>EQ973354.1 GCA_000158655.1 [Clostridium] methylpentosum DSM 5476
TCCCTATGCTATCTACATAGTACCCTTTGCACCAAAATTGCCGATTCCCATATTTATATTTCAAATTTGCATGTCGGTCGAATATCATCAAACTACTCTTTCCCTTGAGATATCCCATGAATTGCGATACACTATATTTGGGCGGTATGCTTACCAGCATGTGGATATGACCCGAACATGCTTCTGCTTCGATGATCCCTACTCCTTTGTTCTCACATAATTTTCTCAATATTTTTCCAATATTCGCTTTTATTTTCCCATAGATGATTTGTCGCCGATATTTCGGTGCAAATACGATATGGTTCTTGCAATTCCATTTCGTATACCCAAGGGGCAGACTCTGCGCTTAACTACTAGTATCGTTCATCTTGATTGATCTCCTTCATGCTTTTTTGCGGTTGGCAATCCCGCTTCTTTTCTACATGAAGGAGTTATTTTTTTCTACTCTCCGGCTTCCGCCTTTTTACAACCATGCGCATAGCCCATGGTTTTCGTTACACAA
>EQ973353.1 GCA_000158655.1 [Clostridium] methylpentosum DSM 5476
AAGAAACGTAGAAGCAGAAGTATGTCCCGACCATGTGCATATGCTGGTGGAAATGTTGGAGAAAGTGAATGCGTCCAGTTTCATGTGGTAACTGAAAGGGAGGAGCAATCTGATGATCTATAAGAAGTCCCCTAAACTGGGGTATAAGTATCGAAAACGGAAATTTTGGTGCGAAGGATATTATGTGAAAACGGAGTGGAAGAATGCGAAGAAGATGGAGGAGGACAAGGCAGAGCGCACTTGTTGACCTAAGCGAAGAGCAGAGGGCTTTGCCATCCATGTAAATCATCTTTGACATTATCGGGGAGATTCATTTGGTTAGGGAAACCACCGGCTCTGCCGGTGGAGGGATCCCGTAAAAAAGCTTTAGCTTCAAGGGTCGAGCAAAGCGAGCCGTTAATAGGAAACTTTCAATAATAGATGTTTCCACTAGAACGACAATTGCCCGTTTACGGGCTGTAGGGCAAGCGAGATAATTAAGATGCTTACTAGTAATAGGCCCTTATAGGGTCAACTCAAGCCA
>EQ973352.1 GCA_000158655.1 [Clostridium] methylpentosum DSM 5476
GGCTATTTTCTCTTTTTGCTCACTGCATATCCCGCGAATGCGAGCGCTGCGATGCCTGCCGCCATTGCCAGCGGTAACGTTGCCGCGTCTCCTGTTTTCGCTGAGCTGCTTGCTGTGTTCATTGTGCTGTCTCCATTGATCGCTGCTGCTCCGCTCACCGGCTCCAGTGCCAGAATTGCTTCCTCCAGCTCTTTTGCCGCTGCGTTCGCCGCTGCCTGGCTCTCTACGCTCAGGTTTTCATCCGCGAGCATTGCGTTCACTGCTTCCTGCGCTGCGTTGAAACGTGCAACCGACTCCTCGCTGTAGAGCGAAACGTCCACTGCCGCCGCTTTTTCCGCCGCCGCTGTCAGCAGGCTCTTGTCTGCTTTCAGGCGCAGGTTCAGCATTGCTTCCAACAGGGTGTTGAGCGCCTCGTCCACCATGGTCTGAGTCGCCTGGTCATTGCCCAGTACCTCATCTGCCGCGCTCAGCGCTGCGGTGAACTCGGATTGGCCGGCCTCTACATAGTTGTTCAGGTCGAACTTGTTCGCTTCTTCCACTGCCTTTTTCAGCTGGGTTTTGTC
>EQ973351.1 GCA_000158655.1 [Clostridium] methylpentosum DSM 5476
TGCCAAACAAACGGTATACACCGGAATTCAAGAAAATGGTTATAGAGACCATGATGGAAGAAAAACTGAGTTATCGGGAAACAGCAAGACGATTTGGGGTAAGTAGTGACACGCGGATTAAAGACTGGGAACGGATTTACCTGACAGAAGGAGCAAAAGGGTTTTCCATTGAGCGTCGAGGCCGTGGCAGCACCGGCCGGCCAAAGAAGCTGCCGAAAGAGGTAGAAGAAGATCTGTTGGCCGAAGTACAGCGGCTGCGCGCGGAGAATGACTACCTAAAAAACTTACAAGCCTTGGTTTTGGAAGACGAGCGACGCCAGCACAAAAAGCGCAGGTAGTTCAAAAGCTGAGGCAAAGACATTCTCTTGACATTCTTCTCTCAATCGCTCAACTGCCCCGTGCTACTTTCTACTATCATCTGAAGCAGATAAACCGCACAGACAAATATGAAACTGCCAAAGCGGAAATCACAGCCATATACCACGAAAACAAGGGAAGGTATGGTTATCGCCGCATTACAACAGAACTTCACAACCGCAATTTTCCCCTGAACCACAAGACTGTTCAGCGGCTCATGAAGGCGCTGGGGCTGGTTTGTCAGGTCAGGATTAAGAAGTATCACTCCTACAAGGGTGAAGTTGGCAAAACAGCACCCAATCTATTGAACCGAGACTTCCGTGCCGAGAAGCCGAACCAGAAGTGGGTTACGGATGTGACGGAGTTCAGTTTGTTTGGAGAGAAACTCTATCTTTCTCCAATTCTTGATCTGTACAGTCGTGATCTGGTCAGCTACACGATCTCAGATCGGCCTGTGCTGAGCATGGTAACATCTATGTTGGACAGGGCCTTTGAGAAGATACCGGATGGCACGGATCTGATCCTTCATTCCGATCAGGGCTGGCAATACCAGCACAAGCAGTATCAGCGGATGCTCCAAAAGAAAGGTATTCGGCAAAGCATGAGCCGGAAAGGCAATTGTCTGGAGGTCCTGCCCTTTGGGTACAATGCCGTGATAGAAAATTTCTTCGGTCTGCTCAAGAGCGAACTGCTCTATCTGCAAAAATTTGAGTCCATGGAACACTTTAAGCGAGAATTGATTGACTATCTGGACTATTACAACAACCGTCGTATCAAGGCAAAGCTAAAGGGCTTGCCGCCTGCTCTTCACAGACAACAAGCCCTTTCAGCTGCTTGAACATTTTTTATTTTAAAATATTGTCTAACTTTTTGGGGTCACTTCAA
>EQ973350.1 GCA_000158655.1 [Clostridium] methylpentosum DSM 5476
GGGGCTGTGAAAAAAGTCCCCTAAAAGTAAAAAGAACGCTTTCAGGTATGAAACCTGGAGGCGTTCTTCTTTTTGTGGTAAAATTAAGCTACTATGAATAATAATACCGAAAAATATTATAACTCAAAACAGGGAAGATTACCACTGTTTATTTCAGATCGTTTGGATATCTGTGATCCGGTATTAGCATTTGACAAAATCATGGAGGAGATTGGAATAGAAAAGTATCTTAAGCCGGAGCCCTTACACAAGATGGGACGGCCAGGATATAATCGAGTCAACATGCTAAAGACGATCCTGTTCGGCTTTATGGACACAGGATACGCTTCCCTGCGGGAATTAGAAGACCGGTGCAGAGTGAATCTTCGTTACATGTATCTGATGGATCAGGAAACACCCAGCTATCGCGCCTTCAGCTACTTTATTAATGAAGAGATAAAAGAATCTGCCCAGGATATTTTTAAAGCAGTCATCTCTTATATCCAGGCAGCGGAGGGGATCGACCTGCAGCACTTGTATATCGATGGTTCTAAATTCGAGGCAAATGCAAACAAGTACACCTGGGTTTGGAAAAAAGCCACTGAAAAATCAAGATACCGTTTGTTCGATAAGATTACCACACTGCTTACCGAAATGAATGAAACACTGGCATATACCGGACTGAAAATCGAGACCAATACGGAATACACACCGGACAGTCTGGAAGCCATTTTATCCAGATATGATTTTGTCTGTCATATCGATGAGAACACGTTTGTATACGGCCGGGGACATCGGAAAAGCCGGGAGCAGCGCTATTATGAAAGGTTAAAAGAATATATCGAAAAACTCTCAGAATACGTGGAAAAAATTCAGATATGCGGACCTGAGCGAAACAGTTATGCGAAGACCGATCATGATGCAACCTTTATGCGGATGAAAAAGGACTATATGGGAAATGACCAGCTCCTTCCAGCATACAACATTCAGATCGGAGTGGCTGACGAGTACATTGCCGTAGCAGATGTGATGCAGTACCGTTCCGATATGGACTGCTTTGTCCCTCTGATGGAAAAGTTCCATGAGCTATACGGTTTTTATCCGAGATATCCGGTAGCGGATGCAGGATATGGCTCCTTCAATAACTATCTGTTCTGTCATGAGCATGGGATGGAAAAGTTCATGAAATTCCCCATGTACAAGAAAGAGACAACGGATGAGAAGTATCATGATGATCCGTTCCGGGCAGTAAATTTTGAAACAGATTCAGAGGGTGATTTAATCTGTCCAAACGGAAGGAAATTTCACTTCGCGTATCGGAAAGCAGTGAAGGGGAATCAATACGGCAGACAGGAAGAATACTATACCTGTGAAGACTGCAGCGGCTGTCCCTATGCAGAAAGATGTAAGAAGACAGAAAAAAACAGGACGGTCCGTATCAATGCGGAATTAAGTTCCATGCACCAGGAAGTATTAGAAAATCTGCAGAGCATCCATGGAGCGCTGCTGCGAATGAACCGCTCCATACAAGCGGAAGGAACCTTCGGAATCATCAAATATGACCGTTGGTATAAACGGATTGTAAGAAGAGGACAGGAATCGGTAAGATTAGAGTTATTTCTGGTTTCTATTGGTCATAATCTCTATAAATTTCATAATAAACAGAAGAGGCAAAGGGAAGTAGCTTAAAGAAGAAAAAGCATACTTTTGTTGGGGTAAGGGGAAGTATGCGCTCTTTATAGCTGTTCTCCTGCATGTTGATAAAAATAGAAGGGCTGTGGAAAAATGGAATTAAATCAACTCCATTTTTTCACAGCCCCA
>EQ973349.1 GCA_000158655.1 [Clostridium] methylpentosum DSM 5476
ATTACTATGTGGCAGGACACCTTCCAGCAGGGCTACAAGGTCTATCATGTCAACTACAGCGGCAGTCCGGGACAGCAGTGGATTTTCGAGGAAATCTCCGATCAGATCAAATCCTCTATGACCTACTCCTCCGACGGCAGCCAGGTTGCCACTGTCACTGACGCCCGCGGCAAGACGGTGACCAACAACTATGACTCGAACAACCGCCTCCTCACTGGCGTCACCGATCCGAATGGGAATACGACAAACTACGCCTACAACCCCAAAAACGACCAGCTCCAGTCAGTCTCCAAGCAGGTGGGCGGCCAGACAGTCTCCAACAGCTACCAGTACGAGTACGACAAGCTCACCAGTATCCTGCACAACGGCTTCCAGTACAGCTTTGTCTACGATGCTTTTGGTAATACCATTGAGACCAAGGTGGGAACCCAGACGCTGAGCAGCAACACCTATCTGGCCAACAACGGCCTGCTCGACACCACCACCTACGGCAATGGGGACACCGTCAAGTTCCACTACGACAAATACGGTAGAGAGGTCCAGCGGGACTACAACGGCAACGCCTCCTTCCGCTACCAGTTTGACTCCTACGGCAATCCCCTGCGGCACGAGGACCTGGTCAACGGAGTGAACTACCGCTACAACTATGACACCATCAACCGGCTGGTGGGGATGGACGCAACCAATGGACAGGAGCTTCGTGTTCACTATGACGACAAGAACCGAGTCGATTACAACATCAGCAAGGTAAACGGTCAGTCGGTCAAGACCACCTACCAGTACGGGGACACAGCCAATCCCGCCCAAAAGCCGGGACTCATCTACGGCGTCAAGATCAACGACCAGGACACCGTGAGCTACACCTACGACGAACTCGCGAGGATTAAGGAGCGCACCCTCAACCTCACTTCCCCATTTAAGACGAGCTTTGAGTATACCCAGGGGCCCTCTTCCGGCACCACAACTGCAATAGTGGAGCGGATCCAGAACGGCAACGACATCCTCAGT
>EQ973348.1 GCA_000158655.1 [Clostridium] methylpentosum DSM 5476
AACAAAAGTCAAGCAGAAATTTCAATATTTCAGAAGAGAAAAAGAGTACACGAATCTAAGCCGCTTCACGTCTCTTTTTTGAAACGACGGTCGGACCAGTATTCTGAATGAGGATAGTCTTGTTTCAGCGAGTTCAGGTAAGCCTTTACAGTGGCGTAGTAAATATGGAGGAATTTGTTCGAAGAAGCCATCATGTAGACACGGTAGGACTTTCCCTCAGAGCGTTTCTTGTTCATGAACTGGTACACAGGTTCGTCCTGCGGGGACTGTTGTAGATAGGCGCCCATCACAAGGAAAAGCGTTCTGCGCAGCGAAGGCGAACCACGCTTAGAGATGCTGCGGCTGAAAACCTCCATCTGGCTGGACGGCATCAATTCCCTCAAACGCGACCAAGGCTTTCTTAGAGTGAAAACGCCAAACATCGCCAATCTCCGCCATAAGCTGTGAACCGAGCGCCGGGCCAACGCCGAACATCTTCATCACTACGGGATGGGCAGTGAAGATG
>EQ973347.1 GCA_000158655.1 [Clostridium] methylpentosum DSM 5476
TGAATGCAATCCCGATGGTACAGGAGAGCTTTGACGCCGCACTCGCAGCAGCGAAGGAAGTGGCGGACAATCCGCAGGCAAGCCAGGAGCAGATCAACAGCGCCTGGATCACCCTGATGAATGAGATCCACAAGCTGGGCTTCCAGAAGGGAGACAAGAGCGGACTGCAGGCAGCGTACGACGAGGCAACCGCACTCGATCAAGATGAATACGAGGACGGAGAGGCGAAGGACAACTTCAACCTCGCCATCGAGAACGCCAAAGCAGTGCTCGACGACGAAAACGCAGTGCAGAGCGAGATTGACCGCGCGAAAGGCAGAGCTGGAACTTGCCCAGAGCCAGCTGGTGCTCGCAGAGGTGGACAAGACCCAGCTGAAAAAGGTCATCGACCAGGCAGACACCTATCTGGAAGAGGACTTCCAGCCAGAGGGATGGCCGGAATTCGAGGCGGCGCTGAAAGCGGCAAAAGAGACGTATGACAATGAAAAGGCGACCAAGAAGGAAGTGGAACAGGCGACCAATGATCTACTGGGAGCGATGTTCAAACTTCTAGTACCGCAGGACAAGACAGAGCTGAACAAGGTGATTGAGTACGCACAGGGACTTGACCTGAATGAGTACACCGAGAGCAGCGCAGCAGGGCTGAGCGAAGCGCTGAACAAGGCGCTGGAAGTGCAGGCGGACAAGGGAGTCTACCAGCCGCAGATCCGAGAAGCGACAGCAGAGCTGGTAGAAGCGCTGCTGAACCTGAGATACAAAGCGGACAAGAGCCTGCTGGAAAAGGCAGTGGCAGAAGCGGCAGCGATCGACGTGAGCGGATACAGCGCAGAGGCGGTGGAGAGCTACAACGCGGTGAAGGCAAAAGCGGAAGAACTGCTGAACAACAACGACTTGTCGAGAGAAGACCAGGAAAAGATCGACGAGGCGACTGCAGAGCTCAACGCAGCGATCCGAGCGCTGAAAGCAGAAGTGAAAGGGGATGCGAATGTGCAGACCCAAAAAGCAGCGCCCAAGACCGGGGAAGTCGGAGGAATCGCGGCAGTGGCAGGATTGATGCTGCTCGCCGGAGCAGCGGCAGCCCTGGGCTGGAAAAAGCGCAGATAAGGTTTAGCAAAGTGAGGGACGAGCCCAAAGGGCAGGGCCCGAAACAGAGCAGGACCTTTGTAAAGAACTGAGACACAAAAAGCAGCGTCCCTGAACGGACTTGTTCCGTTCAGGGACGCTG
>EQ973346.1 GCA_000158655.1 [Clostridium] methylpentosum DSM 5476
GGGTCATAATATCTGCTTTGCAGGTAGTAGAAGCCTGTTTCTTGGTCATAGTAATAACCACGATAGCGGAATGGATTTTGGAAGCCGATGGTGTCCGCCAGGCTGCCAGAGGTGGAAATCAGTTTTCCCCAACTGTCATACACATAGCTTACCACCTGGTTGCCATCGCTGTCAAGAATTCCGATAATGTCATTTTGGAGGTTCCGGACGTAGTAATAGGCTGTTCCGTTATACAGGAACCCAATGAGGCTCTCGGCATCATCGTAGAGGAAATCCATCTGAATACCGGTGTCACTGACCTGTGAAAGCAGCTGGTCTCCATTGTAATAGAAATCAATTGTTCCAAACCCACCACTTTTCCGGACACGCAGTCCAGCGTCGTTGTAGTCATACGAAAAGCTTCCTCCTGCGGCTCCTGTGCCTCCACCTGACAACTGCCTGCCATTCTCCCAATAAAGAGATAAATCATTGTAATAGTAGGTTGGATTCCCGATTTCGTCGTAGGTGATGGTCTGACCGTTGTAA
>EQ973345.1 GCA_000158655.1 [Clostridium] methylpentosum DSM 5476
CAGGCAGTGGAACAGTACCAACAAAATTGGGTAATGGAACTGCCGAGCGAAAAAGAACTGGGAAGAAAGTACCGGTTTTCAAAGGACTTCACAAGGAAAATGGAACAGCTTGTGAAAATGGAGAAACGGCCGTTGTACCACATGTTCAACACAGTGGGAAAACGAGTGGCAGTGATCCTGACGACGTTTTTAGTGGCAGCGGCAGCGCTGTGCATGAGCGTGGAGGCAATCCGAACGCCGATCGTGAAGTTCTTTGTGGAAACATTTGAGAAATACAGCATCGTCACGACGACGGGAGAAGACCCAGACGAGGCAAAGACGCGAATCGAAACGGAGTACGAGCTGGGCGAACTGCCGGAGGGGTATGAATTGGTGCAGAGGGAAGCAGATGAACAGGTAGTGGTCAAGGAGTACCGGAATGAGGGAAACAGCCTGCTGCGGATCTACCAAAACCCGGCGAAAGGGAACGTGGTAATGGACACTGAATCGGCAGAGATGGAAGAGGTAAAGGTATCAGGAAATCCAGGGTCGTACAGTGAAAAGGAAGGGACAGCAATGTTGGTGTGGATGCAGGAAGGATACAGCTTCCAACTGACAGCAGAGGGGATCAGTAAAGAAGAACTGATCCGGCTGGCGGAAACGGTGAGGCCGGTAGAGGAATGACAACAGGCGGGGAACCGCTTGGAAATAAAAAAGGAAGTGCAAAAAAATGAAGATGAAAAAAGTAGCAGCAGTAGTGATGGCGGCAGTGATGAGCCTGACGATGGCGACAGCGGTCAACGCAGAGCAGGTGGAGCCGCAGGCGGAGAACGTGTTAGAGGAGATACAGCCGAGATTTTCGTACATTGAGAGACTGTATTACGACCTGACGTTGGGAAGCACCTACGCGACAATAGTGGTACAGGGATATGGACAAAGCGACTGCTCAAGCATCAACATGTACTACACGATGCAGTACAAAGAGGGAGGAAGCTGGCACAATTGGTACAGCGGCTCGAAGACATTCTACCCCAACGGATCGTACACCGACAGCGGAATCGCGTACCCGAAATCGAAAGAAGCGTGGAGACTGGAAGTAGTAGCGAAAGCGACGTCGACATCTGGAAGAACCGAGACATACACCTACTACAAATACGTATAAAGA
>EQ973344.1:0-28277 GCA_000158655.1 [Clostridium] methylpentosum DSM 5476
GCCGCGATTTCACGATTTGTTTTCCCTGCTGCTCTCATCTCCCGCATTTCTTTTTCCACCACTTGTACATGTGTATATGGTCTCGCCATACAAAAAGCCCTCTGTCGTAGTTATTTTCCTACGCCAGAGGGCTTTTCGTCAATGTCCGTTTTTCTTGGTTCTGTGCAAAGAGAGGATGGAAGCCTTTTTTATTTGTTGCGAATCAATGTCGCGGGAGCAGGTGTTTTAAAAAATTTCTGCTTCATGGAACCTCCGACGGATTGACGCAACCCTTCTCCTCAGAGAAATTCTCTAGAAGCAGATCTTTTTTAGCTCATACCTCCAGTGCAGTGAGGAAAGCAACGCACAAACCGCCCGCGTTTACTTAGAGAGGGCGGATGGCAGGATCCTATTTGGAGAGTCGAATCATCTCGTCAATCGGGAATTTTGCAGAGAGGCGGAGATCCTCGTCGATCTCGATCACCTCGCCCCCCTCGCCAGAAACTGCTTTGCAGACATCCATGATGTTGGTCAGGCGCATGTTCGGGCACATCAGCCGTTTGGAGAGCAGGGGGAATTTTCGATCAGGACAGGTGATGCGCAGGTAATCGGCAATGCTTTTTTCGGTGCCGATCACACAGTCCTCCACGCAGTTCTTCGCGTAGTCGAGAATCGCCGCTGTCGAACCAATGACATCTGCGTAGGCAAGGATTTCCTGCGGGAGCTCGGGGTGCATGAGAAACTTTGCGTTGGGGTAAGCGGCTTTGGCGCGCTTGCAGTCACCGACTGTGACCGCCGCGTGGACAGGGCACATCCCGTTCCACAGCACAATATTTTTTTCAGGGAGCGACTTTTTGATGTAGGAGCCCAGGTTGTAGTCTGGAATGAACAAAATGTTTTTCTCCGGCATATTGCGCACGATTTTGAGTGCGCTCGATGAGGTGACGCAGACGTCACATACCGCCTTGAGCTCGGTGGTGGTGTTGATGTAGGCGACTACCTTGAACTCGGGATTTTCCTGCTTAAATTTGAGGACCCGCTCCGGGCTGATCTGTTCCGCCATTGGGCAGGTGGCTTCGGCGACTGGCAGCACAACCCGTTTTTCGGGGGAGAGGAGCTTGATGGTGTCAGCCATAAATCGTACGCCGCACAGCACAATGTTTTTTTGAGGAAGTTCCTGTGCCTTGACGCTCAGCGCAAAGGAATCCCCTGTGATGTCGGCGACTTCTAGAATTTCCGGCGACTGGTAGCTGTGCGCGAGAACCGCCACATCGTTTTTTTGTTTTAGTTCTAGTATCTGATCCTGAATCTCCCTGATCATTCAAAACCCTCCAATATGAAATGTTCTTTCCTTCCATTATAATGACATGAAGCGACAAAGTCAATGAAAGGTTATTGAATTTATCAATCTAGTATGATATACTGGAAATACTACAAAAATCGAAACACATGGAGGCAAAATCATGAAAATCTCTACAAAGGGCCGATACGGGCTTCGCCTGATGTTCGAGCTTGCATATCATTACAACAAAGGGCTGGTACCGTTAAAAGAAATCGCCAAGCGTCAGGAGATTTCGGATAAATATCTCGAGCAGATCATTATGCGGCTCAACCATGCGGGCTTGGTCAAAAGCGTGCGGGGGGCGCAGGGGGGGTATATGCTGGCCGCCCCGCCCGAGGAAACAACAGTTGAGGAAGTGCTCACTGTGCTTGAGGGCAGCCTTTGTGTGGTCGAATGCATCGGTGCAAACGGGGTGGAATGTAAAAACATCAACAGCTGTCCCACCTATGGGATCTGGTCTAAGATCAATCAGGCGATTCAGCAGGTAGTAAGCAATATCACCCTGGCGGATATGGTGGAGGATTATTTACAGAACGGCTCGAGCGACTATGTGATCTGATTCGAAAAAATTTATTTTTTCCGGTTGATTCCAGCGCAAAACGTGTTACAATAGAATTAGAAAGCCAAACAGGAGGGCCGCTATGAAAAAATTTTTGAAAGTACTGGCCTGCATTGCAGGCGCGCTGATCGTCGTCCGCCTGGTGCAGAACCTGGTGGACTATCTCATCAGCACCTTTGGCAGACATTATATCAGTTCAGGTGAATAAAAAGCAAAGCGGGCGCCCAGCCATTGGGGCGCCTGCTTTTTCTAATAATGCTTTAGCAAGAGAACGTCAGCGCCGTTAGGCACTAGCCTTTGTCACAGCCTTATCGGCCGCTTGTCATGCCATCCCTCGTAGAGGTGGCATGACTTGTGCACTTTCGCCTGAAATCCTCGGTTTTACCGATGGTAGAGAGAAAAGCTTACGCACAAGTCTTGCCGAAGGATAAGGCAAGACCAATATCGGCTGCAATTTCCGCGGGATTAAGAATGGCAAGCAAAAGAACGATTACCTCTATAACGGCTACGACCATCAGGCGTGCTATCGGGAGGTGAGCTCCCAGACGACTTGCTGCATAATCGGGAGCCCTGCGATCAAAGCAGAAGAAAGAGCAATCTGAATCGATATCCGTTCTTCTGACAAGCGAATGTGATCGGCATACGGGTTAATGTTGTGGTGCCATGATTCTATTCGGTGTCCCTTCGGGGACTAAGTCGATCTAGGACCTGGCAAACTATCCGTTTACAGATGGTTTTGATCCAAAATTACTTTCCTGCTGCAGCTGGTCCGGCCGTATCACAGAATGCGTTTGACCGCGTCCCAGACATCAGCGGCCACTTCATCCACCGGGCGGTCAGCATCGATGAGGACGATGGTTTCCCGTTCTCCCAGCAGTTCAAACGCCTTCATGAATTTGTTGCGGATCGCCGTGATCTGCGCAATATCCTGTTCGAAAATTTCAAGGGATTTGTTCGCTCCATCCACTCGCGCCTTGCTCCTCTGCGGGTCAACGTCGAGATAGATGCACAGGTCGGGTTTGCGGATGTTGGGGCAATTGAGATTCATCTCCATAACCCACTGCATGTCACATCCCGTGCCCTGATAGGCGAATGAAGAATAGTAGTACCGATCACAGATCACGTGTTTTCCCTGTGAAAGAAGTAGCTCGATGCCGTCAAATTTACCGGTGTTGTGATAGATTCGATCAGTTAAAAAGAGAGCTGCGAGCTCGGCGGGGTGCCGGGGATGGTTGCCGTTGAGCGCGTCCCGGATCGCCCCGCCAGTCACGGAAAACGTCGGCTCGGCGGTCTGCTGAAACGCTTCCCCCCGCCGTTTGAATTCTTCGCAGAGCAAGCGGATCTGGGTGCCTTTTCCAGAGCCGTCGAGCCCTTCAAAAACGATAAATTTTGACATAGTTCCTCCAAAGAAAACGGGCTGCTGTAGGGGCAGCCCGATCTGAATTAAACTTCCCTGACTTCCACCGCGCCCATACCGAGTGAGGGTTTGACACCCATTCCGGTGAAGCGCAGCGCGTAAAGCAGCATGCGAAATACCCGAGCGAGCGGATCGGGGAGATTGGCTGAGAGCACCAGACGCCCAACAAAGCCGGGAATCTCTTTTTCCCCCAGCGGATATAGGCTGCTCTGCAGCTTGTAGCCGTCGATCCGGGCTCCTGACACAATTCGGTCAAGTGCCGCCGGTTCGATTTGAAGCTGCAGTCCGAGGTTGTTGAAGCGCGCGGCGGCATCCCGCAGAATCAGTTCAGCCGAAGGGAAAACCGCATAGCCGTCGGCCATCCGAAAAGCGGCTGGAGTCAACAGGGTGAGTCCGATTCCTGTTTCAGGGACTGGGCCTGCAAAAAAACGGTTGACGAGTATTGCCTCATCAATGCGTTGAACGCTGACCGAGACGACCTGCGCCGGATTTTCCAAACCGGGCAGATGATATTCCGACAGTTTAAGCAGGATGGGAAGCAGATGATTGTGCGCCTCCTCGTTGAGTAGGTTCACCACCTGCACCGCACTGCACCCATCCTCCGCGTTGGGGAAAAGGTACTGGCTGACCGGCTTCAACCCCGGCTTGCGCAGGCTTTCTCTGTATTTCGCTCCTGTCCGATTTGCCAGCGAACAAAAGAGCGCAAAAGCGTGTGAAAAAGAAAACGGCTGCTGAGAAGTGAGCTCCAGCTGAACCTGTGTTACCATCTAACATCCCTCCTTTTGCATTTAGTATACCATAAAGAAGAAAAAATGAAAAGATTTTTTTGTCCCAACCAATGGGAGTTGCATTTTTTCGCTTTTCCAGTTATAATAACAAGAAAGAAAAAGATCAAAAAAGGACGATGGTATGGAATACACAAATGCAAACAGCTGCGGCCTCACGCAGTTTATCGGAACAGCGGCGGGCGATACGATCGGCCTGGTGATTGCAAATATCGACCCCGGGCTGCACGAGCGGATGGGGATTGATCAGCGTTTTCGCTCCCTTGGCATCATCGGGGCGCGCACCGGTGCGGGCGCACAAATTATGGCAGTAGACGAGGCGGTAAAGGGTACCAACACCAAAGTCCTATCAATTGAGCTTCCCCGCGACACCAAGAGTGGGGGAGGGCACGGCAATCTGATTTTAATCGGTGCGCAAGATGTCACCGACGCGCGCCAGGCAGTTGAAACTGCCTTGCGTCTCACTGATGTCAACGCAGGGGAGCTCTACATCAGCGAGGCGGGGCATATGGAGTTTCAGTTCACCGCCCGCGCCGGCGAAGCATTTCACATGGCATTTGGCGCTCCTGTGGACAAGGCGTTCGGCTTTCTCTGCGTCTGTCCTGCGGCGATCGGCCTGGTCGTTGCGGATATCGCGGTCAAATCAGCAGGTGTGGAGATTGTGAGCTATGCCACCCCAACAAAGGGGACCAGCCATTCCAACGAAGTCGTCACCACGATCAGCGGGGAGGCGGAGGCGGTCAAGCAGGCGGTGCTCGCCGCGCGCAAGGCGGCGATGGAGCTACTCTGTACCATGGGTCCGGCACCGGAATCCCCCGGAGTTCCCTATCTGGATTAAACAGTACGAGCTGGGCTGTTTTTGGACGGCGTCCCGATCTCCATTCAAGTTGCAGCAGCTGAGACAGCCTCTATTCTCTGCTCGGCACATTTTGGATTCGCACAATTGTCTTGGCCTTGACACCATCTCATACATTGCCTTCGACTTTGGCAAAACAGCGAATAGCATGAGTCTGCCGTTGGTGGGCGGATAATCTTTTTGTGTGATACTTATACGCCAATAATAAATCTGGGCTTTCTCGCTGAGAAAGCCTTTTTTGTATGCAGAAAACCATGCGCTAGGCGAGAGGTTCAAAAGAAGCCTAATGGCGATGATAGAGACCGAAAACCTCCGTTTCATTAGAATAAAGGTGCGGTCTGCCAACTGCACTATAAAAAGCAAAGGGAGGTCAATGAATGACGTAAACAGTTTATCGCAAAGCCTGCTCCTTGGGGTATACAAGCTAGAATTGCAAGAACCACAAGGTAAAAAGTTTTCGCACCAGACTTTCCGAAGTAGAGGGGAAAACGATTTAAAAATCACGGACAGAGAGTGCACAGGCAGCTGAGCATTGGCTGGCCAGCAACGAGCAACTCAGAAGTTTCAGGTTGTTTTCAGTCTTCAGGGCAGGGCTCTGGCTGCATTGTATTTCAACAACAGGCTGTTATTTGATGTGTTTTGGATTCAGATGGCTTTCCCGATGGACTGAGCAGGATGCGGAATTCTCTGTTTATACAGTCTAGCAAGGCTGTTTTGGAAGGTCTTTCCTCCCGGGCTACTGACCGCCTGTTTGTTTTCTTTTTCGACGTAATTTGATAAAAAACCGGATTTACTTCCTTCACATTCATTGCATATAATAAAAGCAGTATCAAGTAGAGGAGGTGGCAGGCGTGCTCTGTCCAAAATGTGGTCGTGAAAATCCAGGGGGCAACGTGTTTTGCCGCTTTTGTCATGAGCCGCTTGCAACGCGGGAGACTTTTGTGCGTGGCGCACAGGAGCGTCCCTCCTCCACAAGCGCCCGCCCGGTTGCTTCTGCACAGGCCGGGGAACACAAATACGCGCAGACTGCTAACAAATCCGACAACAGCCAGCAGAAAAACAAGCCGCAAAAAAACAGGCAGCAAAAAACCAAGGTGAAGTCCAAGCGGCCGAAGAAAACGAAAACAGTGTACAAAAGCAAGCCCAAAAAGCAAAAAAACGACCGCAGGGGCCGCCGCGAAGTACAGGTGGTGAAAAAACGGGGTGGATTTCTCGCAGGCTTTCTCGCATTTTTGTTGCTTGCAATTGTCGCCGCAGCAATTGCAGGAGCGCTCTTTGTGCACCATTATGGCCTGCAAAACATCCTGAATCATTTTGGCTATCAGGTCACTTCGATTCAACCGGAAGATTCTTCCGCTCAACAGTCCCCTTCCTCTTTGCCCGAGAGCTCCTCTGCGCAGTCATCACAGAGCAGCCAATCTGATTCTTCTTCTGAGCGGGAAGACAACCCGGAACAAGAGGAGAGCAGTGGTCTTGAGTGAAATGCCGCATCAAATAAACGCCTGCCCGAATCAAACGGTTCCAGCAGGCGTTTTGTTGTGCGCTTTAACTTGATAAAACTATCGGTGGCAGAGAGAAAAAGTGAAAGGCTTGCCGAAGAAAAGGGCAAGGCCAACGTCAGCCATATCTTCCGTAGGAGTTAAGGACGACAAAAAAGAAAGACTGCCTTTACAGCGTTTGCGGCCTATCAGGAGTGCTACCTGGAAGGGAGTTCCCAGACAATTTCCTGCACACCTGGCGTTTCCGTGATGAATCGATATCTGTTCTCCTATCAAGGGAATACGATTGGTATACGGGTTGGCGCATGTGTTGTCCGACTTTTTGGGGAGCTAAGCCGGACATGAGCTGTTGTAGGCGGGTTTGATTCAGCAGGGCGCATTGAGGAGGTTTTGCTGAGAGGAGTTCCCTACCCTAGGCGATAACATGGGCAGTTGATCTCACCTCACAGGGCCTCCAAATAAGAATTGCACAATACATACAAATCAGGCAGGGACCTCCCGTTCACACGGTGGTCCTTTTGTTGTGTGGTTTAAAACTTCGCTGCCTTTGTTGTGGTGCAGTGTGTTTTCAGCAGATGCATGCGAGAGAGGCAGTTTTTAAGGGGAAAAATCCTGTTGTGGATTCATGTGCGGTTTGAGAGCAGCTGTATGGCAGGATACGGATCCGGCGACTGCCGAGGAATTTACCGCTGTACCGTGGGTTTGTTGACACGATTTATTTGTACTAAAATCTACCAGTATTTAGGTCATAATACACAGGATCTGTTGACATTTATCATTCGATTTAGTATGATGGAATAGGTGCTGCGACCTGCTTTTTGCTGGCAGCGACCGAACAAGAGAAGAGGGAGGAGGGCCGTTTTTACTTGTCAAACAAAATTTCAAGGGGGAATTTGAAATGAAGAAGATACGAACAAAGTTACTCGCGGCGTTGCTCGCCGTGTCCATGATCCTGGGGCTGCTGCCGGTTATTTCCTCTGCCGCATCCCCGGTGATGATTGACAGCACAGCCGAATATGTGCTGGTCAACAAAGCGACCGGACAGGCACTTGAGCGCACGTTGGACACGACCTACATCCCCACGCGGGATGACGTCTTCCGCGTTGTCGCAAACGCCTATGCGGAATCGACTGACCAACGCTGGCAACTGCAGCTCAGCGGAGGCGGGTACCGTCTGCTCTGTGTGAGCAACCGGGGCATCGGCCTGCACAAGACGGCTGAGAGCTATGAGAACATCCCGGGCGCAAACTATGTGATGGCGGTGGACACCAACGCCCCGCCCCAGCAAACCTGGATTGTTGAGGACGCGGGTGAAGGATATGTCACCCTGAAAAACGACCTGCGGGAGCAGACCGGTGGACACGATCTGCCGCAGTACCTCGCGGTGACACAGGACGCCTATACAGAGATCTCGGGCAGTTTCGTCGTCGCAGCGATTGCTGAGCGTGACACCGACCGCGCCCTCTGGAAGCTCGAAAAGGTGCCGGGGACTGGGGAGCCCGATCCCGAGCCGCTCGACCCGTTTGAGCCGGTGGAAAACGTGGTAGCCGACGCACAGACAATGCTCGAGCCAGGTTCTGTCCAGTTGAACGGAATGGTAAATGAGGCGGCACTGCACGTCCAGAATGACGAACTCAAAACACTCGACTGGAAGCGTTTAGTCGACCAGTTCCGGTACAAAACGGATACCGACAACCGCTGGCGCAGCGAATTCTGGGGCAAATACATGCGCGGCGCCTGCTTTACCTACGCCTACACACAGGATGAAGAGCTCTACAACATCCTCGAAGAATCCATTCGGGATATTCTCACCACTCAGGAGGTGAGCGGTCGGCTGACCTCCTACCCGAGCGACTGGGGCACCTGGGACATCTGGGGCCGCAAATACGTGATGCTCGGCATGCAGTCTTTTTTAGAAATCTGTCAGGACGAAGAACTCCACGGACAGATCATGGAGTCGCTCTGTCGGCAGGCGGACTATATGCTGCGCTTTTTGGGGCCGGAATCGGAGGGGAAAACCCCGATTGTCAACACCGGCTACTGGAGCGGTATCGCTTCCTGTTCCATTCTCGAGCCGATGGCAAACCTCTACCGCATGACAGGCTACCAGCGGTATCTGGACTTCTGCACCCACATTGTAGAATCGGGCCTCACCAACCAGGGCGTCAACATCTTTGAGCTCGCCCTTGAAGGGGAAAAAATCCCGAGCGAATACTTTTACAACCAGGCAAAAGCCTATGAGATGACCTCCTGCTTTGAGGGCCTTGCCGAGTACTACCGCCTCACAGGGGAAGAGAAATGGCGCACCGCCTGCCTCAACTATTACCGCCTTGCAAGCGAAAACGAAATCACAGTGTGTGGTTCGGGCGGTGGCGTCGGACGCGGCGCGGGCTACCACTATTTTAACCCCAACGGGGACGAGCAGTGGAACAATATGGCAGTCAATCAGACCGACCCGACGATCGGCCAGATGCAGGAGACCTGCATCACCGTCACCTGGATGAAATACTGCTTCCAGATGCTGCGCCTCGCAGGGGATCCGGCCATTGCGGATGACATCGAGCTCTCTACCTACAACGCCCTGCTCGCCGCGCTCAAGGCGGAGGGAGTGGAGACGGCTGACTATCCCTTCCTATTTGATTATTTCACTCTGCTCAACGGAACTCACAAAAACCCCTGGGGTGGGGCGATTTTTGAAAGCGATGGCACCCCGATCGGCAGCTGCTGCTCGGCAAACGGCTCGTCGGGAACCGGACTGGTCCCCTATATCCAGCTGACCCGATCGGAAAACGGCGTGGTGTTTAACCTCTACAACCCGGGCACCATCACAGCCCCTGCGCCCTCTGGTCAGCCGGTCGAGTTTTCGGTGGACACCACCTATCCGAAGGAAGGCAACATCAAAATCACCGTCAACCCCAGCCAGGAGGAGCAGTTCTCCCTTGCGTTGCGCATCCCTGCATGGAGCACACAGACTACCCTGCTCGTCAACGGACAACCGCAGACAGCTGAAGCGGGTCAGTATGTGGAGCTCAGCAGAAACTGGACCGCAGGCGACACGATCGAGCTCACCCTCGACATGCGCACCCGCATTGTCAGCGATTTAAAGGGCTTAGGCATGGTTGCCCTTCAACGCGGACCGATTACCCTCGCACGCGATGCGCGTTTTGGTGAAAATATCGATAAACCAGTGTGGATTGCAACCGATGCAGACGGTTATGCAGTGGTCACACCGGTGGAAACCGACATCCCCTGCAACATGGCGTTCGACGTCGCCACCGAAGACGGAGGCAGCTTCCGAGTGCTTGACTATGCGTCTGCCGGCCAGACCTGGGATACCGCATCCCGCTACGCAACCTGGCTCACCACTGGGGAGGCAGTAGACCCTGGATTGCAGCAGGGGGCGCAGTACCTTCTGACCAGTCAGGGGACCGGGATCGCCATGACAGCGAATCCGGATACCTCCAATGTGGAAAAAGGCGATGCGGCGGAGACTCCTTCGGACAACCAGCTGTGGTCGTTTGTCCCATTTGGAGATTACTACAAGGTGATCCAAGCAGCGGATGGGAGAGCGCTCACAGCGGATTCTAATGCTCCGGGCAATGGAACCAACGTAATCCTTCGGGAGGACACCGGAGCGGACAACCAGCTGTGGACCGTCACCAAATCAGGCGATGGATTCATCAAAATCGCGGGTAAGTCCGGCGGTCAGCTCGTCTCGGAATCAGGTGAGAGCAGCAACATCCACCTGTGGGAGGATGTTGCCAACCCGGTGCAGGTGTGGAAGCTCACCCTGATCCGTCCAGCTGTCGACAAATCCGATCTCCTCTCGGCAATCCAAAGCGCCGGCGAATACGAGGGCAGGGAAGCGGAGTTCACTCCCCAGAGCTGGGCGACCTTCTCCAATGCCCTTGACGAGGCGAACAGGGTGTATTCTGATCCCGACACCTCGCAGGAGGATGTGAATCTCGCCGCGCAGGCACTCCGGGAAGCAATGGACGACCTTGCCCCTCTGCCTGCGCCAGAGGTGAACAAATCAATTCTCAAAACAGTGCTCGAGTATGCACAGCAGGCGAGATTGGGCGTGGAATACGCCGGGGCGATTGAGAGCGTTCAGAACAGCTTTGACGCGGCCCTGACACGCGCGCAGCAGGTGTACGATGATCCTGCGGCCCGTCAGGCTGAAATCGATACGGCTTGGATGGATTTAATGAAGGAAATCCACAAGCTCGGTTTCCAGGCGGGGGATAAGAGCCAACTCAACTTTGTGTATCAACAGGCTGCCAACCTCGATCTGAGCAACTATGTGCCGGCGGGCCAGGAAGAATTCCTCGCCGCCCTTGGCATGGCGGAAAGCCTGCTTGCGGATGGCGACGCGATGCAGCCCGAAGTGGATGAAGCTGTGGACCGCCTGCTGGATGCAATGCTTGCACTGCGGTTTCAGGCGGACAAAACCCTGCTCAACCTGTTGCTCGTACAGGCGTCAGAGCTCGATCTGTCCCTCTACACGACGGAATCTGTGCAGGCCTTTGCGTCCGCACAGGCTGAGGCGGCAGGAGTGGCGGCCAATTCTTCGCTCACCGACCAGGAGCAGGCTGTGGTAGACGCTGCAGCGGCGTCTCTGCGCGAGGCTATAGATGGTCTGGTTCTCAGGGCGACGGTTCAGGGCGACTCGACTGCCTCTAGAAATGCCGGAATACCGCGTACAGGCGAAGCGCTGCCCGCAGCGACAGCAGCGGTTTGCCTGCTTGCAGGAATTCTTCTTATAAAGGCGAAGAGGCGTCAAAAGTAAAAAATAATTGAATTCGCCGGTAGTGGAATGAAAAATATTTCCGCTTTGAGGGTATGGGATTCGCTTGTGCAGTTTGCATTTGTCCCTTTTTCTCCGATAAGGATGAGTTAGTCATCATGAAATGCACATCAAATGAGAAGAAGAGGCGCCTTCACAAAAAACGCATACAGCTGGATTGTTTTTGAAAAAGTTTTGATTGCAGCTACCTAAGCGATTTCTTTACAATACTAGTCTTTCTATGAGAAAGCGCTTTTAGATCAGTGCCGTGCATTTCAAAACGGGAAAATGTAAAACAGGAGTCCCGAAAACTGGGATTCCTGTTTTTTTAATGGTGAAAACTAATCAGCTGAAGTCCCAATTTTCAGTCGATTGAATAGTATCAATTTCTGTTTATTGGTTCATTTTAAAGAAAAACCGGAATGGAGGTGCCAACAGTGAATCAGCGAGAAGCGATCATCCAACTATGGTTTAACATGTGGCTGCAACAAAAGGATTTAGGAATAGATGATATTTTTACAAAAGATGTTGTTTATATTGAAAGTTGGAGCCCCAAATATGAAAATCGTGCGACTGTAAAGCATTGGTTTGAAGAGTGGAATACTCGTGGTAAAGTCCTTGTATGGAACATTAAGCAGTATTTTCATAAGGAAAACCAAACGATTGTGGAATGGTATTTTAAGAACGAAATGAATAATGGCGCTATAGAAGAATTTGACGGAATGTCACTCATTGAGTGGACAGCGGAAAACAAAATAAAGTTCTTAAAAGAATTTGGTTGTAATTTAAATAATTATAATCCATATCAAAATAGCGCTGTGCCGAAGTTTAAAAACGAACGGGCCAACTGGTTTTGACAGAACAATACTGATTGGCTGTATATTTTTGTAGGATGGAATGGATTTTTCTAAGCAGCATCGCTTAGAATTTGAATCACGACACAGAGCGATTATCCGCAGTTGCAGCCCTATACCATCAATGCCGACAACAAAATCGATAACATTCGTTCAAAGAGGCAGGATAATATGGATCTATCAAAAAATGATTTGCATACTCGATAGAAAATAATTCCGAAACAAATTGGACAATACAACGACATGGGCCGCCTGGCAATAGCACCAGGCGGCCCATGTCGTTCAAAGGAATATACTGGGGCAGGGATCTTCCGCGTCTCTAGTCGTCCCCGCGCAGGAGGTTTTCTGCGTAGTCCTTTAAGCTAGCGAACGAGTTGACGCTGTCCGCCCGCGTGCTGATCTGATCCTGCACATAGTCGGGCAGAGAATTAAAGTATTGGTCCGCGTTGTCGTTTTGCGCGATGAGATTGTATAAATCTTTGTATTTCTTTGGCATGAATATCACCTCGTTGTTAGTATCTGCGCCGGTGGGGTGAATATTCTCATCAACTAGTATTGCTGGATGTCTTCATCGGTTTGACCGGTGGGAGCATCGGATGGTTCAGACTGCAGCTTGCTGTTTTGCTCCTCCTGTCTTTTGTAGCGGTAATAATCAGCTTCTGCACAAGCCTGCTGTGCGGCTTGGCTCGCAGTATTCTGGTGGCTGCTGGGCCCGTCAACCAGACGCAGCTCAGTGATGTACAGCGCCTCGACGCTCAGGCCATAGGGCTGCAACTCTTGATGAATCTCCTGTTTGATTTTTTCGCTGATGGATTCCAGTCTGCTCAGCAGCTCCTCAGCGGAATATCGTGCGGTAGTCGCCTTGATGCCGGCCGGAACAGAGGGCAGGACCAGGGTGTTTTCCACCGATTTTCCAAACGTTTGATAGACAAAAGCGCTCCGCTCCGGACGGATTCGATAGCTCATTGAGACGGTGCCGCAAACCATTTGGTAGTCAGCACACGCCGAGGTAAATGGCAGTTCAAGCCGGAGAATGTGGTTGTCCATATTCACCACATTCTGTACCATGGGCAGTTTCCAGTGCAGCCCTTCAGACAGTACTCTGCCATCCACTGCTCCGCAGCTGGTGACAACGCCAGAGCAGCCGGCCGGAACCAGCACCAACGACGAGCCAACCAGCAGGAGAACGAATAGTGCTGCTGCAGCTGTCACGACTTTTCCCCTCTTTCTGATTCCTAATATTGTATGCATAACGGGCACTCCCTCACATGTTGTTATTCATAGGATGCATCTGTTGAATACGCGTTTATTATAGCATTTCTGTCGATAAGAACACAAACTCCGAAACAGGACAAACCGGCCGGTTTTTGTTCGGAAACAGCTGAAAAATGAAACTAAATAACCCACACATACTCTGTATAACTCCTGAATCCTCTGTTATTCTCTTGTATTCTTTCTGTTGATAGCAGGGGTTTCAAGGGAACATATATCGAAAAACACTCATATAGTAACAGTAGCATAGTGAGAGAGGAGTCCTGTTATGAGATCAAATCAAGTCGGCCTAGAGATGACTCCGGAGCAATACCGAGTACTTTCAAACTGCCAAAGAGTTTGGCATCGCAATGCGTTTTGGAGTTTCCTCTATTTGCAGAGCCGGGTATTCAGTTCTCCCAACAGCCCAGTCGTTCAGGACGATGTCCTCACCCTTGCCGATCAATACGGATCTCTGCTGGGACAGTACTACGGTTACGAGGCGGGCAGGCTGTTCTACAACAATACATATGAGTACCTTCGCACCTATGTCGAATATGTCAACTCCATGGCGCAGGGAAACGAGGAGAAATCAAAGGATCATCTCAAGCTGTGGAACTCCAATGCAGAGCTGGTTATCAATCAGCTGTGTGAGCTCAATGCGCACTGGAGAGAATTGGAGTGGCGCGGGATGCTCACCCAGGAGATGCAGATCTTAAAGGATGCAGCAGCGCGTTATCTGGAGGGGCAGTATGATGACCTCAGCTTTTTGTATGATGTGTATGCAAATATTGCTTCGGAAATTGCTGAATACATGGCTGTGGGAATGATCAAACAGTTTACAATTCGCTGATTTTTCTGTGACAGGGCTGCCAAATCTGTGTGAGCAGCCCTGTTTGCGGTGTTCCCAGTTTCATTTTCCCCATTTGATGACAACTAGTTTGAAAATTGAAACAGGTTCATGCAGAGTTTATGAAAACATTGTAAAAATTAGCAGGACAATTTGTTTTACTCATTAATCAAAAAGGGGAAGATGTATATCGAACCAGAAGAACTGGACAATAGACAAAAAGATTCCCTGTGTAGGATAATAAACTACACAGGGGAGATTGCTATGCCGAAACAAAGAGATATAAATCGAAAAGCCGTAGAGGATCCTATACTGACAATGCGCTAGAGATACAAATTTGGCTAAAAGGATCCAAGTATGCCAGGACATCACCGACAAGACTTACAGTTACAACGGGTCTGGTTATGGCCGGAACAAAAGAACCCTAAAGCTGTCCTGCGAGTGATGAAGAGGTGCGGGATTGTCAAAAATTTGCAGGTACAGGAAATGGGTGAACCTTGGACAGCAAATACATAATTACAAAAATCTATTAAATCGACAATTCAGAGCAGACAGACCAAACACAAAATGGGTCACAGATATTTTTTATATTCAAACAAAGCAAGGTGTGCTATATCTGTCCATAATCCGTGACTTATATGATAATAGTATTGTTGCATATAAGACAACTGCAAAGTGAACAGTCAGCCGGCTGGCAATGAAGAGAGAAAAAGAGAGCCACTGCGGAGTTGAAGCCCCACAATGCCCAAGGTTTTCAATACATTTTCACAGGGGTATTTCAACCCAACTCAATTTTGTGGTATTCCTCCGTCTATGTCAAGCAAGGGGAATCCCTATGGTATCATGCCCTTTGGGCACAATGCTGTGGTAGAAAACTGCTTCTCCATTCTAAAAACAGAATGTATTTATCGGTATAAGTCAAAACATTCCCCGGAAGCCAACGATTTAATAGGCAGATATATTCATTTCTAAAACTATGAGCGTATTCAGATCAAAACTGGAGTGGCGCCGGCTCTGTTTAAAATTCAATATGGGGCCTTTTTGTACTGTCCGCACGTTTTGGAGCAGTCTAAAAACAGGTTTTTCTGTATATAATAAGAGCGGCGCTGTGATACAACAGCGCCGCTTACAGGCCTTACTATTATTCCCAGGCTACGATATCCTCACCGAACCATTTTTCGGAGATTTCCTTTGCCTTACCGTTTTTAACCACCTTGGTGATCGCTGCCTCAAGTTTATCCTTGAGCTCATCGTTTCCTTTTTTCAAACCGATGGCGTATTTTTCTGCGCCAAGGCTTTCGTCTAAGATCTTAAACTTGTCTTTGTGGAGGTTCAGATAGTATTTCGCAACGGTTTCATCAACGACCATCGCCTCTGCGCGGCCATTTTCAAGATCCTGGAAGCAGTCGACGTTGCTGCTCAGCTGGGTGAGATCAGCAACCTTCTCGCTGACCGGAGCTTCTTGGAATGCATCCAGCGCGCTGGACTCTTTTTGAAGGACAACCTTCTTGCCCTCTAAGTCCTCTACTTTTGAAATTGCACTGTCCTTGAGGGTAACAACAATCATGTTGTTGTTGAGATAAGGCTTGGTGAGCAGCAGCGCCTCTTCGCGCTCCGGTGTGACCGAGAAGCCGTTCCAAATCATGTCGATTCGTCCAGTGTCGATCTCAAGCTCTTTGGACGACCAATCGATCGGCTGGAATTTCATCTGAACGCCCATTTCCTCAGCGACCGCATTGGCCAGGTCAATGTCAAATCCGACGATCTCATCGTCGTTTTCCTTAAAGCCCATCGGCGGGAATTCTGGGTCGAGTCCGACAACGAGAGTTTCTTTATTCCCATTGTCCGCATTGCCTGCGTCCTTGCCGCCGCAGCCTACAAAAACAGTCAGTGCCAAAACGCCGGCCAATAAAATTGCAGCTAATTTTTTCATACATAGTCCCCTTTGTCAAGTGAATAATATTGTGTGATAATAGTATTATATACTTTACCACATTAAATTGCTAATGCAATAAACAACATAAATTTGAATTTAGTCTATGATTTCGCCGCAATCCTCTTGAATTCTCTCTTTTTCATAGAATTAGAAAGTTGTCTCTTCCCGATGTACTTTACAAATTTTAATAGACTTTCCGAATAATTTCCTGTATAATGAAAGAAAAAAGGTTTGGTGATTTTATGGAGTGCAGCAAACAAACAATCTCTTATCCAAGCTCCAATCAAATCGATACTGTTGTGGCAACGATATGGTCGCCGCCGGAAGAGGCCAAGGGAATTGTACAGATCTGTCATGGAATGTGCGAATACATCGATCGCTACGACCATTTTGCCCGCTATTTGGCCGGGCACGGATACCTTGTCTGCGGAAACGATCACATTGGACACGGACGAACAGCAGGCAGCGAGGAAAAACTAGGTTATTTTTCTCCTTCTGGGGGCGGAAAACATCTGACAGACGACGTCCATCAGCTCGTACAGCGAATGCAGCGGGAGTATCCCAGCCTCCCCTATTTTTTACTCGGTCACAGCATGGGGTCGTTTATCACCCGCAATTACATCGTCCAATATCCAAAGGGGCTCAGCGGCTACATCTGCTGCGGGACATCCGGTCCAAACCCGTTGGCTGGGATCGGCCTGCGCACTGCGAACCACTTGATTAAAAAACATGGAGACCATTACCGCAGCGAACTCCTGCAGTCTCTTGCTTTCAAAAACTATAACAAAAGATTTGGTAAAGATGCAGGTCAGTTTGCCTGGGTATCCAGCGATTTGGAAATTACAGATGCCTATGAAAAAGATCCCCACTGCAATTTTATTTTTACAGCCGGGGGATTCCGCGATCTTTTTTCCCTCCTGCAAGCGGTATCGGCAGACGATTGGGCGGCACGGGTGAACAAATACCTTCCGATTTTGATTATTTCCGGGGAAATGGATCCTGTTGGCGGATACGGTAAAGGGGTGGAAAAGGTTTACCGCAAGCTCAGCGACTGCGGCGTGTATGATTTGAAAATGAAGCTTTATTTTGGCGCGCGGCACGAGTTGATCAACGAGGTCAACAAAGAGGAAGTATTTGCGGACATCCTCAACTGGATAGAAAAAAGGATATAGCTCCAGCATTCAGTCTGTTTGAATCCCCAACGGTTTCAGCGAGATCCATCCGTCCTTCTATCCTGCGAGTTTGCATTGGTACAACCGAATAAAAGGATAGTCTGCCTGGCACAAGCAGCTGCTTTACTTGTCTCAGCGTATAATCCATCCCGGAAATCTACTCGCCGTCGATTTGTGGACTCCCTAAAAATAGGTATACCATGTAAAGAGGGTCGCTTGTGTATCTGGGCTGACAGCTTTTTAAAGCTGAACCCGCGTTGTCATCGGCTGAGTTACAGAAGAACAATTGCCACCACAGCAATCCAAACACGTGTTACAAAATATATCGATTGTCTGAATTTTTTGTCCTCCTTTGCAGGGATCTCCTTGTAGTTTCTTCGCTCAAGCAGAGATCACAAGCGATTGCTGCAATTCTAGGAGGCTGCAAAATCACCCGTTGCACAGGTCCTAGAAGGATCAAAACAGACCTGGTCTCTGAAGCTCTGACAATCGTTGCAATCTCGGGCAGTCGCTTCAGCGGCTGTCTTTTTGTATACAGAAAACCACTCGCTAGGCGAGTGGTTCAAAAGAAACCTACTGGCAAAGATGAAGAAATGAAACACTTATTTGTATCATACAGTTGCAGCCTGGCAACTGTATGGAACATGCTGATTTGCGAAAAGAACCCGGAAGAGAAGGATAGACATCGGAAGCTGGAGTTGTGGTATGGGGGATATTACATAGATACAGTAGGGAAGAAAACAAAAACAGCTGGAAAGGGATCAGGCAAGTGAGCAGCTGACAGTGGAACTTCTAAACAGCTCGTTGTGAGCAGCAATCCCTTCGCGGATATTGGACCTCACCAGTGTAGCATGATACCTGCCGCCAGTATTATCGAGCTTCGCCTGTATATGACATTCCCCCGGCCTTGCCGGGGGATATTTATTACTTATATTTCAAGAATAGTTCCTATATTTTGGGTAGATTTAGTCAGAATTCTCCAAAATCACGGGTATATTTCAGATGGTTTAGTCATATATATATGACTGGCGAGATTGCTTTTTTCGACTTACTATGATAAAATAAAATGGAATATATATGGGCAAAGTTCATGCCACAAAACGCGGTTCAAACCAGCTTTGAACGATTTTCCGGTGGCGAAACGGACAAGTTAGAGTTGTCTATATTTATATCCTGAATAAGAGGAGCAAAGCTATGTTTTCACAGAAAATGATTCTTGTTGTGGAAGACAATTCGCTGAATCGAACTTTGCTGTGTCAGATATTAGCTTCCGATTACAATGTTTTAGAAGCGGAAAACGGCCAGGAAGCACTCAGTTTACTCAAGCAATACGGAGAGGGAATTTCCCTCATCTTACTCGATATTATTATGCCGGTGATGGACGGCTACACCTTTTTGTCCATAGTAAAAGCAGACCCTGCTTACTCCTCAATTCCTGTCATTGTTACAACTCAGAATGACGGCGAGTCGGATGAAGTCGCAGCCCTCTCCCATGGTGCGGCAGACTTTGTCGCAAAGCCTTACCGGCCTCAGATCATCCTGCACAGAGTGGCAAACATCATCAATCTGAGGGAAACCGCAGCTATGATCAATCTCATACAGTATGACCGTTTAACAGGATTGTACAGCAAGGAGTTTTTCTACCAGCAAGTCCGGAAAATACTCCTGCGCAATCCTGACAAAAAATATGATATACTCTGCTCTGACATCGAGAATTTTAAGCTGATCAACGATGTGTTTGGCATTCCAACCGGGGACCGGCTGCTCTGTGGAATTGCGCAGTTGTATCAGCAGGAAGTGAAGGGTAAGGGCATCTGCGGTCGAATCAATTCAGATCAATTTGTCTGTCTAATCGAACGCCGATGGGACTACAGCAACACCTATTTTATCAATGTCGTCGCGCGGGTAAATGAGTTGTTGGATGTTCAGAATATTGTGATGAAGTGGGGGATTTATTCGATTCAGGACCACTCGCTCCCGGTTGAGCAGGCTTGCGATCGGGCACTGTTGGCTGCCCGCAGCATCAAGGGGCAGTATGGCAAGTATTTTGCGAAGTATGACGATACGCTGCGCAACCGGCTGCTCAAGGATCAGGCGATCACCGACAGCATGGAGTCCGCTCTGGATAAAAATCAATTTCACATCTATTTGCAGCCCAAATACCGCATTCAGGACGAAAGTCTTGTGGGTGCTGAAGCGCTGGTGCGTTGGATTCATCCGGAGTGGGGATTCCAGTCGCCTGCAGAATTCATCCCCCTGTTTGAAAAAAACGGATTTATCACAAAGCTTGATCAGTTTGTGTGGGACAGAGCGTGCGCTGTCCTGCGGGATTGGGACAACAAAGGCCTTCCGCCGATCTCTGTTTCGGTCAACGTCTCCCGTGCGGATATCTACAACGCGGACCTCGCCGATATTTTAATGAAAATCACTCGAAAATACAACCTGCCCCCGTCCCGTCTTCATCTGGAGATCACCGAAAGTGCCTATACCGAAAATCCGCGCCAGATCATCGATACAGTCGGACGACTGCGGGATCTGGGTTTTGTGATTGAAATGGATGATTTCGGGAGCGGGTACTCCTCCCTTAACATGCTCAACGAGCTGCCGATCGACATCCTCAAGCTGGACATGAAATTTATCCAGAACGAGACGGCAAAGCCGAACAGCCAGGGGATTTTGCAGTTTATCATTGACCTTGCCCGCTGGATGCACCTGAGCGTGGTCGCGGAAGGGGTGGAAACGAAAGAGCAGCTCGCAAGGCTTGAAGAGATCGGCTGCGATTATGTGCAGGGATATTATTTTGCAAAGCCGATGCCTCATAAGGAATTTGAAGCGCTGTTGGCGGAACAGGGTGCGTCGGAACCGGATGAAAAGAAAGGCGGCGCGCTGCGGTTTTTAAAAGAGCTTCCAGCAGTTCTGATCGCTGACGAGGATGCCGCGTATCGGAAAGAAGTGGTCCGTGCATTTCAGGGCCGTTACCGTGTGAAGTGTGTGGAAAACTGCCAGCAGGCTCTGGCGTACATTGAGGATCATCCAAAGCTTGCCGCAGCTGTACTGAGCTTGACTCTTTCAGAGCCGGATGGATTTTCGGTGTTGGAAAGGGTTCAGCGGGATAAGAACCTGTGGAACCTTCCAATTATCGCCACAGCGCCGGCGGATGCAGAACTCGAAAGAAAGGCGCTTGAACTCGGGGCAGATGATTATATCTGCAAGCCCCACTTTCCCCAGAGCTTGCTCAAACGGATTCAACGCGCACACAATACAGTTGTCAACAAGGAGAGAACCCGTTTTTTTCAGGACGCAGCCTACAAGGATTATCTGACCGGGGTTTTCAATCGCAGAGGGCTAGAGGCTGCGCTCGATTCCCTTAACAAAAATGACCTGCCTCTCGCTGTGTACCTGTTTGATCTGGACAACCTGAAATGGTGCAACGACACCTTTGGGCACGCTGAGGGGGACCGGATTCTGACCTGGTTTGGCACTGTTTTGCGGGAACACACCCAGGAAAAAGATGTGATTTCCCGCATTGGAGGGGATGAGTTTGTCACAATAATACGCAAAATGCCCTCCGAGGAGCTTGCGCAGAGAAAAGGACAGGAGATCTGTACAACAGTTCAGGAGATAAGTTCACGGCGAGGTGTGGAGATTTCCTGCTCTGCCGGAGTGGCGATTATGCAGGTGGGGGACACTATTTCTCAGGTTTTGAATCGGGCGGATAAAGCTCTCTATCAGGCAAAAAACCAGAAAAAAGGAAGCTGCCGCTTGTGGAAAGAGGAAACAATATGAACGGCTCAATCGACGCAAAGCAGACTGCCAAGGACTTCTGTCTCGCCTGGTTTGAGGAACGGAACCTGGAGAAAACAGCCTCATTTTTAACTGAGGACATTAGCTTTGTCGGCACTGGAATCGGCGAATCTGCGACCGGTCTCCCCGAGATGGCCGCATATATTCGCCAGGATATCAGTGAGATTCCCGAGCCATTCCGCATGAAATGGACACTTCAGCACGAACAGCCATTCGCAGAGGGGATCACTTCGCTGGTCGTTGAGATGACGCTGATCAATTCATATTACACCTGGCATCTGCGCGCCTGCTTTGTTTGCAGAAAGGAGCGGCGGAAATGGCTGATCTGTAGCGTCCAGATCTCCGAGCCGAGCAGCAATCAAAGGGGGAATGAACACTACCCCCAGTCGTTAGTGCTTGAAAACGTGCTCAAACAGCGGCAGGAGCTTTTGAACAATTCCATTGCCGGCGGAATGATGGGCGGCTACATCGCGCCGGATTTCCCGTTTTATTTTATCAACCGCAGGATGCTTGACTATCTGGGCTATGCGAGCGAGGAGGAGTTTGTCGCCGATATCCACGGATTCATCAGCAACTGCATGCACCCGGACGACCGGGATGCAGTGGATACGGCGGTGTCCGAGCAGCTTAAGGAAAAAGGCGAGTACATAGTGGAATACCGGATGAAGAAAAAAGACGGCTCATACATCTGGGTTCATGATGTGGGCAGGAGGATGACGGCAGAAAACGGCCGCCCGGCTATATCGTCGGTGTGCATCGACATCACCTTGCAAAAGCAGGCGCAGAATGAAGTGTTGCATATTTACAACAATATTCCGGGCGCTGTGTTTCGCTGCCGGTTTGACGATGATTTTTCGGTCATCGAAGCAAACGATGGCCTGTTTGAGTTTTTGGGCTATACCCGTGAGGAATTCGCGGAAATGGGCAACCGAATGTCCGCTGTGATCTATCCGGAAGATCTTGAAGTGATGGCGCAGCGGCTGAATGAGCAGCTCGAGAGTGGAAACACCATTCAGAATGAAAATAGGCTGATCTGCAAAAGCGGTGTGGTGAAATGGATTTCCATCAAAGCACAGCTGTTTCAGGAAGAGGACGGAGAACGGTATTTTTACTGCGTGTTTGTGGATATCAGTGATGAAAAGCAGCTACAGGAACGGGTCAAGGAGCTTTATGAGGAGGAACTTGCCTACTTTGCTGAGCTCTCCTCCTCTACAGGCAGCATCCAGGGGCGGATTAATGTCACACAAGACAGGGTAGAGACCTATCTCTCCACATCTGAGGTGGCGATTGCAAGTGTTGGAACCTCTTATCTCGAGACGGTCGAGAGCCTTGCGACATCGGCAGTCGATCCTGCCTATGGGGAAAAAATCCGCTGCCAGCTCGACCGGGAGAAGGTGCTCGGCGATTATGCAGCCGGCAAGGTGGATTACCACTTTGAATTCCTGCGCAGACGCAACGACGACGGCGCTTTTTGGGGAAGTACAAACCTCCGTACCTGCCTGAACCCGGAAACTGGAGACATCATTATTTTTTTCTATACATTTGATATTACCGAGCAAAAACTCCAAGAGATACTGTTGAGTAAGATTACCCAGCTCGGCTACGACATTATCATTGAAATCGACCTCCAGCAGGGGACGCACCGCCTGGTGTCTTTCCAAAGCGAACGGACGGACAGCATTTCTCCCAGGGGAGAATTTCAAAAGGAAATCCGGGCGATCGCCGAAGAGCATATGGACCAGGCCTCAAGGCAGGAGTACTTTCAAAAGCTCGATTTTGACTATATGAAAAAGCACCTTGAGAAAGAGGACTCCTATACCTTTGTTGTGGAAATAAAGGGGGAGGACGGCTCTATGCGGGTCAAGCGGTTCCAGGTCTTTTGGATTGACCGGGATCTTGAGCGGGTCTGTATTGCGCGCGCCGATGTGACCGACGTTGTACGGCAGGAACAGCGGCAAAAGGAGGAGCTGGCCGCCGCCCTGGTGGCTGCGGAGCAGGCAAACGCCGCAAAATCCGATTTTCTTTCCCGCATGAGCCATGAAATCCGCACACCGATGAACGCTATCATTGGAATGAGCACCATTGCCGCTCAGTCAATTGGCGACGATGAACAGGTAGAGGATTGTATCTCTAAAATTGGAATTTCCTCCCGCTTTTTGCTTTCTCTGATCAATGATATTTTGGACATGAGCCGGATTGAGAGCGGAAAGCTGTTGCTCAAAAGCGATAAGATCCCCATAGAGGAGTTTTTGAGCGGCATCAGCTCAATCTGCTACGCCCAGGCTGCGGCCAAGGGGGTTGAGTACGAGTGCATTGTCGACCCAGTGCTCGACGACTATTACATCGGCGACACGATGAAACTGCAGCAAATTCTCATCAACATCTTGAGCAACGCAATTAAGTTTACAGGGGAGGGCGGAAAGGTGACCTTTTCCGCCTCGCAGCGTAGAAAGACCAAAAACGACGCTGAACTGCGCTTTATCATCAACGACACCGGCGTTGGCATGAGCGAGGAGTTTCTCCCCCACATCTTTGAGCCCTTTTCACAGGAATCGACCGGTACAACCGCCCTCTATGGTGGAACGGGGCTCGGCCTTGCGATCTCCAAAAATATTGTGGACCTGATGGATGGCAAGATTACCGTCCGTTCGATCAAGGGGATTGGCACCGAGTTCACCGTGGACGTCAAACTGGGAATTACCGAGGAGGGCAAGCTGCGCCACAAGAAGAAAGCGGTCCACAATTTTTCCCATCTCAAAACGCTGGTGGTGGACGATGATGTCGCTGTCTGTGAAAGCGCGGTTGTCCTGCTCAAGGATATGGGAGTCAAGGCGGAGTGGGTCGACAGCGGGCACAAGGCGATTGACAGAGTGCAGCATCTCTGGGATGAAAACAGGTATTTTGATATGGTCCTCATCGACTGGAAGATGCCTGGGATGGATGGCATTGAGACTGCCCGGCGCATCCGCCGCATTGTGGGGTCTGACATCACCATCATCATTATGACAGCTTATGACTGGGCGTTCATCGAGCACGAGGCAAAACTCGCGGGCGTCAACCTCCTCATGAGCAAGCCGATGTTCAAATCTTCCCTGATCTCGGCGTTCTCCAAGGCGTTGGGGGAGAAGGAGGATCAGTTGCAGCAGACGCAGGAGTATGATTTCACCGGTAGGCGGGTGCTGCTGGTGGAGGACAACAGCATTAATACCGAAGTGGCGGTGATGCTGCTCGAAAGCAAGGGTTTTGTGGTGGACACTGCGGAGAATGGGCTGCGGGCGCTCGAGCTTTTCAGCAAATCAAAGGAAGGGGAGTACGACGCCATCCTGATGGACATTCGTATGCCTCTGATGGACGGCCTGACAGCGGCGACTAACATACGGCATCTGAGCAACGCCGACGCGAAGACTGTTCCAATTATTGCTATGACGGCCAACGCCTTTGACGACGACATTGAAAAGAGCAAAATCGCCGGCATGAATGCCCATCTCGCCAAACCCATTGAGCCGGAACGGCTATACCAAACATTGGTTCATTTTATCTTCGGAAAGGAGGATTAAGATATGCCTGGATTCAAAGAACAATTTGAAGCATATGGGGCGGACTACTTGTCCACCATGGAGCGCTTTTTAGGAAACGAAGGGATGTACCTGCGGTTTCTTGATATGCTGTTTCAGGATGAGACTTTGAGACAACTTGGCAGCGCCCTTGATTCCGAAGAGTATGACGCAGCTTTTGCAGCGGCGCACACCTTGAAGGGAGTTGTGAGCAATATGGGCCTCACACCCCTTTACAATTCGGTTTGTGCCATTGTCGAACCGCTGCGCGCCGGTGAGCAGCGCTGCGATTACGCTGCACTCTACCAAAAAATCTGTGTCGAATACGAAAGAGTAGCTGAGCTTCGGAAGAAGTTGAGAGGAGAAGAGTAGGTTATGATGCAGGAGAACTCTCTTTCAGCAGATCAAGTCGCAGCAGTATTGGAGGATGCGTCAGTCAGTGCAGTTGATGTCTGGGCGCTTCTATATGCAAACCAGCAGACACGTGAACTGGGGCTGCCCAAACCGGCCTCAAGGGAGCAGTCTGCTCTGGCACAGGGATGGAGCTACATCCACTCTGCGCTGGGCAACAGATGAATCGCACGGAGTTTACTGTCCGCATGCTGTGTCTTCCGGACAGCGACAGCACCTTCGAACTGCGTGGAAAGCTCACCGACTGGAACGGCAGAGTTACACAAAAGCCCTACTTGATAAGTAGGGCTTTTGCAAAATGCGAAAGAGGAGTGCCCCACTGGAAAAGGACTGGAGACGACATTTCAGAGCATCTCCTGCGGCCTGTACGTGTACCAGATTATGGATGGGAAAATTCTATCCCGGTTTTTCAACGAGGCCTTTTTTACTGTTTTGGGTATTCGCAGGACCATAGCTCCCGCATTCAGCAGGAGCTTCTGTTTATCGGCATCCATCCCGATGACATCGTTCTGTTTCGGGAGAAGCTGGATGCAGCGATACAAAACAACTCGGTTGTGCGGCACACCTTTTGCGTTTTTAAGGATGTCCGTCAGGAATACCGTTGGATCCACCTAGATGGATTGATGAAACGGCAGGGGAATGGGGCGCAGTATTTGTATGCGGTGTTCAACGACGTCAGTGAACAGGTGCGCCTGGAAAAAGAGCTGGCAGAGGCCAACAGCTAGATGACGGACATTATTAACGCAATTCCGGGAGGCGTTGAGAACTACAAGGTAACCGACCGGTTTGAGACGGTCTATTTTTCGGATGGGGTGCTCAGGCTAACCGGCTAGACAGTTGAGCAATACCATGAGCTGATTCAGAAGGATGTCGCTGAGCTGATTTACTGAGTGGATGCCGACAGAGTGGTTTTCAGGGCTTTAGACGCACCAGGTCGCTGAATTTGAATTCCACAAGCACCGGAATAGAAGCATCGTCTGGGTGTGGGCTCAGATCAACTGGCTCGGCGAGGAGGGCGGTTTTCCTCTTCTCCACTGCGTCTTTACCAACATTTCCAATTGCAATTGGTTTCGGATAGATTCCTCTATCACCTTTTTGTTTTGTCCCACTGTGTCCACATTAGATCCTTTACGTCAAACTGTCGGTTTCCATACTGGTATTTCAGATTTGCATGTCCATCGAATATCATCAAACTACCCTCAAGAACGCACAGCTGGAAATGGACCATCTGATCAACTCGCTTCCAAGTGACATCGCAACCTACAGCGTCGAGGGGGAACAGCTTCAGCGACGGTGTGATCGGATCTCTCGGGATACACCCGTGCAGAGTACGAGTCTCAAATTGAAAGCAACACGTCTGACATCATTTATGATGCCAACCGGAAACGGGTGGAAGCAGTGATTCGGACCTGGATGTGCTGGTGAGGCATCTATTACGATAACGATACAAAACAAAAAAATTCGCGCTCTGCAAAACTGCAGAGCGCGAAATGGCTGGGGTGGAAGGATTTGAACCCTCGGAATGCCAGAGCCAGAATCTGGTGCCTTACCACTTGGCGACACCCCAATATCAAAAGCCCGAAAGGGCTTTGGAACAAAATGGCTGGGCTGGATGGATTCGAACCATCGGAATGACGGAGTCAAAGTCCGCTGCCTTACCGCTTGGCTACAACCCATTATGGGAATCATAAAGCAACGAATTGCTTTATGATTAATGGGGTGGATAGTGGGAGTCGAACCCACGGCCTCCAGAGCCACAATCTGGCGCGCTAACCAACTGCGCTATACCCACCATATCTGGTGCGCCCAGCAGGACTCGAACCTGCGGCCTACTGCTTAGAAGGCAGTTGCTCTATCCAGCTGAGCTATGGGCGCGTGATTGAAACACCGCGCGGTAAATGAGGAATAAATGGAGCGGGTGATGGGAATCGAACCCACACAACCAGCTTGGAAGGCTGGGATTCTACCATTGAACTACACCCGCATTTGCTGGTTTTTGTTATTGCTCATCAGCGACGAGTATTATTATATCAAATGAATCGTCTCGTGTCAACACTTTTTTGAAAAAAATTTGGAGATTTTTTGAAAAGCGCCAAAACCTTGTTTTCTCCGCCCGAAAACCGTGGTACAATAAGGGGAGAACAAACCTGGAAAAGGGGAATTGCAATGAAAGAAAAGGTACTCGCCCTGCTCAAGCAGTCGGACGGCTATTTGTCGGGTGAGGAGATGAGCGGGATTCTCGGCGTCTCCCGCTCGGCAGTGTGGAAGGCGGTCAGACAGCTCCAGGAAATGGGCTATACGATCGAGTCCAAAACCAAGCGCGGATATCGCCTGGTAGCGGCGCCTGATATTCTCTTTGAGCCGGAGTTTTCCGGCGCCCTACACACCAGCCGGATTGGTGTAAAGATTCGGCATTTGCAGGCAGTTTCCTCCACCAATGACCTTGCGCGACAGTATGCAGAGGAGGGCGGCGAGGAAGGGTATGTCGTCCTTTCAGAAAACCAGCTCCACGGAAGGGGGAGAGGGGGAGGAAGTTGGCTGTCAGCGATCAGCCGGGGAATCTATCTTTCGGTTGTTTTGCGCCCGCCAGGGCCTTTGGTTCAGGTTGCCGCGGTTTCTCTGCTCGTGTCCTGCGCTGTCCGGGATACCTTAGAGGAGATCACAGACCTCTCGTTTGAAACCCGTTGGCCTGGCGACGTCTGCTGCGCAGAAAGAAAGGTGTGCGGAATTCTCATCGAGTCGGCAGGGGAGCTCGAAAGGCTTGATTATTGTGTGGCTGGAATTGGCATCAATGTCAACTTTGATCAGGAGGATTTTGAGCAGGGAGCGGTGGGATCGGCTACCTCTCTCAAGCTGCTCACCTCCCACTGGTGTGACCGCAAGCAGCTCGTTCCGGCACTGCTCAACCGACTGGACCGGTATTACTGCGCCTATCTGGCCAACGACTTTCCCCTTGTTGCATCCTATCAGAGGAACTGTCTGACCGTGGGAAAAAGGGTTTTGGTGGATGGAGTTGCCGCCACCTGTTCCGGATTTTCTTGTCGGGGTGAGGTCATTGCCCGTTTGGAGGACGGCACCGAGCGCATTTGTTGGCCGGGAGAAGTGAGGGTGGAAGGATGACAGATAAAAAAGCGGGGAATTGTGTATCGCAGCACGGCATCCCGCTTTATGTCTTTTCATGGGTAACGTTTTGACGGAATTCCCATGGCGCAGAGGCTTCTC
>EQ973344.1:28458-33210 GCA_000158655.1 [Clostridium] methylpentosum DSM 5476
TTGTAAAATAGACACATAGGGCAAAAAAGGACAATTTACAACAGAAAGTAGGAGTGATACCGATATACAATTAAAATCAGATTTGGAATAACAACAAAAGCTGACAAAAGGAGAAGGAAAATGAAAAAGAAATGGATGTTGAAAGCAACCGCATGTATCCTGACCGTATCTATGCTGCTGAGCGCAATGCCGCTGACAACCATTGTCTCAGGTCATGAGTTGGATCAGCCGGATCCCCTGCCTGCAGCGACAGCAGAAGATGGAATGCAGGACAATCCAAGGGAAGAGGAGGACCGGGAATACAAGATCATCGCAGAGGACCCTGCGAAAAAAGAAGAGTACACCAAGCATTTTCTAACTGAGCAGCAGACCTATGTAGCGGCTATGTACGACAATCCAGTGCATTACGAGGTCAACGGAGTCTGGCGGGATATTGACAACCAGCTGGTGCTGCGCGCAAAACAGCAGGTGTATGAGAACCGTTTTGCAGCGGTGGACGTGAAAATCGCCCAGCGAAGCAATACCGAGGACATGGTGACGGTGGAGCGGGACGGACACGAGATTTCCTGGGGGATGGCAGTCCCGATGACTCTGTCGGAGGATGGAAGCCAATCCTCAGGGACGGAATTCACGGTAGACCAAAATCCCCAGCCCATGGCATTAGCTGCGGAAGAGGAGCCTGTGACCCAGGAGGAGATCAAGGAGTACAACCGGCAGCAAACAGCTGTGGACAAGACAAAATCCTCAGGCACCTATCACGACATCCTGCCCAACACTGACCTCCAGTATGTGATCCAGTCTAACACCGTCAAGGAAAACATCATCGTCAAGGACAGGTCGTCGGCAGGACAGGCGTATGTGTTCCGCATCAGCCATGCAGGGTACAGCACCCGTTTGGAAGAGGACGGAAGCGTGTCGGTGGTGAGCCCAGAGGACCCGGACACGGTGATCTTCAGCTTTGTGAAGCCGTTCATGTACGACGCACAGGGCGAGACGAGCGAAGCTGTGGAATTCCTGCTCGAATCAGGAGAGGAGAGCAGCATACTGATCCTCTCCCCAGACACAGAATGGATGGAATCGGAAGATCGGGAGTATCCGATTGTCATCGACCCCTATACCGAGACGAGCAAGGAAACCAAAAACATCATGGACACCTTTGTAGCGGATTTCAACCCCAGGAATGAAACATTTTACGGAAACGGCTCATTCCTGGTGGGAAAAAACAGTAGCTACGGCAAATGCACAGGTCTGATAAAGTTCAACAACCTCCCGCAGCTTAGCCCAGGGGACATCATCTACAAAGGAATGATCTCGCTCTACCAGTATCAATTCGGTGTGGCGGAGGGCAGTTCGTCGTTTAACGTGATCGCCTACCAACCCACATCGTCCTGGGATCCCTATGACTGGAGAACCTGCCCCAGCTACAGCTCGACTGTGCTGGACTACTTTACAGCCACCACAGTCCCGCAGAATCAAGCGCATCAAAAGTTTCTGGACGTCACCAAATTGGTGCGGGATTGGTACAACACCGGGGTCAACAACGGGGTACTGCTTCGCTCAGACGATGAAAACCGGCTGGTTGTCGCCCGCTTCTTCACCTCAGACTATCCCTTCAACACCCCCGGTAATGCGCAGGTTTCAAATCCGCAGGAGGTCTATCCCACCGGAATCATCTACTACAAAAACGCAACCGGGCTGGAGGACTATTGGAGCTATCACGAACAGCCTGTCGGACGCGCCGGGACAGGGTATACCAACGACTTCACCGGGAATCTTGTCTTCACCCACGATGATGCGGCGACTTCCGGGACGAGGATGCCGGTGTCGGTCAAACACATCTACAACCTGTCCGAATCAGACAACAACAATGGCGGATGCGGCTATGGCTGGAAGCTCAACGTGTGCGAGTCATTCAAATCAACGGGGATCCCCAAATTTCCCTATGTGTACACCGACGGAGATGGGACCAAGCACTACTTTTACACAGACAACAAGGATGAGGATGGCCTGGGAATGGAGTACACAGCCATCTCAGAGGGGGACCTCAAGTCAAAAATCACAAGGAAGGACAAAACAGTCCTCAAATTTGATAGCAGCGGAAATCTGCGTAAAGCCATTGACCCCAACGGCAACACGATCAGCTACAACTACACCAATGGGATGATCTCCTCGGTGGAAGACGGAGCTGGCCATACCATTTGGTTCTATTACGACGACTGGGGCTGCCTGACCAGGATGGTTGACCAGATCGGGCGGACCACCTGGTTTTACTGGGACAATGGCAACCTCCATCAAATTGCCTATCCGGACAACACGATATCAACCTTTTACTACGAGGGGGACAGCAGCGACCCGACAAAGAACCACAGGCTGGTAAAAGCAGTGTCGCCGGATGGGTACACCATCGAGTACAGCTACACAAAGGACTTTCAGGTTCCACGCGTCTCCAAAATCGTGGAACGGAACGGCGAAGCTCTCGGACAGACCTTGAAGATCTCGTATAAAAACGGCAACACGACTGTTTTTGAAGACAACGGTCTGGATGGGAACATCGACACCAAGGAAGACAACATCAGCACTACCTACCACTTCGACAATCTGGGAAAACCCACCGACGTTTACGACCAAGACGGCAACGCGAACAACTACAAATACTATTCACAGGATGATAACATCCGCAGGAACAAGCTCAGCACAACCGGACAGACTATGGCGACTTCCAACAACCCCTTGGACAACCCGGGCTTTGACAATGACGACGCATGGCATGACTATCGGCGTGGAAACAACAATTCGGTGATCCAACGGGTCACCGATGAAGGCTATACCGGCCTGACCTCCATGAAGGTCACTGCGGCAGCGGAGGACTGCGTTGCGGGGACCTATCAGGCGCGCACGCTTGACGGGGGCACCTATACGCTGTCCGCCTATGTGAAAACCGACCAGGTCAGCGGACCGGGAGGAGCAGTGCTCAGAGCAGCGTTTTTAAACAGCGCGGGACAGAGCGAGGAATATGAGTCCACGCCGCTGACCGGGACGGTCGACGTCGCGATTGACCGTGGCTGGAAGAGGCTGAGCGTGACGTTTGAGGTGCCGAGCGAAGGGGCGACAGTCACTGTTGTCGGCTGCCTGGCAAACGCAAGCGGAACCGCGTGGTTCGACTGCATGCAGATCGACAAGGGAGATACCGAAAAGAAATACAACCTCATCTACAACCCGAGCTTTGAGCTGGGGGATTCCAGGGAAACCTCGCTGGCAAAATACTGGACCTCTGCCGAACAGTCGATCATCAGTTCGGAGAGCAGGGACGGAAAGAGTCTGGGTCGGCTCATCGGCAAGGACGGGGGCTATGCCTACATCCAATCGGTCAACATCAGCGGAACAGGTGAAGGGGATACCTACGTGTACAGCTGCTGGGGCAAAGCGGACTCCCTTTCCACCAACATGGCCGAGTTTGTGCTTGTGGCAAATGTGCTCTACACCGACTCAACATCAAAGAGGTATGTCTCCTATTTCAACCCCTACATCACCGACTGGCAGTTCAACAGCATGGTGATTAGCACCGATGATGGGGATCCCAGCACCAACAAGCAGTGCAAGGAAATCCGGCTTTACGCCAACTACAACAACAACCGCAACATAGCCTATGTAGACAGCCTTCAGCTGATCAAGGACGATTCCCAGAGCTATGTGTATGACGACAGCGGCAACCTGATCACAGCCAAGTCGTCCGCAGACAAATCGGCGTTTGTGTACGACAAGGACGACAACCTCTCGAAACTGACGGAGCCGTCGGGCAGCTCGTTTGAATACGGCTACAACGAAAAGAAAAACCTCAACTATGCCCGCAATTCCGAAGGGGTGAAATACCAGTTTTCCTATGACAGTTATGGCAATCCGACTGATGCTACCATTCAGAACGACCGCTCCTCCACTGCAGTGACTGCTGGACACACCTACCGGATCCGCAATAAGACCTCAGGCAAATACCTGGATGTCGCATGGGGCAATGATACCAATTCGACAAACGTAGACACATGGGAGTACAATGGAGGTGCAAATCAAAGATGGAAAGTCGTTGACGCAGGAGGCGGCTATTTCAAACTAGTCCCCAGTCATACTGCCAACAATATGGTGCTGGATGTATATGGGGCTTACGGTGACAATGGAACAAACGTCGAGATTTATCAAGACAATGGTTCGGACGCTCAAAAATTCAAGTTTGTCCCCAAAGAAGACGGCAGTTATGAGATTGTGGCAAAATGCGCCAATGACAAAGGGGGTCTTGATAATTCAGACGGAGGGACAGCGAACGGGACCAACGTCAAGATTTGGAGCACAGAGGGCGGAGGAAATAACTACAGGTGGTTTTTAGAAGAGGTGGAAAGCCCGCTGACCCACGTTCCTGAACCCGGCAAGATTTACAACATCCGCAACCGCAACAGCGGTCAGTATCTGGAGGTCCTGGACAGCTCAACTGCTTCCAACACGAGCCGGATTTCACAGAATTTCTATTCCGGGAAACCCAACCAGCAGTTTTTGATTCAGGAGTTCCCTGGCGAGGAGGGATTCATTGGCCTGGTTCCGCAAAATGCGCCGGACAAGGTGGTCACCCTCTGCCTGGATTCCGACGGGGGTTACTGCCCAGCCACCCTCACAGAGCCCTCAGATTCCAACGAACAGAGATACAAGCTCATTGACAACGGCAACAATACCTACCGTATCGCGCCAAAACGGGAGCTCTCCTCCCCC
>EQ973344.1:34239-54373 GCA_000158655.1 [Clostridium] methylpentosum DSM 5476
CTTCTCGGTGAGGGATAGACACTCTTCTCTCCGGAAGTTAAATGAGCGGTGAGAGAACCGCTCAAAATCAATGGCTGAGCCAAAGCGCGAAAAAACAGCACGCATGTCAGAAAACAGTTTCTGACATGCGTGCTGTTTTGTATTGTTGTTACAGAAACCACCGGTTATGGCGGTGGGGGTAGCTCGCTGGCTTTAGCTTCAAGCATCGAGAGAAGTGAGCGACTATCCACAAGCTTTCACATTATCCTAAACATGCGGATTGAGAGTAATCCCCGCTTACGGACAGCAGGGCAAATATTGCGAAAGACAGCTGTTTCTCTGCCTCTTTAGATGCTTGCCAGTACAATGCCCTCTAGATACCAGCTTAGCTGGGATCGTCTATTCCACTGTAACCGATTTAGCAAGGTTTCTCGGTTTGTCGACATCACAGCCCCGCAGGACGGAGGTGTAATAGGCAAAGAGCTGCAAAGGTGCGATGCTGAGCATCGGCATCAGGATATCGGGGATCAGGGGGATTTTTATGAGGTATTCACTCAGTTCCCCGGCGAGGTTAGAGTCCTCGCGGCAGACGAGGAGTACCTTGGCGCCCCGGGCCTTCACTTCCTTGATGTTGCTGATGGTTTTTTCGTAGAGCGCTTTTTGGGTTGCGAGCGCGATGACCGGGATGTCATCGGTGATCAGCGAGATGGTGCCGTGTTTGAGCTCACCGGCTGCATAAGCTTCGCTGTGAATGTAGGAGATCTCCTTGAGCTTGAGCGATCCCTCCAGGGAGAGCGCATAATCCACCCCGCGGCCGATGAAAAAGAGATCTTTGGCGTTTTGGAACTTGCTTGCGTAGTACTGGCACTCGTCCTCCACCTCATGCAGCAGCTTTTCGAGCTGTGCCGGGATGTCGAGCAGTTGGGAACACAGCGTCTGAATTTGGTCAGGTTCCACTGTCTTGCGCACCAGCGCGAGCTGAAATGCGAGCAGGTACATGACGGACAGCTGAACCGAATACGCCTTGGTGCTCGCGACGGCGATTTCCGGCCCGGCCCAGGTGTAGCAGACGCTGTCCGCCTCCCGCGCAATGGAGGAGCCGACCACATTGACCACAGCGAGTGTGTGCACACCCCGTTCCTTGGCGAGGCGGAGCGCCGCGAGGGTGTCCGCAGTTTCGCCCGACTGGGAGATGATGACTGCGAGGTCATTTTTCCCGAGAATCGGGTCACGGTAGCGGAATTCTGAGGCGACTTCCACCTCAACCGGGACACGGGCGAGGCGTTCAATGACGTATTTCCCAACCATGCCAGCGTGCATTGCCGTTCCGCACGCGACGATGTGAATCCGGTCAAACGAGGCGAGGCGTTCGTCCGTCAGGTTTTCGAGCCCCAGGTTGGGCAGTCCGTTTTGAATACGGGGGGAGACGGTGTTTTTGATCGCAGTGGGCTGCTCGTGAATCTCTTTGATCATAAAATGGGGGTAGCCGCCCTTTTCGGCCGCTTCGATATCCCAGTTGGCGGTGTGCAGCTCCTTTTGGATCGGTTCGCCGTCAATGTCGAGGATTTTGACCTCCTGCTCGGTGAGCAGGGCGATTTCATTTTCCTCAAGCAGGTAATAGTCCTTGGTGTACTTGATGATTGCTGGAACATCCGAGGCGATGAAGTTTTCGTCCTTGCCGACACCGACGATGAGCGGGCTTTCCTTGCGAACCGCAAAGATGCGGTCGGGAAAATCCCGGAAGAGGATGCCGAGCGCATAGGAACCCTCAATCGTCCCGAGGACACGGCGGATCGTCTCGATCGGGTCGCCGTGGTAGTAATAATCGAGCAGTTTTGCAATGCTTTCGGTATCGGTTTCCGATTCGAATACATACCCTTTGCTTTCCAGCTTTTCCTTGATCTGGAGGTAGTTTTCAATGATACCGTTGTGCACGATGGAAATCCGTTCGTTCCCATGGGGATGGGAGTTGACGTCGGAAGGTTCCCCGTGAGTTGCCCAGCGGGTGTGTCCAATGCCGCAGTGACCGTTGGGGCGGTTGTACAGCCCCATCTTGTTCTCAAGGTCATCCAGACGTCCCTTGGATTTTTCAATTTTGATTCTGCCGTCCTCAAAGACGGCAATGCCAGCCGAGTCATAGCCGCGGTACTCGAGCTTGCGCAGCCCGTCCACCAGCACGTCGGTTGAGTTTTTGGAGCCGACATAACCGACAATTCCGCACATATATAAACCCTTCTTTCTTTGAGCCGTCCAAACACAGTTGGCGGCCTTCGTGTAGTTTGGCGGGATGGGGTGGCTCTTTTGTGCGCAACGCGCTTTTGTGAACCATCTGACGATCCTCCTGCCGGGACCGGGAGAGCATCCGCCGATTCTGTTCGATCACTCTCCACCTCGTCACCCGGAGCTGTATCCGGGCCTGGCGCTTGGTTGTACCCATACATATGCGTATCGATACATGACTATTCTACAATATTTTGCATGAAAGTCAAGTAAAACGAAAAAATAGGCAGGAAAAAAGGCCGCTTTTTGAGCGGCCTTTTTAGAAATTTTTGAATTTTAAATAAACAGATCTCTTACTTTGTATGCATGATACAGAAAAAGAATCGTGAGAAGTAACAAAATTGCACCGAGGATGCAGATTAAAATCATAAGGAATTGAGAGATTTGCTCTCCCATGCCGTTCTTGGCGACAAAATCGCTGAGCGTTGCGGCGTAGTCGGTGACAACGAACCAGGCGTATTTCAGCGTGAGCGCCGAGGTGATTAACCCTCCAATCCCAATTGCAAGCGACAAGGTGTGCCCGAGCTTGCTGCGCTGTTTGATCCCCTTCATCGCAAAAAAGATTGGGACTAAAAAGATCAGGGCGAGGAATGGGGAAACCATAAACGGCGCGAGCAGCAGCACGAAGATGGAACAAAAGAGGAACAGCCTGTAGTAAATCGTGAGGGATGCGGTGCGGCCTGACAGGTCGCCGTAAGCGGCGTCGAGATAGCGCAGGTAGCGGCTGATTGTTTCAAAGAGCTGCTTTGCGTCCATACCGGTGCGGAAGTAGTTGGCGTTGAGCTGTGTGCCCTTGTCCACCAGTGAATCGTAGGTTTCCTGGAACGGCTCCCCGATGGTGTCCACCGCCGCGTATTTGGTGCGGATTTCCATCAGGTGCTGGCAGAGGCGACCGCTTTTGCTCTCAAGGCCGCGGAAGTTGCGGATGTTGTGCTCCAAGGTGTCGAGAATTGGAATCAGTTCGAGTTGCTCCATGGTTATTTCTTATCCTTTTTCTTTTTATCGTCCGAGATGACCTTGGGAATGGACCAGCCCATAACGCCCAGGATCGCCCCACAGAAAATGATCATAAAGATGATTGCAGATATGTCCATGCCGAAACCTCCTTATTTGTTCTTGACAAGATCCTTGCTGTACTCCCGTTTGAGCAGCTTGATGGATACGATCAGGCCGAAGAGGAAGACAGCAATAATCATGCCGCGTCCGATGTTGGTCCAGAGGATGTGGCCGTTTTCTCCGCCGGTGAGGGAGAAGTAGCCGGTCTGTACCTTGGAAATCGTCGCATTGATGATGACGACGAGGAGGATAGCCGGGGTGATGACTTTGATAAAGCAGGTGACGATCCATAGAGGCATCTTCGCCTTGGCGCCCGAGTTGATTCCCTCAAGCGTCTTTTTAGGCTTGACCATCCAGCCCACGACAATGAGTTCAATCAGACCGAGGATAAGAACAAGGTAGCTGCCCACCCACGAGTCGACGGTGTCGAAGTAGATCTGGCTTCCCGCGTTGAGGATCGGCTCGATCACAACCGGCAGGCCGAGTACAATCAGCACAAGGAAGGCCGTCCAGGACGCAGCGCCGCGGGAAAATTTGGTTCCCTCCTCAATAAAGGTGACCAGATAGTTGAACAGCGCGAGCGCCGAGGTGAACCCTGCGAAGAAGAGCAGGAAGAACCAGCAGGCGCCGACAATGTTACTCAGCACGCCGGGAAGGGAGTTAAAGGCGTTTGGCATTGCCATGAACGAGAAGCCGATGCTGCCCATGCTCGGGTCGATGAGGTCCTTGCCCATGAACACAAAGGCGAGCGGAACCACCGCAGTCGAGGCGAGCACAACCTCCGCAAACTCGTTGAGAGAAACCGTCGCAATCGAGGAGACCACGATGTCGTCATCCTTCTTGAGGAAGGAGGCGTAGTTTGCAATCAAGCCCATGCCGAGCGAAAGGGTGAAGAAGATCTGGCCGCAGGTGGCGAGCACGACCTCCCAGTTGATCTTGGAAAAATCGGGTTTCCAGAGGAATTCGAGTCCGGCGAGCGCCGTGAGATTGGGGGTGTCGGGGCGCGCTGGTGTGCACAGGGCAAAAATTGCGAGCAAGATGCCGAACACATAGAGGGTTGGCATCATGACCTTGGACCACGCCTCGATACCTTTTTTGATGCCCTTGCTCGCTGCGACTGCGAGCAGTATCATGACGATGATCCAAAAGAGGATAGCGGGCAGGGGATTGGAAATCGCGTCGACGTAGGCGGCTGTCTTGTCAACGTCCGGTCCCATTCTGCCGATGAGGGACTGGAACGCGTAGTTGAGCGACCAGCCGACAATGTGGTTGTAGTACGAGTTGATAAGTACCGGGATTGCAAAGGCGAGGCCGCCGCAGATCGAGCCGAGGACAAGGGCAGTGCGGGGCTTGACCCGCTCCTTGGCCTGCAGATAGATCATCGGGCCGATCGTGCCGTGGCCGTGCTGGCCGCCGAACCGCCCGAGGTGCCACTCGGTGATCATGATGGGCAGGCCGACGATAATGAGCGCGAGGAAATAGGGGATCATGAAGGCGCCGCCGCCGTATTGGGCCGCCATGCGGGGAAAGCGCCAGAAGTTGCCCAGCCCGACGGCGTTGCCCGCCATGGCCAGGATGAGACCCAGTTTGGAGCCCCACTCGCCCCGGTGCCGGGGCTGCATGTGTTTGCTGCTGATTTTGTCCATATAATCTCTCCAATAAAATAATGTTGCTTTTATTGTATAGTATCTACAATCTTTTTGCAATAGATTCTTTGAAATTCATTCATAAAAAATTCACCGCCAAAATTTGGTCGAATTGCGCGGAAAAATTTTTATTTGCTGATTTTACAGGGCTTGAGCAGCCCAAACAGGTTTTCACTGCTTGACAAAGCGTTCAATACCGTATATACTATTAAATACGCAAATAACCACTATATATTGTGGTGGGTGACAGAGGATTTGGACTTGGTTGCCAGAATTCTGCTGCTTATGCTTGCTTTTTTGATCTGTGATCACAACATGTTGTGGTTGCAGGTTTCTTTACGTAACGTGCTGGAGGAGTTGTTGAGATGGTTACAAAAATTATCAAACGGGACGGCCGGGAAGCGGCGTTTAACATCGATAAGGTCACGCAGGCGATCTTTCGGGCGGGCCAGTCGGTGGGAGACCTCGACTACAGCCGCGCGAACGAAATTGCCGGCAACGTCTATGCCCGGATCAACGAGCAGATGGAGGACTCTGTTCCCACAGTGGAGCAGGTACAGGATTTTGTGGAGAAAGAGCTCATCGCCGAGGGCCTGAGTGAAATCGCCAAGCACTACATTCTTTACCGCGCCGAACGCACTCGTGTGCGGGAGATGAACACAAAACTCATGAAGATCTACGAGGATCTCACCTTTAAGTCCGCGATGGAGGACGACAACAAGCGGGAAAACGCCAACATCGACGGCGACACCGCAATGGGCACCATGCTCAAATACGGCTCAGAGGGCGCAAAGCAGTTCTATCAGATGTATGTGCTCGATCCCAAACACGCCAAGGCGCACGCAAGGGGGGACATCCACATCCACGACCTGGATTTTCTCACCCTCACCACCACCTGTTGCCAGATCGACCTGATCGATCTGTTTGACCACGGTTTCTGCACCGGTCACGGCTTCCTGCGGGAGCCAAACGATATTCAGAGCTATTCGGCGCTCGCCTGCATCGCCATCCAGTCCAATCAAAATGATCAGCACGGCGGCCAGAGCGTCCCCAACTTTGATTACGCGATGGCCAAGGGGGTTGCCAAGACCTATCGTAAAAACTATGCCCGCAACGTCGGCAAGGCGCTCGAACTGCTCGCTGAGGAGCCGGACGGCATCGCAGCTGCCAAAAAGATCTGCGCTGAAATCAAAGAGCAGAGCGGGCTCGAGCCCACCCTCGAAAACAATGAGGAGTATCTCTCGGTTGAGATTGAACGGCTCGCTAGCCTGGTCGGGGATCAAACAGCAGCCAAGGTGCAGCGGTTTGCCCTGAAAAACACCTGGAGGGAGACCGACCGCGCGACCTACCAGGCGATGGAGGCGCTGGTGCACAATCTCAACACCATGCACAGCCGCGCCGGCGCGCAGATCCCGTTCAGCTCGATCAATTACGGAACCGACACCTCTCCAGAAGGGCGGATGGTGATTCACAACATCCTGCTCGCCACCGAGGCCGGCCTTGGGGACGGGGAGACCGCAATTTTCCCGATCCACATCTTTAAGGTCAAGGAAGGGATCAACTACAATGAGGGAGATCCAAACTACGATCTGTTCAAGCTCGCCTGCCGGGTTTCCGCCAAACGATTGTTCCCCAACTTCTCGTTTATCGACGCGCCGTTTAATCTCAAATACTACAAAGAGGGCGACTACCGCACCGAAATCGCCTATATGGGCTGCCGCACCCGCGTCGCGGGCAATGCCTACGATCCCAGCCGGGAAATCGTCACCGGTAGGGGCAACCTCAGTTTTACCTCGGTCAACCTCCCCCGACTCGCCATTCAGGCAAAAGGGGACCTGGACGTCTTTTTTAAAGAGCTCGACAAGACGATTGACCTTGTCTTTGAACAGCTTCTGCACCGCTTCAAAATTCAGGCGGAGAAAAAGGTGCGCAACTTCCCCTTCCTCATGGGTCAGGGGGTGTGGATCGACAGCGGGAAACTCGGCCCGGACGACACGATTGAGGAGGTGCTCAAGCACGGCACCCTCACCGTCGGCTTTATCGGCCTCGCTGAAACCCTTGTGGCCCTGATCGGCAAGCACCACGGGGAGGACGAGAAAGCGCGCGAGCTCGGCCTGAAAATTGTCAGCCACATGAAGGTGCGCACCGATGAGCAGACCAAAAAGACGGGGCTCAATTTTTCTCTCATCGCCACCCCAGCGGAGGGGCTCTCCGGCCGTTTTGTGCGGATTGACCGGGAAAAGTTCGGCAGCATCAAAGGAGTGACGGACCGGGAGTACTACACCAACTCATTCCACGTACCGGTGTACTATCCGATCAGCGCATTTGAGAAAATCCGCATCGAAGCGCCTTACCATGCTCTGACCAACGGCGGGCACATCAGCTATGTCGAGCTCGACGGCGACCCCTCGGACAACCTCGAGGCGTTTGAGCAGGTGGTGCGCTGCATGAAGGAGAGCGGCATCGGCTACGGCTCGATCAATCACCCGGTTGACCGCGATCCGGTCTGTGGTTTTAACGGGATCATCAACAACGAGTGCCCCAAGTGCGGACGGCGGGAAGATGAAGGAGATGTCGGCTTTGAGCGCATCCGCCGCATCACCGGGTATCTTGTCGGCACAGTGGACCGCTTTAACAACGCCAAGCGAGCTGAGGAGCGCGATCGCGTCAAGCACAGCGTGGGGCGGAGCTAATGGAGCAGACAATCCGTATCGCAGGGCTTGTCAAGGAGTCGATTGTGGACGGCCCCGGCTTTCGCTACACCCTGTTCACCCAGGGCTGTCCCCACCACTGTCCCGGCTGCCACAATCCCGAAACCCATGACTTTGCAGGCGGGCGGCTGATCACCGTCGACGAGGTGACGGAGGATTTTTTCAAAAACCCGATGCTCAAGGGGATCACGTTCAGCGGAGGGGAGCCGTTCGCTCAGGCGCAGGTACTCGCCTCCCTCGCGGAGCGGATCCGGGCAAAAGGGAAGGATGTCGTCGTCTACACAGGGTACACCTTTGAACAGCTGCTCAGCGGGATAGTTCCCCATGCGCAGGAGTTGCTCGCCCAGACCGACCTGCTTATTGACGGGCGGTTTGAGCTTGAACAGCGGGACTTAACCCTCAAATTTCGAGGAAGTGCAAACCAGCGGATTCTGGACTGTCCCCGCAGCCTTCTTGAGGGCAGGGCAGTGCACAAATCTCTCTAACAGTCTTATGAAATCATATGAAAGCGATAGGGCCGTGCGGATGCGCGGCCCTTTTTGTGCAGACAGGCTGACTGGTCAGGCAATTAGGATGCTCTTGTGAAAAGAACGTGAATTTCTATTTTCAGTATTAACATACGATGGGATCAGGTCGTTTTGGATGATCTGATTTGATCGAACAGTTTTTTGGTCCGTTGCAGCGGCCCAACAAATCGCGGAACCGTTCCACACACAGATTGGCCAAATACAGCGGGCCACTGCTTGAGTGCTCATGCAGCAAAACACATCCTGTCCTGTGGTATAGATCGATCCCGGGTACAGGTATGCATTCCTCAAATTCATTTGTCATACGGCAGCGTCACAACGAGCAATCAGTCAGGGATTCAAAGGGGGAGACTGTGCGGGGCAGCAGCACTGCACAGGTGGAATCCTCCTTTGGAACCATGCAACTGGTTTCATGACTGAACTCTTACATTTTTATGAAAAACCGCTTACAATCCGGAAAAGGCTCTTGAGTTTCTGGGCTTTGCTTGTTATAATTCATATGTGTCCCGCCAGAGGGGAAACTATTAGAAAAATTGTGAATTAGGATAAAGGGAGCGAGTAAAATCAAAAAGGTATGTAGTCTTCTGCTGGCAGTTTTGTTTGTTTTTCAGTTTGCCGGCTGTTCCCATGACAGCGCACAGGGTAAGATCATCAGTTACAGCCTCTCCACCGATCCAGTGAATCTCGATCCACAGGTGGCGACCGATTACAACGCCATCCTCATTATTGAAAATATTTACGAAGGGCTGCTCTCCAAGGCGTCGGACGGCAAGCTCACAGAAGGCGTTGCAATCGATTATACCGTTTCGGAGGATGGCCTCACCTACCAGTTCACCCTCCGACAAGACAGTGGCTGGAAACACGCCTATAAAGAAGAAAAAAATGAATTTAACGACGCCCCGGTCACGGCGAATGACTTTGTCTTCGCCTTTCAGCGGCTGCTCAGCCCCTCGACCAGCTCCCCCCATGCGTCAAAATTTTACTGCATAAAAAACGCTCAGGCGGTCAATACAGGCCAATTGGGTGTGGATCAGCTCGGTGTCACAGCGGAGGGGGATTATTCCCTGACCATTCAGCTCGAATACGCAAACAGCATGTTCCCCGAACTGCTCACCACTTCACCGGCTATGCCCTGCAATCGGGAATTTTTTGAGAGCACTCTCGGCCAGTACGGCCTTTCGGGGGAAAACATTCTCGCCAACGGTCCGTTTTATCTGCTCAGCTGGGCAAAGGACAGCTATGTCCGCATCCGCTCCAATCCCTATTACGCCTCCGCCCTTCCCACGGTTGCGGGCGGTGTGAACCTCACGGTGCGCGCCAGTCAGGACGCATACTCCGCCCTGACGGAAGGCGACATTGACAGCGGGGTGCTCACCCACAGCCAGTTTGATAAAATCAACCGCTCAAAATTCGATATCACCGAATTTGAGAACTCGGTCTGGGGGCTGGTGTTTAATATTTCGAGCAGTGCGGCAAGCGCAAATACGGTGGAGGAACCTCTCTTTGCCAACCGAGAGATCCGCATCGGGCTCGCACAGGCGGTGCAGCGGGAAAGCTACTCCTCCTCCCTGCCCGACGATTTGGCGACTGCCTCTGCCGTCGTCCCCCCATCGGTTTCGGTTCTTGACCAGTCCTACCGCGATTTAGTCGGCGAGGAAGTCGGCTACGCCTACAATCCCGAAGAGGCGCGCCAACACATTCAAAACGGCATGGCCCAGACCGAGGGACGCGACCTCAACAAGGCGGTTGTGCTTGTACCATCCAGCCAGCGTCAGCTGTTTGAGCGGATGGCGCAAATTTGGCAGAAGGAGCTCAACATCTATCTGACCGCAACCGAGGTTGAGGACGACAAGTATGAAGAGGCCCTCAGAAAGGAAAAATACGACGCCGCGATGATGAAGTTTTCGAGCGAGGCCAACCTCCCCGACTCGATTCTCTCTAAATTCCGCAGCGGTTCAGCTTACAACACCTTCGGTTATCAGTCGGACAGCTACGAATCGATTCTTGACAGCGCAACCCTTGTCACCAGCCTGGAGGAGTGCGTTGAGCATTACAAAGAAGCGGAGCAGCAGCTTCTCTCGGATGCGATCTTCCTCCCGCTTTATTATCAAAAAGAGTATTTTGCCGTCAGCAAGGATGTTTCAGGCATCATCTTTGACTCTTCCAGCAAGCTGATGTACTATAAATACACCCAAAAAAAATAAGGCGCCCCGGCGCAGAACAGCGAGGCAAACCAACAAATCTATGAAACTAGGAATCTCCACAGCTTGTTACTATCCGGATGAAACCGAGAGCGCTGTCAGCAGGCTTGCGGCAGCTGGGATCGATACAGTTGAGATCTTCTTCAACACCTTTTCGGAGCTCGATCCCACCTTCATTGCCCAGCTAAAGAAAACTCTTGGAGAAATCGAGGTTGTTTCGATCCATCCCTTCACCTCCGGGTTTGAACCGTTTTTGTTTTTTACTGGCTACGATAGGCGGTACCAGGACGGGATTGAACTCTATAAGCGTTATTATCAGGCGTGCGCCGCACTCGGCGCGCGCTATTTGGTCTTTCATGGCGACCGTCGGGAGAGTGACTTTGCGCAGGAACTTTATTTTGAGCGGTTTGCCCAGCTCGACTCGATTGCCCGCACCTTTGGGGTACAGCTGCTGCAGGAAAATGTGGCCCGCTGTCGCAGCAACTCCCCTGCCTTTTTGCGTGCCATGCGGGAGTATCTGCACCAGGAGGTGGGGTTTGTGCTCGACACCAAGCAGTGCCTGCGCAGCGGGACGACAGCTTTTGAAGTTCTCGAGGCAATGGGGGCGTGTGTCCAACACATTCACATCAGCGACAGCACCCCGCAGTTCGACTGCCTTCCGCCCGGCAAAGGGGATTTTGCGTTCGACCGATTGGTTCAAAAGCTCGAGGAAATCGGCTATGAGGGGGCTGTCCTCATCGAGTTGTACCGCCAGAATTACAGCGACGAACAAGAACTTTTGTCATCTTACCAAAATTTGAGTTCTTTATTTAAGGAATATCACCAAAAAAGATAGGGTTAATTGGTAAAACAGTACAAGAAATTTTCGGTATTTTATATAAGAATTACTAGAAAATTGCATTTCTAGAAACCGTGTCGAAATATGTCGTAAATAAACCCTTCCATTTCGATCTGTTTTTCAGTATAATAGAGTTCGTAACTGGTCGACAGTTATGGAGGTAAATTGTAGTGAAGAGTGCAAATCAAGATCACTCAATTCAAACGGAGCCGTCCCACATTTTATTCGGGGAGGGCTATCTGTACCGTTTAACCGAAGGCGGTGCAGGGAATCCTGAATTCTTCGGAGTTCAGATCTGTAACCTTGAGGGCAACAAAATCCTATACGCGTTGGACGATCTGTCGGAGGATCGCACTGTCGCGGAGGAGTTGCTCAAGCTGTTGGCTGTTGAACAAGTAGAGCCTGATCAGGCAACCTATATCATCGAGGATTACCTGGGCAAAATCTCTACAATTATCCACTGACAATCCAGAATTATCCTTGTGTTTTATTGAGAATTGTGATAAAATAGGGAACAATGCGAAATGTAAAACACGAAGGAGATGAAACCATGAACTGTCCTTTTTGCGGTTATGACGAGAGCAAAGTTGTTGATTCTCGCCCCACAGAGGAAGGCGCCAAGATCCGGCGCAGGAGGGAGTGCTTAAAATGCTCCGGCCGGTTTACAACCTATGAGGTTGTTGAAACGACTCCTCTGGTAGTGGTCAAGAAAGACAAATCCAGACAACCGTTTGATCGAGAAAAACTGCTCAACCGCTTGCTGCGCGCCTGTGGAAAACGGCCAGTCTCCATTGACGTGCTCGAAAAAGCGGTTGCAGAAATTGAAGCTCAGCTTCTCAATTCGTTTGTTCGGGAAGTGTCTTCCAATGACATTGCAGAACTCGCCATGCAAAAGCTCAAGGACATCGACCTTGTGGCTTACATCCGTTTCGTCTCTGTGTATCGCGAATTCTCAACACTTGAAGAGTTTATGGATGAACTCAAAAGTCTAACCTAGCGTTTGATCAACCCGCTAGAGGATATTCTGAATTGTCGGGATCTCTGAATCCAGCAGGTGCTGGAGCAGGAGTTCCACATGACTGATCCTTGAGGAATACTCTGAATAGTTGCCGTGTTCGAGCAGCTGTTTGAGTTCCGAAAGGTATTTGCTGATCTCGTCCACATCGTTGTGCCGCACATAGAGTATCAAGGTACGATGTTGCTGGTCCCAAAAGCTGGAGAGCTGTTCGGTAAGCTCTTCAGCTTTTTTTATGTCCTCATCGTCCACCGCTTTCTGGGCGCTGCTTGTCAGTTCAAGCATCTCATCACTGACATGGATCAGGTTGAAAATGCCGAACACACTCGCCCCGATAATCACGGTGATGATTGCGATGGACCACACCATCCGTTTCATTTAAAGCCCCTCCTCCTTGTTCGCCGGCGCATACTCTGCTTTGTTGACGATATAATAGTTGTTGTTTTTGTCCACTGTCATCAAAAACACATCGCTGACCTGCAAATATTTTTTATGCAGCGTGGAGCGGACCCAGGACTCCTTGATTCCATAGCGATCCAGGTTGTCCTTAATCAGCCTTCCATCGCTGATTACGACTAGGGGAGGCGCGTTGTCCTCTCCCTGAAGATCGAGCATTTCGGCAGTTGTGTTCTGTGCAGCGAACTTTTTAAGCACCGAGAGCGTCCCGTTGGTCTCCACAATTGCGTAGTGCACCTCCTGGAGATCAAACACATCCTTTGAGCGCAGTCCTTCCATCAAATCGTCAATGGAAAACCGGAGCTTGTGCAGTTCCTCCTGCTTGACTACTCCGTCTTCCACGATAATGACCGGGCTGCCCGAGATAGTCTCCCGCAGCCGCTTGTTTTTCAGGGTGATGCAGGAGAGGAGAATTTCAAAGCAGACGAGCGCGAGGATCGGCACCGCTCCGGTCAGCATCGGGATGTTGGTGTCCTCAATGGGAAGCGCCGCCATGTTGGAGATCATAATTGTCATCACCAGTTCGCCAGGCTGCAACTCTCCGATTTGGCGCTTTCCCATAAAACGCATTGAAAAGATAATGAGGATGTAAAGCAGAATGGCGCGTACAAAAATAATCAGCATGTTCTTTTCCTCCGCATTGATAATCAAATTTAGTATGGTTGACGTGGACAGGTTTTATGCGTCTTTGTTTGCCTGTGCGCAGGCAGCAGCCCCCAGCGCTATCCGGGAAACGCGGCGCGGTTCGGCACGCTGTTCTATGGAGCGGTAAATATCCTGTGCAGTCTGTTTTGCAGTTTTGATATACGCGAAACGAAGGGATATCCAGGTTGCCGCACTGTCTGTTTTCGTCCTCAGGACTGCCCCGCACCCGGGGGTGAGCATCAGGTCTGCGCTGCAAAGCTTGTGCATATCATCAGTTTTGCGGCGGAGGTAATCCCGCAGACTGGATGGTTCAACTGTGTGGTCAGCCAGATCAAGTTGCTGGGGCAACTTGTCCCAGATTGAGACGTGGAAAAGAGGAAGCAGGCAATGAACTGCTTCCTCTTTTTCTACAGCAGTTTGAGATCTGCAGATCTGTATTGTGAAAAAATCAGGGGGATTTCAGTGGATGTTTGCTCCTGTACAATTGCTCATTTGCATGACTTGTTTTCAGCGTTTGACGCGCTCCAATTGGTGAACGCCTGTGACAGCGGCTCAGGAGGATGAGACGCTTGCCACAGCAGCCGGGCTGAGGAATCCATCCTCCAGCCGGAACCAGCCGTTTACAATCCGGCTGTAGGGGTGCAGATCGCCCCCGTATACATAGCCGACCACCGGAGCGCCGTTGTTGGGGGCGGCGCGAACATTCCAGGTGCCTTCCCGGATGCGCACAACACCCTGTTCCGAGCTGTTCTCTCCAGTTGAAGGCGGAAAGACTTCCTCAATGCCATTTACGATTGCGCGCGCCATTTCGTCTACATTAAAGCGCGCCATATCGTCGGGGTTGTTGATAAATGCCGTTTCGACGAGCACTGCCGGCGCGTCGGTCAGGCGGATAATGCCAAAATAATCTTGACCCTCGCTGTTGGTTCGGGTTTTTATTCCGCGGTCCACATAGCCGAGTTCAACAATCTGGCGGTTTATGGCATCCGCGAGTTCTTTGCCCCGTCCACCCTTAATGCTGTAATAGGTCTCGGTCCCGGTTTGGGGCGCACCGGGATTGGAATTTAGATGTATTTCAATGACGCCGTCCACGCCTTCCGCATTTGCGCGGCGCGCGTCGGCAGTAATGCTCCGATCCACGTCGGTCGTACGGTTGTTGATCACGTCGTATCCGGCTTGGCGAAGGAGCTGAGTCACCCGGTTGCTGACCGCGAGGGTAAAATCCTTCTCTCTGAGGCCATCGCTGCTGGTGGCGCCAAAGTCCCTGCCGCCGTGGCCGGCATACACTGCAAGTTTGCTCATATTGCATTCTCCTTCCGTATCATACTATTCAGCGGCGCCTTGTATTGCCAATCCGCTTTTTTTAGGGTATACTGAAGGAATTGGAGGTGGAGCAAATTGGAGTTTGATCAAAGCCGGTGTGAACTCTGTCCCCGCAGGTGCGGCGCAGACAGGACGCAGAGGCAGGGGCTTTGCGGCGGAGGCGGGCTTCCCCGGGTGGCGCGTGCCGCACTGCACCATTGGGAGGAGCCCTGTATCAGCGGGACGAGCGGGTCTGGGACTGTCTTCTTTTCGGGTTGTCCGCTGTGCTGCTGCTTTTGCCAGAACTACCGCATCAGCGCGCAAAATTTCGGTGTGGAGGTGACTCCAAAGCGCCTGGCGGAGATTTTCCATTCCCTGCAGGAACAGGGGGCGCACAACATCAACCTCGTCAACCCAACCCAGTATCTTCCCTGGATTCTCGAAGCTTTGGACCGCGCTGACCTGAGTATTCCGGTTGTCTACAATTCGGGCGGTTACGAACGGGTAGAAACTCTGCGCGCCCTTGAGGGTTATGTGGACGTTTATCTTCCCGACCTCAAATATATCGATTCCAGTCGGTCACAGCGGTATTCCGGAGCGTCCGATTATTTCGAGGCAGCCTCTTCGGCGATCATTGAAATGCACCGCCAGGTGGGAAAACCACAGTTCAAAGACGGTCTGCTCCAGCGGGGGATGATAGTCCGCCATCTTGTTCTGCCCAAGGGGAGGGAGGATTCTTTTCAGGTACTCAACTGGCTGTCCGAGCAGTTTTCTCCGGATGAATTCCTCATCAGCGTGATGAGCCAGTACACCCCGTATTACAGAAGTGCAGAGTTCCCTGAGATCAACCGCAGGATTTTCAGCGCGGAATACAACAGTGTCGTTGACTGCGCCAACAGGCTGGGATTGGAGGGCTATTTACAGGAAAAAAGCTCAGCCAAGGAGGAGTACACCCCGCCGTTTGATTTAGAGGGAATTTTTTGAATTGAACCAACACCACGGCAAGGGGCAAAACTCTCCCAAATGAGGGGGACAAGCCTTTTGAACTATCCGGTGGCGTTTCAATTTGACGGGGCGTGGACAAAGGTCCTGATCGCATTTCGCCGTGTGTCGGAACCCGCAGCTCGCTGCTCGAACTAGGGTATCCTAGGAGTGCGGTGAATAAAAAGGGCACAGCTCGCCATGGAATCTGATAAAATGCTGCAGGTATAACAAATTGCGCAGCTCAAATCGAACGCGCAATAAAGAGTGCGGTTGTTCCTTTGGTACGGAAGAAAGCTTCAGCTTGACAACAGCTAGCGCAATCTGTGCGGCCAAAAGAATCCTGCCGTATCGTACAATATGATAGATACTAGTTCTACGAACTGTGCAATGCAAAGGGGGTTTTCAAGGAATTATTTGGCCAACTTGATGGGATGATCTGGTGTATACCCGGCGCACAGCAAAATAAACTGGTTTGTTTTGCTGTTTTTTTACGACTGATTCCTTTTGGAAATAGGAAATTCAGCTGAATTTGTCTGAACGTGTCGATCATTTTCCGTATTTTTCTTTTTACAATTCCCGGCTTATAATGGAGCTATCAAATACAGCCGAGGAGATGGATACAATGAACAACCAAAATGAACTCAACAAAAACCTCGCCCAGATGCTCAAGGGCGGCGTGATCATGGACGTCACCAACGCAAAAGAAGCGGAGATTGCCCAGGAGGCGGGCGCCGTCGCAGTCATGGCGCTCGAGCGGGTTCCATCCGATATTCGCAAGCAGGGCGGTGTCGCCCGGATGAGCGATCCAAAGATGATCAAAGAAATCCAGCGCGCTGTCACCATCCCGGTTATGGCAAAGGCGCGGATTGGACACATCGCCGAGGCGCAGATTCTGCAATCGCTCGGTATCGATTACATCGACGAGAGCGAGGTGCTCACCCCGGCCGACGATGCGTTCCACATCAACAAGTTTGACTTTAAGGTGCCGTTTGTTTGCGGCGCGCGCAACATTGGCGAAGCGCTGCGCAGAATCGGGGAGGGCGCCGCGATGATCCGCACCAAGGGCGAGGCGGGCACTGGCAATGTCGTCGAGGCAGTCCGCCACATGCGCTCGATGATGGCTTCTATCCGACAGCTGACCAATTTGCCGAAAGAAGAGCTCATGACGTTCGCCAAGGAAAACGACGCGCCCTACGAGCTGGTAGTGCAGGTTGCTGAAACGGGAAAACTCCCAGTTGTCAATTTCGCAGCTGGGGGGATTGCGACGCCTGCCGACGCTGCGCTCATGATGCAGCTTGGCAGCGAGGGGATTTTTGTCGGTTCAGGTATTTTTAAATCATCCAACCCGGTGTTGATGGCAAAGGCGATTGTCAAAGGGACAGCGTTTTACAACGATCCCGCTGTTCTTGCCGAGGTCAGCGAAGGACTGGGTGACGCGATGAGGGGAATCGAGCTCTCCGAAATCCCAGACGGGGAGCGGATGGCGCAGAGGGGCTGGTAGGATGAAGCGTCCAGTCATCGGAATTCTCGCTTTACAGGGTTCTGTGCAGGAGCATCGGCAGGCCCTGGAGTCAGTGGGCAGTGTGGAAGTGCTGGAGGTCAAAACACCCTCTGCCCTTGCCCTGGCAGATGGTCTCATTCTCCCGGGAGGAGAGAGCACGACCATCGCCAAGCTGCTGTGCGGATTTGGCCTGTCCGATCCTTTGCGGGAGCGGATTTTGAAGGGTATGCCGGTGTGGGGTACCTGCGCTGGAATGATTCTGCTCGCCAAAGAGATTGTCGGTGAGCCCGCACATCTGAATGTGATGGACGTCACCGTGCGCCGCAACGCCTACGGCAGGCAGATCGACAGTTTTTCCTGTGTGCAGTCCATTTCGGCGTTCAGTCGGGAGCCGATCCCCCTTGTGTTTATCCGCGCCCCGTGGATTGAATGGGCGGGGGAGGGAGTGGAGGTGCTCTGTCGCGTCGGTGGAAAGATTGTGGCAGCCCGGCAGGAGAACATGCTGGCCACCTCGTTCCATCCCGAACTGACTGACAACCTGTGTGTCCACCGCTATTTTGCGGAGATGACACAACGCGCGGCAATGGGAACATCTTTGATACAGAGTTGATTCCAGGGCAGGGATCGTTGAAAACGTGATTCAGTTACTCATTCCTTGCCTTTACAGTTTCTAGTCTTTTGGCAATTCGGTTACCGGATTGCCTTTTTTATTTTATAAATCCCCGCGTTAGACAAGGGAGTTGGTGGAGCCTATATAGAGAAAATCAGCCGAATGATATGCGAACAGCGATGTTGTATAAAGTTTAAATACAACAATATCGAATTTTGGTGAGAAGGGTATCATGTAGATGTAACAGGGAAGAGTGCAAAAAGGGTTGTGACTGCATCGGTAACCAACGAAACGTTCAACTGGTACTCGAAGAAACAAATTTGTTTACAGGGTCCTTACACATGTGTCGGATCAGCCTTAATTTGGGGTAGCTCGTAAACAGCTGTTATCCCCTCTTCATGAACGATTGACTGTTCAGCTGGCGGATGATGTCAGGAAGAATCTCCCAGTCTGGAACAGGAGGAAGGTGGAATAACGCTTTCTTTTCGGTGAGAAAAGGACACTCCTGCCGTTTGCACAAATCAACTGAAAAGCAGTGTAACCGGAGAGATGGATCGTTCTTTGCTTTGCAGTGGGATTTGATACGACCTGCAAAGGCAGTGACAACGCTCTGGTTGGTTGCGACCTTGGCAGAGGAAAACAAGCATGTACCGTTGCAAAAATTCTTGGGTGGAAGCAAACTGTCAAAACGCGCCGAATGTCCAATCCAGCAGGGATATCATGGGGATGGGAATCCGGAAACACTGCTGCAGCTTTTGTCTAAAAGCTCAGATTGGGTAGATTTTTCTACTCCCTTATGCTATAATAAAACAATAATCAAACTGAGGAGGGATGCGGTTGATTCGGTATTCGTTGCGGGTGACCGGACGGGTTCAAGGCGTGGGGTTTCGCTGGTTTGCGCAGCAGGCGGCTAGCCTGTACTCAGTCACCGGATGGGTGCGCAACCTCGGGGATGGTTCGGTTGGCCTGGAGGTGCAAGGGAAACCAGCACAATTGGATGCCTTTTTGAAAGCCATCTGGCAGGGCAGCCGGTTTATCCAGGTCGACACCCTCGATCGGGAGCCACTTGATCCGATTGAGGAACGGGAGTTCAGAGTGCTCGACTGATCGAATGGACGCGAAAGCAGGTGGACGTTCTGCCTGCTTATTGTATTGGAAAAGGGTAGAGGATTTTCATTTTAGAACAGCGTGAGTGGCAAGGGTCTCACTGCGGCATGGCGCGCGATACCGGTTCACTCTGTCTGCCTCCTGTGGTAGGGGGCGTCTTTTTTTGCCCAGGGCGTTTGTGCGCTTAGCGCAGCTTGCTTTTACTGCAAAAAAGCAGGCTTTCGCAGGTTGTTTTTTGAGAACAGCCTGCGAAAGCCTGGAAGGAGAATTCCTTGCGATCGATTCAATTGGATTTGATACAGCATCGTTGAAAATGCCTGCCAACAATCCCGGACAGCCTCTCACTCGGCAAAAAAGTTTTGGCTCCACACAATCAAAATCTACCTTCACCGGCAGTCGGTGCACGGAAAGCGGGTACTGCCGGTTTTAATTTCGCGCTGCACACCGCCGTTACAGTGTGCAGAGAAAGGATGAAAGCAAATGGGAAAACACAGTCCCAATGACTTGGGAAAAGAACGGATAGGGAAACTGCTGTTGCGGTTGGCGCTTCCGGCAATTGCGGCACAGCTGGTCAATATGCTGTACAACATTGTTGACCGGATGTACATCGGGCACATCCCGGACGTCGGCGCTGCAGCGCTCACCGGAGTCGGGGTTTCCTTCCCGATTATCATGATTATCTCGGCGTTCAGCGCCCTCATCGGAATGGGGGGAGCGCCCCATGCCTCGATTAAAATGGGGCAGGGAGACAACGAAGCGGCGGAACGGATTCTCGGCAACTGCTTTACCGTCCTGCTGGCAATCTCGGTTGTGCTCACCGCCTTCTTTTTGCTGACCGGAGAAAAATTGCTCCTCCTCTTCGGAGCGAGTGAGAGCACTGTGGGATATGGCCTCGGTTATCTGAATATTTACGTTTGCGGCACTGTCTTTGTCCAGCTCGCACTTGGCCTCAACAGCTTTATTTCTAGCCAGGGCTTTGCAACCCGAAGCATGCTGACAGTGGTCATCGGCGCTGTAATCAACATCGTGCTCGACCCGCTCTTTATCTTTGCCTTTGGCCTCGGTGAACGGGGCGCGGCACTCGCTACTGTCCTTTCCCAAGCGGTTTCAGCGATCTGGGTGCTCAAATTTCTCACTGGCAAAAAGACGGCACTCAGGATCCGCCGCAAAAATTTGCGGGTGCGCCGCTCTGTAATTCTCCCTGTCCTCATGCTCGGCGTTTCCCCCTTTATCATGCAGAGCACCGAAAGCCTGGTGAGCGTTTGCCTGAATTCCT
>EQ973344.1:54654-61611 GCA_000158655.1 [Clostridium] methylpentosum DSM 5476
TATGGTGGGGATATGGCTGTCGGTGCGATGACCATTCTCACCAGCCTTATGCAGGTGCTGATGATGCCGCTCATGGGGCTGAGCCAGGGTGCGCAGCCGATTGTTGGCTACAACTACGGCGCAAAAAATCCCGACCGGGTCAAGCGGACGTTTCAGCTTCTGCTCATCTCTGCCCTTGTCTATTCAGTCTGTTTTTTCCTGCTGGTTCAGCTTGCGCCGCGGCTCTGTATCTCGATATTTAACAGCAATCCGGAGCTGATGCGGATCACCACCTGGGCAATTCGGATCTACTTCGGCGCCGGCTTTATCCTCGGCGCGCAGATCGCCTGTCAGCAGACGTTTATTGCAGTGGGAAAGGCAAAGATCTCTCTATTTCTCGCCCTTCTGCGCAAGGTGGTGCTCCTCGTACCACTCATCTACATTCTGCCTCTTTTCCTCGAGGACAAGGTCTTCGCTGTCTTTTTGGCGGAGCCGATTGCAGATCTGCTCGCAACTACCACAACAATCGTTCTTTTTTCGCTGGAATTCAAAAAAATCCTACGTCAATGCAGGAAGGACGATGCGAAACCCGAGCGGATTCAACAGTGAAAACAGGCTGGGTAACGATTGGCTGCTCCTATCTTCTGATGGAGTGCAGCTGGCATCGCTATCAGCTTGTCTCAGTTCTGAACCTTCCTTTCAGGCAGAGGGAGAAGCACTATTCGACTTCCACATTGTCAATTGCAAACTGGAGCATGATGTTGATCAGTTCGTTGCGTGAACGGTTTGTTTCGGAAGCGATCTGGTCCAATTGTCCGACAATGTCGTCCTTAATGCGGATCGAAAACGTTTTATACCCGTCTTCTCCCTTCAGGTTTTTACTAATTTTTAGTTTATTTTCCATGAGATTCACCTCACTATTATAATATCTTGCCAAAATCTGTATTTATATGATATGATAAATAACATATTACATCACATATTTCTCATTCGTTCCGGAAATGGAAGAAAATGTGTCGGAAAAGACATCTGCATTTGCTGTGGATGTCTTTTCTGTTTTTGCCTTTTTAGAGATAACAGTTTACATACACAGTATACAATAGAAATCAAAAATTCGCGAAACAGAGTTTTATCAAATGATTCCTGTTGTTATGGAAACTGTTTTCTACTTAGCCAACAAGTGGAATTTGATGAAATGAGAAAGAATTCCAGCACAATCATTTGTTTGGGGTAAATCAGCGCGATGAGCCTGGCTTTTTTCAGGGCCTACCCGCATGACGCTACAGCGCGCAAGCAGTATCATGACAAATGTCATAGTCAATTCAAACTGTTGTCACTATCGGTAAGACCGCTGTTGTGGTATCCTAGAGACAGGAAAGAACAGCAAACAAAGAAACGGGGGATGCCGGATGAAAGATTTTGTTTCAGTCAGCAAACTGACTAAAAAATACGGCGAGCTGTGCGCGGTTGACAATCTGAGCTTTACTGTCAGGGAAGGGGAGATTTTTGGATTTCTCGGCCCGAACGGGGCGGGAAAATCCACTACCCTGAATGTACTCACCACCCTGTCGGAATTCAACAGCGGGGAGGTTTCGATTGGGGGATACGATCTCGTGCGGCAAAAGGATAAAATCAAAGGCCTCATCGGGATGGTTCCACAGTCAATTGCAGTTTATCCAACCTTAACAGCTGCGGAAAATGTCACCTTTTTTGCCTCGCTGTACGGTCTGTCGGGAAAAAAACTGCACAGCGCAGTGGATGAAGCACTCGATTTTGTCGGGATTTCGGACCACCGCAAAATCCAAGCGCGCAGGCTGTCCGGGGGAATGCAGCGCAGGCTCAACATCGCCTGCGGCATCGTTCACACCCCCAAGTTAATCGTCATGGACGAACCCACTGTCGGGGTGGATGCCCAGTCCCGTGAGCAGATTCTGCATTCAATCAACATTCTGCGCGACCGCGGCGCCACCGTCATCTACACCTCCCACTACATGCCCGAAGTGCAGGAGATCTGCGACCGGATCGCAATCGTGGACAAAGGGAGACTGGTCGCATGCGGCACCGAACAGGAGCTTGTCACCCTGGTCACCGACATCAGCTCGGTGTATGTGGGCATTCGTTTTCCGTCGGATTTTCAGCAGGAGGCGCTGAAAAAACGGCTTCTCGTCATTCCGGATGTCCGCGCGGTGACGATCCGAGAGAGTGAGATCCGTCTCGACGTCTCGCTCGGCTTCTCCAACATCTCTCCAGTGCTCAAGGTATGCATGGAGATGGGGCTTTCCATCCTCAGCGTCAACAGCGAGTCCCCCAATCTTGAAACCACCTTTTTGGCGCTTACCGGCCATGATCTGCACTGAGGGGGCGCCAAAATGATACAAGTTTTGATCAAAGAATGCAAGGAAACCTTCCGGGACAAGGCGAACTTATTTTTTATTCTTCTGTTTCCCTCCCTTCTGGTCTGTTTGCTGGGGAACCTGCTCACCTTTATGGATAAGGCGGACAATACAGTGGGCAGTATCGACATCGCCTATGTGGTTGAAACGACTGATCCGGCGGGAGTTGCGTCAATCGAGTCGTTTCTCGAGAGAATGGCGGGAAATAGTTCTATCCACCTCCAACAGACGTCGGATATTGAACAGGCAAAGGCGCAGGTGTCCACAGGGGAGTTGACCGCTGCGGTTGTGTTTGAGCAGCCGCTGAGCGTATCGCTTTTTGAGGGGAGCGACCACACCAAAAACCGCGCACTCCAGTCGGTGTTTACCGCGTTTTCCAAAACAGCGGGCGCAGTAAACACCGTGCTGCACAACGCACCGGAGCAGGTGCACAACCTCAGCACCGGGGAATCAGAGAGCTCCTTTGTGCAGCAAAAAGACCTTGGGGTGAACCGGACAATGCTCGACTATTACGCAGTCGCCATGACGGTGATGATCCTCTTTATGGGCGGCATGGGAGGTGCTCTTTCGTTCCAGCTCGAGCGCAAGGGCGGGACAGTCAACCGGCTGTTCATCTCCCCCAAAAATAAGGTCAGCCTCTATCTGCAAAAAGTGCTCGGCGCAGTACCACAGGCGGTCTTACAGGTTGGCATCGTCATGCTCACGAGCACCCTGCTTTTTGGCGCCCATTATGCGGCATCCTGGCAGCACAACCTGCTATTGTTCAGCATGTTCTTTGTGTGCGGCCTTTCGGTCATCGCGGTTTGCTCGATTGTCGGCCTATTTCTCCGGGCAAACGCCATGCTCGTGCTCATGCCGATTTTTTGGGCAGTGATGTTCATTTCCGGCACCTTCAGCAAGGAGATTTACATCGAGGGGCTCACCCCCTATTCCCCGATCTACCTCATTCAGAACGCAGCGTTTGACCTGACGGTATTCGGCAGGACGGGGCAGGCCTTAACAGTGCTCGGCGTGTGCGCTGTTTTGTTTGTCGCCGCCCTCGGGGTTGGCGCGGCCATATTCAGCAAAAGGGGAGAAAAACTATGAGTAAGATTTGGATCCTGTTCCGCGGGAATCTGCGGCGCAATCGGCTGTATCTTTTGCTGGCAGTGGTGGGAAGCGTGTTGATCTGTTCGATGTTCGGCTATGTGGGCGGCCTTTCAGCGGAGCACCAGGTGGGGGGAATCCCGGTTGGAATTCTTGACAACGACAACACTGTGCTGACCTCCGATTTTCAGGACTATCTGAGCCAGGAGCAGGGAATGAGGCTCACAACCGATCTGGACTACGACGGTCTTTCGACTGAACTCATCGAGCGCCATATCTCCGCGATCATCGAAATCCCAGTCGGCTTTACCCAGGGCATTCTCAACGGAGAAGAGCCGCGTCTTGACATGACCACCCTTGACGATTACGAAAACGCCGCCTTTTTAGAGGCTTACCTCGACTCCTATCTTACTGCTGTTCACCTGCTTGCGGAAGGGGCTCAGGGGGATGCAGCCACCTTTGACACCCTGCTGTCCGACTTTTCCGCGCAGTCGGTTCCGGTGGAGGAAACCTCGGTTGCCGCGTTGACTCAGCAGCAGATTTCCCAGCAGGATGGCTTTTCCACCTGCATCGGGTTCTTTGTCATGCTCAGCTTTCTCTTTGCCATGAGCCTTGCGTTCAGTGTGTTTGACGACCGAGACAACCGACTTTACCAGCGCATTCAAATCGCGTCGGTCCGGCCGGTGCAATACGTTTTGGGAACCAGCCTCTTCGGGCTGCTCAACTGCCTGCTCTTTGTCGCCCTGTTTTGCGCCTTTGTCCTGTTCAGCGGGTTTTACACCGGCGTTTCCATTGGGGTAGTCCTCACCCTGTCGGTTCTCTACAGCCTGTTTATTGTGGGATTTGCCCTCGTTGCCGCGCTCTACGTCCCCAGCAAAAATGCAATTTCTGCTCTGGTCATCGGCACAGCGACGATCACTTCTCTCCTCGGGGGCGCATACTTCCCAATTGACACCTCCCCTGAACTCCTTCAAAAGCTCGCACTGCTCACCCCGCAGTATTGGTACATGAACGCCATTCGGTCGATTCAGCAGACGCCGGATTTCAACTGGACGATCAACGCGGTGGCGATTTTTCTCTTCGCACTTCTCTGCTTTCTGCTTGCGGGCATCCGTTTTTCCAACAGAAAGCCGTCCGGCCAGCAGTAGGAGTTTCAGGCAGAAGAAGCAGGGGTACACTCATGAAAATATGCGGGATTCCTGTTTCGGGGACTGCCGCTGCTCATGTACGTCCAATGAATTCTATCGCAAATCATTGCATCAAAAAGGAGAACCAGCTGATTCGGCTGCTGGTTCTCTTTTGTTATTGAGTAAAAGATGGTATACTAGAAGAACAATTTCAACGTGAGGAGGACAGAGATGAAAGAGAGAGAACTGCTCTATTTTGGTGCGGAACTTCTGGCTGTTGCGGTCAGCCTAGCCATGTTGATGGCAGATCATTTTGAGGCGGGACAAGTCTTAACGGGCCTGTCTTTTGTGTGCGCATTGACCGGAAAGCTGCTCGTGCAGAGGATCGGCAAGCCTCGTCGGCTGGATCTTGTGATCTGCCTGGTCTGCGCGGCAGTGAGTTTTGCAATCGGGCCGGAAAAACTGTTTCCCCTGCTTGCAGTTTTATTTGCTGAAATCACAGACCGCCTGGCGGGGTTTCGCCACAGCCTGCAGCTCACCACTGCACTGACCGTGCTTTTCTGGATTCTTTTTCCCTGCTCTTTCTTCCTGACGGCGTTCACTCTTTCGGTTCTGACACTGCTTTTTGTTGCGCGCCTGTTTTTGGAGAGACTTATCCAGTGCCGTTCTTTACTGGCGCGGCAGCGGGAGGAAAACGAAAAGCTGCACAGCCGCCTTTCGGATAACCGCAGGCTGATTAAAACGCTGCAGTACGCCGCCCGCTTGGAGGAACGCAACCGGCTAGCCGCACGGATTCACGACAAAATCGGGCACGGAGTCTCGGGCAGCATCCTCCTGCTCGAAGCGGCGATGCTCACTATGGAGCAGTCTCCAGCAGCCTCCCGCAAAACTGTGGAGCAGGCGGTTTCAAATCTGCGTGAGAGTGTGGATGACATCCGTATGTCGCTGCGCAGCGAGCGTTCCACCCGCAGCGAGGCGGGATTGAGCGAAATCAAACTCGAGCTCGCCCGGTTTTCAGACGCCCACGCGGTGAGAACAGCATTCAAACCGTCGGGTAGGGTGGAAGAGCTCCCAGGCTATCTGTGGAACTGCATTTACGAGACGCTGCTCGAGGCGCTGACCAATCTGCTCAAGCATTCCGATGCGACGGCGTTTACACTGCGCCTTTCGGTTGCGAGCAAAATTGTCCGAGTGGAATTTCGTGACAACGGCCGCGCCGCCGAGCAGTTTGAGAAGGGAATGGGGCTCGAAACCATTGAAGAGCGGGTCATCCTCAACGGCGGACGCTGCTTTTTCCAGAGCTCTTCCACAGGATTTGTAATCACGCAAATTTTTTTATTGGAGGGATGAAATGATGATACGGGTAATTTTAGCGGATGACGATCCGATTATCTGCCAGGGACTTAGGATGATCCTCGAAACGCAGCAGGACATTGCGTTGTGCGGCGTTGCGGAAAATGGCGTACAGGCGGTGGAACTCTGCCGGACTCAGCGGCCTGACGTCGTGTTGCTCGATATCCGGATGCCGCTGCTTGATGGAATTGAAGCCGCAGCGCAGATCATGCAGATGGAAGCGGGAGCCCCCCTCCTTCTCACAACATTTGACGAGGCGGAGTTTATCCTGCGCGCGCTCAAAACAGGGGTGAGGGGATATATTTTAAAAAACAGCCCGGCTCAGCGGATATTGACCGCTGTCCGGGCAGTGGCGGAGGGGGGGACAGTTTTCCAGCAGGATATCCTGGAGTACATCCGCGACCGCACCGTTTTTCCCGACCATACAATTTTTTCTCTGCTGACGCCGCGGGAGATGGAAGTGGTTGCCCTTATCGCTGAGGGCCTGTCCAATAAAGAGATTGCCGAGCGATTGTTCCTTTCCAACGGCACGGTTCGTAATCATATTTCAGTAATTTTGGAAAAAACAGGGCTGGAACACCGCACTCAAATTGCGGTGCATTTTTTGAAAGGAAATTGATTGTTAGAAATTGTGATTTTTAATACATGATGGAGCTTATAGGTTTCCAGTATTGTATAGAACAGAAAAATATTCCGTAAATTTGATTTTTTTGCAATTTTGCTGTCCCATTTTGCGTTTTTTTAGGGTTATTATTAGTGAAGGGTCGTTTTTGCAGACCCAGGCACAAGTATTGGAACATATGAATTTGGGAACAAAACATTTTGAGAGGGGTCCGCTCAAATCTGTGAGCGGCACCAGACAAAATCCTGCGGGTATTTTAGAAAACCAGGAACCGAATTGTGACAGGGCGGCGATAGACGCACCGCATAACTGGGCGGTACGGATAAATCTGTACGCCTTGTGACGATACGACGCAGAATGGGGGTCCAGATGTATGCTATCAGAACGTGCAATTCAG
>EQ973344.1:63281-63792 GCA_000158655.1 [Clostridium] methylpentosum DSM 5476
AGTGTCAAACTTCTATGTCCCTTTAAAGAATAAGTCTGTATTTGGCCCTTCTAGAGCCTGCGCAAATCACCAGTTTACTGGTGGTTTTGATTAGATATCATGAGGACGGTGACATATCTTTAGCGGGAACAAGAACTAGAGTCTGTTTTAAAACCCAGGAATTGTGTACAAAGAGCCAAAATGATAAAATAAGTAGTATGAAACGACATGAAATCAGTGAGAAACAATGGAATAGGATAAGGGATTTATTTTCGCCAGAAAGGAAGCCACAAGGAGGTCGGCCCGGAAAAAGCAATAGAGAAATGCTCAACGCGATTCTATACTGGCTCAATACAGGAGTCCCCTGGCGAGATTTACCAGAGCGGTTTGGGCCGTGGCAAAGTGTATACAGTAGGTTTCGGACATGGACAAAAGCCGGTGTATGGGAACGGATCCTCCTAGCCTTAATTGAGCAGGACCTGGTAGATGAAACAACGCTGATGCTTGACAGCCACTACAGTGAAAGTTCATC
>EQ973344.1:64555-70654 GCA_000158655.1 [Clostridium] methylpentosum DSM 5476
AATCCTTCTTTGGTTGCTTGGATGGTTTTAAAACAGACTCTAGGCTGTGAGTGTACCCTTATCCAGAATCTATTGCCTGTAAGGCTAACCAAGGCCTAAGCTACAAAAGTCGCAACAACATCATCAGTTGGATGTCAAAGCAATGATTCGCAGCCCAGGATCATCCTTTGCGTTTTTAAACCAGCTCATATTAAGGCATTGGCTGCAACCCATCAGAAAAGAAAGCAGGCCATTACATTGCGGGGGAGAACACACCTGCGTAATTGCTTGCGTGAAGAAAAGCGTTTTAAAGAGGGAACCACCTGCCGTAGGCCTATAAAAGAGGAATTGTAGGTGGTTTGCATCCGTTCTCACTTCACAGTCGATGATGACTGCATTGGAAAAGGAGTTTTCCCCACCAGACGAGTTTCAGTTTTGAATTGGGATCAGCTCCTATGCAGGCTATCACCCTCACACATCAGCAAAGAGGATGTGGCTGCCAATCACGGCACAATACGAAATCCCCCTCAAAAGTATGCTGGAAACGCATCTTTTTCGGGGGAAATGTAGTATCAGCTATTGATTTTTTAGCGTGCCGTTGGCTGCATAATTTTTACTTCAACTGCGGATGCCATCCAAGTTAAAGTCGCCTTTCGATCGCAACAAATAAGTTGTTCTCGCAGCTGGAACTTGCCTTTTTAAACAGCCTTTTAACAGTTAATTCCAGGTAAGGGGACGGCCCATAGAATCGGTCATGCTGCCGGTGGCAATCAAAATGATGTCGACAATCCAGCCAATGCCGAACAATCCGCCGGTAAGCAGCCAAAGAATCCCTGTTCCAGCCTTGCCGAGGTAAAAACGGTGAATGCCAAGCCCCCCGAGAAGGACACAGAGGATTAGCGCCACCAGCTTGCTTTTGAGCGGGATGTTGCTGTAGGGGTGGGGCTGCGGATTGACGTTTGGATTGGTGTTCAGAGTAATGTGGATCGGCTGGCCGACTTGAGGACCTGCCTGAACCTGCTGGTTTGGATTGGGCTGGGAATAGTTTGCATTTCCTCTCAACGGCTGCCCGCAGTAGATGCAGACGTTGTTGGTATCTGCGTTTTCTGCTCCGCAATTTCTACAGTTCATTCAAATAATCCTCCATCTATAAATCGTTCTTGTCTATGTAATAATATTAATCGATTGGTAGACAAAAGTCAACTGATTTTTACCGGGTTCTTTGATTTGATTTTACCGATACAATTTGCTATAATAAATAAATATGGCTGTTTTTGGATCGAAATAGAGGGAATCCTCTATTTCATATATCTGACTGAACTGAGTTTTGGGCAGACAGGGTTTCAGCAATAGTATGTGTATATCTGAAACAGACTAGGGCCTTTGGGAGATAGGGACGGCGGCCGCTGAATGCATCGGCGCTGTGCGTACAGACGCAGAGCGAGGCTAGCTATTAGAGGACTTCACTTCATTCTAAAGTGAACTCTTGCACTTGCTGTCTACCAATTATTGCAGATGGGGAAGCAGTTCAACCCAACGGACAGCGACTACTTTTGAGATAATGTGTCGGAATTTTCACCGGCGCGGACAGTTTGCGGACCAAACAGTTGACGCGCTGACGGGAGGCTGAAACACTGGCGTTCTCTTTCAATGCCTTGAGCCGTGTTCTGATGCCCAAGGGGATGTCAACTTTTTGGGTCAAACTCAGGGAAATTATAATTTTCCATCTCAATACACACCCATAAGGGGATGTCAGCACTCACTAACCCTTTAAAGCTATCTTTAATTGCATCTCGATACATACCCGCAAGGGGACGGCAACAACATCGCAGGCAGCGTTTTCGGTTGATGTGGAATCTCAATATACACCCGCAAGGGGACGGCAACTTCTATTAAGATCATATTCTATTTCTCGAATAAATCTCAATACACACCCGCAAGGGGGCGGCAACTCAAGAACAAATTCTTTTGTGTAACAGTCGATATATTTCAATACACACCCGTTAGGGGACGGCAACAGGTATGATGTGTACGTTTATTACTATTTCTTTATCTCAATACACACCCGCAAGGGGAGCGTGGATTGAAATACAGCACGTGGAGTAAGTACAAAAAAGAAAATTCGGGTCGCTCCCCGCAAGGGAGAACAACCCAAAAAAGAGCTTAGGAATTCTGCAACTGTAAAGGAGGAAACTTTCGATGCATGAATTGATTGAAAAAATAAACGCTCTTGCCAAAAAGGCGAGAACCGAAGGACTCACCCCGGCGGAAACCGAGGAGAGAGACAGACTGCGGCAGGAATATCTCCGCCAGTTCCGCGCCGGATTTAAAGAACAGCTGATGGGGGTCAAGATCGTCGACGCTGAGGGAAATGACATCACCCCTCAAAAGCTCAAAGAAGAGCAGGAAAAAAGAAAAAATAAATAGCAGTGCCGCTGGAAATGCTAATCAGAAAGGCACTGAGCTACACAATGGAGTGAAACTATGCTGAATTTCAAATCGATCGAACTCGAAGACAAACCTTGGGTGGATGAACTCAACGCCCGCTCCGACTATCGCGGATGTGAATACGCATTCGGAACAATCTTTATCTGGCAGTTTATATACGGTACAAAGATTGCGCGGTTTGAGGATTTTGTCCTCTGCCGTTCCGGAAAGGCCGGGGAGTACAGCTATCTCTATCCAGCGGGCAGCGGGGATGTTGCCCGGGCGATCGAGGCGATCGAAACGGACGCGGCGGAGAACGGCTGTCCGTTCCGGATGCATTCGGTCAATTCCCAGGCACGGGAGGAGCTCGAGCGGCTGTTCCCCGGGAAATACAGTTTTACCGAAGTGCGGGATGGATTTGACTACATCTATACCTCTGAAAGTCTGGCGACTCTCAAGGGCAAAAAACTGCATTCCAAGCGAAACCACATCAATCGATTCCGCGAAAACTATGAAGGCCGCTGGGCATACGAAGATATTTCCCCCGCCAATCTCGCCGAGTGCATGACGATGAACAAGCGCTGGTGCAGCCAGAACGACTGCATGCTCGATGATGACAAGCTCGGAGAACAGTGCGCTGTTGCGCAGTCCTTCCGTCATTTTGAGGCACTTGGCTTTAAAGGCGGCTTGCTTCGGGTGGATGGAGAGGTTGTCGCCTTTTCGATGGGCGAGCCGCTCAGTTCGGATACCTTTGTCGTTCACATTGAAAAGGCATTTGCCGATATTCAGGGCGCGTATCCGATGATTAACCAGCAGTTTGTCCTCGCCAATTGCATGGAGTACACCTATGTCAACCGGGAGGAGGACACCGGGGCGGAGGGACTGCGCAAGGCAAAGCTCTCCTATCACCCCGCCATCCTCGAGACCAAATACAGCGTCAAACACCTTTAAGGAGAGATTCTGTTGATTGAATTTGCCCGGCGGGAGGACATTCCCGCCCTCAAAGAAATCTGGCGCGCCTGTTTTGACGACACGCAGACCTATATTGATTCGCATTACGCACATGGGAGGGACTGCATGCGCACCCTCATCCACCGGGAACCGAACGGTACAGTCAGTTCAATGCTCGAGATGGTGGATGTCACGATGCGGTTTGGGAAAGTTTCCTATCCTGCATTTTACATCTATGCCGCCTCCACTCTGCCCGCCTATCAGGGGCGGCGGCTCATGCACCGCCTGATCGAGCGTTCCTGTGACATCGCTGCACAGGAGGGGATGGTTGCATCGGTGCTCATTCCCCAGACGCCGAGCCTCGTCGCATTTTACGATGGTCAAGGATACACCCGGCGCATTCCGATCGGGGAGCGCAACGTCCAAGCGGAGCCGTGCAGCGCATTGGTGGAAGAGCTCAGCTTGCAGGAGTTTTGCGCCATGAAGGCCGCGTATGAGCAGAATTTTGCCTGCTGTCTGGAGCACAGCCCGGCTCTGAGCGGGTTGATTTACCAGCAGACGACTGTTTCCGACGGAAAAATTCTAAAAATTTGTCAGAATGCTAGACAAGCCTATGCGGTTTGTTATAAAATAAAAGAACAGGGATTCATACAGGAAATTTCTTCCGGGGAAGATGTCCTCATTGAGGACGTGTCCGCTGTGTGCAGCTATCTCGGCGTTGCATCTGCCCGGGTTCTGAGACCTGGTACGGACCGGCTGTACGGCCTTGTCCGCCCGCTGGGGGATCAATCCCTCCCCTGGGAAGACCTGTATATGAATACAATGCTCGATTAAAGGAGACACCGAACATGGTCTATTTGTTTTTGGCGGAGGGCTTTGAAGAAGTTGAGGCCCTGACCCCACTCGATTACCTTCGGCGCGCCGAACTCTCGGTCCAGTCGGTCGGCGTGACCGGCAAACGGGTGACCGGTTCGCACGGGATTGAGGTCACTGCTGACATTACGGCAGATGAAGTCGATTTTAACAATATGGAGATGATTGTTCTGCCTGGCGGAATGCCCGGAACGCTCAATCTCGAAAAAAACCTGGTGGTACAGCAGGCGGTTGACCTTTGTGCCCTCAACGGAAAGACAATCGGCGCGATCTGTGCCGCCCCGAGCATCTTGGGGCATAAATCTCTTCTGCGGGGGAAACAGGCGGTCTGTTTCCCCGGATTCGAGCAGACACTGGCCGGTGCGACCATCCTGCGCGAACCGGTCGTCTGCGACGGGCAGTACATCACTGCCCGGGGAGCAGGTGCTGCCCAGCAATTTGCGTTTGCCCTGATCGCCCAGGCACTTGGAAAGGAAAAGGCGGATTTAGTTGCCGCCGCGGTTCAATGGTAAAACAGGATATCCGCCCGCTTAAAAACAGGCTGCGGGAGCAGTGCAAGTCGGCGCGGAGGGAGATGACAGCCCAGCAAAAGCAGGATAAGGACATTCGTCTGTTTCGCCGTCTGATCTCACTCGAGCGCTACCGGCGCGCCAAAATGGTGATCACCTTTGTGTCCACCCCCATTGAGGTGGACACCCACAATCTAATTCTTTACGCGCTGACTGAGGGCAAGCAGGTGGTTGTCCCACGGTGCGTTCCCGGAACGCGCCTGATGGATTTTTGTTTGATCCGATCATTTGACGACCTTGAGCCGGGCACCTTTTCGGTGCTGGAGCCAAAGCAGAACTGCGAAGTGCTCACCCGTTTTGACAATTCACTCTGTATTGTGCCAGGGCTTGCATTTGATATGCACGGCTATCGCCTCGGCTACGGAAAGGGTTATTACGACCGGTTTCTCAACGCCTATCGCGGCTACACAGTTGGGGTCTGTTACAACAGTTGTCTCTATCCCTCGCTGCCCCATGGCCGGTTTGACTGCGCAGTTGATTTGCTTGTGACCGAGTCATTCTGCAAGCGGATTCAATAGATGGGCAAAACAAAAAATCCGACGGCGTGCACATCGGATTTTGAACAGCAAAGCGCGCTTTGCCAGGGGCGGCTGAGCAGGGACAACCCCGGTTCAGCGGTCTATGCAGACCGACGCGCCCGCCCCGATTTTTTCAGTTGTTAGCAGTTACCACAGCAGCAGAGAACAAGAATTAAAATAATGACCCATGTACAATTGTTTCCGCACATACTGTTCACCTCGCATTCCCTTGATGTACCCTATTCTATGTCGCGCCCGCTCTGAATGTTCATCGTGGCGCAGTTGATTCCTGATTGAAGGAGGATTCCATGTCAAACGAGAAACACACATCCGGCCCGGAAAAGGACATCCACAGTCAACGGCCGCGCTTCCTCGACCCGGACGCCCGGGAGAAAGCGGAGTTGGGCTATTTCCTGAACGAGGAGGAGGAACCGGTTGAGGTTGAGCTGATTGGAGCACCGACCGAGTTTATGGACGAGGATTACGGGATTCCCCGCCCCATTGATCTGGATGATCCTCCCAAGCCAAAGTCCTCAGTAAAAGTGAGGCGGCCGGAGGATGTTGAAATCGGGGAGTCGATCGAGCCCAGGACCATCCCAGAGGCAGAAAAGCCCAATACGGCAAAGACAGAGAAACCCGAGCCATCGCAAACCGTCGCATCCAAATCGGACCAACCGAAAAAGCCTGAGGCTGCCCAAACCGTTGCGGCTAAACCGGACCAGTCGGAAAAAACGAATAGCGAACAAATTGCGTCCCATAAAGATGCCAAGCCGGATAGGTCT
>EQ973344.1:71185-87600 GCA_000158655.1 [Clostridium] methylpentosum DSM 5476
AAAAAAAACTGGGGCTGCCCAAACCGCTGCTGCTAAACCGGTTCAGCCGGAGAAGCAGAAAACAGAAGCGCCGGCCTCCCGCAAGGCAGATGCAAAGAAACCCAAGACAGATACACCAAAAACGGATTCTGAGCCAGCGGAAATCCCCGAGAAGGGAAATGCATCCCAAAAGCAGCAAAAAGCTGCTGCAAAAAAACAGCCGAAGGGGAAAAACAGGTGAAAAAGAATCAGGACTTTTCAGATACCCGTAAGATCGAAGCGATCAAACAGGCGCAGAAGAAATACCAGCAAGAGGTCAAAGAGGCTTCGGGGGAAAAAGGGCTCCCGCCGGAGGACAAAAAACGCAAGAAAAAGGGCGGGAAAAGCCATTGGGTGCGCTCGATCGTGCTGGTGGTGATCATGCTTGTCATCTCTGGGCTGCTCGCGAGCTTTATCCTGTTTGGACTAAACGATATTTATGCGGTGGCGAAGCCTTCGCGGGTGATTTCAGTGGAAGTCCCCAAGGGGGCGCATTCAGCTGAAATTTCCGATCTTCTCGGTAAAAACGGGGTAGTTGATCTTCCCTGGCTGTTCCGCCTGGTGACCAAACTGCGGGATGACAGCACTGAGTTCCAATATGGTACATACACCCTCAATTCCAACATGGACTATGATACCATCATCGAAACACTGAAAAAGAACCCCAACCCGGGTGAAGGGGAGGGGATTGTCCGCCTGACCTTCCCCGAAGGGCAGACGTTGGACGCTTATGCGGCGCTGCTTGAGAAGGAGGGAGTCTGCTCTGCGCAGGAGTTCCTTGACGCGATCAATCTCAAAGTGTACAGCCTTCCGATGGAGGAGCATCTCCTCGATGTGGACACCAGTCTCAAGTATTACCGGATGGAGGGCTACGCCTTCCCCGACACCTATGATTTTTACAAGAATGAAAATCCCGAGTCAGTTGCGCGCAAATTTCTCGCCAACCTTGATTCCAAGCTGACTGATCCCATGTACGGCCAGATGGATCAGCAGGGACTGACCCTCGACGAGACGATTGCCCTTGCCTCGATTGTACAGGCCGAAGCGGGCAGCCAGGAGGACATGCCGATCATTGCATCGGTGCTTCTCAACCGCATCAAGAGCCAGGGCGCTTATCCCAAACTTCAGTCCGATCCGACGACGAAATACGCAAACGAGCTCCAGATCAAGCTCTCGGAGCAGAACAAGCCGTATGAGGAGGTCGTCAAGGCGTATGATACCTACCAGGGGGATGGGATCCCTCCGGGAGCAATCTGCAATCCTGGACTTGACGCAATCAATGCAGTCCTCAATCCGGCCAGCACAAACTATTATTACTTCTGTGCCAACACTGTAACCAAGGAATGCTTCTATGCGACTACGCTGGAGGAGCACAACAAAAACCTTGAAAAGGCAGGCCTCAAATAGCTGTTTGCTTCGAAAAATCCGACGCGTCTGTCCGCCGGATTTTTCGTTTTGTACCATGAATTCCGCAGCCTTGCTCAATCTGTCCCTCACGGAGGTTGCACCGGATGATTCACCGGGCAAATTCTCAGGCGCTGTGGTCTGGAAAACAATGGATCCTGCATTCTCCAGGCTGCTGTCCTGTCCCTGCTGCAACTCCTTGTAGTTCTGCAGCTGTCCGGAGTATTGCTTTGATTTTTACTCCCCTTAGGTCGATCTGATTCCAGCCTAGGCAACCTGTAATACTATTAAAAAAGGAAAAATCTCTCTCTGCTGCGCCAGCCTGTCCATTTCTTGCTGCGAGCAGTTGTTCATTCGCTTGTAGGAGCGAACTGCGCCAGCTGTCGAGCTTAGCAGCCCTGAAAAGCGGGCAGAGAAGAATTGCAATAATAATTTATTTTTTACCAGATGGAGGTCAAATTTTGAACAGCCTGATTTCTACACCCGAACTGCTCGCCCCTGCCGGGGATTTTGAACGGTTGACTGCCGCGGTCCGCTTTGGGGCGGATGCAGTCTACCTGGGAGGCACCGGATACGGGATGCGGGCGGCGTCGGCAAACTTTGATTTTGAGACCCTTGCAAAGGCCGTGGACTTTGCCCATCAGCGCGGGGTCAAAGTCTACCTCACCTGTAATTCCGTCCCCACCAATGAGGAGGCGGACGGTCTTGACGATTACCTCCGGCAGGCGGAACAGGTAGGGGTGGACGCTCTGATCATCGCCGATGTCGGGGTGATGGCCGCCGCAAAGGAGGTCGTTCCAAAGCTTGAAATTCACATGTCCACCCAGGTCGGCATTGTCAACTACCGCACTGCAAACGAACTCTATCGAATGGGGGCGAAGAGGGTGGTGCTCGCCCGGGAGTTGAGCCTGGAGGACATCCGCACCATCCGGCGCAATACCCCTTCCGACCTCGAGCTCGAGGTATTTGTGCACGGTGCAGTCTGCATGTCGTTTTCCGGCCGCTGCCTGCTCTCCCAATACATTGTGGGGCGGGACGCGAACCGGGGAGAATGCGCTCAACCCTGCCGCTGGGGTTACCACCTGGTCGAGGAAAAACGGCCGGGACAGTATTTTCCCCTTTATGAGGACGAGCGGGGGAGCTACATCCTCAATGCAAAAGACCTCTGTTTGATTGAACACCTGGGGAAACTACTCGACGCGGGGGTGACCAGCCTGAAAATTGAGGGGAGGGCCAAATCATCCTACTATGTCTCGGTGATCACCAATGCCTACCGCATTGCGCTCGACGGCTTTGTGCGGGACCCCTCCTGGCAGGTGGAGCCCTGGCTGCTCGACGAGGTGTGCAAGGTCAGCCACCGCCGCTATGACACCGGATTCCTCTTTGGCAGGCCGGAGGATGGCCAATACACTGAAAACGGCGGCTATCTGAGAAACTTTGACGTTGTGGCAGTCGCCGACAAGGCCGATGGGGAGTTCCTTTTCTGCACCCAGCGCAACAAGTTTTCCAGGGGGGATACTGTCGAGTTGCTCGAACCGGGCAAGCGTCCCTTTGAGCTGCGGATTGCGGAGCTGTACGATGGGGAGGGCAATCCGGTAGAAGCTGCCTGCCATCCGATGATGAAGCTCAGGATTCCCTTTGCGGGAAAGGTTGCAGAAGGGGCCATCCTGCGCAAGCAGAAATAATGCAGAGGATCAGAGCTTGTCCAACACCTGCCGCAGGGCAAACAAAGAGATGTGCTGCTCTGCGGAATCACGGCGCTGATGGGGAAGGGGGGACACCCTTTCCCCATTTTTGTGCGGCGGGCGTTTAAAACAACTTGGTAAAGGCGAGCAGGATGAGAATTGCCCCTCCTGCCCAAGAGAGATTGAGGTCTGCGCTTGACGCGACCCTTCTGCCGACTGCGCACCCGATTCGGATGGCGATGAGCCCGATGATGAAAGAAAAGAGAATCATTTCCACTGGGTTTGCATTGGTGAGCCCGGCGCCAAAGCCGGTTGCGAACCCGTCGAGCGACAGGGCGACTGCGAGGGAGGACGCTTCCCCAACAGACAGGGACTTGGAGTGATTGACATCCGCCTCAGTGCTGTCTGCATAGATGCGCAGCATAAAGTGCAGGTCGAGGAGTTTAAACTTGATATCCTTGGTTTTGGTGCAACTTTTTTTAATGCAGGTTTTGATTGCGCTGTCGAGCAGCCGGGTGATGCCGAGAATCAAAAGGATCAAAAACGACAGGACAGCCGCAAGATGTGGGGACACATACGGCTTGACGACAGACCCGAGCAGCAGGGAAACGGCGAGGAACGCCGAGCAGATCCCGCTCATAAACAGGGCGGACAGCCAGGGCACCTTGATCTTTTCCACGCCGAATGAAAAGCTCGCCACCAGCGCGTCCAAGCTGAGGGCGGACACGAGCAGCAGCGCTTCGAGAGCTTGCAGGAGCATACAAACACCACCTTATTTCTTTATACTATGACCCCAAAATGGGGAGTGTGCATTGCGGAGGGATTTGATGATGAAGCAAAAACAACTGCCTGGGGGAGACCGGTTGGAGCGCTCCCGTAGCGCCGCCGTTCTTTATTTTGCGGGCAGGCGACGGGTGCTCAGCAGCTCCCCGCTCAACGGCGGAATGCGGGACGATCTGCGCTGTGTATTCAATTACGACGAGCTGCGGGGAGACAGCGGCCGCTGCGAGCTGCGCGCGCCCACCTACCGGGAACACCTCGCTGTAGTCGCCGGGGAATTGGGGCTGGACCCCGACCGGGCCACCGGGTTGAGCACCTCGGCGCACATCCGCAATCTCGCGGTCAGGTCCGAAAGCATTGGCGGCTGCACCGTCACTGCACTGGTCACCGGCGGGGTGGATGTCAACGGAGGCCGGGTGGGAGACCCTGCGGCCTGGACCGAACGGGAGGGAGTGCCTGAGCCATTTTCACCCGGCACAGTCAACATCCTGCTCCATCTGAGCGCAGATCTCAGCCCAGGCGGAATGGCGACCGCCCTGATGCTCTGCACCGAGGCCAAGGCCGCTGTGTTGCAGGAGCTGCTCTGTGAGAGCTGCTATTCAAGCTCCCTTGCAACTGGGACAGGGACCGACGGGGTGGTTGTCATTGCAAATCCGGAATCAGAGCTTCACCTCTTCCATGCAGGCCAGCACTACAAGTTGGGGGAAGTGATTGGTAGGACGGTGCACTCCGCCTTGAGGGAAGCCCTGTTCCTTCAAACCGGCCTCTGCCCGGAGCAGCAGCACAGCGCGCTGCGCCGCCTCAAACGATATGGCATTTCAGATGTCGCCCCGCAGCTCGATCAGAATCCAGCCGTTGTGGCTGCTGCTTCGCTCTGCGCCCACCTGCTCGATCAGCTCGAATGGGGAATGCTCACCCCAGCAGGGGCGGCGCAAGCGGCAAATGTGGTCCTGAACTCGCTTGAGCCTTTGTGCGGGAGAAAAAGTGTGACAATTGCGCCACAGGAGGATACACGGGCGGTCTTCGATGACATCATTCGGGAAATTTCCAGCATGATTGCCTCTTGACGGATGGGACAAAGTGTGGCATAATAGGGGTGCAAATTGAATCAGGCATACGGTTGCAGCGTTTGCTGCATGAAAAGGGAACACGGTGAAAAACCGCGACAGCCCCCGCTACTGTGAGAAGGATGACGCTCTCAAAGCCACTGGATGAAGATCCGGGAAGGGAGAGCGGAAGATGATTTCGAGTCAGGAGACCTGCCGTATCGCCAAAGCATCAGTTCTTTCGGTGGGAGAGAAATGTGATGAACCGGGGCGAAGTGCCCTTGTTTTGAAGCATTGAACAGACTGCTCCCGTAGTCTGTTTTTTTGTTGTCCAAAACTTTGTTTTGGAGATCATCCTGCGGAAGGTCAAACCATCAGATTTTCAAAGGAGAAATGTGTATGAAAACGATGAGCAAACGTTTGAGCGCAGTGCTTCTCGCCTGTGCGCTCACGATCTCCAGCTTTGTGAGCGTGACGGCAGCACAGACTGCTCCAGCCAAAACGACACTGAGCTGGGAACAGTTTTTGGGGAATGAAACCCTGCGCGGCGTTTCAGATGCCAAAACGCCGACAAGTGGAGACGATCTGAAAAAGAACTGGGAGGTCGACCTCTCCACCAGCGCAAGTGACTGGGCGGCAACGCCGGGCACACCGATTGTAGTCGGCGATTATGTCTATTGCTACATCAAAAATCAAATTCATAAGATTGACAGCAACACCGGTGAAATTGTCAAGAGCGCAGAAGCGCCCGGCAAAAGCATGTTTTTTATCACAATAGCTTACGGCGACGGCAAAATCTTTGTCCCCCGCGAAAGCTCGGACAAAAACTACGTGATCGCCTACGACGCGGATACACTGGAAAAGCTGTTTGAAACTGAAGCAATTCCCGGGGCGCAGCTTCAGTCCCCGGTGATCTATCACGACGGCTACATCTATCTCGGCAGCCGCGCGGGAAGTCCAGAATATGTCTGCTTCAGCACCGAAGACACCGACCCTTCCACTCCGGACGAGGTCGTTGAGGCCGCCTGGTCCCAGGCCGCTCCCGAGGGTTCGCTCGGCTTTGGCTGGATCGGCGCCGCATTCAAAGGGGACACCTGCTTCTTTGCCGACGCGTCGGGCACTGTCTACTCGGTCAATGCCAAGACGGGCGCGTTGATCGATTCGTTCAAGCTCCCCAACAACGAAACGGTCACCTCTACGTTGAATTACTACGAAAAAAATAACCGCCTTTACATTTCCTCCAATGGAGGCTCGGCAGTGGTTCGTTCCTATGAGGTCAACAAGGACGGCAGCCTGAACCAAGACAGCATGAAGATGTACAATTCCGGCTGGTCGGGCGGCGGCACCCAATCGAGCCCGGTCATCTACAACGACCGCCTCTATCTCGGCGGTGGCGGCGGTACCATGGGCAGCGCCGAGCCGTTCCACGTGGTTGACGCCAATACCATGCAGGAGATTTACACGGTGGAGGGCTTGGTGACCAAGGGCTCTGCGGCAATCACCACCGCTTACGCGACCGAAGAAAATGGCAACCAGGTCTACGCCTATCTGGTTCCCTATGCGCCGCAGGGCGATTCGTCGGTGATGTACATCCTCAAGGACAAGGAAAACCAGACCGAACCGGATGTTGAAATCGTCCAGAACGTGGGAGAAAAACAGTACTGCTCACAGAGCATGGCAATTGACAAAAACGGCAACCTCGTGTTCTACAACGACGCGAAGAAACTCTACAGCTTCGGCCGTGCGGACGAGGCGAGCCGCGCGGTGACTGGAGAAGATGTGGAGCAGCAGATCAGCCGTCTGCCCGAGGTGGACAGCTTTGAGTACTACAACGAGTTTGAAGTCAAACGCATCCAGGAGCGTTACAACAACCTGAGCGATGTGGAACAGGCAAAGGTGACAAGCATCCAGAAGCTGGAGGACATCCTCGCTGTTTCCTCCCAGGATCCGATCGAGCGGATGGAGCAGGGCATTGCCTCGATCCCCGCGCTCGACGAGATTACGCTGAATGATCAGAGCAAAATTCAGACCCTCTACACCGCATACAACAACTTTTCCGCTGAGGACCAGGCAAAGGTCAGCGGCGCAGACAAACTGCTCGCGGCTTACGCAAAGATCGCCGAACTGCGCGATGAGGAGCTGGTGAACAGCCTGATCGCCGATATCGACGCTCTTCCGGCTGTCGAAGCGCTCACTAAGACCAACGACGAAGCGTCTGTCTCCGGACTCACTGCCCGCTATAACGAGCTTTCCTCTGCTCTTCAGGAAAAGGTGAGCAACGCGGATAAACTCGAAAAGGCGGCAGCCCGCATTGAGGAGATCAAACAGCAGCTCGAGCAGGTGGATGCGCTGATCAAGGAAAAACTCCAGGGCGTCAAGCTTACGATGGACAACATCGGTCTCATCGACGAGATCGACAAAGCGGCGGAAGGACTTGCCCAGTCCGACCTCGAGACCCTTTCCTCCTATAGCGGTATCTTCCAGCCCGCCAAACGCACAGCAGTCAACCTGCTCATCCAGAACAAGCTAATGCAGGATGGCAAACAGATTACCGTCACAGCCGACAATGCGGCAGAGCTGACAGCTGTCATTGAAAAGATCGAAGGTTACTACGCGACGCTCAACGAAGCGCAGCTTCGCCGGGTGGAAAACTACGAGGTGGTCGCCGCGGTGAAAGCGGATCTTGAAAAGCTGAATGCCTCGAGCAATTCCTCGTCGTCTCAGGGCGGTTCGAACAATTCGGGCAAGCTCCCGGTCACCGGAGAGGCTGCAGGCGTTCTCGCCGGCTCGGTTGTGCTGACTGCAGCGCTCTGCGCAGCTTTTGTGCTCCGCAAAAGACGCGGCAACAACGAATAAACTCAAGAGTGACAAAATGGAGCGGCTGAGTGTTCAGCCGCCCCTTTTGTGCGTTTATACCCCAGAGAAAATTGAGAAGTCGGTGGGTGAATGGCACAAAAGAAGACGAGAAAAAATGGCGTAAGGCAGGGCGGAGGATGCCGGTGGGCTGTCTGCCTGCTAAGGACGACAACGCTGTTCCCACGTCATTTTTACCGCTAAACTTGTGTCGTTTTATTCGCCAATTGTTCTAAGAGCCGCCCACAGTGGCAGAAGGGAGAATGACTATGAGCAGACGAAAAAAGATTATTCGCACGAGTGTGTTCGCAGGGGTTTTGCTGCTGATCGCAGTTGGAATACTTCTGCGGTTTTCCATTGAGCCAGCGAACTACCGCGACCCGCTGCAAAAAGCGGTGACCACAGCGGCCAATCTGGCTGACAGCGCTGTGCTTGGCAATGAAAACGGACAATACTCCAAACTCACAGTCGCCGCGTTTCAAAAGCGTATTGATGCCGCAGATCAGCTGCTCCAAGCGGAACAATCCGCGGTCTCCCAGCAGAAGCAGCAACTGTCTGAACTGAAACAGGCAACCGAGGAGTTCAAGAACGCAACGAACCAAAACAGCCTCTCTGCCGAAGAGCTGCAACAGCTAAAAGAACAGGAGACCACCCTGACCCGTGAAGTTGCAGTGACCAGCGAGAAAAAAGCGGTGTGGGAGATCAATCTTGAGGCAGTGGAGCAGCCCGAAGCGATCAACTTTGACATCCGCCCTGACTCCGCGAACCAGGAGGAGATTGACAACCTGCTCAAGGACAAGGGGGAGGAGGGGACGCTCCTCTCCTTCCGACACAACGGGGAGCTTCCAGCCTATGCGGTGGTCCATTACACCTACACAACAGAGGAGCCGGGGGCCTATCTCTACCATTACAATGAGGACGACGAGGCTCTTGATTATGTATCAACCGTCACGGTGGTCGACAACCAGGCCTCTCTCGCTGTCAACGAGGGCGGCGACTGGATTTTAGTGGATCACAAGTTGGATCAGGAGAACTCCTCCACTGGTGAAGGGGATACTGGCGAGACAGAGCCGAGCAATTCCTCAGAAGAGAGTGGTTCTTCCGAGGCGCCGGGTCAGGCATCCTCCGGGACTTCGTCCAACCCCTCTTCCCAGTCATCCTCTTCCTCGAGCAAGTCCTCCGGCGGTCTCCGCAATGATTCTCCTTCCAGTGGCAGCGGGCAAGTCGGGGCTGCCCCCTCAGGGGAGCAGAACAGCACCGCGCCCCCTCCAGAGCAGAGCGGCAACACCTGCACCATTGAAATCCGCTGCGACACCATTTTAAACAATATGAATAAGCTCAAACCTGAAAAAGCACCCTACGTCCCCGCAAACGGCGTCATCCTCTCCCGGGTCCAAGTCAACTTTGTGGAAGGGGACAGCGTGTTTGACGTCCTGCAGGCGGTCACCTATGATTATGGAATTCACATGGATTCGATCAACTCCCCGACTTACAGCGGCGCCTACATCAGGGGGATTGGAAATCTCTATGAATTTGACTGCGGAAGCGGGAGCGGCTGGATGTACAAGGTCAATGGCTGGTTCCCCAATTACGGCATCAGCAACTACAAGGTGAAAAGCGGTGATGTGATCGGCATTGTTTACACCTGCGACATTGGAAAAGACGTTGGCGACCAGTACTATGATTAACCGGGGGCAGCCCTTCATTCCGGCTTTCGGCTTGGGGGGCTCCCATAATTCTGCCAACGCAAAGGAGGGATTCGGATGCGCGGCGGTTTTCAGAGTTTTCATCCGATCGTGAGCTTCACTTATTTTCTGGCGGTGGTGTTCATCACGATGTTTTCGATGCACCCCGTTTTTCTCGCACTGTCGTTCTGCGCGTCGTTTGCCTATTCGATTTTGCTCGGCGGGCGGGGGGCGCTCAAGTTCAATTTCTTCGCCATGATCCCCATCCTGGTGTTCATGGCGGTGATCAATCCACTGTTCAGCCATCAGGGGGTGACAGTGCTCTTTTACCTCAGCGGAAACCCGATGACACTCGAATCGATTGTCTATGGTTTTGCAGCCGCTGCCATGCTTGTGAGCGTCATCGTGTGGTTCAGCTGTTACAATCGGATCATGACATCGGATAAATTTATCTATCTTTTCGGGCGGGTGCTTCCCTCTCTCTCCCTTGTGCTCTCGATGTGTTTCCGGTTTGTCCCCCTGTTTAAACGGCAGTTCCGGGAAATCTCCGATGCGCAGAAGGGGATCGGACGGGATGTCTCGCAGGGAAGTCTGGTCAAACGGGCGCGTCAGTTCCTGCGGGAGCTCTCGATCCTCGTGAGCTGGTCGATGGAGAACTCAATTGAGACCTCAGATTCCATGCGGGCGCGAGGTTATGGTCTGCGCGGACGTTCGAGCTTCAGCATCTTTCGGTTTGATCGACGGGACGGGGCTATGCTCTCGGCCATCCTCCTGCTCGCCGGGCTGGTGCTCATCGGGTGTGTGCAGGGGGAAAACAACATCTACTACTATCCGGCAATTGTCATTCAATCCCCGACGTTTTGGTCGGTACTACTCTACCTCGCATATGGTGTGCTGCTCAGCCTGCCGATTGCGATCGATATAGGAGAACGGTATTCATGGAAATCATTCGTTTCGAAAGCATGAGTTTTGCCTACGCAGGCTGTGATCAGCCTGCGCTCTGCGAGCTCTCCTTTGGCATCAAGCCCTCTGAGTTCATTGTGGTGTGCGGCCGGTCGGGCTGCGGCAAGAGCACCCTGTTGCGCCACATGAAGCGAGAGCTCGCGCCAGATGGGGACCGGGAGGGGCAGGTCCTCTACAATGGGACCGATGTCGAGGAGCTGGCCAAACGGGTGAGCGCGGCGGAAATCGGATTTGTCCACCAAAATCCCGAGCGGCAGATCGTCACTGACAAGGTGTGGCACGAGCTCGCCTTTGGGCTGGAAAGCTTGGGTTACAGCTCCAAGATCATCCGCAGGCGGGTCGCCGAAATGGCGAGCTTTTTCGGCATCCAGACCTGGTTTCGCAAAAGCGTGTTTGAGCTGTCGGGCGGGCAAAAGCAGTTGCTCAACCTCGCCTCCGTCATGGCAATGCAGCCCAAGGTGCTCATTCTCGACGAGCCAACCTCTCAGCTCGATCCGATCGCTTCCTCGGAATTTCTCGAGACCCTTGCAAAGATCAATCGGGAACTTGGCACTACCATCATCCTCTCAGAGCACCGTCTGGAGGAGGCGTTTCCTCTGGCCGATCGGGTGCTCGTGATGGAACAAGGCGAGCTGCTCACCTTCGACACCCCTGAGCAGGTGGGGCGCAGGCTCGGCGCGGAAGGGGAACGCCATCCGATGTTCCTCGGCCTTCCGACTGCGATGAAGGTATACGCGGGAGTGCGCCCCGAGGGAAGTTGTCCGATTACAGTGCGGGAGGGGAGAACCTGGCTGAGCGAACAGCTCGGCCCCTCGCCCCGGGTGACGTCATTGCCCTCCCCAGCGGAACAAAGGGAAAAGCGGGAGAACGCCATTGAGCTCAAGGATGTGTGGTTCCGCTACGACCGGGATGGGGAGGATGTGGTGCGCGACCTCTCACTCCAGGTTGCGCGGGGAGACCTCTTCTGCCTGATCGGGGGAAACGGCGTCGGTAAGACGACTACCCTCAAGCTGATCAGCGGCGCGCGCAAACCCTACCGCGGCAAAGTACTCATTGGCGGGAAGGAGATCAAAAAGTACTCCAATCAAGAGCTGTTTACCCACAACCTCGGGATGCTTCCTCAAAACCCGCAGGCGCTCTTCACCGAAGCAGCTGTGGAGGAGGAGCTGTATGAAATGCTCTCCTATGCAAAGCTTGCAGACAAGGAGCGGCTCGCGCGGGTGGATGAGATGCTCGAATTTCTCGGGCTCACTGACCTGCGTAAGATGCACCCCTATGATCTAAGCGGGGGAGAGCAGCAGCGGCTGGCTTTGGGCAAGGTGCTGCTGTTGGAACCCAAAATACTATTGCTCGACGAGCCGACGAAAGGGCTCGATCCGTTTTTTAAAACAGTGCTCGCTGAACTCTTTGCAGAACTCAAGAGCCAGGGGGTCACCATTCTCATGGTCACCCACGACATTGAGTTCTGCGCCGAATATGCGGACGAGTGCGCGATGTTTTTTGACGGCTCGGTCGTCTCGCAGGACACGCCGCGGGTCTTTTTCAGCGGCAACAGCTTTTACACGACAGCGGCAAACCGGATGTCCCGACACCTGTTTGACAACGCAGTCACCTACAAGGATGTGATTTCACTATGCGAACAAAATTTAACCCCGTTGCTTTTGCAAAAGCACGGAAAAAGCGAACCATCCTCTCTGCGCTCATCATCTTCCTCTTAATTCCCTTCACTGTCTTTGTGGGCATCCGTTTTTTTGACGATCAGAAATACCTGATTGTCAGCCTGTTCATTGTACTCTACACCATGCTACCCTTTTTTCTTGTGTTTGAAAAGCGGCGGCCCAGGGCGCGGGAAATCGTCGTCATCGCGGTGATGGCCGCGCTCACCATCTGCGGCAATCTCCTCACCTATCTGTTTATCCCGTTCCAGGCGGGGACTGCGCTTGTGATCGTTGCAGGGGTGTCGTTTGGGCCGGAGGCAGGCTTCCTGGTCGGTGCGCTCGCCCGCTTCGTGTGTAATTTTTTTCAGGGACAGGGGCCGTGGACGCCCTGGCAGATGTTTTGCTGGGGGCTGCTCGGCTTTCTCGCGGGACTGGTATTTAACAAGGTAAACGCGGAAAAGGCGAACTCCCGCGATTTTAAGGTGATCCTCGGACCGGTCGTCTGTGTGCTCATCTCGGTGGGGCTCGCATTTGGCATTCATCTCATCTGGGGCCAGGGGAGCTTTCTCGGCTGGCAGCTCTACATCTTCGGGGCTGTGGGCCTGCTCGCCGGGGTGCTGATCCAGCGCAAACGGCTCCCTGTGGATTCCCTCACCCTCGCACTGTTTGGATTTCTCACCGTCTTTATCATCTACGGCGGAATTATGAACACTGCGGCGATGATTATGACCAGCGCGATCCCCGCATCCAATATCTCGATCAGCTGGGAATCCCTCACGCTGCTCTATCTGTCGGGAGTTCCCTACGATGCCATGCATGCGGCGGGCACCGCCTTCTTCCTCTTCATTTTCGGGGAGCAGATGGTGCGCAAAATGGAGCGTGTTAAGGTAAAATACAGGCTGTATCTATAAAAACACGGCGTGACAGCCAATCCTGTCACGCCGTGTTTTTTGTGCGCTTTCACTTGAACTTTTTGTTGTGCCAAAGTTGGAGAGAAAAGCCAGAGGATTGCCGAAGGGAGGTTTTACATGGTGGCTGCGCTCTACGGCGGTAGCATTGCCGTCATAGGGATTCAGTACGAGTTTGTCGACCTCTCGGCCCTGATTCAAAAGAAAAAGCAATAAGAATGAATCGATTCCTGGCAAGCGAATGTGTTTGGCATACGGGCTGCCGTGCGCGTGATGCTTGAGGAGTGAAGTCGGTAGTCGGCACTTCTTGGGCCGCCCGTTTCGGGATGGTCATGCATATCCTTTTTTGTCCCGGCGTGTAGCGCATCCTTTTTCTGCATATGGCATCACAGGTCGTCTTGCCCATACTCGGGGTTTAGAATAAAAAGGTGGACATATTACACGGGAAACGAGGAGAGATTCTGTTTTTAGGAGTTTTCTCTGGATTGCAGGATTCACTGCGAATTCGCCTTTTGTTTGTCAGTAGCAGAGGGTGAGTTGAGAACTTCAATTCGGGTGATGCACGGATCATCAGGAGCGTTTGGATCCGACTCGTAGTAAACTCTTATTAGTTTGGAGCTGTTTAGAAACCGTTCGTCTAATTTTTGAATGCCGGGAAGGATGGAGTTTTCGTCAATCCCCCATTTCGTCGATGTTGACTCTGAACTCTCGATTGTCGAGTATGCTGCCTGTGCTCGCTTGCACCTTCATGCTGACTGTCCGGCCGGAAAATCCGGTCACAAGCACAAGAAAGGACTGCCTGCTCTTTGGATCGGGCTGCCCGAGGTACATCAGCAACTGACGAAGGGAGACAAATACAGCGAAGATGATGACAACTATCACAATGGATTACTAGTCCCTTTTGATTTAGACTGTTTTACCGGTAAAGAGTTGCCCTGTATTCCCCGCCAAATCAAACTTTATTATCATCACTATCTAGAGTATATTATAAAACTGAGATTTCAAAAACGTTATATTTGTATTTAAATATTGATAATTAAAACTTTGCCATAAAAATTAACTGTCTGGGAGTACTGAATCAAAACGGTTTTTGAATTGGAAACCAATCGGTTGTAGCTACCGAGACTTGCTGTCCCAAACGATGATGAGCCAAAAGCAAACGTTTGGTTTTTGTAAATTTAAATGATAGGGGTTGCAATTGCCTTCTTACTATGTTAAAATTTAGACAAAGTAAAGCAAGGAGATGTTGACCATGGCTAATATCATTATCAGCCCCAGCAAATATGTTCAGGGAAAGGGCGAGCTTTCCAATTTTGGAAGTTATGCCGACGCGCTTGGGAGCAAGCTGTTCTGCATTGTGAGCCCCTCCGGCCTCAAACGGGTCAAAGCGCCAATTGAGCAAGGGCTCGCAGGTTCCGACTGTGAGATCGTCTATGAAGAGTTCAACGGCGAGTGCAGCAAATCCGAAATCAACCGGCTCATCGGCTTGATGGAACAGCGGGGATGCGACGCTGTGGTCGGCGTCGGTGGAGGTAAGATCCTCGATACCGCCAAAGCGGTCGCCTATTACAAAAAGACCCCTGTCGCGGTCGTCCCGACGATTGCCTCCACCGACGCGCCCTGCAGCGCCTTGTCGGTGCTCTACACAGACGACGGGGTGTTTGACGAGTATCTGTTTCTCCCAGCCAATCCAAATCTGGTTTTGCTCGACACCGAGCTGATCAGCAAGGCGCCTGCCCGCCTGCTCGTCTCGGGCATGGGGGATGCCCTTGCGACCTATTTTGAAGCGCAGGCAGTTGCCGATTCAGGCGCTGGAACCTGCGCGGGCGGCCAGGTGACCAATGCCGCGCTTGCACTCGCACGGCTGTGCTACGAAACCCTGCTCTCCGACGGTTTGCAAGCAAAGCTTGCAGTGGAGCGAAAGGTGTGCACCAAAGCGGTGGAAAACATTGTGGAGGCGAATACCTACCTCAGTGGGATTGGCTTTGAATCGGGCGGATTGTCGGGTGCGCATGCAATTCACAACGGATTTACCGTGCTCACACAGTGCCATCACCTTTACCATGGAGAAAAGGTCGCGTTCGGAACGCTCACCCAGCTCGTCCTTCAGAACGCTCCGCTTGAACAGATTGAGGAGGTTTTATCCTTCTGCATGAGCGTCGGCCTGCCGACTACCCTTGCTGATCTTGGGATTGCCGAGGTCAAAGAAGAGGAAATCATGGCAGTTGCCCAAGCTGCGACAGCGGAAGGGGAGAGCATCCACAACATGCCGTTCCCTGTCACAGCGGACCAGGTTTACGCTGCGATTCTCGGTGCAGATGCAATTGGAACGCACTACAAGTCAATCAACGAATAAAACGGAGCAACAGCCGTCGGGTAGATCTATCCGGCGGCTGTTGTTCTGTTTTTAAATGAATCTAAAGGGAAAATTGTAAACGCGATTTGAAATGCAGGATGCAAATTGACTTTTTAGAGAATGCCTCTTGACTCTCACACTGTGGTATGCTGTATACTGGGAGTGAGCTCAAAAAACACATATATGTGAGGGAAAACTATGCTGAAAATCGGAGATTTTTCTAAACTAGCAAGGATCAGCATCCGAATGCTGCGGCATTATGACGACATTGGCCTCCTGACGCCCGCTTGCACCGACCGGTTCACTGGATATCGCTATTACAGTGAGGACCAGCTTCCATTGGCTGGACGGATTAACGCCCTTAAGGACATGGGGTTTGGATTGGCTGCAATTCGGGAGATACTCAACGTTTGTGACAATCTGGAGGAGTTCTCGGCCTATCTCAAACTCAAGAGGATTGAGCTGCAAGAACAGGCTGAGGAAGCAAACCGTCGCCTGCTGTTCCTTGAAACCGCCTTGAAGCGGATTGGAAAGGATGGAACTGAAATGAATTACAACGTCACGCTAAAAGAACTCCCTGCCCGCACGGTTGCAAGTGTGCGCCAAATTATCCCCGCCTATGACCAGGAGGCAATCCTGTGGAACATCCTCATGAAAGAGACTGCGTCGTTGAATTTGCAGCCGAGCAGCCCCTGCTACACCCTTGCGCTGTTCCACGATGGGGAACACAAGGAAAAGGATGTAGACGTAGAGATTCAGAAATCTGTATCCGGCAGCTACCCGAATACTGAGCATGTTGTCTTTAAACAAGTTGCCCCCATTCTGATGGCTTCCTGTACCTACAAGGGGAGTTATGAACAGATCACCGAGGTCAATCAGGCGGTAGCAAACTGGGTGCGGGACAACGGTTATGTATTTGACGGAAATTCCTTCTGCATCTACCATGTCAGCCCCTATGAGACGAGCAATCCGGAGGAGCTAGTCACCGAAGTGTGTTTTCCGGTGAAAAAGTAGCGCGGCTATGCCTGTGTGGAGAGAGAACAATCTACTGCAAAGAGG
>EQ973344.1:87908-93933 GCA_000158655.1 [Clostridium] methylpentosum DSM 5476
TTTCAGACAACAGGCCATACTTCCGCATGATCCGCAATACGGTTTTAGGGTTACGGGGAATTCCCTGCTGTTCAAGCCATAGCTGCACCTATCGGTAGCCGTAGGTCTTCCGGCTTTGCTCCTGACATCGGGCAACCTCTGCCGCCAACGCCTCATAGTTCATTGTTGGGTGGACAGCCTGGCAGGTTTATTGAACTGCAACCATTTCTAGCAAAAAGGGGGCGGACATTTGCTCTGCTTCTTTTTCTGTGATAGGATCCCCCATTCGTTTCTGCTGTCATATTCAATGAAGAAAGGGCGGGGAAGCTGGGGAGGATGTTTAGGCACTGGATTGACTGTTGACAGTTTTTCAGGAGTAGAGTGTGTCAAAGTTTTTTGATTTTCGTGATCTGCGAGCATTCAACGCAGCGGATATAATCAGAAGCTGAACTTCTGGTGACATCAATTCTTGAGGTTATTACTTGTGTGCCATTGAAAGAGCGTTTAACCATTCCTACTTGAATTCACACAGTACCCTTGTTGAAGGGGTTATTTGTGAGTGCCCGTCAGTCAAAACAAGTCCATTCAATTGTCATCTTGTAGCAAAAGCGAATACCCGATGGTTCCCGGCCTGTTTTGCGATCACGGCAAAAACAATCCAGCAACTACTGATGCTATAATTTCAGCAATTTGAAGTAACTGATATGTTTACAATAGATCAAAAAGGCAGCAAGCTGGAAAGAGCTTGCTGCCTTTTGGTCTAGTACAATTGGTTTGGATTTATCGGCGGGCTGTTCTGGACGGGAAAAATTCCGGCAGGGCCGTTAAGATGGATTGAGGCGTTATTTGCACGCCTTGTGGAATACCTTTTTGCCCTTTTTGATGATCACATGTCCTTTTTCAAAGTCCTGTGCGGTGAGAACCTTGGCCGGATCGGTGACTTTCACATCGTCGACTGAGACGCCGCCCTGCTGGACGAGTCTGCGCGCCTCTCCTTTGGAGGGGCACAGCTTGGTTTTGACCATGAGATCGAGCAGGCCGATCTGGCCGTCGTTAAAATCGCTGTCCGCAAGCTGAGTGGTCGGCATATTGGCGTCGTCCGAATTGGCGGTAAAGAGAGCACGCGCAGCGCCCAGCGCCTCGGTCGCCTTTTCTTCGCCGTGAACCATCTTGGTCACTTCGAAAGCGAGAATTTCTTTTGCCTTGTTGAGCTGACTGCCCTCCCAGCTTTCCATTGCCTCGATTTCCTCAATCGGCAGGAAGGTGATGAGCTTGAGGCAGTTGATGACGTCGTCGTCGCTGACGTTTCTCCAATACTGGAAGAAATCGTAGGGGGAGCATTTGTTTTCGTCGAGCCAAAGCGCGCCTTTTGCGGTCTTGCCCATCTTTTTGCCCTCTTTTGTGGTGAGCAGGGTAAAGGTCATGCCGTACACTTCTTCCCCTTCCACTCGGCGGACAAGGTCGATGCCCTTGAGAATGTTGGACCACTGGTCGTCTCCGCCGAGCTCCATAGTACAGCCCATGGTCTGGTAGAGGTGCAGAAAATCGTAGCTCTGCATGAGCATATAGTTGAATTCGAGAAAGCTCAGTCCGCGCTCAAGGCGGTTTTTCACGCTCTCCGCAGTCAGCATCTGGTTGACCGAGAAGTAGCGGCCCACATCGCGCAGAAAATCGATGTAGTTGAGGTTGAGCAGCCAATCGCCGTTTTTGACAATGAGCGCCTTATCATCCGAAAAGTCGATGAACTTGGACATCTGCTTTTTAAAGCACTCGGCGTTGTGGTTGATTTCCTCTGGGGTGAGCATCTGGCGCATGTCGGTGCGGCCGGTCGGGTCGCCAACCATGGTGGTTCCGGTGCCGAGCAGGGCGACCGGTTTGTGTCCTGCGAGCTGGAGATGGCGCATGACCACAAGCTGGAGGAAATGGCCGACGTGCAGGCTGTCCGCCGTTGCGTCAAAGCCGATGTAAAAGGTCACCTGTTCGTTTTCAAGCGCCTCCTTGATTTTGTCCTCATGGGTCATCTGCGCGATGAGGCCGCGCCGTTTGAGTTCTTCAAATACAGTCATTTTTACTACTCCTTACCTATTGTTTTCAATAACAAAAAGCCCTCTGCTTCCCAAAAGGAAACAGAGGGCGAAAAACCGCGTTACCACCTCTATTTGCCATTTTCTCACGAAAACAGCCTCAGCGGGTACCAACATACCCAGACGCTGTAACGGGCGTCCCCGGCACGGCTTTTGGGCCGCGCAGCTCCGAGCTGTATTCAGCAGCCTGCCCGCCTGCGTTTTTTCACCAGCCAAACGCTCTCTGGAGGCTTATGCACCTGCCTACTTGGTCTCTTCCTCGCTGTTTGTCACTCAATAGCTTTCATACTATCATACCCGGACGGGAAAGTCAAGGGATAAAATCAAAAAACTATCTCCCTGTTTTTGACAAACTTAAAGCCTGTCCACGGCGTATAATCAGGGAGTGGAGGTGAAAGGATGCGGGTGATCTATCTTGACGTGCTGCTCATCGTCAACCTGTTTGTCAATTATTTCTTGCTGCTGTCAACAGCCCAGTTTGTCCACAGGCACCCTCGGCGGCTCCGGCTTCTGCTCGGCGCGTTGATTGGCAGTGCGGCATCCGTCCTCATTTTGCTGCCGAATCTGGGATTGGTGCCTATGCTCGCCATCAAGCTTGTTCTGGCGTCGCTCATCGTGCTCACTTCGTTCGGCTATGGTGCCAAAGCAGTCTACATAAAAACGGTTTTGATCTTTTTCGGGGTCAATTTTATCTTTGCCGGGGTAATGCTCGCCCTCTGGCTGGTGATTAAACCGCCCGGCATGTATTACAGCAACGGCATGGTGTATTTCAACATCTCCGCTGTCGCGCTCGCAGTCGGAACCATTCTTTCCTATCTGGTGATCCGGCTGGTCTGCTTTGTATTTGACCGAAGGGTACATGCTGACAAGGTCTACCAAATGGTTGCGGAGGCGGACGGAAAACAGGTTGCGCTCACCGCGCTGCACGACACTGGAAACCATCTCGTTGAGATGTTCAGCGGGACGCCTGTTGTGGTGTGCGAGCTCTCATCGGTTGAGCCGCTGATTCCAACTGAGCTGCACGGCTTTTTTGAGTATCCCTCCTCAGAGGGGCTGGAGAAGCTGGAACGGCATCCCTGGCGGCCCCGCGTCCGTCTTGTTCCCTACCGCGCGGTGGGGGCGGGCGGAGTCATCGCCGCTTTTAAACCGGACAAATTCACCCTGACGCTGCCTGGAGGAAGAGAAGAGCAGCGTGAGGTCTACATCGGCGTGACCTCCACCAAGCTTTCACAGGGAGAGTTTCAATCTATTTTGCATGCTGACCTGCTCGGGTAGCAGTTTTAATCAGATTGTTCCGCCGGGTCGCAAGCGGCGAAACAGAGAAGGAGGATGATGACAATGCAAGGTATCAACCGGGCAAATGCATTTTTTAAAAAGCTGTGGGGAAGGCTGCTGGAGAACATGGGGTTTGTCAACCCGGTCCACTATATCAACGGGCCGGAGACTCTGCCCCCACCGCTAACCAAAGACGAGGAACGGGTAGTGTTTCAAAAGCTCTCCGAAAAAGATCCCTGGGCGCGGGATCAGCTGATTGTCCACAATCTGCGCCTTGTGGTGTACATCGCAAAAAAATTTGAATCGACCGGCATTGGCGTGGAGGATTTGATTTCAATCGGAACAATCGGGTTGATTAAGGCGGTCAATACCTTTTCTCCTGAAAAGAACATCAAGCTCGCCACCTATGCGTCCCGCTGCATTGAAAATGAAATTTTGATGCACCTGCGCAAGAGCAATCCGATTAAAAGCGAGATCTCGATTGACGAACCGCTCAAAATCGACTGGGACGGAAACGAACTCCTCCTCTCCGACGTCCTCGGCACCGAAAACGACTGTGTCAACCGTGGGATCGAGGATCAGGTGGAACGGGACTTGATCGTCTCGTGTGTGAACAAGCTCGGGGACAGGGAGCGTTCGATCATGCAGATGCGGTTTGGAATGATCGACGGCAAAGAGCACACCCAAAAGGAGGTGGCGGATAAAATTGGAATATCCCAGTCCTATATCTCAAGGCTGGAAAAGCGGATCATCAAGCGGCTCAAAAAGGAGATTGAGCGGGTGAATGTCTAACCCAAGCTGTTTGAGCAATACACAAAGCCCCGGCCGCAGAATGTACAGGGCCAAGAAAAACGGACATTGACGAAAAGCCCCCTGACGTAGGAAAATAACTACGACAGGGGGCGATTTGTATGGCAAGACCATATACACATGTACAAGCGAAGGTAACCGACATGACATGTGTTCCGCTCAAGTCAGTCAAAGGCGAAACATTGAGAGAGAAGCTGCATAACTGCGCTCAGTACAGCGTCACAAATCAAAAACCTTCTTCTTTGATCAATGGACAAGGTGGTGATAACTTCGCTGTTCCGCAGTGCCATCTGCAGGCTCCTTATTTTACATAAGTCAGCTCAAGTGTGGGGCGCATACCGGGATAGCTCAACTCATTCATCGAGTAGAGTGTCAGCGAAGTGCCGGGGTTGTTGCAGGCGATGGCAAAGGTGTAGTTCTGATAGCTCTGTTTTCCTTCCTTGAGCCTGTCGTACATCATATCAAAGGAGATGTCCATGTCATCCTTCTGCACAATTTTCTGTTCGATGTAGGAGGATTGCAGTGCGGGGCGGGTGTTTCAGGTCGTGTTCCCAATTCGGAAGTTTAGCCCAGCTTTGTAAAGGCTGATGGCAACCGGAGCGGGACTGGGATCGCAGTGGACAGTCAGTTTTGCAATCACGAGTTTTTCAGCGTCGTACAGCGCAAAATCCGAGCTGCCAAAGCCCAGAATCGCCATACTGACCTTCATGTCGGTGATCGGACCGGAGTTGGAAAGTTCGATCTCCAACGGATTCTTCTTGTCGGCAATCAGATCGGGCACCGTCGTGTCCTCGTTCCAGTAAATCTGCTGTTGAATGGTGATCGTCTCAGTGCCAGGCGGTAGCTCGTCACCTGGTTTTGCAAACGTCTGGCCTGCAAAAAGGGTGGCCATCATTGCAGCAGACAACACGCAAGCGACTGACTTGGCTGCAAGCTTTTTCTAACTGTTGGTTTTTACCATTTATTTCACCTCTTTAATTTTAAGGGCCATGCCCATTCATGTGTGTCCCTTGCGGGACAGTTTAATTCAGTGGCACAAGCCGTAGAATCCGCCTTTGCGTGTTTCAAATATAGTAAAATTAAATACTATAGATAGCATAATACATAATCATCTCAAATATTAACATAAATTCCTTTAATTAGTAAAATATCTATATAATAACAGATGAAGGAGGGATTTTTCACATACTTTGCCGTTCAGCAAAAAAAATTGAAAAAAGTGTTGACAACAGTCGAATGATCGTGTATAATAATATTCGTCGCTTGAGGGAATACGGACAAACAAGAGCGGCAGTGAAATGGCCCATTAGTTCAGTTGGTTAGAACGCTTGCCTGTCACGCAAGAGGTCGTCAGTTCGAGTCTGATATGGGTCGCCAATCGTTGTCCTTGAAAAAGAGGCAACAATCTGCCTCTGTAGCTCAGTCGGTAGAGCAGAGGACTGAAAATCCTCGTGTCGATGGTTCGATTCCGTCCGGAGGCACCAAATTCTTTCTAACAGTACGTTGGAAAGAGTGTGCGGATTTAGCTCATCTGGTAGAGCGCCACCTTGCCAAGGTGGAGGTAGCGAGTTCGAGCCTCGTAATCCGCTCCAGTAAATCGGTTTTGATTTTTCAAAACCGGTTTTTCTTTTGCCTATAAAAAGCCACTAGCTGAGCTGGTGGCTTTTTTGCGTTGTCTGCACCAAAGGCACCCATCTGTTATGCAGGTGGGAAAGGAAGAACATTAGCGAGGAAAAGAGTGGCGAAATAAAAGCACCTTGATATATTTAAAATGTACAGTGCACCAGAGGGAACGGACAGAGAATAAAAGCCCCAGGCGTAGAAAAACACGGAATTAGGCAAGCTGGCGTCGCTTTTGAAGCGCGTCAGCTTTGATT
>EQ973344.1:94346-101134 GCA_000158655.1 [Clostridium] methylpentosum DSM 5476
ATAGCAGTTGCCCCGTCTTGACTTGGTTCTGTACAATGAGACCAAGGAGGTCTTGCCCATAATAGAGAGTTTCGGCCAGGGCCTGCCCATTAGGGTATATCAGAGAGAGGTCAATTCCATGCAGTGTTTGCGCCGAAGAACAGGAGAGCGGCAGTTTGCGGAGAAATTAAGGTAGATCAATAGTATAGCGTGCCGAAAATAATGGAGATATTCAGCAGGCAAATCAAAACACAAATATTGGAAATCAGGATATTTCGCAGACACAGTAGGGTGCAACAAAATTCAGAGACAAAAATACATACAAATTGTGGCGGAAATGCAGTTTTTCCCTTTTGCAGCTGCCGTGATTTTTTTCGGGCAGCCTTTGCGTTATGTAGTTCAATTCGGTTTACAACGACATAGAGGAATTTTGCCCTGTGACAAGCCATTATTTTATGTTATGAACTTTGTAAGAAAATATTAAGGGGTTTGAAATACAGTTTTTCACACTTATCTGCTGCTTTATGATGTAATAGAAGAGGTAAGGAAGGTGGAAAATATGAAGAAAAAAAGAAAACCGAGTTTTATTTGGAGGGCAGGGGTGGCGCTGTGCTCTTTGGCTCTGCTGTTCTGTGTTGTGCATGCCTTTGTTCTCCCCAAAATTCAGCAGACAAGGACAGCTGGTACCCAGGCGGAAGCCGTGCAACTTTACAGCCGTTGTGCAATCCTGATGGATGTGCAGAGCGGTGAGGTCTTATTGGAAAAAAATTCAGAGAAACGGGCCTATCCCGCCTCGCTGACCAAAATCATGACTGCTCTGATTGCGATTGAGAAAAACAGTGATCTCAACAAAAGCGTTGTGTTAGACAGCGGCATTTTTGAACGGCTTCAGCGGGAAAATGCTTCTCTGGCGGGTTTTGCACCGGGAGAGCAGGTACGGCTGATCGATTTGATTTACGGCACGCTGCTTCCGTCCGGGGCGGAGGCGGCAGTCTCTCTGGCGGAGCAAACTGCGGGTTCCCAAAAGGAGTTTCTCAAACTGATGAATCAAAAGGGGAGAGAATTAAAGCTCAAGAGAACCCGATATTCCAATGTGACTGGCCTGCACGCAAAGGATCAGATCACAACTGCGGCTGACATCGCCCGGCTTTTGCGCTACGCCCTGCAAAACCCGACATTTCGGGAGGTATTTTTGTCTCAGAGTTACACTGTTCCCCCTACCAACCGGCATTCTGACGGCTTTACAATGCATAGCACCCTCTTTAGCCGGATGGGGGATGCTTCTCTGGAAAAAGGAGAAATCCTAGGCGGGAAGACTGGATTTACCGACCAGGCCGGACTCTGCCTTGCAAGCCTGGCAAAATACCAGGATCGTGAGCTGATTTTGGTGACTTTGGATGCGGATGGAAACCTGGATACCCCTCAGTACAACATCCTCGATGCCCTGTCGGTCTATCGAAATTATCTAAAATAGATAAAAATGGGAATAAATAGGCTTTGAAACCATTTTATTTTTCCAATCGTCTAATAGTTATAAGACGAACGAAAGGGGAGAGTGAAATGGCTGTTAAGCGAATCCTTCGCAATGGGTTGATTCTGCTGTTCGTTGCCGTAGCGCTCTTGGCCATGCCGTATCATTCGACTGTGCAGACAAACGCAGTCGACCTCAATGTCACACTTCCGATCAACTGTGACTCCCCATCTGTTGAATTGGAGTTAAAACAGACTGCCGCTGTGCAGCCTGAAAGCCGTTATATTGAAATGGATAATATTCAGCAGCTGCCGGAACTTCCCGCGGGCTGTGAGGTGACTTCGCTTGCAATCGTGCTCAACTACCTCGATTACAGCGTTAGCAAAACCCGTTTGGCGGACAACTATCTCCCCTGCTCGGATGATTTTTACATGGGATCAGATGGGGAGCTGTACGGACCCAATCAAAATGACGTTTTTGCGGGAGATCCGCACAGCAATCAGTACGGTTGTTACGCCCCGGTGATCGTGCGGACAGCCAACTCGTATTTGGAGGAATGTGGCTCGGAATACACTGCCAGCGACATTTCCGGGGAGAACCCGGAAGAGCTTTACCGCTATGTACTGGACGGAATCCCTGTCATTGTTTGGGCGACGATCCAAATGCAGGAGATCCCTTCTTATATTGAATGGTTTGACTTCAAAACTGGGGAAAAGCTCCGAGTTCCCAACCGGCAGCACTGCCTGGTGCTTGTCGGGGTAGAGGGAGAGATGTTGACCTTCAATGATCCCTATGACCCGCGCGGAATCGTACAGTATCCAAAAAGCCTCTTTGAGAAGCGTTACAACGAGGTGGGAAAGCAGGCGGTTGTGTTGACCGCATCTTGATTTTTAGGGCGGAAACGGGTATAATAGAACTACCAAAAAACAAAATGGAGGAGCACGAAAAATGGCATTTGAAGTTACCAAATCAACTGTGATCGGCGATATCCTCGACCACGACAGCACTACCGCGCAGTATTTTCTTGAAATGGGGATGCACTGCCTCGGTTGTCCGTCCGCCCGGGGCGAAAGCCTGGAAGAGGCCTGCATGGTACACGGTGTTGACGCAGACGAGCTCGTCAAAAAAATTAACGCCCACCTCGCAAAATAGGATTCAAGACAAACCCCCGCTGGCCGGACAGGCAGCGGGAGTTTAATTTTGTCTTTGGATTTTTAAAATTCCAAGTTGGGCTTCCTATTTGAAGCGGGACAATGCCGTGCTGTCAGCGGGTGGAAGGGTAGATTCCGTTATGGTGGACAAATTCCGTTTTCAGAGGCAGCGGGTCAGCTTAAACTGATAAGACAACTATTGTTCTGGTATTCCCAGGTTCCTTGCGGTTTTTCTGAAGGGAAACAGGTGTTTTCATGAGAGTTGGATTTCACCGCAACATGCATGCATTCTCAAAGATAGGAGCGCTTTGCCTGTGTGACGATTGCCGGACAAATTTCATTCAAATTCAGCGTGTACTCTGCGAAAACCTGCCTGTGAAAGTTGAGCAGGCGGGTGGTCCAGCCAGCGATGTTTTCGCCTCACTCCTGGTATCGATTTGCAACGCCTCGGCTATGCCGCACCGTCTTCTGCAAAAAAGCAACCGGCTTCGTCGTCTCCGACACGATTCGCTGTGACATCCCGCCTGGCTACATCAAAGGGGCGAACAGGCGCAGAACTGCCCGGAAGATTCGAATGTACCACTTGGTTTGTCTGCAGGTTTCGAGGGTGATTTCCTCGCAGCTCTCCAGAGTGCTGATAAAATCGTCTCGCACCTGGCCTACTGCCCGAGAGCGGTACATCCAGATGCCGCATTCAAAGTGGAGGTAAAAGCTGCGGAAATCAAAATTTGTTGTCCCGACAATTGCCTGCTCGTCATCCGTAACAATGGTTTTGGAGTGAATAAAGCCGGGAGTGAATTCGTAAATACGGATTCCCTCCTGAATCAGCTCCTGGTAATAGGAACGGGTCACCGCGTGTACGTAGAATTTATCCGGGACATGGGGGGTGATGATGCGCACATCCACCCCGTTGTGTGCGGCGAGGCTGAGCGCGGTGATCATCTCGTGGTCGAGAATGAGGTAGGGGGTTGTGATGTAGAGGTACCGGTTCGCCGAGTTGATGACATTCATATACGCCATCTCCCCGACGAGGTCGTCGTCAATCGGATTGTCGTCGTAGGGGAGAACGTAGCCGTCGCTGTAAAACACCTGGTCGCCCCGGTATTTTTCAAAATGGGGGTGAATTCCGGTGATGTACTGCCACATCTCAAGGAACATTACAGTGAGGTTCCACACCGCCTCCCCCTTGATCATGATGGAAGCGTCCTTCCAGTAGCCGTACTTCTCATACTCGTTGATGTACTCGTCTGCAAGGTTAATCCCCCCGGTAAATCCGACGTTCCCGTCGATCACCGCGATTTTGCGGTGGTCCCGGTTGTTCATAAACGCATTGAGAGTGGGCTTGAACTGGTTGAAGACATATGCCTCGATGCCGAGTTGGCGCATGATCTTGTCATAACCAGTGGGCAGGGTGTTGATTGTCCCAAGATCGTCAAAAATCAGCTTGATCTCCACCCCTTCCTTGAGCTTTTGACGGAGGATGTCGAGGATGGTATTCCACATCACCCCCTCCTGGATGATGAAGTATTCGAGCAGGATAAACCGCTTTGCCTTTTTGAGTTCCCGGATCAGGGCCTCGAACTTAGCTTCGCCTGGGGTGAGATAGTGGGTCTGGGTGTGCTTCCAAACCGGCTGGTGGGTGCACCCGAGCATGTAAATCGCCTGTTTTGCCGCATATGGGTTGGCGCGGGAGAGCTCGTCGATATACTGCTGGTTGTCCGGCAGGTGAATCCGGTTTTCCTCGAGCAATTCGTTGATTTTTTTGCCCATTTTTTTGCTTGTCCGGCTCTTGCCGAACATCAGATAGAGGATCCCTCCGGCCAGTGGGATGGTGAAGATCACGAGAATCCAGGAAATTTTGTACTGCGGATTGTCCTTGCGGTTGACAAGCCACAGGACAATGACAATACTGATTGCATGCAGAAGAAATGCGTAATAATAGTAGTGACTGCTGATAAAATAGAGAGAGAGGATCAGCAGAGTAAATTGAGCAGCGAGCAGAAGTGCGATAACCGTGACCCGCTTGGTGAGGATTTGCCAAATCTTTTTCATATGTACCTCCATTGATCAGAGAAACTCCTTGTGTCTAATCATAGCATAATTTGAAAGAAAAACCAACTATTTGGATGATCCGGCGGGAACAGGACCGCAAAATTGCCGCCGATTCCTTTCAGAAAGGGCGGCAAAGCGGTTATTTTTTGTTTTCGATGCAAAAGTCGCGGGCGTCTGAGGCGTTTTGTGCATTGGTTGTGGGGTCAACTTTGCGTGTTGCGTTCATTTGAAAATCGGTGAGGGGGAAGTAGTCGTCGGCATGCTCCGGGATCATCCGCTCCATGTCGGGGTCAATTCGGGTGTGATTGCCGCGCAGTACTCTTTTTTTGTGTTCCATCTCAAAGCCCTCCTAAAGGAATTTTTTGTAGGCGTCCACACTGTTCTGCTCAAACTCAAGCAGATCCTTTGCGAGCGATTTTGCTTCTTTGGCCGCCTCGGGCGCGTTGTTGAGCGCCTTTTGCACATCGATAATCCCCATGTTAGTTCCCTGGATCATCATCTCAGCGATGTGGCTGGGCGACTGGTTAATTTTTGCGTTCATCTTAACGTTCATGTCGAGCATCAGTTTGTTTACCACACCCTGCTGCTTGGGCTCTTGGCCGCGCATCAGAAGCCCGCTGCCCGCCTCGTCGAGAAAGCTGCTGTAGCTGTCGAGCTGGGAGCGGAGGGTGCGTTTGATCGAGCTGTCCTGTGTCTCGGGGATGAGCGCGTTGAGCGACTCAATCCCCATGTTTGCGGTTTTGTGCACCGCGCTGAGTAATTTTTCAGTATCGTTCATAAAGATCCCTGCCTTTCGCTGTTATTGTTTTCGTTTGCGCTGTGAATATGTGCTGGGGATTGCTGGTTGTTATTGACAGCGGAGCGGGATGTCTGTATAATTTGTAAGAGTAACAAAAAGGATGTGGTTGCAGATGGTATTGACAGTGGATATTGGGAATACAAATATGGAATTCGGCATTTTTGAGGGGGAGAAGCTGCGGGCAAACTTTCGGCTGGTCACCAACCGAAATGTGACGTCAGATGAAGTGGGCTTGCTGATGACCCAGTTTTTTACCATTCAAAAAATTGATGTCAATGCGATCGAGGCGGTTGTCATTGCGTCGGTTGTGCCGCAGGTGATGTTCTCCGTCTCGAATGCAATGCGAAAATACATCGGCAAGGAGCCGCTTGTTGCGGGGGAAAACCTTCCGATCCAGCTCAAAAACAATTACCACAATCCCAAAGAGGTCGGGGCGGACCGGCTTGTCAACGCCTACGCCGCTTACCGCAAGTACGGCGGCCCGCTGATTGTGGTGGACTTCGGCACTGCGACGACCTTTGACCTTGTGGGGGAGGACGGATCCTATGAGGGCGGGACGATCTATCCCGGCATCAAGGTTTCCATGGAGGCGCTCACCCGCAACGCGGCCAAGCTCCCCACCGTAGAACTCAACGACCCGGGAACCGCGATCGGCCGGGACACCGTCACCAGCATGCAGGCTGGCGTGATCTATGGCTATGTGGGAGCTGTGCTGCACATGATCGACAAAATCAGCGACGAGCTCGGACAGAAGACGACGGTTGTCGCCACGGGAGGCCTCTCAACACTGCTCAACCAGAGCACCCAGATGTTCGATGTCATTGACAAAACCCTCACCCTCGAAGGCCTGATGCAGATTTATTTGGACAGGCAATAGCATCAGACTATCGAAAAATTTTGTGAAAGAAACGGGCTATTTGACTGCTTATACATCGAACTGAGGGCGGCATATGATCCAGGTTTTGCATTTTTGGAAAACAGGCGGTGAGAGGGGAACCCCCTTTTCGCAAACTGCCGACTTTGTCGGCACGCTCTAGAATATCGGCTTGTTTCACATCATACACTGTAACACAACAAAAAAAGGCGGGGTGCGGTGTATGAAGATGAGAATCAGGTATCGGGCGGCGATTGCCGTGGTGCTGACGGCGGCCGTGGTGTGCGGCGTGGTCGGCTATATCGACCGGACAGCCCAGGTGGGCACCAAGCCCGCAATCGAGCGGCAGATTGTGATTGACGCCGGGCACGGCGGGGAAGACGGGGGCGCCGAAGGACTGTACAACCTTGTTGAGAAAAACATCAACCTGAGCATTGCGCTCAAGCTGCGGGATATGCTCGC
>EQ973344.1:101438-164684 GCA_000158655.1 [Clostridium] methylpentosum DSM 5476
AGGACATCTCAATTTACGATGACTCGGCGAACACGACGCGGGAGAAAAAGCGCTCGGACATCAAAAAACGGCTGGAAATCGCCAACGGAAACCCCAATGCGATTATGGTGAGTATCCACCAAAACAAATTCGAGCAGTCACAGTATTCGGGGGCCCAGATGTTTTACGGGCTTCAAAATGAGCTCAGCCAGCCGCTGGCTGAGTGTTTGCAGAAACGGTTTGTCGCCAACATTCAGCCGGACAATGCGCGAGAGATCAAGCCGATCACCTCGAGCGTCTATCTCATTCACAAGGCAAAAATTCCGGCAGTGCTCGCCGAGTGCGGATTTTTGTCCAACCCGGACGAGGCCAAAAAACTTTCGCAGGAAGAGTACCAGAATCAAGTGGCGTTCACTCTCTACTGCGGCATTGTTGAATTTTACGATCAGAGTATCGGATAGGAGGACCAGTTTGGCAAAGGCAAAGGAAGTATATGTCTGCACAGCCTGTGGATATGAAACACCCAAATGGCAGGGGCGGTGCCCCAACTGCGGGGAGTGGAACAGCTTTGAGCAGCAGGTGACCGTGGCCCCGCCTGCTGCGGGAAAACGCGCGCCCAACATCTCTCACGCATCGGCGGTGCAGCCCAAGAGCATCACTCAGATCGACGTGAAGGACGAGGTGCGTTACACCACCGGCATTGCCGAACTCGACCGGGTGTTCGGGGGCGGCATTGTCAAGGGATCCCTCGTGCTGCTCAGCGGCGACCCGGGTATCGGAAAATCCACCCTGCTGCTGCAAATTTGCGGCGTGCTCGGGGAGCAGTCGGACATTCTCTATGTCTCGGGGGAAGAGAGCGTGCGCCAGATCAAACTGCGCGCCAACCGGCTCGGGGTCAACAGTGAAAACCTCTATATGATCTCCGAAACAAACGTCGACACCATTCTCAGCACCATAATGGTGCACAAGCCGAGCCTGGTGATGATCGATTCGATTCAGACGATGAACCTCGAGGCGGTGCAGTCCTCCTCGGGCAGTGTGACCCAGGTGCGGGAGTGCACCAACGCCTTCATGCACCTGGCAAAGAGCGAGGATATCCCCATCCTGCTTGTCGGCCACGTCAATAAGGACGGCAACATTGCCGGGCCAAAGGTGCTCGAGCACATCGTCGACGCGGTGCTCTATTTTGAGGGGGACCGCAACCTCTCCTACCGCATCCTGCGAGCGGTCAAAAACCGCTATGGCTCCACCAATGAAATCGCGGTGTTCGACATGCAGGACACCGGGCTGTGTCAGGTGGAGAACCCATCCGCCATGCTGCTGTCAGAGCGGCCTCAGGGAGTCTCGGGCACCTGCGTCTCCTCCGTCATTGAGGGGAGCCGCCCGATCATGGCGGAGGTGCAGGCGCTGGTGACCAAGACGGGCTTCGGCACCCCCCGTCGGATGTGTACTGGATTTGATTACAACCGGATGTCGCTCATCATCGCAGTGCTCGAAAAGCGGGCGGGGTATTTCTTTGGCACCCTTGATACCTATATCAATATCATCGGCGGCCTCAAGCTGGACGAGCCGGCGGCTGACCTCTCCATCGCGGTTGCGTTGATTTCCAGCCTGCGGGACATCCCGGTAGAGGACACCCTCATCGCATTCGGCGAGCTCGGCCTCGCAGGGGAGATTCGCAGCGTGAGCGGAGTGCAGAAACGAGTGATGGAGGCCCAGCGACTCGGCTTCACAAAATGTATCCTGCCCCGGCATTCGCTCAAGAGCCTGCAGGACCTTGAGAGCTATGAAATCGAAATCATTCCGGTTAGCAACATCCGCCAGGCAATTGCAGCGGTGTTCCATTCGTAGAGCAAATTGCGCTAAATTTTGATAAGGTTGTATATTTTTCCTGAATGATTTTGAACTTTTGATTTTTGTATTGTGCAAAACGGGAAAATATGCTATACTATTTCTAGAATACAATAAGGTTAGGGAGTGTTTTTTTTGACAGTAGGCAACATATTGGTCGGACAATCTGGTGGACCGACAGCGGTCATTAACGCAAGCCTTGCCGGCGTTTTTAAAGCTGCAAAGGATATGGGAGCAGATAAGATCTACGGCATGCGCAATGGCGTCCAGGGGCTTTTGAACGAGCGCCTGGTGAACCTGCTCGACTGCATCCAGACGGACAGGGATTTGGAAATCCTCAAGTCCACTCCGGCCTCCTATCTCGGTTCCTGCCGTTTCAAACTGCCCGATGTAGAGGTCAATGAGGCGGTCTACCAGCAGGTGTTCCGAATCCTGATCAAATTTGGGATCCGTCACTTTTTCTATATCGGCGGGAACGACTCGATGGACACCATCAAAAAGCTTGCCAAGTACGCCAAGAGCATCGGCAGCGACATCAACTTTGTCGGCGTGCCGAAAACGATTGACAACGACCTTGCAGTCACCGACCACACCCCCGGCTACGGCAGCGCCGCGAAGTACATTGCCACCGCGGTCAAAGAAGTCATCTGCGATGCGCGGGTGTACGACATCCCCTCGGTGACCATTGTGGAGATCATGGGCCGCAATGCGGGCTGGCTAACGGCTGCTTCCGCGCTCTCCAAAGGAGAGGACTGCGACGGCCCCGACCTCATCTACCTTCCCGAAACCACCTTTAACATGAACAAATTCGTCACCGACATCAACCGTGTGCACAAGACGAAAAAAGTGGTCACTGTCGCGGTGTCCGAAGGGCTTAAAATTGCAAATGGAAAATACGTCTGCGACGTCCTTGCCCGGGATGAGGTCGACGCATTCGGCCACAAAAAGCTCGGGGGCACTGCAAATGTCCTTGCAGACTTTGTAGCGCTTGAAGCGGGCTGTAAGACCCGTTACATCGAGCTCAACACCCTGCAGCGCTGCGCTTCTCACATCGCCTCCAAGACCGACGTAGAGGAAGCCTACACCGCAGGGTTTAAGGCGGCGCACGCATCCTTTAACGGCGAGACTGGTAAAATGGTTATCTTTAAGCGAGTCAGCAACGACCCGTATCAGCTTCAGTATGCGACTTATGACATTGACAAGGTGGCGAACATCGAGAAGAGAATCCCCTTTGAATGGATTATCCGAAACAACACCTATGTTTCGGACGAGCTGGTGGAGTATATGAAGCCACTCATTCAGGGAGAGATGCTTCCACCGTTCGAAAACGGCCTGCCGATGCATCTGAGACTTTGCAAAGAATAGGATTTCAGGGAAGCAGGCTTTCAAATGGAAACCTGCTTTCTTTTTGTGAAAAATTGATACTGTACATTTTTGCAGAATCTATGGTATAATAATCAGGATAGAAATGCAGATGATACCCGCCGGAGGACGGCACCGCTTTTTCATAACCTGCCGAAATTAAAGGAGAAGTCTGATATGAACAAAAAACTGATCAGTATCCTGTTCGTGTTCGTGCTCGCATTCTCATTTGTGGGATGTTCCGACCAATATAAGGATGCCGATATTGATCCCGAAAATGTCCTTTTTAACGACGAAATTTTTTCTACCCTCACCCCAGAGACACTCGAAGAGCAGGGCGGATACCAAAAGACCGATATGGTGAGCCTGGTCTACTACAACAAGGACGTTGAATATATCGGCCAGCCGGGCAGTGTCTCCTATGCGTTCAACACCTCAAACGACATGCTCTATTTTGCCGGCTATGTGCCTGGCAGCGGGGCGGACGAGGATCTGTTTGGCGTTGTGTTTGACAAGATCGCAGAACAATACGGGGATTTCACTGCAATGGAAAACTCCAACCCGATTGAGACACAGGGCTGCAAAACCTCGAGCGAGGTGCTCAAAAAGCTCATCGGAAAAAGTGAGGGTTATTTCCAGTTCACTTGGGACGTCGGCAAAGAGGGCAGGACGATTGAAATCACCTATCTGACCGGAACCTTCTCGGTGATGTCAAAAAACAAAGCCGCCGAATAACGAAAACGGTTTAAAACAGAGGGAGTTGTTCCCTCTGTTTTTTGTATACAAAGAAAACCACATAAGGCGAGTGGTTCAAGAGAAGGCTTGTGCCGATGACACAGAAAAAAGAGCTCCTTTTGCTGCTCCTTGCGATTTGGAAACTGCAAGGAGCGGCAAAGTGAGAATAGTAGAGGAAGAGGAGTATTGTGTGGATACAGTAAGAAAAATGCAAAGAAGGTAGAGGAGTACATCAAACGTCAATTGAAAGAAAATAAGGCTGGAGAACACCTGATGATGGGGAACTCCTAAAATAAGCTGTTTTACAGGTAGCAAGCAACAATGTTTGCAAGTGTCAGACCGTGCCAGCACGATGTGTGCTAGTAACAGGGGACTTTGTCTGTCTGTGAAAAATCACTGGCTTTGTCGGGGAATATCTATTGCACAGTTTTCTAGATATAATCAACTGATGATTGTCGTGCAAAGCGTGGGCTGACTGCGTACTACGAGTGGATGTTTTGTCCTCTGGAGCAATGGCCAAATAGAACGATGCGGTTGAAACGGCTCTATTCTTTTTTAGAAAACGCCCGTCAATGTTCTTTTAGGGCCTGTTGATGCAATCCTTCAACTCACCAGGAAGTGGATTCGACTTTCCACAGAGAGAAAAGCCTTGTGGTGGCCTTATCTTCATTTTTCCCAGATGCCTCCCACCCATTCAATTAGGCATATCCCTTCTGCTTGACCGCATACACTGGAATTAAAAGCAGCAAAGGGTGATGAAATGTCAAAGCTTGTTGAGTTGGTTGAACGGGGAAACGAACTGGTCAACCAGTTTGTGTGGGGTCCAGTCATGCTGGCGGTCCTGCTGGGGCTGGGTGTCTATCTCTCCATCCGCACCGGATTTTTTCAGCTGACCAAATTCCACCTTGCGATGAAAACCACGATCGGGTCGTTGTTTCACAAGCAGAAAAAGGCGAAAAAAGGCGGGATTACCCCATTCCAAGCGGTGTCCACCGCCTTAGCCGGGACGCTGGGAACAGGAAATATTGTCGGCGTATCGACTGCCATTGTCAGCGGCGGACCGGGGGCGGTGTTCTGGATGTGGGTCAGCGCGTTTTTTGGGATGATCACCAAATACGCTGAGGTGGTGCTCGCCATTAAGTTCCGCAGAAAGAACAGAAAAGGGGAGTATGTCGGCGGGCCGATGTATTACATTGAGGAAGGCCTGCACTGCAAGCCGCTCGCCATGGTGTTCGCTTTTTTGTGTATCTGCGCCTCGTTTGGAATTGGAAATATGACCCAGTCCAATTCGGTTTCCGAAGCGTTGGGAAGTACCTTTCACCTCAACAAGCTGCTCGTCGGTATCACTCTCGCTGTATTTGTCGGAATGGTCATGCTCGGAGGGGTCAAGCGCATCGGAAAGATCACCGAGCGGGTTGTGCCGTTTATGGGGATTTTTTACACCCTGTTTGCAGTTCTCGTTGTCTTTCTCAACCGGGATCAGCTCGGCGAAGCGTTTGGCCTGATCTTCAAATACGCATTTAACGTGAAAGCGGCTGCCGGGGGCGGAGCGGGCTATTTGATTTCCACTGCCATGCGCTACGGCGTCTCCCGCGGGGTGTTTTCCAACGAGGCCGGGCTTGGTTCCGCGCCGATTGCCCACGCCGCCGCTGACACTGAAAGCCCGGTCAAGCAGGGCATGTGGGGGATTTTCGAGGTGTTTTTTGACACCATCGTCATGTGCACCCTGACCACCCTTGTCATTCTCACTTCGGGACTGTGGGACTGCGGTGCGACCGGTGCGACGCTCACTCTCGCAGCCTTTGCCAAAACACTCGGGCTCGGCGCTTCCAACATCGTCTCCATTTCCATGATCTTTTTTGCATTTGCCACTATTATCGGCTGGGCCTATTATGGGGAAAAATGCATTGAGTATCTGTTTGGTACTCAGCGCGCGGTCAAGACCTACCGCATTGTCTATGTGCTCTTTGTCGTGGTCGGAGCGACGACCAATCTGGGGCTGATCTGGTCAATTTCCGACAGCCTCAACGGGATGATGGCGATTCCAAATATCATTGCAGTCACTGCGTTGAGCTCAGTGGTGATTCGCGAAACGAAAGAATATTGTCACCCACAGTTCAAAAAACCGACAGATATTATGCATTGAATAACCGTATTTCATTTGGTATAATGAAACTCAAGCAAAGACATACTAAGACAGCTTTGAGAACAGAACAGCTGTCTGAAGGAGACATAAAAAGATGAAAAAGAAATGGGATAGGAAAACAATTGCAAAACTTACCTTTCTGATTGTTTTTTTGGTTGTTTCTGTTCTGCTGACGGTGTGGGCGTTTCCCTGGGCGATGAAGCTTCAGGAGCCAGAATTTCGGGAGCAGTGCAAGGTGTACATTCAGTCGGTCGGCGTTTCCGGCTGGTTTATCATGCTCGGCGTGCAGGTCCTTCAGGTCATTTTCGCAATCATACCGGGAGAGCCGGTCGAAGTGCTATCCGGCCTGCTATTTGGCACCTGGTCGGGCCTTTTTCTCTGCCTGCTCGGCATCCTGATAGGCACCGCGCTCATCTATTGCATTGTCAAATGGTTCGGCAAGCCGTTTGTTGAGATGGTTGTTTCCAAAGAAAAAATCGAAAAGCTCAGTTTTCTCAACAACAATCGCCGGCTTGAGCTCATTGTGTTCATCCTCTTTTTTATTCCCGGCACGCCCAAAGATCTGCTGACCTATATTGTGCCGCTCACCAGCATTAAGCCATCCGTCTTTTTCACAATTGCCACGCTGGCGCGTATCCCCTCCATCGTGACATCCACTTTTGCCGGGTCCTCCCTCTACGAGGGGAATTTGGTTGCCTCCATTGCAATGTTTGCGGTGGCCGGAGCTCTCGGCATCTGCGGTATCATATTCAACAAAAAGATCATGAATTTTTTCAACCGCCACAAACCGGGTTCGAGCAAGGAAAAATAGTCACGCTTGTCCCTGCCTTGGGGTGTGAATCCGGATTCGAAATTCGTTTCTCTCTAGCGCCGTAGATGCGTCGTCAGCTGTCCATCAGCCAGATGGACATAGGGGAATGAAATCCAGTGCTTGCACAGCGGGATGTGCCAATCAGAGCGAGCAAAGCTGCATCTGCACGAAATTGGTTAAAATAGCAAAAGTTAGAAAATATTTTGGAGGAAGAATCGTGAAAACAGTACTCTTTGCGCTTTTAGACAAATGGGCGGATTGGGAAGCCGCCTATCTTTCCTCTGCCCTGCAAATGTTGGGGCAGAACCAATTTTCAAACAGGGTTCTCTCATTGACGAAGGATCCGGTGGAGTCGATCGGCGGATTTCGAGTTGTGCCCGATTGCGATTTGCAGTCAGTTCCTGCGGATTATGATGCTTTGATCCTCATCGGTGGGATGTCTTGGAGAGACACTTCTGCGCAGCAGCTCAAATCACTCATAGAGAGTTGCCTGATAGACGGAAAGGTCTTGGGCGCCATCTGCGACGCCTCTGCGTATTTAGGGACGATTGGGGTCCTCAATTCAGTCCGACACACCAGCAACGATTTAAACGACCTGAAGGCGTGGGCAGGCGATGCCTACACAGGGGAGGACAATTATGTTCGGGAGCAGGCTGTGAGGGACTGCAACGTGATCACTGCAAACGGCACTGCCGCTTTGGAATTCGCACAGGAGGTACTGCTTGCCCTGAAAGTCGCGCCCGAAGAGGCGATACACGAGTGGTACCAATTCCATAAGCTGGGGTATTACAGCGCACCGTTGCCTGGCGATGCGACTTCCTGGAATGAAGAATAAGCTGAACGCCCCTGTTTGGTCTCAGGGAAGTGAGTTTCCCCTAGCCAATGCGAGACGGCGTCCGATTGACTCAGGCAGACAAGACAGGAACAAGCTGTTGCGTTTTTGTTTGTGCCTTATCTGCGGCCTTTGGTGAGGGCGGATAGTCATTGCATCGAATGCTATCGTTGTGGGTATCTCAATCCTCATTTGAAATGTGAGGTTTTGAACGCCAGATGCTCTGCAGGTTGTATTCCACTGCGTTTTGCAATAAAATACCCGCTGGAAACAGAAGCGTCCAGCGGGTATTTTGGTTTCAACTCATTGGGTTGATTTTTTCAGGAGTCACGATGCCTCAAGCTGGCTTAGACTTCGCCGCGCATTTTCGCATTAAAGAGCGCGATAAAATGGCATTTGGGGCAGAGATGGACCGACAGGATGGCTCCCTTTTCAATGTTGAGGCAGTAGCCTTCCTTCTGAAAGCCCGAGCTGATCAGGTGGTACAGCGCAGGTTTATCGTTTTCCTCCCGTGCCAAAACCATGTCGGTCTGGCAAAAAGGGCATTTCATTTGTTCCACAGGTGTTGCACCTCCTTTATGTTATTTTTGTATCGCTGGTTGGCTGGAATTGTTAGAGTTCAGGATAGCGGATCCTGCGGGGCTTGTCAACCAGCGGCGATTTTGGAATCGCAGCGAGCACAAAGCTGAGTTCGTGGATGTTTTGCATCAGCGTGGCATTTTCGCCGCTTGGAGAATTCCCCTGAAATACGAGGATGCTGTCGCCGATGAATCGGATTTCCTCGACAAAAATTGTAATGGAGTGGCCGAACGAACCGAGCTTGAGCGCAATTTCCTGCTCAGGGCGGAGATTTTGCTCAAATTCCCGAAAGGTTTCGAGAATCGGGGCAAAGACGCTGGCTGTACCAGATGCCTCTGCATTTTGCGCGAGCGATTGGTTGACGTTGAGATAGTTGTATTCCTGCGTGTTGGGCATGGGGGTTCCGCCTTTCAATCGGAGTAATAGACTTATTATACCGTTTTTTGCACCAAATGTCCAGCGGGTGAATAACTATTGTGTTTTTGCCTATAATTAAAATAGAATATTTGGCAAACTATTCTTGAATCTTCTTCCAGATCGCCTTGACAAAAGGGGCAGAATGAGCTATTCTTAAAAAGGAATAGTTATTGATTTTGGGGGGATTCTATGAAATATTCAAAACAACGGGAAATCATTCTGGATTTCGTCAAAACAAATTTAGTGCATCCTTCCGCAAATTATGTGTATGCCAACCTGAAAAAAGAGCATCCTAATTTAAGTCTGGGAACGGTCTACCGCAATCTGAATAAACTTTCGGAACACGGGCTGATACAGAAGATCGAAGTAGCGGACGCTCCAGACCGTTTTGACGGCAATGTGACCCCGCATTTTCATGCGATTTGTGTAAAATGCGGCCAGATGTACGATTTTGAACTGGACGGCCAGATGATCGACCTCAAGGACTCCATCCGCGGAAAGGAAATCAGCGAGGTTGTCGCATGTGATTTCAGCGTCAAATGCGTCTGCCGAAACTGTGCGGTCAGGGAGAACAGTTAATTGCGGGCAATTCCGCCCGTGACAATAAAATTTTAAAGAAGAGGTGCTTTGAAATGGAATTAAAAGGAACAAAAACTGAGCAGAACCTACTTACTGCTTTTGCGGGTGAGTCACAGGCGAGAAATAAATACACCTACTATGCTTCTCAGGCAAAGAAGCAGGGCTATCAGCAGATCGCTGCGATCTTTGAGGAGACGGCAAACAACGAAAAAGAGCACGCAAAAATCTGGTTCAAGCTGCTCAACGAGGGCATTCCCAATGTGGACAAATGCCTGGAGGACGCCGCGGCTGGCGAAAAATACGAGTGGACCGAAATGTACGCAGGTTTTGCAGAGGAAGCGAAGAAAGAGGGCTTCACCCACATCGCAGCGCTGTTTGAGGGTGTAGCTGCGATTGAGAAAGAGCACGAAGAGAGATACAACACCCTGCTTAAAAATCTCCAAGATGGAAAAGTCTTTGAAAAAGACGGCGAATACGCCTGGATCTGCCGCAACTGCGGCCACATCCACTTCGGCAAGGCCGCCCCGTCGGTTTGCCCGGTGTGCGCCCATCCGCAGGCTTACTTTGAACTGCGCGCAGTCAACTATTAATATCTGCTTTTCATAAGGCCCGTCCCGGCTCGATTCCGGGGCGGGCTTTTTGTACATTATTTGTACAAATCGGCGCAATAAAAAGTTCACCCTGGATTACCGGAATATTTTCCTCAAATAGGGAGTACAGGTTTGCATTGTGACTCCTTTTATGTTAAAATAAATAAATAGATTTGGACAGGCTGCCCTGTAACGAGGAGGATGAGGCGATGAAAACAAGTGTGATCCGGGTGCTGATGGTGCTCGTCTCACTTTGTATCCTTTTGAGCGTCGCCAACCAGCTCTACATCCAGTTTTATTCTCCCTATCAGACGGATGTTGTGTATGAATACACCTTTGAACAGCAGCTGAGCGCCGAAGGGATTTTTTTCAAGGACGAGACAACTGTGGAAAACGGGACGCAGGGTGTGGTCAAATACCAACAGGCGAACGGCAGCAGGGTGGCTAAAGACGCGGAAATCGCCAGGATCTATCCGGATGAGGAGACGGTTTCCGCCGCCGAACAGGCGGATAAACTCGACGAACAGATTCAGCAGCTCACTGCGGTGCAGAGCCCCGGCGCGGCGCTTGAATCCAACATTTCAGTGATCAACCAGCAGCTGTTTCACACCTATCAGAATTTTCTTACAAGCTTGGATTTTGACCAGTTTTCCGGGCTGAGCGAGCTGCGCAACGAGCTGGTCACCCTGCTCAACAAAAAGCAGATTGTCACCGGCAAGGCGTCGGATTTTAACGCGGCGATTGAACAGCTCACCCAGGCGCGGGATGCACTGCGAGCTTCGATCACAACGGAACCAACCGTGGTGACTACCCCTGCTTCGGGCTACTTTGTCGACACAGTGGACGGCTATGAGGGGCAGCTGGGGCTTGCTGAGGCAGAGTCCATCTCGCTGGGCGATCTCCAGAGCCTGCTCCAAGCGGAACAGGAACAGTCCGCCTCGGGCATCGGCAAGGTGATCACCCAGCCGCAGCTGCGCTATGTTGCCCAGGTCCCGACCGACAGCCTCGTTGGAGTCACCGACAACGCCAGTTGTACCATTCAGTTCGACAGTGTGCCCAACCGGGTGCCAGCGACCATTACCCGCATTGACCGGGATGACAGCGGCGAATACAGCCTGATGGTGTTTGAGATCACCCAGATGTCCGAAGCGCTTTCCCTTCTGCGCAAAGACCAGGCCAAGATCATCCTTTCAAGCTCGACCGGCTTGCGTGTCCCCAAGTCAGCCATCCACCTCAACGATGAAGGGGAGACAGGTGTTTACTCCATCTTTGGCGCCAACATGACGTTCAAAAAGATCGACGTGATTTTTGAAAACGAAACATATGCCCTGTGCAGCTATCACACAGGGGAGTCTGGATATCTCCAGCTCTACGATACCATTATCGTTAAAGGGAAGGATTTATATGACAACAAAGCCGTTAAATGATGTGTACGCCCGGAGCATCCGGGAAAATGTCGCCCTAGTCCAACAGCGCGTTGTGCGTGCCGCGGAGAGGGCGGGGCGTTCCCCTGCTGACATCCGGCTCATGGCGGTCACCAAGACGGTTGCCCCGGAGTACGTCAACGTTGCAGTGGAATGCGGGGTGAACCTTCTGGGGGAAAACCGCGCGCAGGAGCTGCTCGAAAAGCACTCCGTCTATACCCTTGGGCCGGAATGCATCCATTTTATCGGCCACTTGCAGAGAAACAAAGTTAAGAGTATAATAGATAAGGTCAGCATGATCGAATCGGTTGATTCGGTTTCGCTTGCCGAGGAGATCGACCGCCAGGCATCCCGCATCGGCGTTGTGATGCCGGTTCTGCTCGAGGTAAATATTGGATTGCAGCCGACCAAATCCGGCTTTGCTCCAGAAGCCCTCGAAGAGGGACTGCGCGCCGTTTCCAGGCTCAAAAATATAGCCGTCAAAGGATTGATGGCAATCCCTCCAAAGGACAACACCCAGGAATATTTTCAAAAGATGCAGCAGTTATCTGTTGACATTGCGGGCAAAAATATAGATAATAGTACTATGGAATATCTGTCCATGGGGATGAGCGCCGACTATGAACTGGCGATCGCCTGTGGAGCGAACATTGTCCGGGTTGGATCGGCTTTGTTCGGGCAGAGGAAATAAGGAGGAATAGAACAGATGAGTTTCATGGATAAATTTAAAACCATGGTGGGCGCAACCGACGAGGATGAGTACGAGGACGACGACGTTTTCTTTTCCAAAAACGAGAGGGAAGAGCCGGCCCCTGCCAAAGAGCAGGCAAAAAACAAAGTAGTTAACATCAACGCGACGACGCAGCTCAAGGTGGTTCTCGTCAAGCCGGAACATTTTGAGGATGCGAGCGCAGTTGCGGACCATCTCAACGCCAAGCGCACTGTGGTGCTCAATCTTGAATCCACCCCCAAGGACGTTTCCCGCCGGTTGATTGACTTTCTCAGCGGCGTAGCCTATGCGAACAACGGCCAGATTAAACGGGTGGCAAACAGCACCTTTATCATTACCCCCTACAACGTCGACGTCATGGGCGACCTGCTCGACGAGCTCGAAAACAACGGCGTCTTTTTCTAAGAGACATGGAGGACGCCAAGGCACTGCTCGAGGCGCGGGTGCGGGATGCGTTCCTGATTGCCAGCGAGCGCGGTTATGCAAAATTCACCCCTTTTCTCAATGAAGATGAGAGCTTCTTCGCACAAAAGCTGATTCAAAAAAACAGGTATGAAAACTACCTGTTTTTTGGCGGCTCTGAGGGAAATACCCGCCGGATGCTCGGCGCGTTTCCTTCCTATCTGGAGCCGGATCTCGCAGAATTCCCAATTGCATCGCTCACCGCGGAATACCCCGTCGGCTACGCCCTTTCCCACCGTGATTTTCTCGGTTCTCTCATGGGACTGCAGATCAAACGGGATGCGGTCGGGGACATTTTTCCCGGCGAGGGCTGGTGTGTTTTCTTTGTGCGCGAAAGCGTGCGGGAGGTTGTGCTTGAGCAGCTCACCAAAGTGGGCCGGGTCGGCGTGCGGATTGTTCCGGGTATCCGGCACGAACTGCCATCCCATGCAAAATTTGAACCGGTGTCCGGCACAGTGGCGAGCCTGCGGCTCGATTGTGTGGTTGCACTGCTCTCCCGACTGTCCCGAGAGAAGGCGTCCGCGGCCATCCAGCTCGGAACGGTTCAGGTCAACCACGAGACTGCGCAATCCTGTTCCCTGGCGCTCAAGCCGGGCGACATCCTCTCGATCCGGGGATGCGGCAAATTCCTTTTAGCAGATGAGGTAAAGCAGACCAAAAAAGGCCGGCTTTTCATTACAGGTAAGAAATATATTTAGGAGGGAAAACAATGACAGCGAATGAACTGAGAAACAAGTCGTTTGATAAAGGCGCATTCGGTTATAAAGCGGAAGAGGTACATTTATTCCTGAATGAAATGGCCGATTATCTGGAGACCCTGGAGCGGCAAAATATGGAGCTGGAAGGCAAGATTACTACCCTCAACAACCAGCTTGCGGAATACACCAACAACGAGGACAGCATGAAGGATATCATCGTCAGCGCCCAGCGCATCAGCACCACTGTGGTGCAGGAGGCGAAGGAGAAAGCGCAGCAGATTGTCTCCGAAGCGCAGATTAAGAGCAGCTCGATTGTCTCTGAGGCGACGATGAAATCCGCTAAAACGCTCAAAGAGGCGGAGGCCAAAGCAGAGTCGATGGTTGCCCAGTCCCGCGATCAGGCGGAGATTGAGAAGCACCGTCTCGACACCATGCAAAAAGAGGTTTCCAAATTCAAATCCAATCTCCTTTCGATTTACAAGGCGCATCTCGACCTGATTACCAAGCTGCCCGAGGTTAAGCCGGAGGCAGCTCAGCAGCAGGAACGCCCCCGCCGTGCTGAGCGGACGGTGGAGCAGTCCCCAGAATCCGCTCCGGCGGAAAAGCCGCGCGAAAAAAAGGCAGAAGCAGCGGACAAGCCCACAGCGGCTGATTTTGGCGGCACCACCCCGTTTAAGATCGTGATCACAGAAAAAGACAGCCCCAAAGCAAAGAGCGAGCGCAGCGATTTTAAATCCCGTTTCGGCGAGCTCAAATTTGGAGAAAGTCAGAAGTAGACAAAATAAAGGATATTAAGGAGCGAACGTGTAGATGGCACAGGATTACAACAAGACGATTCATCTTCCCAAAACCGATTTCCCGATGAGGGGCAATCTGCCCAAGCGGGATCAGGAGCTTTTCAAAAAATATGACGACGAGCGCCTGTACTACAAAATGATTGAAAACAACGAGGGCAAGCCGCTCTACATTTTGCACGACGGCCCGCCCTACGCAAACGGCGCGATTCACCTCGGCACTGCCCTGAACAAGGTTTTGAAGGATTTCATCGTAAAGCAGAAAAATATGAGCGGCTACAAAGCTCCTTACATTCCCGGCTGGGATACCCACGGGCTTCCGATCGAGCTCAAAGCGCTCAAGTCGGCTGGTGCGGACAAAAACACCATCACCCCAGTGGAACTGCGCAAGGTCTGTAAGGATTACGCGCTCTCCCACGTTGAAAACCAGAAAGCCCAGTTTAAGAGCCTCGGCGTGCTCGGCGACTATGAAAACCCCTATCTGACCCTTAGACCGGAGTTTGAGGCAAGACAGATTGAAATCTTCGGCGAGATGGCAAAGCGCGACTTCATCTACAAAGGGCTTAAGCCGGTTTACTGGTGCCCCGAGTGCGACACCGCGCTTGCAGAAGCTGAGATTGAATACGCGGAAGATCCCTGCTACTCGATCTATGTCAAATTTGCCGTCACCGACGACAAGGGCTTTTTTGAGAAACAGGGCATCGACAAGAACAAAGTTTTCTTTGTGATCTGGACCACCACAACCTGGACCCTGCCGGGCAACCTCGCCATCTGCCTCGGCCCCAACTACGACTACACCCTCGTCAAAAATGGGGAGGAGTATTACGTCATGGCGCGCGAGCTCGTCGCTCCCGCTATGGAGGCCGCCAAGATTGAAGGCTATGAGATGGTCGGCAGCTTTGCAGGTTCTGAATTCGAATACATGAAGTGCGCTCATCCCTTCCTCGACCGCGAGTCCCTTGTCATTGTCGGCGATCACGTCACCCTCGAGAGCGGCACCGGCTGTGTCCACACCGCTCCCGGCCACGGCGTCGAGGACTTTGAGGTGTGTAAGCACTATCCCGAAATTCCGATCGTCGTCCCGGTCGACTCGAACGGCGTGTTGACCAAGGAGGCAGGGGAGTTCCAAGGCCTCAAGACCGACGATGCCAACAAGGCGATTGCCAAAAAACTCGAGGAAACGGGCAACCTTTTCGCCATCCAGAAGATCATTCACCAGTACCCGCACTGCTGGCGCTGCAAAAGTCCGATCATTTACCGCGCGACGGAGCAGTGGTTCTGTTCCATCGACGATTTCAAAGAGGACGCCGTCAAGGCGATCACCGACGTCAACTGGATTCCCGGCTGGGGCGAGGAGCGCATCAAAGGGATGGTGCGCGACCGCAGCGACTGGTGTATTTCCCGCCAGCGCGTCTGGGGCGTCCCGATCCCGATCATCTACTGTAAAGAGTGTGGCAAACCGATCATCAACGATGACACCATCCACGCGATTGCGGACACCTTCCGCAAAGAGGGCTCCGACGCCTGGTTCGCCAAGGAGATCAGCGAGATCATTCCCGAGGGAATCGAGTGCCCCGACTGCCACTGTCATGAGTTCCGCAAGGAAACCGACATCATGGATGTCTGGTTCGACAGCGGCGTCAGCCACGCCTCGGTGCTCGGGGACAATCCCGAGATGAGATGGCCGGCTGACCTCTACCTTGAGGGAAGCGACCAGTACCGCGGCTGGTTCCAGTCCTCACTCCTCACCGCAGTGGCGACCAAAGGGACCGCACCGTACAAAAACGTCTGCACCCACGGCTGGGTGGTCGACGGTGAAGGGCGCAAAATGTCCAAATCGATGCAGAACGGAGTTGCTCCTGAAAAGATCATCAGCCAGTACGGCACCGATATCCTGCGCCTGTGGGTCGCTTCCTCCGATTATCATGCGGACGTCCGCATTTCCCCGGAAATCCTCAAACAGCTTTCCGAGGCTTACCGCAAGATCCGCAACACCGCCCGCTTTATCCTCGGCAACATCAGCGACTTTGACCCCAACACCGACAAGGTGGACAACAGCAGCCTGCACGAGATCGATAAATGGGCGCTCGTCAAGCTGGATGCGCTGATCAAAAAGGTCAACGAAGCATACAATGCGTTTGATTTCCACATCATCTACCACGCGATCCACAACTTCTGCGTGGTCGACATGTCCAACTTCTACCTCGATATCATCAAAGATCGCCTCTACTGCGGAAATATGGAGGACAGGCGAGCGGCTCAGACGGCGATGTATGTCATCCTCGATTCGCTGACCCGGCTCATTGCACCAATCCTCGCCTTCACCTCAGAGGAGATCTGGTCATTCCTGCCGCACACTAAAGGGGATAACACCGAGTCAGTGCTGCTCAACTCAATGCCCACCGAAACCGGCATTCAGGTGGATGAGGCGTTCACTGAAAAGTGGAACAAGATCTATGCGGTCCGCGAATGCGCCAAAAAGGCGCTTGAAACCAAGCGCGCGGCCAAAGAGATCGGCGGTTCCCTCGAGGCAAACATCGTTCTTCACTGCAGTGAAGAGGATGCGGAATTCTTCACCAATCTCACCGAGACACTCGAGGCAGTGTTTATCGTCTCTGACGTTTCCGTCTCAGTTGGCGGCAAGGGAGAGTTTGACTTCCCCGAACAGGGCATCTCGATCGACGTCGTCAAGGCTGCTGGAGAAAAATGCGAGCGCTGCTGGATCTACAGCGATACAGTCGGCAAAAACGAAGAGCATCCAACCCTTTGTGCGCGCTGCGCCGAGGTTTTAGCCGGTAAATAACAATCAAGAAGGTTGCTGCTGTTGTGAACAGTGGCAACCTTGCTTGTGGTGTGGAGGAATCATGACCAAAAAGAAAAGCTACCTGTTTCTGGCCGCTGCCGCTGTCCTGATCGGCATTGACCAACTGATCAAAGTTTTTGTGTCGGCAAACTTGCCGAGAGATGGGTCTGTTGTGTTCATTAAAAATTTTCTCAACTGGACTTACATCGAAAATCGCGGCGCTGCATTTAGCATTCTCGAGGGCAAGCGCTGGCTGCTCGTTGTCGCCACCTTCCTTATGGTGTGCATCTGCATTTACCTGCTGTTGTCTAAGCGAGTGACACGGGTGCCAGTTCAACTTTCACTCTCCCTCATCATTGCGGGAGGCGTCGGAAACTTGATTGATCGGATCTTCCGCGGCTATGTGGTGGACTACATTGACCTAAATTTCAAGCCGTTTGACGGTTTTGCAATTTTTAATTTTGCCGACTGCCTCGTCGTCGTTGGGACGATCCTGCTGTTTATCTGCATTCTGTTTGAGGACTTCATCTTCCGCAAAAAAACGGTTGAGGAGAAGGAAGTTCCCCATGCCTAAGGATTTCTGTGTTTTGGTAGAGCCGGAACAGGCGGGGGAGCGGCTCGATAAATTCCTGCCCACCGTGCTGCCTGGCTACACCCGCTCCGCCCTGCAAAAGCTGATTGAAGGGGAGCAGGTCCGCTGTGAAGGAGAGCCGCTGAACAAAAAGCACAAGCTGCGCGCAGGTGAAACAATCTCTGTTACAATTCCCGATCCGGAGCCTCTCGACGTACTGCCTGAGGAAATCCCGCTCGACATTCTGTACGAGGACAGCGATCTGCTTGTCGTCAACAAGCCAAAGCACATGGTGGTGCACCCTGCGGCGGGGAATTACACCGGAACCCTCGTCAATGCGCTGCTGCACCACTGCCGCGGCAGCCTTTCGGGGATTAACGGAGTGATCCGTCCCGGCATTGTGCACCGAATTGACAAGGACACAAGCGGTCTGCTCATTGTCGCCAAAAACGATCAGGCACATGTCGGGCTCGCCGCCCAGATTAAAGAGCACTCATTTGACCGCACCTATGAGGCGGTCGTGTACGGCAAATTTGTCGAATCAACGGGAACGGTGGACAAACCGATCGGACGTAGTGAGAAAGACCGCAAAAAGATGTGCGTGACCACAAAAAACTCCAAGCCCGCTGTCACCCACTACGAGGTCCTCGGGGAATACGGGCAGTTCACCCATCTGAGGCTTCGTCTCGAGACAGGGCGAACGCACCAGATTCGAGTTCACATGGCGTCGATTGGCCACCCGGTGGCTGGCGATCCGGTGTATGGGCCAAAAAAGTGTATCACTGAACTGGAAGGTCAGTGCTTGCACGCCAGGTCCATTGGATTTGTGCATCCGGGGACTGGGGAGCGCCTTTCATTTGAGAGTGAATTGCCCAGTTATTTTGTAAGTTTTCTTGACAAAATCAGACGAAGTTGTTTATAATAGTACGCGAAGGGGGATACGATGCAAAAAGATGCCAGCCACCTCTACCTGCTTTCCGACATGGATGACACCCTGTTGTCAACTGATAAATCGGTCTGCAGCCGCAACCGGGAAGCGATTGCGCGCTTCCAGGCCTGTGGGGGCCATTTTTCGGTCGCGACCGGGCGCGCCCCCTGTACAGCATCCCACTATCTCAAAGGAATCTTGGTCAATGGGCCTTCCGTTCTCATCAACGGGGGGCTGATTTACCGCTTCGATACCGGTGAAACCCTCTTTCCCCACTACATGCCGCCGGGTTATCAGCAGGTTGTGCGGCAGCTGGCGGAGCATTGTCCCGAGGTGGGAATTGAAGTCATCACCCAGGCGGGTATCCACGTGGCCCATTATAACGAGGTGATTCACCGCCACATCGGCGCCGCGGGGTTTGAATATTTTCCCTGTGCGCCGGATTCCCTTCCCGAGCAGGCGTTTAAGGTGCTGTTCGGCGTGGTGGAACCACAGATGGAAGCGTTTATGGAGCTGGCGGACAGCCTGCCCCACGCGGGACTGTATTTTGTCCGCACCTTCTCGGAATACTACGAGATGCTGCCCACCGGTATCAACAAGGGAATGGCGCTCGGACAGCTGCGTTCGCTGCTCCGCCCCGGCGACCGGCTCGCTGCCATCGGCGACTACTACAATGATGTCGAGCTGCTGCGACAGGCGGACATCAGCTTTGTTGTCGGCAATGCACCGGATGACATCAAGGCGCTCGCCCAGCGAGTGACCTGCACCAACAACGAGGGAGCGGTTGCGGACGCAATTGACTACCTTCTGCAATCCTGTTAACTAAGTCGATCCAGAATTTTATTCATACAAACATTAGGAGGCTGTTCAATGGAAACTTCGCTGAAACAACAACTCAGCATCAACGCTTGCAAAGTGCGGATGGGCGTCATCAACGGCACCTTCCATGCGAAATCCGGCCATCCCGGCGGTTCGCTTTCGGTTGCTGACACGCTGACCTATCTCTATTTCCACGAGATGAACATCGACCCCGCCAATCCCGACTGGGATGACCGCGACCGCTTTGTCCTCTCCAAAGGGCATTGCGCCCCGGCGCTCTATGCGGCGCTTGCCAACCGCGGCTTTTTTCCAGTGGAGGAGCTTGACACTCTGCGCCATATCGGCTCAAGGCTTCAGGGCCATCCGGATATGAAAAATATCCCGGGCGTCGACATGTCGACTGGTTCCCTCGGGCAGGGAATTTCCGCGGCGTGCGGCATGGCGCTGGCAGCGAAGCTTTCCAACAAGCAGTGGCGCGTCTTCACTGTTCTCGGCGACGGGGAGCTTGAAGAGGGCGAAGTGTGGGAAGCGGCGATGTTTGCTGCCCACAACAAACTCGACAACCTCATCGCGGTGGTCGACAACAATGACCTCCAAATTGACGGAAGGCTTTCCGAAGTCTGTTCCCCCGAGCCAATTGACAAAAAGTTTGAGGCGTTTGGCTGGGAGGTTTTTAAAATCGATGCGCACGACTTTGACCAGATCGAGGATGCGTTCACCAAGGCTAATCAGGTTCAGGGCAAGCCGGCGGTGATCATTCAGCGTTCGATTAAGGGCAAGGGCGTGAGCTTTATGGAGGACAACGTCTCCTGGCACGGTTCCGCGCCGAATGCGGAGCAGCGCGACGCTGCACTGGAAGAACTGAAAAAAACACTGGCTGAGTTGGAGGGCTAATCGATGGCGCAGGAGATCAGAAAAGCAACCCGGGACAGCTACGGCGAGACGCTCGTAGAACTGGGCAAAGAAAATGAAAATATCGTGGTGCTCGACGCAGACCTTGCGGCGGCGACCAAGACTGGAAAATTTAAAGCGGCGTTCCCCGAGCGGTTTTTCAACGCTGGCATTGCGGAACAGAACATGATGGGTGTTGCGGCGGGACTCGCTGCAGCGGGGAAAACGGTGTTCGCAAGCAGCTTTGCGATGTTTGCCGCGGGCAGAGCGTTTGAAATCATCCGCAATTCCATCGGTTATCCCCATCTTAACGTAAAGATCGGCGCATCCCACGCGGGCATTTCGGTCGGCGAGGACGGCGCGACCCACCAGTGCTGTGAGGACATTGCGCTCATGCGGATGATTCCCGGCATGGTTGTCATCAACCCGGCAGATGACGTCGAGGCAAAAGCTGCGGTCCGCGCGGCGGCCGAGTATGACGGCCCGGTGTACCTGCGCTTTGGCAGGCTCGCGGTGCCGGTGTTCAACAACCCCGACACCTATAAATTTGAGCTCGGCAAAGGGGTGCAGCTGGTGGACGGAACCGATGCGACGATCATTGCGACCGGCCTGATGGTCAACGAAGCGCTCATTGCAGCTGAGATGCTCAAAAAAGAGGGGATCAGCGCCCGCGTCATCAACATTCACACCATCAAGCCGATTGACAAGGAAATCATCGTCAAGGCGGCGAAGGAAACCGGCGTGCTCATCACAGCGGAGGAGCACAGCGTGCTCGGTGGTCTCGGCGCGGCAGTTGCCGGTGTGCTCTGCGAGTCGTCTCCCGCGCCCCTCATCCGCATCGGCGTCAACGACCAATTCGGCTGCTCCGGCCCCGCGCTCGATCTGCTCAAGCTCTACGGATTAAGTGCGGAAAATATCGTTGCAAAAACCAAGGAAGCGTTAAAACTAAAAAAATAAAGCGGCGGAGACGGGCTGTCCGCAATTGTTAGGGAAAATCGACAGGAAAAACACAGGCACAAGTTTTCTAAATATGGGATCCAACTTTACCCCCCTGCTCCAAAGGGGGTTATCGAGTAAGTTGCGGTTTCATCGCCTGGATTTTTCCTGTTTTTTTGAGCGGATCACCCCGGTTCCTCCCAAAGGAGAAACTATGACAGTGATTAAAAACCTGCTCGCCGGTCTTGTCATCGGCGTGGCAAACATCATCCCCGGCGTGAGCGGCGGCACCATGATGGTCGTGCTCAACATGTTTGACAAGATCATTGGCGCGGTCAGCGAGTTCCGCAAAAATATCAAGGGGAACATCCTCTTTTTGCTGCAAATCCTCATCGGCGCGGCTGTGGGCATCGTTCTTTTCAGCAAGGGAATCACCTTCATGCTCTCAAACTATCCGATGATCACCAACTTTTTCTTCATCGGTCTCATCATCGGCAGCATCCCGCTCGTGTATAAAAACGCCATGGCGGTCAAGGACACTGCTGCAAAAGGGGAAAAAGCAAAAGTCGGCGTCGGCTCGGTGATCGCGTTTGTCCTTGCGTTTGCCCTGCTCGTGATCATCGCTTTTACCCAGGCGAGCGAGGGCACGGTGGACATTCACACGGTGAGCGTTGACTTCATGCTCATGTTAAAGCTGTTTTTCGGCGGCCTGATCGCCGCGATTGCGATGATCGTGCCCGGCGTGAGCGGCTCGTTTGTCATGGTGCTGTTCGGCATTTACCCGCTTGTTGCGGGCGCGGCTGCAGTTGTCTTCCCGGTGAACATGGACAACTGGCTCGGCATTCTCTTTCCAATCGGCATTCCGGCTGGTCTCGGCATTCTGCTCGGGCTGCTTATCGGCGCAAAGCTCATTGACGTGCTGCTCAAGCGCTACACTCAGCAGACCTATTTCGGCATCCTCGGCCTGCTGCTCGGCTCTCTCTTTGACCTTTGGCCCGGTTTTCAGTTCAACCTTCAGGGCTTGATCGCAGTACTCGTCTGCCTGTTCGGCTTTGCACTCGCCTTCCTTTCAAGCAGCGAGCGGGTCAAAGAGTATTTTCTCAAAAAGAAGCAAAATTAAGTCTTGCATAATCAGGCTGATTGTGGTAAAATAGATAGGAAATTGCGCCAGAGAGCGTAATACACACGCAGTGCTTGCGCCGGCACGGTGCTGCCTCAGAGGCAGTCGCAGGGCGCGTCAAGCGGTGCGGAGGAAATCATTTTTTCAACCAAATAGGAGGAACCAAACATGGCAGTAGTTTCAATGAAACAGTTACTCGAAGCAGGCGTCCACTTCGGACACCAGACCAGAAGATGGAACCCGAAAATGGCCCGTTACATCTTCACCGAAAGAAACGGCATCTACATCATTGACCTTCAGAAGACCGTCCGCAAACTCGAAGAGGCGTACAACTTCGTCAACGAACTCGCGGCAAACGGCGAGGAGATCCTGTTTGTAGGCACCAAAAAACAGGCGGCTGAATCGATCAAAGAAGAGGCGACCCGCTGCGGCATGCACTTTGTCAACGCCCGTTGGCTTGGCGGCATGATGACCAACTTCAAGACCATCCGCACCCGGATCGACCGTCTCAAACAGCTGCGCAAAATGGAAGAGGACGGCACCTTTGCCCTTCTCCCGAAAAAAGAAGTCATCAAGCTCAACCTTGAAATTGAAAAGCTCGAGAAATTCCTCGGCGGTATCAAGAACATGAAGAAGCTTCCGGGCGCACTCTTTGTTGTTGACCCCCGCAAGGAAAAAATCGCAGTTGCTGAAGCGAAAAAGCTCGGCATCCCGGTTGTCGCTATCGTCGACACCAACTGTGATCCGGACGAAATCGACTACGTGATCCCGGGCAACGACGACGCGATCCGCGCAGTCAAACTCATCTCGAGTGTTATGGCAAACGCTGTTATGGAAGCGAAACAGGGCGCGACCGAGGTTGCTGAGGAAGCGGCAGAGGAAGCACCGGCTGAAGAAGCAGCGGCAGAATAATTCGATTTCAAATTTTGAGGAGGAAATAAAATCATGGCAGCATTTACTGCAAAAGACGTACAGGCTCTGCGCCAGAGAACCGGCGTAGGCATGATGGACTGCAAGAAGGCTCTCACCGAAGCTGAGGGCGATATGGATAAAGCAATCGAGCTCCTTCGCGAGAAGGGTCTCGCAGCGGCTGCGAAAAAAGCGGGCCGCATCGCGGCTGAGGGTCTCGTTGTCTCGGTGATCGACGAAGCGAAAAAAGCGGGCGTTGTTCTCGAAGTCAATGCAGAGACCGACTTTGTTGCGAAAAACAAAGACTTTGTCGCATTTGTCAACGCGGTTGCAACCACTGTTCTCAACGAAGCTCCGGCGGATGTTGAGGCTCTCAACACCCTCAAACTCGACGGCACTGATATGACTGTTGAAGAAGCTCTGCGCGACAAAATCCTCACCATCGGTGAAAACATCAAAATTCGCCGCTTTGAGCGCATGGAGGGCGACCTCGTCTCCTACGTGCACGGCGAGGGCAAAATCGGCGTCATGGTGAAATTCGACACCGATCTCGCTGACAAACCGGAGTTTAAGGCTTATGGTAAGGATGTGGCAATGCAGATTGCCGCTGCGTTCCCGCAGTACCTCAACAGAGATGAAGTTCCCTCCGAAGTACTCGAGAAGGAAAAAGAGATCCTCACTGTCCAGGCGATGAACGAGGGCAAACCCGCTGCGATCGCTGAAAAGATGGTTAACGGCAGAATCAACAAGTACTACAAAGAAGTCTGCCTGCTCGATCAGCCGTTCGTCAAAGACGGCGATGTGAACATCAGCCAGTACACTGCGAACACTGCAAAAGAGCTCGGCGGCAAGATCGAAGTCGTCAAATTTATCCGCTTTGAAAAAGGCGAGGGCATTGAAAAGAGAAACGACAACTTTGCTGACGAAGTTGCCGGTATGATTCAATAAGATTCAGTGAAGAGAGGCTGCCGCGTCGATGCGCGGCGGCCTTTTTTGTGCGTCAGGGCCAGTATATAGAGAAAGTTTGAACGCCTGAACAATTTTTTAATTTTCAGGGAATGGGACTTTACAACCTGGTGAGAATCCTGTAAAATAGATGTGAAAGACAATCGAATAACTGTCTAAGATGGAGGTTGACAATGGAGCCAAAGTATAAACGCGTCCTGCTCAAGCTCAGCGGTGAAGCGCTTGCAGGAGAGAAAAAATTTGGATTGAATTACGATGTGATCATAAAGATCTGTGAGCAGATCAAAAAGATGTCTGATATGGGGGTGGAAGTCGCGATTGTCGTCGGCGGCGGCAACTTCTGGCGCGGCCGTTCCAGCGGGGCAATGGACCGCACCCGTGCGGATCACATCGGTATGCTCGGCACGACGATGAATGCACTTGCAGTCGCTGACGTCCTCGAGGAGCAGGGCGCCATTGTCCGCGTCCAGACAGCGATTTCGATGCAGCAGGTTGCAGAGCCGTACATCCGAAACAAGGCGATGCGCCACCTGGAAAAGGGCCGGATTGTCATTTTCGGCTGCGGCACCGGAAACCCGTTTTTCTCGACCGACACCGCATCTTCACTGCGTGCGGCGGAAATCGAAGCGGATATCATCTTTAAGGCGACAATGGTCGACGGCGTTTATGACAAAGACCCCAATAAGTATGCCGATGCAGTCAAATACGACGAACTCACCTTTGATCAGGTGATCGCCGAGGGCCTCAACGTCATGGACAGCACCGCAGCCGCGATGTGCAAGGACAACAATATCCCGATTCTTGTCTTTAACCTGAACGACCCTGCCAACATTGTCAAAGCAGCTGCCGGCGAACAGATCGGCACGATCGTAAAATAAACAAACACGCAGAGGAGAGACACACCATGAAAGAATTACTCGAGAAATCCGAATCTAAAATGCACAAAACGGTGGAGCGTCTGGAGCACGAGTACACCACCATCCGCGCGGGCCGCGCCAATCCGAACGTCCTCGACAAAATCCTCGTCGATTACTACGGCACCCCGACTCAGATCAACCAGATGGCCGCTGTCTCGGTCTCTGAGGCGAGAATCCTTGTGATCAGTCCGTGGGATGCAACCTCCCTCAAGGCGATTGAGAAGGCGATTCAGGCATCCGACCTCGGCATCAATCCGACCAACGACGGCAAGGTGATCCGCATCGCATTCCCGCAGCTCACCGAGGAGCGCCGCAAAGAGATCGTCAAAGAAGTCCATAAAATGCGGGAGGATGCAAAAGTTGCCGTTCGCAACATCCGCCGCGACGCGATGGACAAATTCAAAGCGATCAAAAAAGAGGGCTCAGTCAGCGAAGACGAGATCAAAGACGGCGAAAAGAAACTGCAAAACATGGTCGACAAATTCTGTAAAGAAATCGACAATGTGGCGGCCGGTAAAGAAAAAGAGATCATGGAGATCTAATGAAATAAAAGGATCGTGGGGGAGCTTGAAGAATTTGGGCTCCCCACTCTCATTTTACCCGCACAGGAGGACGTATGGAAAACAATCTGCCCAAACACATTGGCTTGATTATGGACGGCAACGGGCGCTGGGCCAAAAAGCGCGGCTTGCCCCGCAAGGCGGGACACACGGTCGGCGCCCAAACCTTTCGCAAAATCGTGCGCGCCTGCAACAAAAAGGGGATCGGCTACCTGACGGTCTACGCCTTTTCAACCGAGAATTGGAAGCGCCCGCAGGAGGAAATTGACGCGATCATCAAGTTGCTGCGCGACTATCTCAAAGAGGCACACAAATACCTCAAGGAAAATATCCGCACCCGTTTTATCGGCGATCTGAGCGTGTTTGACCAAGAAATCCGTGACTTGATCGTTGAAGCAGAGGAAGCGAGCAAGGATATGACCGGACTCAACCTCAACATTGCAATCAATTACGGCGGACGGAATGAAATCACCCACGCCGTCAAGACTATTGTTGAGCAGGTGCAACAGGGGACGCTCCGCGCTGATGAGATTGGCGAGCAAATTGTTGCGGACCATCTCTACACCGCCGGGATGCCGGAAGTCGATTTGATCATCCGCCCGAGCGGGGAATACCGCCTTTCCAATTTTTTGATCTGGCAGAGCGCCTATGCGGAATATATCTTTATGGATGACATTCTCTGGCCGGATTTCAGCGAAAAGCATTTAAATGCAGCGCTCGAGGAATTTGCCCGCCGCAACAGGAGATTTGGCGGCATCTAGGGACGTCGAAACAACACGGGGGGAATTCGTGCGCCAATGCAGGTTTTTTGGCGGAGATTCCCCGCATTTCAAGGCAACGCCCTTATTACAAACAGATGCGGAGGCTTTCTATGAAGCAGAGAATTTTGACTGCAATCGTCGGCCTGATTCTGATGGCTGTCGTTTTGGTTTTCTACAACACGCTTTTTTTTAACGTTGCAATCGCCGTTGTTGCGGCAATCGGGGTGTATGAGCTCATCCACTGCGCTGGGCACGCAAAGGACACCGGGCTTTTGGTGGCGAGTCTTGCGTTTGCGCTGGCAGCGCCGTTTCTCAAGCTCCCCGGGCTTCCCGACCTGCGCACAGCCGCAATTCTTGTCTATGTCTTTCTGATTTTCACCATTCTCATTGCCAAGCACAACACCATTCAAATTCAGGCGCTCTGCTTTTGCGGGATGTCTGCGGTTGCCGTTCCGTTTTCCCTTTGTTCCCTCATTTATGTGCGGGATGGGCAGATGGGGAGTGGGGTTTCCGGCCTGTACTACATTCTGCTCATCTTTGCGCTCGCCTGGGTGTGCGACGGCGGGGCGTATTTCGTTGGCCGCAAGCTGGGAAAACATAAGATGGCCCCGATCATCAGCCCCAACAAGACGGTGGAGGGTGCGATTGGGGGAATTGTCACCAACATTCTCTTTTCCATCCTTTTTACTCTGATTTTTGTCAAAGCCGCAGGATGGGATGCGACGGTGAACTACGGTTCCCTTGTGCTACTCGCAGTCGTCTGCTCCTTCCTCGGGATGCTCGGCGACTTGAGCGCGTCCGCCATCAAGCGGCAGTACAAAATCAAGGATTTCGGCAACCTCATGCCAGGGCATGGCGGGGTGATCGACCGGTTTGACAGCGTGCTGTTTGTCGCGCCCGCGTTTTACATGGTCATCAGCTTTCTCCCAGTGCTCAACTTTGTCTCGTAAATAAGGAAGGTCTCAGATGAAAAACATCAGCATTCTCGGGTCAACCGGCTCGATCGGCACCCAGGCCCTCACCCTTGTGCGCCAGCACCCAAATTCTTTCCGGGCTGTGGCGCTCGCTGCAAACACAAATATTGACCTGCTCGAAGCCCAGGCAAGGGAATATCAGCTGAAACTTGTGTGTATATATGATAACAAGCGGTATCCTGAACTCAAGCAGCGGCTGGCGGACACCCCGATCGAAGTGGTCTGCGGGATGGAAGGACTGTGCAGGGCCGCTGCTTTCGACGGGGCAGACACCCTGCTCAATGCAGTGGTCGGGATGATCGGCCTGCAGCCCACCCTTGCCGCAATTGAGGCGGGAAAAGAGATTGCGCTCGCCAACAAGGAAACTCTTGTCACAGGCGGAGCGCTTGTAATGCAGGCCGCGCGGGAGAAAAACGTCCCAATCTACCCGGTCGACAGCGAGCACTCGGCGATTTTCCAATCCATGCAGGGAGGAACTCCCTCCCAGGTGCGGAAAATCCTGCTCACCGCTTCGGGCGGGCCTTTTTTTGGACGGACCAGGCAGCAACTTGAAGGTGTGACGGTGGAGCAGGCGCTCGCCCACCCCAACTGGAGCATGGGCAAGAAAATCACGATCGACAGCGCAACCCTCATGAACAAAGGGCTTGAACTCATCGAAGCGGTGTGGCTGTTTGACAAATCCCCTGACGACATCGAAATCGTCGTGCACCGGGAGAGCGTCATCCACTCTGCGGTGGAGTACGCCGACGGCGCGGTCATTGCCCAGCTCGGCGTTCCCGACATGAAGCTCCCGATTCAGTATGCGCTGACCTATCCCGATCGGATGGACTGCGGGGCAAAGCCACTCTCCCTCTTCGACTATGGGAGCCTCACCTTTGCCCGCCCGGACGAGGAGACGTTTGCCTGTCTCGCTGCCTGCCGGGAGGCGATCCGGCGGGGCGGTCTCTATCCCACCCTTGTCAACGGGGCAAACGAACAGGCAGTGGCCCTCTTCCTGGAGGGAAAAATCCGCTTTCTGCAGATCGGGGAACTTGTCACCGACGCGCTTTCCCTCCGCGTGCCGCAGGACGGCTTGACGCTCGAGGGGATTCTCGAGGCGGACCGGGCTGCCCGGGAATTTGTGCGTTCCCGCGTCTGACCCAGCGAATGCAGGACCAGACGGAACGCTCATCTGATTTCGCCTGACGCGGGCGGCTCCGCGCATGTGCGGACAAAATTTACGGCTGGAGGTACCGAATGTCTACTGTCATCACCATTCTGCTCACGATCCTCATCTTTGGAATCATCATATTCATTCACGAACTGGGACATTTTCTTGTGGCAAAAGCCTGCGGCATCCGGGTCAACGAATTCTCAATGGGCATGGGCCCCACTCTGCTCAAACGCCAGAAAGGGGAGACTCAGTACTCGCTGCGCGCCTTCCCAATCGGTGGCTTTGTCGCCATGGAGGGCGAGGAGGAGGACTCGGAGGACGAGCGCGCGTTCAACAAAAAGCCGGTGATCAAACGGGTGGCGGTTGTGCTCGCGGGCGCTATAATGAACTTTATTCTCGGTGTGCTGCTTATGGCGATCATCACCGGCGCGCAGGGACAGATTGCGACTACTCGGGTCTCCGGCTTTCAGGAGGGTTCCCTCGCCCAGCAGTCGGGCCTTCAAATAGGGGATGAGATTGTAAAGGTCAACGGGCATGGGATTGTCTCCAATGCGGATCTGCGTTTTCAACTCTCCCGCATCGGGGCGGAGGAGCCAATCAACATGGTCGTCAAACGGGACGGCCAAAAGGTCAAGCTCGACAATGTGGAATACGAAATTGTTGAGCAGAACGGACAGAAATCCCGCAAGCTCGGGATTGACATTGCGGTTGAGGACCTCGGCCCGGGCAATTTCATTTCCTCCACCATCGGCAACTCGGTCTTTTACGGCAAGCTCGTCTGGGCCTCTCTCGGGGACCTTGTCACCGGCAAGGTGAGCGTGAGCGAGCTCTCCGGTCCGGTCGGCGTCGCGCAGGCGGTGGGCCAGGCGCAGTCCTATGGCCTGCTCTCGGTGCTCTCCCTCTTTGCGTTTATCACGATTAACGTCGGCGTCTTTAACCTCCTGCCTTTCCCCGCGCTCGACGGCGGACAGTTTGTCTTTTTGATGATCGAGGCGATCCGAAGAAAACCCGTGAAACAAGAAATCAAAGGCTACATCACCTTCGCCGGCTTTGCGCTGCTCATGCTGCTTATGGTGTTTGTTACCGTCAAGGACATTTTCAGATTATTCTGACTGAAATAAGGAGAAATTATGGAACAGGAACGGAAAATTGCAGTGCTCATAGACGCTGACAACGTTTCGCAAAAATATATCAAGTACATTCTCGATGAGATCGCCAAGCACGGATTGCCGACCTACAAGCGGATTTACGGCGACTGGACCAGCCCGCAGCTCGCGCGGTGGAAGGATGTGCTGCTCGACTATTCGATCACCCCGATTCAGCAGTACAGCTACACAGCGGGAAAAAACTCCACCGACTCGGCGCTTATCATCGACGCCATGGACATTCTTTACTCCCACAACATCAACGGGTTTTGCATTGTTTCGAGCGACAGCGACTTTACCCGCCTTGTCGTGCGGCTGCGAGAGTCGGGCATGTACGTGGTCGGCATGGGGGAGAAAAAGACCCCGAAACCGTTCATCGCGGCCTGCGAGCAGTTCAAGTACCTCGAAGCGCTCGCCCAGATCGACGAACCTAAGGTGATCCCCCAAAACACCGTCAAGGTGCCGGAAGAGCTCAAAAAGCTCACCCGGTCGATCCGCAACATTATCACCGATATTTCGGATGAGGACGGTTGGGCATCGATGAGCAAGGTCGGCAACATTCTCAACAAGCGGGAACCGGATTTTGACCCCCGCAACTACGGGTATCCCAAGCTCACCAGCCTGGTCAAGGCAATTCACGTCTTTGAGGTAGATGCCCGTAAGACGAGCAATCCTCATGTGAACAACTATTTTATCAAAAACAAGGAAACTGGAAAACGCCGTTAGGGAGGACATATTGGTGCAAAGAAGGAAGGTAAAACAGGTACGGCTCGGAGCGCTCACGATTGGTGGGGAGAAAATCACCGTCCAGTCGATGCTCAACAAGCCGGCACACGACATTGTGGGGAGCGTTGCTCAGGCCGTCGAGCTCGAGCGAGCGGGCTGCGAAATTGTCCGCGCTGCGATTCCAGACAAAGACGCGGTACGGCTCATCGGGGCAATCAAAAAGGAAATTTCAATCCCCCTTGTGGCGGATATTCACTTTGATTACCGCCTCGCTCTTGAGGCAGTTGCGGCGGGGATTGACAAAATTCGCATCAACCCCGGCAACATCGGGGAGGATTCGCGGGTGAAACAGGTGGCGGACGCCTGCCGCACCGCGGGTATCCCCATCCGGATCGGGGTCAATTCGGGGTCGCTGGAAAAAAACATCCTCGCCAAATACGGCCGCCCGACGCCCGAGGCACTTGTGGAGAGCGCGCTCTACCACGTCTCCCTCCTCAACAAGTTTGATTTTGACGACATTGTGATCTCGATCAAATCCTCCGACGTTGAAACGATGATTTCAGCCTATGAACTGCTCGCGCAGCAGTGCGACTATCCGTTACACCTCGGGGTGACCGAGGCGGGCACTGACCGAATGGGGCTGATCAAATCCTCCATCGGCATCGGCAGCCTGCTCGTCAAAGGGATTGGCGACACCATCCGGGTCTCTCTCACAAGCGACCCGATCAATGAGATCGCGGCGGGAAAGGATATCCTCAAGGCACTTGGGCTGTGCAAGAACACGGTGACTATGGTCTCATGCCCCACCTGCGGACGGACCAGAATTGACCTGATCGCCCTTGCCAACAAGGTTGAACAGGCGGTGAGCGGAATTGAAAAGCCGCTTAAAGTCGCGGTGATGGGTTGCGTCGTCAACGGCCCGGGCGAGGCGCGGGACGCCGACCTCGGCATTGCGGGAGGCGACGGCTGCGCTGTGCTCTTTAAAAGAGGAGAAATTATCCGAAAAGTCAGCGAGGAGGAGATATTGCCTGCGCTGCTCGAAGAAATTGACCGATACTAGGGGAGAAACATGAGTAATTTATCCGGAATTTTCGGCTCGCTCGAGGGCTGTCAATCTGTTTTTGCACCGCTTGACCGGGGGGAACTCCTCCAGGTTGTCCACTCCCGGGACAAGGGGTATATGAAGCTGTTCATCAAGTTTCCCGAAATCGTCCCGCAGGGATCGATTCAGGCCTGTGCGGACTTTTTAAAGGACGCCCTCAGTCTGCACGCCTTTTACCTGTATCCAAAATACACCCCCGACCTGTTTACGGTTGAGTATTTTCCGTATGTGGTGGAGCGCCTCAAGCAGGTGTCCTCTCTCATCAACGGATTCCTCGACGACTGCGAGGCGCGCCTGGAAGGGGACGTGCTCTATCTCACCCTCAAGCGGGGTGGACACGACCGCCTCATGCAGGCTCAGGCGGATCGCAGGATTTCCGATCTTATTTTTGAGGAATTTTCCCTCCGACTCAAGGTAGAATTTGAGGGCACGCTGAGTATCACAAAAGAGATTGAAAACACGCTGCGGGAGGCGATCCCAGCCCCTCCGCCGCCGGTCTACAAGCCAAAGCCAGCCGCCCCATCCCCGCAGGCGGGACAGTCCCCGCCCTGGGAGGAGCGCCGCAGCGAGTCCAAGAAACCCCCGCAGGGGGAGGTGACGATCAACCTCATGAACCTGCCCTTCCTGCGGGAGGGCTCCAAGGTCATCTCGGGCAAAAAGATCGGAATCGCGCCGACGCCGCTCAATGAAATTCACGAGCAGCGGGAAAATGTCGCGGTGTGGGGGGATGTGTTTGACATCCAGTCCCGCGAGTACAACGAGGGTAAAAAGCAGATTCTCACCTATGCGTTCACCGATTACACCAATTCCATGACCTTCAAGCTGTTCTGTGACACCAACAAACTCGACAAGTACGACGACCTCAAAAAGGGCGCCACCGTGTTTATCCGCGGCGACGTCAATTTTGACAAATACGACAAGGAACTTGTCTTCAAGCCGAGCGACATCATGGTGGTCAAAAAGGCGCAGCGCAACGACAATGCGGATGAAAAGCGGGTCGAGCTGCATTTACATACCAACATGTCCGCCATGGACGCACTCACTCCGGCCGGCAAGCTCATCAAGACCGCTTACAATTGGGGGCACAAGGCGATTGCGATCACCGACCATGGGGTGGTGCAGGCGTTTCCCGACGCGATGAATGCGGTCGACGACATCCGGCGGTCGGGTGGGGAGTTCAAAATCATCTACGGCCTGGAGTCCTACTTCTGTGACGACTGCGTGGCCGCGGTGTACGGCAGGGAAAAACAGCCGCTGGAGGGAGAGTTCGTGGTGTTCGACACCGAGACGACCGGCCTCAATGCCCAGACCGAACGGCTCACCGAGATCGGCGCAGTGGTGCTCAAAAACGGGGAAATCACCGAAGAATACGACGAGTTTGTCAACCCTGAGAAGCCGATCCCGCCCAAAATCACCGAGCTCACCGGCATCACCGACTCGATGGTTGCAGATGCGCCAACTGAGAAGGAGGCGCTCGAGCGCTTTTTTGCGTTTGCCAAGGGCCGCATCCTGATTGCCCACAACGCAAACTTTGATATGGGCTTTCTGGCTGCGGCGGCGGCACGGCACGGGCTCTCCTGTGACTTCACCTACATCGATACCCTGCCGATCGTGCGCACCCTTTTCCCGACGCTGCGCAATCACAAGCTCGACACCGTGGTCAAGCACCTCAAACTTGGGGACTTTAACCACCACCGCGCCTGCGACGACGCGAAAATTCTCGGTCTGGTGTTCGCCGAAGTGGCCAAACGGCTGATCCAAGAAAAGGGCGTAGCGGACATCGCCGACATCAACAACTGCCTCGGCGGCGCGAAGGACTACAAAAAACTGCGCACCTACCACCAGATCATCCTCGTCAAAAACAACACCGGGCTCAAAAACCTCTACAAGCTGGTGTCCTACGGCCATCTCAACTACTTTTATAAAAAGCCTCGGGTGCTCAAAAGCGACCTGGTCAAGCACCGGGAGGGACTGCTCATCGGCAGCGCCTGCGAGGCGGGCGAGCTCTACCAGGCAGTGGCGGATGGAAAGAGCTGGGAGGATCTGTGTAAAATTGCCGACTTTTACGATTACCTTGAGATACAGCCGATCGGCAACAACGCCTTTATGATTCGCAGCGGCCTAGTGCCCGACGAGGAACGGCTCAAAGAGTACAACCGCACCATTGTCAAACTCGGCGAACATCTTGGCAAGCCGGTTGTCGCAACCTGCGACGTGCATTTCCAGGACGCGGCGGATGCGAACTACCGCGCCATCATCATGGCGGCGCTCAAGTTTAAGGATGCGGACAACCAGGCGCCCCTCTATCTGCGCACTACCGACGAGATGCTGAAGGAATTCGCCTATCTTGGGGAGGAAAAGGCGTACGAGGTGGTGGTGACCAACACCAACAAGATTGCCGATATGGTGGAAGGGGATCTGCGCCCCATTCCCAAGGGAACCTACACCCCGAAAATTGAGGGGGCAGAGGAGGACTTACAGCGGATCACCTGGCAGCGGGCAAAAGACATGTACGGCGACCCGGTGCCCGAGCTCGTCAAGAACCGGCTCGACCGAGAGCTCTCCTCGATCATCAAGCACGGTTTCTCAGTGCTTTACATGATTGCGCAAAAACTCGTGTACGAATCGGAGAGCAACGGCTACCTCGTCGGCTCCCGTGGTTCGGTCGGCTCATCGTTCGTCGCCACAATGGCGGGTATCTCGGAGGTCAACCCTCTCCCACCGCACTACGCCTGCCCGAACTGCAAGCACAGCGAGTTCATCACCGACGGCTCGGTCGGCTCCGGCTTTGACTTGCCTCCTAAGGACTGCCCCCACTGTGGCACCTTCATGAACCGCGACGGGCACGACATCCCGTTCGAGACCTTCCTCGGATTTGACGGTGACAAGGCGCCGGATATCGACCTCAACTTCAGCGGCGAATATCAGTCCTCCGCCCATCGCTACACCGAGGAACTGTTCGGCAAGGACCACGTGTTCAAGGCGGGTACCATCTCGACAGTCGCAGAAAAAACCGCTTACGGCTACGCCCTCAAATACCTCGAAGAGCGAGAAAAAACGGTGCACAAGGCAGAAGAACTGCGCCTTGCGCGCGGCTGCGAGGGAATCAAGCGCACCACCGGGCAGCACCCCGGCGGCATGGTCGTTGTGCCCTCTGACTATGAGGTGTACGACTTCACCCCGGTGCAGCACCCGGCGGACGATGCGAACAGCGACATTATCACCACCCACTTTGACTTCCATTCGCTGCACGACACCATTCTCAAGCTCGACGAGCTCGGACACGATGTTCCGACCCTGTACAAGCATCTCGAGGATTTGACCGGCACCAAGGTGCTCGACATTCCGACGAGCGATGAAAAGGTCATCAGCCTCTTCACCTCGACCGAGGCGCTTGGGGTCACCCCGGAGCAGATTTACAGCAAAACCGGCACCCTCTCACTTCCTGAGATGGGTACCCCGTTCGTGCGGCAGATGCTGCTCGACTCTCAGCCCAAATGCTTCTCCGACCTGCTTCAGATTTCGGGACTCTCCCACGGCACCGACGTGTGGCTCAACAACGCGCAGGACCTGATCAAAAACGGCACCTGCACCATCAGTGAGGTCATCGGAACCCGTGACAACATCATGACCTACCTGCTGCACAAGGGGCTCGAGCCCAAAATGGCGTTTAAAATCATGGAAATTACCCGTAAGGGCAAGGCGCCCAAGCTGCTCACCGAGGAGCACATTCAGGCGATGAAAGAGCACGGAGTCCCCCAGTGGTATGTGGACAGCTGTATGAAAATCAAATACATGTTCCCCAAGGCCCATGCGGCAGCCTATGTCATCGCGGCGATCCGACTCGGGTGGTACAAGGTCTACCGCCCGCTCGAATACTATGCGGCGTTCTTTACAGTGCGCGGCGGCGACTTTGACGTGGAGACGACGATGCGGGGGCAGGGAAGCGTTGCGATGAAACTCGAGGAGCTCAAGGCCAAGGGCAACGACCGCTCCCAAAAGGAGAGCGACACCTTTGACACCCTGCTCATCATCAACGAGATGCTTTGCCGCGGGTTGGAGTTTCTCCCGGTGGACCTTTACAAATCCCATGCAGTAAAATACACAATTGAGGATGGGAAAATCCGTCTGCCCTTCAACTCTCTCAAAGGTCTTGGCGAGGCCGCTGCAAGAAATTTGCAGGAGGCGGGAGAGCAGGGAGAATACATTTCGGTCGACGAAGTGTCTACCCGTTCCGGCGTCTCTAAATCGGTGATTGAGACCTTAGAGGAAGCTGGCGTGTTCGGGGATATGCCCAAGACGAGCCAGATGACGCTGTTCGGATTTTAAGGAAGTGGTCCAGATGTGGCGCAGTCCAGAGTTTGTAAACAAGATTCGGTTGAAATGCCTTGCATGTACAATGGGAGCTTTTCTAGTTGAGATTGTACTGATGATCATTCTCGATGGATTTTACCAGGAACTGACTGCCGGGCTTCCCCTTCTGCTGTTTACCGGTGTGCTGAGTGTGTATCTGCTTGGTTACTATCGCAACCGCAAGATTCTCTTTTCGGAGGAGAATCTCGGAACAGACTGGTGTGCATTTTTGCAGCTGGAAATCGTCGGGGTAGTCATCTGTATTGTGTTTTTCCTATTGATTTCTATTTTAATTCTGGCAACTCAGGGAATTAGCCGCTGATTTCAGCTGCCCTATACCGATCTAACTGACTTTCAATGGAAAATCTCCATATGGGATAGAGGTTTCCGGCGGTATACTGGAAACAGAGCAATGTTAAAGAGCAATAAAAGAGCAGAATCCCCCCGCGGAAGGTTGTTTGTAGCCTTTCCGTGGGGGGATTTTATAGAGAGCTGGGCTTATTCAAGGGGAATCGTCAGCGGTTCTCTGATTGTATGATCCAGTTCGAGCTTTCCGACTGGAGGGCGACCATATGGGAATACAGGCCGCGCTGTGCCAGCAGATTCTGCGGCGCGCCTTCCTCTGCGACACGGCCATCGGACAAGACGACGATTTTATCCGCTCCCGCCACGGTCCGCATGCGGTGGGCGATCACAAGCACTGTTTTGTTCTGGATCAAGCGGGAGAGAGCGGATTGGATCAGCGTCTCATTTTCCACATCGAGGGAGGCTGTGGCTTCGTCCAGCAAAATGATGGGGGCATCTTTTAAAAATGCTCTGGCAATGGAAATGCGCTGTCGCTCACCTCCGGAAAGCTCACAGCCATTCTCTCCAATGCGGCTGTTCCATCCGTCCGGCAGTCTTTCGGCAAATTCGTCGCAGTTTGCAAGCCGCGCCGCTGCCAGCACTTCCTCATCTGTCGCATCTTTGCGCCCAATGCGGATGTTTTCCAAAATTGTGTTGTCAAACAGGGTTACGTCCTGAAAGACAATGGCATAAAGGGAGAGCAGCGCTTCGGGGTCTATTTTTGCGACGTCCATGCAACCCACGGTAATCCTACCGCGACTCACGTCCCAAAAGCGGGCGGCAAGGCGGGAAACTGTCGTTTTTCCACCGCCTGAAGGCCCCACCAGTGCCGTGACCTCCCCCTGCTTTGCCGTGAAGGAGACATCTTCCAGCACCGTTTCCCCGCTGTGATAGGCAAAGCCCACATGATCGAATTCAATGTCATAGCCACGGTTAGAAAGCTTTGTTGTGCCCTCCTGTACAGGGTGATCCATAATCTCTTTCATGCGGGCAACGTTGGTGCGCGTACTGATGACCGCCGCCAGATTTTGCAAAACGCCCTGCAAGGGGTCGTAAATCCGCGAGACCACCAGTAGGAACAGGAAGAAAGTCAGTACGTCCAGTGTTCCTTGGATCAGCAGCATGGAACCCACCAGTGCCACCGTGGCGATGCCCAGCTTTAGCAGCAGAGAGGCGGAAACGACAAACACCGCCGTACCGAATTCGCTGATGACAGAACGGTGCTCGACTGCTTTTATTTTTTGGTCTAGCCCGATCAAATAGAGGTCTTCCGCATTGCAGGACTTTAAATCCCGGACTGTCTCAATACACTCCTGAATACCGTCGGCGCAGGCTATCTTTGCGTCCATAGACTTCCGGCTCAACCGCCCCTGCACCTTGGCGGACAGCCAGACGATGGCAAAGGAGATGGGCAGAACCCACAGCGCGGCCAGCGCCATGCGCCAGTCGTAGAAAAACAGGCTGACCGCCACCAGTACAGTGGAGATCATCGCACCGAACAGCTCCGGAATATAGTGGGAAAAGGTTCCCTCCAAAGAGGCGCAGTCTGCCATGATGGTGCTGGTCAGATCGGCCAGGTCTTTCTTCCCAAAAAAGGACAGCGGAATTTTCCGCAGCTTTTCGGCCAGAGTAATGCGGCGAATGCCGCTTTCTTTGTAGGTGGCAAAGTAGGTGGCGTTGTACTGGAACCAGGTGGCCAGCAGGATGAGGCCGACGCAGACTGCGCAGCCAACCAGGTACAACCAGATACCCGCTCGGTCAACGCCGCCGTTCATCAGTTCCTGTACCAACAGATACAACAGTCCCACCGGGAACATAAAGGAAAGGTTTTGCAGCGCACAGGCAATGCAGCCCTTAACAAGGTCTTTCGCCCCCTGATGCGACAAGGCGTATTTTTTTTGAATTCTCTCAATCATCTCGTTGCCCCCTCCTTCGCCACTTTCCATTGAACGGAAGTCTGATAGTCCTTCCACATGCTGCTGAAAACCCCTGTGGCCTCCGACAACTCGCGGAAACTGCCGCTTTCAGCTATCTGCCCATCCTTCAAGACAAAGATACGGTCAGCGTGTGCCACAGTGGAAAGCCGGTGAGCGATCAGAAGAACTGTTTTTCCCTTGGAAAGTTCATTGAATGCGGCTTGTACCCGACTTTCGTTGTCAGGGTCGGCAAAGGCGGTGGCCTCGTCGAGAATGACGATGGGAGTATCTTTGAGCATCACACGCGCGATTGCCAAGCGCTGCTGCTCGCCGCCGGACAGGTACACGCCTTTTGTGCCGATGACAGTATCCACGCCGTCGGGCAGTTTTTCCAGGATATCTGTGCACTGGGCGGACTTCAGTGCGGCAAGCACCTCTTCCCGGCTGGCCTGCGGCCTGCCCATGCGTACATTGTCCAAAATGGAGGCCTTAATCAGCTTGCTGTCCTGAAACACAAAGGAAACCGTATTCATCAGCGTTTGCTTGGAAATATTACGCAGATCCACGCCGCCGATGCGGATCCGCCCCTGCTGGGGATCAAAAAAGCGGGAAATCAGGCTGGCGAGTGTTGTCTTTCCCCCGCCGGAGGGACCGACAAACGCCACGACCTGCCCGGGTTGGATGGAAAGGGAGATGTGCCGCAGGGCCGCCTTGTTCCCATCATAACTGAAACTGACATCCTCTACTGCAATGGAGCTGTCCTTGGGTGTCGCCGGATTTTCCGGCTCGGAAAGGGGAGCGAGGTTCAGCACACTGTCGATGCGCTGGATTGCATCGTCCACAATCATGGCGTTCTCGCTCTGAAACATGATGCGGGTTAACGTCAGCGATATAACCGGCGTGATAATGATGTAAAACATCAGGTTGAGTAAAAATGTGTTGGTCACACCGCCCTGGGTGAACAGCAGCCCGCCTGCAATCAGAAAGACAAATACGCTGTTGATTGCGGCGGTGTAAAACAGCATTGGTGTGCGCAAATCCTTGGTGTAAGCAATGACCCATACCCCATAGCGGTCGATTGCGTCCTTAAATTTTTTAAAGGTGAAGATGGTTTGGCCAAAGGTTTTGACGACCGGAATGCCCCGCACATACTCCACCGCCTCGTTGGACATATCGCCCAGCGCGTTTTGGTATTCGGTCATTTTCTGCCGCATCTTTGCGCCGGTCATGCTCATCATGATGAGAAAACCCAGCGCTACGGGAATCAGGCTCAGCAGCCCCAGCCGCCAGTCAAAGGCGAACAGGAGCACCAGAAGACCGCAGGGCGTGGCGATGGCACCGGCCCTGTCTGGAAGCTGGTGCGCCAAATAGGTTTCAGTCGCTGCGCTGGATTCATTGACAATTTTGCGCAGCTTTCCACTGCCGAACGCCTCCGCAACACCCAGCGGAAGCCGAACGATCTGCCGCATAGCCTGGCGGCGGATGTTGGTGGCAACGCGGAAGGCGGCCACATGGGAGCACATCAACCCGGCGATGTAAATGAGGACAGATAAGATGGCGGTCAACACAGCCATCCAGCCATTGTGGGTCAGCTCTTGGGCCATGCTGAAATCGGGGGCAACCTCCAATACTTCCCGGATGATTTTCCAGATGTACCAGAACGGGACAAGGGCGACCAGCGCGCTGAGGGCGGAGAGCACCCAAGAGGCATAGGTAAAGTACCGATGTCTTCCGGCGTATTCCATCAGCCGCGACAGATTGGATTGTTGATTCATGAGAATACCTCCTTTATAAAATTGTTAGTTAGCAACAGCTAACTATATGCGATAAAGAATGGAGCTTTAAAGCCCCATTACTTTTTGCCATCCTGCGGTGTAAAATTCCCGCAGGGTCTGCACGTAATCGCGTGCCTGCTCCTGCGTCATATTGTGAATGACGATTTCAAAAAAAGCGGAAAACATTCCACTGACAAGGATATGCTCCAACTGTGGGTCAATGTCCGGTACTGGATGCCCCAGCCGTCGCAGCACCTCTAAGAAGCGGTGGGTGGCGTCTACCTCGATCTCCGCCAGCGTGTGGAGAAACTGCTCATACCGCGTCCCTTCGGCGCAGCACAACAGTAGTTGAAACGCGTTGAGGTGCTCATAGACATAGTCCACCATCCAATCCATGCATTCTCCGGAGATGTTGCCCATATTAGCGGGCTGTTCCTCAGGAGGGAGGGTGGCAAAGGTGTCCTGTGCTTTGAGAAATCGCTTCATCAAGGTATTATACGGCTCGGCCACAAGGGCGTCGAAGAGCTCTTCCTTGCTCTTGTAGTAGCCGTAAAATGCGCCGGTGGTGACGCCCGCATCCTTCACAATATTCCGCAGAGAGGCGGCGTGGAAGCCCTTGTTGAGGAACTCGCTTTCCCCGGCATCCAGAATCGCCTGTTTGGTCGTTGGTTCCATCTCCGGCATACTGTACACCTCTTTTATAACAGTGTTATATAACGCTGTTACAGTATAGCGCAAATCCTTAAAAATGTCAAGCGGAAGATATATAATTTTTCACCTTTGGAGGGTAGGGGAGTATAGAATTTGCCTTGAAAACACATTACAATTAGGCTGAGTTACTTTAATTACTCCAGGTTCTCCATCGCATAGATTCTGAAAACTCCTCCTTCTCCTTGGCTAGTCCGCCTCCGCTTTCAGTTGCGTATTGTTTTGATCTGGTTTTTTACTGATAGGCAAAGCCTCCTGCTGCAGTTCAACTGCAACAGGAGGCTTTACCTGTCTCTATTTACCCGGAAATCGCCTGTATAATGCGCCTATTCATTGGCGGTTGCTCCATTAGCCGATTGTATTGATGTGACGCGCGCACTCCGTTGCTGCAACCGCTCCGTCCGACGCCGCTGTGATGAGTTGGCGCAATGATTTTGTGCGGGTATCCCCTGCGACAAAGACACCGGGGACATTGGTTTTGCAGTCCTCCCCTGCGATGATATAGCCGGCGGGATCGAGGTTGACCCATTTTGAGAACATTCCATTGTCCGGTTTGAGTCCGATCGCAACGAATACACCGCTTACGTTGAGCTCTTTTTGTTCACCCGGACGCTGGATCGTGACCCGATTGACCGACTGCTCTCCGCTGATCTTGACGATTTGATACCCGAGATGCAGTATGATGTTGCTGCGTTCTCGTACTTTGTCAACCGTTGTTTTGTGGGCACGGAATTCGCTGCGGCGATGAATCAAGTGGACGTTGGTGCAGATGTTGGACAAATAGAGGGCATCCTCAAGCGCGGTATTTCCGCCGCCCGCAACACAGACGTCCTTTCCGCGATAAAAGTTCCCGTCACAGGTCGCGCAATAGGAGACACCGCGCCCTTTGAACTGCGCTTCTCCCTCGCATTCCAGTTCGCGGTGGCGCGCGCCGTTGGCGATGATAACCGTTTTTGCGAGATAGGTTTGGCTTGCAGTGGTAATCCGTTTCACACCGCGTCCAAGATCAATGGACTCAATGGACTCATAAACGATCTCCGCACCGAGATTTTTGGCGTGATTGTAGAGGTTGTTGGCAAAATCAAAGCCGGAGATTAATTCGATGGCAGGATAGTTGACGATGTCAGGCGTGTTGATGATCTGCCCTCCGTGAATATTTTCTTCAATGACCAAAACCGACAGTCCGGCGCGCACACCGTAAACCGCAGCAGACAATCCGGCGGTTCCGGCGCCGATGATAACGATATCATATTCCATGTTGGTACCCTCCAAGCAGCTTTTTCCTCTATTATACTACAATGCGGAGGCTTTTATCAAGCGATAATTCGAGTTGGGAGCCAAAGCGACAAAAGTGGAGAAAATCCAGCTGAATTTGGCGGGCGGGAAACTAACGGCAGGATTTGGGATAGGGACGCCTGTCATCCGTCCTCCCAATCAGATAATCAACGCTTGTGGAGTAAAAATCCGCAAGCGTACAGGCCATCTCAAGCGAGAGGCCTCTTCTTCCCCGTTCGTAGGAGGCATAGGTGTAGAGCGAAACATGAAGGATTTGAGCAAGTTTCGCCTGGGTCATATCTCTGTCTTCTCTGAGGTCACGCAGTCGTTGCAGTTTCATTTTGTCATCACTGTACTTTCTTTTTTAAGGATTAAGTCATAATATTTACTTATTATACCATATTATTCGACAAAAATCCATTAAATTTGTCGAATAATCTATGATTTACAGCTTTTCCGTTTTGTGGTATACTGAAACTATCCCTTTTGAATGGAGGATGTGAATATGACCAAAAAGCAGCGGGCTGCCGCCGCAGTTGAAAAACTAAAACAGCTTTATCCCGAGGCGATCTGTTCCCTGAAGCACACAAAGCCATATGAACTTCTGCTCGCCACGAGGCTGTCCGCGCAGTGTACCGACGCGCGTGTAAATATAGTGACCAAAACTCTTTTTGACCGCTACCGTTCGATGGAGGATTTTGCCGCGGCTGACGTCGATGAAGTCGCTGGGATCATCAGGCCGTGCGGATTGTTCAAAACCAAGGCCAAGGACCTTGTCGGCATCTGCCAGAAGCTGCTGCTCGATTACAACGGCGTCGTCCCCGATACGATCGAAGAGCTGATTAAGCTCCCCGGTGTGGGACGCAAGACCGCCAACCTCATTGTGGGCGATGTGTACCACAAGCCGGCAGTTGTCACCGACACCCACCTGATTCGAATCAGCAACCGGCTCGGTTTGGTGGATGTCAAGGAACCCAGGAAGGTCGAGGATCAGCTGCGCAAAATTCTTCCTCCTGAGGAGAGCAATGATTTCTGTCACCGGATGGTGCACTTTGGCAGGGACACCTGCCGGGCTCGCGGTCCTAGGTGTGGGGAATGTGCGCTTGCTGACATCTGCAAATCAGCTGGAAAGCTATAAATGGACTTGATCCCCACATGTGGGAGAGAACTAGAGGACACACAAAATGGCTTAAACTTTGCAAAGAGCAGAGTTTAAGCCATTTTGTGTAAAAAGCACGATTAAAATCTCCCGGTTCAACTGGGAGTCAATAAAAATACTTTAAGTGAAAACAAGACCTCCTGTGAGAGAATAGGAGTGATTTGGCGGCCACACGATTAAAATATAGGGGAACAGCAATCATTTCTCACAGAGAAGTTGGAATCGTGTCCGCATCGAATTATATGAAGAAATGTGAACTATAGATGTAAAAATAGACATTTAAAGTGCAACGGATATTGCTGGATACAGGAGGGAAATACGAGATAAGTCTGAAAGAATACATATACCCGATTACAGACAGCAAGGAAAGAGAAGGCAAATAAAACAGCTCTCGAGTTGAGGACAAATGTGTGATTGTCAAAACGGATTCGGTACCCCATTAGGACCTGTTTCAAACCACCTATTCAATGAGTGACTTGATTGTCACTTTGCCACAGTGAGGGGGCGAGACGGCGGCGCCAATTGGTGCAGCGTTGTACAGTTGCATGGCGCCCAGCGTTTGTGGGTCAAACCACTCAACGATGCTGAAAATAGCTGTCTGAGCTGTTTTTCAGTACTCAAATGATCTGAACTCCGCCGTTTCAACGATCAGTTGCTGCGATCTTCCCGCATTCCAGTTAAATCACCCTGCTGGAGTTTTTTGCGTAGAATACTAGGGGAGTGGCAGGGGAGAGGTGCCCCTGCCGAAATTATGACTTCTGCCATTGAGGTGATAGATTATGAAGAAGTGTGGGAAAAGCCCGCCGATTCCAAAAGAGATCCAGCAGCAGCTCGCGTTGATTGACCGTTCACAGTGGTTTATCGGCTTGACGATTGCTGGAATCGTACTCTCCTATTATACAACTGGAATTCAACGGCAGCAGCTCCTGTGCAGCGTTACCAAGGATCCCTGCTGCAAATGTCTTCCAGACCCGTTTCCTATTCAGTCGATCTCCAGTCTCATGATTATTATCGCGTTGGTTTTCTTCTACAACTTGTCTGCGGATACGCTCTGCCAATCGCCTGCCGATGCAAAGACTTGCCGTCTGAACAAGCTTGGGTACATTGCCAGCGCTCTGGTACTCGCCGCTGCTGTGATCCGTTTTTACTCATTAAACACAAGCCGCAAAACGAGGCTGGAGCAGACCGAGTTCGGTGAGATTTAGGTTGTGAGAAGGGGGCGGGATGCAAACAGAATACGAAATGCCCCCATTTAGCTGCTGCAATCATCTCTGTCCTGTTTGTTCGAAGAGGTCGACTGGCCCCATAGCGCGACCAGCCCAGCCGAGCCGCGCGGTGCAACAGGACTGTCAGGTCTGCAAGGAGCAACTGGCCCCACAGGCCCCATGCGATGCGACTGGTCCGACCAGCTCTCAGGGGACAATTGGACCGCAAGGCCAACGCGGCGTTACCGGTCCAGAGGGCACCTGCGGCGCGATCGGTCCGGCAGGTCCACAGGGAATTCAGGGTCCAATTGCCCGCAGGGAGAATCCGGCGTGCAGGGGCCGCCCGATCTCTGTGGAGCAACTGGGATTCAGGGCATTCAGAATCCCGGCCCGGCCGGACCGCCTGGCCCAGAAGGGTGTCAGGGAGCGTGAGGTGAAGCCGACCCACAAGGGCCGCAGGGATTTCAGGAGGGAAACCGGTCCGCAAGGTCCAACCGGAACGACTGGACCCACAGGTACGACCGGCCTAACCGGCCCGCGCGGGATTGGAGGATTCAGAGGGAAAACAGGTCCTACTGAAAATACCGGTGCCACCGGGTACAATCGGTCCTGTAGGCCGGGTTCCGAGCGATATCTTTGCGAGTTTCATCGATTTTGTCGCGCAGTTCACAAATGCCTCTTTGATTCAGATGGGAGTCTGGGTTGCAGATCCAACCGGAAATATCGTACTGACAGATCCGGCCCGAATTTCCCTTGCGCCGGGTATCTATTCCATTTTCTACGATGTTTCTGCCCTGATTTCGAAATCGACCTTTATGCAGATTACTCCTTATTATAACGGCTGCCCTCACATTGAGTATGGAATTTACTTTGCAACAGGGCCCAGCCGCTCCAGTGCATTTGACTCTGTGTCGTTTATGATCGAGGTTCCTGTCCAAACCGTTTTTAACCTGACTTACAACAGTACGGTAACAGCAACTGTAGGGACCCTGACCATGGCGATTTTTAAACTCAGAAGGGAACTGTAACACCTTATCAGCAGATAGGTACATTCAGGAGACGCCACAGAAACCGGCCCTCATTGCAATTGATGATTGTGGAATATACTTGACCGTTCTGTTTGGTTTAGATTGCCGTCTGCAGCAGGACCGATGCAGGAGAATCAGCAGTGTAAACTGCATCAGACGTTCGCGAATAAAAACACCCGCCTGCTTGTCTACAGGCGGGTGTTGTCGCTTGAGCGATGCTAAAACCCGGGTTCAGTCAATCTTCTTGACATTGGACCTGCTTTGTATAATGGCCGCAGAAATTTTTGCTAAAAATACAGTTTTATTATTGGCTATTCCAACATGTCTATCCCGTTTTTTAGCACAGGTAACGTCAAGTTCTATCATTCTGTTTTATGTACTTTGGTCTAGAGATTTTTTAAATATTTATGCAGAATAGACAATCTCGCACAAAAACTGTCCAATTTATCCCAAATTATGACGCGCTATTTTTCTCGTTGTTTTATATAATTAATCTAACCGATTTTTGTACTTATTGTTATTCTTTTCTATTTATATCAAATTAATTGATAAAACACATAGAAAGAATAGCAACTGAAATGGAAAAATAGAAAAAATGCAGGGGAATAGTTGTTTCAAAAGGCAATTTGCTTTTTAAATAAAGTAAAAGATGGAGGTTTCAGAATGGAAAGAAGAACATGGAAAGGCAAGCGCATCGTTGCAGCGGTTCTCGCAGCAGCGGTAGGTCTACAGATGACGGTGACCGCACTCGCACAGGTACCGCTTTCTGGAGAACCGTCTGCTCTGGCGCTTTCGTCATCCGTCCAAAAGGAGCTCAAGCTCTGGTACGATGAGCCAGCGCCCAACAGCACAGACGGCTGGGAAAAATGGTCGCTACCGCTCGGCTGCGGTTACATGGGGGCCAACGTGTTTGGTAGAACCGACAGCGAACGGATCCAGATCACCGAGAATAGCCTGGCAAACCCTTATGGCACAGGCAGTTCAAGCTTCCGCCGGGGACTCAACAACTTCTCCGAGACGTACATTGACTTTAACCACAGCGATCCCACAAACTACACCCGTGACCTCAGCCTCAACGACTCGGTTGCGCATGTGCAGTACGATTATGATGGGGTGACCTACAACCGCGAATATTTCACAAGCTATCCCGACAAAATCATGGCGGTCAAACTCACTGCTTCGGAAGCGGGCAAGCTCTCGTTTACCCTGCGTCCGACAATCCCCTATATTAAAGACTACAACACCACGCCTGGTGACGGCATGGGCAAAAGCGGCAGTGTCACTGCAGAGGGAGACACTATCACCCTCAGTGGAAACATGCACTATTACGACATCGATTTCGAAGGGCAATACAAAGTCATTCCAACTGGCGGCAGGATGACAGCGCAGAACGACGACAACGGCGAAAACGGAACCATCACCGTTTCAAATGCAGACAGCGCGGTCATCCTGATAGCAGTCGGCACCAATTACATCATGCAGCCGGATGTCTTTACCCTTCCGGCCAAGGAAAAACTCGCCAACAACCCTCATCCACATGAGAAGGTGAGCAAAATTATCAGCGACGCCTCCGCGAAGAGCTATGACGAGCTGTTCAGTGCGCACAAGGCGGATTACCAGGAGTACTTCAACCGGGTCAACCTCAACCTCGGCGGAGAAATTCCCTCGGTTACAACCGACCAGCTGCTGAGCCAGTACAAAAAGGGGACCTACAATCCCTATCTGGAAGAACTTTACTTCCAGTACGGCCGCTACCTGCTGATCTGCTCCTCCCGCGAGGGATGCCTCCCGGCGAACCTGCAGGGCATCTGGAACGTTTACGACAGCTCCCCCTGGAGCGCGGGCTACTGGCACAACATCAACGTGCAGATGAACTACTGGCCTGCGTTTAACACCAACCTAGCGGAAATGTTTGAGTCCTATGCGGACTTCAACGAGTCGTTCCGCACAGCGGCGCAGAAAAATGCGGACAAATACCTCACCGACATCAAATCACCGCTGATTGCAGAGACAGGCACCGGAGAAAATGGCTGGGCGGTCGGCACCGGCGTGCGCCCCTACGACGTGGGTGGCCCCTCGGCGGGCGGACACTCCGGCCCGGGCACCGGCGGCTTTACCACCAAGCTCTTCTGGGATTACTATGACTTCACACAGGACGACACCATCCTTTCAGAGCACACCTATCCGGCAATCGCCGGCATGGCGAAGTTCCTTTCAAAAACTCTGATCGAACAGGACGACAAGCTCCTTGTCTATCCCTCGGCTTCTCCTGAAAATGCGAACAACAAACAGACCACTGGCTGTGCATTTGACCAGCAGATGGTGTATGAAAACCACGCGGATCTGATCAAAGCGGCTCAGCTGCTCGGCAAAGAGGACGATGCAATTGCACAGCTTGCAGCGGAACAGGTGGACAAGCTCGATCCTGTTGTTGTCGGCTATTCCGGGCAGGTCAAAGAGTACCGTGAGGAGAAATGTTTACGGTTAGAGGGAAGTAATTTCAGATTAGGCGGTATAGCCCCGATTACAAGGGCTGTACCGTCTTTTTGAGTTCCTATGCGCCTTGCCTTTTCGGTTGCGTAGCAGAAAGGAAATTGAGTTCACCCACAAAGTTGAAAACAATATCTACTTTCTGTACCCGTTTCCCGTCCACCTTTTCCGGCGCATGGACTGTGATTTTCTTGATAAATTCATTGACGATTGCGGGGGTGAGTTCCTTTATCCCCACATACTTGCGGATAATTGCGGCGAAGCTGTCAAAATCGCTCTTGTTCTGTTCGTAGGTATCGACTTCCTGCTGGTCTGCCTTGACCTTTTCTTCCAGTTCCCGCTGTTCCGCTTCATACTCTGCGGACAGCTTCAAAAACCTGTCGTGGCTGATTGCGCCGCTTATATCGTCCTCATAAATCCGCTTGAAGATACGGTCAAGTTCTGCTATCCGCTTCCTTGCCTGTCCGACTTCACGCTTCCGGCGCTTCATTTCCTTTTCTGTTTCAGCGGAGCGTTGCTGATACATCATTTCATGGAAAGCCATAATGTCATCAAAGAAAAGGGCGGTCACATCAAATATCCTGCTCCACACTATCTGCTTCAACACTTCCTCGCGGATAAAGTGCGCCGTACAGCTTCCCGTATTGCTCTTGTACTTTGCACAGCGGTAATGGTCTTGTGAACCGTTAAAACTTTTGCAAGTGGCGAAATGTAGTTTGCTTCCACAGTCTGCACAATATACCAAGCCAGAAAACAACCCCTGTCTGTCCGCTTTTGTGGGGCGGCGTTTGTTCGCCCTTAGTTCCTGCACCCGTTCAAAAACAGCGTCCTCTACAATCGCTTCATGGGTATTGAAAAAGATAGCCTGCTGTTCCTTTGTGGTTGGAATCCGCTTCTTTAATTTGTGGGATTTGGAATAGCTTTTGAAATTTACGGTATGTCCGCAATAGTCCATACGTTCCAAAATGCCGACAATCGTGCTGTCTTTCCAGTTGTACGGATTTTCGGGAAGTGCTTTCCCCTTTTTCTCGGCATAGTAGGCTTTGGCAGTCGGTACTTTATCTTCCTTGAGGATTTTTGCTATCTGCATAGGACCTTTCCCACCGATACATAAATCAAAAATGCGTTTCACCACAGCGGCGGCTTCCTCGTCCACAATCCATTGCTTCTTGTCGGTAGGGCTTACCATGTAGCCGTAGGGTGGCTTTGTCAGATGTTCCCCCGCCTGTCCTTGCGCCCGCTTGATTGCCCGTACCTTTTTGCTTGTGTCTTTGGCGTAAAAATCGTTAAATAAGTTGCGGAACGGGGTAAAGTCGTTGTCGCCTTTTGCGCTGTCTACCCCGTCATTGATTGCGATATATCTCACGTCACGCTCTACGAAAAAGATTTCCGTATAGTAGCCGACTTTCAGATAATCGCGCCCTAACCTTGACATATCCTTGACAATGACCGTCGCCACGTTTCCGGCTTCAATCTCTGCAATCATGCGGTTAAAATTCGGTCTGTCAAACGTCACGCCCGATACACCGTCGTCAATGAAGAAAACAGGATTGGAAAAGCCGTTGTCCGCCGCATATTTGGAGAGGACTGCTTTTTGGTTCACAATGCTGTTGCTGTCGCCCTCTAACGTATCTTCCTGCGAAAGACGGGCGTACAATGCTGTTATCTGTCCGGGCTTATATGTATTTGCTGTCATATGTTCATTCCTCCTGTAATGAACGCCCGACAAACAGTAGTGCTAACCTTATTATAGCGCACTTATCCCTGTTTGTCATTGGGCGGTTTGACGGTTTCCGATTTTATGAGCCGTATCATCTTGTCGCGGAGCCGTTCCGAGCCGCCGCAGGAGGTAGACACTTCATAGTATGTGCCGCCGATTTTGTAGCAGACCGTTTCCTCTGTCGGCTTCCCTTTTTCGGGCAGATAGCCGCTGTCCTTGATTTCCAGTTCCCAATCCATTCTTTTCCCTTCCTTTCCGTATTTGCTAAATGATAAGTTTCGGAGCAAGCATAGGAAACGGGTACCCTTTTCCGTAAATCTGCCCGTCCGCGCTATGGCTTGCCGGACAGATTTTGCTTGTTGGGAAGAATCCCAAACCCTCTTGAAAACCCTCTCACTACCTACAACACCACACAGGGCAGTTTTGACGGAGTTTTGAGAGAAATTCTTCAAAAAGTTTTCCTTGTTTCTTAATACGGGGAAGTTTGGGAAATGCCAATGCCACAGAATAAATCAGCAAAAATTTTTTTGAGCCATTGACAAATTCTCTGATTTGCAGTATCATATAACAGCGATATATAACACCGTTATATACAGGAGGTGAGAAAATGAGCGAAGCAGAGCAGACAACACTACATTTAATCCATTCAGCCGCCATGCAGGAATTTCTTGAAAAAGGCTATAAGTCTGCTTCCTTGCGGAACATTGTCAAAACGGCGGGCGTGACAACGGGTGCGTTCTATGGCTACTACGATAGCAAAGAGGACTTGTTTGAAGCACTGGTAGGCGAACACTATAACTTTTTACTGGAACGATTTTGCAAGGCTCAAAAAGAATTTGCAGAAATTCCCCCAGAGGAACAGCCCGACAATCTTACTTCCACTTCCGGCGTGTATATGTATGAAATGCTCTTGTACGCCTATGAACACTTGAATGAATTTAAGCTCATACTTTGCTGTTCGGAGGGAACGCGTTTTTCAAAATTGATTGATGAAATGGTGGAAATCGAAACAAAGGGAACACATGATTATTTAGCAGTTCTTGAAAAGTTAGGCAGACCTGCGCCGCCCATTGATGAACGGTTGGAGCATATCTTGATTACAGGAATGTTTAATACTTTTTTTGAGCTGATTATACATGAAATGCCGCTTGAAGAAGCAAAGCATTATTTGAAAGAAATGAGAGCTTTCTATACTGCCGGGTGGATGAAAATTATGGGGCAATAATAAATCGAGCCGACTCGATTACAAATAAATTTGTTTTTGATAATGGAAAGTTTACACTTTCCATTATATTTGATGCATGGGTTAGTTTTAGCTAACTCCATAAAGACACCACTAATCAAATAAGGATATTCGAGGGCAGTTATTTAGTCCTCATATCATAAAAAATTTTCAAGGAGGTTTTTTTCAATGAAAAAACAGTCTAATCTATCAAGACTGATGGGCTATGCCGGAGGGCACAGAATATTAACCTATCTTTCTTGGGTATTGTCCGTAATGAGTGCGCTGTTAGCTCTTGTGCCTTTTTGGTATATATGGCGTATCATTCACGACATACTGGAAGTTTCCCCGAATTTCTCACAGGCGGGGAATGTTACAAGCTACGGTTGGTCTGCGGTATTGTTTGCGGTTATCTCGATTGTTGTCTACATAGCCGCCTTGATGTGTTCGCATATGAGCGCGTTCCGGGTTGCCGCAAATATCCGAAAAGAACTTATGCGCCATATTACAGCCTTGCCGCTTGGGGTAACGGAAAAGTATGGAAGCGGAAAACTGCGGAGAATAGTAAATACTTCCAGTACCGCTACGGAAACATATCTTGCACACAGGCTCCCCGACAAAGCAGGGGCGGTTGCCACCCCCATAGGGCTGCTTTTCCTGTTGCTTGCCTTTGACTGGCGGTTAGGGCTTTTAAGCCTTGTTCCTGTTGTGCTTGGTTTTCTGATTATGATGAAAATGACAGGGAAAGACATGGAGAAGCGAATGGAGCAATATCAAAATGCGCTTGCTGATATGTCAAATGAAGCTGTTGAATATGTGCGGGGCGTACCCGTAGTAAAGACTTTTGGACAGACAATCTTTTCTTTCAAACGCTTCAAAGACGCGATAGACAATTACGAAACATGGGTAATTGCATATACAAAGGGGCTGCGTCTGCCTATGATGTTCTATACAACGGCAATTAACGGCGTATTCGCGTTTCTGATTGCCGGGGGTATTCTCTTTACAAGGGGCAGCGTAACAAATGAACTGCTGCTAAACCTTATCTTCTATATTGTGATTACACCCGTCATTGGTACGACGCTTACAAAAATTATGTTTATGAGTGAGGACGCAATGATTGTAGGCGACGCAATCAACAGGATTGATGAAGTGCTGAACGAAAAACCATTATCTGAAAGCAGCGTGAATAATATTCCTAAAAATAATGGAATTACATTGGAACACGTTAGTTACAGCTATGACGGAAAGAAAAATGCGCTCAATGATGTATCTCTTTCCATAAAGCCGGGGCAGACAGTCGCATTGGTAGGAGCGTCCGGCGGCGGTAAGACAACGCTTGCAAATATCGTCACAAGGTTTTTTGACCCGCAAAAAGGGCGCGTACTGATAGGCAATACCGACATACGCGATATTCCGAAAGAAACATTGATGAATAAGGTATCTTTTGTATTTCAGAACAGCCGCCTTATTAAAGCGTCCATATTGGAAAATGTGCGTATGGCAAAACCTAACGCCACACGCGAAGAAATCGCCCATGCTCTGGAAGCTGCACAGTGCTTGGATATTATTGAAAAATTACCGAATGGCATTGATACGGTTGTCGGCACAAAAGGCGTGTACCTGTCTGGCGGTGAACAGCAAAGAATAGCGATAGCCCGCGCAATTTTGAAAAATGCACCTATCCTAATTCTTGATGAAGCGACCGCGTTTGCCGACCCCGACAATGAGGTGCGCGTACAGCAGGCTTTATCTGCTCTTTCAAAGGGAAAGACCGTCATTATGATTGCACACAGGCTGTCGTCAATCACAGACGCGGATTGCATTTATGTACTGCAAGACGGTGAAATTATCGAAAGCGGCACACATAACGGACTGATAGAGCGAAACGGCATATTTACAAAAATGTGGAAGAATTATTCCGAAGCGGCAGAATGGAAGATTTTGAATGAAAATAAGGGACTGGAGGTAAACGCATGATTAAGACATTGCAAAGACGTTTTGCATTATCAAGACAGGGGGCTGTCGATTTGATAAAAGGCTGTATTGCTTGTGTTGCACAGGATATATCCTTTATGCTCCCTGTTGGGCTGCTCTATTACTTTGTCATTGATACTATGAACGGGAGCATAAATGGAAGCCGCGCCCTCTTCTATGCGGTTGGTGCTTTGGTTTGCTTATGCTTTATTTTTATTGTGACATGGTTTCAGTATAACGCCACTTACTTAGCGACTTATGTGGAAAGCGGTGTAAGGCGTATATCCTTAGCAGAACAGCTCCGTAAAATCCCATTGTCCTTTTTTGGTAAGAAAGACCTTGCTGATTTGACAAATTCGATTATGGGCGATTGCGCCACTCTTGAACAGGCATTTTCCCATTATGTACCCGCACTGGCAGGCTCCCTTATTTCCACAACATTGATTGCAGTTTGCCTTTTTGCCTACGACTGGCGAATGGCTCTTGCGGCGGTTTGGGTTTTGCCGATTGCATTTACAATCACATTCTTTTCAGCCCGCATACAGGAATATTTTAACCGCAAATCCGTAGCGGCAAATGTCGCGCTTGAAAGCGGCGTACAGGAGTGTATCGAAAGTTTGCAGGACTTAAAGGCGAACAATGCGGAAGAAAACTATTTAAGAGGGCTTGACAAAAAAATTGACTATGTGGAAAAGCGGCACATTATAACAGAACTTGGGACAGCACTTTTTGTTGTTTCTTCAACGTTGATATTAAAGTTTGGGATTGCTACGGTTGCGCTTGTAGGTTCTGCGCTGCTTATTCGTGGGGAAATTGATATTCCGCTGTTCTTTATGTTTTTGCTTGTGGCTTCAAGGCTATATGCCCCGCTTGAGGGCGCATTGCAAAATCTTGCTGCGGTAATCTCCACCAAAACGAACATAAACCGTATGAACGAAATCCTTGACCAGCCTATCCAGACAGGAACAGACAGGTTGACAAATAAAGGATATGACATTGTATTCGACCATGTAGGATTTGCTTATAATACCGGGGAAACCGTATTGAAAGACGTGTCTTTTACAGCGAAACAGGGAGAAGTCACCGCCTTAGTCGGACCGTCCGGCGGCGGCAAAACTACGGTGTCACGCCTTGCGGCGAGGTTTTGGGATATAAGCAAGGGGAAAATCACTGTCGGCGGCATGGATATATCGAAAATAGAGCCGGAAACCTTGCTGTCGCTGTATTCTATCGTATTTCAAGACGTGACGCTGTTTAACAATACAATCATGGAGAATATCAGAATAGGCAGAAAGGACGCAACCGACGAAGAAGTGATTGCAGCGGCAAGGCTGGCAAATTGTGAAGAATTTGCGGCAAAGCTCCCGGACGGGTATCACAGTATGATTGGTGAAAATGGCTGCGAACTGTCCGGCGGGGAAAGGCAGAGAATTTCAATCGCCCGCGCTTTCCTCAAAAATTCCCCTATCATCTTACTTGATGAAGCAACGGCAAGCCTTGATGTGGAAAACGAAACATTGATACAGGCTGCTTTATCAAGGCTGATAAAGGATAAGACCGTACTTGTTATCGCCCACCGTATGCGTACCGTAAGCGGCGCGGATAAAGTGGTTGTGCTTTCAGACGGTTCTGTTGCGGAACAGGGAACGCCGGAAAAACTGATGAACACAGGCAGGATTTACCCGCATATGGTAAAACTGCAAATGATTAGCAGGGATTGGGGTATTTAACATGAATACCGAATGGATAATATGCCCCATATGCCAAAGCAAAACAAGGTTAAAAATGCGGAGTGATACCGAACTGAAAAACTTTCCCCTATATTGCCCGAAATGCAAGCACGAAACCATTATTAACGTACAACAAATGAATATATCAGTTATCAAAGAGCCAGACGCACAGACGCAGAGCCGATAACACGCAGATTAAAAATGCGGTTATCGGCTCTTTCTTTTTGGTAACACTCATAAGCCGCCGTTTCTTCAAAACGGACAGCGGAGGACTTTTAGAAACCATAACTAATAATGCGGCGGTATCAGGAGGTACCGTCGTGTTATTTTTATATCCGCAAAATCAGACAAACTATTTTCTGTCAAAAAAACGCAGTGTTCGTTTAGGGGATATACTACCCATGAATATGAACTGTCAAATCATTTAGTATGTCTTGATAACTCGTATTACTCAAATGCTTATGCCGCTTTATGCTGTATGGGCATTTGTTGTAATAGCCCCCTACTGGGAAGAAAGGGGGTGAGAGAAAATGAGATATTCTGAACAGTTCATGGAACATATCGAATATGCTTTCCATGCGTTCTGCAAGATTGTCCTGCGCCATGAAGCAATTAACGCATGGCGGGATTTGAAGCGGAAAGAAGCAAGAGAAATATCCCTTGACTATCTGATGTCAGAACGATATTTTGAACCGTCTGCTATGGACAGCTACTTTGAAAAACAGGATAAGCCAACTGTATTTATTGTGTTGGGAAAGGAAGTTGTTGTTGATGATGAACGGTTGGCAACGGCATTATCAAAATTGCCGGAGTTAAGGCGGGAAGTTTTGTTGCTTTATTACTTCGTTGGCTATCGTGATGAAGCCATCGGCAGACAGTACGGACGTTGCAGAAGTACGATAAACCACAGAAGAAATGTTGCGCTGAAACAGTTACGAAAAGAATGGGAGAAATTGAAACATGAGGAACAAAAAGCTGATACCTTTTGAGGTAATCGAAAAAGCCGTTGCCGGAGAGCCGGAAGCGGTAGACGCAGTATTGCGGCACTATACCGCATACATCAAATATCTGTCTATGTATAAAGGGCATATCAATGACGATACGCAGGACAGATTAAAGGCAAAACTGATTGAAGCCATATTGAAATTCCGCTTCGACCGATAGTAGGTAGCAAAGACAGGAAAAGCTGTCAAGGGTAAACTTCGCGCTACGCGCCCTTGACAGCTTTTCCCGCCTTTGCTTGTGGGTAGTCAAGAGGGCGAAATCAGCAGACTGCTTTCGCCCTCAATCTATTATGGGATTGTTACGCAGTAGGGGTTATTATGTCCTTGATTTATGCGGCTTTGCGGGTATTGAAGTGGCGGGGTAAGGGTTTTATATGTCTGCTCTCAAAAATGGCTTTCTATTGCGTAACAGAGAAGCAGAGAACCGACCACTAATGAAAGTGATATGTTCTCTGCTTTTGCTTGCACTCTGTTTGTCAGCGTTGATGATAAGTTGTTGTAAATACTTCCTTATCACCGTAAAACTAACTACTACGGCGAGTTTGGCGAATACAAGCACCGCCACATCTCCCAGCTCTGCGGCCTCTATCCCGGAACTTCGATTTCTTCCAACACTCCGGCCTGGATGGATGCGGCAAAGGTCACCCTCAACGAGCGCGGCGACCAGTCGACCGGCTGGGCGATGGCGCACCGCCTCAATCTCTGGGCGAGAACCGGAGATGGAAACCGCGCTTACAAACTATATCAGACGCTTCTGAAAAACGGAACTCTCACCAATCTGTGGGACACCCACCCGCCGTTCCAGATCGACGGCAATTTCGGCGGCACCGCTGGCGTCGCTGAGATGCTGCTGCAGAGCCACGAGGGTTCGATTGCACCGCTCGCCGCTCTCCCGAGCAGCTGGTCGGACGGCAGCTACCGCGGCCTCGTCGCGCGCGGCAATTTTGAAGTAAATGCGAGTTGGTCAAACAAACAGGCGGACCGGTTTGAGATCCTTTCCAAATCCGGCGGGATATGCAACCTCAAGTATTACAACGTTGCAGACGCAACGGTCAAAACTTTAGATGGAACACCTGTCTCCTTCACAAAGGATGGCACGGATCTGATCAGCTTTGAAACCGAAGCAGGTCAAACCTATGTCATTGAAAACATTCCGACCTACAAGGCAACTGCAGCGCCTACCAACCTCAGCTTTAACGCAGAGAGCGACGGCACTGTCAACCTGGGCTGGAATGCTAGTGGCGACGCGGCCTCCTACAACGTTTACAAAGCTGTTGGAAGCGCACCCGACTACACCCTGATTTCTTCAGATGTCAAGGGAACCAGCTTCTCCTACACCGAGCCCGACCTGAGCACCATCGAGCAGTGCACCTATCGAGTCACTGCAGTTTCGAAAGACGGCAGGGAGAGCGCTGGAATCACCACCTTGATGCTGCCCATGGAGCAGCCCGCCAAGGTCACCGGCTATTTTGTTGAGGACACCACCCTGATGCTCAGCGTTACCCCAGTGGATGGAGCGGATGGCTATGTTGTCTACAAAAAGACTGCTGACGGCAGCGAAAAAATTCTGACCAGCCCCTATGAGACGATCTATCTCGAAAACGTCTCTGTAGACGATACGTTTGAAGTCAGCGCCTACTCCACACGCGAGAGCAAAGCGACCGCAGTGGAGTTTGTCGATACGCTCGAAATTGAAAATGTCATGCTCAACAAAACGATCACCGCTGACCGCACTGTCAATTCAACCTATCCGCTTAAAAATGCAGTGGACGGCAACCCGACGACTCGTTATGCAGTGGCTGACAAAGCGGGCCCCTACAACGTCGAGATTGATCTCGGCGGCAGCTACCCGCTCAACAGCCTGCAGATCCTTGAATGGAAGGGTTCTGATGAAAAGGGAAAAACCCGTTCAAGCCAAACCTCCATCGCAGTGTACGACGAGACGGACTGGAAGACAGTGGTTGACAAACAGTCTCTGAGCCGCGAGGACAATCTCACCGCGTTTGATCTCGGTGGAGCGGTCGGCTCCAAGGTCCGCATCACCTTTAACAATGTGGGCGGCAACAACAAATCCGCCACCATCTACGAAATTAGCTGTTCAAGCGCACTTCCTGAACCAATTGTCAAGACCGATCTCTTCAATCAGCTGATCAAAGCTTCTGAAATCAACACGACAACCCTGGTGCAAAATCCCGCGATTTCGGCGTTTCATTCGGCCAAAAAAGTGGCTGCAGACGTCCTCAACAACCCCTCAGCAACCGCTGAGGAAGTTACCTCCGCAGCAGCAGCACTGGCCGAAGCGCTGAATGGGCTGGAAGGGAACCTGAAAACCAACATCCTGTACAAGAAACCGCTGACTGTCAGCGCACCCGCCCAGCAGAATTTCAAGGAAACCAACATGGTGGACGGCAACATTGACACCCGTTACGCCGGTTCGGACAACGGACGTGACCTGAGCGTCACTATCGAACTGGGCGGACGTTACGCCCTCGACATCCTGCGCATCCGCGAGTACATTGGGCCGGAAGGCACCACTCGCGGCGGCAAGACGAGCATTGAAGTGTTTGACAACGATGAATGGACCACTGTGATTGAGGATGTTTCGCTCACCGACAATGTCCCCTCCCGCGCAGAAACTGAGTTTGACCTCGGCGGCGCAGTGGGTTCGAAGATCCGACTCAACTTCTACAACACCTACAGCAGTACCAAGCGGATCACCATCTGTGAAATTGGTGCAGCTGGGGAAGAGATCCTTCCATTGAATCCGCAACCCCTTGCGGATGCGATCGGAGCGGCAAAGACTATTACCCCGGATGACTACACCGAAGCGAGCTACCAGGTGCTTCAGGAAGCAATTGCGGCTGCTGAGCAGGTATTTCTGACAGCAACCACTCAACAGGAGCTTGACGATGCAGTGGTTGCCCTCCAGGCTGCTGTGGACGCGCTTGAATTTAGACCCACTGAAGAAGTCAACAAGATGATTCTGGAAAAAGTAGTTGCAAAAGCAGAGCTTCTGCTTACAAGTGATGAATATCTCGGCGCAATCTCGAGCGTTCAGCAGAGCTTCTCAGCGGCACTCGAAGAGGCCAGACAAGTAAACGACAACCCGGCTGCAACCGCTGACGCAGTGGAGCGCGCATGGGTTCGCCTGATGACGGAAATCCATAAACTCGGCCTTCAGCAGGGTGACAAAACTCTCCTCAGAGAGCACTTTGAGACCTATAGTGAGCTTGACCTGGACAACTACATGGATGGAACGGCCAAGGAGAACTTCAAATCTGCGCTTGCGGCAGCAGGGGAAATGCTCGCCAACAGCGACGCGGTTCAGAGCGAAGTGGACGCAGTGGATGAAGCCCTTGTGTTGGCAGCACAGGCGCTTGTGCTGCGCGCAGACAAGACCGCCCTGCAAAATGCAGTGGATCAGACTGCAAACTATAAGGAGGATGACTACGCCAAGGGCTGGGATGCATTCGAGGAAGCGCGTAACGCAGCCAATGACGTGCTCAGCGACGACAACGCGACACAGGATGAGATCGACCAAGCAGTTGATGCTCTAATTTCCGCCATGCTTGAGCTTCGCTACAAAGCGGATAAGAGCTTGCTGGAGGCACTGGTCAGCCAGGCGCAGGCACTTGATCTGAGTGGTTATTCTGAATCCTCTGTCCAGGTGTTCCAAAGTGCGCTGGACAAAGCAGCCGAGACGCTTGCCAACCAGAAACTCTCTACGGATGAGCAGAAAATTGTCAACCAGGCGGCAGACGAACTGATCTCTGCGGTCCGTGCACTCACCAAATCGGACGGAACCCCCGCAGGCCTGACAGTCAGTGGCGACGGCACGATTCAGAAAACTACTGGATCGGCCAAGACCGGCGATACAACACCGCTTACAGTCGGAGTTACTGCACTCCTTTTTTCGAGCGTATTAATCGAAAGCAGACGCCGCAAAAAGAATAATTAAGTATTTTTATTGCATAAACAAAACTCCCGCTGTACATTTTGTGCGGCGGGAGTTTTGCTGTAAAAGGGAAGTCCAAATCATTTGATAAAGGATAAAAATAGGCAACAACCGCACTAGCTAGGTAGAAATTGTCTCGTATACCATAAGAATAAAGGGCTGCAACCTCTTGACAAGCTGCAGCCCTATTATTGTATATAAAGAAAACCACCCGCTGGGCGAGAGGTACAAAAGAAGGCTGATGGCGATGATGTAGACAGAAGAAAACCCTTTGCTAAAAAATAGTGGAGCGGTCTGGCAACTGCCTAAGAAAAGCAAAGGGAGGTGATTCAAAGATGAACGACGTAAATATATGCTGTAGGCATATTTCATAGCCGTAGTGCCCCTCCCACAGAGTGTGGGGCTTTGCCGACGCACGATGTGTTCTTATTCTTTCCACAATACAGAAAAAGGACCGCAATCTTTAGGCGGAGTCCCATAAGGAAGTAAATAGTATGTCCGGTGAAACCGGCGTGGAGGAGGTCACGCCGGTTTTTCCTTATCTGTCAGTAATTCCGGTTTGGCAAGTGGGATTCGGATTTTGCCCACATAGGTAAAGTAGATTTCAATCGTGACATGCTTCTTCCCGCCAATCTTCTCCGGGCTGTGAATCACAATTCTGTCAATCAATTCATTCACAGTGGAAGCGTCAAGCTCCTGCAAGTCGGAATACCTGTCGGCAAGCTGGAGGAAGCGCCCCACATCAGCGATCTGTCCGGCTTCATTTTCAATTTCCCTCTCTAGCGAAATCGCAGGGCATTGAATCTCTGCCCGCTCCGTTTCATACTGTGCTGAGAGTTTTTGAAAGCGGAGGTCGCTCAATTTCCCAAGTACAGAATCTTCATAAAGCCTTTGGATAATCTTGTCCAAATCCTCCATGCGCTTCTGCGCCCCGGAGAGGGCTTTCCGCTTTTGCGCCAGTTCCGCCTTCCGGCTGGCTTCGTCCTGCGCCAGCATTTCCTGCGTGAAATCATCCCGGAATAAGCGCACATAGGTCAGCGCCCCCTGAATACATTCCAGCACCCGCTTATAAAGCGTGACTTCCCGGATGTAGTGGATTTTGCAGGAACCCGTATTGCTCTTATAGTTGGAGCAGACGAAATGGTCCTGCGAATCATCCCTGTAGGTACTGCAGGTACAGTAATAGAGCTTTGCGCCGCAGTCGGCGCAATAGACAAGGCCGGAGAAAATGCTGGTTTTTCCTGTCTTTGTCGGCCTGCGCTTGTTCGCCCTTAACGCCTGCACCCGTTCCCATTGTCCCCACTCAATGATCGCCGGCTGCGTATCTTCAAATATCCGCCGGTTCTCTTTTGGATTTTCCATCCGCTTCTTGAATTTGAGGGACTTGGTATATGTCTTAAAGTTAACGGTACAGCCGGTATATTCCTGCCGCTCCAGTATTCCGGCAACGGATTTTGCACACCACTGATACAGGTTGTCCGGCATAGCCCATCCTTTCTGCCTGGCGTTGTACGCTGTAACAGTCAGCACTTTATCAGCGGTCAGAATTTTTGCGATCTGCATTGGCCCTTTGCCCGCAATACAGAGGTCGAAGATACGCCGCACCACCTTTGCGGATTCCTCGTCCACGATCCATTTCTTTTTATTCTCCGGGTCTTTGAATATATCCGTAGGGCGGGTTGCTGGCGATATGTTCCCCGGCTTCTCCGCGCATCTTTACGACTGCCCGGATTTTTTTACTTGTGTCTTTGGCATAATAGTCGTTAAATACATTTTTGAACACAGCGAAGTCGTTTTCGCCTTTCGCGCTGTCCACATCATCGTTGATGGCGATAAAACGGACGTCATAAGCGGGAAAAATGAAATCCTGCAGGCGTCCCATATAGGAATACTCCCGCCCCAGACGTGACAGGTCTTTGACAATCAGGGTGGAAACCGAATAGTCCTCCACATATTTCATCATTTCCTGAAAGCCAGGTCTTTGGAAATTTGTTCCTGAGAATCCGTCGTCCACGAAAAACATGGGATTGCGGAATCCGTGTTCTGTTGCGTATTTGGATAATAGCGACTTTTGGTTGGTAATGGAATTGCTCTCCCCGTCGAGTGCGTCGTCCTGGCTTAAACGGCAATATAAAGCTGTGATTTTATCTGGCTGCTGGTTCATAGTAGCTCCTTTCCTCCCGTCGTCCGGGATAACAGCCAGGTAAACGGTTGCCTATATTATAACGCGCCTGTCCTCTTTTTTCAGCAGCTTTCATTCGTTTTCCTCCAAACTCCCTGCCATGATACGGCGCAGCTTATCCAGTACGCTTTCCGCCTCTCCCTCCGCGTAATGGGGGATGACATGGTAGACGGTATTCCCTTCAACGGTAATCATTTCTTCCGTACTGAAATCAAATTCAAAAGCGCCGTCCTTGAAATGCTTTGCCACACGTTCTGCAATTTCCGGTTTCAGATTTTTTGGAAGTTCACTGAAATCTGCAGGCTTACGCAATCCCATCACACTCCTTCCCAAACGGCAAAGTATTCAGCGTAATAACCGCCGGGCAACAAGCCTCTGTTTCTTACGGATGATCAGTCCGCTGCGTTCCAACTCTTGAAATGCCCTTGTTGTTACCTGACGGCTCCTGTGCAGTTTTCCTTTTGCTTCTTCCAGCGTAAAGTAGAGACGAATCCGCCCGTCCGGTTCTATGTATCCGTTTTCTCTGGAAATACCCGTCCGGTCTAAGAGCAGGGCATACAGTACCTTTGCGTCGTTGGATAAGTCCATCGGCACCAGAAAACGGGGAAATGGCAGATAGGGCGGTACACCGCTGTCCTCTTTGTAAGGCGTCAAAAAATCATTTTGCATCATATACTCCTTTCCATCAATCCATCCCTGATTGATTGGATTGATATTGACTATCTTGTTATTAACTTCTTCTCTTTAATTTCCATCTAAATATGGATTGTCAAGACTGTCTGGAAATCCATCGCCAGAAAGAGAGGAACAGGGCTGTCCAGAGCGTCAGGTTTTCCAGTCTCTGAAAATCCAGTATTGGAGAATCTCATACAGGCAGAAACGGCAAAACTTATAAATTGGCTGAATCAAAATCAATACCTGAACGGGAAAATCCCGTTTAGGTCAAAATCTCCCTGCGGACAGTTAAAAGCAGGTTTTAGAGGGGAATCGGGGATTTATCCCTCATACCCGCTGACCGCAGCCCGGAACATCAGTAAATGCAAGGCTTTTTCGCTTCTAATTGTCCGCATAGTACCCGCCTTTTCCTGTCGCTGGCTGTTTTCTGCCTGCGGTGCACCTTCTTCGCGCAGGGCTTACAATATTTTGCCCGGTTGGAACCGGGGAGGAATGGCTGGCCGCAGACCACGCAGCGTTTTAATTCCTCCCGAAACAGCAGCGCCGTTTCCAGCGGTTCGTCCAGCGGCAGGATAGCGCAGCGGAACCATTTACAGAGAAGCGAATAGGAAATACTTTGGACGCAGACACATTCCTCCCCGTCATCCAGAAGAATGCAGTTGCCGTCATCGTAGTTGCAGCACTCATGCACCAGCTTACGCATCCGGCGGTATTGCGGATAATTCATAACCGGAATCTGATTGTGGATAAAAACACCTCCTTCCTGACCGCAAAAAATGTCCCTCTACTATACAGTTCATTTTTGGGGCAAAATAGGGCGGTCAATTTTGCATAAAAAATATCTTTCTATTATTCAGTTCATTTTTGAGGCAAAATGACGGGGGTATTTTGGAAAATTCACAAAAATTCATAATTGCAGTATGCGGATAAGCAGTTTCAAAATTATCCCCTCATATATCAGTACATTTTTAAGGGGAAAGTTGCCGTCTGCATAAAATTTTCTCAACCAGCAAAACACGCTTTGCACGTTTTGCTGGTTCGCGTGCGGCGGCAAATGGAAATGCCCTAAAGGACTAGCTGCACATCGCAAGCATTTCCGCTTGCCTTATGCCTTCGCGCAAAAAAATCCGCCGCAGATGTTCCGCGGCGGCAAGCTCTTTTATTCTTCTGTATGCGGTATGTCAAATTTATATCCGACGCCGTATACGCTTTTGATATAATCAGGGATTTCGGGATATATTTTTAATTTCTTACGGA
>EQ973344.1:165663-175221 GCA_000158655.1 [Clostridium] methylpentosum DSM 5476
GGGCGAGAGGTTCAAAAGAAGGCTGATGGCGATGATGTAGACAGAAGAATTAAAAATAGGGGGAGCGGTCTGGCAACTGCACAAGAAAAGCAAAGAGAGGTCATTCAAAGATGAACGACGAAAATAGATGATCACACACGAGTTGGAATTACAAATACCATATTGTGTTTGCGCCAAAATACAAAAGAAAAATATTTTGCGGAGAACATAAGGGGGAAATAGGGAAAATACTACGAGAATGATGTAAGTGGAAAGGCGTAAATATCATCGAAGCAGAGGGGGGTCCTGACCATATCCACATGCTTGTAGAAATACCGCCAAAGGAAAGTGTGTCGGGATTTATGGGGTTTCTAAAAGGGAAGAGCAGTACCCTAATACACGAAAGACACGGAAACCTGAAATTCAAATATGGGAACCCAAGCTTTTGGTGCAGGGGTACTATGTAGATACAGTAGGAAAGAATGCAAAAAAGATATCGGAATACATACAAAATCAGCTGACACTTTACGGGTAGCAAATAACAATCCCCCTCACAAGTGTCAGATCGTAAAAAGCACCTGCAGGCGCATCTGTAAAGCCACCGGCGTAGCCGGTGGATATTTACTGCCTTTTTCCAGCAAACATGCATGCGAATCTATCTGGTGAAATGCCACTGAAGGAGGTGAGGGGACCTGGTGGAGGCACCGTTCTCACGTCATTTCTACCGCCAAGTTTGTGTGATTTTATTTGTTCATTTCGCTAGAGGACTGTTGTGCCGAGTGGTGCTTTAGCAGCACAAATAAAAGAGCGCTCTTTATTTTTATTCAGAACGGGCTTGACTTTTTCAAAAAAGAGGAGTAGAATAAGGATAACACGAACACATGTTCTTTCGAGTGGAAGGTGAATGATATGAAAAAGTTGTTTGGCTGTTTAATTCTGTTGGGATTTTTATTCCTCTTTGGTGTGGTGGGTGCTGCGGATGTCGGAGCCATTTCGATCGGTTCGCTGCTGCTCCTCTCCTCCGGCTGCCTGGCTGTGATTTTGGCAGGGTATTTTGGGTTTAACATCTGCGGAAATAGGGGGAAACACAAACGAAGAACAAATGTGCGAGCAGTTGGGATCGTAAACAACAACCGCCATTGTGCATAGCGTTTTACTGGGCCGCAGGAGGGAATTGACTCTCCTGCGGCTTTTGCCTGCCCAAAAGTCTCCACAAACAGAAGCATTTAATATGCAATAAAACGAAAATCGAGAAAAACTGGATAATCCTGTTGCAAAGTGAGGGATAAAGTGCTATAGTTGTTTTTGGTAGATAAACAGATGTATTTTGGTGGTGGACGAAATGAATGCGAAACCCCAGTTTCTTTTGGTCAATCCAAAGGTTTTGCCCGACGTGTTTGAAAAGGTGATCGAGGCAAAGCGCCTCCTCGCCTCCGGAAAGGTTAAAACGTCGAGCGAAGCGTCCAAAAGCGCGGGAATCTCCAGAAGCGTTTTTTATAAATACAAGGATCATGTTTTCCCTTATGAGGACCAGGCGGGCAACCGGATCATCACGCTCGGCCTGCGGCTCAGCGACGAGCCGGGCGTGCTCTCCTCAGTTCTCACCGAGCTTTACCGCAATGGGGCAAACCTGCTCACAGTCAACCAAAATATCCCCAACGACGGGATCGCCAATGTCACCGTTTCAGTCATCATCGGCGACAGCGTGGCGGGCGTTGAGGAAATGATCGAAGCTCTGTCCACAATTCACGGCGTGATAGAAAGTAAAACAATTTGAACGGAGGATTTTCAGCTATGGCAAAAATTGCAGTTATGGGGCACGGCGTCGTCGGTTCCGGCGTTGTCGAAGTCATCAACACCAACCGCTCCCACATCGCAAAGCGCGCAGGGGAAGAAATTGAAGTAAAACGGGTGCTTGACCTCCGGGAGTTCCCCGGCCTTCCCTACACCGACCTCTTTACCAAGGATTTTCAGGATATTTGTAATGATGAGGAGATTTCGGTTGTCTGTGAGACAATGGGCGGCCTTCACCCGGCTTATGAATTTACAAAGTCCCTTCTCGAGAGCGGCAAGAGCGTCATCACCTCCAACAAAGAGCTCGTCGCGCAGAAGGGCGCTGAACTGCTCAAAATCGCAAAAGAGTATAACGTCAATTATCTGTTTGAGGCGAGTGTCGGCGGCGGCATCCCGATCATTCGCCCGCTTCATCGCTGTCTTGCAGGAAACGACATCGAGGAGATTGTCGGGATTTTAAACGGCACCACAAACTTTATTCTCACAAAAATGATCGACGATGAAATGCCGTTTGAAGAGGCTCTCGCACTTGCCCAAAAGCTCGGCTACGCGGAAAAAGATCCGACCGCCGACATCGAGGGCGGCGACGCCTGCCGCAAGATCTGCATCCTCGCAGCGCTCGCTTATGGAACCCATGTCTATCCCGAGAACGTTCACACAACCGGCATCACCAAGCTCACCCTCGCAGATGTGGATTACGCCCGCAGCTGGGGCGGTGTGATCAAGCTCATCGGCCGCGCGAAGCCAGTGGAAAACGGTGATGTTTCGATGATGGTCTGCCCGATGTTTGTGCCAAACGAGAGTGTGCTCTCGAGCGTCCACGACGTGTTCAACGGCGTCCTTGTCAAGGGAAACGCCGTGGATAAAGTTGCCTTTATCGGACGCGGTGCAGGCAAGCTGCCGACGGCGAGCGCAGTGGTCGGCGACGTGGTGGCCGCCGTCAAGGAAAAAGGAACCAGCATCTCCCAGACCTGGAAACCGGCAGACCGCAACGTGGTCACCGACTACAAGCAGGGGAGCAACAAGTTCTATGTGCGTGTGGTAGCTGACGACCCCACCACAGCGAAGCAGCTGATCGAATCTTGCTTCACAGAGGTCTGCTACCTGACGAGGGAGAACCAGCCGGAAAACGAGCTCGCCTTTACCACAGGGATGATGGTGGAATGCGAGGCGCGCAAAGCCGCAGAGCAGATCGCCAAACAGGGTATCAAGGTGCTCGCGAAAATCCGCATCCTCGACCTGATCTAGGGTGCGCCTATGATAAAGATTCGGATTCCCGCCACCAGCGCCAACCTCGGCGCCGGCTTTGATTCGCTCGGCTTGGCAGTGAATTTATACAACTATGTCTATCTTGAGGAGAGCGAAAAGACGCTCATCACCTCGCTGGATGACACCCAAGTGCCCACAGGGGAAGAAAACCTCGTCTTTGTGTCTGCGAAACGGGTCTACGACCTCTGCGGAAAGCCGCTTTCGGGGCTGCGTATCCGGCAGGAGAACAACATCCCAATGACCCGCGGCCTCGGCAGCAGTTCGGCCTGTATCATCGCAGGGCTCGTCGGCGCAAATCATCTGCTGAACCAGCCGTTTTCCATTGACGAGCTCGTCGATCTCGCGGCAAAGATCGAAGGACATCCCGATAACACAACGCCCGCTCTGCTCGGTGGCATCGTTACTGCGGTGTTTGACACCAAGCGAGTGTACTGGGTCAAGCAGAACGTTGACAGCCATTTGAATTTTTGCGCGATCATTCCAGATTTTGAGCTCAAGACCGAAGTGGCACGGGGCGCGCTGCCCAAGACGATCGATTTCCGCGATGGGGTGTTTAACCTCTCCCGCGCCGCGCTGTTTTCCGCCTCGCTGCTGCAGGGGAAATACGAAAACCTGCGGGTCGCTTCACAGGATCGTCTCCAGCAGCCCTATCGGCTGCCGATGATCCGTTCGGGTCAGGAGATCATTGACGCTGCCTACAGCCTCGGCGCCTACGCCGCCTACATCAGCGGCGCCGGCCCGACAATCATGACGATCACCAGCGAAAAGGATCAGTTTTTTGCAATGAAGATGCGGGAGCTTCTCGATGCTGCCGGTCTTTGTGGATATAAAATCATGCAGCTGTCAATTGACAACTGTGGTACACAGGTGTACACAGATTAAAAATCTATTCGATATTGGAGGAACACTATGGGCTTAATTGTTCAAAAATTCGGCGGAACCTCAGTCAAAGACGCAGAGCGCATCTTTAATGTCGCAAAAATCGTCACCGACACCTACTCCGCTGGCAATGACGTGGTCGTCGTTGTGTCCGCACAGGGCGATACGACTGACGATCTGATCGCAAAAGCGGCTGAAATTAACGCAAATCCGTCCAAGCGAGAGATGGACGTCCTGCTTTCCACCGGCGAGCAGATTTCGATCTCCCTTCTCGCGATGGCAATTGAAAAACTCGGCTTTCCAGTCATCTCGCTGACCGGCCGTCAGGCGGGCTTTGTCACCCAGACCAACTACGGCAACGCCCGGATCAAGAGCATTGACAGCCACCGCCTGCACCGGGAGCTCGACAAACACCGCATCGTCGTTGTCGCCGGTTTCCAGGGCCTCAACCGCTTTGACGACATCACCACCCTCGGGCGCGGCGGTTCGGACACAAGCGCGGTCGCCCTCGCGGCGGAACTCGGCGCGGACCTCTGCCAGATCTACACCGATGTCGACGGCATCTACACCGCTGACCCCCGCATTGTTAAAAATGCGATCAAGCTCGACGAGATTTCGTTTGACGAAATGCTCGAACTCGCGTCGCTCGGCGCGCAGGTTCTGCACAACCGGTCGGTTGAAATGGCGAAAAAATACGGCGTAAACATGGAAGTAGTCTCAAGCTTGGAAAGAAAACCTGGAACAAAGGTTAAGGAGGTAGTCAAAATGGAAAAAATGCTGGTTAGAGGTGTTGCAAGAGATGACAACGTCGCGCGCGTTGCGGTGATTGGCCTCCCCGATGAACCGGGTATTGCATTCAAGATCTTTACTCTGATGGCGAAAAAGAACATCAACGTCGACATCATTCTGCAGTCGATCGGCCGCCACAACACCAAGGACATCAGCTTCACTGTGCCGCTTGATCAGGTGGACACTGCAAAAGAAGCCCTGGAGTCTCAGCTCGACGTACTCAAGGCGGAAAAAATTGAGATCGCGGACAACGTCTCCAAAGTGTCGATTGTCGGGGCAGGCATGCAGTCCAACCCCGGGGTCGCAGCCAAGATGTTTGAGGCGCTGTATGAAAACCATATCAACATCCACATGATTTCCACCAGTGAAATCAAAATCTCCGTTCTCATTGACCGTAAGAACAGCGAAAAGGCAATGAACGCCATTCATGACGCGTTCATCGGCTAAGCTATGTAATAACTGGCTTATAGGCTGTCAGAACGCCTTTCTCTCACACAAAGAGAAGAAGGCCCGGCAACGGTGTTCGTGATTTCTCTTTCTGCACATGCTTATTTTGAGCATGTGCCGAGAAAGGTTTGAAGAGGGGATGTTCCCTCATCTCGAAAGTGACGACAAAGCCGATTCGTTCCATCCGGCTGGATTTCCAGCCGGATTTTCTGCTGGAATCGAGCTTGAGCCAATCCGCATCATTGAATCACAAAGAATCGGGCTGTCCAGTGTTCTCCGGGCAGCCAACCCATGAAGAAAGCTGGTGGTTTGATTGATCAAACTCTGTATTTTTGACCTGGACGGCACCTTGATCGACTCGGTGGAGGATCTCGCGGACAGCACCAACTATGCCCTTGCCCGCAGAGGCCTCCCCACCCATCCGGTTAAAAGTTACTACACCTTTGTTGGCAACGGAATTCCAAAGCTCATCGAGCGCGCCTCGGGGATTCCTCAGGGAGAGCCGGGCTATCAGGAGATTTACGACGGGTTTATGGAGTACTACGACGCGCACAGTACCGACAAAACAGTGGTGTATGACGGGATGCCCGAAGTTGTGCAGCAGATCAACCGCCGGGGAATTCTCTGCGCCGTGCTCTCCAACAAAGCGGATGTATTTGTCAAGCAGCTGATGGAGACGCTGTTCCCCGCGGCGAGCTTTGTGCGGGTGCAGGGAAAAAACGATGCCTACCCGGCAAAGCCGCACCCCGCTTCGCTCAACGCTCTGATCAAAGAGCTTGGTATGGAGAAAAGTGAGTGCATCTATGTCGGCGACTCCAACGTTGACGTGTTCACCGCGCACAATGCAGGAATCCCCTGCATTGGTGTGGAATGGGGCTTCCGGGGCAGGGAGGAACTGGTCGCCGCAGGGGCGGAGTTCCTTGCCCAAAAGCCGTTTGATATTTTAACTTATCTGTGATATAATAATCAGAGTGCGGTAACAAATTCTGGTAAACCCTGTGTGGTTTCCATCTGTTACCACCTCTGATTTTGCCATTTATAAAGGGGACTTACCATGCTAACGATTTACAAGGATTACTGTACCGAAACAAGCAACGAAAACAACCGTTTGACCGGCTTTGAAATCCACTGTCCGGACAACTTCAACTTTGCGCACGACGTGGTTGACCGCATCGCTGAGCTCGAGCCGGACCGACGCGCGCTGATGTGGTGCAACGTCGCCGGGGAAGAGCGGATGTTTACCTTTGGTGAGATGAAGCGCCTCAGCGACAAAACCGCCCATTACCTCTCCTCCCAGGGCATTAAAAAAGGCGATAAGGTCATGCTGATCCTCAAGCGCCATTACGAGTACTGGTACACCATCCTTGCGCTGCACAAAATCGGTGCAGTGACCATCCCCGCCACCAACCTCCTGACCAAAAAAGACATTGTCTACCGGGTGCAGTCCGCCCACATCAAGGCGATTGTCTGTACCAACGAGGGCGATGTCTCCGACTACGTCAAGCAGGCGGAGCCCGAGTGCCCGACACTTGAACAGACCTATATTGTTCGCCAGGAAAAGGAAGGCTTTATCAACCTCTCGGCAGAGATCGACAAGGCACCTGCCGAGTTCGAGCGGGTGGACATCCGGCAGAGCGACCCGATGTTGCTTTACTTTACCTCTGGTACTACTGGGTATCCCAAGATGGTGGTGCATGATTACTCCTATCCAATCGCTCACATCATCACTGCAAAGTACTGGCAGAAAATCGATCCCGACGGCCTGCACCTGACGGTTTCGGAAACCGGCTGGGCAAAGGCTGCGTGGGGCAAGCTGTACGGTCAGTGGCTGCTCGGCGGAGGCATCATGGTATATGACTTTGACAAGTTTGTCCCCACCGACCTGCTCGCAGTAATTGAAAAATACAAGGTCACCACCTTTTGCGCCCCCCCGACGATCTACCGCTTCTTTATCAAGGAGGGCATGGGCAACTATGACCTGTCTTCTCTACAGCACACAACCATCGCGGGTGAGGCGCTCAACCTTGAAGTGTACAAGCGTTTTAAGGAAATCACCGGCCTCGAGCTGATGGAGGGCTTCGGACAGACTGAAACCACCCTGATTCTCGCGAATCTCTTCAACGCCACCATCAAACCAGGCTCGATGGGTGTCCCCACCCCGCTGTATAACGTCGACCTGGTCAATGATGCGGGGGAGAGCGTCGCACCTGGCGAGGTCGGGGAGATCGTGGTCCGGCCCCCGGCGGACGGGAGAAAACAGTACGGACTGTTCTGCGGCTATCACAACGACGAAGCGCTCAGCGCCAACAGCTGGCGCGGCGGCATCTTCCACACAGGAGACACCGCCTACCGCGACGAGGACGGCTATTACTGGTATGTCGGCCGGGTGGACGATATCATCAAGTCGAGCGGCTACCGCATCGGGCCGTTTGAAATCGAGAGCGTGCTCATGGAGCACCCGGCGGTGCTCGAGTGTGGCATCACTGGCGTGCCGGACGAGGTGCGCGGCCAGGTGATCAAGGCGACGATTGTGCTCACGAGTGCATACCAGCCCTCCGACGAGCTGGCTAAAGAGCTGCAGGACTTTGTGAAAAAGGCGACGGCGCCCTACAAATATCCCCGCATCGTCGAGTTCGTCGACGAGCTTCCAAAAACCATCAGCGGTAAAATCAGACGTGTTGTGTTGCGAGGCGAAGACAAATGAGTACGAATTTAATCAGTTCACGTAATTTGACCATGCTGACCGATTTTTATGAGATCACCATGGCCAACGGGTATCTTGCCTACGGGTATGAAGACAAGGTCGCTGTGTTTGACATGTTTTTCCGCAAAATTCCCGACAACGGCGGATTTGCGATATTTGCGGGACTTGAACAGCTCATCCACTTTCTGACCAACCTCAAATTTTCCGAAGAGGATCTCGCCTATTTGCGAGGTCTCGGCCTCTTTTCAGAGGAATTCCTGACCTATCTGAAAAACTTTGCATTCTCCTGCGATATTTGGTCTGTCCCGGAAGGAACCCCGGTCTTCCCCAACGAGCCAGTGGTCATTGTCAAGGGGCCGATCATTCAGGCGCAGTTTATCGAGACCATGCTGCTCACCACCGTCAACCATCAGTCCCTTGTCGCGACCAAGGCCAACCGGATTGTGCGCGCAGCGCAGGGCATGGAAGTCATGGAGTTCGGCGCCCGCCGAGCTCAGGGCTACGACGGGGCGATCTACGGCAGCCGCGCCGCCTACATCGGCGGCTGTTCTTCCACCTCTTGCGTCATCTCAGCGCATGAGTACGGTATCCCGGTCACCGGCACCATGGCGCATAGTTGGATTCAGGCGTTTGACAGCGAGTATGATGCGTTCAAAAAGTATGCCGAGCTCTATCCAAACAACTGCATCCTGCTGGTGGATACCTACAATGTCGTCAAATCGGGTGTACCCAACGCAATTCGGGTGTTCAATGAGGTGTTGCTGCCCCAAGGCAAACGCCCCATTGCCATCCGCATCGACAGCGGCGACATCGCCTACCTCTCCAAAAAAGCGCGCAGACAGCTGGACGAGGCTGGTTTTACCGATGTCAAAATCATCGCTTCAAACTCCCTTGACGAATACATCATCCGCGACCTGCTCGTGCAGAACGCGGCAGTCGATATCTTTGCTGTGGGGGAAAATCTCATCACCTCTAAAAGCAATCCCGTGTTTGGCGGGGTATACAAGCTGTGCGCCATTGAGCAGGATGGAGAGTTGGTTCCCCGCATCAAGCTCAGTGAGACAATCGAAAAGGTAAACCTTCCCCATTTCAAACGCCTCTGCCGCTTTTTCAGCAAGGATACTGGGCGTAACGTTGCCGATTTAGTCACGCTGCGGGATGAGACAATCCATGTCGAGCACGGCATCACCATCTTTGACCCGGTGGCGAGCTGGAAAAAGAAATTCCTCACCAACGTTGAAATGAAGGAGATGCTTCAGCCGATTTTCAAAGAAGGAAAACTGGTTTACAACATGCCCTCCATCGATGAAATCCGCAGCTACTGCCTCGAACAGGTCGGCCTGCTTTGGGATGAGGTAAAACGATTTGAATATCCGCACAAATACTATGTTGACCTTTCTTTCAAGCTTTGGGACTTGAAAAATGCAATGCTCGCCGAAATGGGAGCGCAGTCTGAAGAAGGGCAGTAAAACAGGGACGGCCCGCAATGCGAGCCGTCCTAGTTTTTATGATACAAATTCAGCTACTGCCAAATAAAACCAGATGAAATACCGCAGTGGATGGAATGTAGTTGCGAGAAGGGTTGTACATTGCTCTCCAGCTTTGGAGATGAAGTTGCGAAAACACCCGTGTTCTGCCGCCCATCACAGCAGAATGATATGGCAACCTCCCACAGGAAACGATCTGGAGTTGATCAG
>EQ973344.1:175269-194541 GCA_000158655.1 [Clostridium] methylpentosum DSM 5476
AGTACGGTTTGCAAGATCGCTGGGTGCGATATAGCTCGTAGATTTGATTGCGTCCATCAAGTGGTTTTTAGGAAAGGAGACCAGGCTATGTGCAATCAAAAACAAAAGGAGTTTAAACAATTTTTACTCGCAAAAATCTTGATGCAGGAGCACCTCACTGCTCCACTTGAAACAGAACGAGACCAATACTATCCGGAATACGCCTCGTCCTCCCTCCAATGCGACAGCGGGGAACTGGAGCTGTTGTTTCGCCGGAGAATACATAAGCTCAGGCGTTTTACCGAACGGCAGCTCAGCGAATGGATAGATCAAAAACAGAGTGGCAAACCGGCGCAGGGGCACATGGAAGAAATGCGGCAGGTCTGTTCTGCTCTTTTTGAGCGCTTGGAACAGAATAGGGCAGCGCTGTTTGCTCAGCCCCATCCGGATACCTGTGATTTTGGGGAATGGATTGCAGAAACGGCAGGTTGACCGGAACATGGTGAACTGATGAGAAACTGCCATACTGTGACTAGTAGTTCACGATAAACAGTTCCTTTTTTTCCGGATCTCTCATACAGTAACATAGAGATGAGGTGATCCTGTGAATGAATGTGAATTGACTGCGTCAATTACTGCCCTGGCGGTCACCCTGGCTCAAAAGCTGGATGCGGATCAACTGGCTTTGATCGCTGCTGCAGCTGCGCAGCTGGGGGATACCCTTGAAACGATTCTGGTACAAAGGGAAATCTGTCAGAGGAAAAAAGATGAAAAATGACAAATCTATGGTGAAAAATTCATCAGCTCATCACGTTTCTATCACATTTCATTGGTATACTAAAGGCAATCCCGAAAGGGATTACAAAGATATTTCTTTTTCATAATCTCCTTTACCCTCTGCCGCCCTTTTCCTAGGGCGGCATTCTCCTTTTCCTGTATTTTTCCGTTTACAAACAATTGCAGCCCACCGGAGAAGGGGATAGGTACTGAAAAATGAGGAACAATAAAATTGATTTTCACATAACCTATACTGCGGGCTCAGTCCCGCAGATATGGGGGATCATTATGTGTTGTAATAATTGGTTTGAAGCCAATCGCGCAGGCAGTTCATTTGACCAGGGATTTGACAGAAGCCTGAATTCAGAATTATTTTCCGGTTCAACACTTGCTTCGGGATCGTTCAATAGTTACGTCCCTGTCACTGTGAATTACCGTATTACACGCCGTGGCTCCGACTCCGGATGCGGCTGTGGGTGTCGAAATAACAATAGATGTTCCTGCAACTGCTAAAAAAATTCAAGCCGCCTATTTGGGCGGCTTACTTACCCGGTTTCAACGCATACAATGAACATGTCAAACAGCGGAGGTATCCCCCCTCCGCTGTTCGTTTTGCAGCAGAGCTAAGGAGGAAGGAAAATGCCCTACTTTAATTACCACGCAACAGCGCAAAGGCTTATTCGGCAGGGGAAACTGACAGGGTATTACTATACCTCCCGCCACAATCAAATCCGCCCCGCGCTTGTTTTGCTGTTCGATGACATCAAACACCCGGTCATGCCGATTCGGGCAGAGCGGTGGGCGGACTATGAATTGCTGCTCCCCCAGGAGAAAGAGCTCAAGGAGAGGACAACCCCTTGATTTCCCAGTCGGTTTGTGCTATGATAAAAAACGACAAAAACAGAGGGGATGGGACGAAAATGAAGCAGGCTAATTTTTCTCTCCTTGAGCTCGTCCAAACCATGTGGAAACACAAGTTGCTCTGTGCGCTGCTGGTTCTCGGCTGTATGGCTCTCTGTGCCTGCTACACCCTCTTTCTTTCCACACCGCTGTACGAAACAGAACTGAAGTTTTCTCTGACCGCTGCAAGGGAAGAGCAGAAACAGGATTATACCTATACGCAAAAAGCTGCGGTCAACTATGCAAACATTTTCCAGGGGAATATCTTTCTTGACCGGGTGATTGAGCAAAGCGACATTGCAGAGACTTCGGAACACCTGGGAAAGATGCTGCGGATTTCGACGCTTGGCAGCGGACTTGTGGACATCCGGGTAAAATCCGAGACTCCCGAGAAATCTCTACTCCTCGCCCAAACAATTGCAGAACTGGCGGAGCAAGAGATCAGCGGGGATCTGAATATGAGGATTTATCACGCCCCGCAGGAGGGAAAGCGGGTCACCCCTGGTCTTTTTCTAAGCCTTGCAACCGGTCTTGTATCAGGGCTTGTGTTCAGTCTGTGCGCCGCAGGCTTTCTGCTTATGAAAGAAAAAAATAGTGCTTTACAAAATTGCTTGGATATGGTAAAATAATTCTTGTACTGCGCACATGGATTTTGGCGTATGCCCGTCGCTACCGGGAATTCATCCTGCCTTAACCTATGACGCAAGTAACAAATTTAAAGAGGTGAAACGTACAAATGTTACGTAAAGAAGAAAAAACCGAAGTTATTGTAAGCAATGCAACCCACGAAGGCGACACCGGTTCCCCAGAGGTACAAATCGCGATTCTCACCAGAAGAATCAACGACCTCAATGAGCACCTGAAGATTCACAAGCACGACAACCATTCCCGCAGAGGTCTGTTTAAAATGGTTGGCCGCCGCCGCAATCTGCTCAACTATCTGATGAAAAAAGATATCGAACGCTACCGCGCTACCATCGCGAAGCTGGGTATCCGTAAGTAATTTGTCAATCAAGGCAGGTGACGCATGTCACTTGCCTTTTGGTATTTTTTATTTCATTCAAAGACTGGCAGCGGAGAGGGAATTAGCACTAAATCGTGTGTTCAACAAATGCGATTGAACGCAGGATTTAATGCTAAACCTGCCGCTGTCGGCAGGAGGAGTACTATGCTAAAAAACCACAGAACCTTTCAAACCATGTTCGCAGGCCGCGAGCTCATTGTTGAGACAGGCAAAACCAGCGAGCTTGCAAACGGCTCATGCTGGGTCCGTTATGGCGAAACAGTGGTGATGGCCAATGTCACCATGTCTGCCAAGCCACGCGAAGGGGTAGACTTTTTCCCTCTTTCGGTGGATTATGAAGAAAAGCTTTACGCAGTTGGTAAAATCCCTGGCTCGTTCCTAAAAAGGGAGTCGCGTCCGAGCGAGCGGGCAATTCTCACCTCCCGTGTCATTGACCGCCCGATCCGCCCCCTTTTCCCCAAAGACATGCGCAACGATGTTTCGGTTGTAGCGACTGTCCTCGCAACTGATGTGGATAACTCTCCCGAGGTCGTCGCGATGACCGCAGTCGCTATTGCGATTTCCATCTCGGACATTCCCTGGAACGGACCGGTTGCCAGCGTCAGTGTCGGCCTTGTGGACGGGAAGTTCGTCCTCAACCCAAACATTGAGGAGCGGGCAAAATCCGATCTTGACCTGACCGTCGCTTCGAGCGGCGAAAAGATCGTCATGATCGAAGCGGGAGCAAACGAAGTCGACGACAAAACCATGCTCGACGCGATCATGACCGGTCACGAGGAACTCAAGCACATCATTGACTTTATCAACGAAATTAAAGCTGAAGTAGGGAAGCCGAAGATTGAATTTGAATCGATGGAAGTCCCCACAGAGCTGTTCGATGCGATTAAAGAGATGGCGATTGACCGGGTCAAAGAGGCTCTTGACACCGATGATAAGACGGTGCGCGACGAGCGTCTTCTCCCGATTATCGGAGATATCCATGCAAAGTTTGACGAGCTTTACCCCGAGCAAATTCCCGTCATTGACGAATGTATCTATAAGCTGCAAAAATATGTGGTTCGCCGCTGGCTGCTCGATGAGCAGAAGCGTGTTGACGGGCGCGGCATGGATGAAATCCGCCCGCTCGCAGCGGAGGTGGGCCTGCTGCCAAGAGTGCACGGTTCCGGCCTCTTTACCCGTGGCCAGACACAGGTTCTCTCGATTGCAACCCTCGGCCCGGTCAGCGATGAGCAGCGCCTTGACGGCATTGATGAAAACACCTTTAAACGCTACATGCACAACTACAATTTCCCGTCCTATTCTGTTGGCGAGACCAAGCCGAGCAGGGGACCAGGCCGGCGTGAAATCGGCCACGGAGCGCTTGCAGAGCGCGCGCTCGTTCCGGTTCTCCCGAGTGAAGAAGAATTCCCGTACGCAATTCGCGTTGTCTCTGAGGTCCTTTCCTCCAATGGCTCGACTTCCCAGGGGTCGATCTGTGGTTCCACCCTTGCACTGATGGATGCAGGCGTTCCGATCAAAGCGCCGGTTGCAGGTATTTCCTGCGGTCTGATCACCGAGGGCGACCGCTTTATGACCATGGTCGACATTCAGGGGCTAGAGGACTTCTTCGGCGATATGGACTTTAAGGTCGGCGGAACCCACAAGGGGATTACCGCCATTCAGGTGGATATTAAGATCGACGGCCTCACCCCTGAGATTATTGCAGAGGCGTTTGAAAAGACGAGAAAAGCCCGCCTCTACATTCTCGATGAAATCATGCTCAAGGCTCTGCACAAACCGCGTGAAGAAGTGTCCAAGTACGCACCCAAAATGCTGCAGACCGTCATCCCGATCGATAAGATCCGCGATGTCATTGGAACAGGCGGAAAGGTCATTCAGAAGATCTGTGCAGAATACGACGTGAAAATTGATATCAACGAAGACGGTCATGTCTTTATTCTCGGAGTGGAAATGGCGAATGCAAAAAGCGCGCTTGCTGTTGTGGAAACGATTGCAAAGGATCCGGAAATCGGTGCGATCTATAAAGGGAAGGTGACACGCATCCTCAACTTCGGCGCATTCGTTGAAATTGCGCCGGGCAAAGAAGGGCTGGTTCACATCTCAAAACTCGATTTCCATCGGGTAGAGAAGGTTCAGGATGTTGTCAATGAGGGCGACGAAGTTGTCGTCAAGGTTGTCGAGATCGATGACCAAGGAAGAATCAACCTTTCGAGAAAAGACGCAATTGCAGAGCTGCAGGCAAAGAACAAAAAATAAATGTCGTTGATGTTTGGCGTAAAGAACACGCTAAAACTCGATGACTCCAAGAATACCTCTCTCTGAAATCCGAGAGAGGTATTAAAAAAATAAAATTAATTCGCTAAATAGAAATTTAGCGAAATAGAGGGGAGCGGAAAACCGATATGCAAACCTATGACGATCTGCCAAAGCTCGCACGGGATTATCTATTGTATCTGTTGACCATCAAAGGCCGATCACAGCGGACGGTGGATGGCTATGCAATTGATCTGCGAACCTTTTTCCGGTTTATGAAGCTGCACCGCGGACAAGTTCCAGCTGACTGTGTATTTGAAGAGATTCTCATCAATGACATTGATGACAATTTTATTCGCAGTGTCAGCTTATCCGATGTTTATGAATTTCTCAACTACACCATGCGCAGCCGTTCCAACGGCGCAAAGACACGGGCACGCAAAGTGAGTTCACTGCGCGGGTTCTTCAAATACCTGACCGTCAACACTCAGCTGCTCACCGACAATCCAGTTAAGAATCTGGAGATCCCGGCTGCGAAAAAAAGCCTGCCAATACATCTGAGTGTTGAGCAAAGCGTGAAACTTCTTGACGAAGTTGGAGCACGCAGCTCGGGTACCCAGTACCGGGATTACTGCATTCTGACTCTGTTTTTAAACTGTGGGATGCGGCTTTCTGAGCTGGTCGGCATCAATCTCAGTTCGTTTGACCGAGACTCTGGCGCGCTCAAATTGCTTGGCAAAGGCAATAAAGAACGCCTTGTCTACCTCAACGAGGCTTGTCAAGACGCGATTGATAATTATTTAACAAAAGAGCGTGGACAACTCAAAACAATCGTGGACAAAGACGCTCTTTTTCTCTCCTGCCGATCCGGAAAACGGTTGGGAGCCCGTCAGGTGCAGCTCGTTGTCTCGGGCGCACTCAAAGCTGCTGGGCTTGACCACATGGGTTTTTCGACCCATAAGCTCCGCCACACAGCGGCCACCCTGCTCTATCAGGAAGGAAATGTCGACCTGTTGGTGCTCAAGGAGATGCTCGGTCACGCCAATGTTGGAACCACTGAAATCTACACCCACGTATCCAATAAAAAGGTTCAGGAGGCTGCGGCAAAAAATCCTTTAGCTCACAAAAAGAAACGCTAACAGAGGCATTCTGATACAAGCAATAAATTCCTGGTTTTTGGGACGTTGCTTTGAAAAACCATGCAGGGGCGCATATTATGCGCCCCTGCATGGTTTTCTTATGGCAACGCTCACCATAAAGTGCCGCCATCGCTGACCGAGCCGTATTTTTCTGGAAAGCGTCTCCGACAACGCGCTACTATCTACGACACTGAAAACTGCATTCGATACAGTATAGGCCAACCGTTCTTTGTCATACTCCAGCTAGGCCTTTTCCACTACCTTACTCAGTAGCGACCAAAGAGTTGCCTAACTCGTAAAATCAAAACTTCCAGTCTCGGTACAAATGAGTCGAATCTGGTCGCCCGCTTTTACTTTCCCCTCTAACATCCGCTCGGAGAGCAGATCCTCAATGTTTGAAGTAATCGCCCTGCGCAGCGGCCGTGCGCCGTAGAGCGGATCAAATCCAATTTTGGCAATCTCTTTGACCGGCTGTCGATCGTAAGTGATATCCACCCCGAGTTTTTGAACCCGGTCTGCAAAAGCGGCAAGCATGTGGAATGCGATTTGTTCAATGTTTTCACTGTTTAATTTATGAAAGACAATGATGTCATCCACGCGGTTGAGGAACTCCGGCCGGAAGCTGCGCCTGAGTTCAGCGATTACGTCCGCTTTGACATCCCGTTCAGCGTCGTCAACCGCACCCACAAAACCGAGATTTTTCCGCTCGGTGATCAACCGAGCACCAATGTTGGAGGTCATAATCAGAACGGTGTTTCGGAAATCCACCCTTCTCCCCTGTGCATCGGTTAAAATTCCATCCTCAAGAATTTGAAGCAGCATGTTAAACACATCTGGATGCGCCTTTTCGATCTCATCGAACAGCACGACTGCATACGGCTTTCTTCGAATTTTTTCGGTGAGCTGTCCCCCCTCCTCATAGCCCACATAGCCGGGAGGCGACCCGACCATGCGGGAGACCGAGTGCTTCTCCATATACTCCGACATGTCCAGCCGGATCATTGAGGATTCATCCCCAAACAACGCCTCTGCAAGCGTCTTGCACAGTTCGGTTTTTCCAACCCCAGTCGGCCCCAAAAAGAGAAAGGAACCGATCGGGCGTTTGGGGTCTTTGAGCCCTACCCTCCCCCTCCGGATCGCCTTGGAAATCGCAGTCACTGCCTCATCCTGGCCAATCACCCGCTTGTGCAGGATGGATTCGAGGTTTAAGAGACGTTCACTTTCGGTTTGGGTGAGCTGTTTGACCGGAATGCCCGTCCAGCTCGCGACGATTTCTGCTATTTCATCCGGCGTCACCTGGCCAGTATTGCGGGCTGTCTTTTCCTGCCAGCGGGATTTTTCCGCTTCCAGCTGTTCCCGCAAGGACTTTTCCCGGTCACGCAGCAGCGCTGCTGATTCAAAGTCCTGCGCATTGATGGCGGAACAGAGTTCGTCTTTGAGTTTTTTTATCTTATCTTCCAATTCTCGGACGCCGTTCGGAGCGGTGAACGCCTTGAGGCGGACACGGGAAGCCGCTTCATCCACCAGATCAATCGCCTTGTCCGGGAGGAATCGATCGGTAATATAGCGAGTGGAGAGCTGAATCGCCGTCCGGATCGCCTCGTCGGTGATCCGGATTTTGTGGTGCGCTTCATATTTATCCCGCAGGCCGAGCAAGATCTGCTCAGCATCCTGTGGGGTGGGTTCCTCAATGAGAACCGGCTGAAACCTCCTCTCCAGGGCCGCGTCCTTTTCAATGTGCTTGTGGTACTCATCCACTGTGGTTGCGCCGATCATCTGGATCTCTCCCCGTGCGAGCTGGGGCTTGAGAATGCTCGCCGCATCCACCGCGCCCTCTGCAGCGCCCGCTCCCACAATGGTGTGCAACTCATCAATAAAGAGGATCACCTGCTTGGACTTGGCCACCTCGTCGAGCGTCCCTTTGATGCGTTCCTCAAAATCACCGCGGTATTTCGCCCCTGCAAGCATTGAGGTGAGGTCGAGCGATACAATGCGTTTGTCCTTGAGGATCTCCGGCACCTCGCCCGACACGATCTTTTGAGCAAGTCCCTCTGCAATTGCTGTTTTTCCTACGCCTGGTTCCCCGATCAGGCAGGGGTTGTTTTTGGTGCGGCGGGAGAGAATTTGAATTACCCGCTCTATTTCCTTTTGCCTGCCGATGACAGGATCAATTTCCCCAAGACGCGCGAGCTGGGTGAGATCGTGGCCGTATTTGTCAAGCGGCCCGTTCTCCCCCTTCTTTCTCTTTTCCCTGCCCCCACCATAGGGGTCCTGCATCCCCTCGGTGAGGGAGCTGCCAATTTCCTCTACACATTCGCTGTAGAGTTCCTTTGGACTCGCACCCATTTCCTGTAAGAAGAGCATTCCATAGCTGTCCTCTTCGGTCAAAAAAGCGAGCAGCACGTGTTCTGTGCCCACATAGCTGTGGCCGATGTTGCGCGCCTCGATCATGGACTGCTCTAATATGTGCTTGGTGCGGGGGGTGAAGTTGTCCGGAGTCATCCGGCAGGGCATTCCCCTGCCCACCGCTTCGATCAGCTTGTGTTCCACCAGCTCTGCGGTAATCCCCTTCTGCCCCAACAAGGCTGCGGCTACGCCCCCCGTTTCGCTCGCGAGGCCGTACAGCAGGTGTTCGGTCCCCACACAGGTGTGCCCCAGTTCCCCTGCGATTGTAATCGCTGTATTCAAAGCCTCGTTTGCTTTTTCAGTAAACCCATTAAAAACGTACATGGATGAACCCTCCTGGCGATTGATTTTCCATTTCTCTGCGGTCTTCCTGAGTATAGCACAAATTCAAAAAAGAATCGTGAGAAATATGGGGAAGGATGTCCATTGATTTTTTTGAAAGCAGGGTGTAACACATTTTCCAGGGGCGACATAGTATAGGGTGTAAATCAGAAAAGGAGGCCTTTTATTATGGCATGTTGTAACAATGGTGGATTCTTTGGTGGTAGCAGTTGTTCTTGGGTTATTATCCTTATCCTCATCCTCGTTTGCTGCGGTGGCTGCGGCAATACTCTGAGCGGCAACAACAATGGTTGCGGCTGTGGCTGTGGAAATAACAATGGCTGCGGCTGTGGCAACGATTGCTGCTGCGACTAATCCTGCGTCATCCATATCCCATTGATAAACAGGGACCCTGTCAATTGACAGGGTCCCTGTTTTTGTGGACTACGCCCCGATACGGAAACAGCACATGAAGCAGAAGTTAGAGGCCTGCAAAACATCTTTGACGGCTTCACTGAAAGTCTTATGTAGCTGCTCTGAATCGGAATGCTCCAAATAGAAAAACACAATTCAAAAATTGCACTTGATTTTTACAGACAGGTATTGTATAATGAAGGAAACTGTAAATCAGACGATTAGAGCTTTTCAGCCGCTTTTGCAAGCGCTGAAGCAAAGAATCATTTTGACCATTTCCCGGACCCGCTCAGATCTGCCGGGAAACCAATAGCCATGCGGACAGCTAGGTCAAATGCCGAATTGGCAACTTTCGTTGCCTTATTGATTGAGCGAACGCTCAAATTTTATAAGTTGGTTACTTAAAACCGTGTGCGTCTGCTGCACATCACACTTGTGAAACAATCAATAAGAGTAGTAAAAGTAACATTCTTGCTATATAGACTCTAATCTTCTACGAATTTGCATATGAGAGACGAAGCTTTATTCGGACCGAAATAACAGAACTGTAGAAAAAGTAACTCAAGTGTAATTGCGGCGTTTGTGTACCCGTTCTTTCACTTGGGTTTTTTTGCGCCCTGTTTTCAGCGGTGCGGCCCAGGCCACTTTTGACAATGGGAGCGATGATTCAATGGAAAACAAATTAAAACTCTATGGATTTAACAATTTAACCAAGTCCCTCAGCTTTAATATTTACGATGTCTGCTATGCAAAGAGTGAACGGGAGCAGCGAGATTACATCGCCTATATTGATGAGCAGTACAACTCCGAGCGGCTGACCAACATCCTCTTCAAGGTTACTGAGATGATCGGCGCAAATGTGCTGAGTATCTCAAAGCAGGATTATGATCCCCAGGGTGCAAGCGTCACCTTTCTCATTGCAGAGGAAACGATGGTGCCAGCCGGAGCAGCGCAGAGCTCTCCCGCCGACCCGCTCGGGGAGACGATTGTCGCCCATCTCGACAAAAGCCATGTGACAGTGCACACCTATCCCGAATACCACCCGGACAACTGTCTCGCCACCTTTCGGGTGGATATCGACGTCGCCACCTGTGGGGAGATTACCCCGTTGCGCACCCTCGACTACCTCATCGGCAGCTTTGATTCGGATATCATTACAATGGACTACCGGGTGCGCGGTTTTACCCGGGATATCAGCGGCAAAAAGCTGTTCATTGACCACAAGATCACCTCAATCCAGGATTACATCGACAACCGCACCCTGGAAAAATACGATGCAATCGATATCAATGTCTATCAGTCCAACATGTTTCACACCAAAATGTTGATCAAAGAGGTGGATTTACAGAACTATCTCTTTAATACCGACGTTTACGAGCTCCCGCCGCGCACCCGGCTCAACATCACCCACAGCCTGCGCCAGGAGATGATCGAGATTTTCAGCGGCAGCAATGTCTACTAAAAGCAAAGGAGTTCTCCAGATGACAACACTTTCACAGGATCGGGCGCCGATTCTCGAGGCCCTCAAACAGTTTAAGCGAATGCGGGTCGTCCCGTTCGATGTACCTGGCCACAAGCGGGGCAAAGGCAGCCCTGAACTCACCGAGTTCCTCGGTGAAAAATGCATGACAGTGGATGTGAATTCCATGAAGCCGCTCGACAACCTCTGCCACCCCGTGTCGGTGATCAAGGAGGCAGAGGAGCTCGCAGCGGATGCGTTCGGCGCACGGCACGCTTTTTTTATGGTCAACGGCACCACCTCGGCTGTACAGGCCATGGTGCTCTCCGCCTGCAAGCGGGGAGAAAAGATTATTCTGCCCCGCAACGTTCACCGAAGCGTCATCAACGCGCTGATCATTGGGGGAGCAGTTCCAGTCTACGTCAATCCCATGATGGATCAGCGTCTCGGCATCGCGCTCGGCATGTCGCTTGCGGACGTGAAAAGAGCGATTGAGGAAAACCCCGATGCAAAGGCGGTACTCGTCAACAACCCGACCTATTACGGCATCTGCTCCAACATCCGGGAGATTACAAAGCTTGCGCACGCCCACGGCATGCTGCTGCTCGCAGACGAGGCGCATGGCACCCACTTTTATTTCGGAAAAAACCTGCCCGTTGCCGCCATGGCGGCGGGAGCGGACATGGCTTCGGTGAGCATGCACAAATCGGGCGGTTCCCTCACCCAGAGCTCATTTCTCCTCGTCGGGGAGCGGGTACACGAGGGATATGTCCGGCAGGTGATCAACCTCACCCAGACCACAAGCGGCTCCTATCTGCTGCTCTCAAGCCTCGATATTTCCCGGAAAAACCTTGCGATCAACGGAGAGCAGATTTTCGACAAGGTCGCTTTTCTCGCGGAGTACGCGCGGGAGGAAATCAACGAGATCGGCGACTATTACGCCTATTCCCGTGAACTCATCAACGGGGACACAATTTTTGACTTTGACATCACCAAGCTGTCGGTCAACACCCTTGACCTGGGGCTTGCGGGGATCGAAGTGTACGACATTCTGCGGGATGAATACGACATTCAGGTGGAATTCGGCGACATCGGCAACATCCTCGCCTACATCTCGGTGGGAGATCGGGAACGGGATCTTGAACGGCTGGTGAGCGCGCTCTCCGAAATCCGGCGCCGTTACAAGCGGGACAGAGCGGGAATGCTCCGCCACGAATACATCAGCCCAAAGGTTGTCGCCACTCCACAGGATGCATTTTACGCGGACAAGGAGTCCCTCCCCATTGGTGAGAGCGCGGGGAGGATTTGCAGCGAGTTTGTCATGTGTTATCCGCCGGGCATCCCGATCCTCGCTCCTGGGGAGCAAATCACCCGGGAAATCCTCGATTACATCGTCTATGCCAAGGAAAAGGGCTGCTCCCTGACCGGCCCGGAGGATATGGATATTGAACGGATCAACGTCCTGAAAGGAGTTTAATATGGAATTATGGTTCACCGAACGCCATACGCCACATGTGAAATTTTCAATCAAGGTAGACCGTCAACTCTACTGTGGACAGAGCGAATTTCAGCGGATCGACGTGTTCGATTCCAAAGAGTTTGGCCGGTTTCTCACCCTCGACGGGTATATGATGCTCACCGAAAAGGATGAGTTTATCTATCACGAAATGATTGTGCATGTGCCGATGGCTGTACATCCCAACCCCAAGCGGGTTCTCGTCATCGGAGCGGGCGACGGCGGCGTGCTGCGCGAGCTGACCCGTTACTCCACAATTGAGCGGATTGACCTGGTGGAAATTGACGAACTGGTTGTTGAGGTGTGCAAAAAGCACCTGCCCCAGACGGCCTGCTGCTTTGGGGACGAACGGGTGCACATCACCTACCAGGACGGGCTCAAATTCATTCGCCGGTGCGAAAATCAATACGACCTGATTATTGTTGATTCCACCGACCCGATGGGCCCAGGAGAAGGACTGTTCACAAAGGAATTTTACGGCAATTGCTACAAGGCGCTCCGGGAGGACGGCATCATGGTTAACCAGCATGAAAGCCCGTTCTACAACGAAGACGCAGTTGCGATGCAGCGGGCACACAAGCGGATTGTGGAATCTTTCCCCATCAGCAAGGTGTACCAGGCACACATTCCGACTTATCCGTCGGGTCACTGGCTGTTCGGTTTTGCGTCGAAAAAATACCATCCGGTCCGGGATTTAAACGGCGTCAAGTGGAACGCGCTCGGGTTTAAAACCCGGTATTACAACACCCAGCTGCACGCCGGGGCGTTTGCGTTGCCAAATTATGTAGAGGAGTTGCTGCGCGATGTGGAATAGAAATGTGGAAACCTTTCTGGGGTGCGACAAGGAATACAGCGAGGCGGATCTTGTGCTGTTCGGCGCGCCGTTTGACTCGACAACCTCCTTCCGCCCAGGCACCCGGTTTGCGAGCAAAACGATGCGGGGGGATTCATTCGGCCTGGAAACCTACAGCCCCTACCAAAACAAAGACCTGGAGGAGGATTCCGCCGTGTTTGACAGCGGCGACCTCGAGCTCTGTTTTGGGGACACCAGCCGCGCCCTTTCCCAGATCGAAGAACACACTGAAAAAATTCTGGCCGACGGAAAGCGGCCGCTGATGATCGGCGGGGAACACCTTGTCACCCTTGGTGCAGTGCGAGCAGCGGTAAAAAAATATCCCGATCTGCATGTCATCCATTTTGACGCCCACGCCGACCTGCGAGACGACTATCTAGGCGCCACCCTCTCTCACGCAACAGTGCTGCACCGGGTGTGGGATCTGGTTGGGGACGGCCGTATTTTCCAGTTTGGCATCCGTTCGGGAGACAAAAGTGAATTTGACTGGGGCAGAGAGCATGTGAGCACCTGTAAATTCGATTTTTCCGGTTTAGCCGAGACAGTAGACCAGCTTGCGGACAAGCCGGTTTATTTCACGCTCGACCTCGATGTGCTCGATCCATCCGTCTTTCCCGGAACTGGGACGCCCGAGGCGGGCGGAGTGAGTTTTTTGCAGCTGCTCGACGCCATACAAACAGTGGGCAGACTCCAAAATCTCGTCGGCTGCGACGTCAATGAGCTCTCCCCTGTTTACGATCAAAGCGGGGTCTCCACCGCAGTGGCCTGCAAGGTGCTGCGGGAGCTTGTGCTCGCGATTTCCCGATAAACAGAGAGCAAGAATGCGGACAGAATTTGTTTCAAGTGGAAACATGCGCTTTACTTCCGCTATCTTTATGAAAAATATAGGTCCGGCAGCTGAAAATGACATAGCTGTCAGAGATGTGGATTACAGGAGGAATACAAAATGGGAAAATGTTTAATCATCGGCTGCGGCGGCGTTGCAGGCGTCGCCATTCACAAGTGCTGTCAAAACAGCGAGGTGTTTGAAGAAATCTGCATTGCGAGCCGCACCAAGAGCAAATGCGACGCACTCAAAGAAAAGCTTCAGCCGACTACTCGCACCAAAATTCACACCGCACAGGTGGACGCTGACCACGTCGAAGAGCTCATTGAACTGATCAACAAATTTAAACCCGACGTTGTGCTCAACCTCGCCCTCCCCTATCAGGATCTGACCATTATGGACGCCTGCCTTGCAACTAAGACCCACTATGTTGACACCGCAAACTATGAGCCGCTCGACACCGCGAAATTTGAGTACAAGTGGCAGTGGGACTATCGGGAGCGCTTTGAAAAAGCGGGCATCACCGCCCTGCTCGGCAGCGGATTTGACCCAGGCGTAACCGGCGTGTTCTCCGCCTACGCAATGAAGCATGAATTTGACGAGATCCACACCATCGACATTCTCGATGCGAACGCGGGTGACCACGGCTATCCGTTCGCAACCAATTTTAACCCTGAGATCAACATCCGTGAGGTCTCGGCAAACGGCAGTTACTGGGAAAACGGGAAATGGATTGAGACAAAGCCGATGGAGATCAAACGGGTATACAATTTCCCAGAGATCGGGGAAAAAGAGATGTATCTGCTCCACCATGAGGAGCTCGAATCGCTCGGCCTCAACATCAAGGGGATTCAGCGCATTCGCTTCTTCATGACGTTTGGCCAAAGCTATCTCACCCATCTCAAATGCCTAGAAAATGTTGGTATGACCTCGATCGAACCAATAGAGTTCGAGGGCAAGCAGATTGTCCCTCTCCAGTTCCTCAAAGCGGTTCTCCCCGATCCAGCCACCCTTGGACCGCGCACCAAGGGCAAGACCAACATCGGCTGCATTTTCCGCGGGATCAAGGACGGCAAGGAAAAGAACTACTACCTCTACAACGTCTGCGACCATCAGGAATGCTATCGAGAGGTGGGCTCCCAGGCGATTTCCTACACAACCGGCGTCCCCGCGATGATCGGTGCCAGTATGTTGATGACCGGCACCTGGAAGGGGCCGGGTGTGTTCAACATTGAGGAATTTGATCCCGATCCGTTTATGGACGCGCTCAACAAATGGGGCCTGCCCTGGCAGGAGAGCCACAACCCCGAGTTGGTGGACTGAGATGCAGCAGATAAGCTTTGATCCCAATGCACTGCCAACCCCTTATTATGCGGTTGATCGGAACCTGCTCATCCGCAACCTCGAGCTCCTGCGCTCGGTCAAGGAGCGGACAGGCTGTCGCATCCTGCTCGCACAAAAGGCGTTTTCGATGTACTCCCTCTATCCCCTCATTGGAGAGTACCTCGATGGGACGACAGCGAGCGGCCTGTTTGAGGCGCGGCTTGGCTTTGAGGAGATGGGGAAGGAAAACCATATCTTCTCCCCCGCCTACCGTGAGGAGGAATTTGAGGAAATTCTCTCACTCTGCGGACACATAGTGTTCAACTCGTTTGAACAGTGGGATAAGTACCGGAAACGCGCGCTGGCTGCGGGCAAGCAGTGCGGTATACGCATTAACCCCGAATGTTCCACGCAGGATCACGCGATCTACGACCCCTGTTCTCCCGGCTCCCGGCTCGGGGTGACAATTGACAACTTCCGCCCAGACCTGCTCGACGGGATCAGCGGGCTGCATTTTCACACTTTGTGTGAGCAGAACGCCGATGCGCTCGAACGCACCCTCGACGCGGTGGAGGAAAAATTTGGCCCGTATCTCAGCCAGATGAATTGGCTTAACTTTGGCGGCGGACACCATATCACCCGGGCAGACTACAACGTGGAAAAGCTGATTCGCTGCATTCAGCGGATGCAGCAAACCTATCAGCTGGAAGTCTACTTGGAACCGGGCGAAGCAGTTGCACTCAACACCGGATTTTTAGTCAGCACCGTGCTGGAGATCGGCCGCAATGGGATCGATATCGCAATCCTCGACACCTCTGCTGCCTGCCATATGCCCGACGTGCTGGAAATGCCCTATCGCCCTGAAATCATTGGGGCGGGGAATCTGGATGAAAAGCCCTATACCTACCGGCTCGGCGGGCCGACCTGCTTGGCGGGGGATATCATTGGAGACTATTCCTTTGACCGTCCGCTCAAAGTGGGTGACCGCCTGGTGTTCTGCGACATGGCGCATTACTCCATGGTGAAAAACAATACCTTCAATGGAATCAACCTTCCTTCCATTGCCGTGACCGGAGCAAACAATCAGCTTGAGCTGGTTCGCAGCTTTGGTTATCAAGATTTTAAATCCCGTTTGTAGTGCCAGAATTCATGCTGTGTGAGTGAAACAGCCTTTTTGAATATATAAAAACAGCCAGTGTCTGCTAAACACTGGCTGTTTTTTACTGCTGGAAATCTTTTTGCAGAGAAGGACAGGTTTCCCAACAGATTTCCTGATTATTTGCTTGAATGGATGCAGCTGTCACTGCATCCATTCAACGACCTTGTCCACAAAAACGACGCCGTCCAGATGATCGATTTCATGGCAAAGGCACTGTGCAAGTTGGTCCTCGCCTGTGATGATGATCTCCTCGCCGTTTTCATCCAATGCCTCCACTGTTACCTTTTGTGGGCGAAGCACTTTCCCCCACTGGTTCGGAAAGCTTAGACACCCTTCTAGCCGTTCCTGAAGACCGCTTGTTTCGATGATTTTCGGGTTGACCAGTTTGAGCAAACCTGTCCCCACATCGATGACAACAAGCCGTTTTAAAATCCCTACCTGGCAGGTCGCCAGTCCCCCTCCATTTTCTGTATTGTACATCGTATCTGCCAGATCGTCGAGAAGAGTGCGGATTTTATCATCCACCTGTTCTACCTCCCGGCATCGCTTTCTTAAAATCGGATCATCTGTAAAACGAAGATTTCGAATCGCCATTCTGTCCTCTACCTCCTGCTTTTTTCCGCCCGTGATTTATGCGGACTGTCCTCAAATAAAAAAACATCCTCAATTGCACATTCAAACACCTTGGCGATATCGTATGCAATCCAGATGGATGGCTCAAATTTTTCAGTTTCAATTGCATTGACTGCCTGTCGAGAAACACCGATGAGCTCGCCGAGCCTTTTCTGCGTCAGTCCGAGCTTTTCCCGAAACTCTTTGATTCGATTTTTCATTTCATCCATCCTGTTAGCAAAATTCTATTTTCAGTATACTACGATCATCTCATTAAGTCAAGTATACATTACATATCTCTGTCCAAATGAATTATTTCTGCTGCAACTGGCCCCAAAGTCTATAAAAGGGCGATATCCATTGCAGACAGAGTCATTGGTTTCTCTAAACAATCAAGACCACCAAGAGAGGTAGAATGAGGATTCGAAATAGCTTCTCTTGCAGGAGATGCTATCCAACCCTATCAAAAACCTCCTGTTGTTTTTTAGCAATACGCTCGCCAAACCACTTCCTGTTTTGTATCAGTAGATTTTTATTTTGTGAAAGCTTGCTCTCTCTGCAAAAGCGTACAGTAAATATCCCCGGTATATCTGGGGCTTTGCAGAAAACGCCTATAAGGCTCTGATACTAGCTGGCGCCTACCGGTCTGATGCCTACGAGTCGGTGTATTCCCTCATTGTCAGTTGGTCGTGCAGCTCATCTTCTTTGAGCTGATTCTGGATATACTCTATAATCTTTTTCAGATTCTTTGCTACTGTATCCACGTAATACCCTCTACACCAAAAGCTCTGATTTCCGTATTTAGATTTCAGAGTTCCCGCAGAATTTTCTCTATGTCTGCTTTGTTTTCTCTATAAAATATTCCCAGAAAGGAGACGAGTCCTCATGGCAAAATTGTATCAAATCTGCTGCCCAAAGTGCAACAACAAAAGGTATTTTAATCGCTACGGAAAAGACGCTCATGGTTTTCAGAAATATCAGTGCTTGAATGCTGGCATCAGTGGGCACCAGATGCGCCGAAAGAACAGCGCGGCCGACCTGTTGGTTCAGGACGAACGAAAGAATATCCGACCTGCCCAGTCTGCGGGAAAGCGATATACCTGCACGGACAGGAAGTGTAGGCATTCCGTTTTTACTTTACAGAGCCCTTTTTATCATGCAGTTGGCAGACCGCATTTTTATTATAGCTAAGGGAGTTTTTATTTCATACTCACCTCTAAAGCTTTTTGCAACCACTGGTCTTTCTATACAAAAAACTGGCCCCGCTCAAACAACGGCGCCAGTTGATCTTTTTATTATAGTTTTGTGTAACCATGACTATTGCTAAGTGCATCGATTTTTCGGTGCGCTTTGCAAAAAGGACATTCTTGAGCAGAAAAAATATTGTATTCTGGAAGATCTGAGGGGGAGAAGATGGAATGAATCTGGGTGCCTTGAAACTCCTCCATAGAGCTCGAAATAGCTGCAATTCCAGAAACTGCCCCACCATAATAAGAAATACACTCCAAAGACCGCGCAAGTGTTTTCCCAGTAATCACAGAGGAAATCAAAAGCAGAATATTTTTGCCATACACCATGGATTTGATGTTGTCGCGGAACATCATTTGCCCATTTGGTGTGAATTCAGGTGCGACTACATTGATCGCCGTACCGTCATTGACTGACATATAGGAGGGACGGGTGAGCTCGCGGGCGAGGAAAGCGCCAATTACTTCGCTGTTATCGGTGCAAACGATGGTGTCAACAACCGTGTTGGAGGCGTAGAAAGATGCAAACGCAATTGCTGCATTGCGGGCCATTGTGTGCTGATGCTTGACATTGGTGACATCAATGTAAAAATTGACATGTGCATGTGCGGTTGCAAAATGTCCGGGAATTGCGTAAGCGGTGATGTTGCCGTTGATTTTTGATTTAATTTCAATTGGTTCTTGGTTCATATAACTGCCTCCTTTTTTTGGTACAATTATTAGATTACCATCCTTAGTATAGCATTATTTGCCGTAAATTTCAATAAAATTAGAAAAATAATGTAAATTTTGTAGGGGATAGATATTGGCCTTGCCCGTTCTTTCGGCAAACCTTTTGCTTGGACTTTTTTCTTATTTAAACATATCAAAACCACCGGTTGAACCGGTGGTTTGAACAGGCCCTATAAGGGCCTATCTCCTGTGGTGGCCCCCTACTCGGGGGCTGTTTTTATTTGCCCTGTTTTACTGGCTCACCCGTAAACGGGTCTACAAACTCCTTGAGACTAATTTGATCATTCATAATATCTTCCTGCAATTGATTCTGAATGTACTCTTTGATTGCC
>EQ973344.1:195182-197299 GCA_000158655.1 [Clostridium] methylpentosum DSM 5476
TATACCACGGGGGAACTCGGCGAAGTGGCGGCAGTCAAAACCTACGGGTATGAGGACGCAAACTGGAAAGACAAACTGACCAGCTACAACGGGCAGACCATCACCTACGACGAAATCGGGAATCCAACCTACTATTACAATGGTTTATCCCTTGATTGGGAAAACGGCAGGCAGCTCTCAAGCGGTGAAACAGGAGCTGCAGGAGGAAGCTTTTCGTATGACTACAACGACGCGGGCTTACGGGTTCAGAAGAGTGCCGGGGGCTATGGGGTAACTGACTATTACTACAATGGCGACCAGCTTCTCTCACAAGTCAACGGCAACATCCAAATGGATTTTCTCTACGATGACGCTGAAAGCCTCATTGGGTTCCTGTACAACGGGACAGCCTATTACTATATCCGAAATCTCCAAAATGACATCATAGGAATCCTTGACAGCGATGGCAACCAGGTGGTAAGCTATGTGTATGACAGCTGGGGAAAACTGATTTCCACCTCTGGCAGCCTGGTGGACACCATCGGCTTCCAAAATCCATTCCGCTACCGCGGCTACTACTATGACCAAGAAACAGGATGGTATTATCTTCAAAGCAGGTACTATGATCCAGAGATTGGACGCTTTATTAATCCCGATAATATTTCATTAGCTTCTGGTTCTCTAAAGTCTGTTGTCAATAAAAACATGTATGCTTACTGTGACAATAGTCCTATTATCTGCGAGGATACAGAAGGAGAATTTTGGCATCTTGTCGCAGGAGCTGCTGTAGGTGCTTTGCTTTCTGGTGCTTCTCAATTGATTTCTAATATCGCCAGTGGGAGAGAATGGCATGAAGGAATGGTTTCCGCAGTTGCAGTTGGTGCCGTTACTGGTTTTATTTCTGCAACTGGGTTTGGTCCGGTGATACAAGGAGTAGGCAATACCTTAGCATCCGCTGGTGGTGATATTTTACAACAAGGAATCGACAAAGGATTTAATAATATTGACTATATACAGACGGCGCGAGTGGCCATTAAATCGGGTATATCAAATGCTGCTGGAGGAATTCTAGGAAATAAACTAACTAAAGGAAAAAGAAATGAAGCTACTTCACGAATAGAAAAAGGAACTTCCAGGCAATCTCGCAATAAGCCTGGAAGCGCTGGATATAAAAGGGGAACTGAAAATGTGGCCTATGGAACTCAACTTCAGAATCAGGCTCGATTCGAATCCTCTTCATACGGCTCTGCTGTAAGCGCAGGAAGTTCTGCTATATACAACAGTTTTAGCTCCAGTAATAAAAAGGGGACATGGTGTTATCCTGGCGTCTATATTTAATTTATGGAGGGATATTTTTGAATTCAACCAAAGCAATTACAAAACGCTTATTTATCTATCACATTCATGAATATGAATGTTGGTTATCTGATATGGAAGAATCAGGCTGGAGACTCTATGAAATCAAAAGTAGAAAACAACTAATTTTTAAAAACGATAACGCAAGGAATAAAAAATTTATTATTCTTGTAACCCACCATGGAAATAAAGTTTATATGCAAAAACTGGAAGCACATATTAAGACATCATACAAACATACAAAATTCTACATCCCGACAATATCTGGAGATATCATAATTTTATACAGATTGCAAATCGAACAAACAGAATATGAAAAATTGATTAAGGTTAGAAATAGTGTGCTTCTTCACTGTCTTTTTCAAAAAATTGGTGTTCCAGCTTTTCTGTCAGTGCTATTAATGATAAATATGTTTTTGGGTTTTAATTATATAAAACTAATAACTTTCTGCGTTATATTGATTTTAACAACCTACTATGTTTTATGTGCTATTAAAATTAAAAGAAGTTAAGATAGGCTGAAAAATAGGGATAGAAAAGTAATTTTCTATCCCTATTTCTTTAGCTTTTTAATTCAGGAGTTCCCTGGCGAGGAGGGATTCATTGGCCTGGTTCCGCAAAATGCACCGGACAAGGTGGTCACCCTCTGCCTGGATTCCGACGGGGGTTACTGCCCAGCCACCCTCACAGAGCCCTCAGATTCCAACGAACAGAGATACAAGCTCATTGACAACGGCAACAATACCTACCGCATCGCGCCCAAACGGGAGCTCTCCTCCCCT
>EQ973344.1:199092-207041 GCA_000158655.1 [Clostridium] methylpentosum DSM 5476
CTTTCTTTTGCTAAAGCTTTTTTACCTACCCCCGGTACAACCGGGGGGTTTTTTCTTGCCTTCTTGGCGACAATAAAAACACCCGAAACCAAAAACTTGGTTTCAGGTGATATGATAAGCGGAAACTTATCGATTAATAGCTCTCTTTCATTTTCGCGAAACAGTCGCTGCAGTATACAGGACGATCATCGCGAGGCTGGAACGGAACTTTCGCCTCTGCGCCACAGTTTGCACAGGTAGCGCTGAACATTTCTCTCGGACCTCTGGTTGCGTTTTTACGAGCATCGCGGCACTCTTTGCATCTCTGCGGCTCGTTTACGAACCCTTTCTCAGCATAAAATTCCTGCTCACCAGCTGTGAAAACGAAATCGTTACCGCAATCTTTACATTTTAATGTCTTGTCTTCGTACATTTGAAAAACCTCGCTTAAGATAAAATAAAATTTGCCCCAGACGGATTTGCACCATCACCTTTGAAAAAACAACGCTCTGCTATGAGCTTTTGGGCCACAGTTCTACTGTTAAAAGACTTAAGTTTCACTCTTTGTTAGCGCAGAACCGTGCAAAAGGCAATGGATCTGGAACTGTAAGACGAAGACTAAAGTATTTTATACTGTATTCAATGACGGTCATATTTGCCAATCACTGAATGTGTATTCATCATACCCCATTTCTCACAAAATGTCAAGCCTTTATTGGAAAAAGTTTATTTTATTTTGAAATTGCAAAGATTTATGGTAAAATAAGAGTATACCATTACAAAAAAGGATTTCTAAATATGAAGATCGTTTTAACAGCTCTCAACGCTAAATTTATTCACTCCAATCTCGCGGTGCGGGATATCGCCTGCTACGCACAGCGTCAGGGAATCATCTGCCACATTTTGGAGTTTACAATTAATCAACAGCCAGACTTGATTTTACGCACTCTTTTTGAGGAGCAGCCCGATCTCATCGGGTTTTCCTGTTATATCTGGAATATCGAACTGATCAAACAGCTGGCAGGGGAACTCAAAAAAGTTCTTCCCGAAACCAGGATCCTGTTGGGCGGTCCAGAGGTGAGTTACAATGCTCAGCAGATCCTGCAGCAGGTGCCAGCTGATTTTGTGCTCAGAGGAGAAGGGGAAGCGTCGTTTGCACAGCTTATCGGGGCAATCCCCTCTGAGGATTTCAGCGAGGTTGCCGGCCTGACCTATTTGAGCGAACAAGGTATCATTTCCAATCCCGCAGCTGTGCCACTGCCTATGGAGGAAATCCCTTTTGTTTACAGTGATCTGGAAGAATTCAAAAACCGCATTTTGTATTACGAATCCTCCCGTGGCTGTCCTTACCGTTGTGGTTACTGTCTTTCCTCCATCGAACGGGGCGTGCGGTTCCTTCCTTTGGAGAGGGTATTTCATGATTTGCAGTTTTTTCTGGATCACAAGGTGCGCCAGGTCAAGTTTGTCGACCGCACCTTCAACTGCAACCGCTCTCACGCCCTTGCCATCTGGAAATTTCTTGATGAACATGACAATGGAGTGACCAACTTTCATTTTGAGATCAATGCGGACACCTTGGACAAGGAATCAGTGAACTTTTTGACCACAGTCCGGCGCGGGCTGTTCCAGTTTGAGATCGGTATTCAGACCACCAATCAACAGACCCTCGGAGAAATCCACCGCAAAAATGATTTTGACCGGATCTCCCGGATTGTGCGCAGGCTGCAAAGCAGACAAAATATCCATCTACATCTCGATCTCATCGCAGGTCTGCCCGGGGAAGGCTATGAGAGCTTCTGCAAGTCGTTTAACGACGTGTATGCCCTCTGCCCTGACCAGTTCCAGCTCGGCTTTCTCAAGGTGCTCAAGGGCTCTGACATCGCGCACAGGCAGCAGGAGCTCGGAATTGTCAGTCGGGATATCGCACCTTACGAAGTGCTCTTCACCAAGGAACTCAGTTTCAAAGAGATGCTTCGCCTAAAAATGATTGAAGAGATGGTAGAGCAGTACTACAATTCCAACCGGTACAAGCTGTGCCTTTCCTATCTCTGCACCCTCTTCCCCTCCCCGTTCGCTCTATTTGAGTCGCTCGCTGAGTTCTATCACCGAAATAACTATCATTTTGTACAGCACAGCAAAGCGGAAACCTACACCATCCTCTTTGAATTCCTCAAACAAATTGGAGGGGATTCTGTGCGGTTCCAGTGGCTGGCCAAACATGACCTTTTTTCACATGAGAAGGCCAAGGCATTGCCCGCCTGGCTAGATGCTGACCTGACTGCTGACTTAAAACCCCAGATCTACGCCTTTTTTCACTCGGAAGAGCTGCGCGCCCGCTATCTGCCGGAATACAGCGGCTATGACCCGCGCCAGGTGCACCGCATGGCGCATCTGGAAATCTTCCCGTTCAATCCCTACACTGGCGAGCGACAACAGACTGCAGTCCTATTCAACTACAAGCGAACCGACCTGCTGGGCAATGCGCACAGCGAGATTGTGCAGCTGCCGGAATCAATTGTGGACAATTCAAAAGGATAGCCGTTTTCCTCCGCTTCCTCTCAGGTCAACCTGTTCTCTGAGGACAGCGAATTCTGGAACTGTCTCATCAACGGTGACTCCCGGCCCACTGTAAATTGAAATGACCTGTGTTTATAATACAAGCAATACATACTTACTTTCGTTTAAAAAGGGCCTCCAATCCAAGAAAAACCCTTTCCTGGATTGAAGGCCTTTTCCTTTGTGATTGCGGTGTCAGCGCCTGCCTCTTCGCTATTTTAGAATGTATTTTTAGCTGCATCAAACCTACCAGCTGTTAGGAGCCGTTTGTCATATCTGGGTAAGATTGATATCCCTCTTGTGTATTCGCTCTCCGACGAGGAGAAATGAACTCTGGGTGAGGGAACTGCCCAATTTGCACATGCCTATCCAAGTCATATCCTTCCTCACTTCTATAGAGGGTCAGGAATATTTTTCTAAAATACAGTGGGGACCGTGCGCCCCGTCCTTGATTGAAGGAGCGATTCATTGAGCATTTCTATCAAAATGTACAGCTTACAGCAGTTTCTGTCCATTGACAACCAAACCGAAAGAGCGGCCGAAGAAATCTGCCGCTTTGGTGCAGAGCAGCATCCGATTGAGAAAGATTTCAAAATAGCTCATGACTGGGGAGATGCTGGTGTCAATCGTCAGATTGAGGGTGATCGCCTCGCAGTCGGGGGAGAAAAGGAGCTTGGAAGCTGTAACCGCATAATTGACGCGGTCGTGAATATCAAAACTTGCGAGGTCTGGATTGCGCACTCTGGTTCGGCGCACATCGCTCTTGTCGGCGAGGATGAGCGCAGCTGCAATTGCATTGACTGCCGCAGCTGTCCCCTCGTCGTGATTTCCGATCGCGCTGATGATAATCGCGATTTCCTCCGCATCCATCTCCATGTGGTCGAGAATGCGGAACGCCATGACTGCGCCGCTCTGAGCGTGATCCACTCGGTTGATGACATTGCCAATGTCGTGCATATATCCCGCGATTCTTGCGAGTTCCTGTTCCCGTTCGGAGTAACCCATTGCCTCGAGCAAGCGCCCGGCATCCTCTGCGGCGCGTGTGACGTGTGCGAAGGAATGCTCGGTGTAGCCGAGCGCGCGGAGCGTCTTGTCCGCCATTTTGATGTAGGTCTGTATTTCGTGACTGTTCTTGATTTGTTCGAATGTTACCATGGCTTGCTTCCCCTATGAAATATTGTTCATGAATTGCTGGATTTCTTTCGCCTTTTCGGTTGTAATTTTCCCCACCTTGGCAATTTCATCCACATCCGCTTGGCGGAAAGCGGTTTTGGTTTTAAAGTGACGGAACAGGGCGAGCGCTTTTTTCTCGCCAATTCCCTTGATCTTGGTGAGTTCCAGCTCAAACGTCGTTTTTTTGTGTACTTTGCGTTGGTAGGAAATTGTGTAGCGGTGCACCTCGTCCTGAATCCGTGTGACGAGGGAAAAGGCGGATTTAAACGTGCTGATTGCGATTTCTCCACCCTGCCTGGCAATCGCGCGGGTGCGATGTCGATCATCCTTGACCATGCCAAAGTAGGGGATTTCAAGGCCAAAGCTGTCGATTACCTCGCCGACAGCTGCCACATGCCCTTTGCCGCCGTCGAGCAGAATAAGGTCGGGCAGCCTGCCGAACCCCTCCCCTGTCTCCTGCTCTTCCTTGTAACGGGAGAGGCGGCGGGAGAGCATCTCCCGCATCGAGGCGTAGTCGTCCCGGGTATCGGTCGATTTGATGGCGAATTTTTTATAGGCGCTCTTTTTGGGAGTGCCATTTTCAAACACTACCATCCCCCCAACGATGCCGCTGTCCCCGAGATTGGAAATGTCATACGCCTCAATGTATTCCGGCGTCCTGGAGAGGCCGAGCAGGCGGGTGAGTTCGTCGAGCGCTGCCACTTCCCGCCCGGTGCGCTTGACCTTATAGGAGAGCTGTTCTGCGGCGTTGTTCATCGCCATCTGGATCAGGCGTTTTCCCTCGCCGCGTTGAGGTGCAAAGAGGGTCACCTTGTGCCCGGCAAGCTTGGTCAGGTACTCTGAGAGGAGCGCAGTGTCGAGCCCCTGCTCATCGATCTCCACCACCTTGGGAATATCCTGCGTCGTCGAGTAGTAGCGCGCGAGAAAATCGCTGCGCACCTCAATCGGGTCGTACACCTCTTTGATGGTGTAATCCACCTTGTCGACCAGACGCCCCTCGCGGAATTTGAGGATGACAAAGCAGACGACCAACCCATTCTGCGCCATGGCGATGACGTCGAGGTTCTTGTGCTCGTCGAGGATGATCTTTTGGCTCTCCGCCACCTTTTGAATCGCCTTGATCCGGTTGCGCAGCTCCATTGCCTTTTCAAAGTCGAGCCGATCCGCAGCCTCCTCCATCTGGCGGGTGAGCTGCTCCACCGACTGGGTGCTCCCCCCTTTGATGTAGTCCATTGCCTGTTTGATCAAGTCGTTGTAGTCGTCCCGGGAGATCTTTCCGGTGCAGGCGCCCATGCACTGCTTGATGTAGTAGTTGAGGCAGGGACGGGAGTTGCGCAGCTTGCGTCCATTGAATTTGCGGTTGCAGGTGGGGAGCATAAACACCCGGTTTGCCTCATCGACCGCCTGGCGCACCGCAAACGAACTGGTGTACGGGCCGACAAAAATCCCACTGCCCACCTTTTGCTTTTCCGCTGTGATGCGGGGAAAGATGTCGTCGGATACCTTGATGTAGTGATAACCCTTGTCGTCTTTGAGCAGGATGTTGTATTTGGGGTTGTACTGTTTAATCAGGCTGCACTCGAGCACCAGCGCCTCAAATTCGGAATTGGTGACGATAAAATCAAAGTCCTCGACATTGCTCACCATTTTGCGCACCTTTTCGTTGTGAGAGGAATTGTTGCGGAAATAGCTGCTGACACGGTTTTTGAGGACCTTTGCCTTGCCGACATAGATGACCTCGCCGGTGTTGTCCTTCATCAGGTACACACCGGGCATGTCGGTCAGGTTGCGCGCCTTTTCCCTGAGTCGTTCCATTCTATCCATGATTCTAAATCCTTTATTTTACAAGAAGAAACTCCACAACCTGATTGAGGATGTGGAGTCATACATTGTTCATTGCACTGAATTATTCAGCAAAGCCGCTTTCGACCAGGCTGACCAGGCCTTCAACAGCCTGCTGCTCATCGCTGCCGTCCGCAATGATGCGGATCGTTGTACCGCCTACGATGCCGAGTGAAAGAACTCCCAAGAGGCTCTTTGCGTTGACTCTGCGCTCTTCTTTCTCCACCCAGATGGAAGATTTGAATTCGTTTGCCTTCTGAATAAAAAAGGTAGCAGGTCTGGCATGGAGACCAACCTGATTCTGAACTGCAACTTCTTTAACGAACATAAATGACACCCCTACTTATAGTTTAAAGTGATCTGATTTGTTGCTACATTTCTGATTACAATTCTTATTATACGCAGAATTTTGATTTGCGTCAACTGATTATCCTAAAAATACGCCAAGATCATACAAAAATTTAAGTGTATGGTAATTTAACAAACTAAAACCTGTCTGTCCTTGTGCAAATTCACCATATAATTTTCAACCTAGTCGTCAAGTTATCCATTAAATGTTATGAAATCATTACCATTCTTTGTTATTTCTTGGTCATTGATTCAACCAGGCTACGCTCCTGCTCGGTCAGATCGGCTTTTTCCAGCAGATCCGGACGCTTGGCGGCGGTGCGCAGCACCGACATCTCCCGCCTCCACTTTTCGATATTTGCGTGGTGTCCGGACATCAAAACCTCGGGCACCGGCTTGTCATGCCACACTTCGGGACGGGTGTACTGGGGATATTCGAGCAGTCCATTATAGTGGCTCTCATTTTCAAAGCACTCGCTGCTCGGCAGAACTCCATCGAGCAGACGCACCACGCTGTCCACCACCACGAGGGCGGAGAGCTCCCCGCCGGTGAGCACATAATCCCCGATCGAAATTTCCTCGTCGACAATTTCCTCAATAATCCGCTCGTCCACCCCTTCGTAATGTCCGCAGAGCAGGAGGATGTTGTCAAGCTTGGAAAGGCTCACTGCCTTTGCCTGAGTCAGGGTCTGTCCCTGGGGAGACATGTAGATGACGTGGGGGCGGGTGCCCACCTGTTCGCAGATCGCCTCATAGCAGCGGTAGATCGGGTCCGCCTGCATGAGCATCCCCATTCCGCCGCCGTAGGGCGCATCGTCTACCCGGCGATGCTTGTTGAGGGTGTATTCCCGGATGTCGTGGGTGTGCAGCTCCACAAGCTCTGCTTTGCGCGCACGGCCGAGTATGCTTTCGTTGAGCACCGACTCACACATGGCGGGAAACAGCGTTGCAAGATCAATCCTCATCGTCAAACAGTCCTTTCAAGGGGCGAATGAACATCCGGTTGCCGTCCAAGTCGGTTTGCACAACAACGTCTGGGATTGCGGGAATGAGGTTCTCAGTCCCATCCGGCCTCCGGATGTGGTAGACGTCGTTTGCGCCGGGCTGGGACACTTCACACAGCGTGCCGTACACCGTCTGCGGGTCATCGGCGTCGAGTACCTCAAGGCCGATCAAGTCTTGGATAAAATAGGTGCCCTCGGGCAGTTCCAGCTCTTCCCGGTCAATATAGACGATTTGGTTGCGCAGGGACTGCGCCTCTTCCACGCTGTCCACCCCTTTGAATTTGACCACGACCACATTTTTGTGCACCCGCGCGCGCTCCACTGTCCGCTGCGTCTTACCTGCCGCATCAAAATAAAGCGCATCAAATTCGGTGAGAAACTCCGCCTCATCGCACCACGGCTGAATCCGCACTTCCCCTGCGATGCCGTGCGTCGCAACGATTTTACCCGTTTCGAGAAATTGTTTGTACGACATATTTCCTCCCAATCAGATCTTAATCGGTTCACCCCAATAGAGGCGCCGAAATAAATCCACAGCATATCTCATGCTGCAATCTACTTGTATGAAACTGTTGCATAGTGTTTTCCGCTCGATAGCCCCACACAAAGGTTTCAATTTTGCCCTTTGGAACGCCCTGAACAGGCATGACCACAACAATACTGGGGATCCCAAAATGTGAATTGTTGCCGACATAGCCCTGTCCAAAGGGCTTCTATATAATTATGGTATCGCCTGCAAAACGGCCCAAAAACGGTCCATCCGGTTCCCAAGAAAGGGGCATTTATGATGCTGTTTTTCAAAAAGCAAGGTTCCCTTTGACAAGCCTCATGCGCAAGCTTTTGGTGTTCCCCAGCTAGCAGCAATCAAAACCACCAGCTGAGCTGGTGATATGCATCAAGAAGGGCATTCTACCGACTCGCTCCGCAGGGAGCACTGAAAAAAGGGCCATTGCATCACACCCACTGCAACTCTGTGAATGTAGAGCTCTCCTGATCGCTTTTCACCCTGAGAGAAGCAACCGAGTGCTTTTATTCTCACTGGCAGAA
>EQ973344.1:207430-262794 GCA_000158655.1 [Clostridium] methylpentosum DSM 5476
AAGCAAACAAAAGGGGGAACCAAATGTTCCCCTTTTTGTTTGTCAGTCAATTTCTACCGAAATCTTCTGGCCGATCCGGTTTGCGCCAGCCCGCATGACGGTGCGCAGCGCCTTGGCAATGCGCCCCTGCTTGCCGATGACTCGTCCCATGTCATCCTCTGCGACGTGCAGGTGATAGACAACAGTGCCCTCGGCGTCCGGCTCGTCCACTGTAACGGTGACCGAGTCCTTGTCTTCTACAAGACCGCGTGCGATTGTAACCAATAATTCTTCCATACGAGAACCTCCCTAAAGTAGTGTGAGTGGATGAGAGATTTTTACCCGGGCTTCGGCCTCATCAGCCGCCGCCCGGGCAGAAAAATGAAAATCAGTGCTTACAGAGCGCCGTTTTCTTTCAGAAGTCTTTTTACGGTGTCGGTCGGCTGAGCGCCGTTCGCCATCCAAGATTTCACTTTGTCAGCGTCAACGTTGACGAGCGAGGGCTTCTGGTTCGGATCGTAGAAACCAATCTCCTCGATGAATCTGCCATCTCTCGGATATCTGGAATCTGCAACAACGATACGATAGAAAGGAGCCTTTTTCGCACCCATACGACGTAATCTAATCTTAACAGCCATTTGTACTGTCACCTCCTGTGCTTTGATTTGATCTATTACTGCTAAAAATTTAGCGTAAAAGCGTTTGATTTAGAATCCACCCATTCCAGGGCCTCCGCCCATGCCAGGGGGCAGCATTATTTTACGGCGGCGCTTTCCGCCTTTTTTCCCGCCGAGCTGCTTCATCATTTTCTGCATGTCTTCAAACTGCTTGAGCAGTCGATTGACGTCCTGCACCTGAGTCCCGCTGCCGGCAGCGATGCGCCGTTTGCGACTCGGATTGATGATTGAAGGCTTTTCCCGCTCAGCAATCGTCATCGAGGTGATGATCGCCTCAATACGGGTCATCTGGCTCTCGTCGATGTCGGCGTCCTTAATTTTTTCTCCGACACCTGGGATTATTGAAAGAATCGACTTGATCGAGCCCATCTTCTGAATCTGTTTCATCTGGTCGAGTAGGTCGTTCATGTCAAACTTGTTTTCCTTGAGCTTTTTGGCCATCCGCGCAGCTTCTTTTTCGCTGACGTTCTCCCCTGCCTTTTCGATCAGGGTGAGCACGTCGCCCATACCGAGGATACGGGATGCCATTCGCTCGGGGTGAAATGGCTCAAGGTCATCGAGCTTTTCACCGATACCGGCGAATTTAACCGGCTTGCCCGTCACTGCGAGCACCGAGAGTGCCGCGCCGCCGCGGGTGTCACCGTCAAGCTTGGTGAGGATGACGCCGTCTATTTCCAAAGTTTCATTAAAGGATTTTGCAACATTGACCGCATCCTGGCCGGTCATCGAGTCGACGACAAGCAGGATTTCGTTGGGGTTTACCTCTGCCTTGATGTTTTTGAGCTCATTCATAAGCTGCTCATCGATGTGCAGACGGCCTGCGGTATCGAGGATGACCAGGTCGTTGCCGTAGTCTTTGGCGTGTTTGAGCGCTTCCTTGGCAATTTCGACTGGGTCTGTGTTCCCCATCTCGAAAACGCTCGCCCCAGCTTTTTCACCGACCACCTTGAGCTGCTGGATCGCAGCGGGACGGTAGACGTCACAGGCGACAAGCAGAGGGCGGTGGCCCTGGGACTTAAAGTATTTCGCAAGCTTTGCCGAATGGGTGGTTTTACCGCTTCCCTGAAGGCCGCACATCATAATCACGCAGGGCGGCTTGGAGGGAAATTCAATCCGAGTGTGCTCGCTGCCCATGAGGGAGCAGAGTTCTTCGTTGACAATTTTAATCACCTGCTGGGCAGGGGTCAGGCTCTCGAGCACATCCGAACCGACCGAGCGTTCGCTGACCTTGGCGACAAAGTCTTTGACAACCTTATAGTTGACGTCCGCTTCAAGCAAAGCGAGCTTGACTTCGCGCATGGCGAGCTTGACGTCGCTTTCAGTGAGCTTTCCCTTGGATTTGAGCCGTTTAAATGCGGCTGAGAGCTTTTCAGAAAGTCCTTCAAATGCCAATGCAGGCAACCTCCTATTCGTATTGGCGGAGATACTCCCCGGCAAGCTGCCGGATCTTCTCCGACCTGGTGTAGACATCGCTGGAATATCGAAAATCGGACAGCGTGGAAATCGCTTCCGCGAGCTGCCGGATCGAGGTGAGCAGTTCAATGGTTTCAGCCGTTTTGCGCGCAATGCCGATATTTTTCTCGTATTCAAGCAGCATTGATTCGGTGCGTTTGATGCTGTCGTGCACACCCTGTCGGGTGATTCCTGTGAGCTCCGCAATTTCTGCAAGCGACAGGTCTTCATTGTAGTACAGCTTCGCTAGATCGCGCTGTTTTTCAGTCAGCATCCCGCCGTAGTAGTCGAGCAGTGGAGAAACTTCAAGGTTTTTACTCATCATTTCACCCCACAAAAAAAGCTGCTGTAAAGAGAACGGCTTTACAGTAGCTTATTTTACACGATAGAATCACAAATGTCAAGTATTTTTCTTTACAATTCTAAATTTTCTTGCGGCTCCCGAATAATCTTTTTTCCGAACAGGTCGCGGGAGAAGACCATCCCCACCAAAATTGGTAGGTAGAAGGTGAACAGCCTCCACAGCAAAATGGCTGTACTGAGCTGATCGGAAGGGAAAAAGAGCTTGAAGAGCATGAAGAAACTGAGTTCTGCGCCCCCTGCCGCGCCGGGGAGCGGGATAAAGCAGCTCGCCATCTGTACACAGGAGCCTGCCGCGATCATGGTGAACAGGCTGCTCAGCGGCAGACCGAACGAGCAGTAAATCATCACTGGGACAAGGAAGAAAAAGAAGAGCTGGAACAGGGTCAGAATCAGCATAACGAAAATCCGCATCTTGTGCTTTTTGATAATCTGGAATCCCTCGTGGAACGAATCCACCTCTTTGTCCACCTGCTCGAGCCGTTTTTCCAGCCGTTTGACCAGATGAAGCTTTGCGAGGAGCTTGGTCAAGCCCCGGATCACCTTTTTGGCAAACGTTTTGGTAAAGCCCACGATCAAAAGCATAATTGCGACCACTGTGTTGACAGTGAAGCCGAAAATGATTAAGTATTTGAACCCGCTGATCTCAGCCGCAAATTCCTGGTATTTAAAAATTAGCACAACAATCGAGAAGAGGGTCAGGCCGATTTGATAGACGATAAAACGGATGAGCAGTGCGCTTGTCGCGTAACCGACGCCGACGCCGATCCGGTTCATGTAATAGGCCTGCATGGGCTGTCCCCCGGTTGAGGAGGGGGTGACGCAGTTAAAAAACTGGCCGATCATGGTGGTTTTAAAGGTATCGCGGTAACGCATATGGGTGTCAAAACAACTGACTGAGGCGTGGAGGATGAACGCCTCGCAAACCCAGTACAGAACCATGCAGCAGGCGCCAGCAGCCAGCCACCAGAGGTTTGCTTTCAAAAAAACGCTTGCAATGTTGTCGACTCCATCCACAAAGAACATATAACCGAGCAGCACGACGATGGAAAGAAGGATTATTGCTGTGTTGATGATTTTACTCTTCATAATGAATAGATCAATTCCCTCATTTACAATATTGTATAATAGTATAACCGAATCTGGAAATGAATGCAAGAAAATCGCGGGATTGTAAGAAAAATGTAATCCACAAAATCCTTGAAGTCCACTGAAAGCGACAAATCCTGTTTTACCTAAAAACCACCTCACTGATTTCAGGTATTTGTGGTGGAAAGCACATCCTTCTTAATTCTCCAAAGAACAGCAGAATCGTAAAACTACAGGTGAAAACGGGACAGCAGCGACACCCTGCATGGAACTGCCCTGCAAGTGCGCTGTTAACGTTGTGTTTAGACGTGCAAAAGACAGAGCATAGTCATGCCCACCAGCTTAGCTGGTGGCTTGAGTAAGTCTTAGAAGAGCTTGTACTGGCAAGCATCTAAAGACGCAGAGAAACGGCTGTTTTTCGCATCACTTGCCCCGCTGCCCGTAAACGGAGACTTCTCTTAATTGGCATGTTTAGGCTAATGTGAAAACTTGTGGATAGTCGCTTGATGATTGAAACTAATGCTAACGAACTACCTCCACCGGCACAGTGGTTTCTGTAACAACAAGGAAAGGGCAGGGAGATTTTCCCTGCCCTTGTATGTACGGTAGAAACTTAGTCGTTCCAGGAATACATCTTTCTGAGCTCTGCACCGACCTGCTCGAGCTGATGCTCTTTTTTGATTCTTCTTGTCGCGATGAAGTGCGGTCTGCCGACTTTGTTCTCGTTGATCCAGTTGCGCGCAAAGGTGCCGTCCTGAATCTCGCTGAGGACCTTTTTCATCTCTTTCTTAGTCTCTTCGGTGATGATGCGTTTGCCGATCTCATAGTCGCCGTATTCCGCAGTGTCAGAGATCGAGTATCTCATCTCGGAGAAGCCGCCGTGGTAGATGAGGTCAACGATGAGTTTCATTTCGTGGATGCACTCAAAGTAAGCGTTTTCCGGAGCATAGCCAGCCTCAACGAGGGTCTCAAAGCCCGCCTGCATCAGCGCGGTTACGCCGCCGCAGAGGACAGCCTGCTCGCCGAAGAGGTCGGTCTCGGTCTCTGCGCGGAAGGTGGTCTCGAGAACGCCTGCGCGTGCGCCGCCGATGCCAGCAGCATAGGCAAGGCCGATGTCGGTCGCTCTGCCGGAAGCATCCTGCTGTACAGCGATGAGGCAGGGAACGCCCTTGCCCGCAACGTACTCGGAGCGGACGGTGTGGCCCGGGCCCTTCGGTGCGATCATGATGACGTCAACGTCTGCCGGAGGTTTGATCTGCTCAAAGTGGATGTTAAAACCGTGCGCAAACGCGAGAACCTTGCCCTCGGTGAGGTAGGGAGCGATGCTGTTTTTATAGAGATCCGCCTGTTTTTCGTCCGGAATCAGAATCATGATCACATCAGCTTTTTGCGCCGCCTCTTCGGTGGTCATTACCTTCAGGCCCGCCGCTTCTGCAACGCCCCAGGATTTGCTGCCCTCGTACAGGCCGACGACAACGTCAACACCGCTCTCGTGCAGGTTGAGCGCATGCGCGTGGCCCTGGCTGCCGTAGCCGATAATCGCAACTGTTTTGCCGTCGAGAAGACCGAGGTTGCAGTCGCTTGCATAATAAATTTTAGCCATGATGATTTCCTCCTAAAGATTGATAACAATTTATATATTTAAATATATAACATAATTATTAATTTGTCAAACATTTGTTGTTGCAGGTGCGTGAACTTTTTATGATTCTGTTAAAAGCGGTCTGAAATTACCGCAGCGCGTCCTTGCCCTTTTGAATGGCAATGGTTCCGGTGCGGATGACCTCCTTAATCCCATAGGGCTTGACAAGCTCGATCATCGTCTCAAGCCGCTCGGTGGTGTCAGACACCTCAAGGGACATCGTGGTGCGGGTGATGTCGCACACCTTCGCATCCATGATCTCGGCAATGTTCATGATCTCACCGCGCTGGGCCGGGGTGGTGCTCACCTTGACGAGCATCAGCTCCCGGCTGATGATCTCGTGCGCCTCCTGGGTTTTGACCTTGATGACGTCGATGAGCTTGTTGAGCTGCTTTTCCACCTGCTCAATGGTTCGGTTGTCGCCGTCGACGACAATGGTAATGCGGGACATGGTGGTGTCCTCGGTGACGCCGACTGCGAGGCTTTCAATGTTGAAGCCGCGGCGGCTGAAAAGGCCGGACACGCGGGAAAGCACGCCGGGGTGGTTCTCAACGAGAATGGAAATTGTTTTTTTCATAGCTTTGTCCCTCCCTTACAGTGTCGGCTCGTCTTTGTCGACGATGACTTCGAGCAGGTAAGGCGTTTTCGCGGCAAAAAATTCCTGGAACGCATCCTTTGCCTGGTCAATGCTGTCGATCGTCTGCGCCGGGATGCCGTAGGCGGAGGCGAGGATGCTGAAATTGGGGCTGCCGTCGAGGAAGACAGCGGTCTGCCGGTCTCCGAAGCCCTTGGTCTGGAGTTCACGAACCATGCCGAGCCGGTTGTTTTTGAGCACCACGATTTTGACTGGGATGTCGTGCTGGCACATAGTCGCAAGCTCCATCATCTGCATCTGGAACGAACCGTCGCCGCACACCGCGACCACCGGCTGTCCTTCTGAAGCGAGCTGCACACCCATGGCTGCGGGAACCGAATACCCCATAGTGCCCATGCCGCCCGAGGTCATGAACTTGCCCTTTTTCACCTGGAAATAGTTTGCAGTCCAGATCTGGTTCTGTCCCACGTCGGCGACAACATAGGTCTCCTCCGGCGCGCTTTCGGAGAGCAGGGTCATGAATTCCTTGGGGTTGACGCTCCCCTCCCGCTTTTCAAACGGACGGACGCTCTCCGCCCGGATCTCGTCGAGCTTGCGAATCCAGTCGATGTGCTCAGCGGGCTCGATGATCTCGTTGAGCTGGTTGAGGATCACCTTCGCGTCGCCGACGACCGGGATGCTCACTCCGACGTTTTTGCCGATCTCAGCTGGGTCCACGTCAATGTGAATGATTTTGGTGCGTTTTTCGAGGACACCGGGGGTGGCAACTGCGCGGTCGGACACCCGCGCGCCGATCAGGATGAGCAGGTCGGAGTCGAGGATAGCGCTGTTGGCGACCCGTACCCCGTGCATGCCGAGCATGCCGTAGTAGAGCGGATGCTTGCTCGGAATGGTGCTGATGCCCATCATGGTGGTGATTACTGGGATGTTGCACTTTTCAGCGAGTGCGACGAGCTCCTCAGTTGACTGAGAACCGATAACGCCGCCGCCCGCGCAGATCACCGGGCATTTGGCTTCTTTGATTGCGGCCGCTACCTTTTTGATCTGGCCGACGTGCCCCTTGACGCTCGGCTTGTAGCCACGAATGTTGACTGATTCGGGATAAGCGTAGTCGAATTCCACCCGCTGAACGTCCACTGGCACGTCGATGAGGACCGGACCGGGGCGGCCAGAGGCTGCGATGTGAAACGCCTCTTTGAATACACGGGGAATATCCGACGCTTTTTTGACCAAATAGCTGTGCTTGACAAACGGCTCGACTGCACCTGTGATGTCGACCTCCTGAAAGACGTCCCGACCGAGAAGCTCGGTGGACACCTGTCCGGTGATGCAGACAATCGGGATGGAATCGCTGTACGCGGTGGCAATACCGGTGAGCAGGTTGGTCGCGCCGGGTCCGGAGGTCGCAATGCACACGCCGGGGCGGCCGCTCATCCTGGCATAGCCGTTGGCCGCATGCGCGCCGTTTTGCTCCTGACGGACCAGGATGTGCCGTATATCCGACGAGGCAAGTGCATCGTAAAACGGGCAGATCGCCGCGCCTGGATATCCAAAGACGACCTTGACCCCCTCCTCCTCTAGGCATTTTACCATCGCCTGTGCGGCTGTAGTCATTCTGCACTCCTCCTTACTGATCGTATTTTTGTAAAAAATTGTTTCGGGTAGATAAGTTCTATTATAAATCTTTTAGGTGGAACTCGTCAATAGAATGGCAGGAGGTTTTTGCATTTTCATGGAAATCTGTCAAAATGGATAAAAAAGAAGGTGGTTTGGCTCGATTTACGCGGGAATTGGCGATTTGCGCCCCAGCAATTGAATTTTTGTGCCGAACGCGGTAAAATAGGAGACAGCGATCAATCATGAAAGGAAGATTTCAACATGGAACTTCTCCCAACCGCTTTTCTCATTGACAGCCTTTCGGTGTACAAAAACCTGAGAAACGACCCGGTCGTGTCGGGCCTATATAACTGCGTCCTCAAGCTTTACACCACCGCGAGCGCAAACGACCAGCTCAGCGCAGTGCAGGCGTACACCTCGATGTGCCATGCGCTGTATGAAAGCGAATACAACGGCAACCTTGCCGATTATCTCTTTGACCTGGTGCTTTACGACGTCAACGTCTTTACCAACGCCTGCGCCCGCGGGGAGTACGAGAAGCTTTCCCAGGAGATAAAAAGCGCTGCAGCGACCGATCTGGAGGCGCTGTGCAAGCTCTCCCTCGTGACCGACAGCCAGATCAAGGCGGCGTTTAAAAAGAAATTCATCCACATGCCCGAGCTCATCGACATTCTGCCCAGCTATTCGATCTCCCACAGGCAGTATGCGGCGGGGAGCGAATGGGGGGAAAACATCGAGACCATCTCCCGCTTTTACCAAGAAAACGGGACCGGCATGTACGCAAAATACAAGGCCTTTCTCTACGACAGTGAACGCGGCATCCTCCCAGTGCACAACACCGACCCGATCCGCATCAGCGACCTCAAACAGTATGAGGTGCAGCGCCAGAAGATCATTGACAACACCCTCGGCTTCCTCGAGGGCCACCCCTACAACAACGTTCTGCTCTACGGTGACCGCGGGACAGGCAAGTCCTCCACTGTCAAGGCGCTGCTCAACGAGTACGGCGACCAAAAACTGCGGATGATCGAAATCAGCAAACGCTGTCTCTCTGACCTCGACAAACTGATACAGGAGGTGCAGCACATCCCGCTCAAATTCATCCTTTTCATCGACGATCTGACCTTCAATGAGAACGACGACAATTTTGGTATCCTCAAGGCGGCGCTCGAAGGCTCTCTCAGCACCCGGCCGGACAACGTCGCAATCTACGCGACCACCAACCGCCGCCACCTCATCAAGGAGACATTCTCCGCCCGGGAGGGCAACGAGGTGCACCGGGCTGACACCATCGATGAAAACCTTTCGCTTTCCGACCGCTTCGGCCTGATGGTCACCTTTACAAAACCCAACAAGGACGGCTTTCTCGCCATCGTGCGCCAGCTCGCAGCCGACCGGGGGCTCGAAATCGACGAGCAGAAGCTCACCTCGGGCGCGGAGCGGTTTGCCCTCGCAAAAGGCGGCAGAACCCCTCGGCTCGCCAAGCAGTACATCGACCATCTTGAAGCCCGCATGAAGCTCAACCTTGAAATACTCTGATCTGTAAGGAGGATGGCTGTGATCAAAAAACTCATCTGCGCTGCAACGGCGGCAGCGCTGCTGCTCACCGGCTGCCAAACAACCAAAGAGGAACCGGTTCAGCCTGAGGACGTCGCGCTCTATCCAGTGACTATCAATGGAATTTCATTTTCTGAGGCGCCCCAGCGGGTGGTGTCGCTCTGTCCGCAGCTCACCTCCCTTCTCTCTGCCCTAGGGCATGCGGATTCAGTCGTCGGCGTCTCAGAGGATCAGGCCGCAGACGGCCAGCAGACGGTGGGCAGTGCGGATTCTCCCGACGTAGACGCCATTCTCGCCTTGGAACCCGATCTGGTCCTCACCCAACAGGCGATTCCCGCCAAGCAGATCAATCAGCTCAAGGAAGCGGGGGTGACAACGCTCGTTCTCTCGGTTCCGCAGAATTTTTACCAGATTGAGGCGCAGTACCAAGAGCTGTTCCGCCTCTTTGACGGCTCGGTTCCAGCCGCGTTTAAGGACTTGGGAATTGAAGCGGGGGACAGTCGGGCACAGGGGGTGTTTGCCTCCTATGAACAGCAACTGAAAGAAATGGCAAAGCGAGCGGCGTCGGGAGACGCGGTGTCCTTTGTGTTCGTCCTCTCCCCTGATGGAAGCAGAGTAGCAACCGGGAAAACAGTCGAAGGCAATCTCATCGGACTCATCGGCTGCAATGTGGCACAGAATGCCTCGGGCTACCAAATCAGCTTTGAGGAGATCGCCCAGCAGGCACCTGACTATGTATTTGTGCCTAAGGGAGAGTCCATTGCGATTGCACAGAATCAGGACTACCAGCAGCTCGACGCAGTTGCAAACGGCAGAATAGTAGAAATTGACTTGGAAACGCTGAATTCACAGGACCCTGAAAAGGTATTCGAGTTGTGTAAAACGGTCTGTGAGCATCTCTACGGAAATTCCGGGTCAGAGTAAGCGAGATGCAGGACCACCTCCTCGCTTTTATGAAACTATTTCGATGAAAAAGCACTCGGAATTCTAAAGATTCTGCGTGCTTTTTTCGTATTTTCCAGTGAGCAAATGGCTGTAGTTCCGGTGTGGTATCCCCACTCTGCCAGGTTGTATTCAACGCAAGAACAACTGCATTCATCTTCTGACTGCCAAACAGTAATTTACATTGTCAAGCGCCTCAATGGGGTGTTCTGGATTCGCCTGATTATAGGCAGCAAAGTATTGCTGCGTCATCTCGCGAGGGGTTCGATGCTCATAGATCAAAAATCCATGCGCTGACAAAAGTTGCTCCAACTCCTGTACCGAGTAACCGGCAAGCATTTTTTCGTTTGCTGCCTCTGCCAGCATCACTTGTTTTTTTGCCCGGTCTCCCGCTTGGTCACAAAAGCTGTGTTGATCCGGGTAGTCAAATGCAATCGAACTCCCTTTGGGCAAAATTTCGTTAAATGCGCCTAGCATTGAGACAAAGGCCGTTTTGGAAAGGTAATACACAAGCCCAAGCAGACTGCAAAAGCTGACCTGTTCTCTTTGAAAAGCAGGGTGTTGGACCAATGCGGACTGCCACTGCTCCTGAGAAAAATCGACTGCAATCGCATGGACATTTTGTGGAATCCCGATCCCCGCAGCCGCAAGGCGCTTTTTCTTGTCCTGCGCAGTGGCCGGGTGGTCGATCTCAAAAATCTGTATCCCCTTTGCCCAGTCCGGCTGACGGTAGCCAAATGTGTCATACCCTGCGCCTAAGATTAAGTATTGCCTTGCCCCAATCGACACAGCGGTTTCCAGCGCTTTTTCTGCAAAAGCTGCCCTGCCGAGCGGAGAGGGGGAAAGCTGATGGTCCACAACCCACCTGAGTGCCTCTTCCGGTGAGTCTGCAAAGGAGGGGTTGAAAAAGCCAATCCCTGACGCCATATTCTGTGAAATTTGGCGGTATTCGTCTTGCGTCAGCAACTTGCCTGCAATGCAGTCTTCAAAAATTTTCGTCTCGTTCTGTCGAGTATGGTATGCCCTTGAGAATGCACTGACCAGCGCAGTCATGCTTTTTTGCTTCATTTTAAATCACCTCATATGCTTTATACACCCGCGCTGTTCCACTTACAAGACTTGATTTTTCCGCCGTTTTGTGGTATAATAAGTGCAATAAATTGATAAAGTTTACATTTCCGCCACAAATCTGTGGCGGATTTTTTATTGGAATCATGAGCTGATAACAACGGCAGTACTGCATTCATTTGAGCGAATAACTGACGACTTTGACCGCAAACGAAACGGAGCCGTGCAGATTCCTTTCCTTTGGCAAGAACCACATTGCGCAGACCAGCAAGTCAATTTGTGCTGCAAACAAAAAATCACCGCTCGGTAAGTCGGAACACTTACCCGAGCGGTGATTTTTATTATTTAGATCAATTGACTCATATCGTACAGCCCAGCCGGTTTTCCCTTGAGAAACACCGCTGCGTTGACCGCCCCAACCGCAAACACCTCTTTGGTGCGCGCGCTGTGGGACAGGGTGATGATCTCATCGCGGCCCGCGAAGATCACCTCATGCTCCCCGACAATCGTGCCGCCGCGGATCGCATGCATGCCAATTTCCTTTTTATCCCGCTTTTTCCTCTGCGCATGGCGGTCGTAGACATACTCATACTGGTTGCCCGCTGTCTCGTTGATCGCGTTGGCGAGCATGATCGCCGTTCCGCTCGGGGCGTCAATCTTTTGATTGTGGTGCTTTTCCACAATCTCAATATCAAACTGGCCGTCAAGAACTTCGGTTGCCTTTTTCGCGAGTTCTACCAGCAGATTGATGCCGAGCGACATATTAAAGGTGAAAAACACCGGGATATTGTCCGCAGCTGCCTTGATTTGTGCGATCTGCTCCGAACTGTAGCCGGTAGTTGCGACAACGAGCGGAGTCTTGGTTTCCCACGCGTAGCTGAGCAGGCCATCAAGTGCCGCAGGGTGGCTGAAATCGATGATCACGTCGGCTTTTACACGGCAGTCCTGCGGGCAAGAAAAAATCGGAAACGGCCCGTACTGGTCGGTATTGATGTCGATGCCGGCGACAATGGTGCAGTCTTCCCTGCCCCCTACGATATCTGCAATGACCCGGCCCATGTGGCCGTTGGCTCCGCTTAACAGAATGTTGACCATAGCGGCCTCCTTTACACTTCTTTGCTGATGGGTGTCCTTTTTATTTTATGAGCCCAACTGTTTTCATGACAGCGGAAAGCTTTGCAATCTGCTCCTCGCTCATCTTGAACAGCGGCATCCTGCATTCTCCGACCTCCATGCCCATCAGGTTCAGAGCCTCTTTGACCGGGATGGGGTTGACGTCCATAAAGAGGGCGTTGATGAACTCGAGCAGCTTGAGCTGGAGCGCCGCGCTCTCCTTGACGTTGCCATCGAGATAGAGCTGGCAGATGTCGTGGGTCTGACGAGGCATGACGTTGGAGAGCACCGAGATGACGCCGACACCGCCGAGCGACAGGATGGGGACGATCTGATCGTCATTGCCAGAGTAGATATCGAGCTCGTCGCCGCAGAGCGCCTTGATTTTGACCACAGCGCCGATGTTGCCGCTCGCCTCTTTGACCGCGACGATATTCGGGTGCTTTGCCATCTCTTTGAGAGTCTCAGGCTGGATGTTGGTGCCGGTCCGTGAGGGTACATTGTAGGCGATGATCGGGAGGTTTACGCTGTCCGCAATTTGATTGTAATGTGCAATCAGCCCGCGCTGGGAAGTTTTATTGTAATAAGGGGTGACGACGAGCAGGCCGTCCGCACCCATCGCCTCCGCCTCTTTGGCGAGGACGACCGAATAACTTGTGTCGTTGCTGCCCGCACCTGCGACAACGGGGATGCGCTGATTCGTGAATTCGATCGCCTTGCGGATAACGTTGAGATGCTCCTCGTGATTGAGGGTGGCAGACTCGCCGGTGGTTCCGCAGATGATGATCGCGTCAGTGCCGTTTTCCACCTGAAAGTCGATCAGCTCTTTGAGTTTTTCGTAATTTACTGAGCCGTCCGCGTGCATGGGTGTGACGATGGCGACGCCTGCGCCGGTGAAAATTCTTTTTTTCATGGTGATCCCAATCCCTTTCTAAAATTAGTGGGTAAAGCGAAAGCTATGTAAATGGTTAGTCCATGAAGCCCTTAGCTGTGAGCAGTTCCGCCATGAGGACAGCGCCGCCCGCCGCGCCGCGCAGTGTATTGTGGGAGAGACAGACGAATTTGTAATCGTACTGGCTGTCTTCCCGCAGACGGCCCATTGAGACTGCCATGCCGCCTTCGAGTTCGCGGTCAAGTTTTGCCTGGGGGCGGTTATCTTCCTCAAAATAGTGGAGGAACTGTTTGGGCGCGCTCGGAAGATTGAGGTCCTGCGGCTCACCCTTGAACTCCGCCCAGGCGCGTTTGATTTCATCAATGGACGGCTTTTTCTCAAAGCTGACAAACACTGCGGCGGTGTGGCCGTCCTGCACCGGGACGCGCAGGCACTGGGTTGTGATCGAGGGGGTGGTTGCGTCCACGATTTGATCCCCTTCGATTTTGCCCCAGATCTTGAGCGGCTCGATCTCGGATTTTTCCTCCTCGCCGCCGATGAACGGGATGACGTTGTCAACCATCTCCGGCCAGGTCTTGAAGGTTTTGCCCGCGCCGGAAATCGCCTGGTAGGTACAGGCGAGTGCCTTGGTGACTTTGAACTGTGCCATCAGCGGGTGGAGCGCAGGGACATAGCTCTGAAGGGAGCAGTTGGATTTGACTGCCACAAAGCCGCGTTTGGTGCCGAGGCGCTTTCTCTGTGCGTGGATGATTTCGGCGTGCTCCGGGTTGATCTCAGGCACGATCATCGGCACGTCGGGGGTGTGGCGATGTGCCGAGTTGTTGGAAATCACCGGGCACTCGGCCTTTGCATACGCCTCTTCGAGGGCGCGGATCTGGTCTTTGGGCATGTCGACGGCGCAGAACACAAAGTCCACTTCGCCCGCAATTTGATCAATATCTTTTTCCGCGTCGAGCACGACGAGGTGTTTCATCGCTTCGGGGATCGGTTTTGTCATCGCCCATTTGGCGCTGACTGCCTCCTCGTAGGTCTTGCCCGCACTTCTCGACGAAGCGGCGAGGAGTTTGACGTTGAACCACGGATGGTTTTCGAGCAGGGTTGCAAAACGCTGGCCGACCATACCGGTTGCGCCGATGATGCCCACATTGTACGTTTTCATGATCTATTTCCTCCAAAATTAAAATTTAATCCAGTTCATGAAAAAAACCGGTTGAAAACCGGTCCAAAATGCAATATAATAGAAACATTGACGTAAATTCGTCGATAGCCCTCCATCACATTGCATGATGACAGTTGTACATTTCTTAAACGTACCCCCAGCATCGCGGGCGCCACCCGTTCAGCTTCGGCGGCTTCCCCTTTCTGCGCGCATTCTGTCGGCTCTGGCTGAGCCTCATCCGCACATACTTTTGAAAGTCGCATCCTCTACCAGTTTTTATTTGTATATCTGTTTCTATCATAGCACCTTAAACGGGTGATGTCAATTCATTTTATGATATTTTTATCTTTTCTGAACATCCCGCAAACAGCGGAGAAATGGAGCGGAAGCTATGAACACAAGCGATTTTTATTTTGACCTGCCCAAGGAGCTGATTGCGCAGACCCCGATCGAGCCGCGCGACCATTCTCGGATGCTCTGCCTCGACCGCAACACAGGGAAACTCGCGCACAAGCACTTTTACGATGTCGTCGATTTGCTGGAGCCGGGCGATACCCTCGTTATCAACGACTCCCGCGTACTGCCCGCACGACTGTACGGAAAAAAACAGGGGACCGGCTCGGACATTGAGTTTCTCCTGCTCGAACAGAAGCAGCAGGATGTGTGGGAGATCCTCTGCAAACCGGGTAAAAAGGCAAAGGTGGGCGCAAAGTTTACCTTTGGCGGACTGCTCGACGCCGAGATCATCGAGGTGTGCGACGACGGCAACCGCATTGCAAAGTTTACCTACGACGGCAGTTTTTTTGACATTCTCGACCAGATCGGGCAGATGCCGCTTCCCCCTTATATCACCGAAAAGCTTGAGGACAAAGAGCGCTACCAGACGGTGTATGCCGACGAGCTCGGCTCGGCCGCTGCGCCGACTGCGGGGCTGCACTTCACCCCCGAGCTCCTTGGGAAACTAGAGAATAAAGGGGTCAATATTGCCCGGGTAACGCTGCACGTTGGCCTTGGAACCTTCCGACCCGTCAAGGTGGACGACGTGACCAAGCACAAAATGCACTCGGAGCACTACGCCATCTCCCAGGAGACCGCCGACCTCATCAACCGCACCAAGGCAAATGGAAAGCGGGTCATCGCGGTGGGGACGACGAGCTGCCGTACCCTCGAGAGCGTGGCGACGTTTACCGGCGGCATTCAGAAGGCGGAGGGCTACACCGATATCTTCATCTATCCAGGCTATGAATTCAAGGTGCTCGACGGGTTGATCACCAACTTCCATCTGCCCGAAAGCACGCTGATTATGCTGGTATCCGCCTTTGCGGGATATGACCAGGTGATGGAAGCCTATCATACCGCTGTGCAGGAGCGCTATCGCTTTTTCAGCTTTGGCGACGCGATGTGCATTCTTTAGCTGCATGCGGCTCTGGAGTATACAGCATCAGAATGCCTATCGAGTTCTCTGTGAACAAGGCGTCCTGCGTGCAAATGAACAGTATTTGTTTCCACAGGGGGAGTTTCCCCTTACCCACGCCTACAGCTGGATGATAGAAGAAATGAAACAGCGCATAGGGCCCCCGCCCCATGGCGTTCGGTTTCCCATTTGGGCATGGGTTCAATGGGAGGGAAAGCGCAAAGCGCGCAGCATCCGACAACAGGGACACGCCTCTCCCGGCACGCCGATGGTACAGCTGGCCATTGACCTGCCGGATGACCAGGTTGTCCTGTCTGACTTCGACCTGTTTCACTTCTGCCTTATGTTTTGCTTCATACCATCCGACGAACAACAGGATCGCATGTTTGAAGAGGCGTGTTCTAGAGCTGGGGTTCGGGAAAGTGACCTACAGCTGGATTATTTGCAATCGCCTGCCCTCAGTCGACTCAGACAACAAGCAGAGCATAGCTGGCAGAAAATCTTCGACCTTTCCTTTTGGAACGCTTCTCTTTACGGGGATCCTCGTCGCCGAACCATTCAGGCAACGTTTTGGGAGCTGCGGATCGAGCAGGTGCGCAAAGTGCAGAAATTCATTGCCCGCTAAAGAGCTGGCTTTTCTCCAGTGACGCAGAGCCAGCCGTCCTTGCGATGGGAACGCACCTTGTCAAACCCGGCGCGGCTCAGCAGCTCTTCCAGGCCATTCTGCGTGGGGATGTGGAGCTTGAGCAGCTCGATGACCTCTGTATATTGCTGGGGCTTTCCCTCTTCAGCGACCATTTCACAGATCACCGCGAGGGTGGCGCCGGGCCGGAGCACCCGAAGTGCCTCGCGAAGCCCTGCTTCCGGGTTGGGCCAGAAGTAGATGGTCTCAATTGCAGTAGCAAGATCAAATGTGTTCTCCGCAAACGGGAGATTCGCCGCATCAGCTTGGAAAATCTCCGCCCTCCCCTCTTGAATGGCCCGCCGGTTTTCCCTGCTCGCCCGCTGCACCGAGAGTTCAGAATAGTCGACGCCAGTGACGCTGCCCATCCCTTTGAGCAGCCTGCGCACCGCCTTTCCCCCTCCGCAGCCGATGTCGAGCGCCCGCCCCTGCTGCCACAACGGAAGCAGGGAAAGCGCCCAGTCGGTCATTGCTGCGTGGCCACGGTTCATCTTATGGATCATCAACCGCCCCCAAAGGCCTTTGGGTTTTCGCGCGTTGCGGGTGAGAGATTTGATCATAATTGTTTCAGCTCCTCGTTGAACTATACGAAATTAGTATTTGCTAACCTATTATATACCAGATTTCCTTTTGGTGCAACCGAAAAACTCTGGTTGACTTCTGAACAAAATCAGGCTATAATTTTTTTATTTGACTCAATGCTGGAGGTTTTCATGTACAAACTTATCAAACAGGAGGGGGATGCCCGGCGCGGCGAGTTTCACACCGTCCATGGCACCGTACAGACCCCTGCTTTCATGAATGTCGGCACCTCTGCCGCAATCAAAGGGGGAATTTCCTCCTACGACTTGGTTGACCTCAAATGCCAAGTCGAGCTGTGCAACACTTATCATCTGCACGTCCGCCCAGGCGACAAGGTCATCCGGGAGTTGGGGGGACTCCACAAATTTATGGGCTGGAACCGTCCAATTCTCACTGACAGCGGCGGCTTTCAGGTATTTTCCCTTTCCTCGCTGCGCACCATCCAGGAAGAAGGGGTATTATTCGCCTCCCATGTCGACGGCAAACGCATCTTTATGGGGCCGGAAGACAGCATGCGGATTCAGTCCAACCTCGGTTCCACAATCGCCATGGCGTTTGACGAGTGTGTGGAAAACCCGTCGACCCACGAGTACTCTCAGCACTCCTGCGAGCGCACCACCCGCTGGCTGTACCGCTGCAAGGCGGAGATGGAACGGCTCAACGCCCAGCCGGACACCATCAATCCCCATCAAATGCTGTTCGGCATCAACCAAGGTTGCACCTACGAAGACCTGCGTGTCTGGCACATGAAAGAAATCCGCAAGCTGGATCTCGACGGCTACGCGATCGGCGGACTCGCAGTGGGTGAGCCAAAAGAGGAGATGTACCGCATCATTAGCGCGGTGACCCCTCACATGCCGCAGGACAAGCCGCGCTATTTAATGGGTGTGGGCAAGCCCACCAACATCATTGAGGCAGTGTACCGGGGCGTTGACCTGTTTGACTGCGTTATGCCCAGCCGAAACGCGCGCCATGGGCATGTCAACACCTGGGAGGGGGTGCGCAACCTGATGAATAACAAATACGAGCGGGATGACTCCCCCATCGACCCGGACTGCGACTGCCCCACCTGCCGCCGCCATTCCCGGGCCTACATCCGCCACCTCTTCAAATCCAAAGAGATGCTCGCCAACCGCCTGGCGGTGATGCACAACCTCTATTTTTACAACACCCTGTTGGAACGCATTCGGGAGGCGCTTGACGAGGGCAGATTTGAGGAATTCCGCGCCAGATATGTCCCTGTGCTCGACGAACGCATATAACCAACCGCCCACACATATAGTTATTACAATAATGGCCTGTTCGCATATGCGAATGGGCTTTCATACCGTACTTAAAGGGGAATGCCGTTTATGGGAATCTTTGAAATACTGATGATTGGAATCGGCCTGTCAATGGACGCTGCGGCGGTGTCGATGTCCAACGGGATGTGTATCTCGTCGATCCGGTGGAAACACGCACTTGCCACTGCATTTGCTTTCGGGGCCTTTCAGGGGATTATGCCGCTCATCGGCTATTTTGCCGGCTCCCTTTTTGCCGAACAAATTGGTGCGGTTGATCACTGGCTCGCCCTGGTCCTACTCGGCTTTATCGGTGGAAAGATGATTTATGAGTCGCTGACCGCGAACCACGACAGCTGTCCGGTTGACCGCAGGCTCACCTTCAAGCTGCTGCTGGTGCAGGCGATTGCCACGAGCATCGACGCCCTCGCCGTCGGCGTCAGCTTTGCCGCGCTCACGGTCAGCATTGTACTCGCCTCCAGTGTCATTGCTACAACGACGTTCGTATTGAGTTTTGTTTCTGTCTATATCGGGAAGCGATTTGGCACTCTGCTCAACCAAAAGGCGGAGCTGATCGGCGGTTTGATCCTCGTCTTTATTGGGGTAAAAACCTTTGTGGAGCACATGTTCTTTTAGAGCTGGCACGAATCCCTCTTTTTTGTAAAAAGGTCCCCGGCTGTCTATTCCGCCGAACGGAATGGACAGCCGGGGATAATTTTGTTTTTTAGATAGAAGATACCACTTTGTTTTTCTGGGCATCAAATTAAAATGACCGCACAAGTCAGTCCAGATATTACAGTGAATGAAAAAGATACTACTACAATCACAACACGTACAATCTTTGCAACCACTAAATCCATGAAATTGGTACGTGAGTTAAATACAGCCTCTTATGATACTGACACATTATTCTTCTTTGTATTTTACAAATAGATTTAATTCTGAGTATCCCATTGGATCATATATAACAGAATAATCCCCTATTTCAATGATAGTATCAGGTTGTTCAATAATTTTCACGGCAAAAGCTTTGGCCTCTTCTACGGTCAGAGATTTATCTAAAACAGTACAGGTAGCAGAAACAATGTCTATAATCCCAGACTCATCTGATTCTATTTCTGAAAGGTCTACAAAAAAAGAGCGGGGAACATTATACATTTGAGGAAGTTTCCAAAATGTTACTGTTATAACTTCACCATTTGAATATTTTAATGGAAAATAATAATCGCTTTGATAGTTTTCTTGAACATCAAAATCAAGAGACATTGTATAATTAAAATCTTTGCTAATGTCGCTGTATGAATCAAAAATTTTATTTACATGATAGAACGGGTCACTATATTTTTTATGCATCATTACTAATATTATTAAGCAAACTGTCAAAATCGAGACAAAAATAATTGGCTTTTTCATTTAATTGCCAGCTCCTTTCTTACAAATAGACAGAGAGAATATCCCGCACTTTTTAATGTGTGGGAATACTCCCCCTGTCCATATACTTTCAATGCATAACAATTAATCTGGATAAACGTCTATTCTGGCATCGATCACAAAGCCAACAGCCCATTTCCTCATGTTATTCTTTCTGGTTTCTAACACCCAGTAATCTCCAGGCTTAAAGAAATAGTTGCGCGTTCCTCCCCAGGGCATGTTCTGCACAGTAAAAAGAACTCTTCAAAATCGAGGTTGCTGATGAATAGAAAGCGAAGCGCTCAGCCAAAGAGTTGAAAGGCTGAGGGGCCAGATCACCACCTCAGCAAAGAATTCCCTTTCAGCTTTTGTCTAATAACATCCTATACGGAAGCCCCGCTGTACTCACAGTCGGTTAATTTGTCCTCCGGCAATAGGCAGGTGCGGCGCTCTTTTTCTACCAGCTTGCGGACAAACTCTGTGGCCGGGGCGCGCAGCAGCTCTTTTGGCGGGGCGTACTGCTGTATTTCCCCCTTATCCATCACCAACACCTTGGTTCCGAGCTTTAAGGCCTCGGAAATATCGTGGGTAACAAAGAGGATGGTAATCCCTGTTTTGTCATAGATCTGTTTTAACTCAGCCTGCAGCTGCCTGCGTGTGATTTCGTCCACCGCACCGAACGGTTCATCCATCAAAAGGATGTCCGGAGAAGCCGCAAGCGACCGGGCAATTCCAACCCGCTGTTGCTGTCCGCCCGAGAGCTCGGAGGGATAGCGGTCTTTCATCCCCTCGTCGAGCCCCACAATCTGCATCCACTTGCGCACCGCCTCTTTGGTGCGTTTTTTGTCCCTTTTGTTGAGCAGGTTCGGGACATAGGCGATGTTTTGCTCCACCGTCATGTGGGGGAAAAGCATACTCCCCTGAATGGTGTAACCGATGTTTCTGCGCAGCTGAATCATGTTCTTTTCCCGAATGTTTTCCCCGTTGACAAAGATTGTGCCCCCGTTTGGCTCAATCAGGCCGTTGATCATTTTGAGCACCGTTGTTTTTCCGCAGCCGGAAGAGCCGATGATGGTGATAAATTCACCTCGCTCGACGATGAGATTAATTTTTTCAAGGACTGTATTGTCCCCATACACCTTTTTAATGTCCTTAAATTCGATAGCTGTATTCATATCCCCACCTCCTCAGTCAATCAGACCTGCATTGCGCAGGAATTGTTCCGCCACTTCCCGCGGCTCCTTCTCTTCGGATTCCACCGCATAATTCATCTGCGCCATACTCTCATCCGTGATTGCACCGGACAGTTTGCGCAAAACCGCTTCGAGCTCGGGGTGCTCTTGGAGCACTTGGGTGCGGATGACGTTGCCGCACAAATAAGAGGGGTAAAAGCTCTTGTCATCCTCCAAGACCACGACGTCGGAAACGCTGAGCTGGCCGTCGGTTGTAAAAATGACCATAACGTCGATTTTCCCCTGGTTGATTGCCTGGTATTTCAGCCCAATGTCAAGATCCATTGTTTCCTTGAACTTCAGTCCATAGGTGTCGCACAGCGCGTTGTAGCCGTCTTCCCGCTCAAAAAAATCGTATTCCGCGCCAAAGATGAGCTGATCTGCCACCCGTTTTAAATCTGAATAGGTCTTGAGATTGTATTTCTCCGCAATCTCCCGCCGAACCACCAAGCCGTAGGTGTTGTTAAAGCCGTACATCCCGACCCACTGCACCCCAAGCTTGTCCTGGTATTCGCCCTGCATTGTGTCAAACAAATCTTCTGTGTAAAGGCCGGACTGCTTGAGCACCATGTTCCAACCGGTTCCAGTGTATTCGGGATAGAGATCGAATTCCCCTTTTTCCATAGCGGGCTGAATGTTGGAGGTTCCCCCGCCAACCCCCTGGGTCAGCTGCACGTTCAACCCGGTGTCCTGTTCAATGAGGATGTCCAGCATCTCCCCAAGGATGTACTGCTCCGTCATGGGTTTGGTGGCAATGTGGAGCGTTTCCTTTGACTGGGACTGGAGGAGCGATCCGCCGATGATACCGGCGCAGAGAAGTAGCGCGACTGCTGCGAAAATCCGGTTTTGCCTCTTTGCCTTGACCGTGCGTTTTTTCATTCTCCGCTCAATGAATCCGAGAAGAAAATCCATCACCAGCGCAAGGAGTGCGATCAGCAAGCTTCCCGCCATTGTCATTGCGGTGTTGTTGGTGGTAATTCCCCGGTAGATCGCGACGCCGAGGCCGCCCGCCCCGATAAACGAGGCGATACCAGCCAGGGCGATCGTCATGGTCACCATGCTGCGGATGCCGGATAGAATGACCGGCATGGCCAACGGCAGCTTGATTTTAAACAGGATTTGCAGCCTGGTGCTACCCATCCCTTTGGCCGCTTCCAAAATACCGGGGTCCACATTCGTCATTCCGGTGTGGGTGTTGCGCACCATGGGCAGAAGAGCGTAAATCGTCAGCGCAATCACTGCGGTAGCATTGCCGATGCCGGAAAAGGGGATTAAAAAACCCAACATAGAGATGGAGGGAATGGTGTAGAGGAGATTGATCACCCCCAGCGTGGGCTTCGAGGTCTTTTGAAAGGTGCTGATGAGAATTCCCACAAATCCGCCGAAGAGGATTGCAATCACAATCGCGATCAGGGAAATCTCAAGGTGTTCCCAGAGCAGCTTGAGAAAAAAATCCCTTCTGTCAATGAAGAGCGTCCAGATATCCTGCAGCATACTACTCCCCCTTTCTTTCGATCGCCTGAACCGGGCACTGCTCCTGACAAAGCCCACAGTGCAGACAGTTTTGTTGCCGGATCACATAAGGGGATCCGGGCTCAATACACTGCTGCGGACAAATTCGCCTGCACCGGCCGCATTCGATACAGGAATCGGTGATTTGAAAGCCCACGTTCAAAAGCTCTGCCCCGCCAAAGGAGAACGTCTTCCGGTAAATGGGGGATTTCCCTAAATCAAAAAATTCCATCTGACCGCTTTCAATGCAGAATGGTTCGAGTACATACCGGCTATCTCCAGGATAAACTTGTTTCATTGCTGGGTTTTCCTCAAAGATGCGGTCAATCCACTTCTTTTGCTCGGCTACCCGGTGAACCGGACCACTCAAACGCACCATCTGAAATTCCCGATTCATTCCAGTGAGCGCCGTCCAGCCCGACGTGATCAGCTGCCTGTAAAAATTCTTTCCTCGCGCAGTGCAAAAATACAGTCTACCATTCTCAACGAGCATAACATCAATCATACGAACCTGTGGCCGTCCAGTTTCATCTACCGTCGCAAAAGCGACGTCTTTGACCTCTCTGAGCAGACGCAGGCAATCCTGTTGTGTCACTTATATCCCTCTCTTTCCAAATCTTGACGTTTTTCTTGTCTAATGATATAATATATGCAAACAAGAAAAAAGTAAAGTACGCACTTATAAGTTTCTTAGTATCTAAAAGATACTATAAGAATGGAGGAATGAACCTTGGAGCACAACACATTGCCCGCCTGCCCGGTTGAAACCACACTGTATCTGATCGGGAGCAAATGGAAGGTCTTGATTTTAAGGGATCTGCTGCCCGGAACAAAACGGTTTGGAGAACTCAAAAAGTCGATTGGAAGCGTCAGCCAAAAGGTGCTGACCACTCATTTGCGGGATATGGAAGAAAAAGGACTTGTCCTTCGAAAGGTGTTTGCCGAGGTACCACCTCGGGTGGAGTATTCCCTCACGAAAACCGGCTACAGCCTAAAACCGATCCTCGATGCAATGGAAATTTGGGGGCTGGAATACCAAAGCAGGGCGGAGCAGGAAAGGAACGAAAGATCAAAAACGGTTCAGGAGCCCTTCCGGGAAACAGATTCAGGCGCAAACAGTTTCTAATCCTGTGATGTGTCCGGCTTATACCAGCGAATGCGGAGCGTTAGTTATGGCATCAAGATAAATCGCTTGATCTGTCACAGTCGATCTCACTCCTTTGCTGACAAATCCAAAAACTCTATAATTTCCCGTTAACTTTTTCCATCTGATACCATTGCTTTTATCACTGGTAAAAGTAGCTGCACATGCATGTAACTTTTTTTCGACATAGCAATACCCCCTGATGTAGTATCATCAGGGGGTATTTTGTCTATTGTCCGTTTCTACTGGACCTGTTCACCGCCTTTTTGAGGGATCCTATCCAGTCTTGTTTCGCCTTTCTTGAGGGATCAAGCGCTTCGCGTAGAGAATCTCGAGAAAGAACCGTTTTTGGCTCAAACTGATAAACTATTCAAAAATGAATCGATCAACTTTTGCGCCTGTAAAAACAACTCCCCTTCACTTCCCATCTGGTCAGGATAAATCCAGTGAATCTGGCTGTTTTTGCGAAACCAGGTGAGCTGCCGCTTTGCGTACCGCCGCGTTTGGCGTTTGAGGTTGTCAAGCGCTTCATCAAGGCTGCATTCCCCTGCAAAATAAGGCTTGAGCTCTTTGTAGCCAATCGCCTGCACAGCAGTTTTCAAATCACTCTGCTGCAGCACTGCCTGTGCTTCTTGCAGCAGCCCTTGCTCTACCATAAGGTCAACCCTCTGGTCTATCCGCTGGTAGAGCAGTTTGCGGTCGGTGTAGTTGAGACCGATCAGACAGGGGGCAAACCGGGAGGGAACCTGTCTGCTCCGGATCCGGTGCTCCGACATTGTCATCCCGGTTGTGCGGTAAATTTCAATCCCGCGGATGATCCGGTTGATATTGTTGGGGTGCAGCGTGTCCGCATAGGAGGGATCAAACTCCGCAAGCTCTGCGAGCAGGGATTCCCCGCCCTCCTCTACCGCCCGTAGGCGGAGTTGTTCGCGCAGCAAAGGGTCGGTTTCGGTTTCAGTAAAGGTGATGTTTTCAAGCAGAGAGTCAACGTACAGCCCGGTTCCCCCGACGAGTACAGGAATGTGTCCGCGACTGTGTATGTCGTCAATCGCCTGGTTGGCAAGCTGCACATAATCCGAGACGCTGAATGGCTCCTCCGGATCCAGAAAGTCCATCAGATGGTGCGCAATTCCATCTCGCTCCGTAAGATCCGGCTTGGCGGTCGCAATATCCATCCCCTTGTAGATCTGCATCGAGTCGGCTGAAACAATTTCCCCGCCGTAAGCCTTTGCAATCGCGATGCTCAGCGCGGTTTTTCCTGAGGCGGTCGGACCGACCACCGCAATGACCGGTATTTTTTTGTTATCGTCCAAACTGCCTCTCAAACCTCTCTTTCGTCATGGTAATTGCCACTGGGCGGCCGTGGGGACAATAGCGGATCGCCTCGTCAAAATACACCCGTTCAAACAGCCGCTCCAGCTCAGCGGGGCTGTTGACGTCATTTGCCTTGATCGCCGCCTTGCACGCCATCGAATGGTACAGTTCTTCCAGAACCTGCGGGGAGACATCCCGCTTGTTCTTCATCAAATTGTTCAGGATATCGCCAAATACATCCTCAACCGCTTCCCGATCGAGGACCATGGGAATTTCCCGAATCAGGACAGAGCTTCCGCCAAAATCTTCGGCGAGGAAGCCGAGTCTTTCAAGTGTTTCTGCATTTGCGAGGATACACTCGTGCTCCTCTACCGAGCAGGTGACGGATACCGGGGCGAGTAGCACCTGGCGGTCGAGGTTCCCCGCCTCCTGTTTGAGCTTCTCGTAGAGAATCCGCTCGTGAGCAGCGTGTTTGTCCACCATGACAAGCTGATCCTCCACTTCAGCGAGAATATAGGTTTTAAATAGTTCCCCAATGATGCGATAAACGGGACGCGCTTCTTTCTCCGGTTGATGCTTGGATTGTTCTTTTGTCAGCACTACCTCTGATGATTTTGGCATTTCGGGAGTTTCGGGGATGATCCTATCCTCCAGCCGCTTTGGTGCACTGCGTTGTCCTGCTGTGTTCCCAGCGGGAGCAAACGACTCCTTTTTTAAAAAGGAAAAGGAGGACTCCTTTTGCGGAACGGGTTCTTTCTTGCGAACCTGATAGTTGAATCCACTGTCCCGCAGCTGGCTGGGAGGAGCAGAAACAGAGATCGGCTGGGGCGTGGGGCGCACCCCGAGCCCCATCTGGTCAAGCTCCTGCGGCTGGCTGAGAACACGCTCCACATGGGGTTTAACAATCTCTGTTTCACGCGGAACAGCTGAGAGCCTGCTCTGCTGCGCGATTGCGCTCTTAACAGCGAAGTACACCGCCTCGAAAACCGCCCGTTCGTCGGTGAAGCGCACCTCAATTTTGGAGGGGTGGACGTTGACATCCACCATCTCAAACGGCAGCTCGAGATTGAGCACGCAGGCAGGGAACTTGCCCACCATGATGGACCCTTTGTAAGCCTCCTCGAGCGCAGTGCAACAGGTTTTGGATTTGACATACCGCCCGTTGATAAAAAAGTGCTGCATCGAACGGTTGGCACGGCTTTTCATGGGCACGCTCGCAAAGCCGTTCACCGGAAAGCTGCCCGCCTTGTAGTCGACCGGCATCAGGGTGGACGCAAACTCGCGGCCAAAAACCGCATGGATGACAGAAAACCTGTCGCCGTTGCCCGGAGTGTTGAGGACGCGTTTTCCGTCCCGGAGAAACTTGATCGAGATTTCAGGGTGACTCAGTGCGATTTTATCCACGATTGACTGGATCGCGTTTCCCTCAGTGACATCCTTTTTTAAAAACTTGAGGCGCGCGGGAACATCGTAAAATATTTCCCGGACAAGTATTGTGGTGCCATCTGGGCAGCCAGTTTCTTCCAGTTCTCCGCCCTCCCCGCCGCTGATGGTGTAGCGGGTTCCAAACTGCTCCTCAGCAGTTTTGGTGAGCAGTTCGATTTTTGAGACAGCGCAGATCGAAGCGAGCGCCTCCCCGCGGAAACCGAGCGTAGCAATATGTTCCAAATCGGGTTCGGTCTGAATCTTGCTTGTCGCGTGGCGAAGAAAGGCTTTTGGAACGTCATCGGGGGAAATGCCGCAGCCGTTGTCGGTGATGCGGATGAGCTGCTTGCCCCCGGTTTTGATCTCAACCGTAACGCTTGTCGCGCCGGAGTCAATGGAATTCTCCAGCAGCTCCTTGACAATCGACGCAGGGCGTTCGATCACCTCCCCAGCGGCGATCAGTTCGGAAACCGCCTTGTCAAGCAGATGGATTTGCGGCATCTTTTCACCTTCCTTTCTTGTTTTATATCTGACAAGCAAAATAGCTTTACAGCTATAAAGCGCTTATTTTACAAGGGTTTTCAACTCGTAGAGGACATTGAGCGCCTCGATGGGGCTGAGGGTATTCGGATCAGTTTTACGAATTTTCTCAAGTGCCTGTTCGGAAGAATTGTCGTCAAAACTAATCTGTAAAGTAGATTCACTTGACATATAATCCTGGGGCTGAACCTGTGGTTTTCCGCTTTCGAGCTCGGCGAGAATCTCATTTGCCCGTCCGACCACCTGGTCGGGAATACCAGCGAGCTTTGCCACTGCGATGCCGTAGCTGTCGTCCGCTCCGCCCCGCACAATTTTGCGCAGAAAGGTGATGTCATCCCCTCTTTTTTTGACAACAATATTGTAATTGACCACTCCCTCGAGCTGTTTCTCGAGCACAGTTAACTCGTGATAATGGGTGGCAAAGAGGGTCTTGCAGCCGAGCTGGCGCGTTTGCACCATGTATTCCACAACCGCTTTGGCAATGCTCATCCCGTCAAAGGTCGAGGTGCCACGCCCGATTTCATCGAGAATGACCAGACTGTTTTTGGTGGCGTGCTTGAGGATGTGCGCCACCTCGCTCATCTCCACCATAAAGGTTGACTGCCCGGCGGAGAGATCGTCCGACGCGCCGACACGGGTGAAAATTTTGTCCACCAGCGCGATCCGCGCGTACTTTGCGGGCACAAAGCTTCCGATCTGCGCCATGAGCACGATGAGGGCGACCTGCCGCATATAGGTCGACTTTCCCGCCATGTTCGGCCCGGTGATAATCGCCATGCGGTTTGCCCCCACGTCGAGCAGGGTGTCGTTGGGCACAAAGGGGGAATCGAGCACCGTCTCCACAACAGGATGGCGCCCCTCCTTGATCACGAGTTCCCCGCCCGTCGCAATTTCGGGGCAGACGTAGTTGTTGTCCACCGCCACCTCTGCAAAAGAGCAGAGTACGTCAACCGCAGCCACCGCTCCGGCAGTCTGCTGTATGTAGTGGAGCTGCTCCGCGACATACCGGCGCAGCTCTTCAAATATTTCCTGTTCAAGGACAACGATCCGCTCGTTGGCCATGAGCACCTTGTGCTCGTATTGCTTGAGCTCATCCGTGATAAACCGTTCGCAGTTCGCAAGCGTCTGCTTGCGGATGTAGTGTTCGGGAACCTGGTCAAAGAAACGACTTGGTCACCTCGATGTAGTATCCAAACACCCGGTTGTAGCTGATTTTGAGCTTTTTGATTCCCGTGCGCTCTTTTTCCCGCTCCTCAAGCTTGAGGATGTAGTCCTTGCCGTTGTCCCGAATCCCGCGCAATTCATCGAGCTCTTCGTTAAAGCCGGGCTTGATGACCCCGCCCTCTTTGAGGTTGATCGGCGGTTCGTCGATCACCGCGTTTTCAATCAGGTTGTGCAGTTCGGTCATGTCGGCCATCTTCCCGTTGAGCTCGGCGAGCAGCGGGGCGCCAAGTAGTGCGAGCTGCTCCTTGAGCTGCGGCAGATGTTGCGCAGTGAAGGAGAGCGCCTTGAGTTCGCGGGGGGAGACCGAGCCGTAAATGACCTTTGTCATCAGCCGTTCGAGGTCGTAGACGTTGGAGAGCAGCGATATGATCTCCCCTCGGACGACCGGCTGGCTGATCAACTCTCCGACTGCGGCCTGGCGTTTGAGGATTTTAGCCGGACCGATGAGCGGCTGCTCAATGGTCTTGCGCATCAACCGTTTGCCCATCGAGGTCTTGGTGCGGTCGAGCACCCACAGCAAGCTCCCCTTCTTCTCCCCGCTGCGCATTGTCTCGGTGAGTTCGAGATTGCGCCGCGCAGTGAGATCGATGGAGAGATACTGCTCGTCGTTGTAAACGGTCAGGTTGACAATTCGCTTCGCCCCATCCTTCTGAGTTTCCACGATGTATCCGAGCAGTGCGCCGAGGCTGCGCAGGGCAAGAGGGGAATTCTCCAGTCCAGCCTGCTGCGGCGTCTTGCCGAATTGCTTCTGCACAAGCTCCCTGGCCTGGCTGGCGCTGTACTCCTCTTCCATCAACAGTTCCCCGGTACACTGCATTTTGGTTTTGAGATAGTGCGCCACTTCCTTGAGGTCGACAAACGCCTCGTTAAAAAGGATCTCCGAAGGGGAAAAACGCTGGAGCTCGTTGATGATGTCCGCCGTGAGGTTAGAGGAACGAAACTCCGAGGTGTAGGCGATACCGGTCGAGACGTCCGCAAAGCTGATTCCAAAACTCTTTTTTTCGACATAGACACTGCAGATGTAGTTGTTTTTCCCCTCTTCGAGCATGTTGCCCTCCGCAATGGTACCTGGCGTGATGACGCGGATGACCTCGCGGGAGACAATGCCCTTGGCAAAGGCGGGGTTCTCCGTCTGCTCACAGATTGCCACTTTGTAGCCTTTTGTGACCAAACGTTTGATATAAGTATCAACACTGTGAAAAGGAACGCCACACATCGGTGCACGTTCCTCCAGTCCACAATCTCTTCCTGTTAGGGTCAGTTCCAGTTCCTTGGACGCTAAAATCGCGTCATCGAAAAACAGCTCGTAGAAATCGCCCAGGCGAAAAAACAAAAGGTGATCCTTGTGGCGCTCCTTGATCTGCTTGTATTGTTGCATCATGGGTGACAGTTTGTCCACGGTTTTTCCTCCCTGACCAAAAGTGTTTAGTGGCAGCCAGCGCAGCCAGAGCAGTTTCCGCCGCAGCCGGCAGCCGGCTCAAGATCGCAGTTTTCGGGGTCGCCGCCGTTAAACGCCTCAGCGAGGATGGTGTTGACGTGGTTCATCAGCTTCTGCACCTTCTGCATGGCAGTGTCATAGGCGATCATGTTTTCATTCGCCATGATTTCGCCGTAGAGTTTCTGCATTTCGGCGTTCTTTTTGCTGAGCTTGTCCTCGTCCTGGTCTTTTTGCTGCATCATGGTCTCCACCTCAATCTTTTTCAGATTGAACGCGCCGATGAGCTCGTGAAGATGCTCGTCCGCATCATTCGCGGTTTTTGCCGCTATCAGGTCGCTGTACTCCTCGGTTGCCTGAATTGCTTTTCCAAGATCTCTTGCCATACGAATAACTTCCATTTGTGATTTCTCCTTTTTACTGAATGCGGTCCGCTGAACTGTCAGACGGCCGCGGGTTGTGTTCTGCTTCTGTATCCTGCGGGGCTTTGAGGCTGCCCACAAGGGCGGCTTGGTGCGCCTGGGTAATCTTTACGTCGGCAAAGCTGCCGATCAGGGCGGGAGGGCCTTCAAACTCCACAAGGATATTGTGCTCGTCTCGTCCGGTGAGCATTCCTTCTTTTTTTCCAGTCCCGTCGACGAGCACCCGCGCGGTCTGCCCGACATAGCCCTCAAAGTTCGCGCGGCCAATTTTAGCCTGCACTTCGAGCAGCTCGCGGAACCATCTGGATTTTTCCTTCGGATCGACCGGGTCGTCGTAGTTGGCGGCCTTGGTCCCCACCCGTTTGGAGTAGATGAAGGTGTAGAGCAGGTCGTAGCCAACTGCTTCAATTAATTTGAGTGTGCCCTGAAAGTTCTCATAGGTCTCACCCGGGAAGCCGACAATGATATCGCTTGAGAGGGAAAGCCCTGGAATTCTCTTTTTAGCGTACTCGACAAGCTCTAGATATTGCTCACAGGTGTAGCCACGGTTCATCCTGCGGAGAATCTCGTCGCTCCCACACTGCACCGGCAGGTGGAGGTGGTTGCACACCTTGTCGCAATCCGCAATGGTGTCGATGAGCTCGCGGGTTGCATCCTTGGGGTGAGAGGTCATAAACCGGATGCGAAAATCGCCCGGAATGTCGTTGATCATCCGCAAAAGCTGTGAAAAGCGAATTGGCTGCGGGAGATTTTTCCCGTACGAGTTGACGTTTTGCCCGAGCAGGGTGATCTCCTTGTAGCCGTCTGCCACCAGCTGGCGGGCTTCCCGGAGAATCGCGTCCGGCTCTCGGCTGCGCTCTCGCCCCCGCACATAGGGGACGATGCAGTAGGTGCAGAAGTTGTTGCATCCATACATAATCGGCAGCCACGCCTTACTCCCCTCCTCTCGTACAACTGGGAGGTCCTCGGCAATTACCCCGTCGCTCTGGGTGCTGTCAAACACCCGTTTGTGTTCGGTGAGCGCGCGGTAGACAAGTTCGGGCAGCCGGTGCACCACATGAGTGCCGAACACCAGCCCCACATAGGGATAGCTCTTGCGGATTTTCTCCACAATGTGCTCCTGCTGCATCATACAGCCGCACACCGCGATGATGAGATTGGGGTTCTCCTTTTTGAGATGTGCGAGCGCGCCGATGTTGCCGAACACGCGGTCCTCGGCGTTTTCCCGCACAGCACAGGTGTTAAAGAGGATAAAATCCGCCTCATCCGGCTCATCGGTGAATTCGTATCCGATTTCGTGCAGGATTCCGCGTATTTTCTCTCCGTCCGCGACGTTGGCCTGGCAGCCGTAGGTTCGGGTGCAGGCGAGCCGCCGCCGGCCGGTTTTGCGCAGATGGTCCTCGTTGAGTGCGAGCACCTTGCCGGCGAACAGTTCCTGCTGCTCAAGCTCTGCGCATGGGATTTCAAACGGTTTGGTCTGTGACATCTATCGACAGTTTCCTTCCATGTAAATGAGATAAATAACCAGTCTCCATTATACCCCAACTGCTTCGCCGCTGTCAATGAAAATTGTATGAACAGGTCGAATCGCAGCGGCCAGGTTCAGCCTTTTCTTCGCTTGTTTTCCACTGGGCGCTTTTGCTTCTCATCAAGCAGAGCCGGTAGTTTTTATTTCACTAAAACACAAGCAAGGGATACCCCGCCTGGGATATCCCTTGTTGACATAAGCTGTGCCTGCCACTATTCGTCAAATTCCTCTTCCTGATCAAAGTCAAACAACTCGAGTTCAAACCAAAAGACAACCCCGTCCTCGCTGTTGTATACACCGTAGCGGCCGTTGTGCGCCTCGACGATCGTCTTGACAATGGCAAGTCCGATGCCATAGCTCTTGTTAGAGGCTTTGCGGGCCTTGTCCGACTTATAAAAAATCGTAAAGACGTTTTCCAGCTCCTGCTGGCTGAGCGGGGCGTGGGAGTTGAAGATACTGGTGCGCACCCAGTTTTTGTGATGGGTGAGCCGCACATCGATGAGCTTTTTTTCATCCACATATTTGATCGCGTTTTCAAACAGGTTGGTGAACACCTGGGTGATCCGGTTGTAGTCCCCTTTGACCATGTATTCCTCGCCGAGCTGGAGTTCAAAATCAATTCCGCTCTGATCGAGCAGGATGCGGCAGTTTTTCACCACTGTTCCTATCAGGTCGTTCATGCTGAAAAACGACATGTCATAGCTGATCATCCCACTCTCAAGCTGGGAGAGGGTGAGCAGCTGATTGACCAAACGGGTCATCGTCTCGCCCTGCTCGAGCAGGATGTCACACACCTCGGAGGTCTTTTCATCCTTGCTGTTGTCCTTGAGCATCTCGCCGTAGGCGGAAATCAGGCTGATCGGGGTTTTGAGGTCGTGCGAGACGTTTGCAATGAACTCCCGCCGCATCCGGTTGGTCTGCTCCTCCCGTTCCAGGTCGCGGCGCAGCAGGCTAATATTTTCCTTGAGCTTTTCCGACATGCTGTTGACGCTGTTGGCAAGCGCCTCGACCTCGTCCCCAGTGTGCACTTCGCACTGCTCGCTGAAGTCCATCGCAGCGATCTTCTGCGCCGCCTTGTCGATTTGTTTTATCGGCTTTGCGATACGGTTGGCCAGAATAACTGTGATGACAATTCCCAAAACAAGCGTTCCGACGCTTAAAAAGAGAAAGAACTTCATTGCAGTCTGGGCGGTCGCCTCGATAAAGGCGCGCGGGGTTTCCAGAAACAAATAGACCTGATCGTCAAGCTTAGAGTAGAGAAAAAGCGAGTCGGAGATTTCGTTTTTCTGCTGAATCACAATGGTGGGCGTTTTTTCAAGCTGTTCAAAAATTCCCGTTGACTGTGCCATGTACCACCAGGAGGTGGAATCGATTCTCGCCTGATAGTCAGAACCCTGCGAGCTGTTGAGCGAGACGAGATTTCCTTTGATATACAGCAGATAGGTGACATTATTCTCCTGACAGTTGGTCAGCCCCTGCTGCAGTTCCTTGTTGGAGGAATTCTGATAGGCGGATGTGATCTCTCTTTTCAGATCGCGCAGTTCGTTCTTTTTGTTGTGGATGTAATAGCTTTCCAAAAAAGTCTGGCCGAACACGAGCACAACGACAATGTTGATCGACAGCACACAGAGGATTGCAAACATCAGCTTGTTGCGGATGCTGCCCATGAGTTTCGCCATAGTTACTCCACCGCCTCAAATTTGTAGCCGATTTTGCGGATGGTTTTGATGTATTCCTGCGCGCCGGGGATCTTGATCCGCAGGCATTTGATGTGGGTGTCCACCGTGCGGATATCTCCCTCGTAGTCCATCCCCCACACTGCTTGCAAAATCTGCTCTCGGTTGAGAACGATGTTTTTGTTGGCGACCAGGTAGCACAGCAGATCGTATTCGCGGGGGGTGAGGGAGATGCGCTGGTCATCTACATAGACGCTGTGTTCCCGGTACGAAATTTTGAGATTGCCCATGTTAAATTCGCTGTCCTGCAGCAGCCCTGCGCGCTTGAGGATGCTCTTGACCCGGGTGACAAGGATTTTGGGGCTGAACGGCTTGGAGATGTATTCATCCGCCCCGTGCTGGAAGCCGTTGAGTTCGTCAAACTCGGTGTTGCGCGCAGTCAGCATGATAATCGGTACGTCTGAGAGTTTGCGGATCTCGGCGCACACCTCAAGCCCATCCCTTTTTGGCATCATAATGTCGAGTAGGACGAGGGAAAAGTTATCCGAATAAAATTTATCGAGCGCATCTTCGCCGTCCTCCGCTTCCACAACGTGGTAGCCTTCACTTTTGAGATAACCGCTCACAACATAGCGAAGCTTTGCTTCGTCCTCTGCAATGAGTATTTTGATCATTCCAATACCCTCCTTTGCTGTGTAGGTAACCGTTAAATACATCCCGTCTGACGGCTCGGCGCACATCCTGCGGTCGGATTTTTGACCACTTCCGCGTCAAAAACGCTCCGAATACGATAGTATCTGTCCGCTTTTTTCTTGAACTGTTTCGCAGTCTGTACACCGGATTGAATCACCGCGTATTTAGAATAACACATGGTTGTGTTCAAATTGTGTTCATTTCCTGCCAAATAATTTTTTTTGAAGTTCAGCGGCCCGCTGTTTCCTCCGCTCGGTTTCCCCAGCGTCCTTTTGGTAACTTGTTCCGTCAAAAAACAAGATATCCCCCGGTTTGCTGCCGTCGGGGAGCTGCGACAGCGCAAGTTCCACCCTGCGCCGCCCATTGTCCTCGCATACGGCGATTCCCTCCTCGATCCGGTCAATGCTTAAATATTCCATGCGCTTTCCCTCCGCAGTTTTACTTTTCAGTTTGCACTGTCAGATTCGCTCCGTCCGTTCCAATGACGATGTCGCCGTTGAGGTCAGTCCGGTAAACTTGCTTCCCAGAAATACGGTTCAGCACCTGGTCGTGCGGGTGACCATAGCTGTTGCCCGCGCCCACGCAGATGGCGTAAGTGTCCGCTCCCACCGCGTCGAGAAACGCCTTGCTGTTGGAAGTCTTGCTCCCGTGATGGCTGAGCTTGAGCACGTCCGCCCGCACATCTGCATTGGCGTTGAGCAGGTCGTCCTCGACCTCTTTTTCCATGTCGCCGCCAAAGAGGAATGTGGTGCTCCCATAGGTGAGCTTTGCGACGACCGACATGTCGTTGAGGTCGTCATAGTCGCGCAGCGGGCCGAGAATCTCGAGCGTCGCGTCGCCAAAGGTATACATCTGCCCCGGCTCGGCCGCTGTGACTGGCAGATTTTTGTCCGCAATCGCCGTGAGCACGTCGGTGTAGGTTTTGGTGGTGGGGACGAGGCTGTCCGGCAGTTCAGGCATCAGCACCTCGCCCACCTCAATGCGGTTGATCACGGTGTCCATCCCGCCGATGTGGTCGGAGTGCGGGTGCGTCCCGATGAATAGGTCGATTTTTTCAATTCCCTGCTTGTTTAAATAATCCAGCACGGTGTTGCCCTTGTCGTTCTCCCCCGCGTCGATGAGGATCGACTGATCCCCCACCCGGATGAGCTCGCAGTCCCCCTGACCGACGTCGATAAAGTGCACGCTGACATCGGTGCCGGGTGTGATTGGCTTGGGATCGTCCCCAAAGAACTGATAACCGATCCAGGAGACGCCGAGTATGACGAGCGCTGCCAATAGGCTGGTGAGGCTTACCGCCGCTTTGTTTTTCCGTTTTGCTGCCATTTGGTTCCTCTCTTTGACTTGTTTTCACTTCGCTTGTTTTTCCCGGATTTGCCTTGCGGCTTGTCCGTGCGCTTGTATCCACCAGTGTTGTTTTTGGTTTCCTGACGGGGCTTGTCCGACGGGTCGGGGCGCACCAGGCAGTGGGGACCGTTCCCGATGAGGTCGGGGCGGTTTGCCTTGCGCAGCGCCTTGATCACCATCCGCTTGTTCTGCGGCTTAAAGTATTGCAGCAAAGCGCGCTGCATCGCCTTTTCCTCTGCGGTCTTGGGGACGTAAACCGGCTTCATAGTGAGCGGGTCGAGTCCGGTGTAGAACATACAGGTCGATACAGTGCCCGGCGTGGGATAAAAATCCTGTACCTGCTCGGGACGAATATTTTCTATTTTCAAAAAGAGCGCGAGCTCCACCGCCTCCTTGAGGGTGCAGCCAGGGTGGGAGGACATCAGGTAGGGCACGAGGTACTGCTCCTTGCCCGCCTCCCGGGTGGTCTGATAAAATTTCTCCATGAATTGCTTGTAGGTCTCAACGTGGGGCTTGCCCATGCAGTCGAGCGCAGCGTTGGCGCAGTGTTCCGGGGCCACCTTGAGCTGTCCGCTGACGTGGTGCTCCACAAGCTCCCGCAGAAAGCTGTCGTCGGGGTCCTCCATAAGGTAATCGTACCGGATGCCCGAGCGGATAAATACCTTCTTGACGCCGGGAAGCTGCCGCACCTCCTGTAAAATATGTAGGTACTCGCTGTGGTCCACGTCGAGGTTTTTGCAGGGGGTTGGCGCAAGGCATTTCTTGCCCCTGCACAGACCATGCTCCAGCTGGTTTTTACAAGAGGGGTGGCGGAAGTTAGCTGTCGGCCCGCCGATATCGTGAATGTAGCCTTTGAAGTTGGGGCTCTGGGTGAGCTTTCTCGCCTCGGCGAGAATCGACTTTTCACTGCGGCAGGTGATCATCCTGCCCTGGTGCAGCGTAATGGCGCAAAAATTGCAGTCGCCAAAGCAGCCGCGGTTGTGGGCGATTGAGAACTCCACCTCCTGGATTGCGGGCACACCGCCCTGCTTTTCGTAAACAGGGTGATAGGTGCGGGCAAACGGGAGGGCGTACACCTTGTCGAGTTCACTCTGGTTGAGCGGGCGCATCGGCGGATTCTGCACGAGCATTTTGTCCCCATGCCGCTGAAGCAGAGCGCGCCCGGTGATGGGATCCTGTTCCAGAAACTGGAGCTTACACGCCTTGGCATAGCTCTCCTTGCTCTGTACGACCTGGGCATAAGAAGGGCACTCCTTGCAGCCGATCGGGGTGTTGCGCGGCTCGGTGAGGTAACAGGTCCCGCGGATGTCTGTCATGGAGTGAATGGGCTCCCCCTCACTCAAACGGCGGGTGATCTCCCGGGTTTGCAGCTCTCCCATTCCGTAGACGAGTAGATCGGCGCCGCTGTCGACGAGAATCGACTCCCGGACCGCATCATCCCAGTAATCGTAATGGGCAAACCGCCGCAGGGACGCCTCGAGACCGCCGATGATGATGGGCACGCTGTCCCCGAAAATCTTCCGCAAGCAGCGGCAGTAGACGTTGACCGCGCGGTCGGGCCGGTGGCCCGCCTGGTTGCCGGGGGAATAGGCGTCATCGCTGCGCAGCCGTTTGGCGGCGGTGTAGTGGGTGACCATTGAGTCGACGTTGCCCGAGGTGACGAGGAAGGCGTATTTGGGCTTGCCCAGGCGCTCAAAATCCTTGGTTCCCTGCCAGCGCGGCTGAGCGATCACGCCGACGGTAAAACCCTCGGCCTCGATGACACGGGAAATGATCGCCGCTCCAAAACTCGGATGGTCGACATAAGCGTCCCCGGTGATGCAGATAAAGTCAAGCTGGTCAATGCCCCGATCGATCATGTCTTGTTTGGAGATCGGCAGAAAATCTGACATAGTTTTAATTCCTTTCGGTTTGTATCCTATCGCCCTTTTCAGTTCATCCTGTGGGGTGCAGAAACTGCACATCCGCATGGGGAACAGAAAGCGGCCGTTTTAATCGTTGTTTTGATTGAGGTTTCTCTCAATCCACTGCTGTTTGGTGATCAGCACCTGTCTCGGCTTGCTCCCCTCCTGGGGGCCGACTACGCCGCGCTGCTCCATGTCGTCCATAATTCTCGCCGCGCGCGCATAGCCCAGCTTGAGTCTGCGCTGCAAGAAGGAAGTGGATGCCTGTCCCGCCTCGACAACGCATTCAATCGCCTCGGGGAGCAGGGAATCCTGGTCGTCAAAACCGCCCCCATCGCCTGCTTTGGGCTTTTCTGCGGCTGCCTGCTTCTCGATCTCCTCGAGAATGTCGTCGCTGTAATCGGCCTGTCCGCTCGATTTGATAAAGCCGACCACCTGCTCGACTTCCTTGTCGGTCACAAAGCAGCCCTGGACACGGATCGGCTTCTGCACCCCAATCGGATTAAAGAGCATGTCGCCCTTGCCAAGCAGCTTTTCGGCACCGCCGCTGTCGAGAATGGTGCGGGAGTCGACCTGGGAAGACACTGCAAACGCGATGCGGCTGGGAATATTCGCCTTGATGACACCAGTGATCACATCGACCGAGGGGCGCTGGGTGGCTATGACCAGGTGCATCCCCGCGGCACGGGCCATCTGGGCGAGGCGGCAGATCGAATCCTCCACCTCGTTGGAGGCCGCCATCATGAGGTCGGCCAGCTCGTCGATGATGATGACAATCTGTGGCAGGGGCGCGGTGTCTTCCGAACGCCGCGCCATCTTGTTGTAGCCCACCAAATCACGCACCCCGCTGTCCGCAAACAGCTTGTAGCGGTTGAGCATTTCGGTGACTGCCCAGCCGAGCGCGCCCGCCGCCTTGCGCGGGTCGGTGACGACCGGGACGAGCAGATGGGGGATCCCGTTGTAAACGCCCAGCTCGACCACCTTGGGGTCGATCATGAGCAGCCGCACATCATCAGGGGAGCTTTTGTAAATCAGGCTGATGATCATCGAGTTGATGCACACCGATTTACCCGAGCCGGTGGAACCGGCAATGAGCATATGCGGCATTTTTGCGATGTCCGCAAGGGTGACATTGCCCGCGATGTCACGGCCAACTGCAAATGTGAGCTTGCTCTTGGCGCGCTCAAACTCAGGGCTGTCCACAATTTCCCGCAGGGTGACGATGTCTGTCTTTTTGTTGGGCACCTCGATGCCCACTGCCGGCTTGTTGGGAATCGGCGCCTCGATGCGCACGCCGCCCGCGGCCAGGTTGAGGGCGATGTCATCGGCGAGATTGGTTATCTTGCTGATTTTGACACCGGCGGAGGGCTGAAGCTCGTACCGGGTGACGCTCGGTCCCCGGCAGATATCGATGATCCGTGTCTCCACCCCAAAGCTTTTGAGGGTGTCGACCAGACGGTCAGCGTTAGCGCGCAGCTCGCCGCTCACATCGGTGTTCGCCGCATTCACCGGCTGTTTGAGCAGGCTCATCGGCGGGTGACAGTACTCCGGCTTTTCTTCCTCTACCAGACGGGTGGAACGGTTGAGCTCCTCTGCAATGGAGTTGTCACTCCCTTTCGGCGGCTCTTTGGACTCGATGAGAGAGAGCTGCTGCCCTTCCCTGCCGACTGCCTTTTTGACCAGGTCGTCAAGATTTGCGGGGGTATCAGGGATATCGGGGACAAAAGGGGGCTCTGGATCGGACTCGGGTTCCTCTTGCAGATCGGGGACATGAAACTTTTTCGGCGAGGCGACAGGGTGCTGCGGCATCCCGTCGGGTCCTAAATCGATATCAATCTTTCCCTTGCGCTTTCCGCGGTGCTGATCAATCCCCTCGTTGAGCTTTTTGACCGGCTTGGAGACCCCCCGCAAAAAGCCGAGCAGGGTAGAGCCTGTGAAAATCAACGCAAAGCAAAACAGCACGATAGCAACCAAAATAGCCGCTCCGTTTTTCCCGAGCGCAGCTTGGAGTGGGACGCCGAGCAGCCCTCCGGCGAGCCCGCCTCCATGCAGATGAATGCCGTTGTCATAAATGGCACAAATCTTGTCCCAAAGGTGCGCCCCTTCGATGACTTGGCTGCTCAGAATCTGCATTTCTGCGCACCAAAACACAAAGATAGCGCAGAGCTGCAGCACCTTGCTGCGCAGCGAACCTGGGAGCTTTTCCTTGGCGTACAGCACCGTCATAACCATGACTACTGGGCCGATAAAAAATGCGGGAAGGCTGAAGAATCCAAACAGGAAATTATGTACAAAGCTCCAGACATTTTGTCCTTGAACAAGAGTGAGCGCGGTGAGGAGCAGTCCCACAGCAAAGACAATGATTGTCCACACCTGTTTTTTGCGCTTGTCCTCTTCCTCGGGCTTTTGCTTGCTGCGCGCCGCGTTGGAACGGGGTTTAGCAGTTGAGTTTGATTTGGACGCCGACGGTTTGGATTTGGCAGGCTTCCTGCGTGTGGTCTTGGCTGGCATTGAGTTTCCTCCGTTCAATCTGTATACGAACAACGAGGGCAACGCTCCCATGCTCCAAGTGCAGGGGATGCGTTGCCGGCGTTTTCTTTTCTTATTTGAGATATTTCCCCGATTCGTAGTTGGGGTTCAGATAGTCTGCGGGATTGGTGCTAAAAATTCCGTTGACCTGAAAACCCTCTTTACATTTTACACCATACACAATGCAGTTTTCAAGTCTTTTCGAGTCGCACGCCTGAAAATTCTTCATATAGTTGGGATCCATCACTTCATTCAGGTCGATAATCGTGTGCAGAATCACTCCGCATCGCCCCCTTCGGACTGGTCTTCAGGTGCAGTTTCCTCTCGCTTCGCCTCTTCCTCGTCGATCATCTCGTTGAGGCAGGCGATCGCATCCGAGATGCCGCCCATCGAATCGATAAGGCCTTCCTCCACTGCCTTCTGACCGTCGAGCACAGTTCCAACATCCATTACCAGTTCCCCAGTGGTCATCATCAGCTGTTTAAACCGGTCTGCTTCGATGTTGGAGTTGTCGGTGACAAAACGCACGATGCGCTCCTGCATTCGGTCAAAGTAGGACAGCGTCTGTGGAACCCCGAGTACGAGGCCGCTCATCCGCACAGGGTGCACCGTCATGCTCGCAGACGGCACGATAAAGGATTTTTTGGCGGACACAGCGAGCGGAACTCCAATCGAATGCCCGCCGCCGAGGACAAGCGAAACAGTCGGCTTGTTGATTCCGGCAATCAGCTCGGCAATTGCAAGCCCCGCCTCAACGTCGCCGCCGACTGTGTTGAGGATGACAACCAGTCCTTTGATATCCGGCGACTGCTCGATTGCAACAAGCGCGGGGATGACGTGCTCATATTTGGTGGTTTTGTTCTGGGGCGGCAGAATGTAATGCCCCTCCACCTGGCCGATGATCGTCAGGCAGTGGATCAAATGCTTGCCCTTTGTTGTAATCGAGCCGGTTTCTACAATTTCGTTAAGCTGCTGTTCGCTGGTGTTCTGGGTTTCTTCCTGGTTTTCCTGGTCGTTATTTTCATTTGGATCAAATTCATCATTCATCTGCAGTACCTCCCTCATGCTGTTATTGTAAACAGATCAGCATGGGATATGCAGAAATTTCATTTTTACAGCAGAAAGGATGGAATTATTATCTGTGAATGTTGCCTTATGAGCGCTTTCTTTATCATTGCGGTTTTTCAGACCACATGTAAATTCTCAGTTGCTTTTGCGAGACAGCAAACGAGCAGGCGACATGAACCGCCTACCCTTTTCCTGGACGCTTTCGCAAGAGAAAACCTTCGGTTCTATCGAGAGTAAAAAAGCAGTTTTTGCAAAAGAAAAGCCGACTGATGTAATTATAAAATGGTTTGGCAAATGCATTACAAAAAAGTATCAGGATGTTTTACCATGGAGAAAAAACCAACACACTCAAAATGGAGGTGTACAGATCACGTCGCATTTGTTCCGATGTGTAGAGATATGGGTATCATAGGGAGTAAACTGTGTATGCAAAAGAAAGTAAAACCTAGGTCTCGATATGTATCCTTCTATCCCAAATTCTTTTTGCAGATTTTTTTAACTGCCCCATAAAACTCAAAATTGCAACTTTAGGCTGTATCTCCACTAACTTTTTTCTTTACCACTGTTTTTGTCGTTTATTTCAACGCCTTCCCTTTGTTGTTCCTTTCAGTCTGACTGAAAGGAACAACAAAGGGAATTCTTTTTTCTACATCATCGGCACAAGCCTTCCCTTAAACCACTCGCCTAGCGTGTGGGTTTCTCTATATACAAAAAGACAGCCGCTTAAGCGGCTGTCTGAGATTGAAATGCAGTGCCAAGTCTTGGATGTTTTAAGGGACGATATCTGTTTTTAACCCTCCTGGAGCCTGTGCATATCTGCCTGTTTTACGGGGAATCAGGGAGTATCCCTGCTGCTTCACCTGGCCAAACAGCCGGGCAATCTCTTTTTTTGTGCATCAGAAGCTTGCGGATACGCATAGGTGGTGGGTTTCCCTTACATGCGGTTGATTGCGCTCACGAGCGCGCTGACCGACGAAGTGATGATATCGGTGTGCATTCCCGCGCCCCAGATGGTTTTTCCATCCGGTCCGGCAATGCCGACATAGGCGACCGCCTTGGACTTCGAGCCCGATTCGAGCGCATGCTCCTTGTAGGTGACAATGGTGTAGTCATAGCCAAAGTACGCCTTAATCGCATTGCTCACCGCGTCGAGGCGGCCGTTTCCGGTACCCACAATGTGCTTTTCCTCACCATCCACTTCAATGGTAACTGTCGCTTTCATTTCGTTGCCCTGCACATAATGCGCTTCAATGAGCTTGAATTTGGATTGGATGTTAAGATACTGCTTGGTGAAAATGTCGTAAATTTCCTCCGGCATCAGCTCTTTGTGCAGATGGTCGGACACGCTCTTGACCGCGTAGCCGAAGTCCTCGCGCATCTTGGGCGGGAGGTCGAACCCGTATTTCTGTTCGAGCAGATAGCCGATGCCACCCTTGCCCGACTGGCTGTTGATGCGGATGACATCCCCCTCGTATTCCCGACCGATGTCCTTGGGGTCGATCGGCAGATAGGGCACGGTCCAGTGCTCTCTCTCCTCGACTTCACGCCACTTCATTCCCTTTGCAATCGCGTCCTGGTGTGAGCCGGAGAACGCTGCGAATACGAGCTGTCCGCTGTAGGGCTGACGCTCGTAAACGTGCATCCGGGTGAGACGCTCATACACCTCGGTAATTTCGGGGATGTTCTCAAAGTTGAGCTCGGGATCCACGCCCTGGGAGTACATGTTGAGCGCAAGAGTAATGATGTCGACGTTTCCGGTGCGTTCCCCGTTGCCGAACAGGGTTCCCTCAATGCGGTCAGCTCCTGCGAGCAGGCCCATCTCAGAGTCCGCCACACCGCAGCCTCTGTCGTTGTGCGGATGGAGAGAGACGATCACACTGTCGCGGCGATTGAGGTTGTCGCACATGTATTCGATCTGGCTCGCGTAAACGTGGGGCATCGAGAGCTGGACGGTGACCGGCAGGTTGATAATTACTTTGTTGTCCGGTGTCGGCTTCCAGATGTCAATGACCTCGTTGCAGATCTCGAGCGCAAATTCCATCTCAGTCCCGGTAAAGCTCTCGGGGGAATACTCAAACTGGAAGTTGCCCTCGTATTCCTTTGCGCATTCGTTGAGCAGGTTTGCCCCGAATTTTGCAATGTCAATGATTTCCTGCTTGGATTTTTTAAACACCTGCTCGCGCTGGGCAACTGAGGTGGAGTTGTAGAGGTGGACGACCGCGTGTTTGGCGCCTTTGAGCGCCTCAAAGGTCTTGCGAATGATGTGCTCCCGCGACTGGGTGAGCACCTGGATGGTCACGTCGTCTGGGATCAGGTCCTCTTCGATCAGCTTGCGGCAGAACTCGTATTCTGTCTCGGATGCCGCTGGGAAACCGACTTCTATCTCCTTAAAGCCGATTTTGACGAGATATTTGAAAAATTCCACTTTTTCCTCAAGGCTCATCGGCACAATCAGCGACTGGTTGCCGTCGCGCAGGTCGACACTGCACCAAATCGGGGCCTTGGTGATATACTCTTTTTCCGCCCATTTCATGCAGCGGACGGGGGGCATAAAGTATCCTCTTGTGTATTTGCTGACGTTTTTCATGATGCGCTCCTTTCGGGAAGTTTCCCTGTCCAATTGAGTTTATCGGCACAAAAAAACCTTCGTTTCTTTATGCCAGTTTGTTTTGCATAAAGAGACGAAGGTAAAAATCTTACTTCCGTGGTACCACTCTTCTTGACGCTTGCGCGCCCACTCAGCCGCATCGAACAATGCGTTTCTCGATAACGGGAGAAAACCGTTCCAGCCTACTTGTTCTTTCAGCCGACTGCTCAAGGACGAGTTATGATTTTATCGCAGTGCCGTCTCACACCACCCGGCGGCTCTCTGAAAAAGCGGTAAAACTTTTATTCCTATCATCGCATTTGCTATTTATTACTAGTATCATATACGAAAAGGGGTCATTTGTCAACCCTTTTTTGAAAAATAATTAGGCGAACGGGAGCCCTTCCCCACACCAGACAGCGGTGCGCAGAAAGGAAACACGGGAAACGATTCCTGGATTGACCCGCTCAAATTCATCGGTGAGCAGTCCGGGGTTGATCGTCTTTTTGCCGGCGGGCAGCCTGAGCTTTAAGCGAAGGCAGTCCTCTCCCCGCTCGGTTTGGCAGGAGAGGATTTCTGGCTTTAGGTCAACCGTTTTCGTCCCTTTTTTGGTCTTTTTCTCCACCTCGATCCACGGCTCCGAGAGAAAATCGGAAAACCGGCGCTCTAGCTGTTCCACATCGCCGTAAAGCTCGACTGTGTAGTCCGCTGAAACGATCTTGTCAAACTTTTCCCCCTTGAGAGCAACCCGATACACTTCAAGCCCTTCGGGCAGCACGGCGTTGAGCCTGTTCTGCACCTCCCCGAGGTCGATTTCCTCGGTCAGCCGGAAATCCATGATTTCGCAGTCGCTCTCATAGCCGAGGGAGAGCGGAAGCGCAAAGGTCAGATAGAGATGAGGGTTAAATCCCTCGGTGTGCCAGCAGGGCAGCCCGGTGCGCACCAGCGCCCGCTGCATGCAGCGGTTCATGTCCAGATGGGAGATGTATTTGATTCTCCCGCGCTTTTTGTAAAAGACGCGGATGTCAATGAACTTATCCAAAGCATTTCCCTCCCACCAGCTGGTTTGCGCCGCAGCCGGCGCAGTTGAGGCGGCAGTTCGGTGTAGTTGCCGCCTGTTTTGCCTTTTCGTTTTCCCGCTGCAAAAACTTATCGCTCACTCCGTAATCGAGGTGCGACCAGGGCAGCACCTCGGTGAACTCCCGACGGCGGCTCGCGTAAAACGCCGGATCCAGCCCGCACTCTGCAAACGCCTCAAGCCAGCGGTCGTAGAAAAAGTTCTCATCCCAAGAGTCAAAGTAGCAACCCCGTTTCCACGCGCTGAGTATCACCGCGCCCAGACGACGATCGCCGCGGGCAAGGACAGCCTCGAGAATGCTCGTGTCCACCTTGTGCCAGCTCAGCCGGATTTTGCGGGTGGTTGTGCTGTCAAGCATGTGCTTCTGCTTTTGCTCAATCATTTCGCGGGTGTCCTGCGGCTCCCACTGGAAGGGGGTAAACGGCTTGGGCACAAAGGTCGAGGCGCTGATCGACACCGATAGCTTGCCGCGGGGGCGCCCCGAAAGGCTGTAATACATGTCCACAATCCGCTGGCCGAGCTGCACAATGCCCGCAACGTCGTCAAGGGTTTCGGTGGGCAGTCCGAGCATGAAATACAGCTTGACAGTGGAATAGCCGCCCTCAAACGCGATGCGGCAGGTCTGCATGATCTCCTCTTCCGAGACGTTTTTGTTGATGACGTCGCGCAGCCGCTGTGTCCCCGCCTCAGGCGCAAATGTCAGGCCGCTCTTGCGCACTTTGGCGATCTTTTCGAGCAATTCATCCGAAAAGTTGTCGATGCGCAGCGAGGGGAGCGAGAGGTTGATGTGGTGCTGCTGGGTGTAATCCATAAAGGTGTCGAGCAGCGGCTCGAGCTGGGAGTAATCGCTTGTCGAGAGAGAGGAGAGGGAGATCTCCTCAAACCCTCCGTTTTCGCACAGCGCCTTGCCCTGGGAGCAGAGCAGCTCAGCGCTCTTTTCCCGCAGCGGGCGGTAGAGAAAGCCCGCCTGGCAGAAACGGCAGCCGCGAATGCAGCCGCGCATCAGCTCGATCATTGCGCGGTCATGCACTGTCTGGATGAATGGAACAATGAATCCCTCTGGATAGGGGACGCTGTCCATGTCGTGAATGATCCGCTTTTTCACCTTTTCAGGCGCACCGTCCCGCGGGGTGATCGCCTGGACTGTCCCATCTTCGTTGTAGCTTACGTCGTACAGCGAGGGGACGTAGACCCCTTGAATCTGCGCAGCCCGCTTCAAAAACGCCTCTTTGGTCAGATCCTGCTTTTTTGCTTCAGCATAGAGGTCAATCAGCTCGACAAGGACCTCCTCCCCTTCTCCGAGCATGAACAGATCCACAAAGTCTGCCAGCGGCTCGGGGTTGCAGGCGCAGGGGCCCCTCGCGACAACGAGGTTGCGCAGCCCCTTGCGGTCCTTGGCGAGCACAGGGATCCCGCCGAGGTCGAGCATGTTGAGGATGTTTGTATAAGACAGCTCGTACTGCAGCGTAAACCCAACGATATCAAACGCATTGAGCGGGTCAAAGCTCTCGAGAGCGTAAAGGGGAATTTCGTTTTGCTTCATCTGCTCCTCAAAATCCAGCCAAGGGGCAAACACCCGCTCACACCAGCAGTTTGGCAGGTCGTTGAGCACCTTGTAGAGAATCTTCATCCCCAGATGGGACATTCCCACCTCGTAAGTGTCGGGAAAACAAAACGCAAAACGAACGTCCACCTGTGCCGCATCTTTTACAATACTATTGACTTCCCCGCCGATGTAGCGGGCCGGCTTCTGTGCCTGTAGCAAAATTCGTTCTAATTCGGTTGGAATTCTCATTTTCCCGCCTCCTTTCCATCGTTTTCATAAATTACTTGTCTGCATGTATTTGACAGCACCACAAGAGACCTCCTTTTCACGGTTTCTCCTGGCGACAGGCCTTTTTGGGGTTACAAATAGTGGCTGCTTGATCCGCATGAAAGCCTGGACACTCTGCATATCAGAAAAAGCTTGCGAATTTGCATTTCTTCCGTCATTCCAACACCCTAGCGAAGGGCTGGCCCCTGCGGTGTGCCAGTCTAAAGTTTCTATTTGCGTTCACAGCTTTGGTTTTTAGATGTGGAATCTAACAAGACTCCTCCCATTCGACAGAACTTTATCTATTATAGCACAACTTTACCCCGATCACAAACAATTAATTTCAACAAAACAGCGTGAGATGAAAAACAGGTTCAGGCCAGGTCCGGCATGGTGATCTGTATACACAGCGGGCTTTTTAAACATTCCGTTTTCAACCTGCTTTAGCACGGTGCAGTCTGCTCACCTCGATTCGCCGAAACTGACCAATTCCACCGGGTGAGCATTTTTCCCTAGACTGCATACAACAAGGGGGCTCCACTTGTGCGGAACCCCCTGTTATTTCAGCCCTGGCTTTTCTCCAAAGAAATACAATTCTGCGGCGGTTTAGCCTGTAATCTGCCGGAGTCTCTCAAGAGAACCATTCTGTATGGCATCGATATTTTTTGCAATCAATTCTTTGGGCCAATCCCACCATTTCATTGCAAGCAATGCATCAATTGTCTGTTCGGAAAATCGCTTTCGAATCGGCTGCGCGGGGACTCCGCCAACAATGGTGTATGGTGCAACATCTTTTGTCACCAAGGCGCGAGTTCCAATGATCGCACCGTCCCCAATCGTCACTCCTGCAAGAACGACGGCTTCATATCCAATCCACACATCGTTTCCAACCACGATATCCCCTTTGTTGTCCCATGAATCGGTCACCGAGTCGCGATTCAATCCCCATTCCTCAAAAAACAGAGGAAACGGATAGGTGGACAACGACGACAGTGTGTGATTTGCGCTGTTGAAAAGGAAACGAGCTCCACATGCAATGGAACAAAATTTCCCAATGATCAGTTGATCCTGATTGATTGGATACTGATAGAGCACATTGTTTTGCTCAAAATCAACCGGATCATTCACAAAGTCATGGTACATCGTGTATTCGCCAACCGAAATATTGGGTTTTGTGATGGTGTCTTTGAGATAAACCGTGTGTTTATCTCCCGTTCTGGGATAGATGTTTTTCTCTGGAATAGTCATTTGGATTCCTCCTAAAATAAATGTGATGAACGGACTATTCCAGTTACTCCAATGCAGCGTTTCAAATGAAACCACCTCTCTTTATCGCTAAGAACAGTATAACTAATGTGCACTTTAAAATCAACAAAAACAAATGACTCGATTTTGGGTTTTCCCGTTATATCGGTTCTGACGGTTGATTTTCGTTTTTTGCGCTCGCTGCAAATGCCGAATTTCTACCCCGTATAAATCACGATTGCAGTTAAGTGAAAAGGCTGCACACCGGGCGTGACAAGACTTGAAGTGTCCCTGTCCAAGTGCAAATTTCTTTTGTTCAACGAAACCCTCCACTTTATCACCAGACTTTTGTTTTGTGCTATGATATAAAACTGTGAGGTGAAGAACATGAAAACATATCGAACGGCAGAAGTTGCTAAAATGATTGGCATCCATCCAAACACGGTGCGCCTGTATGAAAAATTGCATCTGATCCCCAAGGTCGAGAGACAGCAAAACCACTACCGTGTTTTCACCGACTTCCATATTGCTCAATTCCGGCTGGCGCGCCTGGCCCTCCAGGTAGAGGTGATGCAAAACGGATTGCGAAAAAAGATGGTTCAGGTGGTCAAAACCTCAGCGTCAGGAGATTTTGACAGTGCAATCAAACTGATAAACGAGTATATCGTGCAGATAGAGCGGGAACGCGGACACGCAGAGGAAGCGGTTGAAATCGTCCAGCAGATCCTGGCTGGCAGCAAAACCGAAAGCCCTGTGACACTCAAGCGCAAAGAGGTTTCCGAACGCCTGAATATTACAATGGACACCCTTCGCAACTGGGAAATGAACGGACTATTAAGGGTAAAACGCAGGGAGAACGGCTACCGCATTTATACCGGCGAGGATATCCGTCGTCTAAAAATAATCCGGTCCTTGCGGTGCGCCAATTACTCCCTTGAGGCAATCCTGCGGATGCTGAATGAACTGTCCTGCAATCCGGATGCAGACCTGCAAAACGCATTGAACACCCCGGGTGCAGACGATGAACTGATTTCGGTCTGTGACAGGTTGATCGTTTCGCTGCACACTGCAGAGGCAAACGCCTTATCCATACTGGATATGCTACAGGATATGAAAACTAAATTTTTATAAGGCTCCACTATACCACCAGTCTTTGCACTGATGGTATTCTGTTCTTGCTAAGAAAAAGGAGGTTATTGATATGAATTACGCCATTCAAGTCGAGCGGCTGTCCAAATCCTACGGAAAGCTGCTCGCGGTAAACAATTTGAGCTTTTGTGTGGAACGCGGCACCGTGTTCGGACTTTTGGGTGCAAACGGCGCGGGAAAAAGCACGTCCATTGAGTGCATTTTGGGCACCAAAAAGCTCGACAGCGGCAACGTGCGGATTCTTGGATGCAATCCGCGGACAGAGCGTAAGCGATTGTTCGAACGGGTTGGGGTGCAATTCCAAGAGGCCAATTACCAGGAAAAGATCACAGTCAACGAACTGTGCGAGGTCACAGCGTCGCTCTATCAAAGCGTCTCCAGTTACCAGGACCTGCTCAAGCGTTTTGGAATTGCAGAAAAAGGAAAACACATGGTAAAGGAATTGTCGGGAGGACAGCGCCAGAGGCTGTTTATTGTCCTCGCTTTGATTCCGAATCCGGAAGTTGTTTTTTTGGATGAACTCACCACTGGATTGGACCCCCATGCGCGGCGCGAAGTCTGGAGCTTGCTGTCCGAATTAAACAATCGGGGGCTGACGGTTCTGCTGACCTCGCATTTTATGGATGAGGTGGAAGCCCTTTGCAGCCGTATTTGCATTCTAAATCGTGGCAAGTCTGTCTTTCTCGGAACGGTTGAGGAAGCGATTGCAGCAAGTCCATACGATCGGTTTGAAGACGCATATCTTTGGTTCACAGAGGGGGAAACAGAAAATGAAACCATTTTGCACAATGCTTAAAACAGAATGGAAACTCTCGCTGCGGGGGATGGATATGGTGCTATTTGCAATCTGTTTACCGCTTGTGGTGCTGGTGATCCTAGGTATCCTTTACGGAAATCAGCCCGCTTATGATGGTTCAGGCCACACCTTTTTGGAACAGTCCTTTGGGGCGATTGCCACAATCCCCATCTGTGCCGGTGGGGTGATGGGTCTGCCGCTCGTGATATCAGAGTACCGGAACCGAAAAATCCTCAAACGCTTTCAGGTAACGCCCGTTACGCCAGCGCTGATCCTGCTGGTACAGATTCTGGTTTATACACTCTACGCCGCGTGTTCCTTAGTGCTGCTCTGGCTCACGGGAAAAATTTTCTTCGGGCTTCAACTCCATGGCTCCACAACCCTGTTCCTGTGCGGTTATCTGCTGGTGCTTCTCTCTATGTTCAGCATTGGAATCCTGGTTGGAGGCGTTTCTCCTAACCCCAAAACTGCGGGCGTCATTGCCAGCATCCTCTACTTTCCCATGTTGATCTTCTCCGGGGCCACCCTGCCTTACGAGGTTATGCCTGAAGCGATGCAAAGAGTGGCGGATATCATGCCGCTGACACAGGGTATCAAACTGCTCAAAGCGGCATCTCTGCAACTCCCAATTGATTATCTGCTGCTTCCAACAATTGTCATGATTGTTATTGCCGTCAGCTGCAGTTTTGTTGCCGTTAAATTTTTCCGGTGGGAATAAGCCGGAAATGGCAGCGCTGAAAACTATGAAAACCCCCGGCTTTTGCCGGGGGTTCATTATTTGAAACTAAAGCTGAGTTCTTCGCCTTCCCTTGAGATAGGCGAAGACAAACACAGCGGTATAGAGCATCAAAAGGAAATCGAGCGGTCCGGCCTGTACAACGTGGCTGACGGTATAAAACTTGCCAAAAAGCCGGACGATCAACAATGGAATGGTCGTAACAGCACTGAGAACAATCGTCATCAATCCGGTAAAAAGAAGCCAGCGCTCATTTTTCTTATCTGCATAACCTGCCAGGAATTTGGAGGAGGTCAGCAGAAAAATCACAAGAAAAATCATGCGCAGAATGTTGTAGAGGTTTTCAGAAACAGTTACAACAACGGTATGCTGAACAAACATTGTGATAAGCACAATACAGGACCAGATGCAGGGAACGCCGTAGAGCGCGCTGACTGCACTCTCCCGCGGCTGCTGAATCGTGAGACCTTGAAACAGAAAACTCAACCCCGCGCCGATTGAGGCAGCGGCACCGAAAATCTCAAGAACCCCCATCACCTGAGTACGGGAGATCATCATCTGATAAAGATCGACAAACCCGTTGATCAGAAATGCAGCACAAAGAACAAATGAAAGGTATTTCAGCGCTTTGTGTGAGTGGCGTCCCATTTGAATTAAGTACTCTGTGCGGCTCATCCACGACATGAGAAAGAGCAGGACAGCGAACAAAACGAGACTGAAATTGAGGGCAAACATCAGCGCTGAGGAGCCGTTGTAAAAACCGGTTGCAAAGTTGATCGAACCGCCAAGCTGAATCGTGCGGAAAAGTATTGCCAACAGACAGGAGAGCAAGCAGACAAACGCAAAGGTTGTCCAAGGAAAATAGCGGCCTGGAATCCGCGCGAACAGCCTGCCTTTTTTTGATGTATTCATTTGTATCGAAGTCCTATTCTGCTCAGCGTTCGCTCAGCGGAATGTATTTTTTTTCTTTGGTAACTGCCTTGTAACCCGGCCGGATGATCCGCCCGCCTGTGAGGATCTCCTCCATCCGGTGCGCTGCCCAACCGGCGATTCTTGAAACAGCGAAAAGTGGGGTAAACAGCTCTTCGGGAATCCCGAGCATTTTGTAGACCAGACCGGAATACATATCCACATTTGCCGAGATCACCTTGGTGTCCCCTTTGAGTTCTGCAAAAATAGCTGGGGTGAGGCGTTCGACCGTTTCGAGCAGTTTAAACTGCGCTTCAAAATCGGTTCCCTCTGCTAGCTTCATCGCATTCTGTTTCAGAATCACTGCGCGCGGATCGGATTTTGTATAGACAGCATGACCCATGCCGTAGATGAGGCCGGATTTGTCCCCTTCCTCCTTGCGGATGATGCGGCGGAGAAAATCTGCAACCTCTTCCTCGTCATTCCAATCTTTAACGCCCTTTTCAATGTACCCGAGCATCTCCATCACCTTGATGTTGGCTCCGCCGTGACGAGGGCCTTTCAGCGAGCCGATCGCGCCGGCATAGGCCGAATAGGCGTCGGTTCCTGAAGAAGTGAGGGTACGGCAGGTAAAGGTGGAGTTGTTACCTCCGCCATGTTCTGCGTGAAGGATGAGCATCATATCGAGCAGACGCGCCTCTTCCTCGGTGTACTGGCGGTCGTAACGCAGTGTGGAAAGGATGCTCTGCGCAAAGCTTTCCTCCGGCTTGATTGGGTGAATGACAAGGCTCTTTCCGTCATATTTTTTGCATTTTGCGTGATATGCATTGACCATGATGGTGGGCATTTTCGCTATGATTTCAATGGCTTTGCGCAGCTCCTGTTCAATCGAGGTGTTGTCCGCATAGTCATCGTAGGTGTACAAGGACAGGACAGAGCTCGCCATCTTGTTCATAATATTCTTAGATGGCGTCTTTAGGATAATGTCTTCAATAAAGCCCTCTGGGAGGTCGCGGTACATCGCGAGAACATTTTTGAAATACTCGAGCTCCTGCTTGCTGGGCAGAACACCGAACAAAAGCAGATAAACGGTCTCCTCATACCCATAGCGCTTGTTGTCCACACAGTCTTTTACAATGTTTTTGATGTTGTTTCCGCGGTAGATCAGCTCACCCTCGATCGGTTCCTTTTCCCCTTCGTTGACAACGTATCCATGAACATTACAGATCAGAGTCAGGCCGGCAAGGACACCGGTTCCGTCTGCATTTCTCAAACCGCGTTTGACATCAAAGTATTTATACAATTCTGCATCAATGTGATTATTTTTTTTAAATTCTTCGCATAATATATTGATAGCCGCCTGTTTGGTTGTATAAGTAGCATTATTCAAAACACGCACTTTCCTTTCTATAATAGTCTATTCATTCATTTTATCCTACATTTTGAACCCTGTCAAGAAGCTGTGTCGTTATTCATAAAATCAAACAACTAAATTCATGGAAATGTTACTAACGTCAAATTTCAGATACAAGGATGTGAGCAATTGTGATTCGCCTAAAACTTCCAGCGCCTCTGATCTGTATTGCCGTGATTCTAATGATTCCAACGCTGTCCCTTTTCCAACCTGGAGAGGGACAACCCGAACAGCTCCCTTCCGACGTCCAAACCATTGCAAAAGCAATTCCAACCTTTACCTCGGACACGCCCCGTGAAGAAATTACTTTTAAACTGCTTCACCACGACACAGGTAAGGTGGAGGAGATCTCGGATTTGGATTACATAAAAGGGGTTGTTGCCGCCGAAATGCCGATTTCCTTTGAACCTGAGGCGCTCAAGGCGCAGGCCGTTGCGGCGCACACCTACGCTCTGCGCCGTTATTACCAGCAGCTGCAAAATCCAAGCGAATCCTTAAAAGGCGCGCAGTTTTCCACAGATCCCTCTGTTTTCCAGGCGTATAAATCGGTTTCAGAACTCAAAAAGCAGTACGGAGATAAATTTGAAGAGAATTGGAGAAAACTTTCGGACGCTGTGGAATCGGTCATTGACTATGTCATCACCTATGACGATCAGCCGATTGTCGCCGCCTATCACTCCATGTCAAACGGGGAAACAGAAGCTGCTGCCTCTGTCTGGGGGCAGGATGTCCCCTATTTGCAGCCGGTGGAAAGCGACGGAGATCTGCTTGCCCCAAATTACCAGACAGAACAGTCTTTTTCTGTTCAAGAAGTGCGTGAAAAACTGACTCAGCAGATCCCAGAGATTCAACTGTCAGAAAATCCGAACGATTGGTTTGCAATAAAGAGCCGCACCGCATCAGGTGCTGTGGACCAGATCGCTGTTGGGGATCAGGTGGAAACCGGCCAGAAAATCCGAACGATTTTTGGTCTAAAATCAGCTTCATTTGAAATCAGTGTGCAGGGTGAACAGATCATATTTACAACCAAAGGTTATGGCCATGGAGTGGGAATGAGCCAGTATGGAGCGAATTATCTCGCGCAACAAGGGAACTCATTCCAGGAGATCTTGGAGCATTATTATTCCGGGGTCAAAATTTGTAAGCTAAGTGATGATGAAAACAAATAAAATAGAAAAAAATTCTAGAAATCTATTGACAATTATAATCTCCTTTGATATAATAAATAGCGTTGCTTGACCGTTCGGGCAATGCAGTTGGAGAGGTGTCCGAGTGGTTTAAGGAGCTGGTCTTGAAAACCAGTGATCCCGCAAGGGACCGTGGGTTCGAATCCCACCCTCTCCGCCAATTTTATATTTATGGAATACGTCACACGGAGAAGTACTCAAGTTGGTGACGAGGCGCCCCTGCTAAGGGCGTAGGTCGGGTAACCGGCGCGAGGGTTCGAGTCCCTCCTTCTCCGCCAAGAGCCGCTTAAACACTGAGTTTAAGCGGCTTTTTCATATTTATTACTAGTTTTTAAAAATACCCCAAAATACTATAAAAAATTTTTCTATGACACACCTATAACACACATAAAATAACTCAAAATAGAGGCTATCAGATCTTGTTGATAGCCTCTATTTTTTGTCTATAGAAATATGTGTGTACCCCAATGTTGTTGCGTAATTGGCGTGCCCTAGAATCTCTTTGATTATAGCAGCTGGGACATTCTCCTCTGCGAGCACCGTCGCGCAGGTGTGTCAGCAGCAGTGAGGGTTCAGCCCGCGTATTTTAGTACGGTCAATCATCTCAGCATATTGGTCATAGAAATCCTCTTGCCGCATTTCGATCAGTCTGTCCGCACAGTTGTTATACTTTTCTTGCACGATCGGCAAAATCTTATCCGCTATTGGGATAACTCGATCGATGCCTGCATCACTTTTAATCCCGCCAATCATGTATTGCTTATCAAGGAATACATTCGATTTTTGGATTTTGTATAACTCCCCTACTCGCATCCCTGTGTAGATCATAATTAGGACGTACCCTGTGAAGGCATGCCCTGCTTCATAGTCCTTCCAAATTGCCGCCCGTTCCTCCCTGCTGAACCCATCCTTTTTAGATTTTGGGCAGTCAGGCAAATCAATAAACTCTGCGCGGTTCCGGTCAATCTGTTCGCGTTTCAGGGCAATTTGGTATAGCTGGCTCAGCAGCACCTTCATATCCCGTTTGGGATAGTACTCTCCAGGTGCGTTATCAACAATGTCCTGCATGTCATCGAGATTGATACCTTTAATATCTCTCTCGTGCAGCAGCTCTAAGCGTCGCCATGCTGTCCTATAATAGGTGATCTTAGATTTGCTAAGCTTGGGGGCCTGCTTTTCTTCCCAAATTTTATGTAGGTCGGCAAGCGTTACACGTTTTTGGCGGCCTGTGACGCCGCTGAGGATGTTTAAATAATCCAACGCATCAGACTTCGTCCGAAACCCGCCCTTGCGCCGTATTGTGCGCGTTGTGCCGTTGTAGTGCTGATACTGGGCTACCCATGTCTTGCCGCGCTTGTAGGCGCTCCCCTGCCCGTTTCCGCGCGTTTTTGTCTTTTTGGTTTTTGCCGCTTGGGGGCCCCACAGAAATTGCAGTATGTGCTTTCCTCGGGGATTTCCTTCTTACATTTTTTGCAATCCATTTTTAATTCACAGTGCCCCTGCGGGCACTGACGCGACTGGAGTGCTGCCACCAATACGGGCGACTGGAATTTCAATCCACAGTGCCCCTGCGGGCACTGACCCTCGGAATCAAAACAATGGGCACCGCCCACAGATTTCAATCCACAGTGCCCCTGCGGGCACTGACGAAAAATGCAACCACAGCATTCCACGCGCCGGGATTTCAATCCACAGTGCCCCTGCGGGCACTGACCAATTATCTTGTTGGTGCGCGAACGCATTGAACATTTCAATCCACAGTGCCCCTGCGGGCACTGACGGGAGGAAATGGATGATTGAAAAAGACGATCTTAATTTCAATCCACAGTGCCCCTGCGGGCACTGACAGTGTTTACGATAGTTGTCATATTCTGCAAGCGGGATTTCAATCCACAGTGCCCCTGCGGGCACTGACATTCAAGGGAACTTCCCTACAAAATTCCAAAA
>EQ973344.1:262828-267294 GCA_000158655.1 [Clostridium] methylpentosum DSM 5476
GTGTTCAGCATTACTATGTGGATGGCAAAGAGGTATTTCAATCCACAGTGCCCCTGCGGGCACTGACAGCAAAACAATATAGTTTTACGTTAATACTATATCATAGTTTTGTCAAATTTGTCAATATTTGTCCGAAAATTTGGTACTTTTTAATCCGCTGCGCCCACGCGGGCGCTGAAAAGAAAAATATTTTGGTGCGAACCTCCCAGGGATTTTATGTTTACTTGAGGTTCGCACTGAATTGTAAAAAAGACTAGTACAGCATTGTAGGTATTGTAATATGCAATAATTACTGATAAGCGATGAGGAAATGGCTACCAATTAACACAATACTAAAATATTTACAGATAATAAGCTCTAGTTAACATTCCGATTTCTACCATAAAATATCTCTCCTTTTTCAAGGTGAGTTCTATAAATGCATCCCTTAGCATGCTCTCTATCTGGATCGATACACTGTTTTGCGTCGCTACATTTTTGGTAAAGTGAACAACAGCCAAACGTATCAATAGGTCCATTGTCCATTATAATTGAGTATACTTCGACAATTTTATCAGATAGTGAATATAGGTCTTCTGGATTTTTCAAAGGAATTCGTAAATAATCTTTATCGGATTTGATATAATATGCGTTCAGGTCAGAAAACAAATCTTTAAATCTGTTACTGACAGATAGATAATACTTTTTTCCTGTGAACTTAACTCGAAAAGCCAATCGAGTGTCGATGTTTACAGAAACATAGCCAGTGTTCTTTTTTATACTCAGTCCTGTCTCGTCTATGTTATGAGATGACAAAATGTCCTTAATAATATTACTTGCTTGCTGTTCAATTATAATCATACTATTTGTCCTCGTTATCCAAAATCATATCATAAAATACATTTTCTGAAATAATCTCAATATCAGCGCCTGTCAACTTGTATGACTCAGCCTTTTTTTGCTTTGTACTCTTTCCATCCTTTAATGTTGAGCAGTAGCTATTGTTTCCTAAGATTAAAAAGTTTGTTTTCTTTGTAAGGTTATCTTTGCATGTGCCTCCAAAGTTAACAACGGCTTGCATAGCCTCTGAGCGTGTCATTTTTTCCAAAGCACCAGTAAATACGCACACTTTATTAAAAAGAGGGTGCGCTTCATCAAACTCGTCACATTCAGGCAAAATATCACATGCTTTAAGCTTGGGACAGGGAGTTCGTTTAATCGGTCGAAATACTTGGGACAAATTATCAACTTGTCCATATCTCTCTTTTGCTAAGATTCTACACTTTTCAAAACATTCAAAAGTTGTCTTGCAGTCAAATAGAGATCTGTGCATACCTTCAACACAAATATTAAAATGAGAAGATACTCTGCAAAGCTTATGGCTTGTGAGATCAGGTAGAAGCTTGCGAGAAAGCCAAAGCAAATCTACTAAATCATTAGTAAACAATTTAAGCGATTCCTTTATACACGTATCGTAGATGAAATTAACATCAAAATGCACATTATGGCCAACAACGATAGAATCGCCTATAAAATCTAAGTATCTTGGAAAAACGTCTGACAATTCAGGAGCAGAAGCCAGCATTTCATTTGATATACCTGTTAATTGAATTATGTAATCATCCAAATCTCTTTGCGGCTTCGTTAAACTGGAGAATGATTCAACAACCTCGCCTTCATGAATTCTAAGTGCTCCAAGTTCTATAATTTCATCACGATGAGGGTCGTATCCTGTGGTTTCGAGATCTATTACGACATAATCCGTAGGAAAACAGTCTAAGCGATTACCTTTAAACTCACGAGTATTTTTTGAAGTCCTCATGCTATTTACCTCCGTCCAGCCATTTTTAAATTATTCTAATTATAATACTATAAAAACAGAGATTGAAGGTTCTTCATGGCTGACAATTTCTTACCGCTGTCCGATGCTGCGACATAGGGCGGCTTATTTAATTTGTAAGGAGAATAGAAACCGACACAGCAAAACTGTATAATTCTTCACTGATACTATACCACGTATTTATCATATTTGTCAATAAAATTGATAACTAATTTCCATAAATTACTTGTAAAAATCTGTCCCATTTTTGATTTATTTTGGGTTGTATATTATAGGAGTCGATATTTGTCGATTTCTTGTACAAAAAAGAAGGGATCAAGATGAAAAAAGTAAAGGACGACAAAACAAATGCAGTAGCCTGTGATGACTTCCGCGACGCAATCATGAAAATCGTTGAGGAGATTCGTGACCCAGATCTGCTCAAAAAGATCTATGAGTATGCTGAGCACAGGCAACTACATGGAAAGTGAAATCCGGCCTGATTATTCAGGCCGGGTTTTTTTGATGAAGTCCATAATCACGCGACGGCTGTCTTTGTCCAGATCCAAGTAGGCGCGGATAAGATCAACGTCAAAATTATTCAAATTGTATTCTTCAGCGACTGACTGAATCAAATCGTCTGCATAACCAGAAAACATTTCCCCTTTCCCTTCGAGGAGCCAGAGAGAGTTGACGTTGAACTCTCTACAAATAGATTTAATTACTAGGTCAGATGGGTCTACTCTCCCTAATTCCAAGTTGTTGACAACGTTTCGACTTACTCCCAATCTTTCACCAAAAGCTGTCTGTGTTAATTCTAACTGTTTTCGTAATTGCTTTATATTGTCAGCAGTTTGCAATTATATTCACCTTGTATGATATACACATAGCAAAAGCCAGTGAAATCATACTCTCCTTTCTTGGTTTTTGTTATGATTGAGGTAGACACTGTGGACTGTTGATATTACCTATAGCTAAGACTATTCATAGGAGTATATGGCCACAGTTTCTATCCCAATTGTTGATTGGTTGGATAAGCCGCAGAGCTTTTATTTCGCGCAAGGCTACGAGGATAGATTCTTGTGGAACACAGTTGTCGCAAATGATACAAGGAGTGATGCGTACATGATCTACCTCGGCATTGACGTTGCCAAAAACTCGCACGTTGCCGCTGCCATGTCGTCAGAGGGAGAGGTACTCCTTATGCCGTTTCCCTTTGCGAACAGTGCTGATGGTTTTGCCCTGTTGCGGGAAAAGCTGAATAGCCTGCCAAGGCTGCCTCTGCTGGTTGGCCTGAAATCCACTGCCCACTATGGGGAAAACCTGATTTATTTTCTCTGTAGGAACGGATACCACGTTGCCATGATCAATCCTCTTCAAACAGCTGCCATTCGAAAATCCGCTATCCGTAAGACATAGACGGATAAAGTGGATGCTTTTGTGATTGCCAAGTCTCTAATGATGGAAGGCTATACAGAATTGCAGCAAGCAGATATTCAAATTCTTAAGTTGAAGGGACTGTGCAAAACAAGGCAAAATCTGATTCTCATGCGAACTCGCTGCAAAATTCAGCTTGGCAGCTTTGTGGATCAACTCTTCCCGGAGTTGAATCAGTTCTTCCGGTCTGGCCTCCATATCAATGTCTCCTATACGCTCCTGAAAGCGCATCCCAGACCGGCAGAGGTGTGTTCCCTTCACCTGACTTACCTCTCAAACCTTTTACGCAAAGCATCCAGAAGCAAGTATACGAAGGAAGATGCCATCCGTTTACGTGAACTTGCCCGGAATTCCATTGGTACAGACAGTCCAGCGTTAGCCTTGCAGATCCGGCAGGCTGTTTCTCAAATCGAACTCTTTTCTACGCAGCTTGAGCAAGTGGAGTACGAAATTTCCACCATAATGGATTCTCTGCATTCTCCAATTATGACGGTTCCCGGAATCGGACATCTGAACGGAGCAATGATTCTTTCCTGCATCGGAAACATACAGCGTTTTTCATCACCAGCGAAGCTCCTTGCTTACGCCGGGCTTGATCCTGCTGTTGTTCAATCCGGAAATTTCAATGCGAAAAGCACTAGAATGTCCAAACGTGGAAATTCCATGCTTCGCTATGCATTGATAAATGCCTCACACAATGTTGTCCGCAACAATGAGACATTTGCTCAATACTACAATTCGAAGATCGCGCAGGGTAAGTCTCACTACTGTGCATTAGGACATACCGCTCATAAACTGATCCGTGTCATCTTTACATTGCTCACTAAAAATGTTGCGTTTGACTTAGCTTGATTCATTCCTGCTCCATGTGGGCTGCATAAGCAGCTCTGCTTTGCTATGTCCATTTTTCGCCCTGCTCTTTTTTAGATTTCGCTATTGACTTTCCATAGTTGGTCTCCTAACTAAATATAGCATATTATTTTGATTCGGTCAACTCAAATTATATTTTAAAAAGAGTTGATAGAATCGTTTTTTAGTATTATAATGATTCTAGGGAATCAAAATAGATGATAAGCATGAAAACAAAGAAAAACCCGCCCTGCAACAACACAGAGCGGGCGAATAGGAAAAGGAGGTGAGAGTTTTGAAAAGCGAGCACATTTGTACCAAAATTCAATTGAAAGAAATTTCCAAATCTTTGGTAGAAGAAATTAAGGGTTACAATCTATCC
>EQ973344.1:268536-281895 GCA_000158655.1 [Clostridium] methylpentosum DSM 5476
CCTCTTTTGGCATAACACAACACCCCACTTGTAGATAGTATATCATACTGTCTAACAAATGGGGTGCAATTCAGATTGCCGCGCTGTTTTTGAGATACAATCTGGAGCTCCCGATTTAACGGACGACGTAGAGCAGGATGCAAAAATAATGCAACAGGGCGCCCCCAAGCACAAAGAGGTGCCAGATGGAATGCATGTACTTAACTGATTTCAGCTTGTAAAAGAGAATTCCCACAGTGTAGAGAAGTCCGCCGAAAAGCAGAAGCAGCAGACCTGGCAGCTCCATGGCGCGAACCATTGGTACAACGGCGAGCACAACGCACCATCCGCTGAGAACATAGCACGCCATCGAAATCCGTTTAAACCGCTCCACACTGATTGCGTTGAGAACAATCCCAATTGCGGCACAGCCCCACACCACTCCAAAAATTGTCCAGCCGAGCGCCCCGCGCAGTGTGACCAGGGTGAGCGGCGTATAGGTGCCTGCGATTAAAATAAAAATGGAGGAATGGTCGAACACACGCAACACAAATTTTGCTGTCTTGTTGGTAATCGCGTGATAAATGGTGGACATGGTGAACAAAATGATCAGGCTGGTTCCGTAGATCGCCGCGCTGACAACTTTGTAGGCGTCCCCTGAAAAAGCGGAGAAGACGATGAGCAGGACGCATCCGGCGATGGAAAGCGCCGCGCCAAGTCCATGAGTGATTGAGTTTGCGATTTCTTCGCCAAGCGTATAAGAGGGTGTGCTTCTTGATGGAGTGGTTGCGTTGTTCATAGATTGAGTGAGACCTCCCTTTCGTGGTGTCTTTCACTATAGTCTATGAAGATGACAATGCTGTGAATAAACTCTCAATTTTATTAATTCTCTCGTCTGCGAATCACCCTACAGGAGATGAGATACGAGAGGAAAAACAAGACCGCAACCGGAAGGATCGCGAAATCCACCAACTGGCTGATCCTGTCGCCCGCGGGAAGCTCTACACCCAGCTCTTTGAGTACAAACACCCCGGCGATGAGCAGGGCGATCAGAATGGGCAGGAGCAAGCGGCTTTTTTCGGTGCCGAACCGGAAGATGATTGGGAGCATGATCGAGATAAACAGAAGCGAACCCACAACTGTGAAGTAAAGGGTGTGCAACGCGTCTCCAAAGTTTAAATTGTCAAAAACAACGAAAGAAATAAAGTTGAACAACAGGCTGACAGCCACACCGATGAGAACAAACAATAAAGAGGAGATATATTTGCCCAGTACGATCTGGTTTCTCTTGATCGGCAGCGTGCCCGCATAAATATTCCATTTATAGCTGTCGTCGTAGGCACAGGTGGTGACAACAAGCATTGCGGAGACCAACAGAATAATCGCCGCAAAAAAAGAAAAATCCTTCATGAAAATCCCCATGACAACATAAAGAAGGAGAATTCCTACAAACATCCGCGCCTGCCCACGCAAAATCAGAAAATCTTTTACAATAAGCCCCTTCATTTTGCTTCCCCCTTCACATAATACAAAATAATGTCTTCGACCGTGACGTTATCGATCACCGCATCGGGATTTTTTCGGGCAATCCGGTTTTTGTCCTTAATAAGCACTTCATAGCCGAAGCGATTGTGGTTGTAGCCAATGTAGTCCGATCGGCTGAGGGTGCGGAACTCCTCTTCCCCACATTTGAGCACACCGTACTGGTAGAGCAGTTCATCCTTGGATTCGCTGAACACAACCTGCCCCTCATGAATGAAGGTAATGTAATCCGCTATCTTTTCCAAGTCGCTCGTAATGTGGGAGGAAAACAGGATCGCATGCTCCTCGTCCTGAATAAAATCGAGAAAAATGTCCAGAATCTCATTGCGGACAACTGGGTCGAGTCCGCTCGTGGGCTCATCGAGAATCAGCAGCTTTGGGTGATGCGAAAGCGCAGTCGCAATGGAAAGCTTCATTTTCATTCCGCGGGAATAGTCCTTAATCATCTTGTTTGAAGGCAGCCGGAACTTCTTGAGATATCCCTCAAACAGCGGTTGATCCCAGCTGCGAAAAATGTTTTTGTGAATGCGCCCGATGTCTGCTGCCCTCAGATTTCCATGAAAATAGGTTTCGTCAAACACCACGCCGATCTGTTCCTTAATCCGGCCTTCCTGTTCGATATTATCCATCCCAAATACCTGGATAGAACCGTGGTCGCGCTCGATGAGGTTGAGTATTGATTTGATCGTGGTCGTCTTTCCCGCGCCGTTTTCTCCGACAAATCCCATGATTGTCCCCTTCTCCATCCGGAAGGAAACATCCTTGAGCTGGAAATCTCCATAAGATTTGAATAGGTGGTTGACCTGTAAAATATCGTCCATGACTAGCCCTCCTGATACAGAATCGTCAGCAGTTCAATCAGCTCTTCGAGCCCAATGGCGCTGCTTTTCGCTACGTCAACTGCTTTTTGTAAGGTTTGCTCTACAATCCGGAGCTGTTCTTCTCGAATGAATTCCACGTTTTTGCGCGCCACAAAGCTCCCTTTTCCGGTCACTGTCTCAATGAATCCGTCCCGTTCGAGTTCTTCATAGGCCCGCTTTGTCGTGATTACGCTGATGCGCAGTTCCTTAGCCAGCAGCCGCATGGAGGGAAGGGCGTCCCCTTCGCTCAGAGCCCCACTGATAATCATGTTTTTGATCTGGGTTGTAATCTGCTCATAAATCGGTTTGCCGGAGGAATTGCTGATAAGGATATCCAAGCAATCACCGCCTTGAAATATTGTATATATACTATATATACAATATAACAGACAGCAATGCATTTGTCAATAGAAAAAATCCACTTTCCATGGATTGGAAAGTGGATTCGAGTGTAAAACAAAATTGACGCTTTGGGGAATAGGGCGTATCTCCTCCCCAATTTTTTCCCACAAATGCCGGGAAATTGGCATCTGCCGTCGATTCATCCGACTCGCATGTCGCCAGATGACTCATTTTTTCGTCTGGAATGGGTGTTTCTTATCAGTTGAGTTTTGCTTTGGCTTTGCTTATGAACTTGGTGCGTGCCACGACAAAGCGCTCATGCGTCCCTTTGCAGATTAAATCCTTCTCATCCCTTGCTGTGACTGAAAATACGATTCTGCGTCCGTCCACCTCGGTGATTTCCACCTCTGCGGTGACCTTCATCCCCTCGGGTGTCGCCGCGAGATGGCTGATATTGACCAGTGTACCCACCGAGGTGAGCTCTGGGTCGGAGAGGTGCTCAAGCACCAAGCTCGCGCTCACCGATTCGATTAAATTGACGAGTTTTGGGGTTGCATAGACTTCCGCGTCTCCGCTTCCCACATGGACTGCAAGGTCGTCACGGCCGACAGTCACAGTTTTTGCAGCGGTCAGGCCCACTTTTAAATCTTCCATTTTTACACATTCCTTTCCTGATATGAATTTGAAAACTGTTATACAATATTTTGACACAAATGTATTGTATACTAAAAATACAAATCATTCAAGTTTTCACTGGAGGCAGCTTATGGACGAACAGACAATCCAAATCATGTCATTTAATCTGCGGCGGGATCCCTTTTATACCAAAAGATTCGGCTGGGGAAATCGGCGCGATGGGGTGATCGAGATCATCCGGCAGTCGGACGCCGACATCATCGGCGTGCAGGAGATGACGCCTGAGATGAAAAAGGATCTGGAAACAAAGCTGGATGAGTTTTCAATCTTTGGCACTGGGCGGAGCCGCAAGCTGCTCGGTGAGTATTCCGGCATTCTCGTGCGCAACGAAACGGTTGAAGTGCTCTCAAACCACACTTTTTGGCTTTCCAAAAACCCCGACAAGCAGGGCAGCCATGCCCTTCTCGCCCCATTTCCCCGCATCTGCACCACTATTGAGGTGTATCTGAAGCGGTCTAAGCAGCGGATGCGGGTGTTCAACACCCACTTTGACCACATCAGCTGGTTCGCCCGCAAGCTGAGTGCGCAGACAATCCTCAAATACATCCGAGACTACAACAGCAAAGACCCGCTCCCTGTCATCCTCACAGGGGATTTTAACGCCAAGCCCTATTCCAAGGCAATCAAGATGCTGATTACCTCGAATGAATACGTGTCGCTCAACAACATTTTTACTGCATTTGATATTTCTGACACCTACATCAACACCTATCACGGCTTCAGCGACCGTCTGAGCAAATACCCGATCGATTATATTTTTTTCTCAAATGATTTTGTAGTCAACGACTTTCAAATTCTAAAAAACAAGCCGAATGGGGAATATCCCTCAGACCATTTTCCGATCCTCGCAAGGCTGCAGATCCAGCCGCAGGGCGCCCACTGAGAGCGGGCGCCTTTTGTTTTGCATCGCGCACACTTTTAAAAATCAAGAGAGGGGCATGCTGCTTGTTGTAATATTCTCCGCAGGCCAATTTTTCTGCTGTGCAGGCAGAAATGCTCTTTGCTTTCAACCGCAAAGTCTATCCAGTGCGTTTGGCGAACGCCTCCCCAGCGCTCTAAAAAACCAGACAGAACATTGTTAGTCTCCCCCAACATCTTCCGAATCGCTTGACAGCAGCTTCCATCCATGCTATACTTCATATGTAGTTAGCGTACGCTAATCAATGAGGATAAAAGTTCTTTTTTTATTCCTCACAGTTAGCGATAGCTAATTGAATATCTGCATTTGGAGGGACTCGGTGTGTTGGAACATTTTTTGATACAGCATTGCGCCCCCACGCTTGCTGGGATAAAAACGGGGAATCTGTTCGGCATGAACTACGCCTCGCTCGATGAGTTGTGGAGCTCAATCAGCAGCTGGAACGAACAGCTCAATGACAGAGGAGTTTTTCTCACTCCCCTACGAGCGGATGGGGGCCGGGCTCTAATTTACGTTTACCGCAGGACCAAACTGATGCGGGACTGGTTTTCCCCCTGTGTGCGGCGCTTTCTGAGCAAACTGGGCTATGACACACGCAGCATCCCCGCCGCAGTCGGGAGACTTTCGCAGAGAATTCGGGAAAACGGGCGATTCCCTCATGAAATCGGCCTGTTTTTGGGGTATCCGTTTGAAGATGTCGTTGGCTTTATCGAGAACCGGGGCAGGAACTGCAAGTGCTGTGGGTGTTGGAAAGTCTACTGCAACGAATCCGAAGCGCAAAGGCAGTTCGCCCTGTTCAAAAAGTGTACCCGAATTTATTGCAGGTGTTATTTTACACAGGGTATGCCCATCCAGCGGCTCACCGTAGCCGCATAAATACAAAAAATTCAATAGAGAGGTGGATCCTATATGAACAAATTGGCAATTGTCTATTGGAGCGGGACGGGAAATACAGAGACGATGGCGCAGCTAGTCGCACAGGGTGCGCAAGACTCCGGCGCTCAAGTCCGTCTTGTTTCGTGTACAGAGTTCGATGCAGATCAAATGAGCGAATTTGATGTTTTTGCTTTTGGCTGCCCCTCCATGGGAAATGAAGAGCTCGAAGAGTCCGAGTTTGAACCGATGTTCTGCTCGATTGAAGGCGCTCTAGCTGGAAAAAAGATTGCCCTGTTTGGTTCTTACGGTTGGGGCGACGGGGAATGGATGCGCAGCTGGGAAGATCGCTGTAAGCAAGACGGCGCCTTACTAACCTGCGACAGCGTCATTGTCAATGAATCACCGGACAGCGAGGCTTCCGAGGCCTGCAGACAACTCGGGGAACAGCTCGTAAAAGCGTAGATTCTACTGAACACAGTTTCTAGCCAAAAAGAGATGTACCATCCCAACGAATTGTAAAACGGAAATTTAAAAGACAGGGGACAAAAAATCTGTCCCCTGTCTTTTGCTCTCCTTCGCCTAATTGTGACTTCGCTGCAAAACCACACGTACAATTCTGTTGACAACGGGTGGTTTTGCAGTCTCTTTTCCCCGTTACTGCTCTGACAAGAAGCAGATGTCGATCCTTTTATTTTAGCATGTCATTTTTTCTTTCAAGGATTTCCGCTACTTTGGCGCAGGCAGGACAGTCACAATACTTCTCCCCTGCCGCCTTGATCTCTTTTGCATGAGCCGCAATCGCTGCAGCAGTGTCCGCTCCGAAATACTCCACTCCCTTGTTGGACTGGGCAAAGGAAATTAAAGTGTCGATCGGCATAATAGCTGCTTCCAACTCATCGATGTATCTTTTATTTTCCGCTTTTTCCGCATCGGTTCCCACTGCATTGAGCCAGCGCTGTGCCGCAGCCTTTGTCTCGCTATTACAGGTCTGTGCGTCCATCAATTCGCGCGTCATTTCGATTATTTCACTTAACAGTTGCTTTTCCATGGTTCCTACACCGACTTTCTTTTAGATTTTACCTATATTTTACCACAGTTGTACAGCGGGGACAAGATCAAAATGGGTTGTATCGCTTCTAAAGTTTTATCACACCCACACAGAGCGGCAGCCTGTATAGTTGAATAAAATTGAATCCCGTGCTATAATTTGTTAAGCGTTATCAAGGAGGATTGAGGGGATTTTGTCTGCAATTCTCACAAGGAGGCAGAGATATGAGGTTTGAAAAAATAAATTGCAATAACGGAACAATTGCGGTCGTGTCAAGCGACAGCAAAGTAATTACTGATGTCAATTCAGCGCTTGATTTGCTTATGTCTGCCAAATATGATGCAGGCACAGCGTACATCGTCTTGGATAAAAAGTTAATCGTTGAAGATTTTTTCATTTTAAGCAGTGGCTTAGCTGGTGAAATCCTGCAAAAGTTCATCAATTACGGTGGTAAAATTGCAATATACGGTGATTTCTCGCACTATACAAGTAAACCATTAAAAGACTTTATTTATGAAAGCAACAAGGGACAAGATTTTTTCTTTGTTACAACAAAAGATGAGGCAATCCAAAAATTAAGCAACAGTATTTAATGGACAAAATCCCTCTATCAGATAGCGACATTCAAGCGGTCATGTTTCGACATGGCCGCTTTTTATATATCGGCTCGCCTTTGGATAGATTGGATTCTGTGTGGTGGCAGCTTCGCTCTTTGAGCATACACGCCGCTTTGTCAGCAGCGGTGTTTTGGAAAGAGTCAGGCACTACAAGAGGAGTTTTCCTTTTGGAGCATTTTACAGACCCCTCGGGCAATCTGCGCATGTGCGGTGTCAAACGCTGTAATGTGAGCAGACTTTTGTGGCCGGCACAAAATGTTCTTGTGCCGGCTGCTCGGCTGATTGCTTCTAAATAACCTGAAACTGCTTCCATCGATTTCTCTTAAATCGGCACAAGAAAATGATTCCCCGGACAAGCCAATCCAGACACATGGCATAGGCAATCCCCATCACACCGAAGTTCATTGTGATGCTGAACAGGACGGAAAACACAAGCCGTACCACAATGGTGGTAAACAGGGAAACAATTGTCGTAAATTTCACATCCCCTGTTGCCCGCAGCCCCTTGCCCAGTGGATCGGCAAATGGAAAGGCCACGGCGTTGAAAAGGTTATGGACCAGCACAAGCAGGATCACCAGCCGCTTTGTTTCTTCTGCAAGAGAATAAAAATGCAGCAACACCGGCGTGGCTGCAAAAATCAGGCCATTCCACACGACAGCAAAAACCAGCGTGATCTTCATCAGTTTTTTAAAATACAGCTCCGCCTGGTTCGTATCGCCTGCCCCCATACACTGTCCGATGACGGTGATAAACACCGGCCCCATAGCCACACTGACCAGAGAAGCCATGCTCCAGACACTCTGCGCAACACCATTGGCTGCGATTTGATAGGTGCCAAACAAAGCGACTACGCTGCTGAGAGCCACCTTTACCAATTGAAAAATACCGCTTTCCACCCCGTTGGGCACAGCGATGCGCAAAATTTGTTTTTGCAGTTTACCGTTGCATTTTAAAATCCATTTGTTTACATATCGCACGGGATTTTGGCGAGAGAAACACAGCACTGTGATCGTCGCAGCGGAAAACGCTCTGGAAATCAGAGAGGGCCACGCCACACCCGCTACCCCTGCATGGAGCCAAAAAACGCCGATGCAGTTTCCCGCCACATTGATGACATTGGAAAGGATGGATATGTACATCGTGGTGCTGGTTTTCCCGAAACTGCGGTATAGGGCAGCCCCTGCGTTATAAACCGCCAATGCAGGATAGGAGTAGGCGGAAATCCGCAGATAGGTCATGCAGGCTGCCATGACAGTATCCTCCACCCTGCCAAACATCAGGCGCATCAACGGTTCGTTGACAAGCAAAATGATGGCAGCGGTTGCCACAGAAAAGAGAAGAGAAGAAGTCAAAAGCTGACTGGCCGATTCCCCAGCCCGGTCGGTTTCTTTCCTGCCAATATACTGGCTGATGACCACTGCGCCGCCTGCTGCAAGAGCTGCAAACAGATTGATAAAGATGGTGTTGAAGGAATTGACCAGTGAGACGCCGGATACTGCCGCCTCTCCTACAAATCCCACCACAAAGACATCTGCGATTCCTACGAGCGCAACAAGCAGTTGTTCCATAAATAATGGGATAATTAAATGTTTTAAATCTTTGTTTGAGAACAAATAGGAAGCCTTCTTTCCTGGGGCTGTTTTGTACATGGGATGTATTAGAATAGCGCTGACTGAACCAGCTCCAGGTCTTTTCGGATGGCGATGTGCTGCGGGCAAACCGTTTCACATTTTCCGCATTTGATGCACTGATCTGCCCGGTTTTTTCCATGTCCTCCTACCAACCAGCCCTCCTGATGGGCGGCTGCAGCCTTGTCTCCATAAAGCGTCAAATAGTTCATCGCGGTAAAGGAACCGGATATGCCGATGTTTTTAGGGCAAACCTTTGCACAGTAATTACAGGTGGTGCAGGGGATCAGCGGAATTTTGGCCAGCTCTTTCTGTGCCCTGCGGATCGTGTCCTGCTGTTTCTCGGTCAATCTGTGGAAATCTTTCATGTAGGACAGGTTGTCCTTCATCTGCTCTACACTGCTCATCCCTGAAAGCACGGTGATGACGCCTTCCAGATTCGCCGCAAACCGGATTGCCCAGGAGGCTGCTGACGATTCCGGTTCGGTTTTTTTCAACACGTCCAGGACCGCCTCAGGAGGAGTCGCCAGCATTCCGCCCTTAACCGGTTCCATAATAATGACTGGTTTTCCATGCCTCCTTGCTACTTCATAGCACTTTCTCGACTGAACAGCCGGGTTGTCCCAGTCCGCATAATTGATCTGCAGCTGAACAAACTCCATCTCTGGATGGGCAGTCAAAATCTCCTCCAACTCCTCCGGCGTAGAGTGGAAAGAAAATCCAACGTGTTTTACCAGTCCCTCTTTTTTCTTTTCCTGAACCCAGTTCCACAGGTCAAAATCATCAAAATAGTGAGTGCGGCTTTCCCCGAGATTATGCAGCAGATAAAAATCAAAATAGCCAGCTCCAGTCTGCTTTAATGAGGTCTCCAGCTGCGACGTGGCTTCCTCCCGCGTTTTGCAGTTGATCCAAGCGGCATTTTTCGTGGCAAGTTGGTAACTCTCCCTTGGGTAGCGTTCCACCAGTGCCTGGCGGATTGCATCTTCGCTGCCGGCATAAGCCCATGCCGTGTCAAAATAGGTAAATCCCGCGCCGAGAAAAAGATCCACCATTTGCTTTGTCTGTTCAATGTCAATGGCTCCATCCTTCTGCGGCAATCGCATGAGCCCAAAGCCCAGCTTTTGAATCGTTTCTCCCAAATAAGCCATACGAAATTCCCTCCTATTACTTCACACCACTTTACCGTGCTGTAGCAAATTCCTTCAGTTCCTGGTCTGATATGTGGTTCAGCATTTTTCCAGGCAACCATTTGGTTGTCTTGCTGCAAAGGGGTTTTAATACCTGTTCAGTTTTTCCCAAACCGCTGCCCCCGGATGTGGCGAAAAGGATGATGGTTTTCCCAGAAAAGTCATAGCTCTCCAAAAAAGTGTTGATAATTGTAGGAGCTACATACCACCAAATGGGGAATCCGAGAAATACGACATCATATTCCTGCATATTAGCAAGCCTCTCTGCGATTTCAGGGCGGGAGTTAGGGTTGCTCATTTCCACCGAACTGCGACTTTTCCGATTCGTCCAATCCAGATCCGCGTTGGTATAGGGTACGGCGGGCTTGATTTGAAATAAATCTGCACCGGCAGCTTCTGCAAGTCGCTCAGAGACACCTTTGGTCACACCGCTGGCGGAAAAATAAGCGACGAGTTTCTTTGACATATGAATTACCTCCCTATAATTTGCTGTATTCTTCATCTGTCACAGGTTCCAGCCACTCGTTGCGGGTTTCCTCACCCGGAACCTCTACAGCGATATGGCTGAACCAAGAATCGGATTTTGCTCCATGCCAGTGCTTTACACCAGCGGGTATCGAGATGACCGTTCCCGGTGACAAGCTGACTGCAGCTTTCCCATCCTCTTGGTACCAGCCTTCACCCGCTGTGCAGATCAACAACTGACCGCCGCCGCTCTTGGCATGGTGGACATGCCAATTGTTACGGCATCCCGGCTCAAAGGTCACGTTGGCGAGGAACACGGTGGAATCCCCCGGCTGTGTGAGGGGATTTAAAAAAGATTTGCCAGTGAAATACTGGGCAAAAGCATCGTTCGGCGCGCCTGTGCCAAACACATTGGCCTGTTCAAACTGCTCAAAATTTGAATACTTCATCTTGTATCTCCTTTCAAAAAAGATGGTCTTAGAAATTTAGTCTTTTATCGCATCCATTGCAGCAAATACGAGCGGAAAGCCGACATACGGAACGCATTGCAATAGCGCTGCATAAATTGTTTCGATTGTATTTCCTGCTTTCAGGTTGCCCTCTCTATGCGCTTTGAGCGGACCAGTTTGCCCAAGAGCTGTAAGGACGCAGACAGCAAGCAATTCTCTTGTTTGAATAGAAAGCCCCGTCCTTGAATAAAAATCTCCGAAACATAATTCGGTAAGAAAGTCTGCAAGCTTGTTTCCCATACCATTTGGGATATCCTTGTATTTTTCTTTTATCTCATTGCCGTAAAAAGGCGATTGTATGGAATGCCCAACATCAAAGCGATTGTCTTCTGTCACAGTCGCCTCGTCTTTAAGCGGCAGCGCAATGCCGTTTTTTACAAACACTTCATTCATAGCAGCTATAGCGTTGAGCGTTTTGGGAAATCCAATAAACGGCGCGCAGTTGTAAAGTGCTTCACGGATTTGAGTTGGAGTAAGCCCCACATTCAAAGCTGCCTGCACATGTGCAGACAACTGCGGCAGGGTTTGCAGAGCAGTGAGTACGCTTATGGTAATGAGCTCCCGCATTTTGTTGTCGAGTTCTCCTACCTGACTCACTTCACCGAAAATGAATTTTTGAAGGATGTCCATAAACTCTGGGTCAGTAGGATGAACTCCCCGTTCCCCTCCAAATAATTCTTGATACTGTTTGTTGCAGACATCGGTTCTATTCATAACTTTTTACTCCTTTTTACACAAAAATTTGCACAGTGCTGAATCTTCTCTAAAGATTTGCAGCACAGGGTAATGCTAGAATCCGTTGTTTTTTCATTCAGAATCGCCCTTTCTGTTTCTGCGATTCTTCAGTTCATATCTCAGTACATCCAGCTGGTCCAACTGTATCTCTCTGAGATGAAGCTCATCCAATGATTTTAATCGCTGTTGATTTAACATGTTCAGCCGTTCTGCACTGGTGTCATTTTTTGAAAGATACAGTTTCATATAGTGCTTTCTTTCTTCATGCGCAAAGCCAATCTCGTGCAGTGTCATCATCAGGCTAAGGCATTCAACGTCCCGGTCATCGTACTGCCGGACGTCTGCCTCGCCCATTGTTTCACAAAAATTCCACGATTCATATTCCTCTATAACGGCCCACGGTATCTGAAATCGCTCCGTTATTTCCTGCTTTGTCATGGTGGTACTCCTTAAAAGCACTCTCTCAATACGTTCAGAATATCTGTCTCCCCCATCTTCCGGTATCCGCCACCTTTCACAGCGGATTCCGCAATTTTAGGAAGCATCTCTTCTGTTGTCCCCAATTCGCGCAGGGTGGTGGGGAGTCCAAGTTCTTTTACAAAGTCGCCCAGTGAGTCAATTCCGGCCAGAGCAGCTTCCTCCTTCGGCATACCGTCCACATTCACACCCCATATCTTTTTGGCAAACCGCACGAATTTGTCCAGGCCATCCTTGTAGATGTATCTGTAATACGGCAAAGAAATGACTGCCAGTCCTTCTCCATGGGGACAATCCGTATAAGCGCCAAGCTGGTGCTCGATCATATGAACTTCCCAATCCTGAGCTTTAGAAAGTCCGGTGATAGTATTAAGGCCCATCGTCGCACACCACATAATGTTGCTACGCGCTTCATAATCCTGCGGATTTCGCAGCGCGATCCTAGTGCTGTGAATCAGGGATTCCATGACTCCCTCGATGATATAGTCGGTGGTATTGTCGTCATCTCCGGTGAAATACTGCTCCATCAGGTGAGAAAAGATGTCAAAAATTCCACTGACCATCTGTTTTTTCGGAACGGAGAAAGTGTATTCTGGATTGAGAATCGAAAATCTGGGGTTCACATCGGCGGGATAAGTTCTGCCGCCTTTGATCATCTCTTCCTCGTTTGTGATAACCGACCCTCCGTTCATTTCGGAAGCTGTACCTGCCATGGTCAGCACACAACCCACGGGGATAATCTCGTTATTCACATCCTCGAAATTCATCCAGTATCGCTGCCATGGGCTGCCCTTGCAGTAAGCAGAAATGGAGATCCCCTTAGCGCAGTCGATGACAGATCCGCCGCCCACTGCCAAAATGAAGTCTATGTGATTTTCACGCACCAACCGTGCGCCTTCCATCATCTGCGTATAGGTCGGATTGGATTTAATCCCGGATAGCTCCACAACGGTTTTTTCGCTGTTTTTCAGTATCTGCAAAATTTTATCGTACAGACCCATTTTCTTTACAGCATTCTTTCCGTAAACCAAAAGAACACGGGGACCGTAATGGTCAAGTTCCTCCGGCAGATGGTCAAGCGCATTTTTTCCAAAGTGTATTCTTGTAGGGTTGTAGAAAGTAAAATCCAGTTTCATGGTGAAATCTCCTCTTCATAAAAAATAAAGGTATCCTGGATTGGATACCTTTATTATAAAGCTGGTTATTAGAAATGTAAAATACCTATATTTTATTATCAGATATACAATTAATGTATTTCTTAGTGTAATTGACAAATACACTCACAAGCGGGGACATGGTTTGATTCTTTTTCCAAGCAAGCACAGTATTGCTCTCTAGCTTTGGAGATAAAGGGATGTAGGTCATGCCGTCATAATGACAATCCAGCTTCAGGTTCAAGAAAACACCCATGTTCTGCCGCCCCATCGCAGCTAAATTATACGGCAGGTTCCCACTGGCAACGATCTGAAGTTGATCGG
>EQ973344.1:281943-289084 GCA_000158655.1 [Clostridium] methylpentosum DSM 5476
TAAAGATCAACGGTCTGCTCGCAAGATCGCTGGGCGTAACATACTCTTTTCCTGAAAGCTCGGAATTCTCCGATACCAGAATGCCCCATTCTTCTTTCAACGGACTGCGAATAAATTCATATTTTCCAACGTCCACTGGTTCGAGCAAAAAGCCGATGTCTAAAATACCGCGTTCAATGCGCTCCTTAATATTATCTGAATTTCCGCTGTACACTTCAAATTGAATGTTGGGATGTTGGTGATGAAAATCGGTCAGTAGCTCTGCCAACAAGCGGCTGTTCTGATATTCTCCACTGCCGATAGAGATTTCTCCACTCAGTTGTTCCTCTCGCCCCAATTCCCGCTTTGTTTTTTCTGCAAGAGAGATCAACTCTTGTGCCCGCCTTTTTAAAAGCATTCCTTGTTCTGTCAGCACAATGCTGTGATTGCTTCTTTGAAAGAGCTTTACGCCTAATTCCTCCTCCAGCTGCATCAACTGGCGAGAAAGAGTTGGCTGTGTTATATGAAGCAGAGCAGCAGCTTTCGTAATATTTTCTTCTCTGGCCACTGTCAGAAAGTAGCTTAAGGTTCTCAGTTCCACATCAAACATCCTTTATAATCTCTTTTTCCCATTTTAACATCATGCTGCTCGTATTTCAACATTTGTTGGCTTAGTTATGCTTGCAAAAAAAGTGGGAGCTGTCTTTCAAATTGAATACCCACCCAGCCAATCCACCCAAGAAGCAAAGCTCCCTCCTTGGCGGAGCTTTGCTTCTTTAAAAATCACTGACAAAAAATCTATCGTTTGCGCATCACGCTCCTTCTGGAAATTTTGAATAAGCTAAAACACCATTAATTGAGATCTCCCCTTTCAAAAGGTGGATTTTTGCATATGAAAACACCCCCGCAGGTAGCTGGAGTTGCGTCTTTGTCCTGCTGGGGTGTTGTCGGTTCGCTTATGCGTAGTTTTTTGCTTCATTTTCAGGGAGGTTGTCGGATTCTCCGGTTAACGATCTGTCCGATATACTACCTCCATCATCCTATTTTAAGCTTTGTTTATATCTTTACGCAAACTGGCTGTAATACAGATCCGCATAGGCTCCTTTCGCCCTTAACAATGTTTCATGTGTTCCCTGTTCAATGATATTGCCGTTTTGCATAAACAAGATTAAATCAGCGTCTACAATAGTTGACAGCCGATGTGCGATTACAAAGCTCGTTCTGTTCTTCATCAGGGCTTTCATAGCCTTACCGATCTCAATCTCAGTCCGGGTGTCAACACTGGAGGTCGCCTCGTCCAGAATAATCACAGCCGGATCGCAGAGGAACACTCTTGCGATGGTGAGAAGCTGCCGCTGACCGATGGAAATATTCTCTGCATCATTGCTCAACATGGTGTCATATCCTTGCGACATCGTGCGGACAAAGAAATCCACTCTGGCAGCCTTTGCCGCCGCAACAATTTCTTCACGGGTCGCATTCGGTTTGCTGTAAGCGATATTTTCCGCAATTGTACCGCCGAACAGCCAGGTATCCTGCAAGACCATTCCAAAATTGCTTCTCAAATTAGAGCGGGTCATACCCGTTGTGTCCGTTCCGTCCAGCAGGATTTGACCTTGGTTTAAGTCGTAGAAACGCATCAGCAAATTGATCAGCGTCGTTTTTCCCGCACCTGTGCTTCCCACAATAGCTACCTTCTGCCCCGGTTTTACAGAAAAATTGATGTTCTTCATCAGAATATTATCCGGCGTATAGCCAAAGCGGACGTTCCGAAATTCTACAGCTCCCTCCGCACGATCTACAGCCAACGGCAGAGCTGGCTCATCCGAAAGCTCCTCCTCATCCAACAGTTCATAAATTCGTTCCAGGGAAGCCAGGGCGGATTGCATACTGTTAATCATATAAGCCATTTCTGTCAGCGGCTCGGAAGATTGATTGACATATTGGAAAAACGCCTGAAACACGCCGACGGTCAGAGCGCCGTCCAAAAGCATTTTTCCGGCAAAAACTGCAAGCAGCACCTGTCCAAACCGGTTGATCAGCCGGATGGCCGGATTGATTGCGTTCATCATAAAGTCCGCTTTTTGGGTGGCCTCGGCCAGCTCCTCCGAAGCTTTATGGATGGTTTGGGCGCTGTTTTCCTCCTGGTTAAACGCTTTTATAATCGTCCGGCCGCTGTAAGCTTCCTCGATGTGCGTGGTCACATTGCTCACGCACTGCTGCCGTTTCAGGGCGGCTTTTAAGGTCTTGGCGGCGACCAGCTTGGTCGTCCCCAGGGAAATCCCGGTAAAGACCAGAAAGATCACTGTCAGCATAACGCTGAATCGAAACATCATAATCAAGGAGCCGATTACCATCCCCACCGAAGTAAACAGCTTCAGCATACCAGTTTGCAGCGCCTCAGAAGTCTTATCCAAGTCGTTTACCGTCCGGCTTAAAATGGCGCCGGTTTTGGTGCGGTCAAAAAAAGAAAGAGGGAGCCTGTTCAGCTTCCTGCTGATTTCCGTTCTTAACCGCAGGCTGAGAGTTTCCGCAAAGCTGGCCATCAGGAGGGATTGGAGCGTATAAAAAAGGGCGGTCGCCAGATAAATCAGCAACAGGAAAAAGATGTCTCGGCCTCCGCTCATCCATGTGATGGAAAACGCAGTACCATTTGACATTGCTTCCTTAATGTTGCTCCAGACCAGATCTACAATATGCGCGCTATAGAAAGGCGCAAGGATGGAGAGAAAGGTATAAAAGCAAACGGATACCAGCACCACGGCCAGCCGCTTATGCTGATTGCTGACAAAGAGCCAGGATCTTTTCAGGGTTTTCCACGCATGATTTGGCGCTTCAAACTCCATATCATCCACAGGCATCCCCGCATTGTTGGTATTTTCACTCATGGTTCACAGCTCCTTTCATCTGGGATTTTGCAATATCCTGATAAACAGAACAGGTTTTCATCAGAGTATCATGGTTTCCCATTCCCACAATTCTACCTTCCTCCAAAACAATAATCTGCTCTGCGTTCATAATTGTGCTGATCCGCTGGGCGATAATCAGCACCGCAGCGCCTTTTACTTCGTCGGCTAGGGCTTTTCTGAGCGCCGCGTCGGTTTTGAAATCCAACGCAGAAAAGCTGTCGTCAAAAATATATAAATCCGCTTTTTTGGTTAAGGCCCTAGCAATGGAAAGGCGCTGCTTTTGCCCACCGGAAAAGTTGGTGCCTCCCTGAGATACTTGGGAATTGAGCCTTTCCGGCAAGTCAAGGACAAACTCGGACTGCGCAACGGCTAAAGCATGGTTCATCTGTTGTTCTGTAGCAGTTTCGTTTCCGTGTCGAAGATTATCTGCAATGGTGCCGGAAAACAGCCAGGCTTTTTGCGGTACATAGGAAATATGTGTCCGCAGTTCCTTCTGCGTCATTTTCCGGATGTCTTTGCCGTTTAGCAGCACGGCACCCGAGGTGACGTCATGGAACCGCAAGATCAATTTCGCAATCGTGGATTTGCCGCTACCTGTGCTTCCCACAATCGCCGTCGTCTGACCCCTCTTACAACTAAAGTCCAGGTCTCCCAAGGTGTTTTCGCCTGCGTCTGCAAAGCGAAAGCTCACCTGTTGGAAGCGGATAACGGCTTCCTCCTGTTCCTTTTCTTCGCCTGCCCAAGCAGCCGCATCCTCAATTTCAGGCGTATGGTTTATCACATCCGAAATTCTCCGGATGCAGATCATAGCCCTGGGGACCAGGATCAGAACCATCTGGGCCATGACGATGTAAAATAGAATCAGGACTGCGTACTGGGTTAAGGCGGTGATATCACCGATTTCCATATAGCCGGCGCCGATTCGGTTTCCGCCCAACCAGAGAATCGCCACAATGCACAGATTGATGGTCAGAAGCGCCACGCTCTCCAGCCCTGCAAACAGGCGGTTGGCTTTAATCGCTGACTCTGCGTAATCCTCAAATGATTTTCGCATCCGCTTTTCCTCGTATTTTTCCTTGTTAAAAGCCCGGATAACCCGGACACCTGTGGCGTTTTCCCGAAGCACCTCGTTCATCCGATCCAGGAATTTTTGCAGCTTGTCAAAAATCACCGATGCCTTGCGCGTGACCAAAACGGCCAAAAGAATTACAAAAACTGTCGCGCCGATCAACAGAAAGCCCATCTGAACGTCGATGGAAAAGGCCATGATGATTCCTAAGATGCAGACTACGGGAACCGGCAGAACCATTTGAATAAACCACACGATACCCTGCTGAACTACATTTACATCGTTCATAGTACGGGTAATCATAGAACCAGTTCCAAATCGCTCAAAATCATAAGCAGAAAAGGTCAGTGACTTGTCATAAAGCGCATTCCGCATATCCCGCCCTATTTTTGAAGACAGTCTGGAGCTGAGGTAGCTGCCCAGTAAAGCTCCTGAGCTGGCGAGGATGGTCACAACCAGCATAATGAGGCCGCTGCGGATCAAATTTCTCATGTTTCCACCGCCGACGCCAATGTTGATCATATCCGCCGTAATCGTTGGAATGAGCAGACCGCCCGCGACATCCAGCACCATAACGAGCAGGGTGAAAAAGCACAGCCATTTGTATGGCCTGATATACTGCAGAATTATTTTCATTACACGGTTCCTCCTGATAAGTGGGGATAGGTCAGATCCCATTCAATTTGGTTTTTAAGCTTGCTATATACATCCTTGACAACCGCAGCAATTCCTCTTGTTCTTCCTGTTGCAGAGACATAAAGGCTTCGGTTTCTTTCTGGACCACCGGCACAATATATTTCTCAATAAATTTCTTTCCAGCTTCAGTCAGAAAGATGTGCTTATCTCGGCCCCGCCCCTGCTTCAAGTAAATATAGCCTTCTTGTTCCAGCTTTCGAATCGAGGAATGAATCGTCTGCTTATTCGCAAAAATAGCATAACAAATATCCCTTTGCAGGCACCCATCTCCCAGCTCGTTGAGGATATAAAAGATAGAAAATGCGCTGTCCGAAAGACCCATCTTTGAAGCTACCTCATGGTATAGGTCATCAAACTCTTTATCTATCCGGTTAAATTCTCTCAGTAGTTCGGTTGTTTTCTCTGACATAATACGCCCTCCCATAAGTATGATTTCGTACTTGTTACAAATGCTATTATAGTCCGAAATCAGACTCATGTCAAGTATGATTTCAGACTTTATTGAAAAATTTTATAATACCGAGTAGCTATCTTTGAAATTTTTCAAATGTTCCTTTATCGCACATAAGTATTTGAATATACAATCAATTTGGACAGCTGTACCCGTAAGTAACACCGCTGCCTACAGGAAAATTTTCTCGCTTGAAGGCATCGCCGGAATTGGCCTCTATGATGAGACCCTCTCGTTCTCTATCTTCTCCACGATAAGTCTTACCTGCTTTCATCTGTCTAATTAAAGCAGTCTGCGATTGATAATTTGGTACTGTCATTCAAACTTGTGGGCATTAGGGTGTCCCTAACGAGGTTACCTGTTTTATGTCTTTGGGAGTATAAATAGTCTACTTGCTAAGATGATACAGAAAAACCGGAGAAAGCACAAATGAACTGCACCCCAATTGTTAGACAGTATGGTACACTGAATAACAAGAGGGGTGCATTATTATGCCAAAAAGGTAGTGAGGCGGTCACACAAGATGGACTCAGTGATCAAGAAGCAGCCAGAATTTACGAGATACAAGGACACGATCGAATTCAGAACTGGGTACGGATCTATTTGGAAGAAGGCCCCGAAGGTCTTGCCGTTGAACGGCGAGGCCGCGGGAGCAAGGGCAGACCGAAGAACTGTCCGAAGAAGTAAAAGAGGATTTGCTGGCCGAGGTCCAGTGGCTGCATGCAGAGAACGCTTACCTAAAAAACTTGCAAGCCATTGGTTTTGGAAGAAGAGCGACGCCAGCGCAAAAAAACGCAGGTAGTTCAAAAACTGAGGCAAGACTTCTCACTGCTCCTTCTGCTTTCAATCGCTCAACTGCCTCGTGCAACCTTTTACTACCATTTGAAGAGGATGGGGACTGTGGACAAATATAAAAACTGCCAAAGAAGAAATCGCCACTGTTTATCATGACAACAGAGGCCGGTATGGCTATCGCCGCATCACAGCGGAGCTACATAGCCGTGGATTTACTCTGAATCACAAAACAGTCCAGCGACTTATGAAAGAACTGAACCTGACTTGCCATGTCAGGATGAAGAACTATCGCTCTTACAAAGGAGAGGTGGGCAAGATTTCACTAAACCTGCTGAACCGAGACTTCCACGCCGAAAAGCCGAACCAAAAGTGGGTCACCGACGTGACGGAATTCAGCCTATTCGGAGAAAAACTATATCTCTCGCCAATTCTTGATCTGTACAGTCGCGCTCTGGTAAGTTACACAATCTCAGACCGGCCTGTGCTGAGCATGGTAATCACTATGCTGGACAAGGCTTTTGACAAAATACCTGATGGGACGGAGCTTATCCTCCATTCCGACCAAAGTTGTCAATACCAGCACAAGCAGTATCAGCGCATGTTCTGGAAGAAAGGTGTTCGCCAGAGTATGAACCGGAAAGGAAACTGTCCTGACAATGCTGTGATAGAAAATTTCTTTGGTCTGCTCAAAAGCGAACTGTTCTATCTGTAAGAATTCCAGTCTATGGAACACTTCAAACAGGAACTCATTGAATACCTGGATTACTACAACAACCGCCGTATCAAGGTAAGGTTGAAGGGCTTGCCGCCTTCTCTTCACAGACTACAAGCCCTTTTAGTTGCTTAAACAATATTGCCTTGTATTTGTTGTCTAACTTTTTGGGGGCAGTTCAATCTGTGGAATCATGCCCGCTTTCATTATTCGCCCAAGGATTCAAAATGCCGTCTGTACCGCTTTGGTATGTTGATGTCTACATAGTATCCCATCTGTGAAAGAAAGTCCGCGATTGCTGCGAAACCATCCTTGTAGAACTCCGCTATACGCCGATCTCTGTATGACTGTCTGGCCGCCCACCTGCTTGGAGACCGACTGGAGCTGGTCGTTTTTGGGGTTGTAGGTGTAGTTTGTGATAGTTCCATTCGGATCAGTGACGCCGGTGAAGAGGCGGTTGTTCGAGTCATAGTTGTTGGTCACCGTCTTACCGCGGGCATCAGTGACAGTGGCAACCGATAAGACCTGTT
>EQ973344.1:289589-300365 GCA_000158655.1 [Clostridium] methylpentosum DSM 5476
TAAGGGATTGCATTTCCAGCTTCAATGCAGCTAATGCCGCAGAGGTGGCTCGGAGCTGAGATACAGTCTGCTGCACCAGAAGTTTGGCAGTGTCGGTCTTCGGCATGGCACCGATGTGCCCGCAAGCAGAAGTATAAATATCCAGCGCCTTGTCTTTACAAAAATGATAGCCGCGCTTCTTGCACCACTTCTGGTAGACCGCAGAGTATCCACAGCCACACATAATCGGTGATCTCGTTTTAGTGCAGGCAGATTTGAAAATGCAGAACAACAGCATTGCCACGGCTGCAGGCAGTATACTTTTGATACAGAAATTTTTGAGTGCTTCGCCTCTTGTCATGGTGACAGACCTCCTTTCATCATTCCAGCTCATGCCGCCTCTGCTGTTCCTTCGGTACGGACAGCAGGGTATCCACGTTTTTCTTGATGGTTTCATACTCCTGGGACTGACTGCGGGCGGCGCGGTATTCGGCAAGCAGGGTATCCTTCTTTCCGGCGAGGGCGGCCAGTTCTGTTTTCATGCTCTCCGTGGATGGCAGCGCAACGGCGCCCATCCTCTTTAGTTCCCTGGAGGCCTCAAATAAGATAATCTCGCTTTCATGGCCCCGCAGGAATTTCTCCTTGTCCCTGGATTGCCGGTATCGGTCATAGACCGGCTTTAGCTGCCAGTAAGTGGCGGCGTGTTTCATCACAAGGGAAAGCTCCGCTGTTCTCGCCTCTATCTCCTTGATGGAAGTATGGGCGGCATCCCTTTTCTCCAGAACAACGGCCGCCTTGCTTTCAAGATCGTCATAGTTATTTATTCCGCGTTCTTCCAGCCAGGCGAAGTCCTTTGCGGCCAGTTTCAGGTTTTGTAGCTTCGCCCAATGCTGGAGCCCACCTTGTTTGGACTGGAGATCGTACAGCAGGCGGATACGGTCGTCACGCTGTTTCGGCTGCCTGGAGGCTCTAGGGCCTCCGGCGATCCGGGCGGTGATGGTGTCTTCCGTGTAGTCCACGCCCAGGGTCTTCATCCGGGTAAACCGCTCCTGATCCGAAGCCCGGCAGGACACATACTTTCCCCGCTTTATCTCATGCCCCTCACGCTGCAGGCGGCGGAGCAAATCTTCAAAGTCTGCGGAGGCAGGTATGAGCCGATCGATGGTCGCTTTCAGCTTGGCCTTGTAGCTGGTCCCGGCCTGGGTCGCCGTATTCTCAATGTAGCTCTTGCCCTTGTCCTGACCGGGGACCACCACGGACAAACCGTGTTCTTTGCAAAGCCGGTCGCTGGCGCGGCGTATCTCATGGTAACTCCGTTTGTTGGAGTGATAATGCCTGTGATCCGCAAAGCTGACCGCATTGAAAATCAGGTGGTTATGGACGTGGTTCTTGTCTATGTGGCTGGTAAGGACGAACTCATACTTGCCGCCCAAAATCTCCTTTGCGAGCTGCATCCCGATCTCATGGGCTTTTTCCGGCGAGACCTCACCGGGCTCAAAGGCTTGTATCAGGTGGCGGTCCAGGCAAATTCAATGTCCGCTGTTTCGGCGGCGCAGCCATAGGAAGAAACAAGCAGCTTTCCGTCTGTCTTTTCCGGGTTGCAGATATAGTCGATGGCCACTTTCAGCGTTGACTTGATAGGATGTGTCTTTGTAACTGCCATATCTCATCCAGCCTTTCCCGGATTTCCTCCATATCCGCCTGATAGGAGGAGCCTGTTGCGTTGATCTGCTTTGCAATCTGATTGATATTCCGGCCGATGGCGGAAAGCTCCGTAGTAAACGCTTTGATATCAGTCATGTCGGTGAAGATGATAAATCCGTCAATCGCCATCTTCCGAAGATAGGCGCCATAGCATCTTGTGGGGAGCTGGGCCATCTTCTCGTCTATAAGGCGCTTTTCTTCCTTTGTGACATAAAACTTCATCTGGATATTCCGTTTTCAGTTCGCCATGCGCCGCCTCCGTTCTTCATAAGGGTTTGGGATTATCCCAACAAGCATTTTTCATTTTCGGGCAAGGGACCTGAAAATCCGAAAAATCGCAAGCGGGTACTCGCTTGCTGTGCTTGCTCTCAACTTTCTCCGTACCTAGGTAATTCCAAAACCCTCATTTCAGCAACCGTCAGGACAAAGAAAAACGCTACAAACTTTATCGTTCATAGCGTCTTTCAATCCGTATTCAGTTGTACCATACACCTCATTTCCCGCCCTCCGTCCTGGCGTCAATGATAGCCTGTGCTGTGGCGGCAACGATACTGATCTCCCTTTCATCCAGACTATCGAGCAGAGAATCAAGCTGTCTGCGCGCAGTGCTTTTTCCGTCCGTTGTATCCTTATAGAGAAACTGATCCACGGAAATGTGATAGCGGGAAATCAGCTCAAAGAATATCTGGAGGCTGGGATGTTGTCCCTTGTTCTCAATGTTGGCAAGATAGCGAGGCGAGATATACATTTCGTTGCTCACCATGTTCCAGGACTCTTTGCGTCCCTTCCTTGCTGTTTTGTTTGCCTTACCGATAGGCTTAAAATCGAATTTCGGTACTGGTCTTTTTGCCATATTCATTCACCCAGTTACATTTTACTGTTCCCCTTTCTTTCTTTCTTGATATGTTTATACAGTTCCATTAGTTAGCCTAAATAATGCATAATTTCAACCTTGTTATTATGCAGCCTCCCGTCTTATAATTAAATTGCTTAAGCCTTGGAAAACAGAAAAGTGAAAACGTACAGAACAAACAACCGATGAAAATGCAAGAAAAAAGCAAGAATATAGACATGGCGTTTTTACAGGATAATGTTAAAATGATTTTATCTGTATTGCTAAAGGAGGGACTGTCCCGTGTCAAAAACAACACTGTTTGACAGTCGTATCAAAAAATACGCTTACCGTGAGGCGGCACAAGTATATCAAGATATTGGAGCATCACCGGATGGCTTGTCTCATGAACAGGTCGAGGCGATGAGGGAAAAATATGGTGCGAACAGCTTTGCGGAGCGAAAAAATGATACGACGATACGCCGGTTGCGGCGGGCTTTTATCAATCCGTTCAATATAATTCTCTTTATCCTTGGTATTATTTCGTTGGTGACGGACGTTTTTCTCGTCTCCAACTTCGCCAGAAATGCCACTACTGCCATCATTATCTTTTCCATGATCCTAATTAGTGGTGCAATCCGTCTGATTCAGGAACTCCGGGCAAAGAACGCAGCGCAGCAGCTTGACCGGCTGATTCATGAAAGTATCACTGTAAAGCGAGAAGGAGAACTCATAGAAATATCTGCGGAAGAATTGGTGGTGGGGGATATTGTTCTGCTCTCTGCGGGTGACCGTGTTCCGGCGGATATCCGGCTGACAGAAGTCACCGACCTGTTCATCTCACAGGCAGCCATAACGGGTGAAAGCGCCATTTTGGAAAAGAACTGCTGCGCCCTCAGTTACAGCAGCTTGGAAACGCTGACCCAGCTTGAAAACCTTGCTTTTATGGCAACAACAGTCATCAGCGGTAAAGGCGAGGGTATTGTGCTGGCGGTCGGAAAGGACACGCTCTACGGCAGCTTTGCAAAACCTGATTCTGATGATAAAAAATCCTTTCAAAAGGGTGCCAATTCCATCGCCTGGGTCATGCTCCGCTTTATTGCGGTGCTGATTCCTATTGTATTCGCGCTTCTCGGTATCACAGGTGGGAAATGGCTGGAATCCTTTGCTTTTGCGCTGTCGGTGGCTGTAGGACTGATGCCGGAGATGCTGCCTATGGTTATTACCGCTTGCCTTGCAAGGGGCAGTCTTACTATGAGCCGCAAGCAGACCATCATCAAAGACATCAATGCCATGCAGGGTTTTGGCAGCATGGATGTGCTTTGCATGGACAAGACTGGAACGCTGACCAATGAAAGCATCCTGCTGGAATATTACATGGACGTGCTCGGCAACGAAAGCAGCGAGGTGATGGATTTGGCTTTCTTAAACAGCTTCTACCATTCCGGCGTACGCAATCCAATTGATAATGCGATTCTTGCCTGTCAGACTATGACGGGACGCGAGACGCATTACACTGATTTGCTCACTCAGTATCAAAAAATAGACGAGATTCCCTTTGACTATGCCCGCAAGTTTGTCAGCACTCTTGTGACAGACAAAAACGGAGAAAGTCAACTCATTATGAAAGGGGATATCTCCCACATCGTGGCCCGTTGCAGTCATGTGGAGTATCGGGATGAAATTCTGCCGATAGAGAAAGGCGGGATGCAGAGCGTATCCTCTGTGGTAGATGAGATGCTCCAGGACGGCATGAAGGTCATCGCCGTTGCACGAAAAAATGTAGGACAGCAAAACCAGATTACCCCTGCCGATGAAGAGAATATGATCTTGATGGGGTATCTGGCATTCTTTGACGCACCCAAGAAAACCGCAAAGGCGTCCGTGGCTGCGCTCAAAAGGCTGAAGGTGACTCCCAAAATTCTGACGGGGGATCAGGCAGACGTGGCGGTCTCTGTATGCCGCCGGGTGGGGATTTCTTCCGAAACCGTGCTGACCGGCGCCAATCTGGATGAAATGACAGACAGCGAACTTAGCGCTGCGGTTGAAAAAATTCATGTTTTTGCGGAGCTTACACCGGGTCAAAAGGTCCGTCTGGTTTCCGCCCTGGGTCAAAACGGGCATACAGTGGGCTTCTTGGGCGACGGAATCAATGATATCCCGGCGCTTTGCGAGGCCAATGTGGGCATCTCAGTGGATACGGCGGTGGATGCAGCAAAAGACGCGGCGGACGTGGTACTACTTCAAAAGGATCTTAGCGTGCTGGAACAGGGAATTTTAGAAGGGCGAAAAACCTTTACCAATATGCTCAAATACATTAAAATTACCGCCAGCTCCAACTTCGGCAACATCCTCTCCATTGTCTGCGCCAGCGCCTTCTTGCCCTTTTTGCCTATGACTTCCGTACAGATATTGCTGCTGAACCTGCTGTACGATGTTTTGTGCATCATTCTGCCCTGGGACAATGTGGATGAAGAAGAGACCCTGTCTCCGAGGGACTGGTCGGGCAGGACGCTGGGGCGGTTTATGTTGTCCTTTGGACCGATCAGTTCCCTGTTCGACATAGTGACATTCCTGTTTCTGTACTACTTCCTGTGTCCTATGCTGTGCGGAGGAGCGACCTATCTGAACCTTACCGATCCCGCCCTGCGGCTTCAGTATGTGTCTTTTTTCCAGACAGGATGGTTTTTGGAATCCATGTGGACGCAGGTGCTGATTCTGCATTTTCTGCGGACCCGCAGGATACCCTTTGTGCAGAGCAGGCCGTCTGCGCCGGTTATTTGTATTACCCTTGCGGGAATCATCGCCTTTACCGCGATTACCTTTACCAAGGGTGCGTCGTTGTTCGGCCTGACGAAATTGCCGCTTTGGTATTTCGTGTTTCTGCTGATTGTCGCGCTGTTGTATATGCTGCTGACTACGGTAGTCAAAACCTTCTATCAGAAGAAGTATCATGAGTTGATTTGAAAGGAGGAATCCATCGTGAAAAAGAATATCGGTTTTATCCCAATGGATTCCGTCCTTGAAGAGTGGCTGCTGGAAAAGCTGATGAAAGAGCCGCCGAAAAGTGACTGCGCCGAAGACCTGCTTTCCGGCATCCGGGATATGCTCAGCGGAGAGGTGACCTCCCTGCTGCTGAGCGCATCCGGCGAGGCGGAAGCTCCCGCACTCGTCCCGCCGGACGGGATGCGGATTGGAGAACTGGAAATCAGCCCCAAAAGCAGGAGGGCCGTCATGGGGGGCGCTGAAGTCAGCCTGACGCCAAAGGAGTTTGACATACTGTATTTCCTTGCTCAGAACCGCGGGGAGGTATTTACCAAGGAACAGATCTACCGGGCGGTGTGGTCTGAGGATTACCTTTTGGACGACAGCAACATCATGGCATTTATCCGAAAACTACGGAAGAAAATTGAACCTGACCCGGACGCACCGAAGTACATTCTGACCATCTGGGGTATCGGATACAAGTTTAATGACCAACTATAACACAGGCGGGCCAAACTCAGCCCGCCTAAATTCTTGCAAAATCGCAAGGAAATCGCAAGGTTTTAGCCATGTGATTCTCCTTGCGATTTTTGTATTCTGTAAGTGGTCGAAGGGAGGCGATTCGCGTGATTTACACCGATTTTGTTTTAAGAATTTCCCTCTCCCTGGCGCTTGGCTTTCTGATTGGATTGGAGCGGCAGCTCACCGGACATCCGGCAGGCATCCGTATCAACGTTCTGATCTGCATGGGAACCAGCTTCTTCACATTGTTTCCCATGCTCTATGGCTCAGATCAGGTGTTTCGTGTCGGAAGCAGCATTATATCCGGCGTGGGCTTTTTATGCAGCGGCGTGATCTTCAAGGACAGCGGTTCGGTGCGGGGAATGAATACGGCGGCTACGCTTTGGTGCACAGCTGCCATTGGTATTCTTGCGAGCACGGGAATGTATGCAATGGCAATTACCGCCGCCGGGGTTCTGATTGGCTCCAATTTGATCCTGCGTCCCCTTGCGAGAAAGCTGAATCCAATCACTGTCGGGGATGAGTCTGAAAAGCAATATCGTATTTCGGTCCTTTGTCAGGCGAATGCAGAGCAGGAAATCCGTCTGTTGCTGATTAATAGCAATTCCTGCAAAACACTGTATCTAAATAATCTGGAAAGCGGCAATGTTGTTGGCGATAAGGTTGAAATCGTTGCTGAATACTGTTCTTCAGGAAAACCCAAAAGCAATGTTTTAGAGGGAATCGTTGGACAGGCATTGGCAATCCCAGAAGTGATAAGCGCCGGTTGGGAGGTGTTGTGAGTGAAGAAGAAAATCAAAGATCATAGCCTGACAGTTTTCTTTGCGCTTTACATCGTGTTCACAATAATATGCGGCTGTTTAAGCTGGATGTTTTCTGAACACAGAATTTTGATGTTTCAGATTTGGTATCAAGTATCTGCTGTCATTTGGCTTGTTCTGGCAGTTACGGCAGTGATGTTGCTCATCAGACTTCTGAAATTAAAGAAACTAAGAAATGAAATCAATCACCGGAAGGAGTGAGCAGCCATGGATTACACCTGTATCTTTTTTGGAGTTCTTTTCACCATAGCGGGCTTTGTGTTTGCCTGCGGGAAAGGACATATTTACTTATCTGCGTGGAAAAATATGCCGCAGGAAGAAAAAGAGAAAATTAAAATTGTCCCGCTTTGCCGCAATATCGGAGAAGTCATTGCGCTTAATGGCATCATTTTTCTGATAAAGGGATTTTGGGCAGGATTTTCAAATCACTGGTTTGTAGGCGCTATGATCGCATGGCTGATCGTTGCCGGCTTAGATGTCTGGTATATCGGAAAAAGCGACCGCTATCGCAACAAATAATCCGCATTGCGGTTTCAAATAGACATTCCATAAAAACAGTGAGGTGAAAGGCATGGACTCCGATGGCAGTCCACGAAGGCAAAGAGCAGCATATGAGGATCGGAAGTTCCGTGTCTCTCATGTGATTGCGCTTGCCTCTACTAAAATTCGAGGAGGTAAGAAACGAAATGAGCAAGAAAGAAACGCATCTGTCCACTCGTCAGGCTGCGGAAAAGGCAGTCATCCGTGACGAGCAGAACCGCCGTATTGAATTTGCGGCAACCAATCCCATTAAAGAGGTTTTGAAAAACCTGCATACCACACTTCGTGGGCTTGATCCGGGCGGCGTATTTACAAGCCACGCCAAATACGGCAGCAACAAAGTAACGCATGAAAAAAAGAAGTCTCTGGCAAAGCGGCTGACCGGGGCGTTTATCAACCCCTTTACCGCCATTCTGTTCTGCCTGGCGGTGGTATCCACCATAACAGACATGGTTTTTCCGTATTTTTCCCTGTTTGGCAGCACACCGGAGGATTTTGACTGTCTAACGGTGGTCATCATTCTCACAATGGTATTTATTTCCGGAACGCTTCGTTTCGTGCAGGAATCCCGCAGCGGCAATGCGGCGGAGAAGCTATTGGCCATGATCACGACCACCTGCACCGTTACCCGTAAGGATCAGGTAAAAGTTGAAATCCCCATGGATGATCTGGTGGTCGGCGATATCGTGCATCTGTCAGCGGGTGATATGATTCCGGCTGATGTTCGAATTCTGGATGCAAAAGATTTGTTTGTCAGTCAGGCAAGTTTGACTGGAGAAAGCGAGCCCATTGAAAAAACGCCTAATGTCAGCGCGGCCAAAGACAGCATAACCGATTATACAAACATCGCCTTTATGGGCAGCAATGTTGTCTCCGGCAGTGCAACAGCGGTCGTTGTTTGTGTCGGTGATAATACGCTGTTTGGTTCTATGGCGTCCGCGGTTGCCGGAGAAGCGGTAGAGACCAGCTTCACCAAGGGTGTCAATGCCGTCTCCTGGGTGCTGATCCGCTTCATGCTGGTCATGGTTCCACTGGTGTTCTTCATTAACGGTATCACGAAGGGAAACTGGCTGGATGCCTTACTGTTCGGTATTTCCATCGCCGTCGGTTTGACGCCGGAAATGCTGCCTATGATCGTGACCACCTGCCTTGCCAAAGGCGCGGTGTCCATGAGCAAGAAGCAGACCATCGTCAAGAACCTGAATTCCATCCAGAACTTCGGTGCTATAGACATTCTTTGCACCGACAAGACCGGAACGCTGACACAGGATAAAGTTGTGCTGGAATATCACCTCAACGTAAACGGTGAGGACGATACGCGGGTTCTGCGCCACGCTTACCTCAACAGCTATTTCCAGACCGGCTACAAGAATCTGATGGATCTGGCGATTATCCATAAGACAGAGGAAGAAGAAGCGGAAGATTCCCGACTGCTCGACCTGTCTGAAAACTATGTGAAGGTAGATGAAATCCCGTTTGACTTCACTCGCCGCCGTCTGACCACGGTAGTACAGGACAAAATCGGCAAGACCCAGATGGTGACAAAAGGCGCTGTGGAAGAAATGCTCTCCATCTGCACCTATGCGGAGTGTGACGGCAGTGTGCAGCCGCTGACCGATGATGTCCGCCGCCGTATTCTGGAAACAGTGGATGATCTCAATGACAAGGGCTTCCGTGTTCTTGCCATTGCACAGAAAAGCAATCCCTCCCCGGTGGACGCTTTTGGCGTGAAGGACGAGTGTGATATGGTGCTGATTGGGTATCTTGCGTTCCTCGATCCCCCGAAGGAATCCACCGCAGACGCAATCAAAGCATTGAAAGACCACGGCGTGACGACAAAAATCCTGACCGGCGACAACGACAAAGTGACCCATACCATCTGCAAGCAGGTGGGGCTGAAGGTTCGCAATATGCTTCTTGGCTCCGATTTGGAGAAAATGAGTGATGCAGAGCTGGCAAGAGCCGCAGAATCCACCGACGTATTTGCCAAGCTGACGCCCGACCAGAAAGCACGTGTGGTTTCGATTCTCCGGGAAAACGGCCATACCGTTGGTTTCATGGGCGATGGAATCAATGATGCCGCCGCTATGAAAGCCGCTGACATCGGCATTTCGGTGGATACCGCCGTAGACGTGGCAAAAGAATCGGCTGATATTATTTTGCTGGAAAAAGACTTGATGGTTTTGGAGCAGGGCATTATCGAAGGCCGCAAGACCTATGCCAACATGATCAAGTATATTAAGATGACCGCATCCTCCAACTTCGGCAATATGTTCTCGGTATTGGCGGCCTCCGCGCTGCTGCCCTTCCTGCCGATGATGAGCGTGCATCTGATTTTTCTGAACCTGATCTACGATCTGTCCTGTACCGCGATTCCCTGGGATAACGTGGACGAGGAATTTATCGCAAAGCCCCGGAAATGGGATGCTTCCAGTGTAGGCAGTTTTATGATTTGGATCGGGCCTACCAGTTCCATCTTCGACTTTACGACCTACATTTTCATGTATTTTGTATTCTGCCCCATGTTCGTGTCCGATGGTGTTCTGTTCAACGATCTGGCCGCTCATTACAGCGGAGCGGAGCTTGCGGCCATGCAGGCGCAGTATATCGGGATGTTCCAGGCTGGATGGTTCGTGGAATCCATGTGGAGCCAGACGCTGGTCATTCACATGATCCGTACTCCGAAGCTGCCCTTTATCCAGAGCCGCGCATCCGCTCCGGTGACGCTGCTTACCATGACCGGTATTGCGGTCCTGACTGTGATTCCTTTTACGGTCTTCGGAACGACGCTTGGTTTTGTTGCTCTGCCCGCAGCGTATTTTGCGTATCTGATCCCCTGCATCCTGCTGTATATGGTGTTGGCGACCAGTTTGAAAAAAGCCTATGTCCGTCACTATGGCGAGCTGCTCTAAGGAGGTGTGATGATGAACTGGAAAGAAATTTGGATAACTTTTTTCGGAACAACCGAATGGCTGGGTCTTAATATCGGATTTTGGGTATCCATGGCTGCGGTTGTGCTGATCGTAATCGTGATGAACGTTGTGTTCTGGGGAATGAAGCCCCAAAAGACAAAAACAGATAAGCCGAAAAAGGCTTGATTGCATCACGTCGGCACTATACCAAAATTCATATTGAAACGCAAACTGCCGCACGACGGCAAAAGAAAAAAGCCGTCGTACAGCAGAGAGATTTTCACGCGCCTGTGAAGCGGTGGCTTTTGAGAAATCAAGGCTGCCGCTCTTTTGTCCTCCAAAGGGATGACGCCCTAGCGCTGATAAACACGGCGGCTTATGGCGGGAGCCGCCGTGGTACGAAAATCATATCGACATAAACCGACAGGAATTTACTTGTCAAAAAAAGACTGTACCCTACATCGGGTTACTCCGACCACCA
>EQ973344.1:300518-307324 GCA_000158655.1 [Clostridium] methylpentosum DSM 5476
CCCTACATCGGGTTACTCCGACCACCACCATGAATACACAAATCATGTAAATACTTTTTATAATTCACTTGCGCCTGTCTGCATTATGCAGATGGGCGCATTTTGAGGTTTAATGAACGACAAGAATAGTTTAGCACAGAGCCTGCCCCTTGGGTATTCAAGCTGGAGATGCAAATAAATGCTGACACCGATTCGTGTATAGGCTTCGTATAGGAGCATCCAGCTTGTGCCCATTGCCACACCAGACGCAATTAAATAAAGAAACTGTTTTTTATGCTTATAAAAGGTCAGTTTCCCTTTGCCGAAAAGAAAAATCACAACAAGCAACAGGCTACCGAGCAGCGTGCGAAGCAAAACAATTTCATAACTGTTCAGACGGATAAAACTTGCGACGATACCATTTGACCCGAAAAGCAGCAGAGCGATGATATACTTAAAATAAGACCGTTTCATTCTTCTGCTTTCCCGACGAACAATGTCCCGATGTTTTTGCCTTTCATAAAATCGTAAAGCGCTTCGGGATGTTTTCCGTTTGTAATAACGGTATCTGTGCCGTTTGCCGTCGCAAGCCCCGCCGCTTGCAGTTTTGTTTTCATACCACCCGTTCCTCTCCTTGATCCTGCTCCGCCTGCAAGAGAATCTATTTTATCGTCAATTTTCTCAATTCTTTCAATGAACTTTGCGTTAGGATAAAGCCGGGGATCGCTATCATAAAAGCCGTTTATATCCGAAAGAATAATCAGCCTTTTTGCTTTGCATAAAACTGAAACAACAGCGGACAGCATATCGTTATCGCCAAACAGCCGTTCTTCCGATTCAATTTCGGTATAGCTGACCGAATCATTTTCATTGACAACCGGGATAATCCCCATTTCAAGCAAAGCGTCAAAAGTATTCGTAAGGTTTTCTTTCTTTTCTTCCTGTTCTATATCCTCTGCATTTAAGAGAATTTGAGCGATTGTTTTATCGTAATCCCCAAAAAACTTGTCATACAAATACATAATACTGCATTGACCGACCGCCGCTGCCGCCTGTTTCAGTCGCATACTCGTCGGTCTTGTTTTCATGCTCAATTTATTTGTACCTACGGCGATTGCGCCCGAAGATACCAAAATAACCTCATATCCCATGTTCTGAATATCAGACAGAACACAGGCAAGTCGGTCAAAGGAACGCAGGTCGCTCCCGCCGACTTCATTTGTCAAAGTAGATGTGCCTACTTTGATGACAATTCTGTTTTGATACAGTCCCATCATTACACCTCAATTACGGTCGGCTTGTGTTTTGCATAATTCAAGAACTTGCGAACAATATCTTCCGTCCGTATTTTCATATATCCTGTTGTCGTGCCGTCGCTGCACCCGTAATATTCTTCGGTTAGTACATCGTTATCAAAAACAATCTGCACCTTGTTGTCACAGTCTAAAAGGCTGCTGAAAACGGTCGCAGCACCGACTTTTGTACCAAGCATTGTTTCCATAAGCTCCGCAGGGGCAAAAGATACACGGGAAACGGCAAGTGCATTACTGAAATCTTTTGAACGAAACGGCTTGTCCCCGCAGGTGATGAACAGATAAAATTCTGTCTGCTGACGGTTGCAAAGAAAAAGTGTTTTTACCATTTTCATATTTAGCTTTTCGTTGATACGGGTGCAATCCTCCATTGTAATCACTTCGTCCGTGTCAACACGCTCAAACGGTATCCGTAAATCTTCTAATGTACGGTAGACCTTTTCCTGCAAATTTGTTTTGAATATCTGCGGAGCAGATGTTTGAATTTCATGAACAGTAATCATTTTAATCGTCCTCACATACTTGTTTTTTTCACGATTATAGTGTATCATAAGAACTAGTATTTGAAAAGCGAATGTTTATCATATAATCTATAACAAAATCAGATACAAAAAGGAGGATGATTTCATTATGGATATGAATATTCAAAAATATATGTCGTTTGTCAAAACAATTGAATACGGCAGTTTCACAAAAGCCGCCGAAATACTGAACTATTCTCAATCAGGTATCAGCCGTATGATTGGAGATCTTGAAAAAGAATGGAAAGTGGTGTTGCTGGAACGGGGCAAGGGTGGAGTTAAACTGACTTCGGACGGCTTGAAAATACTCCCCTATGCGAAAAGCCTCGTTGCAGAATACGAAAAGCTGCAAATGCAGGTTGATGAATTAAACGGACTGCAATCTGGCTTAATTCGTATCGGTACTTTTTCAAGCGTTGCCACCCATTGGCTGCCGAACATCATCAAAGAATTTCAAAAAGATTATCCGCATATTGATTACGAGCTCCTGCTTGGCGATTATACGGAAATAGAAGAATGGATTATGGAGGGACGGGTAGACTGCGGATTTTTGAAATTGCCGACACATTTCGATTTTGAAACAATCTTTTTGGAGCAGGATCAGTTGATGGCAATTATCCCTGAAAATCACAGGCTTGCCGAGTGTGAAAAATTCCCTGTTTCAGCGCTTTGCGACGATCCGTTTATGCTGCTCGAAAAAGGTGCGAAAGCGGAAGTTTCAGAAATTTTTGAACGCTGTGGATTAACTCCAAAAGTTCATTTCACCACTTGGGATGATTACGCCATTATGTCAATGGTGGAAAGCGGACTTGGAATCAGTATTTTACCGCAGCTTATATTAAAGCGTGTGCCGTATAAAATTCTTGCAAAAGAACTTGATGTTCCTGCATACCGCAATATCGGTCTTGCTCTGAAAGACAAAAAAACGGCTTCACTTGCTGTTAAAAGATTTCTTGATTATTTAGAGTACCGATAACAATATTGTTATGTATCAGCCGCCTTATTCGGGCGGCTGATTTTTAGTATTGCGGTACACCGTAGCCGAATATCTCATAATGCCCTACGGCATAGTGATTTTCTCGGCAGCTATCGTTGGAAATCATCTCCATTTTCTTATTTTTAATCTCTTATCTTAAAACTTGCAACCGTCGCCGTGATGCATAAACACAAATCGGCGATCCAGAGTGCAGTATATCCGAGAGCCGTACTGACAAAAATACCGCCAAGCCAAGCAGAAGCAAACGCCCCAAGCTGGTGACCGATAAAGATAGAACCGTAAACAACAGCCATTTTTGCAACGCCTACTTTATTGCTGATAATTCCCGTTGTAGGCGGTACAGTGGAATCGCCCGTCATTCCAAGCAGGCTGGTTGCGATAAAGGTAAAGGGAACAGATTTCGGAATGAAAATAAATGCAAGGGCAATTAAAATGCGTATGCCGTAAACACTGGCAAGCACATTTTTCATGCGGAATTTCTGTCCTAAAAAACCTGTGATAACGGCGCCGAGCATTGTAAAAACTCCATATACCGTTAAAGTGAGTGAAGCGAAACTAGCAGGGATTCCGCTTCCTACATATTGAGAAAAAAGGTGTGTTTCAATAATTGACATATGGAATCCGCAAGTAGAAAAGCCGATCAGCAGACACCAATATGTACGGTCACGAAATGCTGATTTCAAAATATCGGATAGTTTTTCCTTTTTTGCGTCGCTTGCAATCACCTGTACGGGCTGCGCTTTATCTATTTTTTTCTTTTTTGTACCCAACCAAAAGACAATCGGGAGCATAAGCAAAATCGGAATACTGAATACAGGCATAGACAGCGTAACGCCGAAGCCGTCCGTCAACCGCTGAAGCAAGGGGGACATAATTGCGTCACCGATCCCGGCGCTTGCCTGTACGATTCCTGACGCAACGGCCGCTTTTTTCTCACCAATGATCGGCGCTAACGCTCCCATCACGATTCCGAAGCATAACGCTCCTGTCCCTGCGGGCAGTAAAACACCAAAGAAAAGCAGCAAGCTCCACAGGCTGTTGCAAAACGGCGAAGCAATCAGTCCAGCCGCCATGAAAAGGATACCGAGAAGCATGACAAAGGCATTGGATTTTTTGATTGCCAGCATACCGAAAACAGGCTGCGTTGCGCCGTACAAGATTTGTCCGACTGCAATCACAAAACTAACGGACGCATAATCAAGCCCGGATCGAGCCACAATGCCGGGGAGCATAATTCCGTAGTTATCATGAATGCCCTGCATAACAGCAAAAACAAGACAGCCTGCTAAAAGGGCAAGTATAAGCGAAAATAGATTGGAGAATCGTTTGCTGGATTGCCCTTTATCTAATTGTGCTATGTTACTCTGATCTCTCATTTACAAGATACTCCATTTCAATATCCGCCTTTTCAGCACCCCAAAATTCTTTGTTCAGCGGAACTTCTCGAAACCCGAATTTCTTGTAAATGTGAATGGCGGGTTTTAATGCCCGGCAAGAAATGAGCGATAGCTTTTTTGCGCCGTGTAATACGGCGTAATCCATACAAGCCTTAAACACAGCGCTGCCTGCTCCTGTTCCCGTGTATTGACCGACCGCCGCCAGCTTACACATTTCCCATACGTCGTCAGAAAGTGGTATTGTCATACAGGTGGCAAGCACTTTTTCATTTTCTACGGCAAAATACACCATGCTGCCGCTTTCAATCAGCTCATCAACCCTGTCCATCATATCTTGATCAAACGGCTCTACTGTATAAAATCGCTCCAGCCATTCCGTGTTCAACTGAACAAAGTCATTTTTATATTTTTTCTGCTACCTATGAAATGATTATTTTATCGCCGTGAGATTTCGGCGCAGAGACAACAAGAAATTGGAGCTCGGAATACGCACGATTTGTCATTTGGTGCGGTGTTCCCAGCGGGATTTCAATTCCCTCGCCTGCACAAAGTGAAACTTCATTTTCGGGTAATTTCATTACCGCTTCGCCTGATAACACATAAAAGAACTGCCTTGACTGTGTGTGATAGTGCATATCTTCCGCAGTATGCGGCGGCATTTTCTCTGCAATAATACTGACATCATCTCTTTTGACAAAATACCAGCCGTCGCAGATGCCTTTCCATTTGTAATGCTCTGCGGCATTTCTACTGATTTTGTTCATATTCAACACCGTCTAAAAGTAAATTTCCGCTTCGGAGAATAGAACTGCTTTTCCGCTTAATATGGTTCGCTCTCCGACATACCGGCAGTAAAGTTCACCGCCGCGAGCAGAAGCCTGATAAGCGGTAAGCTCCGTTTTTCCGAGCTTTTCAGACCATAGCGGAATAACATGGCAGTGTCCCCGACCGCATACAGAATCTTCCGCAACATTACATTTCGGTGCAAAACTGCGGGTCACGCAGTCATAAGCATTTCCTTTTGCCGTGATATGAAAACATACCCCATCTAAGTCCCGAATAATCGTCTGATTCGGTGTCACATTTCGTACCTGTTCTTCATTTTCAAGCACACAAACAATATCTGCACCTATATATGCTTCTACTGGTGTTACGCCGCCTAAAGCAGAGATGAGTTCTGCGGTGATAGCGATAGGCGTCAGCGAAAAAGACGGAAAATCCATCGTCAACATTTCTCCGTTTTTGTTCACAACCAAAACTCCGCTTAATGTGTCAAAGCAGACCTTTTCTGCTTTGGGTTCTATAAAGCGTAAAATCACATAAGCTGTTGCCAATGTTGCGTGACCGCAAAGCTCAACTTCTCCGCCGGGCGTAAACCAGCGCAGCCGATAATTTTCTTTTTCCCTTACTGCAAAAGCCGTTTCGGATAAATTATTCTCAATAGCGATTTTTTGCATAATTTCATCTGACAGCCATTGATCCAAAATGCAGACTGCGGCGGGATTCCCGGCGAATACTTTATCCGTAAATGCGTCTACTATGTACTGTTTCATAAAATCCTCCATGATGTTCTTATTATTTTTTGCCCTCATATATCCGAGGTCTTGACTTTATTATACTTAATGCCATATAATAAGTAAAACGAATGTTTTTAATGATACTATTAGAAAAGACGATTTTAGAAAATGAATCGATACATAGCTTTGCAGAAAATTATTGAGCTTGGGGGATTTACCAAAGCTGCCGACGCTTTGGGCTATACACAGTCCTCCATCAGTCAAATGATTGCTTCTCTTGAAAATGAGCTTGGAATAAAACTGCTGACTCGCTCTCGTCACGGCGTAAAGCTCACGATTGAGGGGACGGAATTGTTCCCGTTTATAGAACGGTCAATTTATCAATATCGCTCTATGCAAGAAAAGGCTAATGAAATCAAAGGAATTGAAACGGGTGTCATCCGTGTTGGAACGGTTTCCAGTGTTACCTGTCATTGGATGCCGCAGCTTATTAACGGCTTTAAAGAGGAATATCCGAATGTCCAGTTTTTATTTCATCAGGGCGATTATACTTTAATTCCCGAATGGATTGCTTCCGGGCAAATTGACTTTGGCTTCATCAATCCGCTTGCGGATACAAATCTGAAAACGAAAACGGTGAAAAGCGATGAAATGCTTGCTGTTCTGCCGAAAAATCATCCTCTTGCCAAGAAAAAAAGTATTCAGCTTCAGGACATTGCAACGGAGCCGTATATTCTGCTTGAGGAAGGTCATTACAGCGAGCCGATGGCGGCGTTTGAAGCGGCGGGTATTCAACCAAATATTCAATATACGATTCATGACGACTACGCCATTATGATGATGGTAGAGGCGGGGCTCGGCGTGAGTATTTTAGCAGAACTGATATTAAGGCGCACAAATTATGACATAGTTTGCCTGCCAATTGATCCGCCCATTACACGAACACTTGCAGTTGGGTATAAAGACAAGGATAGTTTGCCGATTGCCAGCAAATATTTTATTGATTATCTTATGGAGCATAAGGACGAATTGCCGTAAGAAGATATGTTGCTATGTAACAGCCGCCTTTTTCGGGCGGCTGA
>EQ973344.1:308224-325677 GCA_000158655.1 [Clostridium] methylpentosum DSM 5476
ATTTTGAATACCCAAGGGACAGATTTACGGCTATGGTTTTTATACCCGGCCACGCCTTTTCCTCTCTATCCATCCGGTCGTAAAGATAGATATACACCAGCTTTACCCTATGCGGCAAGCTCGGTTTGATGGAGCTAAATACAGCAAGCGAAGGGTATATCCACAGAGGAATACGGATTTTCTTTTCTTTGCCCATCGGCATTTACTCCTTTCCGACAGCCACCTTAAAAACGGCGGATTTACGGGGCTGGTCTTTTTCTCGGTGTACCTATCTTGGCTGATGGCGGTTTTCAGGTGTACCTAAGCGGAAAAACCGAAAAGCCATAAAACCTTTGAGGGCAGCCCGCATTGCGGCTGCTGTGATTCGGAGGAGAGGCGTTTACAGCCGCCTGCCTTTATCCTGCAACCAAATCGCAGGCGCAAGCCAGTCGACTTGGGGCTGTATTTCTCTCTGTGTAAACTCTCGCTAAAACCGCCTGAATTTTGCTTAGAGTCCGTCGGTCGGGTACTTTCTCCACCATCTCAGCAAAGCCTGCACAGGGGGCGACACAGTGGCTCACAGGCTGAGATTTTCTTTCTTGGGTGTCCTACCATCCAGTCTGCCGAAATGTGCGCCATCATTAAAATCACAGTGCGGCGTTCCCATATTGTCAACGCCTTACAAAACTTCGGGCAGGGAAACGCAAAAACGGCAGACAAGTTTTGGATGACTTGTCTGCCGTTTGAAGCAGTTATTCGGTTGTACGGGAGTTCAATTCTATTCGCAAAGCAAAAACAGCCGTTTTATATCTACGAATATGCATCTTGAAATCCCGGCATTTGGACAGCAAAAAACCCCGATAAAATCGGGGTTTATCCGGAACATATCTTTTTTATGTTCCTATTATGGTGGAGGCGACGGGAATTGAACCCGTGTCCGAAAATCTATTCACATAGCTTTCTACGAGTGTAGTCGGTCATTTGCATTCCCTTGCCCGGGCGCGGACAGACACGCTCCCGGGTTTAGTAGCCTTTTGTTCATCCGCCGGGCCAAGGCCCTCCCAGTGGACGTTCACCGCTAAATTTGACGTCGGATAAGCGCGCGGTAGGTCTTATCGGACGGACTGCTTAGAAAACTAAGCAGCGCAAGCTAAAGTTCTAGTATTGTTTTTAGCGTTTAAAATTTAGGTGCGCCTTTTTATAGAGCTGGCGCCTCCTCTACTCGCTTACCATGCTTCAAAATCCCCGTCGAAACCTTTACGCCCCCAGGTTGAAATTTTATTATACCCGATTTTTAGAAAAATTACAAGCGTTTGAGCCATTTTATCGCCATCTCAATCCAATTGGTGACATCTGGCACAATATGCCTGGGCAAAACTGCACTTGTTTCATCTGCCAACGACAGCCCGTGACCACCGCGCTCATAGATGTGCAGTTCAAACGGAACCTTGTTGTTGCGCAGCGCCATTGCAAACAGGACGGTGTTTTCTAGTGGAACCACAGGGTCCGCCTGGGTGTGCCACAAAAAGGAAGGGGGAGTCGACCGGTTCACCAGCTTTTCAAGGCTGACTGATGCCATCAACTCTTCATTTTTTGTGTCTCCCAGCAGATTTTCAAACGAACCGATGTGGGCATATTCGCCCGCAGTAATGACAGGATAGGACAAAATCATACCGTTTGGCCTCAAATCCCTGGATTTTGCGCCGAGGGTTTCACACAAAAACGGCTGCTCCCACGCAACGCCAAGATTCGCTGCCAAATGGCCGCCCGCTGAAAAGCCGCACACAATGACGCGATTGCGATCAATGTGCCATTTTTCTGCATTTTGCCGTACCAGTTCCACTGCCCGTGCAAGCTCGAGCAACGCACAGGGATACCGTGCCGGCGCAACACTGTAGCGCAGCACAAACGCATTGATCCCAGCTGAAACCAACCGCAGAGCAACTGGCTCCGCCTCGCGGTCAGAAGTAAAGCCATAGCCGCCGCCCGGACAAAGTATCACTGCTGGACGTTTCTGTAAAACATTGAATTCAGGTCCGCGCTCAATGACATAGGCCTGCAAAACAGGCTGGAACCCGTTGTGCACAGCACCTGCTTTTGCATAATCTACGACAACTGGAATCTGCTGACAAACCATCCGTTAACCTCGCGATCTTTCCTTTATTGCGCGGGACATCTCCCGCTTTGCATCTCGTTTGGCCGCGTCGGCCCGTTTGTCATATAGCTTTTTGCCCTTGCAAAGACCGAGCTCCAACTTTACCCGTGAGCTTTTAAAGTAAAGCGACAGGGGAATCAGGGAGTATCCCTGCTGCTTCACCTGGCCAAACAGCCGGGCAATCTCTTTTTTGTGCATCAGAAGCTTACGGATACGTATGGGGTCTTTGTTAAAGATATTTCCCTGTTCATAGGGGCTGATGTGCATGCCGTGAACAAAGATTTCCCCCTGCTCGATGTAACAGAAGCTGTCCTTAAGGTTGACCGCCCCCTTGCGGAGTGACTTTACCTCAGTGCCCACAAGCTCAATTCCCGCTTCAAAGGATTCTTCCACAAAGTAATCGTGGCGCGCCTTGCGGTTGAGCGCAATGATTTTTTTTCCACCTGTCTGCGGCATTGCACAACACCTCCTTTGTCTAGTACCGCCTGAATCTCATTGAATTATATACGGTTACAACTCGTTTCTGTTTTCCAATGCCTTGGATAGAGTCATTTCGTCGGCAAACTCAAGCTCTCCCCCAACCGGGACGCCGTAAGCGAGTCGGGTTACTTTCACACCGAGCGGCTTAAGGAGCTTGGAAAGGTACATTGCTGTCGCCTCCCCTTCCACCGTCGGATTGGTGGCCATGATGACCTCTTTGACTTCCTGCTGTGGATCGCCGATGCGGGAGAGCAGCTGCTTGATAAAGAGCTGATCCGGCCCGATGCCGTCCATCGGGGAAATCAACCCATGCAGCACGTGATAGAGCCCTTTAAAGCCGCGGGAGCGCTCAAATGCCACCACATCTTTAGGGCTTTCCACCACACAGATCACCGATTTATCCCGCATGCCGTCCGCACAGATGTCGCACACCAGCTTGTCAGTATAGTTTTGGCAGACAGAGCAGTTTTTAATCGTATCGTGCGCAGTTGTGATGGCATGCGCAAATTCGTCCGACTGCTCCTTGGTCATGGTCAAAACGTAAAAGGCAAGCCGCCAGGCGGTTTTCATTCCGATTCCCGGAAGGGAGGCAAACTGCTCGGCCAGTATTTTCAAGGGAAGCGCTTCGTGTGCCATCGATTAAAAGAGGCCCGGAACCGACATGCCGCCGGTGATGCGCTGAATATCCTCGTCGGATCTCTCCTCGACCTGGCGCATTCCCTCGTTGACTGCGCTGATGATCAGATCCTGCAGCATTTCGATGTCCTCAGGGTCCACTACTTCGGGTTTGATGGTGAGCGACTGCAGCTCTTTTTTGCCGGTGACAACCACTTCGACAGCACCGCCGCCGACTGTGGTGGTAAAGGTCATCGCCTCGAGCTCTTCCTGCGCCTTTTGCATCTCATTCTGCATCTCCTGCGCGCGTTTGACCATGTCGTTCATGTTTCCGCCGTAGCCTTTTGGTAATCTTGATTTCATTGTCTGTTTCCTCCGTATTTTACAATCTATTTTTCAAATCGTTGGGTTATTCTTCAATTACATCAATCCCCGACTGCTTTGCGCGTTCAAGGACTTCATCCACTGCACTGTGCGCGGCCTGCTGTTTTGCACCCTTCATTAAAAGGCGATACTGTTTTCCGGTGTGATCGCTGATAATTCTGCTCAGCAGCGCTGTTTTTCCCTGCACCATCCCGGCAAACGCGGTGTTGGGCGACCGGATAAACAACTTTTCCCCCATCTCAAACGCCTGAGAATTGCAGAGAATGCCGTAGAGGGATTTGGACTGATCCGCCAAATCCTCGAGAATCTCACCCCATGCCGCAAGCGGGACGGGACGCTGTTCTCTCTCAGAGTTGCCCAGAGAAGGAGGCTCAGGCGCTTCCTCGGCAGGAGGCGGGGCCGAATCCTGCTGCATCGGCTGTGGTTCTTCCGTCTGTTGAGGTGGCGTCTGAGGCGGAGCTGACGGAATCTGCTGCGCGGGAATAGCGACACCAGACCGCAGCTGTGCCTCCAGTCGGTCAATCCGGCGGAGAATGCTGTCCATACTCTGGTCAAGATTGGGAGAACAGAGCTTGATCATGCAAATTTCAAATTCCAACCGCTTGTTGCCCACCTTGTTAAACCGCTCGATCGAATCCTGCAAAACTGTCAGGCAGTGGATTACCTGGGAGAGCTTGAGCTGCCCCGCAAGCTGCTCGAGACGGGCAAGCTCTTCGGGGACGGCAAGTACAATCTCTTTGTAACGGGCAGTCGTTTGGATGATCATCAAATTGCGATAAAAATTGATGAGCTCCTCGCACAGCCGTTCCAGATCTTTGGACTTTGCATACAGTTCGTCGATGAGGGCGAGCGCCTTCGCAGGATCCCGCCCCATCACCGCCTGGTGAAACTCAAACAGATACTCCCTGTCCGCAATTCCCGCGGCGGAACTGACCACTTCGACGGTGATGTCGGACGAAAATGCAACGCACTGGTCGAGCAGGGAGAGCGCGTCCCGCATGCCCCCATCCGCAAGCCGCGCAATCAGCTCGGCCGCCTCCTGAGTGAGGCTAAACTCCTCCGACTCGGTGATTTTCATCAGCTGGGCAACGATGTCCTCCGCCTTGATCCGACGAAAATCGAACCGCTGGCAGCGGGAGAGGATGGTCGCAGGCACCTTGTGCACCTCGGTTGTCGCGAGGATAAAGATGACGTGCGGCGGCGGTTCCTCCATGATCTTGAGCAGGGCGTTGAATGCGCCGGTGCTCAGCATGTGCGCCTCGTCGATGATATAAACCCGGTATTTGCAGGAGACAGGGGTAAAGTTGGCCTCATCGCGCAGCTCTCGGATGTTGTCCACTCCGTTGTTGCTCGCCGCATCAATCTCCACCACATCGAGAATCGAACCGTCTTCAATCCCGCGGCAGCATTCACACTCGTGACAGGGCTCCCCGTCCACCGGGTGCAGGCAGTTCACCGCCTTGGCTAGAATTTTAGAACAGGTCGTTTTTCCGGTTCCACGCGAGCCGGTGAAGAGATAGGCATGCGCGATGTGGCCGGTTTTAATCTCGTTAATGAGCGTTGTGGTGATGTGCGGCTGGGAAAGGACGTCCTCAAAGCTCTTCGGCCGCCACTTCCGGTAAAGCGCCAGATACATATCGGCGGACCCCCTCAAAGAAAAATACCCACCCACAGTGTGGATGGGGTGTCAAAATCAATACAGTCTCACATGCAGGCAGTCAGGTGAATCCGCGGCGCACAGAGCCATCCGCTTAATGCTGCTCGGTTCCCCGCCTGACATGGTTCACGGAGTCCTGTCGCACAGAGCCCGGCTGCCTGCATGTCAAACTATATCTTGAATTGCTTATCTATTATACTATACATTTAAAAAAAGATCAAGAGAAATTACAAAATTTTTGCTCTCATCCAAAGTGCGCTTTTTAAGGTGCTATTTTCTGCGATCCGCCCTGTCCCTTATATTCGCACCGCTGTTTTATGCTTTTCCTATTGATTTCTTCACCGGATACAATACTCTTTCCTTTGCAATAAGGAATTTCATCCACTGGCCCTGTCAGTGGTTTTCAAAATACAAGAAAACTCACCAGCCATAGCGGTGAGTTTTCGTTCCGATTTGGGATGTCGCATAAACACCCCTGTTCTCTGACACTGGGCGGTTACTTCACTGAAATTTCAAACTCCTGAATTCCCATATAGCCCGGGGCGATTTCGTATTTTTCAAATACAACAACTGGGTTTCCCTGTTCATTGATATAGAAATTTTGGTCCTCAGAAATGCCGGTAAAGCCCTCTATTCCATCTGTTCCATCAAAAAAGATGTTATTTTCGTCCTCCGCCTTGCGCTGCTCAATCTGTGCCTGAATGGACTTGTCAGCGATCTCCTTGTACTTTGGACCGAGCAAATCTTGCAGGGTGATGTCCTTTCCCGTCTGCAGATCGACATTGTAAAAAAACTGCTCCACATTCGCACTTGTAAACATCACGAACTTTGTGAGTACGAAAGAGGCGGTGCGCTGATCAGAGCGCTTGATCTCGTAATCAACCGACACCTCGAGTTTGTGGTACTCGTTTTCTCTGCCCTCGTCCACAAACAACTGGTAGAGTTCTTTTGCCTCTTGTTCGGTGCGGGTGATGATCTCGTCTATCTTTTTCTGGATTTCGTTGTTGACCCGCTTTTCCAGCGCCGTGTTGCCGGTGTTTGCAAGCTGCGGAACCTTCACATCAATCAGACGGTAGTCATCGTGCTGCCGATACTCTCTCCAGGTGATGACCCGGGCAAACTCTCCAAGAACCGGTATGTTGTAGACGCTCTGGGCAAATACCTCGCTTGCGTTGAGCGCAGTGGTAAACACAATGAGCAGGCAGGCTGCTGAAAGCAGCACTTTGCTTGCTATGCGGTGCTTCTTTTTCCTGGGCGTGGCAGACAACGCATCTTCTATTACATCATTAAGTTCCGCGGGAATTTCAATCGATTGGTAATATCGTTTGGCTTTTTCAAATCGGTTCATGATACACTCTCCTCTATCAGCGGTTTTAGCAGCTGCAAAGCGCGGTAGAGACGGGATTTCACTGTGCTGAGATTTCCTTCCGTCACCTGAGCGATCTGTTCAAATGTCATATCCTCGAAATACTTGAGGATCACCACCGTCTTGAGCTGCGGTTCAAGCTTTCCAATCGCGCGGTAAAGGTCGATTGCCTGCGGGATGTCCCGGTCTAGGTAAACAATGTCGGCAAATCCTTCGTCACTGAGCACCAGGCGTTTGTTTTTTCGCAAAAACAGCAGGCTCTCGTTGACAAGGATACGGTAGAACCAGGTTTTAAAATACGCTGGATTCTTGAGGCTGCCGAGATTCCCCAGCGCCTTCACAACTGCTTCCTGGACAATGTCGAGGGCATTTTCACGGTTTTTCACATAGCTGTAGGCAAGCCGGTAAAAATCCTGTTGATGTTCCCGTACATAGGCGGAAAACTCCTCCCGGAGCGTCATTTGCTTTGCCTTAAACAAACTCAACCTCCCCTTCCAAGCCGTCTGCGGCGTTGATATCATCTCCTGCAACCGTTTGGGGTGGTTGCTGTACATGTTGGCTCACGATTAAACTGGGATGCAGCAGCATCCAGCTAAACAGCGCAATTATGAGGGCGAACAACCCAACTCCAAGTGTGAGAGATACTCGTTTCTCCCTGTTCATACCATTCACCTGCTTTTTTGTTTTTTGGTTCTCTATTTATTAGATACAGTCGGATGGAGAAAAGTTGACCGCAAAACTTCTTTTTTTAATGTTTCAAAAAATTTTTTGGCTGAATTAAGTGCAGAACAGAAGCGGGGACGAAATACCGCCAGCTCATGTTGGTGTTTTTTATTTCATTCAAAGACTGGCAACAGCGGGATATTAGCGCTAAACTGTGTGTTCGACAAACGCAATTGAGCGCAAAATTTCAAAACCTACTGTCAGCAGGAGAAAGTACTGTGCTGAAAAACCGTAAGACCTTTTAAACCCTGCCCGCAGGCCGCGAGCTCATTGTTGAGACAGACAAAATCAGCGAGCTTGCAAACCCACCATTCCCGTTCACTGCAACAACCAAATATCTAGCTGCTTCGCAATTAAAGACCTAATTGAGTACAGAAAAGGCAAATCCCATGCAGAGCTCAAAACAGCGTGCCTCTCAAGAAGCATCTGTGCAGCACACCTGCTTGAACTGTGACAGCAGTTTTTCATTGCTTTGCTTTTGCCAAAATGACTTTCTGTCTGCCGCTCTGTTCTGACTCGATGATCATTCACTTGATTTTTCACTGGTGATTCCACTGCGAAAACAAAAGTAGAAAAGCGCTCATTCCCCGGAGGAAGAGCGCTTTTCCATCTTTTTGTCCTATCTTTTAAAAATCCGTTTGTACAGCTCTCCCCGTTCCAGCACAAGCATCAGGGGAACACCAAGCCCATAACAAATGATTGCCTGTCCGAGGAATACACTTGCAAAATTCGCCCAGAAAATCGCTGCTGTTGCTCCTCCTTCACTGAAAAAGAAGGTGATCTCCATGCCGACAATTACTGCATTGACAAGTACGGCTGGAAATGGGCCGAGTATGTAGCGTACCCGCCTGCTCTTTGATTTGCCAAGCGAGTAGGTCATCACAGCAGCGATGAGCGAGGCCGCAGTCCCAAAAAGCAGATCCCACACAACTGTTTTTCCGAGTGACAGGCCGATGACGTTTGCGAGCAGGCAGCCGACGGTCAGGCCGGGCACTGCGACTGGGGTATACATGGGCAGGATGGTCAATGCCTCGCTCACCCGCAGCTGCACCGCACCGTAGGCAAACTGCGCCACGACAAAGGTGAGCACTGCATACATGGCGGCAATGAGCGCCGCCGCGACAAGGCTGTACACTTTTTTGTTTCTCATTTTGTTTTCATTGTCCTTTCGTAGTTTTGTTTAAAGTCAGGAGGTTGCGACTGACTCGGCGCAATCTGCGCCTTTTTTATTTTACCCCAGGGCAAAAAATTTGTCAACGGCTCAAGGACATCTTGCTGGCGAAAACAAGAGAACGATCGCAAACAAGCAGGACTAACCCCATTGCAAACGGGGTCTGAGGGCCAATCTGCCGAAAACAGGCAGGCTTTTGAGCAGCTGTTTTAATATAATTTTCAAACTGACAGGTAACTGTCCTTTTTTGTGCCTCGCGCAGTTGTCGGCTGCGGCGCAATACCGGGTGTCAAAATAGAGGAGCGCAGCAGCGGCCCCATCACCAGACCCGAGCAAAAGCAATGCGGCCTATCTGTGTGACTCTGCTGCACGATGGTTGGCAAACCGGTAGCCTGCGTAGAGAACAACGGCGTACATTACCTGATAAAGGAGCAGGATGGGCTTCCCGAGCGCGCCAAAAAAGATCACAAGCGCGCCGGTGACTGCGAGCAGGGGGATGACGATCCCTTTGACAGGGTGCTTCCTGCCCTCCAGCTTGATGACCTTACAATAAAGCACGCAGAGCAGCACATAGTTGAGCAGGATCGCCGCTTCGGACACATCAGAATTCCCAATCAGGCCAAATTCCTGAGTAACAAAATGTAAGGCAATCCAGAGTAGACTTGTGGCGAGCGCGAGCAGAGCGGAGCGCAGAGGCATGTCAAAGCGACTGTTCCACTGCGCGTAGTTCTGAGGGAGCCTGCCCGACACAGCGAGGGAATGCGGCAGCCGAATGCTCCCGAGCACCATCCCATTGAGGGTGCCGAGCATCGAGATCACGACAAAAATCAGCACTAGCTTTGCGCCAAATCCCCCAAAAAGCGCCCGTGCAGCTTGGTAGACCTGCGGGGTAGCAGGATCGATTTCGGAAGGAGGGACAAGGGAGGAAAGCCCCACAAAATAGGCGATGTAGACGATTAGGATGAAGATGGGACAAAAGGTGAGTGCAAACGGCAGGTTACGTTTGCTGTTTTTAAGCTCATGGCAGATCGAAGTGGACACTACCCAGCCATCAAACGCAAACGCTACCGCCCCGATCCCGGCCAGCCAATTGATCGGGGCGGAGAGATGCGCAGCGCTCTGGGAGAGAACCTGCGCTGGTTCGCCCCAGATGAGTCCTGCCACTGCGAGCACAAAGAGCGGAATGAGTTTGAGAACAGTTGCACAGTTTTGGAAATAGCCGCCGAGCTTTGCGGAGAGAATGTTCATAAGGAAAAACAAAAGGGTCATTCCCCCACCGATGCCGCACCAAACGCCAATCGAAACAGCGCTCGACCCAAACGACCAGCCAAATAGCTGGCAGATGTACATACCCGATGCATAGGAGACGACAGACACCAGGGAGGGCAGGTAGACAAACGTCTGGAACCACCCCATAGCGCTGCCGAATTTCTCCCCGACAAACTCCCCCGCATAGGCGGTGATTCCACCTGGGTCGTCAGTCCGAGCCGCGAGCTGTGCAAGCGTTAGTCCGCCGAAGACAATGCTCAGCGCTGCAATAAGGAACAGCGCGCAGCCGAGCAGAATATTTCCCCCGGTATCTCGCAGAATTGCGTCGCTTTTAAAAAAAATTCCCGACCCGATGACAATGCCGACGACCATCGTCATCGCAGTGGGCAGGCCGTACCGCCGCTGCATAAGTGATCCCTCCCTATTCAAGATACCACTAGTGTGCGCGGCAGTCACCTGATTTATCCCTTAAAGAACGGTTGAGAGCAGGCGAAGATCCCGCTCTCAGCTGTCTTATTTCTAGTCCTTATTAAAATAGACTGCGCAAGTCTGAACGAGACACGATCCATATTTATGCTGCAGTAGGACAAGATTTTCCCAAAACGATTTCATGGACACTGTTTTTAAATAGCCCTCTTTCTGCCCAAGTCGCTCCAACGCCTGGTCTGGGCCCTATTTAAAACTGGTAAAAAAGTAGTTTATCGGTCATCAAAAACACTGTCGGCTGCAAACCTTCGATCCTTCCAACGCTGTTGGGACGGATGAGCTGGCCCCCTTTCCCAGCTTCGCATTCAAACGAACCGAAGTACACGAGAATACATGAGCCATAAAAGCAAAAGGATGAGAACGGGCAGCTTGGCAAGCCACTGATCCGATGAACCCGAGCCTTTCTCAGAGATCATCTAACTGTAATGCAGTGAATGACTGTTTCAGTCCGGTTGGTTTTCCATTGATAGTTCGACTAATCCAGCCCCAATAAAACACTCTGTTCGCAGCTAAACAGTGCGGTTCACTTGATCCGCTACTCCTGTCTCCATTTTTTCAACAGGGCGGCAGCTTCTTGGCACAGCTGTATTCCATCTTGCGGTCGGGGAAAAACACCCGCTTCCCTATCAGCGCTCTTTCGAATTTTACTTCCTCTCGAATATGACAGCTGGCTTTGTTTCATCTGCATGACCGTAAAATGCAGACAATCCAGCTGCCGAAGCGCCGGATTGTCTGCAAAGCATTATTGTTCGCTGTTTAAGTAGCTGAGAATCATCTCTTTGATCAGGCCGGGATTCCCCTTGCCCTTGGTCGCCTTCATGCACTGGCCGACGAGGAAGCCGAGGGCGTTGGTTTTGCCGCCGCGGTAATCGTCCACCGACTTCTGGTTTTTGCCGAGAATTTCGTCTACAATCGCCTGGAGGGCGGAGGTGTCGGAGATCTGGGCAAGACCTTTTTCCTGAATAATCTCAGCGACCGGTTTGTCGCTGACGAGCAGCTCCTCAAACACCGTCTTGCCCGCCGAGTTGGAGATAGTGGACTTTTGAATCTCAAAGATCAGGTCGGAGAGCCGTTTCGGATCGAGCTTGGTCTCAAAGATGGATTTGCCCGTCTCGTTGACCACCCTCGAGACATCGACAAGCACCCAGTTGGATACCGATTTGGCGCTCACCTCGGGATTCACCGCGACGGTCTCCTCAAAGAGCTTGGTGCGGTCGAGGTTCTCGGCGATAAGGGTCGCATCGTTCTGCGTCAAACCGTAATCCTTCATATAGCGCGCAATTTTGTAGTTGGGCATTTCGGGGATCTGCGCTTTGAGATCCTCAATGTAGCTCTGGTCCAAAACGATAGTTTTAAGATCAGGCTCAGGGAAATAGCGGTAGTCGTGCGCGTCCTCCTTGGAGCGCAGCGAAATGGTAATGCCCTTGGCGTCGTCCCAGCGGCGGGTCTCCTGCTGGATGGTGCCGCCCGCTTCAATCACCTCAATCTGGCGCTTGAACTCATATTCAATCGCCCGCACCGCGCCGCTGAAGGTGTTGACGTTTTTCATTTCGCACCGGGTGCCAAAGCTGCCGTCGGGGTTGCACACCGATACATTGACGTCGCAGCGGATCGATCCCTCCTGCATCTTGGCATCTGAGATGCCGAGATAGAGCAGGTAGGATTTGATCGTCTCAAGGTACGCCTTGGCCTCTGCGCTCGAGCGCATGTCCGGCTCGGAGACGATTTCGATGAGCGGGACCCCACAGCGGTTGAAGTCGACGAGCGATCCCGCAAAGCTGTCGTCATGCAGCAGTTTGCCCGCGTCCTCCTCGATGTGAATCCGCGTTACCCCGATGCGCTTGGTCTCCCCGTCCACCATGATGTCAAGGTAGCCGTTTTCACACAGCGGGATGTCAAACTGGGAGATCTGGTACGCCTTGGGCAGGTCGGGATAAAAATAGTTTTTGCGGTCCTGCTTGGAGATGGGGTGGATGTCGCAGTGGAGCGCGTGCCCCATCTTAATCGCATATTCCACGACCTTCTCGTTGAGGGTCGGAAGGGTGCCCGGCATACCCATACACACCGGGCAACAGACCGAGTTGACCTCAAGGCCGAATTCGTTTTTACAGGAACAGTAGATTTTTGACTTGGTCGAGAGCTCCGCATGAACCTCAAGACCGACAACCATTTGATAGCTCATTGGTTCCCCTCCTTTATCTGATCACGGGGATTTCGCCGAATCCGCCGACAAGTTGTTCATAGCTGTGCGCAACGCCGAGCAGCTTTTGCTCCGAGAAGTGGTTGCCGATGAGCTGGACGCCGATCGGCATTCCGTCCGCATCCTTACCGCAGGGGACGCTCAGGCCGGGAAGGCCGGCGATATTGACGGTGACGGTGCAGATATCGCCCGCATACATCTTGAGCGGATCGCTCGTGTTCTCGCCGAATTTAAACGCAGTCGTCGGCACAGTGGGGGTGAGAATGACGTCGTACTCCTGGAAGCTCTGCGCAAACTCGCTGGTGATCTGGCGCTGTAGGAGCTTAGCGCGTTTGTAATAGGCGTCGTAATAGCCCGAACTGAGCACAAAGGTGCCGAGCATGATGCGGCGTTTGACCTCGTCGCCAAAGCCCTCGCTTCGGGTCTTTTCGTACATGTCGATGAGCCCATCGTATTCAGGAGTGCGGTAGCCGTATTTTACCCCGTCAAACCGGGCGAGGTTGGAGGATGCCTCCGCCGAGGAGATGATGTAATAGGCATTGAGCGCATACTCGGTGCCGGGCAGCGAAATCTCGGTGAGTGTCGCGCCGTTTTGTTCGAGCAGCTTGGCCGCGTCCAGAACCGACTGCTTGACAGCCGGGTCGATGCCCTCGCCGAAGTATTCCTTGGGGAGCGCGACCTTCAAACCTTTTAAATTCGAATCGAGGTTGTCCGCAAAGTTGGGATAGGAGCGGTATTCGCTCGTCGCGTCGCGGTTGTCCTGGCCGCAGATGACCGAGTAGAGGGCGGCCACATCCCGCACGGTCCGTCCCATCGGGCCGATCTGGTCAAGTGAGGAGGCAAACGCCACCAGCCCGTAACGGGAGACGCTGCCGTATGTAGGCTTGAGGCCGACAATACCGCAGAATGAAGCGGGCTGGCGGATCGAGCCGCCGGTGTCCGACCCCAGTGCAGCCACGCACTCCCCTGCCGCAACTGCAGCCGCGCTGCCGCCTGACGAGCCTCCGGGCACGCAGTCAAGGTTGTGCGGGTTGGCGGTTTGGTTGAGATAGGAGGTTTCGGTGGAGGAGCCCATTGCAAACTCATCCATGTTGAGCTTGCCGGTGAGCACCGCGCCGGACGCCTCAAATTTCTCCATAACCGTCGCGTTGTAAGGGGGGACAAAGTTTTCAAGCATTTTTGAAGCGCAGGTGGTGCGCACCCCTTTGGTACAGATATTGTCCTTGACGCCGATCGGAATGCCGGCGAGGGGGGAGATCGCCTCCCCGTCCGCGATCTTCTGATCGACCGCTTTTGCCTGGGCGAGCGCCTGCTCTTCACAGAGGGTGTTGTAGGCCTTGACTTTTCCGTCCACCGCGCGGATGCGGTCAAAGACAGAGGTGGTAATTTCAGCGGCGGAGCATTCCTTGTTGACCAGCTTGTCGTGGAGCTCAGCGGCTGAGAGTTGATACAGTTCCATCAGAAATCCTCCTTATTCAACAATTCTCGGAACGACGACGCAGCCCGCCTGGACCTGTGGGGCATTTTTCAGCAGCTCGTCGCGACGGAAGGTGTTTTCCGCCTTGTCCTGCCGCATCGTCATCGGATGATCGGGGTCGATCAGCGCGCCGCTGTCGGGCAGGTCGGGCAGGTTTTCCACCATGCCGACGATGTCCGCCATCTCTTTTTCAAACCTGGGCAGTTCTTCGTCCGTAATTTTCAGACGGGCAAGCTTTGCGATGTGTCTGATGTCAATTTCCATTGTACTTCCTCCTATTTGATCAATTCTAAGAATTGTATTTCACCTAAATGGAGCGTTTGTCGGACGCCCCAAAGAGTACAGTTTTCCGCTTTTCTTTTCGCGGACCAGTGCAACTTGCTCCAAAGAGCTCGAGCAACCAGCCGTAGTTCTCCCCTGTGCTTTGCTCCATAAGTTCCAGCGTTTGAGATACAAGAAACACTGTCAGGATTTTTCCCAAAGAATAACATTGCTCCTACTGAATCATTTTCAAAAATTGCTCCTCATCTAAAACAGGAACGCCGAGGGATTGCGCCTTGGTCAGTTTGCTCCCCGCTTCCTCCCCTGCGAGCAAGTAGCTTGTTTTTTTAGAGACGCTGCCGGTCGCCTTTCCGCCGTTTTGCTCGATGAGCGCTTTGGCTTCCTCCCGCTTCATCGTCGGCAGAGTGCCGGTGATGACAAAGGTGAGGCCCGCAAGCTTATCGCCTTTTTGCACCGGGACAGCAGTCGGGTTGACCCCCGCTGCCTGGAAGCGTTCAATGAGCTGGCGGGAGTGCGGCAGCGCAAAGTACTGCACAATGTTGTGCGCAATCACCCCGCCCACTCCATAGATCTCGTCAATTTCCTCCGCGGGCGCGGTCATCAGCTCGTCGATGTTCCCGTATTTTTCACACAAAAGCTTTGCGACGCTCTGCCCCACCCCGCGGATTCCAAGGCCGAAGAGCAGCCTCCACAGCTCGTTCCCCTTGGATTTTTCGATGGAGGAGAGCAGATTGTCCACCGACTTGTCGGCAAACCGCTCGAGCTTCAGCAGATCCTCCCGCTTGAGGTAGTAGAGGTCTGCGCTCGATTTGATCAGCCCGTTGTCGATGAGCGCGGTGATGTTGGCGGTACCCAGCCCGTCGATGTTCATCGCCCCTCGGGAGGCGAAGTGGATGATGTTGCGCAGTCGGGTCGCGGGACATTCGGGGTTTTCACACCGCACCGCAGCCTCGTCCTCCACCCGCACAACTTCGCTGCCGCACACCGGGCAGTGTTCGGGCAGCAAAAACGGCTCGCTCTGTTCGGCGTGCTTGGCGACTGAAACCACCTCGGGAATGATGTCCCCCGCCTTGCGCACCACAATGGTGTCGCCGATGCGGATGTCCTTTTCGGTGATAAAGTCCTGGTTGTGCAGCACGGCCCGGGAGACCGTTGTGCCTGCGAGGATGATGGGGTCAAACAGAGCGACCGGGGTGAGCGCTCCGGTGCGTCCGACGTTGACGTCAATCTGTTTGAGCACCGTCTCCTTTTCCTCGGGCGGGTATTTAAACGCCATCGCCCATTTGGGGTATTTCGCCCCCGCCCCGAGAATTTCCCGCTCGGAAAAATCATCGACCTTGACAACCGCGCCGTCGATATCAAAGGGGTATTCCCCCCTCCGGTCGCCGATCGACGCAATCTCGTCGAGTACCTGCTGAGGATCCTCAAAGGTGTTGTAGCGCGGAATCACCTTAAATCCGAGGCCGCGCAGCAGGTCGAGCGACTGCTTGTGAGAGGTGAGCTCCTCTCCCTCGATTTGCTGGACATTGAACACGTAAATGTCAAGTCCACGCTCTGCAACCACCTTGGGGTCCTTTTGGCGCAGCGAACCAGCCGCCGCATTGCGCGGGTTTTTAAACGGGGTTTCCTCCTCGATTTCCTGGCGCTCCACCACCTTTAAAAAACTGTCGCGGGGCATGAATACTTCGCCGCGTACCTCGAGATACGGAAGCGGGCGGGTGAGCTTGAGCGGAATCGAGCGGATCGTGCGCAGATTCTGGGTAACATCCTCCCCGATAAATCCATCGCCGCGGGTAGAGCCGCGGAAAAATTCTCCGTCCCGGTATTCCAGCGATACGGAGAGCCCGTCAATCTTGGGTTCTACAACATAAACAGGGTGGTCGATCTTCTCCTCCACCCGGCGGAAAAAGTCGAGCATCTCCCCGTCTGAAAACGCATCCTGCAAACTCCCCATTTGAACCGCATGGGCCACCTTTTCAAAGCTGTTGGAAGCCTGTCCGCCAACGCGGACGGTGGGGGAATTGTCCGAACGCAGTTCTGGGAACTCCGCCTCAAGGGTCTCGAGCTCGCGGAGCATGGCGTCATAGTCGAAGTCAGAAATTTCCGGGTCGTCGAGCACATAGTAGCGATGGGAATGATAGTGAAGCTGTTTGGTCAGTTCGGCCACGCGCAGCTGTGCGTCCTTTTTATCCATAGACTCTCTCCAGTACAATTGATGTAATCTTATTTATTTTACCACAAATAAGCGCATTTTAAAAGAAATTTCTAAAAAAGATCAAACCATTCACATTTTGCACTCCTCGCTCATAAACTGTTATATTGGAGAGGGGGCGAAACAATGCCGGTTGCAAGGGGATATCGCAGGTCGCGGCGCAAAGTGAGAAAACACAAAAAAGCAGCCCTTCGGCTGATTGCCGTCGGGCTGGTACTGGTTGGTCTGGTGCTGTTCCTAGACCACCAGATCCGTCCGCAGATTCTGGCGATGGAGGAATACCAAGCCAAGGTTTATGCAGTCAAGACGATCAACGGGGCTGTGACCGAGCAAGTAGAGCAATTCGGCTACACCTATGAAAACCTTTCGGAAATCAGCCGGGACGCTGACGGACAGGTCACCTCGATTGACACCAACATTAAAAACATCAATCTCATTCACACCAGGATCACCAACCGGGTCAACGACGCCCTCTCACAGCTCGACGTGACAAAAATCTACATACCGATCGGCAACCTGACCGGCTCTCCCCTGCTCTCAGCGCGCGGACCGTCGATCGAAATCAAACTCATCCCCCGCGGCTATGTCCACACCCAGATCGTAAGCAGCTTTACCGACGCAGGCATCAATCAGACGCTGCACCGCCTGGTTATCAAGGTCTCGGTGGACATTGCAGCGATTCTGCCCGGCTACTCAACCATGGTGACAGTGGACACCGACTATATCCTTGCCGAGACAATCATTGTGGGGCGGGTCCCCGACAACTACACCAAGGTGCTCACCGACAGTGAACAGCTCCTGCGCGATATCAACGACTACGGGACGGCAAAGGACAGCGGAGTTTCCCAGTAGCTCGTATTCCCTGTTCAAGCCTTAAAAGAGGTGGGGGCTGTTAAAAAGAGAGCGGACTCGGCCAGACCGAGCCATGAAAAGAGCCAGCGCCAAAAGAGGCGTCGGCTCTCTCGTTAAAGCACTAATTCAAACCACCGGCTTAGTA
>EQ973344.1:326534-327835 GCA_000158655.1 [Clostridium] methylpentosum DSM 5476
TTTAGCATAAAAAAGGTAGACATCATGGTGGTTTTCCATGTGTCTACCTTTATCTTACAACTTCACTTAGCCGGTGGTTAGGACTGTAAAAACTCCTCTTTGATAAAAGAAACAGGAAGTCTGGCGACAGACGCATCAGATTCCCCCTAAATGCCGGAATTTAGGGGGAAGGGATGCCTGTGGCTTTGTCTACACGCTCAAAGTCAGCGTCAAAAGATACTGGCTCCTCTTTTTGTCGCAAAACAACTGGCACTTCTGGTTCTGTTTCAAGCGTTGGGAAAAGTGGAGCAGAAGGATCCTCTCACACTCTGGTGGCTGCATTCCTTCCTTCTGGAGAATCGTTTGGAGCTATCGAACCAGATCACATTGCACAATTTAGCGGCTGCTCGGCTGGGCTTGACACTGGGTTGTCACGATGAACCCATTCTGGCCATCTCCGGAAACCGAGCTGCCGCCCTCGGGTGCGCGCAACGGCTCTCCCGCCGGATAGTAGCTAATCACATACGCTTGACCGTTGAGATGAACTGTGATCCCCTCTGTTTTTCTCAGGTAATCGAGATATTGCCCTAAATCAAAATTTTTCGCCCGCATGACAAAAGCATGGGGAATTCCGACATACCGCAGAGAGTTTTCGCTGAGACAGATCCAGCCGTAACGACTTGCGTTCTGGCGCAGCCAAAACGCCTGGTCCTCATCAAACATTCCACTCACCTCCAGAGTGGAGAGAGGGTGCACCGACTGCGCCGCCCTGTCGCCAAATTTGTCCTCGAAATCGCGAAGAAGGGCGCGCAGCGATTGACCGCAGGCGAGTTCCAGCGCGTTTCCAGACGGTGGGGTTGGCAGCAGAGAGCCCTCACCGGCAGAAGAGGTTTCAATGGAATGCGTCCCCTGCGGCCGTCCTGTCTCCTCAATGTCAAGGGTCAGGCTGCAAGTTCTTTCCCCCGGCTCAGCGATGACAATTTTGCCCACAATACCTGTTGCACCAATCACCAACAGCGCTGTGACCAGAGCGGCAATCAACAGCTTTTTCATGATCCGTTCCCCCTTTTGATTATTTCTGTTTTTATTCTACCAGATGATTCTTACAACTGGGTGAGAATATCCTTACAAATTCCTTTCAGTTTTGTCACATAGTCATGATGCAGTGGAAAAATCTGAGTCCAGAGCAACTCCATTGCGAAACGACCTGGTTGTTCTGGAGAGCCGATTTCTGAAACTGGACATCCCTGGATGCTGGCCTGACACAGGAGAACATTCGGTAAAATGCAGGGGCGGAGCACCGTGCAGCGTTCGGTTGAAAT
>EQ973344.1:328200-332106 GCA_000158655.1 [Clostridium] methylpentosum DSM 5476
GGAAACTGGTAGGTTTTTAAATTCAGATGCTCTTTTAGATGTAACAGGCACGTTAAACAGCAATCTTTATGCCTACTGTGGCAATAATCCGATTAATAGAGAAGATGTCCATGGATACTTATGGAACAAAATTAAAAGTTGGTTTAAAGGCGTGGCAAAGTCTATTGGAGATGCGTTTAACAACATGGTTGGAGTTCAGACAATTACATCGACAACCATAAGTGATAAAAAATCATATCAAGTTAACACATTATTGTTTAATGTAGAATCAGGTACAAAAACTACATATACGAAAACAGTGGGGAATAGTAAACCAATCAATTTTTATGTTAATAGTTCTTCAAAAAAAACAGGTTTTAAAATTATGACAGGTAAGAAAGATACTTATGGAATGGGGATATCTCCTAAGGGTCTCGGGATAACAATGACAAGTAAAATAAAAGATAAAACGATTTCAATTCAAACTAATGATATAGTAGCTCTAGGTGAAATTAGTTTTTCAGTCTATGAAACAACAAATAATATTACTACGGAATCTTATTTTAATATTAGTATTAATAAATTCAATTTGGCATTACTAGTCTTGGCACCCTATTGCTTACCTGAGATGCTAAACAACTTGGGAGGCCAGGGGCTTAACTTACAACCAGCTTAAAGGAGACAATATGAAAAAAACTACAGTATTAATAATTTCTATTGTTTTACTCTCTACTTTTTTAATTATAATAAGCACAGTAAATAATAGGTTAACAACTAAATGGTACGATACTCCTGCAGAAGCCATAATTAACAACAAAAACCTACAGGTTAAATCAGTTTTGAAAGTTATTATTCAGCAGGATGTGGCTATAGTTTATTTTGATAACGTCAATACAACCATTACCTCAGAACTAGCGATTAGGGAGGATAAAGGATGGAGACATTTTTCAATCGTAAATTCAAGTGTCTGGCATAAAATATTGTCTGATCATACAACTATTGCCTGTTTTAAAGTTGGAGATAAATATGCAATTGATATTTCGTACCCTGCCTTTAGCGAAAATAACAATATACCTTCTGATAATTTAAATTCAAAATTTGAAACATTTCAAATTGAGAGAGAGGGGGTAGAGCTTAATTATTGGTTTGCTATTCTTGATGAATTCCCGATGAATTATGTCTTAGAAATAGGAGATCGAGAAATAAAAAGATGAACTTAATATAAAAAAGGAGGGTTCATTATAAGCAACGTAGAGCTCCGTAGAGATAAATTTAGCTTGCTAATTATTAGAGGATTATCTTTTGTAACTGATGTTTGTTTTTTCTTAATATTTAGTAGTTTTATCTCAATACTCATTAGTTTTATTTCATTCGCACTCAATCTTGATATGTTTTTTATTTCTTATTTAAAATTATTTTGTATAATATTCTTTTTAAAAGATATACCTTTTAGAAATGGTATTGGTAAAAAAATTTATAAGATAAACATAATATCCTGTAAAACAAAGAAACAAGCTACCTTATTTCAGCTATTATTTAGAAATATAACTTTATTTATTTTTCCAATTGAAATTGTTGTTTTAATATTTTCTCATAATGATATGCGTTTAGGGGATAGATTGGCTGGAACAATGGTTATAGCTCAACAAAAATTATAATTACCAAACAACAGGGGCAGAAGTTTTTTGCCCCTGTTGTTTTTATCATGAAGGTCACTGAGCAGCGGAGGATTGTGTTGCGGGGATCTAATATGCATATACCACAGGAGAACTCAGCGAGCCAACAGCAGTCAAGACCTATGGATATGAGGACGCCAACTGGAAAGACAAACTGACCAGCTACAATGGGAAGACCATCATCTACGACCCTATCGGGAATCCTACCTACTATTATAATGGTTTATCCCTTGATTGGGAAAACGGCAGGCAGCTCTCAAGCGGTGAAACTGGAGCCGCAGGAGGAAGCTTTTCGTATGACTACAACGACGCTGGACTGCGTGTCCGGAAAAGTGGTGGGTTTGGAACAATTGATTTCTATTACAACGGAGACCAGCTTCTCTCACAAGTCAACGGCAACGTTCAGCTGGATTTCTTTTATGACAGCTATGGAGATTTGCTGGGATTTGATCTCAATGGGGTTAAATACTATTATGTATTTAATATGACAAGAGATATCATAGGAATCCTTGACAGTGACGGCAACCAGGTGGTAAGCTATATCTATGACAGCTGGGGAAAACTCATTTCCACCTCTGGCAGCCTGGCAGAGTCTGTTGGAAAACAGAATCCGTTCCGATATGCTGGCTACTATTACGATCAGGAGACAGGCTTCTACTATATTGAATCCAGGTATTATGACCCAGAAACACATCGGTTTCTCAATGCAGATGACTCTGCGATCTTAACCGATGAAACCATCGAACTTGTGGCATACAATCTGTTTGCGTATACAAAAAACAACCCCGTAAATCTTTATGATCCTGATGGGAACCTGACAGAGGAAAAACGTCTGGGTGCATTTATTACGGCAGGAGCATTAGCTGGCTTTGCAATCGCAAATGCTCCAGGAGCACTTGTTGGAGCAATCATTGGCGCGGCAATCAATGTCGAGTTTTATAGAATGGCATTAGTCAAACAGACCAAAGCTGCTGCTTTGAAATTAATTGCTCAAAGCGGTGCAAAAATGAAGGCATCTATAGAGGTGAATGCTGCAGTAGCTCATGCAGATGCTAGAATTAGAAACATAGTTAAGAGATCGTCAAAAACTAGATATTGGTCTGCTACACTAAGAAAAAATTATGTTGATATAGGCCGTCCTTTAACCTATAATCAAGCGGTCAGAGAAGTAGCAATGGGAAGAAATGTTTTTGCGGTCACCTCATATGAGGCGAGGTCGGTAGCTCGCGCTGCTGGAGGACGCATCGGATCTAATAACAAAGCGTTATTTCCTGAAATACACAACGGAGGAAAAAAAGGATACTACTGGCATTTCCACAAATTTAATCGTTCAAATGGACATGTATTCTTTTTATTTTGGTGAAAGGAGATAATATGAAATTTTTTACTGAAGAATGGTTTCGGGGAGGATGTTATAATCTACCAGGTATCGAACAGTATTATGAATCTTTAAAAAGTATTAGAGGTCAGGTTGGTTTACTAGCTGAAGAGCCGTTCCTTTTTCACGATGCCAAAATTAAAAATGTTGTTGAAAAAGGAAATAATAAGTGGAATAATGAATTAATTTTAAAATTTGACAGCTCGCAATGTCTTGCGAATATTAGTATGCTAGTTCTGAAAAATTATGATATCTTATTATTTTCTGAAATAAAGGGGTGTTGGTGGTTAGCACATGAGATCTATAAACACAATCAACTTTTTATTCTTAATATCTTGTTTATTGATAATAAGGATAATATAAAATATTTTGAAATAGAGTTTGAAAAGGTTATAGAAATAGAACATTAATCAATAGGAATAGGGGGAGAAGAAATTTTTCTTCTCCCTCTATTCCCATTGTAAAAACTGAGATAGATTTACTATCGCATATGCTTCCATTCCCTGAAAACCAAATAGGATACCATATAATTTAAATCATTTTCCTAACTTGTACCATATACCTTTCAACAGTCTGTCCAAAAATCTTGGACTCATCTAGTGCGTCAAGATCAACGACCAGGACACCGTGAGCTATGCCTACGACGAACTCGCGAGGATCAAGGAGCGCACCCTCAACCTCACTTCCCCCTTCAAGACCAGCTTTGGGTATGCCCAGGGTCCATCTTCCGGTACCACAACTGCAATAGTGGAGCGAATTCAGAACGGCAACGACATCCTCAGTTATACCTATGACAATATTGGAAATATTGAGACGATCTCGGAAAACGGAGAGCTCAAGGCGACTTACCACTACGACGAACTCAACCAGCTT
>EQ973344.1:332534-361446 GCA_000158655.1 [Clostridium] methylpentosum DSM 5476
TCCAGTAGAATCGGGGGTTTATTTCCACGTCTAAAGACACCAAAGAGAAGAGGCCGCTCCGTTCGGAACAGCCTCTTGGTCAATTTTTTATTCAATTTTAAAGTATCGCCTGAAAAAGATAAGATTTCACACAACCAAAAACAACTGAAACTGACACAACACAGTAAATCTTTTTACAAGTTTGGGATGCTCAGCTCATACAGCTTCATCACATCCCGCAGCCCGCTGTCAATTTCCTCTCTGGAAAAATTATTCTGTTCAAGCTCTTCATCCGTCAGCTTGTTGAGCCTGTCATAAAAATCGAGTGCGAGTGCAAGGCCGCTTTTATTGTGAGGGTCCAAACTGTCAAACAACAGGTTTTCCGCCTCGCAGATACGCTTTTTGGCGAGCAGCTCCAGCAACCGCCGGTGTAGCAAATCGGTTGTGGTTGGAATTTCCTCGCTTTCGGTTTCGTACTCCAGGCTGCCCTTGCCAAAGACGATCCGCGCAATCGCCAGCGCGAGCAGCTGGATTTGAAACAGAAACCAGTCGTATTGAATGAACAGGATCAGCACCCCCTTTTAAAGCCCTTAGGTAACCGCTAGATAATCTCTCCCGACGGCTCGGCGCACAGCCTGCGGTCGTATTCTGACCGTTTTCACATCAAAAACGCTCCGAACACGACAGTATTCGCCCGCTTTTTCCTTAAACCGTCTCAAAATCTGTCTCCCAGTCGGTGCACCGAATTGAATCAACGCTTCTCTAGCTCTCCTCACTTTCAGATGGCTCGGGACTCAGTCCCTCAAAAAATCGTCAAAAGAAACATCCAAAATCATCCGGAACAGGATCAAATCTCTGACATAGACGTGCGCATAGGATACTGCATGGTATCGACACCAAAATGAATTTTGAATTCACGCCATACAGTCACGAAGGCCAATTCTAGAGGGAACTTATGCAAAAGTTGCTACAGAATATCCATATCAGTGAGAATTTGAAACAACTGAGGCGAGAATGCAAGATCTCCTAGTACGATATGATCAAACTGTTGGAAAAGATGGGCCGCTCGATGTTAAGGGTATCGTAACAGTGACTTTTTTTCTGTAGAATGGTCTCCAGATTGAAGGTAGAACACAAAGTCAATTTCAAAAAAAAGTTCATTTTCCGGCTGCCGGTTCATTCCCTGGCTGTTCGAACACCCCTTGCTGCAAAGCGCACTGTGCGACTGTGAAACAGAGCTGAATCCAAAGGAGCTACTCGACATCATGCAGGAGTTGGAAGCCAACGGATTTACTGAGCTCATCTGCATTCTGCTGCTCAAACACCGGCACAGTTGTGTACTCGACCACGCGCTGTCCTCTCTCACCGCCGAGCTCATCGCGCAGAAATGGGAGGGGATCGGCCCCGACGCTCTGTGCGCATCGTTGCGGCAGCGAATTAGACGGGAAGCCGCCCATCACAGGGAGCGAATTGGACAGAAATAGACGCTCAGTTTGTTACAAAGCCTATTTGTTCAATTTCATTTAGAGCGGCCCGACGTCCACCCGGACCACCTCGATTCACATCGGGCTTCCTTCACCTTCTGTCTATTTGACGCATCGAACACTCTGTCGCCTGCCTCGACGTATTCCACCGAGCTGCTATCCCTATAGCCAGGCAACACAGATCACAAACAAGGGAGCTACCTGCTTCTTACAAGGGCGCAGTCGGCTGTAAACGCAGTGCTACAACAGGAAAAGCCCCGCTAGGAATAGCGGTCACTTTCTGCGCTTGGAACGCATTCGCGTCCCTCCCCGCTATTTGAGCTCCGCAATCGTCACCCCCGATTCCCCCTCACCGTAGGTCCCGAGCCGGTAGGTTTTGATGCTTCTGTGTCGTTTGAGATGGGCCTGCACCGCAGTGCGCAGCACGCCGGTCCCCTTGCCGTGAATGATCGAAATCTGGTTGATATTCGAGAGTACGCAGTTGTCGATAAACTGGTCGAGGTCGAGCAGCGCCTCTTCCACCGTGTAGCCCCGCAGGTCGATTTCACTCTTGGCGGAACGCTCCGCGTTGCTCTTGATGGTGCGGGTGGTGCTCGATTTCGGCTTTTCCTTGTAGGGATTTTTCTGCTCGATCAACCGCAGGTTTTTGAGCTTGACCCGGGTTTTCATAATCCCCATCTGCACCATGACGTTGCCGCTCTTGTCCGGCTCTTCAAGTACGACTGCCTGCTTGTCGAGATCGTAGACGAGCACCTCGTCCCCCTTGCGCAGTGGGCGGGGCAGTTTGTACGTCTCGTTGGTTCCCATCCGCTCTCGCACGGGATTTGCCTCGTCGTACAGACGGCTGATCTTACCGTTCATCTGGGAGCGCGCCCGACGGGCGAGCTCGGCCACGTCGGTCTTTTCCTTCTGCTTGCGCAGCTCCTCGAGTTCGTTCAGCAGCGCGTCCGACTCGGCGCGCACTTTGTCGACAATGTATTTCGCTTTTTCACGGGCTCTTTCGATTTCGTGCTCGCCCGCGTTTTCCAGCCCTTTGCGCTTTGCGTTGAGCTGGGCGTTGAGGCGTTCATATTCGCGGTTTTTCTCCTCGAGCTCGGCGCGCTCCTTTTCATAGTCCTGCCGTGCCTGCTCGAGGCTGTCCACCACGTCCTCAAACCGGCGGTTGTCGCTCGAGATATAGCCCTCGGCGCGGTCCAAAATGTGTTCCTCAAGTCCCAGCCGGCGGGAAATCGCGAAGGCGTTCGAACGCCCTGGCACCCCGATGAGCAGCCGATAGGTCGGCTGAAGGGTTGCGACATCGAACTCACAGCAGGCGTTTTCCACCCCTTTGGTTTCGAGCGCATACGCCTTGAGCTCGGCGTAGTGAGTCGTCGCCGCAAGCCGAGAACCTCGGGCGCTGATCTCTTCAATAATCGAGATCGCGAGCGCCGCGCCCTCAACCGGGTCGGTGCCCGAGCCGAGCTCATCGACGAGCACGAGGGAGCGGTCGTCCGCCTCCTCGAGGATGGAAATGATGTTGGTCATATGCGCCGAAAAGGTCGATAAGCTCTGCTCAATGCTTTGCTCATCCCCAATGTCGACGAGAACCTTGTCAAAAATGCTGATGCGGCTTTGGTCCGCCACCGGAATCAGCAACCCGCACATAGTCATGAGGGTGAGCAGGCCGAGGGTTTTGAGGGAGACTGTCTTGCCGCCGGTGTTCGGGCCGGTGATGATCAGGCTGGTAAAGCCCCGCCCGAGCTCGATGTCGATCGGCACGACCTTGTCCTTGTCAATGAGGGGATGCCGCGCCTTTTTGAGGCTGATATAGCCGTCGTCGGTGACAAACGGCTTGACTGCCCGCATCGACGCGCCGAGGTTGGCCTTGGCAAAATAGAGGTTGAGCAGGATGATGAGACGGAAGTTATTGCGGATACTCTCGGCAAAATCTGCGCATTCGGCGGAGAGCTCGGCGAGAATCCGCTCGATCTCGTCCTGTTCTTTGCTCATAAGCACCCGGATTTCGTTGTTGGCCTCCACCACCGACATCGGCTCAACAAAGAGGGTCGCTCCGCTCGCCGAAGTGTCGTGCACAAGTCCAGGCACTTCGCCGCGGTGTTCCGCCTTGACCGGGACGACATAGCGCCCGTCTCGCATTGTGATGATGCTGTCCTGGAGGTATTTGGCGTTGTTTTTGATGATGCGGTCGAGGCTATCCCGCGCCTTGGTGCTATTCTGCCGAATTTTACGCCGAATGTTGGAGAGTTCGACGCTCGCGTTGTCGTCGATCTCCTCTTCCGAAATGATCGCCGCGTTGATTTTATTTTCAAGATACCTGTTCTCGGCCAGGTTGTCAAAGTATTCGTCGAGCATCGTCGCAACGTTTTCACACCGTTCCCGCCATTCGAGCAACAGCCGGCACTGGCGGTAAATCGCAGCAATGTTGAGCAGCTCGCGGTTGTTGAGCGAAGCGCCTGATTCGCACCTTTTGAGATCGATCTCGGGATTGTGCAGCTTTGCAAAGCTCGGGGTTCCGTAACGCGAAGAGAGGATGAAAGCCCCATCGGTCTTTTCAAGCTCGGTGCGCACCCGGCCAAGGCTTGTCTCAGGCTCGAGGCCAAGTGCGAGGGCTGCCGCCTCTTCGCAGCAGGTCAGCTCGGCAAGTCTGTTTAATATCTTGTCGAGCTCAAGGGTTTTGTGATATTTATGTAGCTGGTTCATGGTTTTCTCCTGTAGATAAATTGACAAACTGATGATAGAGTTGCAGAGAAGGGAACTTGCTGTTTTCCATGTGGCAGAGGGTATAGTACTCGGTGATCTTTCCCAGCTGCTCAAGCGGCTTGTCCGCAAGGGAAAACTGAAAGAGCTTGTCCGCCTCTTTGTATAGGATGTAACGCATCGCAGCGAGCACCGGCGGCGCGAGGGGGATGTGGAGCTGGTTGTTTTCCGGGCTGCCTGGCAGGCAGTCGGAACAGACAAGTGTCCCCGCAAACGGAAGGAAATAGAGTTTTTTCCCTTCAAACTGGCAGCAGTGCTTGCAGCACACAAGGTCAGGCATAAATCCCCCGAGCGAAAGGGCGCGCAGCTCAAAGACCGCCTTTAAAAAAGCGGGAGAACGCCTGTCTTTTTCCAACAGCGCCAGAGTGTTGAGCAGCAAGCGCAAATAGACCCACGCGTCCTCCCTGGGCGACGCCAGCGACTGCGTGAGTTCACAAAAATAGCCCGCGAGCGCCAACTTTTCCACATCGTAGCGCAGCGGAAAAAAATCCTCGATTTTTTCCGCCGCATCCACAGTGTAGCGCTGCTTGAGCACAAACAGGTCAAACCGGAAATAGCCAAGCGGGCCGATGAGGTTAAACTGGCTGCGTTTAATCTGCCCGAATTGGCGCAGCTTTGCCTCAATGACCCCCTGATCTCGGGTGAGGATGGTGAGAAACTTTTCCGAGTCCCTGTAGCTCCGCTGGCTGAGTATCATTCCCTCGGTTTTGATGATCATGTGCTGACTGTCCCTCCAAAACCGGCGTTGTGTTGGATTTTTTGTAGTTCAAATAATCCTGTACGCTTCCTGTATTTACAAAACGGCTCCATGCGTCGTCTGTTGCCATAACAACTACCCCCATTCAAAATAACTTTGTTCCTTATCATTTTGCGCGGATGGATAGTGAATATAGCTGGTAAAATTTAATCTTGATAAAATAGAGGCCGGTTGGAATACGACCCTAGAGATTACTGAACGGCCTTACAACCTAGCAATAGCCGATAAAACTGAAAAGGAGCTGAGAAAACTAGTAAAATTTTTTCAGCTCCGCCAGGTGTTTCGCCGCAATTGGGGCAACTGCCGGATGATCAGCCGCCAATCACTTTAAGAAGTGAACGACCATCTCTTTTCTTTTGCTGTGAGAATGTGCGTATGCTCCCTGCCGCTCAATTCGTACCAGGCGCAGTTTGGGATGATGTTCCCCGTCCGTTTCAAAACTTTTTTTGCAGGGAAAAGACAATCATACTTACTCGTGAGCACCAGGGTCGGAGCAATGCAGCACTTCATTTTCTTTTTCCCAACACTCGAGGGCGTCCCCTTCTTGGTTTTCACATAGGTAAAGCTGCTTTTCACCGTCTTGAGGGTATCCTCATCCAACACCTCCGATGTGGACGATAGTAAGAGCGCCGCCTTCTTGATGCATCGGTCCGCCTTGGTTCGCCCGTATTGGATCAGCGGCAGCAGCATCTCTGCAGATCCGGTTGAAGCGGCGTTGCCGATTCCAGACGGAACCACCGGCACTTTTTAGCACCTTTTCCGGAGCAGTGCACATCAACCCCTCCGCCAAATGAGCCCCAAAGCAACGGATGCGCTAAAATCCGAGTCTCTCGATTACTTCGCTTGCCTACCGACCAGGAGACAGGCTGTGTTCCGCACTCTTCTCGGGGTGATCGATGAAATCAACTGCATAGACAATAGACATGAAACTCTATAAGCAGAAATCTGCGCAGCAGCAAATTGTAGGCAGCTGCAGAATTACCGTTGTAAAAGATCAGCAGCGTAGGACCTGACAGATTTCCCGTTTCAAGAGGTATGAAGCAAAATATCTTGAAACACACAGCCGAGTTTGGACAGCTGCTCCTCATAGAGCTCCAACACTGCCTGCTCGCTGCCTTTTGTTTTATAAATGGTTTTCAACACTCTCATTGTTCCCCGGCGGGATCAAAATACCAGTTAAGACTGTGCTCGATCCGGCCTTAAAGTGTCCCTTTTATTCTAATTGCAAGCAGCGGAACTGTCAAGCAGCCCTGTTATTCGAAAAATGTGCCCAGCAGGTTTTTCTTGGTATTACTCGGACTTTTCAGAATCCGTCAAGGCATCTCCGATCCTCTGCTTGCATTCGCTGCACTGGGCATCGTGAAGAGAAATAACGCCGCCGCAGTGCGGGCAGGTAAATATCTCTTTTTGTTCCTTCAAAAATACAGCCAGCCCCTTTTCCTTCACCAACTGGCTGTTGTGGATCAAGCTCGCTCTGTATCGCACCCTGTAGCTTTTGTCCAAGCTTTTGATCTGTTTGCAGGGATGTTCTCCGCATTCCCAGCAGAACTGGACGCCCTTTTCCCGAGTACAGGATTTGATGCTGCATTTGCGGCAATGCTCCGGCTTCCCCTGATCACTGTTCAGGCAACCATCACACGGCTTCTTATGGAAACAGTGCCGATAGCACACCAGGCAATTCATCCCGCATGGAGCAAATAGATTCGGGTCAATCGGACCGCTTGGCATTTTCATATAGATTCCTTTCAGACCAGGGCAAGAAATTCACAAAAGACAATGAAAGAGGGATTATGCCGAACTTCGCACTATTTCGACAAGAGGAAAAAACACGTGGCGGCCCCTTCCTTTTTGAAAAGAAAGCAGTGCTGAACCTATATACGCAGCTCCCACAGCCGCCGGAATTTAATAACAGTGTGCAGTATTCTGATCAGGATCACCACATTGTAACACAAAAAATGACAGCGTGAACATCCCAAAATACCACATTCATCTCTTTCAGTCACCACAGCGACTATTTTCCTGCTTGACAAATTGACACGATAGTTCCACTGCACGAAACAACCGAAGTCATCCGACAAGCCCTGCCCTGTAACACAAAAAGAACCTGCGGCGGTTGCCTTGCCACAGTTGGGCCAAGCCTTTACGTTTGAGGTTAATAGCCGAGGTTGCGCAAAATGCCTTCGCGGTTGCGCCAATCCTCCTTGACTTTAACCCAGCACTGCAAATGAACCTGAATCTGGAAAAAGTCCTCGAGTTCCGCGCGTGCCTCGCTCGCAATCTTTTTGAGCATGGAGCCACCTTTGCCGATGATCATCCCCTTGTGGTTTTCCCGTTCGCAGTAGATCACCGCATCCACGTGCAGAATGCCCTTTTTCTCCTTCATCGTCTCAACTGTGACAGCCGTCCCGTGGGGAATCTCCTCCCGCAGGTTGAGCAGAAGTTTTTCCCGCACCATTTCCGCCGCGAGCACCCGCTCGTGCTGGTCTGTCACCGCGTCGTCGGGGAAATAGTGGGGACTTTCAATTGCAAACTTCGAGAGCTCACCGAGCAGCGCGTCGATCCCGTCGCGTTCCAGCGCGGAAATCGGCACTACGGCGGAAAACTCATACAGATCCTGAAATTTGGCGATCCGCTCGATGAGTAGTTCCTTGTTTTGCAGGATGTCGATTTTGTTGATCGCAAGCACCGCGGGCATCCGGTTGGACTTGAAGCCCTCGATCAGGTCGAGTTCAGCGGGATTGACCTCTCCCGTTGGTTCAACGACAAGCACTGCGGCATCGACGTCCGCCACGCTCTCCCGCACCGTTTTGACCATCTTTTCGCCGAGCTTGTTGCGCGCCTTGAGCAGGCCGGGGGTGTCGATAAAGACGTATTGGGTCTCCTCCTGGGTGAGCACGCCGGTAATGCGGGTGCGGGTGGTCTGGGGACGGTTGGTGACAATGGCGATTTTATGCCCGGTCAGGGCGTTTAACAGCGACGATTTGCCGACATTCGGTTTGCCGACAATCGCGATAAATGCAGAACGCGTTTCGATAATGGTACTCTCCTTTTTCATTCCTGCGCAGGCGGGCCTTTTCGGCAGCATGCGGCCAGTTTTGGTCTAACAGGGCCTGTCCGTCGGGCTGCTTTGAACTCAGTCAAACAGTCTAAATCTCACGGCTACAGAGCTCGCCGCGTTTCGCCCCACAGTGGGAAACAAACCGCGTGAACCTGTGCCAAGCATGCCGTAGGCGCAGATCAGCTCAACAATCAGCAAAACACAGGTGCGCACTTTCAGGAAAAACCAGTCAGGCATCCTTGCAATAAACCCAGCCAATGTTGCGATCCGGCAACCCGCACAGTCGATTTGTTATCTTTTTTTGTGTGTCCCTGATGTCTCGTCGTGCAGACGGCGCTTGCGCCGGTTCTCGGGGCGATATACCTTGACAGCATCCCGATTCGGCCGTTCCCGCTTTGGGCCTTTAAAAATAAAGACAAGCCCCACGACGAGAATCAGCAAAAATCCCATGGCGTACATCGGGGTGCTGAGAATTGTCGCAATGGCCGCTGCGAGCTTGGCAGGCCGCAGAAAGAGCGCAATCGCCACTCCGACCGCTGCAAAAGCACACATCAGTACTGCTCCGGCTGCGACGTCCTTGGCAATGCGAGCGAGGTTGTCGTAGGAGGGGGATTCAAGGTTGACGAGCGCCTCGATGGCGGTGTTAATGAGCTCGCACATCATGACGAGCCCGAGGGTCACCGAGAGCACGGCGAGCTCGACCCTGGTCAGGCCGTAAATCAGCGAAAAGAGCAGCACAAGCACTGAGGACACGATGTGAATGCGCATGTTGCGCTCGTTTCGTATACAAAACCAAAGCCCGCGAAAAGCATAGGAAAAGCTTTTCACAAGGCTTCGGATCTCTTTGTGGTAAAAGTTAATTTTCATCGCTCATAACATAGCTTGCGCTGCGGGGCAGGCCGAGGCTAGTGAGCACCGCTTCCTCTTTTTCGCGCATCCGGACTGCCTCCAGGCCACCCTGCTCGTGGTCGTAGCCCAGCAGGTGGAACATTGAGTGCACTGTGAGATACGCGACTTCGCGCTGGAGGGAGTGGCCGTAAATTTCTGCCTGCTCATACGCTTTTTCCATCGAGAGGACGATGTCGCCCAGCACGGCGGCGCCGGTCTCCTCATTGAGGTCAAATTCTCCATTTTCACCGAGCGGGAAGGAGAGCACATCGGTCGGCGCGTCCTTCTGGCGGTATTCCGAATTGAGCTTTTGGATGTCTGCGTTGTCGACGAATGAGACGCTGACCTCTGCATCCTGGCTGAAACCTTCGTGATTGAGGACTGCGTGGCAGCAACGGCGCACGAGCAGCCGGATACCGCTCGGGATCTTCACCACATTTTGTTTATTGCTGATCAACACTTTAATTTTTTGCATGACGTTTTTTGTCCTCCTCATAGTATTTTTCATATGCTTTGATGATGTCCTGCACCAGGCGGTGGCGGACCACATCTTTTTCAGTAAACCGGATGGTGACAATGTCCTCTATGTGTTTGAGCACCCTTGTCGCCTCGATCAAGCCGGACCGTTTGCGGTCAGGCAGGTCGATCTGGGTGATATCCCCTGTGATGACAGCCTTGGAATTAAACCCTAAACGGGTGAGGAACATCTTCATCTGTTCGGGGGTGGTGTTCTGCGCCTCATCCAGGATGATAAAGCTGTCGTCAAGGGTGCGCCCGCGCATATAGGCGAGCGGCGCGACCTCTATGTTGCCCCGTTCGAGATACTTTTGGAAATTCTCTGCGCCGAGCATGTCAAACAGCGCGTCGTAAAGGGGGCGCAGATAGGGGTCCACCTTGTTTTGGAGGTCGCCCGGCAGAAAGCCAAGCTTTTCCCCCGCCTCAACCGCAGGCCGTGTGAGGATAATGCGGTTGACCTCGTGGGCGCGGAACGCCCGCACCGCCATGGCGACCGCAAGATAGGTCTTGCCAGTGCCCGCAGGGCCGACGCCGAGGACGATGGTGTTGTTCTTAATCGCTTCGATATAATTTTTCTGGCCAAGGGTCTTGGATTTTACCGGCTTTCCCTTGGCCGTGATACAGATGCAGTCGGTCGCCAGAGTTTCCACCTGCTCCGACTTGCCCTCTTTCACAAGCGACATGATGTAACGCACATTCTGTTCGTTTAGGTTTTCGCCTTTGTTGAGTATGGAGAGCATTCCCTCAATCGCCTTTTGCGCCCGGGCCACATGTTCCAGGTCTCCGGTGATCTTGATGTTGCTTCCCCTACTAACGATGGAAACATCGTATTCGTCCTGAAGCAGCTTGATGTTCTCGTCGAAGCTGCCAAAGAGAGCGAGCGTGTGCTCCATCCGATCGATGTTGATGATCTGTTCAAACATAGATTGTTCGAGGCCTCACTTAATTTGTTTATACTAAATAAAATACAAAAAATGTTTTAGTGATATTCTACACAATCTCATTATAACACAATTGTACAAAAAAGTATCTGAAATTTTTATGAATCTTCGATTTTCTGCATTTTTTACAAAAGCGACCCCGAAAAATTGGCGAGGTAAGGGAAATTTGCAGGTAAATTCATTCGGATTCGGTCGGATTTTCCTCCGGCTGCTGCGAAAGGTAGATCTGCTGTTGCTCCGCGATGTCCTGTTCCACGGTGTAATCGGCGGACAATGTGACCCCGGTTTCGGTGGTTGTGAAGTTGTATTCCCGGGCGAGAATCTTGCAGTCGGCGAACTCCTCCGCCTCCTTTTGCTGTACCTGCTCGGTGAGCAGACGTTTAGCGCCCGCCTCATCAAGCGTCAGGTGGTCGGTCTGCTTCATGGTGAAGGTCCGCTCGGTAATCCCGAATGGGAGCTCCTTTCCAAACAGACTCAGCCAGCTGTAGGAATCCGACGTGTCATACTCCCCTTCCACTCCCCCGATGAAGAGGGGGATGCGCAGTCCGAAGATCGTGAGGTAGTTTCTTTTCTGCACCTCCCCTGTCTTGATCGTCACCGAGGCGTCGAACGGTTGCTCCAGGGTCAGTGTGTGCTCTACCTGGGCAATGACTTCGGCGGTTGCGTGATAATAATGGGTTTTTTCAAATGCATCCTCCACCACCCCGCTGACGAGGATGGACCCCTTGCGCACAAAGTCGTTCGGCTTGACCACCGCTTTTCCGCGGTAGGGCTCCACCGACTGGATCACCCCGTCGTATTTCGCCACGACGTCGCAGGGGTCGGTGAATTTGAGAATGTCCGGCTTGGGGTTGAGCTCGCTGACCTCAATGGTGATGTGGGTTCCGTTTTCGTTGATCGAAATCCAGGCGAATTTGTTAAACTGCTTCTTGAGCTGATATTCGATATCGTTGTAGTCAATCCCTGCCTTGAGTGCGCCTTCGGTAAGCCCGTTCTCCTTGGCGACCTGCAGGATCTCTTTGGTCGTTACATTGACATTGCCGTTGACCTCGACCGACCAGACAAAATTGGAGAGGATGAGGGAGGCCGCAACGACGATCACCGCCCCGGCAACAACGCCCCAACGCCAGCGATAACGGTTGAGCACAAACGGCGCGCCATGGCGCTTGACCACCCTCGTCCGGCAGTGGCGCTTGCGGGCGAGGCGGGCGAGTCTGTGGTATTCCCGGGCATAGCACCGCCCCTGCACCACACCGCCGCGCTTGGCAACCCGCCAGACCATGAGCTCGGAATGGGCCGCGTCGCTGAGCACCCGGCCGATCTCTGCCCCTTCGAGTGAGAAGGAGACCCATCCGCGCAGCTGCCTGATTGCTGTCACCATTCGCTCACCCCCTGTCCGGCTGCATTTCCTGGTATTCCACCGAGTGAATCACGCCATCGATCACGATGTTTTCCGGGGTCATGCAGCGCAGGGAAAGCCCGGTTCCCACCAGGCGCACTTCGGTCTTGTTGTCGTTGACCCGCACCACGTTGTCGTCGTATTCGAGTATGTTTTTGATCCCCTCGACAACCGCCTGCCGCCCGCTGATCACCTCAACGGTGATGCCGCCGAGCAGCAGGTCGGGCGAGAGGTCGAGCGCGCGGTTGATCTTATCCACCACGGCGTGCTTGTGTTTTTTCTGTTTCCCCATAATGCCTCCCGATCCAGTGTGCAGTTTGTTTGTACTCCATCTATATTCTGAAATCTGACAGCATATACATGTGTTTGGAGGTGGAGGAATGAAACGATTTGCAAAATTTGGACTGACCTTGCTCTTTACGGCGGCGGTGGCCGCTCTGCTCCTGCTCGCCAAACCGATCGCAGAATCGGTGCGGGGCGGGATTGACATCTGTTTAAAGGTGCTGATTCCCTCTCTGTTCGCGTTTATGGTGCTCGCCGATTTTTCGGTCAAAACGGGGATGCTCGAGCTGCTGCTCAGGCCGTTTGGCTGGCTGTGCGGCAAGCTGTTTCGGATCGACCGCTCGCTCGGCCCGGTGGTGCTCATGAGTCTGATCGGAGGGTATCCAGTCGGCGCAAAGCTGCTCACCGACCTTGTGCTCGAGGGCAGGATGGAAAGACGGGATGCCGAGCGGATGCTCTGCTTCTGCGTCAACTCGGGCCCTGCGTTTGTCATCGGGAGCGTGGCAGTGCCGCTGTTCGGGGACACAAAACTCGGATTTCTCATCTTTGCCTCCCATTTGACGGCGTTTTTTGCGGTGGGTATCCTCTCCGGTTTTGGAAAGCCCTCCTTTTCGCTTCCACTCGAACGGGAGACGCCGCCCTATTCAACCGCCCTTGTCAACTCGGTCGCCTCCGCCACCCGCGCGATGGTCAACATCTGCTCGTTTGTGCTCGTCTTTTCCGCCCTGATCGGGCTACTGAGGCTCACCGGGGTACTCGGCGCTCTCGGCACTTTTCTCGGGTCGTTTCTTCCCCGCCCCGTCGCCGAAGCGCTGCTTATCGGCATCCTCGAGGTCACCAATGGCACCAACGCCTGCGCAGGTATCAGCGGAATCGGGGCGCTGCTCGCAGCGACCGCCCTCACTGCGTTCGGCGGTCTATGCGTTCAGATGCAGGTGACCGCGATCGTCTCCCGCGCCAAGCTGTCGATGAAAATGTTTTACAAATTCCGCCTGCTCTACACAGCGGTGAGCACCCTGACCGCCTGGGGGCTTCTGCAGCTGTTTGAGGTGCCGGTTTCCACCATGGCTACCCCGGGTGGGATTCCAGCACACCTGTTCTCCTTTTCTCCTCTTTCCTCCCTGTTTCTGCTCATTTTATGCATCCTGCTGTTGTGCACAGCGCGTAAATCTGTTACAATAGAATGTAAACCCAAAACGAGGAGGAAGTATGTTGGCAAATAAGCTTTTTGGGAACAAGGTCGACCCGGCGTGCGAATACTGCGCGCTCGGAAAGCCGACGGCGGATAAGCAGATGATTCTGTGCAGCCGCAACGGCGTTGTCTCCCCTTTTTATAAATGCAGAAAATTCACCTATGATCCGCTCAAACGGGTCCCACGACCCGCACCGCCGCTCGGGGAGTTTTCCAAAAAGGATTTTTCGCTGTAAGGGAGGCGCAAGAATGAACTATCAGTTAAACTTTCAGGCCTTCAGCGGCCTGATCGCCCTGCCCGCCGCAGTGACCGAACACCTGCGGGAGGCGAGCGGCATTGCGATCAAGGTGCTCATCACCGTGCTGAGCGCACCGGGCGGCAAGCCGGGGCCGGAGGAAATCGCCTCAACACTCGGCATCGCGACGGAGGACGCGCTCGACGGGCTCAAATTCTGGATCTCCAAGGGGATTCTCACCACCGAGGAAAAGGAGAAGCGGGAGGCTGTCAAGCTGGTCAAACCCGGCTCCAACACCATCACTTCCAAGGAGCTCGCCGACCAGATGGAGCACAACGCCCAGGTGCGCTGTCTGTTTGAGAGCGCCGAGCACCTCTACGCCCGCCCCCTCAACGCGACGGAACGGCGCACTCTGCTTTACACCTTCCAGTCCACCCTGCTCCCGGTCGACGTCATTCTCATGATCATCGATTTTTGCCTGCGCATCGGCAAGTCCTCAGTCAATTACATATTGCGGGTGTGCGAGGACTGGACGGAACAGGAGATCAACACCCACGAACTCGCGGAGGAAAAAATACGTCGGGAGCTCGACAAAAACGAAGAGGAGCGCCTTGTGATGAGCAGCTTTGGCATCCACGGCCGCCGACTCACCAAAAAGGAGAGCGACTACATTGGCAAATGGCTGCACCAGTATGGCTTCCAGATCAACATGATCCGGCTCGCCTATGAGCGGACGATCGACTCGATCGGCGAGCTGTCCTTCCCTTACATCAACAAGATCCTCTCCGAGTGGCACAAGCACAGCATCGCCACCCCCGAGCAGGCCAACAGCCGGGACGCCAAGCCCGCGCCCAAACAGTCGGACGAGGCCCCGTCCTACGACCTGGACAAACTCTCCAAACGGGGCATGTTCATTCCGGAGGTGTAGCAGATGCTGAGCAAAAAAGAAATTTACGCGCAGGCAATGCGCGAGCTGGAGCGCCGGCGGCAACAGTCCTCTCAGACGCAGCACAGCCACACTCTCGAGGCGGTTTCCCTCTCCCCTGAAATTGGTCGGCTGCGCCGGGAGCTCGGCAAGACGAGTATCAAGCTGAGCAAAGCGCTGCTCGCGGGGGAAGGCAACCCGCAGGAGCTGTTTGAGCAGATCAAGGAGGAAAACCTGCGCACCCAGGAGCGGATTCACCTGCTCCTCGACCGCCTCGGTCTGCCGCACGACTACCTCTCTCACAAGTCGGTCTGTTCCAAATGCAATGACTATGGTTACATCGGGCAGAAGCAGTGCAGCTGTCTCAAAAAGTTGCTGCACAAAATCGCCATTGCTGATTTGCAGGAGAGCTCCCAGCTCACTCTCAGCAGCTTTGACACCTTTGATCTCGGCTATTATTCCCGCCAGTATTCGGAGGAAGGACATGTCGTCCCTTACGAGCATATGAGCCGGCTGTTTCACTACTGCGTCTCCTACGCCAACTCATTTTCCCCCTCTTCCCAGGGGATTTTTATGACGGGCAAAACCGGCCTTGGCAAAACGCATCTCTCTCTAGCGATCGCGGCAAAGGCCATTGACCGAGGCTACAACGTCATCTATTCCTCGGTGTCGGACATTGTGCGGCGCGTCTCGGGGCAGTATTTCGGGCGCAAACAGGAGGGGGATGATGTACTCGAATTGGTTACAAAAACTGATCTGTTGATACTCGACGACCTCGGGGCGGAATTTGAGTCGAGTTTTTCGACCTCTGCTGTGTACGACGTGATCAATTCCCGCATCGCGGCGGGCAGGCCGACCATCATCAACACCAACCTCACTCCAGGAGAACTTGAAAAACGGTACTCTGAGCGCATCGTCTCCCGGCTTTACGCCCAGCTTGTCCCGCTACATTTTGTCGGACAGGATGTGCGAATGCTCAAGGCGGAGGGCCAGCCGTCCAAGTAAACAGGTTCTGCTGTTGAGAATCCCTCCCGAATAAAACCTTAGCAAAATGGTGATTTGCGTACATCCATAATTTGGAACAAGAAATGTGGCCAATGCACTCGCTTTTGGCCGCATTTTTGCATATTCTATTACTATCTGGAGAGGGTTGCAGAGGATACTTCAGATCTCTCGACGGCATTTTCTCCACACTGCGGACCAAAAGAAACTTTACGTTTGTCCTGCAATTCCTCGATTTGATCAAATACGAAGCGTTAAATAGATGAAGAGCAGCCGCAAATTCACCTGAAAAGAGGGATCGTGATCCGAGAGTTTTTTGCGTTTTGGCCGGATGTTTCTCCTACCTCCGCCTTTGAACAGTTTGATAAAGTCCACCTGGCCGCGATTTTGGTTGTCGCTCTGTCGTTGTTTGTTGCCATCCGCGGGGTGATCCGGCTTCCACAGCCCACCATTGGCCGGATCCTCAAAATTACCGCTGTCCTGCTTCCATTCATCGAGCTTGCCAGGGTGGTCTGGCTAATTTCCACTGGAGAAACAGCGTGGTATAAGCTGCTGCCGCTCCACCTGTGCGGAACACAGGTGGTGTTTATCCCGCTCGCCGTGTTCACGAACGGTCAGGCTGTCAAAGAATTTGTCTATGCGACTTCGCTGCTCGGCGGCGTCACAGCAATCCTATTTCCCGCCGGTATCGCGGGAACCTACCCCTTTTTTCACTTTCAGACCCTTCAGACAATCGCCCTGCACAGCATCCTTATTTTCGTGCCGCTCGTGATGGTGCTCGGCCAAGGATTTCGGCCTCAGTTCAGCAATTTTTTCAGGGTACTCTGCATTCTCGTTTTCGTCGCACTTGTCGCGGGAACAGTGGATGTGCTGTTCGGCGAAAACTATATGTTTTTGCTTGAACCTCCCCCCGGCACGCCGCTCGTCCCCCTGTTTCACCGGTCTGGGCGCGGCGTTTATCTGTTCGCCCTGTTTTGTCTGGTGTCTTTGGGAATGCTTCTCCCCTTTTTGCCGCTCCGGAAAAAAGAGCGCACACCGCTGGCCGAACAGAGTTCCTAGCCCAAAACCGCCTTTAGGTGGTGCGTTACACAGACCTCCAGTGCCTTAGGCTTTTTCAAGATTGCCCCCGCTGTCCCTTGCGCGAATGAGTTCTTTTCTCCTGCAATCCACAGCGCAGTGGGCTGTATGTTGTCCTGCAAAACGTACTGGTTCAAGCCTATTGGACCCGGTATTCCTGCCCATACCGTTGACTTTCTCCTTTCAAATAACAGTTCCAACGGTGTCCCTGAAACTATCTGAACGCCAGCGCTCTGTCCCAGGCTTTTGAATCAAGACCACCCTTGAACTATCCCAACGTCGCCCCTCAAGTGATCATCGCATCACACCCATGGCAACCTGTATACTGGTCTACATTCACTTGCCATGAGAACAGATATCGATGCAACACGCGATTGCTCCTGCTGTTGCTTTGCAAAAGCGCCCTTTTCTTTCTGTCCCAGAAAAAGCGCACAAAAACAAAATACCCAGGAGAAGCCTCCCGGGTATTTTGATTTATAGGAATGTCAATTGACAGGTCTTTTATGGTCTGTTCGCCCGCCGGACCGGTATTCCGACCATCCGGCTGCGAGACAGTAAATATGATCTTAAACTCTTCTTGCTTAAAATCTGTTTCTGACTTTAGTATACTGGAAATATGTGTTGGCAGCTTGAAGAATATTTGAATGAATTAAGAAGTTTTCAGCCTTTTATATCTCCTCTGAAACGAACGGGAAAGCAGGGTGGAACCAACCTTTCCATACTGAATCAGGTGATGCCGTTTGAGTGTCGCAAGCAAGCGGCTGGCTGCCGCACCGTCCATCCTGCAAAGGGGAAGCCTGCATTTTCCGACGTTCCACCCCATAAAATTGAGCGCTTGCTTGACAGGTATCGGACTGACATCGCTGAACAGTGCCTCAATCAAATCTAAATACTCCAGCTGGAGCTGCGCGCTCTGCGCAGTGTCCCCTGCCAACCAACTCGCACAGATTTCATGAGTGCGTTCGGGCAGGATGTTGGAGAGCACCGAAATCACCCCTTTGGCGCCGAGGGACAAGGCAGGCACAATTTGATCGTCGTTTCCGGTGTAAAGGTCGAGCTGATCACCGCAGAGTGAGGCGGTTTTCGCAAACTGGGCAATGTTTCCGCTCGCCTCCTTGGCCGCGACAATCGAATCGATTTCGCTGAGCCTGCAAAAGGTTTCAGGCTGGATATTTACCCCGGTGCGGGAGGGAACATTGTACAGGATCACCGGCAGGCCGGTCGCCGAGGCGCAAGCCCGGAAATGCTCATACAATCCCTGCTGGGACGTCTTATTATAATAAGGGGTGACGTGAAGCAGCGCGTCTGCTCCCAGCCGCTCGCATTCCTTTGAGAACCACACTGCGTGAGCCGTGTTGTTTCCCCCAGCTCCGGCGATTACCGGCACACGTCCTGCCGTGCGTTTCACAGCGTACTCAATGAGCTCGAGGTGCTCATTGTCGGTCAGGGTAGACGCCTCACCTGTTGTTCCCGCGACGACAATTGCATCCGATCCCCGTTCAATCTGATCATCGATAAGCGCGCCGAACAGGCGGTAGTGAATAGAAAAATCTTCGTTCATCGGGGTGACGATGGCAACACCCGCACCTTGAAAGATGGTTTTCTTCATAACAAGCTCCTTCGCTTTTACATTCAGATTTTGATGATCGAGGAATTCCTTTCGACGTAGTTTAATATACTCCCCAGGCACCTCAAAGTCAAGTTAAAATCCCGCTTACGAAAGGAAGCTCGCTGCAAAGAAACCGCGAAGATCTCCGCTGCCTTTCACACCGTTTTCAGCGGTCGGGAAAGCCTGTCCGCAGCAGCGCGGTGCCGCTGGGCAAACTGTTCCTCCTCCTGTTTGGACGCAACCTTGATGCTCTGGGAGCCGCAGTTGGGGCAGCATTCTATCTCCCCCATCCGGATAAACTGAAACTTGCATTTGTGACAACTATAAACCATTTTGGCCATCCTCCTTTTTTATCTAGCTTAATCATATCATAATTAACAATAATTGTCAATATATCTTTTAAATTACAATTAAGAAAGGATGAAAAAAAGACCCCATTTCAGGGCTTCTGCTCTGAAACAGGGTCTTGTATGCCGGATCTGGCTTATTTTCTGAGCTGGAACGACTGGCAGTCGGTGCACTGGTCCATGGTCGGATTTGCTTCGTGGGTACCTACCATGATGCGGTCAAGCGAGCAGTAGTTTTCTCTCTCGCAATGGTTTGCGCACTGTTGAACGGTGCACTCGATGCAGTGGTTTGCTTTACAGTTGTTCATTGTAATATCCTCCTTTTGATTGGGTTTCCACTGATAGTTTCCCCGTTGAAACTTAAAATATAACTGAAAATTTCATGATAATCTGTGTGAGGCGGCGCATACTAAAAACGGAGGTGACAGCAACATGTCTCAAAATTGTTATGCAACCAACCCTCTGATGGAAGACCCGAAGCTCAAGGAATGCTTTAATTCCCTTCCTCCCTACATCCAGGAAAGCATTCTGCAAAGCGGTGTTGAGATAAAGTCAGAGGAGCACCTGCGCCAGATCGCTCAGAATTTTCAAGCTAATCAGTAAAAACAAAAGAGCGAAGCCTTGCCGCTTCGCTTTTTTCCATGTATAATAGTGGCAAAGGAGTGTGTTCTGTATGGAATTTACCTACGAAGCCAACCGGATTTACCTCGCAGATGAAACAGGCAAAATGCTCGCCGAGGTGACTTTTCCCGATGTTTCGAGCAAATGCGTCAACATCAACCACACATTTGTAGATGAGTCGTTAGGGGGCCAAGGGATTGCATCCAAGCTCGTTGAAGCCGCGGCAAGCCAACTGCGCAAGCAAGGGAAACGCGCATTTACAAGCTGTTCCTACGCGGCAAAATGGTTTTCAAAACACAGCGACTATCTCGACGTGTTTGCCGGAAATCCAGATGCAAACTAAAGAAACAGGGCACTCTTGTTCCATTGGGAATAGGGTGGCCCTGTTTCTTTTCGTCTGCTCTTTGATTTCAAAATACACCGTTTTCTTTCAATAAAGCAATGTCTGAAAATAATTTATTTTGTCGAATTTTTCTTGGAAAACTACCAATACGAGCAGATTTCAACAATCCATTCTGAATTTCCCCTTCTTGAAAGAATTTGTTACATATGATATACTATTAACGCGAACTCTGCTTGTTCGGGCAGAGACTAGCGTAGGAAACAACCTCATTCAGTCGAGTACACGGTTGTTTCCTTTTTTAATGATCCGTTCATTGCAAAAACAAACAACCGAAATCCTCTACAGATAACAAAGCAATGGCTCCTTTCGCTTCCTCCCATCTTAGCTGTTCCAAATTTGCGACGAATTTGTCGTTAAATAATTGGCCGTATAGGAGGACTGCAAATCGGTTTCCTCCTGTTGATACTGGCTAGCGACAACAACAAAACACACCGAAGACGCCACCAGCGCCGCTGCTGCAAGAGCGAGTACGAGATAGGGAAAAAAGTAGTGTTTGGATTGTTTGTTTAATTTCATAGACCATACCCCCTAGTTTTGTTACCCAGTTTTCTCCTCTGTGTTTACCTTCTATATAATTAGACTCTCAAGCAGGCAAAAAAGACACATTGTTTTACAAGAAAAATGGGACAGCTTGTTATTTCTACTTTTTGTCCAAATTATCATCTGTATTTTTAGGGATATCTTCTATTTTTTAGATATTCTTTTCTATTCCCCACAAAAGCCGTGACACCTTTCTCTTACTTAGATGGAAGATAGGCTACAAGAAAGTAAACAAGGAGGAAAACCGATGAAAACATCGACAATCACAGCTGAATTTGCCGCTCCACCCGCCCAGGTCTGGGCTATTGTCACCGATCAGCAAAACACGGGGTGGCGCAGCGATTTGGATCGAGTGGAAGTTGTCAGCGACACCGAATTTGTCGAGTATACAAAAAGGGGCTTTGCAACCCATTTCCGCATTACTGATATTGAACCGGTAAAAACCTATGCATTTTCGATGGAAAATCAGAATTTCACTGGTGAATGGAGGAGGGACCTTTTCCGAAACATCTCAAGGGGGCTCCCGAATTGTATTTACCGAGCAGTTGAAGATGAAAAAACCGATGATGCGTCTGGTTGCACACGTCTTCATGAATCTCCAAAAAATGCAGCGAAAGTATGTCCGAGATCTGGAGATTGCATTAGAGCGTGAAGACATCGCGTGAAACGGCATGGCTTGATATAAATGATGCTGAGTCACTCCGACCTTGATGACGCTCAAAAATCGATCACTGTGTTTTAAAAAGGACGTGCAATCCCTTCCCCAGCTTTATTTCTGTAGTATTTGGTTCTCCAACATGTTAGTTTTTAAGCAATCTGCCAATAAATCGGCAGATTGCTTTTTTACAAATGGAGAGTCGTTTTTTGCAGCTACATGCACTCTAATCAACTGGGGAGTTATTTGGAATAAAATTCAATTAAATTTGTCAGTATGTTTCTCTATACAAATGATTCTACAAAATGTTGCGAATTCTTCGAGATTTAGATACAAAGAAGATACATTATTTGTTTATCTTATGAAATAGAAAATACGGGCAATGCTAATAACAAAGTGATCGAAAGGATGCCATTCCATGCAAAATCAAACGAAAAGAACCAAAACAACGACAACAGGGATCATCCTCTTGTGCGTCCTGTTCCTGGCGCTTCTGGTGGGATTCATATTCCAAGACCCGAGTTCCCAGCAAAGTGCAAAGGCGGTTGAAAGCGAACCAGCTGCTTCACAAGCCTCCTCTGCGGATAAAAAGACTGTGGACAAATCAGCCTGGTATTTGATGCTGGTGAGCGCAGAACATCCGATGCCGTCCGATTACCTCCCTGAACTCGAAAAAATTGACCAAAACGGACATGCATTTGACAAACGCGCGGCAAATGCACTGAAAAAAATGCTGTCCGATGCAAAGGCAGCTGGTCTTTCCCCGATCGTCTGTTCCTCCTATCGGTCGGTAGAAAAGCAGACCAGTCTCTTTCAGGATGAAGTTGCTAAGCAGAAAAGCAAGGGAATGAACGAAGCGCAGGCGCAGAAAACCGCAGCTACAGTGGTCGCCTATCCAGGGACAAGTGAACACAATTTAGGGCTTGCAGCAGACATAGTTTCTCTCGATTATCAGATTCTCGACGAGGCGCAAAAGAATACACCGGAAGCAAAATGGTTGAAGGAAAATTGCAGCAAATACGGTTTTATCGTCCGGTATCCGGATGGAAAATCCGACAAGACTGGGGTTATCTTTGAACCCTGGCATTATCGTTACGTCGGGGAGGAAGCTGCCAAAGAAATCATGCAAAGGGGTCTCTGCCTTGAGGAGTATTTAGATCAGCATTGAATTGCAATCTGCATTCTCCAAAACAGCAACTAACATCCCAATTCTGCGGACAGCTTGCTGCTATTTTCATCCCACATCTTCAGGCTCAGTCAGAATATTTCTTTTTCCCAAACGCAATTAAATTTTGTTCCGCCGAAATGGGCAGGGTATCTCCCTTTGGTAATATTTTTGCTGAAACCTTCCTGTCTAACCCAGCAGAACCCAAGCCAAAGCATACAAATAGATCATGAATACGACAGATTCAGTCGTCTATGAAATCTAAAAGAGCTCCAGTCATCTTTTTTGAGATAACTGGAGCTCTTTTACACTTTTTAAAAGGTTCTGAGTCATAGCGTTCCAAAACCTGCTCAAATTCATTGCTTATGAATGGAAGATATTGCAAAGCAAATGCAAAAAAAGGGCAATCTGAACCGATATTGGTTCTCATGAAAAGAGAATGACAGGTATACGGGCTGCTATGTGTAATGTTGCGATTCTATGCGATATCCCTCTTGAGGGGCAAACTGGTAATTGGCCCTCAAGAGGGATATGGGCACACCGCCCGTTCACGAGTGAGTTTGATTGCATAGTGAGCACTGCATCCCATGGCGCACCACGTGAATATAGGGTGTTCAGAATCACCTACAAAACGGCTGACCGGTTGGATCGAACCAGACTAGGAAATCCCGTTGTTCCCTTCCAGCTTTTCGGTTTGATTCTTCGCTCTTACCGGATCATCGCACTCAGTTGTTGATACAGTGCATCCTCAGCGCACCCTTTCCTGCGTTTAAAATCTGCAATCTAACTCTGCGCCGGGATTTTGATCAATCAGTTACAACTTCTTTAATTTAGCAAAGTTTGCCATAATCTTTTTGTTGCCTTTTTTGTCAAAAGCGACTTCGACGAGCACATCGTTCCCCATCGGCTGCATCGAAAGAATCGTTCCCTCTCCAAAGACGGAGTGCCGCACACGGTCGCCGGTGGTGTAATCAATGTCAATTGCTTCCGCCTTGTGCCGCAGTCCGACCCCGTCGACGTTGATCTGCGGCTGTACTACGCGTCTGCTCTCCTCTTCAAAATTGATGACCCGGCTGACCGTCTTGTCCTCACTGTCCACAAGATGCTCTGGGATTTCCCCGATGAAGCGGGACGGCCGGGCGTATTTGGTATTTCCAAACAGCATTCTCTGGGCAGCGTTGGTGATGTAGAGCTTTTTCTTCGCCCGGGTGATGCCGACGTAGGCGAGCCGGCGTTCCTCCTCCAACTCATCCGGCTCTCCAATACTGCGCACTCCGGGGAAAATCCCCTCTTCCATCCCCGCAATAAAGACAACGGGGAACTCAAGCCCTTTGGCTGAGTGCATTGTCATCATGGTGACACTGTCATCCGAGGCGTTAAAGCTGTCCAGGTCGGTGTAAAGCGCAACCTCCTCCAAGAACCCGCCTAGGGTGGCGTCGTCGTTTTCTTGGCGGAATTTGATCAGGTTTGTCTTGAGCTCTTGGATATTTTCAATACGGGTTTGCCCCTCTTTTCCCTGCTTTTTCAGCTCGTCGACGTATCCGGTCCGGGCGATGAGACTGTCGAGGAATTCATCAAGTGGAAGTTCTACCGCATCTTCACGCAGCTGTTCGATCATATTGGAAAAATCCCGCAATGACGCTGCTTTTTTCACCAGAGCCGCATAGGTATCCGCATTGCGCAGGACGTCGAACATCGCAAGGCCCAGACCGTCCGCGATTTCCTGCACCTTACCCACTGTTCCGGGGCCGATCCCTCGCTTGGGCTCGTTGATAATTCGTTTGAGCCGGAGGTTGTCCCCAGTGTTGTTGACCACGCTCATATAGGCGAGAATATCCTTGATCTCTTTTCGGTCATAGAATTTGGTGCCCCCCACAATGCGGTAGGGAATGCCCGCGCGGACAAAATACCGCTCAATTGTCGCCGACTGGGCGTTCATCCGATATAGAATAGCGTGATCCCGGAATTTCATTCCCGATTCGATGTCTTGAGAAATTGTGCTGGCAATGAAGTCAGCCTCGGCGTTTTCGTTGTTCACCCGACAGACAGAAACCGGTTCCCCATCTCCCTTGTCGGTCCAGAGATTTTTCCCTTTGCGCCCCGTGTTGTTTTCAATCACCGCGTTTGCCGCGCTGAGGATATTCTGGGTAGAACGGTAGTTCTGTTCCAATCGGATGACAGTGGCATTTTGAAATTGTTTTTCAAAGCTGAGAATGTTTTCAATGGTCGCTCCGCGGAATTTGTAGATGCTCTGATCATCATCTCCGACGACACAGAGATTTTGATGCCCACCGCTCAAAAGGCTCACCAGGCGGTACTGGGCGTGGTTGGTGTCCTGGTATTCATCGACGAGTATGTAACGGAACCGGTCGCGGTAGCGTTCGAGCAGGTCGGGATTTTGCTCCAGCAGCACTACGGTCAGGCAGATGATGTCGTCAAAATCAAGCGCATTTGAGCTTTTGAGCTGGTGTTGATAGGAACGGTAAATTTTAGCGAGTTCGATTCTGCGAAAATCGCTGCCCGCCTGACGCTCATATTCCTCCGGTGTGAGCATCTGATCTTTTGCACGGCTGATTTCACCGAGCACAGCCTTGGGCGGGTAAACTTTGTCGCTCAGACCCAGGGCAGAAAGGCTATCCTTGATGACGCGGACGCTGTCATCAGTGTCGTAAACAGTAAAGCTGCTCGAATAACCGAGACGATCGATGTTGCGCCGCAGAATCCGCATACACTGGGAATGAAAGGTTCCGGCATTGATGTCGAGCGCGGCATCGCCGAGCATCGCCTCGAGCCGCTCTTTGAGTTCGCCCGCTGCCTTGTTGGTAAAAGTGATCGCCAGGACGTTCCAGGGGCGGGGCGCATGATCCGCAACCAATCGGCGGAACATCCCCTCGTCCTCAAACTTCCCAGAGGCCATGTTTTCGAGAAAGACAATGTCCTCTGCGCAGAGGCCGTCCGGAAGTTGATCGGAAAAATAGGCGTTTCCGTAGTTGACGAGGTAGGCGATGCGGTTGACGATGACCGTCGTCTTCCCGCTGCCCGCCCCTGCGAGAATGAGCAGCGGGCCGTTGACGGTAAACACCGCCTTGCGCTGCATCTCATTCATCCGGCTGAACTTATTTTGCAGAATCTGTTTTTTTAGTTGATGGAATTGTTGTTCGATCGACATGTAAGCCTCCCACTGAACCAAGAATGGAACATTGTACTGAATTTTCCCGATAGATCTGTTTCCCTTGAAACAACTATATACCGCCTTTGCTGCGGGACAAACCCGCTTTGAACAGACCCGGCAGCTGTCAGGGCGCCTGTCCCCTGATGCAGCAACCAGATGTGAAGCTGCCCTAGATCAGATACAGCCCTTAAAGCGAGTCACGACCCGTTTGTGCGGAATCCCAGGACAAGAGGTATCTCTTTTGTTGTCACTCGATTCACAAAGTGTGCTGGATCTGAACCGCATTCTGTTTTGAAAGAAGGGTCTAGATTTATTATAGCACAAAAATAGGAAAAAAGATAGCTGGGGTGCACAAAAGATGGGGAAATCTCCCGTCAACCAATCAAAAAGGTGGTTTTTCTTCAGCATCGACAATCGTCTTCTTTTGAACCACGCGCCAGCGCGTAGTTTTTTCTGTATACAAAAAAACACCTGACAAGCCGTATCGGCCTGCCGGGTGTTTTAATTGAACTTCAGATACTAACCGAGAACGCTGAGCAGAACGCCCGCAGCTACAGCTGAACCGATAACGCCTGCGACGTTCGGGCCCATTGCGTGCATGAGCAGGAAGTTGGCAGGGTTCTCTTTTTGGCCGACCTTCTGGGAAACACGCGCCGCCATCGGCACTGCCGAGACGCCAGCCGAACCGATGAGGGGGTTCACCTTGCCGCCAGTGGCTTTGTACATGATCTTGCCGAACAGGACGCCCGCAGCTGTACCGAGACAGAACGCCGCAAGCCCCAGGGCAATGATGCCGAGTGTTTTGAACGAGAGGAAAACATCCGCAGTCGCAGTCGCACCGACAGTGACACCGAGGAAGATTGTGATGATGTTCATCAGCTCGTTCTGGGCCGTCTTGACCAGACGGTCGACGACGCCGCTCTCCTTCATGATGTTGCCGAGCATGAGCATACCCATGAGGGGAGCCGCCGACGGAACAAGCAGGGAAACGACGAGGGTAACAATAATCGGGAAGAGAATCTTTTCGATCCGGGATACAGGACGAAGCTGCTCCATGATGACCGAACGCTCTTTTTTGGTGGTCAATGCGCGCATGATCGGGGGCTGAATGACCGGAACGAGTGCCATGTAGGAGTAGGCCGCCACTGCAATCGAACCGAGAAGCTGAGGAGCAAGAGTCTTAGCAACATAAATCGCTGTCGGGCCGTCCGCACCGCCGATGATCGCGATTGCACCCGCCTCCTGCAGGCTGTAGAACGGAAGAAATGCTGCGACAATAAAGGTGAAGAAAATACCCGCCTGAGCCGCCGCACCGAGCAGGAAGCTCTTAGGATTGGCGATGAGCGGACCGAAGTCAGTCATCGCACCGATACCGAGGAAGATGAGCGGCGGATAAATCCCCAGCTTTACGCCGAGGTAGAGGATGTCGAGCAGGCCGCCGTCATGCAGCACCTGGCCGTAGTCAATACTCGTGCCCTGGAAGAACTCAGAGTGAAACATCTCTGCACCGGGCAGATTGGTTAGCAGCATACCGAATGCGATGGGGAGCAGGAGCAGGGGTTCGAACTGCCTGCCGATCGCGAGGTAAATGAGAACGCCGGAAATGATAAACATAATCAGCGTTTTGAAATCGATTCCAGCAAATCCGGATTCAAGCGCCAGATTTTTGATGGTATCGACAAACATATTAATAATTTCCATTTTACACCTCCGTTGGATTTAAGCCGGTCTGGGCTTACGGTTGAGAGAGTCTAGAAAGGTCTTGTGTTTTCCGTAACGCCCGCCATATTCCACGCCGGACGGCTATCCTTTGCGCGTTTGATGCTTCTGATCGCAACCGGGCGGTCACTGCCGAGCATTGCCGCAATGGCGGCAGAGATCACGGCGACAGTTTCACCCGTTACGCCTTCTTCCACAACGGGAGCCGGGGCCTGCGGTGCAGCTGGAGCCTTTGGCGCCTGCGCCGGGGATTTGGTCTGCTTTCCGGTCACCCTTTTCATGATGGCGCCCATGACCCACATGCAGAAAATCAGGATGATCAGCGCAGCAAACACAACGGCAAGGCCGGTGAATGTCAGGCCAATAATCAATGCTACATCCATGTATCGACACTCCTTTTTGATAAAATATTTTGCCGGTATTTATGAAAAATCCGAAATCTTTTTTATTATACAATAAAATTCATTATTTTTCAATGTTTGGGCTGGGTGTTTTTTCACCAAATTTAAGGAATTTATTGTGTATAACTTTGACACATTTTTGACAACCTAACTTTTGTCCCCAAATTCCGGACAAAAATCCCGCTACACCCCTTTGGTTTGACGAAATAGAAAGAAACCGTTATAATGGAAAAAAACAGTTCAGCTCAAAGGAGATTCGCATGATGTTTAACGATATGGAAACCACTCTCAATACCCTGAAAGAATTTGCCCTTAAATACGGGGGAAAGCTGCTGTTCTGCCTGATTGTCTTTCTCATTGGTCGAATTTTGTGCAAGGCGCTGATCAAGATCACCAAAAAAGGGATGAACAAGGCGGGCACCGGCGAAGGAGTGATCAACCTCATTACCATCCTCATCAAAGCGGTGTTTTATATCGTGATCGCCCTTGTCGTGCTCGATGCGTTCGATGTGCCGACCACCTCGTTTGTTGCCCTCTTCTCTGCAATTGGCCTTGCCATCAGCCTTGCCGTCAAGGATACCCTCGCAAACTTTGCCGAGGGCTTGATGCTGCTCATTACCAAACCGTTTAAGATTGGCGACTATATTGAAACCGAAGGCGTCCAGGGTACTGTGCAGCGAATTGAGCTCGTTTACACCCGGTTGCTCACAGTGGACAACAAGGTCGTGCTCATTCCCAACGGTGAGATCTCAGGCGCCAGGATCACCAACTATTCCGCCGAGCCGACCAGACGGCTCGACTTGGTATTCTCGATTGGCTACAGCGACGACATCGACCGCGCAAAGCAGGTGATTGAAGAAATTGTAGACAACCATCCCTACGCGCTCAAGGAGCCCGCTCCGTTTATCCGCGTCATCGAACACGGTGCGAGTTCCATTGACATTGCAGCCCGCATCTGGGTCGCAACCGAGCATTACTGGGACCTCAATTTTGACATGAAAGAAATGGTCAAAACGGAGTTTGACCGCCATGGGATCAACATCCCCTACCCGCACATGGACATTAACATACTGAAAAACGGAACAGAGGACTAACGTTTTTTCCCGGTATGCTGGAAAACCGCAACAGAGCCTGCTGCTGTTGTCAATGCCGTCCGTCCCTCAAGGGAAAAGCCCCATTGAATTACTATTTCCCGAATCAGGCAGTCTATCATAGAAGTTGTTTGGCTTTTTGTATTGTGCGCTTTCGCTTGATAAAACCCCGGTTCTATCGGTGTTAGAGAGATAAAACTTGAGCGGAAGGCTTGCCGAAAGGGAGGAAGCTTTCGCAAAGCAAAAGCAGAATAAAATAGGAATCTAATCAATACTCCCGACAAGCGAATGTGACTGTACGGGCTACTGGGCGTGTATGCTGCGATTCCATTCAATGCCTGGCTATGCCGGTAATTGGTCCTTTTGGAATCTGGGCATACCACTGGTTTTGATTTTACACTTCATTTTACCAATCTGCGATTCCGCTTTCCTCAACCCTTTGCGCTCAAAGCGGACGAATTGTTCGGCCGTAAGCAGTAAGCTGCTCAGGTTGAGAGAGATAACGTACCCAGACTTTGAATTCCATTCTTCACAGAAAGGCCCCCTCGCTTGATGTGAAGTGAACCCCAAAGTTTAAACAAAAGTAAATATTAACTTGCAAGAGAATGAGTTCGGTATTGTACCGGACTCATTTTCAGTTTAGAAACAATTCTTTCATTGTTGTAGTTATGTACTCCTTGCAATTCCGAATAATTC
>EQ973344.1:362689-368290 GCA_000158655.1 [Clostridium] methylpentosum DSM 5476
TTCCTCTGTAGCTTTTTCCACAAACTTCCAGATCTGAAGGTCGCTTCCTCCGTTTTCCCAAAGATGGATGTTGTCGATTCCGCCACCTGAGCCGGACATCAGTTTCCCGCTCGCAGCATCGCTGATGACAAATTCATTGGAAAGTTTGTTCTGAACTCTCCAGCGGGAGCTGTCTGTTTGGCTGGAATCAGCAAAGATATTCGAACCGTTTTCATTCCCCGCAACAGTCAGGTACTGCCCAGTCGCTGTGTTTTTGAGATAGACGATCTCCCCTTCCAGCTCCAAGGTCCAGGTTTGCAGACCGTCATTGGGGAGGGAGTCCCCACTGCGATAGACGTTTCCGGTCGTCTCATCCAGCGTGACAAGGCGATTGTCGTCCTTGCAGTAGAGATAGTAGTCGGTATTTTCCTTGAGCTCCATCGGCTTTAAGGAATCCTTTTCAATAAACCGCCATAGCTGAAGCTCGCTGTTGCCATTTTCCCACAGATGGATGGCATTGCTGTTGCCAGCACCAGAGAACAGCTTTCCGCCGTTCGCGGACGCAATTGTAAAGGTATTGGAATTGACCCTGTCAATGTTCCAAGCTGTGCTGGAACCGAGGGAAATCGCCGCCCCATTGTAGTCCCCTGCAACATTCAAGTAGGTTCCGGTCGAGGTGTTTTTCACCAGGAAGGAATCCCCTGACCGCTCGAGCACCCAGCTCTGCAACGAATTGTTCGGGGATCCGCTCGGGTCACGGTACAAACTGCCCGATTCCCCGTTTGCTGTTGCAAAATTTCCGTCTCCGACGCAGTACAGCAGGTATTCGGTATTTTCTTTGAGCTCCACCGGCTCAGCCTTGGAAAGGCAGGTTGCATAGCTGTCCTTCCAGGTGTTTCCCGCTGAGGGATAGTCGGTCATCCGGAAACTGCTCCCGTCCAGCTTGTTGACAATGAGCTCCATATTGTTGTCAAAGGTCTTTGTCTCTGAAAGGGTCACATCGACAGAGCCATCCGCATTCTTTTTCAAGTTGCTTCCGTCCGTAATCATTCCATCGTTGAAACGGGAATCCCTTGCCAGCACGACCGGTCCGCGCACCAGGGCGATGTTCCCCTCTGTATCAGAGCCTTTCCCCTTCGGGCTTTCCACAATCCAAGTGCGAAAATCCATGGAGATCTCAATTGTGTCGCCGGGTTTCCAGGTGCGGTTGAGTTCAAGGAAGGTTCCCGGAACGACATCCTTTTGCTCTGCCCCATTCACCTTGACAACCGTCTGCTCACTCCAGGCGGGGATGCGCAATTTTACTGTAAATTGTTCCTGTACGTCCGGCTGCACCACCATTTTTATCTCGCCCTCAACCGGGTAGTTTGTGTCAACGTCAAAGCGCACCTTGTTGCCGGAAGGAGTATTGGCGGCCATTGATCCAGGACTGTACAGATTAATCACCGGACCGGCCGCACTGTTCATGATCTGTGCGAGGGGAATCACACCGAGGCCGGAGATGCCGCTGGCAGAGCAGCAGCTGTCGACACCTTCAATGTGGCCGCCGAACTCGTGATGGCGGGTTCCGTTGTACAGGGTGAAGTAATCCCAGTACAGCGTCGAACACACATCATCCACTTGGGCGTTCGGCCCCTGCATCGCCCCTAAAAGCGCGTTATAGGCTGTCTTCTCTATTTGATCCGCATAGATCGGATCCCCTGTGATACTCAGCATCTTTTCGCAGAACTTCATCCAGGTGACAGAGATACAGGTCTCCTGCAAGCCCTGGATGTCGGGGTTGTCCTGACTCAGAGCGGTATTCGCCCAATGCTCGTTGATGCTGCCAGAACCCAGAATCGTGATCTCATCCTTTATAATCCATGCTGCATAGTTCTTGACCGCCTGCAGCCATTTCTCATTTCCGGTGAGCATCGCGTATTCCGCCAGGGCTTCAAAGTTGGAGGTGTAGGCATAGGCATGCCCTGACCCATTTGCAAATTGGAACGGCGATTGGTCGTTTCGATAAGCGGCCTCATAGAAATTCACCTTGGAGGAGCCACCCATCTCAATGATGTAGTCGCAAAAATCAAGGTATCTTTGATAACCAGTCAGCTTGTAAAGGTTGACGAACGGATCAAGGATCGAGGAGGTTGACGACCCGCCCAGTGTGTCAATTGGCTCGAGAATGCTGATCTGTCCCTCATTTGGGCCGACTTTTGAAATGATGTAATCAGCACTGATACAAAGCCCTTTTAAGATATAGGCTTTGAGTTCTTCATCCTTGCAGATTTCGTAGAAATACTGCAAACCCAGCATGATGTATTTCCGGTTCCAGAGGTCAAAGGAATTGTTGCCTTTGGCTGTAAATTCCTCATCAAGAGGAAAGGAGGAGATGCGGCCGTTTTCTTCCTGCGTGCTCAGCAGATCCCGAACGGAGTATTCGAGTATGTCATACAGCTCCTCGTCCTTGGTGTATTGGTAGAGCCAACAGGCGCCCCGCATATTTTTTCCCCAGAACTCTCCCCGCCAGTTCTGCCATGTGTTTCCAATGTAATCCTGTTTGTAACGAATCTGGTCGACGAGGAACTTCCAGTTGGTCCCCTTTGCCTGGCCTTCTGTGATGTAATCGATCGCATCACCGAGATATCCGTCAATCGTTACGTCCACATCCGATACACGGTCGAATTCTTTGGAAAAGACAGGGGAAACCGGCTCAATTGGATCGAGCGGATAGCCCGGGATCGGCTCGACGTTGTTCTCTGGAATCGGCGGATCCGCCACCTTGACAAATTTCCACAGCTGGGCGTCATCCTCCTCATTGAGCGGCGCGGCGGCAACATCATATTTGCCGGAAATCACCTCCGACTCCAGAGCGGTGGATGTCAGGTATTCGGTTGAAATATAGGTGTTTTGCAATCTGAAATAGCCGTTGCCCGCGTCAATTAGATTCCAATACTGCTGTGGGCTCGCGCTGGTGGAATTGGTCACCACACAATAGCTCTGCTCTGAAAGACGGTCATCCAGGCGGGCCGTTTTGTGCAGGCTTTTCCCTGTTGTCTTTGCGATGATGCTCACCGAGCCTGCCGTCCTGTTTAAAAGCTCCCAGATCTGCGCGTCCGAATCATTTTTTTCATCCAGGACCACTCGCCTGGTATCATACGGCGGATCAAAGGTAGAATCCTCTGTTTTGGTCAAATAGGTCCCCGTTTTTTTGTTGACCAGCTGGTATGCACTCCCCCTTTTGAGCCCGTCGTCATTTGATTTTGCCTGTGCCACGACAAAAGATGGAACTAACATCGACAGCAACAGCGCCACAGTGAGCAACAACGATAAGATCCGAACCTGTTTTTTCAATAGAATCATCTCTTTCTTTCGTTCACAAATTCATTTTACTTCTTTTCTCCATCTCCCAATTCTATCAATAGTGATCTAAGGCAATGGCATAAACTCATTCACCTCCATTCGATGAAGCTCTATAGTGACCTCCTGAAACAAAGGAAGCTCCTAACAAAACCACCTATATATTTTTTATAATCCATATTTTTTTATACATATTTATTGTACCTTGTTTTTAAATCTTTGTCATCCAAATATATTGCCGATTTTATACAATAATATTGCTATAATTTATAAATTCTAATTTCACAGAGATATGTGCGGCAAGACGGGGTGAAACAGCGTTTCATATGTCGATTTTTATTTTTCGCTTAAGAGCATGAGCAGAAGATAAACCGCGGTGATGAGCAGGGTAAAGTTCCCTTTGATGCAGAGTAGGCCTCCCACAAAGAGGAGGAGAAATACAGTCAGGTAGGAAACCACGAGGCTGAGAACTCTTGAGACCGTATAGGGAAACAGGCAGCTAAAGAGGAGACGGATCAGTTTTCCCCCATCAAGGGAGTGAATGGGCAGGAGATTAAACGCCCCCAGGCAGAGATGGACTGCTGCGACAAATGGCATGGTTTGCTGCAGCAAAACCGCAGTGACAAAATTCACCGCGCACCCAGCAGAGAGTATGACAAATTCCTTCCACACAGAGACCCCGCACCCACCCCGAACCAGGCGGATACCGGAGAGCTCAAATGACAGCAGGCGCGGTTTGCTGTGTAAAATAAAAAAAGCCAGGACATGCCCGGTTTCATGCAGCAAGGATGCAGTCAGCGCCCAAAAGGCAGTGCCTGACCGGTCCAGAAAAAGAATCATGGTCAAGACGGCGAAAAACCAAAAGGTGAACCGGACGCGCATCCCAAACACCTTGAATTCAACCATTGTTCAGCTCCGGAAACAGGGTGAGGGGGTCGGCGCGCCGGCCATTTTGCTCCACTTCAAAATGCAGATGGTATCCGGTTGAGTTCCCCGTGCTCCCCACTCTTGCAATCTTTTTTCCCGTCTTGACCTTGTCCCCCTGCTTGACAAGCAGTTTGCTGCAATGCGCATAACGCGTCACAAGCCCCTGTTCATGTTCAATTGTGATGTAGTTGCCGTAGTCCTCGTTGTAATCGGCGGCTGTCACCTTGCCCGCGGCAGCCGCTTTGACAGCGGTTCCCTCTTCAGCGGCGATGTCAATCCCCATGTGAAAGTCATCGCTCCCCGAAACCGGGTGGGAACGGTAGCCAAACATTGAGGTGACCGTCCCAGTCAGCGGCACTGTCTTTTTTCCGGTGAAGACCACCGGCTCATAGGTTGCGCTGTCGGGAGGCTCAGAGGAGGTTCCGCTCACTGTATTCTCCTCCCCTCCTGCACCGCTCGCCGCATCCGAGGAAGGTTCTGTCTGACTGGAAGTAGCGTCCGAACTGGACGGATCTGAGGAAGCCGAGCTGCTGGGTTCTTCCGAACTTGCCGAATCTCCGCCCCGCGGTATGGGTTTTAACTGCCCGACAAAATTTGAGATGGCCTGCTGGGCCTCATTAATTTTTTCGGTAAAGTTGACGTCCTGCCAAATCACCTCTTTATATGCCCCCGCAACCTGCTGGTATTGATCTGGAAGCGCAGCCTTGACGGCAAACAGGCCGATTGCCAACACAATGCAGAGGATGCACTGCATTGTAAAGGTGCCAATAAACCGCTCATCCCGTTTGGGGCGGGGAGTGTGTTCCAAAAGGGCCTCGGTTTCGTCTTCGTCTTCTTCTCCCAGAATTTCCGTTGTGGGCAACTGTTGATAGAGGTTCTCATCCGGCTCTTCTTCGCGCAGTCTCAACTCGTTCATCTCTTTGCTCCTTTGCATTGGTTTACAGAAGGCTGACCCGGTCCGCCTTCTTTCCTCATTCACAATCTATTCAGCTTGGCCGATAAATAGACGTGTATTCACCAAATCAGGACCTGGAACGTATAATAAACTAGAAACCGGCAGACAGGGGGCGATGGGAATCAAAAGAAGAAACTGTAAACGGCGAAACCCGTGCATCTGTGCGATTGGAATCGGCGTCTTTTTGCTTATGATTGCATTCACACCGCTCAGAACACTGCTCATCATCGCGGCAGTTGCCTTGATCGTCATTGGGGTGATGATGCTGTTTTCCTGCTGAACGCCTGGTTAAAGGAGGAACGCACATGAAGATCGTTGTTGTCAAGAGTCCGAAAATATTGACTCCGCTTCTGCGGTTTCTTTTCAAAATCAAAAAAGAAACTACATAAGAAAAAGGA
>EQ973344.1:368607-476192 GCA_000158655.1 [Clostridium] methylpentosum DSM 5476
CTCCTTTTCTTATGTAGTTTTTAATTGGGTAGAAAGTACCTCCAGCTCTGCTGGTGGGCTCTCCCGTATACTTTAGCAAAAAAGCTGCGAACGAAGCGAGTTGACAACTAGCCTTTGAGTAGTTACGCAACAATTTCTGTTAGGAAGGATCGTTGCCCATTTACAGGCAGTAGGGCGCGAGATGCGGACGAAAGCTATTCGATGCGTCTTGTATCAGGCCCTTCTAGGGCCTACTCAAGCCTCCGGCTTAGCCGGTGGTTGACTCTGCAATGCTTTACAGACTCAAAGTATGAGAGGCGATTGATACCCCCAAAAATCAATTTTATAGACCGAAGCCCTCATGGAGAATTCAGCTGACATGCCAAAGCTGTGAATATCTGATCTTTTCCTCAACAGGCTAAATGCAAAAATGGCTTTCATCTGGATCCTGAAAGATAACGGGCCGGGATATGCGCCAATAGCTGCACATATTCCGGCCCGCTGACAGCGAATTTTTCAATCCGCCCTATCGAGTTTCCTTCAAGACTGATGAACAAGACTGCTCTTCATTACAGAATTTTTAAACAAACATCCTGTCATTTCTTGTTGATCTCCCAGCTTTTGATTTCCTTCGCCTCATTGTACATCTGAACATAGCTCTCGTGGCGCGAGGGTGAAATCTCTCCGCGCTCCATGGCGTCGAGCACAGCGCACCCTTTTTCCACAGTGTGCGAGCACCCAGTGAATTTACACTGGCCGAGATGGTCTGAGAACTCCCGGAAGCAGTACTGAATCTGATCCTTCTCAATGATGTCGTACTGCATGGTTTCCACTGTTGAGAAACCGGGCGTATCCGCAACAAAGCCTCCCTCCACCTCAAACAGCTCGACATGTCTTGTCGTGTGCCGCCCACGGCCGAGCTTTGCGCTCGTCTCCCCGGTTTCAAGTTCAGCAAAGGGGAGCAGGTTGTTGAGCAGGGTTGACTTTCCAACGCCGCTGTTGCCACAGAACGCGCTGACATTGCCATAGAGAAACTCCGAAATATCGTCCACCGTCCAATCCATGTTGTTGACGGCAACTGTGCGAAAGCCAGCTTTGGAGTAGCGTTCCACAATTGAGTCCACCGGGCTCAGGTCCCCCTTGGTGGCGACAATAATCGGTTCGATCTCCTTGTGCTCAGCAATCGCGATGAGCTTATCTGTGATGAAATAATTCGGCAACGGGTCACAGGAGGAAAGGATAAAAAAGATTTGGTCAAGATTTGCGAGCGGCGGACGCGCAAACTGGTTTTTTCGGGGGAGGATCTCGTTGAGCACTCCCCGTTTCCCCTCTGTTTCAATCAAAACATGGTCGCCCACAAACGGCTTCATTTCCTTTTTGCGAAATACGCCGCGTGCTTTGCACTCATACACGGCGCCAGCGGATTTGACGTAGTAAAACCCACTGATCGCCTTCATAATCAGGCCTTCGCTCTGCATCGCTATTCCCCGCTCGAATTCTGGTTGCTGGATGAATTTCCGCCATCTGAAGAGGAGGAATCATCCGGTTTGGAATTATTACTCGGCGGCTCACTCGTCTTCTTTTCAAAGACTGAATCGTTTTTGGTCTTGACGATTGGCGTTGGATTTTGCGAGTTAAAGTCAACGCTCACCTCTGCAAAGAGCTTTTCATTCGATCCGCCCTCAGACACATAGACCTTGTAGGTCTTCTCTACGCCCTGACCGCTCGCCTGGAAGGTGTAGGAAGATGCCGAGCCCAGCGTCACGCTTTCGTTGCGGATCTCCTTGCCCGACTCGTCGACAACTCGGAATTTATAAGTGCCGCTCATGCCGCTTGGAAGAGAGAGCGAGACGTCTGCGCTTCCCGCCGGCACGGTCCCCGAACTGACCTTCAGGGTAATGACGGATGTGGAGGCAGCCAGCTCGCCGCCAGCTGGGCTCTGCTTGACGACAGTTCCCGCAGCCTGGTTGCTCTCAACCGTCTCCTGGTTGACCTTAAAGCCCTGATCCTGCAGGATTTTCGTCGCTTCGTCAACATGTTTGCCGACGACATCTTTGACTTTGACCTTTTCATCCTCACCGTAGCTGACATAGATGGTGATCAGCGCATCGGATTCCACCTGTTCACCGCTCTGCGGGTCGGTCCTAATGACAGTGTCCTTTGTCACCTTGCCATCCTGCACCCGGACAGTTTTGAGGTTGGTAAAGCCCTTATCCTTGAGTTTTTTGGTTGCATCGTCGACTGAAATATTCGTGACATCTGGGATTGTCAGAAGATTGGAGCCCTTGCTGACATGCAGGGTAATTTTGCTGTTTTCCTTGACCGACATTCCCTCTTCAGGGTCCTGTTTGAATACCTGGTCCTTCTCGTACTCGCTGTTGAACTCCCATATCAGGTCAAATTTAATTTTTGCATATTTCGGATCGGATGTGACATCCTCGACGTTCATGCCGATAAAGTTGTCAAGCACAATGTCCTTCGGCTTATCCGGTTTCATGTTGAGCATGACTGCGATCAAAATGACCGCCACCACACAGAAGGTCACGGCAACGCCGAGCAGAATGGGGATGAACTTGGATTTTTTCTTGGGTTCCTCCTCGTCCTCATCTCCGTCCTCGCCGAGTTTTGCAGTGTCAAAATACTTGGTGGAACCCTCGTCGTTAAAGTACTTGTATTCAAAGACAATGCTCGGATTTTTCTTGAACTCATCGATGTCGCGCAGCATTTCCGCAGCGCTCTGGTAGCGCTTGTTCGGATCCTTCTGCATGGCGCGCACAATGATCTCCTCGAGCCCTTCAGGAATTTCCTCATTGATGGTGCGGGGAGCGGGTGCGATCGCCTGCATCTGTTTGACTGCAACCTGCTCGGGGGTTTCCCCGTCAAATGGCAGGCGCCCTGTGAGCATCTCGTACATCATCACGCCAACTGAATACAGGTCGGACTTTTCGTCAGTCGGTTCTCCGCTCGCCTGTTCTGGGCTGATGTAGTGAACCGAACCGATTGCCTTGTCAGTTGTCGCCTTGTGTTCATCTCGGGCAAATCGGGCGATGCCGAAATCCATCACCTTGATGGTGCCGTCCTCGAGCAGCATGATGTTCTGCGGCTTGATGTCGCGATGTACAATCCCCTTGTCATGCGCGTGCTGAAGCGCGCGGAGAATCTGAACGGTAAAATGCACCGTGTCCTTCCAACTCAGAACGGTAGACTTTTCAATAAATTCCTTGAGTGTGATCCCGTCGATGTACTCCATGACAATGTACTGAATGCGGTCGCCGAAATTGACGTCAAAAATCCGCACAATGTTGGGGTGAGAAAGGGTTGCAACGGCTTTGGATTCGTTGCGGAAACGCTTGACAAACTCCTCATTTCCCAAAAATTCTTCTTTGAGAATCTTAATCGCAACATCCTTTTGCTCTACGATGTCATACGCCTTATAGACATTCGCCATCCCGCCGATTCCAATCAGTTCCTTGAATTCATACCGGCCGTCCAGGCGCTTGCCAATAAACTTGTCCATATGTCCTCCTCCTGCTTCTCTGTTTCATAGCGATTTTTGATTATTTCAAAGCCTTATCGGCTAATTCTCAATCACAATTGCAGTGATATTATCATGGCCGCCGCTTTTGTTGGCTTGACTGACCAGTTTATTGCACGCCTGTTTGGCGCCGTTTGCATTTACAAGCTTTAAAATCTGCTCTTCGGTGCACGAGTTGGTGAGCCCGTCGGTGCAGAGCAGCAGCTTGTCACCTTTTTGAAGGTCAAATTCATTGTAGTCCACCTGTACTTCGGATTCCACACCGAGTGCACGGGTAATTTGATTTTTCTGGGGATGTATCTGGGCCTGCTCCGGCGTGATTTTGCCCTGTTCGATCAGCAGCTGTACCACTGAATGGTCTCGAGTGAGCTGTTCGAGCGAACCGCCGCGCACCAGATAGGCGCGGCTGTCCCCCACATGGCAGAGGTGGAGGGTACTGTCCAGCAGCACGGCGAGCACAACTGTCGTGCCCATTCCGCTGAGGGTGGGATCTGCCTGCCCCTTTTCAAAAATCATACTGTTGGCGCCACTCAGAGCTGTGAGCATCATATTGCGTACCGAGTTTGCATCCATGCCTTCCCGCATATTGCGGGTGATTTTGCCAATTAAGGTGTCCCGGGCGAGCTGGCTCGCAATGTTGCCGCCGTTTTCCCCACCCATGCCGTCGCACACCAGTGCAAAGCAGCCGCTGCCCACTGGCTCGCCAAAGGCAAATGTATCCTGATTGGTGGTACGCACAGTACCGATGTCCGTTTTGCCGTGAATTGTCACAAGACACATCCTCCTCTGTCTTTTTCGTCCCGCCGCAGCTGGCCACAGGCGGCGTTGATATCCTGTCCCAGCGTCCGCCGGACAGTGGCGTTGATACCGCTCGATTCCAAAACCTGCGCAAACCGCTTCACACTCTGCTGGCTGCTCGACGCATAGTCCCGCTCCTCAATCCGATTGACTGGGATGAGATTGACGTGACAGAGCATTCCCCGGATGCGGGAGGCGAGCTCCTTCGCGTGCGCCGGGCTGTCGTTAAAACCGTCGATGAGCGCATATTCAAACGAAATACGCCGGCCCGTCCTGTCCGCATAGGCGCGGCAGGCGGCGAGCAGCTCGTCAATCGGATACCGGCGGTTGACCGGCATTGTCTGGGAACGAAGCCCGTCGTTGGGCGCGTGCAGCGAAATCGAAAGGGTGATCTGTAAATTCTTCTCTGCAAGGCGGTAAATCTGATCGACCAGCCCGCAGGTGGAAAGCGTCACATGGCGCATTCCGAGGTTGCGGCCCTCAGGATGAGAGAGCAGCTCGAGAAAAGTCAGGACATTGTTAAAGTTATCCAGCGGCTCGCCGATTCCCATGAGCACAACGTTGGAGATTTTCTCGCCAAGGTCCCGTTCTGCCGTGTAGATTTGCCCGAGTATCTCAGAAGGCGTCAGGTGGCGGACAAACCCCGCTTTGGTCGACGCGCAGAAGCTGCACCCCATCCGACAGCCCACCTGGGTGGACACACAGATGCTGTTGCCGTGGTGATAGCGCATGACAACCGTCTCAACAAATTCCCCGTCGCGCAGTTCATATAAATATTTTACCGTATCATCCAGCTGCGATACAAGCTTTTTTCGAATCTTTATCTCATTTATATAGAAGTTTTTTCCTAATTGCTCCCGAAACTGTATAGAAAGATTGGTCATCTGCGCAAAGTCCAACACCTGTTTGCTATGTAACCATGCAAAGACCTGTTTGGCACGGTATTTCGGCTGGCCGAGAGCGCCTAGTTTTTCAGCTAATTCTTCATATGTTAACGATAGGATGTCGGTCTGCAATCGCTCACCTCATTTTTTGAAACACTGCCAGGAAAAATCCGTCGCTGTTGTGGACACCCGGCAAAAAAGTCACCCGATTGACCGCGTCCGGAACCCATTGGTGTAGGAAACCGGGCAGCTTTGCGGGCACAAACGCCGGATTGCGGCGCAGGAATTCATCGACAACCTGCTCATTCTCACGTTTGGCAATCGTACAGGTCGAGTAGATGAGCATTCCCCCCTCTTTAACATAAGAAGCCGAGGTCTGGAGGATGTTGCCTTGAATGGCCGGGAGCCCCTGCAGGCTTTCCTGCGGCTTGTATTTAATTTCCGGCTTGCGGCGGATGACGCCGAACCCGGAGCAGGGAACATCGCACAGCACGGCGTCGAACTGCCCGAACCGATCATTTGCCTTGGAGGCATCCGACTCAACAGCATCGACTGAACACAGCCCAAGCCGGGCGGCGCCCTGTTTGATCAGGCCGACCCGCTTTTTGTGCAGGTCGCAGGCGGTGATCTCCGCGGCATCCCCTAGCTCCTCGGCAATGGTAAACGTCTTGCCCCCCGGGGCGGCGCAGACGTCGAGCAGGGTGCGGGGAGCGTACGAGGCGACTGTCCGCGCACAGAGCTGGGAAGAGATGTCCTGCACGTGAAACAGCCCCTCTGCAAACGCCTTGGTGCCGGTGAGCGCTCCGCCGCCGAGCACCTCGACACAGGTTTGCTCCTGTGGATGCGGGACCGCCTCGATTCCCTCCTGCTGCAAGAGCGCGCAGAGCGTTTCGGCTGAGGTCTTGAGGGTGTTGACCCGCAGGGTCAGAGGAGGCCGGCCCAGCTGGCTCTCCAGGATCCGCTCCGCAGTTTCCCGGCCATATTCCCCGACAAAGCTGCGGACAAGCCACACCGGGCAGGAAAAGCGCACAGAGAGGCGTTCATCCGGATCCTCTGGTAGCGGGATGTTCTTCCCATCCCGCAGAAAAGCACGCAAAATCGCGTTGACAAACCCGGAAGCGCTCTTTTTTCCCCGGAGCTTAACCAGGTTGACGCTCTCGTTGACTGCAGCGAAATCCTCCAGATCGAGGTATTTTATCTGATAGAGCCCAAGCCGCAGAATGTTGCGGACGTCGGAAGAGATTTTCTCCGGCTTCATCGTAGCGTAGCTCGCAATGATGTAGTCCAGCGTAATCTTTGTTTCCAGGACCCCGTAAAACAGCTTTGCCGCAAAATCGCGGTCGCGCGGGGAGAGGGAGGAAGAAGAGAGCATCCCGTCAAAGGCGAGATTGGAATAAGCCCCCTGTTTGTCCATCTTGAGCAGTGCAGAGAGCGCGAGGTCGCGCGCCGTCCGGTTAATCATTTCTCCTCCCTGCGATGGCGAGCAGACGCAGCAACTGCATAATCGCCATCAAAAGCCCGGCAACATAGGTCATCGCCGCGGCGGAGAGCACCTTTTTCGCACCCGTGACCTCTCCGCCTTCCAGGAAATGATCCTGCTCAATCGTCTGGAGAGCCCGGCGGCTCGCGTTGAATTCGACCGGAAGGGTGACGAGCTGAAAGAGAACAGTTGCGGAAAACAGGATAATCCCAATGGTGGTCAGATACTCAAACGAGAGGATCAGCCCGATAAAAAAAAGCGGAATTGCGATTTTGGAACCGATCTGAGTCGCAGGGATGATCGCCGCACGGATCTTCATCGGCAGATAGCCCCGGTTCTGCTGGACCGCATGCCCCACCTCGTGCGCCGCCACCCCGATTGCCGCAACCGAATCGCTGTTGTATACCGAGTCGGAAAGGCGAACAACATTGGTGCGCGGGTCGTAATGGTCGGTCAGATTGCCGGAAATGTGTTCAATGCCAACGTTTTGCAGGCCGTTGCTGTCGAGGATTGCACGCGCCGCCATTGCGCCGGTGTAGCCCCTTCCGCTGCGCACCTTGCTGTATTTTGAATAGGTTCTGCTCACCATAACCTGCGCAACAATTGTGACGATCAGTGCCGGAAGAAGATAAAGAAAATAATCCATGTAGTAGTTTATATAGTATCCCATGATTGCATAATGCTCCTTAATTGACTGAATCCCATCATTATAAAGGATAAATATATCCCCAAGTTAAAAATCCTGTGTCGAAATCGTTCTAATTATGAACGATTTAAGAATTCTCCCTGAGCGATCCGCTTTCCATTTAAGAAATCTCGGCCGCTCATCCGTTTGGACCCTTCAAACTGCACCGAGAGGAGCTCAACCGCACCGTCACCACAGCCGACGACAAACCGCTTGCTGTCAAGTAGCTCACCCGGCTCGCCACGGTATCCCTCCGCAAGGGTGGACTGAAAAATCTTGAGCTTTTTCCCTCCAATTGTCGCGTGCGCGGCGGGCCAGTCGGAGAGGCCGCGGATCAGATTGTGAACCTTGGAAGCGGGCTGGGAAAAGTCCACCAGGCTCATCTCTCGGCTGAGCATCGGCGCGTAGCAGCTGAGCGCATCGTCCTGCGGGGTGCGCGGCGCAGTGCCCGCTTCGATCTGGTCGAACGTTTCGAGCAGCAGCCCTGCGCCGATTTGAGCAAGGCGGTCGTACAATTCGCTCGAAGTCTCGTCCGCACCGATCTCGGTCTCCGCTTTGAGAATCATATCCCCGGTGTCCAGCCCCTCCGCCATGTACATTGTCGTCACACCCGCAACCGGATCGCCATTGAGGACGCTCCACTGGATTGGAGCCGCGCCGCGGTACTTGGGAAGGAGAGAACCGTGCAGATTGACGCAGCCGAATTTCGGCAGCTCAAGCACTGCGCTGGGCAAAATCCGCCCATATGCCACCACCGCGATGAGATCTGGGGAAAAGGCTTCAAGCTGCTCCAGCACACTCTCCTCCTTGAGGCTGACCGGTTGAAAGACCGGGATGCCGTGCTCGAGCGCGAGCACCTTGACCGGCGGGGGGGCGAGCTTGTAGCCCCTCCCCTTGGGTTTATCCGGCTGGGTATACACGGCGAGGATTTCATGCTTGCCGCTGTCAATGAGTCTTTGCAGTGAGGCAGCCGCAAAATCCGGCGTGCCCATAAAAACCAGTTTCATGTTATTCTTCATCCTCGATCATTTCAGTTGCCAAGTCCTTGAAGACAATGCCGTCGAGGTGGTCGACCTCGTGGCAAATCGCCCGGGCGAGCAGTTCTTTGCCGATGAGCTTAAACTCTTTTCCATCGCGGTCAAACGCCTTGACGGTCACCTGCATCGGCCGCTCGACCATCCCGAACTCATTCGGATAGGACAGGCAGCCCTCAGCTCCATTTTGAGAACCGCTCTTTTTGATAATCTCGGGATTGACCAGCTCAATCACCCCTTCGCCGACGTCGATGACAACTGCGCGGCGGAGCACCCCGACCTGGGGAGCTGCGAGACCGACCCCGTCCGCCTTGTGCATTGTCTCTGCCAAGTCGTCGAGCAAATCATGCAGCCTTTTGTTGTAATCGATCACTTCCCGGCATTTTTTGCGCAGGATAGAATCGTCGTCGACGACAATTGTTCGTATTGCCATAGTAGTATCATTCCTCTCTTGTACGCTAATTAATCTCTCCGTTGATGTCGGCGTACAGATGGACGTTGGAAAACTCCTTGCGGGACGCCGCCATTCTCAATAGTTTATGCATATACCGGCGGAAATTTGCATTGTTTCTGCATTTTAAAATGATCCTCTGCCGGTATTTGTTGTTCATCCGGTAAATCGCCGGTTTGCTCCGCCCAAGCACCTTGAGCGGGATGTTTTCGGTCAGGCCCTGCGCGCTCGTTTTGAGAATTTGGGCAAACAGCCGCGCGCAGTGTTCGACCTCCGCCTCCTTTACTCCAGTGATGCCGATCAGGCAGATGTCGCAAAACGGCGGATAAAAAAACGCCTTGCGGGTGATAATCTCATCCTCGTAAAATGCGGCGTAGTTCTGGGTCGCCGCCTGCTGAATCACCGGGTTGTCCGGGTTGTAGGTCTGAATGTAGGCGCGGCCCGGCTTTTGCCCCCGGCCGCTTCGACCGACCACCTGGGTAAGCAGCGAAAATGCCCGTTCCGGCGCCTTAAAATCATTGCTGTAGAGCATACTGTCCGCCGAGAGAACCCCGACGAGGGTGACATTTTTAAAATTGAGCCCCTTTGCGACAATCTGGGTTCCGACCAGGATGTCGTATTCCCCTTTCGCGAACTGGCTGATTTTTTCCTCGAGCAGGGCGCGGGAATAGGTGGTGTCTGCGTCCATGCGAAGAATCCGCGCCTTGGGGAAATAACCCTCGAGCTCATCCTCAATCTTCTGAGTGCCCTGCCCGGTGAGCAGGATGTGTTTGCCACCGCATTGCGGACAGGTCTTGACCACTTCCTGGGCACAGCCGCAGTAGTGGCACATCAGGTAACCGTTGGCGCGGTGGTAGGTCATCGCGACGCTGCAATGGGGGCATTCCGCCACCCAGCCGCAGTCCACGCAGGTGAGCGCTGAGTTGTAGCCGCGCCGGTTGAGCAACAGGATCGACTGTTCCCCAGTTTCGAGATTGCGGTAGAGCTCCTCGGCGAGAAGCTCGCTGACCCCGCTCACCATGGAACTCGGCTCGTTGCGCATGTCGATGACCGAAACCTCGGGGAGCACTGCTTCGGCATACCGCTCCTTGAGTTCATAGAGGGTGTATTTACCCGACTTGGCGTTGTAATAGCTTTCCACCGAAGGGGTCGCCGAGGCGAGCAGCAGCAGGGCGCCATGCTTGAGGCAGCGGTATTTCGCGATGTCCCGCGCGTGGTACCGGGGGGCCATATCCGCCGACTTGTAGGTCGGCTCCCCTTCCTCATCCAGAATGATGAGCCCGATGTTGTCGAATGGAGCGAAGACCGCGCTGCGGGTGCCGATGACAATCTGAGCGTCCCCATCTTTGATCCGCTTGTATTCGTCGAGCTGTTCGCCAAGCGAAAGGCTGCTGTGCATCACCGCAACCCGCTTGCCGAACACCGACTGGAACTTTGCAAGCATCTGAGGGGTCAGTGAAATTTCGGGAACGAGCAGCACCGCCTGTTTTCCACTGCGGATCACCGCGTCAAACAGTTTGATGAACACCTGTGTCTTACCGCTTCCCGTCACCCCGTGCAGCAGGGCTGCGCTGGGGGTGTTCTCCTGGTACTGCCGCAGGATTCCCTCAAACACCCGCTGCTGCGCAGGCATCAGGACAATTTCGTCCGGCTGCACCGACTGCCTGGCGTCTGCATAGGGGTTGCGATAAACCTCCCGCTCGTAGAGCTCGACCACCCCGCGTTTGGCGAGATTCTTCACCACAATGTCCGTCACACCGCAGAGATAACAGGCCTCCCGAATAGCGGCAAAGCCGACGTCGCCGAGCAGATCTGTCACCCGTTTTTGCTTGACAGACAGCTTGACGGCCCCCGGGTCAAAGTCCTGTGCAAGGCGCACCATATTGACTGTTTTGTCCCCCACCTTGCGTTTGACGTCGCTCTCGGGAATCAGGATGTTTCGCTCAGTCAGCCGGTCAATTTCGGCGCGGTGGTGAAGCTCAATCTGACGTTCCACTGCGCGGTCGATTTCCTCCTGCGACTGCGCGTTCAGCAGAATGTGCAGGATTTCAGCTTCCAGGGGGGAAAGCTGATCGCGGTCGACAGAAACGGCCGCATCGCCGAGCCGGTAGGTCTTTTGGATCTGGTAACTGAACCCGGCGGGCAGGACGGTGCGCACAGCCTCATAATAGGTGCAAAAGGTGGTGGAAACAAGATATTTTATGATGTCAACCATTTCACTTGACAGGATTGACTGAGGATCGAGAACTGCACTGATCTGCTTGAGTTTTGCGGTGGACTCCACATTTTCGATGTCAAGCACAACACCTTGACGGTATTTATTGCCGTGACCAAAGGGAACACTGACCCTGCACCCCACCTGAATCTGCTGAATCAGGGAATCGGGAATGACATAGTCAAACAGCTTGTCAAAGCGGATGGATGTCTTTTCCACTGCGACCTTTGCAACGGTTGCCACAGCATTCTCCCCTATCGCAGTTTTAGTATGGTGTCGAGAATCACCTGAGCAAGCTGTGCTTTGGGCATCCTCTCAAGCTGAGAGATCCCCTCCCGGGTGATGAGCGAAACCAAGTTGGTGTCTGCCCCGAAACCCGCTCCCGGAGTGGTCAGGCTGTTTGCGACGATCATATCGGCATTTTTCTTTTGCAGTTTGTCCGCCGAGTTGGCGAGCAGATTTTCTGTCTCCATGGAAAAACCACAGAGGAACTGGCTGTCCCGTTTGCGGCGGCCAAGCTCCGCAAGAATGTCGGGATTGCGCACGAGCGGGATGCTCATATCTGCATCCGATTTTTTGATTTTATTCTGTGCCGCCTGCTTGGGGCGATAGTCTGCCACTGCGGCAGTTTTGATGATCACGTCGTATTCATCCGAGATGCTCAACACAGCGCGATACATGTCCTGCGCCGAGGTCACCGGGACAACCGTCACTCCATCGGGGGATTTCAAGTTGGTTTTCCCACTGACCAGCGTGACATTCGCTCCCCGCTGCTGCGCCGCTTCGGCGAGTGCATAGCCCATCTTGCCGGTGGAGTGGTTGGTGATGTAGCGCACTGGGTCAATTGCCTCGCAGGTGGGTCCGGCTGTCACCAGGACGTGAAGACCTTTCATATCGTGTGGGCAGGCTATTTCCCCGGCAATTGCGCTGACAATGGTGTCGGTGTCCGGGAGTCTCCCCTTGCCGACATCCTTGCAGGCGAGCACGCCCGACGCGGGCTCTGCGACGGTAAAGCCGTAGCGGCGGAGGCACTCGATGTTGTCCTGGGTAATCGGGTTTTCATACATCGCAGTGTTCATCGCCGGAAACACGAGTTTAGGGCAGGTTGCCGCAAGGACGGTGGTTGTGAGCATGTCGTCCGCAAGGCCGTGGGCGAGCTTTGCGATTACATTGGCAGTCGCCGGGGCGATCACCACCGCATCGGCGCACTTGGCGAGCGAAACATGCTTGACGTCCCACTCAAAATTCCGATCAAATGTCGAGGTCAGGCATTTGTTTCCGGTGAGCGTCTCGAAGGTGAGCGGAGTGATAAACTCGGTGGCATTTTGTGTCAGGATGACGTGGACATCGCACCCTTCTTTGGTGAGACGGCTCGCGAGGTCGGCTGCCTTGTAGGCTGCGATTCCTCCCGTCACCCCGAGAAGGATTACCTTATCTTTTAACATCTGATCCCCTCCAGCGGATTATTCAATGCTGTCGCCGATGTCGTCGACCTCAACGAGCTTGCACTGGTTTTTCGCAAATTCGTCCACAGCGAGGGAAACCGGCTTCTCTGCAACGATATCGCCCGAGTCACAGGCGTTGTCTACAATTTCACGGGCGCGCTTTGCCACTGCGACGACGAGGGAATAATAGCTCTCGCCGGGTTTCAGGATTTCTGCCATGGAAGGTCTATTCATTGCCATAATTTAAAACTCCTTTTACAAACTCTCTCATGCGTGTGATCTTATGTTTTTCAGCGCTCAGGATGGCCCGGACCTCTGAAATTGCGTCGTCAAGTTTGTCGTTGACGACGATGTAATCGTATTGATCCGCCTTGCCAATCTCGGTGATCGCCTCGTTCATCCGCTGGCGAATCACTTCCTCACTCTCGGTACCGCGGCCGCGCAGGCGGTCCTCCAGCACCTCAAGGCTGGGAGGCATGATGAAGATACTCACCACATCATCAACCCTCTCCATGACGTTGAGCGCGCCGTTGACGTCGATCTCTAAAATGACGTCGTTTCCGTTTTCCAGACGCTGCTGCATCTCTTTTTTGGGGGTGCCGTAGTAATTGCCGCAGTACTCGTTGTATTCGAGCATACCGTCCTGTTTAAGGCGGTCCTCAAATTCTTCACGGGTGATGAAATAGTAGTGCTGACCGTGCTGCTCCCCTTCCCGGGGGCTTCGAGTGGTCGCTGACACCGAAAGAAAAACATTCGGATCCTCTGCGATCACCTGGTTGATCGTCCCTTTCCCGCTGCCCGATGGGCCGGAGAGGACGATGAGCAGTCCCTTATTCATTGGAATCCTCCTCCTCTTCGTCGTTGAGGCGGTTGGCAACTGTTTCAGGCTGTAATGCTGACAGAATGACGTGGTCGCTGTCGGTGATCACCACAGCGCGGGTGCGGCGTCCATAGGTCGCGTCGATGAGCATGCCGCGCTCCTTCGCATCGCTGATGATTCGCTTAATCGGCGCAGAATCTGGGCTGACGATCGCGACGAGCTTGTTGGCGGACACCATGTTGCCAAAGCCGATGTTAATCAGTCTCATATTGCTCCCCCTACTCGATGTTTTGAATCTGTTCCCGGATTTTTTCGATGATCGATTTGAGGTCGATCACAATTTTTGCAATTTCCAGATCAGAGGCCTTGGAGCCGATCGTGTTGACCTCCCGGTTGATTTCCTGCACCAAAAAATCACATTTGCGCCCGACCGGCTGGTTCGTTTCAAGGAGTTGGCGGAACTGGCTAATGTGGCTTGTCAAACGCACCGTCTCTTCGTCCACTGCGATCTTCTCTGCAAAGACTGCGGCTTCAGTCAGAACGCGCGCTTCGTCAAAACCCTTTCCATCCAAAATTTCAGTGAGCTTGGCGGTCAGCTTTTCGCGGTAAGCGGCGACTGTTTCGGGAGAGCGCGCTTCGATGAGGGTGACGCGTTCGCCGATTTCACCGAGTTTGCCGAGCAGGTCGTCTTTAAGCCGTTCCCCTTCCGCGGCGCGCATGGCGACAAAGCTGTCGAGCGCCTGCTGAGCGACCGGGCGCACCGCGTTCCAGATCACCTCTTCATCCTCGATCTCCTTGTGCACCGAAAAGATGTCTGCGAACCGGGCAAGTGTGCTCAGCGAGAGGTCATCCTCCAACCCGAGCTCCTTGCGCACGCTGCGCAGGGCGCTGACATAGCCTGCAGCTGTGGCGCGGTTGACCTGAATCTGTGCGTCAGACCCTTCCACTGAATAAATGCTGACATTGACCTCGATCTTGCCCCGGGATGCACAGGGCTGCACAAAGCTTTTGAGCTTTTCCTCGAGATATCCATACGCCCTCGGCACACGGGCGTTAAACTCAAAATAGCGGTGGTTGACCGATTTGATCTCCACCAGGATTTCGCGGCCGTCCACAATCTGGTGGCTGCGGCCGTAGCCGGTCATACTCTTGAGCATTGCCTTCCTCCTTGTCCTTGGGAGTGCGTTTTGAACTTCCCACCAAGGAGAACGTTCAAATCACGCTCTTTCAACCTTTTTATTGTAGCAAATTAAGCGCAGAAACACAAGGGTTTGTACACAGTTTGTTTACAATTGTAGATCAAAATTTCTAAATTCCCAAGATCCCACACTTCAATCGATCCCTTTGTTCTGTATTTCGGCTGTTCGTTTGAATAGACATTTTCTTTTCAGATCAAATCAATAAAAAGCTTTCTAAAAAAACGTCACATGGATTTTTTTCCAGTCTAACTCTTAAAAATGCATGAAAATAAAGCAGAACAAAAAGCCCTGATCGACCACGCTCCGTCCGGCGGTCAAAAATCTCTTGAAACATTGTGCACGAGCGTGCAGGACATCATCTCTCATCTTACTTTGAAGATGCAGAGGAAGCAAGCCAAGATATCCTCATTCGCGTGATGACAGACTTATCCTCTTTTCACATAGAAAGTAGTTTTCGACCTGGGTATACCGGATTGCGACAAATCATCTGATCAATTACAAAAAATTGATGTTCGCACAGAATCCATTGAATTTTGATTTCTAATCCAGTGATTTAAAAGCTGGATTTATAGAGAATACCGGCGAACTGCTCACGGGTTCGGATGCGGAAGATTTGGCGCTGAAACTCAAATTGTCATCTGCCAATGTTATAATAGTTTAACCAATTTCCAAATTACACTGCAAGCGATACAAATCTCAAAATACAGTTATTTGAGAATAAAACCACTAACTGGAGATTTGCACGAGTCCTGAAAAACCTGCTGCCGATGTGCTCTCTCAAATGGTGCCGAACTGTATCGTCGCATCATATGTCTTACTGCTTGTAGGTCGGAGAATAGCATCTCCAATCGTTACCTACAATTTTTTAACCTCTAAAATGCTTTCCCCTCGAAAAGCCGTTGCGTAAGCTTTTTCTACTTCCCCCTGACAGAACCAAAAGTTTTGACTAGTTTAAGCGAATAAGCAAAACGGCCGACGAATTTTCGCCGGCCGAACTGTTTTATACAGGGTGAACGTTGTTTTCTTTGTCGAAATGAGCGCTGTCAATGCCGACCTTTTTGTTGCGGCGTTTCTCGAAGAACTTCTCTGCAACCTGACCGAACTGAGCATAGCTGAGGACATCCTCCTCCTGCTCCGACCACTCGGCGCACTCCTTGCGGAGCTTATCGAGCTCGGGCTTGAGCAGGTCTGCCGGACGGCAGTCGATCGGCTTCTCGTCGCCGAGAATTTTCTTGCGGAATGCAGGGTCAATCGGCATCGGGGTTTTACCGTATTCGCCTTTGACCATGCTCTTGAATTCCTTGGTAACCATCTTGTAACGCTCGCCCATGATGACGTTGAACACCGCCTGGGTACCGACAATCTGAGAGGTCGGGGTGACAAGGGGCGGGAATCCGGAATCCTTACGGACACGGGGAACTTCCTCGAGAACCTCGGTGAGCTTGTCCTCTTTTCCAGCCTGCTTGAGCTGGGAGAGGAGGTTGGAGAGCATACCGCCCGGTACCTGATAGATGAGCGCGTTCGCGTCAACCGCAAGCATTTTCGGGTCGAGCTGTCCGGATTTGATGTATTTCTCACGCAGTTTCATAAAGTAACCGCGGATTTCGTTGAGCAGAACAAGGTCGAGCCCGGTGTCGTACTCGGTGCCCTGGAACGCAGCAACAATCGACTCGGTCGGCGCATGGGAGGTGCCGTTTGCGAGCGGGGACATCGCGGTGTCAACCATGTCGAGGCCGGACTCAACGCCCTTCATGATACACATCGACGCGAGGCCGGAGGTGTAGTGGGTGTGGAGCTGGACCGGAATCTTGACCGCGCCCTTAATCGCTTTGACAAGGTCAGCGGCGCGGTATGGGGTGAGCAGCGCCGCCATATCCTTGATGCAGATCGAATCTGCGCCCTCTTCCTCAATCTGTTTTGCGTAATTGACATAGTACTCATCGGTGAACACTTCGCCGGTGGTGTAGGAAATTGCGACCTGTGCGTGCCCCTTTTCCTTTTTCGCCGCCTTGATTGCGGTGCGGAGATTGCGCACGTCGTTGAGCGCGTCAAAAATGCGGATGATATCGATACCGTTTGCGATCGAACGCTGTACGAGGTACTCGACAACGTCGTCGGCATAATGGCGGTAACCCAGCATGTTCTGACCGCGGAAGAGCATCTGGAGCTTGGTGTTGGGCATTTCCTTGCGGATGACGCGCAGTCTTTCCCACGGGTCCTCGTCGAGGAAGCGCAGACAGGAGTCATAGGTCGCTCCGCCCCACACTTCAGCGGAATAATAGCCGACCTTATCCATCGTGCTCAGAATCGGACGCATCTCGTCGAGCGTCATACGAGTCGCAATGAGGGACTGGTGAGCGTCGCGCAAAACGGTTTCTGTAATTTTAACCTTTGCCATGGTTTTCCCTCCTTTAAATTATGCGATCGTGATCAGAACATCGTTGGAATTGACCGTGTCGCCTTTTTTCACGAGTACGCTGGTGACGGTGCCGTCAGCCGGAGCGACAATTTCGTTTTCCATCTTCATCGCCTCAAGGATGACGAGCTGGTCGCCGGATTTAACAGCAGCGCCGTTGGAAACCTTGACATCGAGGATGGTACCGGGCATCGGAGCGGTGACCTTGGTGCCTGCGCCTGCAGCCGCTTTGGGGGCTGCGGGAGCTGCTTTGGGTGCCGCGGCGGGAGCCGGAGCTGCTGCCGGTGCGGGGGGTGCGCCTGCGCCGAGTTCCTCTACGCTGACGTCGTATGCGGTTCCGTTCACAGTTATATTAAATCTTTTCATTGTAGGTTCCTCCATCCACAAATTATATTTCGATCAGATTAAAGCGGCATGTTGCCGTGTTTCTTCGGAAGCTTGGAGACGCGCTTGCCCGCGAGCATGTCCAGAGCGCTCGCAACGCTCATGCGGGTCTCCGCCGGGTCGATGACCGCGTCGATGTGCCCGCCCTTGGCGGCTTCAAACGCAGAACCGAGGGTGCACTTGTACTCTTCGGCAAGCTCTGCACGCGACTGGGCGAGATTCTTGGTCTTTTTGAGTTTGTCGTGCCAGAACAGTTCGACTGAAGCCTCGGGATTGAGGGCAGAAACAGTCGCGTTCTCCCAGGCGAACACGACATCAGCATTAGCGCCCTTACCAGCGAGCGCAACGTAGGCCGAACCGTAAGCCGCGCCGGTGATCACGCTGACCTTAGCGGTTGTCGCCTCTGCATAGGCGTGAGCGAGCTTAGCGATCTCGCGGATGCCGCCTGCGAGCTCCGACTCTGCGGAAACGCGGAAGCCCTCAACGTCGACAAAGGTAACGACCGGGATGTTAAAGGCGTCGCACAGACGAACGAAACGGGCAATTTTGCTCGCGCCATCTGCACAGAGCGCGCCGTTTTCCCTATCCGTCGCCACAAGGCCGGCGACATTGCCGTTGACAGTGGCCAGAGCAGTGACCGCGCTGACGCCGAACTGCGTCTGGAGCTCGACCACGCTGTCCGCATCCGCGACCGCGGCGAAGATGTCGCGCACGCTGCTGCCCGCAGCCGCTGCGGTGTCGGGTGCTGCAAAGTCAAACAGAGGAGCTGCCGAGAGGTTGTTGGAGGGAAGCATGGAGAGGAGTTTTTTCACCTGTTCAATCGCCGCGTCGTCGTTTTCCGCAACCAGATGGGCAGTGCCCGACTTGGCAGCGGCCTGAGCGCTGTCCTTTGCAGTGTCGCCGCTCGAAGCGAGGAAGAACTCCGCCTTTTTGGACATCACAACCAGGTCTGCGCTGCACGCCATCATAGCGGCAGTGCCGGCGCAGGTGCCGAGGACGAGGGAAATCTGGGGAACAACGCCCGAAAGGTTGTTGACCGAAGCGAGCATCTCGCCATACGCGGCGAGCGCGTCCACCCCTTCGGTGAGCTTCGCGCCATTGGAATCGTAGATGCCGACAACCGGAGAACCGGTCTTTGCCGCGAGCTCATATACCTTTTTGATCTTCTTGGAGTGCGCCATTGTGACCGCGCCGGAAGCGGCTTTGATATCCTGGGAAAAGACATAAACCGGGTTGCCGTCCACATAACCGTAACCGGTTACGACACCACAGGACTCGCCGTTTGAAGCTGCAAACGCATCCAGCTCAACAAAGCTCTCCGGGTCCAAAAGAGAGGAAATTCTCTTTCTGGCAGGAGTCGTCTCGTCGATACTATTTCGGAAATCAGCAAGGGATTGCACTTTGATTTCTGAATTCATTTCTGTTCCTCCGTTTCTGTCGCCCTGATGCGGGAATGCCCCGGCACAAGGCTGCTATAGACTTAAAGCAGACAACAGCTGAAAAGAAAACGCCATTCTCCGCCATTTTAACTGTGATTCATTATACACCATTGTTATTAAAATAACAAGTATTTCCGATTCCCCGAAAAAATTTCTATCATTTGTATAAAAAAGGACCAAAAATCTATCCATTTCGCCGCCAAGTAAACGAATATCCGTCCCGGAGTACGGAACGGATGGTTTGCTAGCTTCGAACTGGTTTTTTGATCGCGGTGCGCAGAGCTTTGAGCTCCTCTGCGGTCAGATCCCGGTGCGCGCCCGGCTTGAGCATACCGAGCTTGATCGGACCGAGGGAGGTGCGTTTGAGCCGGGCGACTTCGAGGCCGACCGCCTCCATCATTTTGCGGATCTGGCGGTTGCGACCCTCCCGGATGACCACCTCCATCACAACGCGGTTGGGCTCTTTGGTGAGGACGTGCACCTGCGCGGGCGCGGTCTTGCGCCCGTCGATGACAACCCCCTCAGCAAGCCGGGCCGCCTGTTCGTCGGTGATGTCGGGGCGAACGGTTACACGATAGGTTTTGGTCACATGGCGGCTGGGGTGCATAATGTCGTTTGCGAGCCTTCCGTCGTTGGTGAAGAGCAGCAGCCCCTCCGAGTTGACGTCGAGCCGTCCGACCGGATAGAGCCGTTCGTCGATGTCAGCGACGAGGTCGGCGACGCACCGCCTCCCCTTTTCGTCCGACATCGTCGTGACGTAACCGCGAGGCTTGTGCAGCATGACGTAGCGATATGTGGGACGCCTGGCAACTGTGATGCGCTCGTCGTCCACTGTGACGACGTCCTTGCGCGGATCCGCCTTGTCGCCGATCTTTGCCGGGTGACCGTTGACCTTGACGCGGCGCTCCTCAATGAGCTGTTCCGCCTTGCGGCGGGAGCAGAACCCGCTCTCTGCGATAATTTTTTGCAGTCTTATTTTTTCCAATTGTGTTCCTCCATTTTGTCTATCCAAACGGATGGCTCAGCCACCCTGCGATTTGATCGCCGATTCCCTTGAAAAAGAGTTTGCAGCGGTCGCCGAAACCGAGCTTGATCTCGGTGATGTACCGCTCGGAGTCCCCGTTCGCGAGCAGGGTCACTGTCGCCAGGCATTCATCACCCAACCAGTACTCCGCTTTGCCGACGACGTCTCCCGCCTTGATGGGGGCGTAGTAAAAAGAATTGAGATGGATCCGCTTTTCAATGCTGCCGACATCCTCTGACAGCACACCCGCCTGGGGCTGTTCGAGCGGGACGACGCCGAGCTTCTCCTGCGTCCCACCCACAACGTCGATTGAAATGGCTGAGAAGTCGCAGTCCAGCTTGACCGGCTGGACGACTGAAAAGCCGTAGTCAAACATCGCTTTGTGGTCGCTCCAATCACTGGGCGCGTTGAGGGTGACCGCGATGAGGCGGACCCCGTCCCGCTCTGCCGCCGACACGAGGCAACGGCCCGACTTTTTGGTAAAGCCGGTCTTCACCCCAATCGTCCCCTCGTACTCTTTGAGCAGTCGGTTGTGATTGGTCATCCACCGGGTGTAGGGCGGGTTGCCGTATTCGAGCTTTGTCTGATAGGTCGAGCAGATTTCCCGGAACCCGTCGTTTTGCAGGGCAGTGCGCGCGAGCTTCGCCATGTCCTCGGCTGTGGAATAGTGCTCCTCGTTGTCGAGCCCCGACGGGGTGACAAAGTGGGAGTTTGCCATGCCGATCTGTTGGGCGCGCTCGTTCATTTTCTCCGCAAACGCCTCCGCAGAGCCCGCGAGCTTGACAGCGACGGCGTTGGCCGCGTCGTTGCCCGACTGGAGCAGCATACCATAGGCAAGGGTGCGCATGGTCACCTGGTCGCCCGCCTGGAGTCCCATCGAGGAGCCCTCCACCTTAATCGCGTTTTCGTCGACTGTAAACCACTCGTCAAGGTTTCCGCTTTCCAAAGCAATGAGCGAGGTCATAATCTTGGTCGTGCTCGCCATCGGCAGCTTTTGCTGGGCGTTCTTCTGGTAAAGAATTTTACCGGAATTCGCCTCAATTAAAATCGCCGCCTTTGCGGAAACACCCGGCTCAGCCTGCACCGAAGCCGGAATACAGCCGAGCAGCAGCGACGAGACGAGCAGGACGCACAAAAATCTTCTTTTTCGCATTCAACCACCTACAACTTGTCAGAATAGAACTCTATTCCAATGTATGCAGGCGAAAGGATGTCCAATTCGTTCTATTCCGCCGCCTCTTTGGGGGAAGGAGATTTTTTTGTTTTTTCCTTGCCAAAAATGCCGGACACCTTGTCGATGAGGCCGGGGACTGCGTCGACGACCTTGTCCGCTGTCGAATTGTTGGGGGAAAGCTGCAAAAGCTTTACCTCTCCGCCCGACACGACGAGAAAGGCGAGCGGAACAATCGTCACGCCGCCGCCCGCGCCGCCGCCGAACAGCTCCTGCTGGGATTTGTTCGGAAAGTCCGAACCGCCCGAGCCAAAGCCAAAGGTGACCTTGGAAACCGGGATGATCACCGTACCATCCGGGGTTGTGATGGGGTCGCCGATAATGGTGTTGACGTCGACCATCTCGCGGATTTTGCCCATCGATGTGCCTAACATGCCTTCAATTGGATGACTCATACTTTACCTCCATGACTGTTCGGTTGTATTGTTTCCGCCGCTTTGTCCTTGGCGAGCGCACGCTTGAAATACGCCCACAGATAACCGGCAACAGCGGCAACTGCCGTGTACACATGCAGCTTCACTTGGAAGCTAATATCGTGCGCCGGATGCTCACTGAGAAAATCCGGCTCTATTTTGATAGCTTTTACCTGTACAGTAAAAATATTCCGAAGAACCGCGAGCGCGCTGTGCACCACGGCGCAGGTTTTGCCATAGCCAATGGCGGTGGATGCTGCGTCGGATTCCGCCACCCGGATGTACACCTTCACCTGGGTGATGCGAATGCCCCGGATGAGCTTTTTCACCGGCCTTGGAAGCGGTTCGAGAAAGTCAAGCACCATTTGAAACTGCTCAGATGGCGACTGCTTTTTCGGCGCAGGCTTGCTCTTTTTACCACTCTGCCCCGCACTTGCAACAGAGGGCTTGTTTTTTGCCGGCTTTCGCTTGCTCTTCTTTTGCCGAGGGGGATAAACCGGAAAACGAAACCAGAGCGCCCCGGCAGAGAGGACGGCCTCCCCGTCCCGGATCTGTACCCAGAGGGTGACGCGCAGCAGCAACAGCAGCACAATCAGAATCAAAATGCTCAGCAGGATGATCTTGACCACTGTTTCCGCCTCCGTTTCAGATGGATAGTTGTTCGTCCGGCTCTTCGAGCGGAGGGAGCTCCTCCAGACTTTTGATGCCAAACGAGCGGAGAAACACCTCGGTTGTCCGATAGGTGATCGGCCGGCCGGGTACATCCAGCCGCCCCGCCTCCTCGACGAGCCCCTTTTCCACTAGAGTATTGACCACATGTGCGCTGTTTACACCGCGCACCTGCTCAATAAATCCCTTGGTCACCGGCTGATTATAAGCGATAATTGCCAAAACCTCCATCGAGACCGGGGAAATCGGGGTGTCACGCTTGGACTGGATCGCCCGTTTAATGTAGTCAGAAAACTGTTCCTTCGTGCAGAGCTGGACGCTGTCCCCCAGTTCGACGAGCTGGATGCCGCGTTTGTTCGCCCGATAGGATTCGGCCAGAAGCTCGAGCTGCTGGCGGCAGGCGGCGTGGTCGATCCCGAGGATCTCTGCGAGCCGGGTGACCGCAATGCTGTCGCCCGAGGCGAACAGAACCGCCTCGAGCGCTGCCTGATAATTGATCGTTGCCATGTTGTTTCCTCCGTTAGGCGGAGCGGTTAAAGACAACCGAACTGTTGTCCTCGCTCACGCTGATCCGCTTGGATTTGATCAGTTCGAGCATCGCCAAAAAGGTGGCGACCATCTCGGAGCGCTCCCCGCTGCGAAAGAACTCGTCGTAGGGCATACTGCCCGTCTTGTAGAGCTTGCGCAGCACGTAGACGATCCGCGAAGTGATCGAGACGATTTTGTGCTCGACAATCCCGCTGAACGCAGAGCGCGGGGGTGGTTCCTTGCGCTTTGCCTTGCTCATCACCATCTGATAGGCCCGGGTGAGCTGCTCAGGCGGGTGGGAGACGGTGTATTCCCTGTCGAGCTCGAGTTTGACAGGTCTGCGCACAAAGAGGGTGCCCCAGTGGTTGGTCAGGGCGAGCTGCGCCGCCGCCCGTTTGACCGCATCGAGCTCGAGCAGCTGGCCGGTGAGTTCCTGCTTGAGTTTTTCTTCCTCCTCGCTCTTGGGGAGCAGTGAGCAGGTTTTTATGTAGACAAGGCGGGCAGCCATTTCGAGAAACTCGCTGGTTACCTCGAGATTGAGCGCCTTCATATTGTTGATGTAGTCGAGATACTGCTCTAACAGCTGTGAGATCTCGATGTCGTAGATGTTGAGCTTGTGCTTGTTGATCAGGTGCAGCAGGAGGTCGAGGGGCCCCTCGAAGCTCTCGAGCTTAAACTGTAGCTTTTCCATGAATCCCTACCCCAGTATCATTCGCATAAATAGGTCGACAAATTTTGTGAGCACGTCAAGACCGGACATCACGCCGCTGCTCAGCCAGGAAAGGGGCTTGGAGAGGACGCCGATGAACAAGAGGATAAAGAGCGCCGGCATGAAATATCGCTCGTAGCGGAGCACCCAGTAATAGGCTTTTTCAGGTAGAATCGTGTTGAGAATTTTGGAGCCGTCGAGCGGCGGGATCGGCAGGATGTTAAAGACGGCAAGCGCGACGTTGATCCACGCTGCAGTCTGGAAAAACAGGAGAAGGACGTATAAAAACTGATTTTGCGCACCCGCAACCGCCTGACTGATGTAAAAATAGGAGGTAATTTTAAAGAAGATCACCGAGAGGAACGCCATGATCAGGTTGGAGAGCGGCCCTGCGAGAGATACCAGCGCGAGGTCCCGCTTCGGCTTTTTAAAGTAATAGGAATTGACCGGCACCGGTTTTGCAAAGCCGTACCCGGTGAGGATCAACAGCAGGGTGCCGAAGACATCGAGATGCCGCACCGGGTTGAGGGTCAGTCTGCCCGCATTTTTGGCCGTCGGATCGCCAAGCTTGTAGGCGACGAAACCGTGCGCGAATTCGTGCACCGGCAGACAGAGGAGAAGGACGATTGCGCGGGTGAGATAGGTAATCACTTGAGCCATTTGGTCCATGATGTGGGCACCATGCCTTTCCGATCTTTTCTTTTCATTATACCTGCCCCGCCCAATAATTACAAGAGACGACAGATGAAATTTATGAATATTCGGTGAAACGCCCTGTGTCAGGTCCCCCGAAAAGCAAGATTGGCACCCTCCACCGAAATGAAGGATGCCAGCGTGATCCAGTTTTTATACTGCGCGGTTCACCTTGTTTGAACGCAGGCAGCGAGTGCAAGCGTGAACGTGGCAAGGCTTGCCGTCGACGATCGCTTTCACACGTTTTACGTTGGGTTTCCAGGTCCTGTTGGAACGTCTGTGTGAGTGGGAAACCTTAATTCCAAAAGTGACACCTTTACCGCAGATATCGCATTTTGCCATAGGTACGCACCTCCTTAGCCGATATACAATGCTTGAGCATACAATATCAAATTCATGGCCACATCGAGGCCGGAGGCCATATGTGGCGCATTTCGCCCTCTACAGAATTACGTAGCGAACGACAATACACTTATCTTATCATAAAATAATCCAAAAAGCAAGAGTTTTTTTCACCGGCTGCCAACATTTTGCAGATGGCGGGCAGCGGGGGTACAAGATGCGGCAGGCGTGCTACTCCGCCTGGATCCACATCTGCTCGCTCTCGTGACGATTGGGACGGCCCATCAGGTTGATGATCGCCTGTTTGGTGTCTGCGCCGCAGAACAGCACCTGGTAAAGCTGCTCGGTGATCGGCATGGACACACCGTATTTCTGGGCGAGCTTGACGCCGATTTTAGTCGCGCCGTACCCCTCCACCGTCATGCCGATCCGCTCAACCGCCTGATCGGCGGGAAGACCCTGACCGATGAGAATGCCGGCGCGGCGGTTGCGGCTGTGCATACTGGTGCAGGTGACAATGAGATCTCCGATTCCGGCGAGGCCGCCGAAGGTCTCCACCTTTCCCCCAGCCGCCACACCGAGCCGACCGATTTCGGTGATACCTCGGGTCATGAGGGCTGCCTTGGTGTTGTCGCCGAGGTCCAGGCCGTCGCAAATACCGGCGCAGAGGGCGATGATGTTTTTGAGCGCGCCGCCAAATTCGACGCCGATCACATCCTCATTGACATAGACACGCAGCGTCCCGGTGGTCAGGATGTCCTGTACCCGCTCAGCACTTGCCGTGCTGGTGGAGGCGGCGACAATCGTCGTGGGCACTCCGCGGGCGATCTCCTCCGCGTGGGAGGGGCCGGACAGGGCGACGACGTCGTGTCCAGGCACCTCCTCTGCGATCACCTCGGAGAGCCGTTTGAGGGTGCTCTCCTCAAATCCCTTGCCGACGTTGACAAGGATCGCGCCTTTTTTCAAGTGGGGCGCAACCGTTTGCGCGACGCTGCGCACCCATTTGGAGGCGACTGCAAAAATGACAAGTTCGCTCCTCTCAATTTCCTTGATCTCGGTGGTCAGACAGATCGCCGAACCGACCGGGACGCCGGGGAGCAGCTTTTTGTTTTCCCCATGGTCACGGATGTCCTTGATCTCGCTCGGAACCGCAGACCACAGCACAACGTCATGGCCGCTTTTGTGCGCCATGACCGCAAGGGCGGTTCCAAACCCGCCCGCACCGAGTATTGCAATTTTCGCCATGTGAATACCCTCCTTATCAACCGGCAGCCCTATTGTTTGCGGGCTGCCACAATCAGCATCATGGGGCGGCGCATCTCGTCCGACATCCCTTCCAGCGAAAGCATCCGCTCGGGAGGCTGGGGCTCCACCACATGTTCGAGGGTGAACCCATTGGTGAGAAGGCCGTTTAAATAAGTGGTCAGCGTCTTGTGGTATTTGCGCACCTCTTCCCCGAGAAAGACCGCGCTGCGCTCCCCTTCGTAAAAATAATTGTCCACCGGAAAGTGCAGAATGTTGCCCGCCTCGTCGTAAAACCAGTCCTGCGAACCATAAGCAGTGAAGATGGGGTGCTCCACCGAAAAGACAAACGATCCGCCCGCAGTCAGGCAAGCGTTCACCTTTCGGGCGACGTCCTCAAAAGACTGCACATAGTGAAGCGCGAGCGAGCTGATCACTACGTCAAAGCTGCCGCTGGGAAAATCGATTTCCTCAATCGGCATGCAACGGTAATCCACTTGGGGAAACGCCGTTTTCTCTCGGGCAACTTGGAGCATTTTGTGGGAGATGTCGATGCCGACAGCCGACGCCGCGCCCTGCTCCATTGCGTAGATGCAGTGCCAACCGTAGCCGCAGCCGAGGTCGAGCACCCGCTTCCCAGTGAAATCGGGAAGGAGCTTGCGAAGAGTCTCCCACTCCCCCGCCCCGTCGAGACCGTTTTGGGAACGGCTCATCTGGCTGTATTTTTGAAAAAAACGCTCGTCATCGTATTTGTTCTGCTGCATCGTAAAATCCTCAGTTCTTGTGTTTGCTCTTCTGTCCGATCTTGGGTTCTTCCCCGGCGAGAAGGCGTTTGATGTTGCCGCGGTGCAGATAGATGACAAGCGCCCCGATCATGGCGGACAGCAGCGTATGTAACACAACTGTGTGAACCGCCGCGTGCTGCACCAGGCGCAGAACCAACGTTGCGATCGGATAGGCGGCCGCCGCAGAAATGGAGGAAAGGGAGATGATGCGGGAGCAGGCGAACACGATGAGGAACACCCCGAAGATGATGCCGCAGACAATCGGGTCGATCATGAGCAGGATGCCCGCGGTGACGAGAATCCCCTTGCCCCCCTTAAACCCGTAATAGATTGGAAAGACATGGCCGAGCAGGGCGAATACCCCGGCGATGTAGCTGCCGAGCAGGAAGCTGTCGACTCCCATAAAGAGGTAAAACAACAGACGGCTGAGCAGGATCGCAACCACGCCCTTACCCAGGTCTCCAATGAGGGTGAAGAGGGCGGGCAGTTTGCCAAAGGTGCGCAGCATGTTGGTCATCCCCGCGTTGCCGCTGCCGTAGTTGCGGATGTCCTTTTTGTACACAGCCCCCGAGATCACCAGCGCGAAATTGATGCTGCCGATGAGGTAGGCGGCGATGGCGGACAAAAGGACGGATACGACTAACTGAACTGAAATCTGCATGATAGCCTCCTTAGCTGTCCCCGCGTTCCCGGACCACAAACCGGATGGGGGTGCCTTCCAGCCCGAACGTCTCCCGGATCTGGTTTTCTAGATAGCGCTGATAGGAAAAGTGGAACAGTTCTGCCTTGTTGACAAAGGCGACAAAGGTCGGCGGGTTGGTCGAGGGCTGGGTCATGTAGTAGATCTTGAGCCGCTTGCCCTTGTCTGACGGGGGCTGCACCCGCGCCGTCGCGTAGCTGAGCAGGTCGTTGAGCATGCCGGTCGAAATGCGCATGCTGTTTTGTTCCTTGACCTTTTTGATGAGGGTAAACAGGTTGTCAAGCCGCTGACCGGTCTTGGCGGAGATAAAGACAAACGGGGCATAGGACATAAAGCTGAAATCGGTCTGCAGCTTTTTAGTAAACTCGTTCATGGTGTGGGTGTCCTTTTCGACGGCGTCCCATTTGTTGATCGCGATGATGCAGCCCTTGCCCTGCTCGTGGGCATAGCCCGCGATTTTGGAGTCCTGCTCGGTGAAGCCAACCGTCGCATCGATGATGATGACGCAGACGTCAGCGCGGTCCACCGCCATGTGGGCGCGCAGCACGCTGTAGCGCTCAATGGTGTCGAGCACCTTGGACTTGCGCCGGATGCCCGCTGTGTCGATGAGGACAAACTGGTCCTCTCCGCGGGTGACAACCGTGTCGACCGCGTCGCGGGTAGTTCCGGCAATGTCCGAGACAATGACCCGTTCCTCCCCCGCGATTTTGTTGATGAGGGAGGATTTTCCCACATTCGGCTTACCGACAATCGCGACTTTGATGCTCTCCTCAGCGTACTCCGCCTCCGCATCCTCCGGCATGTGTTCAAACACCGCGTCGAGTAAGTCGCCGGTGCCGTGGCCGTGTGCAGCCGATACGGCGATTGGTTCGCCGAGGCCGAGGTTGTAAAACTCGTAAATCCCGATCGGGGGCGCGCCGACGCTGTCGCACTTGTTGACGCAGAGCACCACCGGCTTGCCGCTTTTGATGAGCATGGCGGCCACGTCCTGGTCAGTTGCGGTCACCCCATCGCGCAGGTCGGTGACCAGAATGATCACCTGGGCGCTCTGGATCGCGAGCTCGGCCTGGCGGCGCATCTGGCTGAGAATGATATCATTGCTCTCCGGCTCAATACCGCCGGTGTCGACGAGCAGGAACGGACGGCTGCACCACTCGCATTCAGAGTAGATTCTATCCCGGGTTACGCCGGGGGTATCGTCGACAATCGACATCCTCCGGCCGATCAATTTATTAAACAGGGTGGATTTCCCCACATTTGGGCGGCCAACGACCGCAACTACTGGCATAGACATCTGTTGTAACGTCCTTTCTATACGATCTGTTCTCCCAGGACGGCGTTGATGAAGTCATAGCCGTCATTGTTGACGAATTCAACCGGGACTCCGAGCTCTCTTGAGAGCTCTTCCGGGGTCAGGTCATCCAAAAAATGCTCGTTTGCGCTGTCGAGCACACAGCTTGGCAGCAGCAGCCGGTCGCCGAGCGGCTTTCCCTTGAGCTGACGGATGAGGTCGGTTCCCGTCAAAAGTCCCGCCACTGTGATCCGGTTTCCGAAGTAATCGTTTTTAATAGCATATACGCTGCAGTTTAAATTATGCCACTTTTTTCCGAGCTCGTCAACCAGCTGAGAGAGAAAAGGATGGGCCGCCAGTCCAGTCGCAATTGAGAGAGAGACCGGTTTTTCACTCGGGGGCAGATCCTCAATCCCGTTTTCAAATTCGTCCTTCATGCTGGCGATCAGGCCCACCCCGTTTTCGAGCTGGCTGAATTCCCCGTAATAGGCGGCGTCCGGAATCGGGCGCTTTGCTTGGAGAAAAAACTCATCGGCAGGGTAAGCGATGCGGCAGCCGTTTTTTTCCTCAAACTCGTCGGAAAACCGCTCGATGATGTCGATCACCTCAGCCGCAGTCTCCTCGGTGTAGGGCTTTAGCTCAAATAGACCCTCCCGGTGATCGCTCAACCCGACGGGGACGCTCGCAATGCTCTGCAGGGCCGGGTAGTACTGGCCGAGGTCCCGCAGAGAGCGCTCGAGTTCCGCCCCGTCGTTGATACCGGGGCAGAGGACGAGCTGGCAGTTGAGGGCGATCCCCGCGTCGGCGAGTTTTTTGATAAACCGCAGCGAATCGCCCGCCCGCGGATTCTTCATCATTCTGACCCGCAGCTCGGGGTTTGTGGTGTGCACCGAGATGTTGACCGGGCTGATGCGCAGCTTGATGATGCGGTCGATCTCCTCCTCGGTGATGTTGGTGAGGGTGATGTAGTTGCCGAATAAAAAGCTGAGGCGGTCGTCGTCATCCTTAAAATAGAGCGACTTGCGCATTCCCTTGGGCAGCTGGTCAATAAAGCAGAAGATGCATTTGTTTTTGCAGCTGCGCTGCTTGTCCATCAGATAGGTCTTGAACTCAAGGCCGAGATCGTCGTATTCGTCCTTTTTGATTTTCACTGTCCGGGTCCGGTAGTCGTTTTGGAGGACGAGCTCCACGCACTCCTCCATCATATAAAAACGGTAATCCAGCACGTCGGTGACCTGATTGCCGTTGATTGAAATGAGCCGCTCCCCCGGCAGCACACCCGCGCGACCGGCGGGGCTTTTGGGGGCGATGCCGCTGATGACAACGCTCATGAAAAGATCCTCCTAGAACAAGAGCCTGTCCGGCGGCCGTGTGGGAGCGGGCAGGCTCTTTCTCAATACAACGAACAAAAAAAGAGTAAGGAAAAAACTCCCTACCCTCTTTGTTGGGCTTACGCCTCTTTTTTAATAACTTCAACGCCTTTGTAGTAACCACAGTTACCGCAGACCTTGTGGGGAGCTTTCAGCTCACCGCATTGTGTGCACTTGGAAAACGCGGGAGTATCCAGTTTCCATACGCTCGAACGTCTTTTGTCACGTCTTGCTTTAGAGGTTTTTCTCTTTGGTACCGCCATCTTACAGCACCTCCTTCGCTGAACAAAATTTATGTTGTAGCCGCCTAAGTTGGCTCACTCTTGCTTACCGCATTCGCAGTCCGCTACGTTGAGGTTCGCGCCGCAGTTGACACAGAGCCCTCTGCAATCCTCGCTGCACAGGATTTTAGTTGGTAGACTGAGCAGCATATCGCTCAAAACGAGTTCGTCGAGGTCGAGCCTCGCATCTTCCACCACGATGTAATCGTCGCTTTGGCTGTTGAGCTTGCGCACAAGAATGTGCTCAAACTGTTCGTGAAACGGCTGCTGGAACTCGTCCAGGCAGCGGTCGCACACAAAAACCGCCTCAGTTGACACATCTAGCTGCAGGGTCACAATCCCCGCGCGGTTGAAAACTTTTCCCTTTATTTTGACCGGCTTCGGAAAAGGGCAGTTTTGGAACAGCCGATAATCGCTCAGATCCAAGCTGTAATCAATCCGCTTTTCATCATCCACGACATCAAAAAGCTGTTTCAATTCAAGTAACATAGCTACACCCCGTAACGATACTAATATAGTATAGTAAAATTTAGAAAACTTGTCAAGCCCTAAACCAGATTTTTTTACAAAATCTTTTGGCACACAAAATCTCCCGCAGTTTTGCCTGCGGGAGACACAGTGTGAACAAATCGTTTATTGAATGAATTTTGTGACTGACTCAGGCAGTTCGGACAGGTCGGCGGAGACGGTGAAGACAAGTTTCACCTCTTTGGCGATCTCGTCGATCTTGCCGAGCATTTCACCGAGCTTGTCGTAATCGCGGCCGACGATGCGGAGGATCGCGTCGACATAGATTTCAGTGATGTCGTAGTTGCCAGCGAGGATGCCCGCGATAAAGCCGCGGAAGCTGTTGATATCGGTGACGTGATAGTTGACTGCATTGATCAGGCGGACGCTGTGGTCAAGCTCGAAGGTGTGCTGGTCGCTGTTGTCGATAAAGACAACGTTGCCGTCGGTGTTTTTGACGCCTTCCTTGACCATGTCGAGCAGAATTTTGGTTTTTCCCGAGCCTTTTCTTCCTACGATAAGTTTAATCATGATTCATTCCTCCTGTGTTGTTCTGTTATTATAACGCACAGCATGTGCAGCATAATCCGTTGTTTTGGTCGACTTTTATTTTAACCGAGTTTGTTCAGCAGCTCCTGCTGCATCTCCTCATAGCCCGGCTTGCCGAGCAGAGCGAACATATTCTTTTTATAGCTTTCCACGCCCGGCTGATTAAAGGGATTGACACCGAGCAGATAGCCCGAGATCGCGCACGCTTTTTCAAAGAAGTAGACGAGATAGCCGAACTCCGCTTCGTTCATCTCGGGAACCTCAATGATGAGGTTGGGCACTCCGCCCTCGGTGTGGGCGAGCAGCGTCCCCTGAAACGCCTTGCGGTTGACAACGCTCATCTCCTGGTTGGAGAGGAAGTTGAGGCCGTCGAAGTTGTTGGGGTCGGGCTCAATAAACAGATCCTGTTTCGGTTTTTGGATATCCACAACAGTCTCGAACAGGATGCGGGAACCGTCCTGGATAAACTGGCCGAGAGAGTGCAGGTCGGTCGAGAAGGTCGCGGACGCGGGGAAAATTCCCTTCTGATCCTTGCCCTCGCTCTCGCCGAAGAGCTGTTTGTACCACTCCGTCATCATGGTAAACGACGGGTCGTAGCTCACGAGCATCTCGATGCTCTTTCCCTTGCGGTAGAGGATGTTGCGCAGCGCCGCATAGCGGTAACAGTCGTTTGTTTTGAGATTGCAGTCGGAAAAATCCTCGCGGGCTTTTGCCGCGCCCTGCATAATCGCCTCAATGTCGGCGCCCGCTACAGCGATGGGGAGCAGCCCGACGGCGGTGAGCACCGAGAAGCGTCCGCCGACGTCGTCGGCGATGACAAACTCCTCATAACCCTCCCGGTTGGAGAGCTCTTTGAGGGTGCCGCGCGCCTTGTCGGTCGTCGCGTAGATCCGCCCCTTTGCCTCCTCCTTGCCGTATTTGTCCTCGAGCAGCTTTTTGAAGATGCGGAAGGCGAGCGCGGGCTCGGTCGTTGTCCCCGATTTGGAGATGATGTTGACCGAGATGTCCTTGCCCTCACAGACTGCGAGAACTTCGTTCAGATAGGTGGGGTTGATATTGTTGCCGACAAAGTAAATGTCGGGCGTGTCTTTGCTCAGATTGTTGTAAAATTGAGATTTCAGGCACTCGATTGCGGCGCGCGCGCCGAGATAGGAACCGCCGATGCCGATGACAACGAGCACGTCGCTGTCGCTCTGAATTTTCTGTGCGGCGGCCTGAATGCGTTTAAACTCCTCCTTATCATAATCCACCGGCAGGTCGAGCCAGCCGAGAAAATCGTTCCCGAGGCCGCTTTTTTCGTGCAGTGTCCTGTGCGCGGCTTCGAGCTGTGGGATCATCCCATCCAATTCATGATCTGATACAAAGTTTTTGACATAGTTTGTGTTGAGTTTCAACGCCATTTGCATGCACCTCTGTATTCAATTTCGTAGTTCTATTGTACAACAAAGTATCACAAAATTCAAGACTGAATTGTGAATTTTTCAAATAGTTTTTCGAAGCAACGAAAAAATTTTACACAACATGTATAAAAAACATCGATTTTACTGGGAAATTCCCAAGAAACCGCGAAGCAACAGCAGAAATGCAAATTTAAAGTCGAGTGGGGCGACGCCCTGCTCCGCTTTGATCGAGAGCTCTGCAATCGTCTCACCGTTTAGTGTATAAGTCACCTTTCCGACCACTTGGTCGGGTTCGACCGGCGCGTCCAGCTCCTCTGCCAGGCTGATTTCCTGCTGAACCTGGCTTTCGCCCCCCTTGGGGATGACGATGTTGCTGGAAGCAGAGTCGATCTTCACCCCAACGCTTCCCTGCTGTCCCCCATTGACCTTGATGGGAGGAATCAAAGAGGGATCGAGTTCGGGGGTGTAGAGGGAATAGCTCGCAAATCCGTGGTCGAGCAGCGTGCGCGCGGACTGGAACCGCTCTTTGGAGGTTGTCGAGCCCATGCTCACCGAGATGAGGGTCATCCCGTCCCGGGTGGCCGTACAGGAGAGGCAGGAGCCAGCGTCGTCGGTCGTCCCTGTCTTCATCCCGTTGCACCCCTCGTAAAACCGCACCATCTTGTTGGTATTGACAAGACCGGTGGTGCCGTCGCGCAGACTGTCCATGTAAATGGAGGTGTACTCGGTGATCTTGGGATGCTTGAGCAGCTCCTGCGTCATAAGGGCGATGTCCCGCGCGGTGGAGAGATGGCCGTCCGCATCAAGACCGGTCGCATTTTTGAAGGTGGTGTTCACCATGCCGAGCTCCTTTGCGCGCTGGTTCATCAGCTCGGCAAACGCCTCCTCGCTCCCCGCCATGTACTCGGCAAGCGCGACTGCCGCGTCGTTGGCCGAGTTGACCGCCGTCGCCTTGAGCAGGTCGTTGACGCTCATCTGCTCCCCGACTTCGAGCCAGATCTGGGTGCCGCCCATCGAATTGGCGTGTTCGCTGGTGGTCACCATGTCGTCGAGGGTGACGGTTCCGGCGTCAATCCGCTCCATGAGCAGCAGCATCACCATAATCTTGGTGATCGACGCGGGCGCCATCTGCTCATCCGCGTTGGATTCCGAGAGCACCTTTCCTGTGGAGGCCTCCATCAAAATGTAGGATTTTGCGGGGATTCCGGCGGAGATGTCCGCAGCAACCGTCTCGTCCACCTCTTCGGGCAGGCCGTCGGCAAAAACGGGAAGCGCGCTGCTGCACAGCAGAGCAAGTGATACCGCAAGGGCGGTCAATTTTCTGATCATTCGCATAACTCCTTCACCTCATAGCGGGAGGCGCCGGGGCGGCCGGTCCTCCGTCATTCTGGTAAATTGTATGCGGACAATCGCCAAATCATGTTGAAATGAAAGCAAAAGCTTGCCCAAAGCCTCTTCGGCCCGGAGCAAGCCCCAACCTCCCACGTTGTTTCGCTTTATTTGGTGACAACAAAACCTTTGATTTCGTCGAAAAACGCGCCCGCATCGTCGGTGTGCGCCTCCACCCTGATCTCCTTGGAAAGGTCAAGGCTGAAAATACCCATGATCGATTTTGCGTCGATCGCATATCTGCCCGAAATGAGGTCAACGTCAAAATCATATTTGTTGACCGTGTTGACAAACGCCTTTACATCGTTGATGCTGTTGAGCATGATGGTTACAGTCTGCATAATTCATACCTCCACTACTGAATACATTGTTGAATTGCCGGGCGGATGCACTGTGAAATTGCCCTATTTACTATATTCAATATAACAGCAGAGCAATTTTAAGTCAACTGGCTAATTGTAAAAATTCATCGGATCCGATATAATATTCTTATCTGTCCAAATCTGCCGAAAAAACAGGGTTGGATCTGGCGAAATTACCCGCAGGAGAGACAATAACTGGCGATCCTGTACAAAAAGGAATGATTTTTTGCGCGTTGCTTTCTACACTTTAGGCTGTAAGGTCAATCAATATGAAACCGAGCTGATGATGGATTTGTTCTACCAAAGCGGATACGACGTGGTCCACTGCGACGACGAGGCGGACGTTTATGTAGTCAACTCCTGCACCGTCACTTCGTCAGGGGATAAAAAGGCGCGGCAGGCGCTGCGCCGCTTTAAGCGGGCGAACCCCGATGCGGTCGTCGCACTCACCGGCTGTTTTCCCCAGGCGTTCCCCGACGTGGACAAGCAGATCCCCGAGGCGGATGTCATCACCGGGTCCTACAACCGGGCGGGCATTGTTTCGGCAGTGCGGCGGGCGCTTGAGACGGGGGAGCGGGTCATCGAGATCACCCCGCACAAAAAGGGCGAGTCATTTGAAAAAATGGCGGTAAAGAAATTCTCCGAACGCACCCGCGCCTTTGTCAAGATCGAGGACGGCTGCGACCGTTACTGCACCTACTGCATCATTCCCAAGGCGCGGGGGCCGGTGCGCTCCAAGCAGATGGCGGAGCTGCGAGAGGAGCTGCGGGATCTCGCGGCAAACGGCTACAAAGAGGTGGTGCTCGTGGGCATCAACCTCTCCTCCTACGGCCGTGATTTGGAGAACACCCGGCTCATCGACGCGGTGCGGCTCGCCTGCTCGGTCGACGGCATTGAGCGGGTGCGCCTGGGCTCCCTCGAGCCCGAGCTGCTCACCGGGGAGGACATTCAGACGTTGGCGTCCCTCCCAAAATTCTGTCCTCAGTTCCACCTCTCCCTCCAGAGCGGGTGCGACGCAACCCTCAAGCGGATGAACCGCCACTACGACAGCGCCGAATACCTGCGGATTGTACAGGATATCCGCACAGCATTTGACAACCCCTCGATCACCACCGACATTATGGTGGGATTCCCCGGGGAGACGGAGGAGGAGTTCGCCCAGTCGCTCGCATTTGCGGAGCGGGTTGGTCTCGCCAAGGCGCACGTCTTCCCCTACTCGGTGCGGGAAGGCACCGCCGCTGCGCGGATGCCGCAGCTCGGAGGCGAGGTCAAACAGCAGCGCGCCGCCGAGATGGCGCGGCTCACCGACCGGACCCGCCGCGCCTTTCTCGAAACCCAGCTTGGACGGACTGAAGAAGTGCTGTTTGAGACGGAACAGGATGGGTATTACCACGGATACACCAAAAATTACACCCCAGTCCTGGTGAAATCAGAGGAAGCCTTGTGCGGCCAGATAAAATGTGTTAAAATTGAATCTATAGTCGAAGAAAAATGCTTAGGCAAACTTCTATAACAGCTAAGGAGAGTGTTCCATGTCAGTTTTTCGAATTTATGTAGAAAAAAAGCCGGAATTCGCAGTTGAGGCGCAGGGGATCCTGAACGACCTCAAGACGGTTCTCGGCATTTCCGGCCTCACGTCGGTGCGGGTGATCAACCGCTACGACACCGAGGGCATTTCGCAGGAGGAATTCGAGCTTGCGAAACATACCATCTTCTCCGAGCCGCAGGTGGACAATACGAGCGCAGAGCTGCCCGTTCTCGCGGAGGATGAGCAGCTGTTCGCAACCGAACCGCTGCCCGGCCAGTTTGACCAGCGCGCCGACTCCTGCGCCCAGTGTATCCAGATCCTCACCCACGGGCTGCGCCCGGCGGTCAAAACCGCACAGCTCTACGTCATCAAAGGGGACGTGACGCCGGCTGAATTTGTGGCGATCAAACACTATATCATCAACCCGGTGGAGAGCCGGGAAGCGTCCCTTGAGCCCTGTGAAACACTCAACATGAAATACGACGTGCCGCAGGACGTCGCAGTCCTCGACGGCTTCTGCGAACTCTCCAAGGAGGAGCTTGCAGAGTTTATCACCCGCTACGGCCTTGCGATGGACCTCGACGACATCTGCTTCTGTCAGGAGTATTTCCGCGACACCGAGCACCGCGCGCCGACGATCACCGAAATTCGCATGATCGACACCTACTGGTCGGACCACTGCCGCCACACTACTTTTGCCACCAAGATCGACAGCGCGCAGATCGAAGACCCTGAGATCAAGGCGACCTATGAGGACTACCTCAAGGTGCGGGAGGAGCTCGGGCGCACCGAAAAACCGCTCTGCCTGATGGACCTGGCGACAATCGCGGCGAAAAAGCTCAAGCGGGACGGCATTCTCGTCGACCTCGACGAATCGGAGGAGATCAACGCCTGTTCGGTTCGGATCAAGGCAGACGTAAACGGCGAGCAGCAGGACTGGCTGCTCATGTTCAAAAACGAGACCCACAATCACCCGACCGAAATCGAACCCTTCGGCGGCGCGGCGACCTGCCTCGGCGGTGCAATCCGCGACCCGCTGTCCGGGCGCTCCTATGTCTATCAGGCGATGCGTGTCACCGGAGCCGCCGACCCGCTGACCCCATTTGACCAGACGATCCCCGGTAAACTGCCGCAGAGGAAGATTGTCACCACGGCGGCCAACGGCTACAGCTCCTACGGCAACCAAATCGGCCTCGCGACCGGCCACGTGAGTGAGCTCTACCACCCCGGCTACGTCGCCAAACGGATGGAGATCGGCGCGGTCGTCGGCGCGGCTCCGGCGGAAAACGTGGTGCGGGAGGTCCCCGCCCCCTCCGACGTGATCATCCTGCTCGGCGGAAAAACCGGCCGCGACGGCTGCGGCGGCGCGACAGGTTCCTCGAAATCCCACACCGCTCAGTCTCTCGAAAGCTGCGGCGCAGAGGTGCAGAAGGGCAACGCGCCGGAGGAGAGAAAGCTCCAGCGCCTTTTCCGCAATCCTGCTGTCACCACCATGATCAAACGCTGCAACGACTTCGGCGCGGGCGGCGTGTCGGTCGCAATCGGCGAGCTGGCGGACGGACTCGAAATCGACCTCGACGCAGTGCCGAAGAAATACGAGGGCCTTGACGGAACCGAGCTTGCGATCTCGGAATCCCAGGAGAGAATGGCGGTCGTCATCCGGGCGGAGGACACCGAGAAATTCATGGCGGAAGCTGCCAAGGAGAACCTGCTTGCGACCAAGGTCGCAGTGGTCACCGAGTCCCCCCGGCTGAAGATGACCTGGAGGGGCAAACAGATCGTCGACCTCTCCCGCGAATTTCTCAACTCCAACGGCGCGGAAAAACACACCGATGTAACAATCGAGAGCGGTCCGGTTTCCCCAGTCAACCAGCGCAGCAACACCGAGCAGGACTGGGTCGAACACCTTTCCGACCTCAACATCTGCTCCCAGAAGGGGCTTGTCGAGCGGTTTGATGCGACGATCGGCGCGGGCACAGTGCTCATGCCATACGGCGGCAAAAACCAGCTGACCGAAAATCAGGCGATGGCGGCCAAGCTCCCGGTGCTTGATGGGGAGACCAACACCGCCTCTCTCATGGCGTGGGGCTTCAACCCGCACATCAGCGCCCAAAACCCCTATTACGGTGCGCAGTATGCGGTGATCGAATCAGTGGCAAAGGTCATCGCAGCGGGCGGCAAGACAGAGAAATGCTGGCTGACCTTCCAGGAATACTTTGAGCGCACCCAAAACGACCCCAAACGCTGGGGCAAGCCGATGTCCGCCCTGCTCGGCGCGTACAAAGCGCAGCTCGGACTCGGCATGGGCGCGATCGGCGGCAAGGACTCGATGAGCGGAACCTTTGAGGACATCGATGTCCCCCCGACGCTCACCTCGTTCGCAGTCTCGGTCGCGGACGCGAGGGACATTGTATCGACTGAATTCAAACAGCCTGGACACAAAGTCGGCCTGATTACCCCCACCCTGTTCAGCAACGGGGCGCCGGATTACAGCAGCGTGAACCAGGTGTTCAGAACAGTGCAGAAGTTAATTGGGGAGAAAAAAGTGGTCTCCGCCTGGGCGCTCTCGTTCGGCGGCGTGGCGGAAGCAGTTGCCAAAATGGGCTTTGGCAACTCGTTCGGCTTTGCCTTCACCACAGCGGTCAACGAAACCCTGCTCTTCAACCCAGTGTACGGCGGCTTTGTGCTCGAGCTCACAGAGGAGTGCGACGGGGTCCATGTGATCGGTGAAATCACCGAAAAACCCGAGATCCTCTGCGGCGATGTGACGATTTCTATGGACAAGCTGAGAAACGCCTATGAGCAGAAGCTCGAGCCCGTTTTCCCGGCGCTCATCAAAACGAAGGACGAGGCGGTTGCCCCGATCAGCTTCAACGCTGAAACACGGGTTTCTCCTTCGATCAAAGTGGCGAAGCCCCGCGTCGTCATCCCGGTGTTCCCCGGCACCAACTGCGAATACGACACCGCGCGCCAGTTTGAGGCGGCGGGCGCACAGGCGGATGTGTTTGTCATCAACAACCTCTCAAGTGAGGGAATTCAGGAATCAGTCGCCGCGTTCACCGAGCTCATCAAACAGGCGCAGATCATCATGATCCCCGGAGGCTTCTCGGGCGGCGACGAGCCGGACGGTTCAGGCAAATTCATCACCTCATTCTTCCGCAACCCGTCGATTAAAGACGAGGTGCACAACCTGCTCAAAAACCGCGACGGCCTGATGCTCGGCATCTGCAACGGCTTCCAGGCGCTGGTCAAACTCGGACTTGTGCCCTACGGGGAGATCGTTGAGCCCCAGGAGCAGTCCCCGACACTCACCTACAACACGATTGGACGCCACCAGTCGATGATGGTCAACACCCGCATCGCGTCGAACAAGTCTCCCTGGCTCGCCTACGCCGAGGTCGGGGATATCCACCGCGTCCCGATCTCTCACGGCGAGGGACGGTTCATCGCCCCGCAGACCCTGCTCAACGAGCTGATTGCAAACGGTCAGATTGCCACCCAGTATGTTGACAATGATGGAAACCCGACTTACGACATCCGTTTCAACCCCAACACGTCGGTGCTCGCCATTGAGGGAATCACCTCCAAAGACGGCAGAATTTTTGGCAAGATGGCGCACAGCGAGCGCGTGGGTTCAAGCGTGTGCAAAAACGTGCCGGGCTGCAAGGATCAAAAGCTGTTCCAGGCCGGCGTCGATTACTTTAAATAAAAAAACGAATCCAACCTATACTGATAAAACCCGCCTGCTGGAGTGTTTTCCGGCAGGCGGGTTTTGTTGTTTTTCGATTGGGAAGGAGGCTGATGAAACCGCAGTGTAACAAGCGACCAAAAGAAAATCTTTCGTTCGGGGAATCCGCTTTTCACATTGCCCGCGCAGGTCAAACCGCGAGTCAGGCGCGCAATATTCTCTGGTTCCATAGAGTCCGCACAATGGGAAACCGCTCTAGGAGACAGAGTTGTTCGCCCTGCCCACAGCCGGCGCTAGGGCATTTCATAGAGCCCTGACCAGCCGGCCTGGAAATCCACACCAGACGATCGGATTACCAAATCATTGGGTTCATTCAAAACCGACAACTACCTCATGTGTTTGGCCGTCGAGCGGAATGCTGACCTGCCCCTCTGAGCTGTTTCCCGGCCGATAAAGAAGGGTGATTTTTGTGTCCTGGTAGTCGAGATCAACGGTGAATTCTTTGTTCCATTTCTTTGGAAGACAGGGGGTGACCGTAACTCTGCCGTCCCGGATGCGGATGCCGAGCAGGTACTCGAGGATGGTGCGGGTATACCAACCAGCAGCGCCGGTGTAGATACTCCAGCCGCCCCGCCCGAAAGCGGAGGGATTGGTATAGACATCAGCCGCCATATAATACGGCTCGAGCTTGTAGCGCCGGGCGATTTCCGCGTCGGTGTATTTTTCTGCCGGGCTCAGCGCCTTGAGCAGTTCATAACCCCGCTCGGCGTCGCCTGCCTTGAGCATGGCCATGGCGAGCCACACCGCGCCGTGGGTGTATTGCCCGCCGTTTTCCCGCACCCCCATGGGGTAGGATTTGACATATCCCGGCTCCTGATCGGAGTGGTCAAACGGGTTTTCAAACAGCTTGATGATTTTATTTTCCCGGTCAAACAGCCGGTTGTAGGCCGAGTCGAGCGCCCGGCGGTTGCGGGCTTTGTCCGGCATATCGGCGAGCACACTAAAGCTCTGAGGAAGCGAATCGATGGAGCATTCGGGATTTCCCGAGGCGCCCATCCGATCGCCGTTGTCAAAAAAGGCGCGGATATACCAGTTGCCGTCCCAGCAGTGGTTGTGCACTGCCTGCAGCAGCCGTTCCCGCTTTTCCAAATAGTCAGCGGCGCGCTTCTCTTCGCACAAAGGTGCGAACCGTTCGAGGACGATCGACAGAAACTGGGCAAGCCACACGCTCTCTCCCCTGCCCGCGGCGCCGACGAGGTTGTAGCCATCGTTCCAGTCGCCGCAGCCCATCAGGGGCAGTCCGTGTTCCCCGAGGTTGTGCGCCTTGTCAATCGCGCGGATGCAGTGTTCAAAGACGGTGGCAGCTTCTCCCCTGCCCACAGTCAGGTACTTTTCATGTTCATGCGGCGCGAGGAGCTCTCCAGTGCAGAACGCGACATTGATTTCTAGAATCTCCCGGTCACCCGTCTTGTCGATGTACTCACAGACCGTGTAGGGCAGCCAGAGCAGGTCGTCGGAATAACGGGTGCGCACCCCCTTTTTGCCGCCGCCAAACGCGGGCAGCATGTGCCACCAGTGAAGCACATCTCCTTCGGGGAACTGGGAGGCGCAGGCGCGCAGTATCTGCACCTTTGCGAGCTTGGGAGCGAACAGGACGGCGGCACAGCTGTCCTGCAACTGGTCGCGGAACCCATATGCCCCGCCGCACTGGAAAAACCCAGTGCGTGCAAACATCCTCGCCGCGATGTTCTGCCAGGGGAGCCAGGTGTTAAAGAGGTGGTTGAGCCTCTCATCCGGCGTGTGGATGCGGATGGAATTGCGCCGCCAGTCCGCCGGGAGTTCGGGGAGCTGCACCTGATCAAGCAACCCGCTTTTGGTTTCGGCAAACGAGAGGATGAACCGGATCTTTTCGCTCCGCTTCGGGGGCAGTTTTTTCTCTACAATCAGCGCGGCGCAAGGATCGGGATGACTTGCAAGCTTTTCCCTTTCCCACCGGCCGCAGAGAAAGTCGGGGCGGTTCACCACCGGGACAGCGGGGTGGTCGCTCCACAGCCCTGCGAAGCTGCGCACCGAAAAATTCGCCGGATTGTGCAGTAAAAGGAGATTGTCGCTGGAAGAGAACCGGATTTGTTTTGCTCGGCTTCGGTCCACATAGAGCGCAGGTTCTGTATAATACGCAATGTGCAGATCAACCGGCCCCCCGTTGTTGGTGATTTCCAGATCGATCATCTTTCTCATCCCTTTCGGTGCGATGTGGACGGTGACGGTGATCTCGAGCTTTTCCGCCTTTGAGCGGTAGCGTGCGTAATCAGGGTGAAATTCGCAGGCCGCACCGTCGATGAGGTCATACACTTTCTCCCCGATTTTCATCAAAAGCAGCTCGCCTCGGTTGTCCGACATGGTGTCGTTGTACCAGGGTGTGAGCTTGCACTCCCGCGCGTTGACTGCCCAGGTAAATCCGAGGGCGCGGTCGGAGAGGAGGGTTCCGAACTGGGGGTTTGCGAGCACATGAGACCAGGGCACCGAGGGCACGTTGTCCACAAAATAGCTTTCTCCCGAGAATCCGCTCTGCTCCCGCCGGGGGGAAACTCGGCGCAGGGGCAGCGGAGTATAGGGGTACTCGACCTCGCTCCGCGGCGCCATAGATTTCGGGGCCACATGGCAGGCGTAGGCGGTGAGGGCGGTGAGGAACTCCTCATCCAGCTCCCTGCGGTCGAGCAGAAATATCCGCTGGCCAATCCACAGCGCAGTGTCCACCTCCCGCGCGGCCTGAATCAACTCCTCCCTGCCCTCCTCATAGAGAAACACGAGGTCAAACAAAATATTGGCGAGATTGAGCTGCTGCTGGCAGGAAAGGTAACAGGCAGCACGCTCATCCCCGGCCGATTTGATCTCCACCAGCACAATGGGACGGTCCCCTGAAATCCCTTTGGACCACAGGATCTGCACACTGCGCTGGTTGCGCTCCACCGCCTCGCGGGAGAGCGAGGTGTCGTTCCGGTGAAACAGCAGCTGGGGCAGCAGCGAAAAGGCAAGTCTGCCCTCAATTGAATCTGGGGCGAGCGGGGGTTTTGCAGCGTCTTCGGTGCGCAATGCGCCCTGCCTCCGGGCGGCCACAATTCCCTGCACAGCCTCCTCTTCTGAGTTCCCCACGCAAATCAGGAAGGTGAAGTCCTTTTGCTCCCGCGGCGCGAGCTGGCCGGTAAATTTCACTGCAACGCAGGGGTCTGGTGTTCCGTTGCCGGGGCGGAAAATACGGCTGAAGCCCCCGAACAGGGACTCAATCCCGCGCGGACGCTCGAGAACGGTCTCGCGGCAGGCTTCGTACTGGAAAGGTCGGTTTTCGAGAAAGCCGGCGGCGAGGAAAATCTGCTTTTCATCCTTGCGGCGTTTGCGCTTGGCGGTGACGGTGTTGGTCACCTCATCGTACTCGATGTTGACAAAGAGTTTGGAGAATGCGGGGTGGGCGCTGTCATCCTCAAACCGGCTGAGCACCGGCTCAAAATAGAGCAAAAATTCAAAGCTCCTCTTTTGATTGCGCAGGTTTTTCACTGCATACTGACGCTGTTCACAAGGGATGGTAGGGTGCAGCAGGACGCGCTGCCCGACCTCGACATCCTTTTTGATGGAAAGGTAGGAAATCGCATTGTTTTCCAGCATAATTCTGCGCTGTTTAACCCCTTCGTAATAGTCGGGGGCAAAGGTGAAGGGGACGACGGTGTCCTCGATGCGGATGCCTGCAAACACGCCGTTGGGACGGCGCAGCAGGTCGACCGGCCGACGGGTGACGTCAAGCCCCTGATAGGAAAGGTAGCCCGAGCCGCTGTCGGTCTGAATGCTGGTGAGCTCCCCATTGGAGAGGAGCTTGACGCGGGGGAGCTGTGGATACGCCTGATCGAGCTCCACCGTCTCGTTTGTCTCGCGGGAGCTCTTAGGCAGCTGGTCTTTTTTATAGATTCCTTCAAACAAAATAGATCCCTCAATTATCTTTTCTTCAAGCAGTTCGGATGCGCGGTTCATGATCTTGTTGCGCAAAAAGCGCTTTTGCATCACCTTGTCGTTGAGGGCGTTGTTCACCGCGACGATACTCATGCCCACGTGGTGCGCCATATAGCTCTTGATCAAGGCATAATCCTTGTTGCGGATGCGAGATTTTGTAAAATCAACCGCCTCGTAGTGGCCGTATTTTCCCACAGCGCCCACATCGGTGAGCCAGCGCAGGTTGCGAAACGACCGCTCAAAGTCATACGGCAGAGTGAGATAGCTCGAATAAGGGGAAATGACGAGCTCATCGTCCATGCCCCGCTTGAGCGCGAGCTTCTGCACCCCGTGCGCCTTGTATTGGTAGTTGAGGCAGTTGTCAAAGGCGTAATAGGCGCTCTCGGAGATACCGAACGGCACACCTTTTCCCTTGGTTCGACTGCGCTGGCAAGCCATACAGAAGTTGAGCGCTTCAAAGCCGAGCGACCCCTCAACGCAATGGAGCAACAGCTCGGGCATAAAGTATTCAAACATCGTCCCTGTCCAGGAGACAGGACCGGTGAAGCTGTTGGCGCTCGCGAGGGTGCGGGAGAGAAACTCCCAATGCCGCTTGGGCACCTGATGGGTCGCGATGGCGAAATAACTCGTCATCCTCGCCTCGCTCATGAGCATATCGTAGTGGGAACCGCTGAGTTTCTCTGTTGCGACGTCATAGCCAATCGAAAGGAGCTTTTTGTTGGGATTGTAGAATTTACTCAAATCAGTCTGTGCAATGAGCCGGTCAATCCGCTCGATCAGAGAGGAAAAGTTTCCATCAAGGCTGTAGTCGAGCAGACTCTCCCGCACAGCAACCAGAGAGCAGACAAAGTTTCCGCTGTCCACTGTTGAGACAAAGGCGGGTTGGAGGAGTTCAAGCGATTTGGTGTCATACCAGTTGTAGAGGTTGCCGTTCCATTTTTCAAGTCGTTCCACCGTGTCGATCGTCTGGGTCAGCCTCCTACCCATTTCGGCCGTATCGATCAAACCAAAATCGCGAGCTGAAACAATAGAGAGAAGCAAAAAGCCGATATTGGTTGGAGAGGTGCGGTGCGCAATGCGGAAAACTGGCGCCTCCTGCACATTGTCAGGCGGCAGAAAGTGATCCTGCCGGCCTGCGTAATCGCGGTAAAAATTCCACATAGCAGCTGCGGAATTTTCAAGCTCTTCCCTCTGCTGGTCCTTGATCTCCTTTTTGTGGCCCTTGTATCGCCGGGAAGAATACAGGACGAGCGGGATGGTCAGCAGAAAGAGGATCCCTGCCAAACGCAGATAACTGCGGGAAGAAAAAATGAGAAATAGCCCCACAGCTTCGCAGAACCAATAGGACGCAGCAACCTGCTTGAGGCTGCTGCGATGCTTTTCCGCCTGTGCTGCTGTCGTCCATTCGAGCATCTTTTTGTGGGAGTGAAACCGCCGGTAAACAGCGCGAAGTGCCGCATCCGCCGCGTTGAGTGCAAATTTCGGCAACAGGATAAACTGATAGAGGGCCTGGCAAACCATTTCAACCCCTTTTGGCATGATGCGCGCGTAGTATTTGCGGGAAAAGGCAAACCCGTTCCTGCCCAGCAGCATTGTAATCAGGCCGAATAGATAGGGCGCGACGGTGGAAATCAGTCCGACAGCGCCCAGCCAGCGAGCTGGAACTGTGGGGGCAAAAAACGCTGCGAGCAGGCAGAGCAGCGAGAAACAAGGGGAAAGCGCACGGCGGAGGTTGTCGAACAGCTTGAAGCGTGTCAGTCGGTTGAGCGGGTTTTTTTCATCCCCCTCTCCCGTCTGGATCTGTGCAAACAGATAGGGGATGTTTTGAAAATCCCCTCGAATCCAGCGGTGAAGTCGCTTGAAAAACGGAGTTGCCTCGGGTGGGAATCCGTCTACAAACGAAATGTCGGAGACAAACCGGGTGCGGAGAAAACTCCCTTCGAGGATGTCGTGGCTGAGCACCGTTTCACTCGGGAAACGGTCGTTGAGCAGATCGTAAAACACCTCGACGTTGATGAGCCCTTTCCCAGAAAAAATTCCTTCCCGGTAAAGATCCTGATAGAGATCAGATACTGGGATTTCATAGGAGGAGACACCTCCGAGGCCGCACATCACACGGGCGAACGGGGTGGCGAGGGATGATTGAAGGGTTGCCGCAACGTTGGGGGCAAAAATGCCATATCCCTCTGTAACCGTCCCGGTTTCCCGATCAATAACCGGCTGATTGAGGGGGTGTTCAGCAATCGAGACGAGGCCGGAAGCCGATTCGAGCAGCATCTGGGTATCCGAGTCAAGGGCAATGATGTATTTCGTTTTCTGCAATGTGTGCAGGTCTCCAACAAAGGTCTGGAAGGAGTGTTTCTCCCCTTTGATCATCCGAACGAGCTCGGTGATGGCCCCGCGTTTGCGCTCCCACCCTGAGTACACTCCGCCGGTCTTGCTAAAGGCGCGACGGCGCACAAGAAAGAGAAACTTTCCGCCGTATTCCCGGTTGAGCTCCTCAATCACCTCGACACAGCGATTGATTTTCGCTTCGTCTTCAGCGAGGATGGGAGAGGCCGCCTGCTTGAGATCTGCCAGGACACAAAAAGAAATCCCCTCGCCTGAGCTCGTCAGACAGAGTTTTTCGAGACGGGCCCGAAATTCTTTGAGCTCAGTGCGGTCAGGCACCATCGTGGCAATGACGGCAAGAGTTGGAACCGATGCGGGAACATCCCCTTGAAAGTCCAGGCGGGGTGTGTATTCGCTTTTCGCGCTGACCATACAGATTCGCTCGGTGATCGGGCGCAGAATTTCCCACAGGGGAAAATAGAGGAGCAAGCTCCACAGCAGATTTCCCATTGCCAGCGAACACCCAACGGCAGCGACAGCGGGTAGAATGGCGAGAAGCGGGATGTGCAGCGTTCTACCCCAAGTAGAGGTAAACAGTTTGTCATACTCCTGATAGATCACAGCACCGACATGTTCACCGCCCTGCTGCAAATAGGTTTGAGCGAGTGACAGTTCATTCTGTCCCGTTTTGAGTGCGATCCGGCTGATTTTATAGCGGTAAAGTTGGCGGGTGCGTTCGTTCATCTTTGGATAAATCGGGTCTTGGCGGAGAATTTTTTCAAGACGGCTGTTTCGTTCGGTGAGGAGGTCAAAATCGATGTTGTCAACACCGGAAAACGTGGTAATGCAGCGGGCAATCAGCGCTTCATTCTTCGTTTTGACCGCCTGGTACACCCCTTCGAGCGCCGCGGCGCGCAGAGCCATCTGAAAAAAATCCAGCTCAAAGTTTGTCAGGCTCCGTCGGTGTTCAAACAGATCGATCAATTCCCCGCAGCCTTCGGTCGTCAGCTCCACCGATTCCTCAAATACTGCAGCGCGGACGAGCAGGTAGATTTCAGGAAGCCCAGTGGCTTTGTCAAGCGGCAGCAGGACGCCGCGCAGCTGTTTCGCAAGGCTTTTTGCCTCTTTTTCCACCAAGTAATAATTGTCGCACAACCACTGATCAACCGGGCCGTCTCCCTCGTTGAGCGAACTCTGTTTATAACGGCTGCGGACAGCCTGAAACTGCTTTCCGAGCTGACGGCGCAGTTGGTCCGCCCGGCCTGTCTTTTGTCCATTTAACCGCTCGGTGAGAGCTTGTATTCTCTGTGTAAAGCTAAGTTCCAAATTTTCGCTCATAACGACCTCCAGGTGAATCACATATAGGGTTATTATGGGCGTTTTGGAGCAAACCATTCGTTGTAAAAGGCAATTCGCGAAAATACTGTTTTTAAAACAATGCGCTAAACAGCAAATTTCGCAAAATGGGAAGCTGAAAAAATAAAAATTCTGCGAGTCAACCTGGCATTTTTTGTTTATGCACTGCCCTGTAGCAGCTGTTTTTGAACAAACCAGGAACCTATAAAATGACCTTGTTCACACCACAAGTCGATGAATATATCTTTCACAAAAGGTGTCTATTGCAGCCGCTGAGAAGTACAAAAAAGCATCTTTCCCGTTTTGGGAAAGATGCTTTTTGACCGTTGAAAAAAGAAAAAGGTATCCGGCAGCAGGTGCGTGAGATTCCTTTTCCGGCAAATGCCGCAAAGTCGATATTCTTGATCTCAAAAAACCGGCCTCAAAATTCACGCCGTTTCTGAAAGAGCCTACTTTGTCAGCGCGTTTCGAGCGACTTTATCTCAACCTTTTCCTTTGGCAGGCTGTTAGTGTTCAATCAGCTGCCCGGCTAAATGCTTTTCAGCAATCTCTGCGGCCGTTTCGACAAACCGGGCGCAGGGACGTTTTGCGTAGTATTTTGCATTGCGTTCCGATGGGTGCTCGCTGACAATGCACTTGGCGTTGACGAGCAGCTCCCGGCAGTTGGTTGTGCCAAACTGTCCGGCAAACTCTGCGTCAAGGGCTTTGATCAAATCATAAAGTTCCTTTTTGGAGGGAGGGGATTCTGGGTCATAGCCCCCTTTAGAAAGTCCGGCTAGCATGAAAAGCGCGGTCACGGTGCCGCATTTTTCCCGCAGACCGCCCATCCCCCCGCCAAATCCCGAAGAAATAGCGAGAGCGGCGGATTCCTCCACGCCGAACAAATCGCTGTAGGCGGCAAAAACCGATTGACAGCAATTGTATCCACGATAAAAATACTCCAATGCTTTTTCTACTCTGTCCATTTTTAACTACCTTTCTGTATGAAATCGCTCCCGAACCTCGGCGAGCGTTGGGATCGACGGCGCGGCTCCCGGACGGGAAACGGTGATGCAAGATGCCTGGGACGCCAAGCGCAGCGCGTCCTGCGGGGGCTGCCCGCTCAAAAGCGCGCTGAAGAAAAACCCCGTAAAGGTATCCCCCGCGCCGGTGGTATCCACCACCTCGGATTGATAGATTCCATGGCGTACAGTGCCAGTGTCATCCCCATACAGTGCGCCTTCCTTGCCGAGCGTCAACAGGACTGCAGTCTGGTGGCGGTCCATCAGCGTCTTGAGAATCTCTTCCGGCTCAGTCTTTCCAGAGAACTGATGTCCCTCTACCTCGTTGACGACAAAATAATCCACATAGTCAAGGGGATAGGAGAGAAGGCATTTCTCAAATGGAGATGGATTGAAGATCAACCGCAGCCCCGCTTCATGTGCTCGCTCCATCAGATAGCGCAGGTTTGAAATTTCATTTTGCAGGAAGATGCAATCCCCTTCCTCAAACTGGCTGATCACCTCGTCAATGTACGGCTCGTCTATCCTTTGATTTGCTCCTCCGTAGAGGATGATCGAGTTTTCTCCCCGGCGGTCGACCTGGATGATTGCCTGTCCCGAGCCGCCGGGCACCTCCCGGACCAGCGAGGTGTCCGCGCCCGCTTCACCGAGGAGTTCGAGCAGCATACCGCCGTCCTCCCCCACCATCCCGGCATGGAACACCTGCGCGCCCGCCCGTGCGAGCGCCACCGACTGGTTGAGCCCTTTGCCGCCGCAATTGGTCTCCCGGCTGGTCGAGCTGATCGTTTCACCTGGTAAAACGAGATGGTCCACCTGGTAAACCACGTCTATATTGAGCGCGCCAAAATTTAATAGCTTCATCGCAAGTCCTCCCTTAGTTGAGCTTGCCGACAGCATCGCAGAGCAGGTCGATGAGTTTTTCCCGGTTAACAGCAAAGGCAACCGAGGCATTTTCCTCCCTGCCTGTATTGTGATAGTAATCCACCACCGTACAACCCGCGGTAAACTCCCCCTTAGTTTCAATCTCGACGTTGCAGCGGACAAGTGTAAACAGCGACGGATCAACGAGATAGGCAGCTGCACAGGGATCGTGCAGATGGACCCCTTCCACATGCTCAGGCGGTGCGAGAACAGGCAGTTGGAGGGTATTGGAGTAAAAATCGAGCATGGCGGCGAGTGCGGTTGCCGTTTTGGTGCCGACCTCGCGGAGCCGCTCGATATCCTCCCGATAACACTGCGCTTGCCGGGTGACATCGAGCCCGAACATCACAATCGGCACGCCGGAGCGGAAGACAAGGTTTGCCGCTTCGGGATCAACCGCCATGTTGAACTCTGCAACCGGGGTGGTATTTCCCCCGTGAAACGCCCCGCCCATCAGGGTGATCCCTTTGATTTTGTGCTTGAGCTCGGGATGGGCAACGAGCAGGATCGCGATGTTGGTCAGCGGGCCGGTTGCGAGAATTTCGACTGGCTGTTCCGATTCGCTGAGAAAGCGGGCTGAGGCTTCGAGCGCAGTCTTTGTGGTGTGCGGCGCAGTGGATTCGGGGAGTTCCACCGGTCCGACTCCACTCTTCCCATGCACCTCTGCGGCAATGCGCAGCTCGCGCACAAGGGGCTTGGGAGCGCCTTGATAGACGGGAATCTCCTCCCGCCCCATCAGACTGAGCAGATTGCGGGCATTGGTGTAGGTCTTGATGGGGAGCTGATTGCCCGCGCAGGTCGTAATCATCCGGACATCGAGATACGCAAGAACAAGCGCGAGAGCCGCCGCATCGTCAATGCCGGGGTCACAGTCAAATAGTACTGGATGGTTCATCGGTTCCACCTCCTTTGATCCTTCTTATTATATCACAAAAAATGCAAAAGGAACAGGGATCGCGGGGCGCATCCTCATGAAAAGAGTGGACAACAGCGAAATTAAAGGTTCACTGCATCCTCCGCTTTCTCTTTTTCCACACAGCAAACAGGATCACAGCTGCGATCAGCAGCAAAATCGCCGTAGAATACTGTTTGATGTATGGGAGGATGACTTCAAAGTTTTCCCCGAGCAGATAGCCGCAGGAGATGAGAAGGGTGTTCCAGGAGAGGATGCCGATGGAGGAAAACAGGAGAAACTCGAGGTAATTTTGGCGGGTGATGCCAGATGCAAACGAAATATAGGTCCGAAACAGCGGCACGACCCGCCCGAGCATGATTGACATCCTCCCATACCGCTGCTGCCAGTCGCACGCTTTGTGAAACTGCCTGCCCGCCTTTGGAAAACGATGAAACAGGCGGTCAAGAAAACCGCCGCCCGCTCTCCCCGCAAAATAGCAGGCGCTTGAACCGATGAGCCCAGCCACAACGCTGATGAGAATCACCAAAGTGATACGGTGCCCTAAACGAAAAGCGACCAGACCGGAAACCGGCAGCACGAGCTCACTCGAAATGGGAAAGCAGGCGTATTCAAGCATAATAATCAAAAAAATCGCCCACAACCCGTATTGGGAGAGCAGGGCGATTGCCGAATCCAGATTCATCGCAGGTTCTCCTCCTCATATAGAAACGCTCAATAGCAAGTTATGACTTTCTCCCATTGCCAAAGCTGTATACCGGCAAGGCGGCCTGACAGAGTTCTTATAGGATGAAGGTGCACCCGTGTGAAAGTCGGCCAGACTCCTTCTACCGATTAGTACAGTGTATTTTGCCTTTCGAGAAAATATGTGCTACAATGGAACAAAAAAGGAGGGGACCGGATGAAAACAATCGAACAGGCGCAGGTGGATACCTGTCTGGGACAATTTACGATTTATGCGGATGAAGGATCTGTGGTTGCCATTGCCTTTGAAGAGGAGTGGGAGAAAACAGAGAAATTTCTCGATAAACAGATTGGTCCGCACAAAACGCTGCCCGCCGGGGAACGGGTGAAACGTTACGCGCAGCAGTTCCCCGAGTTTTTCAGCGGAAAACGGAGGGATTTTGAAATCCCTTATACGCTGTACACCACCCCATTCCGCAAAAAAGTCCTTGAAGCTGTCGCATCCATCCCATACGGTCAGGTTTACAGCTACAAGGACATTGGTCAGCTCATCGGGAGTGCAGGCTACCGCGCCATCGGCGGAGCGGTTAAGAACAATCCACTGCCGATCCTCATACCCTGTCACCGGGTCGTTGGCTCTTCCGGCATCGGGGGATACAGCATGGCGGAGGGACTCAAAACCAAGCAATTCCTGCTTCTACTTGAAAAAAATAACGGTCAACTGGTTGGAGATCCCAACCGCTAATCGTCATCCATCTGCGTTTCATAATACGTGTCAATCCTTTCGAGGATACGTGCACGGTTTTGATCGTTTAACAGCCCAAACCGTTGCAGCAAACGCTGTTCGTCTGTTGAAAGCCGCATCAGACTGGAGCTGAGTGGCTGTTTACTCGGCGTGCGCCCAAGCAAGAAATCGGTTGTCGTGTTGAGCGCGTCTGCAATTTTGGAAAGAATTTCGGCGTTTGGGATGTTGATATTCCTCTCATATTTTGACATTGAGGATTTTGTGATCCCAATTTGGGCGGCAAGGTCTTTTTGTTGAATGTCAAGATCCTGCCTCAAGCTGATTATGCGATCTCCTAACGTTAACATTGTGAATCATCCTCCCAGATTGTATTATACTGTACTCCACAGAAAGGATTGGCTAAAGTTTCTCATTTTATAACCGCATTTTTACGAGTTGACCAATTATCCAATGTTCTGCCAACAAAAAACAGATTGTTTTGTGCATAATTTTACCAGTATACTCCTATAATAAGGATATCATCTTACAAAAGGAGCGGTTTGTTATGCCCAGAGGCAAAAAAAAGACTTTTGAGGAACAGCTTGAGAGAATTGAAAATGAAATAAAAGCCTGCGAACGAAAACTCGAAAAACTCAAAGGGGAAAGAAATGGCATTTTGCAGGCCAAACGGGAAGCGGAAATTTCCGCCCTGTACAACGCAATCCAGTCGAGCGGAATCTCGGTGGACGAGGTGGTTGATATCCTCACTGAACGCCAACAGGTCGACAGGGAAATTGCATAATCGTTTTGCCGCTGGAACTCCGGCGGCTTTTTTGCGGTTACACCGCAACGGAATGCCTGTCGAAAATTAGGATTTGCGTAAAAATATCCTGAGCAGCTCTAGGCATCTTTTCGGCCGAGCTGTTTTGCGCTGCAATCGGGCGACAAAATTAAAAATATGGACAGTGAGCAGGATGGATCCCTTCAAATGAGACTCATTCCTTTAATATCGTTCCAAGATTGATTAAGCAGAGTGTTTCACATCGCAGTGCGGCAGGTTTTACCGCAACTAGATGGCTGGTGCGGGGAAATACTAATACCGTGTCCAAAGCTGTGTGCCCAATCATTGTATTTGAATGGGAATAGTTTTGGCCATACTCTGCAAATGAGGTGAGAACATGTCACAGGAAAGCGCAAACTTTATCGTAGAAAAGGTACACGGAAACCATGACTTCCAGCAGATTAAAAAACAACTTGACCGGATACACGGTGTGTGCTGCGTAAATATCAACGACCAACACAATTTGGTTTCAGTTGATTACGACAGTTCTGGGACTTCTTATGACGAAATTGAAAACCGCCTCAATAAAATGGGTTATGAAATTGCAGCAGATGCGAGCTGCATTCAGACCCGCTAAATTTTACGATTGCAAAAACATCCGACAATTCGATTGCCGGATGTTTTTCTGTCTTTAAGCCACAGCCTCTGCAGAAAAAACAATTATCTATTGCTGCACATCTTTAAAAACAGGATTTCAAAAGAATCCTTGTCGAAAAAATTCCAGTTCGTTTTCACTGTATTCGGTGTGTGCTGGCTCCAAAAAAGCGGGGCAGCCGCCCCGGCTGCCCCGCTTTTTGGCCTATTGCTGTTGGCCGGAGAATTTGTTTTTTGTCTCGTTAATCTTGGTTTGTTCTGCGGGTGTAGTCTGATACCATCCGCGTTTCTGCATTTCAAGAAAAACGTCGTGCTGAATCTGATGCTCCTCGTTGAGAATTGCCATAAATTCGTTGAGCACCTCAGGGGTTGCGCTCTCGTTGACGTGGGCATTGTAATCACTGGTCAGCTGTTTCTGACTGATGAGCGCATCGTTGAGCATCTCACGGTCATCAAACGGCATACTGTTGTTGTTTGGAACTGGAATGGTGTTTTGCATTGTACTTTCCTCCCCTATCCGAGCTGGTTGAGCAGGCGGGTATAGTGGCTTTGGTGTTTTGCCGCAATCTGCTCACATTTTGTTTTCAGCTGCTGATCCGAGCAGCTCATGGCGTACTGCTGATACTTAGTCACCATCGTTTTCTCAATGCTGAGCTGGTCCTCAATTGCGGAGAGCTCTTTGGTTGTTAAATTCGGCATACGGTACACTCCTTTGCGAAATCACTCATGAACGGATTCGTTCCTCCATAGTATCACCAGTATCTTGAGTTGTTATGCGCGTCAAAGACCAGCAACCAGCTCAACCAACTTTCAATCGTATTTTTGAATCAGAACCGCTCCCGTTTCCCTATGCAGAAGCGCCCATGGGATTGATTGGTATCCCACGGGCGCTGGTTTCCCCTGTTATTCGGAAATTTGTTCAACAGCCTGCTCTATTTTTTCTTGTGTCGGCTTGCTGTCGGTGGTAATGTTTAGATTTTTATTGACTTTTGCGTCATAGGTCTGGCCCTTGAGCACATCCTTGAGGTCAAAGCCAGTCATTTCTTTAACCGACTCAATCACGCTTGTCATCACGCCGGTGACATTTCCCGCCACTTTGGACACGCTGTTGTTTGATCCGTTTTCACCACCGCCGTCAAGGACAACGATCTTCTCAATCTGCTTGAGAGGCTCTGCGACTTTGGAGGCAATTTCTGGCAGCACTTCAATTATCATGTTTGCCATCGCAGCGTCGTTGTACTGCTTGTAAGCCTCTGCCTTTTTCTTCATCGCTTCGGCTTCTGCAAGTCCTTTTTCACGAATGGCGTACGCTTGGGCTTCACCTGTTTTCTTGATAATTTCTGCTTCGGCTAAACCGTTTTTGCGCTTCGCCTCGGCTTCAGCCTCTGCTTGGGCGATCTGTAAGTATTTTTCCGCCTCAGCCTCTGCCATCTGTTTTTCCTTGTCTGCGAGCGCAGGCTCAATGACTGTTTCACGAAGCTCGGCTTTTTTGCGCTCTGCCTTGCGAGTCGCAAGCTCGATATTCTTTTCCTCTTTTGCAATGTCGATCTGGACCTCGGCAACATGGACTTCCTTGAGTCTCTGCTGGCGCAGGACCTCAGCATCCATCTCTGCTGTAGTGACGTCTTTCAGGGTGATATTTTTCTGAATCTCATAGGAAGCGTCAGCGATTGCTTTCGCCTGGTCCTGCTCACGGCGGTATTCCGACTGCTGAACATCTTTCTTTTTCTGAGCTTCGGCGATCTCAGTCTCCGCTTTGAGCTTTGCAGCCTCTCCGAGCTTTTTGGACTCAGAAACGCTGATCTGTGTTTCCTTTATAGCGTTTGCAGTGGCAATTTCCGCTTCCTTTTTGACCTCGGCAATGCGGCCCGCTCCAAGCGCGTCGAGATAGCCGTTGTCGTCCTTGATATCGCGGATATTGAGGTTTTTAATTTCGAGACCCATCTCAAGTAAGTCGGTCGCGATAACCGTCTGAACCTGGGAGGCAAATGCTTCCCTGTCTTTGTAAATTGCCTCAACCGTCATGGTGGAGATGATCTCACGCAGCTTGCCTTCGAGCATATTAGTCGCAGTCTCTTTGATAATGCCGACTGTCTTGCCCTCGTTGTTGACGTTGAACTGCTCGATTGCGGCGAGTATGCAGTCGTGTTCGTTTTTCACCTTGATGTTTGCATAGCTGACAATCCGGATCGGGACGCCCTGAGAGGTCATCGCATCTTCAGTGCGCACCTCGAGCTGCATGTTTTCAAGCGAAATGTAGTCGATTCGCTCGAGAATCGGGATAACCATTCCGCCCCCGCCGGTGATGACGCGTTTTTTGAGGCCTGTGATAACCGCCGCTTTATCCTGTGGCACCTTTTTCCAAAGGCTAAAAATCACAATCATGATCAATAGGATACCCAGGATAATCAAGCCGGCCACAATGACTGGAGTTTGTGTAAAAATTTCCATAATTGTCTCCTTTACTGTTGCTGATTGGATGGGCTTCTGCGAACAATGAGTATTTTTTTGTCAAACTTAATGGGCACCACATCTTCTCCCTGTCCAATTCGTTTGCCATCCTCGGAACAGGCGGGATAAATGACTTTGCCCACAGTCGTGGAAAAGGTGACAACGCCGAATCCATTTTCCACAATGGCATCGACCACCCTGCCGTCAAGGCCAAAGATATCCTCATCTTTGTGGGATGGGCTCTCAACGCTGCGGAGCCGGTTGATCACTGCGTTTTGAATCACAAGGGACATCGCATATCCGGCTGCGAGCGCAATGGCAAAGATCGCCAGAGGCAGTGCGTGAAGCGGGGTGTAACCGAGCAAAAAACCTGTGCCGCCGAACAGCAGCACGCCCGCAGAGATGCTCATCAGCGAAGTCGGAAACACGCTGAAGGCAAGGCCACCGGGATCGAGGTCGGCGTGCACATCAAAATGGGCGGCGAGGTCTCCGATCGCGGAAAACACATCCCCGATCAATCCCAGAACAAAGGACAGCACCGGCACAGCCACGCCAAGAATGACGCAGGTTAGATAAACAGTCTGCACAGAGATTCCCCCCTTTCTCCATCATACACCCCGATTAATCCCATTATAACACAAAATTTGTCTGCGAAAAAGCGTTGCGTAAAATTTTGTCGATTTTACTACTTAATTTTTGAAAGCAGACAAATCTCATTTCAAAAGATAGGGAGTAAAATGATGTTGCTTTTTGTCAAGGCCTACAGAGCGGCTGCCCATTGGCACTGTCTTCAATTGCATCTGCCCATTGGTCTCTTCCTTTTATAAAGGCGAATGTGAGCAACCATAAAACAGTCTCTAGATTCTGCTTGACACAACTTTAACACTTTTTATAGCAAACGTCAATATCTCGCAAATGACTGTAAAATACTGTAAGAAATTGTAACCATTTTGTCTTTACTCCGTTGTGATTTGTAATAGGCAAATGCATCAGGAAACAGGTTGTACAAGATATATATAAATAGGAAGGTAGTTGCAGCAAGCCGATCGTTTTTTGAATTGACCTTTGTTCAGCTGTCAGACTGGGCTATCCACAAAGACCTTCAAGTGTTGATGCAGCCAAAAAGCTCACAAAACTTGAACAGCCAAATTGACAAAGAGATGAAGGCAGTGTATAATGCTTGAGCAGAGACCCATAAGTAGATCGGTGTTTCCGCTGAGTCGCTTTGGTTTCGCATCTTGTGTAGTAGCTCCGCATTCTCTTGTGAGGTGGGTCGAGGGGCAGTTTTTGCACTCCTATCCCCCGGCGCGCAGGCAAGAACGAAAAGGCCGCAGCGCACATACGGGCCCGTTTTTCCAAAGCTTGGGGCTCTTGACAGAGCAAGCGATTGGTATGGATGATACAAAGCGCGCTCTGCTTGCTCGAAAAATCCCTGGCGCTTGGGTGTCACCGGGGATTCTTTCTTTATCACCCCCACTTGTGATAAAACCTGCCTTTGAAAGCCGATGGATATCCAACCTTGCAAGCACCCAGCCATTTTGATTTACTCAAACGAGTTTTTTCATACAAATCCAAAGTGATCTTCTCGTTCTGTGGGGACACCTCAAAAAGGCTGGCAGACTTGTTTTTTTGCTCCACAAACCGGCTGTCTGGATCAAAAGAGAAAATAAAACATCAGTGCGATAACGAAGTATTCATTAAGCGGCGGGAATGTTGCGTTTACCGCTATTGCGTTATCATGCCGCTGAAAATAATTTATATTAGCTTGAGAGGTTACTATGCAAAAATTAAATCATATTGATAATGGAAAAGAGTTTGATTGGGGACTTGCCTCAAAAGATTATGCTAAATATCGCGATATTTATCCTGCTGAGTTCTATCGAAAACTTGTTGATTTGGGTTTATGCATTAAAGGTCAATTTGTTCTCGATTTAGGAACCGGAGTTTTACCACGAAACATGTATCCATTCGGCGCAAAATTTGTTGGAGTGGATATATCGGAAAATCAAATTAAACAAGCAATAGAACTTTCAAAATCATCGGGTTTAGACATAGATTATATTGTTGCCTCAGCAGAAACTTTTGATTTCCCAGATAAAACATTTGATGTTGTAACTGCTTGTCAATGCTTTATGTATTTCGATAAAGCAGTAGCTTTACCAAAAATACATAGAGTTTTAAAAGAGAATGGTCACTTTGTTCTATTGTTTATGGCGTGGTTACCTTTTGAAGATGAAATTGCAAAAACAAGCGAAGATATGGTTCTTAAATACAATCCAGCTTGGACAGGCGGAAGATTGAAACGTTATGAACTTGAAACGCCAAAATGGCTTGGGGATCTGTTTCAGGTTGCCAACGCTAGTACTTTTGATATAAAAGTACCGTTTACTCGTGAAACATGGCACGGACGAATGAAGGCTTGTCGTGGTATTGGCGCTTCATCGTTAAGTAAAGAAAAAATTGCTGCTTGGGAAAAGGAACATAAAAGTTATATGAAAACATTGCCCGAAACATTTCATATATTGCACTATGCCACAGTACTGGACTTGCAAGCAAAATGAGCATAATCCCCCACATGACATCTTTGCGAACACTGTTCGAAAGCGTCCATAGTGGGTTATATCCTTTCGGAACGTTAATGTATAGAGAAAATCGAGGTGCAGTTTGTTGACTGCACCTCGATTTTTTTGTTAAACCTTCGTTACGGAACCTACCGATTGCGTGGTTTCCTTTCTATTTATTTTGTGTCCGAAACTCATCCAGAAGCAAATCCAAAATCTCACGTTGCTTATCAGTCAACCCATCGATCAAAAGCATGTCCCGATTTTCCAACCCTAAAATGTAATCTGATGAAACCCCATACAAAATGGATAACTGTGTCAGGACATCAAGCGATGGGGTTTTGATGTTGTTCTCATATCCGCTGATCGTCGTTTTGGAAAGGTTCAGACGGCGCGCTACTTGTGTCTGGGTTAATTTTTTATTGAGCCGAAGTTCACGGAGCCGACAACCAAAGTCAAAAACCATTATGAACACCTTCTTGCTAATAGTGTAAACTATTATTGGTGACTAAAAGGGAATTTATACTTTGTTTTGTTGGCTAAAAGTTGACTGTATGTGAAATCTGTGATACACTGGATAAGAAAGGGGCCGCTGAGGATGAAAGAAAGAATATTAGATGATCTTGCACTGTACTGTGACTGCTTTATTTCAGATTTAAAAGCGATTCGGTTTCACCAAAAAATTCGCGGTTTCTTGCTAGTCAAGGCAAATCAATACAGCTGTGAAGAGCTCAATTACTGCTTGTCCTACCTGCTCAACGAATCATTTGCATTTCCGAACACGAAAGAAATTGTTCATTATGTCAAGACGGCCTTTCCCATTTGCTAGCTTTTATAACTGATTTTGACTGCAGTCCAGCGTGCTGAAATTCTCTCCTTCTATTCACTTGTATGGGGAATCAGGGACTGTACCTGTGTTGAAACCTAGATGTAACCATTTAGTATACGACAAAAAAGATATGTGTTCTTCCTTGAGAACAGGCGTCTGACTGAAACGCCTTGGCTATGAACTGCTGTCATCCGCTGCTTAGACCAGCAGCATAGAACGAAGCGTACTTTCGCACAAAGACTCCCAGTTTCCTCCTCCACCTGTGTAGAGACAACACAGCCGCCTTAGTAATGTGGTATTTTTTCCTTTCTGCAAAGTTGTGAATTTGGTTTTTTCTCAAACTACAGCTTTTCTCCAAAGTCCATCTGATGGTTGACCTCCTTACACAATCGGTTAATTTCTGCAATTCAAATGACCTCTTGCCGTAGTTTCGATTCTACGGCAAGAGGTCATTTTTAATCTCGGTTCTGTGTGATATGTCCATTGTTTTGTCTTGTGAACCCGCCGGTTCTACCATGTACTTGCGGCCTTCCGCTCAAACAGTATAGCGTTTCATCGGTTTGCTTTGTATTCCTAAGGAGATGCTACAATGCCAGTGCTGGGAATCAGCTGCACGGTGACCCCACTGAGACAGAGTGTTGTTCCCTCCTCTAAAACTGCGTTGTAAAACGAAGTGATGTGACGAAATGCAGAGAGACCAAACAGCTCATTGACGCCGTTGCTTGTAATCACATTTCCACAACCACTGACATAGAAAATGTCATAAACACCTGCGGGAAAGTCAGATCCCGCAGTGTATTCTCCGCTGGGGAGCGTAACTAGTTCGGTCAACTCGTTGACGCGGGGAATCATGGCGGATACCTGCGCCTGCTCAGAGCAAAAGCGAAGAACGACACTACCCGAGATGTGCAGCTCAGTCCCCTTTTCAATGAGCGCATTCCGGCAGGCCTGAACATAGGGTGCGCCCTGATCAACCCCCATCATCTGGTTGAGACCTGCAGATGATATCACATTGCCGCTGCCCAAAAGAGCGGTGAGATTGTACCGGCCAGCAGGGATGTCGATCCCTCCTGTGTAGTTGCCCGCTGAAAGTTTGATCTCGAAAGGTTCTGCTGGTAGAAGGGATGTATCAGGGTCGGCCTGGGAGGCTGAGGGAAATGCCTCGCCGGGCACAGAGGCCGCTTGGATTGGGCTTGTAAGACCTCCGAATCCGAGTTTCAGGGCGCTGCAGAGGAGAAAGGTAAACAGGGCGGACCCAGCAACTAAGAATGGAATGATCCATTTAGGGAAAGCTTGTGATCCAGATGCAGCCCCACCATCTAGAGGCTCTTGCGAATCGCCTGTTTTCAGTGTAGACTTTCCGCAGGCAGGGCATGCAGATGCGCTGTATTCACTGCCGCAGCCTTGACAAATCTTCATCGTATCCTCCATTGATCTTTCAGTTAAAATTCTCTTGTTTTTCCTATTTTCGGATGGTTTCTGTTAGTATTGTAATGCCTGCCACGCAAAAGGTCAACGGTTGCTTTAAAAATTAATATTCGACCGTCTTTCCCTCTATGCATTTCGGTCCGCCTGTGCTATAATGATAAGTATTTTAAACGGGAGGAGAACTCAGATGAAGCAGCTGCAAAAACAGGAACTGGGTCTGCTGAACCCTTTTTTTGCTGGATGGGAGGAAACCATCCTCTGGTCCGGCCTGCAGGGACATATGGGCCATGCCTGGGTTGATGACGGCAACTCCCCCACTTCTGCTCGAGTATTGGTAGGCGATTTCTGCTTTCTGGCAGGACGGCCAGACCTTGCGCTGATAGAGAAAATTGATCTCCCCATTTCTCAAAAATTCCTGCTCCTGATCCCAAGGACAGCGGATTGGGAAGAGCTGATCCAACAGGCTTATGCCGGACGCTGCCAAAAACTGACGCGATATGCCATAAAAAAGCAACCCGATGTATTTGATCCGCCTAAGCTCAAAGCGTTTGCCAATTCCCTGTCCGGGGAATTTGAACTCCTGCCGATAAACAGAGAGCTGTACGATGCAGCAAAGCGCGAGGTATGGTCGGCTGATCTCTGCTCTCAGTTTTCCAGCTGGGCAGAATACGAGCGCAACGGACTGGGGTTTGCTGTCCTGCATGGGAATGAGCTCGTATGTGGGGCATCCTCTTACAGTTTTTATGATGAAGGGATTGAAATTGAGATCGACACCCGGAAGGATTACCGAAGAAAAGGGCTTGCACAAGCGTGTGCTGCCCGGTTAATTCTCGAATGTCTTGACCGGAAAATCTATCCGAGCTGGGATGCGGCAAATCTGGAGTCGGTTTCCCTGGCGGAAAAGCTAGGATACCATTTTGATCATCCCTATCGGGCATATGAAGTGGAGTTTTACACTGCTTGCTCAATGCAGGCTAAGGACGTCTAGGTCTCACTCCGTCTCATGAAGATGCACAAAGGGCTGTCCCTCAGAATTTTACTTATTCTACTGTGGGAAAATAAAAAACAGTTTTCCCTGTCGCCAGACAAAGGATCATTTCAGAAAGTATTAGGAGGAACGTTGTGAAAATACAAGAGGTATCCAGCAATCGACAAGAGTTGATTGGTAAGCTGAGCGAGGTGTGGGAAAAATCCGTACGTGCCACGCACCTGTTTTTATCCGAAGAATATAGAAAACAGATTGCAGCCACACTGCCGGAGGCTCTCTGCAGCGTCTCCCATCTGGTGGTTGCGATAAATGAGTTAGAAGATCCGGTTGCCTTTATGGGCATTGAAGGAGATCGGCTGGAAATGCTCTTTTTGTCCCCAGAAGAACGGGGAAAGGGATTGGGGAGACAATTGCTTGAGCTTGGCATTCAGTCCTATTCTGTCAAAGTGCTGACTGTCAATGAGCAAAACCCTCAGGCAAGAGGATTTTATGAGCATATGGGATTTGAGGCGTATCAACGCAGGGACACGGATGAGCAGGGAAACCCGTTTCCCATTCTATTTATGAGAATAGCAGAGCCTGTAGGAGGAACTGACCAGTTGAATTGACGAAAGACAACTCGGTAAACAGCTGAGGATGCGACTGGAGAAGTGCTGCATTTTCTTTTTCTACACCTCTCTGACTGGACAAAACAATTCGTTCAAAATTCAGTTGTATAGGCACTTTTTCAAGAAAAATTTGTCATCAGGCAGCAGCTTACAACACATGCTCTCTAAGATGCATCCGCTGCCTTGCCTGCTGTTTAGGGAACAGGCCCTCTCCTTAAAATTGGGGTGCTGCGCCTAGAATCCTTTGTTTCCGAAATCTGATTTGAAAATCCAGCATCTGTCGTATCAACACCTGCTGGATGCATCACAAAAGGCCGCGAAATTCGCGGCCTTTTGTGATGCAATTGTAATTCTATTCTCCGGATGAATGAGGTCAGAGTCTGAAATCCCGTTGCGCTGCGCGGGTTTCTGCCAGGTTGTCCCGTGGCATGTCGCAGGTGTCTCCTGACCGGACAACATACACTGCCTCTCCCGAGTCCCTCGGTTTCTGTGAATCTTCTGTTCCGATCTCTGCGTACCCGCGAATGTCCCCATCGTTGCACCGGCCGAGAGAACCGCCGCTCAGCAGATAGGGATTGCGCGCGCTGGGGATCACCCTTGTGATGGTCCCAACCTTCCACTCCGAGGGCACGGTCGCCTTGTTGGAATCGGTCTCGGTCGAGGACTCGTAATAGCTCGACACCGTCACCGTATCCCCCACCTGGTAGGCGGTGGGAGATTCCTCCGGCGCTGGGGCTTGCGGCGCGGACTGCTCTGGGGCGAACCCATTGAGCCCCTGCTCCCGGATGAGGGCGGGATAGTCCCGATAGGCCCAGTCGAGGTCACAGTTCCCGGAAATTCCGGCGATCTGTTCCCGGCTGGAACACTGCCAGATGCCGTGCTCTTTGTCGTAATCGGTGACCGCCGCGTAGTGTGCAAGCCAGATGTCCCACCGCTTGATGCGGTCGTAAATCAGCTTGTGCTGGACCCAGTACTTGTTGGCATACACCATGGTGTAGTACCCCGCGGCTTCGACGATTCCGCAGAAGGTCTCGACAATCTGGGTGAGCGTCTCGCTCGAAAGCCCCTCCTGCGATCCGTCCTCGATGTCAAAGGCGACCGGGTAGTCGAGGGAATAGGGGGCGATCCAACTCAGAAACAGCTCGGCCTCCCGGCGGGCGTCCTCCACCGATTGCGCATAGCTGTAGTGGTACGCCCCCACATGCACCCCCGCGGCCTGCGCGCCCTGCACATTCTGGTCAAAATACGGGTCTTTCTGGTGTTCATACATCCCGTAGCCCGCGCGGACCATCGCAAATTCCACCCCGTCGGCCCGAACCGCCGGCCAGTCAATCTGACCTTGGTATTTGGATACGTCAATTCCTTTGATCGGCATTTTTCTCCTCCTTTTGTATCTACTGAAAGACGATCACACCATCCCAAAAGGGAGGTATCCTCCCGATTCAGTGTGATAGCATCAATCATCTTTTCTTTTGACTGATCCCCCTCATCCTTGTATATTGTGAACGGAAGGGCGCCCCGCCTCAAGAGCAGGCGCCCTTCCGTTGCAGCGTCCTATGTATTCTGATGACGAGTCGTCCTGTTATTTCTCGGATTTATCTCGCAGTTGCAGGAACACCCTTTTCAAAGCGCTGGGAATGGGGACGAAGACCGCCGCGTTTTCAAGCAGGCTAAGCCCCTCATTGGCAATGAAAAAGACCAGCACGATCTCCCGCAGAGGAAGTGAGCCGCTCAACAACAGTTGAAGTGTATTGGCAGCGGCAACGAGGATAAACAGCACAACTTTTTTGACAATTCCCTGAAAGCCGATTTTACTCGAGAGTTCTTTTTGGCAGACGGCTTTCGCGAGCCCGGTGATGTAGTCGAGCACGACAAGGGTGATGAGAGCTGCGAGCAGCCCGTCCCAGCCGCCCATCAGGCCGGCGAGGATGCCCCCCGCGGCTCCGGAAAGGACGCTGATGCTATTAAAAAGTTTTTCAAAATTCATAATGGTTCGTCCTAATCAAAATTCAAAACCTCCAAAGACCGTCCAGTACACAGTGAGACTTGTAATATAAACTCCATAATACGATTCCCAATCAAAAGAATTCTCTCCAAATTCAACAAATCCTTCTGATAGACTGATTTCCCCCTGTGTACTCTAGAATATAGCTCGTAATATTGGATGAGAGGTCTGGCTTATTGATAACCGCATTAAAGATTGGCATGTGGAGTTCTGAAGCAACCGCATACGAGATCGCAGCCATGGGACGGAAAGAAAAATCAAGAATGTTTAATCTCGTAGAATAAAAGTTCTCTTGGCCCCATGCCACTTGGATTCCGGCTCCGCCCTCTGCAACGAGGGTTCCAATTACACTGAAAATATCGACGCCGCTTTTGATGTTTCCCGGATTTAAATCTGTATTGCCGTAGACAGTGACGCTGGAAATGGATTTTCCGGTGTTGGGCCGAATAACCTGCTGGGCAGCCGACGGGGTGACATAACACGGTTTCCCAGGCAGCGCGGGGGACACGGAACCGGAGACACCGAAAATGCTCGAGCCAGCTTTGATGTTGACTGCGGTGAGGTTTGCGTCCCCCTTGACAGCGACCCAAGAGAGGGTGTAACCGGAGTCCGGGGTAATAATTTTGTTAGCAGCCCTCGGAGTGGCAGGCTTGGATTGCGTGGGGGACCTGCCCTCGTGAGTTCCGGTAATGCCGAAGATATTCACGCCTGACTTGATGTTCCCCGCAGTCAGATCGCTGTCCCCTGCAATTGTGAACTCGGAGAACACCTTGCCCGCGGGCGGCCTGACAATATCTCCTGCCGCAGTGGGGGGAAGGATCCTGTCACCTCCATCTTAGCGGGGCTGCGCGGTACTGGTGGTGAGTCCGGCGAAGGTGAGCGCTTTTTTCCCTGCGCGATGTCTCCAGCAATCGCTGTCGTCTGCGTCAATGCTTGGTCCATTTTAGCAATGGATTCGTCGATCTGAGCGCCCGGTGTAATTCAAATTGTAATTGCCCATAGAATATCTCCTGTTGTTTTAAGAAAGCCCAAACGCTGCACGAAAGGCGGTGATGGTACGGTTGATTTCCCCTCTGGAGGGTGTTGCGAAGAACCAGGCTTGTTTGGATTTCCACTGCGTGAGCAATTGAATCATCCTCTCTGATTGCTTAATCTGATCAAGAAAACGAAAACTTTATTCATAGATTTCTGCGTCAAGTTCCAGCTCATCAAAAGAAATGAGGCCGTCGTTTCAAAGCCCTGCTATCCGGTATCTGATGCGCTGTGGCTCGGTTTTAACCAAATTACATGGTTCGGAGCTTTCGATCGTATTAGAAGTGGATTCTCTTAACACCTCGATAGAACCCTGATGCAACAGAATGGGCCCTGTTCTCATTTTCGAGTCCAGATTTATGGCAAAACGCCGCTAATTCCATCAAAATACTGCTGATGGATGGTATAGTCTCCCAGATAGCGGTAGTAATAAATGCAGGCCGCGTATTCTACTGCAAACGGACGGGCTCGGTAGGGGGAAAGAAATAGCTTTGCTTGTTCCATCGTTGTGCCCTCAGATACCATCCCTGCTTTGACATAATCAACTTTGATGGTTTTGTTTGCAGGAATCTGAATGGTCAGAGTGATCACCTGATGGGAAGTCTGGCTGGGATATTGCTGACCAGGTAGGATATACTGCTGTCAACGCTGTGCATCACACCAAGGCGTTTGCCGCGAATAGAAAACAGATCGGCGTCCTCCATAAAGTACTTGAAGGTACAGGTGTGACTGACAGAGAGTAAATTTTTAATTTTCAACCCTCCTTGATCCTGACAGATCACCGAGAGATAGGCGTTGTTGAAGGAATTGCACCAAACTATCCAGAGGTCTGCGGTGTAGCGGCCCTTTGGGCAGATTCCATCAATAATAGACGACCGCGCCAATTTTACAGGATCAAAGGATGTCCGTCCTGTTTCCCATTGTACTCTGGGTCCCCTGTCCAGGCGCCTTCCCAGGCAAACTACTCGCCGCCTGGATAGATTCCAACCCATTTTTCAAAGCGCAGAGGACGTCAAATCCATCCTGTTTGTCCTGTGACTTGCAGCAAAAGGTGAGCAGCCAGGCTCGGCGCACTCTGAGGTCGTAATACATCATCTCAATTTGCGCAGGGCCGAGCTGAAAGGCCAGACTGCCTCCGTCCCATTGTGCAGAACCAGGGAAGTTCGAAGCTGTTGACCGTCTCAAGGACAGTTTGTATACATTCAGTCTGCAGCCGCATGGGAAACTACTTCCAATCTTGGTTGTTTACGCAAGTCCCACCTCATGGCGATGGGGAATTGCGCTCTTTGCATAGAGAATGTCGACTGACTGCACTGTGTAGGCCCGCCCGCCAAAGACGATGCGCTGGCCCTCTTCAAATCTGATTCTGTAGGGGCGTGAAGTGCGGCAGTCGTAAAAGAGGGTGGCGCTGAGCTGAACACGACAGCTCTGGCTGTCGGTCGAAACAGCGTGAAAGGGATCAATCTTGACGTTTGTCAGGGGAATGGGGGCGGAGTAGCTGGGCTTCTGCCACCCATCCACCTCAGTTTGTTCTTGCAGAGTCGCCTCGTGGAGAAGCATTCCCTTTGAAATTGGAATCATGTTGTTTCCACCCCGTGTAGAGGTATCCCTCGGCGAGCGGTGAAAAATACTCTGCTAAACCCGCTGTGTAACTGAATTTTCCCAGTGCCGCCTCTGCGATCAGAGGGGTGCAGAGCGATTGGGAGCCGCCTTTGAGGTCGAGCCACTATGTTTGAGCGCAGCAAGCGCGTTTGAACAGCAGAAGTTGTTGTTCCAAAAGGAGAACACCCTTTGGTCAATCATGCCGCAGGCGCGACAAGCGAGCTTCTCAAAATCAATGAGCAGATCTCCCCCTACAAAGATAAGGTAGCCGCTCGATGTGATGCAATATGCACCCGCCCTTTCTACCGCTTGTGCGGTAACCTTTTCAAGCTCTTTCTTTGACGCTGTGTCCGAACAGCCCAACAGATCCGAGAGGGCCGATACCTTAAAGCGAAGCCCGTCTCGCGCAAGCGCGGCATTTGCCGCAATCCGTTCGGAAAAAGGGAGAGAGTCAAATAGGATGTCCACCCGTTTCGGTTCCAACTGGCCGAGCAGTCGTGCAGTCGACACAACCATTTCGGTAAGCATCTCCGCAAAACGGGTGCGGTATGTACGCAGCAAAGCCAGCTCTCCGGCAGGTGTTTTCCCGAGGCCGCAGGCGATGCGCAGAAATTCTGTGGCCGCAGCAAGTGCCGCGCTGTGTTCCTCCGCGCGAAGTGGCGTTGAGAGATCGGCTGGGAAAGTCGTATCCTTTCCCGGAGGGGAGCAAAAGACGATGTCGATTGTGTCAAACACCGGTTTCCCCTGCTCGTCCTGCTCTGTCATGTAGGGAGGGAGCAGCAGGCGTTTGCGCCCAAGGGTAAATTCTGCTGCAAGGCTGCGCTGAATCTGCTCCACCGCTTCGAGGGAAGAGACTGTCCCTACGTAAACCGACGCGCCGAGTGGATATCCACCCGTATAGCCGAACGGCAAGAAGAAGTAGAGGGGGCTGTAGACCCGATCGCAATCACCTTTTCAAACCCGAGCTGATCGACCGGGAGCTCATCTCCTGTCTCTTCGTCAAACAGGGTGCTTTCGATGGAGAAACTGGCGCTGCCCGGCAGATGAAGCTGGAGCAGCGTGTAATTCTTTCCTTTACGGGTTGTGGGGAAGGCAAAGGCGCAGGAAGTTATTTTTCCATCCGACCAAGCGAGCGGATAGATCCTGCCTGCACCCACGACGTTTACCGATTCGTTGTTTTCTCCCGATGGACAGAGAGCGACCGCGCCGCCGCCCGAGGCAAACGCCTCCTCGGCCAGAGAAAACAGTATGCCGTTCAACCCGCTCTGTCGGAACTAGTTGTCAAACATCTGTTGGAACGCCTCAGTTTGCACTGTCACCCCATTTCCGAGCAGCGCACTCACCCATTCTGCACAGATGGTTTTTGCCATACTCGGCTGGGAATCCAATCTGTCGCAATCCCAATCGAGCCGTTTGTCAACGCGGCTGTGCGGTAGGGATGGTCAGCGCACGGATAGCCTTTTTGTCTTAAAAATTCCGTACTGTTGATGTGAAATCACCTCACTGCAATTGAGCCGACGGAAGCTCCAAAGGCCCCAAAATATCGCTGTACCTCCCGGTCAGCTTACAGCTGTCATGCGATCAACAACACAGGCCGTCGGAATTCCCGACAGATTCTCAGGTTAAATGGCTCTGGTTGTTGATCTGCCTTGATTTTATCTTCTTTCGACGTCCTTGCGTTCCTCTTCCTCATTTCATTTTCAAGAGGTAGAATCGCAGTTCGTTTTCCCTTCAGAGAACCCTTTTTTACATACAGCAGGCGTTTTTCCTAAATTAGAAACAGTGATCTTGGTTATTTTATCAATAGCAGAGAAACACGCTCTCATTCGTTGACTATCCAAGGAAATAGGATTAGAATAAACTAGTTGGATATTCAACTTTTAGAATCGACGGAGGCATACACATGGAGCAGCAGCGTTTTCTCACCCGCTATATTTCTGTCCTCTACCGCCAGGGCAACCGGTATTACGACAAGACCCTCGCCCGTTTTGGCATCGGCTGTGGCCAGCAATTCTTCCTCATGCGCATTGCTGAAAATGAGGGAATCAGCATGTACGATCTCGCCCATCTCGGCCACTTTGACAAAGGAACCGTCACCAAGGCGGTGCAGAAACTCGAAGAACAGGGATATCTGCAGATTGTTGTTGATCCGGAAGACCGCCGAATCCGCCGCCTATATACCACGGAATCGGCAAAGGAGGTCATCGAGGGAATCTGCATCTCACGAGAGGACTGGCATGACATCCTCACAGCTGGTATGAGTGAGCAGGAGGCAGAGCAGACGCAACAGCTGCTCGCAAAAATGGCAGAAAACGCCTATCATTACATGAAACAGACAAATGATGCTGGGCACTCGCTGCGCAGGACATTCAAAAACCAAACAAAGGAGTTTGATGCATAATGGACAACACAGTTGCCCGCCAAACCGAGAATCCGCTCGGCAGTAAATCGATTGGCAGCCTCTTGTTAAATTTTTCGGTTCCGGCTGTGATCTCCTGTCTGGTCAACTCGGTATACAACATCGTCGACCAGATCTTCATCGGCCAGGGGGTGGGATATCTCGGCAATGCGGCAACCACCGTCGCCTTTCCAATCATGACAATCATCATGGCCTTTGCCACCCTGATCGGCTCGGGAGGAAGCGCTTATGCCGCCATCCGGCTGGGTCAGAAAAAAGAAGAGGACGCACAACGCTCCCTCAACAACGTCTTTACCCTTTCTATCCTACTCGGATTGTGCGCTGCTGTGCTGGGATTACTGTTCCTCACTCCGATTCTACGCCTATTCGGTGCAACCGACACGGTTCTTCCCTATGCAAAGGATTACACCTCAATCATTCTGCTCGGAGTGCCGTTTAACATCATCGGCGTCTCCCTTTCCACCATGGCGCGAACCGATGGACACCCTCGGCTCTCCATGTATGGAATTCTCATCGGTGCGGTACTCAATACCATTCTAGACCCGATCTATATCTTTGTTTTCAAGTGGGGCGTGCGGGGAGGCGCAATCGCCACAGTGACTGCCCAAATTCTCTCAGCGGCGATTCTGAGCTGGTATTTCTGGAAAAAGGGGAATATGCGCTTCTGCGTTTCTAAAATGAAACTATCCGCCCACACCTGCAAAAAAATATTTACACTTGGCATGTCCGCCGGCATTACCCAACTCGTCGCCTGCATCATGCAGGTGGTGATGAACAACTCCCTTGTCTATTATGGAAATCAAAGCGAAGTCGGCGGGGACGCTGCTCTCAGCGCAATGGGGATCGTGATGAAAATTGCGATGATCCTCGCCGCAGTCGGAATCGGCATCGGAATCGGTGCTCAGCCGATTATCGGTTACAATTACGGCGCACAAAAACATCACCGCATCCGAAAAACCTATCTCATCGGCATCACAGCGGCTACAATTGTCATCGTACTTGGCGAGGTCATCTGTCAAGTTGCCCCCCACATGATCCTGAAACTGTTTGGAGGAGGGGATGCCCAATTCACTTCGTTTGCTGTAAAATGCCTGCGGATTTATCTGTTCGGGGTATTTTGCGCAGGTTTTCAAATCATATCCACCAACTACTTCCAGGCGACCAGCCAGCCAGTCAAAGCATCTGTGCTCTCCATGCTGCGACAGCTTCTGCTGCTGATTCCCCTGCTGTTAATTCTTCCTCTTTTCTTTGGCCTGGATGGAATCTTATTTGCCGGGCCTGCTGCAGATATTGGCTCTGCGCTCATTGTGCTCGGTTTTGTCCTGCCGGAAATGAGAAAACTGAACCGTCAGATCCGGGAAGATCAAAAAAACAAAGAGCTTGTATTCAGTTCAGCTGCACCGCTGCACGACCAGGCGATACGGATGTAGAGCTTTAATCCAACTTGACAGATTCCATAAATTGTGTTATAAAGTGGAGGTAGGAATCCGTATCCACCGGCAGTAAAAAGTGAAAGTAGGAATGATATGGTGGAAACTGTACATATGACAGTTCAAATCTCCGAAGAGGACAGGCGGCGGGCTGACCAGCTTTTCGCCGATTTGGGGATGACTCTCGATGAAGCGGTTGCAATTTTTTTAAAACAGTGCCTGATGCGGGACGGCCTTCCTTTTCGGGTGCGGCGCAACGCCCCAAAAACCACTTCTGCACAGCTCACATACTCGGAGATACCAACTGAGACAGAAGAACCCGCAGTGGTCGGGATGGACAGACTGAGCCCAAATGAAACCACTTTTTCCGATATCGATGAGTTAATTCAAAAACTCGGAATCAATATTGAATCCCCATAAAGGGTGATCATTGGGACAGCCCCCTGTATTCTACTCCAATGGGAAATCCCATATATTTTGCTGTGCTCATACTAAACGCAATGTAAACGAGCAAAGACACAAAAATTAAAGCCAGCGCCTATAAGTGAAGTAGATAAAGAAAGGAGACACGGTTTAGATAAACGCCGATAAGGAAGTTCTAAAAACAAACTAACTTAACGACTGACAAACAGGTGCTAGTAGACGTATCACATTTTTAATGTGATACGTCTATTTCAGATTATATATCATGCATTACGCACTAAATTTTAAAGCTATTTGCTGATTTGTTTCTGACATTTTGTTGAGCAAATCGTCCAAATATTGTATAATAACAAAAAGGTGGTGATTTTGTGACGGAAGCCCATACAAAAGAACTTATCAGTAAAGCATATGTAAATGCGCTTGCAGCTCGTGTTGGTATGACAGTGGCGAATTCGTCACTGGATTATGGCCTAGATGGTACATTTAAGGATATAGAATATGATGTGGAGACTAAGGAATATGGCGAAACAGGATTTGGAATAGATTTCCAACTAAAAGCCACTGTCAATGCATTGCCTAAAAAGGGAGTTATAAAATACAGCTTAGAGGTTAAAAATTATCATAAGTTGATTAAAACTCATGTAGGAACTCCGAGAATTTTAATCGTTTATTCAATGCCACGCGACAAAGATATGTGGTTAACAGTTAACGATAATGAAACTTTGCTGCGAAAATGTGCTTGGTGGTGTTCGTTACAGGGGTATCCAGAAGTCGAAAACAAAGAGCGAGTGGTAATTGAAATTCCATTGACACAACAATTGACACCAGAAGTACTTATTGAGTTAATGCAAAAAGTGAAAGAGGGTGTAGCGTTATGAAAGATTTTATATATAGTTTTTACAACATAACCGCGTCCTCTATTGATAGATACTTGCAGTTTAATGGTTGGATAAGAAATTATAATTTTGCCAATCGAAACATGATGGTTTATACTAGTAAAAATAATCGTCAAAAAACATTGGCTATACCCGCAAGTGAAGAATTTGAAGACTTTTATCCTATTTTGAGAGATGTAATTGGTCTACTACAAAAAAAAGAAAATCGTCCCGCAAATAATATTGTAAAAGATATAACTACCACTTTTATTGACCGTTTAGAGTTTCGAGTTATTTCTGAGATAACCGAGGATGGAAAAATTCCACTTGAGTATGCAGCAGACTGTGTAGAAGGATTAAAGAACCTTATTTTATATTCAGTGTGTGCAGAACAATCTGCCCGTCCTATATGTTATCGAACAACAGATTATGCTAAAGCGTTACTCAATAAATTTAAGTTGGCTCAAACGGAAAAAGGAAGTTTTATTTTGAACGTCGATATTCAAGTAGTTGACGAAAATAATGAACAAATAGTGTTAGAAGGATGCGACATTCCAACTCCCTTTGAGCATAAAGTTATTGAAAGGATAGGAACGGCTATTAGTCAAGTAGACGCAATTGTGAACAATCAACGTCAATTGACTGAAATGGCGGAAACGGCATTTGAAAATGGTATTACTGCAAATATGTGTGATGCATTTCTAAAAATGCGTCCTGTTTCAGATACAGATAAAGTTACTACAACAATCCGTTATGCATCTTCGCTAACAAGACAAACCGGCCAGATTGAACAAATTGAAATGCGTACAAATCATTTTCTTGTCATTGATGAATTGGCAAAAATTTACCGTGATAAGATTGCTATTCAAGATGTCAGTCTTACTGGAATTATTCGTTCTCTATCAAAAAAAATTGATAATGATAGAGATTTAAAAACAATTAGATTGTATACTACTTTTGAAGGTGCATCGCGTACAGTAACTATTGTATTGTCAGATGAGCAATATCGTATAGCTTGTAACGCACATAGAGATGGTCTGGAGGTTTCCGTATCTGGTGAACTAGATATGAGTGAAAGATATTGGGTGATGAATAATGTTACAAGTTTTTCTCCAATTCATCAGAATGAATAACAAATCAATTTAGAAATCGTAAAAATAGATAAGAAGCCTAACGGTTTCTTATCTATTTTTTCTATGTTATATAAAATGATAGGATAGTGTGTTTTATCTTCAAGGATATACTGTATTTTCTAGTTCTGTTTTTATGACCTTGCAAATATAAAGTGTTACGCAGTAGAGTGCCCTTTTTAAGGGTATGAGTAGAAACCCCTTACCTTGCTGCTATAACGTCCTATAAACCGCATAAATTAAGGAAAAATTAACCTCTACTGCATAACATCGCATAATGAATTATAGACGCGCAAGCGGTCTATCCGATTGCGCGCTTGGCTGCCACATAGCAAAGACGGAGAAAACCGTCAAGGACGCGAAGCGCGAAGTTTATCCTTGACGGCTTTCTCTGGCTTTGCTACTTGCTACCTGTCAAAACGGAATTGCAGGATAGCTTTAATAAGCTGTGCTTTCAAACCTTCTTGAATATCATCATTGATATGTCCTTGGTATTTTGACAGATACTTAATGCGTAGGCTATAATGTTTCAAAACTATGCCAATCGCTTCTGGCTCTCCGGCGACTGCCTTTTCAATGACCTCAAAAGGTATCAGCTTCTTGTTCCTCATCTTTTAATCTCTCCATTTCTTTTCGTAGCTGTTTTAATGCCGCTAATTTCCAGTAATTCGCTGTACTTCTGCTTCTTCCATACTCTTTTCCGATTTGAGTGTCGGTATAACCGAAGAAAAAGTACAGAAACAAAACATTGCGTCTTTGCTCGGTCAATTTTGATAGTGCGTCAGCTAATCGCTTACTTGCGACAATAATTTTTTGCCCTTTTGCAACAAAGACACTAGGTCGGTCGTATTGCTCAAAATAAGTGTCCGTTGTAAACGGTTCAAACGACGTTTCAGACATCAAGTATTCAAGTGATACTTCCCGTTTCTGTTTCCGTCCGAAGTCACGGTAAGCAGTCATTGCCGCATTATGGAGAACGACTTTACAAAAAGCGGCAAAGGTGTATTCGATATGCTCCTTGTATTCTTCCGAATAAATCATCTAACTCACCCCCTTTCTTCCCAGTAGGGGGAACAAGCGTCTAAATTGAAAACCACATGGGTGCTTGTACAATATGAGTTATCAGAACATACTAAATGATTTATAAATTCATCTTTATAGGCACAAAATCCCGTTGCAAATATTCGTCTTTTTTTAAGATGTCGTAATAATTAGGAAAAAACACCATAGACCTCCTTGCAATTAAAAAAGGAGCCGATAACCGCATTTTTACTCTGCGTGTTATCGGCTCTGCGTCTATGCGTCCGGCTCTTTGATAACGGATATATGTTTCATTTTTAAATTGATTAAAACTTCATTCCTGCATTTAGGACAGTAAAGTAAGAAATTCTTTAGTTCGGTATCTTTCCGTACCCTAATACGGGTTTTATTATGGCATATAGGGCATAATAGCCATTCTGCTTGCTTCATGGTTGCCCCACGCTCCCTTCCGCATAATGTATCAGCTTTTTCTTCTCCCATGATTTACTTTTGAAATATATCAATCCGACAATTGCGGGTAATACAGGAGAAACAGCTTGACCGATATAGATACCTGTAAATCCAGTATGAATGACAAATGCTAAAACCCAACTTACAGATAACCGGACAAATACCGCGTCCAAAAGCGCATTTATCATAGCAACATTTGCGGAGCCTATTCCGATAGCAAAAGAGTCAAATGTGTACATGGCTGCATAAATCAGACTGTTAATACCGCAACACATTCTTAGATATAGAACGCCGTCTTTTATGACCTCCTGGCTTTCCGGCTCAAATAACATGATGATTTGTTCCGCAAATAATTGCACAATGATAATGGCAAGCAAAGTAACCGATACATTCAAATACAATCCAATTTTCGTCGTTTTTCTCACACGCTCTATATCGTTTGCCCCTGCATTCTGCCCGACCATAGCAGTAACAGCCTGTCCGATTGCCCAACAGGGCATACCTGCAAATGTATTAACTTTAAGACCTACACCGGACGCTGCGGCAACAGATACGCCAAAATAGTTGAGCATTCCTGTAATTAGAAGATACGATATATTGACAATTACCATTTGGATAGCGGTAGGTAATCCGACTTTTAAAACAGTTATCAGTTTATCCGATTTGATAGCGAAGTTCTTTATCTTAAAATCAAAGACAAACTTTTTCCTTTTCAAGTGAATGATTGATACAAAAAGAGAAACACCCTGCGAAAAAATAGTTGCATAGGCGGCTCCTGCCGTTCCCATGTTAAAGAGGCCGACTAAAATCAGGTCTAATATGACGTTTACAACCGTTGCAATCGCCACAAAATATAGAGGACTTTTTGAATCCCCAAAGCCTTTCATAATAGAGCAAACTGCATTGTAACCAAACACAAATACAGTGCCGCAGCAGATGATTTTCATATATTCGCAAGCGTCTTGCATAGAAACCGCAGGAACATTCAAAATATGGAAAAGCGGCTTATATACAATCAATCCGATTATCGTTACAATAAATGAAGCGATAAGGGATATTGCGAATAGTGTTCCAACTGTTTCACTTTGTCCTTGTTCATCATTTGCCCCCTTATATTGAGCGATTAAAACGGTACCGCCCATTGTTACGCCGATACAAATTGAATTGATAATAAAACTTATCATAGACGCATTGCTGATTGCTGCAAGACCTGTTTCCCCTACGATATTTCCAACAACAAGCATATCTACAATACTATAAAAAGATTGCAAAAGATTAGCAAGCAATAGAGGAAGTGCAAATATAATCAGCTTCTTCGGTACGCTTCCTGTTGTTAAATTCTGTTCTTCTTTCATTTTCTCAAAATCCTTTCTGAATAAAAAAAGCAGAGGGTAGCCACGATACAGTGCGCCCTCTGCATAACAAAAGGCAGCAGACAAAACATTGCCTACTGCCCGAACATCATAATGATATATACACGCGAACAAAGCCCCACATGATAAGGTTATGTTGGAGCAAGCCTAAATATAAATGTTCTCGTGTCTTTTAGGCTCCGTACAATGTTTTGAAATATCAAATTGTGCGGAGCTGTATTCAATGCAAAATTTCCCAAATAACATTGTACTCACCCTTTCTGAAAACTTATTACAAAATAATTATAGCGATTCCCATATGTGTTGTCAATCGTCCTGCGGCTCAAAGCCCCATATTTAGTTACTGTTAAGTAAACATTGGCTTCCTTCTCTATCCGGCGTAACAGGGCATAAGAAATTATTTTAAAAATTTCTATCAAAACTTCGGCAAAACCGCCTTGTGCGGTGTAGTAGGTAGTGAAGAGAAAAAACAGAGGGTTTGGGAAACTTCCCAACAAGCAAAAATCGCCGCTGTCGGCAGACAGAAAACGGACGATTTTACGGAAAGGGTACCCCTTTCCTATGAATGAGTTTTAATAGGAACACTGTAATATCAAGGCTTTTCGGAGCCAGCAACCACAAAAAAATATTATTTGAGCTATCACATTACGCAGAAAGCCGTCCGGCATGAAAAAACGGGCGGCTTTTTTGCGTGGATAGCTGGGAGGGAGGCGAAAAAATAGTAACAAAGTTTTAGCGCAATATTTGTGCAACATTCACGAAATTAAAAAGGAGGTAACGAATGGCAGACGAAAAATTGAACGTGAGCCCGGAGGAAAATCCCCAGCCCAGCTTGTTCGATACGGGCCCGGCGGATGCTCCTGCCCCGGAAACATCCGCGCCGGAGCCCCCGGCCCCGGAGAACATTCCCGAGCAGGCCGCCGTGGATGCGCCCGCCCAGGATGCCCCGGCGGGTGCTCCCGGCGAGGTGAGTGTATCCGCTGACCAGATTGAAAAGCTGATGGCGGAGCGGCGGGCGGCGGGACGTGCGGAGGTGGAAAAGAACGAGCCACCCGAACCGGAACAGCCGCCCACCCCGGCCCCGGAGGATAAGGCCGCCGGGGAAAAGGAGCCCGAGAAAAAGGGAAAGGCCGCCAAAGAGAAAACGCCCGAGCCGGATAAGTCCAAGGGCAGGCGAGGCCGCAAGCCCAAAGAAGAAAAAGCGGGGCCCGGTGAACCGGGAGGGACGGGTGCCCGCCGTGGCCGCCCGGCCAAGGCTGACAAGGCGGCCCCGGACAGGCCCCCGTCCCCACCTCGAGACAAAATGTCCCAAAGCAAGGGGGCCAAGGCCGCCACGGTAAAGGGCAGGGAAGAAGCCCCTGCCGCTCCCCAGCCTGCGCCGGAGCCGCCGCCCCAGCCCCGTGACGCGACCCGCGCTGAAAAGGAAGAGATTGTATATCTCAAACTTTCGGAGCTGTTCCCGTTCAAAGACCATCCTTTCGGTGTGCGGGACGATGCGGAAATGAAAGGGCTTGTGGAGTCGGTCAAGGACAACGGCGTACACCAGCCCGCGCTGGTGCGTCCCCGGGAGGGCGGGGGCTATGAAATCATCGCGGGCCACCGCCGCCAGCGGGCCAGTGAGCTGGCCGGGTTCGCCAATATGCCGTGTATCGTCCGCAACATGACGGACGATGAGGCCATCCTTGCGATGACGGACGACAATCTGCGCCACCGGGAAAAGATTCTGCCGATGGAAAAGGCCCAGTCGCTGAAAATGCAGGTGGAGGCCATCAGCCATCAGGGGACGAAGATGGAGGGCGTGCCCGCCGGGGACGTTGGAAAACGCTCCACGGAAATCGTGGGGGAGCGCAACGGCATGAACTACAAGCAGGTACAGCGGTATATCCGGCTGACCGAGCTTGTGCCGGAGCTCCAGTCTATGGTGAACGAGAAAAAGCTGTCTTTCACCCCCGCCGTGGAAATCTCGTTCATCAAGCCCAAAAACCAGAGGTTTATCGCCGTCTCCATTGAGGGCGAGCAGGCATCCCCCTCGCTCTCCCAGGCCCAGGAGCTCCGCAAGCTGGATAAGGAGGGGAAACTGAACGGCGATGTGATTGACGGCATTTTGAGCCGTGAGAAAAAGGAGGTAGACAAAGTGATTATTTCCGCCGCTGAACTGAACAAGTATTTCGGCAAGGACACCACGCCACGGGAGATGAAAGACCAGATTATGTCCCTGCTGGATGCGTGGAAAGAGAAACAGCCCCCGGAGCGCACCGCGCCGGAGAAAAAGACTGACCGGGAAAAGTAAGCCTTGAGACATTTTGTCCCAAGGCTTTTCTCTTTCCCGCGCCCCTCCCCCGCGTCCTGCATGGCGTTCTTTTAGAGAGGGGCTCTGGTGGTATATCCCCCGTCGCCGCCTGCTACTGAGCACAGCCGGGAGTGGGCAGTCAAGGGGCGGAACGCCCGCCGCCTGCGGCGGCCTGCCCTTGACGGCCCGCCCCGGCTGTGCCACCCCTCCCGGCACGGCGGGGGATATATCCTCCAGAGCCGCCCCCTTTCCCATGAATGGGAAAGGGCGGGGGGATAGGGCTGAACGACAACTATCAAAATATCGGAGGTAAACGACTATGAAACGACCCCTTGCTTACATCACCGCCGCTTGGTATGGCGGCGACACGGAAAACGCAGAGCTTGCCGCGCAGTACTGCCGGGCGGTTTACGATGCGGGCTTTGCCCCTATCTGCCCCGCGCTGTTTCTGCCCCTTTTCCTCAATGACGCGGTTCCCGAGGAACACAAGAGCAGCATCGACATTGGCCGTGACCTGCTCCGCCGCTCCCGGGTGCTGGTGGTGTGCGGGCATACCGTCACCGAGTCCATGAAGAACGACATTGCCGTGGCCCAGCGGCTGGGCATCACCGCCACCACCCTTGAGGGCATCCTGACCGTCAAGGGCCAGGGCCGCCGCTGACATGGCCGCGCTGTTCGAGGCGCACGTCACCAACCTTGGGAAATACAACGAGGGAGTGCTGGCCAGGGAGCCGCTTTCGTTCCCCGCCAGCCCCCAGGCGGTGCAGGCGCTCTTAAAGGACATAGGCGTGGACGGCATACGCTACGAGGAAATTTTTATTGCCAGCTATGACTTCGGCGGCATCCTGCCGGAGCTTTCGGAGCATCTCGGTGAATACGAAAGTCTGGACGAGCTGAACCATCTGGCCTGCCTGCTCTCGGAAATGGCCCCGGACGATTTTGAAAAATTCGGCGCGGCCCTCAGCATGGGAACGCATACCTCCAGCTTGGCGGACATCATCAACCTTGCGGAAAATCTGGAGTATTTTGAATTTTACCCGGATATTGAAAACGAGGACGATTTGGGCCGCTATTATGCGGAGGACTTGCCAATCCCCGCCGAACTGAAAGACTATGTTGACTATGAGTCATACGGGCGGGACATATCCACCAACGAAAACGGCCACTTTTCCCACGGCGGCTATATTATCCAGACTGATACCCTCAAAGAAATCTACCACGGGACAGAGGACATTCCCAAAGAGCACAAGATTTTTGCCCTCCCCCAGCTCTCCATCCGGGAGCAGATGGCCGCCTACAAGGAAGTGATTGACCGCTTTCCCTCTGCGGCTGACCGGGCCCGCCCGGAGCCGGGGCGGGAGGAGCGGTGACTTCGAGACATTTTGTCCCAAAGGCCGGAGGGCTATCCCCCATGAAAGGAGGCGGTTCTGATTGATTGACGAGGATGTTTCCCGGCGCACTATTGCGTTATCCATGCGGACGGGAAAGCTGACGGCCCGGGTGCTGGCCTATGCGCTCCGGGCGGCTGGCCGGAAGATACAAAAGGAACGCCGGGCCCACCAGACGCCCCACGGCAGGCAGTCCGTGAAAAAGCTCATGGCCCACGGCGCGGCCACGAACAGTATCGAGCTCACCGGGGCCCCAAAAGAATTTGACCGGGTGGCCCGGAAGTGGAACGTGGATTATGCCTTTTACAAGACCGGGCCGGACAAATATCTGCTGTTCTTCAAGTCCGGGCAGGCGGATGCAATCACAGCTTGTTTTGGGGAGTATTCCCGCCGGGTGCTGGATAAGGCAAAGACTGACCGCGTACCCATCCGGGAACAGCTCAGACGGGCCGCCGCCGAGATACTGCGCCAGCCCGCGCCCCAAAAGAAAGACCGCGTAAAGGAGGCCGCCCATGAGGACAGATAAGCTGAAAAAGTACCTTTTGCCGAACCTCCCCTATCTGTTCATCGCGTGGGCCTGCCTGAAAGTGGGGACGGCCTACCGTCTGGCGGCGGGGGCGGATTTGGCCCACAAGCTGATGGGGATGGTGGCGGCCCTCGGCCCGGCCTTTGCCGACTTCGCGCCGGGGCTCAATCCTTTTGACTGGCTCGTTGGCATTGTGGGGGCCGTGGCGATCCGGCTGATTATCTACCAGAAAAGCAAAAAAGCCCAAAAATACCGCCGGGATGAAGAGTATGGTTCGGCCCGCTGGGGAACGGAAAAAGACATCAAGCCGTTCACCGACCCCAGGTTTGAGAACAACATCATTCTGACCGGGACGGAATTTCTCACCACCAATACCCGGCCCGCCGTCCCCGCCAACGCCCGGAACCTGAATTGCTGTGTTGTCGGTTCCTCCGGCTCCGGCAAGACCCGGTTCTGGCTTACGCCCCAGCTTTTGCAGGCCCATTCCTCCTATGTGGTGGTAGACCCAAAAGGCGGGGTGTTGGAGCAGGCGGGCTTTTTCCTGCAACGGAAAAAGGGATATAAAATCAAGGTTTTTAACAGCATTGATTTTTCCCGCTCTATGCACTATAACCCGCTGGCCTATATCCGCAACGAGGCCGACATTCTGAAATTTGTCAATACCCTAATAGCAAACACCAAAGGCGAGGGCAAGGAGGGCGACCCGTTCTGGACGAAATCAGAAACGCTTTTATACTGCGCCCTTATCGCCTATATCATTTTCGAGGGCCCGGACGAGGACAAGAACATGAACACGCTGGTAGACATGATTTCCGGTATGGAGGTCAAGGAGGATGATGACGATTTTATGAACGCGGTGGACTATATGTTCGCCGGGCTGGAAAAGCGCAAGCCGGACTGTTTTGCGGTCAAGCAGTACAAAAAGTACAAGCTGGCCAGCGGCAAGACTGCCCGCTCCATACTTATTTCATGCGGTGCGCGGCTGGCCCCATTTGACATCCCGCAACTCCGGGAGATTATGAGCTATGACGAGATGGAGCTTGACAAGCTGGGGGACAGACGGACGGCGGCTTTCTTCATCATCAGCGATACCGACACCACCTACAACTTTATTGTAGCTCTGGCGTTTTCGCAGATGTTCAATCTCTTGTGCGAAAGGGCGGACAACGTACACGGGGGCCGCCTGCCCCATCATGTGCGGGTGCTGTGGGACGAGGCCGCCAACACCGGGCAAGTGCCCAACCTCGAAAAGCTGGTGGCGGTCATCCGCTCCCGGGAGGTGAGCCTGACGCTGTTCTACCAGCAGTTGGCCCAATGTAAGGCCATCTACGACAAGAACGCCGAGACGATACTCGGCAACATGGACAGCGTGGTGTTCCTCGGGGGCCGGGAGGCCAGCACTATCAAGGAGATTTCCGAGAACTGGCTGGGCAAGGCCACCATCTCCATGCAGACCGAGGGCCGCTCCCGTGGGCAGTCGGAAAGCTACAACCAGAACACCCAACGGCTGGGCCGGGAGCTTATGACCCCCGCCGAGCTTGCCACCATGCCCGGCGACAGGTGCATCCTGCAACTGCGGGGCCTGCCGCCGTTCTACTCCCGGAAATACGATTTGAAACAGCACCCCAACTACCGATACACGGCGGAGGCGGACAAGAAGAAAAACGCCTTTTCGCTGGAGCGGCTTATCTGCCGCCGCATGAAAAAGCTCAATCCCAACGAGCAGTACACCGTGTACGAGGCGGACGTGCCGGACGGAACGCCCATAGACGAGGACGAGGACATCCTCAACTATGACGATTTGGACGACCCGGACGCTTTTGTATAGCTTTGGGACATTTTGTCCCAAGGAGTAGCCAGCCGCCTACACCGGGCGGCTTTTCTTGTTCCCGGGAAAACCCGGAGAAATGGAGGACTATATGGCATTTTTCGCATCCGCTATCACCACTTTGCAGACCCTTGTTATCGCGCTGGGCGCGGGCCTCGGCGTTTGGGGCGTTGTCAATCTGCTGGAGGGCTACGGCTCGGACAACCCCGGCTCCAAAAGCCAGGGCATGAAACAGCTCATGGCGGGCGGCGGCATCATCGTCATCGGCACGACCCTCATCCCGCTGCTGTCGGGGCTGTTTTAAGGGCGGCGGCTTATGGACTTTCTCACCGACTGGCTCACGGACTGGCTGAAAGAGCTGCTGATTGGCGGCATCATGGGGAACCTTGAGGGGCTCTTTGATACCGTCAATGCCCAGGTCGGAGAGATTGCGGTGCAGGTAGGGACGACCCCGGCGGCATGGAACGCCGGGGTTTTCTCCCTTATCCGCCAGCTTTCCGAGACGGTGATTTTACCCATCGCCGGGCTGGTGCTGACCTTTGTAGCCACCTATGAGCTCATCCAGATGCTCCTTGAAAAAAACAATATGCACGAAGTAGACGTGGCGAACCTCTATAAATGGATGTTCAAGACCGCGTGTGCGGTGCTGATACTTTCCAACACGTTCAATATCGTGATGGCCGTCTTTGACGTGTCGCAGAGCGTGATTTCCCGCTCTGCCGGGCTGATACAGGGCTCCACGGCAGTCTCCCCGGATATGCTGAACGACCTCCAGACCACGCTGGAGGGGATGGATTTGGGCCCGCTTTTGGGGCTGTGGCTCCAGTCCTCGGTCATCGGGCTCACCATGCAGGCGCTGGGCATCATCATTTTCGTGCTGGTGTACGGAAGAATGATTGAAATATATCTGCTGACCAGCCTTGCGCCCATCCCCGTTGCCACCCTCTCCAACCGGGAGGTGGGCGGCATGGGCCAGAACTACTTAAAATCCCTTTTTGCCGTGGGCTTTCAAGGGATGCTGATTTTAGTCTGTGTCGGCATCTATGCGGTGCTGGTGCAGGGCATCGCCGCCGGGGGCGACCCCATCGGCGCGATATGGGGAACCGTGGGCTATACGGTGCTCCTTTGCTTCATGCTGTTCAAGACCGGGACAATCGCCCGGAGCATCTTCGGGGCCCACTGATTTAGCGGCACTTCGGGACATTTTGTCCCAAAGTCCGGGAAAGGAGGCCGGATATGCCGAGACGGTACAAGCTGGGCCCGGAGGGTGAGATGCGCCGGGCATGGGGCGGAAAGCTCCCGGAGGAATTTGACCAGCGGGATATGCTGGCGTTCATGGCTGAAACCGACCTGCAACTGCATGGGGCGGTATCAGCGGAAACACTGTCCGCGATACACGCGGCAGGCTACGACTATGAGGGCGGGGCGGTCATCCCCCGGCCCGGAAAGGAGGAAGAAGATTTGAGCAACGACGTATTACTTACCCCGGAGCAGATTGCCGCCGAGGAGCGCCGCTGGCTGTTCGAGTCTCCCATTGCGGAGCTGGCCGAGGTCAAGGGCGTTACCATTGACGAAGCGGTAAAGATGCGGACGGACGCTGTTCTGCAGGAGGCTGTCATCCCCATCGAGGTGTCGGTGCGGCCCATTGAGCCCCAGGGCAAGCTGATTGGCTTTGCCAGCGTCAACTTCGGCGGCGTGGTGGTGGACGATTTCAAGGTGGTGAACGGGCAGAACGGCATTTTCTTAGGTGCGCCCTCAAAACCCGACCCCACCAGCAGGACGGGCTACCGGGCCACGGTGCGTATCAATGACCGGGCCACCCAGGAGCGGCTGAACGCGGCGGGGGTGGAGGCGTACCATTCGGCGGTTGAGAAACTTATCGCCCGGGCCGAGGCGGTGCGCCCCGCGCCCATTCGGGAGCAGATGGATAAGGCGGGAAAGGAGGCCGCGCAGAAAAATGCCGCCCGCCCCGCCCCGGCAAAGGGAAAGGAGGGACGGGATGCCAGATAGCCCGGCTTTGGGACAAAATGTCCCAAACCTTAACCCGGAACCCTCCGGGCTCTACCTTATGGACGGCATCGCGGGCCTGCGTTCCCTCCCGGAGCACTCGGTAGATATGCTGCTGACCGACCCGCCCTACGGCACGACCCGCAACTATTGGGACGTGCCTTTGCCGCTCCCGGAGCTGTGGGAGGCGGTGCGCTGGGCGGTCAAGCCCTCCGGGGCGGTGCTGTTCTTCGCGCAGTGCCCTTATGACAAGGTGCTGGGCGCGTCCAACCTCTCCATGCTCCGCTATGAATGGGTGTGGTATAAAAGCCGCTGTACGGGATTTCTCAACGCCCGCCGCGCCCCGCTGAAAAAGACGGAGAATATTTTGGTGTTCTATCGGCGGCTCCCCCTCTACAACCCGCAGTTTGAACAGGGCAAGCCCTACAAAAAGATTGCGTCCCAGCGTGACCAGAGCCCCAACTACGGAAAGTTCGTCCGCTCCGGGAGCGGCTCGGAGGACGGGCGGCGGTTCCCGGGGAACCTGCTTTCGTTCCAGACCGTGGCCCATACCGTCCACCCCACGCAGAAGCCCGTGGAGCTGTGCGAGTATCTGATAAAGACCTACACCGCCCCCGGCGAGGTGGTGGCGGACATCTGCGCGGGCTCCGGCACGACGGCCATCGCCGCACTGAACACGGGCCGGGAATTTATCTGCTTTGAGACGGCCCCGGCCTTTTACGGCCCGGCCACGGAGCGCATCACCCAGGCGCGGGCGGCTGTGGCCGCTGGCGGAAAGGGGGTGTGACTATCGGTAAATATAACGTGATATACGCCGACCCGCCGTGGCGGTACGCCCAAAAGGGCCTGCAAGGTGCGGCGGAGCGGCACTACCCCACAATGGGGATTGAGGAATTATGCGCGTTGCCCGTGGCGGATTTGGCGGCCCCGGACAGCGTTCTTTTTCTGTGGGCCACGTTCCCCCAGCTCCCGGAGGCCCTGCGGCTCATCAAGGCGTGGGGCTTCCAGTATAAGTCCGTGGGCTTTGTCTGGCTGAAAAAGAACAAAAAGGCGGACAGTTGGTTTTACGGGCTGGGCTTTTGGACGCGGGCCAATGCGGAGGTGTGCCTGCTGGCGACCCGTGGGCATCCCCAGCGAAAGGCCCCCAACGTCCACCAGTTCATCATCTCCCCTATCGAGGGCCACAGCAAAAAGCCGGACGAGGCCCGGGAGAAAATCGTGGCCCTTATGGGGGACGTTCCCCGGGTGGAGCTGTTCGCCCGCCAGACGGCCCCCGGCTGGGACGTGTGGGGGAACGAGGTGGAACCCACCGAGGGACTTCGGGACATTTTGTCCCAAAGAAAGGAGGCTTGAAATGCCCTATGTGAATGTACCTAACGACTTATCCAAAATCAAGACGAAAATCGCTTTCAATCTGACGAAACGCCAGCTTGTGTGCTTTGGCGGCGCGGCCCTTGTGGGAGTCCCCTCCTACCTGCTGGCCCGGAATACCTTTGGGAACACGGCGGCGCTTTTTTTGATGCTGGGCATCATGCTCCCGGCGTTCCTGCTGGCGATGTATGAGAAAGACGGCCTGCCGCTGGAAAAGGTGGTGAAGAACATCATCCGGGCCAAGTACCTGCGGCCCGGGGTGAGGCCCTACAAGACCGGGAATATCTACGCGCCCTTTACCGGGCAGGACGGGGCGGGAAAGGAGGCAGTGAATGGAAAACCGAACAAGCAGGCGAAAAAATAAGGCGGCCTTATCCGCCCAGCAGTCCATCCCCTATGTGGCGATGCACCCGGACGGGGTGTGCCAGCTCCCCGGCGGGCTCTACACAAAGACCGTGGAATATGAGGACATCAACTATTCCGTGGCATCCACCGAGGATCAGTCCGCGATTTTCAGCGGGTGGAGCTCGTTCCTCAACTACTTCGACAGCGCGCTCCCCGTCCAGCTCTCCTTTATCAACCGCCGCTCCCACTCCACCAGCCGCTACCATGTGAACATCCCCGCCCAGGCGGACGATTTTGACAGCATCCGGGGCGAGTTCGTGGGGATGCTGAAACGCCAGATTGCCCGCTCCAACAACGGGATTGAACGCTCCAAATATATCACCTTTGGCGTGCCCGCCGAAGGCATCGCCTCCGCCCGGCCCCGGCTTGACCGGGTGGAGGCGGACGTGATGGGCAACCTCCACCGGCTGGGCGTTCCCTCGTCTGCGCTGGACGGACGGGAGCGGCTGGCCCTCCTGCATGGGCAGATGCACCCCGGACGGCGGGAGCCGTTCCGCTTTTCGTGGGCGGACATTTCCAGGACGGGGATGGGGACAAAGGACTTTATCACCCCCAGCGGCGGCTTTGACTTCCGGGGCTCCCGGTTCTTCCGGGTGGGCGGCTTTTGGGGCGCGGCGTCCTATCTTCAGATTTTGGCGTCCGAGCTCTCTGACCGCCTTTTGCGGGAAATTCTGGAGCTGGACGCGGAGCTCACCGTCACCATGCACATCCAGACCGTTGACCAGTTAAAGGCGATAAAGACCATCAAGGGGAAAATCTCGGACATTGACAAGATGAAAGTGGAGGAACAGAAAAAGGCCGTCCGCGCCGGGTACGACATGGACATACTTCCCCCCGACCTTATCACCTTTTCCAAGGACGCGGCGGAGCTCTTGGGGGATTTGCAGTCAAGAAATGAGCGGATGTTCCTTTTGACATTCACCGTCATCAACCTCGCCCCCACCCGCCAGCGGCTGGAAAATGACGTGTTCACCGTCTCCGGCATCGCGCAGAAATACAACTGCGCCTTAAAGCGGCTGGACTGGCAGCAGGAGCAGGGCTTTATGTCCTCGCTGGCCCTCGGCTATAACGAGGTGCAGATACAGCGGGGCATGACCACCAGCTCCACGGCGATTTTCATTCCCTTTATGACGCGGGAGCTCCGCATGGGCGGGCAGGCCCTCTACTACGGCATGAACGCGCTTTCCCACAATGTCATCATGGCTGACCGGAAAAAGCTGAAATCCGCCAATGGGATGTATCTTGGCTCCACGGGCTCCGGCAAGAGCTTTGCCGCCAAGCGGGAATTGATAAACGTCTTTCTTGCCACAAGCGACCGCATCGTTATCGTTGACCCGATGGGGGAATATTCCCCGCTGGTGCGGCGGCTGGGCGGGCAGGTCATTGAGATTGCCCCGGACAGCCCCCACCATATCAACCCGATGGATATTGAAATTGGTTTGAATGACGAGGACAGCCCCCTTTCCATGAAAGCGGATTTTCTGCTTTCCCTCTGTGAGCTGGTGGTAGGCGGCAAGGACGGCCTGCAACCTATTGAAAAGACCGTGATTGACCGCTGTGTGCGGCTGGTGTACCGGGAGCTTGCGCTGGGGCTGGAGGGCGCAAAGATGCCTTTGCTCCAGAGCTTGTACGAGGAATTACTCAAACAGCCGGAGCCGGAGGCGAAACGTGTGGCGACTGCGCTGGAGCTCTACTGTACGGGCTCCCTCAATCTGTTCAACCACCCGACCAACGTGGACTTGAGCTCCCGGGTGGTGTGCATCGTGCTGAAAGGGCTGGGGGAGAACCTCCGCAAGATTGCGATGCACGTCACCAACGAGTTTGTCACCTCGGCGGTGCATACCAACTACCAGAACGGGGCGGCGACATGGTGCTACTTTGACGAGTTCCACATCCTCCTGCGCGACCCGCTGACCGCCAGCTACTTTGTGGCGGTGTGGAAGATGCTCCGCAAAAAGGGCTGTGTGCCCTCGGCCCTCACGCAGAACGTGAAAGACCTTTTGGCCAGCCGGGAAATCGAGAACATACTGGATAACACCGATTTTCTTGTTCTGCTCTCCCAGGCCCAAAGCGACCGGGCGATTATCGCAAAACAGCTCGGCATTTCCGAGCACCAGCTTTCCTATATCACCCACAGCAATTCCGGCGAGGGCCTGCTGTTCTATGGGAATGTGACTATCCCCTTTGTTGACCGTTTCCCCAAGGGTGAGATTTACAACCTGCTCACCACCCGCCCGGAGGACATAGCCAATGACCAGAGGAACGAATAACGCCGGGCCCGCCGGGGACAAAGGCACTTCGGGACAAAATGTCCCAAAGTCCCCGAAGGGGCCCAAAACCAAAAAATCGAAATTCCGCATGGAAAGCGAACAAGAGAAAATCAGCAAGTCCAAGCTCCGCATGGAGACGCGGGAGGACAAGCTGAACCGGGCCCGGAAGAAGCTGGATGGCAAAAAGCCCCCCAAACCCCGGGGCCCGGTGCGCCGGGTGCTGGGGGCCGCCGGGTGGAGCGCACACGGCTTTGTGCATGGCAAGGTCTACGAGGTGGAGCATGAAAACGTGGGAACCGAGGGGGCCCACCGCTCCGAGCTTGTGGGCGAGGCTGTCCTCCGGCATGGGACGCGGTACGCAAAAAAGCGTATCCGGGAGCACCCGGCCCGGGCCGTCCATAAGGCCGAGGCGCAGTACATCAAGGCCCGGGCGGACTACCAGTTCCGCATGGCCACCCAGGAGAACCCGGAGCTTGCCAAAAATGCAGTTACCCGCTACTGGCACAAGCAAAAGCTGAAAAAGCAGTATGCCAAACAAGCGCGGCAGGCGGCGAAACAGACCGCGAAACAAGGGGCCAAGGCCGCCGGGAAAACTGCCGCCGCCACGGAAAAGCTGGCGGAGCGGGCCGTGGCTTTCGTGAAACGGCATCCCGTGGGGGCGCTTATCGCGCTGGCCTGCGTGGTGCTCGTTTTATCCCTCCAGTCCTGCGCGTCCTCCCTTATCACTTTGGGGAACGCCGCCGCAGGCGCGGTTGGGGCCACCACCTACCCCGCCCAGGACGGGGATATGCTGGGGGCCGAGGCCGCTTATTGTTCGCTGGAGGCGGAGCTCCGGCATTATCTGGATACTTACGAAAGTACCCATGACTATGACGAGTACCATTTTGATTTAGACGCTATTGAGCACGACCCCTATGTGCTGATTTCCTTATTGAGCGCATGGCATGAGGGCGAGTGGACGCTGGCGGATGTCCAGCCTACGTTGCGGATGCTCTTTGACCGCCAGTACACGCTGACAGAGAACGTGGTAAAGGAGCGGCGGTACTACATCGAAACGGATACATGGACGGACGAGGACGGCAATACCCACACCGACAGCTACCGGGTGTATTACGATTACTACATCTGTACTGTGACACTGGATAACTTCAACCTTTCCCATCTCCCTATTTACATCATGGGGGAGGACAAGGTTTCCCGGTATTCCCTCTACATGGCTACGCTGGGGAACCGCCCCGACCTCTTTCCCGGCTCGTCCTATGTGGGGAAATACACCAGCCCGCCGGAAGGCTACGAAGTGCCGGGGGAATATCTGGACGATGAAACATTCGCGGCGATGCTCTCCGAGGCCGAGAAATACCTCGGTTATCCCTATGTATGGGGCGGGAGCTCCCCGGCCACGTCCTTTGACTGCTCCGGCTTTGTTTCGTGGGTAGTCAATCATTCCGGCTGGAACGTGGGGCGGCTGGGGGCCCAGGGGCTCTACAACATCTGCACCCGCACCAGCTCCCCCCGCCCCGGCGACCTTGTTTTCTTCAAGGGAACCTATGACACCCCGGGAGTCTCCCACTGTGGCATCTATGTGGGGGACGGGATGATGCTGCACTGTGGCGACCCTATCAGCTACGCCAACTTAAACAGCAGTTACTGGCAGGCCCACTTCTACGCCTACGGGCGTTTACCATGAAAAGGAGGTTTTCAATGGCGATAAGCAAGAGCGCAAAAATCATGGCCGAGATGGAAAAGGTCAAGGCCAAAATCAGCGACCAGCAGGCCCGGCTGAAAGAGCTGGAACAGAAACACAAGGAGGCCGAGAACGAGGAAATCGTGGACATCGTGCGGGGCATGAGCATTTCCCTTGAGGAGCTCCCGCTGGTGCTCCAGCGCATCAAGGCCGGGGACACTTTGGGACAAAATGTCCCGAAGTCCTCTAAAGGGGCCCCCGCAAAGTCGGATGACTTTGTGGGGAGAGGAGGCGCAAGGGAGCGGGCGGAGTTTTCGCCGCAGGCGGAAACGGAGGTGAGCGGACTTTGCGACGACGAGGAAAAGGAGGACGCGGAATGAAAGGAAAAAAATATCGTGTAGTGGCGGCGGCTCTGTGCGCCGCTTTTTTGCTGTGCGGCATCACCACCACGGCCTACGCCGGGGGCGGCGAGGAATGGGAGGACGGTACGGGCGGCCCGGAGTGGGAGGGGCTTGACCCCGTGGAGCCCCCGGCCACCCCGGAGCCGGAACCCGAGCCCAACCCGTTCACCCCGGACGGCCAGGGGACTATGGTGGATAACGCCACGGACAAAGACGGCAAGGAATTTTTCACCATCATGGCGGCGGATGAGTCCGTGTTCTATCTGGTGATTGACCGCCAGCGGGAGACGGAAAATGTGTACTTCCTGAACGCCGTCACCGTGGCCGATTTGATGGCCCTTGCGGAGCCCTCCCCGGAGGCTGTCCCCGAACCGCTCCCGGAGCCGGAGCCCGAACCTGCTACCGAGCCGGAGCCGGAGCCCGAGCCGGAAAAATCCGGCGGGGCGGGGACGCTCCTGCTGGTGCTGGCGGTGCTGGCCCTCGGCGGCGGGGCCGGGTGGTACTTCAAGATTTACCGCCCCAAACAGCAGGCCGCCGCTCCCAGCGAGGATTTTGAAGAGGCCGTGGAATACGGCGAGGACTATGGCGGCGGTGAGTATGACGACCTCCCCCCGTGGGATGAGGAAGAAGAAAAGGAGGACGGAGAATGAATTTCACATCGAACCCTTTGGAACGGGAAATGAAACGCCGCCCCCGGCCCCGGGCTCCCCGCCCGGAAAAGCCCCGGGAGGGCTCCCGGTGCTGTGGCTGTCCCTACTGGCGCGGCATCCCCTGCGGCTCCTGCTTTCAGAGCCTTTTGAAAAAACCGGGCGGGAGGTGATATTTTGCGCGAGCTGACCCGTGAGGAAAAGGCCGCTATCCGCTCCCTTGTAGTGAAATGGTGCGCCAACTATGACCGGGAATATGGCTGTCTGCCCCTTGACTGCGAGTGCTATATGCTGGGGAAATGCTGGACGGGGGCTTACTGCCGCTACTTCCGGGAGGCGGTGCTCCCCTTAAATCCCGCATTGGAGGCCGCGCTGACTGACGGCCCGGCCCCCGGCCTGCGGCCCTGCGCCGTCTGCGGGCGGCTCTTTGCGCCGGAGGGGAAAAGGGCGTTCTGTTCGGCGGCCTGCGCCGAAAATGCGCGGCGGAAACGCCAGCGCGGCTATATGCGGAAAAGGCGGCTGGACTGTTAGCTTTTGCCGCTTGAAAACCCGCTTGTATCAAGGCTTTCCGGGCGCGGTTCATGGGGGCCCGGTATGTTTCTATGTCCGGCCCCCGTTTCCCGGCCCAAAAGCTAACATCTGAGAGGAGGTAACTTTGGAAAAAGCGCAGGAATACAAGTATTATTCTACCCAGCGGCCCGTTGACATCGGCACGTTCCCCAATGGCAAGGAAAACCCGCCCATCCGGATCGAAAACTACGAGGGCCGGATTTGGGTGGAGCATGATACCCGGCTTGCATGGGGCGAGCTGGCCTATGCCCAGCCGCTCACGGAAAAGGAGCTCTATAATTACGAGCTCAAGCCATCCCGTGATAACCCGGATATGCGGCGGCTGATGGATGCCCAGGCCCAGGTAGTGGGGAAATGGGAGGACGAGGGCCGCGTCCCTGATGGAAAGCGGCTGACATGGTTTTACCCGGATTTTGGGTGCTATGTGGTGAAAGAATTTGTTTCCCCGGAGCGGCTGGCCGAGTGTGCCCGTGGGGTGGAGCTCCAGCGGGCCGCCGCTGAACGCAGGCAGGCCCGGCAGGAAAAGGCCCCGATTGCCGCCCAACTGCGGGAGGCCGGGAAACTGGCCGGGGAACGGCAGGCCCCCGCCGCGCCCAAACGGAACACGCCCGACCGGGGCGACAGGTAGGCATGGCCGGAAAAAAGCGCCGCCGCCCCGTCCATCTTCATGTGATGGTGTCCGAGGAAGAGCAGGCGCTTATCCGGGAACGCATGGCCCAGGCGGGCATCCGCAACATGGGGGCCTATATGCGCCGGATGGCCCTCTGCGGCTATGTGCTCCAGATTGACCTTGCCCCCGTCCGAGAGCTGGTGTCCCTCCAGCGGCGGTGCTCAAACAATCTCAATCAAGTGGCCATCCATGCCAACACCTACGGGGGCATCTACCCCGAGGAAATATCGGCCCTCCAGCGGGACTACTCCGCTTTGTGGGGGCCTTTGTCTGATTTGCTGAAACAGCTTGCCGCGCTGGTGGAGCTGTGATTTGCTGGGGAGCGGTGCTGTGCCGCTCCCCGGCTTTTCGTACTTCGGGACATTTTGTCCCAAAGGTAGGTAGATTATCGGGTGAGAATGTGTTATACTTATCCTCTGAGTAAACAACATACCAGAAAATATAAATTTATAAAGAGGATTGTGTGAGTATGATTAAATATCAACCCTTAGAAAACGAAGATGAATTACGAGACAAAATCAACAATATGGATAAAATAGCAAACACATATCTGATGAAGATTAAAGATTTATACATAGAAGATTTATATTTTATGTCTGTTATTGATAAATCAATTAAGCTGATAGATTCTTTTCTCTTTGCCTTAAGCAAAAGAAATTTGACAGTTCTTGCTACACTTACGAGAGTTCAAATAGATTGTGTACTACGTGCGTTTGCAACCACAACAGTTAGTGACAGCGGAGATTTTTGCAGAGCTATTCTAATTGATGATATAAGAATAAATAGGCTGACAGATACAAACAATCATAAACTAACCGATAAACATCTTTGTGAAATGCTGGGAAATTACCTAAACTTACCCGTATATGATTTATATGAGAAAGTCTGTGGTTTCGTTCATTTTTCATCGGATAGTTTTCACAGTATTGCTAAAGCTCACGAAGAATACAGTATAACGATGCTTATAAGTCGAAATAACAGAGAGGAAGATAAACAAACATTTGAGCGACTTTCTCTGGAACTTGCTAATCAGTTTTTCTTTTTTGGCTCGGTTCTGATTGAAGATATTTTTTCTTCATGGTTAGAACAGAAAAAAAGATGGGGGAGCCAATAAATATTTACTTGTCAAAAACCATTAAGCTATATTCATCAAAAACTGTGCATTATCAAAGACAGTGGGCCTTTTGCCTGCTGTCTTTTTTCATGGCGAGAGGAGGTGCTACCACGGCCACGACCTACATCCGGCCCCACAAGCAGGCGGCGGGACTGAGCGCCGTCCAGACGATGGAGGAGCGGTGCTGTGCCGCTCGCCGGCTTTTCGTACTTCGGGACATTTTGTCCCAAAGGCGGGGAAAGACGTTTTCGGAAAGGGGGAATATCTATGGCAGTAACCCGGCTTATTACCCACCATATCAGCAAAGGGGAAACGGTTGCTCAATCGCTGAAAGACAGGTTTGACTATGGGCAGAACCCGGACAAGACCCAGGGCGGGGAGCTTATTTCTTCCTATGAGTGCGACCACCAGACCGCCGATGCGGAGTTCCTGCTCTCCAAGGCAAAGTATAGGGCCGTCACGGGCCGGGAACAGAAACGGGAGGCGGACGTGCTCTGCTATCAAATCCGCCAGTCCTTTGCTCCCGGCGAGATTACCCCGGAGGAGGCGAACCGGGTAGGCTATGAAACGGCTATGCGCTGGACAAAGGGGAAACACGCCTTTTTCGTTGCCACCCATACAGACAAAAAGCACATTCACAATCACATTTATTACAATCCCATCACGTTAGACTACACCCGGAAATTCCGGGACTTTTGGAGATCGGCGCGGGCCCTGCGGCGGCTCTCTGACCGGGTATGTCTGGAAAATCATCTGTCTGTCATCCGGCATCCCAAACTGCACAGCCAGGGCCGTTTCCTCCACTATGGCCAGTGGATAGGCGACAAGCCGCCCTCCGCGCAGCAGCGGGTGCGGCTGGCAATCATCGCGGCTCTTGAAAAAAAGCCCGCCGACTTCGCCGCGTTCCTGCGGCTGATGGAGGAGTCCGGTTTTGCCGTCAAGCGCGGGCGTGGCGGCGTGGTGTCGTTCCTCGCGCCGGGGCAGGACAAGTACACCCGGCTCCGGGCATCCACCCTCGGCGTGGGCTTTGACCCCGAGGACATCCGGGCGGTGATTGCCGGGGAGCGGCCCCTCCCGGAGCTCCCCAAGGACGCGCCGCCCCCGCCCCGGCAGGTGGGCCTTATCATCGACATTCAAAAGCGCATGGCCGAGGGCAAGGGCCCGGCTTATGAACGCTGGGCCAAGGTCTACAATCTGAAACAGATGGCCGCCGCCCTCCAGTTCCTGCAGGAAAACAATCTGACCGACTATGACGCGCTGGCGGCAAAGACCACGGCGGCGGTTGACCGGGCCCACGCGCTGGCCGGGGAGCTCCAGACTACCGAGGCCGCCCTTTCCAAAGTCTCCGGGCTGATGGGGGCCGTGGTGGACTATGCCAAGGCCCGGCCCGTGTTTGACGGCTACAAGGCGGCCCGGTATTCAAAAAAGTATCTGGCCGAGCACAAGGCGGAGCTTGCCACCTACCGGGCGGCCCGGGCTGCTATGAATGAATTGCTGGGCGGTGAAAAGCTCCCCAAAATGGACGCGCTGAAAAAACAGCGGCAGGAGCTGGCGGACAAGAAAAAGGCCCTCTATGCCGAGTACCGGCAGGCCCAGCGGGATATGCGGCAGGCCGTGGCGGTCAAGGCCAACATCGACCATCTGCTCGGACTGACGGACGGGCGGGACGATAAGGAACAGACGCGATAGCGGCGGTGACGCAGCCAACCTCTTTGGGACATTTTGTCCCAAAGAGCCGGGTTTGGGGAGGCTCCCCAACAAGCATTTTTGACGGCCCCCGGCCAGTCAAAAATGGCAAGTGTGGCCACACTTGCCCTGCTTGCCGTTTGTGCGCTCCCCTATACATGGCGCGAAAAACGGAGGTCGCGTTTTCTTACGTTCCCTCCGTTTCCCTGGCTTTTCTGATACCCTCTGCGGCTCCCTCTATGATGATAAGCTCCTTTTCGTCCATGTCGTTCAGCATCCGATCAATACGTTTCCGGCGCTCACTCTCGCCACCCAGCTTGTCCGGGTAGAAAAATTCATCCACGGAAATGTCAAAAAGGGTGACGAGCTTGTAAAAAGCATTGAGGCTGGTGTGCTGGCCCCGGTTCTCAATATACATGATGGAGCGCGGGGTGAGGTCTACAAGCTGGGCCAGATGCTCCTGCGTCCAGCCTTTGGCTTTACGTCTGCGCTTGATTTCTTGGCCCAGGGCATGACAGTCCAGGCGTTTTTCGTATTGGTACATTCTCATATCACCCCTATATCATTTTACATTTCGGGGCGGGATATGAGAACGAAACTCAATTTTATTTTTAAGTAGCATTTAATTTCACTTTTTTGGATATACCATTGACAAAAGAAAATCCATCTGATAGAATAAAACAATAAAATTAAAAAAGAAAAGGTGATGAAGTCCGGCACATCAGATGTCACATAATCAGTGGCATGGGCGTGACTGGAAAAGAGTAGATAAAATCAACTAAATAGGTTAAGAAACAACTGTTTTTACAGTTTTTTTTCTGCGCCTACTGTTTGATTTTATTTTACTCTTATCTATCTTTCATCTTTTTAAGGAAGTTAGCCGTAGAGTAAAATCTACGGCTTTTTATTTTGTCCAATTACGAAAGGAGAGCTCGTATGCTAACAGAATTAACACCGCTTTTCAAAAAGCCCCCTCTCTATACTAAAACAGAGATACCTTTTTGGGATGATGAACACATTTCACTACAGATGCTTAACGCCCATCTAAATCCAAACTATGATGGAGCAAGTAGAAAATTGGAGTTTATTGAAAAATCAGTTGATTGGATCAGCAAAATACTTCCCTCAGAACACTATCCATCAGTACTTGACATTGGATGTGGCCCCGGTCTTTATACTGAGCGGTATGCAAAAAAGGGGTATAGGGTTGTAGGTGTTGATTTTTCACACCGTTCTATAAATTATGCTCAGATGAGCGCAAAGAGAAAAGGACTACCTATTGACTATTTTTATCAAGACTATCTGAACTTATCTTTAGATAAAAAATTTGACTTCGCAACAATGATTTACTGCGACTTCGGGGCATTATCGACAAATGACCGAAAACAATTATTGAAAATCATTTACCAACATCTCAAACCCGGCGGAAGGTTTTTGCTGGATGTATTTTCTCTCACCCAGCTTGAAAATTTTCAAGAAAGCCAAACATGGGAAGTCTGTCCTGACGGCGGCTTTTGGTATCCAGAAAACTACATCGCATTAAACAGGGCTTGTAAATACCCCGATAATGTAACACTTCGCCAAACATTGGTTATCGCAAAGAAGAAAGTAAGCAATTACTATTTGTGGGATACTTACTTTTCTAAAAAAGCACTGGAAGAGGAGGCAGTTGGTAGCGGTTTCAAAATATGCGAATATTTTGGTGATGTATCTGGTAGCACATACAGCGAACACAGTTCAACTCTTGCAGTTTTGTTGAAAAAATAATTTGTACTGGCAGTCACCCTGGCGATTAAAAAAAACCGTAAATCGGCAGGGTGATTTGCTATGCCCATTTCAAGTTGTTTTGGCGAGTGACGGTTTTGAAATAACCGTCATTTTTCTTTAATATGGACTGAATTATTTGAGACATGGCGGTATTTAGGAGATGTCGCTATGTTTCTTTCTATATTTGTCCCACTTAACTTGTCAAAAAAGTTTAGCCCCTCCATCGGGTTACTCTGGCCAGCAACACGAAATTTGCAAGTACATAAAGAACTGCGTCATTTCATGCGCCCGCACAGTACAACGCTGTGCGGGCGTTGTCGTTTCTTGTCGGCTCCACTTTGGGACAAACAGTCCCAAGGTGGAGAGCGGCTCCCCCGGGTGTCGCTCCCCGCCGCCCTCCATATCGTTTCCCGGCAACCCAACCACAAAAAACGATATGGAGGTACATATAATGACTATCATCAACTTGCGCGACTTTTACTACTGGTACACCCAGGACGAATATATTGAGGTTACTGACGATGTGGCCGAGGCGCTCCGGGCCAGTGTCCGCTATGAGGCGGCCTATACCGAGCGGGCCCGCTACAACAAGGCGTACTATTCCTTGGATGCGGATGACGGCATCGAGTATTCCGCCTGCCTGCACGAGCTCACCCCGGACGAGGTGCTGGAGCTCAAGGAGCGGTTCTGCCGTCTGTGGAACGCGCTGAACAGCCTGCCGGAAACCCAAGGCCGGAGGGTGGATGCTCACTTTATCCTCGGCATGACCTACCGGGAGATTGCCAAAGCCGAGGGCGTGGATAAGAGCGCGGTGCGGCGCTCCGTTCTCTGCGGCATCGCACAGATGAAAAAATATTTGAGAAAAAATCCGTGATTGCCGTCTCCATTTGCTCCATTTTTCTGGTGGTATATGAGAGGAAGTTTTTTCTTCTCCACAACTGAATAGCGGGCGGCCCCGGGTGAACGCGGGGAGCCGGGCGGCGGGTGCGCTGTGACTTCTCCCACGGGAGGACGAGCGACCAACACCACCGCCGCGAGTGGGGAACCTGCCAGCCCCACGGCCACGATCCGCGAGGGACAAGCTGGCCGCTTGCCGCTTGGGGCCGCCGCACAAAACAAGGGAACGCCGGGCCGCTACTCGCTGTCTTTTGACGGGCCAAACATACGGGCCCGGCGCTCCCCATTTCAAACAAGTTCGAGACAAATTGTCCCAAGGTGAGGACAGGCCAAAGGGCGGCACTTTTCGGAGTGCTGCCTTTTAGCGTTTCCCCACCAACCAAAAACGCAAAGGAGGTTTTGCCGTGAAACTGACCGCACAAGAGCTGGAACAAATGAAAAGCGTGGACATCGGCGCGGTGAGCGCGGATGCGCTGGCTGACGTGGGCGGTATGGCCTTTGACCGCACCCTCCCCCGGGAGGAGCGGCTGGCCCGGTTCGTGAAACGGGCCGTCAATCCCTACTGCTTTAGCGTGGGCGGCGTGGGCGTGAAAATCGAATTTGCCGAGGGCGGCCCCTCCCTCCAGGAGACGCTGGCGGCCTTTCTTATCCGGCAAAAGAGCGGGCTGTGACTGCTGTTGCGGCCCGTTCCTACTTCGAGACAAAATGTCCCGAGGCATCGACATCCTTGTTGATACCCCCGGGCAGAGGTATAATATAAGTGTAATGTGATAGGGAAGGAGGAACAATGGCACGAACAAAAAACAGAGGGTATCAGCAAACTTTGACCCCTACCTATACGGCCCGGCTCTGGAAAATGGGCGGCTACATCCGGCTTTCCCGAGAGGATTTACAGAAAATCAACCGGGGGCTTGACGATAGCAACAGCGTGAAAAACCAGCGCGACATTCTCAATGATTTTCACTTCAACCATGCGGAAGAATTTGAAAGCTACACCGAGTATGTGGATGACGGCCACACGGGAACCGATACGGAGCGCGAAAGTTTCCAGCGACTTTTAGGGGATGTGATGAGCGGGAAAATCAACTGCGTTGTGGTGAAAGACCTTTCCCGTTTCGCCCGGAATTATAGCGATGCTGGAAGTCTGATTGATAACCTTTTTGTGCAGATGGGCGTCCGCTTTATCAGCTTGGCCGAGGGCGTGGATAGCTACCTAAACCCGGACAGCGTGAACAGCATCATCGTTCCGATAACAAACGTGATGAATGACCAGTATTGTTATCAGACCTCAAAGAAAATCCGGCAGGTTTTTGATTATAAGCGGCGCAACGGCCAGTACATAGGCTCTTTTGCTCCCTACGGCTACATAAAAGACCCCAAAGACAAGCACCAGCTAATCGTTGACCCGGAGGCCGCTGAAACCGTCAAAAAGATATACGAGATGTGCCTGCAAGGTACGGCCAAACTTCAAATTGTGATGTATCTGAACGACCACGGCATACCCAGCCCCACGGCATACAGAAAGCTAAAGGGCCTGCCCTACTCCCCGGCTATATCGGACGCTCCCATGTGGGGGAACAAGATTATAACGGATATTCTCAGAAATCCTATTTACACTGGGGATTTGGTGCAGGGCCGCCGCCGGGTGAAAAGCTACAAGGTACACCAGATTGAGGCTGTGCCGGAGGATGAATGGGTGCGCGTCCCCGATACCCACGAGGCCATCATCACCCACGAAACCTTTGACCGGGTGCAGGAACTTCTGAAACGTGACACCCGGACGGCCCCTAAAAAGCGGGAGCTCCATTTATTCAGCGGCTTTCTGAGGTGCGCTGACTGCGGCAAAGCCGTGACCCGGAGCCAGAGCGGGAAGAATGTATATTATTCCTGCTCCACTTACAAGAAACGCTCCCGGACAGCCTGCTCCATGCACTCTATCAAACACAACCGTTTAGAGGCCGCCGTTCTGTTCGCTATCCAGTATCAAGTGAGTACCGCCGTTTCCTATTCGGAAATAGTAGCCCGTATCAATGCGGCCCCGCTGAAAAAAAGTCAATCCCACCGCCTTAACGACCAGATAGCCGCAAAGGAAAAGGAATTGACGAAAATCACCCGCTACAAACAGTCACTGTATCAAGACTGGAAAGACGGAGAAATCTCCCAGCAGGAATACCGGGAAATGAAAGCCGATTATGAGCGGCAGGCCGCCGGGCTCTCGGATTTGCTGGCCCGGCTGACGGCTGAACGGAAACAGCTTTCAAACGGCGTTGACCAGCAGCATCCCGCGCTGGTAGCCTTTGCGAAATATCAGAACATCGAAAAGCTGACCCGCGAAATCCTGATTGAATTGGTAGACCATATCAAGGTTTACGAAAACGGCAATATCAGTGTTCACTTTAAGTTTGCGGATGAGTTCCGCCGGATTGCCGAGTACATTGAAATCAACACCACTGACACCGCCGAGGCGGGCTGACCCCCGCCAAAGCACAAAATCCTTTTGGCAGTGTGTTTTCCTAATAAAACGCAATCTTATGCTTGCTGAGAAACTTTTCTTCTATCAAACAACGAAAGGACGGGAACGGAATGGAAAGGAAACGAGAAACAGAACTGGAGAATTTATTGCCGAAAAAGGGTAATCCGCTACATGAAACAGTTACTTACAAAATCGGCGGCACGATTTTTGAAGTGTCAACAATTTGCGGCGGCTCCGAACCGCTTTATAGTAAAATGGAACGGCTCATAAAAGCGGAATCCGGCAAAACGCCTACTGACAAAGAAAAAGAAGTCCGCTATAATGAAGATAGCAACCTGTTTGTCGGGCGTTCATTACAGGAGGAATGAACACATGACAACGACGAAAAAGTATCCCGACAACATTACCGCTTTATATGCCCGTTTAAGTCAAGAGGACGCTTTGGACGGGGAGAGCAACAGTATAGCAAATCAAAAGAAAATCCTGCTCAAATACGCAACGGACAACGGTTTCCCTAATCCTACATTTTTCATTGACGACGGCATTTCAGGCGTGACTTTCGATAGACCCGGTTGGAATGAAATGATAGGACTTTCGGAAGCCGGAAAGGTCAAGACGGTTATCGTAAAGGATATGTCCCGCATGGGGCGTGATTATCTGAAAGTTGGCTATTACACCGAAAGTTTCTTTGCCGAGCGTGATATTCGCTATATCGCAATCAATGACGGTGTAGACAGCGACAAAGGCGATAATGATTTTACCCCTTTCCGTAATCTGTTCAATGATTTTTACGCACGCGATACAAGCAAGAAAATCCGCGCGGTCATGCGAGCAAAGGGCAACGCCGGAGAACATCTTTGTACTAATCCGCCCTACGGATATATGAAATCCCCAGACAACAAGAAAGAGTGGATTGTAGACGAGGAAGCTGCCGCTGTGGTAAAGAGAATTTTTGATTTGTGTATTGCTGGAAAAGGACCTATGCAGATAGCAAAAATACTGACGGCAAATAAGGTTTTAACAGTCAAAGCCTACTATGCAAAGCGTGACGGAAATCCTATGCCGGACAATCTCTATCGGTGGGATTACAAGTCCATAACGGGGATATTGGAACGCCCAGAATATACAGGGTGTACGGTCAACTTCAAGACCTATTCCAAATCTCACAAGCTGAAAAAGCGTCTGCAAAACGCTCCCGAAAATCAACGTATCTTCCTCAATACCCAACCTGCCATTATCGAAAAACAGGTATTTGAGAGGGTACAGGAATTAAGGGCAAACAAACGCCGCCCTGCAAAACAGGCAGAACGGCAAGGGTTATTCTCCGGCTTACTCTATTGTGCCGACTGTGGAAGCAAATTACATTTTGCGACAGGTAAAAACATGACACCGGCGCAAGACTGTTACCGCTGTTCGAGGTATAAGAGCAATACCGGCGATTGTACCATGCACTTTATCCGAGAGGAAACCTTGAAGCTGTTTGTCCGGCAGAGAATTTTTGATGTAACGGCTATGTTCATTGATGATATACAGGGTTTTCAGAAAATCGTATATCAGCAAAGATTTACAGAAGCGGAAAAGGCAGTAAAGCGGCAGAGAAAAGAACTGGAACAGGCAAGGAAACGTATTACCGAACTTGACCGTATTTTCAAACGAATTTATGAGGACGATATAAACGGCACAATCAGCCATGAACGATTTTTGAAGCTGTCCGCAGAGTATGAAGCGGAGCAAAAGGAATTGACAGAGTCTGTTCAAAAAGAGCAAGCCGCTGTTGATACCTACGAACAGGACAAGTCTGATTTTGACAGCTTCGCCGCCATAATCCGCAAGTATGTGGGAATACGGGAACTAACGCCCACTATCGTCAATGAGTTTGTAAAGAAAATCATCGTCCATGCGCCGGATAAGTCAAGCGGACACCGCAGACAGAAGATAGAAATTGTCTGGAACTTTATCGGGGAACTGGAACAGGACGAGGACAAGCAAACGGTTGAAAGGCAGAGAAAAAGCAGAACGGCATAGCTTTTGACTATGCCGCTCTGCAACAAGATTAAATTACTTCCTTATGGGTGTGTGCCTTTTTCGCGTCTCCTTTCTTTATATCAATTTGACAATGGCTTTTTTATTGTTAAAGACAAAAACTGAATTATATTTGATAGCAATTTCCTCTTTATTCTATAACTCCAAATTTCTATTACATATCAATTGTTAAAAATATATCTCCAACCTTTCTATCAGAAAAGCTGGAGATGTTTAATGTTTAAGCCAAAAGTTTACAATAAATTATTTTTTCTTACGGATGAGTAACAATGCCGCACTGGCCAATGTGATAGCTACTAAGCCTGTGATTGGAGAAAAGTCACCTGTTTTTACTGCATTTGTTTTGATTATTATGGATTCTTGTCCGGTCTGAGTAACATTATTTTCTGTAGTTGGTGCTGTTCCATCTACTGCTACTAATCTGTCCATCGCGGCTTGTACGTTTGTCACTGCTGTATCCACTTCGTCCTGGGTTGCGTTTTCATTCACCATTACCGCGTTTGCATCTGCTACTGCTGCTGCCAGTGCTGCGTAACTTTCGATTGTGTATTCATTTGCGTCTTTACTATTAGCTTCCGCAATGACTTTTTCCAGGATAGATTTGTCCGCTTTAAACCGCAAATTTAGCATTGCATTCAACAAGTTGGTTTCTGCTGATCCAATTTCGTTTGCCATCGCGTTTTCTTTATCCGCAAGGATTGCCTGGGCTGCTGCCAATACTTCTTGGAATTTTTTCTGACCTGCTTCTATATAGTCGTTCATATCATAGCCTTCTGCCAATTCTACCAGACATTCTAAGAAAGCGATATCTCCTTTCACGAAGCCCAACTTGTGGATTTCGTTTAACAATGTCATCCAGACTTGGTCCACTTCTTCTTGGGTTGCCGCTGCGTTATTAGCTACTGCTTTTGCATTTTCCAGCGCTGCGTCAAAGGATTTCTGAACGCTTTCAATCGCATTGTCATATTCCCCGCTTGCTTTGGTTTGTTCTGCGTATGCAATCACAGAATTTAAAATACCTTTATCTGTTTGCATTTTAGATACTGGAACTTTTGTATAAGTGATCAAGCTAGTGTTTCCTACCATTCCATAGTTATCTGAAGTTACTGGAACCAACCAACCACGATATCCATTTTCTATAAGACGATTCCTTAGGCTACTGGTCACTCTCACTTCAATATTATTTTCTCCAGCAACTACAAATTCACTGATATCCACAGTGGTATTGTCCATATTAATGGGGACCTGGTTACCGTTGATAAACAATGCTACCGTACCACCTGATACGGAATCTGCCTGGAATACAAGGCCGCTTTGTTCTGACACCCAGTCTTCTGGCAAAGTAAAGGTATTGCGGTAGGTTCCTACACCAGATACATATGGACCTACAGCTTCAATGTCTTTCCAAGGAATCAGGTCTGTTTGCCCCACATGAATCGATTCTTTTTTGGTTGTATAAGTTGCTTCGGTGGTGGTGTAGCCCAATCCCCTGTCCTCTGTACGGGTTATTTTTTCTCCTGGCTTCCAGTCTTCTATCGTTAAATCCCAATTGCCAAGAGTAATATTCTCTGGAGCCTGTACTTCAACTTGATAGGTGGTTCCATCACTATAGGAAAGTGTTGTGATTCCACTTTGTGTTACATATATGCTGGAATCTGTAACCTGGTATACATTCTCAGAAGCTCCAACAACAGTTGGCTGGGATTCATCCGCACCATTTGGATCCAACACAAATACCATGATATCTCCAGGCCCAAGGTCTACATTAAGGATCGTCCTGCCGTCTTCGTAAGCATACACGCCAGTTTCTGTTACTTCACCCGTCCAGGTATCCAAGACATAAGGCTTGTAAATACCATCTACAGAAACCTTGCCTTGATAATTTTCCGCATCAGTGTACATATAGTTGTATAAATAGAGATAGGTTGCATCGTCATCTTTCCGCAAAACAGAAAGTAGATTTTGTTGATCATTTTCTGCATATTCCGCACGTGGATGGACACCTAGGCCAATTAAAGCGTCATATGCTTGTTCCTGTGTCTGTACGCTTGCAACATTATCTAACGCCCTCATTTGAGCCATGGTTCGTTTTAACTGTTCATCTTTTCCATCATTATATCCTGTTGTAATTGCAGCGCTTTCATTGTATTTTGTAATATCTGGATGGACATCTTCCTCTGTTGGACCATCTACCAATACAACAGCTAGACCAGATTCCGCCCATTTCAATAAGGTTTGTGCGCTTTCATAAGGCATTTCCTCTTCGAATACAATTAAAGCTTGATAAGCTGCGCTATCTGCCTGAACTACACCATTGCTATAGGTAATGTCTTGATCTTGTAACAGGTTTGGGGAGAAATAATCGTAAGTATATCCAGCGTCTTGTAAGGTAGTATCTTTCCAGTAGATTCCTTTGTGTTGGCGTAAATGGTTGGTATCATAACTATCAGTAGCATTCCAATAGGAACAATCCATCATATATTCATTACGTAAAATGCCTAAATCCATTTGAATAGACCCTTGACGTAATACTTTTTGCGTTCTCGCTACATGAGCGTTAAACTCTGGGTAATCAATAGAATTTGGTTGACGTCTGTTAAAACGCTCTGAAAAAACAGCCCCCATCCCTTCATATCCAGGCCATTTTACATTTTGTTCTGGACCATATTCGGAAGAATAGCCATGCACTACAGTTCTCTGAACACCTGCTGCAAATTGGGTATAGAAGATTTGCCTAAAATAATCGTTATTATATAAGTAGTTTCCACTGAAAATAGCGCCAGTTTCAGAAGAATATAATTTGTCATATAAATGCGCTCCACCAGCTTGTCCACGGAAACGGTCAAGTTCACAGAAAAACTCCAAGGACTCTGTTTCCACATAGTCAACCGATTTAATCGGCTGGGATAATTCAAACAACTGACCATAAGAAGTTTCCGCACGCAAAGTCATACCAAAGGTATGGAGCCATTCACGAATAGGTTCGAGGCAGTTTTCCATATACAGTTCTGTGTTTGTTTGATAAGTATCTCTACGAATTTTTTCTGTAAGACCGTTATCCCTATTTTCGCTGTCTACTTCGTATTTATATTCTGGAATAGGTGTTCTATTTGCAATAATTAATGGCAAATATTTTGTTAAATCATAACCGCGGCGCTTTTCAAATTCCCGTAAATAGTCCTCACTCCAAAGCTGCCCTGCGGTATCTTGTCCTTTTGTACGGAGTTCTAAAGAGTCCATATAAAGAGAAACGTCGCCATTCTTTTTTATTTGTTCCCTTAAATCTTCTGTCAGGACATTCTCTTCCCAATAATCAATCAATGCGTTCGCGCCGTCTTTTGTTAAGTAATTGATCGTGTAGGATTTACCAATAGAAGGTTTGTAGTTTTCGGCTGTACCATACTGCCAAAACACAAAAACAGTATAGTTTCCATCAGCTGGAGCAGTATAATCAATATTCCAAATTCCGTTTTCATCTTGAATTGCAAGGTTGGTGATATCTGTCAGGGAATCTTCATTTAATAGGGAGGCTCCATCGTCTGCCGTCCCTTCTGACTTTGCAACAATCACGTTTTCCAAACGCATCTTTGTCGCGCCTTCTGGAAGTTTTACTTTTGGCAATTCGCCAAAATAATGTTCTCCTCCTGCTAAATCAATTGTTTTGTAGCCCAATTCCTGTGAAGCCGTCTGGTCGTCAGGTGTAATATTGACTAAATTAGCGGTTGCCCAATTGGTTCCACTGGTAAAGCTGACACCCATTCCCAACTTTGTACATTCTTCTACAATTAAATGGGAATCATGAATCCATTCCTCGGAACCCCAAGCATAAGTAGCGTCATCCAAATAAACCGATTCATCCAATGTGACAAATTCCAACGCGCCAAAACCAGAATCATATAATTCATGGATGGATTCAATTAAGGTTTGGTCTGTGTGGGAACCTTCTGCCAGCCACCATCTTGCCTCTGGCTTGTAGTCCATTTCCACATTTTTAAAACGGCTGCTGATTGTTTGCGCAAAATCCTGTGGCTGTTTTGACTGCGCCCCAACGGACAATATAGTTCCAGCAGCCAAGGCCAAACAAACGACTGATGTAAGCAATTTACTTAACACTTTTTGCTTTTTCATGATAATTCCTCTCTTTCTTTGATCAATTGATCAATATTTTACTAAATTATATCATATTTTAGTAAATATGGTATGATTATAATTGTCTAAAACAGGTGTTTTTTATGTGAAATGATGTGCAACAGATCGAAATGGTTTTCTATAGACACTAAAAAACAAAAACTATCCCCAACTATTTGATATTGACAAAAAAGATTTACTTATGTTATCTTGAATAAAGGGGGGAAATAGAATATGGGAGAATCAAATTATCAAGATTTTAACAATATAATCAAAAAAATTTATCAGTCGCCAACCTTTGCACAGGACTTTTGGAAGAAATTTTTTAATGATACGGATGCTGTAGCATATATGGAGTTTATTCGCAAACAAACAGATTCCACAAAACAGTATCCGCCGCTTGAATTCAAAGAAAATATGTTCTTTGACGACCAAGAAGAGATCACCGTCTGTATTGATGAGCAGATAGAAAAACGGCAAAAAAAACAGAAAATAAAATTTGAACACTATCATTCTTTTTTTGAGTTAGCTTATGTATTCTCTGGAAGTTTCTATACTACGGTTGGAGGCAAAAAGTATCTGCTTCCAACTGGTTCTATTCTAATGTTTAACACAAAAGCAAGCCATTATATTGAAGCGGAGGAGAAAGGCGGTATTCTAATTAATATATTGGTTAGAAAGTCTACCTTCACAAATTCCATGTTAAATATGATCCAGAAAAACGATTTATTTTTTAGTTTTTTCCTCCACTCTTTATACGATGTTAAGAGCGAACCTGTCACATTCCGATTTATCGCTGAAAAGGGCAGTATAGCAGAAGAATTTATTTATCGTATTGTAAGGGAATATTACCATAAATCAGCTTATAACCAATCCATGATGAGTTATCTATTTTGTTGTTTATTAACCGAACTAACCCGGCAATATCAGGAAAAAGCGTCTAAACCAATTTTAAAAGATAAAAAGGAAAGTCTAGATATTTCTCAAATAATTGCATACATGAGTGAAAACTGCAATTCTATCACTTTGGCGCAAGTAGCGGAACACTTTCATTACAGTATTGCTCATATCTCTAAGGCAATCCATCGTGCTTCGGGTAAAACATTCACTGAACTGCTAAATTCATTTAAAATGAAAAAAGCAACGCATTACCTGAAACACTCTGATTTTTTCATAAAAAAATCGCACTCTTATTGGGCTATTCAGAACGCTCTACGTTTGATAAAACATTTAAAAAATACCATGGAAAAACACCTACCCAATACAGAAAATCAGCTAATTGATTCAATGTAGCTGCAACCGGGATGCAATGTGACCTAGCAGTATAGAGATCTATGTAAAAGCTTCATCTTTATGGATAATACCCTGCACGATCGGGAAATAAATACGAAACACGTTCCAACTTGTTAAAACAGGGGCTTCACATCTCAAAAGGTCGCTTTGGGTATCACATAGATCCAATACGAAGACAGATAGTCGTATCTTGTTTGTTCCCTAAATTTGTTCAACAATGAAATTGTGTAATGGCAGCTCAGTGATTCTTTTGACAATCTGTTCGCCATCCAATCTGTCAAAAGACTCCTTGAAAAAGCAAAGTGTGCTGGTTGCCCATCCGTTTGCACAGCGATCAGGGCAATCAGAACACATCCGCAGTCTACCAAGCTTTGCAGTTGACAGACCGCAAATTTTTAGAAAAAAGGTGTCCTTTTTCTACATCATCGGCACAAGCCTTCTTTTAAACCACTCGTCTAGCGAGTGGTTTTCTACATAAATAAGCATCCCCCGGCTTCGCCGGGGGATGCTTATGCGGGCATAGCCCTTTGTTCCTCGTGGGCGCGTAAACGGGCCTTTTGGCTGGATCGTTAACTGTTCGCTCATCTCATCTTCCTTGAGTTGGTTCTTGATATACTCTTGTATCCCCCCGCTTTTTCCCCGCTGTTTCTTCA
>EQ973344.1:476670-502729 GCA_000158655.1 [Clostridium] methylpentosum DSM 5476
GGGTTTCTGTATACAAAAAAGACAGCCGCTCAAGCGACTGTCTGAAATTGTAATGCGATATCAAGGTCTTCGATGCCCCTTTAGAATAAGCCTGCCCTCTGCATACCACTAGTAAACAGGGGTGGTTATGAGTTCAAACTATAGAGGAATTCTGCATTCCTCCTGTTCAAACTAACCACGTTTTTTATCCTGTTTGTTCTACTCCAGCATCTTTTTCTGACTGTTTGAATCGTTGTGAATCTAGGGGCAGCCTGATACGCAAACCTTAGACGCCCAATTTGTGATAAAAGCTATCAACACAATTATGCCATACAGATAGCAATAGGTGTAATACTCTTTTTCAACCGTGTTCATTTAAAGTCTCTTAACCGTTCTTTTGTCTGCTGTCCTACCATCGTTAGAAACCGATTAATGACACTTGTTTCTTGTCAACTACTCATTTTAGGCCCTTAAACTGACTTTCCGCGTTCGATCAGATCCCTTGCGTTCTCAAGCATCAGCGGGGTGACCTCTCCAGTTGACATGATGCGTGCCACTTCCCTGCTTCTGCCTTCTCCATCCAGTTTGAGCACCTCGGTAAAGGTTCTGCTCTCCTGTACTGATTTCTGTATTCTAAAATGAGTGCCCGCAAGCGCGGCAATCTGAGCGAGATGGGTGACACAGAGAATCTGCCTGCATCCCGCAGCCTGCTTGAGCTTGAGTCCGATCTTTTGAGCCGCTGAACCGCTCACCCCTGTGTCCACCTCATCAAAAATCAAAGTAGGGATTTCATCCTTTTCCGCAAGCGCGTTTTTAATCGCCAGCATGATGCGGGAAAGCTCGCCGCCCGACGCAATCTTTGCAATGGGCTTTGGCGGTTCACCGACATTGGTTGAAATGAGAAACTCCAGCTGTTCACTTCCCCTGGAAAAGAGCTCACAGGGGGTAAACCGAACTTCAAGTGTCACCCCGCCCATATCCAGAAATTGCAGTTCAGAGGAAACAGTCCGGACAAACGCGATGGCCGCCTGTTTCCGCTCACCGCGCAGCTGCCTGGCAAGCTCGACACACTTTTTGTGGAGCTGTTCCTGCTGTGCATACAACTCGGACTGGCGCACATCAGAGAGCTCGAGCTGCTCCAACTCAGAACGGTTGTTCTCTAAATGCTGTAAAATCTCTTCGATCGTACCACCGTATTTCTGTTTCAATTTATAGATTTCATTCAGCCGTTCCTCGATGAGTTCCAGTCGGGCCGGATCGAATTCCAAATTGTTGACGTACGATCCGATCTCAGTCAACAGGTCTGCTACCTCATAAGAAATCCCCTGGAGTCTCTCAGCCGTTTCAGAGAGGTCGGAATAGTATTCACTCGCGAACGAGAGGGATGAGGCCGCGTTGGAGAGCAGCTCGGAAGCGCCTGCCATCTCATCTTCCCCATCGAGCAGCTGGTGCGCTTCATTGAGGCTCTCGATGATGCGGGCAGAGTTGCGGATGGCGCGCGCTTCAGCCTCAAGCTCGTCATCTTCCCCCGGCTCAAGCTCCGCCTGTTCGATCTCATTGATCTGATAGGCAAGCATATCGAGCTTTTGAGCTTTGTGCGCCTCGTCCTGGTTCATCTCTTCGAGCTCGGAACGCACCCGTTTCCAGGACTGGTAGGTCTGTCGGTATTCGCTACGCAGGCTGCCCAGCTCGCCAAAGCTGTCGAGAATATCAATGTGCTTTTCAGGGGAAAGCAGGATCTGGTTGTCGTGCTGTCCATGGATGTTGATCAGCCGTGCTCCCAGCTCTCGCAGCATCGAGACGGTCACCGGACGGCCGCATACCCGAGCCGACGTCCTGCCATCCGCGCTGATCTCCCGCTGGATCACCAGCTCATCTTCCTCGAGCTCAATCCCGTTTTTCTCCGCCATTGAACGAACTGGAAGCGGAAGAGCTCGGAATGATCCCACAATCACCGCCTTGTCTGCTCCGGTGCGCACGAGTTCCTTGGAACAGCGCCCTCCCAGAATGGCGTTGATCGCATCGATGACAATCGACTTTCCCGCGCCAGTCTCTCCGGTAAAAACATTCATTCCGTTGTCAAACTCAATGTACACCTTCTCGATCACCGCGAGATTTTGAATAAACAGCCCTGACAGCATTGCCCTGCCCCCTTATCCGTTGGAAAGAAATTTATAGATTTCCTTGGTAAATGTCGCCGCGTCGTCATCGTTTCGCATGAGTACAAAAATGGTATCGTCTCCGGCGAGGGTTCCGACCACGCCATTCCAGTCCATTCCGTCGAGCGTCGCGCAGGCTGCATTTGCCATTCCATGGCGGCATTTAATCGCCACAATGTTCTTGGCATAATCAATTGAGAGAACTGACTCGTAAAAAATAGCGCCAAACCGCCCGGTCACTGCTTCAACCGCCTTTTTTGCACCGGTGACATAGCGGTAGTTCCCCTCAGAATTCATCTCCTTGACAAGTTTGAGCTCCTTGATATCGCGGGACACTGTCGCCTGGGTGACAGTGAACCCCTCCTTGCGCAGCTCCTGGAGCAGATCTTCCTGTGTATAGATATTTCTTGTTAAGACAAGTTCAAGAATCTTATCATGACGCTTTGCTTTCATAACTACCTCCCTGAGCTTTTAGTGAAAGAATTTTTTGCTGACAACCTCGTAGAATTCACGGTGATCCAGTGAGATTAGCCGCAGCCGGTTTTCGCATTGCTGGATACGGATGTGATCGTCTGGCATCACCTGTCCGACGTTTTTCCCATCGATGAGCAAAAATGCATCCGTCCGATTGTCCTCCCCGAGTCGAACCTGAATCACCGAACGCTCGCTGAAGAGCAGGGTGCGGGAGACAAGGGAGTGCGGACAGATCGGCGCAAGGGCGATGAAGGACAGGTCTGGATCAGCAATCGGCCCACCGTTGGAGAGGGCGTAGGCCGTCGAGCCGGTCGGGGTGGAGAAGATGATGCTGTCGCAGCGGTAATCCATCCTTCCCCGCTGCCCATACTGCACCTGTACGTCGATCACGCTCGAAAGCGCAGCTTTGGCGAGTACCGCATCGTTGAGGGCGGTGTAATGCAGCTCACCGTTTTTAAACACGTGAATGACCTTGAGCATCATCCGAGGGTGCTCGACGTAGTTTCCCTCGAGCAGCAGGGGGAGTTTGTCGAGGTCAGTGTTTTCAAGGCCCGCCAGAAAACCGAGACGGCCTGCATTGATACCGAGCAGCGGTTTGTCGTAAAATACTGAGTATTTTGCCGCGTTCATAATCGTGCCGTCCCCGCCGACTGTGATGATCATATCAAAGTCACCGCAGAGCTGAGAAAAGTTCACGCAGTCACAACTCGGCCAGTCAAAGGCACTCTGGTTTTTGCTGTCGAGCAGGCAGACAGCGCCGTGTTCCCGAAGGATTTTGACCGCCTGTTCGGTGATCGCCTTCGCGTCGGGTTTGTTGAGATTGACGGTAAAGAGTATCTTCATAGCAGCCTCATTTCCGCATCAGCCCAGTTCGGCGTGCGAGTTTGTTACAACTTTGTCAAGCTGTTCGTCAGTAATACCCGATGGTTCCGCACTTTTCCGGAGGGTATACAGATATTCGATGTTCCCTTCAGGCCCCTTGACTGGGGAATAGTCCGCGTCGAGCAGGCAAAAACCGTGCTCGCTGCAAAAGTTTGCGATTTTGTGCAGCACCATCCTGTGTACTTCAGGGTCGCGCACCACCCCTTTTTTGCCCACGTTCTCCCTGCCTGCCTCAAACTGCGGTTTTACAAGCACAACCGCCTCGCCGCCCTCCCGCAGGAGGCGATGCAGCACGGGGAGGATGAGAGTGAGAGAGATAAACGAGACGTCCACCGATGAAAAATCCACCGGCTCGGGGATCTGCTCCTGGGTGAGATGGCGGGCATTGGTCCGCTCGAGGTTGATCACCCGCTCGTCGGTGCGCAGTTTCCAGGCGAGCTGGCCGTAACCGACGTCCACCGCATAGACCCGGCTCGCCCCATTTTGCAGCATGCAGTCAGTGAATCCCCCAGTCGAGGCGCCGATGTCCATGCACACCTTCCCACCGAGATCAAAATGATGCTTTTGCATCGCCTTTTCGAGCTTGAGGCCTCCCCGGCTGACGTATTTGAGCCCCGCCTTTACGGTGATTTCAGCGTCTTGCTGAACCAACTGCCCTGCCTTGTCACAGCGCTCCCCGCCGACGAGCACCTCGCCCGCCATGATGAACGCCTTGGCCTTTTCCCTGCTCGGCGCGAGGCCGCGCTCGGTGAGCAGGACGTCTAATCTGATTTTTGACAATCTAAAAAACCCCTTTTAACGGTGTTGCAGAATCGTTTCTGCCATCGAGTTGGCGTCCAGCCCCAGCTGTTTGAGCGAGCTGTCAACCGAGGCCTGCGGGACAAACCGGTCGACTGCCGAAATGTGATACAGCCCCCGGTAACCCGCCTGGTTGAGCTGGTCGAGCAGGTGCTCGGCAATGCCGCCCGAGCGGATGCCCTCCTCAAAAAAGAAAATGCGCTCAAATCGCAGCATCTCCTCCACAGCTTCCTGCGGAATCGGGCAGATCCGGTTGAGCTTGCACAAGGCATTTGGCACTCCCTGCTCCCGCAACTGATGGGAGGCGCGCAATGCATTGAAAAAAATCCGCCCATAGGAAATGATCAGGGTGTTCCCCTTCCCTTCCAGGTGGTAATCCGCAGTGGGATCCCCAAAGGCGGGGCAGTCATCCTGCTGACCGCGCGGATATCGGAGGGCCGCCACCCCAGGCACCTCGTAGAGAGAACGGTGCAGCATCGCCTTGAGCTCGGCATAGGTGGCTGGGGCAAAAATCGTCATGTTGGGCACCGAGCTGAGAAACGCCGTGTCAAACAGTCCCTGATGGGTCTCTCCATCGTTACCGACAATGCCCGCTCGGTCAATTGCAAACACCACATGCTGCTGTTCAATCGAAGCGTCATGAATAATCTGGTCGTAGCCCCGCTGTAAAAAGGTAGAATACACCGCAAACACCGGTTTCATCCCGTTGGAGGCAAGTCCTGCGGCAAAGGTGACCGCGTGCTCCTCTGCAATCCCCACGTCAAAAAAACGGTCGCGGTGGGCGGAGGCAAAGTACTGGAGACCTGTGCCATACTTCATCGCTGCGGTGATGGCGCAGATGGTATCGTCTCTGTCGCCAAGCCGTTTGAGCTCCCGTCCAAACTCGGCGGAAAAGCTGTTTTCCTCCGAAATGTCAGGATTGCCCGTCTCGACGTCAAATTTGGAGATACCGTGATAGGCGCCGGGATTCTTCTCCGCGCGGGGATATCCCTTGCCCTTGGTAGTGTAAACCTGGATCAGGGCGGGCTTATCCGTCTTTTTCGCCCACTCCATCGCATCCGCGAGTTCGTGCAGATCGTGGCCGTCCACCGGGCCGAGATAGGAAAAGCCGAGGTCGGTAAAAAAGTTGCTGTTGTACAGCATGTTTTTGAGCCTCAGCTTCGCCTTTTTCACCCCCCGCTTGAGGCCGGGGCCGACAATCGGGGTGCGGTTGAGCAGCGACTCGACCGAGTGCTTGGTCTCAAGGTATTTCGGCTTTGCGCGCACCGTCGCGAGATACCGTGCAAAGCTCCCGACTGTCTTGGAAATCGACATCTCGTTGTAGTTGAGAATGACGATGAGGTTGTTGAGCGACCCAGCATTGTTGAGCGCCTCATAGGCCATTCCGCCGGTAAAGGCGCCGTCGCCGATCACCGCCACCACCCGATTGCCAGTGCCTTTGATCATCTCAGCGCGGGCAATCCCGCTTGCAGCAGACAGGGAATTGGTGCTGTGCCCTGAGAGAAAGGCATCATGAATGCTTTCCTTAGACTTTGGAAACCCGGAAATACCGTTTTCCTGCCGGATGGTGGGAAACTCGTCCCGCCGTCCGGTGAGCAGCTTGTGGGTGTAGCACTGGTGTCCTACATCCCACACCAGCTTGTCGTTTGGGGAATCAAATGCGCGGTGAATCGCCACTGTCAGCTCGACAACCCCGAGATTGGAAGCGAGGTGCCCCCCTGTCTGGGAAATCGTCTGAATAATATAGGAGCGTATCTCAGCGCAGAGCTCTTCGAGATCCTCTACGGGGATCGCTTTTAGATCACGCGGTGAATTGATCGATTTGAGTAAAGGTAATTGATTCATGCACAGCCCTCTCCAATTGAATTGCACAAAACCGTCGGTCCCTGGTTGCGCCTGTGCGCTCCAGTCGAGCACAGCGGTCACATCGGTACGATCAGGGCGATCAGAATGCCGAGCAGCGCGCCCGCCAAAACCTCGAGCGGCGTGTGCCCAAGTTTTTCTTTGAGCTGTTTGATCTCCTCGTCATCCTCTTCCCCATCCTCTGCAAAGCAGTCGTTGTCCTTGCTGAACATGGTGAGCTTTTTCTGAATCGTCTTTTCGGCGTTGTGGTCGAGGTGGAGTTCCGTGATAATCTTGTTGAGGAGTTTTGCCTGTTCGCCCGACGATCGCCGCACCCCCATTGCGTCGTACATGACGACCGCCGCAAGCACGATGCAAATTGCAAACTCAGGCGAGTTGACCCCGACTTGGCGCGCCATGGCAATCGACAGGGCGCACACTGTGGCTGAGTGGGCGCTGGGCATTCCCCCCGAGCCGACGAGGCGCTCGGCGTCAAATTTCTTTTTAGTCACCAGGACGAGCAGCGTTTTGCACACCTGCGCAACCAGCCAAGCCAGCAGTGCGGCAATGAGCACATAATTGTGAAACAATCCGACAAATTTACCCATGCGGAACTCCTTTGTTCGTTTTTCCAGATGCCTGTCCGCCGAAACGGAGGTTTTCCAGTGAGGTTTTTGGATCCGGTATGGAGCCTATTTATTGCGGTTGAGCAGCAGATCGGTGAGCGCGAGCAGGAAACCGTTGTGCTCAAAAGAAGCGAGACTTTCCTTGGCAAGGGTGGTCATCATCTGGGCGTTGCTGCGGGATTCCTCCAGCCCAAACAGGGTGATAAAGCTGGTCTTTTGCTGCTGCTTATCACTCCCAACCGGCTTGCCGAGCTGCGCTTCGTCCCCAACCACGTCGAGAATGTCGTCGCAGATCTGGAACGCAAGGCCCAGCGCGTCTGCGTATTCCCCGATTTTATCAAGGTCTTCCTCCTGCGCGCCCGCGGCGGCAGCGCCCATCTGGCAGGCCGCCTTGATCAGCGCCCCTGTTTTGAGCAGGTGCATCTGATGCAGGACCGGGTATTCGATCCCCCGGCCCTCGCTCTCGAGGTCAATCACCTGACCCCCGATCATCCCGTGTACCCCCGCGAGGCGGGAGAGAATCGAAATAGCGCGAAGGGTCTCTTCGCATCCTGTCCCGTGGGTCTGAGGCGCATGGGAAGCGGTTTCAAATGCGAGGGTGAGCAGCGCGTCCCCAGCGAGCAGCGCAGTGCTCTCTCCAAACGCGATATGACAAGAGGGCTTGCCGCGGCGCATGGCATCGTCGTCCATGCAGGGAAGGTCGTCATGGATGAGGGAATAGGAGTGGATGAGTTCCACCGCGCAGGCAAACGGGAGCGCCTTGTGCGGGTCCCCGCCGAGCATCCGGCAGACCTCGAGCGTCAGTACCGGGCGAATCCGTTTTCCCCCCGCTGTCACGCTGTAGCGCATCGCGTCCACAACCGACTTTTGCAGGATATCCTCGTCGGGCAGCAGACGCTCAAGCTCCCGGTCGACAAGCTGGATGTATTCGTTGAGCTGATCTTGAAATTCCATGCTGTTTCCTCCCATTATTCCGGTTGATCGGATGAGATTTCCTCCAGTTTCAGCTTCGCCGTCTCCAACCGCTGGTGGCAGACCGCCGAAAGCTTGGTGCCCTTTTCGTAGAGCGTGAGGCTCTGTTCAAGGCTGAGGTTCCCCTTTTCGAGCTTGGCAACCACCTTTTCGAGCTCGGCAACCGCCTTTTCAAACGTCATTGTTTCAAATTCCATTGTTCACTCCTCTTTCTCTGCGACAACGCTTACGACCTCGCCATCGTGAAAACGGGTGGTGATCCGGTTCCCCGGCTTGAGCTGCTCTGCTGACCGGGCAATTTTTCCAGATTTATCAAACGTGATCGAGTATCCCCGGGTGAGTACTTTTAACGGACTGAGGGATTCGAGCATCCCCGCCGCAGCGGCAAACCGCTGCCCGCAGCGCCCGTACATTCCTTCAAACGAAAGGTGCAGACGGCTGTCAAGGGACTCAAGGCTGTGGCAGGAGTGCTCGAGCACTGCGCCCGGGGCACGCGCCATCAGCCGGGTGCTGAGCGAATCGAGCTGCTGCTCTCCGTTTTGCAGGCTGCTAACTGTATAATTATACACCATTTCAGCGTAGTTGTCGATCATTGTTCTCAAATTCACAATGTCGGGCACCGCGAGCTCAGCAGCCGCTGAGGGAGTGGGGGCGCGCAGATCAGCGGCAAAGTCGGCGATAGTGTAATCCACCTCGTGCCCCACCGCGGAGATCACTGGCACGCGGCAGCCCGCGATTGCCCGTGCAACTCCCTCGTCGTTAAACGCCCAGAGATCCTCAAGCGAGCCGCCGCCCCGCCCCACAATCACCAGGTCGAGCGGAGTGCGGTTGGCGCGCGCAAACGCCTGAATGATCGATTCCGGAGCCTGTTCTCCCTGCACAAGGGCGGGAAACAGCTTGACCGTGCACACCGGGTAGCGGCGTCGCAGAATGTTCAGGATGTCCTGCAGCGCAGCGCCAGTCTTGGAGGTGATAACCCCGATTGCTCCGGGATAGGGCGGCAGGGGGCGCTTGCGCTGTGGATCGAACAGCCCTTCCGCGTCAAGCTTTTTTTTGAGTTGCTCGTACGCCATGTAAAGCGCTCCGGTGCCATCCGGCTGGATGTCCGCCACATAGACCTGATACACCCCATCGCGTTCAAACACCTGTACATCCCCCCGGAGGATTACATTCATCCCGTTTTCGGGCAGAAAGGGCAGCCGGGAGGCGTTGCTGCGGAACATCACGCATTTGATCGAGCTTGTCTGGTCCTTGAGGGTAAAATAAAAATGCCCTGAACGGACGTGGTTGACAAAATTGGAGATCTCCCCGCGGATGTGCAGACCGTAGAAGATGTCCTCCGCAGCAAAGATTTGCTTGATAAACCGGTTGACCTCCGAGACGCTGTAGCTAGGCATTTCTCTCCTCCATTCCAGCTGCGAGCAGAGCGATTCCACCCGCGTTGTCCGCCGAATAGGCGGGCTGTGCAAACGACGCGCCGTAACGTTTCTCAAAATAGCCGCGGATGATACTGTTGGACATCACTCCGCCCGCAAAGAGCAGTGGAAGCTCCCCGTATTCCGCCTTGGCCGCTTTGAGCATCCCCTCGAGGGTAGCTTGAATATATTCTATGCAGAAGCGAGCGACATACTCTTGCGGCGCGCCTTCCGAGAGCAGCTTGGCGCATTTGTTTTCCACCCCCGACAGGCAGCAGTCAATGCCCTTGAGTGTTGGTTTGACCTTGATCTTGTCAGTGCAGCGCAGCGCGAGCTGCTCCAGGCTTGGGCCGGAAGGAAACGGGAGCCCGAGCATCCCGCCGACCCGGTCAACCGCCTGCCCCGCCTTGAGGTCGAGGGAGGAGCCGACGAGCTCAATCGACTCGATGCTGCAGTTTCCGGTCGTCACAAGCAGGCAGTCAGTGGTGCCGCCCGAGACGTGAAAAGCGAGAAACCGGCCGGCAGTGAGCCAGTCGGTTTTTTCTGCCGAATAAAGGGCAGCGGCAATGTGCCCCTGCTGGTGGGAAAAGTCGTGTTTGGGGACGCCGAGCGCGGCGGACAGGCACTGCGCCGCCATCGCGCCGGTGAGAAAGCAGGGCATATAGGATCCCTGTGCACTGCGCGGACGGGTGGATACCCCAACAGCGTCCACCCTGCCGGGTGCTTGCGCAAACAGCTTGTCCATCATCTGTCCCAGCAGCTTGACGTGCTCAAACACCGCCTGCGACTGGCGCAGGCCAAGCGCCCCCTCCGGGGTGGGCAGCAGCTGCTTTGCCATGAACATCTGCCCAGTTTCGCTGTCGTACAGCGCGGTCGAGCAGGTGTAGTTGCTGGTGTCAATTCCGAGCGCTCTCATTTTTCCGCCGCCCTGACAAACGAACCGAGTACGCCGTTGACAAACGCAGCGTCCTCCTGGGTCGCGTATTCTTTGGCGAGCTCCACCGCTTCGTTGATCGCAATCGGAGCCTCTACCCGCTCTACATAGACGATTTCATAGACCGCAAGGCGCAGGATCGCGAGAATCACTTTGGACAGGCGGGTTATGTTCCATTTGGTCAGATGCTCGGAAATCAGCCGGTCAAGCTCAGAAATGTGCTGCTGCACCCCGGTAAACAGCGCGATGACGTCGCTATTCACCTCAAATTCCCCGCACTCTTCCGCGGCGGCGATCACTTCGCTCACATCGTCGTCGTTAAAAATCTTTTCAAAAACCAATATAAATGCATTTTCCCGCATCTGATGTCTTTTCATCGATCCAATCCTTTCACACGCTTCGTTGTTCGTTCTTGACACCGGCCACATAGATGTTGACCTTGGAGACGGTGACGCCCGTCATGCTCTGCACAGCGGCTTTGACTTCCTGCTGCACCTGTTCGGCAATCCGTTTGATCTTGTAGCCGCTGCGCAGACAGAGTCCGACTGTGATGCCCGCGGTTCCCCCGTTCATCGCGATTTTAATCGCGCGGGGCTTTTTCGCAAGCAGGATATATTCTTTCATACTGATCGGGATATCGGCGAGCCCATAGACTCCCTCGACTTCCACCGCAGCCTGTGTGACAATGGCAGAGATGACCTCTTCGGAGATTTTCAGGTTGCCGGGAACCGGATTGTTCACCATCTGTTTCATAGGATTTCCTCCTCACTGCGCATCGGAAAATCCGGCGCGCTGCACATAGTTCGTCTTATATAATATAGCACACACACCGCCAAAATACAAGTAAAAGGTAAGCAGAATCTGGGAAACTGAGCATGCAGGCGCCCCAAATTCTGCCTCCTGCGAGACAGTTGTAAACTTTCCTGAAACATCTGGCGGAACCCCTGCGGTGCCTGTTCTGGCTTTCCCTTTGATCAGGGCAGAAAATCTCTTGGGTGAAACCAACTGAACCATCTTAACTGCAATCCACCAGACGGCCACAGCCTTTGATGTTCGGAACACGCCAGACAAGCTGACTTCCCATCTGGAGCCTTGCAACCTCGAGCAATCATCATTTCTGCAATAATCCCAACTTAGAAGTCGAAGCCTCAAATACATCTAAAAAAGGACGTCAGAATCTGCCGCCCCTTTGACTGCCGAAAAGCACTATTTCAAGTGAAATCAAAACCGCCCGTGAACAGGTGTTTTCCAGGACCCAAATTGGCCAACTGCCGTTTCGCCCCTCAAAGGCCATCGAATAGAATCAAAGCATCACACACAGCAACCCGTGAACAAATCATATTCACTTACCATAAAAACTGATATAGGTTGAGTTTTCTCCACATTCTATTTTTTTACAAAAGCTCCTTTTCCTTTGGCATGCCTTTCTCTTATGTTTTTCTCTCTATCGCCGACATAACCTGGTTTTTTCAAGTTAAAGCGTACAACAATGACCAATACGGAGAAAGATTGTGGAAGGGGATGTCCCCTTTCACAAAGTGTCTGCTTTGTCAACACACTCAGGGGCGGCAGAATCTGCCGCCCCCTTTATGCACATAGATTCTATTTCACCGGTGTGACCACGATGTTGGAGGGGTCAACCGCTGTCTCGGAAACAATAATATCCTTGATCTGGGCCGCTTGCGCCGCATCGAGCTCCTCGCTCTTGACAACCACTTTGGCGTTCTCGCTGTCGAGATAGGCGATGCAGTCCTCAAACCCCTTGGCCTTAACCAGATTTTCAATTGTGGTCTCGCTCTCCATCAGCTGTGCGGTCTGGAGCGCCTGTGCAGTTGCGCTTGCCTTTTCCTCCGCGCTCAAATCAGTCTTTTCGAGCAGCCCGGCAAGGGTCTCGGTCGCCGCATCTCGGGTTTTCTGCTTTTCGAGGCGGGCGTTGGCAAAATAGTTGTCGTCGGTGTTGACAAGCTCCGCCTCCCCATAGGTTGCCTGGGAACCAGTGGAGTTTCCACCGAGTATGTCGGCAACCCCGAGCGCGTCGTCGCTGTTGGCAAACTGCCAGTTTAGGTAGATGGCGATGCCCAGTATCAGCACGAGAGACGCCAGGACGATTTGTTTTTTCCCAATGATCATATTCATTTTCACGGTATGTTCCCCCTAAATGTTAATAATAAGTAAATAAAATTTAGCCTGCTGACTGTACAACCGTCACCCGGTTTGATTTGAGATTGAGGGCTGTCGTGATCGCATCGGTCAAGCTCTGCTTCACGCTGATATCGCCGCCTCCCTCACATACCACCACAACCCCTTTCACCGTAGGTTCTCTCTGGGTCACCACCAGCGCTTGTTTTCCGTCTTGTCCGTCAATGACAATGACGTCCTGTTCCAAGCTCCCCTTGTCGGTGGATTTTTTTGGGGAGCCGCTCTCATAGTCCTGCGTGTTGTCGGTTGTCTTTTTTTCCGAGTTGGCGTAGACGTATTCCACCCCGTTTTCGAGGGTAATCATCACCTTGACCTTGCCCGCGCCGATAATGCTCTCAGCGAGATCGGTCACCTTTTTTTCAAGCTTTTCGGTGTATTCATCCGCTGTCAGCTTGGTGGAAGCTTGCCCGCTCTCGGTTGGTTTGGAGGAGGACAGCTTGGGCAGAAAGCTCGACAGGAGGATGAGCGCCATCCCCGCAATGCCCAGTATGAGAATCAGCCGGGTGCTGTTCTTTCCCTGAAACAGCTTGGAAAGGCTCGGAGGGAGCTTTTTTTCCACAATAGACCACATCCTTTCTTTTATTCCTCTGTTAAGACGATTTCAGGCTGGACACCTACCTCCTTTGAGACCAGCTGCGCGATCGCAGACTGGTTGGACTGCTGTTCTCGCCTGATCCAGATTTTCAGCTTAGTAATAGATATGCTGTTGTCCGCCTCTATATGAATGGTTGTTTCTATTTTTTCTGCGGCAAGATTGTTCTGCGCAAGTATCTGCCCCACCTCTTTGTTTAGGTTGTTCTCCGCGAGCGCAATCACCTGGTCGTCGACCACAGTGCTGAGCTCCTCGTTTTGGGTGACGTCGGAGGTGATGATGTCAAAGTCGAACGTCGGGGGATGCAGGATAAGGGGAGAAATCAGACTGCTGATAAAAAAGAGGTTGATGGTGAACATCGCCATCTTTTTGAGTCCCGACCCAGGCAGCAGCATGTTGAATACCGCCGCGCCCGCCATTGTGACGCACACCGTCATCGCCCAGTTTTGTATGGTTTCCATCATGTTTATCCCCCCGAACTCATCGAAATCATTAAGGTGGTTGTCACAATTGTGAGCAGAGAATAGCAGATCAAAAACGCCATGAGGATGCTCAGCGCGTCGTACACCGCGTCAAAAATCTCGGTGACGCCGGAGAGGCCGAACAGACTCCCCGCAGCGGAGGAGATTTTAAGCACAAGCATGTAAAACAGCACTGTGAGGATGGCGGGGAGAAAGGTGAAGACACAGGCGAGAATGCCGAACGCCCCGATGGAGGACTTCATGAGTCCCAGGCATCCCTGCACCGAGTTGAGCGCGTCGCTGATCGCCCCGCCGACGACTGGGATAAAGCTGCCGACCATAAATTTTGTGGCCTTTACCGTGACGGTGTCCGCTGAGGCCGCCACCATCGACTGGGTGGAAAAGATGCCGATAAAAATGGTGAGCAGAAGGGACACCGACCACACCACCGTCTTTTTGACCGTCGCAGTGAGCTTGGAGATCTTGAACTGACCGCTCACCGCCGACACAATTGAGAGGGCGAGGAAGATGCCGAGGAAGGGAAGCAGCACCGTTGAGACAATTTTGGAGATCACCTGAATCGTCGCGAACAGGGCGGTGTTGTAACCGAGACCGGACACCGGCATGCCCGAGGCGGTGACAATTCCGGTGAACACCGGGATAAAGCAGAGCATGAAGTTGCCCGCACCAGTGATGGTATCGGCTGCCATTTGGATGCAGCGGATCACCGGCTGGATCACCGTACCACACACCGCGAGGACAGCGACCATCGAAAAGACGTTGGAAAGAGAGCTGTCCACCGTCGATTTAAACGACTCGAGCAATGCGCAGAGCAGCATGACGCCAAACGAGATGGCGAGCAGGCCGAGCGGCTGTTTCACCGTGTCGGTGATTGTCCCCCAAAGATTGGAGAAAAAGTCCCCAATGCTGAAACTGATGATCTTATCCGAAGAGGGGGAGTCAAGTCCGTTCTTTTCCAGGCTGTCCTGCACGTTGTCCGGCAGGTTGGAGGCGAGGTCGTCCGCCCCCACTGCATCGTACTGCTCCTGCATGAGCTCCTCCTGCGTCTGGGAGACGGTGTCCTCCTCGGCCCACGCGGTGACGCCGCCGAGTCCCAAGACAAGCAGGAGGAGGCAGAGCAGGCAGACAATTCTTTTTTTCATACACATCCCGTTCTTTCATTGGAATCAAGGCAAGTTGGGCTGTTGCAGCCTGTCCGCCTTTTGAGCAAATAAAAGTTGAGCAACTGCAAGGCAGTGCACCCTGGCGGATTCTCACTCGCTAAGAACGGCATTGCAGCCACAGCCTTTGCAAACCGCTGAACTTGTTCTTATTTGCTCTAGGTAAGCGATGATTCAATCCGGTGTTATAGATTGCGAGGCAGATTTTGAGACAGTTCAAAGAAAAAGGCGGACGAATACTTCTGTATTCGGAGCATTTTTGACGCTCAAATGGCCTAAATCCGACCGCAAGATATGCGCCGAGCCGTCAGGCGCGATTGATTCAGCGATTGCCTAGGTTCCGAGCTGAATCAGACCGAGCGCAATGTCGACCAGGTTTGTAAACAGCGGCAGAGCGATCACGACGATCGACACCTTGCCCGCGAGCTCCACCTTGGAGGCGATCGCGCTGTATCCTGAATCTCGGCAGGTGTCCGACGCGAGCTGAGTCACGTAGCAGATGCCGAGGCTTTTTAAAACAATGGTGAAGTATTCGCTGTTGATATTCATACCCGAAATCAAATTGCCCAAGGTGTCGAGCGCGGGCGTCAGGTTGAGGATGACCATCCCAAAGATGAGCACCCCGCACAGCAGCGAGGCGGTCATGGCAAACTCAGGCTTGTACTCCCGCAGCAGGATGCACACTGCCACCGAGACAATCGAGATTCCGATCACCGAAAAGAGCATCGTCTCGCCCCCTTCAGTAGAGCCCGAAGAGGGATTTTACCGTGTCAAACAGGTTGCTGACCTCGGTGATCACCATCATGAGCACCACGATGAGCCCGGCGAGGGTGGTCATCATCGCCTGTTCCTCCCGCCCGGAGCGGATCAGGACCTGGTTGAGCACCGCCACAATGATGCCGATCGCCGCAATTTTAAAAATCAAATCCACATCCATCGCGTTTTCCCCTTCCTGTTACAAGATCAGTATTGCGAGAGCCGCGCCCGAGAGCGCGCCCATCGAGCGGTAGAGCTTGCCGCGGGTGGTGCAGAGCTGCTGCGCCTGCTCGAGGTTGCGTTTGAGGTTTTGTTCCACGACTTCGAGCGCGCTAAGCTGCCCCTCCGCGTCGCTCGCACCGAGAATGCGGGAAATCGACGCGAGCTGCTCCAAATCGTCCCCGCTCATCGCCGTCGGCGCGCTCTGAACTGCCGTTCGCCACGCCTGGGGAAACGGCATTTTGCTGAGCTGTGCGCTGCATTCCCGTAAAAAGGAAAGCTTTTCAAAGCAGTCCTCCTCGCCCAGCCCCCGCACAATTTCGTTGACTTCGCGCGCCGAGTAGCTGATTTCAGTTTTGAGCCTCTCAATGAGCTCGATTGCCTGCAAAAGTTCGGTGCGCCGCCTGCTCAACCCAGAGGAGAGCAGAATGCCGATGATCGCCGGGCAGGCGGCGAGGAGCAGCGCACCGGCCAGCCTAAGCATGCAGTTCCCCCACTGGGCAGATCGAATGAATCTTGCAAGGGGCATTTTTCCCCTCGAGCAGCACGATGTTTTCAAACGCCCCGAGCGAGAGGATGTCCATGATGTGTCTGCGCTTTGTGAGTTCCTCCAGACTGCCTGCGTGAGCGGTTGCGATGAGCTTCACCCCAGCGTTCATGCAGCATTCCACCGCCTGGGCGTCCCGACGGTCCCCGATCTCATCGCAGACAATGATGTCAGGCGCCATCGAACGGATCGCGAGCATCATTCCCTCCGCCTTCTGCCAGCCGTCGAGCACGTCCGCGTTGCCCACGTCGTTTTGCGGAACCCCACAGACACAGGCAGCGAGCTCCCCGCGGCTGTCCACCACGGTGATTTTGTGGTCGGGCATCTGACGTACAATGTCCTTGAGCAGCGTCGTCTTGCCGCTCGCGGGTGCGCCGACGAGCAGGGTGCCCCCCATTTTTCCATTGAGTCGGCGGATGAGCTCGTTGGCCGAACCCTTGATCTGCCGCGCGATGCGCAGGTTGATCGAGCTGATGTTGCGCATGTTGGAGACCTCTCCCCGACTGTAGACGGCGGTGCCGCAGAGGCCGGCGCGGTGGCCGCCCTGGATTGTGACAAACCCCTGGCGGATCTCCTCCGCATGGCTATGTACCGAATACCCGCACAGCGAGCGGAAGCACTCAAACAGCTCGGTGTGGGTCATTTTGTGATCGATAAAAAAGTCTTCCTGCCCAGTCACAATGCAGATGGGACGCCCGGCGCGCAACCGGATCTCCCGGGTGCTGCGCTTGACCGCGTAGGGGATCTCAGCAAACCGTTCGGATGTCTCGGCGGGAAGTCCAGAAATCGCTTGTTCAAATTCATGCATATTGGTCATCCTCCTCGTTTCTTAATTGCTTGTACACCCCTATCTTATGAGCCCGTCCTCCCAAATAGAACCAAAAAGATAGGACAGGCAGTTGACGAATTGCATTTTTTTTAGTAACATATTTAATATATCTATCAGCAGAAACGAGAGGGGTCTTAGACAATGAAAAAAATACATGTAAAAACGGGCGTTCCCTATGATATATGTATCGAGCGCGGCCTGCTGCCCCGGTGTGGGGAACTTATCGGCGAGATCACCTCGTCGCGCCACACGGTGATTGTGACGGATGACCGTGTCAACAAGCTCTACACCGCAACAGTGCGGAAGTCTCTTGAACAGAGCGGGTTCACAGTCGACGTTTTTGTTTTTCCGAATGGAGAAATGTCCAAATGCCACCCGACGCTCATCGCACTGTACAGCTTTCTCTCTGAAAAGCAGATTACCCGCAAGGATATGCTCATCGCCCTCGGCGGCGGGGTGGTGGGTGACCTCGCTGGCTTTGCGGCGGCGACCTACCTGCGCGGCATCGATTTTGTGCAGATTCCCACTACATTGCTCGCCCAAATCGACTCATCCGTGGGCGGCAAAACTGGGGTGGACATTGAAAGCGGAAAAAACCTCGTCGGCGCGTTCCACCAGCCCCGCTTGGTGCTCTGCGATCCCGATACTCTCGCGACGCTAACCCCCGAAATCAGGAACGACGGGGTCGCCGAGGCAATCAAATACGGTGCAATCAAATCGCGCTCCCTGTTTGACAAGCTCGCCCAGAGGCCGCTTGAAGAGGTTCTCGACGAGGTCATCTATGAATGCATCGACATCAAACGGCGGGTGGTCGAAGAGGATGAGTTTGACAACGGCGAGCGGATGCTGCTCAACTTCGGGCACACTCTCGGCCATGCGGTCGAAAAAATCTTCAACTACACCACCTACACCCACGGGCAGGGCGTCGCGGTCGGGATGTACATCATCACCGAACTCTCGGAGCGCTACGGCCTGACCAAGCCGGGCGAGGCGGAGCAGATCAAACGGGTTCTTGAGAGATACAGTCTGCCGACCGACAGCGGTTCCACTGCCACCGAACTGATCACCAACAGCCTCAACGACAAAAAGCGTTCCAAGGGAGACATCCACATTATCCTCATCAAAGAAATCGGCCAAGGGTACATCCAAAAGCTCACCCTGGATCAGTACAAACAGTTTATACAAGGAGTGTATACATGCGAGTAAGGTTTTCTCCCTCCCGTCTGAGTGGCGGGATTACAGTTCCACCCTCCAAGAGCCTTTCCCACCGCGCGATCCTCTGCGCCGCCCTTGCAGCGGGGACCAGCCGGATTGAAAACGTGATCTTTTCCAAGGACATCCTCGCTACCCTCGACGCGGTCAAGGCACTCGGCGGAGAGTATCGCATACAGGGAAACAGCGTCGTTGTCACCGGGATTCAGTCACCGCCCGCTGCGGCGGAGATCGACTGCTGTGAATCCGGTTCCACCCTGCGCTTCCTCATCCCGATCGCCTCTGCGCTCGGGGTCAGGGCGACCTACCGCGGGGAGGGCAAGCTCCCCTCCCGTCCGCTCACCCCCTACTTAATTGAGATGACCCGCAACGGGGTGACATTCGACTACCAAAACACCATGCCCTTCACCACGGAGGGACAGCTCAAAAACGGCACCTATACGATTGACGGGGACATCAGCTCGCAGTTTGTGACCGGCCTGCTCTTTGCTCTCCCGCTGCTCGAGGGGAGCAGCGTCATCCGCATCAACGGACGGCTCGAATCCAAGCCCTACGCTGAAATGACAATCGCCATGCTCGCGCGCTGCGGCATTCAGGTCAATTCTCTCGCCGACGGGTATGAAATTCCCGGAGGGCAGCAGTATCAGCCGCTCGATTACCGAGTGGAGGGGGACTATTCCCAAGCCGCGTTCTATGCCGTCGCCGCCGCATGTGGGGGCGGAGACCTGCTGCTTGGCGGGCTCCAGCCCGATTCCCCCCAGGGCGACCGGGAGATTCTCGCAATTGTGCAGGAGTGCGGGGCTGTAGTGCGCTGGGAAGCTGACGGCGTCTTGATCTGCGCTGCAAAAACGCTGCGCCCCTTCACTGTGGACGCAGCGGACATTCCAGATCTTGTCCCGATTCTCGGGGTGCTCGCGAGCTGCTGTGAGGGGCGTTCGGTGATCACCGGAGCCAAACGGCTCAAAATCAAGGAGAGCGACCGACTCGCGGCGATTTCTTCCGCCCTCAACGCACTGGGTGGACAGCTCACACCGTTTGAGGACAGGCTTGAAATTGAAGGCACCGGCGGATTCCGCGCAGGGACTGCCGACAGCTGCAACGATCACCGCATCGCCATGTCGGTCGCAGTCGCCGCTCTGCTGGCAGACGGGCCGGTTGAACTGAGCTGCGCGCAGAGTGTGAACAAAAGCTACCCTGACTTTTATCAGGATTATCAAAAACTGGGAGGTAAGGCAGATGTCATCGATGTGGAATAGGGAGATTAAGCTCTCAATTTTTGGAGAGTCGCATGGAAATGGAATTGGGGCGGTGCTCGACAATCTCCCCCCCGGCGAAGAAATTGACATGGAGCAGCTACTCGCCTTTCTGGCGCGCCGCGCACCGCAGAACGGCAAAGCGGGCTCCACTGCCCGCACTGAAGCGGATACTCCAGAAATCCTCTCCGGCCTGCTCGACGGCAGGACGACAGGTGCGCCGCTCTGTGCAATCATCCGCAACACCAACACCCGATCCGGGGATTACGGCAACATCAGCTCCCTCGCCCGCCCCGGTCATGCGGATTTCACCGGGCATATCCGGTACGAGGGGTTCAACGACGTGCGGGGCGGCGGCCATTTTTCCGGCCGGCTGACCGCGCCGCTGGTGTTTGCGGGCGCTGTGTGCGGCCAGATCCTCGAGCGCCGTGGAATTTACACCGCAGTGCACATCCTTTCCATTCACGGGGTGCAAGATACGCCGTTTGACACGGTGCACCCAGACCTTCAAGCAGCGGCAGAAGTCAAACGCAAGTCATTCCCTGTGCTCGATAACCGGCAGGGCGAGCGGATGCAGGTGGAAATCGAGCGCGCACGCCTTGGTCAGAACTCGGTCGGCGGGGTCGTGGAATGCATGGTCACCGGCGTCCCGGCTGGGATCGGTTCCCCGATGTTTGAGGGGATGGAAAACGATATCGCTTCCATTGTGTTCGGCATCCCTGCCGTGCGTGGGCTCGAGTTCGGCACCGGCTTTGCGGCGGCGAAACTCACCGGCATCGAGCACAACGACGGGTTTTATTCAGAAGATGGTCAGGTCAAAACCAAGACCAACCACCACGGCGGCATCCTCGGCGGCATCACCTCGGGCATGCCGATCCACTTCAAGGTTGCGTTCAAACCCACCGCTTCGATCTCCCTCGAACAAGACACCATTGACTACAAGAACAACACCAATCAAAAGCTGGTGATCAAAGGGCGGCACGATTCCTGTATTGTTCCCCGCGCCGTCCCAGTGGTGGAGGCCGCAGCGAACATCGCAGTGCTTTCTCAGCTTTTGCAGCACCACAAAGGATAAAAAAACGGACCGGAAACGGAGGATTTTTTGAGCCGACAAAGCTGTACAAATAGAATTTGCAGCGTTTTCTTTCTCCATCAAAGCTTGTGACAGAGAGATTCCAGCCCCGTCTTTGTCAAAAACAGCTTTGCCGCCCTGATCGCATCAGGCCGCCCGTTCATACAGCTGCCTGTGCAGAGTTTCTTTTCTGCTGTACCGTTCTTTCAGCCCATGATCAAAAGTTGTTTTCCTCCCCTAAGTTTTTTCAGAAAAGATCTCGTTTCGGCATACCCTTTCCTCTCGATCCTTCCCGAAACGCCAATCAAAACCATACGTTCACAGGTGATTTACACAGAGCCAAAAGCTTAGTCTCTCAAGGACAAATAGAATTGCAGCATCACACCCACGTCAACCTGTATATCGGTCATATGCGCTTACCATGAAAACGGATATCGATCCAGATTCCTATTTCTTTTGCTTTACAAAAGCTCCCTTTGGTCACAGAGACGCGGGTTGTGCAGGAAATCGCCTGGGAGTCCATCTCCTGACAGCACATCTGATAGCCGCGGGCATCGCAGAGAGAAGCGTTCATTTCTTTGCCGCCCTTGATCCCCCGGAAGATGCATCCAATGTCGGTCGTGTTCTCCTTCGGCAATCCTTTCACTTTTTTCTCTCTGTCACCGGTAGAACCGGAAATTTTACCAATCTACAGCGACCAAAAAGACAGGGGCACAGATTTTTCTGTGCCCCTGTCTTTTTGGCCTGAGGTCTGCCCCAAACAAGGTATAGAAGGGTACTCTTTGCACTACTCAAAAGAAAAGAGGCTGTTGATTTTTTCTGTCCCCTGTTTTCTCTAAATTTTTTGGGTCAACTGCACTAACTTGAATCAGAGTTCTGTCTGCCAAGCAAGTGATCTCCCCACAGAAGCGTTTTTTCAGTGCCGCTCACCCCGCAAGGCATTCACTCCGCCCACTCGATCCCCCTACAGGAATTCGATCTTTTCTCAAAGCTTCAAAATTGCGATGTCGCATTAAACTGTTGAAAAAATGCCATGACAGCGCATTCCAATTATTTCATAGCCAATTCTAAATGATTTTCTTGTCTCGGTCGGCGTTGTATGCTATAATAATCTGGCCTGTATCGCATCCGCAGAATGCTTTTCTGTGTGTCTGAGCCTGGCAATTTAAGATAAGTGAGGAACTGCCGTGAAAGAATTTTGTAAATCCATCCTTGGGGGAGTCTGTATTGCCTTTGGCGGAACCGTCTACCTTTCAGTTGACAACCACATTGCGGGCGCGTTTTTGTTTTCGGTTGGGCTTTTGTCGATCTTTTTATTTGACCTCAACCTTTTCACAGGAAAGGTCTGCGATCTTCCTCACCAGCCTCTCAGCTATTGGGCAAAAGCGGTACTTGTCTTTGCTGGAAACCTGGTGGGAGCAATCGGCATAGGGTTGCTGGAACGCTACACAAAGCTCTCCCGCTTAATCCCAACAGCGCAGGCAATCGCCGAGGCAAAGCTCGCAGATCATCTGTTTAGTGCATTTGTTATGGGAATTTTCTGCGGTTTCATGATCTGTATCGCCGTCATCGGTTACCGCCGTCTCCCTGGAAGTGGAAAGTATCTAGCTGTAATCTTTGGGGTCATGGTATTCACCCTCTCCGGGTTTGAACATGTGATCGCAAACCTCTATTATTATGCCATCGCCGGGACATGGCAGCTCAAATCGGTCTTCAATATTCTCGTCGTGGGGCTTGGCAATCTGGTCGGCGGCGCAGCGGTCCCCTTTTTGCTACGACTCGGTAAACAAAAAGACAGCGCGGAGCAGGAATGATCATCCCTCTCACACAAGCCCAAATGATTTTCTAGGTGCAGAATTTTACCGATTCGGTCCATTTTCTATTCACATAAAACGGCACAGCCTTCAGGGCTATGCCGTTTTATGCTTTATTGTTGATTAGAGTGCTGCAAACAGGTCGTTGAGAGCCTCCACCACAGTGGGATGAGTAAAAGTTCCACCGTGCAGGCGCGCGCGAATCTATAGCGAGCTTCACAGTGTTAAGTATTTTGTGGAATTCCTCATGGAGCAGATGTGTACCTAAGATGAGACCAGTTCTTGCTTCCACAAGATATCTTGGCAGGATGGTGAGCTTCATCAGGATTTCGTTGGTGTAGACTCTCCAGTGTGTTCAAAAGTTCGGCAATCTGGGAATCAAGTCTGTGTTGATCAAGATCAGAGGAGGATTTCTCAACCCATCCGTCAGTGAGCTCCATCTGAATCGAATTTAATCCGGTAAACGGCGCCCGTCGAGCAGATCAATGTAAATTGCGCAGCATTGAGGTATCCCATTCCCGTTTTGTAACAGCCGCCACATAGCGCCGTGATTTGGCATCAGATCCTCCAGCAAGAGAGGAATCGCTCTGCGCTCGATTTGGAAGATTTCGTGGAATACACCCGACCAATGTTGACGCAGGTGCCACTGTACATCTCAGCCGGTTGTCCTACCAATTCGCTTTCTCGTTGCAATCAAATCCTTACTAGCGTCTTGCCGACTTTTCTAAATTCAATAAATTTGACGTCATATTGTTGCGTCGTCGTTTTCTTCCTAACGCAAAATTTCTTCTATGTAGTGGGATGCAACCGCCCCGTCCGCTGCAGCGGTCACAATCTGCCGCATTGACTTGGTCCGCACATCTCCGACAGCGAACACACCGAGAAGGCTGGTGCGGGTGATTTCATCAGCGATCAGATAGCCCCCACCTACCCGGCAAACAGCGTGGTGTCCGGCTGGCGTCCAATCGCCACGAACAGGCCGTCGCAAGCGATTTCTCTGATCTCTCCTGTTGATGTTAATGGGTAAAGCCATTTATCAGCCATAAGGCAAAATTAAACATTAAATTTAGACCTTGTAGAAGCAATTCTGCAAGGTCTTTTTTTATCCGCAAATCATAGAAGAAACCTTGCAAATACTGCGTTTCTGTCAATAAAACAAGAATTTTATTGACACTTTTTGCGGCTGTGGTGTTGATAACGATTTTTGCATCATGGTTGATAAACAGCTTCGCACAGTAACATTGAGATTTCTTCCAGCTTCATTCCGGTGAGCCGTTTGTCGTACAAAAGCTCTTTCACCCGGCTGTTCCAAAGAAATTCCACACCGCTGTTTTTCAGCGAATCAAGATACACCTTAGACGCTCGGAGGGTATCCCGGCGGTGTAAAAGATAGACCTTTTTGCAGGTTTTCGAGAGATAAAGCGCATCGGTAACCGCACTGTTCCCTCCTCCGACTACAACAACGGTTTTATCGCGGTAGAGCATACCGTCGCAGGTGGCACAGTAGGCAACTCCGCGGCCGACGAGTTTATCTTCCCCCTCTACCTCCAACTTACGGGCTACCGCCCCAGTTGCCAGCACAACGGCGCGCGCTGTAAAGACACCCGATTTCGTCTCAATTCTCTTTGGCTGGTCCTCCAGGTCTGTTGAGACAACATCTGCAAAGACGGTTACAGCGCCGAAGCGCTCCGCGCCCTTCTGCATCTTTTCCCCAGCTCAAATCCGTAGATCCCCTCGTCAAATCCAGGATAGTTGTCCACCTGTCCAGTTGTGACCATCTGCCCGCCGGGGGACAGTCTTTCGATGACAACGACTGAATACCCGCTCCGTGCACAGTAAAGTGCTGCAGAATAGCCGCCCGGCCCTCCGCCAATAACCGCCACATCCATTTTTATTTCTTCCATTACAAACTTTTGATAATCACTTTGGCCGCAATGACAGAACTGCTAATAAATAGAAACGCAGAATAGACTCCCTCAGCTGCTTGTTGTTCTCAGTGTCCAAATCCCCTGCATCCCAGACGACAGGGACAAAACCTCATTGATCACTACCGCAACCACCTTGCCTATAAAATGTCGCTTCTGTCCCCAATTGATATAATGCGCTGCCCATAAATTATCCCCCACGAACAAATTCAGCGGCTCTCTCAGCAGGCCCAGGCCGCCTCATTCATCCTGAAAGTTGACATCTTGCCTGTGTTCTGTTAGACTACCAATTGAAGAGCCAGATTCCCTATCCTGGCAAGCAACACTTTTTATGCATCCCCAACCCGCTGGTTGATCTGGCACCTATTCTCGAAATACCGAGTTGTACAGCTCTGCAAACCGTAGTTATTAAAATGCGGGGCTGCATTAAATAGTGATAAATGGAGAAAACAGATGACGATACGATTAGAAGAGAAAAAAGATTATTTTGCAGTTGAAAACCTGACTAGAGAAGCATTTTGGAATGTCTACCAGCCCGGGTGCTTTGAACATCTGGTTCTGCATAACCTGCGTGACGACGCCTGTTTTGTCCCAGAGCTCGACTATGTTGTTGAAATCGATGGAAAAATAATCGCAAACATAGTCTATGCGAAAGGGAACTTGGAGCTGGAAAACGGAAAAACCACTGAGCTACTGCTGTTTGGGCCGGTCAGCGTTCTGCCGCAATACCAGAAAAAAGGATATGGCGACCAACTGATTCGATTTACCCTAAATAAAGCAAAACAGATGGGGTATCCAGCTGTTGTGATCACTGGAAACCCAGAATACTACAAAAAATTTGGATTTGAAAGCGCTTCAAAATACGGTCTTTTTTTGAAGGGGATGGACTGCAAAGAGGATTTTCCCTTCTTTCTGATAAAAGTACTGGATCCTGACAGGGTCGGCAGTTTAAAAGGGATCTATTCCGATCCAGCTTGCTATGAACTCAACGAGGAGGAGCTGGTGGAATTTGAAAAAAAATTCCCGCCGAAAGTCAAAGAGAAGCGTCCCGGGCAGCTGATCTGATCTCGCCGTTGGCAATGGCATTTTCTTTTACGAGACTGTGGTGTAACTTCTCGCCCGATGATTTTACAGAAAATCATGAGATGCGTAAACTTTGTCTTTGCCAGTATCTTTTCGGGGCATCAAAATAGAATCAAAGCATCACACATGCCAAATCGTTTACCAATTGCATTCACCTGTTGTGAGAGTAGAGATAGATTCTGTTTTCATTTTCTCTCGTCAAAGCGTATAATCAAAACCACCGGTTGAACCGGTGGTTTGAACAGGCCCTATAAGGGCCTATCTCCTGTGGTGGCCCCCTACTCGGGGGCTGTTTTTCTTTGCCCTGTTTTACCGGCTCACCTGTAAACGGGTCTACAAACTCCTTGAGACTAATTTGATCATTCATAATATCTTCCTGCAATTGATTCTGAATGTACTCTTTGATTGCCCCTTCGTACTTCCCAACTGTGTCCACATAATACCTCTGCACCAAAAATGTCGGTTCCCGTATTTGTACTTCAGCTTGGCATGTCGGTCAAATATCATCAGACTGCTTTTACTTTTCAAGTATCCCGTGTATTGTGCCACACTCATGTGCGGTGGTATTGCTACGAGCATATGGATGTGATCTGGGCAACATTCCGCTTCTATGATTTCTACTCCCCTTCGTTCACTCAACTCTCTAAGAATTTTTCCTATATCTGCCTTGAGTTTCCCATATATCTCTTGTCTTCGATACTTTGGGGCAAGCACAATATGATACTTGCATCTCCATTTGCTGTGTGATAAACTTTTTACGTCATTCATTTGACTTGAACCTCTTGTGTTTGGATGGTGTGGTTGCCAGACCGCTTCTATTGTAGCACAGGAGGTT
>EQ973344.1:502891-545080 GCA_000158655.1 [Clostridium] methylpentosum DSM 5476
ATTTCTTTGGCTAAAGCTTTTTTACCTACCCCCGGTACAACCGGGGGTTTTTTCTTGCCTTCTTGGCGACAAAAAATCTGCCCGGTTTGTTTCAAAACGAATCCAGGCGGATCTTATTTATTCCCTGCCGCATGTCGATTCAGGGACAGCGGAGCGCTGTTCCCGAATCGTTTCACACCGGACAATCTAAAATTTGCGCTTTTTCCATACAGCTGTGCCGGACGGGGCGAGCAGCGCCACAGCCAAAGCGATGGGCGTAGCGTCCCCCGTCTTGGGAGTGCTCGAAGATGTCTGTGCGGTGGAGTCCCCTGTCAAAGCGATCCTGCTGCCAAGGCCGGCCATTGCCTGTTCCAGCGCGCTAACTGCAACGTTCACCTGTTCCTGAGTGGCGGTTTCATCTGCCAGTACAGCCTCAGCCGCTGTCTTTGCGGTAAATGTCTCCGCTGATTCGGGGGGTGTAGGAAGCTGTGTCGATGTTGCTTGCCTTTTTTACAAGCTACTTTAAGATCGCCTTGTCTGGTTTAAACCGAAGATTCATCAACGCCTCAAGCAGGGCGTCCTGCGCCTGAGTAACGTCCTCTAGGAGCGCATCGCTGTCTACAACAACCACGTATGCCTGCTTCAGCGCCGCTGTAACCGCAACACCGTCTACATAGAGGTCCAAATTCAGTCCCTCTGTGTAACGGATCAGCTCGTTAAGCATAGACCTCTTTCAGAGAAAATCTATCCTAATTTTTGTGTATTTCTAGACATTTCTTGTAATTTTTTTGTATAGAATATGATATAAATTTCTAGAAAATACACTACAAAAAACTTTTGAAAGGTGAGTTGCTTGACCGCCGAGTCAGCAGCCTGCTGGGTTGTTCCAGATGATTCGATCCTCCTCACCTGCCATGACCCCATCAATACCCATTCTCTCATTCCAACAGAGACTAATCCGTTATTTTCCCTGAAAAGACCGTGATCTGCTTCAATGGATCATAAAAAGCCCCGAAGAAAACCCTGAGCAGACGCAGGATTTTCTTCGGGGCATGTTTTCCGATCCAATTCAAAGTCACGCTGTCTAATTGATTGGTGAATACGCTTTGAGCTCCTCGCAAATCGCGTGAATTACTTTCGAGACATTTTCGCTGTTCTTGCCGTTGTCATCCAGAGTAGGGAGCTTACATTGGGATGAAATCCGCAGCTCGCAGCCCTCTGAAAGTTCCTTGACCTCTACCTTGACGAGTTCTCCCCACGAATTCATGCTCACCCCAGCCTTAAAACTGAAGGAATCTTCGTCCGAACCTGCCAGGGTAAAGCCTCTGAGCTTTGCCACCGCATCTGGGACAGCCAGAAAGATGTCTTGTTTTCGATAGTTGGCGCGAAAGCGCCGGACGGTTGCTTTCATGGTGTTTCCTCCTCGTTCATCCCGTCAGCAGTGACAGGAAAAATAAAAAATAAACGTGCAACGGATAAAAAAGATAGAAAAAGAATTTCATTCCCCTTCCCCGTCTGCCGTTGTAAACGAGCAGCAGGGGGAGCGCACCAGCCCCCATCCACTGATAGCCCTGAACAAAAGCGCCGCGCAGCCCAAGATCTGCCCAAGCCGCCGCAAATAAAGTTCCACCCCACAGGAGAAAACCCGCTGCGAGCAAGTGCTTGTCCTCTGCAAAAAAATAGCAGATCAGTCCCAACAGGAGGAGAGAGGGCCCGCCCTCAGCGGTAAAGAGTCCAGGCAGCAAATCTCCGGCCAGCGGCGCTACCTGCGGCCAGAAAAAACCCGCCAAAGCGGTCAGGCCAAACGAAAGGAGCTGCCACACAACCAGTGTCACATATCGCTTTTGCTCCATCAAAGTGATTAAACCCGCCAACAGGAAGAGGGCGGAAAAAATGTGGTTGCTCACCGGGACAGGCGCTTCTGGAAACAGGCTGTTGAGTGTCAGGTTGACAGCCCCCATTGCGACAGAGCAGCCGTAGAGCCGGGCGAGATAGCGGTTCCGGCTGGAGGTGTGCCGCAGCCCCTCGCAGAGACAGAAGACAAAGATGGGAGCGGACAGCCGTCCAACCCACCGTAAGACCAGCGGCGCTGCGGCTGGAAAAAACGCGCCGATGTGGTCGATTACCATCAGGAAGAGCGCGATAAGCTTGAGTGCTGAGCTGCTCACAAGATCCCTCCCAGCTGAAATCCAACTACTTTTTTTGAATGATTCCGAAAAACGATTCGCCAGATCAGAGGCCAGACCTTTCTCCGGAAAATACACACCTTCCAATGGAGCTAGACATTCTGCGCTGTCAGATGCCTCTCAGCATACAGCAGGTCAGTCAAAGAGGCTTCCAGCCAAGTCATGATCACCAGGCCGGTGGGTTGAGTAAGCCCTAGAAAGGGATTGTACTGGCAATCATTTAAAGACGCACCGAAACAGCTGTCTTTCGCATTGCTTGCCCTGCTACTGGTAAACGGGCACTTCTCTCAATCCGCATATTTAGGTTCATTTGAAAACTTGTTGATCGTGGCTCGCTTCGCTCGATGTTTGAAGCTAATACTAGCGAACTACCTCCACCGGCATAGCAGATGGTTTCCATAACAACAATAAAGCCAATACATGCCGCCAGAAGAATGACAAACTGCACTGCTGTGTCGACTTTCCGTACACAGCGGTCCATCCTGCCAAAATTGTTGGCACTCGGTAAGCAACAGGGCCAAACAATGTCAACTGCACCAGCGCGCGGCGAACTGCTGCGAATTGAAGCGACTGTCTGTTCGACAACTGCCTTCGCTCAGCTAACTGCGGGCAAACCGTCAGCACAGAAGACGTGCAATGTGCTGCAACAAAGCAAACCCCCTGCTGCCAGGAGGTTTGGATGCTGTATGCTGAATTCCAAGTGTTCCAGTCATTTAGATTTCGTCTTCGTTTTCCAGGTTGTTCCAGATCTCCTGCACATCGTCGTCGTCCTCGAGCGCGTCGAGCAGACGGCGCATTTTTACCTGAGACTCCTCTTCAGTGAGCGCTGTGGTGGTGGTCGGTACCTGCTCCACCTGAGCGGAGGCAAATGTATAACCCTTTTCGGAGAGCGCGTCCGAAACCGCGCGGAAATCTGCCGGATCAGTCATAATTTCAGCGACTCCCTCGTTGAAATCGACGTCTTCCGCGCCCGCTTCTACGCAGTCGTCCATCACCTTTTCCTCATCAAGATCCTCGCCCTCAATCAAAATGACGCCCTTGGCGTTAAACAGAAACGAAACGCAGCCAGAGGTTCCGAGATTGCCGCCAAATTTGTCAAAATAATGCCGAATGTTCGAAGCTGTGCGGTTGCGGTTGTCAGTGAGCGTCTCGACAATGACTGCAACGCCGTTGGGACCATATCCCTCGTAGGTGATCGACTCGTAGTTATTTTTATCCCCTTCTCCTGCCGCCTTTTTAATAATGCGGTCAATGTTGTCATTGGGGACGTTGTTTGCCTTTGCCTTTGCAATCAGGTCGCGCAGTTTGCCGTTGACATTCGGGTCGGGCCCTCCCTCACGAACAACTACCGCCATTTCACGGCCGATTTTGGTGAAGATTTTTGCCTTTTGCGCATCTGTCTTTTCCTTTTTGCGTTTTATGTTATTCCATTTCGAATGACCTGACATCGATTTTGCATTCCTTTCCAGATATAATTTTTTTAAACTGTCTTTTATTTTATCATATTAGCGGAGTTCACGCAAGCCTTTGGGATAATGGTTTTTCATTCGCCCATTTGATGCCTTGCCAAGCCCCAGTACAAAGCCATCCACCGCCACAGCGCACCAGCCCTTGTGCAAGGAACAGGGAATCTCCATTCCGCGCAAAAAGTCTGTGACCCGCGGATCGTCCCGCGCAAGATCCAGCAGCTGGTTCTCTCGCACCGGATAGCCGCACATCATGAGCTGATGAGAGGGTATAAACCGATTTTTGACGAGCTTCCCCGCCAGTATCCCCGCCCGGATCACTTTGAGCCCGCCGAGCGGAGGCATCTGTCCGGGCAGTATGTAAACCGAATCCCGCACCACTGATACCGTCTCAGGAACTGGACAGTCAAAGAGGCCGTTCCAAAATTCCTCAAATAGCGGATCGCTCACCGGCTTGCTCACAGAAACAGTTCCGCCCTCTGCAGAGCCCTTTCTGCGCAGGCGGGCGACAAAATGCCCCTCTCCGCCCTGGTGCGGAAAAATGCGGTGCATTTTTGTCAAATCATACGGTGTGTCCAGCCACTCCTGGCGGGAAGATGTGCCCAGCGATAGAGAGACCTGATCCAGCTCAAAGTCAGGGTTGTCGTTTAGGAAGCTGCACACAACCATTTCGTTTTCGTCAAGCGAAAAGGTGCAGGTGGAATAGACGAGTACGCCGCCTGGACGCACCGCCTCTTTTGCGCTTTGAAGGATGCCGCGCTGACGCACGGCACAGCTTTTGGAGTGTTCATCGCTCCATTCCTCCACTGCCCGGGGATCTTTGCGGAACATCCCCTCTCCTGAACAGGGTGCATCAACCAGCACCCGATCAAACCAGCCCTCCAGCCTGCCGCAGAGCTTGTCTGGATGGAGGTTGGTCACCACCGCATTGCGGATACCCATTCGCTCGATGTTGGAGAGCAGGATATTGGCGCGGGAAGAGACGTATTCGTTGGACACCAGCAACCCCTTGCCGGCGAGCCGCGCCGCAATCTGGGTGGATTTTCCCCCCGGTGCAGCGCAGAGATCGAGAACCCGTTCCCCGGGCTGGGGATCGAGCGCAGTCACTGCCGACAGGGCAGATGGCTCCTGCACATAAAACACCCCCGCGTGATGATAAGGATGGTGCCCCAAACCGTCCTCCTTCACATAAAAGCCCTCGGGACAAAACGGAACCGGCTGGAGTGGGAACGGCGCGAGGGAAACAAATCGCTCTGGACTGCATTTTAAGGTGTTGACGCGCACAGCCCGAAAAGGAGGCTGACGGTAACTGTTTAAAAAATTTTGGAAATCGCTTCCTAAAATGAATTTCATCTTTTGTAAGAACACTTCGCTGAGATTTTCCACAAAATCCTCCTTTTTCAAAGCATAGTTCACCGAGGTTTTCAAATACTAATAACGTCCTCAACAGATTGAAACACACCGGCGGGCGGTGCGCTTGAACCTGTCGAGGCAACAACTAAATGAGGTGAAGGAAAATGGATAAGACCAATAAAACGAGTAAAACCAACAAGAAAAATAAAGCCAACCAGCACGCAAACGGCATGAACGCAACCAACAACGCATCCAACCGAGTTTCCAATATGGAAGATTCTTTTGACGCTTACAACTATCAGAACACCCAAAAGACCAACAAGAAAACCAACAAAACCAATAAAACAAACTCGAACTACAACGGCTAACCAACAACTCAACAATCCCCTGGGACATAAGCCCCAGGGGATTTGTTTTGTTCGCAAAGGTGCTGCAATCATTAAAATTCCAAATTTTTCAGAAAAAACAAGGAATCCCAGTTCTCGTTTCTCTCATTGATGCCGTTTTTCCAACTGTGCAAAAAAGTGCCAGCAGGTGTGTTTAAAAGTCCCTCTCTTTTGAGCTCTATCAATTCTGCATCTCATGCAATACATAAACCGGTATCTTTGCACGCTGTTTCCATCCAAACAACGCTCAGGCCAATGATTCGCTATACTTCTTTGTCTGCCGGTTTAAACCCCTGGCCAAGCACTTCGCCCGCGTCGGTCACAATGAGAAATGCCGAAGGATCGATCGCATGAATCAGGCGCTTGAGCTTGTAGAACTCGTTGCGTCGTACCGCGCAGAGCACCACTGCGCGTTCCTCGCCCGAATACGCCCCGGTCGCGGGAAGGATGGTGCAGCCCCGCTGCATCCTCTCCATAATCGCGTGACTGAGTTTTTCCTGTTGGTTGGTGATGACGAGAATCGCCTTGCCGGTATCCAAACCGTAGAGGATCTGATCCATCACCTGAGTCTGAATAAAGATGACCACAATGCCGTAGAGCGCGGTTTCCATGTTGCGGAAAACAAGCGTCGCAATCGCGATGACAATGACGTCGGTGATAAAGACAAGCCGTCCGAGTTTCATAAAGGGGAACTTGCGCTGCAACAGCCGGTTGACGATATCGGTGCCGCCTGTCGACCCGCCTCTCAGATAAACAAGCCCCAGACCCGCGCCCATCAAAACGCCGCCGAAGATAGAGGCGAGCAAGCGGTCGGTGTCATAGGTGGGGATCATCACAAACAGCACGTCAGTGTACACGGTGAACGCGAGAATCGAAACAAAGGTTTTTAGAATGAAATGCCTGCCGAGGAACAAAAAGCCGAGGATGATCAAGGGGATATTGAACAAAAAGGAAATCGTACCAATCGGAAATCCGGTCAGCGCGTGAATGACAGTCGCAAGACCAGTCACTCCGCCCGGCGCGATATTATTGGGCAGAGTAAACATATGAACACTCAAGGCGTACAGCCCGGTTCCGATGAGCACAGCAATGTAATCCATGGTTGTAATTTTGATTTTTTGCTTTAAATCCGTCCGCATGGCTAGGTCCTCCTTTTTTACGTTCAATCCAGCACGAGATTTTCCCAGATGATGCAAAACAGTTGGTTAATGCGCCCGGTCTCCCCTTTTAAATAGAGGTAGCCAAACAGGGCCTCCAATCCGGTCGCCGCCCGATATTCTTTTGGATTTGCGTTCTTGGGTACATTGTTTCCATGGGTGTTGCGCCCGCGTCGAAAAATGTCCGCTTCCTCCTCAGTCAGATGATCGGTGAGCAGATCAATTGCCCGACTCTGCGCAGTGGCGCAGACGTATTTGACTGACGCCTGGTGCAGCTTATTGACCGGCATACTGCCCTGCGCAGTAATCCTCTCCCGCACGAGGAGCTCAAACACAGCGTCCCCCAAAAAAGCCAGCGTGAGCGGGCTGTACTGCTTTGGTTGTTGAATTTTAGTCAGTAACTCTAACGTAGCTTTCCCCCCTTTCGCAAAAATATAGCAAAGAACATGAGTTATTAGAGAAAGGAATCGACAAATTTTGAGCTAACTGGCCACACAGGGCATGGATTTTATTGTTTTGTAATATTACGTAGATTCCCTTTCTATTAAACCACTGATGAATGCCTGCTATTGGACCGGTTGATTAATAAACAAAATCAAACTGCCAGCCGAAGAGGTCGACCGTGTCCCCCTCCTGGATTCCCATCTCCTCCAGGCGATCAATGATACCGGTATTGCGCAGCACCCGCTGGAAGTACTGAAGGGACTCGTAGTCGTCCATGTTGACCCCAGCGAGAACTTTTTCAAGCCAGGGCGCGTCAATGTAGTAAATCTCATTTTCCACTTTGATGTCAAAGCTTTGGTCCGGCTCCTCCGCGATCTCGGGGATGTAGTCCGGCTCGTACTGCAGGATGGGGGGCAGAGTTTGCAGCTGGTTCCAGATTTCCGCGACAAGTTCCTGCGTCCCCTGTGTAGTAGCGGCGGAAATTTCAAAGAAAGGAAGGCCCAGATCTTCTTCGACAAAGGAACGGAACGCGGCAATCTGTTCCGGCGTCGCCATGTCGCACTTATTCGCCGCAACGATCTGCGGGCGCTCGCCCAGCTCAGCGCTGAACTTCGTCAGCTCGCTGTTGATCAGCTTAAAATCTTCCGCCGGGTCGCGGCCCTCGCTGCCCGAAACATCGACGACATTGACAATCAGTCGGCACCGCTCCACATGGCGAAGAAAAGCGTGTCCAAGGCCGACGCCCTCGCTCGCCCCCTCAATGAGTCCGGGGATATCCGCCATGACAAACGAGTTGCCCTCCCCCATCTTGACAACGCCGAGCACCGGCACAAGGGTGGTGAAGTGGTAGTTGGCTATTTTGGGTTTTGCGGCGCTCACAACCGAAATCAGCGTTGACTTGCCCACATTGGGAAACCCAACAAGTCCCACGTCTGCGAGCAGCTTGAGCTCGAGGCTGATCTCAAACCCTTCACCTGGGAAACCTGGCTTGGCAAACCGGGGAATCTGACGGGTTGGGGTCGCAAACCGCGCGTTTCCTTTTCCGCCTTTGCCGCCGTGCGCAATGATCTGGGGCTCGTCCGAGGAAAGGTCCGCCATGATCTTGCCGCTCTTGAGGTCGCGCACCACAGTGCCGCGGGGCACACGGATCACTAAATCCTGTCCGTTCCGTCCGGTGCAGTTGTTGCCCCGTCCGTTTTCGCCCCGCTCCGCGTTGTATTTGGTCTTGTATCGAAAATCGATGAGGGTGGAGAGGTTGTCGTCCACCTGGAACACCACGTCGCCGCCTTTGCCTCCGTCGCCGCCGTCCGGCCCGCCCGAAGCCACATATTTTTCACGGTGGAATGCAACCGCGCCATCGCCGCCGTCCCCCGCCTTGATTTTAATCTTTACACTATCGACAAACATACCTGTATCCTTTCCTGGTGGTGGGTGGTTTCCCTTTGGGGCTCTGCCCCAATCCCCGGTTAAGGGGCTTCTTGAAAGAAATCCCTTAACAATCCCCAAGAACTTAAGATTACACCCATCTTGGGATGGGTGTAATCTTAAGTTTTCGGGGGTTCTTAGGAGGCCTTTTCCAAAAGGCCCCCTAAGCAGGGTTCGGGACTGTGTCCCGAAAGGAAACCCTCTCATCACTAGTATACCACAAAACAAGAAATCCCGAGAAGAAAATCTCGGGATTTTGAACAGTTCGATGAAATTAGTCCGCGTAAACGCTTACTTTTTTGCGGTCACGGCCAACGCGCTCGAATCTGACCTTGCCACTGACAAGGGCAAACAGCGTATCGTCCGAACCACGCCCGACATTTTCGCCCGGATGAATGTGTGTGCCTCTCTGGCGAACGAGAATGTTGCCAGCCAGGACAAACTGACCGTCAGCGCGTTTGACACCCAGTCTCTTGGACTCGGAATCACGTCCGTTACGAGTCGAACCAACACCCTTTTTATGAGCGAAGAACTGCATGCTAAGTCTTAACATTGTACTTACACCTCCGAAATGGTTATATCAATTGTTCCCGAATAATCCTGTCTGAGCAAATCCAGATGCAGATAGAGGGCTTTCAGAAACTGAAACGCCTCTTTGCTGCGGCAGTCTTTGCTGAGACGAAAGCTGATCTCATTTTCCTTTACATCGACCTGCGCCCGCTCCCCCACCACTTCGGTGATCCCGTTGGCGGTGAGCTGCACGGCGGAAGTCACCGCGGCGCAAACAATGTCGCGTCCATACTCGTCAAACAGAGCATGTCCCTGAATGGAAAACCCGATCAAGTTGCCGTTTTGTTCGGCAAAAGCAGCGCGGATCATTACGCGTTGATCGCGTCAATTTTGAGCTGCGTGTAAGGCTGTCTGTGGCCGAGTTTGCGCTTGGAGTCTTTTTTCGGCTTGTAGGTGAAGACGGTGATTTTTTTGCCCTTGCCGTTTTTGACAACGGTGGCTGCAACGTTCGCGCCGTCCACATAAGGAGTGCCGACGACAATGCCGTCCTCTTTTCCCACTGCGACAACCTTGTCAATTGTGATGGAAGCCTCTGCCTCAGCGTCGAGCTTTTCCACAAAAATGACGTCGCCTTCGGAAACCTGGTATTGTTTTCCACCTGTTTCGATAATTGCGTACATTCAATAAGTACCCACTTTCTGTATCAGTCTCGCTACGTTCAGGCGGCGCAGGGGCGCACTTATAGCCTGACATATGCGGCCTTTTTATTTTAACATAGCCGCTGCCAAAAGTCAACGGTTATTTTTCCTGCTGCTGGCAGCAATTTGCCACAATTCAATGTGATACCCGCCGGCGGTTGATTGGTTTCCCACAGTTGAGAATTCGCACGCTTCCCGCTCGAAACACCTGCAAGCTGCCGTGAACTGAAATGCCAAAGTCTCACGCCAACCGGAAACATCGCTCCTGTCGACACCCAAGCGGAAAGCGACGCCCAAATTATCATGTGCAATGAGAATATTCCACTCTCCCCTTACGGGGAGTAACACACGACACTTGCAATCATTCAAGAGACAGATGTTAATTCATACTCCTCTTACGGGTGTGTATTGAGATTTGGTACTTTATGTTACAACCCAACAATAAACTTTTAAGTTGCCGTCCCCTTGCGGGGAGTGACTCGATCTGCTGATTGAACAATTTCAATCCACGCTCCCCTTACGGGTACCGTGGCCTAAAAAACAATCACCACTAGCAATCTTCGCATGCCACAGAGTCGGCGCCCCTTCAGGTGTTTATTCTTTGCTGCGGCCCGCCTGCAGCTTTGCCGCGGTCACTGTGTTTCGCATGAGCGTCGCGATGGTCATCGGGCCCACGCCGCCCGGAACCGGGGTGATGTAGCTCGCCCGCTCGCTCGCCTCGGCGAAGTTCACGTCGCCGCACAGCTTGCCGTTTTCGAGCCGGTTCATCCCGACGTCAATCACGACGGCCCCCTCTTTCACCATATCGCCGGTGACAAAGTTGGGTCTGCCCACTGCGGCGACGAGGATGTCGGCCTTGCGGGTGATTTCAGCGAGATTTTGGGTGCGGGAGTGGCAGATAGTGACAGTGCCGTTTTTGTGCAGCAGCAACATGGACATCGGCTTGCCGACAATGTTGCTGCGGCCGATGACAACGCAGTTTTTTCCCTCAATCGAAACGCCGGTCGATGCGATCAGATCCATGATTCCCGCCGGGGTGCAGGGGAGAAAATCAAAGTCGCCGATCATGATTTTGCCCACATTGTTGGGGTGGAACGCGTCGACGTCCTTAATGGGGTCGATTGCGTTGATGATTGTCTCCTCGTTGATCTGCTCCGGGAGCGGCAGCTGCACGAGTATGCCGTTGATCTCAGGTTTGTGGTTGAGTTTTTCCACAAGCTCGAGAAGCTCCTCCTCAGTCGTCTCCCCGGGGAGCAGGTATTTTTCGGAATAGATGCCGAGCTGCTCGCAGGCTTTTTCCTTAGAGCCTACATACACCTTAGAGGCCGGGTTGTCCCCGACGAGCACAACCGCAAGACCGGGGTGGATTCCCTCGGTCTTGAGCTGCGCGACCTCCTCTGCAACTGCCTGCTTCACCTGGGCGGATATTTGTTTGCCGTCAATAATTTTGCTCATTTTGATCTTCCCCTTCTCTTTGTTGTTCCGCTTCGGATTCTACAAGAGAATCCTCTGCCTCGGTTTGCCCTTGCGGCTGATCAAGTTCGATCCGGAAATCCGGTTCATTTTCAGTGGCCTGATCCGGTGCATCCTGCTTCTTTTTCTTGGACGATTGTTCCATCCTGCGCAGTTCCTCCTGCCAGGCCTCGGTGTTGACATACAGCTTGCGATAATCGGGATCTGAGCTCTTCTCCATCTTATTGCGGATGATAAGGATTGCCGCAACTGCGACGACGACGCAGACGCCCGCCAAAACCTGCGATACGCGAACAGGGCCGAGCATCAGGCTGTCGGTGCGCAGTCCCTCAATCCAGCAGCGACCCGCGCCGTACCAGGCGACATACATCAAAAAGACCTCGCCGTCAAACTTGCGGCGCTTCCAGTACCAGTTGAGAATTAAAAATCCCGCGAGGCACCAGAGGGATTCGTACAAAAAGGTGGGGTGCACCGGCATCAGGGGGTTGATATCCATCCCCTGGGCCGTCAGGGTGGAGAGGTTTTCAGTCAGCTCCTGCTGGATGCTCGGGCTGGTCATGCCCCACGGCAGGCTGGTGTTGCTGCCGTAAGCCTCGACGTTGAAAAAGTTTCCCCAGCGCCCGAGGCACTGGCCAATCAAAAACCCTATCCCGGTTAAATCAAACATTGGCAGGAGCTTTACCTTGCGCCATTTGCAGACAAGCCCGCCGACGAGCAGCGCGCCGATAATGCCGCCGTAAATCGCAAGGCCGCCGCTCCGGGTGGAAAAAATTGAAAGAAGATCGTCTTTGTACTGGTCCCAGGTAAATGCGACGTAATACAGTCGCGCGCCCACGATGCCGCCGATCATCCCGCCGATGACCACATCGACCATCCGGTCGGGGTCAATGCCGAATTTCTTGGCGTTTTTGAACGCATAGATCAGCGCGAGCGCAAAGCCGAGCGCAATGACCACGCCGTACCAGTAGACGTTGAAACCGCCGATTGAAAAGGCGACCCGGTCAAAGTTGAGCGTCAGGCCGAGCTTGGGAAAACTCAATGGATTGTTCATGTGTACCTCCGGTGGTTATGTAGCCTGTGCGGGCAGCGCCCGCGCAGGAATTATTCAACAGGGTTGACGACCGAAAGGGCCGAGCGGGTGTTGTCATAGCTAGCGAGGCGATTTACGATGTCCTCATACGTGATCGCCGCGACGACCTCAATGCGGTCGTAGATATCGGTGTCTGAGAAGTGGGCGGCCATCAGGTTGCTCGCAACCGCCTCGACGTTGTTAAACTGGCGGATGGTACGGCCGTAGAGGGATTTTTTCGCGAGTTCAAACGCCTCTTTGGAAATCCCCTCTTTCCCCAGCCGGTCAATTTCAGCTTTGAGCATCGAACAGACCTTGTCTGGCTCGCGGGATTCACCCTCAAAGAGCACTGCAAAATAGCCGTTTCCGTTCATGATCTCGCTGCCGATGTCGCCGCCGCTGATCAGGCCGGAATCGTAGAACTCGCGGTAAAGCGGGCTGCTCTCCCCGACGAGGATGTCGTTGAGCAGCTCACACTCTGCATCCGCTTTGAGCATTTCAAGCCCTGCGAGTGGCGGGAGCTTGTAGCCGATACAGAATTGCGGGAGAGAAACTTCGAGGTTGATGCTGGTTTTCTCCCGCACAATCTCACCCGGCTCCTCATAGTGTCCCCGCTCGATGGTGATCGGCTCGCTCTTCTTACAGGTGCGCTCGACAATGGCAAGCGCCACTTCGGGGTCAAAGTTACCGGCAACTGCGAGCACCATGTTGTTGAGGTTGTAAAAGGTGTTGTAACAACGGTAGAGCAGATCTTTGTCGATCTTTGCAATGCTCTCTACAGTGCCCGCAATATCAGTTTTGATCGGATGGTTGTGGTAGAGGGAGCCGAGGCAGTTAAAGAGCACCCGCCAGCCTGGATCGTCGTCGTACATCCGGATTTCCTGCCCGATGATCCCCTGCTCCTTTTCCACCGTCTCCTTGGTGAAATAAGGCTCCTGTACAAAGGAGAGGAGAATTTCGAGCGACCGCTCAAAGTTGTCGGTGCAGGAGAAGAGGTAGGCGGTGCGGTCAAACGAGGTAAAGGCGTTCGCCGACGCGCCGGTGGATGCATAGAGGGTAAACGCGTCCCCGTCCTCGCTCTCAAACAGCTTGTGTTCGAGGTAGTGGGCAATGCCGTCGGGCACGGTGACAAAATCATCGTCTTTGTCGGTTTTAAACACCCGGTCGATCGAGCCGTACTTGGTGCCGAACAGCGCGTAGCTGCTGCTGTAGCCCTTCATCGGGTAGAGCAGGACGGTCAGGCCGCTCGGGTGGTTGATTTTGAGATAGCTCTCATTTATGCGCTTGTTTTGAATCTTCTGCTTATTCATCGCCTTTGCCCTCCTCTTGTTTTCCGGTGAGGACATAGACGGTGTCCAGCTTCACCTGTTTCGCCGCGGCGATGACCTCATCGCGGGTCACCTTGTTTTCAAGGTCAATCTCATTCTGCGGGGTGTTCTGGGTGTTGTAACAAATCTGGCTGAGATACCACACCTCGACATAGCTCGGCGAATCCCCCACTGTCTTCATGCTATTGATGAGGCTGAGCTTGGTGTTCTCCAGCTCCTCGTCGGTGAATTCCCCATTTTGAAGCGAGGTGAGCTGAGCGAGAATTTCCTCGCGCGCCTTTTCAATATTTTCGGTCTCCACGCCGCAGTCGACGAGCACAATCCCCTTGATGCGGTCAAGCCGTGCCGCGCAGTAATAGCAGAGACTGAGGCGCTCCCGCACGTTGAGAAATAGCTTGGAAAACGGCGTTCCGCCGAACAGGGCGGTCATCAGACGCATCCCATGGTCGTCCTGTGGAGTCGAGCCGGTGCGGAAACCGAGTACCAGCTTGGACTGGGCGACCTGGAAGGTATCGGTGTGTTCCCGGACCTCGCCCACTTCATTGCCCGCAGTGGTGTCGGGCTGGTAGACGTTTTCGCGGGAAACCCCGGCAAACGCCTCCCGAAACGCATTGAGGGCAATCCGATGGTCCCCCGAGCCGACATACATGATCTGAATGTCCGCCGTCTGAATCATCTTTTGATAAGCAGCGGTGACTGCTTCGGCGTCGAGTTTCTCCGCCTGCTCGATGGAACCGTATTTGTTGATGCCATACGGCTCGTCTGCGCACATCAGCTCGGTGAGGCGGCCGATGGCATAGGAACGCTTGTCGTTGATCTCGCTCTGAATCAGATCGGTGAGGTTTTGCTTTTCGACCTTGAGGTCATCCTCTTTGAATTTACCCTCCACAAACGCCGGCTTGAGCAGAATGTCAGCGAGGATGGATGACGCCTGCTGGGTGAGCGGCTCCTGCTCGAGCGCGTAAGCGTCGTCCAGGCAGGAAATCGAGAGATTGAGCACCTGACTGTCCCCGATCTTGCGCACATCCGCGCCGAGAAAGGCCCCATAAAGACCCATCAGCTTTTTGTTCAGCTCGGTGAAATCAGGGCAGGTGGCGCACCCTTTGCGCAACAAAAACGGCAGAACCGCATAGGCAGTCGCCGTCTCTTTGTCTAATTTCAAAAACAGGTTCACTGAAATTCGGTTGGTTTTAAATCGTTTATCGATAATCGAATTGAAATAGACGCCTTCGGCAATCTTTTCCCGTTTGAGTGGATACTCCATGAACACAACTCCTTTTTCCCCGCGTTGGATGCTGCCGCGGCAACGCCTTTGAACCCTGTTTGAACTGCCTTGTGAAAGAAGAGCCGAAAAATTTCAAGAACGTTTCGACTGTGCCCATCTGAAATTGGGCGCAGTCGAAACGTCATCAAAATTCTTCAGATCTATAAAGGCGGTAAAACAGGGGTTGGGACGCTGTTCCACAGCATCCGCGCGCAGGTTTTTATTATCATAAGTCATTTTAGCATATTTATACAGGGTTGTCATGTCAATTCTGTAAAATCAGTGGTTTTTTGCGCAAGCTGGGTTTCCGATGGAGATGCCAACAGATGTTGCCAATGCATCGGCCGTTCTTTCAGAATGTTGCTGCCATCCCACCCTTCGTCGCTGGCTGCCGTGTGTAGGGCACTGAAAACACCTCAACAAGAGGGACAGGCAGGAGATGATTGGCGGGGAAAATTCTAAATGCCGCACAGCCCCTCCCTTCAGCCCGACTGGATATGAGGGCAGAAAGCAAACGACCATCATAGAAACAAAAAAGCTGTCTCGATTTATTGGAATCCGGATGGATTGCGGCAATAAGGCGCACGAAATGGCTTGGGCTCTGAAAATAAATCGGCTCTGCCGGCACCCCCGTTCTCCGGTTTTAGCACATTTCGTTTCAATCCAGGTGGTGGGTGCTCACATCGAAAAAACAGGATGTGATTGGCAGCAGAACACAACCCGCTCAATTTCCTAAATTGGATTCTGCCCCGCAGCGAAAGGTGAGACAATTCGCGCGGTTCGCATCCGGAGACTGCCCCAGAATCCGCCCAATTTGTATGTCGCATCGCGTACAGTGAATTGCAAGGGGCTGTAAAAACGCTGGGACAGCCTTGCAGAAGCTGCGACAGCCGGGGAACGTCTGACCGTCCCCCGGCTGTGAATCGCTGCTGTTAGAAGGAAATTTCGTGGGCCATGTTGTACAGGTCCATCGGGAATTCTTTTTTCATGCTGAGCGCTTCCTGGATGTCATAATCGACTACATCATCTTTTTGGAAGCCGACACAGCGGTTGCCAATGCCCTTGGAGAGCAGCTCGATGGCGTGGTAGGCCAGGCGGCTCGCTGCGACGCGATCACGCACCGTCGGGCTGCCGCCGCGCTGGACGTGGCCGAGAATCGTCGCGCGCGACTCGATGCCAGTCGTGTTCTCGATGTCCTTGGCAAGTTCGGTGACGTTGCCGATGCCCTCAGCGACCATCACAATAAAGTGGTGCTTGCCAGAGGAACTCGCAATTTTAATCTTCTCCATCAGGTCTTCCCGGTCCAGGCCGATCTCGGGGACGACGATATAACTCGCGCCACAGGCAATTCCCGCATTGAGGGCGATGTAGCCGGCGCGGCGGCCCATGACTTCGACAACCGAGCAGCGGTCATGCGACATGGTGGTATCACGCAGCTTGTCGACCATCTCCATGGCGGTATTCATCGCGGTGTCGTAGCCGATAGTGTAATCGGTGCAAGCGATGTCATTGTCAATTGTGCCGGGCAGGCCGATACAGGGCACGCCGCGGGCGGAGAGGTCCGCCGCCCCGCGGAACGAGCCGTCACCCCCGATGACGACGACGCCGTCAATGTCGTGGTCAAAGCAGGTCTTTTTCGCTTTGCGCAGACCTTCTTCATATTTAAATTCAGGACAGCGGGCAGTGTAGAGCACAGTGCCGCCGCGCTGGATGATGTCCGACACGCTGCGGATGGTGAGGTTTGCAACCTCTCCGTTGATCAGGCCGTTGTAGCCGCGGTAGATGCCCATGACTTTGATTCCCTTTGCCATTGCGCTGCGGACAACTGCGCGGACGGCTGCATTCATGCCGGGAGCGTCGCCGCCGCTGGTGAGTACGCCGATTTTCTTCACTTCCATAATGAATCCTCCATTCCTTCTTGAGCAAACGAATGATGCATATAGCTGGTTGTTTGTCCACCCTTATTGTAGACCTGTGTTAATCAATTGTCAATTAGTTTTTTGATCCGCGACATTATTTTGCCCTCGTTTGTCCAATCATTCTTTGGCAGATACAAACGATTGGCAGACTTGAAAAGAATCTGTCGATAGAAACCTCTTTTCTCGTGCAAAAGGGATCTGTGAGCCGATCTTGTTTTCGGCAGTCCGATTGTATCATCACATCCGCCGAACAATGCGAAAAATCCTGTCATCAGATTTTTAGAGATTTCGCCGCAACGGACGCCAATGGCAACTGTTTTTTTGCCCAGGCTGACAGCGTTTTCCCGCCCTTACTGAATCACCACATTGCTTTGTCCGAACGCTTCGGACAATTCTTTGACAAACTCGGATTCAATCTGGACTTTGAGGGACTCAGGCAGTTTGAGATATTTTTTCTCATCCGCAAAATAGAAAACAACTTGGGAACTGCCCGGATGGGCGACGATCATCCGCTGTGCCGCCGCAACCTGTTCCGCGCCGCGGGAGGGAAATTTCAAAAAGAGCTTGTCCGTGCTCAGCTCAGCGAGTAGGGTAATCCGGTCGCAGAGTAGTTTTTTGTCCTCTTCCTCTTTGACCGATATGCTGCCGCCCGCGAGTACCGCTGCGCCCTCTGCCAGGCGGTTGCCCACCGTGGCGTAAACATTGGGGAACACAACCGCCTCAATTGAACCTGTCCGGTCCTCCAGCTCGGCGAACGCCATCAGCGCGCCGCCCTTAGTCTGGATCCGCTTGACCGACGCGACAATCGCCCCGAGTTCGGCATGAGCGCCGTCGCAGTAGCTGCTCTCCTCCTGCTGAATCTCCGAAATCTGGTCGATCCGGCGGCCTTTTAGCTGCTTGTCAAACCGGTCGAGCGGGTGGGAGGAGATGTACAGCCCAGTGGTCTGCCGCTCCATCGCCATGAGTTCGTCGGTCGTGTACTCCTCGAGTTCCGGATAACTGAACTTTTCCGTCCCGGTGACCGTCTCAAAGAGGTTAATCTGACCGTTGATGTTGGAGCGCTTAGAGGAGTTGACGCTCTCGACAATCCGCTCATAGCTCTCCGCCATCTGGCGTCTATTTTCCTCGAATGAGTCGAACGCGCCGCACTGGATAAAGGCGAGAATCGCAGCTTTGTTGAGCTCCCGGTTGTGCATCCGCTCCACAAAGTTGTAGAGCGATTCAAACGCCCCGTTCGCCTCCCGTTCCTCAACAATCCGCTCAATCACCCCTTTGCCCACCTTTTTGACTGCGAGAAGGCCGAACCGGATCGATCCGTCCGAGACAGTGAACCCGATCTGACTCCTGTTGATGTCGGGCGGAAGCACCTGGATGTGCTGTTTGCGGCACTCCCCGATGTAGGAGATGACCTTGTCGGTGGAGTAGATCACGCTGTTGAGCAAAGCGGCCATGTACTCCCGGGGATAGTGACATTTGAGATAGGCTGTTTGGTAGGAGACGAGGGAATAGGCGGCGGCATGGGATTTGTTAAACGCGTAGGAGGCAAAACTCGACATGTCGTTGAAGATCGCCTCAGCGTCCCGCTCAGAGAGTCCGTTTGCCACTGCCCCCTCGATGAATTTAATGCGCTCCTGCTCCATGACGCCGGCTTTTTTCTTGGATATTGCCCGGCGCACCACATCCGCCCGCCCGTAGGAGTAGCCCGCGAGCTCGCGGAAGATCTGCATGACCTGCTCCTGGTAAACGATGACGCCGTAGGTGACGTCGAGGATGTGACGCAGCCGTTCGTCCCGGTAGGTGATCCGCTCGGGGTGAATGCGGTTTTCAATAAACGCGTCGATAAACTGAGCTGGTCCCGGCCGGTAGAGGGAGAGCACTGCGATGAGGTCCTCCAGGCAGTCGGGCTTCATCCGGCTGAGCATCTTGCGCATCCCCGCACTCTCGAACTGGAACACCCCGTCCGACTGGCCCTGCGAGAGCATGTCAAACGTCTCTTTGTCGTCGAGTGGAATTTTGTTGATGGCAAACTCCGGCTCAAACCGGCGGACACCTCGCTCCGCATCGCTGATAACAGTGAGGTTGCGCAGGCCGAGAAAGTCCATTTTGAGCAGACCCAGGTCAGCGATGGTATTCATGGTGTACTGGGTGACAATCGACTCGTCGTTTTTGGAGAGTGGGACGTAGTCGGTGACCGGTTTGTCGGTGATCACCACCCCCGCCGCGTGGGTCGAGGTGTTGCGGGGCATCCCCTCGAGCTTGCGGGCGGTGTCGATGAGCTCCCGGACCTGCGGGTCGCTGTCAGCCATCGCCTTGAGCTCAGGCGACTTCTTGAGGGCGCTGTCGATGGTGATGGTGATGCCGGGATGGATCGGCACCTGCTTGGCGATTTTGTCCACCACGTCATAGGGCATCCCCATGACGCGGCCGACGTCCCGGATCGCGCCGCGGGCGGCAAGGGTGCCGAAGGTGACGATCTGCGCGACGTGATCCGCCCCGTATTTGCGGATGACGTAGTCGAGTACCTCGGGGCGCCTCTCATAGCAAAAGTCAATGTCGAAGTCGGGCATACTCACCCGCTCGGGGTTGAGAAACCGCTCAAAGAGAAGGTTGTATTTGATCGGATCGATGCCGGTGATGCCGATGCAGTAGGCGATGATGCTCCCCGCGCCCGAGCCGCGCCCCGGGCCAACGGGAATCCCGTGTTCCTTGGCGTAGCGGACAAAATCGTAGACAATGAGGTAGTAGTCAACAAACCCCATGCTGTCAATCACGTCAATTTCGTAGTGAAAGCGATCGAGAATTTTCGGGTCGGGCTGTTCCCCGTAGTATTTTTTCAGACCGTCGTGGCAGAGCCTGAGGAAGAACTCCTTGTTGTCCTCCCCGTTTGGCGGCTCAAAATGGGGCAGCTTGGTGACGCCGAATTCAAATTCCAGGTTGCACCGCTCGGCAATGCGGGCGGTATTCTCAATTGCGCCCTCAAAGCTACCGAAAAGGGACTGCATTTCCTCCTCGCTTTTGAGGTAGAACTCCTGGGTTGGAAATTCAATGGCGAGCTCCTCGTCAAGGGTTTTGCCCGTCTGGATGCAGAGCAGCACCTTTTGGGTCTTGCTGTCCTCCCGCCTGATGTAGTGGACGTCGTTGGTGGCCACAAGGCCGACCCCGACTTGCTGTGCAAGCTTCACAAGCTGGGGCAGGATGGCCCGCTGTTCCTTGATTCCATGATCCTGAAGCTCTATAAAATAGTTGTCCGGGCCCATGGTGTCCCGGTAGAATTCAGCGATCTGCTTGGCGCGCCCATAATCTCCAGCCGTCAGGGCGCGTGGAATCTCCCCCGCCAGGCAGGCAGAGAGGGCAATCAGGCCCTCGCTGTGCTCCTGGAGCAGGTTGTGATCAATGCGGGGCCGGCTGTAAAACCCTTCAATATAGCCTGCGGAAACGAGCTTGATGAGATTGCGGTACCCTGTTTCATTCTTGCACAACAGGACAAGGTGGTTGGGGCTGGTGTCAATCCGGTGCACCTTGTCAAACCGGGTGCGGGGGGCGACATACACCTCGCAGCCGATAATCGGCTTGATCCCCTCCGCCTTGCAGGCGGAGTAAAAATCGATTGTGCCGAACATATTGCCGTGGTCGGTGATGGCGAGCGCATCCTGGCCGAGCTTTTTCGCATAGGCGGCGAGCTCCTTGATGCGGCAGGCGCCGTCGAGGAGGCTGAACTCGGTATGTAGATGCAGGTGTACAAAGCCCATTTTCTTTTCCCCTTTCCACAGGCGGTTTCCCAACCCGTTGATTTCAAATAGCAGGGAACGATGTCCCATATAAAAGCAAAGTCACCGGCAAGTAGCTGCAGGGGCATCCTGATCTGTCCAGATGCGCTCCTACCCAGATCTTTTGCCACACAGGTGCGGGAAGAGTTGAGCCATGGGCTCTCATTTACACGCAACGCAGCCCGACAGTTAGCCCAATTCAGAGCGAGCTCACTGCACAGGATAAGCCGATCTGTTCTTCAAGTTTGCTGCCTGATTCAAAAGTAAACTTTTTGCAGGCCTCTGAATCGCAAGCCACACTCGTCCGGATGAGTGTGATTTTTCGCTGAGGTTTCATTCGCAGTGGACGACAGTGCCGGCAAAATGAAACCCTGCGTGTTCCCCTCTGTACAGGCTGACCCATGCGCCGATGCGTTCGGCTCAGTATTTGGCTAGCTAGCATTACAAAAAGCAATCCCCATCGCTGTTTTCGGTCTCCCGGGGTCATCCGGACAGTCGCGGACTCCGTCTCTGGTGGCACAGCAGCGGTTTGCACAACGCGCTCACCCTTTGCGCAATCCGTCGGCCAGCTCACCGATCCGTTTGAGCCGGTGGTTGAGCCCGGACTTGCTGATGGAAAAATGAAGCTCCTCCACCAGTTCGTTGAGCGACATCTCGGGGTTGTCCAGCCGGGCAAGCGCAACCTCCTTGAGATTGTCCGGCAGATAGTCGAGTCCCCGTTTTTGAATGATCAGGTTGATGTCGTCCACCTGCTTGGTCGAGGCGGCCACTGTTTTGCCGATGTTTGCAGTCTCACAGTTGGTCACCCGGTTGACCTTGTTGCGCACGTCCTTCATCACCTTGATCTCCATGATTTCCAGGCTCGCCTTGGTCGCGCCCATCAGGGTGAGCAGATCCTCGATGTTTTCGCTCTCTTTGATGTAGAGAACATAGCTGTTTTTGCGTCGGGTGAGCTTAATCGGAATATCGAGCTCCGAGATGAGAGACGCAAGGTCGGCTGCAAGGTCGTGGTGCGCCACGACGAATTCGAGGTGATACTCTTTGTGCGGGTCGTTCATACTGCCGCAAGTGACAAACGCCCCGCGGATGAACGCCGAGCGGTTGCTTTCGTTTTCGAGCGGCGCAAAGTCAATACGCGGTTCCCCCTCCCGGAAAAAACGCCTGCGAATCTGTTCCCGCTGAGCGGAGTTGTCGATCGCGAGGGTGTAGCGGGTCGTCCCTCTGCGTTTGGGATTAGGGGCGCTGATGAGGGTGAGTATCGTGTCAAATTCGTCGACGAGAAAGTCGATAAACCGGTCGGCAACGCCGCGGTTCTCAGTTTGGAGCACGCAGTTTCCCCGCTCAAACGCCCTGGAAAAGAGCACCATTGCCGAGAGCTCGGCGAGCATGCTCTCCCGGTCTGGAGCGACCACCTCGCAAAGCTCATCCTTTACCTGGACTGAAAACGACACAAAAACACCTCAAATTCCTTTTATTTCTAGTCTGATCCGAACTGGGATCCATCCGCCTGCAAAGCGCTGTGTGAGAAATCAGAACCAGCTCGAAAAGAGCATGAGCCGACTCACCTCTGAAGAGGTACACAGCTATCATCACACATGCTGCTCAAGCAAGTCTGTATGATTTCCCATCAGCCGCAGCAATACAAACCCTTGTCATTCGCTTCGCTCCATATTTCGAGTTGTTGACAAAGTATCTTCTCAAAGGCCGAAATACTATATATGTGGATTTTCCTCCATGCTAAACACTATATACCGTGCCAAATTATTGCTTGATTTTTCAAAGAGAGGGTTGGTCAACAGCTCGACATTTGCAACGAAAGCTGACAGGATACCTCCCACCGGCATAACGGGTGGATTCCATCACCATGAAGCATCTTTTTACCGTCTGGGGCAGCGGCCAAAATTTTTGTTCCTCCGAGGCCGATTGACACCAGGTCGGCAACACCCGGGCGGGTTTACAGCTTGTTGATATCCCGGTGGTTGACGCTTGTCTTGTTCCCTTTATCGGTGAGATACTGGTAAAGCAGTTCGGCAAATGTCACCGATCGGTGCTTGCCCCCAGTGCAGCCAAACGCGACTGTCAGCTGGCTTTTTCCCTCGTTGAGGTAAAGGGGAAGCAGAAAATCAATGAGATCCTTGATCTTGTCGAAGAGAACTGTCGAGTCCTGCGACTGCATGACGTAATCTTTTACCTCTGTGTTGAGCCCGGTCTTGTGCTTGAGCTCGTCTACGTAAAATGGGTTGGGCAGGCAGCGGACGTCGAACACGAGATCCGCATAGGTCGGATCTCCGTATTTAAAGCCGAACGACATGCAGTTGATCATCATGCCGGTGGCGATGTTGTCGAGGAACAACTTACAGATGCGCTCTTTGAGCTGCGCATTGGACATCAGCGAAGTGTCGAGGATGTAGTCCGCACGCTCCCTGGCGTGCGACATGATCTTCCGCTCCTGCTTCACCGCCTCTTCAAGGGAGTTGCAGAGTGTGCCGACAAGGGGGTGCTTGCGGCGGGTCTCCTTATAGCGGCGGATGAGCACCTCATCAGAGGCTGTCAAAAACAGCAGCTTGTATTCAAACTCCTTGCTGCGCAGCAGATCAAGCTCCTCAAACAATCCGTCAAAGAGCTCCCCTCCTCGAATGTCGGTCACGACCGCCATCCGTTCGATTTCCCCTTTGGACTGCATTCCGATTTCCACAAACTTGGAGATCAGTTTTGGCGGCATGTTGTCAACGCAGAAAAAACCGATGTCCTCGAGCGCGTTGACGGTTCTCGACTTTCCCGCGCCGGATAGACCTGTGACAATGATGAGTTCCATAACGACCTCCTTTTAAAATCCTATTCGCTTCACTTCGCATTCCAAACTGAAGCCGGTGCGTTCATATACTTCCTGCTGTACCTGTTCGATGAGCTCAAGCACCTGCTTACAGGTCGCCTCGCCCCGGTTGATGAGAAATCCGCTGTGTTTCTCACTCACCTGGGCATCTCCGACCGAGCGGCCCTTGAGACCGCACTGTTCGATGAGGGCGGACGCATACGCCCCCTCAGGGCGCTTAAAGGTGCTGCCCGCGCTCGGGTATTCGAGCGGCTGCTTGGTGACGCGGCGGTGCATCAGCTCCTCCATCCGCGCCTTGATTGCCTCGGGGTCTCCCTTTTGCAGACGGAAATAAATGGTGGTGATACAGTAGTTTTGATCCGAATAGGCGCTGTGGCGGTAGGAGAAATCCAGCTGTTTGCGCAGGAATGTCCCCGGATTCCCCTCTCCGTCAATGTGGTCGCAGCGGGTGATGACGTCTTTCATTTCCCCGCCGTAGGCGCCCGCGTTCATGTAGGCTGCGCCGCCGACTGTGCCGGGAATGCCATAGGCGAATTCCAGCCCAGTCAGCCCCTGCTCGAATGCAAAGGTGCACAGCTTGGAAAGGTGTACGCCTGCCTGGCAGGCGATGGTGGTCTCCCCCACCATGGTGATCTCGTGCAAACTGTTGGAGGTGCAGATGACTGCGCCCTCAAATCCATCGTCTGAGACGAGAAGGTTGGAGCCTTTGCCGAGAATAAAATAATTGATGTTATGTTTGCGGCAGCAGCGGATGGCATTCTGCACCTGTTCGATGCTGTCCGGCGAAAGGAGGATGGTGCAGTTCCCCCCGATTTTAAAGCTGGTGTACTCCTTTAGCGGAACGCCCCATTCGTAACGGATTCCGTTTTCCTCCAGGCAGTGTTCAAGCGCATTGTATGAATCAGTCATTTTCTGCCTCCTGACATCTTTATAGAGATTTTTGAACAGTGCTCACAATGCTATGTATGATTTTTTTATCCTTAATATACCCCATCAGCCTGTCCAGATCAGCGTTGAGGATTAATTTTTCGGGAAATCCAATCTCTTCGAGCATTTTGCTGCTATTCGGATACCGCCCGACGCTCAGGGCAAAATGGGCGTCCGAATTGACGGCGATTTTTACTTCATACTTTTTGCACAGCCGCGCGATCTCGGCACAGTTGCGCTCTGAACCGACCCGCACAATTGTGGAGGACTCGTTGATTTCCATCACCTTGTCGTACTCTTTGCACACCTTGACAACCGCTTCGTAGTCATAGGGAAAGCTCAGCTGCCCGCTGTGGCCGATCAAGTCCACATAGGGGTTTTTGGCTGCACCGAGGTAGGCCCGGGTGTTTTGCTCCACTGTTCCGGGCGGGCAGGCGGCGGCGTGAAACGAGGCGATGACCCAATCGAGCTGGGAGAGCACCTCTCCTCCGATGTCGAGATTTCCCTCCATGTCCATGATGTTTGCCTCGACACCCCGCAGGATGCGCACCCCCTCAATCTCCCGCGGTAGGCTTTTCATGTTGAGAAGATGCCACAGATGAGGGGCATCCTCGACGCCCGGCCCGTGGTCGGTAATGGCGAGCGCCTGCATGCCTGCACGCTTTGCGTACTCGATATTTTCGAGCAGCGTGCTGTAGGCGTGATCCGACGCGATGGTGTGGGTGTGTAAATCGGCGATGTAATTCATGGTTTCCTCCTGTGTCTTAGAATCGAGAAGGGGAATCCCACCGCGTTGGAACGGTGGGATTCAGATTCACGTATTAATACAAATCCCAATTGCGGACGTTGTCCGCCACCTGATCGGGAACCTGGTCGGTGAGTCCGAGGCTGTGCAGCAGTTCGGCGGCCGCGTTGTAGCCCATCTTTTTCTGACGATTGTTCATCGCGGCGACCTCCATGATGACTGCGAGGTTACGGCCGGGCTTGACCGGGATGGTGTACTGCGGGATGTCGATGTCGAGGATGTTGGCGTGCTCGACTTCCATACCGGTGCGGTCGTAAATCTTGTCGGGATCCCAAGGCTCCATTTTGATGACCATATCGATGCGCTCGGTCAACTTGACCGCGCCCATGCCAAAGAGCCGTCGGGCGTTGATGATGCCGATGCCGCGCAGTTCCATAAAGTGGCGGATGTTCTGCGGAGAGGAACCCACAAGGGTGCGGTTGGACACCCGGCGGATTTCCACCGCGTCGTCTGCGATGAGCCGGTGGCCACGTTTGATCAGCTCCATGGCGGTCTCGCTCTTACCGACGCCGCTCTCGCCGAGGATGAGGATGCCCTCGCCGTAGACCTCCACGAGCACACCGTGGCGGGTGATGCGGGGCCCGAGCTCGACATTCAGAAAGCTGATGAGCGCGGACATGAACGAGGAGGTTTGGTCCTTGGTGCGCAACAGCGGGACGCCGTTTTTCTCCGCCGCCTCAATCATATCGGGAAACATGTCCAGTCCGTTTGTCATGATAAGCGCTGGGATCTTACGCTCAAACAGCAGGTTGATCCGCTCCCGGCGCAGTTCCTCGTCGAGATTCTCGAGGTAGGAATACTCCATATTTCCGGTGATCTGAATGCGGGTCGGCTCAAAATATTTAAAATAGCCTGACAGGTGCAGACCCGGGCGGTTGACGTCAGGGCAGGAGATCATGATGTTTTCCGGATCCTCGGGAAGATAGATCGGTTCAAGATTAAACTCTTTAATCAATTTTGACAGTGCAACGGTAAATGTAGTCGCCATGCTGTTACCCCCTAGCTGGGAATTCCTGTCGAAAAGGAATTCCGCATTTTTCTTATGTTTTTACTATATCCTATTATACTATAGAAGATTCCCGCATTCAACCGTCTGGCCCGCAGTATTTGTAAAAAGTTCATTACTGAACCTGAAAATGGTTACACGCCTGTCATATTGTTTCCACTTCTTAAATTTACAAAACGCAAAAATATGGTATAATAGTGAAGATAGAAAAGGAATGGCAAAAGGAGACTTGTTATGAAAGTCGCATTATTTACAGAAACTTATGTGCCGTATATCAACGGCGTTGTCACCCATGTCAAAGTTTTAAGGGAGGGTTTGGAGGCGCTGGGGCACGAGGTCCTAGTCGTGTGCGCTGATCCGGACATCTACCGCTACCGCCTGGAAGACGGGGTTCTCTACTGCCCAGGCGTGAGCTTTAAAAAGTTTTACGATTACGGGCTCGCCTCTCCAGTGAGCGCCGCGCGTCTGAAATACATCAAGGACTTTGACCCGGATATCATCCACATTCATACCGAGTTTGGTGTCGGCTTTTCGGGTGCGGCGATGGCAAAGATTCTCAGCGTGCCGCTGGTATACACACTGCACACCATGTACGACGACTACCTCTACTACATCGCCCCGAAAAAGCTGATTAAAATTGCGAAAAAAACCACCCATGCCTATGCAAAATCGCTCGGAGAGTGGGCAAACGCCCTCACCGGACCCTCTAAAAAGGTGGAGGAGTATTTCCGAAACATCGGGGTGGACAAACCGGTGCACATCATTCCCAACCCGGTGGAAATTGAGCTGTTCACCCCCGACTGCGCGACCGAAGAGCAGAAAAAGGAAATTCGCTCCCGCTACGGGGTAACGGATGACGACATGCTCGTCTGCTTCTGCGGACGGCTCGGAAAGGAAAAGAGCGTCGACGTAATGCTGGATTTCTGGGCGCAGACCGTAAAGCCTCAGGACAACATCAAGCTGCTCATCATCGGGGAAGGGCCCTCGAAGGAGGAACTCGAACAACAGGCGGCTGAGCTCGGCATCGGCGATCAAGTGCATTTCGCGGGCAAGATCCTGCACGACAAGCTCCCGCCCTACTACGCGGCGTGCGATCTCTACATCACCACTTCCCTCTCAGACACCAACTCGATCTCGATGCTCGAAGGAATGGCGGCCGGCCTGCCGGTCCTGCACATCCGGGATGTGCTCAACAAGGGCCAGGTGGTTGACGGGGTCAACGGCTACATCTTTCAGGATGCACAGGAGATGTACACCCTGCTCACCCGGTACAAAAACATGCCGCAACAGGAGCGGATGGAACTGCGCCGGGAGGCACGCGAATCCGTCAAGCAGTCGGGAGCTGAGACGCTTGCCAACAACCTGCTCCAGGTGTACAAAGTCGCCATTGAAACAAAGAACGCCGAAAAGGTGACAAGGGAAGTTTGAATTTAAACGCATTTGATCAAAATCACCCGTTTACTGGTGTCTTGCACAGGCCTAGAAGAGCCATTCCTATTTCAGCCCCTCAAGGGACATCGAATAGAATCATAGTATTACGTGCACGGCAACCCGTAAACGAGTCAAATTCGCTTGCCATGAGAACAGATAGATTCAGATTGCTGTTTATGTTTCTTTTGCTTTGCAAAAGCTCTCTTCCCTTCGCGAATGCTTTTTCTCTACCCCGGTAGAACCGGGTTTTGTATCAAGCGAAAGCGTATAACAAAAAACCATCCATTGGTCAGGGCGCAACTTTGGGCCGCTCTGACCAATGGATGGTTTTGCTATGTATCTTCCCATTGTCCGAGATAGCTGCGCCTAGAACCCCAAGCCGTGCCAGTTTGAGGGCGCAGCGCCGCTGCCCGGAATTGCTACTTTAGCCAAGCTGCCGGTTTTGTTGAGATGACCAAGGCTTTCCGCCTTAGCTGCTGTTTTCCCGTTCTTCGCCGAAACAGTTGTAGACCCACTTCCTCGGAGTGCCAAAGGACAGGGCGGCGCTTGCTGCGACTGCCAGCATCCGCCCGGAACCGGGGGCAGTGTATCCGCTTACCGGTGGGCAATCATGTCGAGGAGCTCGAGGTCGTGGGTGATGTAGTGCTCCTTCATCTCCTGCGGGTCGGAGTAATCGGTGGAGAGGTATTTTTTGTTGTCGTCTGCAAACACAGTGACAATCACACTGTCCTCCCCGATGCGGTCCTGTGCCATAATGCTCCCGAGGAAGTTTGCGCCGGACGACACACCGACCCCAATGCCGAGCTGTTCCGAAAGCATTCGCGCCATGATGATGGAGTCCCCGTCGTCCACCGAGACAACCCCGTCGAGCTCGTCGAGCTTGAGAATGCTCGGCACAAACTCATCCGAGATTCCCTGTATGCGATGTCTACCGACCTTGTAACCGGTTGAGAGGGTGGGCGAATTGAGCGGCTCGAGAGGAAAGATCTTGCAGGCTGGATTGGTCTTTTGCAGCCGCTTGCCGATCCCCATGACCGTGCCGCCGGTGCCGACGCCCGCCACCACCCCGTCAGGTGTCAGACCGAGTCTGCTGAGCTGGGAGAGGATCTCCTCTCCTGTCATAAGGAAATGCGCCTCCACGTTGTCGTCGTTGGAAAATTGGCGGGGCAGGAACACTCCGCCCTGTTTGGCCAGCTCCTCAGTCATCGAGATAGAGCCGAGAAAACCGCCCTCCTCATGGGAGACCAGCCGCACCTCAGCCCCATAGCTCTTCATGAGGTTGATGCGCTCCGCGCTCATCCAGTCGGGCATGTAGATGATCACCTGGTGCCCCAAATAGCTGCCGATCGCAGAAAAGGAAATTCCAGTGTTGCCGCTGGTGGCCTCCACAATGACGTCATTTTCGCTGATCGTCCCCTGCCAGTAGGCTTTTTTGAGAATGTGATAGGCGACCCGATCCTTGATGCTTCCGGTGAGGTTGTAGTGCTCCGCCTTGGCAAACAGCCGGCGATGCTCCCCCTTATAACGAAAGTGGATCTCGAGGAGGGGGGTGTTTCCGATGAGGCCTGCGATATTTTGAAACCGTTTCAGTCTGTCCATGCGCCTCCCCCTACTGCAAAAATTCGCCGACAATCCGGTTGACCAGGCCACCGTCCGCCTTGCCCTTGGTCAGTGGCATCAGGCTCTTCATGAGTCTGCCTTTGTCCTTCATAGTCGGCGCGTCAATCGAAAGCTCGGCAAGGACTTTGCGGATGGTCTCGCGGATTTCCTCCTCGGACATCTGGACGGGTGCGAATTCCCCGAGCACCGCAAGACGGGCTCTGCATTCGCTGACAATGTCCTCCCTGCCTTCAGGAGCGGAATCGAGGGTTTCCTGTGTCTGTTTGATTTCCTTTAAAATGATCAGGTCCTCTTCCTCGGGTGTGAGGTCGGCCTGTTTATCCTTTGCCTTTGCTTTGAGCGCGGAGAGCAGCATCGAAAGGGAGTCTTTGCGCTGCATATCCTTTTCTTTCAGCGCCTGCATCATGGCGCGCTGAATTGTTTGTGTCTTGGACATGACAATTCCTCCTTAAAATAGCCTGTTTGATAGAAAAAACCGTAAGCCTGGGCTGTACGGTTCCAATCGTTCCAATCTAGTATACACCGGTCATAGATTTTTTTCAATTGTTTTTTGGATTTTAACGTCTGCCGCCCCGTTCGCCCTTCTGTCCAAAAAATTCTCATTCAGGTTGGGATGGTTAGCGCTTGGATGGAGCTGGGTGGAAATCATACGGAGGAAATAGTTGGCTGTTCTCTGAACAGGCTGTCAAGATTGAGACGGGTTCCCCCTGCTGGAGAGAACGCATCCAAACTCTTCTCACTCTAGGTAACCGCTGAATAAATCGCGCTTGACGGCTCTGCGAACATCTTGCGGTCGGACTTTGGCTAATTCCGTATCAAAAATGCTCCGAATGCGTAAGTATTCGTCCGCTTTTTCCTTGAATTGTATCAAAAGTTGTCTCGCGGTCTGTATACCGGATTTCATCAGCGCTAACCTAGAAAACTGCTCCCTGTCGATGCCCTGTTTGTCGGCAGTATAAAAGAAACTGGAAGAATTTCTCATAAGGTGTGACTCATGTCTTTGGCGCCAACACACGGTCATCTGTCTCAACTCAGTTCCGAGAGCTAGACATCCGGTTTTTTTATCCTTCATTGTTTCCTGTCTCGCATACTGAGGTTCATGCAGCTTCCCCTTTTCTTTGAAAAGCTGAAAGGGCGCAGCATACGCTGCGCCCTTTCACTGTATGTTCAATGGATTTTATCTGCGTTTCTTCGATACAACGAATGCTGTCGCTGCAAGGGCCGCTACTGCAACGGCTACTGCGATTGGGGAGGATTCGCCTGTTTTGACATTTCTACCGGATGTGGAGAGGGCAGTGTCCCCCGCGACTGTTGCTGCCTGCCCGACGTCAAGCCTTGTCAGCGCATCATATGCCGCTTTGAGATTGTCCGCCGCTCTGTTCACGACATCCTGATCCGACTCGGTCAGGTTGTTGTCTGCAAACACCGCTTCTGCCTCGGCGCGAGCGGCGTTGTAGGCGTCCACGCTTTGTTCGGTGTAGCTACTCAGATCAGCCACCTCGGTTTCGACCAGCGTCTTCTCGAGCAGGCTCTTGTCCGCCCGGAGCCGGAGGTTGACCATCGCATTGAGCAGTTCGCTGGCTGCGCTGTCCACCTCATCCTGCATGGCGTTGCCGTCGTTATAAACGGTTTTTGCCGTGGCAAGGGCTGCTGTAAACTCTGCCTTTCCTTGCTCGACATAGTTGTCAAGATTGTAGCTCTCGCCCACTTCAATCAAGGTGTTCAGGTTTGTTTTGCTTCCCTTGACAAAGCCGAGCTTGTGGATTTCGTTCATCAGAGCTTTCCACGCCCCGTCCACTTCTTCCTGGCTTGCCATCAAGTTTGTGTTAACGGATTTTGCGTTTTCAAGGGCCGCTGTAAAGCTCTCCTGTACCATTGGGATAACGTTTTCAAACTCATCCGAGTCCTTCTGTGTTTGCGCATAGGCGATCACCTGGGAAAGGATCGTCTTGTTCGCCTGAGTGGGAGTAACGTAGCCCTCGCCCGCTGCAACAGAGAGCTTTCCATCTTGGATCGAGAAGTCAAATCCGCCTGAGGAGAGGGAGAACGCCGCGACTTGCTGACCGTTGTTGGTGGTCATGCCGAGGAAGGTAATGCCGTCAATTCCCTGGAAGTCGCTGACCGCATCCGCATTGACCGGCAGGTATAGTGTCGCGGTGGTGTTGGCTGGGACAACTGCGCTGTAAGAGGTGAGATTTCCGTTTCCGTCCGCTGTCCAGTTGGATACGATCTCCCCATAGTTTGAGTCATAACGCCCATTCGCATAAGTGATCTGGCTTTGGGTATCCACAGTTGGCTGCAAAATGAATTCCTTAAATCCCGGTGTGGTCGCGCTCTGCTTAATACCGACCATGTACTGGTACATCCACTCGAGGCATGCCCCATAGGAATAATGGTTGAACGAGTTCATCCCAGCGTCGCCAAAGCTATTGTCCACAGAGTAGGAGTTCCATCTTTCCCAAATGGTTGTAGCGCCATTTTTCACGCTGTACAGCCAGGAGGGAAGCTCATCCTGCATCAGCAATGCGTATGCGGTTTCCGCCTCACCAACTTCGCTGAGAATCGGGAGCAGCACATTGACGCCGAGGAATCCGACTGACAAGGTATTTTCCCCGTATTCCGGACGAACAGCACCGTTTTCATTTTTGATATTCTTGACAAGGTTTTCGACATAGGTCTCTTTTTGCGCTTGTGTATCGTACAAGCCGCATTTGAGCGCCCAGAGCAATGCGGTCTGCGCATTGTCGATATATGGATAACCGTGGTTGGATACTCCGCCGCCATCTGCAGTAGCGGACAAAACATTGCCGTTTTCATCCACGTATTTTTCCATAAACTTTTCTTTGAGCTCGAGATATTTTGCCGCATAGGTCGCGGCATCCTCTGTTTCCCCGATCAAACCAGCCATTTTTTCCATCAGCTGGGTACAGTAAATTTCATAGACTGCATTCAGATAGGGGGTAGAGGCGGGATACAAGCCGAGCCAATCCCCGAACATGGGAGAGCTGTATCCTTGTTCGTAAACACGCTGCATATAGGAGGTCATGTAATCATAGGACTTTTCGATTGTTGTAAGATCACCTGTCTGCTGATACACCGTCCACGGGATGATGACGCCCGCGTCAGACCAGCCACAGGAGACCATACTTGCAAAGAAGCCCACAAAACCGGTTGGCATAATGGCGGAATAGAACCCGCCGTTGTTGCTGTTGCTCTGGTTCATGACATCGATATAATTTTCAAAGAATGCTGTGGCGTCAAAGTTATACAGACCGGTTTGCGCAAACAGCTGGGCGTCGCCTGTCCAACCCACGCGCTCCGCGCGCTGCGGGCAGTCGGTCGGAATCGAAAGGTAATTTGACCGCTGGCTCCAGAGGGTATTCTGCACCAGCTGGTTGACAGATGGATCGGAGGTTTCCAAATAACCGGTTTGATCGGTGACTGAGGTGATTGTCTTGCTCTCTGCGCGTTTGATGGTCACCTCGGCGTCCGCCGTAATCTCAACATAACGGAAACCGTGGAAGGTAAAGTCGGGTTCAAACACTTCATCACCCGTGCCGGCAAAGGTATACTGGTCCGTCACCTTAGCTGATGTCAACGCCACGGTGTAAATGCTCCCTTTGGGGCCGTCGCTGCCGCCCTTTTCAATTTCAGGATTGAGTTTTCCATCATTGAGCATCTCTGCGTGACGGATTTTCATTGTGGTGCCCGCTGCCGCGGAGGCGGTGAGATCCATCACACCCGCTTTGTTCTGGCCCATGTCCAAAATCAAGGTTTCGCCGGGCTGGATCGTCATATCGCCCGTCGTGTCCACCGGCTGTTTGACGACGTGCCCTGTCGCATATTCAGAGGTTCCGCCTTCAGACACCGGTTTTTCAATCTGGCTGTATTTAAAGCAGTCTTCTCCGCCAATTGGCTGGTGCGTCGTGGTTTCATCAACAGAAGCGGCCGCCTTGCTGCTCGGGCGGAGCTCACCCGTATAGTCAAATTTCGCCACTTCGTCCCAGCCGCTGACGTCATAGCCGATGTCATTCCAACCAGCAACCTGCGCCGCGATACGCGCGTCATAGGACGTTCCGTCGAAAAAGTCGTTGGAGAGTACGGGGGATTCATCACTGGATTTCCAGTCGGTTGTATTGGTGCTGATCACCTCTTTGGTTCCATCCGTATAGGTGACCACTGCTTTTGCAATCAATGCGAGTTCGCTTACATCTGGATCCCCAATACTCTGGTAGTTCGCAACCGTTCCAATGTTCCCCGCGTACCAGCCGTTGCCGACCATCACGCCGATGGCGAGCTCAGAATCGTCAATGTAGTCTGTGATATCATAGGTTTGGTAGTTGACATAGTGAAAGTAATCGGTCCATCCCGGATTAAAGGTATCGTCTACTTCCCCTGCCAGAACTTCCTGTCCATTGACGTAGGCGTTGTAGATGCCCAGAGAGGAGATGTATAGCTTTGCACTTTCCACCGATTTGGAAAGTGTTTTTTGGGTGCGGAACATCGGAGCACCAGCCTCCTGCCGACCCGCGACAATCCAGTCTGCCTGTGTGAAATCACAGCCTGTATCAAAATAAGAGGGTGCAGATTTTGTCACAGTTCCAGTCGCATCGGTCACCGAAACTGTCCAGTAATACCTGGTTTCGAGCTCCAGCGCCGGGCCGTCATAGCGGACCGCGACAGACTTGTCATCCTCCACCCTGCCGCTATCCCACACAACAGCTCCGTTTGCGTTGTCTTTGGTGACGACAATTTGGTATGCTTTTTGGTTTTGGCCAATTAGATTTGAATCCATAGCCCAGCTGAAACGGACGTCGTCTTTGTCAATTCCGAGCGGATTCTCCATATAATTGACTCTGAGATACTCAATCTCGGTACTGCTTGCGGGAACCGCCATTGCACTGATCGAACTGCCTGCAATTGTAACCGCCATGGTTGCTGACAGCAGCAATGCAAGGGCTTTTTTCTTGTTGAAGATTTTCATGAGTGACCCCTTTCCTTCTCTCTTGTGATATTGCACACAAAACAATTTATCCGTAAGTTGTTTTGGTACAACACGTGTGTTCAACGGTTGTATTATATCATTATCAACAGTTTACAACAATGTCAAATCCTAAGGTAAAAGGTGCCCTATGCTCATATCTTCACAAAAAAACCTGTTCATGCGATTATATTTCGTGTATACTATAGAATAGGAGAAGTGTCAATACAGCCAGCGAATGAGGGATGGGGGACAAATGAATACATTAGACCGTTTTGCTCAATTGAGCACACAGCAAAGGGAACAGCAGTGGAAAATCGAGGCATGTGCAAAAGCGTTATCGAAACCAATCAAGCAGCAAATTGAGCAGCAAGGGTATTATACATTATCTAACGGAAGTTTTTTTGAAAGAGATCAACTGATTTCCGCAAACATGCACCTGAACATACCGATGGCGCTTGCACCACACAAACACGATTTCTTTGAATTGATCTATGTTTATCAGGGTAGTGTCATCAACGTCGTCGACGCCCATGAGGTTGTGCTCCAGCAAGGGGATCTTTGCATTATGAACGCATCGGCGGTCCACACCCTTGGAAAGTTGGGGAAACAGGATACTGTGTACAATATCCTGATTAAGCCCGAGCTCTTTAATCAGGCGTTTTTAGGACTGATTGCGGAAAACGAGATCATTTCGAGTTTTTTTCTGAATTCAATCTATCAAAAGAGTATTTCTAGAAACTTCATGACCTTCCACACCCAAGATTTTCCGAGCGATGATGCCGAGACCTACGTGCACAGGCTCATCATGGAAAACCATTTCAAAGATATTTATTACAACAAGTCGATTGAGATTTCGTTGGTGGGTCTGTTCATCGAGCTGACAAGAGGATATAAGCACCGGCAGGATCAAAACAGCAGCATCGAACTCGGCATGTCCAATGTGTCTCAAATTATCGCCTATATCAGCGATCATTACAAAGACATTTCAATCAAGCAAGTCGCGGACCATTTTTCCTACCACCCCAACTACCTGTCCTCCCTGCTCAAAAAATACACCGACAAAACCTTTTCAGAAATCCTGCAAAACATCCGGTTCACTGCCGCAAAAGAGTATCTGCAAAAGCTGGATATTCCGATTAATGAGATTGTCTATATGGTCGGATACACCAACAAAAGCCATTTTTATCGCACGTTTAAACAAGAAATGGGGATCACCCCAGCACAGTACCGAAAACAGGCAGTAGCAAGCAAAGGAATGGATTCCTTGAAACGATAAAAAATAAAATATATTTACCGAAACGGCGCAGCTTCGGCTATGCCGTTTCTCCGTTTTCCAGGTCATTGAGGACATGGGGCGTATTCTCACAAGGTCAGTGGTCCTCTTCCTTTAAAATGCGTTGCATTTTGCTTACTGGGAAGTCTCCCACCCCCGCTGCAATTCCTTTCACGACCAACAACACCGCACAGGGCGGTTTTGCCAAAGTTTTTAGAAAGATATTTCAAAAGGTTTTTCTTACTCTAATACGGAAAGCTTTCTGAAATGCCAAAGATAAAAAGAAAAACGCTGTAGGTTTTCAATCTACAGCGTTTTGTCTTGTTCCAATAATTCTGAACGCCCTTGATATTCGCTGCGAATAATTTCCTCCATCTCTTCCGGCGTTTCTTGACAGCCGCCTTTCAGCCATTTTTTCACCATTGCGTTAAATCCGCTTCTAAAAAATTCTATGTGATACTCGATATGCTGATTATCAAAATGGCGTTTTGCCTGATGAATGTCATAGTATTTCAGCTTGAATTGATTGTCATATCCAAGTTTGAAATAAGTGCGGTAAAACAATTGATTTTCTTTTATGTGACGAAATAGCCTCAAATAATCATTGCTGTTAAATTTCTGTTGCTGTTCCGCTTCATAGAGACGATTTACTTCTTCCTCTAAATGCGTCCTTACCTTCTCTGCAAGGTCATAAATATCTATATAGTTTGCATAAAAGGTGCTGCGATTCAAATCACAGAGTTTACAAATATTAGAAACTGTAATTTCATTCAATTCTTTGGATTGCAGCAATTCAATAAACGCCTTTTCAATCCGTTCCACAGACTCGCGCCGTCGTCGGTTGTTTTTTGTATTCATGCGATCCCTCTTTCATTATTCCAACACTTGTGCAAAAATTGATGATTGTTTTTATCTTCTGGCACTATTATACTTGATTTATAAAGAAACACCAACTGTTGTTTTTATAATTTTATGGAGGTGCTTCCAGATGAAGAAAAGCAGTTTTGTAGCAATGGTATTAGGAACAGTAAGCGTCGTATTATTTGCTCTCGGCATGTGCATGGCACTTATCCCGGAATGGGACGCTTTTAAGCCGGGAATTCTTTTCGGCTGCATTGGTTTGTTCCTCGGCCTTGTCACCTTAATCGTATGGAGAAGAATGGAACATAAAGAGCCCATCCGTTTTTCAGCAAAAACTATCCTTAAGGTTATCGTCGGTGGCGTTGGAGCTTTAGCACTGGGCGTTGGAATGTGCTTTAGCATGGTCTGGGGAAAAATGGTTATTGGTGTTGCAATCGGTCTTGTCGGTATTGTTGTCCTGCTTTGCCTAATTCCTTTAACGAAAGGAATTAAAGAATGAGCCGGAATATGCTGTCTGCCCTTTATATGGGACAGGAAAATGTCGAAGTAAGGCAAGTACCCGTTCCAAAAGTAGGAGCACATGATGTCCTGATTCAAAACATTTATTCAAGTATTTGCGGGACAGATGTTGCTGTCTATACAAAGGGTTTAGGCACAGGACACCGAATCACAGCAGGCGGCGAGTTTGGACACGAAACCGTTTCTCGCATTGTAGCTGTTGGCGAACAGGTAGACGGAATGCAAGTCGGACAGCGCGTCTATCCATATCCCCGTTTCGCAAAGAACGATACCAACAGAGCCGGAACAATCGGCGGCTTTTCAGAGTATATTTTAATTCCAAACGCAAAGCTGAATCATTCTCTTTACTCTGTGCCGAATGAGATTGACGACAAAACAGCCTGCTTGATTGAGCCGTTTACTGTTGGCTGTCGGGCAGCGCGACGCAGTCTACCACAAAAAGGGGAAACAGCCGTTGTGTTCGGATGCGGAACAATCGGTATCGCCGTCGCAATCGCTTTGAAATGGTTTGGAATAGAGAAAGTTATGATTTGTGACCTCTCTGATTTCCGGCTTGCGATTGCCGCACAAATGGGCTTTGCAGTTTGCAATATCAAAAGCGAATGTTTCATAGAGAAAACAACGGCTTATTTCGGTGTTGCCCCCGCCCTCACAGGTGAAACGGCTGACGTTGATATTTTTGTTGACGCAGCGGGAAGTGAAACGATACTTGACCTGTATATGCAGACTGGAAAAATTGAAAGTCGCTTTGTATCTGTTGCAGTAAATCATGCTGTGCGACAGTTGGACTTATTGCATTTAACCTATGCACAAAAAAGTATTATCGGCTCAGGCGGTTACACACCGGAAGATGTGGCAGATGTATTGTCGATTATGAAAAGCGGAAAATGGAATATTGCTTCTGTCATAACACATGAGTTTTCTATTCAAGAGATAGAAAAAGCGATTCAAACAGCAGCTGACACAGACCGCGCCTTGAATGTCATAATCAGATTTGACGTATGAGTATCAGTAAAAAAATCTTTGACAAAATGCAAAGTACGGAAATCGGAAACAGATTGTTAGAGGAGCCGCGATATAGAATCATAGCAAGTGCAGCTTGCAGCTTCTTTATTAATCTGCTGTATGCGCTCTATAATGGCGGGCTGGGCGTTGCCAATCGGTCCATATGGTTCATCACCATGTGTTCATACTACATCATTTTAAGTACAATGCGCTTTTCTGCCATACTATGCGAACGTAAAAATAACAAGGCAGCGTCCGATGATATGGAATATTTTGTAATGAAGCTTTCTGGCGGCCTGCTTGCCGCATTAAGTTTTGTTTTAACCGGCGTAATCTATATCAGTATAACAGAAAATATTGCGACAAAGCATGAAACCATTGTGATGATTACCATTGCGACCTATACGTTTTATAAAATTGTAATGGCAATCATTCGCGCAGTCAAACAGCGGAAAAATCCCTCTCCATTGTTAGCGGTCATTCGCAGTATCGGTTATGCAGACGTAGCAGCTTCTATTTTGACTTTGCAGCGGTCTATGTTTGCTTCCTTTGGCGAATTAACCGATGGAAAAGCACACACCATGAATGTATTAACTGGGACAGCGGTATGTCTGTTTGTCTTAATACTCGGACTGTCAATGATAATCAAAGGGAAAAAGAAAGGGAAATGAATATGGCAAAATCAAAACTTGTAAAAGCAAATGAAAAAATTGCAGAAAAAGTGGTCGGCACTTTTGGAAAAATTGAAAATACAGTTGTCAGCGGCTATACGAAGATTGAGGATGCTTTCGTTGACCGCTATCTTACAAAGGAAGGAGAAACTATTGAGGAAGCAAAGGAACGGTTAAAACGCAAAAGTGAAACCTTAAAATAGTTTTAGATTACCCAAACGCCCATGCGGTTTATGCTGCATGGGCGTTTGTTGTAATAGCCCCTACGGAAAAAGAGAATGAGTTGTGGCAAGGTAACCCGAACAAGGAATGAGGTTTATCGCTGCAAGTGAGCGGTTCACCAGACTACCGGAGTAACGGCGCATTATTCTGCTCGTGTACTTTTTCCTCAGCTGCACCGATACGAAAATCCGAATGAGCAGAGACTCCGCAGAAACATAGTCAACGACTGGAAGTCAGCACAATTAAAGCAGTTAAAATGGAATATTACGATTTCCCTTTGATTTGCACGGCTTTTCAGACGCAATATGGGCGTGGGTAAATGGTTTTATCGTGAGCCCTTTAAAAACGAGTTCAACTGCGCAATAAAAAAGAAAAAGACGGGCAAGAAACGATATGCTTCTTACTCGTCTTTTCCTGCACCCTGTATGCCAGTTACCCTATTTGAGTTTTTGGTCAATACTGTTGAGTAGTTACCATAAGGCGGCTCTTAACATCATTTGCGTCCGGCGCTCACTGCTCCAGATGCAAACATGCAAATTATTTTTTTGTACGGGAAGCAGGTTCTTTTGCAGCCTCTGCCTGTGCGGGCTTTGCCACAGTGTCCTGAGCAACTGGTTTCGCAGCAGTTTTTGTGGCTTTCACTGCTGTTTCCTTTGTGACAGCTTTCTTTTCAGTTGTCTCTTTTGCAGTGGTGTTTTTAGCCTTGGCCGCAGTGCGCTTTGCAGGCGTTTTCTTTTCCGCCTCAGCTTCCGTTGTTTTCGGTTCTGCGGCAGGTTTTGCTGCAGTCTTGCGGGTCGTGGTCTTTTTTGCCGCCGGTTTTTTCGCTGTTTGTTTTTTTGGCAGCCGGTTTTCTTGTCGCTGTCTTTTTCGCCGGTTTTTCCTCCGCCTCTTGTTCCGCTGGCTGTTCGACGGGCACAAACAACCATCTCTGGTTGTCGCCGCTCACGTCTTCCCAAATCTGAATCCGCGCACCGTCCTCATCTGACATGCCGATGATATCAAGACATTTTCCCGAAAGACTTGACTTTATTTTAAAACTTCCGTCCTCTTCCTTGACGAGCTGCCAAAGCTGGCTCTGTGCGCCCTGGATGTCCTCCCACTGATGGGTCCATGCGCCGTTAGTGGTGCCGGAAGAAATCACATCGAGCGCTTTGCCCGAATGACGGTTGATCAGCTTGTAAAAGCCTTCTCCAGCGTCCTTGACCTCCCACTGCTGATTCTGTCCTTCTGCATATGTATATACCTGAATGGCTCCCCCGTTGTCAGAGGATGCACCCGCTACTTCGAGGGCCTTCCCGTTTCTTTTGGAGGTGATGCTGTAAAATCCACCGAATTCACCCATATTGTCTATTGTTTTCTTTGCCTGCATACGCTACACTCCTTTGCGCCGACTGGTCTCTTTGTTCCTTATCTTTTGACCTTCATTATATCACTTTTTTTCCCAATGTCAATTGAATCTCAGGGAGATTTGGCAAAGAAAAAAAGTTCACAAAAGCTGTCTGTTACTATTGAATAGATAAATCAGCATCTTCATATAAAAACAGGATAAAATAAAAAAATCCAAAAAAGGGGTTGACGAAAAATAAGTTTTATGGTAAAATAAATACCGTCGTCAGATGAGGGTATAGCTCAGCTGGTTAGAGTACTTGCTTGACATGCAAGGGGTCGCTGGTTCGAGTCCAGCTATCCTCACCAAAACGAACACCGCAGTCTATTAAGATTGCGGTGTTTTTCTTGTTATTCAATGTATTCAATTCGCTGTTAAAGATTCTCATAACATTCCTGCTCTATTTCTCAATATCGGTCTGCTTTTGTGAAGGTGAAACCAATAGAAATTAATTATAAAATGATGAGGAAAACAGAAACTCCAGCAATTTGTAACAGATGTGGATACAGCCTTGCGTTTTCTAATTAATTCACTGCCGGTAGATAAAGCAAAATGCCTTTTGCGGCAACATTGGTATAATCAACCAAAACGGACATTAAACTCGAACCAGAGCTCTTGTCCTCTCTATTGAAAAAATCTATCAAAAACGGAAGAGGTAATAGGATGAAAAAAGTAAAAATTACAGTCCTCAAAACTACTTTGGATAAAGAATTGGCCGATGAATACGGTGTCAAAGGCTTGACCGCCTGTCCGATGATGAAAAAGGGACAGGTTTTTTATTCAGATCATACCAAGCCTGAAGGATTTTCCTGCGACGAAGCGTGGACCGCAGTTTCCCAATATGTGTTTGCACTTGCCCATGGAGCTGGAGATGATGTTTTTTACAATGGGATTTGGATCAACAAGCCCGGCATCGCAATCTGTAGCTGTAACGACGGACTTCGGCCCGTCATCTTCAAGCTGGAAGCGACAGAAGAAGACGTGTAGATTCATCGTTGATTGATCGGCCGCATAGACTTGTGACATGTCGTCCCTTTCGTTCAAGTGCGTACAAAACAGCGGATTTGTCAAAATTTTAAGTCGTTGTAAAAGCTCTGCAGGGTATCACAGGACTTGCGGAACTGACTTGATTCCTGCTCATTCAAAGGTAAAGACACGACCTTTCGCACTCCGCTGCGGTTGACAATGCAGGGCACCCCGACAAAAACGCCGTTCGTTCCGTACTCCCCACTCAGCATAGCTGAGACGGTGAGCACACTGTTCTCATCCCCGAAGATCGCTTTGGTAATTCGCACCATTGCCATACCGATACCGTAATAGGTCGCGCTCTTTGCCTGAATGATCTTCTGGGCTGCGCCGCGCACCTCTTGTTCAATCCGCTCCATCTCCTGATAACAGAACCGCCCGCCTGATTCCTCACAGATCGAAAGAATCGGTTTGGTGGCAAACATCGCCTGCGACCACGGAACAAATTCACTGTCCCCATGTTCTCCGATGACATAGGCGTGCACATTGCGCGGGTCAACGGTGAAATACTCTCCGACCAGATACCGCAACCGGGCAGTGTCAAGCGCAGTGCCGCTGCCGAGCACTCGGCACGGATTAAAACCGGACAGTTTGCAGGTGATCCAGGTCATGATGTCCACTGGATTGGTAGCGACCAAAAAGATCCCGTTAAACCCCGACTCGGCAACCGGTTCAATGATGGACTGAAACACCGCGGTGTTGCGCTGCAACAGGTTAAGACGGGATTCCCCCGGTTTTTGGGCAACTCCCGCACTGATCACCACGATATCCGCATCTCCGCAGTCAGTATAATCACCTGCGTAGATTTTCATATTGGATCCGGAAAAAGCCAGTCCGTGGTTGAGGTCCATCGCCTCCCCCTGCGCCCGTTCCCGGTCGAGGTCAATCAGTACAAGTTCATCACAGGCGTTTTGGTTGAGCAGCGCATAGGCGTAACTCATCCCCACCATCCCAGTGCCGATTAAAACAACCTTTCTTTTATCTGTTTTCATACTCATTCTCCGATCATTTGAATTCAGTTCTAGTTTGCCAGATCGGGTTCCAATTATCACTGTAAATGGCAGGAAAAAACCGGAAGGATGTTTTGACATCCTTCCGGTTTGCTTGGTGTCTTTAGACGAGGAAATAAACCCCCGGTTCTACCGGGGGAAGAAAAAAGCGGAGCTACAAGAAAGAGGGCCAGCTTTATGCAAGT
>EQ973344.1:545406-557348 GCA_000158655.1 [Clostridium] methylpentosum DSM 5476
TTACAGGATTGGGCCTAAATCATTTAAGGCGGGGTGTTGTCCATTTCCAACAGAAAAACAAAAAAATGATTCTAAATGCAATACGGATAATTTATTGGCTCGAAGTCTTCCCCTGGTCATGTCAGCCCATCGCCTCACCGTCTACCGCTCAGCAAGAACGGAAAGAGTCGTCCCTACGGAGCGTATAGGACAATTTTATTGCTTGCACCAGATTCCTGTTCCTGCATCACGACCGCATACCGCCCGCAGAGGAGAATGCGCGTTCCAAGAAGATACCAGCAGGTTTCAACTGCCTGACAAAACGGCAGTTACTCCCCATCTGGAGGAGAGTCATCCGACAGAATGAGACAGTTCTCATCCCGGTCTTTCACCAATTCTATGATAGTCTCCGCCGTCAACTGCTTCCCACAGGCGAGTACGGCATCCGCTACAATGAGATTCTCTATGCTATTCGAAAAACGGGCGATCCCACGCAGCCGCTTGTCCGGCCGGGAAAGCTCAAAGGACAGTCGTTCTCTCATCCGCTTATTCACAAAGCGAAAAAGAGACTCCTCCTGTTGCTTCGGGTTCATCCAATCCCCCATTACTACAGAGTGATCTTGTCGAGGATTCCGGTCAGGTAGGCAAGCGCGACGCCGTAGTTGGTGATCGGCACCTTTTGCTCCCGCGCGAGCTCAACCCGAGTGAGCACGTGTTTGCGGTTGAACATGCACGCTCCACAGTGGATCACCAGGTCGTAGGGGGTGAGATCGTGGGGAAAATCCGGCCCGCTCACCAAATCCACCTGCAACCCTTCCCCAAACCGCTTGCGCAGCGCCCGGGGGATTTTCACCCGCCCGATGTCCTCTTGAAGAGGCGCATGGGTGCACGCCTCGGCGATGAGCACCCGAGAGTGTTCGGTGAGGCTGCCAATCGCAGCAGCTCCCTGAACAAACTCAGCCAAATCGCCCTTGTAGGCGGCGAAGAGCACCGAAAAAGAAGTGAGCTTACTCTCCGGTGGTTTTTTACTGTACACAGTAGAAAACGCCTGAGAATCGGTGATGATGAGGGAGGGTGGCTTCGCGAGTGCGGCGAGGGCAGTGTCGAGCTCATCGGTGGTTGTGCTGACTACAACGCATTTGTTGTCGAGCAGGTCGCGAATGGTCTGCACTTGGGGAAGGATGAGCCTCCCCTTGGGCGCCTGAATGTCCTGCGGCATGACGAGCAACACCACGTCGTCTTTGTGGACAAGATGCGCGGTAATGCTCTTTTGCTCAAAATCCTCCGGCAGGGCGCGGATGAGCTGATCGATCAGCTCCCGGATGCCCGAGCGGGAGAGAGCGCTTGTCACAATCGGCTTGAGGCCGAATTTTTCCCAGACATGCTGGGAAATCTCAGGGATATTCTCCAGGATGTCCCCTTTGTTGATCACCGCAACGACAGGGATTTTTCGCTTGTTGAGTTCCTCAATCCACCGCTGCTCATAATCGGTATAGCAGTCGCCGAACAGCACGATTGCCACATCGGTTTTGTCCATTGCCTGGCGGGTCTTTTCCACCCGCTGTTCTCCGAGCTTGCCGGTGTCGTCAAACCCGGCGGTATCGATGAGCATACAGGGACCGATCCCGTGAATCTCCATCGCCTTGTAGACTGGGTCGGTCGTTGTTCCCGCGACGTCGGAGACCAAGGCGATCTCCTGCCCGGTGATCGCATTGATCAGGGAAGACTTTCCGCTGTTGCGCTTGCCAAAAATGGCGATGTGAAGCCGATTGGCAGAAGGAGTATTTGTCAGGCTCATCATTCTCACCTCATTTTAGAATCGGAAATCCCGCATGCCACTGTGCAGTTCGTCGAGGTGCTGCAACACCAGCTCTTTGACTTTGGGATTAGGAATGTTGGGGATTTCGTTTTGAATCAGCGCCTCCCCTTTTTTGCGGGTGTCCTCCGACGCATAATCTTCAAGGTACTCCTTGAGAGTCATCAAAGCGTTGGGCTGGCAGACGTTTGCTATCTGGCCGCTCTTGACCAGGCGCATAAAGCGGTCGCCTGTTCTTCCCTCGCGGTAGCAAGCGGTGCAGAAGCTCGGAATATAACCCATTGTCATCAGCCAGTTTACGACTTCGTCAAGGGTACGGGTGTCCGCGACCTCGAACTGAGCAGAGTTTTCCTTCTCCGGCTCCACATAGCCGCCGACGCTGGTGCGGGAGCCGCCGCTGATCTGGGAAACCCCGTATTTAAGCACTTCAGCGCGGGTCTCCTCTGACTCGCGGGTTGAGATGATCAGGCCGGTGTAGGGCACCGCAATGCGCAGAATCGCGACGATCTTTTTAAAAATATCATCCGAAATCGCATTCGAATAGTCGTTCATGTCCACATCGTCTGCCGGGCGGATACGGGGCACACTGATGGTGTGGGGGCCGACGCCGAATTTTGCCTCGAGGTGCTCGGCGTGCATGAGCAGCCCGACAAAATCGTAGCGGTAGAGGTTGAGGCCAAAGAGCACGCCGCAGCCCACGTCGTCGATTCCGCCCTCCATTGCCCGGTCCATCGCCTCGGTGTGGTAGGCGTAGTTGTGCTTTGGCCCAGTCGGATGGAGATACTCATAATTGTCCTTGTGATAGGTTTCCTGGAACAGTATGTAGGTGCCAATCCCCGCTTCCTTGAGCTTGCGGTAATTTTCCACCGTGGTCGCTGCGATGTTGACGTTGACGCGGCGGATCGCCCCGTTTTTGTGTTTGATTGAGTAGATTGTCTTGATGCTCTCAAGCACATAGTCGATCGGGCAGCGCTGGGGATCCTCTCCGGTCTCAAGGGCGAGCCGCTTGTGACCCATGTCCTGAAGCGCAATCACCTCTTTGACAATTTCCTCCTGCGTCAGCTGCTTGCGCGCGATGTGCTTGTTGCTGCCGTGGTAGGGGCAGTAGCGGCATCCGTTGACACAGTAGTTGGAGAGGTAAAGAGGGGCAAACATGACGATGCGGTTGCCGTAAAACCGCTTTTTGATGTGTTCGGCAAGGGCATACATCTTTTCGATGGTCTCCTTGTCCTCACACTCGAGCAGGACAGCAGCTTCCCGATGACTGAGCCCCTTGTAGTCGGTCGCCCGTTCGAGCAGGCTGTTGATCAGCTCGAGATTGTCCTTATTTTTCTTTGCGTATTCCAGTGTTTCAAGAATTTCATCGTGGTTGATGAATTCAGTCGCAATGGATGATTTTGGATTGTACATACAGAAACCTTCTTTTAATAGTATAAAATTTGTCTAATACGGAATCTTGCCCAATGCTCGAATCTGCGCTTCGAGTTCCTTGCGCTCTGAACAGATGTCGGTTTCGCCGAGGGCGGCGGGATAGATTTCATACAGTTTTTTGTAGCTGCTCGGCGTGACCTTGCGCATGATTACATTTGCACCGCAGGAAAAGATGTCGTTTTTCTCCCCTTGGTCGAGCACGCCGAGCGAGGTAGTCGCAGGGAGGTTTGCTTTTGGGAGGAGAAGGCGCGCGAGCGCAACCGCCCGCTTGGTCAACTCAGTGCTGCCGTGGGGATGATCCCGAAGCGGGGTGTCCGGGTGGGGCACAAACGGCCCGATTCCCGCCATGTCACAGTTCAACTCCTGCAACAGCAGCAGGTCGCGGGCAATCGTTTCCTCAGTCTGTCCGGGAAGGCCGATCATGAACCCGCTCCCCGTCTCATAACCGAGGCGTTTGATCTCCCGCAGACAGCTGACCCGGTTCTCGAGCGTGCCGCAGGGATGGAGACTGCTGTAAAGCTGCGTATCCGCCGTCTCGTGCTTGAGCAGATAGCGGTCTGCCCCGCACGCGCGCAGGTAGGCGTAATCCTCAACCGGGAGCTCGCCGCAGGAGAGGGTGACCGCCATTCCGGTTTTCTTAATCTCTTTGACAACCTCACCGAGCATCTGCGCGGTATAGTACCCGTCCTCTCCTGATTGGAGCACAATGGTGCGATAGCCCGCTTCCCACGCTTGCCGTGCGGTCTCAACCATCTGTGCGGGCTGGATGCGGTAGCGCTCCAAACCGGTGTTGTTGCGGTTGAGCCCGCAGTAGCGGCACTGACGGCGGCAGTGGTTGGAAAACTCAAGGATTGCACGGATCTGTACCCGATCGCCGACGTTTTCTCGGCGCACCCGGTCCGCCTCAGCATAAACCTCACTAAAATCCTCCAAGCGGAGCAGCTCCGCGAGTTTTTCCACGGTTTGCTTTTCCAGAAATCCTCCTGTCGCCATTGGCTCGCCTTCTTTCCTGTGTTCCCTGCCCGCGAATTTACTCATTTGCGCACTTGGAGTAAACCGTCTTGGTGCTCACCCCATCGATCATGCCGAGCTTGCCGGAGAGCGAACTGATGACGTCGTTGGATGCGTCGACCACCACACTGATGATTGACACCCCTTTGTCGCGGTAGGGGATGCCCATCCGTCCAACAATGTACTCCCCGTACTCGTGCAGGATCGGGTTGATCTTCGCGCTTGCGTCGATGTCCTCGACAATGATTCCAATCAGAGCAATTCTTGTTTCCATAAAAGATAACCCCTTTCAAAATAAACGACCCCATGCGGATGAACGCATGGGGCTGATTCAACAAATAATTGACATCGCCTTTTCCTTCGGGACGGACCCTCATGCTGCTCAGAACGACTTGATTTAAATTTCCTTTGTCCTTAGGTTTCATCCTGCAAACTTAGGAATTGTTTTTATTTTACCACAAAATTTTCCTGATGGCAAGTCACTTTGCAAAAATTTATTCTTGGACTGTACCGGATGAAAAAGATCCCGGCTCAACAACCAGCTGCCAATCCCCCGCGGCAATCACTTCATCGCCCGACGTTGCATACATAGCAATCAGTCGGAGCTGGCTCAGCTCCCCTTTGTACCATTCTAATAGGTTCCAAACATCTCTCTGGAAAGGACATACACAAAACTTGATATCCTCGCTGTCCTTGGAACAGCCTCGCACCAAAGCGTTTGGAGCCCCGGCAAAGCTGAAATTGTAGGATAACATTGCCAGAAACATCTCGCTCGTTTTTCAGGCTATGTAGTGGTAATTTCTGCAAACGAGGCGCCCGTAAGCTGCGCGAGCGTCTGCGGGGCAAGTTCGACCTGGGTGCCGATTTTTCCTCCGCTCACAATGATCTTTCCATGCAATTGGGCGGAGGTGTCGATGACGGTTGCATACTGCTTTTTCATCCCAATCGGAGAGCAGCCCCCGCGGATATAGCCGGTCACCTTGTTGATCTCCTTGACCGGAATCATCTCCACTGACTTCTCCCCCACAGAGCGGGCCGCCGCCTTGAGGTCAAGCTCCTTTGCCACTGGGACGACAAAGACAAAATAACTGTGTGCCCCTTTGGTGACCAGCGTTTTAAACACCCGCTCAACTGGTTCGCCGAGCTGGGCAGCAACGCTAACGCCATCGACCGCCTCCCCCTCCTTGTGTTCGTAAAAATGCGGCTGATAGTCCACCTTTGCGCGGTCGAGAATCCGCATCACATTTGTTTTGACGGCTGACACGGCGCATCCTCCTTTCGTTTTGCAAGCAAAATCCACAGCAGCGCGCTGACTCCCATCAGGATTGGATAGTAGAGGTTTGGAATGATGTCGAACGGGGTAATCTTCACCAAGCTCGCCGCTGTGAGCAGCTGGGCGCCATAGGGGATCAGCCCCTGTACCATTGAGGTAAAAATGTCGAGAATTGAGGCGGCCCGCTTGGGCGGGACGTCAAACTCGTCCCCGATCTCCTTGACAATCCCGCCTGCCATGACGATGGCGACGGTGTTGTTAGCGGTACAGACATCAACCACTGCCGAAATGCCCGCCATACCGAGTTCCGCACCTTTTCTGGTTTTGACGTGCCGCTTGATCAAATCGATCATATACTGGATGCCGCCGTTGTGCTTGACGAGTGCGACGACTCCTGAGACGAGAAGCGATATGACCGCAATCTCATACATCGATTCAATCCCTTCTCCGATTTTACCAAAGAGTTCCCCAAAGGTGAAGCTGCCGAGCGAAATGCCGACGATCGAAGAGGTGACGATACCCGCCGTGAGCACTGCAAAGACGTTAAAGCCGATGAGCGCCCCAATGAGCACGACGAGGTAAGGGACAATTTGCAAAAAATTGTAGTGCAGATCCCCTGTGATCTGATAGCTCACGTTGCTCGTCCTCCAAGCGAGGATGAGGGCGGTGATCACTGCGGCGGGCAGGACGATCAAAAAGTTCTGCTTAAACTTATCGTTCATTTTACAGCCCTGGGTTTTCACAGCGGCAATTGTGGTATCTGAAATCATCGAGAGGTTGTCGCCGAACATCGCGCCGCACACCACTGCGCCGATGCAGAGCGCGACGGGGAGCCCTGTCTTATCGGCCACCCCCGCTGCGATTGGGGCAAGGGAGGCGATCGTCCCCATCGAGGTGCCCATGGACAGCGAGATAAAGCAGGCGACGATAAAGATGCCGACCACTGCGAGGTTGGGCGGGATGACAGAAAGGCCGAAGTTGACTGTGCTCTCCACCCCACCCGCTGCCTTGACCACCCCGGAAAAAGCACCGGCGAGGATAAAGATGAGCACCATGGTGAGGATCGTCTCATCCCCCGCGCCTTTGCAGGCAGTCGTCAGTTTTTCCTGAAAGCTGCGGGTGCGGTTTTGGCAGAGTGCGACCGCAAGGGCGATTAAAAAGCCTACCACCGCGGGGATGGTGTAAAAATCCCCTGTGAGAATGCCCGATCCGACAAACAGCAGTAAAAAAACAACAATCGGCAGCAGGGCAAACCAGTTTCCTTTTTTCATAGCATCCCCTTTCCTTTCTTTTGATATTCCAGAACGTTGAACTCAATCCGGGTGGTGAGCTCACTCAGCGCAGCAAGCCGTCTATAGTCCTGTTCCGAGGTTTTGTAATAGTAGGGCGTCATTTTAAACAAATGGTCGATATCCTCTGCATTGTCCAGAAAAAGGGTGTCCGCACAGTGTTCTGCGCGGAGCAGTTCAAAGCCCTCTAAAGCAAAATCCTTCACTTCGTTGCGATAGGGATGCTCATAAACCGCTTTCTTGAGTTCCCAAAGATGGTCTTTTCCTGGGATCACCAAAAGCATCTTTCCATCTGGAGCGAGAACTCTGTGGTATTCCTCCCCGCAGTAGGGGGCGAACAGGTTGAGCAGCAGTCCGCAGCTCTCCGTTCCGACCGGCAGATGAAACACGCTGCCCACTGCCCAGGCGATCTCTTTGCACCGCTTTGCCGCCTTGTCGAGTGCGATTTTGGAGATGTCGATTCCCATGACGTCAACCTGCCGTCCGCTGCGGGCAAGCGCCTCGAAAACAGCGGTGGTGTAATACCCCTCCCCGCAGCCGGCGTCAAGGACAGGGCCGTCGCCCGCAAGTACGGCGGCGCGCAGGCTGACCAGCTCGCACAGCTTGCTGTAGTAGCCCTTGTCGAGGAAACTTCTGCGCGCGTTCACCATCAGTTTGTTGTCCCCAGGGACCTTGGAGTGTTTGCTCCCAGCAGTCAACAGATTAACATAGCCGCTGCGTGAGAGGTCAAATAGGTGGTTTTGTGCACAGCGGTAATCGCGCGGCCCCCTTGTCAGGGGTGCGCCGCAAGTTGGGCAAAGGAATCTGTCATGCAAGGAAATCAAACCTTTCAATTTGTTTTCCATTATTATAGCATACAGAGCAATATTCTTCAACGAAAACCAAAATCAGGTTTTTTCCCTTTTTTGTTTTCATTTTTTGTTCATAGTTCACTTTTTAGCAACAAAATCTTTGTTCACTTTTTTGTATTTCCAATCTCATTACTCTTCGTTTTTGTGAATCGAGTCATTTTTTGTGAATAATTTGAAACAACATCCACATTGAATTGTTTCCACTGGTAAGTGATGGTATAATAGAAAACGTATATAAAAGACTAGCCTAAAAAGAAATCAGTGAATTGTTATGGAGTTTTCTGCTTGTTCCAACCAAACATCTTACTGTATAGGAGGAGAAATTCTTGTTATCATTTATAAACAACTTTAATTTTGTCATACTGATCTTCTTTACCCTGTGCTATTCGTACCAGTTTGTGTACGCATTCGTTGCACTCGTGTCCAAGCCAAAAACTAAAACCGCGAAAAAATTACATAGGTATGCGGTCATTATCTCAGCAAGAAACGAAAGCGCCGTGATCGGCGAACTGATTAAAAGTATCAAACAGCAGAACTACCCGGCAGAACTCGTCGACGTCTATGTGGTTGCGGACAACTGTACCGACAACACCGCCGAGGTTTCTCGCAATGCGGGCGCAATCGTCTATGAGCGCTTTAATCAGCAGTATGTCGGCAAAGGTTATGCGCTCGACTACATCTTCAATATCATTCACAGCTCCCCCAAAAAAGATGCATACGACGGATATTTTGTTTTCGACGCAGACAACCTGCTCGATGAAAACTACATTGCAGAGATGAACAAGGTGTTCGACAGCGGCTACCGCGTCGTAACAAGCTACCGCAACTCCAAAAACTATGCGACCAACTGGATTTCCGCCGGCTACTCCCTCTGGTTCCTGCGCGAGGCAAAATACCTCAACAACGCAAGAATGCAGTTGGGCACCAGTTGCGCTATCTCAGGGACCGGATTCCTGATTCACAGTGACATCATCAAAGAAAACGGCGGCTGGAAGCACCATCTGCTCACCGAGGACATTGAATTCTCGATCGACAGCGTCATCAAGGGTGAAATTATCGGCTACTGCGGTGCAGCCAAGATCTATGATGAGCAGCCCTCGAGCTTTGAGCAGTCGTGGAATCAGCGTCTGCGCTGGTCCAAAGGCTTTTATCAGGTTTTTGGAAAATACGGCGCAAAGCTTGCCAAATCAGTTGTCAAACGCCGCAGCTTTTCCTGCTATGACATGCTCATGACAATTTCCCCGGCAATGTTTGTCACCATTGCGAGCGTGTTTACCAACCTCGTGTTCCTGATGATCGGCATGTTCAGCCTGGGTAATAACACTGCAATTATCCCCACAACCCTCATGGCAATCGCCAGCTCCTTCCTCAATTTTTATTGTATCCTCTATTTCTTCGGCCTGCTGACCACCATCACCGAATGGAACCAAATTCACTGCTCGGCAGGGAAAAAGATTTTTTACACCTTCACTTTCCCAATCTTTATCTTCACCTATATCCCGATTGCGATTGTCGCACTCTTTAAAAAGGTGGAATGGACTCCGATCACCCATTCAGTTGTCAAGTCAATTGAAGAGGTTCGGCAATAACAGAACAAGCAAAATAAGGCGCAGAGACTCTCTGCGCCTTATTTTTTCGCCTTTGCACAGCTTTCTCTCGGAACAAATAAAAATCACTATAAGAAACGCTGTACATCCCGAAAGTGATCATCGACAACCTGCTTTTTATTGTCAGCCATTTCTCTACGCAATTATCGCCAGTAACCCCATAAAAAGCTGTATTGTCGCGTATCCAGCATTCCAAAAATCAATTGGTATAAGCCTCTCAGGCAAAAAATTTGAATTATTATAGAATTTTACTATAAAATAATTTACAAAGCAGTTTTTTTGTGATATAATTTGAAATATCATTCAGATAACGATTCCACTTTATGATGAAAGAAGGTAATATTGATGGCAGATTTAAAGGATAAACCATTGCTCCTGCTCAACAACAGCAATATGATGTCGGTGCTCAACGAGGGCGAATTCAAATGCTCCAACATGAGCTTTGAGGAAACTAAAGCAATTATTGAGATGTATGACAAAGATGAAATCCTTCTCTGCTTTTCAAGCAACGATGTTCAGACAATTTTTGATTACCTCGGTATCCAGGCAAAGGACTTCACCTTTAAAAGCATCCGCAATATGCGTGTCGGACAGGATGCAATCGTGTTCAAACGCTATATTACCCCATCCCTGACCGAGCCGGTCATCCAGGCGGACGATGGAGTGGAGGCAAAGAAAATTCAAAACGTCTATGTCTATTGCCAGCATCTCTCCCGCGTGAAATAAGCCAGACCCCACATGCATCATAAAGAATACGCCCCTGTGTAGTTTATTCTGCACAGGGGCGTATTGCATCCCTCCCTCATTTATGCTATACTAGCTGTTGTCCGCCGCAAAATGACGCGGCAAACTCGAACAGAAACGGAGAATCAGCATGAGTATTTTATCGGTGGAGCACGTCACGCACGGCTTTGGAGCACGCAGGATTTTGGAGGACGCTTCCTTCCGTCTGCTCAAAGGGGAGCATGTCGGCCTGGTCGGCGCAAATGGCGAGGGAAAATCCACCTTTTTAAATATCATCACCGGAAAACTCTCCCCGGATGAGGGAAAGATCAGCTGGTGCAACCGGATTACCACCGGATATCTTGACCAATACAGCACTCTGACCAAGGGAAAAACAATCCGGGAGGTGCTGCGAGAGGCGTTCCAGCACCTCTATGACCTGGAACAGGAAATGCTCAAGATGTATGAACAAATGGGCGACTGCTCGGAGGAAAAGCTGAACTATCTGATGGAGCAGGTGGGCGAAATTCAGGACATGCTCGAACACGGCGGTTTTTACGTGATCGACTCCAAGGTTGAGGAATATGCCAATGGACTCGGGCTGGGTGAAATCGGACTTGACCGGGACGTCAGCGAGCTCAGCGGCGGGCAGCGGGCCAAGGTACTGCTCGCGAAAGTACTGCTGCAAAACCCCATGATCCTCATCCTCGACGAGCCGACCAACTTCCTCGATGAAAATCACATCGCCTGGCTGACAAACTTTCTCAAAAACTACGAAAATGCCTTTCTCCTCGTCTCACACGACATCCCCTTTTTAAATGAGGTGGTCAATGTGATTTACCATGTCGAAAACGCAGTGCTCACTCGGTATACAGGGAACTACAACGACTTTGAGGCGATGTACGCCCTCAAGCGCCGACAGCTCGAGCAGGCCTATGAAAAACAGCAGAAGGAAATTGCTAAACTTGAGGATTTCGTCGCCCGCAACAAGGCGCGGGTGGCAACCACCAACATGGCAAAAAGCAGGCAGAAAAAGCTCGACAAGATGGAGGTCATTGAACTCGGCAAGCAGAAAGTAAAGCCGTCGTTTGCCTTCCGCTCTGCGCGCACGCCCGGACGCTGCGTCATCACAGCAGAAAATCTTGTGATCGGCTACGACGAGCCGCTCACCCGGCCGCTGAGTTTTGTGCTTGAGCGCAATCAAAAAGTTGCGGTCAAAGGGGTCAACGGCCTTGGCAAATCGACGCTGCTCAAAACTCTGCTCGGTATTCAACCCGCCATTTCGGGCAGCGTGGAACTCGACCAGTTTGTGGAGCCCGGCTATTTTGAGCAGGAGGAAAATGCTTCAGACAACACCGCACTCGATGAAATCTGGAAGGAATTTCCCAGCATGACCAACGGGGAGGTGCGTGCTGCGCTCGCCAAATGCGGCCTGACCAACGAGCACATCACCAGCCAAATGCGGGTTCTGTCAGGCGGTGAAAACGCCAAGGTGCGGCTGTGCAGGCTGATGCTGAAGGAGGTAAATCTCCTCGTACTCGACGAGCCGACCAATCATCTCGACGTCGACGCCAAGGAGGAGCTCAAAAAGGCGGTGCAGGAATTCCGGGGAACCGTGTTGCTTGTCAGCCACGAACCGGAGTTTTATGAGGACGTCGTGAATGAAGTGTGGAACGTCGAAGACTGGACAACGAAAATCGTATAGCCTTTTTCACAAATCAAAACCACCCGTTTAATGAAGTTGTAAGATAAAGGTAGACACATGGAAAACCACCATGATGTCTACCTTTTTTCATAAAAAATATAGTTGGAGGTGGAAATAGTGAAGAAAGGAGAGAAGAAACGGGTATGGACACCGGAACAGAAAGCAGAAATTGTCTACAAACATCTAAATGAGCATATCTCAGTAAGAACCTTGGAGAAGGAATATCATGCAGATCGTAGCATGATCTGTAAATAGGT
>EQ973344.1:558680-570523 GCA_000158655.1 [Clostridium] methylpentosum DSM 5476
GGTGATATTCGACAGACATGCAAATCTAAAGGATAAGTATGGCGATCGACATTTCTGGGCAAGAGGGTATTATATGGATACAGTAGGGAGGAATAAAAAGTAAATACAGGAATATATCAAGAGGCAGCTTGAGGAAGATCAGATTGCAGATCAAATGAGCCTCAAAGAGTTTGTTGACCCGTTTACGGGTCGCAAGAAATACCAAGGCATAAGAAAAGCCCCTTAAGGAGCCGCCATGAGTCAGCAATGCAGTTGGCCGACCCAGTCATCCTTGAGGGGCGTTGTCCGTATTATGTCCTTCCAGGGCTTACTCAAGCCCCCAGCGAAGCCGGGGGGCCTGACTAGTATACTATTCTACAGCAAAGGTGAGTTCACCATCTGCTTCGGAGAGCGCAATGGATTCAGTTGGCTGATCCGCTCGGCCGACGAGGATGCTTGCGATACCGTCCTCGACTTTTTTGCGGATTGTCTTGCGCAGGTCGCGCGCACCAAACCGGCCGTCCTTTGCTTCCTGAGTGAGGTATTTGACCGCCTTGTCGTCGTAGGTAAACTGGATGAACTTCTCCTCCATCACCTCTTTGAGCTCATCGAGCATGAGCGCGGCAATCTTCTCAAGCGAAGCGGCGTCGAGCGGGTTAAACACGACAATTTCATCCACGCGGCTCATAAACTCAGGCCGCAGGAATTCGCCGAGCGCTTTGAGCGCTTTCTCTCCCGCAATTTCCCCCTGCGCCTTGTTAAAGCCCGCGATGCCGTTGCGGTCGCTCGAGCCGGCGTTGGAGGTCATGACGATAACGGTGTTTTCAAAGTTGACGGTGCGCCCGTGCGAATCGGTGATCCGACCCTCGTCGAGAATCTGGAGCAGGATGTTCATGACGTCGGGGTGCGCCTTTTCAATCTCGTCAAAGAGGATGACCGAATAGGGCTTTCTCCGCACCTTTTCGGTGAGCTGGCCCGCGTCGTCGTAACCGACGTAGCCGGGAGGAGATCCGACCAAACGGGATACCGCGTGTTTTTCCATATATTCTGACATATCGAGCCGAATGAGCGGCTCGACGCTGTCAAACAGCGCCTCGGAAAGCACCTTGACCAGCTCAGTCTTGCCCACGCCAGTCGGGCCGACAAAGATAAACGAAGCAGGACGGCGGCGCTTACTCAGCTGCACCTTGCTGCGGCGGATCGCTGCGGAGACCACCTCGACCGCCTTGTCCTGGCCGATGATTCTCCGGCTGAGGGTCTCCTCGAGCTCGCCGAGCTTTTTGATGTCGCTCTGTTGGATGCGGTGGGCCGGGACACCAGTCCACAGCTCGATCACCTTGGCAATGTCGCCGAGAGTGACGTGTACGTCGTTGACAATCGGCTCAAGCACTTTGAGCCGCTCCTTGGCCTTGCTGATCTCTATTTTAACGTTTGCAATCCGTTCGTAGTCGGGATTTTCCGTCTCTGCGCCGAGCTTTTCCTCCTCGTCGTAGAGCACCTTGAGGTTTTTGTTGAGCTTTTCGTACTCGGTCAGCTCAGGGCTGCGCAGCGAGCGGCAGGCGCACGCCTCATCCAGCAGGTCAATCGCCTTGTCGGGCAGATAGCGGTCGGTGATGTAGCGCTCCGAGAGGTGCGCCGCGCTGTGGATGATCTCGTCCGACACTTTGACCTTGTGGTGAAACTCGTAATAGCGCTTGATACCGCGCAGAATATCAATGGTCTCATCAATTGTCGGTTCGTTGACCGTGACCGGCTGGAAGCGCCGCTCGAGTGCGGAATCGTTTTCAATGTGTTTGCGGTATTCGGTAAAGGTGGTCGCGCCAATCACCTGGATTTCCCCGCGGGAGAGAGCAGGTTTGAGGATGTTGGCCGCGCTCATCGATCCCTCCGAGTCGCCGGTGCCCACCAGGGTGTGCACTTCGTCGATGAAGAGGATGACGTTGCCCGCCTCTTTGACCTCATTGATCAGCCCCTTGACACGGCTCTCAAACTGTCCCCGGAATTGGGTGCCCGCGACGAGCGCGGTCAGGTCGAGCAGGTAGAGCTCCTTGTCCGCGAGGCGGAACGGAACGTCGGATGCGACGATCTTCTGGGCAATCCCCTCTGCAATCGCGGTTTTTCCGACGCCCGGCTCACCGATGAGGCAGGGGTTGTTTTTAGAGCGGCGGGAGAGGATCTGAATGACCCGGTAAATCTCCTTATCGCGGCCAATCACATTGTCGAGCTTTCCATTGCGGGCGCGCTCGGTGAGATTGGTGCAGTAGTTGCTTAAAAACTTGTATTTGCTTTCCTTTTTCTCCGGCTTATCCTTGGTTTTATTCCTGCGCTTGGAGGTTTTCTCCGAGGAGGAACCGGACTCCTGCTCCCCCTCCACCGGGACGGGGGAATTCGCCGAACCGAGGATACCGCTGATAAACGGGTTGAGCGTCTCCGCCCCGCCCGGCTCAAAGTCCTCTCCGTCGAACATATTCATGAGCTGGTTGCTCATATTCTCTATATCCTCATCCGAGATGCCCATTTTCTCAGTCATCTCGTTGAGCTGCGGAATGTTGAGCTCCTTCGCGCATTTGAGGCAGAGACCCTCGTTGATCGTCTTGCCGTTTTCCTGACGCGCGATGAACACAACAGCCATTCTTTGTTTGCATCTGCTACAAATCATATCTTAGTCTCCTTCAGGTTGTGCCTTGGTTCCTGAATCCATTATGTGGGATAACCCAACGGGGTTCAAGGCGAATTGTGTAAACAAATTTGAATTATTTGTGATTTGTCCGCTTGATTTTGACAAACTCATTCACATACATTCCAAACGCAAACAGCACCATCACCGCGACGAGCGCAGCGAGGAAGACTGTTACAGCCTGCGGCAGACCGGGCACCAAAATGATGATGAACATCGCGATGTAGAACACAACTGTCGCGAGTTTACCAAACCACTTGGAAGACTGAATTTTGATGCCGCTTTTCACAATGAGCAGGCCGCCGATGAGCATGAGCAGCTCTTTCGCCACATAGATCACCGCGAGCGGGATGAGCATCGGGATGTTGATTGCGACCGTGATGACGACGGCGGCAAGGGTGAGCTTGTCTGCCAGCGGGTCGAGTACCTTGCCGAGCTGAGTGACCATGTTAAAGTGGCGCGCAATGTAACCATCCACCACGTCGGTCGCACCCGAAACGACGAGGACGAGCGCCGGCACCCATCCCATCTCGTCCGGAAGCATCAAATAGCAGACGATAAACACTGGAATGAGAACAATGCGAAAGATAGACAATATGTTTGGAATACTCATAGCTTACCCCCAAATCCCCTTTAAAAAATCACCAGTGGATTAAAATAATAAAAAACGAGAAACAGTTTAGTTGAACGGATGATCTCCAAATTAAAATAGGGCAAACCGTCACCCGTGAGAAGGATCACGATGTTTGCCGCCATGCCGAGGAGAAGGATATAGATGACTGCCTGAAAAACGCCCACAAGGCTGCCAAGCAGGCCGTTGATACTGCCGATGACCGGAATATAGCGAACGCCGCGGAACACCTTGATCACCAGGCGCAGCACCAGCCGGCAGACAAAAAAGAGCAGCACAAACAGCAAAACCTCGAGCAGCAGGATCACCGCAGGCCCGATGTACTGATCCGCCACCTGACCGGCCATGGATGCGATATCCCCGCCCGGAATCAGGATGCTGCGGATGCCCTCTGAAATGCTCTCCCCGTGAAAGAGCATATCGCCCAGAAAATCCGGTAAAATATTGCAGATCTGGTCCACTGCGGCTTCCCAGTCAACGCCGCCAGCCGCTCCGGAGAGCTTGTCCGACAAATCCGAAACAATTCCGGGGCGGATCGCAACGTTAAAAACAAACGGGGCGATAACCCTGCTCAAAAATAGGGCGAGCAGCACCGAGCCGATCGAACCGAGCAGCTTGATAACCGCTTCGAGAAAGCCCCGCCGGTAGGCAAGGAAGACCGACAGCGCAAAGATGAGAATAACGGCGAGGTCGAGTGCAATGGCCACAGCGCTTCCCTCCTAACTGATTGGAAATTTTTCGAGTTTAGAATTGTTGAGTCGGTAGCCCGTGCCGCCTTTTCCGGCGATCAGCGAGATGTCCGACTGGTCGTCCAGGGTTTTGCCCTGTTTCATGAGCATATTATAACACACGATCTGTTTATCTGTCAAAAGAACGACATGGCTGCCGTCGCTGAACATCCCGCGCACCCTGGTGTTAAACTCTGCACTGGAAACCGTCTTTCCCCCTGTATCGAGCACCGTGACGGTGTGGTTGGACTTGACCTCTTCCCCAAAGAGTAGAACGGTGTATTTGGAGGGAGAGGAATCACAGTACATCAACGTCTTTGGATACTCATAGCGGCTCTGTTCCTCCCCGGTGTCTGAGAGGACAATCAGGGCGTTGTCAGCGATCAAGTGAATCGCCCCGCCCGATTTGACCGAAACTTCAAACGCAAGGGATCCGCTCACCTGAGCGGAAAAGACCTCCTCGTCCCCTTTGGAAAAGTCGAGGCCGTAAATCGTTGTGCGGGGCTGTCCCGCGTCGGTGGTCACCGCTGCGACCACACAGCCGTCCCCTCCGTCGACAAAATCGAGCGCCACCACGAGATTTTGTGCCGAATACCAGCGCCAGATCTCGATGCCGTTTTGATTGTAAACGGTCAAACGATTCTGGTAACGGTCGTCCGAAGTCACCAGCACGACATTGCCGTTTTCCGCAATCTCCCCAAAGAGAATTTTGTTTTCGGTCTCAGCAGAGGCGATCTCCCCCGCCTTGCTCTCAACCGAAAACTTGGTTCCGCCGATGTCGTAGAGCAACGCCCGCTTGGAGGAGGTTTTCATGGAAGGGTTAAAATAACCGTGGCTGACACTGCGCACAGTGGAGCCCTTGCTGTTGTAGAGGGAAAACTCCCGGTCGGTAAGCAGAGCAAACGCCGAGCCCATCATGCGGGCGGACTGCACCGCGTCACCTTTGAGCTTGACTGGGAAGCCGGAGGAGCGGCTCTCCTGATTCATCGTCGTGTCCTCCCGGGAGGAATACACTCGGTAACCCCAGAGACAGGCCGCGCCGAACAGCAGCACCAACACCGCCGCAACAATGCGCCGGATCAGCCTCTGCCGCCTGCGCTGCTGGCGGTATCGTTCGATGTTGTTGCTCGGTTTGCTCATGCCGTTTCCTCCTTTAATTCAGGGATTGGTAAAAGACGCGGTTGAGAAAAAGCCCGCAGGGTGGGGCGGTCTTGCCTGCGCGAGAACGGTCGCGGGAGGCGATGACGCTGGGGATGTCATCCGGCGAAAGCTTGCCCTCCTGCACCTCAATCAGAGTGCCTACGAGGATGCGCACCATATTGTACAAAAAACCGTCCCCCCGGACGGTCAGCGTGACGAGATCCCCCTCGCGTGAAGCGTGCGCCTGCGTGATCGTCCGCACCCGGTCCTCGACGTCCGACCCGGCGGAACAAAACGCGCTGAAATCATGCGTCCCCAAAAACCGCTCCATCGCCCGGTTGAGAAGCTGGATGTCGAGCGGAAAAGGGTAGCGCAGGCATTGCCGGTGCAGAAATGGGTTTCTGCTCTCGGCGTTCCAGATTTTATAGATGTATTCTTTTCCAGTGCAGCAGTAGCGGGCGTGGAAATCCTCCTCCACCTCGGTGCAGCCGAGCACAGCCACGTCGTCGGGAAGCAGGGTGTTCATCCCCCGCATCACGCTGCGGCAGGGGATGTCCTTTTCGGTGTGCATGTTGAAAAAATACTCGTTGGCGTGCACACCGGTGTCGGTGCGGGAACAGCCGACGACATCCTCGCGGCGGCCGAACAGTTTCTCCACCGCGTCCTGCACTACCTCCTGCACTGTCAGGGCGTTTTTCTGCACCTGCCAGCCGTGATAGGCGGCGCCGTTGTAGGCAATTTTTACAAGCAAATTTCTCATCGGCATCAAAACGGAGCGGGTACAAAGAGGTTGAGGACGATCACTGCCGCGAACAGGAACAGCAGCACAGCCCACGCGCCAAAGTCCACCCCGTGGAACTTGAGCTGCTTGAGACGGGTCCTCCCCTCCCCGCCGCGGTAGCAGCGCGCCTCCATCGCCATCGCGAGCTCTTCCGCGCGGCGAAACGCCGAGATAAACAGGGGGATGAGGATCGGAATGAGCGCCTTGGCGCGCTGGAGGACGCTGCCGGTCTCCATATCCGCACCGCGCGCCTTCTGCGCCGCCATGATCTTGTCAGTCTCCTCAATCAGGGTCGGAATGAACCGCAGGGCGATCGTCATCATCATCGCGAGCTCGTGCACCGGGAATTTTACCTTTTTCAGGGGTTTGAGCAGATGCTCAATGCCGTCGGTCAAGGCGATTGGAAGAGTCGTATAGGTGAGGATCGAAGTTCCAGCGATCAGGCAAAGGATGCGGATCGCCATGACAAAGGCGAGCTTAATCCCCTGCTTAGTGATTGAGACAAACCCAATCTGGAACACCGGATCGCCTGAGACAAAGAACATGTTGAGAATGGCGGTGAACAGAATGATCGGGATGATCGGCTTGAGGCTTTTGAGGATCATTTTGATCGGAATCTTGGCGATGACATAGAGCAGCAGAGTGAACAGGATGGAGAGCGCATAGCCATAAGGGTTACTCACCACAAAGAGCAGGACAATGTAGACAAAGGTGAGCAGGATCTTGGTGCGGGGGTCGAGCCTGTGGATGGGGGAATTTCCGGGGAAATACTGCCCGATTGTGATGTCTTTTAACATGGGCGCCCCCCCTTGCTCAGCATCCGCATCAGCTCCTTTTTGGCCTGTTCAACGGTGTAAATGTTGGTGTTCACCTCAAACCCGCGCTGTTTGAGTTCGTAAAAAACGCTCGAGAGCTGGGGCACCGAAAGCCCCATCCCCTTGAGCTCCTCAATTTTGGAAAACACAGTATCCACTGTGTCGTAGGCAAACAGATGGGATTTGTTCATCACCAGCACCTTGGTCGCGTATTCCGCGACATCCTCCATGCTGTGTGAAACGAGCAGCACAGTGTTTTTCTCTTGCTCGTGGTAGGCCTGGATCTGTCCCAAAATTTTGCGGCGGCCGCGGGGATCAAGCCCAGCAGTCGGCTCGTCGAGGATGAGAACCCGGGGACGCATGGCGATGACGCCCGCGATCGCGACCCGCCTCTTCTGCCCACCCGAGAGCTCAAATGGGCTCTTGTCAAGCGTCGCGGATTTGAGGCCGACAAAGTTCGCCGCCTCGAGCACCCGCTCCTTGATCTCTTGCTCGCTCAGCCCCATATTTTTGGGCCCGAACGCGATGTCCTTAAACACAGTGTCCTCAAACAGCTGGTATTCGGGATACTGAAAGACGAGACCGACCTTAAAACGGATTTCGTGCCGCTTGGCCTTGTCCGCCCACACGTCCTGCCCGTCGATAAACACCTTGCCCTCGGTGGGGGCGAGCAGTCCGTTGAGGTGCTGGATGAGAGTCGACTTGCCCGAGCCGGTGTGCCCGATCACGCCGACAAACTCCCCCTCCTCAATTTCGAGATTCACGTGGTCCACCGCCGTCTTCTGGTAGGGGGTGCCAACGCTGTAGGTGTAGGAAATATCCTGAGTTTTGATAATTGGCAACTGCTAACCCTCCAATAGATTTACTAATACGTCGACGCATTCCCGGGCGGTGAGCACATCGGGGCTGACCGGAATGCCCTCCGCGCGCAGCTCATGCATCAACTCGGTGACCTGCGGGACGTCGAGCCCCACCTCCTTGAGCTGTTCGACATGGCGAAACACCTCAGCCGGCGTGCCGTCGAGCAGGATGCGCCCGTTGTCGATGACCACGACCCGACCGGCGAGAACCGCCTCTTCCATGAAATGGGTGATGTGCACAATGGTTGTCCCGAGGTCACGGTTGAGCGACTCAATGGTTTTGAGCACCTCCCGCCGCCCGCGGGGATCGAGCATCGCAGTCGCCTCATCAAGCACAATGCAGTCGGGCTGCATCGCGATAATGCCCGCAATCGCGACTCGTTGCTTCTGTCCGCCCGAAAGCTGGTGCGGGGCGTGGTTGCGGTAGTCGTACATGTCGACTTCCTGAAGCGCGCTGTCCACCCTCTGACGGATTTCTTCAGGGGGTACGCCGAGGTTTTCGGGCGCAAACGCCACATCCTCCTCGACGAGGGTCGCGACAATCTGGTTGTCCGGGTTCTGAAACACCATGCCGACCCGCTGGCGCACGTCAAAGATCGTCTCCTCGTTGGAGGTGTCGATTCCTTCGACATAAACCACTCCGCCGGTCGGGATGAGGATCGAATTAAACTGTTTGGCGAGCGTCGACTTGCCCGAGCCGTTGTGCCCGAGCACCGCGACAAATTCGCCCCGGTGGATCTTCAAATTGATCTCGTGCAAAACAGGGGTGGACTTGTCCTCCCCCTGGTATTCAAACGAAAGGTCTTCGGTTCTGATTAGTTCTTCCATCAATTACTCCTTGACTGCAAGCGCGGTGGAGCCGCAGGGCAGCACCAACCCTGTTTTGGTGACCGGCAACCCGATCTCATCCGCTGTGACCTCGCTAAACCGCTCCCCGACCGTCACGCCGAGCAGGTAGCGCATCACCGAGGGGGAAAGACCGGTTGTATAGGAATTGAGGGCGAAAAAGAGGGGCTGTTCGCTCAGCACCTGGGCGCAGAGTGTAAGCAGAGGGTAGATCTTGTCCTCGAGCTTCCAGATCTCCCCGTTCGGGCCGCGCCCGTAGGAGGGCGGGTCCATGATCACCGCGTCGTAACACCGGCCCCGCCGCAGTTCCCGGGCGACAAACTTCTCACAGTCGTCCACAATCCAGCGCACCGGCTTGTCCGACAGTCCGGAGAGGGCGGCGTTTTCCCGCGCCCAGGCCACCATTCCCTTGGACGCGTCGACGTGGCAGACCTCTGCGCCCGCCGCCGCGCAGGCGAGGGTTGCGCCCCCGGTGTAGGCGAACAGGTTGAGCACTCTCACCGGACGTCCAGCCCCTTGAATCAGCCTGCTGAACAGGTCCCAGTTGACCGCCTGCTCGGGGAACAGCCCCATGTGCTTAAACCCAGTCGGCTCAATTTTAAACTTGAGCCCCTTACGGGAAATTGTGCTGGGAGAGGTGATCTTTTGGAGAAATTCCCACTTTCCTCCCCCGCTGCTCGAGCGGTGGTAGTGAGCGTGCGCCCTGCTCCACTCTGGGCCGCGTCGGGTGCTCCAAATCACCTGCGGGTCGGGGCGGATAAAGAATTCCTCCCCCCACCGCTCGAGTTTTTCCCCGTCCGAGGTGTCGATCAGTTCATACTCTGTCCATTCTGCTGGTCTCATTCGTCCTGTTCCTTTCGTGAAAGGTCTGATTTAGTGGATTCTCTCCTCAATCGCCTTGGCGACTGAATCGGCGAGCTGCTGAATTTCCTCGAGGTTTTTCCCCTCGATCATAACGCGCACGATCGGCTCGGTGCCCGAGGGGCGCACCAGGATGCGGCCGTTGTCGCCGAGGTCGTTGCCCACCTGTTCAATGAGGGCCGCGATCTCCTGATCCTGCGCGTAGCGCGCCTTGGCCTCGCTGTCCGCCTTGACGTTGACGAGCACTTGGGGGAACCGCTCCATCACCGAACTGAGGGAGGAGAGGGTCTGTTCCGACTCCTTCATGATGTGCAGCAGTTTAACGGCAGAGAGCTGGCCGTCCCCGGTTGAGGCATGCTGGCTGAAGATGATGTGACCCGACTGCTCCCCGCCGATGATGTGGCCATTCGCCCGCATCTCTTCGAGGACGTAGCGGTCGCCCACCTTGGTGGCAACCGTGTTGATGCCCTCAGCCTTGGTGAAATGGAAAAAACCGAGGTTGGTCATGACGGTGACCACTGCGGTGTCGTTGACGAGCACCCCGCGGTCGTGCATATCCTTGGCAAAGATGGCGATCATTTTGTCGCCGTCCACGATTTCGCCGTGTTCGTCCACTGCGAGGCAGCGGTCGGCATCTCCGTCAAACGCGACACCCACCTGGCAGTTGTGGCGTTTCATAAAGGCAATGAGGCTGTCCATGTGGGTGGAGCCGCAGTTGTCGTTGATGTTGGTTCCGTCCGGCTCTGCGTGAATGATGAGAGGCACTGCGCCAAGGCCTTTAAACAGAAGCTCTGCAGTGGTGGACGCCGAACCGTTGGCGCAGTCGACCGCGACCCGCATGCCGGACAGGTCGCCGTCGATCGTCGAAGCGATGTGCTTGACGTAGTCGTTCACCGCTGAACGACGGCTGAACATCCGTCCGAGTTCGATGCCCGACTTGAGCTCGATCTGCTCCGGATGGTCGAGGATGAGTTCCTCGATCTCATTTTCAATCTCATCAGAGAGCTTAAAGCCCTCGTTGTTAAAGATCTTGATGCCGTTGAACTCGACCGGATTGTGGGAGGCGGAGATCATAATACCGGCGTCCGCCTTGTATTTGCCCACGAGATAGGCGACAGCTGGGGTGGGGATGACGCCGATCGAGGTGACGTCCGCGCCGACCGAGCAGATACCCGCGACGAGCGCCGCCTCGAGCATTTTGGAGGAGATGCGGGTATCGCGGCCGATGAGCAGCATCGGTTTTTCACTTGTGTGGCGGGTGAGCACTGTGGCGGCTGCCCGCCCGATCTGCATCGCGAGTTCGCAGGTGAGTTCTGTGTTGGCGACGCCGCGCGCGCCGTCGGTTCCAAATAATCTTCCCATGGTAAGTATCCTTTCCTTCTATGCTGAATTTATCGAAATGCATTCTCTTTTAAATGATTTTCCGGCCTCACCGCACTGCGCGGTCAGAAACCTGCCGCCCCGTCACACCAGCGTCTGTTGGCCGTCCTGTGTCAATCCAAGGTGCTGGTAGGCGAGCGCTGTGACGCAGCGGCCGCGGGGGGTGCGGGAGAGAAAGCCGAGCTGCATCAAATAGGGCTCGTAGACGTCCTCGATGGTCACCGCTTCCTCCCCGAGCACTGCGGCGATCGTCTCAAGGCCCACCGGGCCGCCGCCGTAGTTTTTGATCATCGTCGAGAGCATCCGGCGGTCGAGCGGCTCTAGGCCGAGCTCGTCGATCTCGAGCTTGTCAAGCGAAGTTCCCACAACATCTTTGGACACGACCCCATCGCCAAGCACCTGGGCAAAGTCGCGCACCCGCTTGAGCAGCCGGTTGGCAATGCGCGGGGTGCCCCGGGAGCGCCGTGCAAGCTCGAGCGCGCCCTCCCGGTCGCAGGGAATTTGGAGCAGCGCCGCGCTGCGCAGGATGATCTCGCACAGCTGTTCGTCTGTGTAGAGCTCGAGGCGCAGGATCACGCCGAACCGGTCGCGCAGCGGAGCGGTGAGCTGCCCTGCGCGGGTAGTCGCGCCGACAAGGGTGAATTTGGGCAGATCGATACGGATCGACCGCGCCGCAGGCCCCTTGCCGATGATGATATCGAGCGCGTAGTCCTCCATCGCAGGATAGAGCACCTCCTCTACCGCGCGGGAAAGGCGGTGGATCTCGTCGATGAAGAGCACGTCGTTTTCATTGAGGTTGGACAGCAGCGCCGCGAGGTCGCCCGGCTTTTCAATCGCAGGGCCTGAGGTGACCCGGATGTTGACATTCATCTCATTGGCGATGATCATTGACAGCGTCGTCTTACCGAGACCAGGCGGGCCGTAGAGCAACACGTGGTCAAGCGCCTCTCCCCTCTGCCGCGCCGCTTCTATATAAATGGAGAGGTTTTCCTTTGCTTTGTCCTGCCCGATGTACTCCCCAAGCGTCTTGGGGCGCAAGGTGAACTCCACATCCACATCCTCGGGCGAAAAGTCCGGTGTGGTGATCCGATTTTCAAAATCCGTTTCCCGATCGAACATTCTGTCTCCTTTCTGATGGGGGTATT
>EQ973344.1:570886-590375 GCA_000158655.1 [Clostridium] methylpentosum DSM 5476
AACTGGCCAGTGCCTTGAGGCCGGCTTTGATGAGCTCCTCGACCGGCGTGTCAGCCGGATAGGAGGAAAGCGCCTGCACAGCGTCGGTTTTGTTATAGCCGAGCACCACGAGGGCGGAAACCGCCTCAGCTGTGTTGCCGCTCCCTGAGGGAAGTGCCACAGAACCGCTGTCTGTGACTCCCCCGGCGAGTTGTTCATTGCTGATCTTGTCCTTGAGCTCGAGCACAATGCGCTGGGCGATCTTTGCGCCAATCCCCTTGGCGCGGGTGAGGGACTTGCTGTCCCCTGACGCGACACAGAGCGCAAACTGGGAGGGAGTGACGTTGGAGAGAATCGACAGCGCAGCCTTTGGCCCCACGCCTGAGACTGAAATGAGCATTTTAAAACAGTTGCGCTCCTCGGTGTCAAAAAAGCCGAACAGCTCCACCGCATCCTCCCGCACATTCAGGTAGGTGTAAAGCTTTGCCTTGCCTCCTTGCTTGAGCTGAGAGGCAGTGGTCATGGTGGTGCGGATTTCATAGCCGATGCCGCCGCAGTCAATCACGGCGAGGAAATGGTTGTCCGCGGGGGTGAGCAGCTCGAGCTCGCCTTGTATGCTGTAGATCATCTGTATTTCCTTTCTGCCAGCCGGATGCGCTGTTCGAGCGACACCGAGCTGATGCGGGAGTTGAAGGAGTGCGCGTGGGTAATGGCGATTGCCAAAGCATCGGCAGTGTCGTCCGGCTTAGGCACCTCCTTGAGGTGAAGCAGCCGCTTGGTCATCTCCATCACCTGGGATTTGACCGCCTTGCCGTAGCCCACAACCGAAAGCTTGACCTGGAGCGGAGTGTATTGATAGCAGGGGATGCCGTGCTGGGTTGCGGCGAGCAGAATGACTCCCCTCGCCTGGGCGACGTCGATCGCAGTTTTCTGGTTGTTTGAGAAAAACAGTTTTTCCACCGACATGGCGTCCGGCTTGTGCATCCGCAGTAGCAGGTCAAGCTCGTTGTAGACGGCGAGCAGTCGCTGTTCAAACGGCATCGAGGCGTGGGTCGTGATCGCGCCGTAGTCGAGCGTCGTGAATTTTGTCCGGTTGTAGCTGACAACACCCCAGCCCACAATCGCGTAGCCCGGGTCGATTCCAATTATTTTCATCTGCTCATCCATTCTGTTCAAATCATTTCTATTCGATTTATTATAGCATACCGCATCGATTCCCGCAAGCTGGTTGTCGACCGAAGAAGTTTAAATTTATTTCGAATATTTTGTTTCAAAAAAAGTGTTTTTTTGTCCTTTTCATGTCTTTTGATGACTTCTTTTTCTGAATTTCAGTTATTTTATTCAAATTATTTGCTTTCTGACCCCAGGTTTGCTATAATGAAAAACGTTATCAAAACAAAAGGAAGTGTTACCGATGTTGAAAAAAATCATCTGCGCGGCGGCAGCAGTTGTCCTCTCGGTGAGCCTGACCGCCTGCGGCACCACCTCGGCGGCCGACGCGCATCAAATTTTTACCGGGGCAGTCGAGACAGTCAACAGCACCGCTGGACTCGATCTGACAATCAATTCAAGCATCAGCATCATCGCAAACGGCCAGAGCACCAGCATGGCTTACAGCGCCACCCACACCAGACAGACGACTGACGGAACCCCACAGTCCGACACCGTCATCATGGTGAGTGCGGAAGAGGAATCCCAAAAGACCGAATACATCATTGATGGCGACCAGGGCTATGTGATGTACAACGACGACACGAGTACCATGAATAAAATCGCTTCCTCTGAACTCGAGCCTTATATGTCGTTTACCAAGTTGTTCGCGAGCTTTGAAAAGGGCGCTATCCGCAAGGTAGAGACCGAAAAGACGGATGGAAAAACCACCTATGACATCACCCTGAAAGAGAGAAAATCAGTGGACCTCGCAAAGGATTACATTGCCGCCTACATGATGACCTCAGCTGATCAGATCAATGCGGAGGTCTCCAAAGCTAAGGTGACAGTCGCGACTGACGACGCCGGGCAGCCTGTCTCGTTCCGGGTGACCCTCAATGCAGATGCCTGGCAAGGGGACGCTACCGACAGCAAACTCTCTTGTATCCTTTTCGCCACCTACCTGATAAACGACTTGGGAGAGGGCGTCTCGGTCACCCTGCCCGATACAAGCATGGCAACCGAACACGACAGTTCCTCTGGGTCGTAACCAAAGCCTGCACAAACTAGAATTTGCGCGGACAGTGCCGGACATTCCGGCACACGCACAGCGGTCACAGCAGAGAGGTTGTCTCCCTATCTTGCAAAGACATCCCTTGTGTTGCTTTGACAGCCCGTCTCAAACAATATAAAAGCACAAAGACAGAGAAAGCAGCGGAACAGATCCGCTGCTTTTTGTATGCAACTTACAAACCATTCGTAAAATTTTGTTGATTTTTTGGATGTTTTCTGTTATACTGAAAGAACATAATTTTTTAGGAGTGATTATTACGGGTAAGATCAAAAAAATCCTCTGCCTCGGCCTGGCCACTGTGCTGGCGGTCGGCATGACGGCATGTGGAACAAAATCAGCAGGAGATGTTTACAAGCTTTATAAAAACGGTATCAACTCGATCAACAACGCGGTTGGCATCGATCTGACAACTGACACGACGATGCTGGCGACCGTGGGGGAAGAATCGAATGAAACAGGATATAGCTCCACGCTGAAAAAGCAGAACAAAGACGGCGACAAGCAGGATACCTCGATCACAGTTTCCCGGAGTGGGCAGAACTACACCACCGAGTATGTGATCGACGGCAGCAAGGCTTACGTCATCATCCAGGACCAGTACCAGACGCTGCAGCCTGCACAGGTCATCCAAAACACCGGCTACAACAAGCTCTACGCCGACTTTGAGGCCGACGCGGTCACCAACACCACCACTGAGAAAAAAGACGGCAAGACCGTCTACAAAATGGAACTTGATCCCTCCAAGGCAGGGGACTTTGTCGCTGCACATCTCGAGGGCTACATGCTGTCTACCGAGCAGATGGATATCCAGCTCAACAGCATCTCGGTCAGCGTGATCTTTGGCAAAAAGAACATTCCCTCCGAAATCACCTATTCCTACTCGCTCGCAGCAACTCAGAAGGCGAGCAGCGACGGCAGTACAACCGATAGCACAGTGATCAACCTGGACACAACCTCAGTCTATAAGGTGAATGCAATCGGCGACAGCGTGTCGTTTGATCTCCCTGACATCTCGTCCCTCACCGAATATCAGGACTCCATTTCGGGCGGCACCGGCGCAACCGACGGTTCCACTGGAACTGGAGAATAAACAGCATCTCTCACAAGGGCAGTGCAAACTGCCCTTGTTTTTTCTTGCGCACTTTCTCTTAAAGCCCCCGGTTCTGCCTGGGATAGAGAGAATGACACAGGAAAAAAAGCAATCTAAATCAATATCGACTCTCATGGCAAGCAACTGTGACCGGTATACGAATCGGCGTGGGCGTGATGCTTTAATTCTATTCGATGTCTCTTGAGAGGCTATACTGGTAATCGGCTTTTTTAAAGCCTGTGCAAACCGCCAGTGTACCGGCTTTGCACCTGTTTCAGGCTATGGCTCAAGTTCGCAAAAGTGAAAAAACAGCGTACAAATCGGATTGGTGCACACCAAATGGGGAGGATTGTCACCAACTTATGATGGCTCACTCTCCGAAGAGAAAAGTCGCATTTTGCAGTACTTCCCCGGTATATTATTGGGTTTTCCAACTTTATTTGTTGATTCAAAGGGAATTTTCTGTTATAATAGAACAATCAAATTTGATTGGAGTGATTCTTACGTTGAAGAAACTGCTCTGCCTCGGCATGGCGCTGATTCTGACAGTCAGCCTGACCGCATGCGGAAAAAAGCTCACCACCGCACAGGCCTATCAACTGTACAATCAAGCTGTTCAAACGGTGAATACATCTACTGGACTGGACCTCGGCGTCAGCACCGCAATCACCCTCGCTCAGGATACCCTTGCCGATTACACAACCTACAACACCTCTTTGCAAAAGCAACAAAAAGACGGTTTCCTAAAACTCGACGCACTTTTCACCATGACACAGCAGGGCCAGAATTCTGAAAACGAATACTCCATCGACGGCAACACTGCATTTGTCATTTCGCAGGGGCAGTACAAAGAGGTCGATTCCTCGCTTGTTGAGAAATACACTGCGCACTGTCAGATGTATCCGATCCCAGAGGAGGCGGTGACCAAAGTTTCCTCTGGAAAAAAAGAGGGCAATCCCGCCTATACCCTGACAATCGATCCAACCAAGGCGGAGAGCCTTGTCAAAAGCCACCTCAACAATTACCAGATGTCCACCGACTCGGTTGAACTTGAGATCAAAGATGTCAGCATCATCCTGATGACCAACAAGAACGGAGAGGTAGACCAAATTCAGCTCAGCTATCTGCTCAACGCAACGCTGCCGGAATCCGGCACCACCCAGGAGCTGTCTGCCTCTACCGTCTATAAGATTGTAGAAAGCGGGGAGAATGTCGTTGTCAACATGCCGGACTTTTCCAGTCTGACCCCTGCTCAGGATGAAACGGACAGTGGGACCTAACCAAAACACAGCCACAGCAAGTTTTAAAGCGTACTGTCGCTGGGTCTAACATTCTAAGCATGCTTCTCCACAACCTTCTTTGTCTCGTGCTATGCTCTGGCACTTCTACAGCGGGAGCAGGCATAGTCGAAGCCAACGGCATCGCCAGGACTACTCTTCGGCGCAGCTCATCAGCATGTCGGTTGTTTCCATAGGTATATTGAGTAGGATCAATAAATCCCCTCGGCAAAGCCGGTGGATTTTCTATGCAGATAAAGCCCTAGACCGCTGGCGGCAGATGTAACGTCATGGAAAGGATTGCTGCTCGCAAGCGAGCTTTCTAGAAAAATTCCATTGTCAGCTGCTCTCCGACTTTGTCCCCTTCCGGCTGTTTTGCCTACTTCCCTACTGTACCTATGCAATATCCTCTGCACCACAATTTGCAATTCCTATATATGCCCTTTTATTGCGAATTTTTTTGGCAAATTATTAGGCTGTTGTCCCCTTTGAGATACCCCATAAAACTGGAAATTGTAACTTTAGGCGATATTTCTACCAGCCTATGCAGATGATCCGAGCACACCTCTACCTGCATCATTTTGATCTTTTTTCAGCAAAGATGTGATATTCGTAGTTCCATTTTGTATGCTCTAAGAGGCAGGCTCTGTGACAAACTGTTTGTGTCGTTCATTTTATCCCTCTCCTTTTGCCGTTCTTTGCAGCTGCCAGACTGAAAGCTTTATCTATAACATAAGAGGTTCTTCCTTTTATATCATCGGCAATCGTCTTCCTTTGAACCACGCGCCCGGCGTGTGATCTTCGATATACAAAAACCGCAGGAGATTTTCTCCTGCGGTTTTTATTTTTCTTTGCAGCACAGGTTGGTTTGACATTCACCTGTTTTCAGTCGGCGAAAAGCTGTTGTTCTGCACGGACTGGCTGTCGGCCGATCCATATAACTCCTCTGCCAGGGCTGCTCTGATCAAAAGTGTGCAGGCTAACTGTTGGCCTGTATCTAAGTCACACCGTGCGGCATCGCTGTGGCTGGAAAAAGAACGTGCTTGTCAGCCAAAGTGATGAAAAACAATTCTCAAATGCCTGTTGAACAGGATAAATAAAATTTTTATGCGACTTTGGCTCTCTATAAAAAGGGAGCTCCTGCCCGGCGGCCATCCGGAGTTGCCCCAGTCCGCGCACCGAGCGCAGCATTGAGAGAGTCCGGGCAGCTGACCTTCATCTTTGCCTGACAGCAGAGCCGCATCAGCGCCTGATGGTAGAGATAAACCGTTTCCTCATCCGCACTGTCGAGCAGCAGACGGCGAATAAACTCCCCGTCGTTGTAATGCCCGCACTGATAATTGTTGACCGCGCGCAGCCGATCAGCCGATACCGCCCCTCGTGCGTAAAGGCCCTGGTAGACCTGCATCATTGTCCAGGCCTCGGTGAGATTGGTCGCCTGAAAATCAATTGAAAGAGCGTGAAGCAGGCTCTCCAAGGGGATCCGGCGCTCATTGAATACCACCCGGTCAAGCGCAGCGAGCGACCGTGCTGCGGTGCCAATCCCTACGGCATACTCAGCCTGAGCGCGCAAAAGCCGTCTCCCTGCCTTGTCTATGAGCCGTTTCGTGTTCGCTGCCCCAGAAAGCGAGGTCTCGATCAGGCGAGGCAGGTTAAAGACGCGGCAATTGTCCACTGTACAAACGAGAGAATCCATCCGCCCCACCTCCTTTGATCAAAAATTTTGTCATCCGTCCTGACGCTCCAAGTGTTGTTTCATCTTTTCAAAGACTTCCTCGCTGATGACGTGCTCGATGCGGCAGGCGTCGTGATCCGCTACCTCTTTGTTCACTCCAAGTACATTCGACAGGTATTGAGAAATGGTCACATGCCGCTCATAGACGCTCTCAGCCTTTACACGGCCTTCGTCAGTCAGCTGGATGTATCCATGGGCGTCGTTTGTAATATAACCTGCCTGCCGCAAAACCCCCATTGCCCGGCTGATACTCGGCTTGGTAAAGCCGAGTTCGGTCGCAATGTCGATAGATCGGACAGAGCCGTTTCTGCGCTGAAGCAGCAGGATTGTCTCAAGGTAATTTTCACCCGATTCCTGAATTTTCATAACAACCTCCGAAAGAGAAATGCCAGCGAATCGAGCGCTTTGCCCAAAGCCGACAATGATTACTTTAATAGTACCATATTTTCTCGTTTCTCGCAAGTACAAGCTGCGCTGTTGTGCATATTTAACAACACCACCAATCTGTCGAAAGGCAGAACCTCTGTTCACTAGCCGCCTCAAATACGGTTTGGCACACGATAAAACGCTAGTTGTAACCCGTAAATGAGTTTGTTCTTATCAGCATCAGCCTCCTGTTCTCTTGCTCTTTTTCGTATTCTTGTTCTTTATGCCTACATAGATTCATATTGTCTCACTTTTTTCGATAGCGGAATCCCCAAAAACACCTCACACCCATCTTTGATGAAATTTCTAGCATAGCTATGGATTCATTTGATGAACCCAAACATGCTCTGTGAAAAACAATGTGGGTCGCTTATTCTAAATGACCCGCTGTCGGAGTCTCTTGCAGTTTGCCAAACTGTAAGTTTTTGCCACATCAAAGGGAGTTTTGCCCCTTCTCTCCGCCGAATCCTGTATCTGAACGCAGAGCTTCTTATACAATCAAAACCACCTTTGTGTGCGTACACTATTGATGTCATTGAGCTTGCTTTTCAGTCTTTTCTTTCATCTTCATCTCCCCAGGCTTTTTTTGAACCACCGCGCCCGCCAGATGCTTTTAAGGTGCAAAAAAGCCGGGGCGATTGAGCCCCGGTTTTTTAGCCTAGATATTTTCTTCTTTGAGCGCGTCGATGATGTTCTCCCGTTTGACCCTGTGCCCTGCGTAGAGCATCGTGCTGCCGACAATGAGGAAAACCGCAGCGATCGCAATGACCAGTGGTATCCACGGCACTGCAAAACCAAAGGTGAACCCTTCTCCAAGCGCGTTGTACATGAGAAATATTGCAACAAAGCTCAGAGGAATCCCGTAGAGCAGCGCTTTGACACCGTAGAAGATACTTTCGTAGTTGAGCATTCGGTTAAAGCCTTTGGGGGTCATGCCAACTGACTTGAGCATGGCAAACTCCCGCTTGCGCAGCTGAATGCTGGTGGAAATTGTGTTAAAGATATTTGCAACGCCGATTGCGGAAATGAGGATGACAAATCCGTAGGCAAAGATGAGCATCACCATGGTCATCTGATCCATCTTTTTTGCCTGAGAGTCGATGTTCATGTAGGAGTACTGTATTGAGTAGCTTTCTCCAAGGGTTTCGAGGTCTTTTTCCAGTCCATCCGCATTCGGGGACTGGTACACAATGTTGGTGTAGCTGAACCGGTCGTCTTCGGGGAACTTTTCCCGTACCGAATCCAGGGTGCCGCGGGGTAGGATCAGGGTGAGTACGTTATTACGTCCATTGAGGTTGCCCAACAGCTCAAGCTTTTGATCCGTTACCGCCGCAACCTGTACCTCAAAGAGAAGGGACGTAAAATTCCCATCCAAGTCTGAATAGATGCCAACGCTGCTGCCAGCACTTAAATTGCTCGATTTTCCCTCCACAAACTTCCCTGTCTTTTTATCCTGGAAAGTCGCCTTGTTAAAGAGGATACCTGAGGGGACGGAGGAATCGCGCAGCGCAGCTGGATCGGTATTTGCCAGCTTGCAGTATGCGTCAAACGCCTGATCGTCGATTTCGACGAGCTGAATGGAGTAATAATACCCCTGATCAAGAGGAGGATCGCCCTTTTTGCGCAGATCAGATGCCTGACTTTCACCCAAAACAGTGCTGGTACTCATCGTTTCGTAAGTCAGGTGTTCACCCGCATCGGGCAAGCTCACCGCCTTGTCAAAAAACTCTTTTTCCTCGCTGTAGGACACGCCCGCGTTGACATTGAAGTTGTAGCCAAGCTCCCCTGAAGACATCCTGTTGGCCTGTACAAGCATCTGCATAAATGAAGAGACGGACAAAAAGAGCAGGATGCTGATGGTGAGGGAAAAGATCGTCGCCTTGTAACGCCGCTTGTTACGCTTGAGATTTTTGAGGGCGAGTTCCGCTTCAAAACCAAAGACCTTTCTGGTAAGACGGGAAGTCTTTACGTTTTTACCCTTGAGCTTGACGTCCTTGGTCTGACGGATCGCGTCGATGGGGCTAATTTTAGACGCCCGTCGAGCGGGAATCCAGGTGGAGATGAAAATGGTGAGCGCAGAAAAAATAACCGCGACGACAACCGACAGCCAGGAGATTGTGAGTGAAAGCTCCATATTGTTTGTCGAGCTGCGCAGCAACGGGTTGACACACTGGAAGGTGAGCCACATGCCTCCGATGCCGAAGAGGATTCCGAGCGGGATGGCGACGAGCCCGATGGCCGCGCCCTCGAAAAAGACGGACTTGCGCTTCTGAGCCTTGGTTGCACCCACCGAGGCGAGCATCCCGAGATGTCGGCTGCGCTCCGAAATCGAAATGGAAAAAGCGTTGTAGATCAGTGAAATGGAACCGATCATGATGACCACAATGACGATGGCGCAGATGCGGTAAAAGACCGTCTGGAAGGAGTCACTACTCGTGATGCCGCTGTACTGCAGCAGGGAATCGTTAAAATCAAGATTTTGGTATCCTGCCAGCTCCCCGGTCTCGGCGTCGCGGATTTCCGGCATACCGAGCTCACCCGCGATTTCCCGGCCGTGTTTGTACAGGCTGCGGCTCAAAGTGTTGAGTTCCACCGAGACGTCGACCAGATCTCCCGGCTGCAAAGAATTCGGATCAAGCCCTGCAAGCGCGGTAATGCCGGGCGCCCAGTCGTTCTCAAAACCAGGTTTTTCCATGAAGCCCACCACAGTGTAGGATTTGCTGGAAGTGTGCTCGAGCGTTTCTCCTTCCTGTACAATTGTCCGCTGGTCGAGATCCTCGAGGGTCTGTACCTCCCCAGTGCGGTGATCCTCCACCGTAGCGGTACGACTGCCGACTTGCAGTGTCAGGGTGTCCCCGACCTGACAGGACAGGCTCCCGCTCTCGATCAGGCTTTTTTGAAGGATAATTTCACTGCTGTTCTGTGGGAAACGGCCTTCGAGAAGCTTTACCGGAAAGTTGGTGAAACCCTGTTCGCTGTAGTCCTTGACGAAGAGATAGGGCTGGCTTTTGCTCTGGGGGGCTTCAAGCTTGGCATAGCCTTCATCCCGGCTGAGTATGGCGTGTTTGGTATCTTTGTCATTGTAGATGATGTCGAGTTTGTCGGCGGGTATCTCCCCGTAGAATACATGCCAATTCCCGCCGCTTTCAACCTGGTAATTGCGCATGGTGCCGAGAAATGATTCGGCAAAGGTCGCGACTGCGGTGATCATTGTCACCGAGATGATGACACCGATTACAGTGACCAGAGTGCGCTTTTTGTTGAGTTTGAGGTGACGCAGGGTGAGTTTGTTGACGATGTTCATCGACGGATCACCTCATCTCGTGCGATCATGCCGTCCTCAATTGCGATGATGCGATCGGCCTGAAGAGCGATGCTCTCGTCGTGGGTGATGACAATGAGAGTCTGGTTGTATTTTTTGTTTGAGAGCTTGAGCAGTTCCATGATCTCCGCCCCGTTTTTGCGGTCGAGGTTTCCGGTCGGCTCGTCTGCTAAGACAAGGGCGGGCATGTTGATGAGTGCCCGCCCGATCGAGACGCGCTGTTGCTGACCGCCCGAAAGCTGGTTGGGCAGATGGCGCAGCCGTTCGGAGAGGCCGAGAGTTGTGAGGATCTCCCTTAGCTGCTTGTGGTCCACCTTGCGCCCGTCGAGCAACAGCGGTAGGGTGATGTTTTCCTCGACATTGAGTACAGGAATGAGATTGTAAAACTGATAGATCAGGCCGATCTGGCGGCGGCGGAAGATTGCAAGCTTGGTCTCATCGAGCGCGTACACGTCGGTGTTGTCGATAAACACCCGGCCAGCTGTGGGGCGGTCAACCCCTCCGAGAATGTGCAGCAGGGTGGATTTGCCCGAGCCGGACGGGCCGATAATTGCAACGAATTCACCGCGCTGTACCGAAAAAGAGATGTCGTTGAGCGCGCGGACGGCGGTTTCCCCTGTGCCGTATACCTTGGACAGGTTTTCAACTCTTAAAATTTCCATAATAACTCCTCCACATAACTTGTGAGTGTTTCTGCATTGTTTCTGTCTCTCAGTATACCCGGCCCGAATGACAGCGAGGTGACAGGTTCGGTGACAGTTTTGTCACCCGCAGCACTGTCTAGTAGGAGCCCCGCTCTGTTGGTTTCCGCTGTCCGCAGACCCATTTTACCAGCATTGCGTCTCTTGGTCCTTATACCGCACTCGTACCGTTTGGCAGCTGCGTTTCTCGGCACCGCTCAGGATGTTGTTACACAAAAAAGCCGCGTGTTTATCAAACGGGCACGCCCGCTGTCAACTACGCGGTTTTTTCGCCGGATCTGCACTCAGACAACGCATTTCATAATCTTAATAGTAAATTCGCTCCCCTGCCCAGGTGTGCTGCGAACTGTGATATCCCCGTTTTGCCGCAGCAGGATACTGCGCGACATGGCTAGCCCGATGCCCACACTATCACTGCCCGCATTTTTTCCTTTGTAAAAGCGATTAAAGATGTAAGGCAGGTCTTCTCGGTGAATGCCCTCCCCGCTGTCCGAGATGACAATTGCGGCATAGAGGGGGTTGTCCTCATAGGTGACCGAGATGCTGCCGCCCTGTGGGGTGTGTTCACTGCAATTCTTTAAGACGTTGACAACCGCTTCTGCAGTCCACTGCAGATCTCCCACAAACGCAGCGGTATCCTCCCCGGAAATCTGTAGCGTCTGCCCCCGCAGTTCGATCGGAATGAGCAGCGGCTCGGCTGCCCTGCGCACCACCTCTTTGAGAGACACCTTTTCCTGCTTAAATGGGATCGTCCCCGCATCGAGCTTGGAGAGTTTGAGCAGAGCGGTGACCAGCCACTCGATCCGTTCGAGCTGATTGCGGATGGTCTGGGTGAACTCCGCCCGCTTTTCTGCGGGCAGTTCCCCGTTGAGCAGGTCGGTCATCACCAGCATGGAGGTCAGCGGGGTTTTCAGCTGGTGGGAGATATCGCTGAGCGCGTCTGCGAGGTACAGCCGGTCTTTTCCAAGCTGTTCTGCCTGGCGGGAGAGGACGACGGTGAGATTGTGCACCTCATTCTTGAGGATGCTCATCTCCCCTTCTGCATTGTCGCGGATGTCGAGGGTGTACTCCCCGTCCCGGATACGGCGGAGATACCCAGAGAGCTGGCGCATCTGGCGGTACCGGTAGAGATGGCTCAACACAAGGACGAGCAAAAAGACCAGGCAGACGCCCAGCATCAGGCACCCCACCGCAACGCCGCCAAGCAAAAATCCGGCTGTGGTCGCGGCGAGGGTGAAGCATCCCATACAGAGAAGCAGGAGGTTAAAATCCTTATTTCTCATATTGCCCCTCCACCAGATAACCGATTCCCCGCACCGTCCGGATAATCGAAGGGTGCGCGGGATCGTCCTCAAGTTTGTCCCGCAGACGCTTGATGTAGACAGTGAGAGTGTTGTCGTTGACAAAGTCTCCTCCCACGTCCCAAATACCGTCGAGCAGTTGGGCGCGAGAAAGAACCTGCCCTGCATTGTGGATGAGGGTGAGCAGCAGGCGGTATTCGACCGAGGTCAGCGGGATCTCCTGCTCTCCCCGGGTCACCCTCGCCTGTGCAGTGTTGACCCGGATCGAGCCGCTGAGAAAAACGGTTTTGGATACCTCTTTGGAGCACCGGCGCAGCACTGACTTGATGCGGGAGATCAGCTCCCGAATGCGAAACGGCTTGGTGATGTAGTCGTCCGCCCCCATGTCAAGGCCCATTACCACATTCCCTTCGTCGTCGCAGGCGGTGAGAAAGATGACCGGGGTGTCCCCTCTGCCCTTGACGGCGCGGCAGACATCGTAGCCAGTCCCGTCAGGGAGGGTGAGATCAAGCAATATGAGGTCATAGTTCTGCTTGAGGGCCGTCAGGGCCGCGCTCACATTTCCCGCTGTATACACTTCGAATCCCTCCTGCTCGAGGGAATACGCAAGTCCCATCACGATCGTTTTATCGTCCTCCACAAGCAAAATTCTTTGTCATCGCTTCCTCCTGTTGTTTTCACACACCAATCGTGAACTGAATTACTTCAAACATCTCTGTGCCCTGCCGCCAAAATGTGGTCTGATGCGGAAAACGCGGCAATACCACAGATGCAGGTTAACCGTCTGGTCCTCACCCGTCAAAAAGGCTGAAATGCACCCGACAAGATGTGGAATAGCCGTAATTCCATCCTTGTGTTTTGTACGCCAAACGCCTTTGTGCAGGAATTTAATGTCTTATCCTCCGATGAGGAAATCGAGGATGTTCCACCCATCCGAGGTCTGAGCGCGATAGAGCTCGGTGTAACCGCATTGGCGGCAGGTCACAGTGATAAACTTTTTGTTCTGAACGTCAAAAATTTTTGCAAAATTCCCTCCAGTGGCCTGAAACTGATCGCTGTCATACTGGTTGCACCCACACTTTGGGCAGACGTATTGCTTCTGTTGCATCGTCGATTCTCCTTTGTGATGCGTCAAACGGCGGGCCATGACCGGCAGCCGCCCGAACGCTATTGTTGTTGGTTCAGCAGCATCAGCTGCTTTTCTGTTGATACTCTAGATCTTCTGTGCTGCCCCCATTTTACCACATTTTCAAACGGTGTGCATGACAATTTTGTCATATGCCAAATCTTGATCTGAGCGGTGTAGCGCTGAAGGGCTTTGTCAGCATTTTGGGTGTTCGCTTCTCCCTCTGTATTCCAGGTGTATTCAGTGCTGAAATTCTGCCGGGAACACAAAACAAAAGCCGGCACAATGCCAGCTGAGAGGTCGACAAAGTCGACACGTTGAGAAAGGGGATACCCTTTTCCCAACTTTTCACACACAAATACTGAAACACCAGCATTTGCTGTTAAACAATCCGGCGCAGTTGTCACCGAATTCTTCCCTTTTTGTTTGGTGTAGATTTTTCGACAGACAGCACCAGCTCTGATGAGTTCTAAACCTCCATTTTTATCAAAAAAAATCCAATGATCCCGCAGATAAACACAGCGGAAATTGAAAAATTAAAAATGCGGATTGGAATAAAGAGCTGATCCTGTACATCCTCTACCATACACTCGGCGTTGTCGCGCAGCAGTTTGCGCAGCCACAGGTAGGAAAAGACACACAGTGCAATCCCGACGAAGGCGAGCACCATCAAAATAATGCCAATCAGGTTGGTAATTCTCATACGACCACTTCCTTTAAAGGATAGTTAGGATCGGCAGATGGGCAGGTGTCAGCCTTGGATCTGCCTCGCTGTTCGTTGCAGCCAGTTCCCTAGACTGTTCAGAACAGCCGCATGTTCCCATACTTCCCATTCGCCGGCTGGACTGTTTTCATTATAGCATACTTGTTGCCGGAAAGCCAGACGGGGGACAGCATATTTTACAATTATTCTTCATATACAAAGAAGGTATGGAGGGGATACCATGTTTATCATCACAGTTAACAAGCGTCAACTCGTCCTCGGTGCAGTCGGGGTGCTCATCGCCTGCGCGATTGCGGCGGCATCTCTGCTGCTCGGCCCTCTTGCCCCCACCCAGGCGAGTGAGGAAACCGACGGCATCAACCTGCCGATTCTCATGTACCACAGCATTCTCAAAGACAACAGCCGGGCGGGAAAGTACGTCATTTCCCCCGACACCATCGAGCAGGATATGCTCTATCTCAAGGACCACGGTTACACCACTGTCGTGATGGCCGACCTGATCGACTACGTGGAAAACGGGACCCCGCTCCCCGAAAAACCGGTGATGCTCACCTTTGATGACGGTCACCTCAACAACAAAACCTATGTCTACCCCCTGCTGCAAAAATATGGGATGAAAGCGGTGATCTCAATCGTTGGAGAATACACCGAAAAGTTCTCAGTCACCCCCGACCCCAATCCCGCCTACGCCTACCTGACCTGGGACGATATCCGGGAGCTGAGCGAATCAGGGATTGTGGAATTTCAGAGCCACTCTTACGCTCTGCACGACCAAAAGCCCCGCAAGGGGGCAGCGAAAAAGCGGGGGGAGGACACTGCTTCGTACCAAAAGATGCTCACCGACGACCTCACCAAACTTCAGGACTGCCTGACCCAGAAATCTGGGGTCACTCCCACAACCTTCACCTATCCTTACGGGGCGATCAGCAAAGACTCCACCAGCGTTGTCAAGGCGCTCGGTTTCAAGGCCTCGCTCTCCTGCTATGAAAAACCCAACTACATCACCCGCGATCCCGACTGTCTTTACGAGCTCAATCGCTACAATCGAGCGAACGGCTCCTCAACTGAAAAATTTATGAAAAAAGCAGGCATAGTATAGTCTATATAAAGTGATCTCCATCTTTGAGCGGCAGGTTTTTGCGGAATACCGTAAGGTTGCCGCTCTGATCCGCCGAAGCGAGCAGGACAGAGGAAATGTCAGCTACCTTCTGTTCCTTGAGCTGGTTGAGCAACCACTGCTTTTCCCGGCCAAGGGAATCCAGATTGTCGTAGAGGATCTGCCCGTCGATAATGAGGTTGTAGGTCAGCCCCTCCGACTCTGGAGTGATCCCCATGTCGTCCGGCTGAACTGGGCGTTTAGTCGATTTGGGCAGAATACTCACATGGCCATTTGACTCCATAATCGCGTAGTCAATATCGGTGATATTGAAGTACCCCTTTTGCCGGCACTCTTCGAGCAGATCGTTGATGTTGTAGTGATTCTGTTTCATTGTCTTTTCAATGATCGTCCCTTTGTTGATCAAAATTGAAGGGGTTCCGGAAAAAAAGCGGCGCGCTTTGATCGATTTCAGATTGATGCGGGAGACAACGACAGTCAACAGTGCGTAAGCAACCATTGCAATTAATGCATAATAGATGGGAATCTCCTGATCCAGGGTAAGCGTTGCCGCAATCGATCCGATTGTAATCCCGACAATATAATCGTAAAACGTCATTTGAGAGATCTGTCGCACCCCGATCAAACGGGAAAGAAGAAACAAAACGACAAAGGAAATGACCGTGCGCAGCAGAATGTCCGCTATTTTCATTGCAATATCATACATAATCGTCCACCTCATGTTTAGCATTTCGGGACGGTTACAAAATATACACTGCCGGGGATTATCCCCGGCAGTGTGCTTGTTCCCGATCAACATGTAAATTGTAGCAGATATTCACAAAGGTTTCACAATTATCGACAAATAGTTCGCAAATTCAAGCGGTTTTCTATTGCAATATGAACGGGTTTCCTGTATAATAAAATTAATCGCAGGAATTTTGAATGCGAGAAAAGGAGTGATTCATAGGTATGAATTGGAAAAAACGTGCGATCGCCTGCTTCATCGCCGCTGTGATGATCACCGCGAGTTTGAGCAACGCTGTCGCCCAAAACACAGACAACAACACACAGCCGACAGCAGAGCTGGCCGGCCAGGGAGCTTCCCTCCTGGACTTGGCGTCGTATACAGCCGTTGACATTGAGGAATTTAACGGGGAAAGCAGCCAGTTGCTTTCCACCAACGAAGAACGCGCTTCCCAGGCGCTCAAAAAAGCCATTGAAGCTGGCAATCCAAGCTATTCGGACAGGTATGTCCATCCGGAATCTGGGAGAGTGTCCTATGTGATTCAGGTGGATCTGTCGAGCTACCGTATCCTCAAAAAAGATGCGAAAGTTCTGCTCCAATCGGTGATCTACCGGCATCCCGAGCTTTTTTATGCGACTGACATTTTAACATATAATGAGGATGCGGATGACGGCTATATTTCAAACGTCCTGGTTGGCTTTACAACCTATGGGACAACCCTTGCCAACCAGAAAAAGACATTTGAGGCAAACGTCCAGGAAGCGCTGTCCAACATCGACGACAGCATGACAACCGAACAGAAGATCCTCGTGCTGTACGATTACATCACAACAACCACCCACTACGACTACACCGTCAACAGGGACGTATATCCCAATTCCTACTCCGCTTACGGCGTGTTCGGCGAGAGCCGCATGGCTACCTGTAACGGTTATGCACTCGCGTTCAACGTGTTGATGGACCGCATCGGGGTGGAAAACGTCATGATCGGCAGCGTGGAAAAGAACCACGCCTGGAGCAAGGTGAATATCGGAGGCTCTTGGTACAACGTCGATCCCACCTGGGACGATACTGCGGATAAAAACAAAACAGATCACTACGGCTCAGTGAGCCACAAAAACTTCCTGGTGAGTGATGCAAACCTCACTGCGAGCGGACATGGAACCCCTGCCAGCACAAGCAATCCCAATGGCTGGAAGGTCCCTTACAATGCAGTGACACCCACAGCGAACAGCACCAAATATGAAAACGAGTTCTGGACAGGCATCACCTCCACTGTGCTTGTCAAGGACGGCCGGTACTACTACGTCAAAGACGGCCGCCTGGGCTACGGCGACGGAAGCAGTTTTACCCCGATCGGCGCATCCGGCGCTGTCGAAACCTTTGGCCAGTGGAAAGACCGCATCTACTATGCAACAGGCAGTTCGATTCGCAGCGTCAAATTTGACGGAACTGACGACAGTGTGGTTGAAGGCGGGTACATTTCAAATGTCACCGGCATGACTGTACGGGGCGGCAACATTTACTATCAGCGCAACCACTCGGGAAGTGATTCCTCACTCAAAATCAAAGAGGCTGCCAAGCCGGTCTCCATTTCCATGTACAAAACTCCGTCGATTACCACCTATAAAGAGGGAATGACATTCGACCCGACCGGCGGCGTCATTCGGGTGAAATACAGCGATAACTCGACAAAAGACATCAACCTGACAGCAGAGATGTGTTCCTCACCGGACATGAACCGAATCGGAACACAGACTGTCACGGTCAGTTACGAAGGCTTCAAAACCAACTTTTCCATTCAGGTGGTGAAAAAAGCCCTCTCCTCAATCGAATTTTCCAAAGGCGCGGGCTTTACCGACGTCTATAAAGTGGGGCAGGAGCTCAATCTCACCGGCGCGAACCTCAAGCTCAACTACGACAACGGCACCAGCGAGATCATCCCCATCACTGCGAGCATGGTGAGTGGATACGACAAAAATGCGCTCGGTGGGCAGACCGTCAATGTCAACTACGGAGGCAAGCACACCAATTTCCTCGTCACTGTCTATGACAAGCTCGTGGAGAAGATCACCCTGATCAAAATGCCTGACAAGACCGAATACATAGAGGGAACTGCGCTGGACCTCACCGGAGCACAGGTGTTAATTGAGTATGATAACGATACTTCTGAAACCTGCGGCATTGCCCCGCAGTGGTGCACTGGCTACGACAAAGACAAAGTCGGCGAGCAGACGGTTACCGTCACCTACAATGAGGTAACTACCAGCTTCAAGGTACGGGTCGTCGCAAAGAGCGCAGTAAAATTTGAGCTCCCGAACAAACCGGTCACAACCGAATACATCGAAGGCCAAGCCTTCAACCCCGCAGGCGCAACCCTGCTCATCACCTACAACAACGGCACCCAGGATTTTGTCAACGTCACCAGCGAGATGTGCTCCGGCTTTGACATGAGCGTCGTTGGCGAACAGACAGTCAGCGTCAGCTGGAACGGACAGGTGGTCGGCAGCTTTACGATCAACGTCCGTGAAAAACAGGTCACCGAGATTGCACTCACCGAGCCTGACCGACTGGAGTACCTCACCGGAGATCTCTTCAGCGTGGCGGGTGGGTCGATTGAAGCCACGTATGACAACGACACCAAAGACCAAATCGAACTGGATGCATCAATGTGCTCCACAGTTGATCTGACTAAAGCCGGCGCCCAGACGGTCACTGTCAGCTACGGCGGCAAAGAGGTGTCATTTGAAATTACTGTCTACGCCCGTGAGGCTGTGAATGGGGTAGATAGCATGATCGATGCGATTGACCTCGACAATCTCTCTGCGGAAGATGCGGAGCTGGTGCAAAACGCAATCGATGGATTTACAGAGCTGAGCGCATATGAACAAAGCCGCGTTGCGGACCAGCAGAAGCTGTACGATGCGGTGAACAAGATGAACAGCATTCTCTATCCGCCGATTCAGGTGACAAAGTACGACATCACAGTGACCGCAGATGTCCTTCAATTCCCAGCAGGCACCGAGATCGGAATCACAGAGCAGGAACTTCAGATGACAGACGCCCTCAAAAAAATGTTTGGGGACGACGCTGCCCTGCTCAATCTGTTCGACCTGACTGTGGAAAGCAAACAGGAACTCAACGGCGAAGGCGTTATGACAGTAACAATCAAACTCGGCGAGCAGACTGACAGGCTGGGCCTGGCCTACCTCGATGCAGACGGCAAAGTCACTGAACTCACCGACTTTAACATTGAAAACGGCACGCTCATCTTTACAACCAAAGCTTTTGGCCGTTACGCTGTTGTGCAGAAGGCGGAAACCAGCGAACCGGATCCGGACCCGAATCCAACCCCCTCCAAACCGGATTCTAAGCCTTCCGGCGATGGAAAAACAACGCCTAAGACGGGCGAAACCAATCCCCTTGGCGCAGCTGTTCCGTTGGTAATGCTCTCCGCAAGCACCTATGTCCTTCTCAAGAAAAGGCGCAAAGAGGATAAATAACCTAGGTAGAAGCAATGGGTGAATCGTCCAACTACATATCAAAGTCCCCGGATACAGTGAACAAGTCTATAAAAAACGGACAATAGACAAAAACCCCCTATTGTAGGTACAGTGCATCAGAGGGAACAGACAGAGAATAAAAGCCCCGGGCGTAGAAAAACGCAGAATTAAGCAAGCTGGCGTCGCTTTTGAAGCGGCGTCAGCTTTGTTTTGGTGTCTTTAGACGTGGAAATAACT
>EQ973344.1:591439-599341 GCA_000158655.1 [Clostridium] methylpentosum DSM 5476
ATTCTGTATCCGGGGGCTTTGTGCGTTATATCTTGTTCCAAATAGCGGCTCAACTGAGATGTACAACCGCGTTTACAAGTGGTTTGTCTGAATCCAATGGGCACTTGAAAGCGAATGAATAGTTCGACTGCATCTTTTGAGATGCTGTCGAATCACCATTTTGCAGGTTTTATGGAAGAAATGGCGGGGTTTACTCAGTCCCAGAGGGGGCAGTACATCTCGCCCCCTGGAATGGTACTGAGTCACTGCTATAAACACCCGCTATGAACGGCTGTTTTCTTTTGCCTGCTCCCCCTCTCGCTGCCCGCAAACGGATCCATGTACTCCTTGAGTGAGATTTGGTCGTTTACCAGATCTTCTAACTGGTTCCGTATGTACGCCTGGATCACTTTTGCGTTTTTTCCTACTGTATCCGCAAAATAGCCTTTGTACCGAAAGTTTCTGCTCCCATATCTGTTTTTCAAGTTTGCCTGCCAGAGATCTTCGGCGTGCTTTTGTTCTTAAGTATTCCCGTGAATCGTAATCCACTCATGTGCGGTAGGATATTCACTGGAAGATGGGTGTGAGCACGCCTCTCCACCTTCCCTGCACAGCTTTTTTAATCTCGATGCCATCTCTCCGCACTGTTTTTCAAATGACCTTTCACTGGTACTCCCGCTCAAATACCACATGATATTCACATCGGTAGCTGAAATGCACCGTATGTTTTCCTACATTTTTCACCTTATGCAAAACCTGCTCACTCTATCGTGATGCGGTTGCCAAATCTTCTCGATTGTAGCGCAGAGGTTTATTTGCCATGGCTTTTTTTATTTATCCCTGGTAGAACCGGGAATTTTCACACTGAAAGCGATAAAAATGTCAAAAGCCTCGATCAGACCGAGGCTTTCTATTAGAACTCATCTTGCTTCAGCAGAGTGGTTTAATCGACTTTGTGGTACATAACAAATAGATTTCTGCGTCAAGTTGCCGTTCGTTGCGTTGAACAGGTAGAAAGCATTCAGCAAGCGCTCCAGCCAAGTTTTGCTTCCGAGAGTGAGGCATCTGAGGCGAACCGAAACGATTGCATTAAAACCAGAATTCAGCTTGTACGGACAAATAAAACCCTGTCATCCCAGCATGATTGGAACCACATTATAGCGCAACAATCAATTGACTGCAAAAACCGCCTCCTGACGGAACAACCGCTCTCTTCTGTTGTTCAGGCAACTTGCTTTCAGAGATCTGCGGCTCGTTCAAGCGCGCGCAATCTCCTCAATTCAACCAGGATACACCCGACTGCAACAAGCGAAGCGATCAAGTCGGAGACCGCGTAGCTCGCATAAATTCCGTTGACGCCAAACCGTGGCGCTGCCAGCAGCACAGCGGGGACAAGGATGACCCCATAGCGCAAAAAAGAGAGAATCGTTGACAGCCGCGCCCTTCCAACCGACTGGTAATACTGCGCACTTACTGTCTGGAGCCCGATCAGTGGAATCATCGAAAGATACACCTTCATTGCGCGCTCGGTGAGCACGGCAAGCTCTGCATCCGAAGTGAACATCCCGACGAGAACACCAGGGCAGAGCTGAATCACCAAAAACAGTATGAGCGACAGTCCAAACGCGTAGAGCAGCGAAAGCCGGAGCGAGAGAGAAACCCGCCCGTACTGCTTCGCCCCCCAGTTGTAACCGCAGATTGGCTGATTCCCCTGCACAATGCCGAACACCACCATGTGGTAAAAACTAAATACAGTGCTGATAATCGTCACCCCTGCCAGATCGAGATCGGAACCGTAGCGAAGCAGGCTCCAGTTGATGAAAACATTGACAAAGGTGGCGAGAACCTGCACAAAAAATGACGGGGATCCGTTGCGCAGAATTTGTATGAACAGTTTGTACTCCCCCGCGACCCGGCCGAGCTTGAGCCGAACCGGCATCCCCTTGCCTCGCTTGAAATACCAGAGGATATAGACGGTGAGCACAAACTGGGAGAGCACGGTTGCAATCGCTGCGCCCGCGATCCCCCAACCAAATCCAAAAATAAAGATTGGGTCCAGAATCATGTTGAGTACCGAGGTGATGAGGATAATTCTCATCGAGACCCCTGCTTTTCCAACTGCCCGCATCGAATTGTTGAGGCAGTAACCGGGAATTCCAACCACTCCCCCGATAATAATGATCAGAATGTAGCTGCGCGCCATTGGCAGCACTTCTTTGGACACCGAAAGAAGCTTTAAAATCGGTTCACAGAGGAGGGTAAATCCAATCGCAAATACCGCCATAGCGATCACAATGTATTTGAGAGCGAGGGTGAGAACTCCCTCCGCCTCCTGCTGCTTCCCCTCCCCGAGCTTGATCGACACAAGGGTGGAAGATCCCACTCCGATGAGCAGCACGAGCGCCATCTGCAAAATTTGAATTGGCATTGTAATGCCGACAGCGGTCAGGGCCAGCGGATCCACCCGGCCCACAAAAATGCGGTCGACGACGTTAAAAATCGCACTGCTGAGCATTCCGAGGATGGCGGGCAGACTCAACTCCCACAGCAGCCGATTCACTTTTGCAGTTCCAAGTTTGTCCTGCATGGATTTTGTTCCTCCATTTTTTCTTTTTAAAACGCCCCAAAAGCCCCAGTGCTGAGTTGGTGGATGTTCCACCAGCTCTGCACCGCGGCTTTTGACTGCGGTCCTGAAAACAGCTCACCGTTCTTTTCTCGCTTTTGAGCGGTGGCACGCCAGCTCTTACTTCGAGGCTGCTCTTTTCACTCACCCTATCATGGATGCTGCGCCGGGCACTCAGGACAGTTTATGCTACCGGCATCCCCGCGAGCTTTCTCTTTTTCCAGACTGAATACGGATAGTAGGCAAGGCTGATCAGCAGCGCGGTCAAAACAGCTTCCCAATAGTGGAGGGAAAGATTCTTGACCCATGCCGCCGCCCACAAAACCAACAGCGCATCGGTCAGCGGAGTGAGCAGGCCGAACACAAAGAGGTTGAACGGGCTGACCAGCAGCTGCAACAGCGGACGGAGAAAGGTGTAGAGCAGAGTGAGCAAAAGCCCCCCGAACAGCACGCCGTGCAGGCTGCAGCTGTCGGGAAACAACAGGCCAGTGACGGCGAGTGATGCAGCGCAGCCGACAAACCGCACAATCAGAGCGTTCATGTGTCATCCCTTCCCTTCCATCCAACTGTTTTCACATCCACCCGCACCTGGCTGCCTTCGTCGCTGACATTGACCTGCGCATAGTTCTGCGGCTCGGATTGAATCATAGCGAGCACAAAGGCGTGCACTGAGTCCACAGCGAGCCGCGCCTGATCCCCCAGCCTGCCGGGCAGCAGGCTGAGCAGAGCGTCGCAGGAGAGCAGCAGCTGATGCAGAACAGGGAGCGCAAGTGTCAGAAAGAGGCTCAAATGAGGCTTTGTTCCCTTGAGCCTGACTCGCACGACGAGCAGCAGCGAACGGCTACTGAACATAGACCCGCACCTTCATGCAGGTTTCATCCTGATCCAGGTCCACATTGACAATATCTTCATCCAAATCTTCAAAGGTGTCGATAATTTGGCTGATGTTGAGCTGGCGCAGGTCAATACCCTGTTTGGAGAGCTCGTCGTTTGCTGAGGCGGGCACACAGTTGGCAATGATGTTGTCCGCATAGCGCGCGAGAACGAGGGGCACGCTGACGTTGACATGAATTTCCTTGCTCTCCTCGGTGCTGCCGTTGACCTCAACACGCAGCTTTTTTCCTTTCATCCGTTTGGCGTTTTGCTGTACCCGGCCGGATTCCGCCGTTCGTTCCTTTTCATTGTTTTCCTCGAGGCAGTCGAGCAGGCGGGTGGCCTCCTCCGCGTTGATGGTGCCCTTTTCGAGCATTTCGAGTACTTTTTGCTGTTCGCTGTTCATAGGGTTATTCTCCTTTCAGTTTGCGCAGCTCTTCAACTGCTGCGTCCACATCGATTTCATGGTTTTTTAGCTTGGTGAGAATGGACTCCCGCCGCTCGTCTTCTGTCTCTCCGGACTGCTGCTTGTCATTGAGGCCGAGTGCAGTGAGGGCGGAGTCCATCATGTTGCGCACGGTGGGATAGCTGACCCCGAGCGCCTTTTCTACCTCTTTGATCGACCCACGGCAGCGCAGGAACACCTCGACAAACTGCATATGTTTTTCCTCAAGAAGGCAAAAGCGACAGGGTGTGAAGCTCCCGGTGAGCTCGGTGGAACAATGCTCACAGTGCAGCCGGGTCACTTTCATCGTCTGCCCGCACACCGGACATTTTGACGGCGCGTGATACTGCATTTCGTCATCCCCCTTCTGTTTGACGCTATTATAGCATATATATTCAATAAAATCAATAGTAATATTAATAAAATTAATTTAATTATCAATTTTATTGATTTTTCTTGCTGTTTAGTTTTGCTTTTCTCTTGGTTAATATTTCCTATGAGTATAATTCTCATTCTCTTTTCCCATACTCAATGCGAGGTGAAACAACTATGCCAAACAAGCTCAACCCAAAACTGCACGACTATTTTGAAAGCCTTCCCATCCGGATCAAAAATGAGATACTCGAACTCAATTGCCGCATCGAAACACTGGAGGAGCTCAAACTCGCAGTCGAGCTCATTGAACAGCAGGACCGCTGCTGCGGAGACCTGTAACATCTAAAAACGGACAGGCTGTCTTGTGTGAAGTCTGTCCGTTTTTAATTGTCAGCCAAAAAAACGGAAAAGTGACTGTCATCTCCCGACTCTACCCTCAGCCCTGTTGCTCGGTGAAAAAAGAGGTGCTGTGATTCTACAAGGCGCCATCTCTTTCATTGTCTTTGCGCAACAGCAGTGCTGCTTTTGATACGTGTGATGCAAGCTGCACCCCTTCAAAAGCTTCTATTCCACGTCTTTTCTCCAGCTTTATTCCCCATTTTATGACTTTAGGATAAAACAATAAAATTCGTTACAGGATTACACAAAAATTGTCCAACAATACACAAACAGCTGGATTGTAAGTTTTCTATTCGATCTCTATAATAAAAAATATATAAATGTGTAATAGTTTCTATGTGATTTGACGAATAGAAAGGAGGAGATATCAGAAACAGAACGCCAGTTTCACCACAATATAGGAAAAGGAGAGTGATCTCAGGATGTTGAAAAACAAATTCAAACGACCGTTGGCGGCTATTGTCTCACTGGCAATGCTTGTCTCTGGCATGACGCTGCCGCCGCTCACTGCAGGGGCGACAGGCGACCCGGGAGATACCGTCTACCACAGCGATCCGCTCGATACCTTGGAAGGACTTGGCAACAGCAAAGACTGCGCCGCTGAAATCGTTTCGGATGGAGAGCGCAGCTGTCTTAAGGTGCTGACCCCATCAGGCAACTACAAGGACGCAGACGTCATCAACGACGCGACCCCTTCGATGACCACCCAGGTGAAAAACGTCCCCAACGAAGTGTACATTGTGGAATTCGACATCAAATTTACCGCAGCCAACTGCGGCGCAGTGCAGCTTGTGCGCGGACTTCCCAAAACAGATATCGGTCCGACGATTTATTTTGACGGCTCCAAAATCCGCACCATGACAGGGAGCAACAAATATGTCACAATGCGCTCCAATGCCAAGGCCGGCGAATGGTACAACGTCAAGGTTGTGTTCAACGGAAAATCAACCTGTTACAGCTATGTGACCAACACCACCGGAGACATCACCACCGAAAAGAGCGCAGGCGACATCAAACGCAACCTCAGCAAAGGAAGCGTGGGCGGCGTCAAAATCGCGGCAATGTCCTCTCAGAACCCGCTCTATCTGGACAACCTCTCGGTTTACAAGCCCTCCCCCGATGGGTTTGAGCTCTCGGCGACAGACAATCAGATCCCCGTTCCGCAGGAGGGGAGCGATTCACTTAAGTTTGCTGCATCAAACATCTCCTATCAGGGAATCGACCTGAGTTCCTTTAAGCCGTTTGACAGCGGACTGCTCAGCTTCAAGCTGTACAATGCGGACAACACCGCCGACTTGAGTTCGAATATGCCCAAGGGCGTCTCGCTCAACGCAGAAACTGGCGAGCTGACGGTGGACGCGTCCGCCTCCCCAGCGGACTACACGGTGCGGCTGGAAAACTACACCGGTTCATTCTCCCAGTCGGTTCCGCTCACAATCAGCGAACCGGAGCGGGTGGCCTCCCTCGCATGGAATGAGGAAAATCTCACAAAACTGCCCGCTCCCAACGCAGGCAGCCAAAAAACCCTCTTCCAGGCGGTCTCCTACAACCAGTACGGCGAGCTGTATTCGTTTGGGGACAGCTACACCTGGGAGCTGCTCGGTGAGGACGGCAATCCGCTCGAGCTTCCCGGCGTGGCGATCGATCCTCAGACCGGAGAGGTCACCGTGGATTCCTCCGCAGAGCTGGCCACCCTCATGGTCAAAGCGACGTCAGTACATAACCCCGAATTATCCATCACCACTGACCCTATCCCCATGTACCGCATGATCGCGACAACGGTTGAAGTCGGGGGCGGCAGCTTTGCCAAGGTGAATGACGAAGACACTTCCTATTCCTACACGGCTACACAATACGACCAGGAGGGTATCCGCATGCCCGCTGAGGAACACACCGAGTGGGCGGTGGAACCCACTGACGGGGTGCGCATCGACGGCGAGGGCAATCTGATCCTGTCCCCCGAAGCGCCCGACCAGCTGGTCAACATCACCGCGACAGCGGCCTCCGGCGTTTCGGGAAGCAAAGAAGTGCAGGTGTACAACCAAGTTGCTTCTTCGATTGAAATCAACGGCAATATGGCGGGAGTCATCCCAGAAGAGGGAGGGAACTCCTACCAGTATTCTGCCTCCACCCTCGACCAGTACGGCTTTGTATTCGGGAATGAACAGTTCAGCTGGGAGCTGAGCGCTGAAAACTCCGCAGGCCTCTCGCTGACGGCGGATGGGCTTCTGACCGTCTCCCCCGACGCAGAGGAGGAACAGACCGTCAACATCGTCGCGGTCCCGGCCACTAATCCGGAAAACCGCACCGAATACCCTGTCGTCATTTCCAAACAAATCTACACCTATCTCCCTGTCAAGGGCGGCTTTGAGATCACAGACGGCGAAGCGCGCTACTCCCGCCCCCTCTACTCCTCCCACGTCAACGACAAGAGCGGGCGGCGGTACATCGGCTTTGTCGGCGATCAGCCCGATTTTCTGATGCTGCTCGCCAACAAGGAAAAGAGCTTTGCAACCTATGCGCACATGTTCCTTGGCCTGAACAACGGCGAGCAGACCAAATGGCTCTCCGACATGGACAGCATCACCTTCCGCTATCTCTACGGCCGCGCGGAATACGATATCACCGATGCCTCATTTGAAGGAACTATCCGCCTCACCTTTGTGCGCACCGATTCATTCGACGGCTTCCTCATCAAGGCGGAGCTGCCCGACGGGATGCAGGACAAGCTCGTCATGGCGACTGCCGGGGACGGCGGGGTGAGCATTGCACAGCAGACCGGTGGAAACACCTCCGGCTATGAATTCAAACCTGACAACGCCAAGAACACCTCGGTTTCAATTGGAGAGGACAACACCTTTGCGATCTCCAAATCCGGCCAACCGACTGTGAGCGGCAGCGCGAACGTCCCTCTCACCTATTCGATTGGAGATGCCTCAAAATTCAATGATCTGAGCGCTCTGCTCAACTCGCAGCAATCGGGCACCCCGATGGTGGTCGCAACGACTGAAAACAATACGGAAAACGATGTGTACCTCCTGCTCACCACCGAGTCTGTGGACAACGCCGGGGTGCAGGAGTATCTCACCGACGCCAAGCCCGCGTTTGACCACGGCAGAGAGTACCTTGAAAGCGTCTCCAAAAAGGTGGATGTGACCACACCCGACCCCTATTTTGATTCGATGGTTGCCGCCCAGACGGTTGCGAT
>EQ973344.1:599423-602840 GCA_000158655.1 [Clostridium] methylpentosum DSM 5476
GCCCAGACGGTTGCGATGGATGCGGCGTGGATTTCCCCCACCGTCATGCACGGACCGATTGCGTGGTTCACCGCGCACGGCGGCTGGCGTTCCTCTTATGGCCAGACCACAGCGGGCAACACCGACCGGGTCAGCCTCAACGCTCAGCAGTATATGAAATCCCAAAAGGCGGACGGCCGCATCACCAACTACCCCACCTCGGACAAGCGCTACAACATGGGAGAGGTTCTGGTGGACCAATACCTCTACAACTGGCTTTGGACAGGTGATCTCTCCGAAATGGAGAACGGCGGCTACTCCTTTGTCACCCGATACCTCGAATTCATCGAGGCCCAAATGAAGGTGGGTGACACCAACCTGTATGAAAACTGGCTCAATGCCTGGAACACCGACAACAAGTGGGCCAACGGCGGCGCGAGTTCGATCGAAACCGCCTATGTCTGGAGAGCCTATGACACGATTGCGGACATCGCCGCTCGCCTCGGCAAAACCGAAGACGCGGAGAAATACCAGCAGAAAGCAGATACCATTAAGGCGGAGATGAAGGACCAGCTCTGGGCGGACGAGACCGGTGTGTACGGCGAGTACCGCGATCTCTTTGGCCTCGGACGGCTGCACGACGCCCCCGACCTCTCCTCGATCTACACCCCGATCGACGTGGGGATGACCGACATGTTCGAGCGCTACCAGATGGTGCGCTACGCCGATACCTCAATCCCCAACCTCTCGTATGAATTCCCCCGCGGCGGCTCCTTTAAGGAAGCCTCCAACTGGCTGCCAAGCGTCTACAGCTCCCGCGGCATCTACCAGGGCGAACTGATCAACCAGATCCTCGCCTACTGTCAAAGCGGGCAGTACGAGACCGCGGACACCATGATGCGCGGCATTGAAAACGGCCTGTTCCAGTCCAAGGCGGCCGGCCCCGGCCTGGTTTCCCACATCACCTCGGCAGAAGGCACCAACACCGGTCACCTCGACTTTGCCGATGTCTCCTCGATGGTGGTGCGCACCGCGGTGGAAGGCACCTTCGGCATCAAGATGGACGTGCCCAACGGCGCGGCGAACATCACTCCCGGTTTCCCCGAAGCGTGGGACAATGCCACGATCAACACCGATTATCTCGGCTACAGCTACGGATATACAGATAACACAGAGCAACTCCACATCACCTCGGAGCAGCCGCTGCGCTACAACCTCTCCCTCAAGGCGCGCAGTGCGGACATCCTCTCGGTGAAAGTAAACGGAGCGGAAGTGGACTACACCCTCGAAGCGGGTGTGGGATACGGATACATCACCCTGACCACCCCTGCCGCCACCTCGGCAGACATCCAAGTGACCTACGGCGAGACTGCCCCCGCGCAGGCACAGGCAGCTGAAACCGGCGCAGCGGATTCCAGCTACACCGTGGCCCTCACAAACGGTGAAATTGCTGACGTTTACGACCCACAGGGCGTGCTCGCTGACAGCAAAATAGACGGTGCGTCAGCCTCCTTCACCCTCAACGACAAACAGGGCCACCACACCTTCTTTGTCCTCGCCCAGCAGGGAGAGTTCAGCATCTGGCTCCCGGTCAATCTCGAAATCAACACAGCGTTCGAACTGACCGGTCTTGCCCTTTCGGCGGACGCAACCGGCGCGGTGAATGCACAGGTAGCGCTCGCCAACCACACCGAAACCGACCGGCAGGTGAACAGCGCCATCCGCATTGGAAACAACAGCTATACCTTCACTGAAACCATCCCAGCACAGGGTATATCTTCTGTGCATATCATCCCGCTCAACGATCTCACCGGTATCGGGGACGGCGACACTCTGGTCACCGCCCGCCTCACCGGGGAGTACACTGGCACTGTGGAGGGAACAGCCACCAACTGGGGGCTGAGCAAATCCACCGACCGGGTCTCTTATGGCGAGAACATCACCAAGGTGGATCTGAGCGGTTCGGTCAACCAGGATCTTCGCACCTTACACGCTAATAAATACACCCTCACTTGGGACGGCAGAGACGATTACACCATCCCGAATTTCTACTGGGTCAGCGACACCACCCGTTCGGTCACCCAGACCGGACGCGCTTGGTGGGAGGACAGCTCCCGCGGCAAAAACGGCGTCCCGGCAAGCCTCAACCTCCCCTCTGGCGGCGGAGAATACCTCACCGGAGCGGGCGTCCCGTTTGACATCGCGGACGCGGACGGCAAAAATGCCGCTTTCGTCTCACTCTACAACAACTTCCCCGACAGCCTCACCATCCCGGTGAACGCCACCGGGCAGAAGCTCTACTTCCTCGCAGCGGTATCGACCAACCACATGCAGAGCCACATTGAGAACGCCCGCATTACAGTAAACCTCAAGGACGGTTCGCAGGAAATCCTCAGCCTGAGCAATCCCGAGAACATCGACGACTGGCTCAGCTATCAGACCAAAAAGCCGTATGCACAGTCGGGCTATATTCAGAACCTCGGCAGCAATGCCCACGCGAATCTGCTCTCCCTTGACCTCGGCTCCAACAAGGAGATCGAAAGCGTGGAACTGACCTGCACCAGCAACGAGGTGCTCGCTGGACTGCTCGGTATCACGGTGCTCAGCGGAAGCGAGGCGCCCGCGCCGGCCGACAAGACCATCCTCGAAAAGGTCATCCAAAAGGCGACTGAACTGCGGGAAGGCGACGAGTTTGCCCAGGTGATCGAAAGCGTACAGAAATCCTTTGACGCGGCTCTTGAATACGCCAAATCCATCCTCAGCGACAACGCAGCAGGACAGGATGAAGTGGACGGCGCGTGGATTGCCCTCATGACCGAAATCCACAAGCTCGGCTTTGTGCGGGGCGACGCCTCCTCCCTCCAGCTTCTCTACGATTATGCGAGCGGACTCGACCTCGAGCTCTTCCTCGACAACGACGCAAAAGCCGCCCTTCCCGAAGCGCTTACAGCGGCCAAGCAGGCGCTGGACAACAAGGGCGATCTGCTTGCGGTGGAGATCGACGCAGCTGTGAATGACCTTCTCCAAGTTGTGGAACAGCTGCGCTACAAACCCGACAAATCCATCCTCTCAGCTGCGCTGCAGCGCGCATCGGCGATCGACACCACCCTCTACACACCCGAATCCATCGAGCGGCTCAACGCTGCGGCAACTTTTGCACAGGCGGTCCACGACGATCCGTTGGCAGACCAACAAGCAGTGGACACAGCAGCGGACAGCCTCAACAAAGCGCTCGACGGGCTTGTCAAAACCCCTGAAGCGGCGCGGACGGACGGACAGGGAAGCACATCGAACAGCGCCGGAGCCCCGGCCACCGGAGAAACCCTTCCCCTCGCAGCAGGTGCGGCCGTGATGCTCGCAGCATCTGCCGCAGTTCTGGTGACCAAACGCAAAAAACGCTAGTTTATTCGACCCACACAGCAAAAACGGCGCGGCCTC
>EQ973344.1:604082-619184 GCA_000158655.1 [Clostridium] methylpentosum DSM 5476
TTTGATTGGATTCTCCCTCAACGGAGCAAGCTATTACTACGTTAAAAACCTTCAAAACGACATTATAGGAATCCTTGACAGCAATGGTAACCAGGTGGTAAGCTATGTGTATGACAGCTGGGGAAAACTGATTTCGACCTCCGGCAGTTTGGCAGAGACAGTCGGGGTTCAGAATCCGTTCCGCTACCGTGGGTATTACTATGATGTCGAGTCCGAAATGTATTACCTTAACAGCCGATATTATGATCCTATAATTAGTCGTTTTGTAAATAGTGATGGTCTAATTTTACTTACAAATTCTCTGTTAGCTATATCCGACAAGAATCTATACGAATATTGTAATAATAATCCGATAGTATTAAATGATGATCAAGGTGATCTTCCAAACTGGATAATAGGTGGAATTATAGGAGCTGCTATTTCTGTTGCAACAACTACAATTAACAATATTTGTACGGGCGCATCTGTTAAAGAATGGATTGTTTCTTTAGGCGTTGCTGCAATAACAGGTGGACTAAGCGGAGTGTTAGCAGCATCTGGATTACCTTGTAAACCACTTTTGGACGGCGTAATTTCCGGTACTGGAGAAGCTGCGCATCAACTTATTACCACTGGTACAATTGATGTTCCTTCAGTAGCATATGCTGGTGCATTAGGCGGTACACTATCCTATGTTTCCGCCAAATTGTCTAATCCAGCAAATAAGATGATTGATGACGGAAAAGATTTAATTAAAAAAGGCAATAAGCGTAAAGCGAATGGAAAAGTATCTACACGAAAATCGGCAAAAGGAGCTATTAAAAGAGGGGAGGCCAAAATTAATGAGGGAAAAGCATTATTACATAAAGGAACTGCGATAGCATTAGGGATTGATGTAGGTTCTTCGTTAACATCATCCTTTATGGGGCCACCTGCTCCTAAAACTGCTGTTTGGTGTTATCCAGGCACTTATGTTTATATGTAAGGGGGATGAATGTGATTAAATATAAGCTTAAATTTATAACCTATGCTAATCTCAGTGACTGTGAAGAATGGTTATCATTTATGGAATCAGAAGGATGGGAACTTCTAAAGCTTTATTGTATAGTTCTAGGATTTTGCTGTTTTAAATTTATTAAACGAAAGCCTAAAAAAGTAAAATTTATTTTTGTAAAGCCAATTCAATCAGCTCGATATGGTTTTTATAAAAAATATATGGTTAATTTGATTAAGCAATTGAATTCTAAATATAGTTGTCAAACAGTAGACAATACGTCTGCAAATTTGTCCTTGATGAGAATCAAAAATGGTGATCAACAATTAGCAGAGTATCAAAACAAAAGAAATATAGAATTAATACCACTGGTGCGACAATCATTAATCTTTTTTACTGTGATGAGATTAGGAGGCATATATTTAACTTATAGATATCAAACTTTTGGAATCTATGCTCTAAGTTTTTTCTTTTTTATAGGATTTATTTATAATTCAATTATTCTTTTGCGCTTAACTCTTTCTTTAAAGATTAACAAACTTTAGAGGCAAAAAATACGCCAAAATAAATACTCTCATCTGTAAAATATTAAAAGTTAAATACAAGTGAAAAATTAGGATACATAAGATAACACATACAGTGTTATCTATCGATAGCTTGTAGAAATAGGGATAGAAAGTTAGTTTTCTATCCCTATATATTAGTATTTTCTGTAATATGCGGCTCTAGTCAAACGATGTGAACTACCGCTACAACTATGACACGATCAACCGGCTGGTGGGGATGGACGCAACCAATGGGCAGGAGCTTCGTGTTCACTACGACGACAAGAACCGAGTCGATTACAACATCAGCAAGGTAAACGGTCAGTCGGTCAAAACCACCTATCAGTACGGGGACACAGCCAATCCCGCCCAAAAGCCGGGACTCATCTACGGCGTCAAGATCAACGACCAGGACACCGTGAGCTACACCTACGACGAACTCGCGAGGATCAAGGAGCGCACCCTCAACCTCACGTCACCGTTTAAGAGTAGTGTCAACTATCTATCCGGAGCTTCTCCGAACACAACTACTGCAATGGTGGAACGACTGCAGAATGGGAATGACATTCTCAGCTATACCTATGACGATCTTGGAAACATCGAAACAATCTCTGAGAACGGCGAACTGAAAGTGACCTATACCTACGATGAATTGAGCCAGCTCGTGAGAGAGGATAACCTCTATCAAAATCAGACAATTACATATACCTATGACACCGGCGGAAACATCCTGAGCGTTTCGGAATATGCATATACCGCAGGGGAACTCGGCGAACCAACAGCAGTCAAGACCTATGGATATGAGGACGCCAACTGGAAAGATAAACTGACCAGCTACAAGGGGCAGTCCATCACCTATGACGCAATCGGCAATCCACTGCAATACCGCGACGGGATGAATTTCACCTGGCAGAACGGCAGACAGCTTGCTTTCATCAATGACAACATCTCCTACCAATACAACGATGGAAGCATCCGCACGCAAAAGACAGTCAATGGAGTCACAACCAATTACTATTTAAACGGCTCAACAATACTCAGCCAGGTAACTGGCAGCGATCAAATGGATTTTTATTACGATGATACAGGAAATTTGATTGGATTCTCACTCAACGGAGCAAATTATTACTATATAAGGAACAATCAAAATGATGTTATAGGAATTCTTGACAGAGATGGTAGCCAGGTGGTAAGTTATGTATATGACAGCTGGGGAAAACTGGTCTCTACCTCTGGCAGCCTGGCTGATACAATCGGTGTTCAAAATCCTTACCGTTATCGTGGGTATTACTATGATGTTGAAACAGGTTTCTACTATTTACAAAGCAGATACTATGATCCTGTGACAGGGAGATTTATAAATAGCGATAGCCTGATCGGATCGACAGGGGAACTTAATACCCATAATATGTTTGCCTACTGTGGAAATGAGCCGATTAATCGTGTAGATCCAGCAGGCTTTGCATGGTATTACCCATTCAACCAATACAGTGATACTGGTTTGGAGAAAAAAAGCTATCCCTTCACCTCAGTCTCTGACAAACCTATTGTAAAAAATGTTGTTACAAATACAGCAACAGGAATAGTAGATGGTGCTATTGGTTATGGAGTCAATAAACTAAAAACTAATAGGACGAAGTGGGTAAGGACTCCTGGGACAGCCCCACTTTATGAGGATACTTGGACAAGATATTCAATACCTAAAAGTAGTGCCCCGGCCATAAGAACCGTAAAAGCAGTTTCGGATATTGGTGTATTGTCTACAGCATCATTGGCATTTGATGTCTATCAAAACACTCAAACATATGATAATACGTCATCTATTGTTGCCGCTACAGGGGTAGATATAGCTGGCTTTTTAGTTACCCTTGCGGCTGCATCTTGCATACCAGCTACAGCTCCTGTAGCTGTGGCAGTTGGTATTTCGATCGGTGTTGGGATTGCTGTCTCGTGGTGTGTCGATACTATTAAGAAAAATTTTATAGAATAAGGAGAATACTAAATGAGCATATTTGTGCACATTCCTTACCCAGTACTGCTCACAATAATAATTGCTATTGATATAGTGTTGGTATATCATGTAATTTCTAAAAAGTATAATTCAAAAATCACTCAACATCAAAAAATTGGTATAATTATGGTGGCATTAAGTACAGTATTTGTTGCAATACATGCTGCTTCTGTTAAATTTGAAATTATCCCATTTGTACAATACTTTATGCTTCCTATAGCACTATTGCTTATTATAGTTGGTGTTTGTATTATGCGCTTTTCTCCCTATACGAAAATTAGCTCCCAAGAGAATCATATTACAAAAATACTATGTATCTTGGCGTTAATTGCTATTATTGTATCCATAATCTTAATTGTATGTTTTTAGTGTCGTTATATTTTTAGATTAATTATTCTTCCATGGTTTTGTAAAAATAGGAGTAGAAATATTTTCTACTCCTATCACTATGAAATTACATATCTGTGAGTTCTTTGGGGCCGCAATATTGTTATAGATTACACGAAAAAGCAAGTTTATACTGCAATAGGTATATCATAGGAGGTTGTAATTGAAACGGTATTCTTCAAATAAATTATCGGTTTCTCTATTATTGTTATCGCTTATATTTATTTTTTCATTTATAATTTTCCTAATAATAAACTCAAATAGTGAGTTCTATTTTATAGTGATACCTATAGTTTTTTGTTTGTTTTCTCTAACACGAGCTTGTAAAGAATACACAATGTTCATACAAATAGATAATTTTGGAGTCATTTACAAGCGATATAAAAAAGAACGAAGAGTTTCATGGGATAACATTCAAAGGCTTGAGTACCGGGGTATCAATGTGAAAACACTCACTCCTTGTATGCAGATCCATGTCAGAGGTGATCCCGAAAGAATTCAAGTATTTGATGAAATTGAAGAATTATGTATTGACTATAATTTTAAACATCCCAAAATTATTTGGCAGGACATTGTCGAGAATGCTAGGCGAAACAATAGCAATATTATAATTGATAAAGAATTTCTAAAATGACCGTATCTATAGAGAGTATCATTCATGACGGTTTAATGGCAATCAGACAGTAGTAGAAAATAGGATTAGAAATACGTATTTCTAATCCTATTTTTATATCTTAAAAAGGTAAATGAGTTTAATGACATACTGTCGGCATCCAACCTCATTCCGTTCTGTATAGCCTCCCATGTTATTTCAAATATAAGAACGAATACCCTCTATATGCACAATTTTTGTATCATAGTATTGAAAAAATTGGATAGATATAGTATACTAGTTATCAAATAATGCAAAATTTATCGAAAGTAACAGAATTTACGGAACAAGGAAATGTTGATATGATTTACAACAATACCAGAAGTTTCTTAGTGCGAACCCCAAGTGAACACAAATTTCCAGAGGGGTTCGCACCGCCGTAGAAAGGGGGAAAATGGGCACATTTTCATGCAAAAGGGCTATTTTCATGCATTAAGAAAGGAGGTTCGCATTTTGCGTATTGTGAAGGCCCGAAAATACGGGGCTGTCAGACGCCGCTATCTCAATACACACCCGTAAGGGGACGGCAACCTTGGGATCGCAGTAAACAGACAATACGTGACCAATCTCAATACACACCCGTAAGGGGACGGCAACGACACAGCGGCCGACGACATCATCACCCTCTATAAATCTCAATACACACCCGTAAGGGGACGGCAACCCATCTCGCTCGTCAAGGGAATCTCTTGAGCGCATCTCAATACACACCCGTAAGGGGATGGCAACTCCCGTCAAATTCCCACTCTTTTTCAAAAAACAATCTCAATACACACCCGTAAGGGGACGGCAACTGGGATGTATATCCGTCCACAGTTCAAACACACATCTCAATACACACCCGTAAGGGGACGGCAACCATCAAACGCTGTGGCCGCCTGCTCGACCGCCTGCTATCTCAATACACACCCGTAAGGGGACGGCAACGACTCTCCATTCTCTGTCTTTGGTTTTCCCTCCGAATCTCAATACACACCCGTAAGGGGACGGCAACATATCGCCACGCATCAGCACCACCTCACAGACTTGATCTCAATACACACCCGTAAGGGGACAAAAATAAACGAAAAGGAGTATAAAAATACATGAGTAATAAAAAATCTGAAAAATTAAAATCAGCCAAAAGCAAAATCTCCAATACTGTACAATCCAACATCACACGAGCCTTGATCTTTCTTGCAATTGCTCTTTGCATGGTTTTCTGTATGGCTTCTATGCTTAAATATACACAGTTCAAAAATGAGCTCCAAAGGCTGCAGAGTGAGGTGTCTTCGATTCAGGAAGGTGTTGTAACAGTCCGGGAGGAGACGCAGACTGAGCAAACCATCTCTTACCTGGAAACGGAAATGACACGTCACCGAGAATTCATTGAAAGCCAGGAAAACCGGTTGGTTTGGCTGGTGGGCATCATCGGTTCGTTTGCTGTTGTACTCTTGGCCTATGTGGGATTAGAAAACCGCCGTGCCATTAAACAGACTGTGCGAGAACAGTACGATGACGCAGTGAGCGAAGTAGTTGGGGAGATGATCGGAAGTAAGGAAAACGAACAGTATTTAAAACAGGCTGTCATGGCAGAAAGAAAGGCGAAAACGACTAAAATTTTGTTTTTATATTGGGATGATCAAAATATGAAGGTTCAACCAAGTAGAAAGAGACTGAATTCTGTAGAAGAAGAAATGTATAAAGCAGGGTTTGATGTTAGTCGGAAGCAATTTGGTTTTGGTGCTGAGCAAAAAGATTTTGAAAGACTTATTCGAAAAAGTAATGTTATCGTCTATGAAGTGAATCCAGATATTGAGGACATTCCATCTGATAAAAAGGATGAGCCACAGCAGAGGAATAAGTCTTCAGAAGGGTTAAACCAAACAGCAATACAGATGGACGATGTCGATCAAGCAAAAGCCTCTACCCCAAATAAGCAATCCGATTCAGAGGATAAAATTCATAAAAAAGAGGTTTTCAAATCTCTTGTTGCTGCATGTCATCATCAACAAAAAAATAGTATTTTATATTTTGAAGGTCCGCGATTAAGTGGATTTTATACTATGAAAGAGAAAGAATTTGTTGCTATCTCTAACATGTGTCTTACGTTGAAACAAATGCTTTACTCAATCTTATACCATTGACATTTTTGGAGGTGAAACGATGAATGAGACAGTAGCGGAACAAACCGCCCAACAGTTTTTCCGCATTTTAGACAGCGTATACCGGGGGACTGAGTCCGCGCCGCGATTTACGGCTCTTCGGGGAAAGTGGAATTGTCCTGTGGGTGAAGCTGGAAGCAAGGACGCTTTTGCCGACGAGCTGGTTGCCGGCAGCGTGCGGGAGGATACTCCTCTCATTTCCTGTATCTTCGATGCTCTTTCGGATAGAAAAGCTACTACGCACTACCCAGCGGCGACAGCGGACCGGTTCCTGTATCCTTCAGCAGAAGGAAAAGATGAGCGGCAGCAGAGAAGAACCGATTTTTTGGACCGGGCCGAGACGATTTCTCCCGACAAAGGGATCTCTCCGCTTTTGGAGCTTGCCCGGCAGCAGTTCTATTACTATCCTTCCGGCTACCGTTCGCTGTCAGTGTATGAACGCATCCACCTGACCTGCTGCATTGTGAACTGCATTGCGCTGTGGGAGCAGGAACAACCTTTTTCTGCCCAGAAAAACGCCAATTGTTTTCTCCTTGTGTCCGGCGGCATCTCAGGGATACAGGATTTTATCTACACCGTGTCTGGAAAAGGTGCGCTAAAAACGCTGCGCAGCCGTTCGTTTTACATCGATGTGCTCATGGAGCATCTTGTGGATGAATTGTTGGAGTGTCTCGGGCTGCCCCGCGTTCAGATGCTTTACACCGGGGGCGGCCAGGGTTATTTCCTGCTGCCGAATACCGCTGAGGTGCGCGTGGCTGTCGACCGCTTTTACGGCGAAATCAACGAGTGGCTGCTCCGCAATATTGGAGTGTCCCTGTCTGTCGGCTATGGGTATGTTCCCTGCACGGCCGACCAGCTGCTCAACAGCAGCGGCGAATACAACTCCCTGTTTGCCGCCTTATCGGCCTGCTTGGTGCAAAAGAAGTACAGCAAGTACACCGCTGACCAGCTTATCCAGCTGAATAAACAGGAACCTGCAGAAAACGAACGGGAGTGCCGGGTGTGTGCTACAAGCGACCGGCTCGACAACGAAGGCCTCTGCTCAGTGTGTGGAGATTTCATCCGCATTTCTTCCGCTTTGATGGATCCTACGAGAGTGATCGCGATCTGCCGGTCCGAGCTGCCGGAAAAACCATCGCTTAAACTGCCGGCATCCGGCGAGAAGACGGTTTATCTGCATGCACTTTCTTCAAATGAGGCAGCGCACCCCGCAGCGTCAGTCATCCGCCTGTATCACCAGAACCCCCAAGAAGGGACAGATCTCAATGCAATCCCTCTTTATCTCGGCAACTACTTTTACTGTGAAAAGGAACAGAAAGAGATGCCGGATTTTAACGAGCTTGCCGGGTGGTCCCAGGGAATTTCGCGCCTGGGTGTCCTGCGGGCGGATATCGACAATTTGGGCAGCACCTTTTCTCAAAGGCTTAACGGAGTGATTCAGGAAAAAGGGACAGGCTGCGGCCTGCGCTGGACCGATGAGCTCTCCCGCCAACTCACTCTCTTTTTCAAGCTCAACATCAACCGCATTCTAAAGGGGGAGTTGGGAGACAAGAAGACTCCCTTTTCTTTGACGGGAACGGAGCCTGAACTTCCCCGCAAAGTGGTAGTTGTCTACTCGGGTGGGGACGACATGTTCCTGGCCGGCTCCTGGAACCACATCATCGAGGTGGCGGTTGACCTCTACCGTTGTTTTCAGGCATACACAGGGAAAACCCTCACTTTTTCGGCTGGCATTGGCCTGTTCCCGTCCAAATATCCGATCCGCGCTATGGCTTTGGAGACCGAGACTCTCGAGGAGAACGCAAAGAACCTGGACGGGAAAAATGGGGTGGCTCTGTTTGGCTGTCAAACGGTGACGAATGCGGAAGGAAGGTCCTCGCAACAGTGTTTGAGCTGTTACCACTGGGAAGAGCTCGTGGAACAGGTGATTGAGAGCAAACTCAGAGCAATTCAGGAGTATTTTGCACTGGCTCAAAATTTAGCCAGCGGCAAGGGAAACTCTTTTCTATTTAATCTATATCAATATCTGACCGCATTGGAGCAGGATCCGAGCCAAAGCATCAACATTGCCCGATTTGCCTATTTGTTGGCAAGGCTTGAGCCAAGTTCCAAAGACTCCAAAGACAAAGAAATCATAGAACAGTACAAAGCTTTTTCTCAAAACATGTACCATTGGATGATGAACCCGACAGACCGCCGGCAGCTGATTACGGCAATGCAGCTTTACATGTATTTGACCCGAACAAAGGAGGCAGAAGGCAGTGAATAAATTTGTAAACAGAAAGGTTGAGAAAACAACAAATGAATCCCAACCACAAAAACAAGGTAAATGGAATATTGATTTGGATTTGTCTAGGGATAAGCTGGATTTCACAAAGCTGGCTGAAAAATGCATGTGGGATTATATGCCCAAACGAAAAGATGAAAAGAAACGTCCAAAGTCTTGTGATTATGGAGATCTCACCGTCACTCAGATGCGGAATATGTGGGGAAGAGTTACGGCGATTTACAATCAAGTGAGACTTCAGCCGTCGGCCGACAATCTTTCAGGCGAGATACAACAGCAGCTCCGTGCTTTTAAAATACGCCTAGTCTACGAGTCTGCACGGACGCCCGATGTAGGGGAATTTTGTCAGACCAGTTCGGTCCTGTCGGCATTGGATCAGATCGGGGAGGACAAGGATAAATTCTTCCGTTATGTGCGTTATTTTGAGGCCCTGGTGGCGTATCACTACTATTACACCAAAAATAGAAAAGATTAGGGAGAGACGGTTATGTACAAGAAATTAAAGATTTCTGGAACAATCGAAGTACTTACAGGGCTTCACATCGGCGGATCCTCTTCGTTTGCAGTGATTGGGACGGTGGATTCTCCAGTCGTTCGGGACGTCCGCACGCAGCTTCCCATCATCCCCGGGAGCAGCTTAAAGGGAAAAATGCGCACTCTGCTCGCACGTGCAAAGGCGAAAACAGTTCAGGAACTGAGTCAAGGCTATGACAACGATCCAGACGAAATTCTCCGTTTGTTTGGCAAGTCTGCAAAAAAAGATTCAAATGAACAGAAAGGGCAGAACAAACTGTCCGTTTCCAGGCTTCAGTTTGCGGATTGTTTTTTGGAAAATGCAGATGCTCTGCTGGAATACGGTGTGACAGAAGTCAAAACTGAAAATGCAATTGCCCGGCTGTCCAGCGAGGCAAACCCACGCCCGATCGAGCGGGTTGTCCGGGGGGCTGAGTTTTCCTTCAACTGCATGTACGAACTCTATGCAGATGGAGAGCAATTTGATGAGGAAAACCTTAAAAAGGATTTTGACAACATTGCGTTGGGGCTTTCGCTGCTCCAGCTTGATTATCTCGGCGGCCACGGCACGCGTGGATACGGGAGAATCCACTTCAAGAATTTAACTGTCGAGGAACTCTCATTTGGAGACAATACCACTGGTCAGATGAAGAAAGAACTGCTTGATTTGCTGAAGGCAAAGCTACAACAAGTGGTAAAGGGCCAATGCTCCGCTCCGCTGCTTGATGAGGATGTGAAAGCACCATGCTAAGTTATTATCTGTACAAGCTGCATTTTTCTGGTCCGGTTCACATCGGGCCGGATCATGGACAGAGCCCGCTGGAGTCTTCGATGACAACCATGCACTCGGACAGCTTTTTTTCCGCTCTCTGCGTTGAAGCGGCACGTTACGGAGGATCCGAGATGGTGGAAAATCTGGTAGACGATGCCCGGCAGTCAAGGATGGTTCTCTCAGATCTGCTTCCCTGCCGGGGGGAGGAACTATTCCTGCCGAAGCCGAATCTCCCCTTCGTTCAGGCCAGAGTGGAAGCGGATTCTGAAAATCGTAAAGAATTCAAGAAAATGCGGTTTGTTCCCATATCGATGTGGACGGATTATTGCAAGTTTTGTTTTGAGGAAAAACCCTTTCCGCTCAAAAAATGCAAGGAGGCGATGCAAGGATTCTCCTATCCTGACCAGAGGCAGCGGGTGGCTGTTGAGGGCTCTGAAGATCCTGAACCCTACTTCCTCCAGGCGACGTCGTTTCCTCCGGACAGCAGCCTGTACTGCATACTGGGCTTTGACAGCGGGCAGACCCGCTCGAAATGGGAACAGCTGCTCAATTCTTTAGCATGGTCGGGAATCGGTGGCAAACGGAGTTCCGGTTGGGGAAAATTTGAAGTCAGTTCACCAGACCCCCTGGAGAATCACCAAGTCCTGCATGCGGGCCTGTCGGCAAAAGACGCGCCGATGTGGATAACACTCAACACCTCTTTGCCTACCGATGAGGAGCTGCGGAGCATTGCACAGCAGAGCTCCTATCTTCTCTGCCGGCGCGGCGGTTTTGTCGACGGGGAGGCCTACAAAAAAAGAACCGTGTATGCCTTCAGCGCGGGAAGCTGTGTTCATACCCGGTTTGAGGGAGATGTGCTCGATCTTGCACCCAAAGGGAGACGGGCAGTCTACCGCATGCTCAAACCGATTTTGTTGGGGGTGTTCAAATGATTCAGCGCTATGAAGTCGTTTTGACAACGCAATCCCCGGTACACATTGGATGCGGGACAAAGATTTCCAAAAAGGAGTATGTATATTACCAGAACTCCAATCAAGTAAAGATCATTGATTTGGTCAAGTTTTTCCGATTTTTAGATGAGAAAAAACTGGTAGATGACTATCAGCTCTTTGCAGCGGACTCGTATCAGAGTTTAGGCAAATGGTTTAAAGAAAAGAAGGTAAATCTAAATCAGGTGGAGAACCTTACCGCATATACGGTCAAAAACCATGCGAATAACAAGGATGACGAAAAAGAGATTCACATGTTTTTAAAAGATGTGTATGGAAATCCTTACATACCGGGAAGCAGCTTGAAGGGCGCCCTGCGCACGGCAATTCTCTCTGGCTTGGTAAAGAACAGAAGCCAGGAGCTCTTTTCTGCACAGAAGTTTAGAGATAATTTTAAGGTCTCAAAAAAATACCGAAAAAAAGAGATGAACAAATCGTCCCAGTGGATTGAAAATCGCGTGCTCAATACGCTTCAGTTAAAAAATCGGAAGGGAAACTGGATCAATCATTCAAATGCCCTCACCTCAATTCTGCGCGGGATTTCAATTTCGGACAGCGCGCCAATTGACAAATCCAGGCTTGCAATCTGTCCGAAGATTGATTATTCGATACAGCAGAACCCTTCCAAAGTGATGCTTTTGCGGGAATGCATTGTGCCCCAGACTGAGGTTCGCTTCTATATGTCCCTTGACCCAGTCTATCTCTCCAAAGCGGGCGTGGATATCGAATTTTTGCAGAAGTCCATCCAGTCTTTCTACATGCTGCAGCGCGATTGCTGGCTCTCTAAATTTCCCTCTTGGAAAGAGAACGGAGAACCACATTGCCGCCTGTTTTTAGGCGGGGGGACAGGATTCCAGTCCAAGACAATCACGCAGTCTCTTTATGGGGACCAGGCGTTGAATCTCATCTCGGAACTGCTTCAGAACCGGTTTAACGAACATAAACACAATTTAGACGTTGGGCAGGGTGTTTCTCCGAGAAAACTCAAATGTACCAAATATGATGGGGAAACCTATTTGATGGGGGAATGTGAGGTGGCGTTTCGATGTTTGTCCGAATGAAGCTGACACTGCGGGACGAAGCGGGAAGACGCCTTCTGCCCGAGTACGCCTATGCGCTGTACAGCGATTTGATGGAAAGCATTCCGCAAGAATATGCACAGCGGCTGCACGAGGAGGCGGAGATGCGTCCGGTCTCTCATTTTCTGGTGCCGGATCGCAACCAGCCGGGCAGGGGAGAGTTCTTCCTTTCGCTGTACGAGGAGGAGGCTTTAGACGCTTTCGCGCCTGTGCTACTGCACAAAACACAGTTTGAGTTACACAAATACGGCTGCCGACTGAACGTGGAGCGCATGGAACGGGAAACCGTTGATCTGGATGAGATGACCCACCGCTGCTTTGATTTGGCCGAGCTGCCGACTTCCTATGTGCTTCATTTTCTGTCTCCGGCCGCGTTTCGTTCTCAGGAGGAGTATGTGCTCTATCCAACGGCAGAGCTGATTTTGAAAAGCGCCATGAGCCGCTTCCAGCTGCTCGGAAGCGGGATGGATGCTGTGGATCAAAATGCGCTCGAACAGATGGCCAAGCGGGCCAGGATTACCGACTACACTCTGTACAGCCGCCGTTACCGGGTGAAGGACACCACCGTCTACGGTTTTACCGGCTGGGTCCGGATGACCATCCGGGGGCCATTGCCGCTGCGTCAGCTGCTCCGCTTGTACATGACAGCGCTGCCCTGCACAGGTCTTGGCTTAAAGACGGCGATGGGGATGGGGGGCTGTTCTGTAGAGGAGTATTTCCCCAGTGCGAACCCCAAGTGAACAGGATTTTCCCAGAGGGTTCGCACCCCTCTATTTATGGGACTTAAGCAGGACAAACATCTTTATAAGGGAAAATTATCTGAATCCAAAATGGAGGTTCGCACTTTTGAGCCCGTCGCTCCAGGAATGGCGGGGCTGACAGACACCGCTATCTCAATACACACCCGCAAGGGGACGGCAACTCCGGCAAGTCCCGGTATTGCGGCGCGCTTTGTATCTCAATACACACCCGCAAGGGGACGGCAACTCTTCGCAGCGTTTAGATATTGCTTTAAAGGCTATCTCAATACACACCCGCAAGGGGGCGCTGAGGATCATACTGATCTTGCGTGAAAATGCAAAAAGAGCCAGGCCCCCCTCAGGCGCCGCGGCGCACGAGGGGATGACCTGGCAGAAATTTGCGCAGAAAAGCGGGGTCTCCGATACAGCTTTTATTTAGAGATGCTGTCTGGCAGAATATAGGGCAAGAGAATCACAAGAAGTATATCTATTTAAACTGTGGCCCACCAAACTGAGTGATAATTACCCGAGCAAGCGCTGGGTTAGGCCGGCAGATTTTCACCGGGTACTGTAGCCGTTTTTGATAACTCCACATACACTATACCTCTCCTTCTGCTGGATTATCCCAAGGCCACGGATTCTCCACCCATGTCCACTGGTCGGTCGACTCCACCATATCTGCAGTGATGGGGCCAAAACGGGAGGTGTATTCCTCGAGTACCTGATCGCGCAGTTTTCTATACTTGTGATAATAATCGAGTGCTGCACGGTCCATCGGATGGGTGTCAAGGAAGAGCTTGACGTCGTCAATGGCGAAGTTGGCAATCGCGAGCCGTTTCATCATTTTTTCTCTGTCGGTCATGCTACATCACCTCTGTTCCTAAAAATGGCAAATCTAGTTCGGGAAAAATCGTGCCCCTTTCGAGCGCAATTTCCGCGTCGTAGGTGTCTTTCCACTGTTGCCAGGGGACATAAGACATTGCAATTGGGAAACGGTCGATATTTTCCCCGCCCTCCATGTTGCCGCGGCAGGATGAGCAGCCGCGCATGGTGCGTTTATACTCCAATTCCGCCTGCATAGGCGGAATGTATTGATCGGATCGATAGTTATCCAAAGCTTGCAGCTCCTTTCAAACTGAACATCTGTTGAGAGAGACTCCCGATACATTCTATGCATTGTAGTGTTTTGTGTGTGTTGCTTATAAATATAAACAGTTGTGAATTCTATTTTGTTAAAACTTCTCTTTCTTTGTCGAAAAATAAGAAGGATGGTTGTGTTATTCTGTAACTAGTGGTATAATTTGAATGAAATATCCAGTTTATGGAGAATTCGTTGCTGAGTATTTCATTGAATAGTACCTGTTTTCGATGAAAGCAAATAGTTCAATCATAGTCTCAAGGAGATGCTGGAGGAAACAACATGCTGTTTTATTATGTCAGTATGATCGAGTCGGGAGAGGATCAACGAAAATTCGCCCGGCTTTATGAGAATTATAAATATACGATGATGTATGCAGCGTCCCAGATTCTCCACGATCAGTTTTTGGCGGAAGATGCCATACATCAGGCGTTTCTTAAAATTATCAACAATCTTGAAAAGATAGATGAGTCCAATGTTCCGAAAACAAAAGCATTTCTGGTGATTATCGCAAGGAACACAGCCAAGGATATTTATTGCGAGCATTATGGCAGGAAAGATGACGACAAAGAAATTTCGCTTGAGGATGTGGAAGATCTGTCGGACGTCTATCATGAGCGTTCGGTAGAATCTCAAGTAATGGAGCAATATGATATCAATAAGCTGGTGAAGACGATTGAAGCCCTGCCAGAAATTTATTCCGATATTTCAGTTAAAGTATTCTCAAGGCTTGAGCGACAGCAAAATCGCCGAGCTGCTGGGGTTGTCGTCTGAAACGGTTCGAAAGCGATTACAGAGGGCAAAGCTGAAACTTGCCAAAGAGATCAAAAAGCAGGAGACTCGTGCCTATGCAACTTGATCATATCTTAAAA
>EQ973344.1:620328-674251 GCA_000158655.1 [Clostridium] methylpentosum DSM 5476
TCCCTTTTGGCATAACACAACACCCCATATGTTAGACAGTATGATATACTATCCAACATATGGGGTGCATTTCACTATCACCCGGCTGGGCGTTTCTCTGTTGGATCAATCCGCGGCGCTGAGTGCTCCAGCGCCCTGGCTGCGGTATCGGCTCGGCGTCAGGGAATAGTGTTTTTTGAACTCCCGGTCAAACGAACTGCGCTGGCTGTAACCCACCATCGATGCAACCTGTTCAAGGGGGAGTTTGGTGTGGAGCAGCAGGTACTCCGCCTTGCTCAGCTTGTAGCGCTTCATGTACTCGAGAAAGGAATACCCAGTGTATTTGTAGATGCACTTTGAGATGTAATCCGGCGAATAATGAAAGTGCTCAGCAGTGGATTTGAGGGTGACATCGGTGTAGTGATCACTGATGTAGGCGATGATGTTGAGGATGTCGATACTCGCCGTCTTGTCCTCTGTCTCAGAGCGCAGCTGATAGTCCCGCGCAAGCTCGGTGAGCAGAGTGGAAAGCATCAGCTTCATGATACTCTGCCGGTAATTGGACTGGTTGGCGTATTCGAGGATGATTTTAAAGATATAAAACTCGATTTCACTCCCAGGCTGGGCCTGGAACTGCATGTGGTGCGGCTGGGTGTTGGCGTCGTAAATCGATTTAAGAAAAAAATCGAGAAATAAATCGTTGTCCTGAATCATGTTGAGAATTGCACTTGAAAAAGTCGACTTGCGCAAAAGGATGTTGACCAAGGTGGAACCGTCGTCCGGAATGACCACACTGTGTGCGCACTGGGTGTTGAAAATCCAGATAGTGCCCTTTGACAGGCAGAACTCCTCTCCGCTGAAATTGCAGTAACAGGTGCCTGAATAGACGTAGATCAGCTCAAAAAACTCGTGGGTGTGCAGATGCTTCCCCTCTTTTTCCCTGCGCTCTTGAATCGTCCCTTTTTTCACAAAATATTTGTCGCTGCAAAAGTCCACATAAACGGTGATATCCTCGCCTGGGTCGAAAAAACGCTCCTCTCGCCACTCGTGCGTCCGCTTGACCTCACCTCCTGCCTGCGCCGCTTCCCTGAAGGCCGCCCGCCCTCGCTCGATCATCTTTTCCATGTGCACTGGGTTCTTTTTGATGTCGCGGATGGCCTGAGCCACCTGTTGCGCAATGTCCTGTACCAATCGCATCCCCTCCTTGTCCTTATCATAGCAAATCTTCCAATAACTTGTCAACTAAAGAGCGAAAATTGGAAATGTATCGGATCATGTCAAAAATTTGAGGAAATGACTCTGGATCAGGACATAGTTCTTTTTAAACATCTGCGCTATAATATCCTTGTCGAAAGACAACAATTTATAACTAATCACGAAAAGGAGAGAAGTGTATGAAATCAAAGATGAAACTGGCAGCTCTGTTTGTTTCGATGGCGATGATCGCTTCGGTCGCTTCCCAGACCGTTTCTGCGGTCGGTCCGGCAGCAATCACCGGCAGCACCTCCATCACCGCATCCAAAACAAACAAGCTCGAAAACCCGCTCGGCATTGACGATGCAACCCCGTCGTTCAGCTGGCAGATGGAGTCCAATGTCATCGGCCGGATGCAGACTGCTTACCAGATCGTTGTCACCAATGCCAAAACGGGTGCCAGCGTGTGGGACAGCGGTAAGGTGGAAAGCGAGCTCTCTTCCGCCATCGAGTACGAAGGGGAGGCGCTCGACGCTCAGACCCCTTATTCCTGGACCGTCACTGTGTGGGACAACGCAGGTGGGATGCACACCACTGAGCCCGCAACCTTTGAAACCGGACTGATGAGCACCTCGCTCGACGCCTGGAGCGGCGCGGAATGGGTCGGCGCACCCGAACTGACGCTCGACGCCACTGCCGCTGCACTCTTTAATCTCAGCGCTGAGTTCACCATCCCGGAGGGCAGCACCTCTGCCTCGGTCATCCTCGGCGCGGACGACTTCCGTCTAAACAACGAGTACTTCAACAAATGGCGCAAAGGCGGCGAAAACTATTTCAAATATGAAATCGACATCGCCGACCCGTCGGCCCCCGTCCTCAATATCTATGTGGTCGGTATGCCCGCAAAGGGTCAGACTGTGGAAAACGATGCGGCTGAACCCGACTTCACCATCAGCCTGAGCAACGTGATCAACGCGGAAAATGCGCACGCCAAGCACTCGATCCAGATCGACACCCTTTCGAACATCAATAAGGTCTCCTGCACCATCGACGGGACCAAGGTCGACAACGGCCGTCAGCTCAATCCGCTCGGCGGATCGCACGACTACAACAGCTTCCCCAACCTCAACTCGATCGGCTTTGCTGCGGCAGCCGGCCAGGAGGCTGTGTTTGAAAACGTCAAGCTGACCAACCCGGACAACTACAAAAACACCCTGTTTGATGCGACGACCGGCGCAACCTATGAGATCTTCAAGGGCCTCGACGGTGTCACCGTGAACGAGGACAACACCATCTCGGTCAACGGCGGGGAGAACGGCATCGTTGCCTACGCAGACCCGAGCTACGGTTCCGCCCCCATGCTGCGCACCGAGTTCACCGCAGACAAGGAGATTGCTTCTGCGAGAATGTACGTCTCGGCGCAGGGCATTTATGAGATGTACATCAACGGCGAGCGGATGGGCGACGACTGGTTCAACCCTGGAAACTCGGAATACCGCGAGCGCATCGCCTACCACACCTATGATGTCACCGACATGCTCAAGACGGGCGAAAACGCCATCGGCGCAATGCTCGGCGAGGGTTGGTGGAGCGGCTATCAGTCCTACACCGCGGCAAACTACAACTTCTACGGCGACAAACAGGCCCTCATGGCCAAACTTGACATCACCTATGCCGACGGCACCACCGCAACCATCACCACCGACGATGCAACTTGGGACTACTATGGCAACGGCCCGATCCGCTACGGCGACAACTTCCAGGGCGAACGCTACGACGCGACCCTCGAAGCGGCGGTAGACGGCTGGGCGACCGCTGACTACGACGCGAGCGGCTGGACCGATTCAGTTGTGATCGAGCCCGCACGCGAAGAATTTGCAAACTATGAGATGGTCACCCGTTACGACGAACCCGCGCATGTGGTCAATGTGTTGACTGCAAAAGAGTGCCTGGGCGAGTCCAAACCCGGCTCCGGCTCCTACATCTATGACATGGGCGAAAACGTCATCTGTGTTCCCCAGATCGACCTGCCGGAGGGCAGCGTCTCGGCGGGCGATGAGATCACCCTCCGCTTTGCAGAGATCCTCTACCCTGACAACCTCGAGGAGTATACCAGCGCAGATCTCGATGGCATGCTGATGGTGGAAAACTACCGCGCAGCTCTCTCGACCGACTTCTACACCTGTAAGGACGGCGCGCAGACCATTGAACCGAGCTTTACCTTCCACGGCTACCGCTACATCGAGATCACTGGCCTGGACGAGCCGCTTCCCTGTGAAAACGTCAAATCCCTCGTCCTCTCCTCGGTTGAGATGGACGGCACCTACGAAAGCTCCAACGAACTGACCAACCGCCTGTACAAAAACGTACAGAACTCCCAGACTTCCAACTTCCTCTCTCTGCCAACTGACTGCCCGCAGAGAAACGAGAGAATGGGCTGGACCGGCGACGCACAGGTCTTCTCCCGCGCTTCGACTTACAACGCGGATACCCTCAACTTCTACCGCCAGTGGCTTGTTACCCTGCGCGATTCCCAGGGCGAGGACGGCTCTGTTCCGGTCACTGCACCGCAGTACTCGATTACGCCCGGCCATCCCGGCAGAGGATTTGCAGGCGTTTCGTGGGATGCAGCGCTCACCAACATCCCGTGGCAGCTCTACCGCCAGTACGGTGACACCCAGGTCATTGAGGAAAACATCGACGCGATCTACAAATACCTCAACTACCTCGCCGCAAATCCGATGAACGAAAACTATCCCAACCTGACCAGCAAAACCGGCATCCTAGCCGACTGGCTCTCGGTTGACTCCACCGACGCAACCCTCATCAACAACGCGGTTTACATCTACCTGATGGACATCGCCTCCACCATGGCGGAAGTCGTCGGCAGAACCGATATGGCTGCTGAACTCGACGCCCGTTACGATCTCGCTAAAGCAGAGTGGAACGAGCTCTACATCGATCCCGAAACCTGCATGACCCGCAACGCAAGCGGTGCAATCCAGAACACCCAGGCATCCTATGCAACTCCGCTTGCCTACAACGTCATTTCGGACGAATACCGCTTCAAAGCGGCGGAACACCTTGCAGAAGCAGTGCGCAACCCGCAGAACCCCAACGTCAAACCCTACACCATCACCACCGGCTTCTCGGGCACTCCGAACGTAGTTCCGGTTCTCACCCAGTACGGCTACATTGACGATGCGTTTAAGCTCTTTGAATCCACCGAGTACGCCTCCTGGCTCTACCCCGTCACCCAGGGCGCGACCTCGATCTGGGAGAGATGGAACTCCTACACCGTCGAAGGCGGCTTCAACGGCAACAACTCGATGAACTCCTTCAACCACTTCTCTCTCGGTGCAATCTCTGAGTGGATGTTCGGCTACCAGCTCGGCATCACCGGAAACGACGCAGACCCCGGCTACCACAATTTCATCCTCCAGCCGACTGTTGGCGGCGACTTCACCTTTGCAAACGGCAGCTTTGAGTCGGTTTACGGCACCATCGAAAGCGGTTGGAATGCAGACGGCGCCGGCAACCTCACCTCCTACAGCGCAACCATTCCTGCCAACAGCACCGCAACCCTCTACCTCCCCGTCTCTGCTGACACAGCAGCAGGATTTAAAAACATTGACGGTGTGACCTACCTCGGCATGGTCGAGCACAACGGTCAGGACTGCGCAATGTTTGAAGTCCAGGCGGGCGGCTACACCTTCTCCGTCGCAGACGGCTCCCTCTCTGTCTCTGTTCAGGAAGGGTATGTTGCAGAATCCACTGCAAACAAAACCATCCTTCGCTCCGTCCTCGCTTACGCCGAAGCGCAGTTCGCTTCCGACGAGTTTGACAACGTCATCGACTCTGTTCAGCAGTCCTTCACCGCAGCTCTCGATAACGCACGCGCTGTAGACGCTGACCTGAGCGCCTCCCAGGACGCTGTTGACTCTGCCTGGCAGACCCTCATGACTGAAATCCACAAGCTCGGCTTTGTCCGCGGCGACAAATCCACCCTCACACAGCTCGTTGAAATCTCCAACTCCTACAACGATAACATCGACCGCTATACTCCCGCTACTGCCGATCCGTTTGTCGCAGCACTCAACTCTGCCAAGGCTGTTCTCGCTGACGGCGACGCCATGCAGGACGATGTCTCTGCAGCGGAATCCGCTCTCCTCAACGCTATGATGAACCTGCGTTACAAAGCGGACAAGGGTGTGCTCGAAGCTGTGCTCGCAGAGGCCAATGCCATTGACCTCTCAGCATACTCCGAAGCGGATCTCGCAGCCTTCAACGCAGCCAAAGCAGCGGCGGAAGCTGTCTACAACGATGTCAACGCAGAGCAGGATGCAGCCGACAAGGCGGTGTCCGACCTCCAGGCGGCGATTGCTTCCCTCACTGGAGCACCCGCTGACACAACAACTAACACACCCACACAGGGCGACGCTGCCCTCACCACCGCAGGCGGCAACGCCAAGACCGGAGAAGCAGCCCCCATTGCTTTTGCAGTTGCTTCCGTTTCCCTCGCCGGCGCAGCTCTCTTCATCTCCAAGAAGCGCAGCCGTTAAAGCTTCCCCGATTCAAATCCAATAAAAAGCAGCCGGAGGGCACATCCCAGGATGTGCCCTCCGTTTTTTGCACGCTGTCGCTTGAGAATCCCCAGAGTTCTCAAAAGATCGCCGGGGCAAAAGCATCATCAATAGCAATCTAAAAACCTATCAGTTCTTGATGGTAAGTGAATTTAATCCGTTTACAGGTTGCCGTGGGTTTGATATTGCAATTCTATTTAATGCCATTTGAGGGGCAAAACCTCCAGAGCCAATGCCATACCACCCGTTCTCAGGTGGTATGATTTGCAGCCCCGCGGTTCTCGCGGCAGAAAACTGCAAGTGTTGAACTGTGTTCTGACAACCAGACTGAGACAAAATCCAATCCCAACATAGAAAACAGCAGATAAACAATGAGTCAATTCGTTTTTTGACTGCTCTGAGCTTCTTTCCTCTACAGCAAAAGGAAACAGAGGCATTACTGTCTAATCGGTCACCACTGCCCTTCCAATCAGCTTTGTGAAAACAACTGGTCTGCACTCAAAATCTCCAGTAAACAGAGCCTGCCCTGAAATGGGAAATTCGCCCCGTAAATGCGCAACTCCATCAGAATGACCTGTGAACTTATGGCCCTGACAGCACATCTCTCCCGATCAACCAGAGATTTCGAAACGCGAATCAAAACCACTAGTAAACGAGTGGTTTGCGCAGATCCCAGAGGGGACAGTACTTGCTGACCCCTGGAAGGGGTACTGAGTGTTTGACATCGCATCACCATTACAGGTAGCCGCTTAAAGCGGCTGTTTTCTTTTGCCTACTGTCTCTTGCTACCCGTAAACGGGTCCATGTACTCCTTGAGGGAGATTTGATCACTGGCCAAGTCTTCCTCTCACTGGTTTTAAATGTACTCTTAAATCATTTTTGCATTCTTTCCTACTGTATCCACAAAGTACCCTCTGCACCAGAAGTTTCTGCTCCCATATTGATACTTCAAATTTGCATGCCTATCAAAAATCATCAACGCACTTTTACTCTTGAGCGTCTCTATAAACTGTGCTATATTCATGTATGGCGGGATACTCACTAGAAGATGAATGTGATCCGGACATGCCTCGCCCTCGATTATCTTCACCCTCATTTCTTTACATAGCTTTTTTATAATTTCGATAAGATCTTTCCGTACGGCCTTATAAATCACTTTTCTTCGATACTTCGGCGCAAATACCACATGGTATTCACACCGATAACTTGAATGTGCCGTATGGTTTATTTCATTTTTCACTGTCTAAAACCTCCTTGCTTTTTCATGATGTGGTTGCCAAACCATCTTGATTCTAGCACGGAGGTTTTATTTGCCAAGGCTTTTTTACTTGCCCCTGGTAGAACCAGGGGTTTTGTTAAGCTTAAAGGCAACAGAAAAGGGACTGTTGCCCGCAATGTGCGGACCGCAGTCCCTTTTTAAATTAATGTAGTCCGGCAACCTGCTTTAATCGGCGTTTGTGCTGCCTTTCCGTTTTCTTCCTGTCACTGTGACAGCGGCGGCAAGCAGAAGAAGTAAGGTTGCTGCCGTTATCGGAGTGTTGTCCCCTGTACGGGCCGATCCAGTTGTACTTGTAATGCTGCCATCTCCGTTGAAGCAGAGGTTTGCACTTCTTCCGTCACTGTAAGAGAGGCCGGAGATCGCTGCTTTGAGGTTGTCAGCCGCCTCATTGACTTGATCCTGTTCGTCAACCGACAGCGATTCGTCCTCCGCTTTGGCTTTTGCTTGGGCGAGCGCTGCGCGAAACGCTGCAACGCTTGCTTCAGAGTAACCGCTCAGATCGAGGTTCTGCGCGGCTGCAACCACGTTGTTCAGCAGCATCTTGTCCGCTTTGTAGCGCAGGCTGAGCATGGCTTCAATGAGCTCATCTAACGCAGCGTTGATTTCTTCCTGAGTGGCATTCTCATTGTCAAGAACCTGGTTCGCTTTCTCTCTAGCCGCTTCAAATTCCGCCCAGCCCTTGGCATAGTTGTCCTGGATGTAACCGCTGGTTGCATCCACAGCGCTCTGAAGGACGGTTTTATCGCCGCGCAGGACAAGAGCGGATGCTGCCGCAACAAGTGTGGCGTCCGCATCGTCCACTTCGCTCTGCACCGCATCGGTGTTGCTGAGCATTGCCTCTGCCGCTTCCAGCGCAGCCTTAAAGTGTTCCTTCGCGTCTCCATCTAGATAGAGATTGAGGTCAAGCTGGCTGTAGAGTGCGACGTGCTCTGCGAGAAGTGTCTTGTCACCCTGCTGGAGGCCGAGCTTGTGAATTTCGGTCATGAGGGCCACCCACGCCGCGTCAATCTGCTCCTGAGTCGCGTATTCATCGCCTGCAACCCCTCTGGCAGCGTCGAGCGCTGCCGTAAAGCTCGCCTGAACGCTGGAAATCGCGTTGGCAAACTCCTCGCTGTCGAGAAGCGTCTCTGCCTTTTCAACCACCTTGTCAAGGATTGTCTTGTTGGTATCCTCGGCCGGAATCCGTTCCAAACCGTCCATCGCTGCTTGAAGGGCTTTCACCGCATCGTCGAGCTGCTGCTGCGAAGTCGCGCTGCCGAGCACCTCCTGCGCGCTGAGAATGGCCTGCTGGAGGGCTGCAAAGCTGTCCGCTGTGTAACGGCTGCCGTCGATGCCCTGAGCTTCGGCAATTTTTTCCTCAAGCGGTGCAGTGTCGAGCGCCGGCTGATCCACCGCCTGGGCGCTGATCTCATAAATGGTGATGCGTTTGTTGTTGTTCGCGGTGTTGTTGAAGGTGATGCGTACCTTGCTGCCAACTGCGCCGCCGAGGTCAAAGACGGTTTCCGCCTTGATCGGCACGTTGGCGGTCAGCGACTGCTTGTCAATGACTTTGTTCCAGCCTCCGTCATGGAGAACCTCAATGGTGGTCTCGTTGCCGCGGGTGGTTCCCTCCGGCCCGATGTACTCGAGGACAAACAGCTTGTCAAGCGCAGTCTCCTTCTGCATGTCAATTTCCACTGTCACAGTGTTACCGTTGTCAGGTGCGGCAAATCGAGTCGTCAGATCGCCGTCGACGATATTTTCCTTGGCAAACGTCGCGTTGATACTTGACACGTTGGTGGTAATCGGTTTTTTGTAGAAGAGGTTTTGCTTGGCGTTTTCATCAAAGTTTGCGAGCGCGTCACGGATGGCCTGCGCCGCTGCGTCTGCCGCTTGCTGCATCGCGGAGAGATCGTTGAGCAGGCTGATGCCGTTTTTCTTGGCATCCGCAAGGGCGGAAACCGCTTCATTCTGAATATAGCTGCTCGGGTCGATCGCGGAAATCTCGGTCAGCGCTTTGTACAGCTCAAGTTTGTTTGCGGGCTGCGAGAGCACGCTGTTGCAGGTAATTTCCCAGATAGTCGCGGATTTTGCATTGTGTTTGTTGTTGAAGGTGATGCGTACCTTGCTGCCGACTGCGCCGCCCATATCAAAGTTGTTGAACTCCGCCTTGTCTTCCATCTTGACCTTGTCGATGACAACATTCCACTGATCGTTGTTCCACACTTCGATGGTCGTTTCATCCGAACGGCTCTGCCCTTCGGGCGGATTAAACTCGTAGATTTTAAGCTGGTCGAGCGGATAGGTTCCCTGGAGGTCGATCTCGACGTGGTACGCCCCGCCCTTGTCAGTGAGTGCGTAACGGGTACCGAGGTTTCCGTCAACCGCATTGGAGAGCGGATAGCTGCTGTTGACCGCGCGGTCGGCTGAAATCGGTTTTCCGAGCATCACATTTTCGATCTCAAAGTTTGTTGTGATTTCGACCGGGGTTTTCTCGCTCTCGCGGGCGGTGAAGGCGCTGACTGCGTACTCCGCGTCCGCTGCAGCGTTCTCTAAAATGATCGTGTTGTAAGGGGATTGGGCGATTTCCTCAAAGCCATCCCCCGCCTTTTTGTAGACGGTGTAATACTCCGCCCCATCTACCGGGGAAACTGAAAGCTGCAGGGTGCTCTTATCTACCCAGTAGCCGGTCACCTTTTCTGGCGGGGTGGCGGGCAGCATGAGGGTGGTTGACCCGTCGCTCTCCCTGCCGTTCGCGCCCACCGCTGTGACGCGGAAGGTACACTGTCCGATGTCGGTCAGATCATCCGCTGCATAGGTGTAAGCGGTTGTGTTGATGTCCGAAGCAATCAGTTCGTAGTCGGGCGCGTCGCCCACTGCGCGGTAAAGGCTGTAGCTCTCCGCATCGGCGCTCGCACCCCACTGGAAGGAGACTGATCCGTCAGCATTCCAATTCATGCTGAGGGAACCCGGCTTTGCGGTGAGGGTGCAGGAGGGGATTTCGGTGACGGTGTAGGTTTCCCCTTCCACCGTGTCAAAAATGATCAGGTCGCTGCCGTCCTTTGTGAAACTCACGACCTGCCCGTCCGAAGTCTTGACCACTGCGTCGGCAATGTTGTAGTAACTGAGCTTGCATTCGCCCCCCTTGTTGGAGGTGATTTCAAATTTGGTTGCCTGGCCGTTTGCCCAGTCTGCCGAAACCTCGAAGTTTCCACGGGCGACAAGGCCCTGGTAACTTCCGTTCGCCCAAGCGTCTGGACGGGCTGCGAGCGGCATAATCACACCTTCCTGGCTCTGCAGCAGCATTTCGGCAACACCGGCTGTGCCGCCGTAGTTTCCGTCAATCTGGAAGGGGGGATGGGTGTCCCACAGGTTGGTGAGCGTCCCGTTTTTGAGCAGGTTTTGGAAGAGGGTGTAGGAACGGTTGCCGTCTCCGGTTCTCGCCCAGAGGTTGAGTCGGTGAGCCATCGCCCAGCCGGTTGACTTGTCGCCGCGCTTGTTGAGGGTCACCTTTGCCGCATCCATCCAGGCAGGGGTGGAGGAGTTGATCAGCGTGCCGGGCTGGAGGCCGACGAGCTGGGAGATGTGGCGGTGCTGGTATTCGCCGATTTCCCCGTAGTAGTTTTCTTCACGGTATTCCTTGACCTGCCCAGAATAACCGACGTTGACCGGATCAAGCTTGTCGATCTGCTCCTTGCAGGTGTCGACGATCTGCGAATCAATCCCGAGGATGTCCGCCGCTTTGATCAGATCGTTGTGGTTTTCATAAATCATCTGCTGGTCAAACGCGCAGCCAGTGGTGCGATAGTAACCGCTTCCCTGTCTCTGTTCGGGAGAAGCGGAGGGGTAGGCGAGTTGTTTTCCATCCTCTTCTATCAGGGTTTTGGAGAGGAATTTCGCCATTCCCTCGATTGCCGGATAGGTGGTGTCGCGCAGCACGTCCTCATCCCGGGTAAAGTCGTAGTAATCCCAGAACAGCTTGGTGGTGAACGCGCCGGTGCCGGGTCCGGAGTGGCCGGTCGCACTCGGGGCTTCAGCTCGGTAGGGCCAGGTGCCGGTGCCGATTGCCCAGCCGTTTTCTCCGGTGCCCGCCTCTGCCATGAGCTTGGACCCGGTCTGCTTGAGGTACTGGTCGGCATTTTGCTGCGCGGCCTCGCGGAACGCTTCGTTGTAATCTGCATAGGATTCAAACATCTCGGCGAGGTTGGTGCTAAATGCCGGCCAGTAGTTCATCTGGATATTGATGTTGTGCCAATAGCCCGCACTCCAGGGGGATTGGTCGTAGCGGTTCCAGATGCCCTGCAGATTGCCGGGCAGGGTGCCTTTTCGTGATGAGGCGATCAGCAGGTAACGGCCATACTGGAAATAGAGCTCATCGAGGTATTGGCTGGTGTCGCCCTTTTTGTAATTGTTGAGCAGCACATCGGTGGTCACCTGAGGAACCTCTGCGCCGAGGTTGAGGTTGACGCGGTTAAAATACTGCTGGTAGTCCGCCTTGTGGGCTTCGAGCAGCTCATCAAAGCTTTTTTGGGAGGCGTCCTGTATGTACTGAGTCACCTTTGCGTGGGGGTGCTCATAGCCGTCGAGTTTTTTCTTGGCGTCCGGTTCGGTGAACACCCGGCTCTCCATCTGGTAGTTGGTTCCAACTGCCATGAGGATGACCGCGCTGTCTGCGTTTTCTACGGTGATCGTCCCGTTGACGCCGTTGTCATCGTTGTTCGCCCGCATGGAGCCCCCGGTGGGAATCACTTTGAGCTGCCCTTCAAAATCGATGTCGTAGTAGTGCATGTTGCCTGAGAGGGTGATGGTGTCCCCCTCGGCGGAAACCGATCCGCTCTTGCCCATCCCGTCGCCAGGAGTTGTGTTGTAGTCCTTGACAAACGGCACAGTCGGGCGCAGGGTAAACGAGAGCTTGCCCGCGTCAGAGGCGCTCAGACGGATGGCCATCACCTTGTCCGGATAGCTGGTGAAGTATTCGCGGGTGTAGGTAGTTCCCTCCCAGTCGTAATTGACATGGGCAACTGCCTCCCGGATGTCGAGGTCACGGGTGTAGTTGGAGGGATTTGCATGGTTGAAGTCGATATAGACCTCAGAGAAGTTGTTGAGCCCTGGGTTGTAGGGATTTGCCAGGCTGTTTTCGGTGATCTGAATGCGCTCGGTATCGGTGCGTCCAAAGACATTTGCCCCCATATAGCCACAGCCGAGCGGAAGCGACCACTGTTCCCAACCGTTGTCCGAGTCAGGCGCCGGTTCGTCGTACCACAGCCGCAGCTCTTTTGTGCCGGTGGTGTCCACCGGCGCGGCATCCGTTGACACCGGCTGCTGTGCAAACGCGGTCAGCGCGAGCTGGGACGCCATGACAACAGCAATCACAGCGGCGACTGCGCGTTTCAACGAAAATTTTGATTTGTTTTTCATTCTAAGCCTCCTTATTGTTCTTTCCCACATTTTAGCCAAGCAACAGGCACCTTCACCAACAATGGCGCAGTTACCCTTTTCTATTATAGCAGATCTGATGAATAAAACTGGTTTAATATGGTTAAATAGTAGACATTTTTTGTGAACGACTGTGCATTTTACACAAGTTCAATTTTTGAATTTTGGTCTACAACCTGCTTTCACTCATCACAGGAGCTGAGAATCAAAACAAAGACTGGATTTCTCAGCAGTGTTTCGAAAAAAGCAAGCAGCCCCCGCAGGCCAGTCCAACTGGCCTGCGGGGGCTGCTTGGAAAACGAGTTATTGTTTCTTTCTCCAAAGTACAATGGCCGCACCTGTCAGGGTAAACATGGCAACTGCTGCTGCGGTCGCCGATGCGTCCCCTGTTCTTGCACTGCCGCTCTGTTCTGTCGCCGGACCACTGCCAGTTTTCGGCGTATCCGGAATCGCAGTCAGTGCACCAATCGCCGCAGAAAGGTTGCTGACAGCCGCGTCTACTTCCTGTTGGGAGGCATCCTCCCGGAGATCCACCTCTTTGGCCACTTGGTTAGCCTTGTTGAATGCCGCTGCACTCTGCACTGTGTAGAGGGACAGATCAATCGTCGATGCCTCTGCGAGCACTGCTTTGAGCAGCGATTTATCCGCTTTGAAGCGGAGATTTACCATTGCATCGAGCAGAGCCTCGACCGCCTCATCCACCTCGCCTTGCAGCGCGTCTGCATCTGCCAGGCAGGCGTTTGCCTGGGCGAGTGCCTGCTGGAATTCAGGCTGCCCGCTCTGGACATACTGCTCCAAGTCGAGTCCGTTGGCAAACTCAAGAATTGTCTCAAGCTGCTGCTTCTGTCCCGCTTGGAAACCGAGTTTGTGAATTTCGGTCATCAGCGCCATCCATGCCCGGTCGACAGACTCCTGGTTTGCTCCTTGATCCATGTAGACCCGCTGCGCCTCGCTGTAAGCTGCGTCAAAGCTCGTTTTGACACTGGGGATCGCGCCGGCGTACTCCCCGCCTTCCCGGGCCTGCTGGGCATACGCGAGCACCCGCTTGAGGATTGTTTTATCCGAACCGGTGGGCGTAGGCTCCTCCTGCTCAAACAGGGCGGTGAGGCTCAGCCCTGTGGCCGCAGTGAAGCGGTAGGTGGGTTCTTTGCTCAGCAGGGTATCCCCACTGTACCATCCTCGGAACACCCAGCCAGGGTTGGGGCATGCGGTGAGCGACGCCTGCTCCCCTTCGGGCAGCTCGGTATCTCCCTCAACCGATCCGCCCTCTGGATTGTAGGACACTTCCACCTGGCAGTAGGCTGGATCGCTGAACACCTCGATCTCGGCGAGCTGGAGACGGTAGGGCGTCGGGTTATCGATCAAGCCCTCGTCTCCCGCATATTCGCCGAGCCGGGTGACGTGCAGCCGGACAAATCGCGCTTGGGTGGGGTCAATTCGGCAGCTCACCGGGGCGAGCTGCGGGTCTTGCTGATCGGTCACCGCGCAGACGGTGCGGAACTGCGCGCCGTCATCGCTGAGCTGAATCTCGTAGTCCCGGGGGAAGTTTGCGGTCTTCCCCTCCCAGGATACCGCGCTCAGGCGAGGGGTGAGAACGACCTCGCGGATTGTCTGGGGTGTGCCTAAATCTATGGTGATGTCGATTGGGGTCTCCAGATCCGGAGAGGTGTAATCTTTGGTCGTATAGCCGATGCGTGCGCTGTTGTCTTTTGCCTTGAAGCCGTCTGTGAGGTACTCACAGCCCCACAGTCCATTGGCGCGCACTTCCTCTGAAGCAGAAACCGATTTTCCAAGCGCGAGATTATCCCGCTGGTGATCAAGAACTTCCTGATAGGCGGCTTTGAGGGCATCAAGCACCCGCAGCACTTCTTGTTCCTCAGGTTCCTGCTGGCTGCACAGCGCCTATGCATCGCGCAGCGCCTGCTGGAACGCAGCCAATACGGAGGGGCGGGTGCAGTTGCCGGTGTCCGCCTTTTCCATTTCGTAGACCGTAAGCTGGAGTTGCTGGAATGGGGTATAGGTGTCGGGCTGCGTCTCTTCATAGGGCGCGATCCGCACCGCGTCGGCGATGACGTATTCATTCGCGTCGTTGGTGATTTCCACCGTCACAGTGCCGCCCTCCGGGACATCGTAGGTTCCGAGCAGGTTCCACTGTCCGCCGTCAACCTCCTGGTTGACCCGAACGGTTTCCACCCTGTCCCCGCAGCGGATGGTGTAGGGGGTGTCAGTTGCCCGGTTGGGATGGGTGCCCCACCAGGCGTAGACGCTGTACCGGCCCGCCTGCTCGACTGTGGCGGAGTAGGTCGCGCGGGCAGTCGGCTCACCCGAGACCCAGGGGCTGTAGCGGAAGCCGTCCCCATAGCGGTCGTTGTGGTTCGAAGCGGTCTCATAGACCCAGTTGCCCTCAAAAACCGCCTGGTTGTCGTCGAGGATGATACCCGTTTCCGGCTGTTCCTCTCCAGGATCGGGGGTGTGGAGGGGATTGCCCGAAACGGCAAAAGAGTACTCCCCGCTTCCCGCTGTAAAGACAACATAGCCCTGGGTGAGGGTGCCGTCGTGCAGGCCGTCCACGCCGGGGAGGAACACTCCATCCGCAAATACCGGGGTTCCCCCTTCAGTGACGGTCAGAGAATCCATGTCGTTATCAGGCAGATAGATCTTCGCCACTGTATTGGCAGGAACTGTGACGTTCAGGGTGAGGTGCTCCTCGTCGAGGCTCTCCCACCGGGTGTGGATTTCGCCCCGAGCGGTGGGAACGGTGGTCTCCGCCCAGGTCAGCCCTCCGGTGACCGGTTTGACGTCAAAGGTCGCAAATCCGCCGCTGGTGGGTTGGACGCCTCCCACATATTTGGGCAGAAGGTAGGAGGGGTAGGCTGTCCAGGCATGGTTGCCCATGTTGTCTGGGCTAAGCGCCCCGAATGACTCCCAGTTGGTGTTGTTCTTCTCAAGCATCTGGTCGTACCGGGCGTAGTCCTCAGTCGCGATTTTGCCAAGACCGGCTTGGTAGAGGCCGTTGTAGAGCGCGTCGCCCCCATAGCCACCCACGTCGTAGTTGCCTTTCTGGCTCGCGAACCACTCGATCACCCGCTGCTCAAACGCGGCGGGGACAATGCCCGAGCGGAGAGCCCAGGCTGTTCCGAGCGGATGGATCTGTCCGCTCGACGAAGTGGTGCGGTATTTCCGCCCGTCCACCAGAAGGTTGCGGTTGACGGCGTTTTTGAGCTCTGCTGCCGCCTGAGAATAGGACTGGGCGTCAGCGTCCTGCCCAACAAGCTGGGAAATCTGCGCGGCGATCTCCAAAACCTGATAGATCTGGCTGTTGGTGGCGATGTTCTCCCCGCCGTTTTCCAGACTTCCCCCCGCGTAATCCGAAGCGCGCCAGCCAGGGGGATTGTAGAGCCCTGTTCCGGGATTGCGGGAGCGCTCAATATAGTCGAGGAATTTGGTTAGGTTGGGGTAATAGTCGCTGAGCAGCTTGGCGTCACCGCTGAACAGGTACTGTTCCCACAGCAGCATGGGCCAGTAAAGCGACCACTCCGCCATCTCAGAGTGATAGTCCTTTGCCGGGGAACAGGTCAGGAAGTTGCCGCTCTCAAGCTGTTCGCCCGCATAATCTTTGATGACTTTGTCGATGAGCATGGTGTCCTTGTGATTGTAAAGACAGCCCACGCCGATGTTCCACGAGTCGGCCGTCCAGGGGCTCTGCTCCCGGTTGGCGTCGACGCTGATGATCCCCTGCTGGATGTTTTGCCGGCCCGACCGCTCGCACATCTCGTAAACTGCGTTGAGTCGGCTGTCCGAACTGAAAAAGTTCCCCTGCTTGTCCACAGAGGAATAGGCGACAATCCCCCACACGTCGTCCGCGGTGAGCTCGCCCGAATAGCCCGAAATCTCGAGCAGCCGGAAGCTGGTGTGGCGCACATAGGGGGCTTTGAAGGTCTCCTCGCCGCCCGCGCAGAGGTAACTGTCGTAGCCGGCGTCGCCCCAGCCCTGTTCGACCTCCCAGTACTGCACTTTGACAGAATCCCCTGCCTGGTTGGCGTGCAACTTGAGCTCCGGCCAGCCGGTGAGGCATTTGCCAAAGTCCACCACCCAGTTTTCTCCCTGCCGGACCACCGACACTGGGGAAAGACTCTCCATCTCAGCCTGCTCAGAGACAAGCTGGGCGTAGAGGTTGTACTCCTGTCGGTCGACAACCTGGGCGGCCTGCCAGTTCGAATCATCAAATGAAACGGTGTTCCACCCCGGGATTTCCCGCCGTGCGTCATACTGGATGCTCGCCCGGTTGTTCACCCCGCCGTAAAAGCCGAAATACACCGGGTTTTCCTCGATGTACGGGGTGGTTGGCTGGCATTTCCAGCTCTCATCCGTCTTAATCGTCTCACTCGTTCCATCCTCGTACCGGATGCGGGCCTCGAGGATGTAGGCGGGCTTGGCATTCACCCCGGAATCCGACCAGACGCCGTGCCAGTGCGCGAGGGCGGCAAACGCGTTGTCCCCCTGCTCGAGCAGATCGGTTACGTCGTAGGCGCAGTACTGCCCGTAGCTGTAGGGGTCGCTCCGCGCGGGGCCCACCCCGACCGGTTCCCCGTTGAGGTAGAGCTGGTAGTCGTTGTGCGCCGAGGTGTAGACTACCGCCTCCTGCACCGGCTTATCGATCCGGAAGCCCTTGCGGAAATAGGCGAAATCGTTTTGGTTTTCGCTCCCGTCCCAGATGTAGCTCGCCGTCCAGTCCGACTTTGCAAGTCCTACCCGGAAGGGTGCGGGTTCGCTGAATTCACTTTGCTGCCCACGGCTATCCCACACTCGGACTTTCCAGGTGTAAAAGGTATCCGAACAGAGCTCTTCCCCAGTATAGAGTACGCCGGAGGAGCTGTCTGACTCCACTTTGCCGCTGTCCCACACCGTTTTGCCCTGTGCATCGCTCAGAACGATCTGATAAGCAGTCTGACGGACGTCCCTCTGACTCGAGGTAAGTTTCCAGGAAAATTGCGGCGCGCCGGGATCGACTGCCTCAGGGCTATCCACCCCGTTGGTCAGCGGCTCGCATACGCTCAGCGGCTGGGAAATTCCCTCCCGCGCTATCGCCTGCGGCAGGCCGGTGGTTGTCAAAAGTCCGGCAATGAGCACGCAGGGAATCATCCGCTGTAAAATACCTTTGATTCGTTTGTTCACATAAAATCCCCCTTTTTGTTTGCTGTCTCCTTCTCTTTGGATTTATCGTCTGTCCCCCTTTTCTGCCGAAGCTCCCCGCCGCGGCGCAATTCACCGGATCAAGAGAAAATCTTTCCAAATAGACCCGGCTCGTGTCTATTATACCATAAATTTATCTTTTATCAACAAGATATAAACAGAATTACCTCTGTTTTTATGAGTTTATACAGATAGAGAAACCGTCTTGTAGCTGTCCCTTTCGCGTACAACTGTCTCTTGCGCATTCTAAACAGCTTAGCAATCGAGTTGATATCAAATGGAAAGACGTTTGCACCTAGAAAAGCTCGCACAAAACACAGCGTTTGTACGAGCTTTTTCTTGGTGTCTTCACCTATTATTTTGAAATGCTACAATGAGCAAACAGAAAGTTAGCGCTTTGTTTCGTTCTTACGATTTTTCCATACATTATATAAAATATCTTTAAGAACTAACATTGCATCCAGTTCACTCAATTGATATTCCTGCTCTATTTCGTCCAGCATTTTGCTTATCCTGCAAGCATAGTTAGAAATATTTACAACATTTTGGTATTTTAGCAAAATAGGATACTTTTTTCCCCAGGCATTTGTCCAGTTGATTTTTTCTTCTGTTTCTTCACTTGTTTTATCGATGGTGTCTTGTATTTCTTTTATATCAAGATCAAAATCAATCAGTTCATCCAATGATACGTTGTATATTGACGCCATTTTTTTCGATTGACGAATATCTGGGATCGTTTCATCGGTCTCCCATTTTGAAATAGTCTGTCTACTTACACCCAGTTTTTCTGCCACCTCCTCTTGTGATAATCCGCATTTTTTTCTTGCATGAAATAAGCTGTTTCCTAAATTCATTGTTTTTCCCTCCTTATCTTTCTTGATTCTATAATAGTATTTGAGACGAGCTAACTCCACCAACTATAATGATCAAATATGCACGTTTTTTTAACATAACCATGTACAAAAGCCAGTTTAGACAAATAAATTATCTTCTATCACCTTCATCTCTCAGGGCTTTCTTGCAACCACTGTCTCTGCCAGCTGCTTTCGAGATACAAAAACCCCCTCCCATCTGATAGGAGGGGGTTCATCACAGTGAATTGTAAGAGGTCCGGCTCTTACACAGCTGTGCAAACTTTGCTGAGCACAGACCGATGGTCTTCGAGCAAAGCGGTGCAAAAACAACAAACACAGACTTTCGCACCTGCACAGAGACGAATTGCATTTATTTCTCTTTGCGGAACATCAGGCATGCGCCCGCAGCGAGGAGCAGCAGTGCCGCCGCTGCCGGCAGGGTCTCCCCGGTGGCGGGCGATCTCTGTGCCTGTGCGGTCTCTTGAATTCCACGGACCGCTCCGTCCACCCGAACCAGCCCGCGCATTGCCGCGAGAAGAGACTCGGCCGCAGCGTCGACCACCGCCTGATCCTCTTCAGCAGTCAAGGAGGGATTGTTCATCACTTGCTCCGCTTCTGCCTGCGCACGGTTGAAGGTTTCCACCGAAGCGGGGGTGTATGCATTCGAATCGATGAGAGACGCCTGGGAAAGCGCTTGCGCAAGGAGGCTTTTATCCGCCTTCAGGCGCAGGCTGAGCAGCGCGTTGAGGAGGTCTTCCGCCGCCTGTTCGACATCGCCCTGCAGCGCGTCGCCATCATCGAGGCATTCCTGTGCTGTTTGAAGCGCTGTAGTAAGCGCCTCCTGTCCCGCTTCCACATACTGAGTCAGGTCAAGACTCTGCGCATAAGCGACCAGCGAGGTGAGCTGGGTCTTGTCACCCGCCTGGAAGCCGAGCCGGTGGATCTGCTCCATCAGAGATATCCAGGCACTGTCAATTTCTGTCTGGGTGGCAGATGCATTGCCACAGACCGTCTGGGCAGCTGTGAGGGCGGCGTCAAACGAAGCTCTGACACTTGCAATCGCCCCTTGGTACTCGCTGCCAGCTTTCGCCTGCTCTGCGTATGCAATCACTTTTTCAAGAATCGTTTTGTCTGTCTCGGCGACAACAGGACGCGCAGGAACCGTCACGGTTCGCACTGCCTGGGCCGAAAGGCCGTCCTTGGAAACGGTAAAGGTGAGTTCAACCTCCCGCTCGGTTTCCTGCGGGGTGATTGCGCCGCTGAGTGAGATCACCGCTTCATCGCTCGACGCGGTCAGCGAGACCTCAAATCCATCCGGGACAACCGGCATGGTGAGCTGAGTCTCCCCCTGCTGCGGCTGGGTGACAGTCAGAGCTTTGGCGACCGAGCCGGGCGTTTCTACCCGGTTGCGCACCACAAACGCATCCACGTCGACATAAGCGCCGACAGCCGCCGGGTTTTTCTCCCCGGTCACAAGCACCTGAATGGTGTGCTGCCCAGGTGAAAGGTTGTCCGCACGGAACACTTCCGACTGGCGGACAGCTGCGGCGGAGTACAGGTCAATTTTCCCCTGCGAAACGCCGTCAAGCACAATCTCAGCCAGCCCGCGGTTGGACTCAAGACTCGAGAGGAAGGAAATCCCGGATCCCTCAAAGGTGAAGGATGCGTTGTTGCCCGCAACGTTGGAATAACTGAAGGTGTTGGCGTAAGCGCCCGGCATCGGATCGTGGGTCCAACTGCCTTCGTAAGAAACAACGGGATTCTGGTCATCCACTGTTTCGGTGAGGATGACCGGAGTGTCCCCCATTCCCTCGCCAAAGAAAATGCCGCTGAGGGTCGCGTTCGGACCGCGCATCTGGTCGATGCGGAATCGGACGGATTTGTCGAACTGATACACGAGGTATTTGCCGCCTGCGTAGTCGTCGACCACCTGAACCGGGGCGACCATGTCAAGGGTGTCAAGATCAAACATCTCCACAGCGAGCTCCCGGCCGCCGTTGTCCCAGTCGACAAAATAGAGGGCCACGGTGTAAGGCCGTTCCTGATTGAGTTCGATATCTACAGTAAACGTCTGCCAGCAGGCGACGGGATCATTGCTGTAGAGCGCGCCAACCCGACGATCGCCGCCGTTGAGCGCATTGGATGCGGGGGCGCGGACGTCGTCAGTCCCTTCGCTCCACTGGGTGGTCATCGCCTTGCTGTAGCGGATGCCGCTGACATAGTCGGGCAGTACCCGCAGGTCGTTTGACGCCCCGTTGTAGGAACAGAGCACATACCCCTCGGAACCGTACACGCCGCCCCAGTTGCCCTGGGTCTGTTCGTCTGTCCCGACAAACTCTGCGTCGTATTCAGTTTCGAGCTCTTCAAATGCAGGGGTTTCCCCTTCGTAGGTCACTTGGATATCATAGCTGCCGGCGGGCAGGGCTTTGAGCAGGACAAATTCTTCATCTTCCGAAGAGATCTCCTGCATCCGGCCGTTCACCCACACTCCGGTGATCTTCTTTTCCACCTTGGGAATGCCGACATCCGCTGTTGTGCCCTCCGGCACCGTGACGCTGCACTCCCCAGTGCTCGTGTCAAACGAGGCTTCAATGGTTCCGTAGGGGGTGAGAATGCTGCCCGATACCCGAGTGAGCTGCCGGCCGAGATGGGGGAGAACTGCAAAGGTCTCAAAACCGGGTGTGGTCGCGTGAATGCCTAAAATCTGTTCGCTCATCCAGGGCAGGACGCCGGCGCTCCACGGGTGGGCAAGGCTGGTGTAGCCCGCCTGGTTGTTGGGAACCGGAGCGTTCGTGCCGATGACGTCGTTCCACTGGGGGCGATAGGTCTCAAAGAAGGTGGTTCCGCCGTAGCTGATCTGGCCTCCCCACAGGTCGAGGATGGAGGAGATCGCTTGATCGTATTCCCCTGCCTCGCCCATTGCCTGAAGAATGAAATACTGATTAAAGGGCGAATAGGAAAGCCGGTTGACCCGGTCGTAGAAATAGGTGCTGCTGATATCCTGCATCTGCTCCTGCGAGATCACTCCTGCGTTGATCGCGTCGGAAAAGCCGTGCAGACCGCAGGCCTCGCTCCAGCTGGGATCGCTGAGCAGCTCGTTGGTTTTAGTCTCTGCATAGCCCGCGTAGGTTTGTGCCAAGGCATCCTCTCCGATGCTGCTCAGCACTTCAGAAAACTCCTTCCACGCCTGGATGGAGAGCAGCTTGTAGGAAACTTGGTTTTCGGGGATGTTCGGGTTTTCAAACCCCGCTCCCAGCCGCTCGTCCCAGCCGAAAAAGCCGAGATTTGGGTTGGTTCCCCAGATGGAGTAGGCGTGATCGAGCCGTCCGGTCGCTTCGCTGAGCAGGCTCCGAACACCGTCCTTGTCCCCGGTGTATTCGTAGTAGTCAATCAGGCTGAGAATCCAGTAGAGCTCATAGCTTTCAATGCCATTGGAACGCTGGGAGGTGTAGCGGAGATTGTCCAGCACAAAGTCAAAGTTGCCGAATGCGGCGAGCGCAGACGCTTGTGCGGTGTAGGCGTCCCCGGTCCAGGAGTGACGGTCACCGCGATCTACCAGGATGGCTGCAAAGTAATCCTTCTTGAGGTTGGCGCGCACGTCGTATGCCGCTGTGTACCAGATTTTGTTGAGCATCTCGTTGTCGCTGTCAAAGCTGCCGTTGTAGTTGACCGGCTTGGTCTGGCAGACCAGACGCACGCCGGTAATGGTGAACGGCTTGTCGAAGCTTGTGACGTTGATAAATCCAAAACGCACTCCCTCGTAGAGCTCGTCGTTGAGCTCGAGGCGGTAGGTGTCGCCGTATTGAACCGGCTTTGCGGTTTTGGAGGGGGATTTTGGGCCCGAGTTGACAAATGCGGGCTCGTTGTACTCGCTCACGCCAAGGGTGATCTCTCCGCTCAGGTCAGGGCTGTCGATTTCGAGCCAGGCAGCGTATTCCACCCCGAAGTCGAGGCAGATAGTCCCTTCTCCGGTGACAGTTACCGCTGTCTGCTCAGAGGTCAGCGTATCGACACCTGAAAAGGAGCTGGGTTGATCGGTTTCCGCCTTGACCGGCTTGCGCAGGAAGATCTCAAGATCATCCTCAGCGGTGGGATTGTCCCAGCGGTAGCTCACGAGTGGGTCGGGGGATGCGGGCTGTTCGTCGCCCGAAAAACTGCCGTCCGCAACATAGTCATAGGGCTCCCGAATCGGGGAACTGCCCCAGATCGGCGCGTTGGGCGGGGCGGTGATGGAACCGAACACCCGGATTTCAGCAAGCTGCATGTAGTGGGTGTTGAAGTCGTCCACCCCAAAGCGGGTGCCGAGGATCCGCAGCTGCTTTGCCTCGATCGGGGTGTCAAATTCAAATACCTGCTCGCTGTCCGAGCTGGGGGTGTATCCGGTGTAGGACTGCCCGGGAATGTCCAGCCAGGTCTTTTTGTCGACCGAGTACTGAAGCTTAAAATCCTTTGGAAAGGTGGAAGTGAACCCCTTGCGCGGGGTAATGGCCATCTTGGAGACCAGGGCTGTCCCCGGAACCGAGACAGAGGCGAACTCCCCCTTTTCGGAATACTCCGCGCTTATTGCGGATGACCAGAAGGTATCGCCGCTTGCGTCGATGAGATTTTCCGGCACAAGCGAACCGTTTGCGTTGGATGAGGACGAGGCCCCGGCCAGTTCGAGCCACTGTGCCGCGTTTTCCGCACCAACCACCGAAATGGCGGGCAGGACGACCGCGAGCAGCAGTGCAAAAGAAACCAGCAGGGACACCGCTTTGTTTGTTTTCTTCATTGCTTCTCCTCTCAATGATACAGGATGTTTACGAATGTATGCAGCCGCAGCTGTCCCCCAACAGAGCGATTGCATCAATAGTATTATACAAAAATTGAAATTTGCAGTCAATAGATTTGTAATAGTATTCCAACAAACGGGTGTTTCTTTCGTCGAAAAAAAGTTCGGTTTGTGTTTTACACCAAAATTCTGTTTAATCTATTACATAAAATACTATCTGTTGATTCACTTCTTACAGCTGGATTCTCTTTTCAATTCCTATAAAAAGCAGGCCGGTTCCAGTTGGAAAGCGGAACCGACCTGCATAGAATTCTAAAATTTTAAATTTCCCGGGAAACGGTTATTTGCTGCGCTTCAACTGCTGCAAGGAAACAGCAGCAATTGGAGCGTCTCTCCTGTTTTGGCGTTTCCGCTCCCAATTGCCGCGGTTTGGACTCTACTACAAGGCTCCCAGTCGCTGAGGGGAGGAAATCCTTCGGCGCGGTAATCTCGGTTTTCATAGGCATTACTGTTGCTGGAAGGTCAGCCTGATTCTTACGCTCTGAGAAACGAGGTAGGTGATTCGGCCATCTTTCAATAGAACCCTTCCACATCGCTGCTTTCGGGCACTGTCATTACGTCTTGCCCGTTGGAATCGAGTGCAAACACCAGGCTATTCCACCCCGCCGGTCGCAGGGTGGGGCCTAATCTCGGTGGGTAATGATAAAGGGCAGCTGGACGCTGCGTGTCCCCTGTACTCCGTTTTGAATTGCCAAGCAAGGTCAAGGCCAACTCACATGAGACGGGAATGTCGGCGTTTTCAGTTCGGGACTGGAAATACCCAGCGCCTCTCCCTTGTGGTTTATTGGAAACCGAGTGCAGCAACCTGCTGCCGGCATTAAGGACGCGGGCACCTATTTGCAGCAGAGAGTGCCTGCGTTCACAGCCTGTGCGACAGCCCAGCTGCTGACTTTGGTCTATACGTTTCTGCTCCAGCTTCTCAAAATCACAAACCAGACCGGAATGATCTCTTTACAACTAAGACATGATTCGTCCGCCAGCACGGCTGCACAAATTCTGGATAGAAAGCCGACAAAAATGCCCTAAGCACTGTCTGCAACTGCGTGAATCGTCCCAAAAATAGAAAAGCTCGGCAAACGACTCCACAAGGTGAGTGTCGCTGTTTGATTCTCCCCAGACGCAGGAAAAGCCCGACCGAAGCCGAGCTTTTCCTTGAAGTCTCTTTGATTCAGCTTTTATCCCACCTGCATAGCGGGAGATGGCTCTCGCGCTAAAACACTAATAAGAAAATGAACTGCAAGCGGGGTGTCTGTTCGTACAAAACGAGCTTAAAGCTTCTTTCTGCGTTTTGCAAACGCCAGGGAACCTGCTGCAAGCAGGAGACCAACTGCTGCGACCGGAACCGCTTCCCCTGTTTTAGCAGAACGGGTGATGCCTCCGTCCCCGTTCACACTCAGTTTAGCCAGCGTTCCATCCTGATTTTTGAGTTCTTGAATCGCTTTGGTCAAGTCGCTGAGCGCCTTGTCGACCACAGCCTGGTCGTCTTGGCTCAAGGCCTCATTGTCAGAAACCTGTTGAGCGGCATTCAGCGCCGCCTGGAATGTCTCGACGCTCTGCACGGTGTAGCCGCTCAGGTCGAGCGTCCGCGCCGATGCAATGACCTTGTTGAGCAACTCTTTGTCCGCCTTGTAGCGCAGCTCGAGCATCGCTTTGAGCAGCACGTCGGTCGCTGTGTTGACTTCCTCTTGCGTTGCGTCTTTGTCTGCAAGGACGGCGTTTGCCGCGTTACGGGCAGTTTCAAACGCCTCCCAACCAACGGCATAGCTGTCTTTTTCAAAACCTAGCGTACTGTCTACCAGCGTCTGGAGGGCGCTCTTGTCCCCGCGCCGGGTCAGGGCGTTAGCCGCTGCGACAAGGGCGTCGTTGACGGCATCCACTTCGCTCTGCACCGCGTCGTTGTTGTCGAGCATTGCCTCCGCATTCGCGAGGGCGGTGATAAAGTTTTCTTTGGCGTCGTTGTCGATATAAAGGTCGAGATTGAGTTCTTTGTACAGCTCGTAGTTCTCCCGCAGCGCGTCCTTGTTGCCTTGCTGGAGGCCGAGCTTGTGAATTTCGGTCATGAGGGTGATCCAGGCGTCTTGAACCTCCTTCTCGGTGGCTGCCGCGTCGGAACTGACCTCTCTGGCAGCGTCGAGCGCTGCGTTGAAGCTCGCCTGGACGCTGGCAATCGCATTGGAGAATTCATCGGTCAGCTTGAGCGCTTCCGCTTTTTCAATCACCTTGTTGAAGATGGTCTTGTCAGTGTCAGTGGGCTCTTCTACCGGCTTGAGGGAGTCGATCGCTTCGCGCAGCGCGCTGGCTGCCGCTTCGATTTGCAACTGGGTTGCAAAGGGATTTTCACTGACCTGTTTCGCCTCTTTGAGAGCAGCTTCCACTGCCCCGAAGTCCTGATAATCGCCCGGTTCCAGCGCTTCCGCCTCCTGGATCAGCTCGTCGAGTGCAGTTTTGTCCGGCTGGAGTCCTTCCAGAACTGAGATCGCTGTTTCGAGGGCGCTGCACGCCTGGTCAACCGCATCCTGCGACGCGGTCATGCTGTCGCGCGTTGCGACCGCAGTGTTGTAGGCAGTCATAAACGCCCACTTGTGCGCGCTGTCCACCCGGTCGGGTGCGCCCGCTGCAATCAGGCTGTCTGCGCGGCTGATTACCCCGCTGAGCGTCTGTTTGTCTGCATCTGTCCCGGTTGTTCTGCCCGAGACCTTGTAGGCGTTGAGGATGGTGTACTGCCCCGCTTTGGTGGGCTGTCCCACCCCGCGGAGGGTATAGCTGCCCGGCTTGAGGGCGGGCGAGGTGTAGATGACCTGCTGGTATGCGCCGTTGGGGAGGGTACAGACCGCTTCGGTGGGGCCAGCCACGACATTCCCCTCGCTGTCGGTGATGGTGACAAGGATGTTAGCCTGGTCATTTTTTGTGCGGTTAAGCAGCGAGATCTGTTCGCCGGAAAACTCGATTTCAAACCAAGGCTGTTCACCGGACTGGTAGTTGTAGGCGAGCACCTTGCCGCCCAGGTCGTTTGCATTTGAACTGTAGAACCACTGGTTGCGCCTGTGCTCGGGCCGAAGACACATTCCCGTGTCGTATACCTGCCGCCGTTTTGGAACACCTGCATGTTTTTGTAGACAGCCTCCCCATTGGCTGGCACTGCAAAACCAATGCTCCCCAGCATGGAGATCCTGCTGCCGATGCTCGGAATTCCGGTGGGAGCGCCGACGCTGACGCCGTTGATGGAGCAGGTTCTGTTGTTCCCAATGCTTATGGAGATCCAGTCGTGCGCATTGTCCGCACCGAGCGCCTCGGCGGGGATGTCAATCGTCCGGTTCGGGGTATTTTCCGGGTCCCCTGCACCGTCGGTATACCCAACGACATAAATATTGAGCTTGGGGGAGCTCTCGTCTGTGAGATCCACCTCATATCTCATGTAGTTGACGTCGTTCTCCAAACGCCGGGTGTTGAACACGCTGTTTTTGAGGCGGAACTCATCCGCAAAGAGTACAACAGACGCTTTCTCGCTCCCCTCGGGGATCTGCAGTTCAGCCGTAAAGTCGAAAAACTGCATGGTGCGGGCGTACATTGTAAGCTCTCCGCCGATCCAATCCGCATCCCATTGTGCGGTGCTCATCAGCCCTGTCTCGAATGTGGCGGGTTCCGACGTGACGGTGTCCCCGCTGTTGTCGGTCACTGCAACGGTCCATGTGTACCGTGTGGCGGCTTTGAGTTCTTCTCCCTCGTACCGTATGCCGATCGATTCGCTCTGTTTCACCTGGCCGCTATCCCACACCACTTTCCCGGCGTCATCCTTGACGACAACCTGGTAAGCGGCCTGTTTAGCCCCGACCAGATCAGAGTCCATCTGCCACGAAAAAACCGGCTCTGTCGTGTCAATACCAAGCGGGTCCAAAAGGCCGTCCGTCTTGAGATTGACAATGGACATGGTCTCCTCCACAGCCTCCGCAACCATTCCCTGAGGAACCACCATTGCGAGGATTGTAAGAGAGAGCAGAAATGCTAGGATTCGTGTTCTGCTGATCGTCTTTTTCATTTCTTTCGCTCCTTCCCAAATTTGCCGTTCCGCTGTGCTCCGGAACACAGCTTCTCTGAAAATCGAACAAAATATATTTATATCCGATAAATATATTGTATAATAATCGCCACCACTTACTCAAGATACATTTCAAACCAAAACTTCCCTCAATCATGACATCATCCAGTTCACTGGCGGTATGCACAATTCCTAGATGGGCCAATTACCGGATTCGCCCTTCAAGGAGCATCGAATAGAATCACAGCATCACGCACGGCAACCCGTAAACAGGTCAAATTCGCTTGCCATAAGAACTGATATAGATTAAGATTCTTATTCCTTATACTTTTGTTTCAGCAGGCCTGTCGTTTGAGCTTTTTCTCTGTCCCCCGGTAGAACCGAGGGTTTTATCAAGCGAAAGCATAAAAAAATAGCGTTCTTGCACAGTAACGACTGTACAAGAACGCGATTGTTCGTTTTATTTCTATGATGTGTAGGTCCTCTGTTATGGCGATGTATTTCACATCCGGCCTTTCCGCTGATTTTAAAGGTTGCCATTGCGCACAAATTCGGTGCGTTCACTGGGGGGATTGGCATGACGCGCGCCCTTGCGGTAAGCGGACGGAGAAATACCGTTGTACCGTTTGAACACTTTGTAAAAATAATTGATGGATTTGAACCCCGACAGATTCATAACCGCCGAAATGGGTAGATCGCTCGTCTCAAGGTAATACTTTGCTTTTTCCATTTTAAAGCGCTTTACAATCTCAATAAAGGATTGACCGGTGTTCTGCTTGATGATCCTAGAAAGGTATTCCGGCGAGTAGTTGAACTGCTCGGAGAGTCCTTTTAATGAAACGTCCTCGATGTTGTTGTTGATGTAAGAAATGATTTCTGCTATGACTCCCCGGTTGTCAAACTCTCCTTGTTTGAGCGGATGCAGCTGGCTGTGGGTGCGCGATAAGTTTAAAAACAGCAAGACAAGCCATGCCTTCATCGAGTTTTTGTAGCCCTCTTTTTTGTTGATGTATTCGGCAATGAGTTTTTCAATTAAAAAAGAGTTTTCATCTGACATGCCGTTGTTCCCAGAGGGAAAGTAGAGATACTCAACAGCAGTTGAAACGTGATACAGGCAATCCGCAATGAATCCGGTAAACATGTGGTTGTCGTAAAGCAAAGACATCATTGACTGCTCAAAAAGGGATTTTGAAATCAGGATGTTGAACAGGCAGTCCTCTTCCTGCGTCGTATAGGGAGCATGGATGGTGTTGGGATTGAGAATCAGAATGTCGTGCTGTTTGAGCTCCAGCTCTTTGTCCTGAAAAAACTGAATGCTGCCGCCGCGGTACATATAGATCAGCTCAAAAAAGTCGTGGTGATGAAAAAAATCAAAATCGGAATAACAGGCTGCATGATGCAGCAAAACCGCAATCTTTTCCTGTCTGGTGAACCGGCTCGTGACCAATCTCGATTGGCAGGCATCCGGCTTTTTCATCGACAGCGGGGTCAGCGGCTTTTTACAGTGCGCCGCTTCCCATTGCCGCTGCTCTTGGATGTAGTAATCAATCATTTCCATCTGAGCACCTCCCTTGCCCGATTTTCTTCTTATGACCCATGCCGGCGATGCTCCCCGGATGGAGCTGAAATGGATTTACCGAAGCTATTTCCAGACCAGACAAAAAGCTATTATTTGTTTCAAAGAATCCGGTCAGAAAAATCAGAAAAAACCAAGTATCCATCAAGTTTGATTTCATTTTTAGCAGCCTGAAAAGCCAGTTCCACCAAACGGTTTTAACTGGCTTTTCTGCTGCAACAGCTCCGAAAACCTATTGTCTCCGGCGTTATTTTTATCGTTTCTTTTTGCCCAAGAGATACCCGCTTCCGAGGAGCATCAGCAGAGCAAATGCCACCGCGGCGGGTGTTGAATCGCCTGTTTTTGCGTTCCCACTGCCAGTGCTCAGGGCTTTATCCCCTTGCACAGTGTGTCCCGCTGGGGCAGACGCACAAGTCACCAGGCTGTCGATTGCTGCGCTAAGCTTGTCAGCTGCACTGTCGACCTCCTCCTGTGTTGCATTTTCATTCTCAAAAACTGATTTTGCCTCCCCAATTGCAGCATCAAAGGCGGCGACACTTTGTGAAGTGTAGGCTGTGGTATCGATTACAGAGGCTTTGGCAAGCATTGATTCGAGTATGCTCTTATCCGCCTTGAAGCGCAGATTCAGCATCGCTTCGAGGAGGGAGGACTCTGCCGCCGTGACATCACCCTGCATGGCATCACCATCCGAATAGACCGATTTTGCCTCGGAAAGTGCTGCTGTAAACGGCTCTGCCGTGACAGGGGTATACCGGTCCAGTTGTGATTGGAAGGTCTCTGCCAGCGCGATCAGCTCTCCTAGGGAGCTCTTGTCTCCACGGACAAAGCCAAGCTTGTGGATTTCGGTCATGAGAGCCTGCCATGCTGCGTCCACTGCCCTCTGGTTTGCCTCGAGGTCTGCGTCCACTGCGCGTGCCTGTTCGAGCGCCGCGGTAAAGGAAGTCTGGACAGAGGAGATGACGTTGTCAAATTCGTCGGATGCGAAGACTGTTTCCGCATAGGCAAGGACAGAGCGGAGAATCGTCTTATCAGCAGAAGACGCCCCTTCGTATCCTTCACTGTGCGAAACGCAAAGTGTTCCGTCCGCAAATCTGAATTGGTAGCCGCCAGACTGCAGTTCAAATTTTGCGGTGGTCTGCCCGTTGTGCAGCGTCATCCCCCGATAGGTCACGCCGTCGATGTTTTTGAAGCGGTCCAGGTACTGGGCTTGAACTGGCAGATACAGCGTTGCGGAGGTGTTTGCGGGAACAACCGTCTCATACGAGGTGAGCACGCCGTCCTCTGCGGTCCAATTGGACTCGATGCGACCATAAACCGAGGTATAGGCACCGTTGACATAGGTGAAGCTACCGCCCGGGGTAGGCTGGAGGATAAAGTGTTGGAATCCAGGGTTTTCTTCATCGTTCATGATGCCGATCTGATAATTCACCATCCACTCGCCGCAGGCGCCTGCAGAGTAGTGATTGAAGGAGTTCATCCCGTTGTTTCCGCTGAATCCATTTTCGATTGTATAACCATTCCAGCGCTCCCAGATCGAGGTGGCCCCATTTACTACCGGATACAGCCAGGAAGCGTATTCTGTCTGCTCAAACATAGCGTACGCTTCTTGAATCTTTCCAGTCTTTGTCAGAGCGGGGAGAACCTTGCCTGTCCCGTAGAACCCAGTGGAAATTGTAAACGGAATGTTGTTGTAGCCCTGTGCGCAGACGTTGACGTAATTCTGTGAAAAATCTTCGAGATATTCATCGTTGACCATGCCGTACTGAATTGCAATTGCATAGGCGGCCTCAGTGTCCTGAATTACGCCGCTCACGGTTCTCGGCTTCTTGGTCTCAGGATCAATGCACTTGTCGTTAAACTCTGCCTTCATGTTTTCTGCGCGCTCCCGGTACTCAGCCGCTTTTTCATCGCGGCCAACCGCCTGCGCCATATCCGCGACCGCTTCGAGCAGGTATTTGGTAATACAGTTCATAAAATAGTTAGAGTCAGTGCTGATGAGGGCCAGGTGCTCAGCCAGTCCGGATCCATTGGTCAGATAGCTGCACCCGTTTTGCAGGTTTCTGGGAGAACAGACTCCGTCAAGGAAGCGGATCATCGAGTCCATGTGTTCCTGCACAATCTTTAAATCTCCATACTGCTGGTAGCATTCCCAGACAGGAAGGATTCCCGCAGACGGCCAGGCAACGCCAGCGCTGACCTTCGAGGCATCATAATTGTTCCCGTCCGATGGAGTTTGATCCAGCGCAGGGGAATTGTTGTAAGAACCCGATCCCTTGTTCTGCACATCGCGCATAGTGTTTTCCCAGGTGCGGTACAGGCTGTTCATATCTCCGTAATAGGTGGCGGTACGGCAGAACACCGCCGCGTCTCCCGTCCATCCCATCCGCTCGTTTCTCTGTGGGCAGTCGGTTGGGATAGACACATGATTTCCAGAGAGGGAGCGCAAGATGTTTCTGGAAAGCTGGTTGGTGAGTTCATTAGAGGTGTCATATTCGATTGTGGACCCCTCGATGCTTGAGAGGACAATGCCTTGGATACTCTCCTGCGGGAGGGGGCCGTTGGTTCCCCGAATTTCAATGAAGCGGTAGCCGTGGAAGGTGAACCGTGGCTTGATAACCTCCCCGCCTGGGGTGCCCTTGCAGGTGTAAAAATCTGTGTTGTAGGCGGCGCGGTAGTTTTCGGTGAGGATCTTGCCGGCCAGATCTCCGTAATTGTAGGGATTGTCTTGAGCGAGCTCGGGGTACATGATCTCAGCGTAACGGATCATGACAACACTGCCCGCGGGCATCTCCGGAAGGGTGATTTCCGGCACGCCCACCATGTTGACTCCCATGTCGTAGACGTAGATGTCCTCATTCTCGTATGGCTGGATGAAATAGGAGTTATTTGGATTTCCTTCAAAATGATCCTGTGGCTGCAAGGTCTCCACCTGACGAACCGGAACATCGGTCATCACGACAAGGTCTGGGTCAGCGTACCAGTCGTCCGCAGGAACTTCCACTGCGTTTCTCCAGTCGTACGCGTCGTAATCGCTGGTGCACCAACCCTGTACAGCCTCCTCTTTCGTCGCATCGTATCGCTCGCCGTCAAAGCTCGCGGAATAGGTGATGGGGCCATCGCCGTAGTACTGCCAGCTCTCATCAGAAACAACCTGTTGGGTGGAGCCGTCGGTATAGGTGATCTCCAAATTGGCGAGCAGCGACTGTTTGTCTCCCCAGAAGCTGTGGTTGTTCACCGAGAAGGTCATCTGGTCGCTCCACCAGCCGGCTGCGAGAACCGCGCCGATTGTATTGTTCTGCCCAATTTGTTCCGTCACATCATAGACATTGTACTGCTGCGTCGCGTCGTACTGGGTATAGCCAGGATTGAACCAGTCGTTCCCGATCCGTTCCCCATTTAAGTACATTTCATAAATGCCGCGCGCGGTCACATAGAGCTTTGCGCTTGCAACCTCTTTTTCCGCCGTGAAATCCTTGCGCAGCATCGGGATGGACCCGTAAGTCGGATCCGCATATTGTAAGGTGTCTCTGTCAATCGAGATGGTATTTTCATCCACATCCACCCCGGGAAGGCCCTCAAAGATTTGATAGGACGCCCCTGTATCTTCCCCAAACAGCACTGCGTTTTCACCATAATGTGCGGTGTAGGCTTTTACCTCAAGGTCGGAAAATACCGCTGTGGTGCTGTCGTCAGTTTGAAACCCGATGTCGTTGAGACGGGGATAATTTGGAGTATCGTGTGTTTTTTCGCTGGGGTTGACGATAATTGAGCCTGCATATTTGCCGGTTCCGGTATAATTGTCCCAGGGAGAACCTGTGTAGTCTCCACGGTCTCCGTCACCTATTTTGAGCGGGGTTCCGTTTACCATCAGGAGAGCTGCACAGGAACTGCCAACAATGTCGATATCAAGAGAATCGTCTGCCATCTCTTCAGTCAACATGAATCCATAGGTGCCGTCAAGGCTGAGAGAGGCGACCTGGGTCATACCGTCCGGCTGCTGCTGATCCTCAGGACAATACCCCTTACGGTAGAGGTTTAGATACGCCGGTGTGTCAGGGTCCTCGTCCTGCAAGCCGCTGATGTCAAGCTCGACATACACGTAATTTTCCCCTTCGATCATGTAGTCATTCTTGGTCCAGTCGTTCAGACGGGGATCATTAGCACCGTAGACAAATCCCGCTTTACTGCCGCTGGTAATCTGCATCGAGTAGCTGATTCGGTAAACCGGGAGGGTGTCTGCGTTAAGTGAAAGCTCATCCGCCCCAATCCACTTTGCCCCATTCCAGGCATTGAGGGTGGGATCCATCAATCCCATGGAAAAAGTGGATGTTTCTGAGCGCGTCACATTGCCGTCCTTGTCCCACACGTTTACATACCAGCTGTAATCCTGTTTCGCCTGCAGGACATCCCCGTTTTCCCCATAGGGAATGCTCTGGGATTTGCTGTCCTCGACCTTGCCGCTGTCCCACACAACCTGATCGTCGGAATCCGTTACGATAATTTGATAGGCTGTCTGTTTCTGTCCAATCTGGTTAGACTGCATCGCCCAGCTGAAAACAGGCGACGCGTCGTCAATGATTGGGTTGTCCAGACTGTTGACTTGCATCGAGACGATTGCAGTCTCGCTCCCGGCCTCCAAGGCGCCGACGGGCAGGCTTGTTCCCCCAATGGTGGCTGCCAAAGAAAGCGCTAGCACCAGTGACAACACCTGATTTCTTTTTTTCATCTCATTTCCTCCTAAGTTTTTTTAGGAGCAAGTTGAAAACTCCGGATTTTCCAACCTGCCATAGCCCGAACAAATCTATTTATTCGACAATTTTATTATAATATTAGAGTGTTTTTTCATCAATGTAACAAAACAAACAGGGTATTATCACAAATTTGACATTTCTCTTGTTTTCGATCAGATCTTCTTGAATTTTCGCGTGATTTCAATATAATAAAAAGCAGGAAGTCTGCTGCTGCAAATCGGAGGGATATAATGGAACAGATCGATCAGTTTATTCAAAAGCATCGCGAATGGGAGCTTGAGACTGCGCAGAGAATCCCAAAAAAGCTCTCGATGAAAAGGCCTTTGCTGGATCAGCGAAAACCGCGCATAGTTTTGGGGCGTTTTTCAGAAAACAACAGCATCAAAGTAATGCTTCACCATCTCGCCTGCTTCTCAGATGAGGATTTTTTTCACTGCCACGATTTTTTTGAGATGATCTATGTGTACCGGGGCAACTGTTTGCAGCGGTTTCCAGATAAGGAGTTCACCATGCGGGAGCATGATCTCCTCCTGCTAAACCCTTACACCATCCACGCCCCGTACACCATAAAAAATGAAGACAGTGTGTTTAATATCTTAATCTCCAAGACCCTTTTTGAGCGTTCTCTGCTCTCTCTGATTTCAGACAATCGGATTTTTTCTGAGTTCATTATCAACTGTCTATACCAAAGCTCCAAATCCAATGACTACCTCTATTTCCCGGCAAATGAAAATGAACCAGTGTTAGACCTTGTCGAAAGCATTATTATAGAGTATTTAGAGAAAGAACTGAGTTATCAAAAAGTGATGGAAGCCTCGCTTGTCCTGCTGTTTGCAAAGCTCTCCCGAATTTACCACAAAAGGTTTTCGTCAGAAGTTTTGGAAAACCAAAAAAATACCCAGACAATTGTCAGTATTCTCGCCTACATCAACGAAAACGCCCCCAACGTCTCGTTGGAATCGATCTCGGAACGGTTTAACTATTCGACAGGACATCTGTCCCGGATGATTCACCAGTTTACGGGAAAACCCTACTCCCAAATCGTCCAAAAGTTTAAGATAGAGCGTGCCCGCAGTTATTTGGAGAATTCCGAACTCACCATTCCGGAGATTATGGAACTGTCTGGTTTCCATTCTGCAAACTATTTCTACCGAATGTTCAAAAAATTTTATTTGATGACGCCCAACGAGTACCGGAGCAACTACGCAGCCGCCAACAAGATCGAAAAATTATAACCGATGGTGTGCGCGGGTCCTAGAGGACCTCGTAGCAGTAGAACTCCCAAGGGGAGCTGAGGATTCCAACATCACACGCACTGCCTCTAGCAAACCGCTTGAAAACTGTACAGCTCGCTTTCTTTCAACAGGCCTTGTGCGAAAGCTGGTATCCTCTGGTCGAGCTGAGGAGTCCGAACGCATAGCTACCGCCCGTTCACTGGCGGTCAGCACAGGCTTAGTCCTAAAGGGGCCAATGCATTGCTCAAACGGATGCATTTGTTCTTACCATTCGCAAACGGGTCGATCTACCCCTTTCTTGTTGTTTAATTCTTCGTGTAACCTCCCTATTGATTTTTTCTGAATTCTTTGATTGCAGATTCCTTTCATCCAACCGTATCTGAAGAGTAACCTCTGGCCCAGAAGTGCCTGCTCCCATCTTTGTATTTCGGATTCGCAAGTTGACCGCATAACATGAGGCTGCTCTTTCCCTTGAGAAAACCCGTGAATTGTTCTGTACTCTAATACGAGAGGTTCTGACCAGCATAGGGATGTGTTCGGCGCAGGCTTGTTCCACCTTCGTTTTTTCGCACAATTTTCTAACGATTCGGCCTATACCCCTTTCAGTTTCCCGTATCTCTCTTTTCTTCTGCGCTTCAGAGTAAACACAATGTGGTATTCACACCTCCATTGTGCGTGTACCTGTTCTTTTCTTTCTCAGATGACAAAAATCTCCTGCTGCTATGTGTTCACCAAATCATTCCCTGTTTTGTAGAAGCTTTTCTCCACTCTGCGGTGCAATCGAGAATTTTATCCATCTAAAGCGTACAAAAATCCACCTTCCAGGTTTCGGAAGGTGGATTTTTTACTGTCTTTCACACGGCTATTCTGGGCAGCATCCCGTCCTAGTTCGCCTCGAGTATTGAGAAACTGCTCCCCCTGCCAGAGCAAAATTAAAACAGATGCTCCATCAATTGCAGTGTGCGATACAACCGACGCTTATTCTCGCTGTTATTTCAGGAAGATACACATAGCCTTTCTGCAACTATTCTTTGCGTTTATGCTGTCCAAAGAGCAGCAATCCAGCGGCAAGCAACAGAACAGAAAGTCCTGGCAGCATTCCCCTCTCCCCGGTTCTGGGTGAGGACTGCGTTTGGGACGCTGCCTGTACGCCGTCCCCTGCCACGCGCTGTACAGGGGAGAGCGCAGCGATTGCGGCGTCGATCTGCTTCGCCGCGGCATCGACTTCCTCCTGCGTGGCATCATCTTTGCAGTTGATGTGCTCTCCATATTTTACCATACGTTGAAATGCATCTACAGATTGCGCAGAGTAGTCGTTTAAATCAATTGACTGCGCTCGGTCAAGCGCCTGCTGCAGATAGGTTTTGTCCGCTTTGAGTCTGAGATTGGTCAAAACCCCGAGCAAGGCGTCTACTGCAGAATCGATGGTGTCCGCCATCGCGTCGCCATCTTCCAGCACCGCCCGACCGGCTGCAAGCGCCCCGGGAAGATCCGCCTTGGCCTGGTTGTCGATATAGCGGTCGAGCTGAAGTCCTGCCACATATTCACAAAGCGTCCGCAGGCTGGTCAGGTCTCCCTTTTGGAAGCCGAGCTTGTGGATTTCGGTCATCAGGGCAATCCAAGCATTGTCCACCTGTTGCTGTGTGGCAAATCTGTTAGCGTTGATCTCTTTGGCTTCGGCAAGGGATGCGGCAAAGCTCGCCTGCACGCTTTCAATCGCAGAGGCGTATTCCTCCCCCAGAATCAATTCATCCGCTCTGTCGATCACCTTTTGGAGAATGGTCTTGTCCGCCGGAGAAGCTGGCTCGAGCGCGTCGATGGCGGACTGGAGGGACTGGACAGCCTGGTTAACCTGCTGCTGGGCAGTTGCATTTTCCAGCACGTCCTTTGCCGAGGCAATTGCTTCCAAAAGTCCCTGGTAGCTATCTGGGGTGCAGGACGTGGGCTGGATTGCCTCCGCCTCCTGGATCTTGGCCTGGAGCATCGACAGGTCGAGCTGAGCAAGCCCCATGACCTCAATTTCATAAATGGTGATCAGCCGCTGGGACTGTGTGTTTTTAAACTGAATCCTTATTTTGCTGCCCACTATCTCTTCAAAACTGAGCACAGTGAAGCGCTGCCCGCTCAAGGACTGCTTGTCTACCACCGTCACCCATTCTTCCCCGTTGTAAACCTGTATCGTTGTCTCTCCGCCGCGGGTGCCGCCGTCGAGATACTCCTCGACGTTGACGCGGTTGACCAGATAATTCCCCTGAAGGTCGATCTCCACCTCGAGTTCGGTGTAAATGTCAGAGCCTGCATAGCGGGATTCATGATCTCCATCCACCATTTTGTCGATGCCGTAGAAGGGGTCGATCGCCTCGTGATTGGCTGTGATCGGTTTTTGGAACGCCACATTGACCTGTTTGAGGTTTTTGATACTGTTAGTGAGTTCTGCTGTGATACTGTCCACCTGTTCCTGTCCGGCAGCTGGGTTGTTGAACAACAGCGTGGCGCGCTGGTAGGTGTCCTCAAATGCGCTGACCGCAGAGGGATCGTAGGAGGAGGTGTCAATTTTATCCGCCTGGAATAAAACCTCCTGCAAAGCCTGTTTGTCGGTCGGGGCCCCGACTGAACCGGAGCAGATGATCTCGTGAATTGTCGCAGTGCTCGAGGTGGTTCCAATCGTGTGGTGGAAGGTGATCCGCATGAGGGAACCGGCTGCGCCCCCGAGGTCGAACTCGGTGATCCCCATCAGTCCGGAGCCCGGATTGAGGGATTGCTTGTCGATCACCGTCGTCCAGCTCGTCCCGCCGTCGGAGGAGAGCTCAATGGTGGTTTCGTTGCTGCGGGTCTCCCCCGGAGGATTCTGGAATTCCAGTATTTTAAAGTTGTGCAGTTCGTAGACGCCGTCCAGGTCAATGGTCACCGAATAGGGACCCTCCTCGTCTGGAAGGGCGTATCGGGTGTCCGGATTTCCGTCGAGCGCATTGGAGAGGGGGTAGTCGCCGAGTGCCGGACGGGTGCTGGTGATCGCTTTCCCCTGCAGGACGTTGTCGAGGGTGATCTGGCTGGTGATCACCGCATCGGTCTTGGGGCTCTCGCGGGTTTCACTCTCCACGCTCACCGCGAACGCATCCCCCACAGACACATTCCCGACCACTGCGGTGTTGTATTTGGTGGACATCAGTTTTTCATATCCGTCGGCTGTCTTTCGGTAGATGTTGTACTGCTCTGCCGAGGCCACCGGATCGATCGAAAGCTGAACGGTGGTTTCATCGAGGAACACCCCTGAAACCGATGCGGAGGGGGAAAGCGGGAACATAATTGCCGTCACGCCGGAGCTTTCCCTTCCGTCTTGGCCGACTGCGGTGACGCGAAAGGTGTGCTGCTCCTTCTGATCGAGCTCTGCGTTGCGGCTGGTGTAGGACGTATCGGTCACACCGCTTTCGAGCAGGGTGTAATCCGCGTCGTTACCGTCCGCGCGGTAGATGTTGTAGCTCTTTGCGTCTGCGCTCGCCGTCCAGTTCATCACAACCGCCTGCCCGTTGTCGAGATAGTGCAGTTCGAGATCTGACGCGGCTTGTGTGGCGCGGTAACTGGGGATCTGTGTGACGGTGTAGGTCTTGCCCTGCACTGTGTCAAACGAGATCAGATCGGTGCTGTCCTTTTCAAAGGAAATTGTGTTTCCATCCGAATCGGTGACAACTGCGTCGGCGATGTTAAAGTAGCTAAGTTTGCACACACCGCCCGCGTTGGAGGTGATGGTGAACTGGTCGGCCTGCCCGTTGGACCAGTCGGCGCCCACGGTAAAGTTGCCGCGCGCAACAAGCCCGCGGTAGCTGCCCTGCGCCCAGGCGTCAGGAATAGCCGGCATCGGGGCGATGTAACCCTCGTGGCTTTGCAGCAGCATCTCTGAGACGCCCGCTGTCCCGCCAAAGTTCCCGTCGATCTGGAAGGGGGGATGGGTGTCCCACAGGTTGTTGAGGGTGCCGTTTTTGAGCAGGGTCTGGTAGATTGAATAGGTGCGGTTGCCGTCCTTGGTGCGCGCCCAGGCATTGAGCCGGTGCGCCATTGCCCAGCCGGTCGACTTGTCCCCGCGAAGATTGAGGGAGACCTTCGCCGCGTCCATCCAGGCCGGTGTGGTGCTGTTGATCAGCGTCCCGGGATAGAGGCCGACGAGCTGGGAAATATGGCGGTGGTTGTACTCCGCGATTTCCCCGTAGAAGTTTTCCTCTCGGAATTCCTTGATCTGACCCGAGAAACCGACCTGAACCGGGTCGAGCTTGTCGATCTGGTCCGCCAGCCGCTGGGGCAGAGCCTCGTCCTGCCTGCCGAGCAGTTCGGCGGCTTCGAGGGTGTTCTGTTCCATTTCATAGGCGAGCTGTTGGTCCCAGGCGGTGCCAACGGTGACGACATAGTTGCCGTTCTCCATCTGCTCGGGTGAGGCTGAGGGATCGGCGAGCAGGTAGTCCCCGTGCGGTTCCATCACCCGGGACATAAAGTTTGCCGCCCCGGATACCGCGGGATAGGTGATGTTTTCGAGGATGTCCGGATCCCGGGTAAAATCATAGTACTCCCAAAACACCTGGGCCATCAGCGCGCCGGTGCCGTTGCCGTCAGTGCCCTGTCCGTTGGGGGCGTAGACACTGTAAGGTCCTGCCCCTGTGCCGATCGACCAGCCGTTGTCTCCGCCCGGATCATAGTTGTCGGGGTGCTGCTGGGCGATGAACTGATTGGAGCTGTTGCGCACCGCCGGGAGATAGGCGTTGTAATAGTCGATATAGCTGTCAAACAGTTCGGCGAGGTTGGTGCTGAACACCGGCCAGTAATTCATCTGGATGTTGATATTGTGCCAGTAGCCCGCAGTCCAGGGGGCCTGTTCGTACATGTTCCACACTCCCTGGAGGTTTGGAGGAAGCGCCCCCTTGCGGGAGGAGGAGATCAGCAGGTAACGGCCGTACTGGAAATAGAGCTCCTCGAGATAGCGATCGTTCGAGCCCGCCTTGTAGGCGTTCATCAGCTCGTCCGTCGTCAGCTGGGGCACTGCTCCGCCCAAGTCAAACCGGGTGCGATCAAAGAGGTTTTGGTAGTCCGCTGTGTGGTTGCTGCGCAGCTGTTCGTACGACTGGGCAGATGCTTGCTCGATCCGCTCAGTCACCTTTGCGTGAGGGTGCTCAAACCCCTCGAGCTTGGTTGCGTCTGGATTGAGGAAGACCTGCGGGTCAAACTCGTAGTTGGTGCCAATGGCGATGAGGATCACCGCGCTGTCCGCGCCGGTGACTTGGATGGTCCCATTGTCGCCGTCTGCGTCGTTGGCCGCCTGCATGGATGCACTGCCACCCGAAGGGATGACTTTATACTGCCCTTCAAAATCCACCTCGTACCCATGCATACGGCCGGACAGCGTGATGGTGTCTCCCTGCGCGCTGACGGTACCCGACTTTTTCTCATTGAGGTAGGGAATTGTCGGCCGTAGGGTGAACGAGAGTTTTCCGCTCTCGGATGCGGAGAGTTTGATCGCCATGACCTTGTCCGGGTAACTGGTGAAATACTCCCGGGAATAGGTGACTCCGCCGTAATCATACCGGACATGTGCGGTCGCATCGTTGAGGATCAGGTCGCGGGTGTAGTTGCTCACTCCGCTGTAGTCGTGCCCAAAGTCAAGGTAGGTTTCAGAAAAGTTGTTAAGTCCCCCCTCGAACCCATTGTTGCCGCACAGGCTGTTTTCGGTCAACTGGATGCGTTCCGTATCGGTGATGCCGAACACGTTTGCCCCCATGTAGCCGCAGCCGAGCGGAAGCGACCACTGCTCCCAGCCAGCGTCGGAATTCGGCGCGGGTTCGTCATACCACAGCTTGAGTTCTTTTTCGACTGTGGCATCCGCCCGCAGCACGGACAGCTGTTCGGATACGGGGATTGCACCTGTCGCGGCGTTCACCCCGACCGGCAGCACCAACGCGGCGGCCAGGATACCGGCCAACAGCCGCTTGATTTGAAATCGTTTTGCCAGTTTCATTTTTGCCTCCTTTACAATCAATACCTTCTTCTATCATAAACAGCATTCAAAAAAACACTGTTTATTCCAATAACTAAGAACAAATCAGAATAAATTTTGTATAAATATTCCATTATACGTCTATTATAACATTCCTATTCTGTTATACTACTTATATTTTGTGCATTTATGGACAATTTCTGTGTATCAATGGAGACATTTCTATTGGCTGTGTAACAAGGCCGTACCTGCTGAGCCTTTCATTACGAAAGTGAATCGTCACAACCATCTGTGAACGGGTGATTCGGAGAGACTTCAGTAGAGCCAATGACCAGATTCTCCCTCAAGAGGCATCGAATAGAATCCTAGCATCGCACATCAATTCATCAACCGTCCGCATTCGTTTACCGGGAGAGCGGATATAGATATTGTTAATCCTGATTTCTCTTTGCGAAAGCGCCCTTTCCTTCATCAAGCCTGGATGAATCGATTTTTCTCTCTGCCTCTGGTAGAACCGGGGATTATTTAAGTGAACGCATAAAAAATCCACCTCACCGAACGTTCGGGAGGTGGATTTTCAGCTTGTTGTATAAAAGGTATTTGCGATTGTTTCCGCAACAGCAACACTGCGATCCCAGTGAGCAGTCCGTTTTTCCTGCCTTAGGTGAAGATACGCTGTCAAAATACGTGAAAAATTTCGTTGTGTTTTGAAATTCTTATGTGTCCTGATGGATCTGCTTTTGATCTCTGCGAACAGTCCATCACCCGAAAAAGAGCTCAGTGCCTCGACATATGCTGCATTAAACAGGGCGGGTGGTTTTTTGCGTCAAGCTTGACCGGTCGCACTGAAGTGGTCACCCACCGCCTGAATAAACGGTGTGAGATACAGAATTACGACAGCGTCCGCACCGCTCTGTACAGAGCTCGGATCGTCAAACATCCAACAGCAAGCATTCCTGTTTCTCCTGCGACAGGCCCAGCAAGTTGGATGGCGCCAGTGTTTCGGGCTGCTCAGTTCTCCGCCCAAATCTGAGCCTGTGAATTCCCCCATCAAGGGATTGCAGAGCTTATCAATCTCATTTTTACGGCGTTGCGCCCGGTGAGCAGTTGCTGATCAGCGATCACCGGCTTGTCAAAGCGGAGTATTACCCGATCGATTTCCTCGGCACGTTCTTCACTCGTTGCATCCTGCATAAAGAAGGTCTGCTCCAAAATCAACTTTTCGATTGACTTCTGTTTCCAGCACAGCGGCAGAGAATCGAATCGGTTTCACAGGAACACATGAAAAACAGATTATTGTTTCCGTTTGCCGAGCAGCAAGGCTGCACCCGCCAGAATCAACATCGCGGTTCCTGCTGTAACTGGGGTAGACTCACCTGTTTTTGCATTGCTGCTACCAGTAGTCTGGACCTGAACGCCTATTCCCAGGTTGACTGCTGCATCCACATGGAGCGCCGTAAGACTGTCCATAGCAGTACGCAAGGTTTCTATTGCGCTGTTCACCTCCGCTTGCGTTGCATCCTCCTTGTCGTTGACTGCTGTCGCATTTTCCTGCGCCGCACGGAAGACCGCTGCGCTCTCTACGGTGTAAGCGGTGAGATCCAGTTTTCCGGCATCTGCAAGCAAAGCTTCCAATACCGATTTATCCGCCTTGTAACGAAGGTTCATCATGGCATCCAGCAGTTCTCCCTCTGCCTGGGAAATTTCTATGGCTAGCGCGTTTTCCTTATCCGCAATTACCTGCTGTGCCTTGCTGAGCGCTTGTTGGAATTCCTCCTGCCCCGCTTGCACGTATAGGGTGAGATTCAAATTCTCGGCTGCGGAAACCAACATTTCAAGAGTTGTGGAATCACCCTTGATAAATCCCAGCTTATGAATTTCTTTCAGCAGCGCCTGCCACGCTTGGTCGATTTCCTCCTGGGTTGCATAGAGATCGTTTGAGACAGATTCCGCCCGGTCAAATGCCCGGTCAAAGGAGTCCTTGACGAGTTGGATGACAGCGTCGTACTCACCGTTTTCCCTTGCCTCTTGGGCATATTGGAGCACAGTCTTGAGGACGTTTCTGTCAACTGCCGCCACCTTGACAGCTGTCTTTAAGAGAACCTGTCCCGTCATCCCGTACGCGTCCGGTTGCTTTTCGGTGACCCAGCCGGAATACCCCTGCTCAATCATTTTGTTGCGCAGGCTGCTGGTGACTCGCACCTCAATGCTGTTTTCCCCAGGCTGTACAACATCTGAAATATCTGCGCTGCCGTTGTCCAGATTGACGGGGACCTTTTGACCGTTTACCCAAATCGAAGCAGAGCCTCCGCCAAAGGAGTCTGCACAGAATGTCAAGGTGTTTGCCTGAAAATTCCAGTCGTCGGGCAGGGTAAACGTCGTTGTATACATCCCCACGCCCGAGACAGTCGGGCCAACCTCAGGCATCTCCTTCCAGGGGATCAGATCGGAGGAAGAAACAGGGATGTCCACCTTGTTGGTTTCATAGGTGACTTCCTCGGTTGTCACGCCGTTTCTGGTCTCGCTGCGGGTGAGCTTCTCGCCGGGCTCCCAGGACTGCACGGTGATGTTCCAGTCCTCTAACAGAAGATCCTGCGGTACCTGCACCTCGGTGCGATAGCTGCTGCCATCCGCGTATTGGATGGACACGCTGCCTGTTTCCGGAACATACAGGATTGTAGACCCATTTTCCACAGCGGCCTTCTCGACGTTGTGGGAGCTCACAACTGTATTGTCCACTCGATCATTTGGATCCAGAGCGAACACCATGACATCGCCGGGGGCAAGCTCTACATTTAGAATTGTTCTGCCATCTTGATAAGAACAATCTGCAACTTCCCGAACTGCACCGCTCCAGGTGTCCAGGAGATAGGGTTTGTAAATCCCCTCCACCGATACCTGTCCGGCCGTGTTCTCGGAATCCTCAAACATATAGTTGTACAGATACAGGTAACTTGCCCCATCATCCTCCCGCAAGACGGATAAAAAGTTCTGGTTGGGTTCGGTGTATTCCGCACGGGGATGGACGCCGAGTCCAATCAATGCATCATAAGTATCCGCCGCATCCTGGACAGTGGCGACGGTGTCGAGCTGCTTGATCTCCTCCATCAGCGCTTGGAGCTGCTCGTCCTTTCCGTCGTGAAAGGGTGTTTGCAACGCGGCGCCGGCGTTGACTTTGAACATATCGTTGCGTATTTCCTCCTGGGTCTCCCCGTCGACAATCACGACCGGAAGCCCGGAGCTCGCCCACTCATACAGCACCTGAGCGGATTCATACGGCAACTCTTCCTGATAGACGATAAGCGCCTGGTATCCGACGCCGTCCGCCTGGATCAGTCCGTCGGAACAACGGATGGCATCGTCCTGCAGCAGGACAGGTGAAAAATAATCATAAGTGTAGCCAGCATCCTGAAGGGTCATATCCTGCCAGTAAAAGGCTTTGTGGTTGTGCAGATAGTTGTCCTCAAACGAGCGTTTGAACTCGGAGGCGTTATTGATGTAGTAATCGCTCCTCAAAATTCCCAGATCCATCCGGACGGTGCCCTGACGCAGCGCGGTCTGGATGCGCGCGAGATGCGCGTTGATTTCTGCATAGTCCAGAGCGGAGGGCTGGCGTTTGTTGAACCGCTCCGAGAAAAAGGGCATCATGCCCTCATAGCCCGGCCAAGCGCAGTTTTGCTCCGGGCCGTAGGCCGAGGAGTAGCCGTGCAGCACGGTTCTCTGAATACCCGCGGCAAACTGGGTATAGAACATCTGACGGAAATACGAATGGCTGCGGTTGTAGTTGTCGTCCGCCAGCGCGCCTGTCTCACTCGAATAGGTCTTTCCGTACAGATGCGCAGCCCCAGCCTGGGATCGGTAGCTGTCAAGCTCTGTGTTGAACTCCAGAGATTCTGTTTCCACATAATCCAGGCATTTGATTGGCTGTGAAATCTCAAAGAAATTCCCGTAGGAATTTTCAGCCCGCAGCGTCATGCCGAAGCTGTGCAGCCAATCGGTCAGGACGTCAAGGCATTCCTCCATATACAGGTCGGTATTGGTCTGGTAGAGGTCGTTGCGCAGCTTTCCGCAGAGGTCTTCCTCTCCTTCGAGGGTGTAGGAATAGTGCGGTTCCGCCATAAAGCTGATGTTTGACTGCAAAATGAAGACCGGGAGGTATTTCCCCACGTCGTATCCCCGGCGAGTCTGAAATTCTTCGAGATAGTCGGTGCACCACAGATTGCCCGTCGAATCATTTCCCCGGGTGCTCAGCTCGAGCGAATCCATATACAACGAAACATCGCCGTTTTGCCTGATCATTTCCTGGAGGTCAGGTGTCAGGACACTTTGATTCCAGTACGAAATGAGCGCGTCCGTGCCCTCATGTGAAAAATAGTTGATGGAATAGGACTTTCCTGTGGAAGCGGGTTTGTAGGCCTCGCTGGTCCCGTACTGCCAGAAAGCAAACAGGATGTACTCCCCGTCTGACGGCGCGGTGTAGTCCACCTGCCAAGTCCCATCCTGAGTTTGATAAGCGGACTGGGTGATGTCTTGTAAAGAATCCTCACTCAGCCCGACGGTTTTACCATCCTCTGATACAGAGGCTCTGCGCGCCGTCACCACACGGACCAGGCTCATTTTGCGGGCATCCTCCGTCAGTTCTGGCACCGGGAGAGCCCCCTGAAACTGCTGGCCAGGGGATAATTCAACTGTCCGGTAGCCCAGCTCTTGTGCAGCGGCCTCATCGTCCGGCGTAATCGTTGTCAGGTTTGCGGTGGACCAGTGGGTCCCGCTTGTGAAGCTCACACCCATACCGAGCTTGGTGCACTCCTCTACAATCAGATGCGAGTCGTGTACCCACTCCTCCGAGCCCCACGCGTAGGTGGCATCATCCAGATAAGCGGATTCATCGAGCGTCACGAATTCGACTGCGCCGAACCCGCTCTGATAGAGCTCCTGAATCGACTCTTTGAGCGTCTCGTCTGTGTGGGAACCCTCTGCCAGCCACCAACGCGCTTCCGGACGGTATTCCATCTGCGGTGTTTGAAACAGCTGCTGCATGGATTCAGCAAAAGAATTCTGTGGCTGTGATTGCTCCGCTGTCGCCTGGGCAGATACCGCAAAAGCGGATGAGACCAGTGACAAGCTGAGCAGCAAACAAGCTATTTTTTTAAAATTTCCCCTTCTAAAATTCATCATTTCCCCTCCTAATCGGTGTTTATAATAAAAAACCGTAGCTACAGGTTCTGTTTTTATTATAGCAATCCAACAAAAAGGCGTATAGAGAAAAATCCACGCGAAAGCAGGTAATTTGCCACGAAATTGAACCGCCGCCAAGCAGCTCTAGAAATTTTCCTCCATTTATGGTATTCTGAAAGAAAAAGAGAAAGGGCGGATACCATGAGCGAACTGGACCAAATGCTGTCATCCTGCGATCTTCTGAGCAGTCAGGTAGAGATGATCCTGCAAACCTTGATCGATTCCCTCCCACAGATCCTGTCATCAATTTCCGCACAACATACGCAGTCCCCTCAAGCTCCTTCTTATATTCAGTTGACTGGGGACGCTATTATGAAGCCGGATCAAAACATCTCGGTCTTTCTGCATTGGCCAGACACCAAATTCGCTCCAAAATCACCCGTCCCACGGAAGGTTCCGCATTTTCACTACCACGATTTCTACGAAATCAACTACCTGTACCGCGGAGGTGTGACAAACAGGCTGCCCGATGCAACCATCCATCAGGACCGCAGCCAGATCCTGCTCATGAACCCCCATGCCTACCATGACCCGGTCATCGACAGCCCGGATACGCTGCTGTTTAACATTCTCATCCGCAAGGAGTTTTCCGCCGAACTCCTGAGCGGCTATTCGCCCAGCGGCACCGAGCTGATTCATCTGTTTTTGGACAACAGCCTTGGCATGGGCCCGCTCAAACCTTATTTGACGTTTGACAACACCCCAGCCATCAACTTTGTTTTGCAGCAGATGATTGTTGAATTTTACCAGGACAAACAGTATTCCCAGCAGTTGCTCTATGCCAAGCTCATCGAGCTGTGGTCCCTGCTAGCTAGGCAGCAGGATGAAAAATTTGAGCAAAACAAACGCCAGCACAATATCCCGGAAGATGTGATTCAAATCCTGTCCTACCTGCGCAAAAACTGCGCTGTCGCCGACCTTGCCAGCACAGCCAAACAATTTGGCTTTACACCGAATTATCTCTCCCAGTATCTCTATAAATACACCGGATATCACTACAGCGAAATTGTCTTAAACATCAAAATGCACAACGCAGTGAACTATTTGCTCCACTCAAACTCTTCTATCCCGGAAATTGCAGAAATGACCGGCTACAGCGACGTCAGCTACTTTCGCAAGGTGTTTAAAAAAGAATTTGGAGTCTCGCCTGTCGCATATCGGAATCAGCGCCAATAAAGCGGGCAACCAAACTGTTACAACGCACCGCCCCTGGCAGAACGATCTTGGTTTTATTCGGCTCGTTGCGATCGTTTGCCCTTCTGGCAGGACACAGGACCATGGAACAGAGCGCAACAACAAACAGGTAAGATTCCATTGAACGGTTCGCAGAACGATCCTGCTGCCCTGGCAGTTGCAGCGCGTGTGGTGCAGCGGATGGATTTACAACAGCCTCTCCTGTGGCGTACTTGCTATATCCCCTTTCGAATCAAATCAACCAATCCGTTTGATTCCCCTTTCCTCAAATTTACTCAGCAGAACCAGGAGCTCTGTTAGCTCTCTCGCCCATAAAACTGTCCGTTGATTTACTCCTTGCAGTGGTTTCGGTTTGGCTAATCAAAAGGGCTACCCGCCTCTGTTCTACAACAAATGCACTCTTTTCGAGATTGCTTGAGTTGTGGTCGACTGCATCTTTCCGCTTGTCCCCATAACTCTCCCTCTGTCCTGACAGAAAAGAAATAAATAAGGCCATCAGCCCGACTTTGCCGGGCTGATGGCCTTGTTGCTTATAGAGCAAAAGATGATCTTACTTCTTCTTTTTGTTCCATACGAATCCAGTGGAAACGAGGGCAAGCAATGCAAACGCAACAGCCGCCGGAGCGGAATCGCCTGTCTTAGCATTGCCGCTTGCTGTCGTCATGGCAATGTCCCCTCGGACTGTTTCACCCTCCGTTTCGGCACCAACTGCCACCAAGCTGTCAATCGCCACACTCAGGTTATCAGCTGCGGCATTCACTTCCTCCTGTTGTGCATTTTCATTGCCATAGACTGCTTTGGCCTCTTCATTCGCGGTGTTAAATGTTGCTACGCTCTGCGCTGTAAACGCCGTGGTGTCAAGCTCAGCCGCTTGTGCAAGAACAGCTTCGAGCACACTCTTATCCGCACGGTAACGCAGGTTCATCATCGCATTGAGCAGTGTGGATTCCGCTGTCTCCACATCCTCCTGCATCGCGTTTCCATCTGCATAAACGGTATTTGCATCCGCCAAAGCTTCGGCAAACGGCTGTGCGGTAGCAGGGGTGTAGCGGTCAATCTGCGCGTTAAAGCTGTTTGCCAGCTCAATCAGTTCGCCCAGCCCTGTCTTGTCGCCTCGGACAAAACCGAGCTTGTGAATTTCCGTCATGAGCGACTGCCAGGCCGCGTCCACCTCTTGCTGGGTTGCCCCTATGTTGGCTGCAACCATTTGCGCGTCTTTGAGCGCTGCGGCAAAGGATACCTGCACGTCTTGGATGACGTTGTCAAATGCCTCTGACTCCGCCTCTTCCTCGGCATAGGCGATGACCTTGTTGAGAATGCTCTTGTCCGCCTGCTGATCTTCGGGAACCGAAACCACAACATCGCGGTAGGGCGTCACGGTGACGCCGCCGAGCAGGCCGTAGGTTGTGGGGAAGGAAGCGTAGGCGTCACGGGCGTTTGCGTACCCTCCCGAAGCGCGGACCGCCTTCGCAAGAGTCGTGCCGGTGCGGACGGTGAGGGTGTTCTCCCCTTCTGTCAGGAACCGGCCCAAGTCCAAGGTGGGATTGTATTGGTCGACATTCGGAAGAACGCTACCGTTTAGGGTGACTTCAAGAATGTTGTCATAAGTCGCTCCTAAATCGAGCAATGCGCCGTCACAGTCTCCTTCTACGATAAAGGTGGCGGTGTAGAGCCCCTGACCCGAGCTGTTTTCCAGGCCCTCAATCTGCGACCAGTCTGTCAGGCCGTTGAGGCTGTAGGGACCAAGCTCCACTTTTTTGGTGTCGTAAACATCGTTCTGCGCGTTGTCGCCCGGCTCATAGCTCGTGACGGTGAGAGTCCAGTCATTCAGGGCAAAGGGAGATGCCACCTCGTCCACAGAGCCTGTGATGGTTTCCCCACCCACTGTGACGTCGTAGGAGGTCGGCTCGGTTGTGCGGTAGACAACTCTCCCATCCTCATAGAGAAGCTGACCAACGCCGCTGTTGTTGGCAGCGCTCACGAGGTCAAATTCACCGAACAGGGTGGTGTCGCTGGTGATTCCGATGAGCAGCACCTCGCTGTCCTGTACTGTGACATCAAGGCTGATCGTGCCATTCCCATTGTCGGTGTACGCGAGGATCGGGGTGATCTCCCCTGTCCACGGGTTGAGACTGTAGGGCTGGCCAGTTCCTTCGAGGGTGAGGGTAGTTGTAATCGCGGCAGCATCATCGTGATAGATGTCGTTGCTCGCGTAATCGTCGCTGGTCGAATGGTTGTAAAGATAGTAAAGATCCGCTTTGTCAGAGACACGGTGCTGTGCTGCCAACTTGACGGGAGAGGAGTAGCGTACACTCGGCAGGATCCCGAGCTGTGCAAGCGCTGCGGGGAGATCGTCTTCCTCTGCAATCGACACAGTGGTGGACAGGGCGGAGAGCTCTGCAAAAATGGCCTGAACCTCGTTGTCCGCATCGGTGCTGTAAGTGCCGTCTTTCACTGGGGTTGTGCCGACCAGAATGATCGGCAGCCCGGCTTTTGCATAGGTGAGAATCTGCTGGGCCGCAGAGAGTTCCATGCTCTGCTCATTGTTGATGACGAGTGCGCGGTAGCCCGCATAATCAGGGTTAAAAACGCCGTTTTCCACAACTGCGGTGTCGAGCGCGAAGTTGCCGGGAGAAATGTAGTTGTAGGAATAGCCGCGGTCGGTTACCGGGTTGTCCCCCGGGACGTTGCCGTCGAGGTAGAGGACGCCCTTAGTATATCCCTCGTCGGTGCGGATGCCGAGATCGGCGCGATAAACTGCAAAGTCAACATCCGCCGAGCCGTATTGCAGAAAGGTCTGCAGACGGGAAACATAATCAACAAACCCTTCCTTCATGTAGTCCCAGGACGGTTGGCGGTTGTTCCAGGCCTCAGAGAACTTCGGGTCATCAAACGGCTGCCAGCCAGGCCATTTGTTTTTGGAGCACTGCTGAGACTGGGTGGGGAAGCCGTGCAGCACAAACTGGTTTGCACCCGCCGATGCGGTGCGGTTGAGCAGCTCGAGCAGCATCTGCCAGGTGACCTGATAGGAACCGCCAAAGGTTGCGCCCAACTCAACCGAAACGAGCTCGGTGCCCCCCATATTGGCTGCGCCTGCGAGGGAGCGGAAGGAGTCGGGGCATTTTGCCATGCCGAGGGACTCGCCCTCTGCTACGTCAAGGTAGGAAGCTGCTTCAATCGAGTCAACCCAGCCGTTGTCGCTGGTTCCCTGCGCCTGTGCGCGGTATTTGATGTTGTGTCCGGCACACCATTCCTGTACCACCTTGATGTGGTTTTCAATATACATGTCACTGAGGTTGTTGAAGTAGTCGCTGAAGAGCTCCTCCTGCATCTTGCTGTCCGCGGCTGTATACTTTTCGTTTGAGCCGCCCCGGACGGAAAACTGTCCCATGATCAAAGGGAGATACTGTTTGATGTCGTAGCCGAGGTTTTGAGTAAAGTAGCTTTCCAAAGCAGTGCTCCACGGCAGATCGACTCCGGTGAGTTCAAGGGAATCCTCAAACATATTTCCCCCATATTGGGCAAAATGCTCCCGAATTTCGTCGGTCATCATGTGGTTGTCCCAGTAGTCGAGGATCGCCTGGGTTCCCTCCAGGCTGAAGTGGTCGATGACATAGGCGGTGGGTGAGGTGTCGCCCGAGGTCTGCCCGGTCGCGACGGAGTAATAGGCAAAAATGGTCCATTCGCCCTGTTCTCCCGGCGTCCAGGAGAAGGTTCCATTTTGCAGGTCAATTGCTGCGTCGTCGATAACCTGCAGGGTGGTCTCATCGATTCCATACTCTGAAGCTCCCTCCAGGGTGCCGCTCGTCTGTGCGACGACAATTGTCACCAGCTGCGGGTCGGAAGCGGCGTTCGCCGGGGCGGACGGAATTGCAAAACTGTTTTGGGGTTGTCCGTCCACTGTGAAGTGTGTGGTGCTGGCGGCGAGCTTTTTGGATGAGGCATCACTGTTTAAGTCAAGCCCCGGAACTCCGGCGGGCCAGCGGGGTCCGATGGTGAGATCGACGGAGATGCCGTAGTGCTCCGCTGCTTCTATGAGGACTTCCACCGAATCGTTCCAGCCCTCAGAACTCCAGCCATACCGCTCCGCGTCCACAGCGTCGGAGAGATATCCCTCGGTGATGCCGATCAGCTCAATGCAGCCGAATCCGGCTTGTTTGATCTCTTTGACCTCTTGCCAGATCATTTCCGGGTCAATGTCGGCGCTCGGCCACCAGGTGCGGACTTTCATGCTCTGCGCAGCGCTTGGGTCGGCGAACGACTGGGCAAACGACCCTGTCGCCGTCTCCCCCGCTGCCGAAGCGGTCAGCAATCCGCCAGAGATGGTTCCCATAGTGAGCGCCGCAGCCAGGATTAGGGAGAGCAGTTTTTGCCGAATGTTGATCATTTCTTTCATCCTTCTTCCTTCATGTGAATTTATACACAAAATATTGTTCTGTGTTGTTGTAATTGTATCATCTTTCCAACCACAGGTCATTGACCCGAGGTAAGATTTTGACCCAAAGGTGTCCACTATCGCTATCAATTTAGAGCAGAACGTTTGATTTTTACAGCCCGTTCTGCTATAGTGAAAGCATCGAATGAAGAAGGGAGAGATTGGAATGTGTTTGGAAGAGTATGTGCAACGTGCGTTCCGTGAACAGGAGCGCGCGGTTCATACCAACGAAAAACGGGGACAGAATACAATCAAGTCAAAAATGATTTGGGTTTTGGATGAGGCGTTTTTGGAGAGGGAATTTGGCCCCTCCAATATACTAATTAACGCCCACATTCCCTCCTTCAACCGAAACCCACGCCCGCACAAACACGATTTTTTTGAACTGGTTTACCTGCACCGCGGTTGCATGACCAATACGGTGGACGGTAACATACTCCGGCTCAACCAAGGAGATTTTTGCCTGATGAACCCCCATGCAGTCCACATGCCGGTCACAGACGGAGACCAGCCTCTTGCGCTGAATATTATGCTGAAAAAGCAGCTGTTTGACCGGGTTTTTCTCGGCATGAACCTCGACAACGAGCTGTTTGCAAACTTTTTTGTGGATTTTCTCTTTTTTAAAAAGCAGAAACAAAACTATCTCCTTTTTTCCAGCCGATTTCAAAACACACAGATTGTCTCCCAATACCTGCTGCAAATTCTGAGGGAGTATTATGATACTGCGCTGTATCACCAACGGGTGATCGAATCGATGCTCTCCTGTCTGTTTGTGGAATTGGCGCGCAGCTACCAGCGGGAACTTGACCAGGCGAGCGCAGAAGAAAACTCACGGGGCGGCGTCACCGAAATCATTGCCTATCTCGCTGAAAACTTTCGCACAGCCTCGCTGCAGTCCACAGCACAACGGTTTCACTACCACCCCAAATACATTCCAACCCTTCTCAAAAAGCACTTTGGAAAAAGCTTTACAGAGATCATTCAGTGCTTTAAGCTCAACCATGCCTGCCAGCTGTTGCGCCAAACCGATCTGTCGGTATCTGAGATTATCGAGGAGTCCGGCTACTCCAACCGCAGCTATTTCTACCGGGTGTTTCAACAGCAATTGGGAGTTCATCCCCTCGATTTCCGCATCCTTCCCCCTGAAAACCTTCCCAAACTGCCTTGGTATGGCAAGCAACTGCTTTCAGAAGCTAGTCAGGAACAAGCAGCAACCAAGCCGGTTGTTCGGTAAAATGAGAACCAGGCATTTCCTTTGAACTCGACATGCTCAAACCTAAAAGCCGTGGAGAATCTTATCCTGGCAATTCGCCAGGATGGAACGACAGTACAGGAATTTGCGGACGAACTGGGAGTAAGCCTCAAATAGATGAAAAACTGGTCGTACAGGCACAACAGTGAAAGGCGAAACTTGCTCAAAGGAATTTCAGGGCCGACCAAGGAAAGATGGGCAGCCTCCCAGACAGGTATGCAGAAAGAGCTAAAGCGGCTTCGCAAGGAAAAATATGTAGCTATCTATCGTCACTGGAACGAATACCCTGTATCCGTTATGCGCAAATTCTTCCAAATATCTCGATCAGAGCGAACAGACCAAATACAAAATGGATCACAGATATTTCTTATATCTACACCAAGAAATTTGTATTTGTCCATGATCTGTGACTTATATGATATTGTTGTATAGAAGCCATCTGCACAACAAACAGTCAGCCTCGTTCTGGACGGGCTGGCTATAAAGAGAGAAAAAGAGAGTCACTGCGGAGCTACGACTCCACAGCGACCAAAATTTTCAATACACTTCACAGGGGTATTTCAACCGAACTCAATTTTATAGCATTCCGCCGTCCCTGCCAGGCAAGGGAAATCCCTATGATATCATGTCCTTTAGGCACAATGCTGTTCTTTTCTATTTTAGAAACGGAATGCATCTACCGGCATAAGTCAAAGACATTTCAGGAGGTCAACTCTACAGTGATGAGCGTATTCAGATAAAAATTAGAGTGGCGCTGCTGACGCAGCGCCACTCCGTTTAAACATCAATATAGGGTCTTTTTGTGCTGTCTGCATATTCTGGGGCAGTCTAGTTGTTAGGCAGATTCTTTTTATAAATTCGTTATTTTTTCTTTTTGTTGAGAAGCACGCCTGCGCCAGTC
>EQ973344.1:674953-720198 GCA_000158655.1 [Clostridium] methylpentosum DSM 5476
CTTGAAGGTCATTGCCACATCTTCACTCACCGGCAGATAGAGGGTTGCTGTGGTGTTTGCCGGCACAACCGCCTCGTAGGAGGTCAGGGCGCCGTTTTCTGCGGTCCAGTTGGAGACGATGGTTCCATAGGTGGATTCATAGCTTCCGTTGGTATAGGTGAAGCTGCCGCCCGGGGTCGGTTGGAGCACAAAGCTCTTAAAGCCTGCTGTCTCATCCCTCTGGATGCCCACCTGGTAGGCCATCATCCAGGCGCCGACTGCGCCGAGGGAGTAGTGGTTGAACGAGTTCATTCCGTTGTTGCCGCCGTAGCCGTTGTCGTGGGTGTAGGAGTTCCAGCGTTCCCAGATCGAGGTTGCGCCCTGAGTGACCGGATAGAGCCAGGAAGCGTATTCGGTCTGCTCAAACATCTTGTATGCCTCGTCAATGTTACCCGCATCGGTGAGGGAGGGGAGGAGTGGTGCGGTGCCGACAAATCCGGTGGTAATGGTGTAGCCAGCCGCTTCGCAGGCGTCGGCAAGGTACTGCTGAGCATAGGGTTTGTTGGTATCGTCAAAGACGTTGTAGGCGAGAGGCAGCGAATAGGAAGCCTCCGTGTCCTGGAGCTTGCCCCCGGCGACTGTCTTGTGGGTATCAGGATCGACGTAGGTTGCGTTCCACTCCGCCTTGATGCCTTCCGCATAAGCTGCATACAGCTGCGCATCCTCCTCATATCCCATTACCGACGCCATTTCAGCCATCGCACAGGTTGTGTAGTAGAAGGTTGCATTTGCGAGCATCGCGGTGTTGGTTTCCACAACCGAGAGGTGATCTGCAAGGAAGCCGGTCATCGAGGTGAGGTATTCCTTGCCAGCTGCCTTGCTGCTCATCAGGCCGCTCATATGCAGTTTCATCGCGTCGTAGTTCTCTTCAATGAGGGTCTTGTCTCCATATTGGAGGTAGGTCTCATAGGGAACGATGACGCCCGCTGCGCTCCAGCAGTAACCGAGCGTTCCGCCGCTGCCGACGTCGTTATAACTCGGTGCGAACATGGCGAAAACACCATCGGTCTTGTTCTGTCCATCGCGCTGCAAAGAGGTGAAGTTTCTGTAGAATGCGTTCATATCTGCAAAGTAGGTCGCAGTTCGGGAGAACACCTGGGCGTCTCCCGACCAGCCGAGCCGCTCGTCGCGCTGTGGGCAGTCTGTCGCGATCGAGAGGTGGTTGCCGTAGGTAGAGCGCATGATATTGTCAAACAGCTGGTTGGTCAATTCATTTGAGGTCTCGTAGGTACTCGCCGGTTCGGTGACAGAACTCAGCACAATTCCCTTGATGTTTTCAGCCGGGACCGCCTCGTCCACGCCTGAAATTTCAATATACCGGTAGCCGTGGAAGGTGAATTTCGGTCGATAGATCTCCCCGCCTGCCTGGCCCTTCATGATGTACTGGTCGGTGCTCAGCGCGGTGCGGTAATTTTCGGTGAGGATGAGATTGGCCAGGTCTCCGTAGTAGAATTCGCTGTCCTCCGGCAGATCTGGGTAGATGCTCTCGGCAAACCGGATGGTGATTTTCTGTCCCGCTTCTCCCTCGGGCAGCTTGATCTCGGGGACGCCCACCATGTTGGTGCCCATATCATAGATGTAAACGGTGTGGTTGTCGTCGCCGCGGGTCTGGGTGCTGAGATAGGTTGCGTCAAGAGTTTCTACCTCTTTGACGCCCTCGTCCACCTTGGCGACAATGCGGGGCTCGTAGCCGCTGACCGTGGATTCCATCTCAGTCGCAGCTCTCCAGCCGTCGGCTTCAAAGCCGGGTTCGTCCCAGCCCTCGACGTTCGAGTCGCGGGTTGCGTCGTAGGTTTCGCCGTTGAAGTTTCCGGCATAGCGAATGGGGCCCTCGCCATAATACTGCCAGGAGTCATCTGAGACAACCGTTTTGGTGGTGCCGTCGGTATAGGTGATCTCCATCAGGGCGAGCAGCGCTTGGCGGTCGCCATAGAAATTGAAGTTGGTGAGATTAAACGAAGCGGCGTCGCTGTACCAGCCGGAGGCAAGTGTGGCTGCAATCGCATTGTCTCCCTGTCTGACCATGTCGGTGACGTCGTAGGAGGTGTACTGGATCTGCTGGCGGTAGTCGGTGTTGCCAGGGGTGAAGTACTCGTCGCCGACCCGCTCGCCGTTGATGCGCATCTCATAGATGCCGCGGGAGGTCGCGTAGAGGGTTGCGCTCTCAATCTCTTTGTCTGCGGAGAATTCTTTGCGCAGCATCGGGATCGAGCCGTAGGAGGGATCGGCGTAGGCGAGAACGCCGCTATCGACGGAAATCTGACCGCCGTCAACCGAAACGCCCTCTGCGTCGCTGAAGATGCTGTAGGTCGCGCCGGTATTCTCTCCAAAGACCTCCGCCTGGGGCTCGCGGTAGTTCTGCACCGAAAGATTGCTGAACAGCGCATTGCTCGACTCTCCCGTGACAAACCCGATGTCGTTGAGATAGGGGTAAAGCTGAGTGCCGTTGTCCGGGTTGAGGTCGAGCGTCCCGTACACCTTCTGTCCGTCGATCGAGAGACTCTCCATAGTTTTGCCCGAAATCACAATCTCAAACGCATGCTGCTCGTACCGGTTTTCAGCATTGATCACCGCCTCGTCCACTGGAATCGAGGCAAGCGGGATATCTGCCGAGTCAGTCGGGCAGTAGCCGACGCGGTACACGTTGACGACCGCCGGGGTGACGCTGGTGTCAAGCAGGTAGGAGATGTAGTTTTCCCCGTTGATGAGGTAATTGTTGTAGATGCTCGCGAGCAGTCTCGTGTCATTCGCGCCAAACACGAACCCCGCCTGGGTGCTCCCCTTGCTCAGCTGCATGGTGTAGTTCATTCGGTACACAGGCAGAGAATCCGCATCGAGATAGAGCTCGTCCGCACCAATCCACTCAGCTCCCTTCCAGGCACTGAGCTTCTCGCCCATCAATCCGGTAGAAAACTGGCACGGCTCTGATGTGACCGATTTACCGAGCAGATCCCAAACCGTAACTGTCCAGGCATAATCAGTCTGCGCTGTGAGTTCAGGGGCTGTGTCGGGATAGGTGATAAAGGTAGATGCCGCATCCTCCACTCTCCCGCTGTCCCACACCGGTTCGCCTGTCTTCGCATTGGTCAGCTGGATTTGATACGCCGCCTGTTCCGCTCCGATCAGGTTGGATTCGATCTGCCAGCTGAACGTCGGTGTCTTGTCGTCCACTGTTGTTACCACTTGGAGCGAGTTTGTCCGCATCGCCGCAACACTGAGGGCATACCCTGTGTCAGGGGCGGCGGCAAACGACGGAATCGCCGTACTGGTGAGCATTGCCACGGAAAGCACCGCTGCCAGAAGCTTTGTTGTGATTTTCTTCATTTCTTCCTCCTCTTTTCTATCAATGATCTGATACAACTAAGTTGTATAACTCTATTATAGCGATTCTGTGTAAAATCTCCTGGAATATGAAATCGTATTTTAGTAAAATCAAGTCCTATCACGGCAAAACGGCAGTTGTCTCCTATACATCCCACACAGTTTGTAGTATAATGGGGACATAGCAAAGAGCAAAGAAGGTGAGAACAATGGACCCATGGCTTGAGATAACACTGCAAAGATGGTTTCCAAAGATCGGCAGGCATTCGGCTCAGGACCACCCACACGCTGGGGTTCGAAAATTGATTTCAGAGCAGATTTCCAAACAGGGATTCTATTCAGTTAATATGGAAAGTTTTGGTTCAAAGCCTGTGATTCTTGTCCCCCATCTGTACAATCCGAATTATCAGGATGAGCGGCTGTTCCACAACCACAATTATTTCGAGCTCGCTTATGTCTATCGAGGTGAATGCGTCCACGCCACAAAAGAGAACACAGTGCGGCTGCACCAAGGGGATGCAATCCTCATGAATCCCCATGTGCTGCACTGGATGTATACCGAGCATCCGCAGGACGTCGTGTTCAACATCATGCTTTCCAAAGAGATCTTCCAGTCAGACGTCTTTCCCTGCATGACGGACAACCGGTTGCTCTTTCACTTTTTTCTCGACTATTTTTATCAGCTCAACAAATTGGACGACAGTCTCACCTTTCCCCATTCCCCCAAACACCCAATCGAACCCCTGATCAAACTCATGGTGGAGGAATTCATCGAGGACGATCTCTGTTATGACTCGGTCATCAAGGCGCACTGCATCCAGCTCTTCGCCTACCTCGCCCGGGTGTATCGGGAGCGCTACGCCTCCACCGACGCTGACGTTGAGCTCAATCAAACGGTCATTCACCTCATTTATCACATGCAGCAGCATTTACGCCAACTATCGCTGGAATCGCTGGCCGAAGCGTTTCATTACTCTCCTTCCCATGTGTCCCGGCTGTTTCGGACCCGCCTTGGGAAAAGCTATACCGAGGTACTCAACAGCCTGCGCATTCAAACCGCAAAAAGCCTGCTCGAAACCACCTCGCTGCCCATGGGGGAAATCGCGGACTCGATCGGCGTCAACGATACAAGCTATCTGAATAAAATTTTCAAGAAAAAATATGGACTGACCCCTTTGCAGTATCGGAAACAGTTCCAACAAGAACCCTAATTTTTCGGACAATTCCTCTCTAGGGAATTTGCACATCGTGCCGACTGGCGTTTTCACACTGGAGAATTTTGATCACTGCGTGCAGCCTTTCAAAAAGCAGCTTCCCTCTGACTTGACGACTGCCCGCCCCTATTTACTAAAAATGCAGCGGTAAGCAGGGCCGCCCCACATCCGAGTGGGGCGGCCCTGCTGTCTTGATTCAGCCTATATTCGTCGCCCTCTCCTCCGCTTGAGCCGCAGGTGCAAGGCAAATGAATCTATTGTCTACCGCATCCCGGGTACCAATCGGGATATATGAACCGAAACTGGTGATAGGGATGGCAAGCTTGTGAGAATCCTCATAATCTACTCTTTTCAGGTTCTTACAAAACATCGGCATAATTGGTCATTTTTTATAAGAATCAAATATCAGCAACTGCTATTTAAAAGCATATTGACAAAATATTTTCTTAAATGTATAATATTTTTAAATAGAATTGAAAAAAGGCGGAAAGAAGAGGCTTTTGATGGAAGATCTGATACAAAAAATTCATACCTTTCAACAGACACGCCCATGTGTTTTCTCCCCGAAAAACACCCCGGATGTGATCCACGCCCAGGTTGAATCAAATGGATATTTTACGATACTGCCACCGAAAAACCGCCCATTGGTCGATGTCTGCATTCATTGGCCACCTATTTTTGATCCAAATGGGTATTACTATCACCGTCATAATTTTTTTGAATTAGCGTATGTTTATCGGGGATCCTGTATCAATCTGATGCCGGAATCACGGCTTTATATGAAACAAGGTGATCTTATACTCTTTAACCCCAACGTCACGCATGCCGTTGGCACCCTGTCTGAACGTGATTGTGTCATCAACATTATCATTCAAAAAGACATCTTTAAACAAACGATTCTATCAATGCAGAAAAGCAATGATTTAATCTCTGGTTTTCTATTCAACTATATCTGCGACAACCAAAAAATGCTCGATTACATTTATTTTCCCAGTTCCCCGGACTATTCTGTTGACCTGTACATCGACAATCTTCTCAATGAACTCATCTTACAGAGACCTTATTATGAATCTATGATCCAATCGTCACTGATTTCTCTGATCGCAGTCTTGATGTGTATCCACGATAGCACCCATCAGCATCAGGGAAAGCAACTGATGAGCAGTATTATCACGTATATCAATAGCAATCTTACTACGGTATCACTTGAAGAGCTCTCAGAAAAATTTCACTATTCTGAAAGCTACATTTCTAGAAAAATTCAAGAGTATACCGGAAAAAGCTTTTCGAAAATCCTCCAGGAATCCAAACTCGAGCAGATCAAACGATATCTGGAAACTAGCTCGATCTCAATCGAAAACATTGCCCATTTGATCGGCTACAACGATGCGAGCTATCTGCACCAGGTCTTTAAAAAGCACTACGGTGTTTCTCCGGCGGCATATCGAAAAAATGTCCAATCCAATCCAGATTTTAAAAAATATCACAGAGACTTTTAAAATCAATTACGCCGGTCTACCGCATTTTTCGCACTGTTTGTACTCTGTACTCACCAAATAGATGCATATTGGTGCAATCCGATTGCAATTCTTCTGAACTCAAAAAACGACAAAGCGCCAACCTCCTATTTTTACAGGGGGTTGGCGCTTTGCTCAATGTTTATTATTCAATACTTGATGCAAACTATGCCTTGTGGTTTTTGCGTTTTGAAATGATCACGCCTGCACCCGCAAGCAGTACAGCCGTGAGGGCAAGCAGCGGCATCCTGTCACCGGTAATCGGCGTTCCCCCATCAGAGGATTCCGATCCAGAAGAGGAACTCGATTCAGAGGAAGAAGAATCTTCCGGTAAAATATCCAGGCTAAACGTCACGCCGGAATCAATAAAGTATCCGGCCTTGCCTTTTGCAGCGATGCGGAAGGTGCGGTCGTTTCCGGCTGTATCGACAGCCATGGTGACGGTCCAGGTTTTGGTTCCGTCCTCATTTTCAACAGCTTGGATTGCGCTGTAGGGCATCTCTTTGCCCGCTTCATCGGTGATCTTGAGATCGGTAACGGTTGCAGGGGTAATTACAGTGACGTCAAACTCTTGGTTGACCACTGCGGATTCCGGCGCAGTTGCTGAGAGCACCAGAGTTTCCTCCGGCAGAGCGATCGTTTTCTCAGCGTAAGGAACCAGGGTGACAGACGAAAGGCCGTTTGACTGATAGGTACATCTGTAGCCGTTAAAGCCGACCAGTTTATCCACACCATCATAGGTAAAGCGCCCCTCGGAGAGCCTACCCATGGCGAGCATACGGTTTGCCAAAGTGGATGTCATCGTAATTTTCAGTGTATTTTCCCCATCCTTGAGCAGACCGGCGAGATCAATTACAGGGTCAATGACATCTACTGTTTCCGCCCTTTGACCGTTTACTTCCACAACTGCGTTTTGGAGGAATGTCCCAAGATCGAGGTATGCACCGTCTGCTGCGGATGCATCCCAGTCAAATGTGGTCGTATAGACGCCGATGCCGGAAACCTCTTTGCCAATCTCCTCAATTTGGTCCCAAGTGGTCAGCGTTTCGAGATGGGTGGAGATCACGTCTTTGTTGGTTTGATAAAGCACTTCTTCTGTGGTCAGTTCAACATCCTGATAGGTATTTGTAGCTGCGTCGTACACAGTTGTGTTGCGTGTTTCAGAGCGTTTTTCTTTTGTCTCACTCGCTGTCCAGTTCTCAACAGCCAAATCCCAGTTTGTAAGCTCTTTGGCCTGCGGGACTGTCAGCGCAGTCACATAGGTATCGCCGTTGCTCAGGGTTGTATTGTAACTGCCGCTCTTGACCGCACGTACAGTGAGATCGCCGTTTTGGTTGATCACGTCAGCATCGGTAGAAACAACATGCAGTTCCTCTTCAGTGACAGGTTCAAATGCAAGCAAAGCGACGTCGTTGTACGAAAGGCTGAGATTGAGGACTGTTCTGCCGTTCTCATAGCGGTAATCAACGACTTTTTCAACTTCTCCAGTCCAGGGATCAATCTGGTAGGGAATATACATCCCGTCAACTGAGAGATCGGTTTTTGCGGTGGTTCCGTGTGATTCCGGGCTTGTGGTTTTATACTGCAGGAACTTGTGCTGGTCGTCGCAATAGTTGTACGCATAGAGGTAGAGGTTATTCCCCTCGTCCTCACGCACCTGTGTCAATATCTGCTCGTTGGATCCGACCAGTTCTGCGCGCGGGCGTACCTCCATTTTCTGCAGTGCGGTGTAAGCATCTGCCTCGGAAGCGACCGTCACAACATTCTTCTGTTGTTTTACTTCGTCGATAATTACTTTCAGATCTTCGTTATTCTCGTTGTAATACGGGGTAATGGTTGCAGCATCATCCACGATGATCACCTTCAACCCCTGTTTTGCCAACTCAAGCAGTCTCTGCGCCGCATCAATCGGCATTCTCTGCTGCTGTACCAAAATCGCCTGATAACCGACCGTTGCCCCCAACGTTCCCGTCGCTGCGTCATACTCCATGAGGTTCAGATAGTCGGGTGAAAAGTAATCGTAGGTATAGCCGGCATTTTGCAGAGACATATCGGTCCAGTAGATCCCCTGGTGATTGCCGATCCAGTCTGCATATTGAGTCGGGTATTCTGTGTTTTCACCGTAGTTCAGATGCAGAATGCCGAGATCGGTGCGGGATACTCCCTCGCGCAGCAGCTGCTGTACGCGGCCGTAATAGTCATTCATTTCGGTGTAATCCTTTGCATCAGGATTACGGGAATCCAGGCGGGTGGACAGGCCGGCGCCCATTCCCTCATATCCCGGCCACCTTGTGTTGCTTTCCGGGCCCCAAGAGGACGCATGTCCATGCCAGATCACACGGTTCACGCCCGCTGCAAACTCGAGGTTGGCAATTTTGATATAGTCCTGTTCAGTCAGCACATAGTTGGAGCTGCTGACACAGGCGGTTTCGGAAGAATAAAGGGTATTCATGATATGTGCAGCGCCGCTCCAAAGGCGATAGGTGTCGGTCTGATCCTTCATATTTAAGGTCTCAGTCTCCACATAATCCATTGCCATCCCCATTTCAGAGGTTTCCATATATGTGCCGTACGGCATCTGGGAGCGCAGGGTCATATTGTAGTTTTCCTTCGCCCATTTTTTGAGCGGCTGCATCATTTTTTCCTGGATCAACTGGGTGTGCACATCGTACAGGTCATTTGCAATTTTCCATGTACTCGCCTCATCCATCGTCGTTCCATCCGGTCCGCTCAGCGCAACGTTACCGATTCGCGCGCCGTCCACGTCGGTGTTGCCTGCACCGGTGAAATTGGAACCAGTGCTGATTCCGTAAAGCAGAGGGAGGTAAGGGACAATATCATAGCCCTTTTTGTCGATGAAGTCCTGCCGCATGTCGTTGCTCCAGTACAGGCTGCGCTGTCCCTGGCTGGTCGAAATCTCCAGCGAGTCCATAAAGAACTGCACATCTGCGCTTCTGATCGCCTCCACTAATTCTTCATCCGAGAAATAGTAGTTTGTCAGGAATTCTTTCAGCGCCTCTACCCCTTCGGTGTTGTAATAGTTGATTGCATAGGAGTTTTCTTGCGCCGGCTCCTGTGACTGGAATGTGCCCTGCTGCCACATGGAATAGATCACATAATCCCCATCGTCCGGGGCAGTCCAATCCAATGTCCATGTCTGAGCGTCCACCTGGACAACTTGTTCCGTTAAATTGATGGCGCCTACTGTTGTGTCCAAAATGGTCTGTCTGCCATTTCCGGTTGAGCCGACACGGTAAGCATAGGTTCCGACAAATGTTTTCGCCACATCCTCTGTTGCAACGCCCCGTCTGACCGCCGGAAGAATGAGCGTCCCCTGGTTTTTCTGACCGGCCGCCACATTTTCAATCGAAATTCCGATTTCCTGGCCAGCCGCCTCAGAGTTCGGGTCAAGCCCCGGAATGTTGGCGTGCGTCCAGTTGGTACCGCTGGTCAGGCCGACACTCATCCCGAGCTTTGCCGCTTCCTGAATCGCCACCTTCACATCGTGCGCCCAGGACTCAGAGCCGTATCCGTAAACATCGGCGTCAACGCCCGCCTCGTTTAACTGGCAGAGTTCAAATCCTGTAAACCCCTGTTCATACATCATGTTGATTTCTTCTTTAATGGTCTCATCTGTATGGCCGCCTTCCGGAAGCCACCACCTGACCTCTGTTGCATAACTCTGCTTTGGCTTGTTGTAATTTGCGTTTAATTGATTGAGAAAACTCGCTCCCTCACCTGTTGTAGCAAACGCTGCCATGTTCACTGCTGTGGATGAGAGGAGTAAAGCCGACGTCAGAACCGATGCTAACGCCGTTTTCCACATGTTTTGTCTTTTCATTCTTTCTAACCCTTCCTTTTCTTATTGTCTGCTGGGAGACAAAATAAGATTGTAAGCGCCAATTGGCATTTACACTCCTATTTTAATGGTTAAGGCTTAAAAAGAACATGTGATTTGACGAAGAATTTCTTGTAAAAATATGCTTTTTTCATTTGATCCATGCTGGCTGGAAAAGAGTCCAATCTGTTTCATTGCGTTTTTAAAAATCAATCTGAGATTGTCAATCGGTCGCAAGATGTCTATCGTCATTCAAATCAAAATTACCCGTTCAACTGGTGGGTCTAGATGGCCCAATTACCGTCTTAGTCCATCAAGGGGCAGCATCACACGCACGTTAACCCGTAAACGGGTTAAAGAACTGTAAATTTAAGATCGCTATTTGTTCTGCCTTTGCCAAAGCTTTTTCTATACTTTTTGTAAAATCAGAGATTTGATCAAGCGAAAGTATACAAAAATAGAAATCACTAAAACAATTCTAGTGTTTTGACATCGCATCTTCGATGCACTGATCCAACCGGTCGGCAGCTTTATGTGAGAATTGAAAAAGCAAATATACCATCGCAGCACGAACAGGGTTGTTCACCTGAATAAGTTTTTTGTTACCAGTCAAGCACCAAATCCAAAGGAACGCAACGCTTTTATTGCGTTTTGACCGGCCTTTTCATACGGTCCGTTGATCGCCACCTGGCCTGCTCCGTAGGCATAACGCTGAGTTGAATGCCTCATCGAGTCATTTTCCGATCACACCCCCAGGCCGCTGCGAATGTGGCCCGTCTTTATTCCTTGGTTCTTAATTCATGTCCTCTTTGAGGACCAACTGGCTTGATATTGTATCTTCCTGCAATTGTTTCTGGATGATTTCTGCTCTTGCTCTCATTCCCCCACCTGCTGTATTAGCTGGTATCCAAATCTGGGCCTGGACGAATTCCATGACATACATCACAGATTTCCAATAGCCGGCGAACAGCTTAACTTTCTCAACGCAAAAAGCTCAGCGATTCTGCTGAGCTTTTTTGCATTATAATTCAATATAAAATCGGGGGATGATTTATTTTTTCTTTCTGTTCAGAACGAACCCAGCGAATGCGAGCGAGAGAACTGACAGGGCGACCGCTATTGGCGCTGTGTCTCCTGTTTTGACGTTTCCGTTTCCGGTAGCCAAGGTGCTGTCCCCATTCTTCTCTGTTGCATTTCCTGTATCCGCCTTTTCGTTCACTGCAACCAGCCCTTCAATCGCTGTATTCAGGTTTACGATTGCCCTGTCGACGTCTTCCTGGGCTGCATTGTCATCCTTGTTTACTGCATTTGCTTCCTCATATGCTGCGTTAAAGGCTGCCACACTTTCTGCAGTGTATTCGGCTGTGTCCAATTGAGCTGCTTTTGCAAGAGCATCTTGTAAAATCGACTTATCCGCCTTGTAACGGAGTCCGAGCAAACCGTCGACAAGCGCCTGCTGTGCATCTGCCACATCCTGTTCGAGGGCGTCTCCGTCAGCCGCTGTCTCCTGTACAGAAGAAAGCGCTGAAAGGAAGGTGTCTTTGGCGCTGCCGTCTATGTAGTTCTCCATCTCGAGAGACTCCGCGTAAGCGATCAGTTTGTTGAGCTCTGATTTGTCCCCGGCAATGAACCCGAGCTTGTGAATCTCGTTCATAAGGTTGATCCAAGCGGAATCCACCGCGCTCTGGGAAGTGGGATTGGCTGCGACCTCTTTTGCCGCGTTGTAAGCTTGCATGAAGGACACCTGAACACTCTCGATCGCCTTGTCTACTTCGCCGCTTTCAATCGCCTGCTCCGCCGCAAGGATCACCTTGTCAAGAATGGCGGTGTCAACCGGTTGAACCACAGCGTCGCCCACTGTGTACAGGTCAAGGGATGAGTCGGTCAGACCATTGAGAGAAGTTCTTCCGCCCTTGCGGTTGTTCAGGTCGCCGCACACCTTGATGGTGATGGTATTCTCACCTGGCGTCAGTACAGTGCCGAGGTCGAGATAGGAGTGAGTCGGGTTGATGCCGTAGACGTCGGTGGTGCCGTTCGCATTGGTAACGAGCACCTGGGTGAGATTGTTGGTCAGCACGTCGTAGCTATAGTGGAGCACTGCGCCAATTTCCGCTTTTTCACCGTAATCCGGAACATCCACCGTCACCTGATAGGTGCCGATTCCCGAAATCTTGGAGGCGCTCTCAACTCCAAGAGTGGCGAGCTGCTCTTCGCTCAGCGAGAGGTTGTTCCAGCTCATGAGAGCGGTTTGAAGATCAGAGAGGGTGATCTTTTCCGAGAGAGTCGGATCGATCATGCTGCCGTCGGCATCGGTGTTTTCAGCCGAATTGTCAGGGCCCCAGCTCTCGAGGTCAAGGGTCCAAACAGTGTCTCCGCCGAGCGAGACGGTCTGTTGGATGTTCTTTTCGGGTTCGGTTTCCGCTAGACCGGAGATGTACTCATTGTCGGTGACAACAAAGTAGCACAGATCGCCCTCCAAAATGTCAAAGGTAAAGGTGACACCGTCCTCAGTTGTGGTGTAGTCGGTGATCGCCGTCACTTTGCCGGTCGCCGGATCCATCCGGTAGGGGGCCCCATTTCCCTTGAGGGTGACAGTTGCGGTGATGTCGCTCGCTTCGTCGAGTGGGCCGCTTCCCGGCTGTTCGCTCGCCGCCGATTCGTCTGACTCATTGTAGAACAGGTAGTATTTGCTGCCGTCAGCCGGGTCGTCAAACCGGGTCGCCTCAAGCCACTTGGTAGCTTCGCCGTCGGTGTTTTTCGCATCGATTGAGACGCCCGAATCGACGTTTGCCTTGAGGGCGCTGAGAATTTCCTCATCGTTCGAGACGCTGATGTAGGATTCCTGCTGCTGCAGTTCGGCGAATAGGCTTTGGATCTGCTCGTCCTCGCCGTTCAGAGAACTTCCGTATACTTTGCTGATTTCACTGCTGTTGTCGATGATGACGAGTCCGGCTTTTGCGAGCTCGACCAGTTTTTCCATCGCCGGGACGGACATCTTGGTGATCTCCTTCATCACGATCGCCTGATATTCCGCCTCAGGGGAGAGAACTGTCTTGCCCTCTTCATTGGTGGCCGCAACTGCGTACTCGCTCTCGAGGATGCCCTTGGTGATAATGTTGTAGGTGTAACCGCTGCCGACAAGCTCCTGCTCATTGGTCAGCACCTTGCCATTCGAGAGGTTGGAGCTTGCCGCGTCTTTGAGAATCGCGACCGGGATTTTGGCGGTGCCATCCTGCAGGATGCCCTGGACGCGCTCGATGTAGTCGGTAAAGACGTCGACATCGTCCCACCAGGTCTGGCGGGCGTTCCACGCCATGAAGTCCATAAAGGTCCAGCCGGGCCATTCCTTGTCATAATCGTTGTAGGTCTTTTTGAACGGAGTGCCGTGCAGAATGACCCGGTTGACCCCTTCGGAATAATACCTGTTCAGGGTGTTGAGGCAGTAGTACCACGACGGGCTCTCGGTGAAGCCGGTGCCGAAAGTGAGCGCCTCCATCGACATGTAGTGCTGGTCGGGGTTGATGTTGACTGCTGATGCGATGGTGCGGGTTCCGTTTCCATCCGAGCCGTTGTCCGATTCGGGGATATCTGCGGTGAGCGCCGACGCACCCGCGTCAACTGCGTTGAGGCCGTGCCCCTGTGCGCGATAGGCGTAGCCAAAGCCCTTGGCCCAATCGCTGATGATCTGGGAGTGGTCGGTGAGGTACTGGGTGCCGAGGGTGTTGCTGTAGTCTTCGTTGAGGCGGCTCGAAGCGGTGGTATCGTCCACCTGCATGCCGGCGATAACGCCCACATAGGCAGAGACATCGTAGCCGTTGAGCTTCTCAAAGCTGTCGAGCATGCTCTGTGACCAAAAGCTTCCGCTCTTGCTCAGCTCGATTGAATCCTCAAAGATGGTGCCGCCGTTTTGCTCCATCAGTTCGCGGATCGTCACACTGCTGCCGTCGGAACGGGTATAGATGTGGGGGAGGATGTGCTCATCCCAGTAGTTGGTGACTTCCTCTGCGCCTGCTTTGTCAAAGTAATCGATGGCGTAGGTTTTGCCCTCCATTGTGATGTTGCGGCCGCCCGACTGAATCTGGCCAGTGCCGCGTCGATAAGAGTTGACCAGAACATAGTCGCCCGCCTGGATCTCCTCCGAATCACTCACGCTGCTCAGGTCAACACCCGCATTTTTTAGTACAGAGCCGAGCTTGTTTGCGCCGATGTAATAGAGCATCTGCGTGTCCGCCATAATTCCCGTTTTGGCAAGCCGTTTTTCTCCAAAGAAATCGGCGTTGACAACCGGGATAAGGGTGGAATCGAGCTCCGCCTCGGTGTAATAGGTTTTGTCATCCTCTTTGGTGACGGTGACGGTAGTGCCTTCGTCAAACCACTTGGTGCCGATTCCCACATCGCCCGTCGGGCCGCCGGTGCTGAACGAGTCGACTGTGCCGTCCCCGTAGGTGATCGTGACGACGTTGGAGAACCCAGAGGCGGTGACGGTGACCGTCGCGTCCTCGAGCAACAGCCCGGGGTCGTCCGGATCGAGCGCAACCGGCTCGGTGAGCAGCTTCACGCCGAGCTGTTCTTCCGCCTGATCAGCAGTGTAGGTATTCCAGTCATAGTAGCCGTCCTCTTCGACGAGCTGCATAAACGTCCAGTCCTCGCTCGGGATACCTGCGGCATAGCCGTCGGTTGAACGGACAATGTCGGTGATGTCAAACATCGAATCAAAATCCAGCACAGGCGTGCCGTCTTCTTCGACCGAATCAACCTGGGCGATCGCTGTTGTGACCAGCTTGTCGGTAAAGATGAAGGTGGATCTCTGAAAATCGTAGTTGGAGGTATCTTTGGCGCGCATGGCGGGCAGATCGAGATAGACATCGCTTGACGCCGCCCGGGTGAGTCCGAAATCGGCAGCGGTCAGCTTCTGATAAGTGGAGACGAGCTCCTGCTGCTGTGCGTCGTCATTCGGGTCGATCGTATTGATGACCATCGGCCAGTGAGCGGTAATTGTGACATCAACGAGGAAATCCCGCCCGCAGTTGTTCGCGGTGTCAACCGCCGCACCGATGATGTTCGACCAGGCGTCGGTTCCCCAGTCGATTTTAGAGGCGAGCTCGTTGCCACCGTCAAAAAAGATGTCGGAGTTGTCCGATAACATGGTGAGTTCGACGCCGGCAAATCCCGCTTCGACAAACTCGTTGATCATGTCCTCAACCATGGAAATTTCGTCTCCGACGCCGTCTCCATCTGCATCGTAACCTGCGCCTGCATCGGGGAACCAAAACCGCGCCATGAGTTTTGACGTATCCTTTGGGTTGGTGAACGAGTTCATCAGGATTCCATCCTGTGTTGCCCCAGCTGCGGATACGCTGCCCAGGCCGGAAAGCAGGGTCGCGGCCAACGCAGCTGCGGTAAAGGTTGAGATAATCTTTTTCAGTAGATTCCTTTTGTTCATGGTACCACCTCGATTTCCTTGCAACTCATTTGCAATGATTTGTTGTTGATAACGGTTTAAACCTGCCCTCCCTTCACAATCAAATGCTATGAAGTTTTCTTCACATTCCTTATTTTACCAGATCTTAACAAACAGAATCAACGAAATCATTTTACTTTTTATGGGTTTTATATGACCTCTTTACATAAGATTGTCGTAAATACAATCTTCCGGACAATTTGAAAGATGGTTTTCTATTTTTTCTTAAGTGCCACAAAGCCTGCTGCTGCGATAGCGAGCAGCGCGACTGCGGCTGCAACCGGGGCGGTTTCCCCTGTCTTTACGTTACCGCTGTCGGTTTTGGGGATGGTATCGCCTTCCACTCTGTTGACTGTGCCGTTCGCAGAGGCTTTGTCCAAGGGAACTAGATTGTCAAGCGCAGCATTGAGATTGTCAATCGCACTGTCCACCTCGTCCTGAGATGCATCCGGGTTGTCACGGACATCTTGTGCCTCTTGATTCGCCGCGTTGAAAACTGCGACGCTCTCTGCTGTATAGGCGGATGGGTCAACTTTCTCCGCCTTTGCGAGTACTGTTTCGAGAACACTCTTATCCGCCCGGAAGCGCAGTGCGACCATTGCGTTGAGTAGTGCAGATTCTGCCTGATCCACTTCCGTCTGCATCGCGTTTCCATCCTCGAGCACTGCTTTTGCGGCAGTGAGTTGTACAGTAAATGGTTCTGCGGTAGATGGTGTGTAGAGCTCGATCTGCATCTGGAATTCCTCCGCCACCTGAATAAGTTCGCTCAGGGAAGTCTTATCCCCGCGGACAAAACCAAGTTTGTGAATTTCCGTCATCAAGGTTTGCCAGGCGGCGTCTACCTGCTCCTGTTCGGCCGAGCGGTCGGCGTAAATGTCTTTTGCATGCTCAAGTGCTGCCAAGAAGGAGTTTTGCACCTCTTCGATAACCTGTTCAAACTCCGCGTCTTCTGTACGCTCTTCTGCGTATGTGATCACCTTACCGAGGATTTCTTTGTCTGCCTCCTGTTCGTCCACGCTACAAATCGCGGTCGAATAACTTTGTAGAGAGATGTCTTTGAGGCCATAGCTCTGTTCGAGTGGACGTCCAATGATGACGTCTGCCATGCCAGCCCACCAGGTATCAGTGTAAAAACGGCTGGTTTCCGCTCCATAGGATTCCGGATCGTTGAGCAAAACGTTGGTGAGTGTGGTGGTGACCATAATCTTAATCTCGTTTTCTCCCTGCTGGAGCCCGGAAGTCAGGTCAAGAACGGGGTCGTTGATGTTCACCTGGGGCATCAGGGCGCCATTGAGGTAGACCATGGCTGTTCCCTCAAAATAGCCGAGATCCAGTTTGAGCCCGTCGGTATCCAGATTCCATTCATCGGGCAGGGTGAACGAAGTGGTGTAATACCCAATTCCTGAAATGCCGTTTGCCTTGCCGGTCGCTTCCTGTAAAGCGTCCATATAGCGCCAGTAATCCAGGTCTTCCGAAGCGATTTGTTCGTCAAAGACAATGTCCTTGCTGGTGTCGTACCACACTTCAGTAGAGGTGTATTCCCCTGTGATGGAATTTGTTTTGGTCTCGGTGCGATAGTTGGGGGTAAGGTCGGCAGTCCACGCCTCAATGGATACCTGCCAGGATGCGGGCTGTGTGATCTGTGGCACAGCAATCTCCCCGGAGACCTGTGTTCCGTCGCTCAGTTCAGCGGTATAGCTGCCGCTGCTTGCAGCCTCCAGAACAACGCCATCGGAGGTTAGACGGGCAGAATCCGCAGTGGTAGTAACTGTGTGAAGGTCAGAAGTATCCGCATTTTCGTTGAGGATGAACACCTTAGTGTCCCCTCCCGCTAGGGTGACTGCAAAGCTTGTGCGACCATCTTCATAGAAATAACTGCTCACAGCGTTGATTTCTCCACTCCAAGTGTCCATCTCATAGGGAACAACCTCCCCATCAAAAGACAGCGTTGTCGTCACAGCCTCGGATCCCTCGTTATAGAGGTAATAATAGGTTGCCTCATCACTTTCCATTCTGTTGTTCCACAGATCTCCGTTGTACGAGAGCCGCGGATGAATGCCGTCTGCGCGCAGGGAGGATACCGCATCCGACTGCTTGCTGATCACGCTGACGTTGTCGAGTGTTTTGAGCTCACTGATCACCGCGGCAAGATCTTCGTCGGTCGCATTGTAAGTATTGGTAGAAGAAGCTGCACTGTCAAGTAAAATGACCGGCAGGCCCTGCTTTGCGAGATTGAGAAGCGCCTCCGCGTTGCTGACGGGAAGCTGATCCGGTAACACAATCACCGCCTGATATTTGGGGAGACCAAGGGTTCCGTCTTCATTGAGGTAGCAAAGATCCCCTTCAGTGAGATAGTCTGCGTCAAAAAATTCATAGGAGTAGCCTGCCTGTTTCAGGGAGGTGTCGTTCCAGCTGTTGCCACCGCTCGTCGAAGCGCGGGGATGGGCGAGTACTTCCGATGTGAGCAGGGCGACGTCGACCGTCTCCTGTCCCTCCTTGAGTACGGTTTGCAGAAGAGTGATGTGTTTGTTGTAGTCATAGTCCTCGGTGGCGATCAATGGACTGCGGTTTGCCCACCGCTCCGACTGGGTGAATCCCATCGAGCTCTCATAACCCGGCCAGATGACATCCCCGTCAGGACCCGCCAGGGTGGTAAATCCGTGCCACACCGTCCGATTGACGCCGGCAGCCATTTGCTGATGGACTTGTTTGATATACTCCTGTGCGGTAAAGACGTAGCTTCCCGCCTTTGCGCCGGTTTCGCTCGAAAACTCTTGAGCGCCTGTGAGGTGCACTGCGCCCGAAAGCAACTTGTACCACTGCACATTGTCGCCAAATGCGAGAGTCTCCGTCTCGGGTACATCGAGCGATTTGATCGGCTGAGACAGCTCGAGTTCATTTAAGCCGTACGCCTGTACCCGCAACTCCACGCCGATGCTGTTGAGAAGGGATTTTAGGGTTCCGAGATATTCTTCAAATCCGTTGGTCATCATCTCATAGACGTCGTCCCAAATTCGGTCCTCTTCCTCGGAGGTCAGACCGCTGATGGTGTAGTCGCTGTACAACATCGGAAGATAGGCAGTGAGGTCGTAGTCAAACTGATCGGCAAAATTGTCGATAAAGTCGTACGCCCAATAGATGCCCTCCCCATTGAGGCGACCATACTCCATCGAATCGATGAACCAATCGACCTTAGTGCCGTATTCTTCAAGCATCGAGAGCATGTTGTCGTCAAACAGATAGGTGCGCCAGAAAGCAAACTGTGCTTCAGCGGATTCCGAGGTGAAGTGGTTGGCAAGGTAGTAGTCGCCCTTCTCCTTGGTTTCGGAGCTCGTACTATGGCCGACGCCGATTCGCCAGAACGGAATAAGAACATAGGTGGAACCGTCGTCTGGGGCAGTCCAGCGGAAGGTGTAGCGCCCGGTCGCCTCGTCATATTCGGTCATCGCTTGGATTTCCGCCTCGGTGTACTGGGTGACTCCGTCGAGGCTCAACTCAGTCCCATTCTCCCCTGCCGCCTTAGCGATGGCAATCGTCTGGAAGTTTCGGTGGGTGACGTGATAATCAGTCTGCCAGTTAATCTCCCCCATCGTATCGAGAGTTGGCTCATGTTCAGAGGATTGGTCCGCCGTGCCATCCGGATCGTAGGTGAATTCAGTCAAATCGATGCTGGTCGTCTGCCCGGAGGAGACATAGACGGGATCAGCCGACACGAGTCCCTGGTTGTAGACGTCGCTGTTCGGGTCGGTATCGTATTCATTGCCCCATTTTTCGGGTTCGCTGTAATCAGGATCCTCCTCATAGTAGGGGAAGGTCGGTTGCCAGGAGGGACCTGCCGCAAAGCTGACAGTCATCCCGAGTTCGCTTGCCCGTTTAGCGATGACATAGTTGTCGTTGTACCACTCGTCAGTACCCCAGCCGTAAAGGTCGTTGTCCACCGACGATTCACTCAAGCAGAGCAACTCGATGCCGCCATATCCCTGCTCGTATAGAGTTTCCACCCCCTCAATGAGAGTCTCATCGGTGTGATACCCCTCCGCCAGCCACCAGCGAGCTTGGGGACGCTCCTCCATCGAAAGGTTAGAGAATTTGTCATTCATGCTGTCGAGAAAAGAATCGCCGCTCCCGCCGCTTTTTGTCAGCGCACTCACTGTGGCGATTGACATCGACGCCGTCAAACACAGCGCAGTCAAAAGGCTAATAAATTTTTTCATATCAAAACCTCTTTGGTTCACTTATTTGTTGTTGATTAAATTACGGTCATTTTATAGTGCAATGGGGAGAGGAGATGTCTCCTTTCCCCGTTGCTCTGTCTTAATTGTAAAAACCTATTTTTCTGTTTTGTTGTAGCTATCTGGCAATTTATCCAGTTTGTCGAGCAGGAGGTCTGCCTGAACCAGGCCCCAACCAAACTCGATGTCATACCCTTGCTCCCCGAGATCGAGGCAGGAGTCTTGCAGTAGCTGTTGAAACTCAGCAGCGCTGATGTCGGGGACAATCTGCTTGGCGATCACTCCCATTGCCGCAGCATAGGGGACTGCAAACGAGGTGCCAGTTGCGCGGCGATAACCTCCGCCGTCTGTCGAAACGACCTCCGCCATTTCTCCTGTCCACGGTCCAAAGATGCTTTTTCCCGGCGCAGTCACAAAGACACTCTGGTTGACTTGTGAGCCGCTGGCGTGTTTGAGGGATTCAGTGACCGAGCCGACCCCGACGACACAGTCATATGCAGCGGGATAATACAACTCATTTCCTCCCTCATTGCCTACTGCGGCAAAGATCAGGACATTCCGGTCCGCGGCTTTTTGTAGCGCCTGTTCCAGCTCGGGCGCGGGAGTTAACATGCCAAGACTCAAAATCAGTATATCCGCATTTTGCTCTACAGCGTATTCCACCGAGGAGATAACCGCTGAAAGGCTTGCCCCTGTCGCCTCCTCCATGCATTTGATGGGGAGAATTGAGACATCCTCAGCGAGTCCTGCAATTCCGAGCTGGTTGCCGCACTGCGCCGCGAGAATCCCCGCGACAAAGGTGCCGTGACCGACCTGATCGCCCACGTCGGTCTCCCCTCCGCAGCCGGAAAAATTACGGCCAGGAAGGATCTTGGCGCCCTGTAAATCCTCGTGGGAGGAGTCAACTCCGGTGTCGATAATTGCAACGGTGACCCCCTCCCCTGTCAGTCCTCTCTGCCAGGCGGACTCAATGTGAATTGCAGAGCCGCCCCACTGGGACGCGGAATAGGGGTCCTCAACAGCCGCAGGCGCCTGTTCCGTCTCCTGCCGCGGGTTCTGTTGAACGCAGCTGCACAACAGGAGGCAGAAAAAAATGACTAGGGAGAAAAATCGTTTCATAAGGAACTCTCTTTTACAGCAGTTGGAGATAGACTATTTTTTGTTATACACCACAAAACCTGTTAAGGCTACTGCAAGCAGCGCGACTGCGGCTGCAATCGGAGTGGAGTCGCCTGTCTTCGGAGCACTTGTTGTAGTCGATGCAGTAACATCTCCCTGGATTGGGGATGCATTGTCTTCTAAAATCTGCAAAGAGTTGATCGCATCGGCAAGTACTTGAGCTGCGTTGTCTACCTCCTGCTGACTGGCGTTTTCGTCTGTAAATACCGCGTCTGCGGCTGCTTTTGCCGCATTAAAGGTTTCGACCGTCTCTGCAGTGTAGGCTGCAGTGTCAATGCTGTCTGCCTGTGCGAGCACCTGCTCGAGAACGGATTTATCCGCTTTGAACCGGAGTCCCTCAACCGCGCTGAGCAGAGTATCAGCGGCGCTGTCGATTTCTGAAGCGAGCATATCCTCACGCTGATCTAGAATTTCTTTGGCAGCTGCGAGTGCGCCGGGAAGGGCAATTTTGGCGTCGTTGTTGACAAAGAGGGTGAGATCGAGGCTGGCCGCATAGTTATAGAGAGTCTCGAGCATCGTCGCATCGCCCTTGAGGAATCCGAGCTGATGCAGAGTGTTCATGAGGCAGATCCAGGCGTTGTCGACCTCGGTCTGGGAAGCGGGGGCTTGAAGCACAGCGACTGCCTCGTCATACGCTGCATAGAAGCGGTCCTGTACACTGCTGATCGCCGCGTCCACCTCGCCGCTCTGAATGGCCTGATCTGCTGCTGCGATGACTTTTTCAAGAATAGAGGTGTTGGGTGCCTGCTGGTCCACCACAGCCTTGCCGTAACCATCGAGTGAGACAGTGCCGACAATACCGTCTTTGGACCACCAATCCGCAAAGGTGGTGTCTTTAGAGAAGGCATCTGTTTTTGCCGCAGATTCTGCGGTGTTGTAGTATTTAACCGCGTTGAACAAGCCGCTTGCAACGGTGATTTCAATGGTGTTTTCGCCTGGTACAAGGTATCTCGACACATCCCCGCTCGGGTAGTTCTGGTTGATGCCGTCAACCTGCACGCCGTTGATCTTCACAGTAAAAAGTTCGGTGACCTGCTCAAAATTGAGAACATAACCCATGCTGTCCGCGCTGTAGCTGTCGGGTAGGGTGGCAGTGGCGGTGTAGACCCCGACGCCGGATGCGCCTTTGAGTTCATCGGAAATCTCAATCCAGGGGAGAAGCCGACCTGTTTCGGCGTCTACAGGATCGAACGGCCCGGCAGCAGTTTTGATGATTTCATAGACATTCGCGTTGTTGACGCCCGCATTACCGCTGCTAAATTCCTCATTCGCCTGGTAAAGGGTGAGGGAGAGCGACCAATCCGAGAGTGAAACCGCCTCGGGAACCTCGCTGATGCGGGCGATTTTAGCGCTTCCATCCGACTGGTTGACGGTGTAGCTGCCCGGCTGGGAGGATGTCACGATGAAGTTGCCGTTCCGATCGTAAGCAATGCGTTCAGCGTCGGTTGTCGCAGTGTCCAGGCCACCGAGTCCGTCGGTGTGCCATTCGGGGGTGCCGATGCCAATCATCATGGTGTCGTTCGGGGCAATATCCAGATTGATCTGGTATTTGCCGTCCGGGGTGACGGTGTAGTCCGCAATGCGGGTGATCTCCCCTGTCCAGCAGTCGAGCAGGTAGGGAACGCCTCCCTGCGGGCCGTCGAACAAGGCAGTTGTCGTGATTTGGTGCGCCGGCTGGGCGGTGCTGATCTGGCGCTCCTCGTCTGCGCAGATGCTGGTGTAGCTGCTGTTAAAAAGGAAGTAGAAATCCGCATCCTCAGTGTTGCGGTGGTAACCGATGAGATCCTCCACCAGCTCGCTGTAAGCGCTGTCTGGCTGTACGTCAACCGCCTGCAGCGCACTGACCGCGTCCGCCTCACTCTGGGCGGTGGTGACGTTTGGCAGTGCGAGAAGTTCCGCCATGATCGCGCGCACCTGAGAATCGCCGTAGCTGATGCTCTCGCCAGTCTCTTCATCGACAGTCTCCGGCTGGAGGACGCCGTCCAGGTAGTTGTCGCGATTTTCCGCCGCCTTGTCGGGCGCATCCCCGACTACCACGACCTGAAGCCCCTGTTTCGCGAGTGCAAGGATTTTTTGAGCGGTCGCAACCGGGATCATGCCGGTGCCTTCGCCCTTGTCGGTTGTGCGGTTTTGATTGAGAACCAGCGCTTTGTAACGGGCTCCTTCGGGGAAGAGCACGCTGCCGTCAAATGTGGCGCGGGAGAGGCTGGAATCGCCGAGAAAATCGTAGGAGTAGCCTGCCTGGGTCAGTCCTTGGTCAGTCCACCAGGTACGACCGGAATCACCCGCAAGGCCGTAATCGTAGGCGTAGTAGTAGACCGCGAGGTCGATATCCGGCTGCCCCTGTTGGAGCACATACTGCTCGCGTGCGAGGTAGGAGGTGACGGTGTCGTCCATCAGCGTCCAGTAGGGCATTCTCTGACCCATTGATTCGCACTGTCCGGCAGTTGCACCCGCGCCGCTCTTGCCCGGCCACATAGTGCCCCAGCCGCAGAATTGGTAGTCCACGCCGTGCAGCACCGCCGCGTTCACGCCGCCTGCGTATTGGGTGTTAAAATGCCAGAGCCAGTCGTCCCAGGTGCAGGTGTAGCTCTTGCCGTCCCCATTCGCGCCCGACTCGGAGGAGATGATGTCAATCCCGTGGGCGTGAGCGGAGCCCGAGTAGGTGCGGTAGACGTCGAGCTTATCCTGTGCGTTTAAGGTCTCGTTTTCCGCCATGGTGATGTAGCCCATCGAAGAGTCCTGGTCCAGGGTGTAGTTGTAGGCCGCCTGGATTTTGGTGCCGATGCCATGCGACTGTGCCCACTCGGTGTAGACCCCGAGGTGATTTTCGTTGTACAGCGCAGTGAGGGCGTTGTAGTAGTCGTTGCGCAGCTGACGGTCGGCCTCTTTGTCGATAACGTAGTCGGCATCGCTGTCAAGCTTGACGGTGCAACCGATCTTTTCGTTGACGATCATCGAGATCATCCGATCCATCGGGAAGGCGTAGCCGTTGACCTCTTGGAAGGCGTCAAACAGCTCGTCAGTGTAGTTCATGGTAAAGCTTTCGAGAGAGTCCTCGAACAGGTTACCCGATACCTTTTCAAACAGCTCGGTAATATATGTTTCCGAAAAACCGCACTCCTCAGTCCAGTAGCTGTTGTGCAACAGGTCGTTTTCCCAATACTCCGCCCACGCGCGGGTGGCGTCGGGGCTGAGGTAATCGATGTATTTGAGGAAGGAAGTCTGCGCCACTTTGTAGAAGGTGAACAGCTTCCAGCTGCCCTCGGTGGCCGCGACCTCTGCCTGTTGCTCCACGCTGAGCAGCCCAGTCAGATCGGATGGTGTCACCGTCACAGTTCCATCCTCAAAGTCACCGTCGTAACCGAGGGATGTGTCGTCAATGTCGAGCATTTCAATCGAGCCGGAACCCACGCTGACCGTCGCCGCGTGGCTGTCGCCCGCTGGGGAGAGCTCCCCCGCGTCTGCGAGCACCGCAGAGGCGATGACGTTGTTGTCCGCGTCGAGATACGCCGCTGTCACCGAGAGGATTTTCTCATATCCGTCGAGCGGAGGGGCGTCCTCTTCATCGGTCTGGTCCTGTGCGGCCATTGGGAATCCACCGCCTTCCCACGGCCAGCCTCCGCCTCCACCGTTGGAAACGACGACCAGGTCGGAGCCAGAAAGCCCTTCGCCCACCTCCTGGTCGTAGTAGTCGAGCTTGTACATGCCGAGGGACTCGTCGTAATACTGCGAATTGGTGTCAAATCCAGCGGGATACATATCTCCGGTGGACCAGTCGATCACCAAGCCGTACTCATCTGCATATTTGAGAATCCAGTAAAAAACATCCAGGTAATTGGTGTCCCCCTGTTGCTGGGTCCAGTAGAAGTTCTGGTTGTTGACCTCCACATGGGTGATGCCCGCTTCCGCCATTGTCTTGAGATCGGATTTGATGTTTTCCTCACTCAGGATGCCGCCGGCGAGCAGCCACCACCTTGTCCAGACGCTGCTCTCCAGTTGGTTTGCGTTTTTGAAGCTGTCGGCAAACGCCGTCTCCTCAGTGGTTGCACTGGTCGCCTGTGCGGAAAGACCAGCCCCAGCTGTTGCGAGCATGGCGCACGCCAGCAGGGCGGAAAGTATTCTGTGCCGCTTTTTTGATGCCATAACATCGATTCCTCCTTTTTCGGGTGATTGTTGTTGATTATCCTGCCGGCTGAACGCTTCCCCCCTCTCATGCCGGCTATTTCTGTTCCTCATTATAGTGCAAAGCGCTGATTTTCACTATCGGACAGTCTTTTGATTTGTGGTATTTTTTATAGCGCCGTCTGTAGGGAATACCCAACAAGACATTGTTTTCAATTTTGCTCAAACAGGTTTGGCCAAAACGCACGGGGCCGTCTCACACAACGTCGGAAAGAACCCCGCAGGTAACCCATCGGCAAAGCAATCCCCGCAAGCCAAGAGCCTGCGGGGATTGCTGTAAAGTATCGTGAATTGATTATTTTGACCTGTGTTTTTTCAGTGCAAAGAGGGAGGCGCCTGCCAACAGAACAGCTGCGGCAGCTGCGAACGGAGCGGCGTCCCCTGTTTTGGGACTGCCCGAGGATGCAGACGCTGCGTCGTCTCCTGTGACTGGAGCTGTGTCAGAGCCCGCCGGTGTGAGCCGGTCTATCGCCTCACGCAGGGCATCCACTGCTGCGTCGACCTGCGCTTGATTGTCCTCACTGAGGGTATTGTCTGCGTTTACCGTCTCGGCGTCTGCTTTTGCCTGTCGGAAGACAGCGGCGCTCTCGACGGTATAGGCGGAGAGGTCGATGCTGTTTGCTGCTGCCAACACCTGTTCCAGGACGGATTTGTCCGCTTTAAACCGCAGGCTGACCAAGGCGTCGAGCAGCGCATCCTGTGCCTGTGCGACATCCGCGGACAATGCGTCGCGGTCAGCGGATACGGTGTGCGCTGCCGCCAGTGCCGCGGTAAAATTGTCTTTTGCCGTCCCGTCCGCGTAGAGAGCGAGGTCGAGTCCATCCGACACCTCGATCAGCTTGTCAAGGGCCTGCTTGTCGCCCGCCTGCAGCCCGAGCAGGTGGATGGCATTCATCAGCTCAACCCAGGCGGAGTCAATCTCCTGCTGAGATGCAGGGGATGTTGCGACCGCCTTTGCCTGATTGTATGCCGCAGTGAATCTGTCCTGTACCGAGCCGATCGCGTTGTCCACCTCACCGCTTGCGATAACGCTCTCCGCATAGGAGAGCACCTTGTCCAGAATGGAGGTGTCCAGGGTGGAGTAAGGGGTGATACTCGCTGCAGTCAGCCCATAGGAGGAGAGGGTGTAGCGTTTGACGCAGGCGCCCTCAAGTGCTTCCCGATTGCGCAGGGTGGTGACGAGCTTGACGCGGATGGTATTGCTGCCTTTGGAGAGGGCGTTTCCGAGGTCAATTTTGTTGACCTGCGGGTTGATGTTGCTAAAAGTAGTTGTTTTTCCCTGTGCGTTGGTCACGGTGAGTTCGGTGACCATGTCCATGTTGACCTGGGCGTCGCCCGTCTTGGAGGCGTCGCGGTGGTCAAAGGAAAAATACGCGCCGTCACCGCCCGCCCAATCAACAGTGGTGGTGTAAGTTCCGACGCCTGAGAGGTAACTGACAAGTTTGTCGGACTGTATTTTTGCTTCTGCCTGCTTGTCCGCGGTAATGCCCACTGCCGCGAGCTGTTCGTCGGTGATGTACTGATTAAGGCCGTCCCAGAGGCCGAGCTTGACACTTCCGGCATCGATCGGGCGCACCGTCGTCTCGTAGAACGGAGCGGAGGGGTCGAGGTCAGTTGTGGGGCCATAGCTGTCAATTGTGAGGTTCCAATCAGCCTCTGTGAGGTCGATTGTTTCACCTTCCTCCTTGACAGACTGCACCTGCGCGCCGGCTTTTTCAAACGCCGCGGCGTTGTCTGACACAGCGAGGACAGCAGTGTCCCACGCGGCGAGCTGGAATGGGAGGGAGATGGTGCCGTCGCCGTTGGAGGTGTACCGGGTGAGCTGTGTGACCTCCCCGGTGTAGGAGTCGAGCTGGTAGACGGATTCGCCCGGCTGACAGTCAAGGGTGAGGGTGGTGTCGATGTCCAGGCCGGTGACGCGGGTCAGGTCGAGCCCGACGCCCACGTTGCCGTAGGAAATCTTTCCGTCGCTGTGGTTGTTGTAGAGGAAGTAGTAGTCGGTTCCATCCGAGTGGTCGACGAGGTGGGTCGTCTCAAGTCCGCTCTGGTCGTACCGTACGGTGTTGTCTGAATAGCTGTCGAGGAAGGAGAGAAGGGCGGCCTCGTCCGCAATACCGGTATGCACGTTGGCGTTGGCGAGGAGTTTTTCATAGGCCGCCTGCGCTGCGGCGTCGGTTTTGTCCGCCGGAATTCCACTGCCGGGCAGGTCGGTCGCCTGTACCCCCTGCACTGATCCGAGGTTGGTAGAACCGTAAATCACGATGTCCATCCCCTTATCCGCATAGGCGCAGAGGCGGTCGATGAACGCGACGTCAGACACAGAGGTGAGGTTGTTGAGGACGAGCACCTGGGTGGCGAGCCCATCCGGTGAGAGGACACCGTCCACCACGTTCTCAGGGGACGCCTCCTCCATCATGAGGGTTTCCTCCGCCGCCACATTGTAGTGGTAGCCGCTGTCGAGCAGATTCTGGAACGCGACGTCCTTGTTGGAGCCGCCGACGATGAGCACCGGGATTTTCGTCGTACCCTGCTGGAGAAGTCCCTGCATCCGGGTGACGTAGTCGCTGAAGGTGTCGATGTCGTCCCAGAACGCCTGGCGGGAATTCCAGGCGCCGTAGCCGCTGCCCCAGTACTCATTGGCAAACGCCCAGCCCGGCCACTCGTTGATCCAGCCGGTGACCGACTGTTTGAACGGAGTGCCGTGAAGAATGACCCGGTTGATGCCGCCCGAGAAATTCATGTTGAGCTCGAGCATCGTCTCGTAATAGGTCGGGTCCAGGGTAGTCGAGGTGATCGCCTCCATTGAGAGGTATTGGTCGCCCCGGACGTTCACTGTCGAGGACGCGGTGCGAATGCCGTCTCCCGAGAGGGTGCCGTTGTCCGCCTCGACGATGTCGACGTTGAGCGCCTCGGAAAGGCTGCTGCTCGACTGGAAGCGGTATCCGCCGCCAAAGCTGTGCGCCCAGTCGGAGACGGTGGCCGAGTGGTCGTTGTTAAACAGCGTTTCCTTGACAGAATTAAAATCAGCGGATATCTTTGCGGACATGCCGTTGTCATCCGTGACTTTGCATCCTGCGAGGATCGGAAGATAGGGAGCTGCCTCATAGCCGAGCAGGCGCTCCCAATCTCCCTCGAAGCCCGCGTTGTCGCCCGCCTGGTTGTCCGGGTCGACAATGTAGGCGCTGAAGGCGGGGCCGGAGGTGTTGAGCTCAAGGGAGTCCTCAAAGATGCAGCTCCCGTTGTTCTGTTTCATGAGCTCGCGCAGAGTGACACAGGCGCCGTTCTCCACTGTGACCTCGTGATCGAGCATGTTGTCCTCCCAGAAATCGATGACCTTCTGGACGCCGCGCTCATTGTAGTAGTCAATCGCGTAGGTGCGGTTGTTCATCGTGACGGTTTCGCCGCCCGAGGTGACCTGACCCGAGCCCTCGCGGTAGACGTTGACGAGCACATAGCTCTGCCCTTCGCCGAGCGGGCCGGCCTTGTCCATCGCCGCCTGGAGGTCCGCTGTGCTCACCTCGTAGAGATACTGCCAGTCATCCATGAAGCGGCGGCCGTTTTCATCCTCGTAATAGAGGTTGCCTTGGCTGTCAGTCTTGGGAATGTTGATGCCGTAGGTGTCGGTGCGCATTACCTTTTGCAGCTCGTAGTAATAGTCCCCGTCTGCCTGGGTGACAGCTGAGGCGATATCCCCCTCTTTGAGTACGGTGCAGCTTGCGGTGATGTCGTTGCCCGCACTGTCGGTGACCACATAGACGGTGGTGGAGCTCTGTCCCCAGGGAGTTTCAGTGACCTGGGTTTCGGTGGTAATCGTCACATCCTGCAGCTGTTTCCTTGTGGCACTATCCACCGCGATCGGCTCGGTGATTGTGGTCAGGGTGTCTTCGGTGATACCCTGGGCCTCCTGTCACCTGCCGTCGCGCTTGATCAGATACTCAGTGCCCGGCACACCGGCGGAATACCCTGCATAGCTGCCGTCCGACTCGGTTTGTTCGGTGGCGGTGAGCGGTGTGAGGGAGTCAAACACAAGCGACCCATCGGCATTTTGCACCGCGAACGTCGCACCCACCAGTTTTTCGGTGAAGAGGAAGGAGGCGCTGCGGTCGGAGTCGTTGAGGTTGATGGTGTTAAAGGTGTCCTTGACCCGCTGCGCAGGGAGGGACAGGGTGACCGACTCGGCGGTGAGATCCTCTTGCGAAATGTTCTGGATGGCCGAGGTCAGCTGCTGTTGCTGTTCGTCGTCATTGGGGTCGACCGTGTCGATGACGAGCGGCCAGTGAGCGGTCATGGTGATGTCGACCTTAAAATCTGTCCCGTCTCCTTTGCCCACCTGGTTGGCGGTGTAGAGAGCTTGGGAGAGCACCCGCACCCACGCCTCGGTGCCCCAGCCCGCGTAGGAGGCGATGGTGTTGTCGTAGTTGTTGCCGTCGGCGAGCATGGTGAGCTCTACTCCGCCGAATCCAGCTTCATAGAGTTCTTCAATGCTCTGGGAAACGAGATTTAAGTACTCCTCCGACTGCACGACAGAGTAACCTTTTTCCGAGAGCTCGGCGAGCTGTTCGCTGGTCAGCCCTGCGCCGGCGTCGGGGAACCAGTAGCGGGCCATCGGCTTTGCATCGGTGTTGGAAGCGGGGTCTAGGAACGCTTCGAGCACCTCGGAACAGGGGGTGGAATCCCCCGCCGCAAAGGCGGAGCCGCCCGCCAAAGCGCTTGCCCCCATCGCGAGGGAAAGGAGCAGCGCCAAGATGCGCTTGGGTTGGTGTTTGCTGATCATGTTGCTTTCCTCCTTTTCAGATGGCAGTTGCCATATGTTTCCAGTGTACAGTGTGTAGCCCAATTCCTCAATGGGACAATGTTTCGATTTGTGGTGATTTTTACGGTGGTTTACATCTTGCTGAAAAACTACCAGAGATCAAAAAATAATCCTATCGAACCTTCTGTCCGGCAGTGTTACACTGAATTTGCCCGAAGAAAATCCTTGTAATCGATTTGCTTTGTGATATAATAGGGTCTCAGATAGAACTCAGACCATATTTTTGTGAACAACGACGAATGGATACTAAGGTGATACAATGAAATTACTGATTGTGGAAGACGAACAGGCAACCCGTGAAGGGATGCTGCAGCTGGTGGATTGGAAGTCACTGGGGATTTTGGAGGTACAGTCTGCCGAGAACGGGGAACAGGGAATCCAGATTTCCCGGCGCTTTCGGCCTGACATCGTGATGACCGACGTGCGGATGCCCCGGATGGGCGGGATTGAGATGGCAGTCAAGCTGCGCAGCTTTTTGCCCGCCTGCCGGATCATCTTTGTGAGCGCCTACTCTGACAAGGCGTACTACAAGGCGGCCATTCGGCTCAAAGCGGTGAGCTATCTCGAAAAACCGATCTCCATCCCCGAGCTCGAGCAGGTTGTGTCCGAGGCAGTTGCAGAGAGCCGGGAGCTCAGGCGCAGGGAGCAAACCGAACTGCGCCAGATGCAGCAGGATTTACAGCAGGTAGCCGCCTCACTGACCCTGCCCGGCAACCGCGCGGAATGCGAGCGAACGCTCGGTGAGTGCGGCTGGAAGGAAACGCTTAAAACCCATCGCTGCATCACCACATTGCTGGTGAAGCTCCGCGCCGAGCAGGAGGCCGACGGTTTGATCTGGAGGACGCTCGCAGAGGCAGTGGAGCAGATGGTGGAGCCGCTCAATCTCCGGTTTCTCTGCGTGCCCAAACACGCAGACTGCCTGGTCCTGCATTTGTTCTCCCCCGCGCCGCTCCACCGCTCCACCCTGCAGCTGCTCTGCAACTGCATTGGGGAGTGCCTTGCGGGGCTGTACCCTTACCACATTTCGGTGGGGTTGCCCGCCGAAGGGATTGCCAAAGCCTACGAGTCGTACCACTCTGCGGTGATTGTACAGCAACAGGCGTTTTACGAGCCGTTCGGAGCAGTGCTGTTTGCACAGGGAGAGCGGGAAGCAGAGTTCGCCCCTTATGACGACCAGCAAATCCGGCGGGCCTTCGCCGCGTCGGTTCAGCAGCTGGACCAGGAGGCCGCGCTGCGCGAGGTGCAGGGGTGGTACGAACAGCTCAAAACCGTCCGGTATCCCATTGTCAGCAAAGTCAAAGCCACCTATTACGAGCTGATCGCCCAGGTCTTTCAGGCGGCCGACAGCCGTCACCTCCCGCTGCGGGAGGGGGAAGAGCAGCCGGAGCAGGCGTGGATTTCGGTGGTTGCCCCCTACAACCTCGACGAACTGCACAACTACCTCACCCACAGGCTCACCCAGTTTTTCTCCGCCTGTGAGGACAGCCGCAGCGCCCCTTCCCGCATTCTCATGATCAAGGACTATATCAGCAAGCACTATGCCGACAGCCTGCTCTCGGTCAAGACAATCGGGGACGCAGTGTCAATGTCCGCCTCCCATCTCTGCGTTGTTTTCAAACGGGAAACCGGGGTCACGGTCAATCAGTACCTCACCGATCTGCGGATTGAGCGCGCTAAGCAGTATTTGCAGGAGACCACCCTGAGCGCGGCGGAAATCGGCGCGCGGGTCGGTTACAAGGACAACAGTTATTTCGGGCGCATTTTTCGCAAAACAGTTGGCAAGACGCCCAACGAGTACAGGGAGGAATGGAATCAATGAAAAAACTTCTGAGTTTTTTTCAGAAGGACATTAAAATTCGCAATCGGCTGATCTTGTCCAACCTCATCCTGATCGTCGTCCCGATCACCATTGTCACTCTGCTGTTTGGAGGGCGCTTTTTAACCATGATCCGCGACAACGTGCTCGATGAGCAAAAGCTGTCCTCCTTGCAGGTGTCGAGTCAGACCGACTCGATCGTCACGCAGATCACCAGTGTCTGCGACGCAGCGTACAACGACTCCAATCTCTCCCGCTTCCTCACGGTGACGGATGAGGGCTGGGAAACATTTCTCGGCGATCCGGCCACCTACGACGCGCTCGAGAGCTACCAGGGAATTCTGCGCTCCAACCTTGTGGAAAACGTCAAGAGCATCAAAATTTATTCGGACGCCCCTGTCAATCTGCTCAACGCCCCGTTTGGCGGGGAACGTGACGAGCTGTTCGCCCCCCTTTCCTATATCGAGGGAAGCCCCTGGCAGAGCGCATTTTTCAGCCTGCCGGGCAACCTCCTCTACGCGCCGCGCCAGCTCCTCAACAGCTGGGAACAGCAGGACTGCGGGGAGATTGCGATTGTCCGCCGGTTCCGTTATTTTCAGGGGGATATTCTCAAGGAGTCCTACATCGCGGTCTACCAGTCTGCCGAAGCAATAGAGCAGTCGCTGCGGGACGGCATGTCCGGCAGCCGGGGAATCGCTTATTTGATCGATAGCCAGAACAACCTGGTCGCAACCAGCCAACTGGATCCGTCGGAACCGCTCCCCTGGTACCTCAGCTATGAGGAGGCAGAACAATCACTCGACACCCAAGGGGAATTCCGGCTCGTGGAGCTGAACGGAGAGGAGCTGTATGCATCCTGCCGCGAAATCCCTCACAGCGGATGGAGGCTGGTGTGGATGATCCCCCGCAGCGACATCTTAGAGGACAGCCGCTCCTTGGCGTTTCAGTTTGTGGGGAGTTACGCCGCGCTCATGGTGCTCGCGATGCTCATCGGCGTGCTGCTCTCCGGCACGATCATCACCCGCATCCATTCGCTCAAAAGGCAGATGGAGTCGGTCAAATCCGAGCATCCCGCCCCTCTGCCCGGCGACCCGGGCAAGGATGAGATCGGGGACCTGATCGCCACCTACAACTACATGGCGGGGCGGATCAACACTCTCATTCAGGACAGGCTGAGCACGGCGGAGGAACTCAACAAGGTGAAAATCGAAGCGCTGCGCGCCCAAATTGATCCGCATTTTCTCTACAACACCCTTGATATGATCAACTGGTACGCCAAAAACGGAAAAAATCAGGAGGTGTCCGATGCAGTGCTCGCCCTTTCTCGGTTCTACCGCCTCACCCTCAACAAGGGCAACCTGATGGGCAGGGTAAGGGATGAACTCGAGCACGTCACCCTCTATGTCCAGCTCATGAATATGCGCTCGGGCAACCGGATCGATTTCCTCGTCGACGTGCCGGACGAGATGATGGAGTACAAGATCCCCATGATCATCTTCCAGCCAATCGTCGAAAATGCGATTCAGCACGGCATTTTCGAAAAACCGACTCAGGAGGGGACGGTCACGCTCACCGGGTGGATGGAGGAGGGATCGCTGCACTTTCTCGTGTCAGATGACGGGGTGGGGATGGAAGAAAAACAGGTGTCCACCCTGCTCACTGAAAAAAGCGGCATCGGGGTGTACAACACCAACCGGCGGCTGCAGATCTGCTATCCTGGCACTGATGCGGGCCTGCGGTTTTCCAGCCAGAAATACCTCGGCACCGAGGTGGAATTCTGTATTCCAACAAGCGAAGCGGATTCTTCCGGCGAATTTCAGACTGAGGAGCCACTGTAAAACAGGTCATCATAAGACGCAATCAGGTCATGAGAGCTCATTGTCAACTTCCAGCGGAACATGCTAAGATGAAATTATCCAGTTATTTGCAAAAAAATGATGGATATCGATACAAATTGACTAATGTCAAGCAAAAAGGAGGAAACAAGATGAAAAAATCCAAGCTCATTGCCGCGGTGCTCGCCGCAGCGATGACCCTGACCACCCTGTCCGCCGCCTTCCCTGCAAGCGCTGCGGCAGATCTCTCTCCAGGGGCGGTCGTCTCAGCCTTCCAAAACCCGAACTATCAGCAGAAGCCGATGGCGCGGATGTGGTTCCCCGACGCGGGCGCCGGGATCGACGAGTACGACACGATTGAAAAACAGATCCTGGCGCTCGCTGACGGAGGCTTTGGCGGCGTTGAGGTGACCATGATGGTCAACGGCTCCAACATGAACAACGAGGACGCCAAGCTCGTCGGCTGGGGAACCCCTGCCTATCAGAGTCTGCTCAAAAAGGTGCTTCGGGCGGCAGAAAAGGTGGAGGGTGGATTTATCGTCGACATCACCATCACCGCCCACTGGCCGACTGTGATCAACAACGTGGACCCCAACGATGCGGCGGCCTCACAGGAACTCTCCTACCAGTACAAAAAGGTGACGGCGGAGGATATCGGAACCATCACCTCTTTGCCGCTGCCGGAGCAGAAAATCTCCCGCAAAAACGACGGCCTTCCCACCATGTACTTCCTCTACACCGACACCTTTGTTTCGGCGGCGCTTGCCAAAGTCGTTGACATGAAGGAAGTGACCTCGGGCGGCGGAGGCGGCGGCTGGCCGGGCGGCGGAGAATTCCCCGGCGGGCAGCCAATGGCAGCGGATGCAGAGACTACCTATGCGCCTGTCTTCGAGTTCGACTCGGTGATCGACCTGACCGACAGCACGTCTGTCATCGAGGGCGCGGGCTATGCAGCTGGTGTTCCTGATGAGGCGGCGTGGAACGAATACTATGCTGGCGTTGGCAGCTATCAGGAAAACATTGTGGACGTCTACGGTGAAGAAACCACCGAAGAGGCCTGCGCGGACAGCTTTAACGGCAAGATTGACAGCGAGGGCAACCGCCTGCGCATGGCGAACTGGCAGAATTTCTACCAGACCGACCTCACCGGAGTGGATGTGCTCGAAGATTACACCCCCTCTGAAGGGGAGGAGCTCCAGGTGGGCGACTACGTGCTCGTCGGCCTCTACCGCCGCGGCACCGGACAGGTCATGTCGGACGGACCGTTCGGCGGAACCTCCAATCCGATGGCGGGCAGCGCGTTTGTCACCAACTACTTCTGCTCAGACGGAGTGGACGCAATCACCACCTATTGGAACAAAAACCTGCTCGACGACGAGCTTGTCGAGCTGCTCAAACAGAACGGTTCGAGCATCTTTGAGGACTCAATCGAAGCGAGCTTCAGCTCGAGCGCCTGGTCCTACAACCTCATTGACGAAATGGAGCAAGACGGCTACCAGTATACAACCGAACTCCCCCTCGTCAAAGCGCTCGGCGCCTCTTCCTTTGACGACAGTGCGATCACGGCTGAAATCGGGCAGGACTACAATCTGCTCATGGGCCGGATGTACGAGCAAAAGCACGCTGCGCCCATCATGGAGTGGGCCAAGGGCTTCAACTACACCTACCGCGCGCAGCCCTATTCCCTGGCCGGTCTTGACGTGGGCAGCGCTTCAGCCGCCATCGACATCCCTGAAGGCGACAACGGCGCAAAGGGCGACGGATTGCGCTACATGGCGTCGGCTGTCAACATGGGAGACAAACAGTACTTCTCCATGGAAGCAGTCACCGCGACCGGCAACCTGCGGATGAACTGGGCGGACATCGCAACCGAAGTCGCGCAGAACTACTCGGACGGCGTCAACCACGCGATTCTGCACGGCACCCCCTACTCCAAGAACTACAACGGCTTTGACGCCAACTGGCCCGGCTGGATGGCGTTCGGCAACTGCTTCGCGGGCTCCTACACCTATCGCCAGACCTACTGGGATGACGTCAATGACCTGGCTGACTTTATGGCGCGCAACCAGGCAGTCCTGCAGGAGGGCACTGCCAAGGTAGATCTCGTCTTCCTCAAGGACAAGACCACCACGTTCAGCACCAGCACAGGCAACGATTTCCAGACCCTGCTCAACAGCGGCTACTCCTACAACATGCTCAGCGAGGGCCTGTTCAACCTCGAAAACGCCAAGGTGACCGGCGGCGTCCTCTGTGAAAATGGGCCGGCTTACAAAGCGCTCGTCTTTGATCAGGTGTCCACCATCTCGACTCAGGCAATGGCCTCAGTCCTCGAGTACGCGCAGGCGGGCTTGCCGGTCATCCTCTACAAGAGCAATCCCAGCAATATTTACGGCTCGGATTCCGAAACCAACAGCGATGCGGCCATGCTCGCTCTTTACGACGAGCTGCTGACCCTCTCCAATGTGAAATCTGTTTCGACTGAAGAGGAACTCCTCGCCGCTCTTGAGGAGCTCGGAGTGACTTCCTACGCCTCCTACGACCTGCCTTACCTCGAAACCTCCCACTATGTAGACGAAGAGGACGGTTCCAATTTCTACTACATCTTCAACAACCCCGCGTCCTGTGTCAGCAACACCGGCATGTCGGCGGGCAAAAATCTCTCCTTCAAAAACGGCGACGCGATTGAAGGCAGCATCACCCTCACCGGCGAGGGCATTCCCTACACCCTAGACGCCTGGACAGGCGAAGTCACCCCGATCGGCAATTACATCGACAACGGCGACGGCACCATCACGACAAACGTCTCCCTCACCGGCGGCAGCTCGACCATCATCGGCATTCTCAAAAACACCGACGGCCTGACCCAGCCCACCCAGGGCAGCGCAGTGAGCGCGGACGGCGGCCAGGTGGTCTATCAGGACGGCGAGCTCGTGTTCCGTTCCAACGAGGCGGGCAATCACCAGGTTGAGCTCGCAGATGGTTCGAGCAAGACCGTTTATGTCCCGTCCTCGCTGGAGACAGTCGACCTGAGCGGTGAGGGCTGGACTCTGGTCCTCGAGAGCTGGGGTCCTGATACCTCGGAGGAAAACATTCAGGGCTCTGCGCAGTCGGACGGCATCGCGGATCAGTTTGAACACGTGATTTACAAAGACCCGAGCAACTCGACCAAGACCTCAATCACCTTCGAAAACGTCGCGCTCGGAACCTGGTCGGAGCTCCAGCCGACTGACGAACAGCTTGAAACAATCGGCATGAGCGTTGAAACCATCCGCGAGAAACTCATTGCCCAGGGGCACAGCAACAAAACTGAAAACATCAATCCCATGGACTATGTCTCGGGTATTGGGCTCTACACCAAGACATTTACTCTGCCCGAGGGCTGGACCTCCTCAACCGGTGCGGTGATGAATCTGACCTACTCGCAGGACCAGATCACTAAAGTAATTGTCAACGGCCACGAAATCACCACTGTCGACAACATTTCGGATCAACTCGACATCGGCAAATACCTCGTTGCGGGTGAGAATACGATTTCTGTCAAGCTCGCCTCCCCGCTTGCCAACCGCGCGATCATCGAGTCGTTTGCACTCGCGAGCGGCTCGGTCAACGGGCAGAACATGCAGATGAGCGGCAACAAGCCCGAGACGATCGGCCTCACTTCAGTCACCCTCACCCCGTATACCCAGATTGCCCTCAACGCACCCAACACTTCGATTCTCGACCAGGTCATCGCCTACGCAGACCAGGCAATTGCTAGCGGCGAGCTCGACGGCGCGATCGGCTCGGTGCAGGATTCCTTCCTCGCTGCCTATGAAAACGCTGTGGCTGTGGCTGAAAACCCCGCATCCCAGGCACAGGTAGACGAGGCCTGGATCACCCTGATGAACGAAATCCACAAGCTCGGCTTCCAGGCAGGTGACAAGGAAGCGCTCGGCAAGCTTGTGAACTACGCGAGCTCGCTTGATATGAGCCTGTACACAGACGGGCTCGCAAAAGACACCTTCCTGGCAGCTCTCGCCGCTGCGGAAGAGGTTCTCTCTGACCGCGACGCGCTCCAAGAAGAGGTGGAGACGGCACAGGACAGCCTGCTCGACGCCCTTGCCAACCTCCGCTACAAAGCGGACAAATCCATCCTCGAACAACTCCTCACCCAGGCAAACGCAATTGACACCTCTGCCTACACCGCAGAGACAGTTGACGCATTTCACGCTGCAAAGGCAGCCTCGCAGGAGGTTTACCAGAATCCTGAGGCAGAGCAGGATGAAGTAGATCAAGCGGTCAGCAATCTTTCGGATGCGATTAACGCTCTGGAGATTCTGGAACCTGTCTCAACCGCCCCAGTTGCAGGTGATTCCACAGCGGCAACAGGATCCTCCACTCCGAAAACAGGGGAAGCAACCCCAATTGCACTGGCGGCAGCACTCCTGCTGCTCAGCGGTTGTGCGATTTTCAAAAAACGTCGTCACTAATCCTTCATTTCCCTGCTCTCTAACAGCGCAGGAAGAAAAGAATAGAAATAACGGAGCAACTGCCCCTCAAACGAGGTAGTTGCTCCGTTGTTTTATTGTTTGCTTTAGCGAAATAAAACCACCGGCTATGGCGGTGAGAATAAAAATCTTCAGACAAAAGAAATCCTCCTTTTGCTAAAATAATTGAAGGTTTGGCGACCGCATTACAAAGCAAAAGGAGGAAATATAATGAATGACATAAACAGTTTAGCACAGAGTCTGCCCCTTGGGCATTCAAAATGGAGATGCCAGTACCACATTGTATTTGCACCAAAATATCGGAGACAGGAAGTGTAGGGGAAAATAAAAGCGGCTATAGGGCAAATATTGCGAAAGTTATGCGAGCAAAAAGGGGTAGAAATTATAGAAGCACAGGCATGCGCGGATCATATCCATATGCTGGTGAGCATTCCGCCCAGTTTAAGTGTAACACAATTCATGGGGTACCTCAAAGGGAAAAGCAGTCTGATGATTTCCGACCGACACGCCAATTTAAAATACAAATATGGGAATCGTCACTTCTGGTGCAGAGGGTATTACGTAGACACAGTTGGGCGGAATAAAAAGGCGATTGTCCAATACATCAAAAATCAGCTGGAAGAGGATATAGCGGCAGATCAAATTTCTCTCAAAGAGTATATGGACCCGTTTACGGGTAGCAAGAATACAAAGGCATAAAAACAGGCCGCAGCTTATGCGGCCTGTGATAGTAATGCGGTTGTTAAATCTAAGGGGTGTGCCTGTATAATGCCCTTTTAGGGCTTGTGCAAGCCACCACTACTGGTGGTTTTGATTTCCCAAAGACGAGGGAAAGCATATGCAACAGGAGAGGATTTGGGTGTCTCTCCTTTCCAGTACAGCGGCGGTGTCGTCGCGTGCAGCGCTGGCAGGGGAAAGCCCAGCGGTTCTGCCATTCTTTTTTCAGTTGTAAATTCGTTTTCCCAATGCAGCAACGATGAGTTGAGTCGCAACTGCTTATTGAATTTTTACTTTCACTTCATTTTCACCACGAGCTTGCGATCTGCTATTCACGTGAAAGACTCGGCAATTAGAACCGCTGCCAACGTATGTTTTCACACTCTTTTTATCAGGGGATTCCATGTAAACTAGGAAATAGCTATCCTCTCTTTTTGTTCATCACCAAACCAGTTGCTGCTAACAGGAGAACAGAGAGTGCGATGGCAGCTGACGCAGTGTCGCCTGTCTTTGCATTTCTACCTCCGGTTGTCATGACAATCTCCCCTTCAACAGTGGGAGCTTGATCCCCTGAATCGTCCGTTTTGGTATTGATTGCAACCAAACCGCGAATTGCCTCGTTCAGATTGTCAACCGTTTCATTGACCTCAGCCTGGGTTGCATCCTCATTGTCGTGAACTGTTTTTGCCTCGCTGTATGCCGCTTCAAAAACCGCAGCACTTTGCTCTGTATAGGATGCGCTGTCTATTCCGGATGCTGTTGCAAGAACCGATTCAAGCACGTTCTTGTCCGCCTTGTAACGCAGATTCATCATGGCCTCAAGAAGCTCTGACTCTGCCTTTGCCACATCGTCTTGCATAGCGTTGCCATCCTCATAAACCGCTTTTGCTTCTGCAAGGACAGCTGTAAACGGGTTCGCGGTGCCAGGGGTGTATTGCTCGATCTGATCACAAAAGCGATCTGATAATTCGATCAGCTTTCCAAGGGCAGTCTTGTCCCCGCGGACAAAGCCGAGCTTGTGAATCTCTGTCATCAGAGACTTCCAAGCGCTGTCAACAGCCTCTTGACTGGCAGAGGAATCCCGGTTCACTGCACGGGCGTTTTCCAGCGCCTGCGCAAAGGTTGCCTGAACGTTGGCAATGACATTGTCAAAGGCCGGGTCGGCGTATTGCTGTTCCGCATAGGCGAGGACTTTGGTAAGGATTGACTTGTCAGCAGCGGAGCTTTCCAACAGAACTTCACTTGTTGTGATAATCTGTGCCTGCCCGATCATGCCGTAATCATAAGGCCCAGTCCATATGTTTCCATAGGATCTCGTGTTTTTGCCCAGGCTGATCAACACGTTGGTCAGACCAGTTGCAATCTGAACCTCAATTTGGTTTTGACCGGGCCGGACATAATCTGTAATATCAAGCTCCACATTGGTGATATCTACAGGGTCTGCCTTGATCCCATTGACATACACCTGCGCGGTTGCTCCGCCGAGAGAATCCACTGTAAAGATAGCGCGGTTGTTTTGATCCCAACTGTCCGGCAGGGTGAACTCGGTCTTGTAGTACCCAACGCCTGAAACAGAGCCTCCCACTGCCTCCATGTCTGTCCAGCTCTTGAGCTCTGTCTGGCCGACATCGATATTTTCTTTTTTGGTCAGCTGCTCATACTCGGTGGTGGTATACCCCAGTCCACGGTCCTCGGAGCGAGTCGTCACATCGCCGGGCAGCCAGCTCTCCACAGTGAGATCCCAGGTCGAAAGCGGAACATTTTGGGGAGCGACCACCTCTGTGCTCACTATTCTGCCATTGCTCAAAGTTGTGGTGTAGGTACCGCTTTCCGATGCGCTCAGCCGCAGCGTTCCATCTTCGTGGTAGATAGAATTCGCGTCAGTGGACACAGCGTATTCCTGCTGCTCCCCATTGGGATTGAGTGCAAACACCGCGATTTCGCCCGGTTCCAGGTTGACCGAAACAACGGTGTTCCCCGCTTCGTCAATCCGATATGTCCCGAGTTGTGTTGCATTTCCTGTCCAGGTGTCGTACTCATAGGGGATATAGGCTCCGTCGATGACGATATCGCCGGAATATGCGTCTGGTTCGTCGAATTTATAATTGTAGACATAGAGGAATCGGGCATCCTCCCACTCCCGGGTCACGGTGAGAAGCTTTTGGTTGAGCTCGGCAAATTCCGCACGGGGACGAACTCCCATTTCTTGCAACGCATCGTACGCATCTGCCTGAGATGGCACGACTTTCACATTGTCAAGCTGCTTCATCTGATTCATCACAGACGCGAGCTCGTCGTCCAGACCGTCGTTAAACGGTGTGCGTTTGGCAGCGCCCTCGTGGAAGTTAAAATTCTGTCCCCATTGGTATTCGACACTCTCGCCGTCCACGATCACAACCGGGAGTCCCTGCTGTGCTAAACGTAAAAGGGCTTGAGCGCTGTCGTAGGCAAGCGCCTCCTGGTAAAGAATGACCGCCTGATAACCGGCATACCCAAGAGTGTCATCCTCATTGAGGAAACCATATGCGTCGTCTTCGAGAACTTGGGGAGAAAAATAGTCGTAGGTGTAGCCCGCATCCTGCAAGGTCAAGTCGGTCCAATAGTATCCATAGTGGCGGCTCAGAGCGTCGTAAAACGCATTGTCCTGAAAACTGAACAGTTCGTAATCATACCGCAATATGGCGACATCCATGCGGGATTCCCCTTCTCGCAGTATTTTCTGCAACCTGGCAATGTGACTGTTGACGTCGACACTGTCGCGCCAGTAGGGCGCCCGCTCGGAAAACAGCGCATAGTTGTACTGGTGGCCCGGCCATTCAAAGTTGCTTTCCGGTCCCGCCGCCACTGAAAATCCATGAGTTACGGTGCGGCTGATGCCGGCGGCAAATTGAGTGTACATCATGTTGAGCAGTCGGTCAAAGCTGGTGGAATACCGGGCGTACTGCGCACCCGATTCACTTGAGAGCACCTTGTTGTATGCGTGAGCTCCGCCAGACATCGCGCGGAACGATTCCAGCTGATCCATGAATTCAAACGATTCTGTCTCAACCGAGTCGATATACTGCATCGGGTAGGTGATCTCAAAGGTCTGGCAATAGGAATTCTCACAGCGCAGCGTCATACCGATCGAATGCAACCAGGATTGAATTTTTCCCAACGTGTTTTCCGAATACATTTCTGTGAGGGTTTGGTACAGGTCCGTTCGGACTTTTTCCAGAATATCCTGCTGCTCCTGGACGTCTGTCTGGTAGTAATAGTTGATGGACCGTTCACTGACCCGCATGATGAACGGCAGGTAGGGAGTGAGGTCGTATCCGCGGCGCTGTTGAAACTCGGACAAAAAATCTGAGCTCCAGTAGTGTCCCCCTTCTCCATACGTCGTGAGCTCCAGAGAATCCATATAGAGCTGCACGCGCCCGTTTTCCTGTATTGTTTTGATCAACTCGTCCGTCAGGAGATTCTCATTCCAATAATCGATGAGTGCGTCGGCTCCTTTGCCTGAGATATAGTCAATGGAATAGTTGGTTCCGATGGAAGGTTCACTGTAATGCCCGGTTCCGTGCATCCAAAAGACCATCAATTCGTACTCTCCATCCTGCGGCGCAGTCCAGTCCAACCTCCACTGGCCATTCTCATCCTGCTGTGCAAGATCGGTGAGAGGAATACAGGTATCATAATCCAGATAGGTAACATCAATTTCAGAAGGTGTCAGCATGCGGCTTGTCATAATCCGCTCCACTGCGTCCTCTGGGATATGAGATAAGTCCAGTTCTTCTTCGGGCAGGGGCTGCGCATCGGTATCCACCCGGTATGCCATCACGTTGATAAGTGTCTGCTTGTGCACATTGTCTGTTGTAATCGTCGCCAGCGGCAACTCACCTGTACGGGATTCCCCAGCTGCCAGCCGCTCGGATGCGTAGCTGATCTGCTGCGCCGCCTCTTCATCGTCTGGAGTGATGGTGGGGAGGTTTGCGGTCCCCCAGTTGGTGCCACTGGTGAAGCTGACCCCCATTCCGTATTTTGTTGCCTCATTGATGATGAGTTCCGAATCATGCTTCCATTCTTCAGAACCCCAAGCGTAGCGTTTATGGTCAACTCCCGTTTCATTCAAGGTTACAAATTCAATTGCGCCATATCCGGCTTCAAAAAGTGACTGCACCCCTTCTTTTAATGTTTGATCGGTGTGCGTTCCCTCGGCGAGCCACCATCTGGCTTCAATTGAGTTCTCCATTTCAGGTTCGTCCAATTGCTCATGGAGCATAGCCAGGAACGGATCCTCCTGCGCTGCCTGTGCGGGCCAACCGGTCAGAAGGGTAGCGAACACACTGACAGCTAACACACAGCCAATTGAACGTTTGAGCCATTTCTTCACTTTAGATCTCTCCTTTTTAAATTCTTACACATGTACAGATTCCGTATTCTTTCGTTAATCCACCCCTCGTTTTGTCCATTTGTTCCTATCAAGCACTTGATTATCTAAATTTTAATGTATTTTGTACAAAAATAAAAGGGATAATTGTTACACAAAACGAGGTAAAAATGTGATACAATAAGTAAAATAAGATCGTTAAATTCTGTGAAAAGGAAAACCGCTATGCATGATATGCCCTACTACGTTCAAAAAGCGATGAAGTTACACGACATAGAAGCCATGTTAAAAAAACCAAAAGAGTTAAGACATCTTTCGGAACCTTTTTTGATCAATGAGGATAAAAAGTTTGAGAAAGGAGAGGATATCCGCATTCAAACCCATCCACCGCTGCCCGGGGTTCACACTGGATTTCATTATCACGACTTTTTTGAGATGATTTATGTTTACCGGGGCAGTTTTATGCACACCATCCACGATGAGACGCTGCGTCAGACAGAGGATCAGGTGGTGCTGCTGAACCTGGGTGCAGTCCACAGCGTTTGGGTGGAATCCAAAGATGACATTGTTTTCAATATCATGATGAAAAAATCGGTGGTGGAAAATATTTTTTTACAGATCACCTCTAAGGACCATCCGATTTACAATTTCTTTTTGGATTCCGTTTTTGGAATCAACAAACTGAGCAGTTTTATCGTCTTAGAGATGAATCAGGGAATCTCTTTGATCCTGAATAAAATCATTGAGGAGTATTACGAGAGAAAGGTATACAATCGCTCTATCATCCTCGCGTATCTTCTTGTCCTTTTTTCGGAGCTCGCCCGTAAGTACAGGTCAGACAACAACCTTGTTGCACCAGACCACACAAAATCATCAGACATACTTCACTACATCAAACAGAACTACGCTTCCCTCACCTTGGAGTCTCTAGCAGATATGTTCGGCTATTCCCGGCACCACATGGGCAGGCTCATACTATCCTGGACAAATAAGACGTTCACCGACCTGATCACTGATTATAAAATACAAAGCGTATGCAGTCTTGTTCAGAACACAAATCTGCCAATCAGCAAAATCGTTGAAATTGCAGGATTCAGTGACCCCAGCCATTTCTATAAAACCTTTCAAAAGAAGATGGGAATCCATTTTTCCACATATCGACAGCACCTAAATTAGATCGATTCAAAGCATTCCATTCTGTTTTTGATTTGTACAACGGAATTTTCTGCGGTATAAAAAATTTTATAGAAGAGTGATAAGCTCCTCTTGCACTCCGGTTGCTGCTTCGCATATAAAACCGTTTGATTTCTTTAGACAGTACATTTCATTTTTTAAAGGTTGACGCGAAGCACCGATTAAAACTAGGAGTGGGAGATGACAACAGCCGATACGTTTTATCGTATCAGTGGAAAAACCAATTGCACCGTTCTTCCATTACACCATGATGTAATGTCTTGAAACAAAAAGCTTGGGTGTACAGTCACGACGACCAGATTGTAATAATGAACCCTCGGCAAAGCCGGGGGTTTTTCATATGCGTGCAAAGCTCTATTTACTAACTTGCACGTCTCGTCGCGCAAGTGCGATCTGCCAGTCGCGAAAATTCTACTACCTGCTACCCGTGAATCGGTTTAGAAATTCCTCATCGTCAGTTCTTCTCCTGCCTTGCCCTCCTCCAGCTGTTGTCGGTTGTTCTCCGCCATCTTCTTCGCACTCTTCTACTCCGTATCCACATAATATCCTCGGCGCCAAAATTTCCGGTTTCGGCACTTATACCTCAGTTCAAGGTACTTCTTATAGATCATGAGACTACTCGTCCTTTTCAGTCAGCACTTCAAACTGGATACATCCACTTTCTCCGGTATTTCCACCTGCATATGCACATGGTCGGGTAGACCTTCTTCTGCGATTCTTATCTTCTTCCAATTTCACAGCGTTTGCAAACTTTCTCCTATCTCTCGTCTTTTTTCTCCATAGAATATCTTTCTGCGATTCTTTTGAATACGATGTGGTTCTCTCTATTCCAGCTTGTATATCCTAAGAGGTAGGCTCTGCGATAAACTGTTCACCTCATTCATTGCAATGATCTCCCTTTGCTTTTTATCGTGCAGTTGGCAGACCGCACCTTTTTTCTAATACAAAAGGGGGTTTCTGTCTGCGTCATCTCCATCAGGTTTCTTTTCTACCTCTCGTCTAGAGTCGGATTTCTTCAGTCAAAACCT
>EQ973344.1:721405-748181 GCA_000158655.1 [Clostridium] methylpentosum DSM 5476
GGAGGCTTGAAAAAGCCCTAGAAGGGCATAATACGGACAATACCCCTAAAGGGGCCCCGAAAAGGTCTGCCAACTGCATTGCTTTTTCGGGCAACCCCTAAAAGGGGTTTTATTTATGCCTTGGTTTCCTTACTACCCGTAAACGGGTCTATATACTCTTTTAGGCTCATCTGATCCGCTATCTTGTCTTCTTCTAACTGCTTTTTTATGTATTCTTGTATCTGTTTCTTATTGCGTCCTACCGTATCCACATAATATCCTCTTGCCCAGAAATGTCTATTTCCATATTTGTATTTCAAATTTGCATGTCTGTCAAATATCATCAAACTGCTTTTTCCTTTCAGATACCCCATAATCTGCGATACACTATTTTTCGGCGGTATACTGATGAGCATATGGATATGATCCGGGCATGCATTTGCTTCTATTATTTCCACTCCCTTTTGTTCGCATAGCTTTCTGAGTATTAATCCTATATCTGCTTTTATTTCTCGATAGATTACCTGTCTGCGATACTTTGGTGCGAATACGATGTGGTATTGACATCTCCACTTTGTATACCCTAAGGGGCAGGCTCTGTTCTAAACTATTTATGTCTTTCATTACAAGACCTCCTCGATATTTTGGGTTAGGTTGGCAGACCTTAGCTCTAATATATCGAGGTGTTTTTATTCTGTCCATAGCTAAAGCTTTTTGTCCACCAGCACAGCTGGTGGATTTTTTACCATACAAAAAAGAACGGAATTGTTCAAATCAATTCCGTTCTTTTTCTAATGGAATTCAAATATAGGCTTTGACATCTGCAGGATACGGTATTTTCGGTTTTTACACGGATTCCACACAAATCAGCATGTACTGGTTCAAAATCTGCTTACCCATCCACCTTACGCCGTTTCCGATTTTGGCGGCAGGCAGGGCAACCGCTTCCATCAGCTCGATAAGCAATGGGAGCTGTCCAGTGGTACCCACAAGTCCGGCACACCCAACACACCTTCTGCATCGACCGGGGCAGGACCTGATCCGGAGTCAGTGGCTTATTTCTCTCATAGTCCCACTCTGCAGCCAGAGGTGGATTGACGGTGGCCAGGCAGTTCTCCTCGTTGGGAAGCCGGCCAGAACAGTAGGGGCAGCCGCTGCCATTCATCCGGGTGTCCGGCGTTGCCTGCCATTCGTGTCCCTTTTCACAGCGCCACCAAACCTTTTTATTGGAATGCGCTAAGTAGGCGCTGGGAGGCAGAGAATTGCGCACTGGATGCCATTGGGCCGCAAGAGACGGCGAAGCGACGTCTAATGTAATTCCCTTGCGAGTGCGCTTGGCGCACTGGGGACAGCCCCGCCCTTTTCTGCGGTTTGATATACTGGCTTGCCATTCATGCCCCCTCTCACAGCTCCACCAAACCGTTTGCCCGCTGCAAGGGGATACCTCCTTGGGGGTGAGCGGTTTGTTTTTTTCCGGATGCCATTCCCGGGCCAGGTCAGGACAGACAGAGGCAAGGCAGTGTTCTGGCGACACCCGGCGGCCGGAGCAGTAGGGGCAGTTCTGTCCACGGACACTGCGCTTGTTGACCTGTGCTCTCCATTCATGTCCCCTCTCACAGCGCCACCAGACGTTTTTGGAACTCTGTGCAGTGACATCTCGAGGAGTCAAAGGCATGTTTTTCGAGGGATGCCACTGGGCTGCCAAAGTGGGAAAAACAGCCTCAAGGCAGTTGTCGGCACTGACTTTTAGATTGATGCAATAAGGGCAACCGGTTTGTTTGATATTCCGGTTGTATACACTGGCTCGGAAGGTATGACCGCGGCTGCAGCGCCACCAAACGCCCTTTGGGGAGGAGAAGGTGACATCCTGTGGAGTCAAACTCCCGTTCTTTTCCGGATGCCACTGGGCCGCCAGAGAGGGGTTGACCGTCTCCAGGCAATTTTCCGGACAAACCTTGCGGTTATTGCAATAGGGGCAGAGACGGGATGGATCTGTTTTCGTCATGCTGTTGGGACGGCCTTGCCACTCATGCCCCTTCTCGCAGCGCCACCACCACTGCTTGTTGCTCTGCGCCATCACCTTGTCCGGGGTGGTGTCCCCGTTCTTTTCCGGATGCCAAAGCGCAGCCAGTGCCGGATTTTTTGCAGCTAGGCTTGTCTCCTCCGTGGGGATGGTCCGCGCGCAGACGGGGCAGCGGCTGCCTTTGCTACTGGCTCGGTTGTACAGCATGGTTTCCCAGCGGTGCCCGCAGTCACGGCAGACCCAGGAGGCGAGATACTTCGTGTTGGGCAGCAGCTCATACAGGCTCTTGTCGTTCTTCTCGCTGTCCCATTCCGCGAGAAGATGGGGATAGAGCACAGCGGCGTTGTTTTCCTCCGTTGGAAGTTTGCCCGCGCAGTAAGGGCATCCGGAGCTCTGCTTGGTGCGGTTTGCCACTGTCGCTGAATATTCCCGATGACATTTTGCACAGTTCCAAATTGCTTTCAGGGAAGAGCCGGGCATGACAGTGTCCGGGGAGCTCTCGTTCTTTTCACTCCACTCCCCTGTCAAATCGGGGTAGAGGACGGCGAGAGAACGCTTTTTCCGCTCGTGGTAATAGGTCTGTTCAATCTTGGTGTGGTCCCGAATGAAATCTGGCGGACTCCAGTGAATCGCCTCGCCGATCAGCGCCTCCAGCCAGGTGAACACATAACAAACAAGCTGGTTCATGTTGGTGTAAGGAGAGGGGTCATAGTAGGTAAGCACATCCCCCTCGCGGACATATTCTGTCAAGGGTGACTCACTCTCCACCAGCCAGAGCACATGACGATACCCCTTTTTTAGCAGTTCAGCCCTGCGCCGTTCATCCCTCTTCTGGGATGAGTCTCGTTGATGGGTATAGCCTTGGTGTTCAATGGCAATGCGATGGGAGGGGAGGCAGATATCCAGATGATAGCGACCCTCCGGATACTCACAGGCGCAATCCGGAAAGACTTGGCGCAGGTAATAAAAGAGGACGCGGCTGGTATAGGTCATCTTAAACTGGCGGGAACAGAGAGGGCAGCCCCTGCGCAGTATGGTGCGGTTGGCGATCCTGTCCTGCCAGGTATGGCTGGGATCAAAGTCACAGCGCCACCAGACCTTTTGATTTCCAGCTGGAAAGCAGAGCTCCGGCCTCAGGCTTCCGTTTTGTATGTAGTCCCACTGCCGTGCGACCTCCGGGTAACAGGCGGCCAGGTTATACAGCGGAGAGATCTTTCGCTTGCCGCAGAAGGGACAGAGCTCACCTCCACTGCGCCGCATACGTTCGGCGGAACGGATTCGGTCACTGATGCTGGCAGTCCACCCGTTCCTGCACTTCTTGCAGTGCCAGTGAACCTGCTCATGGGTGATCGGACAGTCCTCCGGCGCTCTATGGTTTTGATCGAAATCCCACTGCTGGAGGAGTTCCGGATATTTCTCTGTCCAGTGGTTCATCCCCCAAAGAACCCGGCCATTACAGGCGGGACAGTCGAGTAAAGCACCCTTTCGCGTGGTTTTATTCAGCGACCGCTGCCATTCATAGCCGCAGACTGTACACTTGAAATGAGCCAAAACTGTGGAGGAGAACCCGAGCTGGCTGGCCGGGATAGAATTTTCACCCGCTTCGTAACAGCGCAACAACTCGTCAGCCTCATTCTCCCGACACCAGTCAAGAAATGATTTAGAAATCAACCATCTTTCCCCTTTCTCCGTTTGCTATAACAGATAAAAACGGAATTATAAAATCAATGAATATTATCAAAATAATATCATAGATAAAATGCTATGTAAAGACGGTTTTATTCGCGTCTTTTTAGAAATCAAATCGTCGAAAGAATTGGGAGTCCGATAGACTTGTTGTAAAAAAGATGATCCCAAACTCTTGCCTTTGCATGTTTGTAGGGGAACTGAAATATATATTGAGTCTCAAGTCAATCCTCCTCAATCATGATTTCAGGCGTTTCCTTTCCTGCTTTTGGCCAAGCTATCTCTCAAATCGCGGCTGGAAACTCTCCCTGTTCTCGCAGTGTTTAGCGGCAAAACCGATGCGATATCAATTCAGCGACAGTCAAAATCACCTGTGTATGGGTGGTGGACAAGTCGAAGATGGGCCAATTGCCGGTTGCCCTGCAAGGGGCACCGCATAGAATCAGAGGAGTAATGACAACATCACATTTGCTTGCCTCCTGTAGAACCGGGTTTTTGCCTTGCATCAGCTCCCTTTTCTTCGTCAAGCCTTTTTCTTTACCACTGGGGAAACCGGGGATTTTATCCAGCGAAATCCTACAAAAAGAAGTCGATTGCTTTCAGGCAATCGACTTCTTTTGATCTTGGGTAGGCACTGCGAAAATGATATCCTCTATAAGCGCGAGCGCCTCACCCCCAAAAGAATCCGAATGAGAATTGCGCCCAGACTCAATCTGGAGTTTTTTACAAATAATGCACATTGATCGCTAGAAGTGCGATGGACTTCCCTGCAAAAAAACAAGTGGCATTTGATAACTGTTACAAACATTGTTACAAGTCGAGAGGTAAATAAAACGGGTTAATCGAACAGCAAATTTTTATGAAAAAAAAGCCTGTTCTTGATTGTATCTGATTTTGAAGCCCCACCTGATATATGGTATAATTTACTAAATACACCTTATCTTTTCGTTTTTGATCAAAAAGGAGAAAGCTTATGGCAAGACCAAAGAGCAGTGACCCAAATGCAGAATGGAATACACTTTTCCAATTGGCTAAGGCCTTTTACATACAGCATAATCATTTATTGATTGCGAACGACTTTCTATGCGATGGCCATAGATTGGGACGTTGGATTGGCACGCAGCGTCAAAACTATCGCAAAGGAAACAATCCATTCTTTACAAAAGAACGGATTGAGCTTCTGGAAAGTATTGGCATGATTTGGAATGTAAAGGAAGCCGCATGGCAAGAGATGTGGAATGAACTAGCTCGCTATAAGCAACTGCATGGCACCTCGCGCGTTCCACAATCCTATGTCACACCAGAAGGAAAACATCTTGGAATATGGCTCAACCGCCAGCGGGTGCAGCAAAAACGGGGAACTCTTCTGCCTCGCCGCAAAGAACTGCTCGATCAATTGGATGTTGTCTGGAATCCCGAGCAGCAACGAAAAGAGAACTGGAACAGCAACTATCGATTGCTGAAACAGTATGTAAACGACCATGACGGAGCATTTCCTCCGATGAATGATGCACCAACAGATGGAATCAGACTCGGTCAATGGCTCAGCAACCAAAGAAATCATTATAAAAACGGAACGCTCTCTGTCTCTCGGCAAAACAAACTGTCCATGCTGGGATTTTTCTGGGACGGGGTAACCCAACATTGGGAACTCCGTTATCGACAGGCACAATCCTACTTTATTGAACACGGGCATTTATGTCTATTTTTGCAGCGCGACGGCACTTCTCCCAAAGAATTAGGAAACTGGCTGTCTCAGCAGAGAATTGCCTATCAAAAAGGTGCTTTGTCCCCTCAACAGGTCCACCGCCTAGAAAATATTGGGATGATATGGGATGTGCGAACTTATCTATGGGACCAAATGTATCAAGAAGCTGTAGCGTTTTACCGAAAGCACGGTCATCTGCTCGTTTCAAAAACTTCCGGAATGTCCGAGAACAGCAGATTGGGCCAGTGGCTGAGCACCCAACGCGCTGAATATCGAAGCCGAAAAAATCCACTTTTCACGCAGGATCGCATCCAAAAGCTGGAAGCGATCGGAATGGTGTGGGATGCGTTGGTAGATTCCAAACTTTTATGGGAAAGCTGGTACAACAAAGCAAAAGACTTTTTTGAGGACAACGGCCATCTTTGTCCGCCAAAGGGTCCGCTGAGGACGTGGATACTGGCTCAACGAGGTGCGAAACGCGGTAAACGCGGAAATATCTCGGCAGATCAGATACAACTTTTAGAAGACATTGGAATGATCTGGGAGCCTGAGGAAGAACAATGGCAGGCTATGTACCGCCGCGCGGTAGACTATTTTAAAATGCATAACATGCTGAATATCCCCTGCTCTTATCTCACACCAGATGGTGCGCGGCTTGGTCAGTGGCTGGCAGCCCAACGCAAAGGCTATCGCAACTTTTTGGCAGGACGACACGGCGGCGGACGCAACGCAATTACGCCCAGACATATAGAACTACTGAATCAGATTGGTATGATATGGGACGGAGATACCATCACATGCCATACGTCGCGTCAGGAAAAAACAATTTTATATTACCTGAAATCCATCTGTCCGGACGCAGAGAAAGTGAGCCGATGGCAGTCGCCGGGTTTTGAACTGGATATCTACATCCCCTCTCTGCTGACAGCAATAGAGTATGACGGGGTTGTCTGGCATCGAGACAAATTGGACAAAGATGAGGAAAAGGGCCGGTTGTGTCGAAAGCATGGCATACGCTTCATACGAGTGCGTGAGCCCGGACTATCCCCCGTACAAACATGCGATTTGTCCATTCAGTTGTCAGGGGTTGAAGATGCTTGTTTAGAGAAAGCCATTCGTGAAATAGTTTCATACTTGAACCTGCCTTGCCCTGACATCAATATTGCTCGAGATAGCGCTGATATCTACAGAACCTACAGAGATTATAGTTCGAGGAAGTGGGACCAAGTCTATGAATCTGTTTATAGCCATTACACCCAGTTTGGAAATCTGTCCTTTCGCAAAAACAGATTCAATTCAAACGGCGTTGATTTGGCGAATTGGATCAATACTCAGCGCGATGCATACCGAAACGATGAACTCACCCCGCTCCAGGTTCAAAAACTAGAAAAAGTGGGAATGGTGTGGAATCCATTTGAGAGCCAATGGAAAGCGAGATTTCGCATGGCGGAAGAATACCATCGAACTTTTGGGAACCTATTCATCCCTGCAACCTACCATACCCAAGACGGGGTCGCCCTAGGATCCTGGTTGGCAAAGCAGCGCGAACAATACCGTAAAGGCAAACTCGAACCGAGGCGAATTCACTTATTGGAAGGACTTGGAGTGATATGGTCATTCCGACAAGACCATATCAACCAGGATCAGCGGCTTTCAACACATACAAACTGGTACAGATTTTACGATGCTGCTCTTGTTTTTTACAACGACAAGGGGCATTTGAAAATTCCAGCCCAATATGTCACTTCTGCTGGCTTAAAATTAGGGGGATGGCTTGCTGAACAGCGAAGCCGTTACCGAGATGGAAAACTCAATGAATCCTGCATACAATTGTTGGAATCCATAAAGATTGAGTGGAATGTTTTTTCTGACCGATGGGATGAGATGTTTGCTCTCGCTGAAGATTATGCGCGAAAAAATAATGGGCTTTGGGTATCGTCAAAATACGTCACACCTGAGGGGATTCGATTGGGGAACTGGGTTGCCCAGCAGCGGAGCAAGCTTCACGCTAAGGGGCGACGCAGCCCGTTAACACCGGAACAGAAACACCGCCTTGACGAAATCGGAATGGTGTGGGATCCCAATGCTGCCAAGTGGATGTTTAAATACCATCTCGCCAAATCATTTTATTTGCAGAACGGACATCTGCATATACCTGTTGACTATGTCACTGAATCAGGAGAGAAGCTCGGAATGTGGCTCAATTCTCAGAGGCAGGCCCTGCGTGGAAATCCCAATTATCTGATGACAGAAGAGCGTAAACGTTTATTGGACGAAATCGGCATGGAGTGGAATTTAAAACGCACAAGTCACACAGTAAAACAGAAAACAGGCCAGAAAAAAGATGGAAACGACAAATAGATGTGAAAAAGTCCTAAGTTTGTTTTATGCTATGGAACTGAACTTATCGTTCCCCATACAGCAGCCCTCTCCCAGGGCCGGTTCGCATGATGAAGGGATCTGCAAATTGATTGAGAGCCACTGTGCATTAAAAACCGGTATCGATACCCTACTGACTGTGTCAGTCTTGAGCAGTTTTATGGAACGAGCTCTGTACCGCACAACCTTCCCTTCACTGCAAGTTTCCACCGCTTGAACGCCTGCACCCGTCAAAGCTTGACAGAGTATCGTGACTCGGCGAGGCGAGAAGACAACCCATCACACCATTTAGAACATGGGGTTTGCACAAGGCCTGGAAGGGCCGATTACCAGCTAAATTCAAAGGGCATCAAATGGAACCGCCGTATCACACGCATGGCAACTCATAGGTCATATTCGCCTGCCAGGAGAATGGATACCGATTCAGATTCCTACTTATGATGCTTTTGCCTTGCATACCGCTCGCTTTCGTTTTTCTCTTGTGATAGCGTACAATGAAAAAGCTACAGATTGATCTCTCTTTGAACTTGGGTGGCACTGACAAAACAGATCCCACCATAAAACAATGGGGAATTAAAACTCATATCATTTTAAAATTTAAGTCGTAACCTGTACAGAACAGACCACAGTGTACCCGCATTATCATGAGGAACGTTTTGCGCCTTTTAATACGCTGTGATAACTACCTGTGTAAGTTCCTTTTACGCGGACAGAAGACTGTTCCGTCTGGCGCGGTAATACAGAAGGCCAATCGTGTCCGCCAAAATCCAGCCAATCGGAATCGCCCACCAGATGCCGGGCAATCCCACAATGGGTGCGAGCAGGTAGGCCAACGCTACCCGGACGCCTAGAGAAACCACGGTGAGCACCACCGAAATGTCCGGCCTCGCCAGTCCACGGTAAAGGCCATAGAGCAGGAATAGACACCCTATGCCGCAGTAGCATGCGCCTTCTATGCGCAGATATTCCACCCCAATCGCCACGACACCGACTTCAGCTGGATCGATAAAAATCTCGATGAGAGGCTGTGCAAGAAAAAAGACAAAGGCCGAGACAATGACGCAGAAAACAAAAGCTGTCAAAGAAGCTGACCGGATGCCTAAACGGATACGCGCCGCCTTGCGCGCACCATGATTTTGAGCGATAAAGGTGGAGAAGGCGTTGCCAAAATCTTGAACCGGCATATAGGCAAAGGCGTCAATTTTAACTGCAGCGGCAAATGCAGCCATAGCGTCCGCGCCAAAGTTGTTCACCAATCCCTGGATCATGAGGATTCCCAAATTCATCACCGATTGCTGTAGGCAGGTGAGAAAGGAAAAAGAGAATATCTGGCGGACAATCTCCGCTCTCATGCGTAGATGCCGCCGCGCTGGCACAAGAAATGAAGCACGCCTCAGCGCATAACACACGATGCAGGCCGCCGATACCCCCTGAGCAATGACTGTTGCCCAGGCCGCGCCCGCTACACCCAAGCCAAAGTTCAGGACAAAGAGCAGATCAAGCCCTATATTGAGCAGCGTGGAAACTCCCAGGAACAACAACGGCGCCACCGAATTGCCCAACGCGCGCAGCAGAGAAGTGAAGAAATTGCATAAAAAAGTAAAGCACATCCCCAAGAGGACCACTTCTAGATATTCCCGAATCTGGTTATAGAGCTCTGCAGGTACCCGCAACAGTCCAAGGATGGGGTCAAGGAACAAATAAGTACCGATGTTGAGGATCAAGGTCAACACCGCGATGAGCACAAAGGCGACAAAGATCCCCTCCTTCATTCGACCCTCATCCCCTGCCCCATAACACATCGAAAAAAACACCGAGCTGCCCATACACAGCCCAAGCAGGATGGAGGTGAGGAAGGTCATCAACGTAAAGGAGGTGCCTACAGAAGCCAACGCCTCGGAGCCGATATATCTCCCTACAATGAGAGTATCCGCTACATTATAGAGTTGCTGAAGCATATTCCCCAAAATCATGGGCAAGGAGAAAAATACGATGGAGCGAAATACGCTTCCTTGCGTCAAGTTTTGCTGCAATTTCTCACACCTTTCGTTTCGTAATCAAAAACTTTCGTTTCGAATCATTTTACCGGATTGACTTTCAAATGTCAATAGGGTACACTAAAAAAAGAGAAAGGTGGGGTTATCATGTTTCTAAGTGGATTGGATGAAATCGATCGTTGTATCGTAAATATTCTCATCCAAAATTCCCGGACATCCTATTCTGAACTGGGAGCGGCAGTGGGATTGTCCCGCGTGGCGGCAAAGGCCCGGGTAAAGTCTTTAGAAAAGCGGGGGATCATTGAGGAGTATACCACTGTGATTAATCCGCAAAAGGTGAGCGGAGCCATTTCCTGTTATTTTGAGTTGGAGACAGAACCCGCGCGGCTCGAAGAGGTTGTGGACATTCTCAATCGCTGCGAAACAGTTACCCAGATTTACCGGGTCTCGGGGCGGAGTAAGCTCCATGTTCATGCCGTGGCAGCGGATCAGCAGGAACTGGAAGAATTCCTTGCTGATGTGATGGATGTCCTCCCAGGGGTGACGGCGCTGTCCACGAATATCATTCTTGCTCGGATTAAAGATATCAAGGGCCTGCGGCTGTAGAGCGAGGAGCTCACTGCATATAGATAGGCGGTTTCACCTGCTGATCTGTTTTTGTTGCCCGTTGGAGTTCGCTGAAATACAAATTATAACCACCTAAAAAGCAGATGGTTTTGCATAAGAGTTGATAGCCCATGGTACCCAGCCAGTGTTTAGAGACGCTGGCTTTTATACTATGCTTCAACCCATGGGAGCACTTGCTGAAGGATCCTTCAAAGAATCTGTACATTTCCTAATCGTAAACTAAATTTGGCCAGCTGTTACCTGTTGTCAATTATAATCGGACATAATCCCCTCTTTTGCTCTACCGTTTTAAACGGCACCCCCTGTTGCCCAAAAGTTCTGGTCAACGAATTTGTATTTTAAAGGGATGTGTTTGTCAGATATCAATATCACACTTGTCACTTCGAGATATCTCTTAAAATTGAACCTACTCTGTTCTAGCAGAAAGGCATTGCTCTTGTCTTACACATCTAATTTTATTTACTTGGTGGGCGATTTCTATTCTCTAGGCGGCGAGATACCTATCTTGATCACCTGTGAAAGCAAAAAATAAAACCACCCGTGAACAAATCAAATTCACTTGCCATAAGTTTCGTTTTTACTTTGCGAAACCTCCCTTTCCTTCGGCAAACCGTTCGCTTTTTCTTTCTATCTCAGACAGAGCCGAAGATTTTATCAAGCGAAAGGGTACAAAAAAGAAGTCGATTTCCTCAAAGCAATCGACTTCTTTTGATTTTGGGTATTCGCTGCGATAAAGATACCGTCTAAAAATAAGACAGCCTGGCTCAGAACAGATTCATTTTTACATTAGAATTTTCTGATTTTTGCATTCTAATATTCCATTTTCCTAAAAGGGAACAAACCTAAAAAATGGCTTAAATACTGGACTTACAGAATCAAATTTTGATTATCTCATTTTTGATCTCCAAATTTCGACCTCTATTCAATTTTCCTTATCATTCGCATTCGAACCCGATTGCTTTTTAATATTTAGTCACCATTCAAGTTTTTCACCTTGACAGTTCTGGTATCTCAAGCTATCAATTCTTCATGCGGTCCCACTCTCTTTGCATACAAATGCATCCTGCATAGTATAAAAACACGCCCCCAGAATATTCCAAGAGCGCATTTTGAGTGAATTTTCTGCAAAACACATAGAGTGCAGTCAAAATATAAAATACTATTTCAATTTCTGTACTTATTTATTTCTCGTACCACTTTTTTTCCCACCATTGTACAGTCTTGCGACAAATCTTTTCACAGTGGTATTGAATGGATCGGCTCATAACCCTTAAAATTCCCCACATACCGGATTCCACATCCCATTTAAGCGAACCGGAGCGATATAAATAATCGCCGGGATTTTGTGAAGCTCCATAGAGTGGTTCGATATTATAAACTCCACCAACACTAATCGCTCCCTGTGCTGAAATAATTCTTGTGAGCGGGTCATCCGGCTGTTCTCTCCACTGATGGCCATGCAAGACGAATCCGGTATTGCGCGGTTTATCTCCGGGCATTAGCAGCCGGATGATGACGCGTTCACCTGTATATGCTTTGAAGACTGGGGTAGCCGGGTCACCATGCACTTTAGAATCAAATACTTTGTGGATGAGGGGGATTTGCTTCAACCGGTTAAAAAACCGTTCTGAGCGGTAGTTATAACCTTTTTCGCCGGTATCTTCATGGTCAGGCGCGCCGTGACCATCGGCTTCTCCCTGTTCGGTTGTCTTAATCAGGTTTCCGTCTTTGTCGAGCAATCGAATTCCATTGTGTGCAAACAAAACAAATTCCCGGAAACTTTCCACCCCTGGAGCGGTGATCACCGCCTGTTCACTATGGCTTTCTTCCACAGGACAGATGTTATTGTAATACTTTGCTGCCGGAGGTTCAATTATAATGGCGCCAAATAATCCGTGGTGCCTGTGGTTGCGCAGGTCTCCAAAGGAATTGAGCAGGCAGGTTCCATATTCCTGGTCCGCATGCCACAGGTATTTGATACATTCCCCGGGCGCCACAGTCTGTTCTACCGCATTATATCCCACATTTAGTCCGGGAGATGAAACCGGATCATACCTTAAAAACTGCGGATTTAATGAAACCCGATTGGAAGGGGTATGAAAAAGTTCTAATGGAACCGAGGGATATTCATTCTGGCGAATTGGATTGTTCGGATCAAACAGATTATACAATGTGACTTCTATCCAGTCGCCTGCATTGGCCCTCAAAATCAAAGGAACCGGTTTTTTGCATCCACATAAGATTTCATGCGCCTGTTTTAAAGGCACAAACAGTAAACCCTCCGGATCATGGTCTCCGTACCGGTTATAGAGGATATCCTTTTGAATAGCCGCTATTTCAAATTTTCGAATTACTGCTCCCTCAGGTGGTACCAGAGGTTCCGGCTGTGGAATAAAGTTCCCCCTGCATAATGGAAGCAGATGCTCCTGTACAGTACTGTACGCGCGTATAATTCCCCACAAGCCCAGCCACGCGTCATCAATTCCTCCAAAGTAATACAAATAATCCCCTGCGTGATATTCATTGTTGATCAGGATATTAAAGGCTTCAGAAATCCCGATGCTTTGTTCCTGTACTGTTGGGGATAAAGGATCATTGACCTCTTTTTTCCATGACAGGCCGGTGATGTTGAAAGCGTGCTGTTCTTCATGTGCGCCATCCAAAAGCCGGATGACCAGAGGATCTCCTGGATAGGTCTCAATTAACGGGGTCGCGGGATCGCCAAAAACAATTGAACTGAATATATGGGCTGGATCATTGTTAATTTTAAGACGCTCCCTCATTGGTTCACAGCGGTAGCTGACCCCCATTACTCCCGGATCGTCATCTGAACCTGGATGTTCCGGTGGGTTTAAAGGCTGGTTGTCTTTATCAAAAAGCAGTGCAAAATCATGCACAAAGAGAGCGGACTCCCGGAAGAAGTCGCCCCGGCCGGTTCGAATAATTGCATTCGCGCCGCTTTTTAAGTCTTCTCCTGTTTTGGGATCAAAATAAGCAGAACCGACAGGCTCTACGATGAGCGCCCCAAATAGTCCATGCTGTTGATGAGTATTCGCAAATAGATGATCGTGAAAAAATACCGTTTTTAGTTCTCCGTCCGCAAAAAAACGCTCGATCAGGGTTTCATACTGCTTTGCCCCGGCAATGTTGTTCCAGCCATTTGCCGAACCATCGGAAACGATAACATCAAATTTTACCAAGTGTATATGGTAACCGATTATATCCGTGAGGGTTTTCAGTTGGAATGCACTTTCTTCAATATATTCCGGCAGTAGATTCGTCATACGGATTTCAATACAGTCGCCTGCATTTGCACGTATTACAAGCGGCTCTGGGGTGATCTCCCCGCTTTCAATCTTGGCTAAATAGGCTTCCAAAGAACCGTATTTTTCAATCTCTTCTTTCAGGACAAAAAAACGGCCTTGCGGGTCGTGCCATCCATAGCTGTTGTATACGATATTTGCCTGTACCACAGCCAGTTCAAATACTTTGATGTTTTCTGCTGTTTCACAAGGGCAGGTCTGCGTGTACAACGCGCCTGGCGCAAAGTTTGGTACAAAATTTGCCTCTTCCAAAGGAGTTGGATCAATTTTGTTTTCGCCTCCGGCTGTCAGTATCCCCAGCGGTGGCTGAAGGGGGCGCTCCCCAAACGTACCATTGATAAAATTGGGGTACCCGGGGTGAAGCGCATCCTTTTTAGGCGGTGCAATCCGGTCTTTCAATGGTACCAATGCTTCAATCTGTGTTCCATCTGGATAAATACCGGTGCCATCCTCCAAGCGATCGAATATCCTCCAAAATGTCCACATTCCCTCATGGAAGTGTGGGTACAGGTGACAATGGAAAATTGCGTCCCCAGTCATACCAATCAGGCTCCCTGCCCCAAACAGAATATCAAGCGTGTAGCACTCCTGCGGACTGATGGAAATCGAGTCAATCACCGTTGATTTTGGATCATCTGGCTCCAGCCTCCACTGATGGCTGTGCAGATGGAAAACGTGTGTTTCCTTAATACCGCCATGAATCAGCCGAATTTTTGCCGGATCCCCAATATAAGCTCTGAGAACAGGAGGCGCAGGGTCTCCATAGGCCCATGAACTCATGGAAATATCCTCATCCGTAACTGTATGATCTTCATGACCGGGCGGCATCAACGGCAGCCTGTTGCGCATCGGCTCCGAACGGTAGCTGATTGCTGTGGTTCCATTGGGCAATCCTGTATGAGGATCAACGGGCGGCAAGCCGTCCTTGTTTTTTATTTCAAGTTCATCATGAAAAAACACCGCATATTCCCGAAAGGACGGTTTAGTAGGATGATAGATGTCTGCAAACAGACCACTTTTTAATGGCTCCCCTGTAACGGGATCGAACCATGTAGATTGTGCTTTTTCTATAATAATCGCACCAAAAAGCCCATGGACATTTGTCCCCAGTTCGCTGCTCCGTGTGTCTGCCATATCAGAGAATAGATAAACGCCTTCTTTTTCTGCATACCAGGTATAGCTGATCATATTATTAGTCGTGGTGTCAGGATTCAATCCAACATTGGCGCCATCGGATGTCAGAACATCAAATTTCAATCCCTGTACATGGATGGATGCATATCGGTTTAATTTATTAGTAAAGTTTACCCGTATTTCATCACCGACATTCGCCCGGATGACCAAAGGTTGTACTTCCTTATATGGTTGAGGCGGTGTCAATGCAAAGTTTTCTCTCGCTTTTTGCTGTATCCTCTGAGAGTCTTCCTTTAGGACATACAGCAATCCATTTGGATCATGATCCCCATATTTATTATAGACAATCGGCAACGAAATTGCTTCAATATCAAAAGTTCGAATAATATGGGAAGCTGGATAACCTGATAGATTAATCATTATCGAATGCTCCTCATTATATGCTAAATCCTAGAATGGATGGTTTTAGAATTTCTATAGCTATTATATGAACCAACTTATGTTAGGGTTCCCACTCGCACTACCTCTCAGATTTTTGCATATTATATGGTATCTTATTATCAATTAAATGAGGAGATATTATGAACAACAATCAAAAATATGTAATCCTGTCGCTGGAATTGCATTTGTTCTTTGCCAGGATTATGAAAGAACACTCTTTATTCTTGGAAGCTGGTTTTACCCCCGAAGGCGCTAAATTCGCAAGACAAGCAGAACATTTCAAACAACAGTTTGAAATGCTCCTATCCCGTGCCGTTCGTCTCAGTGACTGTATTATCAGCCCTGAAGTGATCAATTCAGGGGAAATCATCACCGAGTTCACATTAACCGCAGAAAAGCAGACACAACGCTTTACAGGAATTCAAATTGACAAAAGAATTACCCAAATGGAGTCGAAATTACGCAGTGGCCATAATCCCTGTGTTAATCTCGAATTGGTAAGAGAGGTAAAACAATTGAACCAAACCTCCATCCGCTTGCTGAATGGTTTAATTCAATTAAAAGAAAATCTTATTCATAATGTGTTAAACTGCCGCCTATTTACCGTAAATTATCCATTGCTCCTCAAACACATTTTGCGTGAAGCAAAACTCTACCGCACTTATGTGACAAATTATGAAAACGGAAGGGATTTTGATTGTCAGAACATGAGGCAAATCGAGCAATTCTGGAATCAAATCATGATGGAACACGCACTATTTATCCGCGGGCTACTCGACCCTTCTGAAAACGCATTAATTGAAACATCCGATGGATTTGCAAAGGATTATGAGCGCCTTCTTGCACAATCAAGAGAAAGAAGCGACTTAGCGTTAATCAGCACAACCGGCGAATCACTTGAAGAAACATTGAAATTCAGAGATTTCAAGCAGGCTGGGACAGAGGGGATTCAAGACTGTAAAATACAATCCATTATTCTTCCCTTGCTGGCAGATCATGTTCTTAGAGAAGCCAATCATTACATCAGGTTACTGAGTAATTAATCAAAATGGAATTCAGATTTTATCTTGGATCTATTAATCAAGAAAAGCTCTGCAAACTTTCGCCAATAGCCGTATTCATTAAACAATAAAAGAGCGAAATCGTTTGTAATGAACTGCACCCCATTTGTTAGACGGTATGATATACTGAATAATGAATGGGGTGCAGTTCATTATACTACCGCTTTAAATTCTTTCTGAACGCCGCCTTTTAAAGCTTGATATTTCTGTTCAGTTTCGCAAAACTAGTCACTGACTGAAAAAATATTTTAAATGTGCTTGACACGGGACAGATTTTTAAGTATATTAGTAATATCTAAATTACTAATATACTTGGAGGCTATATGATAACATCTCGGAAAATGGCTAATATCGGCAAAGAATGTGTCGCCTGCGGCTGCTGTGTCCGCGTATGCCCGAAAGAAGCAATTCAGATTGCATGGGGCATTTCCGCCTGTGTGGACCAGGAGAAATGCGTCGGTTGTGGGAAGTGTGCAAAAGCATGTCCCGCAGCAGTGATTGACATAGTAGAAAGGGGTGCTTCGCTGTGAGGAAAAAGAAATGGTCAGATTACCTTTGGATTGCCGAACTATGCTATCTGTTTTTGGGGCTTTTTAATATCCTGTTCGCATGGCTGGGGATGCTGTTTTTCTGTATCCCTCTTTTCATTGCCATATTCGGTGGCAGCAAAGCCTACTGCAACCACTATTGCGGGCGTGGCCAGCTTTTAGGTCTGTTAGGAGAAAAACTGAAATTGTCAAGGAACGCACCGCCGCCCAAATTTTTGCGCAGCCTATGGTTCCGGTATGGATTCCTGGCCTTTTTTATGACAATGTTCGGTTTGATGTTGTTTAGTACATATCAAGTATTCACAGGTGCGCCCCTTTCGCAAACCGTGACCCTTTTATGGATGTTCAAGCTCCCGTGGCAATGGGTGAACGTTAGCTTTGTGGCCCCGTGGGTTGGGCAGTTCGCTTTCGGATTTTTCGGGGTTATGCTCACCTCTACCGTCTTGGGGCTTGTGACAATGGTATTGTTCCGGCCCCGGTCATGGTGCGTGTACTGCCCGATGGGAACGATGACTCAGGGAATTTGTAAACTAAGGAATGGAAAGAAGGCAAAAGAATATGGAAGAACGGGCAAAAAAGATTGCGGAGCTACTGAGGCTGCTGGCCAATGAGCACCGGCTGCTGATTCTATGCGCGTTGCTCAAAGGAAGACTTACTGTAGGGGAAATTCATCAATACACTCTAAATATTACGGCTTCTGCCCTATCGCAGCACCTAAATCAAATGAAAACGGCTGGCATCCTTTCTTCTGAGAAACAGGGAATGAACGTATTTTACTGGATTCAAGATGAACGAGTGATTGCTTTAATCGAGGCCATAAAAAAAGAATATTGTCAAGACGAAGGAGATAAAACGAAATGAAAATCACAGTAAATCCACAAAAATGCCCGCAAAATCATAAGTGCCCTTCCATAGCGGTTTGTCCCAAAGGGGCCATTACACAGCAAGATATTTATTCCTTGCCGGAGATCGATGAAGAAAAGTGCATTGTCTGCGGCAAATGTATGCGATTTTGCCCCAAAGGCGCCTTTGAAAAAAGATAGAGAAAAACTTGGACGGATCTGAAGTGACCCCGAAAAGTTAGACTATAATCGCGGGGGTGGCTCTGGCAAAGGAATATGAAGCTCAGGGGAAAGCCCTTATTATAGCGCCAGATGACACCTGAGGCGTGGATACGCTGACGAAAAACCGGGAGGCGCTAAAGAGGGATATCGAGATGCACAAGCCATAGAAAGATGGAAGAAATTGTGGCAGAAGTAAGATTATATTTCGAAATCGATTAATATTATGATTACAGATTTGATTTTGTCTGCTCTTATGATGTGTTCGACCATGATATACTGGAGTAGGTGATTTTGGTGCCAATGTTCAACTGGAATGTCCTTTAACAAAGATTACATAGCTTTGTTAATGCCCTAAATGAAAATCGGACTGGCTGGTACATAAAAGATAATCAGTTATATACAAAGATGTTTTCATGTGAATGTCCAATGTTAGAAAAGGCAAAGAATACCCATTCATTAACATGGTGTCATTGTACGGCAGGCTATAACAAAAAGTTGTTTGAGATTGTTTTGGAAACACCTATTGACATGGAAATTATATATAATTCACAAAAAACAAAATCTGCCAATGCTATATCGGATATTATTCCAGAAGTAAAAATATAAAAAACAGTGATATTATAACAATTTCACTATTTTATAGTGCCAGTGACCGGACTCGAACTGGCACGGTGTCGCCACCGGTGGATTTTGAGTCGCATATGCGGTGCAAAAATCCAAGGTATATGTTAGCGTACAATAGCCTACAAAGAAGGCATAAACCCGCATTGTTGCTGAGTTTGTGTCTTCTTTTTCTTTGTTTTTGAGCACTATTTGACTTTGACAAAGAGTTTAGAATTTTATGAAAAAAAGGGACATTGAGGGGCCATAAAGGACAGTACCAGAATAAACACAAATAAAATAGCCTTACTCTTTTCTTTGGCAAAGAAATATCTAGGAGAGTAAGAATGAGATGAATTATAGGGAAAAGTTTTACATTCAGTTTTTAGCTAGTTACCCGGATTTGCTGAAGACAGCTGGTGCAGAGATGTCCTTGATAAACAGTGTGTATAGAAATCAAGCACTTAAAATTATCCTTTCCTACTTTCGGGCTGAACACGACTACATCATCATTGATTGTGGTCCGACATTAGGAATTTTGCTAGTAAATGCTTTAGTCGTGAGTGATGAAGTAATCATCTCTATACAAACAGAAGAATTTGCCGTAGATGGTATAGTGCAGATATTAAATACCATTCAGAATGTCAGACGAGTCGAAAATCACTCGTTAAAAATTGCTGGGTTCTTGCTTACAATAGTACAAGAAAATGTAATTGAATATCGCGAAATCAAAAAAGCGATGATAGAACAGTTTGGTGATTTGGTCTTTTCAACGGCGATCAACCAGTCAGCATAAACCTGTCGTCAACATATCAGGGTGCAAGACAGGTATGCAGTACAAAAAATTTACTCAAGAGTACTTACAAAAGGAGGTGAATTAAACAGATGAACGTCAACTTTGCCAAAAAATTTGAAGGGTTAAATTCATCAATTTACCATGTTGAATCAGGATATAATTCTTTGTTCGAAAATACAGAAAAAGAAAATCATGGCGAAATTGATATGGATTTGCTTGTTTCATTTCCAAAGAATTTGTATCCAAATGGCATTACACCGTTCTATCCCATATCCCCTTTAAAACGTGAACAATTAACGGAAAGTATTAAAAAGCATGGCGTTTTGCAATCGATTACCATTCGCGCAAGTACAAGGCAACTGGAAAAATATGAAATTCTGGCCAGTCAAAATCGTATTAAAATATCAAAAGCTGTTGGTTTAAAAACAATTCTGTATGTGCAAAAGGATATCAGCGATGCAGAAGCAACCGAAATTAATATTGAAATATAGATTTTTTGATGGCATTAAAGATAACTGTGTATTTAGCTTCACATAAGATGCAGGTCGGTTTTATCCAGCATTACAGGAGAGTTCAGTGCTAAAACTAAAATTCCCGTTTTCTGTAGATGCCAAAGTCAGAAAACTAAATAGCCCGAAAAGTAGCAATAGCAACGGAGTCGTTCAAAGTGACTCCGTTCATTTTTGCTGTAATAGAAAACCCCCGGCTATGCCGAGGAGTTGCTAAAAAGGTTTAGTGTTGCATATGAAATAGAAACTCCTTTTGATACAATAAAGATGCCTTCAGCCAACTGTACCAAATATCAAAAGGAGAAGATTAGACATAAAGCCAAATGACGTGAATAGTTTAGCACAGAGCCTGTCCTTTAGGGGATATCCACATGGAACTGCAAATATCATATCGCGTTTGCACCAAAGTACCATAAAAAGATATTATTTGATCTGCAACCTGATCTTCTTTTAGTTGGTTTTAAATCTACTCTACAATTTTTTCATATTTTTACCTGTTGTATCAACATAGTGCCCTCGGTACCAAAACTGCTGATTGCCATATTTGTACTTCAATTTCGTGTGTCTCTCAAGGATTATCAGACTACTTTTCCCCTTGAGAAAACCTTCGAAACTGGATACACTCATTTTGGGCGGTATCTCCACCAGCATATGAATATAATTGGGACATACTTCTGCTGCTACAATTTTACCTGTTTCTAGTTACATAGTTCTCGTAATATTTTTTCTATTTCTACCCTATCTTCTCCATAGAATACTTAAAGAATACGTAGACCCGTTTACGGGTAAGAAGAAATAATCTTTCGCAAGAGTCAGATCGTACCACAACTCCTTTAGGCGTAGGGAGTAACACAGGGCTTTGTCCGCATTTGTAGGACCACCAGCTGCGCTGGTGGGTTACTTAATGGCTGTAATGTTTACGGTATTCTGTTGGGGTACAGCCAATCTCTTGTTTAAATACTTTATAAAAGTGGCTGACATCATTATAGCCAAGAATTAACGCGATGTCCAAGATCGAAAGACTGGAGCTTTCTAAATAATATTTAGCTTTGGTCAGCCGGCAGTCCCGAACGATTTCCGAGAAGTTTTTTCCGGTGTATTGTTTGATCATGCGCGATAGGTAGGCCGTGGAATACTGAAATTGTTCCGAAACTTTTTGTAGGGTGATTTCTGCAGGCGACTCCTGAATGTAGGTGATTATTTTCAGGATCAACCGCTCATGATTGTTTTTGGGGTAGGAAAATGAGTTGTCTGAATTGCGGGCGAGATAGGCAAATAGTTCGACAAGAAGAGATTGCGTGATCGTTTCATAGCAGCTCTGTTTTTCAAAACATTCAACAATTAAACGTTCTATTGTATCAGCGGATGCTTTGCCGGGTAAAAAGAAGAGATAATCCCGGGCGATGCTTGATTGGAACATACATTCCATGAAAAAAGAGGAAAACAGGGTGTTGTCCTTTAAAAGAAGATCCAGGGAGTATTGAAAAAAATTCTGGCGAAACATGATGTTAAAAACACAGTCCTGATCCGTCAGCGTTTCTGGGCAATGCGCTGTATTTGGATTGAGGAGCAGCATCTCTCCTTCTTGTATAGTAATGGTATTCTCATTAAAATGATTCACGCAGCTGCCGCGGTACACATACATCAGTTCATAGAATGTGTGTTTGTGCAAAAGCATTTTGGGATTTACATTCTCAGGTCGTGGATGCAATGAAATATGCAGATTTTTCGCATCGTTTTGGGGAGGACTTTTCATCACAAAATATCCGTTTTTCTGCACTTCTTCCAGCTGTTTCTGGCGCATTTGTTGCAAACCAGAAGAACGGGCATGGATGTTTTCTAATTCACGCATTTGCTTTATATAAAAATCAATGGAATTCATGTAACATCCCCTCTGATCCACAAAAGCTTACTTGTTTCATTTTTAGTATCTTATCATATTGCATAAAAAAAGTCAAACAAAGAATCGAAAAGTCAAATAAATACAAAAAAACAACAAATCAATCCTGCGACAGTAATTGCTCTCAGCTTTATAATAAAGATATTCTTATTCGGTGGCGCACCGATGAAAAGAAAATTTAAAAATGGGGGCAACAACATGAGAAAAAAAACAAGAATTGGCGCTTTGTTGCTGGCACTGACATTGTCTGCAAATCTTTTTGCAGGCAGTCTGTCTGTGTCAGCTGCACCAGATGCGGCTGACACGTCACACAGTCGTGGATTTGCAGCAGAACTGAGCGACAAGTACAGTAGTCCAGGGATTGAGTACCGAACCGAGGCGCGTTGGTGGATGGCGGAAGGCGCACACACGGATGAAACACTCGAAGAAGAGATACAGGGTCTGTACGATGCGGGATTCCGCGGCATTGAACTGTGCCAACTCAATGTCAGCGGATTGGACGCGTCTGTCTATGGCTATGGTTCGGAACAGTGGGATCACGACTTTCATCTGGTACTCAACAAAGCACTGGATTTGGGTATGACAGTGGGACTCACTTCCGGGACCAACTGGTCCACAGCCAATGTTCCGGGCTTAGACCCTGACAGTCAGGCAGCCAATCAGGCTGTTTTCCAGGCAACTGAAACCGTAACTGCCGGCCAGTCGAGATCAGGCAAAGTGCCAACCGAAAGCATTACGACGAACAGCTTTGGCGGAACCAACAAAGTGACCTTGCGCGAAAAAAATGAATTCATCGGCGCATACGCCTACCGGCGTGTTGGAACCGAGACCAATCCGATTGTGATTGACAAGGATTCGATCGTCGACTTATCTGATTTCGTTTCCAAAAATGCTAAAGGGGAGTTTTTTTTGGACTGGACTGCTCCCACTGACGGGGACTATTACGTCGTCTACTATTGGCAGGTGGGAACAGCGCAGAGCTCAGAACCGGCAGTCGAAAAATCCTATTGCATCAACTATTTTGATTCCCGGGGATTTGAAGCGCTTAAAGCATATTGGGAAGAGCATGTCTTGTGTGACCCAGAGCTGAATGCAAAGATTCGGGAAGGCGATGTACAGCTGTTTATGGATTCTCTAGAGTATACGGCCGGAACTGGATTTGTCAACTGGACCGAGGATTTTGCAGAGGAGTTTGAAGCGAGAAAGGGCTATGACATCCGCCCCTACTTGTTCCTGGCAATCGGACTTCCCGCTCCAAAACGGGTTTCCCCACAGGCAGATGTCTACGGCACGTATAACCTAGAGGATGCTGAGCTTGGACAGCGAATTTTAAACGACCTCAATGACGTCCAAACAGAATTGTACATGGAAAACCTGATGGAACCATTCCGGGAATGGCTCCACAGCTATGGGATCACACTGCGCGCGCAGATTTCCTACGGCAAGTATCTGGAAAACTCTGAGCCGATTCAGTCGGTGGATTATCCGGAAGCAGAAACACTCAATCAGGAAAACCAGATCGAGATGTACCGCACCTGGTCCGGCGGTGCAAAGCTGCAAAATAAGGTTCTCTCGAGTGAGACCAGCGCACTTGGCGGTACCAGCTATGCGTATGATTATCAGATGCATTTGCAGGAAGCGTATACCTTGTATGCAGCGGGTTTTAGCCGCATCAACTGGCATATTTGGACCTCTCAGTGGGCGCCGGAATCTGTCCAAGTGGATTGGCCTGGCTTCCGCAGCAATGCGAGCTTTAACGTGTTGAGCCTGCGGTATCCTTCCTACAGTGAATACGACGAGTTCAACGACCATCTGGGCAGGGCGCAGCAGCTGCTCCGCGAAGGAAAATCCAGAAGCGATGTCGGAATGGTTTACATGAAATATGGCATGCCGATTTTGGCTCCCTCGCAATTTGCCAAAAACGATGAGAACAACTGGCTCCTCCGCCATGATTTTATGCCTGGATACATCCAAACGACTGAACTGCAGGATAATGGCTATACCTATGACTATTTCAGCCCCGACTTCCTCGATGCGGAGGGTGTATACTATGACGCAGAGAGCGGAACCCTGGAAATGGCGGGCTACAAAGCGCTGGTTCTCTGGCAGAATTGGCTGACCCTGGACGGCGCACAAAAGATTTTGGAGTACGCAAAACAAGGTCTTAAAGTTGTAATCGTGGACGGTGCAGCGGTGCAGACGCCTTATAACGACGGCAGCGACCAAGCTTTGGCAGAGGTCATTTCCGAGCTGAAAACGCTTGATTGTGTTGCAGCAGCTGCTTCGGATGACGATATTGTGGAAGCACTGCAGAGTCTGGAGGTTACCCCCTATGCAGGCATGCAGGAAAATCACCAGCTTTTAACACAAGTCCGACAGGATGAGGACGGCAACGAATACCTGTATGCTTACAACTACTGCAATGGCGAGTTCTGTGAAGAGGATCACGGCGAGAACATTAAGACTGAAATTACAATGGATGGCAGGTTTATCCCATATTTTATTGACGCATGGTCTGGCGAAGTGACTGAAGTCGCAGAGTATCGCTGGGAGAATGACAAGACAATTTTTACAATTGATTTGAATTACGGAGATATCGCCCTGTATGCATTTAAAAAAACAGATGCAGAGAAACTCCACATCACAAACACCAATGCAGAGAAAGCGGTTGTCACCGCCGACGGGATTCTTGCCCGCACAACAGAGAGCGGCAGTTACTATGCGACCACCAGTGATGGCAGAACTATGCATTTCAGCACTGAAGTTCCTGCCTCTTACGACATCACTGGATGGGACCTGATCGTAGAAAAATGGAGCAAGGGAGAGGAAATCTTCCGCACCGAAACGCTGGGCGGCGTCACCACGAAAGAGCATACCTTTGATACAGTCAAAACGGAGATTGATGTGCAGCTCGATTCCTTGACGACTTGGGACAAGATTCCAGAAGTCGGAAAAGAAGTTTCGGGGAAAGGCTACTATTCTGCAACCTTCCACTGGGATGGCCTTGCAGACGGCGCCTACATCGACTTTGGTGAGATGGTAATGTCCATGACAGTCTTCATCAACGGGCAGCAGGCAGCGGATCTCAATATGAACGATGCAAAAATAGACATCTCTGATTTCCTCAAGGTTGGGGAAAATACCATAGAACTGGAATATAGTTCGAATCTGAACAACGCTGCCATTGCAATCGGCGCATTGAATGTGACCGCAGAAGGCAAGTGGGTGAGCTGGCCTGGCTACCGCGTGGATTACCTTGGATACGGTCCGTCTCAGGCAGTGGTTGTTCCCTATTCAACCGCTTTACTCTTGGGCGAAGACCGGTATAAAGAGGCTCTGGGGAAACTCATCGCAGCAGCGGAAGCAGAAATGGAAAAACCAGAGTATGAATTTATTCTTCCGGCTGTCAAAGAGACACTAAAATCTGTACTTTCAAATGCGCAATCGGTCTATGAAGATACAATGGCGACCAGGACTCAAATTCTCGAAGCAATTGCAGATTTGCTCAGCGAGCTTCAGAAACTGGACTTCAAAGCTGCGGATATGAATTTCCTCAGAGATTTGGTGGCGATCGGCGAAGGCTACGAGGAAAGCGACTTCACCTCAAAAACCTGGGCGCCATTTGCAGAGGCAATGGATGCTGCCTATGCAGTGCTCGACAACGAAAGTGAACTTCAAGATGAGGTGGACCGCGCAGCAGACATCCTGCTTGAAGCGATGAGGAATCTAAAGCTCATTGCAACCAAAGATGCTTTAAAAGATGCAATCGCAGCAGCAGAAGCTTTGGAGGCATCCTCATACAGCGAAGCGAGCTATGCAGCTGTCTTCGCAGCGAAACGAGCTGGTGAGGCAGTCTTGTCTGACCCGGATGCGACCCAGCAAGAAGTTGACGCAGCGACACAGAAAATCAAGGATGCAATCGCAGCACTCATTGCAGTTACTCCAGATGAAGAGGGGCCAAACACAGGAACCGAAGACGGAACAACAAGTGAGGTGGAGATCGCTGGCGACACAGAGAATTCTACCGGCTCCACTGGCAACGCAAAGACAGGGGATGCTGTTCCATTCGCAGGCGTACTCACACTCATCACCATTCTAGGTGCAACTTTGTTGGTATCCCGCAAGAAAAACAAGGCTTGAATTCACATTTCGCCTCTGTATAAAAAGAAACACTCTTGAAATAAACAACCTCCAGTTAATGAAGTGAACCCCAAAATTTAGACAAAAATAAATATTAACTTGCAAGAGAATGAGTTCGGTATTGTACCGGGCTCATTTTCAGTTTAGAAACAATTCTTTCATTGTTGTAGTAATAAATGTACTCTTTCAGACAGTTGATAAATTCATCAACTGTCTGAAAATGTTCGCCGTAAAACATTTCGACTTTAAATCTTCCAAAAAAGTTTTCCATTGTACCATTATCCATACAATTGCCTTTTCGTGACATACTTTGTCTGATGTTGTAGTCGCTGATATTCTGCGTGTTGATACTGCCAGCCTTGGTCTGAGTGAAATATCGGAGCTGCTTGGGCAGGCAGCTTTTCAAATAAACCGTCGAGCATATCTCTGATTTGCTGTAAATTAGGACTTAATGAAATTGAATAAGAAACAATTTCTCTGTTGTATAAATCCATAACAGGTGATAGATAAACTTTCTCGTTGCAAACTTTAAACTGCGTAACATCTGTTGTCAATTTTTCGAAAGGGTTTTCTGCATTGAAATCTCTTTTTAAAAGATTATCTGCAATTTTACCGACTTCGCCTTTGTAAGAATGATAGTTATCATTCTTACGCTGTTTGCCTTTCAAGCCAAGGCTATTCATAAGCTTTCATACTGTTTTATGGTTGATTGTATAATCTTTTTCTTTTAGCACCTGAGTAATTCTTCGATATCCATAGCTGTTTTTATTGTTGTGAAATATCTTAGATATTTCTGCTTTTATCATTATCTTTCTGATTCCGATAATAGTAATATGTACTCCTTGCAACTCCTGATAATTT
>EQ973344.1:748557-757674 GCA_000158655.1 [Clostridium] methylpentosum DSM 5476
TTATAACACCTGTTTTGAATTCTGCACTATACTTTTTCCGCTTTACACCTTTTTTGTCCATAAAAATATGCACCTCCTAAAGCGTCCAACTTTTGGGATGCATTTCACAAAGCCGGGGGTTCTTCCTAGATGGGCAAAGCCCTTTGATACTAGCAACACTCACCACGTCGCGTTGGTATAGTCTATTAATTGCGAGAGCTTACTTGCTACTCGTAAACGGGGCTAGAAATTCCCCATTGTCAGATGCTTTCCGTTCTTGTCCTCTTCCATCTGACGCTTGATCTACCTCTGTATCTTCTCTGCATTCTTTCCCCCTGTGCCGACAGAGTACCCTCTGCACCAAAACTCTCGGTTCCCAATATTTTAGTTTCAGATCCTTTTTCTAGATCACCAGACTGCTCTTGTCCTTCAGTTATTCCATGAACCTTGATACTGCTGCTTTGGGCGGGTTTTCTGCCAGCATATGCACTTGATCTGAGCATACCTCTGCTTCTATTATCTTGATTTTCTTCCAGTTGCACAACGTCCTTAATATTTCCCCTATCTCCCGCCGCTTTTCCCCGTAAAAAACTTTTCTCCGGTACTTTGGTGCAAACACTAAGTGACATTTGCCATTCCAGCTCATATACCCTAAGGGGCAGGATCTGCGTTATGTTCTTCCTGTCATTCATTTCGAGCGTCCTCCTTTTACCATTCCTTGCAGTTGCCTGACCGCATTTTTATTATAGCTAAGGGAATTTTTATTTCATGCTCACCTCTAAAACTTTTTGCAACCACTGGTCTAACCAGTGGTTTTTCTATACAAAAAGAAGCTCGGCTGTAACCGAGCTTCTTTGTAAAAACTTTAAAATAAATCAGGGGATGAATCTATTTTTTCTTTTTACTAATGATAACCGCAAATCCTGTCAGGGCAAGCATCGTCACCGCAGCGGCAAACGGCACGGTATCACCTGTCTTTGCATTGCTTCTACCAGTTGTCAAAGCAGTGTCTCCATTGACTGAAGTTCCTGCCGGAACAGCATTGATTTCCACCAGGGCATCGATCGCAGCATTCAGGGTGTCAATTGCTTCTTTGACTTCAGCCTGGGTTGCATTGGCATCGTTGTTGATGGCTTTTGCCTTGTCGTTCGCTGCGTTAAAGGCTGCAACGCTCTCAGCTGTGTATGCTGCGGTGTCAATTCCAAAGGCTTTGGCGAGCACCGATTCGAGCACACTTTTGTCCGCTTTGTAGCGCAGGTTTAACATAGCGTCGAGCAGAGCCGCTTCCGCAGCTTCCACATCTCCCTGCAACGCGTTTCCGTCTGCAACGGTTGCCCGCGCTGCGGCCAACGCTGCGGTGAACGGCTCAACGGTATTAGGGGTATACCAGTCGAGAACTTTCTCATAATCAGCTGCGATTTCAATAAGCTGTTTCAGTGTCTCTTTATCACCTGCGACAAATCCGAGCTTGTGGATTTCTGTCAGGAGAGTTTTCCAAGCGGATTCCACCTCTTCAGGCGTTGCATCCCGATTTGCATCCACTGCAACGGCGTTGTCAAGAGCTGCGGTAAACGAAAGCTGCACCGCTTCGATTACATGGTCAAACTCCTCCTGCACCGATTCGCTCTGCGCATAGGCGATGACCTTTTTGAGGATTTCTTTATCCGCCTCATCTGCGGTTGTGAAGGCAAAGGTACCCGCTTCGGAGGAAGCGAATACAGCGTAAGAGTTACCATACGCCTCTTTTACGCCGAGATACTTCGCATTGCCCGCGGTCTGAACAGCGCACTGGCCCTCAGCGAGGGGTACCCAGAATTCTGCGCTATTGCCTGGGGAGACAACCGACATCGAGGTCACTCCATTTTCTTTTTGAATCTTCACATCGATGTTGCCAATCGCAGAGGGAACACGGGTGTCAACCGAGACAAAGTTGCCCATCTGGGGAACGATATGCCACGTTTCATAAGCGTGGGAGGTTGGCTCTACGCCAGTGACGCGGCGGGACATGGCAATCATGCTGCCGCCCGACCAACCGTGGTTTTTGGTGCCGCCGGACCAGTGTTCGGGAAGCGTGGTGTCGTCGGTGCGGTTGACCACGTCCATATGGCGCCTGGCCATGCGGAGCATAGCATCCTCATCGTAGCCCATCAGGAACAGGGCTTCCTGTACATATTTTTCCAGATAAATGCTGGCATTCTCATGAGGAGCTGTATGAACTCCTTCGCCCATGAACAGATCGCGCATATCCTGGTAGCGCTCCTCCGGAACCAACCCGGCAACAACAGCGAGCGCGTTGACACGGTCGTCAACATCCGTTCCGCAGGTGTTGCTCACTTGACTCCAGTTGGCCTGTCCATCATGGGAGCCGCCCATCAGAGAGCGGTAAGCTCTTTCTTCCTCATCCCAGAATTTTTCGAAATTTGTTTCAATGCTTTCCATTCTGGTCTCCAGGAAAGTTCTTTGTTCAGAGGTCATGGTAACGCCTGTGGCCGGGTCGTTTCCAAGGGTATACAGGCTCTTCATCGCCATATAGTAGATAACGGTATAGAAAGCGTATTTGTCCTGATTGTTGCCCCAGTCGCACCAGTCAGACAGGGTGTTGTATCCGGGCGGGTCGCCTTGGGGACGGAAGCGCCGCAGGTTCCCGGCATAGTCGCCCTCCGTTGACAGATCCCAGTTGGTCAGGTAATTGAAGTATTTCGGCCAAGTGTACTGAATTACCTCTTCATCTCCTACGAATTTCCAGAAATCCACCAGAGAGTAGATGGCGGTCAGAGACTGGCTGTAAATCTCTTGATTCAGTATTCCCGGACGCACGTTGCTCATCGCATAGTAGGTGCGGTCCGGATTTCCGGCCCAGCTGAATTCCCACTGCCAGGAGGCGTGCTCGTAATAGGCCTTTTTGGTCAACAGGTCAGCCTCGGGGCCCAGGGAATAATAAGCTTCCTCAAACTCGTTGACAGCGTCGCCGATATATTGGCCGCGTTCACGGTCAGGACAATCCATATAGGTATCCCGCATCGTCACGTAAAGGGTGCGTACTGCTTTTGTCCAGAGCTCGTCATAGAAGTTGTTTTCGGCGCTGGGGCCTTCGGTAGCATACCATTCGTTGCCCCATGTGTGCCCGCCATTGAAAGCTTTAATGGCATAATCCCCGTCCTGTCCGCTGATTGATGGGTCATCCTCAGCGATGACGCTGTTAAAATATCCCAGGAAATCGCCTTTGCCGTGTTCGCCCGCCGAGACAGGGTAGCCTGTCTCACGATATCCCACTTCAATAATCATATCATCGGTGATTGCCTCGGGGATATCGAAATTGAGCACTTCGCCGTTGCACCAGGCCAATCCCTCCAGGGTTTGTGCTCCAGCTTTGGTTCTGAACACAGTCTCTTGGTTGCCGGGGCTAAAGGTTTCGGTCGATATAACGATTTGCTGTCCTTCCGGAGTGCCTTCTCCCAGTATAATGTAAGGTACGAGTTGGCAGTTATAAGGAAGAACCGTTACGAGCCTTCTCACCCCGGAGTCTGCTGCGGGAAACGCTTTAGCAGTGCGCCATCTACTCTGGGGGTTAGCAACCTCGCTTAAATCTACAGGCGTCAGCGCCTTACGGCCGTAATCTTTTAATTGTCCAAAAGGACGCTCATACAGCGGACCCCAGCCATAGAAATCTTCTGTACCGCCCGGAGGGCCGTAGGAAACGGCATTTCCCCAGCCATTGGAATCAGAAGTGCTGTATTCCGGATTTAGCCAATCAATTTCCAGGCGCGCATCGTAGGTGATGTTCGGGGTCGGGTTCAGACGAGCCTGACTTCTGGGTGTGTCGGTGATATTGTGAGCCGGGCTTCTTCTGGTTCTCCACTGTCCGTCCCCTGTATAGACAAGGTTATTGTCGTTGTCTGCGTCGGGAAGCTGTGATGAGACAAGGAGTCCCCCATACCGGCTGGGATTGTTGTGGGTGCTGGTGTTGTTCCAATGCCACACCAGGATGCAGATCGAGTTTTCGCCTTCTTGAAGGTACTCGGCAATGTCTACGGTTTCATAATAAGTGCCGTCGTTTCTAGAGCTGGTCTGGTCCTTGGAATTGTCTCCGTTGCCGCTGTGGTTGCCCTCGTGAGATGGTCCTGACGGGCCCCTTACAAGCTGCCCTTGCCATACGACTTCCTTGCCGTTGACATACATCCAGTATTTTGTATCCGCAGAAATCTGCAGTTCCGCCACTTCTGGCAGGTTTTCCAGTTTAAAATCACGCCGAAAATATTGTACGACATTTCGGTTTGTGCTATCTGTAGTGCCGGGGTTCTCATTTCCCCAAATCCATTGAGCATCTCCCCATTCAGCCGGGTCGCTGGGACCTTTGAACGAGTACGACGCCACAGACATCGGTTCCTCTGGAAAGGCTGAAGCAACACTTGTCATCATCATAACCATCGAAACAAGGAGTGCCGATATCCGCATTATCTTTTTTCTTTTCATTTCATTTCCTCCATTCGTGAAATAACTTTTGATTCAGATTGGTAGGATCATTTCATCATATTTTTAATTAGATTAGAAGTCATTTCATTTGTTTCTCTCTCTACTAGGCTTTATCACTATTATAAAGTCCTTATGCTCATACCTCCTTTCATATGTTACAAAGTTTTCGTTTCCATACCTCCTTTCCAACAACAATCAACAAACCAAAATGTACAACACAATATATCATAATACAGATTGATGATGTTGACATATTGCTGTACAAATCATAGTATAGCAACTAATATTTTGTAAAGTATTATATAGTGCAATTAGGTCTATTCAGGCACTTCTTGTAAATATTGACCCCTCACATTTGGAAACATTGCTATCATTTTGGTACTTTTCGTTGAAAATCACTATCATTCTATAATATTTTATGATAAAATATATGAATAATTTTTCTTTTGTAGTTTACTGTAATATGAGGGGTAGTTATGCTGAAAAAGATTCAAAAGTTCTCATTAAATAAAAAGTTATCCATCGTCATTCTTCTGACATTTCTCTTTATCTTCATTGTATCAAACATTATCATAGATCTTGCCTATTACAGCTATTATGAAACTATGATGGCCGACAAATTAAATCAATCCGTATCCGTCGCTTCTCGTTCCCATTTTCAAAGTTTTTTTTATTCCATGAAAAAAGAAGCACTGGGGATGATAACAGAATCTCCGCTGAAAGAATATCTTAAGGGTTCAGCTGAGGCAAAGTCAGCAGAAGAGTTCTTACGATACCGCATAGATGTTTCCGTATCACAATATATGGAAATCTATTCTACATCCAGAGATGAAACTCTTTATTATGATGAAATCTCAGATCTCTTTGGTGTGAAAAAAGGTCGTTTTGACATAGAATTTGGAGAGAATGATATTGTTTTTTTGCCTGTTGATATCTCTACGAAATTTGACCAGGAACAAACCGGCACCCAGTCACGGCGTTATACAGTTATGTATATGAAAATTGACAAAGACGGATCCTATATCGCTACCGGGCTGTCCGCCCATGTGACAAGAAATGATATATTGTCCGGGCTCGTTCTGCCCCAAAGTATTTCCTATCAGGATATTAAAAATGGGAAAGCCAAAAATACAGGTAGTAATATTTATGCTGTTAATTCCCAAGGAACAATTCTTGCGGATTATTTCCAACAGTCTGCAGGACAGACTATAGAGCAATTCGACTTCTATCAAGACTTTTCTACGTGCGAATTTAACAAACCCTTTGAAATATTCGATTTCAACCAGCCCTCCTATATCATGAGCTGCTCGAACCAGCCACGTCCAGGTGAGATCTTTGTGATAGGTGTCATTCAAAAGAAAGATATTATCGCGGCTGTAACCCCTACATTGCTTCTCCTTGCTGTTCTGACCTTTTTTGCGTTGAGCTGTTTCTGCATGCTATGTATTCTGATCATACGACGGGCTTTTTCTCCCTATGATCAACTTGTTCAGAGGGTATCCATAAATTCTACCTCTTCACTCAAAGGGGCAGAACTGTTGGGCGAGGCCATTGACAAAGGAGCGGCTGCAAAGCGCAGGGCAAATGAAATGGTACTGATCGATTATATCTTGGATCGGGAGGTAGATCTTTACACTGTTTCTGAAATTGAAAAGCAGTATCCAGGTGAATATTCAATAATTGCCTGCAAAATTGACGAATATGATTGTATTTCTTCCGATACGCTGAAACACTGTCGAATGGTGATCGAAAATTCACTTGATTCCATAGGTGACATTTTATGGCTGCCTGCCGATAAGAACAAACTATTGTTTATTCTCTGCTGTAAAGCGATGGAAAGAAATATCACAGATGCCTTAAAGAAGTGCCAGAGCATATTAAGGGATTCCGGTATCAGCACCTCTTATATTGTTGGCGAGGAGCAATCACAATTAATGAATATAAATGTTTCGTATTATGCAATTCAAAAAGTCATGTTCATGTGGGTGTGCTATGGGTCAGAGAGTATCGTAACCAACAAGATGCAGGAGGATCCTGTGGAAATTCCTACAAACGGTATTTCAAAATTGATTGAAGACATCAATGTTGGCAATAAAGAAAGCATTGACAGCCATTTGGAGCAAATTTTTGAAAGTTTTCAGGGAAAGACAAATTTTCTTATTCCCATCTATTTACAGCAATTGACCTTGAGCATTATTAGTCATATATCTCCATTTGACTCACATACAAATGTATTCGACTACCAAAATGTCATAGACCGGGTAACCGAGGCCTCCAGTCTTGCTGCTGCAAAAAAAATCATCTCTCAGCTTTGCTATGACGCCTGCAATTACCTAGCAACCATGCAAAGCAAGGCCACCGAAAGACAGGATCTTGTACTAAAAATTCTTGAATATCTGAAAGCTAATTATCAAAATCCAAACCTTTCAATTATAACCGTCTCTGATATATATTGTTACTCACCCAGATATTTAGGACGCATTTTTAAAAATTTTACCAGCAAACCTTTCACCCAGTGTCTTATGGAAATAAGAATGGAAAGGGCTAAAGAATTAATAATCGATACCAATCTTCCGATTAATGATATATTTGAAAAAGTAGGGATAACATCATCCCAGCAATTCTACCGGCAGTTTAAAAAACAATTCGGTTGCTCGCCGACTACTATGAGAAAAAACATACGAAACGCTATGACCGATCAGTAATAGAGTTTGGACGACAGAATTCAAATCTCTTTATCTGCATTTCCTCGCTGCTGCAAAACTAGATTTCATCCCCTTTTTCCCATAGAATGTAAAGAATTACCCTCCTTTTGTGCTATTTTGATAACTTCAAAATAGGTTGCCATCCTATTGGATATGATCTGAACAGCATTCTGCCTCTATGATCCCCACTCCTTTCACACAGTTCTCTCATTATCCTTCCTTTATATCACCTGTCGGCGATATTTCGGTGCATATACCAAATCATATTTGCATTCCCACCTCGTATGTGCTAAACTATTTTGTCCATCTTTGACTCCTCCTATGGTTGTTTTCCGAATTTTGGCGATCTCGATTCTATTTTACCATAGGAGGTTTTTAGCTTAAAGCTTTCTCACTCCCCCGGCACAACCAGGGGATTATTATTTTGCTAAAGTGACAACGAAAGCACCAGCTTCCCTTATTTGGGAGGCCGGTGCTTCTTTGTGTTACATATTCTGTTCTTTTTACGCTACCCTGACCGGATAGTTTAACCACTGCCACTTCTGTTAGTGTGTTTGCTATAGTCTCCACAATGGTTTCCAACTGAGCGGATACCGTCCCGCTATACCATATTTTCCTGCATTGATTACAGCGCATACATAGGAAGTTTCCCCTTGCTCCATGTCTCCTTTGCACAAAAAGCACTTCAAGACTGCTTCCTTTTTCTGATTTTCAGATTAGGTTTCCATTGCTCTAAATCAGGATCATACGCTGTGATAACCCATCAAAAATAATAATCAATCCTGATGTATGATAATTATTCTCGGTTTTATCGTTGTCCACAACTCACTTTTACCAAAAACAGAGCCTTGGGTATTGCTTTTGCAGCCTTTGGCTCTGTTTTTTTGGGTGCCTATTGTGTTACAGTACCTTTTAATTTAATGGGAACTAATTTATTTAATAATCGTTATTAAAATATCTATTTTCCCCTGAAACTCCTTAATGGGAACTTGGTTCCATTAAATTTATATTTTTTGGAAACAATTAAGTTGTCAGTACTACGCTTGTAAAACACCTTTTAAGAAAACGAAAAAAGCCTTTAAACGTCGAGGTTTCGACGCTTAAAGGCTTTTTCTATTCGTATCTCCGGCACGTTCTTAAACGTTTTTAAACGCTGCCTGGGCAATTCTTGACTTTTTTATAAAACCCCAAAAAACACCCCAAAACAGCCATTTTAAAATTACAATCTTTTTTCTATTTCTCAAAAATCCACTCCACTTAACATCAAACAAACGCCGTAATTCCGGGATTTCTCTAAATTTAAGGCTTTCTAAAGCTTTTTACCACTTTTCTCATTCTATCTGTCATTCCACAGTACCTATTGTTTCAACCCAATCAAATCACAAAAAATTTAGTACATGAAATTATCTTAACCTATTTTGAACAGGATATTTTTTACCAACAAATCATTACCTTCCGTATGACCGACCTGATGATAGAACTCATGCGGGAATACCATCAAAATCATCAAAAAGAAAACCAAAAACTTATTGAACACAACAATATCTCCTCCATCCTTTCTTACATCCGCAATAACTATTCTGGAGTTTCACTACAATCTATTGCCAAACAATTTGGATATTCCCAAAACTACCTTTCCCGCATGATCAAACAGCAAACTGGAAAAACGTTTGTGGAATTATTGCAACAAATACGATTGGATTACGCGGCGGATTACCTGACAAAAACCAATTTAACACTGGATAAAATCAATGAAATGATAGGATACAATGACGCCAGCTATCTGAACAAGATTTTTCAGAAAAAATTTGGAATATCCCCGCATCAATATCGGATAGACAGATTAAAAAAATGATAGCCTTAATTTTACAAAAATAAACCAGGAAACCCTTAATTTGAATTCCTTGGTTTTTACTATTGAAAAAATATAATTTTAATGACCTTTGATAAGGTAATTATC
>EQ973344.1:758148-760846 GCA_000158655.1 [Clostridium] methylpentosum DSM 5476
TGACGTTTTAGATATTCGGTGAAAGGTATCTCGTAAAACAGTTCTGATGCGTTGTTTCATGTTATTGGGTATTTGAGATGTTCTTTTTCAATGACAGGAAGAGGGGGAAGTAAACAGGGAAAATTAAAAATATGGGGATTGCTGTTACAGCAAAAAAGTATGAAGTTATTTTAAGGAGGAAAGGAATCAAATGAACAAGGTAAAGAAAACGAGACCATTAGCATTTTTCCTAGCTTTGACGATTCTGCTGTCCTCATTGCCTGCTCATCTGGCAATGACAGCGTCGGCCGAATCAGATCCTTTTATGGGAAAGCTGCACGAGTTATTGGATGAACCGGATATGGAATATCGTCCGGCAACCCGCTGGTGGATGGCGGAGGGTCTGCACACCGACGAAACCATTATCGACGGGGTCAAGGAAATCTATGATATGGGTATGAGCAACATAGAAATTGTGTGCAGAGACGGCGGCGCAAAATTGCCAGATGATCTTGATCCAGAGCTTTGGCCGGATGGAACAACCGCTGCAAACCTTTATAGCTGGGGATCTGAGGAATGGAAGCATGATACCGAGCTGGTCATCCAAGAAGCCACAAAGTACGGTATGGGCTTCAGTCTTACAAGTGGAACCAACTGGGGCAACGCCAACCTGCCTCGGAAATATCTCATGCCCGATGACGACGGAGCCGGTAAATCGCTGGGGTATAAGATCCAGGTTGTCGAAAACGGTGAGACGTTTGACGGGGTGCTGCCCAGATCTTACAGGGTAAATCCCGATCTCACGAAAAGGCAGGATCTAGTCGCCGTCGTTGCCATGAAGCGCGATCCGTCTTCGGATGCCACCCTGGTGGACAGCGGCAACACCGTTGACACGATTGCCTTTGACCAGAGCCACCCGGATCAGGTTATGGTATACGACGATACAGCAATGCAGGTGCTGACCGATCAGGTTACTCTCAATGGGGTGCCAGTTACAGATGAGACAATGAAAGACCCGACCGGCGAAGCAGCGTTCACGCTGAACTGGACGCCGCCCGACAATGGAACCTGGGATATCTTCTGCTTCTGGCTACAGGCTACCGGTCAATCTCCCACTCCTTCGGCGGATGTAAACTACACCATCAACTATGTTGATCCCTACGGCATGGAGGAATTCCTCAAGTTTTATGAAAATGTGTTTTTTGACGACGAATTAAAGGAGATCATCCGCGCGAATGGAAAAGGCGAAATATACATGGACTCCATTGAAATCTCAACCACAAATGGGCAGACAGGCCAATTTTGGGGTTATACTCTCCTGGATGAGTTCAAAGAGCGCCGCGGTTACGATCTGACCCCCTATCTGCCCTACATCATTATGCAGCCGAGTCGTGCTGAATTTACAAAATATCACACGGCAATGCTGAATAGCGACGGTGTGTTGGAGCATAAGATTCGCTCCGACTTGTATGACACGATGACGGAGATGTATATTGAAAATGTGCTAACTCCGCTGAAGACTTGGCTGAACGATGAAATGAACATGAAGCTTCGCGCCGAAGTTTCTTTCAACCTGCCCTACGAACTGACTACGCCGGTCCGCGCTGTAGATTACGTTGAAACCGAATCGCTGGAATTCGGCGAGCAGATTGAAACCTTCCGCAAATTTGCCGGGGCAGCCAATGTCTATGGTCGCCGTCTCTCTTCTGAAACCGGCGCGCTGTCCGGCGAAAACTATGCGCATGGAATGGAACGCTACATGAGAATGATCAACACTCAGTTTGCCGGTGGCGTACAGCATACGGTGTGGCATGGCTATTCCAGCCTCTCGGGTCCAAAGCCGGAAGATGACGGAACATGGACCAGAAACTATTGGCCTGGCAGCGAAGTTATGACCACCAGTTTCTCAGATCGCTTGGGCCCCCGCCAGCCTTCCTTCCAGCACTATGGAGATTTAATGACTAAAATTGCTCGCGATCAAGCGGTCCTTCAGCAGGGAAAAGCGCAGGTCGACCTGGCAATTATGCAGACAGATTATTATTTTCCCCATGACCACAATGAATCCACCACAAACGTAGACACGATGCGGAACCGCAAAGCCAACTTTATGAAGGACCTGTCTTTACAGGACGCCGGATATACTTATAATTACTTTGCACCTGAAAACCTGGAATTTCTGGAACAGGAAGGCATTGCCGATTACCGTGAGGGCGAGGGCTTGATCCCTGATAATGCGGGCTATCAGGCAGTGATTGTCTATGAAGAAAACCTGCGGGTGGAAAGCGCTCAAAAGCTACTTGAGCTGGCCCAGAAAGGGTTGCCGATCGTCATTGTGAACGGTCTGACGGTTCGCTATACGAATACCAAGGGCATTTCTAATTGGGGACAGACAGTAGGCCTGAGCTCTTCTCAAGCGGCCAACAACCCGGCAATCGCCGCCACCAGCAAGCTCCATGAAAAGGCTGCCGTATATACTGCCGGCAACGATGGCCGTGAAGACGAGCTGGCTGAGGTTATGGGTAAGCTGAAAGCGCTGAACAATGTGGTCGAATGCAGCTCAAAGGATCTGCCCACCGACCCGAACAACCCGGATCCCGAGACATGGGGCTATGACGACCAATACTTCTATAATAAGACAGGCATCCTTGAAGCGCTGCAAGAATTGGGTGTCCGTCCGCGTGCGGAATTTACAAAAACAAACAAGAACTACTTCACTGTG
>EQ973344.1:761985-763075 GCA_000158655.1 [Clostridium] methylpentosum DSM 5476
TATGAAGGTCGAAGTGGCCAGCAGCCTGAGAAACCGGATGATCGATCTTGGATATGCGGGTGTGAATCCGAATAGCCCGTATCTTCCTGGTGACCCGGGACCCGCCGGTGGAGGAAGATACAACATCCGTATGCCTGCCGCCGATTACGGCATGGTAGGCAATGTGGTATTAAATACCTATACAAAAATGCCAGTACAAGTAACTGAATCCAATAAATCCATCTTAAGCAAAGTAATTGATTACGCGGAACAAGCGAAAGCAAGTGGCGAATATGACAATGCAATTGAATCCGTACAAAAATCATTTGATGCAGCACTAGAAAACGCAAAAGCAGTAGCAAACAATGCAGCAGCAACTCAGGAAGAAGTGGACTCCGCATGGCAGACCCTGTTGAACGAAATCCATAAACTAGGCTTTATTGCAGGGGATAAGACAGAATTAGCAAGCTTAATCGCAGCAGCAGAAGAAATTAACGCAGAATTAGACCGATATGTAGAAACGGGCAAAGCAGAATTCACCGCAGCATTGGAAGCAGCCCAAGGGGTATACCAAGATGGGGATGCTATGCAGGCGGAAATCAACGAAACAGCAGACAATCTGTTGAATGCAATGCTGAATCTGAGATACAAAGCGGATAAATCCATCCTTGAGGCAGTACTCGCACAGGCATCCGGCATCGACACCTCGCTCTACACCGCGGAAACCGCAGCCTCTTTCCTGGCTGCCCAAACTGAGGCTACTAAAGTCCTTGACGACGAGCAGGCGGACCAACAGGCCGTTAACGCGGCAGCTGACAAGCTGCAAAAGGCAATTGACGCCCTCACGCCCGCTGCGGCTCAAACAGAATCCTCTCTGGTTCAGGGAGATCCAACGGCAACCACAGCTGGAAGCACTCCCAAAACAGGAGATTCCTTCCCGGCAGCTGGTGCAGCCGCTGTCCTGCTCCTCGGAGCAGCCTGCCTGCTGTTTAAACGCAGCCGCAAAGGATAAACACTGATTTCCCAATAAAAAAGGCCGGCACATGCCGACCTTTTTTTGTATGAAGAAACCCAGACGCTAGGCGAGAGGTAGAAAAGGATAAGACCTGCT
>EQ973344.1:763693-789922 GCA_000158655.1 [Clostridium] methylpentosum DSM 5476
CAAGGGATTGCATTTCCAGCTTCAATGCAGCTAATGCCACAGAGGTGGTTCGGAGCTGAGATACAGTCTGCTGCACCAGAAATTTGGCAGTGTTGGTCTTCGGCATGACACCGATGTGCCCGCAAGCAGAAGTATAAATATCCAGCGCCTTGTCTTCACAAAAATGATAGCCGCGCTTCTTGCACCACTTCTGGTACTTGGCGGTAAAGGATTTTTTAGAAATCCCGCAAATGCACTCACAGTGCCAGAAAGATGCCACGAAATCTACCCATTTCTCGCTACCATCAGCACGTGGAGGACTTGAAAACAGGCGGTTCACATCCGGGAAGGCTGTATCTAGCAAGGAAATTAGGTTGTTTTTCAGCATGGTTTGCACTTTGGAATACTGCTGATACCGCCTGTAGCAGTTTTTGAGCATCAAGCGAGCATCTTCTTCTGGAACATATCTCAGCAAAGCAAGCCAGTGGTCGAGACCGTAATTTGCCAGCTTGATGGCATCCTTCTTGTCGGTCTTGGCTCGTCGTAAACTGTGGTTTCCGTAGTCATGCACCAGCATAGCATTGACTACCGAAACATAAAAGCCGGAGTCGTTCAGCAGCCAGGCCATCGGCGCATGGTAATTTCCTGTGGCTTCCATGACCACACGGGTTTCACCAGGCAGGCTTTTCAGCAGTTTAGCCAGTTCGCTCAGTTCGCTGTCGATGTGACGCACCTCAAAGGGTGAGATGACCACCCCTCCAAAGGGCCGCACGACCGCGATCATGCTTTTCCCTTTTGAGACATCAATGCCAACAGAGTTCATGTATCTACCTCCAACACAAAGAATCCGCAACTGGAACCCATCTTTTTCTCGCTGCCGATTCATTCTATTGTGTGACACGAACTCTACCGCATGGGGTGGCTCAACCTGCTTAAATCGAACGCTACAACAAGAGGATGGCTGACAGTCTTATCTGCGGGCATGTAAACCCAAGGTACAATTTTGCTCCTCTTATTGTAGCTTAGGCACGAGACGGAAAGAAAGCCGGACTGGTTGCCCGGCTTTCCTCTCCAGATTTATTGTAATAGGTACAATAAGTTACGCAAATTGAAAAAAGGATAAAAAAGAGACATGATTTGCAAACTCTGGTAGAATGAAGTTGCAAAACAAACATTCTGAAAGGAGAACAAACCATGTCCGAGAAAATTGTACAGCTAAATGAGGAAGTAATCAAGGGGCAGATCAAGGAATTCGTACGGGGAAGTGTAGAAGAAACGCTGAACAGGCTGCTTAAGGCAGAGGCAGAGAAGCTGATCCAGGCAGCGCAGTGAGGTCCGCCAGGGCTACCGCAGTGGGCACAACCGCAATCTTGCTACTACATCGAGAGATGTCACCCTCAAGGTGCCCAAGTTCAAGGGTGTCTCCTTTGAGACAGCCATCATCGAGCGGTATCGTCGCCGAGAGAACAGTGTAGAAGAAGCTCTCATCGAAATGTACCTGGCGGGCGGTTCTATGCGCCGGATAGAGGACATCACAAAAGCTCTGTGGGGCAGCAAGATATCCCCGTTCACCATCAGCGAGCTAAACAAGAAAGCATATGTCCACATTGAGGATTGGCGTAACCGTCCCTTACAGGGTGGACGGTATCCATATGTATATGTGGATGGCATCTATTTGCGCCGCAACTGGGGCGGAAAGTTTGAAAACGTAGCCATTCTGGTGGAAATCGCTGTGAATGAAATGGCTACCGTGAGGTATTGGGCGCCGCTGAGGGCATGAAAGAGGACAAGGCTAGCTGGGTCAGCTTCTTTCAATGGCTCAAAAGCCGCGGTCTGGACGGCGTGAAGTTGGTGGTCGATGACAAATTGCCTTGGTATGCTGGAAGCTGTGGAAGAAGTGTTTCCTGAAGCCAAATACCAGAGGTGCACAGTCCACTTTTACCGCAATATGTTCTCGGTCACACCTCATTCTAAGGTCAAGCTGATAGCTAAGATGCTCAAGGCGATCCACGCTCAGGAAAGCAAGAAAGCGGCCAGAGAAAAGGCAGGCGGTTGCGGAAGAGCTGCGTGCCATAAAGCTGAAAGAGGCTGCCAAGAAGGTGGAGGACAGTGTTGAGGAAACCTTGACCTACTGCGGTTTTCCCAGCGAACACTGGACTCGCATACGCACCAACAATGTCATTGAGAGGCTGAACCGGGAGATTCGCCGCCGCACCCGGGTGGTGGGCAGTTTTCCGGACGCAACTCTGCCCTCATGCTGGTCTGCGCCCGGTTGCGCCATGTGGCAGGCACTCAGTGGGGCAACAACAAGTGCATGAACATGAAGCACCTTGAGGCCGCCTTTGAGGATGCCTCCATTTCCGGCTGACTTCATTCAAACTAGAGACTGCAAACCTTTTTGCGAAAAACTATTGACACTACCAAGGGAAAGCTCTACCATAGCCACAATGGCTAGCTATAACGGATACCATACACCCTATCAGGCGCGGATTGCATTATAACAGAAAACGATGCAATGCCAAATTCAAGTAATATTTTTAGCCACAAGTGTTACAAAAATGCTTGACCGCAACAGTCACGAACCGTTACGAAAAAGTCGGCTTCCCCCATTTTAGAAGCGGGAAAGCCGACTTTTCTATTTGAGAAAGGGTTCAGAAAAATTAGCGAATTCTTTTGCGTCTGAATAATACGATTCCAGCACCTGTCAACAGCAGCACAGAGCCTGCAACAAATACCAGCGAATCTTCCACGCCGGTTTTCGGTGTTGTTCCAGAAGAATCTTTTGAAGAGTCTTCTGAAGAATTGTCTCCGGAATAAGCAGTGTAAATTACCTGCTCATCATAGGAGATGAGCGAAACACCAGTGGTCAGACCAAATTCAGTCGGGATGCCTTCGGTGGTGTTGTCGGTAATACGGCCTACCGCCACCAGGACATTATAAAGGTTGGAGACAACTTCAATTCGAATGTCGTTTTCGCCATCTACCAGGTAATCGCCAATGTCAATTCTGGTGTCGACAATATCCGCTCCGTATACTTCCTGATCATTTATATAAAGAGTATACAGATCATAAACTTTTCCAAGATCCAGATAGGCGCCTTCCGCTTTGCTAGAATCCCAGTTAATGGTTGTGGTATAGGTGCCAATGCCAGAAACATCCTTTGCATTCTCCAGCACCTCCAGAGTGTTCCAGGAAGTCGCTTCTCCAAGGTATCCGTTGAAAACTTCCACAATGTTGACATCTGTGCTGGTCTCACCGGGTTCATAGCTCATGAGTTTGAGGTTCCAGTTGTCAAGCACTGTCTCGCCGGACAGATTGGTCACTGCTGCGGACACCGACTCATTGTTGGACAGCGTCGCGCTATACGCCTGATATTCAGTAGAGCGCAGGACAATATTGCCTTCGCTGTCATAACGATACTGGGCACTGTTGTTGGTGGAAGAGGTTACATATACATTGGAAAGATCAGAACCGATATACCAGCTGTCCTGTGCGATGGCAATGGCGAGAGTGTCGTTGCCTTCGAGGGTGACGGGCATCGTGATGGAACCATCTTCGTTGACCGTATACTCTGTGGCAGGAATGATTTCGCCAGTCCACAGGTCGAGGTAATAGGGACGGCAACCTTTGCTCTGTGCGTTAAAAGTTACGTTGGTGGACACTGTCTCACTGGGCTGCGGCCAGTCTTCCCCATAGTATTTTTCTTCATTAAAGAGATAATCGGACTGTAAAGTTAGATGAAAGTTGAGGACCCGTGAGCCCAGATGGTACAATGGTTTTACCACAAACCCCAGTACCTCCCGAAAGGAGACGAGTCCCCATGGCAAAATTGTATCAAATCTGCTGCCCAAAGTGCAACAACAAAAGGTATTTTAATCGCTACGGAAAAGACGCTCATGGTTTTCACAAATATCAGTGCTTGGCACCAGATGCGCCAAAAGAACAGCGCGGCCGACCTGTTGGTTCAGGACGAACGAAAGAATATCCGACATGCCCAGTCTGCGGGAAAGCAATGTATGTGTGCATCACGATAGGGATCACTACATCCACTGTACCTGCACGGACAGGAAGTGTAGGCATTCCGTCTTTGTACCGAAGCCTACGGCTATTTCAGCGCCGTCCATGTCCAAACTGTTCGGCAAGACGGACTTCAAACGGATGCGCTACCCCTTCCATGTGATTCTCATGGCCTTGAGCATGTTCTACCTGGGCAAGAACTCATCTCACAATATCGCCTTGATTCTGCGGACTGTGATGAATCTCCAGATCTCCCACACAACCATTAGCAACTGGTGTACCAAGTTCGCCCCCATCTTCCAAAACATCGCTATACAGCTCATTCCGGCGCTCAATTTCAACTCTGACGAGTAGCACGCCGATGAAACCGTCGTTAAAATACAGGGCGTGAAATACTACCTCTGGCTCATTCTGGACAGTGAGACGCGTTTTGTCCTCGGCTTCCATCTGGACCGCCATAGGGACAGCCCGCAGGCTTTCACCATACTCGAAACTGTAAAGGATTTAGGCTCGCCTCACTCCATTATGAGTGACCGTTACTTTGCTTACCAGATGTCTGTCAAGACGCTGCATGGGGTAAAGCACATCCGCGTGCAGAGTTTCCGAGACGACATTATCAACAACCTCATCGAGTGCTTCAACAAGCAGTTCAAGGCTTGGTACAAGACCAAACAGGGCTTTTCGTCCTTTTCTTCTGCCAACAACCTCATTCCCTTGTTCATCTTTTTCTACAACTTCGTCCGCCCTCACTCCGCCTTGAACGCCCTTACTCCCGCTCAGTGTGCCGGGCCTCATCTGTCCAAAAGACGTAAGCGCGAGCTTCTGCTCGTTGCATAGCGATTTTTTGCACTTTCGGGTCCTATTTTTCCATTTTTACTTTACAGAGCCTTGGTTTATGCTTTTATATTCTTACATGAAGTTTTCATCAACTCTAATTCCACTATTAAAAAGGACGGCATGCAACACCTTTCGGTATGCCTGCCGTCCTTTTTAACGAGACTGTTTTTCAAGAATCCTTTTTCATCGATTTTTTCTTGAATAGGGGAATGATTTTTTAACGTCTCTTTTTACTAAGGGCAAAGCCAACTCCTGCTAGGCTAAGGAGCACAGTAACAAATGATATCGATGAATAATCTCCAGTTTTTGCATTTCCTTTAATTTCGGTCACATTTGTGTCACCCTGCACATTAGGCTCTTTCTGAGTTTGTTGGTCAGTGACAAACTGCAGGTTGTCGATCGCACCCTGCAATGCAGCTGCTGCGCAATCCGCCGCCTCTTGCTCTGCATTTATATCAGCATAGATAGCTTGTGCGTCTGCGAAAGCTTGGTTAAATGTTGCGATACTCTCCGTGGTATAGGCTGACAGATCAATGGAGGACGCTTTGCTGAGTACTTGCTCCAGAACCGACTTGTCCGCCCTATAGCGCAGGTTTATCATAGCCTGAAGAAGATCAGATTCTGCTCTTTCCACATCCTGCTGTAAGGCATTACCGTCAGCAAGGGTATTGCGTGCTACATCTAACGCCGCAACAAATTCATCTGCCGTATCAGGGATATACAGATCAATCTCCGCTTGATACTCTGCTGAAATTTCAATGAGCTGAGCAAGGGTTGTTTTATCCCCGGCAACAAACCCTAATTTGTGGATTTCTTTCATCAGGGCCTTCCAGGCATCGTCGATCTCGTTCTGTCTTGCGTACTGGTCTTCATCTACCGAAACCGCATATTTAAGCGCTGTACTAAAGGAGGCCTGTACATCTGCAATAACATGGCTGTATTCTTCCTGTACGGCTTCACTCTGTGCATAGGCAATCACTTGTTTGAGAATATCCTTGTCTGATACTCCGGTTGTAAAGGTAAATGTGCCAGCCTCAGAAGTGGAGAAGACAGCGTAAGACTTGCCATATGCCTGCCGAATCCCCTGGTAGGATGCAGTTCCGCTCGTCTGAACAGCCGACTGCCCCTCCACTAACGGCACCCAGAATTCCGCATGATTGCCAGGCGAAGTGACCTGCATTGTCACCATCCCATCTTGGTTTTGAAGCTTGACATCAATGTTTCCGATTTCAGAAGGAACGCGCGTATCAATGTCGGTGAAATTACCGATTTGGGGAACAACATGCCATTCTGCATACCCGGGTGCAGTCGGCTCCACTCCAGTTGCATAACGGGACATGGCGATCATGGAGCCGCCCGACCAGCCGTGGTTCTTTGTTCCGATTCTTTCCAGAGGATCGCCAGGGAAGAATTCAGGCATTGTGCTGTCAAGTTTGTTTACACTCGACATATGGCGGCTCTGAATCCTCTCCATTGCGTCCTTGTCGTATCCCATCAGATAGAGAGCCTGAATCACGTATTTTTCCATGTAAATGCTCGCATTTCGATAGGCAGGTGCTGTGTCTGTCCCCATAAACAGATCCCGCATCTCATCATAGTGTTCTTCCGGAACCAGTCCATACGCAACAGCCAATGCGTTGACACGGTCATCCACTAAATGGCTGCCGTCCTCCAGCTCTTTCGCTGAACCCCAGGTTGTCGTGCTCCAGGGTGTGGCATACGCCTTCAAATCCTCGTTCCAGAACTTTCCAAAGCTGTTTTCAACACTTGCAATTCGTTCGTCCATCCAGGCCTTTTGCTCTTGCGTTGCATTGACGCCGGGAATATCTGCGATTTTGCGTACGCTAGTCGCTGAAATGTACCACCAAGCTGTCGTTGCGATTGCGACATCCTGATTATTTCCCCAGTCGCACCAATCCGCCAGATTACTCCAATAAAGGTCATCGAGTGTTCTCGGTTTTACAGTTCCAGCATAATCGCCCTCTGTTACCATATCATAGTTTGTAAGATAGTTGTAAAGTTCCTGGTAACAATCGATTGGAACATCCACGCCTCCTGTGAACTGATAAAGGTTCCATGCTCCCAGCGCAGTTCCTAAAGACTGAATGTTTATTTCCTGGCCGAGCATACCGGGACGGACGTTGCTCATGCCATAATAGGTTCTTCCATTTTTCTCGTATTCAAACTGCCAATCGCAGATATTACGGATCGCTTTCTCACTCAGTGCATTGACCGACGTCCCGAGTGAATAAAATGCTTCTTCCATCTCGTTGATCGCATCGCCGATGTACTGTCCACGCTCGCGGTCCGGGCAGTCCATATACTGGTCGCGCATCGTAACATAGAGGGTGCGAACCGCTTTTTTCCATAGTTCATCATAAAAGTTGTTGTCCGTGCTCACCTCATCTGCAGACCAGGTATGCCCTCCAGTGAAGGAAGAAACAGCGGGATCGCTCTCGTCTACAACACTGTTGAAATATCCTAAAAAATCGGTGTTTTCTCCCGCTTCCACAGCATAGCCAGTCTCTCGGAATCCAACTTCTTTGAGTTCAACGCCTACAGGTACTTCAAAATAGAGATAGTCTCCGTTGATCCAGTTCTTCCCCTCAAACTCCTGAGCTCCGTCCTTGGTGATGTATGTGATGCGTTCGGAGGAACGATTGAAGGTATCGCTGTACATCACAATTGACTTCTCCGATTCAGTGCCCTCTCCTAAAACAATGTAGGGTACCATCTGTGCGTTGTATGGAAGCTTTGCCTGATACTTCTGACCTTCGCCGGAGGGATAGCCCTCAATTGCTTCAAAATCGAGCGATTTTCGGCCATAGTCTTTCCACTGGGGAATGTTGCGTTCAACAAGATCATTCCAAGGTCCGTCTCCTGCGTAACCAGGATCGGCACCATCCTCTCCGATGTTCCGGGCAATTGACCAGCCTTTTTCTTTGCTGGGCTCATAGTTGGGGTTGATCCAATCTACCTCTTTGGTCGCATCATAGACAGTGCTGTACTCAGCGACCAGCCAGGAGGTTCCCTTTGTATCACTCAAGCTCGCTGGATTTTTTATGCTCCACCATCTGCCGTCTCCTGTTTCAATCACCGTGTTATTGGTTACATCTACTAGATCTGTCGAAACGATGAGCCCTCCGCTGCCACTACAGTTGTGGTGGCCGCCGGTATTTCCCCAGTACCAGGTCTGGATGGCAATCGAGTTTTCTCCCTCGTGAAGGTAGGGCGCTATATCAACGACGTCATAGTAGGTGTCCTCTGCGTTAGGACCACGTTTAAGCCCGCCTTCCCAAACCACCTCTTCACCATTGACATACAGCCAATACTTGGCATCCACTGCGATTTTGATCTCTGCTTTGTCAGGTAAGGATTTTAGTGTGAAATCCCTCCGAAAATTCATCCAGGTGTCCGGTTGGGAAGCGAGGCCACTTTCATCCAAACTATTCGCATCCCACACCCAATTTGCAGTTCCCCATGCGGGGTCTGCTGTTTCTTGCACTGCTCCCGCCTGTATGTTCAGCAAACAGCTTGTCAGCATAGCCGATGCTAAAACGCCAGCTAGGGCCCGGCCTACTTTTTTTCTCATCTCTTTCTTTCCTCCTTGATTGTAGTTGTCAACAAATTTGTTGTACCTTTATGATACTCTATTCAGACAAAAAAGAACACAAAAGAAAGTGCAAAAACAATTTCAGATACAATTAAAAAGTGCAATAGATTGGTGGAAATAATTGTTTCATTGACGATCTTGTTTTTTTTTATATAATTAACACAGAACAGGAGGGATTTGATGCCGAATCATGAATCGCTGGATAACCTTGATCAGAAAGTGTTTGAACTAGTCAACTATCAGATGGAGACAAAAGAACAGCTTTTAGAGCAATTCGAACGTTTAAAAACGACACATCAGCCTCGTCAGGGCGTGGTCGCAAACTTTGTCTCGGAAACATATTTTCAGGACGATCAAGACATTGTCGTGGTTATTGATTCGTTTATCCACACGAAGGGGCATTCCCCCCTGCACAAACACGATTTTTTTGAGATGTTCTATGTCTATCAGGGCGAATGTCACTCTACAATTGATGGGGAAGTAAGAAAATTTAGGCAGGGGGAGCTCTGCCTTTACAGTTTGCAGGCTGTTCATCGGATTAAAACAGCCCATCCATCTGATATCGTGTTTAATATCTTGATCCGCACGTCCTTGATGCAGCAAACCTTTCTGGCCATGCTTGCGGACAACAGCGTACTCACCGAGTTTTTTGTCCAATCCGTTCAAGACAAAGAGATGGAAGCATCCTCCCTCGTTTTTGATTGCAATCAAAACGGATCGATAAAATTCTATATTGAAAGCATTTTTTGTGAATATTTCAGCGCCCCACATTCCGCACAGTCTCAGAAATATTTACGAATTTTGCTACTCGGCCTACTGACGCAGCTCTCCGCTGAATATCAACGGGCCTTTGAGATGGATGAACATCAGGATGTAACCAAAACAGAAATCATTGACTACATCAATGCGCATTGCGCTGATGCTACCCTTTTGAGCATGTCGAAGCATTTTCACTATTCAAAACGCAACATGATCTATGTGATATACAAACACACTGGTAAAAAGTTTTCCGACCTGCAACGGCAGGCTAAACTGGCTGCGATTCGAGACCAGCTTGTCAATACAGATGAACCGATTCGCAGTATTGTAGAAAAAGTAGGTTACAGCCCTAATCGAGCAATCTCACTTTTCAAGCAAAAATACAACATATCCATGTCGCAGTACCGTAAGAATCACCGACACTGATCATAGAAAAGCTGGTCGTTAAAAATACATATACACGCTTCTCTAATCTCAATATAGATCATTACGGCTGTCATATCCTGAGCGGTAACCTTTTGTACATCAACAAGTTCTCAGCTCACGCATGGTGAAAATTTAAATAAAACAATTGGATAAAAATATTTGTATGCAACAAATGCCTGCCTTCTACTTGTACAGAAGGGCAGGCATTTATATGTTGGCGTACAGGACAGGTGTCCTAATCTTAGCGTTTCTTTCTGTTGAACATAAGACCGGTTCCAGCAAGAATAAGAAGGGCAACTGTTACAGCGAGTGGCCCGCTCTCCCCGGTTTTCGCATTTTCTTTGCTTACAGTCGTAGATTTGTCTCCTCGTACAACCAATGGACGCATTCCTTGTGCTGTGTCAACGGGATTAAGTCCTTCGATTGCTTCTTGAAGAGCGTCAACGGCTTCATTCACTTTATCCTGCTGTGCATTGGCATCGTGATAAACAGTCTTCGCAGCCCTATAAGCCGTCAAAAAGCTCGCAATACTTTCGGAAGAATAGGCAGATTGATCAATTGAATCCGCCTCGGTCAGTAATTTTGCAAGGATAGATTTATCTGGTTTTAAGCGCAAGTCCATCATTGCATCAAGAAGAAATTGAGCTGCCGATTCCACATCATTTTGCATAGCGTTTCCATCACGATAAGTTTCTTTTGCCGCAGCAAACACAGTAAGAAACGGATTCGCAGTTCCAGCTGTATAAAGGTCAATCTGATCGTTGAATTCTTGTGCGACTTCTAGCAGCTTACCAAGTGCTGTCTTATCTCCACGAATAAATCCCAACTTGTGAATTTCAGTCATAAGACTTTTCCATGCAACATCTACGCAAGCCTGTTCAGCATTTGAATCGTTATAGACTGAACGAGCATTGCCTAATGCGGCAGTAAAGCTCTTTTGCACTTGTTCAATTACCATTTGAAATGATTCAGAATCATACTGAATCTGTGCGTAAGCTATGACTGCAGAAAGTATTGTTTTATCTGCGACAGGGGCAATCGTAAGTTCTGTCTGACGATAGGGTATGACGCTCACATCGCCAATTACCCCAAATTCCTGTGTATAGTTTGTTTTAATATTTGACAAACTAGAGGCCACCTCAACCGTTAGCTCATTTTTTCCTTGTTTTAAATACGGACCGATATCTGCTTGTTTAGATAATTGGTTTATTGGCACGACAGTTCCATTTACCTCTAATTTCATTGTATCAGATACTCTGGTAAAGGAGAGAAAAGCGCCCTGTCCCTGTTCCCAGCCATTCTGAAGTTCAAAAGAAGTGTTGTACGAGGCAACGCCTGCAACATCTTCCAGTCCGTCTATTTCATTCCAAGGAATAAGGGTTTCCAGCTCATAGGGGCCTAAAATCTGTTTGTGGGTTTCCAATGGAGTATCGCCTGGAGTCCATGATTCAATCTGCATGGTCCATTGATTGAGGTTGACCGGTGGCTCTGCTGCGTCCACTTGAATCGATAGGGTATTTCCATTGTTGTCTGTAAAGTGATACTCTCCTTTTTCCATCGTCTTCGCCACTAAACTTCCATCTTGGTTGTACGAAACTGGGACATCAGCATGTACAATGTGGCTTTTCGGAACAGCATTATACCACCCCTCTTTCGCAATAGCGATTAATAGGTTGTCGTTTGGCTGCAACGATACCTCTAGACAAATGGCTCCATCCTTTTCCTCATATTTTGCAATTGGAGAGACTTCACCACTCCAGGGGTCCAATTGATACGGAATCCCTTCCCCTTTCAACGTAACTGTCTGTGTGCAACTATTCTTCAAACTGTCATTGTAAATATAATAGTATTCTGCGTCAGTATCATTGCGATGATAAAAGAGGTTTGTAGCAGGTCGATCCGGGCTCGCATCCGGTACTACATTCATCTGCTCCAAAACAGAGACTAGTTTCTCTCGACTCGGTTGATCAATCGATATTACATTTTCATACGCGACAAGCTGCTGCATAATGTCTGTTAGTTGTCGATTTGCCTGATTTAACTGATCTGCGCTGCCCTGATAACTTCCTACACTTGTTGGTGCTTCGCCAAGAAGAATCACAGGAAGCCCAGCTTGTGCATATTCCAAAATCCTCTGAGCTGTTTCTACAGGCATATCACAAGTTTGTTGCAGTTTCTTAGCTGCATTCAATCTTTGATCAATCACTAAGGCTTTATAGGAAGGCCCATTGGCAGCGAGCACAGCTTGGCCATTCTGTTTCGATACCACAGCATTTTCCAGATTCAAAACAGCGGGGGAAACGAAATCATAAGTATACCCATTCGACTCTAAAGCGTTCAAACTAGATTCCATCAGACTGGAAGAATCATAGTAATTATATCGGTAAAGAGCAAGATCAATGTCACCTTGTCCTTGCTGTAACACAAATTGTATTCTGGAGAGATAATCTGTCATGCTGTTGACGTGTTGCCAAAGGGGTGTCTTATCATCCCATTCATTTGAATATCCAGCCAAGTCCGACATACCGGAATCTCCAGGCCAGGAGTTGGTTTTATCAGAACGATAAGAGAAGCCATGCAGAACAACTCTGTTAACGCCTGTCACGAACTGACGATTTAAATATGTAAATAATCCCTTATCTAATGCGGTTCTACCTGAAGAGGCATTTCCACCTGGATACCCATCTACTCCTTGAGTATAGGAGCCTGTCCAAGTTTGCCTCCAAGCGAGTCCACCGATGGCAGCAGATTCGGATGAATACACCTGTTTGTTTTTCATATGAACAACGCCACTTTGCAAACGATAAACATCCCGACTATCATTCGAAAACAGAGTTTCTGTTTCATTGATATCAGGAACTAATGCAGATGAGGTTGTTTCAAATGGCCCTCCATAAATCTGATAACGCAGTGTCATGTTATGACTATGTGCCCATTCCGAAAGTGGAGCGAGATGATCCTCCTCGTACAATTCCGTTAAGGTTTGAAAGAAATCCATTCTGATTTGGTAGCCAATTTCAGCAAAATTAAAACGAGGCTCACTGTCCATACTATTCCGATGAGCATAGTGCTGATAGAAATTGTCAATAAAAATGACTGGGAGGTAAGGTGTTAGATCATAGCCCCGCCGGTTTTCAAACTCTTGCAGAAAATCATCCGTCCACATAGCGGATTCCGGCATCCTTTGATTCCCCAATTCCAGGGAATCAGCAAAAATGCTTCCACCATTCTTTTCATACAGTGCCTGTAACTCAGGATCTTTTTGGAATCCATTTTCCCAACAATCAATTAGAGCTTGAGTAGCTTCTTTACTGGTATGATCGATTACATAAGTACCGCCAGCTTTGGCCATGCTTCCTGTAGACTGACGGTATAAATAAAATACGCTCCAGTCCCCTTCATGAGGAGCTGTCCATTTCACTACACCTGCATTCTGGTTAATGGTAGCACTGGGATCATTCATTAAATCAATGACAGTTTCAGAATCATAAACACCATCATCTTGCTTTTGAGATGCTGTTACAGCTATAAGTTCACGCTCTTTTTTTAGGTCAAAATTCCCCTCTGGAATCGGCAATCCATCTTTTTCCTGATATGTCATTTGCTCCGTTGTCGCAGAAAACTCAACCTCCTTGCAAAACAAAGCTTGTTCATTCCTTGTATCGTTTACGTCTGTGATTGATGGCACGGACAATGGCCACATTTGACTTAATGTAAAATCTAGTTTGATGTCATTTTTGATGGCTTCATCCAACGCCCATTTCATGGTTTGATTCCATTCATCTCCACCAAACTTCACTGAAGTCAAATTCATTCCAACAAGCTCTAACCCGCCAAAGCCAGCTTGTGCCATACTCCGTATCTCTCGGCGTGTCTCTTCCTCCGTCATAACACCTGGACAAATCCACCAACGAGCATATGGCTTTGACCATGCCTCAGGCTTTTGAAACTGATCCGCAAAAGAAGTTGGTTGAGTTTCACTGACTGCCGCCGCTGGATGGATGCTGCTAAGCAAGCCAACTGATAAAACAGCGGCCAGCGTGAAACAGGAAACCCGTTTCAGAAAAAATTTTTTCATTTTGGTTTTCATTCCTTTCCCTAAATGTTATACTAATAGTGTAATTGAAAATAGAAATCTAAGCTACGCAATTAGAATACTTTCAATTGGGTAATTCAATGACCTATTTTATCTGTTTTTTTCAAAACAAGGGTGTGTTTTTTGTGAAATTAGGCCAATACATTCAAGAGGAACGTGAACGTGCAGTTCATATCTTATATGATGAAGCAATACGTGATGGAATAATGAAGCAGCAGAAATTGAGAGGGTTTCATACTGTCCCGTTTAAAGGTATTGCACGATCTCAAGACCAGGACATCGCAATATTATATTATGGTTTGCCTCTAGGCCAACCACCAAAACAGTATGTTTGGCACAATCATGATTATTTTGAAATTATTTATGTGCACAGTGGTAGTTGTTTTAATCGATTTCAAGGAGAAACAATTAAATTGTGTAAAGGGGATATTCTATTATTAAATCCCACAATACTGCATCAGATTTACGCATTACATGAAGAGGATCATATCTTTAATATTATGCTGAGCAAATCACTATTTGAAGGGTCTATGTGGCAGTTACTGTCTGGTAATAAAATTATAAATAATTTTTTTGTAAACTACTTCTATCAAATGAATAAAACTAAAGACTATGTTCATTTTCGTTGTTCTCAAAATCATCTCATCGAAGAGACAATTACCAGTTTAATTGCGGAGTATTTAGGCAAAAAGCCAGCTTATTACCAAGTTATTCAGTCCTATCTAATTATTTTATTCGCGTACTTATCGCGAATCTATTCCGAACAGCATTTTATTGAACAACAAGATCTCGAGAAAATAGGAATCCTACCAGATATAATATCTTTTATTGCTCAGAACTATCAAAGTGTTACACTAACGGAAATTCAAAATGTTTTTAATTATTCTTCAGGGTATACTTCGCGATTAATTAAACACCATACCGGTAAAACTTTTTCTGAAATCGTGCATGATTTTAAATTGAACCATGCAAAAGAACTACTGGTAAGCACAAATTTAAACATAACAGATATTGCAGAAAAAATTGGATTTAATGACAGCCATTATTTAAACAAAGTATTTAAAAAAAGGTTTGGAATTACCCCAACCCAATACCGAAGAGGAATGAAAAAAGAATAAGTAAACATTAAGTTCGTCATCAAGAAGTTCGAATAGGACTGAAATGGCACCCCCTGCAAGAGTTATTTCACAGGATTCTCTTTCTCAGACCGGAACTTAACCATCTGTAGAGATCAAATCAAGTAGATACAAAACAGCTTTTAATATTGTTCAAATCCGTTTAGAAGAAATCCGTAGCGAGAGTGATCGAAACAATCTTCTTTTCTGAGCGCTGTTTGATTTCCTGTGCAATGGCCGCCAAAGTCAGTAGATAATAGCTTTCGCTGCTCATCTTGTCCCGGATCAACGGCTGTCTCCCGGTTCCGCAGATATAATATTTTACGCCGTATTCTAGAGTGTTCTGCAGGGTATAGGTTCGTGTACATATGCCGTGATACCAGCTGGGAAGGAACAGTGAGCTGTTTTAATGGCGTAGTAGCCGTGGTCGATTCCAATCGCCATGAAAATTCTGGTCCTTTCTAAAAGTTTGTATTTTTTTCTGGCCGGTAAGGGTCCTTGGAGGAGAGTACGAGAGGGGGAAGAAAAAGCGAAAACGCCTCCGGCTTTGCTGGGGCGTTTTTTTGAAAACGGGCGCACATATCCCTTATGTTTTTTGTTGGTATATTCTATATTTGGTAGACAAATTACCAAAATATGATATAATAAACTAAAATATATTCTTGAAAGAAGTGCTAAAATGGTTAAAGCTGCATTAGTTTTAGAAGGTGGAGCATTAAGAAGTGTATATACAGCTGGCGTTTTAGATATCTTTATGGAAAAAAATATATATTTTAAATATGTGCTAGGTGTTTCAGCAGGTTCTTTAACAGCTGCAAACTATATATCCAAACAACCAGGTCGGTCAGCTAGTATAAATCTAGAACACACAAAAGATCCCAATTATTATGGACTACATTGCTTTGTCCGTAAACACAGTATATTTAATTTTGATTATATATTTGATAAGCCAATTAACGAATCATATCCGTTTGATGAGGAAACATTCATTAACAGTCAACAAGAATTTGTTGCCGTTGCGACAGATTGCGAAACTGGACAAGCTGTATATCTGCAAGAAAGGAGTTATGAAAAGTTAATAACTATATTGCAGGCTTCTAGTAGTATGCCACTCTTATCACCGATGGTTACAATTGACGGTCGTAATTTACTAGACGGAGGGATCTCCGATCCCGTACCGATAAAAAAGGCTCAGCAAGAGGGTTACAATAAAATTGTGGTTGTTTTAACGAGACATCAAGGTTTTCGAAAATGCACTCAATCCTTCATGCTTTCAAAATTATACCAGACTGCTTATTATAAATACCCGAAGCTACTAAATCGATTGTTAGACATGCCTGCATTTTACAATAAATGCATGGATCGTATTGAGGAATTAGAACGTAAAGGGGAAATTTTCGTAATTCGGCCCCAAAAGCCGGTGGTTGTTTCTAGAGCGGAAAAGAATAAGAAAAAACTAACCGCTCTTTATGAGGAAGGTTTAGAAGAAACCCTGCAGATTTTAGACAAACTGGAAGACTATTTAAGAAAGTAGCTGAAGGACAATGTGGGATAAATTAAAACGATTCCAAAAAAGAAGGTATTTGGACCGGGTGTACAGTCAGCTTACAATAACGGTGTTTATTCTTATGATCCTTTGTTATTGGATTGTCTGCTTTTTAAAATTACATTTTTCCGAAATTGATGCTTTTCTAAAAAATAATTCCGTATGGATAGCTGTTACAAGTCCTATCATGTCTCTCCTTTTAGTGCCCTTCTTTAAATATTTAGTTAAATTTTTCAAAGACAGATTAAAAAAGCAATCCAATACAGTAGTGAGAGAGACAAATACGGAGAGAACATTTTCTGGAATCGTATCTCCTGAAGATTTGCAAGAAACATATGAAATTAGTGATATTCTTGCGAAGAAACAGTTCAAAGTAAAGGATAATATTTATTGTTTAGATGATGCGGTCTGTGATCGTATTAAAGAAAATGGTACCGATGGAAATATAACTTGTCTATCTCTAATGATCGAACAGAATATACTTTTTGGGAGATCAGAGCAACTTGAACGTTTGACCGAACAAATCAACTCAAAAATAGAAAACCACAATCAAAGAGAAATACCGGCGATCATCCTAACAGGAAAAAGTGGTTGTGGAAAAACATTATTGCTTAGTATCCTCCAGATTCAAACTGAAGAATTTGACTTTAAATTCTTTAGGGGGCCTTATAATGTTGATCGTACAGTTAGCTGTTTCATAGAATCTCTATTGACAACTTGTAAAAATAACAAAAAAACAGTTATAGTATTTGACCAATTTGAAAAATCAGTCAGCAATAGCGATTTGTTTTACGGAGATATTTTTGATAGATTGTCTGGGATTGACAATATTGCTGTGATCTTTGTGATTCGTGAAGAATACATTATGACTCTTTTAGATCGATGGAATTATTTAGCCAGTTCTATTTTCCTTTTATTCTTTGAATCCGGAGATTTGACAAATATGAAGATGAATTGCTTAAATTATCTTAATATAAATGAAAGCGACCTTGATGCTATTATTCGAGAGCCCCAAAATGCTAGTTCTCCTGTGAGACGTATCGTAGGGACTATAATAAACGACATAAAAGATAAGAAAAAACCTCTTGTCACTTACGAACTTGTTTGCGAGATATTAGAACAAAAAAATCAAGAAGCTACTTCCCAGGAATTTCTAAACCAGTTCGTTGAAAATCCCGAATTGCTCATTGACTATTATTTTGATGAATGGTTGTGTAATTTTAACAATTACGAAACGGGTCTAGCCATACTTTATCTGCTTTCTAACTATCAAAAATACAGTGTAGAAGATATTGAATATGTGACATTCTCTACAAGGCAAACTTTTACCTCATTACTTGAGGACAATCGTTTTATTCGTTGCAGCAAAGGTGAAGCACACCAATCAGAATATGAATTCATCCATGATTACTTAGCAGATAGTGCCAAACGTTACTGTAAAAATCATGTTTCCTTTAGTGAAACTATGGCCGACAACATAAAATTCTACCGAAATAATATCAAACCCAAAGAAGAGAATTCACCTGAGAAAAAAGAAATTAGTCGGAGGTTTACTACCTTCCATTCTGAATTGTCACAATTTTTTATACACGCATTCTTATTGGCTATTCTCTGCGGTACTATTGGATTTGGAGTCTTTAAACTAGCAGAGAAAACTCCAATTCAATGCTTAGAAATGAGCTTCATTTTGTTGAACTGTATGCTATCAACTTACTATATTTATTATTATTGTTTTGAATTTTTAAAAATATTTAAAATAAGGTATCTTGTACCTTTGGTACTCGTGGGCACATTTGCAATATGGAGCGCAATACTTTTTCCTGACTATTGGGCATTGTCTTTGGGCATTGAAGTTTTGCTCCTTGCGTTTTATATGTTTATCATAGCAAGAAACAAACAGTCTAAATCGAGGGAAATATTTTTAAACAACACCAAGGTTTTTGGTTCAATTGGCCTTATGATTGTTTCTCTGAGCCTTATTTTTGCATTTCTTACAAATGGGTTTGAGATCATTATTAATCACACGGCATTGACAATATCATTTGATAACTTCACAACAATGCCGCGCTTATTTTTAGAAGGATCATACTACATACTTTATTTTGTATTTATTATAATGTCAAATTTTACTCATATCAATATCATTTATTTGTTGGAACGAATAGGCTTAGCTAATAGAGTTGAAATCAAGAAGAAGTAGTTTGGTTAGTCTATATTTTCTTTTGAGATGCGAACGATTAGACTTGCAAAATAGCTACACCCCCATTCGAATTATGATTTATATAACAGATTTTTGATTTCATACTTCTAATAGATTTTGGGGTACACTACAATTCGACCGTAGAGGTGCTACGCTCCAAATGAAATTTTCCTCATTATAAAATTGACATTTCTACTTTGAATATCCATTATAAAAACATCAGCCACTGATTCTGTCAAAATGTGGCGGCTGATGTAAAATGTATAGGTATAAACGGTGGAATGATTGGTTTTCTTGTCGATGGTTTGAACCAAAAACCGAATCATTTGGGAGAGCGTACGGTTCGCATCCGTAAGGTCAAAAGTTCGATCCGCTCGTCTCCACCATAAAAAAAGTCAGTAACCATGCAGGTTACTGACTTTTTTGCTTTGTATTGAAACGTATCTTTTTTGACAGACTGAAACAACCATTTGATATGGTTGTTTCCTTTTTGATTGCAATTGTGAAAATATTGTAAAACGCCGTATAAATTAACCTTTTTCTTTGCCAAAATAAGGTGTCATGCGTTTAATTATATGAAGGACAAATTATAATTTCAGGAGGCTTTCGCATGACGAATCAGTTGAAGAATAAGGAGAGTATTGTCGGCGTGTGTTGGATATTGAGGATAGCACAGATCATGACAAGTAACTTAACATATAGCACAATAAAATCCGCTATTTCTGGAGATGCAAATGCGATTAATGCTGTAGTTGATTTTTTCAATCTTATTTAACTTACCTTTCATACGACACTACATTTAATAGTATTGACGAGGATATGAAACGAGAATTGGAGACGCATTTGATTTCAAAAATTCTGTTGTTTGAAATTCGAAAATAAGAATAATGAGTCGATGAAAGCACATCATCAGGTGTGTTTTCATAGGTTGATTATTTCGATCTATTTGTTCTTTGACAAACTCAGCTTGGCTGATATATAAAGCTGGATCGAATAAATTCCTTATTGAAATAATCAAGAAGGATGCACCATCTACCCGGCCAGCGTCACTGTATTGGGGTAGTCCGTTAGTGAAAGGGGGAAAACCTGCCTTATTCGTCATGTGAGCGATAAGGCGGGTTTATGACGTGCTTAGCACGATTTGATTCAGCTTTGCTATACTATTCATTAAAATGGTATAGCAAAACGTCACCTGAAAGTGTGACGTTTTGCTATGTCATTTATTAAAAGGAGGGAGTATTATGAGTAGCACTATGCCAGTTTATAAACTAATGTACACTGAATATCCTGATGTTGTAACACCCAAGCAATTGAGCGTAATGCTTGACTGTAGCTTAAAAAAACCTATCAGAAACTTAAAAGCGGTGAAATAAAATCATTTAAAGTAGGTATTGAATATCGAATCCCCAAAATTTATGTTTTTGAATACATGGGATTTAAAGTTGAGTGAAATGATGTCCCTAAAAATCCTTTACGTTAAACTGCAATTTATCGCTTTAAAGTGTTGAAACAAACTTCTAAATATGCTATAATAAATTTGTCAAAGAAAAGAGATACTTTAAGGCTGCTATCCGTTTTCAGGAAGGAGAAAAATTAAGATAGAACAGCCAGATAACCTTTTAGTTCATGTCACTGGACACTTGCGTTTAAAACGCGGTATCTATCAAATGGTTACCATCGCGAAATATCCAGATGGAACCAAAAGAGAAAAATCAAAGACGACTAAGTTACAGGCAAAAGGAAATAAGAAACGTGCGGAACGAATGTTGTCTGAATACATCCGTGAAATCAAAGAAGAATTGACAAAAGAATGTCAACCAAAATCTTCGTTTAGCAATGAAATAAGTCATGGATTACATAAGGACATGCTATTTGCAGATTATTTACTAGAATGGCTTGAACTTTAAAGACCAAACTTAAGACTATCGACATTTTCGAGTTATTCTAAAACAATTAAAAATGTAATAGTTCCGTATTTTCGCAATTTAAATATATCACTGTGTGATTTGTCACCACTTCATATCAAGCAGTTTTATAATGTTTTAACAAAAACTGTTAGCAAAAATACAATAGTACATTATTATGCCAATATTAGAAAAGCATTACAGAATGCATATCTTTTAGATTTAATCCCGAATAATCCTGCTGATAAAGTTGAAAAGCCAAAAGTGAAAAGATTCGAGAGCCAATACTATGATGAAGAAGATTTTAGGGAATTGTTTAAATGCATACATGGAGACCCTATTGAAATAGCAATTATCTTTATTTCATTTTATGGCTTGAGGAGATCAGAACTGGTTGGAATCAGATGGAGTCTAATTAATTTCAAACGGCAACAACTGAAAATTGGCACCACTGTAGTACAAATGTCGGTGGATGGACATTATCAGTTAATAACGGAAGACAAAGCAAAAACGGACTCTAGTTTACGAATCTATCCGTTAGTAGATGCTATTACAAAAATTTTATTGCAGTTGAAATCATATCAACAATCTATGATGGCCCTCTGCGGGGATAGCTATTGTAAAGATTATTTAGATTATGTTTTTGTAGACAATTAGGGCGTTTAATGAAACCCAATTATATTTCACAGCATTTTCAGCTTTTACTAGAGAAATATAATTTGAAAAAAATTATATTGCACGATTTACGCCATAGTTGTGCTACATTAATGCGGGAAAGGAGGATGAGTATTGAAGATATCAGCAAATGGTTAGGACATAGTAACACGATAACAACAGAAAATATTTATGTACATTTTAATGATTCACAAAAAATAAAATCTGCCAATGCTATATCGGATATTATTCCAGAAGTAAAAATATAAAAAACAGCGAAATTATAATAATTTCACTGTTTCGTGGGTTTATGCTACAAAAAAGATGCCGCTACCGACGCGTGCTTCTTCATTCAAACAAAAGAAAAGAGTCCGAACGCGAATTGCGTCCAGACTCAGTCTGGGAAGAGTTGACGAAAAAGATACCCATTAAAAATGAGAGCTACAAGGTGAAATAAAAAACTGAACCAGGAACACAAATTGCGGCCAAGTTCAGCCATGGTCATATGGGGAACTGCGAGTTCTGAAAACCATTCGGGAGCTTCTGGACAAGCAATTTTTATAAAGCTCTATTAAGTTGTCAGCAGAAAAGATATTTTTTCAGCACTTGGGTTTCCTCTATGGTATAATAACAATGAACATAAGACCTTGTATATCTTTCTCAGAGAGAGGAGGTGGAGTGTATGGGAAAGTATACGGACGACGAGATCCGGTCGATGCCAAAAATCACTGCCAAGATTGCCGCAGATTATCTTGGCATATCTCCCATGATGGTAACCTTGGGAATGAGAAATAATGTACTTCCAATTGGTTTCGCCATTAAAAAGGAAGACCGATATAGCGAGAGTTGGAGCTATAACATCATCCCGGAGAGATTGATTGCTTATAATCACGGTAGGATCAATGAGATACAAGTCCAGAATATCGAAAAGAGTTTAAACACCATAATCGAACAGTTCGAAGAAATGAAACACGACTTGGTTTTTCTGTTAAAAGAAAACGAGGAATTGGAGGGATAAAACAGTTCTTGGCAATTATTGCGTCAAACGCTGACGCGGAAAAAGCGCAACAGGCTCAGACTGAAGAGAAAAAGGAAGCTGATTTAGGCAGGAAGGAGGATGGAGAGACGATGCCTTCCCTTACAGTTGAATTAACACGCAAGGAACTCTATGAAGAAATATGGAAACTTTCAGTAGCAGGAGTCGCAAGAAAGTACGGCATCCCATATGCCAAATGTCTGACGCAGATCAAGGCAGCTCAGATCCCCATTCCTCCCTCCGGCTACTGGACCAAAATCAACTTTGGGAAACAAGTGGAGCAGATGCCTTTACCGGGCGATGGAGATGCAATTGTTACGCTGCAAAAAGATGATTTTCAGAAGCCCGATACAGCCAAGAGTGAGCAAATGGTCCAAACCATCTCTCTGCAAGAGACAACGGAATCGCAATCGGCTGCTGAGGAGATAACCAATCAAGCGCCACCGGAGACAGTTCAAAGATTCGGGCAGACCTATAATGTGTATAATCGGGAGACGCTTTATCAAGAAGTTTGGAACATGCCTGTGACAGAGGTTGCAAAGCGATACAAAGTCTCCGATGTTGCCATTCATAAAGTCTGCAAGTCGCTGAATATCCCAACCCCGCCCCCAGGATATTGGGCAAAATTGCGTGCTGGAAAGCCAGTAAAGAAACCGCCTCTTCCACCTGGTGGAGAATCAAAAAAGATGGGAATGCAGACCGGAACTGGGACTTCAAATCGCGCTAACGAGAAGGCAGTTCCCCTGGAGTTTTTGCCGGAAGAAGAACGACAAGTGGTGTTGAATGTGGCTGCGCAGATCTTGCTGCCCCAAGAAAATGCCAGAATGCGGCCTGAAATTGTAGCCCATCGGAAAAAGATCTCCGAGTGGAGCAAGTGGAAACGTCAGCAGGAGCGGGAATTCGGCGCAGGCTGGAATCGGGGAAGAAATCGAGAACCTGCGCCTCCCTTTGCGGAAGGTTTTTCAGAAAAGCAGCAGCCCCGTGTGTTCCGGTTGATCGATGCGCTGGCAAAAGCCATGACTCCGCTGGGGTGGGAATTGACGGCTGACCTGAAGTTGGCAATGGGCCAGGACTCCGTCACGCTCGTGTTCTCTGAGTCAACCGATCAAGTTTTGCATACCCCAACAAAAGAAGAAAACATGAAGCTGTTGCAATACGAAGAGGAAAAGAAAAAACACTCCTGGGCCAGCAAACCACAGATTCGAAAGTATGACGCTGTTTACAATGGCCGTTTGGGCATATCCATCAATGGAGCAAGAACATTCCGGGATTGTCGCTCCTACGTTTTGGAAGAGCGTTTGAGGGATGTGATGCTCGCCATTTATGAAGAGGCGGAGCGGGTCAAGCAGGCCCGTCTGGACCGAGAAGAGGCAGAGCGTCAGCGCCGGGAGCAGGAGCGAAAGCGTGAGGAACACCGCAGGCTGTATAATGCGGAGGTAGACCGGACCTTAGCCCTTGTCAATTGCGCAGAAGACTACGAAATCGCATGCAGAATCAGAAGCTATGTCTCCGCAATGGAAAAAGCGTACCCAGAGCAGGATCTCTCTGAATGGGCATCCTGGGCACGTACAAAAGCAGATTGGTACGACCCTACAATCGCAAAAGAGGATGAGCTCTTGGGAAAGCGGGAACATGAGAAAAATCAGAAAGATAAAGGGCCCGAGCATAAAGGCTATTGGTGGTAAATGGGTGATCATCATACAATAGTCTCATCTCCCAATGTGAAAAGCAGTCGTAGAAACAGAGGCCGAAATTTGGATGTCTCATTTTTGAGTTTCAAATTTCGACCTCTGTTGAACCCGTGCGCATGAAGAAAATCGAACCTAAGCCCGTAGTGGGTTCGGTTTGGAAGCGAGGAGAGCGCACAATTAGCTCTGCTATGAAAAAAGCTCGTCGGAGTGAAATTATAGGACTTGAGTGGGGATCTTCAAAGAATAATATATTTTAATCAAAATGGAATAATAACGCCACCAAATAATTTTAAGAGGCGGCTTTATTTTTTGACAGGATTATCAAAAGCAAATTTTTGGATATTAGGATAAGCGGATTTATCAACTTGCCGGGCAGCAGTTACCAAACCTCGCAACCGCTGGCGACTTTTAATGTCAGCTGGATTATTGCGAAGGTGCTCGTATTCAACCATAATCTTTTTCCTGAGCGCATTTTTGATTGCAGCATTACCTTCGCTATTGATTATAACCCCCGTTACTAATTTGGGATATGTTTTGGAATACCCTTTTACCTTTTTTCGAGAAACTTGGTAATTATATTTTTGGATAAGTGACAGTACGGATTTTCTAAACCCTGATGAAATTTTATGTTCACTTGAAAATACCACATCATCTACATAGACGGTCATTGTTACATTGTTCTTGTCTGATAAAGACTGCAATTCATCAAACATTTTGTGATTAACCAAGTATGAAAGGATTTGGCTTGTTGGTGCCCCGGAAATCAGATGGTTATAGCATTTAACACCTTTGTTAGCCAAAAAATTATAAACTTCCAAAAGGCTATTTTGGTTGAGCTTTTTAAGATCGATGGTAGTTAAATTTGTCAATATCTCGGCAACATCAGGAGAGCAGCACAAATCTTCAAAGAAAAAACGGTAGACTGTTTCTCTACTGATTGAGGGGAAAAAAGCGGTCAGATCAATTTTGTATAAATTTCGTTTGCTCGTACCCAAATGGAAACGGGCATTATCAGAATATGATCTTCCCTTAATACCAGAAAAAACATTATCGGGCACTTGGATTTTTCCCAATAATGTTTTCATTCGTTTTTGCACAGTTTTCAATTCAGCCTGAGGGGGTTCAATGAGTCGAGGTTTTTTCGTTTTGTCAATATAGGGGCTAATCATTGAAACGACGCAGTCCTGTTTTAATAAATCACCGTTCTTAATATGTAGAACATATTTCAACATTTTTTTGGATTGAATTCCGTACAGTGGACAATCGGTATATTTCAAAAGGCGTTACACCTCAATTCTCAAAATGTGCTGGTGTTAGCTGTTGACTACTTTACCGATTATCCAACGGACAAAATCGGGAAGTAGTTCGGGGCAGCAGCAGGATACAGCCAGTACGGCTACCGCAATCAACGCAACGATGATCACGCCGATTGCGACAGCGGAGGAATAAGAGCGAGTCTCATTCAGGGAAACCTTGTTATTGTCACCATAGACATTAATGTTGATGACAACACTCGGCTTGTCCGCTTTTTTCACGGAATTCACCTCCTTGTTATTATTGGCCCCCAAAACTGAGGGGACTTCCCGTCCGCCAATAACAAGGAGAAATTGCAGCCTTATATCCTAATTCGCACCAGCACAAATCCGACTTCCCAAACAGTTTTGTCCTGTTCAACTCAACACCCAATCACCATACAACGCCACAACGAGACACGCATACACACTGACTACAAAGGCAGTTACTGTGTTGCCGTGTCCGTGTGTCATCGTGTCGTGGTGGACGGGTGCTGATGGCACTTCTGCCGGAAAAAAATGCATCTGTACCCGTAGGTACGACGCCGCCCGCTTTTTGATTGCGAGCCAAACGAAATCTGATCTGACTGCTCGTACTGACAAAATAAATTATACTACACTTGTTGTAGATTGTAAATATTATTAGAATGATATTGCCATTTCACTTCCTACAAACCGCAAAGGCGTATAATGAACTCAATCACCAAACGATGGAGGTTCCAATATGCCGAAACAATACCCATTAGAATTCAAAACTCAAGTGGTACAATCCTGTAAAATGGGCTTATCCATATTAGATGCCAGTGAAAAGTACCAAGTCGCCAAGAGTACTCTCTATCGATGGATGCAGGAAATTCATTTAACTGAGGATGAAAGTACTGCTGTGGATTACCCGGCATTCCAGCGGCAGAATGCTCGGCTGGGGCATCTCCTTCAAATTATTCGCCTATCAAATCTGATTGACGAAGCGCCCCTCCGCAAGCGGCTGGAGATTTTGACCCGGCTGCATGAGCAGTTTGCGCAGTACAGCGTCCACGAACTGTGTGAGGCCCTGAATGTGTCGA
>EQ973344.1:790130-804765 GCA_000158655.1 [Clostridium] methylpentosum DSM 5476
TTCTACAACCATATTTTCCGCAAGGCGGATCGCGCAAAGTATCTGGAAGAGCAGCGGCAGCTGATGCTACAAGTGCAGCAGATTTTTGACGACAGCAAGCAGCGATACGGTGCCGAAAAGATTCGGGTCGTCCTGGCAGAAAGCGGTATCCATGTGGGTAAAGAGCGTGTCCGTAAGATTATGAAGGAACTGAACCTTGTCAGCATCCGGGAAAACGCAAAGCGCAACTATAAAAAGCGGCAGGAGTACCAGAAACGGAATCTGCTCAATCAAGAATTTCAAAGCCGCCCGGAAGAATGAGATCTGGGTCAGCGACATCACCTATTTCAGAATCAAGGACTATGCCCTGTATCTCTGCGTCATCCTCGACTTGTTTTCCCGTCGCGTGGTTGGATACCGTGTTTCTCGAAAAAGCAGTACCCATCTAGTGACTGCTACGTTCCGGGCTGCGTTCCAGGACCGCGACTCACCGCAGGGGTTGACATTCCACAGTGACCGGGGCGGTCAGTACATCTCAGATACTTTTCACCATCTGCTCCAAGAATCCGGCGTTGCGCAGTCCTTCTCCAATTCGGGGCGGCCCTATGACAACGCAGTGGCGGAAACATTCTTTGCCACATTCAAGAAGGAAGAGGCCTATAGGCGGGAGTATTCCTCTGAGGCGGATTTCCGAAAGAGTGTGGACGCATACATCCGATTCTACAATGAAGTCCGTCCCCATCAGACTTTGGCGTATAAGTCCCCAGCACGATTTGAGGAACTCTACGGAGCAGAAAAGACACAAGGTTTTGAGAAACCTTGTGTCTAAAAAACTGGATTCGATTATGATTTTTGATTTGATTTTTCTGTTTTTTGGCTGCCGCCGTATTCTATACAGTTCTGAAACCCCTAGGAATTGCAAAGCTTATAAACAGAAGAAACTCTGCTTTTCGAGAAAACTGTTCGAAAAGCAGAGTTTCTTCACATGGTGCCGGTGGCCGGACTCGAACCGGCACAGATTGCTCCGCGTGATTTTGAGTCACGTGCGTCTGCCAATTCCGCCACACCGGCATATTTATTGCACTCTTTTCTGTTCGTTTCCCAAAGGGTTGGAGTGAACTGAAGGAGAGAACAAACAAATGGTACAAAGCTATTCAGTTATAACTACGCTGACGTTTTGTGTTTGTCAATTATCAGGCATATAGAATGCGAAATCACGCATGATTTTGATTCTACCATGTTTGCAACTAAACCATACTGGCGCGTTACTTCATTTTTCCCGAGCCAAACACTCTTTGAGCCCTTCATTTGAAATTCATCAAATAATAAAAGATCTGAAAATCCGCTGTTTCTGTTTCCATAAAGCTAACTCAATAGGGAATCTGGAGATGAAAATATCAAAACCAAATATTTCATTTTAAATTCGTCTGTCAAACAGAATTGAAGTAATTACGAGTATTAATTATACACTAAAAAAGAATTACTGTCAAGCAATTACGCATAATATGAGACTTGAGAATAACCTGTGAACAGATTAAATAAGAGAATCGGAAAATTATCGATCTCATGGTTGTAGTCAAACGCTGCTCGGTTGTAAGTTTTAAAACTTTCCTCAATCAAGTTGTTGAGATTTCTGATTTCCTTGACAGCCGTCTGATATCCTGTGTCGTTTAATATACTGCTGTCCTCTGGAATTGCAGCGAGCAATGCGTCAAAACTATTGCTGACCGCTTGATTGGACTGATAGACATCATGAGGTGAACTTTCATTTGGTTTGGACTGGTAATACTCAATAGAAGCCTGCGCGGTTTGTAGAACGTCAATCGAGCCTCTGTCCGAGAGGGGAACCTGCTGTTCTTGCACCAACTCGGTGAGTGTATTCATCTGAGTATTGCGGTTTGTCAGAGCAATGCTCAGGGAATTTTGACAGGAGAGCATAGTGTTTTTCAGTTCATTTGCCTTGAGGTATTGGTTGGTGGTCATGATACCCAAACCCAAAATCAAAATGAAAACGACAGAGAGAATTATTGTTCTGGCTTTCACAAACACCATCCTTTTAGAAATAAAAATATACTTTTTTATAATACTATATTTTACTCTAAAATACAATAGATACACATTTACAAATTCATTACAAAAGTAGATTTGCGCGGTATTTGTCTAAAAAAACACTCTATTCATAAATTGCAGCTTGTTAAATAGAAAAAATATGATAAAATAAAGTAGATAGAGTATATGGTAAAGGTTGTGCAAAAATGAAGCATTTAATCGATTTAGATGATTTTTCGCTTGAAGAGCTCAACGGAATCATTGAACAGGCGGTTGAAATTGAAAAAAATCCGATGGCCTTTCACGGCAGAATGACAGGCCGAATTTTGGGAACACTTTTCTATGAACCGTCCACCAGAACCCAAATGTCTTTTCAAACGGCGATGCTGCGGCTGGGAGGTCAAATCGTCGGCTTTGACGACCCTCAGACCGCCTCGGTCTCCAAAGGAGAAAACCTCAAGGACACGGTCAAAGTCGTGAGCAACTATGCGGATATTATCGCCATACGGCATCCGCTCGAGGGCTCTGCCAAAGCGGCCGCACAGTGCGCCGACTGCCCGATTATCAATGCGGGCGACGGCGGACATCTCCACCCAACCCAGACGCTGACTGACCTTGTGACGCTGATGTGTGAAAAAGGACGGCTCGACAATCTCACCATCGGCCTGTGCGGCGATTTAAAATTTGGCCGCACCGTGCACTCGCTGATCAAAACGATGCTGCGTTATCCAAACAACCGGTTTATACTGATTTCAACCCCAGAGCTGACTATCCCGGACTATCTAAAAAAAGCGATTGAACAGGCGAACGGCAGCTACACTGAAATCAGCAGTCTGGAGGAAGCGCTTCCTCTTCTTGATGTACTGTATATGACCCGAATCCAGCGGGAGCGGTTTGAATCTTTGCAGGAATATCGCAGGCAAAAGGATGTCTACAAACTTGACTGCAACAAACTCACCCATGCGCGGGAGGATTTAAAGATCCTGCATCCCCTGCCCCGTGTGGACGAAATAGACACTGATGTGGACGACGATCCACGCGCGCTTTATTTTGTACAGGCCAATCATGGGGTATTCGCCCGGATGTCCCTCATCCTGCACATGCTCGGGACGGACGATCCCTCCCCGGTGATGGCTGGACAGATCCTTGACCGGGACTGTGCCAATTCCCGCTGTATCACCCATCAGGAGCAATATTTAAAACACTATTATCTCGACACGCCAAGTGGTCCGGCCTGCGAGTACTGTGACTGCCATGAATAAGCCGGAGAACATCCTGATCTTGTTTGGGTCTCCAAACAAACGGGGCTACACCGCAAAACTCACCGACCTGTTTGTGGAACAGTATGTTTCAAGCCTGCACAATGCCTATACCCTGGAAACGCTCTACGCTTATGACCACCACTATCTCCCCTGTCGCGGATGCGGACAGTGCGATAGCAGCGGCGTGTGCGTCTTCAACGAAAAGGATGGGTTTGGGCAACTGTTTGACCAACTGCGCGCGGCGGACACACTGATTGTAGCGACACCGGTCTATTTTCTCAGCTTTCCCGCTCCGCTCAAGACGATCATTGACCGGACGCAGCAGCTGTTCGGAGTGAAGTTTGGACAAGGCGGGGGCCGGAACCAAAAGCTGCACCGGGGATGCCTGGTATCCACCTGTGGGTCGGATGACCCGAGTTCGTTTCACTGTTTGGAACGGGCGACAAGAATGTTTTTTGATTGTCTGGATATCGGTTTTGTGGACCGACTGTACGCCCGCAACACCGACCATCCGGAGAATATAAAGATAACTGATCAATAAAGAAAGTGAGAGATGAATTATGAGCGCTTTACACATTAATGCTGACAAGTTCGACGAGGTTGTTTTGAATTCGGACAAACCGGTTCTGGTGGACTTCTGGGCGACATGGTGCTCTCCCTGCCGCATGATGGGTCCGGTTGTCGACGAACTCGCCGATGATCTCGACGGGAAAGCTCTCGTCGTCAAAATGGACATCGACGAAACCGATGCGAATAAAAATCTTGCGATCGAAAACGGCGTGCAGACAATTCCCTGTCTGGTCTGCTTTAAAAACGGCCATGAAGTCAACCGCCTCATCGGCGTCCAGAGCAAACAAAACCTGCTCAAAATGATGGACCTCGGTTAAAACAAACCCAACGACCGCCGGTTTTGTCCGGCGGTTTTTTGTTGCCTGTTTTTCTTTAAGGATAACTGAGCAGCTGTCCTGACAACTATCTCTATCCTGTACTTCACCGTGAAATGAATGGATCGAGGCTAAAAATAGGACCAGCGCTTCATTGCATGCAAAATGCACGCAACAAATAAAATAGAAATTATATAGCCCCAAATCCAATTTCCTTTTCCATCCGATTCGTCCTATAGATCTACAGTTCACTTTCTCACTTACAAGTTGTTCCACTTCATGTTTGACAACGGAACGCCAGTCGCGGACAATTGATTTTTCAGCACAGCGCTTCCTCCCTGCTCCTCTTCATCATCCGAGTTGCGCCATGGATTCATTTAGAAAAGAATTCCATCATGAATTCTTTTTCTCTTTTCGTCAATACTCAATTCAGAGTAAGGATGAAGGGGGAAACTACGTGTACCTGAACAAAGTAGAAATTTGTGGCATCAACACAGCCACACTCAAAGTCCTCAAGGAAAAAGAAAAAATCGAGCTTTTGACCCGCATCAAAAACAATGATCGCCCTGAGCAAGCGCGGGAAAAACTGATCAGCGGAAACCTCAAGCTGGTGCTCAGCGTGATCCAGCGCTTCACCAACCGGGGAGAAAACCTCGATGATTTGTTCCAAGTCGGCTGTATCGGACTGATCAAGGCGATTGACAATTTTGATATTTCACAAAACGTGCGGTTTTCCACCTATGCAGTGCCAATGATCATCGGAGAAATCCGGCGCTATCTGCGGGACAACAACAGCGTCCGGGTCAGCCGTTCGCTCAAGGACACCGCATACAAAGCGATGCAGGCAAAAGAAAAACTCACGACCGCCCACCTCAAAGAACCGACCATTGATGAGATTTCGCAGGAGATGGGGGTGCGGAGAGAGGATGTGGTGCTCGCCCTCGAATCGATTGTTGACCCCGTCTCGCTCTACGAGCCCGTTTATTCGGACGGCGGAGACACGATCTATGTCATGGATCAAATTGGGGATAAATCCGACGACAAAAACTGGCTGGATGAAATCGCCATCAAAGAAGCCATCAAAAACCTCAATGAGCGGGAGAAAAAAATACTTTCCCTCCGCTTTTTTAATGGCAAGACCCAAGTCGAAGTGGCTGAGGACATCGGGATCTCCCAAGCGCAGGTCTCTCGACTCGAAAAGGGCGCGCTTGACCGCATCAAGAAATCGATCTAATGTAGCTGCCAATGTTCCAACCTAAATTTTACCAGATCTTTGCATTTTCATAGCGTAGACAAAACGATCGGATGGTATGATAAAACCACGGTAAGCGGCTGCACGCCAGCCGTCCGCGCTTGATAGATTATAAATCTGTGTAAAACAAACGGGAGGATTCTACATGAAGAAAATACTTGCATCAGTTGTAGCACTCGCCATGTGTGCGGCGACAATAACCTCTGTGAGCGCAGCGGAGCTCAATCAAAACAGCGCTGAAAAAGGCGCCACCAATTTTAGTTTTGAACTCAAGGCAGATCCAACCTACACTGTGACAATTCCCGAAACCGTCTCTATGGAAAAAGAGGGTTCGCAGGTGGAGCTTTCGGTGAAAGACGCTGCCAACCTCGACGGCAAAAAAATCTCGATCACAGTTGCAGGCACAAATTATTTCCGCGACCAGATGGTACTTGAAAACCTGGAGGCCTCCGGTCCCCGCGATTCGATGCGCTATCAGATCATCACGGAAAACGGCGATGTGATTGAAACCAATGCCGGCGCTGGGATTACCGCGGTCGGAAAAGAGATTGCCTCGTTTACCGAAGACGGCACAAAATCCTACACAGTGAAGCCGGTCGTTCAGTCGAACAACCGCCCTGGGGTATTCACTGGTTCCATCACCTACGGCATCAGCCTGGTCGACTAAAAAACAGCTTGACCACTTCCCCCATCTCACAACAAGGCCAGCGGCCTCGAACAGGAGTCCACTCTCCTTTGAGGCCGCTGGCCTTGTGTTGTGCTGCCACTCCTTTTATGCGCCGGAACGAACGCGTACAGGCCTTGTTTCGAAACAATGGGGTTTTGTCTACCGCCACCTTTGATTTATTGGGGTGATTTCGATTGATTGCTCTCAACAGCAAGCGAGTGGGCGGAGGCAATGAACCAGCGCTGCGGCAATTGAGTTGGGCCAGCACTTGCTCAGATGGCATCCGTGAAAATCTATCAACTAATACACCTCCCTACAACTATAATTAAATTTTAAATATTTGATTGCTTTTTAAGGATTTTCATAGCCATAATATCCATATTTTACGTCTTGTTTACAGTTTCAGAGCAAACAGGTATCATACAGGTACCACAATCTATATCAATCGCCATTCAGCAATCCAGCATAATTATTGGTATATAGCCAAAATCTCAATCATTCTATAATCTCTATCAGCATAAATCTCATTTAGTCCATCCGCTCTACGTTCCATGCTTCTCCTCATCGCTCGATTTAACGTCATAAAATCTTTTAATGGATCATAAAAAGATTTTTCTGCATTTACCATATTCCCAGATGTTATTCTCGCAATAATAGTTACCTCTAATTCCTCATACTCTTCCATATTTTCATATTTTACCAGCATATTATTGGATATCAATTTAGAACACATTAACAGTTCATCAAAGTCAATTAATACCGGGATTTTTGTATCAGATGTTTCAAAAAACACTTTCATTGCTGCCTGTTCCGATTTATCCATAGTATCATTAACCAATGATGCCACTAGCATAGGTTTAAACTTATCTATTGTTTGAGTAAAATCAAATTCTTCCGGTATTTTAATATAACCCTCAAATTTAATTATAACGCCTCTGCTCATAGTTGTAAGGTCAAATCCCGATGACTGAGTAAAGTCAAAATAGTCATCTCTTCCACTTAATAGTTGTTCAAACTCATCACAATTATATAATAAACTATCTTGAACTTTCGCCTTATATGTTTTACTTGCTTTCGCATCAGCGCCAAATGCTTTCAAATCGACTTGTATACCTTTATCATTTGACACCTCATATTCCGCAACTTCTAAATTTTTCTCCCCCTTTATCACAGCCTTATATTCATCAATTTTTTTCTTATCATAATAAACAACATTTCCAAACATACTATTTCTCCTCTGTTCACTCAATACAAATTATAATATACTATATCAAAGAAAAGTAGGACAGCCTTACCCGCCCCTATGATTTTCTTTCCTTTTCTGCCGTTTCAGTTCAAACTGTCGTTGCTTCTTTGCTTCTCGCCGTTCCCGTCTCACCGTCTTGCGTTCAGTTTTCAACTGCTCCTGTTGTAGTTTCAAAACCTGTTACGATTTTGTACCTACCCCGATATTCTGCACCTGTCTCCATACTTCTCACTGAATCCGTTTCGGAGTGCAATCAGTTTCTACAGCCAGACTAAATTGTAACCGATAGTAATTTCTCAGAACAAAATCATAAATCTCATAGTCTTTTGGTTCTGCGCCAAATGTAACCTTACACACAGATAGCCTTCCATCCGATACACGTTCAAACACTCCCACCCAAAAGGGTTCTTCAAAAAATACTATCAGCTTTCCCGAAACTTTGTCCATGACAAATCCTCAGGAGGGATCAGGAGGCTTGGCCCAATGCACTGAATTTACTGCTGCAAACTCATTTGCTGAGTTGATGGGGATTCGCACTCTGGTACTGACAGCGCCGCAGGGTGCATATTACAAACGGTGCTTGCAAACCGCCTACACCCCAGATTGACAGTCTTTCAGGTCAGTTGTCGCAGTGTGCGCCTTTCCACTTTTCTACAATTCTCCTCACATATGCTGCCTGTTTTACCTGACATTAAAGTTTTTGAAAACTCCTCGGTGCAACTGAGATGCCGACAGACAGTCAAGATTGCTCATAAAACGGATGGCATAAAGGAGCTCAAAAGGGCACGCGCCAAAAACGCTTGCTTTCGCTGCACAAGCCGTAGTGGCCTGGAGCCTGGCTATCTAAAAAGGGTGGTCGTACTCTTTGGCAGTCACTTTATTTATCTTACAGCATATCCCACTTTTCTTTTTCCCAATTCAATTCTGTGGCACTCACAAATCCCCCTTGTATACCTGTTACTTCAGATTCCCGTGTTTCTCACCTTTCCGATTACACTGGTCGCGGATAGCAGGCGATGGATTGTAGGTCATTTTCCTTCCATATTTCAAGCGCCACGCTGTGGCACCTGCCCACCCATTTTGCATTCCCTATGAGGAAGACTCTGGGCTAAAGTATTTGTGTCATTCTTTTTCTTCCCCTTCTTTTGCTTTGCGAAAGCTCCTTTTCATCGTAGGGACACCGGTTGTGCAGGGAGTCGCCTGAGAGCTCACCGCCTAACGCTCCTGATGGTCGCAGACATTGTAGAAGTTTACTCCTTGCTGTGCTTGATCCCGCAAGACATACAGCCGCTGTTTTCCTCGCAAGTCCTTCGCTTTTCTCCTGCTAAAGCACAACAAAGCCCACAGAGACAACCGACCTTTTGGCGGCAGTTCTATGGGCTTGTACCCTTTGCTATTTTACAAATTCCAGCTTGTTGACCTCTTGCGCAACGAGGTCGAGAAAGTGAAGATAAAGCGCTTCGCCGAGTTCGGAATAGATTTTGTCGCCGTTGTGCCCAGAGAGCGTTGCAAAGGTCTCTCCAATACATTTCTCCGATTCCCTGCTGTCGCGGATGCAGAGCGTGTAGTAGGAAAACGCCCCGTTTGCCTGGATGTCCTCATAAATATGAGGGGAGTTTTTGTGTATGATATCAAAAAACTGGTTATTCGCCGTTTTGGTTACAATCATATTGGGACAGAAAAGCTCAAATCCCCGTTTTACGGTAAAGGCGAGCAGCATACGCCGCTGAAGGACTACCTGGTCGTTTTCATCGGCGTCGTAACCAAAACAGAACTCACCGTCATCGGCATCCACCTGCTCGGCCATCTTGCGCCCAAGCGACCGGGCACGGTCGATGTTCCCATTCTGTTTTTGGTTGTATAGCATCGCCACAATCGACTCGGTTTCCACCAGTTCCTGATGGTATTCCTCCTCGGGAGAACTGTCCTTTTTTATCTTGACGTCGTCGCACATCGCTCGTCACCCCTTTTGTCTCTCTGGCTCAAAGCGAGCTTCAATGCAGCAGCAAACTGGTCGGGGCAAGAGGTCGCTTTTGGGCCGCAGGTAATCCCCTTTAGTTTTTCAATTACATTGTATACATTTTGGCCGGTTGCCAGAGAACAGATTCCTTTGAGGTTGCCGTCGCAACCCCCGAAAAATTTCACATAGGTAATGGTATCCCCATCCAAGTCAAACTCAATTCTTTGCGAACAGACGCCGCTGGGCTGGTATGCAAACATTTCCGTTCCTCCTATTATTGGATTTCCTTTTGCAGTTCAAACAGACGGTCCAGGTATTTCTGGGGAGTATAGTACTCCCCAATGTGAACGGGAACCGAATTGTACATCCCGTGAAAGTCAGTGCCTCCCGTGGGGATGAGATCGTGTTCGAGGGCAGTTTTTAACAGCCTCTCTGAATCCCCTTCTCGGTTTTTCGGGTGCCACACCTCAATTCCGTCGAGCAGTTTCTGCTCAATGAGCTCGTCCAGCAGCTCAAAGCTGTCATAGAGCGGCGGATGCGCCATAACCGCAACTCCGCCTGCGGAATGAACCGTTGCAAGCACTTCGTATACATCTGGGTATTCCATCGTCACATTGCAGCTCTCTTCTCCACGGAACAGCTTGTCGTACAGCTCCCCGTAAATCGAGGTGGTGTAGCCCGCATCCATCAGAGCATGCATGATGTGCTGACGGTAGATACAGCTGCTGGAGGAATACTTGGTGATGCGCTCAGGGGAAATAGGAAATTTATGCAACACCCTTTTTGCCATTTCCGCGCCCGCCCGCTTTCGGTTTTCGGTATTGCGGGTACAAATTCCGAGCAGCCGATCTGGCTTTAGGGGACGGTAACAGAGAATGTGCACTCTCCGGCCTCGCTTTTGGTCAAAGGCCGACAGTTCCACCCCTTCTATGATGTGCACGCCGTAGCGCTCCCCAATCACCCGCGCCCGGTTAAAGGAGCTTGTGGAATCGTGGTCTGTGATCGCGAGAAAGTCAACACCCACGAGTTTTGCGTTGGCGATCACTTCGCCAATCCCGGCTGAACCGTCGGAAAGTGTCGTGTGGCAGTGCAGGTCTCCGCGCATAAGTATCCCCCCAGTGTAAATGATTCTTACCTTTATTATGACCCAAAAATTCAAAGATGTCAATTAAGAATCTGTAAAACGAAAATCATTGGACAAAGAATCCGGCGAAAAGGAAGGTACAAACGCTGTCTACGAGGGCGGAGACGGCGATCAGGCCTGCGAGCACGCCAAATTTTGTTAAATAAAGCTTGAGCAGGTGGGGGGCCTGGGACTGCTCAAGCTTTTTGGGAAAGAGCAGAGATAAAAACAGGTTGGAAAACCGCACGCTCTCCCGCGTGGCGAGGATGAGAGACAGGGTGGAAAAAAACGCCTGTGGAATAATCAGCAGCAGGCAGAAAACCACTCCTTTGAGCCCGTCGTTCTGATAGAGATATCCCATCGACAGCCCAAGGCCCAGCCCACGAAAAAACGGGATGAACAGCGAGACAGGATGCCCAATCGCACAGAACCCGAGCACAAAGAGCGCGGCAAGCAAAATCCCAGACGAATAGAGAGAATTAAAAAACGTCAGGAAAATGGATTGCTGGGCGCGTTTGTCGATGAACTGCCCGGTGATAAAGGACATCTTGTCGAGCGATTCCTGCGAGCTGACGCTCACCATCACCGCGCCGTAAATCATCCCGAGTAAAAACAAGATAAAGATTACTTTGAGAAACTTGTTCCGCCCAAGGGTCTGGGCGGGTTCCTCCTGACGATGTCTGAAGCGGCCTGTCCGAAATATCATGATTCCCACATCCTTTTGCATTGATCTTACTTCATCATATGCAGGGGATGGGAGGGGTATGCCTATTTCGAAAGCTCATAAGCGCGCTTGGTACACGCTTCGCAGGAGCGGTGAATGGTGCCGAGCAGGTCGTTTTGTTCAAACACCTCGAGTCCGGCAAGGGTTGTGCCGCCGGGCGAGCTCACCATTTTGATCAGCTCGTCGATCGAGCGGCCCGAATGGAGCATCATCTCAGCAGAGCCTTTGAGGGTTGCACAAAACAGCCGCAGCGCCGTCTGCTCATCGATGCCGGTTTGCTTCGCGTAGTCGACAAATCCTTTTGCAAACAGGTAGATGTAGGCGGGGGTGCTGCCGTTGACCGAGATGATTTCCTTCATTTTGTCTTTGGCAATCACAGCAGTCTCTCCGCTCAGGTCAAACAGCGAGCGGACAAACTCAAACTCCTCCTCCGAGACACGTTCCCCCTTGGCGAGCGCTGTTGCACCTGCGCCGAGCAGCAACGGAGTGTTGGGCATGACGAGCACCACCTTGGCGTCGTAACCGAGCTCTGAGGCAATATAGGTGTCCGTGATGCCGGCGGCGATCGAAACGATCACTGCGTCTTTGTTGATGTGCGGCTTGATTTCAGGGAGAACGTCCCCAAAATTCTGCGGCTTAATTGACAAAAAGATGGTGTCGCAGGCGCATACGAGTTCGGAGGAGTCCGCACAGGTGCGCACTCCTTGCTGCGCGAGGGTTTCATAATTTGCTTGATGCAGGTCGTACACCATGAGGGAAAGCTTTGTGCCGCTCTTGAGAATGCCCGAGATGATGGCGGACGCCATATTGCCCGAGCCGATGAACCCAACTGTCTTAGTCATTCTGATCCTCCTGGTCCGCAAGAGCTGCCTTGATCATGATCGCGCACTCCAAACGTTTTTTCTCGAGCTCGCAGGACAGCTCGTGTGGATGAAACACACTTCCCGCATACTGCAGATTGTTCGCGTTGCAGCCGCCCGAACAGTAGAATTTTGCCCAGCAGTTTTTGCACTCGGGCTTGTCATAGATGGTGGTTTTGGAGAAATAGTCCTTTTTCTCAAGGTCCAGGGTTCCTTCGTCGATGTTGCCCATCTTCCACTCTTCCATACCGACAAACTGATGGCAGGGATAGATGTCCCCCTCGGGCGTCACTGCGACGTATTCGTTGCCGCAGCCGCAGCCGCGCAGCCGTTTGATCGCGCAGGGACCCTGGTTGAGATCGATCATGAAGTGGAAAAAGTTGATGCCGCTCCCCTTCTTTTTGCGGTTGATGATCTCCTTGGCGAGGTGTTCGTATTCGTTGAAAATAGCGGGGAGATCCTGCTCGGTAAGAGCGTAGTCCTCCTCCGGTTTTGCGACGACTGGCTCAACTGAAAGCTGGTCAAAGCCGAGGTCATTGATGTGCAGCACATCCTTGGAAAAATCGAGATTGTACTTAGTGAAGGTGCCGCGGACATAATAGTCCTTGTCCCCTCTTGAACCAACGAGCTGGCGATAACGATTGACGATTTTATCATACGAGCCGGAGCCGTCTACCCGGGGGCGCATCCGGTCGTTGACCTGCTTGCGGCCGTCGAGCGAAAGGACGACGTTGGACATCTCCTTGTTGATGTAGTCGATCTTTGCATCGTCGAGCAGCATACCGTTAGTAGTGATGGTAAAACGAAAGTTTTTGTTATACTCCTTTTCCTTGGAGCGGGCATACTCCACCACCTGCTTGACAACGTCAAAATTCATCAGCGGCTCTCCGCCAAAGAAATCGAGCTCCAGGTTGTGTCTGTCGCCCGAATGCTCGAGCAGAAAATCGATCGCATGTTTTCCAGTTTCCGCTGTCATGAGTTTGCGTCCATGTCCAAAGTCCCCTGTGGAGGCAAAGCAGTAGTTGCAACGCAGATTGCAGTCGTGCGCTACGTGCAGGCACATCGCCTTAATCGGCGAGGAAACCATCTGACGGGAAAACTGCTCATAATCATCCTCGCTAAACAGCAATCCATTGTGATAGAGCTTATAGAGCTCCTCATAGCATTCGTCAATTTCCTCAACAGAATAGTCGGAGAAATAGTCGCTGTAAAAACTCTGCGGCGCCTGCTCCTCGAGCGGCGGAGTAATGTAGTTGAGCATCGCATAGGTCAGGTCATCGACAACATGAACACCGCCGCTGTGTACATCCAACACGATGTTGTATCCGTTGAGTCTGTATTTATGTATCATAACTACCTCCATGGTTTTCTTTTCAAATTCCATCGGATCGAAAATTTATCCAACTCCTGTAAAATACACGAAATAGATTTTCTTTTTTCTATGAAAAACGCTCCCTTTTCATAGAAAGAAAACCCGCCCGCGAGGCGGACGGGTAAAACACGCGGAACGAAAGATTATTTGCTTTTGCGTTCGCATTTTTGATTTGCAACGGTGCAGGAGGTCTTGCAGGCCGACTGGCAGGAAGCCTGGCATTCGCCGCAGCCGCCCTTTGCCGCAGTGTTTTTCAGGTTCGCTTCATTCAGAGTTTTGATATGTTTCATTACAATTCTCCTTACATAGTTTTTGAGCAGTTCACACTCTCTCATTATTTCTTCATATTATACCACAGGACGACATCTTTTTCAAGCAATGATCCATTTTATCTGTGCGATTTTTTTGAATTGACCCCGAGCACCCCACCGAGGGCTGCGGCTGCGAGAATGACGATAAACTTGGTCAGGGATTGCCCGCCCCCGAAACTTCCGGCAGACGCCAGGCTGGAAATTGCGAGAATGATGACAAAAATCACTCCGCTGACCAGACCGATCACCAATCCCTTTCTGCCGATTATCCTCGAGGCGATGTAGCCCGCCACAAATGCGCCCAGACCGCCCGCAATGACGACAAGCAGCGAGAGGATTCCGGCTGAGATGGAAAACTTAGTGATCGCCACCGCAAAGAGGGCGAACAGGATAAGGATGAGCACCGTCCCAGACACCGTCCCAAAAATAAATGGCTTGATATAATCTTGCAGTTTCAACGAATTGTTCTCATTCATAGTGATCCCCCTATCGCCCGCGGGCTGCGCGGGCAGAAATACAATATACAAAATCCCGACAGCCCCCGGCTGGCTCAATGATTGGACAATGTATCTATATGCACCGTAGATGTAAAATAGACGCGGCGCAGCCGGTGGATTTTGTTCTGCATTCAAAACTGCCTGTGACCTGACGGCGTGCACAGCCCCCTACAACAGATTCGACAGTTTTTCTCGCAGTGTACATCTTTCCATAATTCTCCTCGCACTGTGCGCAGCCTATCCCCTAGGCGGCTGAATCCGGCCATTGTATTCTAATGCCCTATACCCTGTAGATATCTCCAGCTGCCACCCAATAAGGGCTCCCTTGGTCACGAGCTTTCTTGCAGGATGCCTGACATGAACGTCTTTTCCCACTCCCGGTAGAGCTGGCGGTTTCCATTCGCTAAAGCGACAGTCATGACCACCCGTTCAACGTGTGGCAAGAACAA
>EQ973344.1:805484-808851 GCA_000158655.1 [Clostridium] methylpentosum DSM 5476
TAACAAAAATATCCGGCGGAAGCTCCGCCGGATATTGATTACACGTTGCTGAGGGATTCGTTGCTCTGGACAGCCCAGCGCTTGATGCGAATTTTGCTGCGGTCGCTGCCTGTTTCCAACACAATCGTGTCTTCCTTAATGTTGACCACGCGGCCCACAATCCCGCCGGCTGTGACAACCTCATCGCCGACCTGGATGTTGTTGCGCATTGCCTGCGTTTCCTTGTCCCGTTTTTTCTGAGGACGGATAATCAGCAGGTACATGATCAAGAACATGACTGCGAGCATGATAAACGGCATCGCCATTGAAAGCATTCCGCCGCTCTGTCCGGCTGCCTGATCCAACAAAGATAAATTCATAAACTTCCTCCAAATAAAGATATAGGATTCATAGAATTAATTATAGCCTGTCCAGGTGAACTTTTCAAGAATCAATTCTCCAAAATTATGAAATAGTTGTAAACTATGCGTCGATTCCGCAAAGATCCCGTTAAGATTTGGATTTGATGTAAGCGTCAATGGACTCAGCAGCTGTTTTGCCCGCGCCCATCGCCAGGATTACGGTGGCGGCTCCGGTGACCGCGTCTCCGCCCGCGTAAACGCCCTCGCGGGTGGTCTTCATGTTCTCATCCGCGATGAGACAGCCGCGCTTGTTGGCCTCGAGATTTTTTGTGGTAGTGCGCAGCAGTGGATTGGGGGAGGTGCCGATCGACATGATGACCGAGTCCACCTCAAGCACAAAGTTGGAACCCGGAATCTCTACCGGGCGGCGGCGACCGCTCTCATCCGGCTCGCCGAGCTCCATCCGCACGCACTCAATGCCGGTGACATGGCCCTGGTCGTCGCCGAGGATGCGGACAGGATTGGTGAGGAGCTGGAAGTCAATCCCCTCCTCCTTGGCGTGGTGGACCTCCTCGGCACGTGCCGGAAGCTCCTCCTCGCTGCGGCGGTAGACGATATAGACATTTTCAGTTCCAAGTCGCTTTGCGCTGCGCGCCGCATCCATCGCGACGTTACCGCCGCCGACGACAGCGGTCGCTTTGCTCTTGCGGATCGGAGTGTCGTAATCTTCGAGATACGCCTTCATCAGGTTCATACGGGTGAGGAATTCGTTGGCCGAGTACACCCCGACCAGACCCTCGCCTGGGATATTCATAAAGCGGGGCAGGCCAGCGCCCGAGCCGATGAACACTGCCTCAAAGCCCATCTCATCAAACAGCTCATCGATCGAAAGGACCTTGCCGATGACCATATTGGTCATGATCTGCACACCGAGCGCCTCGAGCTTGTCAATTTCTTTTTTGACAATTTCCTTGGGAAGTCGGAATTCGGGAATTCCGTAGACGAGCACGCCGCCCGCCGTGTGGAACGCCTCAAAAACGGTCACCTCATAGCCGAGTTTGGCGAGGTCGCCCGCGCAGGTGAGACCCGCGGGACCCGCGCCGATGACAGCGACCTTGTGCCCATTGGACGCAGGCTTTTCCACTCTGTCCGATCCATTTTTCATGTACCAGTCGGCTACAAACCGCTCGAGCCGACCGATTGCAACCGGCTCTCCCTTGATGCCGCGCACGCATTTGCTCTCACACTGGCTCTCCTGCGGGCAGACCCGTCCGCAGACAGCGGGCAGGGAGTTGGTTGAGGTGATCACCTCATAGGCTTTGCTGAAGTCGCCCTCTGCCACGCACTGGATAAACTCGGGGATGCGCACCTTGACCGGGCAGCCGCTGACACACGGCTTGTGCTTGCAGTTCAGGCAGCGTTTGGCTTCTTCCATCGCCATCTCTTCGGTATAGCCGGTTGCGACTTCCTCGAAGTTTTTGTTTCTCACATCCGGCGCCTGTTCGGGCATCGGGACTTTGGTCAGGGACATGTTAGGCATTGGTTCTCACACCTCCGGTCAATCTGCAGATATGTTCGTTTTCCTCCTGCTCCATCTCACGGTAGTTCGCGTTGCGGCGCATGAGTTCCTCAAAATCGACCTGGTGGCCGTCGAAGTCGGGGCCGTCCACACAGGCAAATTTAGTCTCCCCTCCGACATGGACGCGGCAGCAGCCACACATGCCGGTGCCGTCGATCATGATCGGGTTGAGGGAAACCATTGTCTTAATATTGTAGGGTTTGGTGACCTGGCAGACAAATTTCATCATCGGAATCGGGCCGATCGCAACGACGAGATCGTACTGGTTGCCCGCGTCAATCAGCTCTTGGAGCGCGTTGGTGACAAAACCGTGTTTGCCGTAGCTGCCGTCATCGGTGGTGATGATGAGGTTGTCGCTCACCGCCTTCATTTCCTCCTCCAGGATGACAATTTCCTTGGAGCGGAAACCGGCGATCATGTCGACGTGGACGCCCTTACCGTGCAGCGCCTTTGCCTGCGGGTATGCGATCGCGCAACCGACGCCGCCGCCGATGACAGCGACGCGTTTGGCGTCACCGAAATGGGTGGGAACTCCGAGCGGGCCGACAAAGTCGCGGATGCTGTCGCCCTCGTTCATCGAACCGAGCAGCTTGGTCGCGCGGCCAACGGTCTGGACAATGATCGTCACAGTGCCTTTTTCCCGGTCAAAATCCGCAATTGTGAGCGGCACCCGCTCCCCGTGCTCGTCAGTGCGGAAGATGATAAACTGGCCGGGCTGGGCTTTTTTCGCAACAAACGGGGCTTCGATCTCCAAGAGGACAACCGAGCTGTTGAGCTGCCTCTTTTTCACTATCTTGAACATACCATCGCTCCTTCTAAGTTTTAAACTAACGATTATTATACTTCATTTATTAAATTTTTGCAACCTTTTCCGGCAGATTATGCAAACAGCCACGCCTGCAAAACAGCGGGGATTTCCCGCAGCCAAAAGGCGACGAGAAGGTCGGGGCGTGTTTCACATGGAACTGATTGGGAATTAAGCTGTATTCTGTCAGCGCATAGCTGTGCCCGGTACTGGTGAAACCGATCAGTCACGATGACAGCGGTCTTTCCCAGCCCTTTTTCCTCCATCATTTGCTTGCTGTTTCTGAGGTTGGTCTGGGTGTTAACTGATTGATTCTCCTCCAGAATTCGTTGGGGTGAAATCCCTTTTTCGGTGAGATACTTCTTCATGATCTCCGCCTCGGAATACATTTCATCTTTCCCCCTTCCGCCCGATACAATGCAATTTGCCCGGGGGTTTTCCTTCAAAAACTCCGCCGCCTTGTCGAGCCTTCCCGCGAGCATCACGCTCGGTTGGTCCCCCTTGATGTGGCAGCCCAGGACGATGACTGTCCCGTCAAAGTCCCGGCCCTGATAGGAACGGAAGCCGAAGAGCATAAAACAGGAAATAACAAGCGCAAACAAGGCGCCGAACGCGACGAGCACACACAGCACCTTGTGTATC
>EQ973344.1:809091-820684 GCA_000158655.1 [Clostridium] methylpentosum DSM 5476
CACAGCACCTTGTGTATCAGATTGAGCGCGCGGTTGTGCCTGAGGTTTGCCACCCGGGGCAGGTTGGCGCAGAGCAGCACCACAAGCCCAAGCGCGATCAGCAGGGCGGAAACGCCCCGACTGGTCAGCGTCACGAGGGTAAACAGCCCGAACAGGACGAAGAGCAGCGCTATGCAGTTAAGAGACACCCATCCAATTTTTTTGAACATCCTGAAAATCTCCTCACGGTCGTTATTGTTTTTTCTCTGCCTCCAACAGGTGATCGATCTCAGCCTCTGTTGTCTGGTTGCGGCTGCCGTCCGGGTTGAAGATCGACTGATAGGAATACAGGCAGTACCCCTTGCAGTTGGGGAGGGATTCCAAAACCTCCACCTGCCGCTCAAGCATGTTGTTTTCCCCGTTGAAGCAGTCGATCCACTCGGTCTTTCCCTCCCCAGCGTGCTGATCGTTTTCCAGGCCCACCTTGTAGGTGGCGAGGCCGACGTAAAGGGCGGTTTTGTCCCCCACCAGTTCGTTCCATTTGGCCGCGGTCTGGTCAAACGGCTGACTGGTGTTGTGAAAGCCAAAATAGATCTGGGGCATCAGGTAATCGACCAACCCCTCTGAAATCCACCGCTCGATGTCGATGTACAGCCGGTCAAAATCATTGGTGAGGCTTGACTGAGGACTCGCCCCAAAGGGGATTTCCGGCTTTACAGCCTTGACTGCGTCGTGCATTTCCCGCACCATTTCGGTGGTGGCGTCCCTTCTCCACGAGCCGATGTCGGTGCCGGGGGCAGCCTCCTGGTAATACTGCGCGTCGTTTTCCGGCAGTCCGTCCACACCGCTTGGATAGAAATAATCGTCGATGTGCACCCCGTCGATGTCGTAGTTTTGCACCAGTTCGGTGACCCCTGCGCTGATAAGCTTCCTCACCTCGGGATTTGCGGGGTTGAGGATGTAATGTCCGGAGGAGTCCTTCATGTAGTACTGGTAGCGCTGCGCCCCCGCATACCACTGCTTGAGGGCGCAGTCGCCGATCTGGTCAAATTCAGCGGCTGTCATGGTGCGCATGGGGTTGATCCAGGCGTGCACTGCAATCCCTTTGGCGTGCGCCTTCTCGACAATGATCGAAAGCGGGTCATAGCCGGGGTCTTTGCCGAGGACACCCGACACGCTCGCTGACCAGGGATAGACCGAGGAGCGGTACATCGCGTCTCCAAATGCGCGGACGTGCATCATCACCGTGTTGCAGCCGATTGAGACGAGATTGTCGAGCACAGTCCCAAGCTTTTGCTGAAACTGCTCCTCACTCGCGCCTTTGAACATGGTATTCCATTCCAGGTAGGAGAACCAGACAGCCTTCATTCCCTCCATCGGATCCTTCTGCGACTCCTGCCCTCCGGAAGAAGACGGTTCGGAGGAGACAAAATCAGTCTGCCCGGTGGCGGGCGGAAATTCGCCCGAATCCCCAGCCTGTCCCTTGGGTTTCTGCGACAAAAAGAAAACGCAGACAACAACTGCCGCGAGCAACAGCGCCAACATCTGTTTCAAACAATCACCTTTTTCTTATGAAGTGGTTGCTCTATCTATATTCCGGCTGGCTGCCTGTTATTCCCCGGCAGGGGTGTCTGCGCGGCGCCGATTACAAATCGGCGTTGATTTCCGCCTGATACTTGTCAGTGATAATCGAGAGCGAGCCGTCGTTTTTGAGGCGAAGCTTGATCTCGTTGGTGACGGTGCTGTCGATGTTGACCTCGATGCCGTCTTCAATCAGCTGGGTTTGGAGGCCGTATTTCTCCAAATCCCCGCTCTCCTCGACATCCTCCACAGCATGCTCCTGCACAGGGGAGAGCTGTTGGGTGTCCTGAAACGCCATTTTGTACTTCATCTCGCTGAAGAGCTCGCGCAGGGCGTCATCCTCATCCTGTTGCGCAGCTGGTGCGGATGTTGTTTTCTGCGGCGTGGGCTGCGCAGGCTTATAAATGCTGCTGGCCTCCCTGGGCGGTTCCTTGGCGACCTTGGTGAGGGTTGCAAACCGATCGGTCAGCTCTCCCCGCGACGGTGTCAGGGAGGGCAGGCGGGAAAACGGCGCGTAGTCCGGCTCCTCGCTGCTGTCGGTGAGTTCATCCTCTTTTTCCTTTTTGCTCTTTAATGTTCGGGTCAGCAGCACAACCTGATGAACCAAAAACAGAACACATGGAATCACCACAATGAGAACAACGCCGTAAGCGGATTTGAGAAAACTGCTCAGTCCGCCGATCACCGGCACCTGTGCAGTCACCACTCCCATCACTGCGGTGAGGGCGACATGATCACGTTCCCCTTCTGCAATGATCGAAACAATGTCCACCCCGTTGGAGGTGGCGATCTGCTCTATCCGGCCGACAGCATACCCATCCTCCGCCTTGTACACCACCTTCTGGCCCATTTGGTAACTGTCCTGCGGGCGAGCCAGTGCCCCTGTCCCAAAGCCTCCGTCCACCTCGTACAGGGCACTGCTGCCAAACATGATCTCTGTTCCTGCACGCCGGGCCTGATAGTTTAGAAACAAAAAGACGCCATAGGCTGCCAGGATCACAAGATAGAGGATGGTCAGGATTATTTTTGTCTTCCTGAACCTGGTTTTAGAATTCATAGTTGATTTCCCTATCCCTTCTACTTTCTTCGCTTTGTCCTATTCCATTTCTAATTATGCTATGTTTTCGACAAAAAGTCAACCCGCTTCGGGGATTTTAAACAAAACTTCGCCCTCTGTTTTCAGCTGAACAGCCGGTTTAAAAAGCTTCCCGTTTTTTTGCTTCCAGAATTTCTCAGAACCCCTTCAAAACAAACGAGAATTGTATCTTCCCCAATGACATCGATGTCCTGCCAACGGATGATGATGTCCTCCTCCCTGCCCAGCAGTCCGAACAGCTTTCTGCGCCCGTAAATCACAAGTGCTGTCACCTCTGCTGTGCAGGTATTGATCTCCACATCGTCCACACAGCCGATCCGAATGCCGTTTTTGATGTTGACCACATCTTTATACCGCAGGTCTCCGACATGGCATACCATGGCCATCCCCCCTTCTGCAAAAGTTTTCAAACGGCTGGACTGAGTTTATGATCAAACCGTGTTTTTTTGTTAGAAAATTAGTAAATAATAAGCGAAGGCGATTGACATTGAACCAGCCGGTGTGTATAATAATGTTGTATCCAGAATGTGTCTGGCAGTAGTCATCTTATGTAAAAGGAGTAATGCGCTATGGTAACTGAAAAAAAATTCGAATCGATCGCAGAAATTCAGAAACTCCAGGAACTCGCTTGCAAAGTCCCGGAGGATGTTTTCATTCACTCGCTGGACAACGAAATCATGGTAGATGCAAAATCGTTTATCGGTTTGTTCACTCTGGATTTTTCCAAGCCGGTTAAAGTTGTCACTGAATCCGAGCATGTGCACAAAGTACTTGCAGAAATGTAAATAGAAAACCCCGCCAATGAAGAGAGCATATTGATCAAACGATCAATATGCTCTTGTTGTTTTATCCGAAGATTTTATTCTCCCCTGTATTTTTTGCGGGTGGCGATTCCTCCGCGGATGTGCCTTTCCTGCTTGTTGATTTCGAGCACATGCTTCACCTGACCGTGGAGCTGTGGGTTCGCCCTGCGCAGACGTTCGGTCACGTCCTTGTGGACTGTGCTTTTGCTGATGCCAAAGATTTTGGCTGTACTTCTGACCGTCGCGTTGTTTTCCACGATGTACCGCCCGAGGACGATGCTTCTATCTTCAACAGTTTCCATCTCTACACCCTCTAACATAAATTGTCGTGTGACAAATATATATGCTGAACTGGGTGGAGTTATGAAGCGAGGGCAAATTATTTTTTGTCGGGCCTGTCAGTCCACAGGCCGGGGGAGAAACCCGCCCAAAAGAGACCGAAAGGCATGATGCGTCACAAGCTCTGAGGGCGAAAAAACCGCCTCTCCCTTGTTTCAGGGAAAAATCGCCATGCTCAAAAACAGAACCAAAATGGTAGAGCTTTTTCCAAAACACAGCCGCGCGCTCCACATGCGTTTTGTTTTGGCAAAACCGCTCATATTCCCTTCCCTAACGGAAAAACTAATTGTAAACAAAAGAAAGGGAACTTTTCATGATCCGATTGATTTCACACAAGAAGATGGGGCGCAGCAGCCTGGGATGGCTGGAGAGCTGGTTTCATTTTTCATTTGCAGAATATTACAATTCGGACAATATCAATTATGGTGTCCTCAGAGTAATTAACGATGACACCATCCGCCCGGGCACTGGGTTTGACCTGCACCCGCACCGCGACATGGAGATCATCACCTATGTGATCGACGGCGAGCTCACCCATACGGACAGTATGAACAACCAGCGCACCCTCAAACGGGGAGACGTCCAGTACATGAGTGCAGGCACCGGCATTGTCCACAGTGAACACAATCTGGGAGAAAAACCGCTTCGCCTGCTGCAAATCTGGATTCTGCCCGATCGCAGAGGACATGAGCCGCAGTACGGGGATTACCGTTTTTCTTGGGATGACCGACTCAACCGTTGGCTGCACATCGTCTCAGAACTCGGGAGTACTGCCCCCATTCAAATCCATCAGGATATCAATCTCTACGCATCCGCGCTCTGCGCAGAAAAAGAACTGACTTTTGAGATCCATCCCGGACGGCAGGTCTATCTTGTGCAGATTGAGGGAAGTGCCTCGATCAACGGCAGAGTACTCACAGAAAAAGACGCGGCGGAGGCGGCAGGCGAACCGCTCACCATCCGCGCGGAAACCGATAGCCATCTGTTGCTGTTTGAAATGGCGCAGGAAATAGGAGGAAACGGATGAAAGATTTTTGCAAGGTTCTGCAGGCGCGCAGAAGCGTGTATGGGATTTCGGATGCAAGCCCCATCCCCCAGGAGGAAATCTGCACGCTGGTCAAACAGGCGGTGCTGCACACCCCATCCTCGTTTCACATGCAGAGCGCGCGGGCAGTCCTGTTGTTCGGCAGCCACCATAAAAAGCTGTGGGAGATCACCCGCGACATCCTGGGCGAACTCGTCCCGGCGGGGCAGTTCAGTGCAACCGAGAAAAAAATCCAGTCGTTTGCAGCGGGCTATGGAACCGTCCTTTTTTTCGAAGAGACAGAGACAATACGCCAGTATGCCGCAAAATACAGCGATTACCGCGACAACTTTCCCATCTGGGCACAGCAAGCCAATGGAATGCTGCAATTCGCTGTGTGGAACCTGCTGGAAGAGCAGGGATTGGGCGCTTCCTTGCAGCATTACAACCCACTGATTGACGGAAAGGTGCGCAGTCAGTGGGGGATTTCACCCTCTTGGCAGTTGATTGCACAGATGCCGTTTGGCGCCCCAACCGTCAAGCCGGGGGAGAAAAAATTCCTCGATGTCAACGACCGGGTCCGCATCTTCCGCTAGGCGGCTGCGCATTTGAGCCGAAAGGAAATATTGTTGAATGCCCATGTTTTCAAATCGATGCAAAGTCTGGATATGCGCTACGGATCGCATCTCTTTGTTGCAAAATGGGACCCACAAAGGTATCGCAGACCCGCTTCTCCACACAGATGAAGCGGGACAAACAGCTGATTTCAAACACAGAAGCAACCATTTTGCTTCCCCATTGTGGGCAGCATATGCTCGATAGAACCCGCCGGCTTCACAAGTTGAAAAAGGCCTGCTACTGGCACAACTTTGGGACGAATCGCCGAATGATTGCCCCAGCGTCGCACCGTTTGTCACCGGTCAACTGGTGATCAACTGCGACAGCTCGCTTTCTAAATCCTCAGACTCGCTTGTTGTTTTCGGCGAGCTTTATTTAAGACTTGCGTTTGTGCCCCGGAGATTCAATCGCAAGAGTTACAGGAAATGGCCTCCGCAGGCAGAGATTGCGGAGGCCATTTCAGTGATATCCCTTCAGGGAAAGTCTCCCTTGGGCTGGTGCATACCAATCCTTTCTAAGTGGTTACGATGAAGTTTCCTCCCCTTTGGGTTGTATTCTGACCAGATACCCCGAGGAGTTCTCATAAACACGCTCGAGGCTTTCCCAATATGCCGGTGCGTATTGATACAGGTCGTTTTGGTTGTTCTTGATGACAACAGCATACTCACACTGCTGAATCCGCTCCACGACCTCGCTGAGCTCATAGTTCCAAAAGCGGAACTTTGAAAGGCGCTGGTCCGAAATGCCCTCATACCAACCGTACTGTTCCTGTGTCCCCACGAGCGGGACGGTTTCCCCCGCGTAATTCGTCCGCACGTATTGAAACAGTTCGAGTGCTCCGGGATCCATCGGAGCCCAGGAGGGGTTGTCTATGTTGAACTGATAGAGGCGGAAAAACGCCCCAGCGCTCGGTTCGGGGTTCAAATAAGGCTTTTGCTCGTGAATTGCCCTGTCCGCGCCGCTCAGTGCCAGCACGCCGACCGCGGCCCACACTAGGCTGTAAGAGCACAGCAGTCCCTTGGACCGCTCCGTAGCGGCCGCGACCCCGCAGACAAGCAGGTCAAACACGACAATCCAGAGCAGGTAATAGGGTTTGTAGTAGTAATATGCAGACACCCGGCCGAGCATCGCCAGCGCAAAGAAAACAGCGATAAACGCCGTCAGAACGAAAAATAGCGGGACAGACGTCCTGTACTTTTTCCGGCGGAGCAGGACATACAGGCCGTAGAGTGCAATCGGCAGAAAAGGAACAAAGCTTGCAAACAGGTCTTGGAAAATGAACCCTTCGAGGGATAAAATTTGCATAGGGCCGGAGGAGGACTCCCAGCGGAGAAAATACCACAACAGCGCCAACACGCCCGGCGGGAAGAAAACACCCGCTAGCGCGCCGATTCCCCTGCGGGTCAACAGCATTTTTTCACTCGCCATCCGGATGGCGAGCATGACAAAGACCGCGGCCCACACAATTGGAGCAAAGAGGATGTAACAGACAAACAACCCGAAGCAGCCGACGCTGATCATGCCCAGCGTCAACCTGGAATTCCAGCCGCCCGCAGCCCAACGATCGGTGAGAAACAGAATCAGGCAGGTGAGCGTTCCCCCTGCCCCCCAATAGACGAACCCATACTCCATGTTGTTGAGCGGGTAGCCAAGCAGAAACAGCAGCAGGATCACAAATCCGGCGATCCGCATCCACCGGGTTTTACACCGGCTGGCGATCAGCGCAGTAAAGATCCAACCCGAGAGGGCGAACATCAAAGCGTCGGAAATAAGAAACAGCTTGTAATACCAGATCGAGCTGACAAGCGGGGAAAACGTCTCGATAAACAGCGCATTGTGCAGGGCGGAGAAAAACATCCCCTCCACCTGCTGGGTGTTGACGACATCCATTGCGTTGCGCAGGTGGACGCCTGGGTCCATGGTGCAGAAATGGATGGTCAGGCTGGGCCCGAACTGGCGCAGAACGAGCAGCACCGTCAAAACGGCAACCGCGCAAAACGAAATGACAGTCCACAGCTGCCAGCAGTAGTGCTGCCGCTGCCGGGTGCGCAGGACAATCCCCCACAGCGCGACGGCAGTCAACAGGTTGAACACCCCGACGGTGAGAAGGTTTACAGGAACCCCGGCAAATGAAACAACCGCCGCGAACAGGGCATCCCAGCACATCAGCAGCAACACCGAGACTGGAAGCCACACCAAAAAATCCAGTGGTTTTTCTGATTTTTTGAGCGCCGTCAGTCCTGTCCAGCAGGCCAGGAAAGAAACGAGATAAAAAACAGAACTCCAAACAGAGGGTTGCATCTTTCAATTCCTTTCAGAATAGATTGAAAACTCCATGCAGCACGCAGCGGGCCGCCCGGTTTTACGAATCGGGCGGCCCGTTTTTGCATGCAAGTTCTCTTTGCTATTTTGCTTGTAACATACGGTTTTTCAGGTCATTTTCAAGGGTGATCAGCTCTTTTTCCACCATCTGGCGTTTTTCACGGCCCTCTGCCTGAATCCGCATCGCCTCGTCAATGGTGGCGATGAGGTTGTCATTGACTGTTTTGAGCGTCTCGAGTTCCACGATGCCCGCCTGGGTCTCCTTGGCGGTCTCAATCGTGTTCTGCTTGAGAAGTTCAGAGTTTTGGCGCAGCAGGTCGTTGGTGGTCTGAGTCACCTTTTTCTGCATATCAAGCGCACTGCGCTGACGGAACAGGCCGAGTGCAATGACAATCTGGCTCTTCCAGAGCGGGATCGTGGTCAAAATCGAGGTTTGAATCTTTTCAACAAGCTGCTTGTTGTTGTCCTGTACCAGCCGGATCTGTGGGGCGGATTGGACAGAGATGGTGCGGGAGAGCTTTAAGTCATGCAGCTTGCGCTCAAACCGATCCACCGAAGCGCTGAAATCGTTGTATTTCTGCATGTCGACTGGGTCACCCGTCTGCTCCGCTCTCGCTTTGAGTGCGGGAAGGGTCTGTTCCTGGGCGTCCTTGAGCTTGAGCACCGCGGCGACGATGTAGAGATCAAGCTCCTTGATGCAATCGAGGTTTTTCTCATACAGGGTATCGAACACCGCGATGTCCTTGAGCAGGCCGATGCGGGCGTTGTCGAGCTCGGTCGCAATTTTTTCAATCTGGGTGTCCACCTTTTGGTATTTTTCGGTGAATTTTTTGATCTGCCGCTTGAGCCCCCCAAAGAGGGACTTTTTCTTCTGAGGCTCCTGAACTGCCTGTACAAGGGAGTTGGTGTCCATCTCGCTGATCGAAGAGGAGAGGTTGCCCATGATCTGGGCGACATAGCTGTTGTCCTTTCCGCGGGTCTCAGACAGGATCTTTCCCGAAAAACCCGCGATTTTATTCTGAATTCCGGCGCCGTACTGCAGCAGGGCCTGCGCATCCTCAAAATCCACGGTTTGGGCAATTGCCTCCACTTGGTCCCGGACATCCTGCGGCAGTGACGCAACCACCTGGACAACATTTGTGTGATCTACCTGGTTCACCGACAGGACGGCATTGGCCGGGGATTCCACAACGGTTTGGGGCATCTCCAGGCTGATGACGCTGTCTGCGACTGGGTTTTGCGTTTCAAGGTTTGCTGCACTGTTTGTTTCCATAAAAAGTCCTCCCTAGTATTTCTCGGATTCAATCATGGTTTCCAAAACGGAAATATCCGCTTCAATGTTCATCACGTCGTTTTGCACCAGCTTGTCAATCTGAGTCTGAAAGGATTCAATGATCAAGTCCAGGCTGGAGACAATCTTGGCCGTCGTCTCCTGGAGGGAAACCGAGCGGACATCCTTAGACGTCTTTTTAAAGTAAAGATATTGGTCAATGAACTTGATCGCCGTATCAAGATAGTAGGTGAAAAAGCGGCGCACCGTGGAAATCTGAGCGGGATTCTGTTCCAGAATCGAAAAGATCCGCTCGCCGAGCCGGTAGATCTCGTCCACCTTGCTGCGCACAGCCGTGTCGTGGATTTTCGGGATGCTCATCTTGATTTTGCGCATTTTTTCCCCGTTCTCGCGCAGCATCTTGAGCGCCTCTCCCTTGTCGTCCACCTGGCTCATATCAATTTTTTTGAGCTTTGTCCCACCCGGCAGGGATCGCCGCTGTGTGAGAATCAAAAACACTAGGAAAAGTACGATGCTGATCGGTAGCACCAGCAGGGTGGAATGAATGAAAATCCGCAGTACAATGAAGCACTCTACCGCGAGAAAAAGCGATAGCAACGGCCTGAAGTTTCGCATAAAGGTCCCACTCCCATCTTGATCGGTATAATATTGTTAAAAGTATACCATTTTCGCAGTTGTGAGTCAACTGTCATCTTTTTTGAATTGACTTGTGATGACGTAAAATGTTATAATATGTAGGTATGAATGGAGGGACCTTTATGAGTATTTTTTCTGGTCAGTTTATTGAGGTCATCGAATGGTTGGACACAACGGGGAACACCATCGTCTACCGGTTTCCACATCACAACAACGACATCAAAATGGGCGCGCAGCTGACGGTGCGGGAAAGCCAGATCGCTGTTTTTATCAACGAAGGTGTCATTGCAGACGTATTCGGCCCAGGTCGCTATGAACTCTCCACCGAAAACCTCCCGGTGATGTCCCGGCTCAACTCCTGGCAGTTCGGTTTCCGCTCCCCCTTTAAAGCAGAGGTGTATTTCATCAGCAGTCGGCAGTTCCTCAACCAGCGTTGGGGCACCAAAAAACCGATTATGATGCGCGATCAGGATTTTGGTGTGGTGCGGTTTCGTTCCTTTGGAACCTACTCTTACCGCGTCGCCGACCCACAGCTCCTCTTGCGGGAAATCGTCGGCACCAATCCCTATTTTACTGCGGAAACAATCGGAGAACAGTTTAAAAATATGATCCAGACAGTGGTTGCCGATGTGATTGTCTCCTCCAAAATCCCAGTGCTCGACCTTGCGGGACAATATGGAGAGTTCAGCGCCCAATCGACAGAAAAACTCGCCGCGAAGTTTAAGCCCCTGGGCTTTGAACTGCTCGGCTTTCAGATTGAAAACATCTCCCTCCCCAACGAGGTGGAGCAGATGATTGACAAGCGCACCGGCGTGGGCATCATGAACGATTCCATTGACCAGTATTCCCAACTCCAGGCAGCAGATTCCATGCGGGAAGCAGCGCGCAATCCCGGCAACAGCTTTGCGGGTATGGGGGTTGGGCTTGGCGTCGGCGAGATGATCGGTCAGACGGTGCAAAAGGCGTTTTCTTCCTTCCGATCCTCCACGTTTGGCTCGAAAAAATGCGTACAGTGTGGCGAAAGCATTCCTGCTGTAGGAAAATTCTGCCCCAAATGCGGTACTCCTGCGCCCTCTGAGCAGGCGCAGCGGAAAAGCTGCGGCAAATGCGGCGCTGCCGTAGGGGAAAACGACAGATTTTGCCCTGCCTGCGGTACTCCTCAGCAGCCGACCAACTGTCCAAACTGCAACAGCAAACTCGCGCCAGGCGTTCGTTTCTGTCCCCAGTGCGGCTGTAAACTTTAAATACCCACCTTTTTCGCAACAGTAGACTGCGCGCAAAGCGCCGAGGCGAAACAAAACTGAAATACTGCTGGAAAGGTGGGTCGCTCCGCCGAAACCACTGTACTCGGGTTTCTGTCTGAATCAAAAAGCCTTGCGTCAGATCACCTGAATTTTACATTTTTCGGAGACCAGACCCCGCAGGAGCTCGCTTTCCGGTTCCCCTCCCGATGAACTCAGTGATGTTTGAAAATCCTCCAGCGGGTTATTGATTCTCCAGTACCGCATCTGCTAATCTTCGGGATGCTGCTTCTCAAAACGCTGTGTTCTCTCAGCACTGACCGCCAGTAATGGACCGCAGCTTATTTTAAACCAGAGCATTATTTCAGCTACAGTCCCCCCAAGTGGTATATACAGTTTTTAAAGGGATCAATGATCGATTTCATCCCTCAAGGCGCATCGAATAGAATGCCAGCACACGGAAATCCGTATACCGATGCTTACCAGGAGAACGGATAGATTCGAATTGTTGTGTACTCTGCTTTTGCCTTGCACAATTCGGAATTCCTTCTGCCAAAGCTTTTTTCCTCCCCCAAATAGAACCGGAAATTTTATCAAACGAAAGTGTATAGTCAAGACCACCGGTTCAACCGGTGGCTTGCTCCACTCCTAAAAGGGGCACTC
>EQ973344.1:820876-826492 GCA_000158655.1 [Clostridium] methylpentosum DSM 5476
AATTAAAAACAGCTTTGACGTTGTGTCAAAGCTGTTTTTTGTATCCGTAAAGCCACAGGCTCGGCCTGTGATTGCAGAGAGCATAAACAAAGAAAGGACACCGCGGACATTCAAGGTGGGGATAAATGACCTACACAGTTAATGGAACGCGAAATGGAATACCATAGTAAGAGCTAGATCCTTTGAGAGAAACAAGAAAGATAAGCAAAGTCGATCCTTTAAGGGCGGCAAGTAACAGCTTTCGCGCAGTTGGCAGGCTATATAACACAGTTGAGATGCCGCGAATGCAGAGGGTTATGCCTACATATGAAAAATCGCCCGCTAGGCGGGCGGTTGTTTCATGTAATTTAAACTCTTAGTCACAAGGGAGCAAATCGTCTCAGCTACGCTGGAAATGACGCCAACACAGGTGAACAACCACCTAGCTTTTTTCGCTGTCGAATGATCTGTGTGACAGGCTGCCCAGCCGATTCAGCGCCACCAACGGCGTTTAAAAAAGCGGTTTTTAATGTAAACAATCAGCAGTACAACCACCATACCCGTGAGCACGCCGACAAAATCAAGCATCACATCATCCACCTGGGCAGAACGTCCCTCTACAAACAGCTGGATAAACTCATCCACAACCGGGATTGCCAGGCCGGCAAACAACGGGACAAAAATGTGCTCAAAAATGCGGTCAACATAGCTGCGCACTGTGAGAATGAGCAGTATGCCAAGCACCAAATACTCCACAAAATGGGCTGTTTTGCGCACAAGATGCTCGGTGACTCCACTGTTTTCCCCCAAAATCCGCTGCAAAAAAGCAAGGACACTTCCACTACCCACAGACGACTGATCTGCTGGCAACATGGAATTGATGAAAATAAACAAAGTAAACAGGACAGTCAGCGCCGTCCAAACGATCCGATGCGTCGTATTTTTATTGAGCATAGCGATAGTTCCGTCCTTTTGGTAATAATTAGTTTTATTATAACACAGCCGTCGAAAAATGCAATGCCTATTTGGAGATTTTGACGAGAAAAGCTCACATTTTTCTCAAGCTTTGGAACAAATCCTCTGCTCGCTATTGTATTTCTCTGTCCAGAATGTGGTCCTCTGGTCATCTGTCTTTGATTGGCGGGACGGTCTTCAGTTGTCTCAGCAGAGCATGCTGCTGACAGATTTTAATCTACAAAAGAAAAACGCCGGCGCTGTGGCTTCGCTGGCGTTTTTTGTTGTATGCAGAAACCCACACGTTAAGCGAGTGGTTCAAAAGAAGCCTAATGGAGATGATGCAGACAAAAACTTCCTTTGCTTTAGAATAAAGGTGCGTGCACTATAAAAAGCAAAGGGGGGCATTGCAATGAACGACGTAAACAGTTTATCCCAGAGCCTGCTCCTTGGGGTATACAAGCTGGAATGGCAAGAACGGCATCGTGTTTACCCAAAAAAATCGCAGAAAGATATTAAAAGACGAGAGATAGGAGAAAGCTTGCGAACGCTGTGAAATTGGGGATAAGAAACGTAGAGGCAGAGGTATGTCTCGACCAGTGCATCTGCTGGTGGAAATACCGGAGAAAGTGGATATGTCCAGTTTCATGTGCTGACTCAAAGGGAAGAGCAGTCTGATAATCTGCGAGAAGTACCCTAAACTGAGCGAAACCGGGAATTTTGGCGCCGAGGATATTGTGTGGAAACGGAGTGGAAGTATGCGGAAAAGATGGAGGAGAACAACCGGCATCAACTGGATGAGGACAAGGTAGGAGAACAACTGAGGATGAGAAAATTCTAAACCGGTTCATGGGCAGCAGGTAGTAGAACTTTCGCGACCGGCAGATCGTACTTGCGCGACGAGACGCGCAAGCTAGTAATATAGAGCTTTGCACACATATGGAAAACCCCCGGCCTCGCCGGGGATTCATTGTTGATCCATAGTCTTTGAACTACCATTCAAGCCCGCTCTGAACGGATTTGCCGGCCTGCCCACACAGGGCGCTGAAAAAGAGACCGGCTCACGCTGCAAAAGCAGTTCTTTTTCCTTCTGTTGTCGCATCTTCAAGCTCCTGCCCCATGCCGTTTCGTTCAAGCTTTCTGCAATTTTCACCGAATTACCAGCTGTATACATACGGGATCTGCGATCCCAGAGCGAGTTTTCCGGTACTGGGAGACAAAGGACGTCTGGATGTGGCAGAGCAATCATCCAAAACGGGAGGACGCAACGGAAACGCAGGCACCAAAAGAGCAGAGCGTTTTGTGCGGCCAGCCCTGTACTAATACTTTTCCAGCCGGCGCTGCTTGCGCAGGTCGTTGCGCTTCTGCCCCGCTTCCCACTCCCGCTTTTCCTCCTCGGTCTCAAGGATTAATCCCGGACAGGGTTTGGGGCGTTCGTGTTCATCGAGCGCAACCAAAACGAGGTATGCCTTGTTCACCTTATACCGTTCCCCAGAGAGGGATTCCACATAGGTATCCACCCGCACCTCCATCGACGTTCTGCCGACATAGGTCATCCTGCCAATTAAAATTACAGTGGAATTGACATAGGCCGGTGCTTTAAACTGAAGGTTGTCAATCGCGACAGTGGTCACCTCTGCTTCGGAATGTCGGCGCGCCACCACCGAGGCCACAATGTCCACCCACTCCATCAGAGTACCGCCAAACAGCCTGTGGTAGCCGTTGATGTGCTGCGGCAGGATGATCTGGATCTGCTCTGTTTTAGAATCCGAAACCCTTTTTTCGTTGTTCATGCAATCACTCCTCATCTTTCTTAGTATAGCAGAAACAGAGGATAAAATACAGTGCCCGCCGTGTATCGGGCACAGCGGGCAAGGCCTGTTTAGAGCTCTGCAATCAGTTCTACTTCGACGAGCACATCTTTGGGCAGCTGCTTGGCAGCAACGCAGGAGCGAGCTGGTTTTCCGGTAAAATAGCGTTCATAAATGCCGTTGAACGTCGCGAAATCAGCCATTTCCTTTAAGAAGCAGGTGGTCTTAACCACCTTGTCAAAGCTGATCCCCGCTTCCTCTAAGATTGCGCCGAGGTTTTTCATCACCTGCTCCGTTTGCGCCTCGATTGTATCCGCTTCGACTGCGCCCGTCGCTGGATTGATGGCAATCTGTCCCGATGTGTAGAGCATGCCGCCCGCCACAACTGCCTGGGAATACGGCCCGATTGCCTCGGGCGCTTTTGCTGTGTGCAATTTCTTCATATTAAAAACCTTCCTTTCAAGATTAAACGATCTGGTATCCTGCTGCCGTGAGCGCTGATTTGATCTGCTCGATGTGGGCATAGTCGCGGGTTTCCATCACAATGTGCAGGTAACAGGCATTGATATCCATGCTCTCATCCGCGCGGTCGTGGTGGATTGCGACAACGTTCCCGCCGAGCTCTGCAATGATCTGAGAAACGCCTTTGAGCTGGCCCGGCTTATCCATCAGCGCGATGGTAATATCCGCCGACCGCCCCGCCTTGAGCAGGCCGCGGTTGATCACCCGGGAGAGAATGGTGACGTCGATATTTCCCCCTGAAACGAGACAGACAACCTTTTTTCCTTTGATATCCACCTTGTTAAACAGCGCCGCAGCAACTGCAACTGCGCCCGCCCCTTCTGCGATGAGCTTTTGCTGCTCGATGAGGGTGAGGATGGCGGTGGAAATCTCGTCGTCGGTCACAGTGACCACTTCGTCGACGTATTCACTGCAGATTTCATAAGTGAGGTCGCCCGGCGTCTTGACTGCGATGCCGTCTGCAATCGTCGAGACGCTGCTCAGCGACTCCTGCTTGTGATCCCGCAGCGAATTAACCATCGACGGGGCGCCGCTCGCCTGGACACCGTAGACCTTACAGTTTGGATTGAGCTTTTTGATCGCGTAAGCAACGCCGGAGATCAGGCCGCCGCCGCCAACCGGAACAATGACTGCGTCGAGGTCGGGCAGCTGGTTGAGCAGCTCCAGCCCAATCGTCCCCTGCCCTGCGATGACGTCCTCATCATCAAAGGGGTGAATGAAGGTGGCGCCCGTCTCCTCCTGGAGCTGTACCGCACGATTGTGCGCATCGTCGTATACCCCTTCGACGAGGCAGACCTCTGCGCCGTAGCGCTTGGTCGCTTCCACCTTGGAAATCGGCGCGCTGTCGGGGATGCAGATCACCGATTTAATTCCATTTTTCGCCGCTGCAAGCGCCACTCCCTGCGCGTGGTTGCCCGCAGAACAGGCGATGACCCCTTTTGCCTTCTCCTCATCGGTGAGCTGGGAAATCTTATAATACGCGCCGCGCACTTTGAAGGAACCGGTGATTTGCAGATTCTCGGTTTTGAGATAGACCTGCGCTTCCGGATTGATGTTGGGCGCTGCGATCAGATCGGTCGGCCGGATAACATCCTTGAGCACATAGGAGGCGTGATAGATTTTATCGAGTGTTAACATAACAATTTTCCCCTTTTTTGAGTAAATAAAAAGACTTTCGTCTCCAAAACTAGAGACGAAAGTCTGAACTTCCGCGGTACCACTCTACTTGCTGCATTTGCAGCCGCTTGTGTACATCCAACAATGTACTCCCTTTCTAACGGTGGGAAACCGAGCGCACCTACTGCCAAACTGGGTTCAGCTGCCTGCTCAGGGATGATCGAACACAGGCCTTTTGCTGCCTCACAGCGCCCGGCAGCTCTCTGAAAAAAGGCGGGTTGTATTCCAGTCCCGTCATTGCATTTGTTCTTTGAATTAACTATACTGCTTTTGTAAAGCGTTGTCAAGGGGTTTTTTTAATTTTTTTGGTTGAATTATTTCCCTGATTATCCCGTAATTGTATTATTTGCCCTGGTCTTGTCGCTCATTTTGGAAAACAATTAACAAAAACACTTATTTTTCATCCTTTATATTTGCTTTTTTATACTCAATGCTACAATGAGGCTGATCAGTAGTTGAAGGCTGTGTGAGAGATACGATACAGCGTACGCAAGGAATTAAAGGATGAAATTTGATCGTTCTGTAGAAGAAACAGCTTAGCCAGCCAGATGCTGACAGCTTGAGCAGGTCGATTTTAGCGAGGTCCCCTATTGGGATTGTTGAACCACACCTCAGGGTGTGGTGGGCTGATACAGCTGGACACAGCAAAAAGAAACGCTTATTATGAATATGCAAATCGTCTATTTGCTGACGTTACTCCTGACAACTGTGGCTGACCTAAGCGGATCTCCCGCTCCTTCCCCTGTTTCCTCTTTTTGATGAATTGAACAGAGTCATTCTGTCAGCAAAAGTGCTTTTATCCCCCGCCTGACAGGCTGTTTCTGTAGTGAGCTTGGTGTCCTACTCGTTAAAGCAAAGTCGTGACCACTATCTAAGCTGGTGGTTTGAGTAAGCCCAAGAAGGGAATTGTACTGGCAAACATCTAAAGACGCACTGAAACAGCTGTCTTTGGCATTACTCGCCCTGCTGCTCGTAAACGGGTACTTCCCTCAATCCGCATGTTTAGGCTAATGTGAAAACTTATGGATAGTGGCTCTCTTTGCTCGATGCTTGACGCTAATGCTAGCGAGCTACCTCCACCGGCATAGCTGGTGGTTTCCATAGCAACACATTCATGACCACCCGTTGAACGGGTGGCATGAACAAACCCTAGAAGGGTATGATATCAGTCGAT
>EQ973344.1:827184-854571 GCA_000158655.1 [Clostridium] methylpentosum DSM 5476
GAAAAATGAGACAGGGCCCTGCCAGCAGTATTGGCGGGGCCCTTGTTCTATTTGTATCCCGCAAACGATACGCCATGTCCGCGGTTCAAAAGAGACAAAAGGGGATGAACTGAAAAAAATTCTTTCTGTCGTTTGGAGGCAGGCGGGCCAACTGATATAAGACCGAAAGCGGCCATGAATAAACGATGCGACTCGTTAAAATAAAAATGCGAACGTTCTACAGTTTTTGCAGCTTAAAAGGCACCTGTCTCTGCCACACCTTTTTCGGAGCGCTCCAAATACCCGGGGTTGTATCTGTGCTTGTTCAGTTTTAGACTCGGTCTGATTTTTCAAAAATTCAGAACACAGCGAGACAATGCAATTCGGCTGTATATCTCTGAATTCCCGTTGCACACTAACAGTGAAAACTTCAGGAGGTGTATTATGGAGAAAAAAAGAAAGGTCAAACAGCCTGTAGACGATTTTGTCCAGGCAGATCAATTGACTCCCCCAACCGTGGACCTGATTCAGCAACAAAACCAGGCGGCGCAGCCGACCGATGACTATCCGTTTGGATTCAACGACAAGGCATCTTTTTCCAACGCCGCAGAGGACCACACACCCGCTTCGATCGTTGGGATGGAAACCGATTTGTTTGAGGGATATCCCGGTGGAAAAAAGATGAAGCACAAAGACAGGTACCAAAAGTAAACCGCCTTTGGGCGGTACATAGTAGCCGATATGTTCCAAAATCCAGGGACGGTATGGATGACATAAGCCTCCAGATGGGATCGGTCTGATGCGCTCTGGATGTGGGAATAACAGCCTTTTGGCGAGCTGTTTGAAAAGGTACCCTGGTGCAAATTATGTCACAATAGGATTTTGGCGGGAAAGAGTTTGAAACCAAAAAGTGGCCCTGCATTTCCAGACCGATATTTAAGCTGGACTGATTGGTGCGGATTTAACGAACAGCGAAATAAAAACTGGTGGGTACAGCATAGATTCTGGGCCTCAAGCATTCTTCTTTATGAAAAATGGATTGAAACAGAAATGAAGTGTCAAGACTAAAACGGAACACATTTTTCATTACAGGAGGACGGGCGTATCACCTTTATAAAGATTGCGGCGCTGTTTACTGCGTCACTTTTGCTTTCCCACGCCGCTCTCCCGCCTTTGCACCGGGAGCAAACCCAGGCTGTGGACAGCATGTCTGTCAATGTCGATGACCAGCAAATCCAATCTGTTGTCGACCGGCTTTCAAAGCAGGACTATGTTCCTCCCCCGCCAGAGCCCGCTGTTCAGACAGTGGAGTGCTCTGTTCCGCCAGTCGATACCTCGTTTAAGTCTTACACTGACTACCGCTGCATCACCGACCGGACCAGCCCGCAGTGGGCAGTGCGGGAGCAATGTTTCACCGATGAGGACGGCATGCGTCGGATCGAAGCGCCGAATGGGGAGATTGATTACATTGTTGCGTTGGGATCGGCCTACACAACCACTGTTGGGGACCGTTTCATCTTTACACTGGACACGGGAGCGACTTTCACCGCAACAGTGGGAGATCTTAAACAGGACCGTCATACAGACCCCAGCCACCGTTACATTGAACGGGATGGAAACGTTGCAGAATTCCACATCGATTCAGAGGCAGTCAGCGCCCGAGTGCTCCAAATGGGAGATGTCTCTTGGGTGGACGGCCTGAGCGGACAAATTGTCCGGATTCAGAAAATACTTTAGCGTGCAGGCACAGGCCTTTCCAGAAGGCAGGCTGATTAAATCCAAAGTTGTTGGGTTGGAAGTCTGCGGCTGTGCCTTTTGGAATATCCTGGTGATCGGATGCGCGCTGAAAATCGATGTATTTTCAGCGTGCGATGAATTAATAAAATTCCATCGCCGTATCATCGCCCAGTAGGGAGTCTTCTGTCTCTTTGACCGGAAAAGAGCATGGTGTTCATGTTTCTGTCTGCGGATGTGTGGCCCCATTCCGAACGCCTTTTGTTGTCCTGAGGGAGAAAGCGGTACAGTTTTCCGGTGTGTAGCAGCGTCAGGCGGTGCATCGCCCTTGTGTAGGAGATGTAGAGCAGACTTTGGTCAATAGCTTGTGTGTACCCTGTGGGAGAATCGCTTCGTCGCATTCCAGCACCTTAGCCATCTGCACTGGGGTGACCGACATGCCGCAGATGAATCAAGTGATTTGGGGTGAGATGAGGTTTAGAACAATTTTAGAGAGCTCGTGGTACGGCCGGTGGGTGCAGCGCTGAGGAACTGTGAGTAAAAGACGTATCCGGAGGCGACGGCTAAGGAATAAGAAAGATTCTGTTGAGACGGGTCACGTGCGGATGGAAGGGAAACTGCCCGCTGAGGGGAGGGAGCGGCCTCCTTTCATCTGGCTGATGTAAAGTTGGTGCAAAAGAAAAAAGACCCTATTCAGGTCTTTTGTGATGTGGATTCTGTTGTTTAGATCTGTAACAAAAGAATGGTTGCTGGGAAAAAACCAGAGGGTCATTCACCCCTGTGGCCGGGCTGCTGGATGAAAGCCTGGTACTCTTTTCGCAGCGTCTCTGCTGAAGCGCACTCAGTGACTTTCTGTATAAATTCTTCCGACATCTCCTTGGGGAGGTTCAGCTGACACGCCTGTTCGAGCTCAGCCTGAGAAAAGCAGGACGCATAGAGTTCTAGAATGGAGCGCTCGTCGGCAATCTGGTTTTTGAGCAGCAAATAGCGATAAAAATCCATGCTGTCGGAATAGGAAGCGCGGTATTCTTCGATTTCTATGCTGTTCACCCCAGCTCGTAACGGAGTGAAAAACGCTTGAAGAAGGGGCGCCAGCTTTGCGAGGTAGTTTTTTTCTTTCTCTGGGTCTGCCTCCAAGCAGGGGAGCAGAACCGGGGCCGAGGTCCTCTCAAAAAAGGCGGCGAGCGCCGTTGGATGAACAGGGCCGCCTGGAGCGGGGAGCTCCTTGGTCTGTTTGTTGGCGTAAACGCAGAAGGAATAGCAGAGCCCGTTGTGCGACCGGACATCCGATTGCTCGCTGAGCGTCCAATTGTTGTCTCGGTCAATGTTCGGAAAAAATCTATCCGCCTCCCTCTGTCCCTGAATCTTTGTGATGAGGGCTTGCCCGCAGAAATCGAGCAGCAGGGAATAGACTGCATATCCGCCCATGACATAGACGTCGTCGCTGTCACAGATGGAAAGCGCGACGCCCAGATCTTGGAGAGAGCAGCAGGTGATTGCGCCCCCGATTTGCAGCGATCTGTCCCTGGACATGACGATATTGAGCCTGTTTTTCAGCGGCCTTGACTTCGGGAGTGACTCGAGGGTATGGCGGCCCATGACGACCGCCTTGTTGAGGGTGGTTTTGCGGAAAAAAGCCATGTCCTCCGGAATGGAGTAGAGCAGCCCGTTTTCACATCCAATGCCCCATGCCTGATCTACTGCAACAATACACTTCATTTTGATCACCTAAACTGCAACTTCAATTTTCTGGTTGAACGGATGATACTGATAGTCTGGAAAAGCAAAGTCATCGGGGGTAAAGCGATAAAAGTCGGTTACCTCCTCGTTGATCTCAAGGCGCGGCGCAGGGAAGGGCTGCTGCTCAATCAGCTTTTCAATAATGGGGATATGTCTGTCGTAGATGTGCGCATCTGCGATGACATGCACCAATTCCCCCGCAACCAGGCCGCTTACCTGCGCAAACATGTGGATCAAGGCAGCGTATTGGCAGATGTTCCAGCCGTTGGCCACCAACATGTCCTGTGACCGCTGGTTTAATATGGCATTGAGCTTGTTGCCGCTCACATTGAAGGTGACGCTGTAGGCACATGGATAGAGGTTCATTTCGTGCAGGTCCTGGTGTACATAGATATTCGTCAGCATCCTGCGGGAATTCGGGTTGTTTTTCAGGTCGTGCAGCACGCGGTCAACTTGGTCAAACATTCCGTCGCTGTATTCATGCTTAACTGCCATCTGATATCCGTAGGCCTTGCCAATGCTCCCCGACTCATCCGCCCAGGAGTCCCAGATCTTGCTGTTGAGATCCTGGACGTTATTGGACTTTTTCTGCCAGATCCAGAGGATCTCGTCGATTGCGGCGCGGGTGTTAATTTTTCTCAGGGTGAGCAGGGGAAATTCCCTGCTCAAATCGTACCGGTTGACGATGCCAAATTGTTTTTTGGTGTGTGCCGGCTGCCCGTCTTCCCATCTGGGGCGGACGTTGTATTCGGTGTCCCAGGTACCGTCGTTCAGGATACTGCGGCAGTTTTCAATAAAGAGTTGATCCGCGTAACTCATGTTTTTGCCTCCATTTTTACAAATGATAATAGAGGAGCAGCAGGTCGATGACCTGGCTCCAATTCTGGTCAATCCCATAACCATAGATCTCTTTTTGCAGGTTGAAAACGACCTCGCGCAAGGGGGACTCCAACGAGATCGCCCCCCAGTAAGGGCCTAGCGTTGCGATCATTTTTCGATCGAACTCGGTGAGGCTGTCAGGAGATGTCAGCAGTTTGAAATTGAGGTTTGACTCCGACACGGATTGCAGCCGGTTGTAGGAAAGCAACTGTGGCACAGCATCCTCAAGATACCTGCTTTTGTCGTGAATTTTCGAGAGCAGGGTGGTTCGGTTTTTCTCGGTGATTCTGCGGAAATAGTCGACCGCAAACGAAAAAAAGCCTTCCGGCAACGTCGCTTGTTTGGATTCCTTCCCGGGAACTGAATGCATTGAAACGAGGTTTTTTTCACAGGCCAATACGGTTTCAAAAAAGCGGTCCATTCCCGGAACCTCAAATTCCCAAAGCGGATTGTTGTAATACAGGCTGACAGATTCCTCAATTATATCACGTCTGGAGGGATATTTCAAGGCTGGACACTCGCATTGATATGGGCTATAATGAAACGCATCGGCGTATGTCTGGCTTTCATACTCCCTGACAAAGCAGAGGGGTTTTGCCAGATACACGTTTGAAAAGAGTTTGACAAGAGGCTTTCCTTTGCCACGGCTGAATAAGCTGTCAATGGGAGAATGTTCCCAAACCAATCTCCAAATCATGCTGTTGGCCATATCGGTCAGGTGCAGACCACGGCATAGGATTGGAATCATATCGTTTTTGTCAGAATTGAGCTGTGAAAAAAAATGATCGGAACATTCCTTCCGGATCAGGGAGCATTTGCTACAGGGCGCCTGAGCGGTCTGGTTTTCACACAGCGTGGAGGCGGTCTTTTCCCTCAGATCAAAAAAAAGCAGCTCGTCCAGCCAATGAAACCGGGCCTCAATTGCTGTGCTGCTGTCATCCCATTGCATGAAATGGACTCCTGTTGCCCGGATGGGGAGTCGGTTTTTCAGATGCCAATTCGCAATGGATTTTGCCAACACATAACTGTCCTTCCCGCCGGACAGCGAGAAATACCAGTGGATTTTTTCGAGGGGAAAATAGGGCTTGATGTACTTGTTCATGTAATAATCTATTTTCCAATCAACACAGTTCACACTCATGGGAAAATCCTTTCATTGAGAGGTTTGAGAGATATGAATATGGATCAAGAATATATGGCACAGGCCTATCAATACGCTGAGGAGCACTCACGCTGTCTGCGCAGAAAGGTGGGAGCGGTTCTCGTCAGCTGTGACGGGGAGGTGCTGCGATCGACCAATTTGCCGGTTCCAGACCCACAGCAATGTATTCAGGAGGATTGCCTGCGGGATCTCAACGGTATTGCCAGCGGCCAGCATTCTGATCTGTGCCGCTGTATACACGCTGAAATTGACCTGTTGATTCAGTGCGCCCGCAAGGGGATCTCGTCGGACCGCGCAACCGTGTACTGTACGCTGTCCCCTTGCCCGAACTGCGCGAGGGCGCTGCTGCGGTCGGGAATTGCCCGCCTTGTTTTCTGTGAGGAGTACTCCAACCAGGAGTACCGCACGATTTTCCAAGGCAGCGGGGTCAGCATCGATCAATTGGATTATTTGTCGTTGTGAATCCTGTTTTTTTCCTTGAGCTTTTCATATACCTTGCGCGCGCCGGCGCCCTTGTTGTCCTTTAATGCGATCTCCTTATAGATCATTTCGCGGATTTCTTCATCCATATCAAAATACCGGTGCAGCTTAAATGGAATGCTGTCATCGTCGAAATTCTGGTGGCAGTAGAGGATAAAGGCGTGTTCAATTTTGTTAATCCTGAGATTCCGGTTTTGGTCCAATAACTGATTAAAATGCTTAATGCTGTCTTTTAATCCCATTCCGGTGGAAATGGAGCAGTCGATTGCAACGCCAGTGAGATTCCGATCGTTGTTCCTGGCCTGTGCGGCGTGAAGCAGCGCGTCCAGATTTTCATATTGAATGCTGTAGGAGTCGATTGGCACATGTTCTCCCTGTGGGACATAACTGCTGTGTCCGTCGATCTTACAGATGTAGATAATCGTGTTGTCGTTGCTGAAAATATTTTGGGCGAGAATTTGATTTCCGTTTTTAATAAACAGCACAAAGTCGACGTATTCCAGATTGGAGTCGGATAGCAATTTACGGATTGCAATCGTCATAATGTTGAGATCTTCCTCTACATAGGACGCCTCCAGTGTATTGATGAAATACTGGCTCCTAATTTCTGAGGAATACTTTCCCCGGTAAAAAAATCCATCCGGGAAGTATTTCACGTGCTTTGCGTCCATGACCAACAGCCGTTCAATAATCGATTTTCTTGACTCTGTCACATTGAAAAGCTGAACCCTTTCGTAGACCCGGCTGCACAAAACCGGATCCTGCATCTTTTTGTTGTAGATGAGCCAGCGCCATCTTTTGGACAAAGGCAGATCGAAGTTTTGCGCCACCAAATCCCGAATTTTAAAAAGGAACAGAATGATCAAAACGATAGCTTCCAAAACATTTTGCATACATGTCACTTCCGTAAAAAATGTCGTTTCCAGTTCGATTTTTTAAAAAGTTGATGCGTACTTTCTATAATTATAACATATTTTAGAAAAAATGTGTAGATTTTGAAAGGATAAATTATTTTACATCCAACTGTTTTTTTTGCATCACAGACCATTTTGATCTGAGACTACGGACTTTTCCGTCTGCACAATCCGGTGAAGAGATTAAGGTAAAACAAGGGTGGAAAAACACGAGCAGCAACCCGAGCTGGCGTGATAAGCTGTCCCAACAAAATCCGCAGCAGCGCTGAGGGGATAACGGCTTGTGCAGCATCCTGAAAAGTAAGGGGATTTGTATTTTTCGCCGGTATTTACCTCCACAACAATCTGAATGTGTTCAAAAAGGCCGACTGCTGTCATCGGCATTCGGTCAGAAAAAACGCGTAGCCTCTACCAAAATAAGAAAAATTTTGCTCCCGCCTATAAGGCCAGAGGGAACAGGGCCTTAGTTCATCGGCGCACAATTGAAATTGTAGTAAACGAGCAAAAAACTACAGGAATGAAGAGTAAAAGAAAAGCCTCATAGACTCAAGGTTTAAAGTATAAAAAAGAGGCTTAAAATTAAATTGTCTCATGCTTGAGCCTAAAGTTTTCTATTCAGGGGACTGCGCCAAAAAAAGATGCCAGCTTTTCATTATGCACTTTAATAAAGCAAAGAAAAGAGTCCAAATGCAAAATTGCATTCGGACTCAATTAAGTGGGTTTACGCTACAAAAAAGATACCAGCAAGTGACCATAGCACCAACCCGGAAAAGGTTGGTAGCAAGCCGAAGCGTTGTGAGCGCGTTTACAAGCGAACAGCACAGGCGCAGCGTGATTTTTTGCGGAAAAGGAGGAACAGTGGAGCGGGTGACTGATTTTTTACGAAATAAAAAAATCGGAACGAGCGTAACTCGTTCCGACGTGGCGGAGAGAGAGGGATTCGAACCCTCGGAACCTTTAAGGGGTTCACACGATTTCCAGTCGTGCGCCTTAGACCAGCTCAGCCATCTCTCCGGCTGTAAGCTGTACCTTTTGAATACAGCTTTTATATTATACCGCTTGTTTCCTGCTTTGTCAACACTTTTTGCAAAAAAGATTCAGATTTTTTCCAGTAATTCAGCGGAACAGGAACGGTCAAACAGATTGGGACGCATTATCTGTATACAAAAAATCAGAATGAGCCCGACAGTTTCCCTAGGATGCTTGTTTCTGCGACGCCGTCATGCAAAGTAGGCTTGGGTATCTTCCAGCAGTTGGTTGAGGCGGAAGATGGTAAAATCAGGCTGGACGCCGGAACTGTTTTCCAGGCGGTCTGGGTTGAACCAGCAGCTTCTCATCCCCACCGCGTTCGCTCCGGCTATATCGGCGCGCAGCGAGTCCCCGACCATCAGCGCACGAGCGGGCTCTTTTATCCCCTGTTCCGAAAAAATCCGCTCAAAAAACCGGGGATCTGGCTTGGTGTAGCCCACCTGTTCTGAGATGTAAATTTTACGGAAATACCGGCAGATGGGGGAGCGGGCAAACCGTTTCTGCTGCACACAAGCAGTCCCGTTGGTCGCGAGAAGCAGAGGATAGGATTCGCTCAACTCCTGGCAGACCTCGAGGGAGCTTTTCAATAGAATGGATTTGGTTGAGAGAATTTCGGTGTAGTCTCGGTTAAAGCAGACTGGATCGATGTTTAACTGCTGCTCCTCAAACAGCTCCTCGTACCGCTGGAGCCGGAGAACATCTTTTTGTATTTTTCCCTGCTCGTGCAGCTGCCACAACCTGTCATTGATCGCCTGGTAACGGGGATACAGCGCCATGCCGTCCAGCCCGTACCGTTCCGCAGTCTCGGCAAACGCCTCCTCTTCCGAGCGGTCAAAATCAAACAGGGTGCGGTCGGCGTCAAAAAGAATGAAACAGTCGATCACTCCGCGCCTCCGATCAGGGCGTGGACAGCGCCGGGAATTTCGCTTGCCGTGCCCACCTGGATATCCGCATCCGCCATCTCCTGCGGGTTGAATCCGTACAGACAGCCGATGAAACCGAGTCCGTTCGCCTTTGCCGCCTCGTGGTCAAACCGGCGGTCCCCCACCATAACGGCCGCATCCGGCTTCATTCTGTCAAGCAACAGCGCGAGAGTCTCGTTTTTGGACATGCCGGGGCGCAGCTCCTGCACCTCGCCGATCAGCGAATCAATGCCAAGGGAGCGAAGCACCATGTTGATGTAGCGGGCCGAGGCATTGGAACACACCGCGGTGAGATACCCCTCCTCACGCAGAGTTTGCAGCATCTGCGGTACTCCGTCAAAGGTGCGGCCCCGCTCCTGAATGAACTCCTGCTCGTACCGCGCCACCCGGTCAAGATAATCCCGCGCGGTCTCCTGGTCGCAGTCCCCTAAAAGCTGTTTCACATAATCCCAGGAACAGCTCCCAAAGGTCGAGCGGATAAAATCATCCGTCTTGTCCGTCACGCCGGATTCGTGCAGCGCCTTTTGATGGGCAGGCACCGCGAACAGGTCGGTCCGGTTGAGCGTCCCATCCAAATCAAATACAACAAGTTTTCTCATGAATCAGCCTCCGTGGGTGTTTTCTTTCCATTATACAACAAGACCGCATCGGTTTCAACGCATTCCTCTAACTTTCTGCACAAACAAACTTGCCAAACCCCTTGCGGGAATGGTATAATATGAATACAATTGCGGATCGCTTGCAGAGGCTGGAGGAAATTAAAATGGATTATAAAGAAAGTTTCAGGACTTCCGCGTTCGGCGGCTTTAATAAGGAAGACGTCCTGAGCTGCATTGACCAATTGGTCAATGATCACGAGCAGAAATACCGTGAGATGGAGTCGGCGCTCGCAGAAAAAGAGGAACAGTGTGCCAAACTCAGCGCGGAAAACGACGAGCTCAAGGGCAAGCTGCGCCAGTCAATGGTACAGCTGCAAAAGCACAAGAACAAAATGCAGGAGCTGGAAGAAACCCTCCAGACCGAGCTTGAGGAAAAGTCCTCCAGGCTCGAGGAGGTGGAGCTCAGCAACCGCCAGCTCAGCTACAAGCTGCGCATGCTCGAAGAGAGGCTCTCAAAATACGCCGATCTCAAGGTGGAACGGCAGAAATATCTCGACGAGGCGGAGCAGATTGCAAAGGAAAAGACCAACAAGATCATTCTGGAAGCCAAGGAAAAGGTGGAAGCGGCCTACAACGAGCGGGTGGACGAAGCGCAGCAGCGGGGCAAGGCGCTCTTTGAAAAGGCCAAGTCGGACGCTGCCGCTGTGCTCAACCTCGCGACACAGGAGGCGAATAACATCGTCGCCAAGGCGCGGCAGGAGAGCGACTCCGCTTTCGAAGTCTCCCAAAAGCGGGCGGAAGAGCTGCTCGATCAGGCGCAGGTAACGGCTAAGCAGTTGCTTTCAGAGGCCGCTGACAAAATGCTCGAAAAGAAAAAGCGGGAGCTCGGGCCGCAAAAGGAATACGAAGCCCGCAAGACCCGCTATCGTGACGAGCTCGATCACCTCAAGAGCCATCTGGAACAGGAAGTGCACAGCGTTGTGCAGCAGCTCGACAACGCCTCCAAGTCAGTCCACAAGGCAAAGACCAAAGTGGAGGGGCTGCAGGAGATTTCAAAGACCGGTGTATCCTCCGAAACAGCGGAATACACCAAGGCGGTCAAGGAATTTTTGAAATAGGAGTTTGATCATGACGGAATACAGATTACAAACCAGCCAGCTCAAGGAGTACGCCCCTCAGCTGCGCGCGGGGGACCGCGTCATCCTGTCGGGCGCTGTCTACACGGCGCGGGACGCGGCGCACAAGCGTTTTTTTGCCCTGCTTGACGAGGGAAAGCCGTTGCCGTTTGATCTTGAAGGGGCGGCGATTTACTATGCCGGACCGACACCTGCCAGAGAGGGGATGGCAGTGGGTTCCTGCGGCCCGACCACCTCAGGGCGGATGGACCCATACGCCCCCCGGTTGCTCGACTTGGGACTTGCGGCGATGATCGGCAAGGGCGGCCGCAGCGAGGAAGTTGTGCAGGCGATTGTGCGCAACCAGGCGGTGTATCTCTGTGCAATCGGCGGCGCGGGCGCGCTCGCCTGCCAACACATCACCTCGCTTGAGGTGCTCGCGTTTGAGGATCTTGGTTGCGAGTCGGTCAAACGGCTCGAATTCACTGAATTTCCGCTGATTGTGGCGATTGATTGCCAGGGAAACAACCTCTTCGCCTGATTGATTCAAACAGTCCCGGTTTAAGAGCTAAGGATTTGCTCGCATCTGAACCAGCGTTGAGAGCTCCGGCCTCGCGGGCCGGTCAGGTTGTTTGTTCTCAATCTGCCTGCGAAATAGCAGCGGCCGATTATAGAACAATCCGGTTCGTCGAATAACGCTGGACAACATGCGGACAAACGCTGTGCTCTCACCGTTTTTGTGTTGACTACGGCAGGGGGAAAACCGCTGTTTTGCTGAGAGGCGCGCGGAGGGGAGAACGCTGCGCTGACCAAACAGCTTGGTTTTTCTAAACTGCTTGCAAATTCCGGCATCGATTTGCTGGGGAAACGATCGGAGCGCCTAACCGGCGCGGAGGGAATAGAGGAGTTGTAACACCACAGACCCGTGGTGTTACTGTTGTATTGGGGAAGTTGTAGCCCGCTTTGGTTGGATCTGAAAGCGTTTCGCGTAGCCGCCGAAAAAGTGGAAAAACGGCGGCGTCAGCTCCAGCAGAAAGTTGCAAAAGGGGGGAAGATATGTCGCTTTTTGTCAAAGACCGCAAGTTCTACCGTGCTCTGCTGACGCTTGCAGCGCCCACGTTTCTTCAGAACATCTTTTCTATTTTCGGCAATCTTATCAACACACTGATGCTCGCGAAAATGGGGGAAGTCGCCTATGCCGCGTCCTCGCTCGCGACTCAGCCGTTTACCTTTCTCACCATGTTCACCAACGGAATTGCGAGCGGCGCCATGGTCCTCGCCTCCCAATACTGGGGAAAGCAGGATCTAGGCTCCATCCGCAAAATTGCCGATCTGGCGATTAAAATCAACCTGCTCTCCGCGCTTGCGTTTGTCGCGGTCTCGGTGAGCATCCCCGAATTCATCCTGAGCTTTTACACCGATGAGGCTGACGTCATTCGTCTCGGCGCCGAATACATGCGAATCATTGCGTTTTCCTATTTCGCCACCTCGTTCACCAATGCCTACATCAACCTGCTGCGCAGTGTTGAAGTGGTGAAAATCGCCTTTGTTGTCGTCACTGTCTCGAGCCTTCTCAATGTCTTTCTCAACTGGGTGTTGATTTTTGGCAAGTTCGGTTTCCCGCGGCTCGGCATTTTGGGCGCTGCCCTCTCGACGCTGCTGTGCAAGGCGCTCGAGCTGACAATTTCAGTCGTTTATCTGCAATTCTACGACAAAAAGCTGCGCCTTTCGGTGCGGGACATCTTCCGGCTGGACACCACATTTCTCAAGGACATCTTTAAATGCAGCTCGATCGTTGTGGCCAAAAACATGCTGCTCGCGGTCAATATGTCAATTGACGCGAGCATCTGGGGCAAAATGGGGGCTCAGGTAGTGGCGGCGAATTCAATGGTGTCCACCCTTCAATCAGTCTCCTCGGTGCTCACCATGAGCATGATCTCTGCTGTCTCGGTCCTCATCGGCAAATCGGTTGGAGAACAGAATGTGCAGAGAACCATGGAGCGCGCGCGGACAATCAAATACTTGACCTTTTGCAACGGCTTGATCTCCGCTGTCATCGTGTTGTCCGCCCGTCCCTACGTCCGGCATTTTTACGAATTTGCCCCCGAGACTGAGCAGCTTTCTGAAGAGATGATGCTCGTGCTCTGCTTCATTGTCTTTTTCCAGTCGTTTGCAGCGACTGGGCTGTGCATCCTGCAATCGGGGGGCGACCTCAAGGGGTCGTTTGCCATCGAAATCATCGGCAGGCTTGGTTTTGCCATCCCGCTTGAATTGCTGGCGGGCCGCGTCCTGCATTTGCATCCCTGTTGGGTGCTCGCTCTCATGCGCACCGACGAGTTGGTCAAATTCATCCTCTGTGTCATTCGGACGAGAAAACCCGGCTGGATACGGGATATCACCCGCACTTCGCCGCAAAAGCAAGGAGATGAGTCGGACATCCCCAACCCACAAAAATGAATAACCAAAAACTAAAAATTGCAAAATCAGCATTTCTTTCCTTGACATTCCCCCTCAAAAACACTACAATAGAACTGTATCAACATGCCAGTGGAGGTGGTTTTGATGGAAAAAGATCTGTTGAGCCAGATTGGCGACAAGCTGGATGAATTTTCCAAGGGGCAGAAACTGATTGCAAATTATATTCTCAGCCATTACGACAAAGCGGCGTTTATGACCGCCTCAAAACTCGGCGTGACGGTGGGGGTTAGCGAATCGACGGTGGTCCGCTTTGCGACTGAGGTCGGCTTTGAGGGGTATCCCGGGCTGCAAAAGGCGCTGCAGGAGATGATCCGCAACAAGCTCACGACAGTGCAGCGCATCCGGGTGACCGACGAACAGATCGGGCAGGACGATGTCCTCGATAAAGTGCTCAACATGGACATTGAAAAGATCCGCCGCACCTTGGAGGAGACCTCCCGCGAGGATTTCTATCGGGCGGTTGACGGCATTGTGCGGGCAAAGAGCATCTATATTATCGGTTCCCGCAGCGCAGCGGCGGTCGCGCGGTTTATGGCATTTTACTTCAATTTGATATTTGAAAACGTCAAGCTTGTGCACACCACAAGCACAAGCGAGATGTTCGAGCACATCATGCGCATTGGACCAGGGGACGTTCTCATCGGCATCAGCTTCCCGCGCTACTCCAACAACACTGTCAAGGCGTTTAAATACGCTAAGGACTGCGGCGGCAAGGTGGTCGCGATCACCGACAGCGCAAAATCTCCTCTTGCCAAAAATGCCGACTACATGCTGCTCGCGCGCAACGACATGATGTCGTTTATCGACAGCCTCGTCGCACCGTTGAGCCTGGTCAACGCGCTCATCGTGGCGGTGGGGATTAAAAAGAGGGACGAGATTTCGAGCACCTTCCAAAAGCTCGAGTACATCTGGGATGAATACGACGTCTACGCAAAAACCCTTGAGAGCAAGGGTAGGGAAAGGCCGGAAATTGAATGACGGATATCGTGGTAGTCGGCGGAGGCGCCGCCGGGCTGATGGCGGCGGGACAAGCCGCCTCTTTTGGCAAAAGTGTGGCAGTGCTCGAGCGCAACGACCGGCTCGGGCGCAAGCTGCTCATTACCGGTAAGGGCCGCTGCAACGTCACAAACAACAGCGGTCTGACTGAACTCATCGCGAGCGTGCCGCGCAATGGAAAATTCCTCTACAGCGCCTTCTCCTCTTTTTCCGCTCAGGACGCAATGGAGTTTTTTGAGGAAAACGGGCTGCCCTTAAAAACCGAGCGGGGCAACCGGGTGTTTCCCCAATCCGACCGGGCAGTTGACGTGGCAGACTGCCTGACCCGATTTGCCAAGGCGCAGGGGGTTCGGTTTGTCACTGGGCGGGCCGACCGGCTGCTGACCGAAGGCGGCCGGGTGTGTGGAGTGGGCTATGACAAAACTCAGCAGCTGCACTGCGATTCGGTCATCCTCGCCACCGGCGGAATGTCCTATCCCCGCACCGGCTCGACGGGGGACGGCTACCGACTCGCACAGACAGTGGGGCACACCGTCGCGCCCCCCACCGCGAGCCTTGTCCCAATCGTGGTGAAAGAGCCGTGGTGCAGGGACATGCAGGGACTTTCCCTCAAAAACGTCACCCTCACCGTCACCGAGGCGGAGAGCGGCAAGCAAGTTTTCTCCCAGATGGGGGAGATGCTTTTCACCCACTTTGGGGTGTCCGGCCCGCTCGTGCTCAGCGCGAGCGCCCACATGCGGGGGATTCACCCGGGCAAATATCGCCTGACCATCGACCTCAAGCCCGCCTTGAGCGGGGAGCAGCTTGACGCCCGATTGCTGCGGGACATTCGGGCCAATGCCAACAAGGATTTTGTCAACATCCTGCGCGGACTGCTCCCTACTAAAATGCTCGGGACAGCCGCTAAACTCAGTGGGATTCCGTTTGAGACCAAGGGCAACCAGATCACCCGGGAGATGCGGGCAAGGCTTTGCGCCCTGCTTAAAGGGATGACCATGACGGCGGAGGGATTCCGCCCGGTCGACGAGGCAATTATCACCTCAGGCGGTGTCAACGTCGCAGAGGTGAGCCCCAAGACGATGGAGTCAAAGATTCTGCCGGGGTTGTTTTTCGCGGGCGAGCTGCTCGACGTCGACGCCTACACCGGAGGCTACAATCTGCAGATCGCCTGGTCTACCGGCTACCTCGCCGGACTCAACGCATAGAGCCGGAACACGGACACCTGATCAGTGGATCGTTCCGGAGGAATCTTTTGGGACCTTTCGCGTATTCCGCTGGGTATAAGGGAATAAACTACACAGAGATTGGAAGGATAAACATGATTTCAGTGGCAATTGACGGCCCGGCAGGAGCGGGGAAAAGCACCATCGCGCGGGCGGCTGCCGCGCAGCTCGGGTTCATTTATGTGGACACCGGAGCGCTTTATCGCTCTATCGGTCTGTTTGCTGTGCAAAAAAAGATTGACTTTGCGCAGAAGAATGATATAATTGCATTATTAGGGCAAATCGATGTAGAGCTCACCTTTGTGGATGGCGAACAGCGGGTGCTTCTCTGCGGAGAGGATGTCTCGGATGAGATCCGCTCCCCAGAGGTATCGATGGCCGCTTCGGTTGTTTCGGCAATTCCCGAGGTGCGCAGCTTTTTGTTCGACCTACAAAAGGACATGGCAAAGCACAACAACGTCGTCATGGACGGACGGGACATTGGAACAGTCGTGCTTCCCAAGGCACAGGTGAAGATCTTTCTCACAGCTTCCCCTGAGGTGCGCGCAAAGCGGCGCTGCCTGGAGTTGGAGCAAAAAGGGGAGCGGGTTTCCTATGAGGATGTACTTGCAGATATCCGCCAGAGGGACTACAACGACACCCACAGAGAGATCGCGCCGCTCAAACAGGCGGAGGACGCGGTTCTCGTCGACACCTCGGAGCTCACACTTGAGGAGTCGGTCCAAACGCTCACCGGATTGATTCGCAGCCGGTTGGAGCGGGAATAAGATAGAGTTTGAAGGGTTTTGACAATGGGGCTATACAGTTTTGGACGAGTCGTGTGCAGGGCGCTTTTCCGCCTTGTCTTTTCGGTGAAAATATATGGAGTGGAGAACCTGCCCCCAGAAGGGCAGGGGTTTTTGACGGTGTGCAACCACCAGTCCTACCTGGATCCCCCGCTACTCGGCATTTGTCTGCGGCATCACCAGCTGGTGTTTATGGCAAAGGCAGAGCTGTTTGAAAAGCCGATTCTCGGCCCTCTAATTAAAAAACTCGGCGCTTTCCCGGTCTCTCGCGGCAAGGGGGACACCAGCGCGCTCGACAGGGCGGTTGAAACAGTGCGGCAGGGGCACTCCCTCGCGCTGTTTCCCGAAGGGACCCGTTCTCTGACCGGGGAACCTCTCAAACCAAAATCTGGCGCTGTTGTCATCGCCTCTCAGACCGGAGGGGACATCGTCCCTGCGGCGATCTATTATAAAGGAAAACACAAGCATTTCCGTTCCAAAATCATCATCCGTTTTGGTAAGCCAATTAAGCAGCAAGAGCTCCAATTGTCCGAGCACCCAGCCCCTTCTGAGATCAAACGGGCGAGTCAGTTTGTCATGGGCAAAATCATCGAACTGCTGGATGAATCCAAAAAAGAAGCATAGAGGATGGGCCTTATTTGAGTATTACAGTGGCAAAAACCGCCGGGTTCTGCTTTGGCGTGGACCGTGCAGTCAACCTGGTTTACAAGCTGGTGGACGACGGGGTGCAGGCTTGTACCCTCGGCCCCATCATACATAACCCGCAGCTGGTGAGCGACCTTGCGAGCAAAGGGGTGCGCACCATCGAGCGGCCGGATCAAGCGGATGCACAGGACACCGTTGTGATCCGTTCACACGGCGTTGCACAGTCGGTTTATGACGAATTGGCCCGTGAGGGCGTCGCCTATGCCGATGCGACCTGCCCCTTTGTCTCCAAAATCCATCGGATTGTTTCGGAGCAATCGCGCGCCGGCGCGGTGATTCTGATTGCGGGTGACGAGTGTCATCCCGAGGTCGAAGGCATCCGCGGGCACTGTTTTGGGCAGAGTTTTGTGTTCAACACACCAGAAAAACTGGAAGAAATATTGACAAATGAGATAGATATTTCCAAAAACAGGATAATTCTGGTGGCGCAGACTACTTTTAAAGTAGGTTTGTGGCAAAAATGCGCAGAATTTGCGAAAAAGCTATGTACAAACATCGAAATTTTTGATACAATATGTAATGCGACTAGTGAACGACAGGCGGAAGCGATCCGGTTGGCCAAGGCTTCCGACTTAATGGTTGTGGTAGGGGGGCGGCACAGCTCCAATACCGCGAAACTTTTTGAAGTGTGCGCCAAGCACACCCAGACCGTCCTTATTGAAACTGGGGACGAGCTTGATCCTAGTCTTATTATGCCGCATCGAAAGATCGGCATAACTGCTGGAGCATCGACCCCGGCATATATAATTAAGGAGGTTCTAGAGACCATGAGTGAAATTATCAAAGATCAGCCTGAGGAGCTTAGCTTTGCGGAACTGTTTGAGCAATCCGAGGCACAGGCAGAAAGACTATATAGCGGAAAGAGGATAAAAGGTGTCATCACATCGATCGCTAAGAACGAGGTGCAGGTTGACATCGGCGGCAAACAGTCCGGCTTCATCCCGGCGTCTGAGCTCAGCGACGACCCGAATATGAAACCCGAAGACATCGTTTCCAAGGGCGAAGAGCTCGACCTCGTTGTGCTGAAAGTCAACGATCAGGACGGGATTGTCACCCTGTCCAAAAAACGCCTCGACGCTGAAAAAGGCTTTGAGGAAATCATCACAGCCAAAGACGAAAACAAAACCATGACCGGTGTCATCACCGACGTTGTCCGCGGCGGCGCTCTTGTACTTACCAACGGCGTAAAAATCTTTATCCCGATTTCCCAGCTCTCCGACAGAAGAGTGGAAAACGCGGAGGAGTTCCTCAAAAAAGAAGTGGAATTCAAAATCATCGAAGTCAACCCGAGCCGCAAACGCGCTGTCGCTTCGGTCAGAGCTCTGCTCAACGAGGCCAAGAAAGCAAAAGCGGAAGAGTTCTGGGCTTCGGTTGAAATCGGCAAAACCTACACCGGTACTGTCAAATCTCTCACCGACTACGGCGCATTTGTCGACCTCGGCGGCGTGGACGGCATGATTCACATCACCGAGCTCTCCTGGACCAAGATCAAACACCCCTCTGACATTGTCAAAGTCGGCGATGTGGTGGAAGTCTATGTCAAAGACATCGATCAGGAGAAAAAGAAAATCTCGCTGGGCTATCGTAAATCTGAGGACAACCCGTGGGAGATCTTTAAGAAAGACTATGCGGTTGATCAGGTCGTCAATGTGACCATTGTCTCGCTGACCCAGTTCGGCGCGTTTGCTGAAATCATTCCGGGCGTGGATGGCCTCATTCACATCTCCCAGATTGCCAATCAGCACATTGCAAAGGTTTCGGACGTTCTCAGCGTGGGCCAGAAGGTAGACGCGAAGATCACCGAAATCGATGTGGACAAAAAACGCATCAGCCTTTCGATGCGCGCTCTCCTCTCTGAGGCAACCGAGTCCGAAGCGGACGAAGCTGCTGAAGCAGTTGAGAACATCGAAGGCGTGGAAGTCACTCCGGCTGAATAGAGAAAACAAAAACGGCAGATTGGACCAGTTTGGTTCCATCTGCCGTTTTTTTGTATGAATAGTAACCTCCCGGCGAAGCCAGTTTTTTTCCTAGATGGGCAAAGCCCTTTGATACTAGCAGCGCGCGTCACGTCGCGTTGGTATGGTCTATCAATTGCGAGGGTTTACTTGCTACCCGTAAACGGGGTTAGAAATTTTCCATTGTCAGCTTCTTTCCGATCTTGGCCTCTTCCATCTGACGCTTAATCACCTATTTGATTTTCGCATTTCAACTGCTCAGCCACTTTAATCCGGTAATTAGCAACCCATTCAAAATAACCCGGCTACCCAGATTTCATTTCCCCTTTTGATTGGCGGTTGCCCCAGGCAGCAATCAAAACATAATCCGCGGACAAGGGCTGACAAAATTATTTCAGTGCCGGGCCGATTAGTCTCTTGGCTAAATTCCTTCGGTAACCCTTATTCCATGGCAGGACGTCTATCGTGTGTGGAGCTGGGGGTCAAATTAATTTGAGTGATTTAAACAGGTTGAAACAGTCGCGGTATCCCTGCTGGTAATAAAATTCATTTTCTCCTTGTTGTCCACTTTCTACGCGGTGCATCGCTGCCTGTATGTATTTGAGGTCGCTGGGACAGAGAAATTGCCTATATACTTCCTCCGCATTGCTTTTTTCCTGTTCCAGCAGCTTGCCGCACTCTGTTTCTTTGAATTTTTTCTGTGCCAGCTCGAACAATAAATGGCTTATCTGTTCATCACAACTCAGTTTGCTCATGGTATCTCTCCTCCTGCATTGGTCATTTCCGCCTGATGATTCAGCAGTGCAAAGTTGTCTTCTCTGCTTTGTTTCAACGCGCTGAACAGATCGGAGATCACTATACAAAGGTCGCTCAGCAATGCGACCGCAGCGATCTGTGGCGTGTAAAGGGGAATGCCAATCATTGCGGTCAGAAAAGAATCAGCTTGGTGCTGCCCTTCGACTTTTGTCCAGAATACATGCTGTAAGCGTTCAAAACTTTGGGGGAGAGAAAAGGCGTGCGCTGCAGCAGGAGCTTTATGTTCCGGACACAAGACCAGACCTAGGAGATTTGTTTTTGGATCAATTTGGAGAGAAGCTGCTGTTCAACGTGCAGTCGCTGACAGGCGAGAAAATAAAAATTATTTAGTTTGAGATCTCAATCTTGTTTTTCTATTACTGAGTTTATTTTACTATAGATATTGGAAAAAAGCAATACAAAACTGACGTTATTCGACAAAAGCAACGCCACAAAAATAAATCTACTGGCGCGGTCCACAGAAACTGTTTTGCAGCCTACAGATAGGGAATGCACGAGGAGGGGGATCGGATGGAATGGAAGTGTGTCCGTCGGACAGGGAATGCAGCCGAGTTGTGATTACCTGTTCACGAATTGCATCAGCAAGCCCCATCAGGGTAATTTGTAGTTTAAATCCAAATCCTTTTTAAGGAATTTTCCAGCCGTATCCTTTTCCAAGACAGCTGCTCAAGCTTGCTGTTTTTTTTGCCTTGATAGTCTTGTCACCCATTATTATATTTTGGGTGCCAACCGATCTGGAGCTGTATCTTCCTCAGATTATTTTGTTTGCATTACGGGTATAACCGTGGTTCTTGAAACGGCAATTTCCCGGGCCCAGATCCGGCTGAACTGAGCACTGTTTTGAAATTAGCGAAAAATGGCGGAAAGGGTTGCATTTTATTTCAGAGTTTGCTATAATAAAAACACGACATAAAGCAAAGTAGACATTTGCGCGTTAAGTGTCCGATGAACGGGGAGTTGTCATCGGAACGAAGGGAAGTTTCTTCCTGCGGTGCAAATGTTGCATCCCGTTGCTGCTATAATGATGAGGTCTACCCCCTTATTATAGAGCATGGTCATGCAGAAATAATAAGGAGGTATTTTTATGTCTAATTGTAAAAAACTTTTTTTAGATTCCGCTTGCGAGCTCAAAAGTATCCTGACGCTCACCATTGGGGCAATGCTCATTGCCCTCACCATCGCCCTGTCTATGTTCCGCATCCCGGTCAGCGACCTGTTGCAGATCCGGTTTGAATTCATTGCGATCGGGCTCGCAGGAATGTTGTATGGACCTGTTGTCGGCGGCATTGTTGCAGGCGTGGCGGATATCCTCAGCCTTGTGTTCTTTCCCATTGGAGCGTATTTTCCCGGAATGACGGTTACCGCGGTGCTCGGCGGCGTGATTTACGGTCTGTTTTTCTATAAAAAGCCGGTGTCACCCCTGCGGGTACTGCTCGCAATGATTACGATCGCATTGTTCTGCAATGTTCTCCTCAACTCGATCTGGCTGTGGATTATGTATGGGCAGGGCTATATTATTGGAATGTTGCCGATGCGGATCCTGAAGAACGCCATCTCCGCTCCGGTCAATGCGGTGCTCTTTTACGCGGTCAGCAAACCGCTCAGCCTTGCGGTGCAGAGACTCAGAAAAGCGGCCTGACGCCGCATATTGCCGTGTTTGGCAGCTCCCCACGCCAGTGTGAAACGGCAGAGAAAACCGGCGGAAAAGTTTGTACTTTTCCGCCGGTTTTCTTGTACGCTGTCACTTGATACCCCCTTAGTTTTATCGGGGACAGAGAGGAAAAGGCAAGGCCAACATCGACTATGTGTTCCGCGGGCTCCAAGACAACAAGAAAACGAGCAACTACCTCTCCGATATCTGCGACGATCAGAGGGATTGGAAGGTGGGCTCCCAGATGAATTTCTGTACAACCGGTGTCCCCGCGTTTTGCAAAAAGCAGAAGAAAGAGCAATCTGAATCCATATTCGCATTTTTCCTGGAAAGCACATGTGACTCGTCTGCGGGTTGCCGTTTGTGATGTCGCGATGCCATTTCCCTATGGGGGTCTAAGCTGGTAATTGACCTTTTTGGTACTGGACATACCACATGTTTAGAGGGCGTTATAGATCAAATCAGACAGATTCTTTGGCAATTCAGTTCCGTAATGAATCTGATGAAATCGATTTGGTTACAAGAGATGTGGTGCGGGTTCATCCCTCTTTGATTCCCGACTGGTCAGGCGAAATAGCGTCTAATATGCAAGGTCTGTGGGTGGGCTGTTTTTAGAGAGACCAGCTGCAGGAGATCCATTTCCCTTTACCACTTCTGATTGACGGCGAAGAGTTCTCAAAAATAAGCGGTACATCAAATCTAGAATAGGTGAGAGAAGAATATGAACCAGAAACAATAGGGATTGGCTCTCGATCCCTGCTTCTTGTGACACTTGTCTGAAGCTATCGTCTCGGTGATAAAGTTTTAACCATCTGTCTATATGGTCGGATAAATACGCAGGATCGATGGGAATTCTTTCTCCATGAGCGCATTTTAACGGTATTCAGAGGACCACTACACTCTGTTTTACTTCCCTCTCTTGTTGCTGCTTTTGGACTCGCTGCAACACATGAAACAGATTTACAGGTAAATGACTCGCTTTGATTCTCATTCCACTCTATCTCGTAAGCCCTGCATTGGCATTTTTCTAACGTGGTATTGCCGTGTCAGCAGGATGGGTATTCTGCTAGTTTAATGCTGTTGAGGCGGAGAATCTCTTTGGCAACCGCATCTCTGCTTGAATAGGGACTGTGCGGCCGCTACCGACGTTTCGGGTCGAGTTGTCGAGTCTTGGGCTGGCAGAAGAGCGAATGCAGAGGTCACTGGTTATTAAACTACTGAATAAATTGGATCGGTCTTTGATCGGTTTGTTGATGCCTGTTCGACTCAGCTGAGTGCCGGCGGCATTCCGGATTACAGCCTTTGACTACCTGATGAACCCCAGAATTTAGGACAAAAACCTCCAGCCGCAGTGTTTATGCTGCGGCTGGAGGTTTTTGCATTGCTCATATTTGCGGTTTCTGCATTATGTGCTCTTACTTTTAATACTGAATAAACTGCTCCATGATTGTGTGACCCTGCTCCACAAGCACGCCGGTTTGGGCTGCATTGGCTTCATCGAAGCAGTCCAAGGGTGTGTCTTTGGTATTTGCTGTGGAGTACATCAGAAAAGGTACTGGGTCGGATGTGTGCGTTTTTAACGAGATCGGGGTTGCGTGGTCGGGCAGTACCATCATTTTAAACGCGTCAAAGCCCTCCATCGCTTTTATAATCGGGCCGATCACCTTTTGGTCGATCAGCTCAATTGCTCGAACCTTGTTGTCTAGCTCAGCGCGGTGGCCACATTCATCGGGCGCTTCGATATGGACATAGACAAAATCTCGCCCTGCTTTGAGCTGCTCGATTGCGGCCTGTGCCTTGCCGTCAAAGTTGGTGTCAATGTAGCCGGTTGCACCCGGAACTTCGACTACCTCCATTTCAGTGAGCTTGCCGATCCCCTTGAGCAGGTCGACTGCGGAGATCATCGCGCCGGAGAGCCCATATTTTTGCTGGAACGGCGTTAGCGGCTTTTTGCGACCCTCTCCCCACAGCCAAATGGCATTGGCTGGACGGCGCCCCGCAGCGATCCGTTTTTGATTGACTGGGTGATCCTTGAGCAGGTCGTAGCTCTCTCGCATCATCTCGAGCAGCTTTTGTGCATGGGGATGAACTGGAAGATACTCGGCAATTTTGCGCCCAGTGATGTCGTGGGGCGGGGTGACGGTTCCGAGATCAGTGGTTCCGTTTTTCCAGACCAGGCAGTGCCGGTAGCTGACGCCGGGGTAATAAGAAAACTCCTCGTTTCCAAACCGCTCCTGCAGCGTCTTGACGATTTCACGCGCCTCGTCGGTGGAGATGTCGTCCGCGCAGTAGTCGAGAATCGTCTTATCGTTGTAATTCGGTTCGTCCGAGAGGGTGACGAGGTTGCAGCGCAGAGTGACATCAGTCTCTGCGAGGTCGATGCCGATGCTCGCCGCTTCGAGCGGGGACCGGCCGGCGTAGTACACCTGGGGATCATAGCCGAGCACCGAGAGATTGGCGACATCGCTGCCCGGCTTCAGCCCGTCGCCGACTGTTTTGACCAGTCCAACGGTACCGTGTTGGGCGAGAAATTCCATATTCGGTTTGGTCGCGACGGACATCGGCGTTTTTCCGCCGAGCGCTTCAAGCGGATAGTCCGCCATGCCGTCGCATAAAATGACAATTTGTTTCACTTTCAGGATTCCTTTCTATTTGAAATTGTTGGTAAACCAAACGTCGTCCAGGGAAAATTCCCTGCCGTCCAGGTAGCTGAGCGCCCCCGCGTCGGTCTGGAAGCAGAATCGGAGCTTGTAGGCGCAGAGCAGCTGATGGGGCTGCCCACCGCTTCCCCCGTATTTTGCATCCCCTACAAGGGGATGGCCGATGTGCGCCATGTGGGCGCGGATCTGGTGGGACCGGCCGGTGTGCAGCCGCACTTCAACTAGGCTTTCATGCACTCCCGGGCGCAAAACAGTGTATTCGGTCACGATTTCATGAAACCCATCCTGTGGGGTATCGCGCACCAGCGCCTTGTTTCTGCGGCTGTCCTTGCTCCAATAGCCAGTGAGCACCGCGTGCCGCGGCTGTGGGATGCCGTGCACCACGCAGAGATAGTATTTTTCCAGCTCCCGCTGTTTTATTTTTTCATTCAGGATGCGCAGGGCAGGGGCATTTTTGGCCGCGATGACAATCCCCTGGGTGTTGCGGTCAATCCGATTGCAGAGGGCGGGCGCAAAGCTGTGTTCTTTTTCAGGATTGTATTCCTGTTTTTGATACAGATAGTGCTGTATCCGGGCGACAAGGGAATCGCTGTCTGCAGCCCGGTCGCTGTGCACCCGCAGGCCGACCGGCTTGTCGACAAGCAGGATGTTGCTGTCTTCATAGACAATCGAAAGGGAGGCGGGCGCCTTGAGAAAGGAAAAAGTCTCATCCTGTTTTGGAAAGAATTCATCGTTGAGATAGAGCTCGACGAGATCGCCCTCCCGCAGCATCGCAGAGCAATCGCACCGCTTGTGATTAAGTTTGATCCGCTTTTTGCGGACTGCCTTGTACAGCATCCCCTTGGGGAGACCAGATGTCACCTTGACGACGAATTTATCCAGCCTCTGCCCGGCGTCGTTGCTGTCGATGAGAAATGACTTCATAAACCGCTCCTCCCGTTGTTGTTCGATTCTCATTATACACAAATCAGGCGATCATTGCAAGAAAAAGGGGGCAGAGGATTTTTCCTCTGCCCCCAGGGCTGTACATAAATGCTGTGTGAAGAAGGGAGAGCCTGATCCAAAGTCTGCCCGGGCAGTGTGCATTAGAAGGGAACTTGTGCAGGTTTTGCCCCAACAGATGTAGCGGGGCAGTCTGGCATCAACCGCACTCCCATGAAGAAGTCAGGGCGGAGGAATTTTCCCCCGCCCCAAAGACTTATCGATACTGCTTCATCAGCTTTTCAAACGCCAGGCCAAATGCAATCGGAACCCCGGCGAGGATCAGCAGACTGATCACAAGATATGCAACAATAGCTATAATCATCATCCCCATTTCTGCTTTTAGTATAGCAGGTTTTGCATAAATGGGGTGTGAAACTACTGTATGTCCGGATGAATATTGTGTGAAGGCGGGTTGCCCTCTTTCTTTTGGTAGGCGATCAGAATTACCTGTTCTCCCGACTCGCTCTTGAACTGTTTTTCAAGATTGGCAAGCTGGAGGCTGTCTTTCGCAGAAAGATTTGCAATTTCGTACTGTTTATTCTCGTTCATATGGTTCACCTCCCTTTTAGTTTTCCCTCAAATTGAAAATTATGCGGATAACCGCTTTGCAAAGCGCGAAAAATGATGTATAATGGGACTATCAAACTGAATGAAGGAGAATCCAGTATGCTGACAGATGAAAGAATTGTTGAAATCCTCAAAGAGGCGGGGGTTCTGCTCGAAGGACATTTCCTGCTGACCTCGGGCAAGCATAGCAATAAATACCTCCAGTGCGCAAAGGTGTTCCGCAACACCAAATACAGTGAGGAGCTCTGCAAAGACCTTGCGGCAAAATTCGCCGACGACAATGTCGAGGTTGTCATCGGCCCGGCGATGGGCGCAGTGCAGATGGCTTATGAGGTTAGCCGCCACCTCGGTGTTGAAAACTTTTTTACCGAGCGTGAAGAGGGCAAAATGGTGCTCAGAAGGGGATTTGAAGTGAAACCCGGCATGCGTTGCCTGCTGGTAGAGGACGTCATCACCACTGGCGGCTCGGTCAAAGAGGTACAGGAGTTGGTCGAAGCAGCGGGCGGCGTAGTCGTCGGCATCGGTTCGATTGTCAACCGTTCGGGCGGTAAAGCGGACTTCGGCGTTCCCTTTAAGAGCGAATACATCGCCAATGTCGAGGCGTGGGAGGCGGATGAATGTCCGCTGTGCAAAGAGGGGAAAATCGAGCTTGTCAAGCCCGGAAGCAGAAAAATAAAAAAGTAATGGCGAAGAATTGTCACGACAAACACAGACAGAGGCTGCGCAAACGTTTTGTTCAGGAAGGGCTTGACAGCTTTGAGGTACACAATGCTCTTGAGTTGCTATTGTTCAACAGCATTCCCCGCGGGGATACCAACGAGCTCGCGCACATCTTGCTTGACACCTTCGGTTCATTCTCCGGTGTGCTGGATGCGGACCACGACAACCTGCTCAAGGTCAAGGGTGTCGGAGAGCGGACTGCGACGCTGCTCGAGCTCATTCCAGAACTTTGCCGTCTCTATATGGAGGACAAGGCGAAACCGCACAAAACCTACAATACCACCGAAGCGCTGTGCGACCTGTTTATTCCAAAATTTATTGGGCGGACGCAGGAGTGTGTTTATGCCGCCTGCTTTGACAACGCCTCTAAGCTCATTGCCTGTCAGATGTTGGCAAAGGGCACGGCGGATACAGTGCTCTTTCCAGTCAAGGAAATCGTGCAGTTTGCCTGCAACCGCAATGCAGCGAATGTGGCGATTGCGCACAACCACCCCATGGGACTGTGCAATCCGTCGAGCTCGGATGTTACCAATTCCACAGACCTCAAGGAGACGCTGCGAAAAATCCAGATCCGCCTAGTTGACCACATCATTGTGGGCAAGAACGGGGATGCGCTCTCTCTGGTGGAATACGGCGTCCTGTGAATCGTGACACTTTTGAGATACGGCGTCTGCACAGACAGCGCCGTATCTTTTTCTCTTTCAACGGTCTAATTCCCCCTTTCCCATAGAGAAACAGCTATTTTTCAATCGGGTAGAGTGAGAAAATAAAAACGGGAGGAAACAGGATGAAATTTGATTTGTGCGGGCTTTCCTACTACGAGAGCGGCAACGTCTTTTCTGGAAATCAGGGTGATTTTTGCTATAAGATCCGGCCTGAGGAGGGAACCCTGAAGATATATCTCTGGCGCGGCCCCTATTGCTTTGACAAGAGCGAACTGCTCAAAGAGATGGAATTCCCGATGGATCAGGCTGGCTTTGAGCAGCTTCACCGCTGGCTTGAGCAGGAATATGCAGACTGGTCCTAAACAAACTTCCGGCATAACGCTGCCGGAAGTTTTTGGTTGTATGAAGAAACCCAGACGCTAGGCAAGAGGCAGAAAAGAAGCCTAGTGGAGATTAATGCAGACAGAAAAACCCCCTTTGTATTAGAAGAAAGGTGCGGTCTGCCAACTGCACGATAAAAAGCAAAGGGAGGTCAATGAATGACGTAAACAGTTTATAGCATAACCTGCCCCTTAGGGTATACAAACTGGAATAGCAAGAACCACATCGTATTTGTCCCAAAGAATCA
>EQ973344.1:854649-861554 GCA_000158655.1 [Clostridium] methylpentosum DSM 5476
TAAAAACGGCCGGTTGAAACAACCGGCCGGGTATTCTCAGTGCTTGTGGGTCGACACGCTGGTAAAGCCGTCGTTGAATTCGCTGATGTGAGCAAACGACTTCCCTGTCCCATAGGCGACGCAGTGAAGCGGCTCGTCCGCAATCCGCGTCTCAATGTGGGTGGAACGCCGGATGAGCTCAGCCATATTGCCAAACAGCGCGCCCCCGCCTGCGACAACAATTCCGTTGGTGTGCACGTCGTCACACAGCTCAGGGGGTGTCTTTTCGAGCACGTCCTTAATCGTCTGCACAATTCCGTCGAGCAGATCGCTTACCGCCTCGAACACCTCGAGTTGGTTGATCTCCACCATGGCGGGCAGGCCGTTGAGGAGATTGCGCCCTTTGACCTTGTAACTCACAGTCGGATCGGGATCGCAGGCGGTACCGATCTCCATTTTAAGCTTTTCCGCCATCTTTTCCCCGATGAGCAGTTTGTACTTTCCGAGAATGTATTTGACGATCGCCGCGTCAAACTTGCGTCCGCCGATCTTAACCGACTTATTCTTCACCACGCCGTTGAGGGAGATCACCGCTGCGTCGGTTGTTCCACCGCCAATGTCTACCACCATCACGCCGTTGGGCTGGGAGATATCCACCCCCGCTCCGACAGCCGCCGCAATCGGCTCGTCGATGAGGTAGACCTTGCGTGCGCCCGCTGCAACCGCCGCGTCGATGACTGCACGCCGCTCCACATCCGTGATGAGGGAGTGAATGCAGATCGCCACCCGCGGTTTCATGAGCATCGCGTTGCTCACCCGCTTGAGATATTCGTTGATCATCATCTCGTTGAGGTAGTAGTCGGAGATGACCCCGTCCTGAATCGGCATCTTCGCCTCGATGTAATCAGGGGTTCGCCCGACCATTTTATAAGCCTCACTGCCCACTGCGATGAGCTGTTTGGTTTTGATGTTATACGCCACAACAGAGGGTTCGTCGAGTACAACCCCCTTTCCATCTACATAAATGACGACTGAACTCGTCCCTAAATCAATTCCGATATCACATGTTGCCATAATATGTGCTTTCCTCCAACTCCGGGCTGCGCCCAGATTACCAAAACTTTCTGATTGTACAGTATCTTTATTATACCAGAAGATTTTCAATTTGCAAACGCGAGAATCTAAATAAATTCAAAATTCTGTTGTAATCTGTCACAATCCGCCCTTTATAGGCGGAGACAACTGCAAAACGCATTCCTCTGCTCTGTGAGCCACTCCTTTCGCACAGGAGAGCACTTTCTGACAAATTGCACCGGTTCCTGTTCCTTAGAGCGGCGGTACTTGGTAAGCAAATACTATGCGGGAGCACAAACGGCTTTATTTTCCATCCTTTGCCAGGTAGGAGACAGCCACTGAAATGCTCCACACCGAAGCTGCGCCCGCCTGTTTGAGTGCGCGGGCGCACTCGTTGACGGTGGAGCCGGTGGTGAGCACGTCATCCACCAGCAGGATGTGCTCTCCCTTCACATTGGATGCGGCAAAACAGTCGGAGAGGTTGTTCCTCCGCTCAGCAGCCGTGAGGTCGTGCTGCTTTGCTGTTCGGCGGGTTTTGCGCAAAACCCGTTTACCGTGCGGGATTCCGGTGCGCTGCGCCAGCTGTTTCGCCACCAGAAGGGAGGCGTTGTAGTCCCGCCCCAACTTATCTGTCCAATGGAACGGCACATGGGCGATCCGGGTAAACGGCGGGTGCTCCCGCTCAGCGAAAAGTTCTGAAAGAAGTGCGGCAAACCCGGCTGCATAGCTCGGGCGGTTGCTGTATTTCATCCGCAGAATCGAAGAGCGGAGTTCCCCCTCGTAGAGAAACGGAACAAAATATCCGTCGCAGAACGCTCCTCTGCAGCGGCAATTCAGTCCGCCGCAGAGAGGGCAGCGGCGGTTGTCGAGCCGGTTGAGCTGGTCAAGGCAGGCGCGGCATCCCGGGCGGTCGCAAATCGGACAGCGCAGGGGATAGATTAGGTTTTTGACGGTTTCAAACATCCTACTCCCCCAGTACTGCTGTGGTCAGCAGTTTTTTGAGCCCGGTGTAGCGGTAGTTCACCTTGATCTGACGCACCATATGTGCGACGCTGCGGGAGGAGCCGACGAGTATGAGCAGCTCCTTGGCGCGGGTGATCCCGGTGTAAAAGAGATTGCGGTTGTAAAACTCGGTCTCCCCGCCCATCACTGGCATCACGACGGCGCGGAACTCGTTGCCCTGGCTCTTGTGGATGGTGATTGCATAAGCGAGCTCGAGCTCTTTGGCCATCTCGGTGGTATAGGTCGCGGTGCGGCCGTCAAACAACACCTGCATCACTCCGGCGGCGCGGTTGATCTTAGTGATGTAGCCGATGTCGCCATTGAAAATTCCCTGCCCGCTCTCCCCGTCTTTTTTCCACTCGATGTCGTAGTTGTTCCGCACCTGCATCACCTTGTCCCCCTCGCGGTAGGTGTAGAGGCCATATTTAAACTCTTTTTTTCCGAGCTCGGGTGGATTGAGCTTGTTTTGCAGCAGGCGGTTGAGCTCCACCGTGCCGATCACCGTCTTGCGAGAGGGGCAGATCACCTGGATGTCATCAAGAGGGGAAAAGCCATAACTCGCGGGAAGCCGCACCTCGACAAGCTCCGCAATGGTGTAAGCGGTCGCTTCGAGCGAACGCCGGCCCAAAAAGAAAAAGTCGTTGTCCGTCCGCTCGAGCTCGGGGTATTCATCGTTTACAATCGCGTGGGCGTTGGTGACGATGAGGCTCTGCGCAGACTGGCGGAAAATCTCTTTGAGCTCCACAAAGGGGATGCAGCCGCTCGAGATGAGGTCTTTGAGCACATTGCCAGCCGACACCGAGGGGAGCTGGTTGGAGTCCCCAGTCAGGATCACCCGACAGGAGGGCTTGGCCGCTTTGAGCAAAGAAGCGAACAGAAGGGAGTCCACCATAGACATCTCATCCACAATGATCGCGTCATATTTGAGGGGATTCTGCTCGTTGTGCACAAAGTCCGACCGCTCCCCCTGCTGCATCTGCACCCCGAGCATCCGGTGGATTGTCTTGGCGTCCTGCCCGCTCACCTCGCTGAGCCGTTTGGCGGCCCGCCCGGTGGGCGCGCAGATGCCTACCTTCTCCCCCCGCTGCTCCAAAATCGAGATGACGCCGTTGAGAATGGTCGTCTTTCCAGTTCCGGGTCCGCCGGTCAGGATGAAAAACCTGTTGTTTACCGCATCCCGGATCGCTTTGCGCTGGAGCGGGGCGTATTCGAGGCCGCACGCCTCCTCTTCGAGGTCGATCGCCAGCTCGAGCCCCTCGGGCTCGTCCTGCTGCGTCTCGAGCATCTGCGCCACCCGCTCGGCGGTGTACTGTTCGGCGAGAAAGTAGGTGGGCAGGAAGATAAACTCCCGGCCTCCCTCCAAGCTGTAAAACCGGCCTCGCTCGAGTTGCTGAGTCAAGACTTCGTCGATCTCTCCGGTATCGAGCTGGAGCAGACTGGAGGCCACAGCGACAAGCCGCTCCCGCGGCAGGCAGGTGTGCCCGTTTTCCCGCGCGTTGTAGCGCAGCACATACTCAAGTCCCGACTGGATGCGGTGGGTGTCGTTTTGCGGGAGCTTGAGCTGTGCGGCAATTTCGTCCACCGCGCTGAACGACAGCCCGATCTCCTCACAGCAGAGGCTGTAGGGGTTTTTCTCGATCATCCCAATCGCGAGCGTCCCCCATTTCGCCCACACCTTGACGCTTTCGGTCGCCTTGATACCGAACTTTTCGAGAAACAGCATGACCCGGCGCACCCCAAACAGCTTTTCAAACTCGCAGATGAGATTCTCCGCCATCTTTTGAGAAATCCCTTTGACCTGAGTCAAACATTCTGGGTCCTGTTGAATGCGCTCGAGGGTCTGTTCCCCAAACATCGACACAATGCGCTCTGCAAGGGCGGGCCCAATCCCCTTAATCGCACCGGATGACAGAAATTTGCGGATCGCACGGGCAGTTGTGGGCAGCTTGCGGTCAAATACCTGGACCTTGAACTGTTCCCCAAAACTCGGGTGGCTCGTGAAATAGCCGGTGAGGGTGACTTCCTCTCCCGGCTCCACAGCCGCCATCTCGCCCACAGCGGTGATCAGATCGCTGCCCGCGCTCACGTCAAGCACACAAAATCCGCTGTCTTCATTTTTAAACACAATGTCCTCAACCGTGGCGTCGAGGGTCAGCAGTTCCCGCTCCTGATTCATGCATCCCGTTCCTTCACTCAAACATATGTACTAAGTATAGTCTATTTCTGCGGGAAATGCAACTTTTCCGCGAGCACACCGCCCGCGTCCTCCTGGGTGCAAACCGCCACCCCGTCCAGGTCCTCGCTGAGGATGTCGCAGATGCAGCGGGTCTCAGAGTCCATCCCCGCGTCGATGATAATCAGCGTATTCGGGGAACGGCGATTGTTCCAGCGCAGCGAGTTCAGCGCGTCCCGCACAATCAGCTCCGCATTCTCCACATGGCCGGTGAACGGCACGACGGACACAGTCTCAAATTTGTTCCTGCCATAGATGATTTTTTGCTGAATCCAGCCGATGACCTCTGCAAACCCGATCACCGCCGCAACTGCAATGACAGCATAGAGTATCGTAAGCATCGCTCTTCCTCCTTTAGGTTATTGTATGAAAAATGTCATACTTTTGTGATTGCATTTCCCCGCCGCATGTGGCATAATATTTTTATGACAATTTTTTCAAGGAGGTCTACCGATGACCGAAAAGGAAAAGATGCTTGCGGGCGAGTACTATCTCGCTTCCGATCCGCAGCTCACCGAGGAGCGCCAGAAGACGCGCCGCCTCACACGATTGTACAACCAATCTACCGAGGAGCAGCCGCAAGAACGCGATCGGTTGATCCGGGAACTGTTTGGCTCGGTTGGGAAGGACTGCTACATAGAGCCCACCTTCCGCTGTGACTACGGCTACAACATTCGGGTGGGGGACAATTTTTATGCAAATTTTGACTGTGTAATGCTCGACGTCTGTGAAATCACCATTGGGGATAACTGCATGCTCGCCCCACGGGTCTGCATCTACGCCGCGACCCATCCGATTGACGCGCCGACGCGGATTTCCCTGCTCGAATACGGCAAACCAGTGCGCATCGGCAACAACGTCTGGATCGGGGGAAATTCGGTCATTGCCCCGGGGGTGACCATCGGGGACAACGTGGTTGTCGGCGCGGGCTCGGTCGTGACAAAGGATGTCCCGGACAACGTGGTTGTCGTGGGCAATCCGGCGCGCATTCTGAAAAAAATCAACGAAATATAGGTGAAACAACGTGATCTATTTCAAAAGGGCAAGACTTCTTGCTGTTCTCTTTTTTGTTGCATACTGTGTCGTGCTCCCGCTCGGATTTATCACCCTGCTGCGCAAAAAATGGCTCCCTGCGGGGACGGATTTGCTCAACCCCTGGTTTTTAATTGCGGTGCTCGTTGTGACAGGAGCTGTTGTCTCGCTGCTTGTCTACCGGCTTCTCTTTAACAGGGCGGAGTTCCATCTGCACAACATTCTCTACATCAGCTGTGCCCCCGCCCGCTTTTTGGACGAGGCATTCGCTGTGTATGAGCGTTTTCCCCGGGAAACCGGGCTGCGCAACCGACTCAAAACCGCAATCTGCATCGGCTATCTCGCCGACGGGCAGATTGCAAAAGCCAAGGAAATGCTCGGGGAGCTCGAACACCTCCCCGCCTCCCTGCAGCCCGAAGCGCTCTGCTGCAAAGGATGGTGTGCCCTCACAGAGGGAGACATCAAAACAGTGCGGGAGCAAATTCTCGCGGTCAAGGCGGCGGCGCCTGAGTCGGAGCGGTATCTGGATCTGGAAAACACCCTTCTGGTCCACGAAGAAAAATACACCCAGGCGCAACCAAGACTCGAGGCGCAGCTAAACCGCTGCAGCACCCCCTGCCAGACAGTTGCTTGCCACATGCTGCTCGCACAGGTATACGACGGCCTCGGCCAGTCCAGCAAAGCGCGGGAAAGCCTCGAATACGTCGTCACCTATGGAAACACCATGATCCTTGCACAGCTCGCAGGCAGGCTGCTCGACACACTCGATGAAACTGTGGATTAAACGGTCTGCTTTTTCTGAACGGAGGCGCTCTTACAGCGAAACGGAAGCAGCACTGGTGGTGTACACCAGTGTTAGTGGCAACAATCTGTCCGCCGCATCACACACGGCTCCTGCGAATTCTCTTTCCCATCCAATTTGCTACAGAGAAACCTTCTTTTTTAGCCTCCACTTAACTCACGGTTTCTAGTCAAAGCTGACGGAGATTTCCAACGGCGGAGCGTAATGTTTGTATCAGAATAGAAAAGCCTGGCATGATTTTGAAGTGACCCCAAAAAGTTAGATAAATATTTCTAACTCAAGTTGTTCAAGCAGCTCAAAGGGCTTGTTGTCTGTGAAGAGCAGGCGGCAAGCCCTTTAGCTTCACCTTGATATGGAAATTGTTGTAATAGTCGAGATATTCGATGAGTTCTTGTTTGAAGTGCTCCATGGATTCAAACTCTTGTAGATAGAGCAGCTCACTCTTGAGCAGGCCGAAGATCACGGCATTGTCCAGGCAGTTGCCTTTTGGCTCATACTCCGTCGGATATCTTTCCCATTGATGCACTCAGCAATAGTCATGGGTACACAGAACTATAAAAAGATCAGCTGGCGCCGTTGTTTGAACGACGCCAGTTTTTTGTATGAAGAAAACCACTCGCTGGGCGCGTGGATGAAAAGAAGGCTTATGCCCTGGAGCACTTACTGATACTGTTTGTGCTGGTATTGCCATCCCTGGTCAGAATCAAGGATCAGATTGGTTCCATCCGAAATCTTCTCAAAAGCCTTGTCCAACATAGTCGTAATCATACTCAAAACAGGACG
>EQ973344.1:861751-993374 GCA_000158655.1 [Clostridium] methylpentosum DSM 5476
CATCACAAACCAAGCCAGCTCCTTCATGAGCCGCTGGACAGTTTTGTGATTCAGAAAAAATTGCGGTTGTGAAGTTCTGTTGGAATGCGGCGATAACCATACCTTCCTTTGTTTTCGCGGTATATGGCTGTGATCTCCGCTTTGGCAAGCCTGGACGGTTCATCCGCTTCAGATGCTAGTAGAAGGTTACACGGGGCAGTTGAGCGATGGAAAGAAGAATATCCAGAGAATGTCTTTGCTCAGCGTTTGAACTACCTGCGTTTTCTGCGCTGGCGTCGCTCGTCTTCCAAAACCAAGTCTTGCAAGTTTTTTCGGTATTCGTTCTCCGCACGCAGCCGCTGCACTTCGGCCGGAAGATCTTCCTCTACCGTCTCGGCAGTTTCTTCGGTCTGCCGGTGCTGCCGCGTCCACGACGTTCTACAGCAACCCCTTCCGCCAGATAGATACGCTCTCACGCCGTGATTCGTTTGTGATCGTTGATCTCAAATCTCCGTGCCATCTGACTGTAGCTCACCTTTTCTTCTTGCATGGTTTCTATCACCAGTTTCTTAAATTCTGGTGTGTATCCTTTGTTTGGAATAGTAAACACCCCACTTGTTAGATCGTATATCATACGGTCTAACATATGGGGTGCATTTCAAACTGGATGGGTGAATATCACATCCTGTCTGTCCTGATGTGCGGAGATACGGGAAACTGAATGCGATCATAGAGGGCAAAACTGTGTATACAACGCAAGCCTGTGCAGACCATCCGTGAACAGGTGGTTGTAATCTCTTTGCGGCATCTTTTCACAAAAGCATTGCTGTCGCTCCCATCTGTTTCCCTCTTGAGCGCTGAGAATTCCTAAAAACGGCCCATACTTTCGCCAATCGAGGAAAGTATGGGCCGTTGTTTTCCTTATTGAATCGCCGCTTTGAGAGCTTCCACCTTGTCGGTCTTTTCCCAGGTAACGCCGAGGTCTTCTCTTCCGATGTGTCCGTAGGCGGCGAGTTGCCGGTAGATTGGGCGGCGCAACTCGAGGTCGCGGATAATCGCGGCGGGGCGCAGGTCAAACACCTGCTTGACAGCGCGCTCAATCGCCTTGTCGTCGTAGCGTCCTGTGCCAAAGGTATCCACCATGACCGATACCGGATGGGCGACGCCGATGGCGTAGGCGAGCTGAATCTCACATTTGGAGGCAAGTCCAGCGGCAACTACGTTTTTCGCGACGTAGCGGGCAGCATAAGCGGCGCTGCGGTCAACCTTGGTCGGATCCTTGCCCGAGAAGGCTCCGCCGCCGTGGCGCGCATAGCCGCCATAGGTGTCGACGATGATCTTTCGCCCGGTCAGGCCGCTATCTCCCTGGGGACCGCCGATGACAAATCTGCCGGTCGGATTGACGAGATACCGGGTCTCCCCGTCCAGGAGTCCTGCGGGAATCACCGGCTGGATGACCTGTTCGATGATGTCCTCACGGATCTGTTCGAGGGTCACCTCGTCGCTGTGCTGGGTCGACACGACGATGGTGTCGATGCGCACCGGTTTTCCGTTGTCGTATTCAACCGTCACCTGAGTTTTCCCATCGGGGCGCAGATAATCGAGCGTCCCGTTTTTGCGCACCTCGGTGAGACGGCGTGCGAGCTTGTGCGCGAATGAAATCGGCATCGGCATCAACTCTGGGGTCTCGTCACAGGCAAAGCCGAACATCATGCCCTGGTCGCCCGCTCCGGTCGTGTCGTTTTGGTCGCCGATCACGCCGCGGCTCTCGAGCGCGGTGTCAACTCCCATTGCAATGTCGTCCGACTGCTCGTCAATGCTCGAGAGCACGGCGCAGGTCTGGCCGTCAAAGCCGTATTTCGCCCGGTCGTAGCCGATGTCGAGCACAACCTCGCGGGCAATTTTGGGGATGTCCACATAGCAGTTGGTGGAAATTTCGCCCATGAGCATCACCATGCCGGTGGTGCACACCGTTTCGCAGGCGACGCGCGCCTGAGGATCCTGCGCGATAATCGCATCGAGCACCGCGTCGGAAATCTGATCACATATTTTGTCGGGATGACCCTCGGTCACCGATTCAGATGTAAACAAAAATTTTGACATTCGTAATCCTTCCTCCTTCAAACTAAAAAAGCGCACCCGAAAGCCGAGTGCGCCATGTATGCATTCTCATCTTTCGGCATAGCCGCAGGATTTGGCACCTTACTCAAAAGGTTGCCGGGCTTCACAGGTCCTGTTACCTCCACCACTCTTGATAAGACGGATTCTATTCAATTTTCTTTATTATACTCTAACGGTATGGTTTTGTCAACCCTTGTTAGATTTTGCCTGCGAGGACGAGGGCGAGCAGAATAAAGGTCGCGAGGATGAGCAGACCGATGAGGATGGTAGTCACGGACAGTTTGTTGCTTCCTGCCTGGTTGGAGGAGCGCTCCACCAGCCCCGTCTTGTGCAGCGCATTGGAAACCGGCTTGTAGAGCAGCAGCACAATGGCGCTGTTGAGTCCCGATTTGATGAGGTTAAACGGCAGAAAGGCGGGTAGGAGCATGTCGGCGACGACCGCGCGAGGCACTCCCATGTAAAACGGGGTGATAAAATAGTTCCAAAGCAGCATGAGGGCGGTCATGGTCAGCGCACCGGCGACGAGTCCGAGCACTGCGCCCGACAGGGTGCGCTTCTTTTTGTAGACAAGCCCTGCAACCGACGCAAAGCCGACAGTGGCGATTACATTCATCAGCATGCCGATCGGGCCGGTGGAACTGATGGTGACCATTTCGATAAACGAGACGACAATCGACATCGGCACTGCGGCGAGCGGGCCGAAGAGAAAGGCCGCGATTGTGATGATCACATCCTTTGGCTCATACTTGAGAAATTCGACCATCGGAATGCGGATGAAAAAGACGGTCAGATAGGCGATTGCGCTGAGCACTGCGAGAATCACGAGTTTGCGGACGTTGATGCGCCTGGCCGGCGCGGCTTTGGTTTGGGTTGTCATGGTAATCTACCTCCAATATGAGGTCTGTTAGAAGGTGTGTCGCGCTGCAAAAAAAGCGCCTCCGAATTGCTTCGAAGGCGCGCAAATGCAGAATTATGCGGCATTTGTTTCTTTTATCCGGACTATACCGTTGGTTTTGGAATCGCACCAAATCGTGCCGGAAATCCGGCTCGCGGACTAAAGGGATCCCCCTCATTACCGCCAGTGGAGAATTTCACTCCGCCCTGAAACAGACTGTATAAATTTGAATTTATTATAATACATTGTTTTCAATTTGTCAAGCCGGTGGCAGCAATGTAATTTGCAGTCCGAGCGCACCGTATTGCCGCTCCTGTTCCGGGGTGTAGATCTCATATGTCTCGGCGAGCAGTTGTTCCGCTGAGGTCCCTCCGAATGCAGCGGGAGGCGCGGTTGCATACAACTCAGCAAAGGATGCAAACTCACAGCGCCCGACAACCCGGACGAGCAGAATCTCCCTGCGCTCTGGCAGCTTGAAGAACCGGATGACATCGCCGGGATGCACCTTTTGGCGCTTTGAATCGTTCAGGCGGACCTCGATGGTTTTCCCGCCGCTTTTGATCTGCTCAAACGGTCCGGAAAACAGAGACATTTCATGTAGCATTTTATTTCCTCCTCAAACCAACATCACCCGAACAGCCCGGCTCACCAAAGCACTCTTCATGAGGGCCGGATGCAATCGAGCCGCCCAAAGCAGGGACATTTCGTGTCATCAGCAGGCTTTGGGTTGTTTTCAAGCAGCCTTGCCTTCTATTCAGCAGCCAGAGAACCTAGAGGCCCATCCGAATGTAAATTTCCGGAAGCTTCTCCTGAAAACAGCTGGACTCCCGCTGACAATCCAACAGCACCGTTCTGCTGTCCTGGCAGGCCTGCCGGACGCCGATGACAGCGCAAAAAAGGCGGACTGTCGTCCGCCTTTTGTTCCCAAGTTATTTTTCTTCCTCTTCTTCGTCGTTGATCGTGCCGAGGAAATTGAACTCGTTGTTCTCACCACAGTAGGGGCAGTTGATCTCACCTTCGTCCAGATCCTCTTCATCAACGAGGAAGTGGCGTTTGCATGCCTTGCAGGTGATATTGTAAACCTCGCCGCAGTCATCGCAATCGCAGTCGCAGTCACAATCGTCGTCACAGCAGCACTCGTCGTCCTCTGCATCGTAAACAATCTGCTCAACATCGTTGAGATCCTTGTCAATGACGTCGATCACTTCGTTCATCTCGTCGGTCACTTCTTCCAGGTCGGCAACCGTCAGCGCCATATCGTCGAGAAGGTCGATGATTGCGTTGAGAACTTTCACCTCGTCTTTTTTCTCGTCGAGGCTCAGGCCCTCGGTCAAGCCTTTGATGTATGCAATTTTTTCAGTTAAAGTCATAGCATTCTACCTCCTGCATCTAACTTACTTATCTATCATCACCAGCCGAATGGCCGGTCATGGATGTATGGGAGTACGCTTGGATGAACCCTGTAAACGTTCCACCAGGTTATTGTGACCAACAAAAGCGCGGATTATGCCCGCTCCATGTACTCGCCGGTTCTGGTGTCGATGCGGATCCTGTCGCCTTCTTCAATAAAGAGGGGGACTTTGATTTCTGCACCGGTCTCAAGAGTGGCGGGTTTGGTCGCATTGGTCGCGGTGTTGCCCTTAAAGCCCGGATCGGTCTGTGTGACCTCCAGCTCGACAAAGTTGGGGGGCTCAATGCCAAAGACATTGCCTTTGTAGGAGAGCACCTTCACTTCCATTTCCTCTTTTACAAATTTGAAGTTGTCGCCGAGCTTGCTCTCGTCAATCGGAATCTGCTCATAGGTTTCCATATCCATGAAATAGTACAGGGCGCCGTCTGCGTAGACATACTGCATGGTGCGTCTTTCGACGTATGCAGTCGGGAATTTTTCAGTCGGGTTGAAAGTTCTCTCAATGACGGTTCCAGTGATGACGTTTTTAACTTTCGCGCGGACAAAAGCAGCGCCTTTGCCGGGTTTTACATGCTGGAACTCTACAACCTGAAGAACGTTGCCGTCCATATCAAACGTTAAGCCGTTTTTGAAATCTCCTGCTGAAATCATATAGTACCTCCATAATATTCTTGTCTACATTATTCTATCTTAAATAAAGCATTTTTGCAAGTATAATTTCTAAACAAACCGGTACTTTTTTGCAAAAAGCTGAGAATAATGGTATTTCTGCAACTTTGTCTATTTTAGCACGAACCGAATGATTTTGCAACCTTCTCAGCACGCAAATGGGAACTGCTCCGGAAACAGCCTCCAGGAACCACCGTCCCATAAAAAAGTCGGCTCTTTTTTATCTTTCCCTGAAACCAGCTAAAGTTTCCCTCTTTTAATTAGGCCGAGCTGTCAGAGCGGGAAAGATGCAAACCGAGAGCGCCTGTCTTGCCATTCAACCTGTTTTCAACTGGGCCAGAAACAAACAGCCTTGCCCTCTCCAACGGCGGAGAAAGGAGGCGCAGACAGCATCTGCACCTCCTTTTTGAGTTCCATAGAGCCGCGCGTTCCTCCCCGCCTTGTAATCCTGATTTTCCGAGCACATAGCCGCCCAGTTTACAGCGTCAAGAGAGGCGGAATCCATACAGCAGGTGTTTAAAGATGAAGCAGCGCCTTGCTGCACCGGGTGAGATTTCTACAGCCGCCGGGGGTGATCACCACCATATCCTCAATGCGAACTCCGAATTTCCCCGGCAGATACAGGCCGGGCTCAACCGTCACCACCATCCCCTCCCGCAGGACGGTGGTTGAGGCGAGGCTGAGATTGGGGCTTTCGTGGATTTCCAGCCCAACACCGTGACCCAGGCTGTGCCCAAATGCCCCCTCGTAGCCCTCGCTGTCAAAAAAGTCCCGCACGAGCTTGTCGGCCTGCTTTCCATGCTGGCCGTCCCGCAGAAATTCCAGCGCCATCTGTTGGCCCTGGAGCACAGTGTTGTAGAGCTTCTCCGCCTCCTCGCTGATGCTGCCGATTGCAACAGTGCGGGTCATGTCGCTGTGATAGCCGCCGAGTTTTGCGCCAAAATCCATCGTGAGCAGATCGCCCTCCCGCAGTTTGCGGTCAGTCGGAACTCCGTGCGGCGAAGACGAGTTCTCCCCGGCCACTGCGATGGTGTCAAAGGCAATGTCATCCGCGCCGTGAGCGCGCATGAAACTGTCGAGCTCATACGCCACCTGTTTTTCGGTCACTCCCGCTTTGAGATAGCCGCAAATGTGGTCAAACGCCTGCTCGGTGATTGCCTGCGCCGCAAGAATCTTGTCGATTTCCTCCGGGGTCTTGAGCATCCGCATGCAGTCGATGGTGTCGTTAAACAGGGTGTTTTCCACAAAACGGACCCCTTTGAGGTTGCTTTTGAGGGTTTGGAACTCGTCGAGGGTGATGCTGTAGTTCTCCACCGCCACCCGCTTGACATTGTGTTTTGCAAAGATGTCGGCAAGCTGCTGATAGATGTTGAGCAGCAACACGACCTCACAGCCGGAAATCTCCCGCTGCGCCCGCTCAAAATAGCGGAAATCGATGAACAGGTAGCTTTTCTCCCGCGTCACCGCGAGAATGCCGGCAGATGACCGGAAGCCGGTGAGATACCGGCGGTTGATGTCAGAGAGCACGAGTCCGCAGTCCACCCCTTCGGGCAGAGTGTCCATGAGCTGATGCAGTTTCATTCGATTCGCCCCTTTGTTCTAGTTTTCAGATCAGTTCCTTGATCGCGTAGAGGCCGAGCAGATAGCTGTACTTTCCAAAGCCCGCAATCTGGCCGGCGCACACCGGCGCAATGACCGAGGTGCGGCGGAACTCCTCCCGGTTGTGAATGTTGGAGCAGTGCACCTCGATACAGGGAATTTTAACACTCGCGATCGCGTCGCGGATCGCAATGCTGTAGTGGGTGTAAGCCCCGGCGTTGATGACGATGCCGTCAAACTCACTGCCCGCCTGCTGGATGATGTCGATGAGCTCCCCTTCGTGGTTGGACTGGAAGATTTCACAGTCGAGCCCGAGCTCCGCCGCATGGTGAGAGATCTGCTCGTTGACGCTCTGGAAGCTCTCTTTGCCGTAGATGCTGGTTTCACGGACGCCGAGCAGGTTGATGTTCGGCCCGTGGATGACAATGACTCGTTTCATAATTCCTTCTCCTTTTTGTAGTTTTCATACATCCGTTTCATTTCTGCCGCATCCTCCGCCTGGGTACCCGCGGATTCGCAGATAAAGGTGGGGGAGAGGTTTTTCTTTGCAATGAGCTCGGCAAGAGGTTCAAACTCCGGGCCGTACTCCTGGTCCTCAAAGGTGAGGTGCAGTTTTTCCCCGCCCTTGAGAGTGTACTGAATTTTACTGAAATGGGAGTGGAACACCTTTAGTCGGTCGAACCCAAGCTTATTCTCAATCGCGTCGAGAATGTCAAGGTAATCCTGCTGGGTGGCAAGCCCGCCAAAGGTTCGGGCGTTGAGGTGCCCGAAATCAATGCAGGGAATCAGGCGCTCATCCACACTGCAGAGGGCAAGAACCTCGTCGAGGGTGCCGAGCTGGTTGACCTTTCCCATTGTCTCGGGACAGATGGCGATGTCACCAAAGCCCGCCTCGTCCGCTGCCTGCACCGCGCGCCGGATGGTGTCGAGCGCGAGTTCGAGGGCGTGTTCCCGGGTAATTTTCCCGCAGGAGCCCGAGTGGGCGACAATGCGGGTGGCGCCCATTGTGCGCGCCGCTTCAAGGCTTTGGAGGATATAGCGGATGCTGTTGTCCCGTTTTTCCTCCTCCACGCTCGAAAGGGAGATGTAGTAGGGCGCATGGACCGAGAGACGGATGTCTGCCTCCCGGCACTGGCTGCCAAATGCGGCGGCCTTTTGCCGATTGATCTTTACCCCCCGGCCACATTGATATTCAAACGCACTGAGTCCAAAGGAGAGCAGGTAATCGGGAACCTGCTCCAAGGATTTATATTTTTCTTTAAAGCTGTCGCTGTTGCCCGCCGGGCCAAATATCGCTCCCACAGAGCACCTCCTTCTATTTTATCGACGAATTCTTTTCATATCTGATCAGCTGACGCTGTTTTGAAATACTAGACAGTTGCTGGCCGCCCTGATTCTCCCTGCGCGCCTGGGGTTTAATGGCTCGCACGCAAACCGCTTTTCCGGGATCAATCTCCACTCAACGGCAGATGTGAGTCAATGAAAGCAAGGCGCACAAAGCTTTAAACCACACATGGCTGTTTCCAGAAGCAATGTCGGCACAGCGCACAGGGGGCGCGCTTTCAGAGATCTTCTCTGGTTCTCTCATACTCCCTGGTACAGCCTACTCCCAACAGCTGGAATTGTGGATCACTTCTCCGACAGTCTCCCATACCCGAACTGTGGGGATTTCTCAGCGCCTTCGACTAGAAAAGCTCCCCGCACACTGTAAGCGGGTGCGTTTTCAGCGGCTTAGTACAAATGAGGCAAACTGTAGCCAAAACGCTCAGGACAAAACCGTTGTTACCATTGCGGGTCTTCCACACAGAGTCTGCAAAATCTGATTTTTCTTCCGGTGCAGCCAGTCACTGCTTGCGGTAATACGCGCTGATAAACCGCTGTTCAAACCGGCGTTTGAGCTGAAACAGCCTGCCCTGCTCCTCTTCGAACGGCTTGACAAGAATGGTCTGTATTCCCTCTAGGTTTCCGCCGAGGACGTCGGTGAAAATCTGATCCCCCACAATAGCCACCTGCTTTTTGGGGAGGTTGAACCGCTTGACCGCGCGGCTCAGGCCAATGGGAAGCGGCTTGCAGCTCATCGGGACAAAATCCACGCCCAGCCTGCTCGCAAACGGTTCCACCCGCTCGCGGGTGTTGTTGGAGGAGATCATCAGCGGGATGCCGAGCCCCTTCATAAGGGTGAGCCACTCGGTCACTCCCTCCCAGGGCTCGGGATTGCCGTGGGAAGTCAGAGTATTGTCCACATCGAGGACGATTGCCCGTATTCCCCGTTCCTCAAGCAGCTGCGGGGTGATGCACATTACATTTTCCAAAATAAGATCGGGCAAAAAAACCGACATGGGCACGCCCCCTTTCCTTTTTATTCTCAGCGCTACAGCGCTTATTCTTCTGTGCGGGACTAGGGTATTGAATAGTCACACCGTGCGACAGCCTGTATCAGGGCTGTCAATGATATAAGCCTTGGCAGGGTGGCACAGATTTAAACCAAAGTGCCAATGACTGGACGAATGAAATGCGATTTTGCATGGCAGTTCGAGCCTTCGATGGATCTGCCGTCTCTCCTGGATCAGCGAATCTTGTGTCCGCGCCTCGTCTTATGGCAGCATAGCCTCTGACCGCATCCCAGGCTGATCGGCGCAACAGGCAACACGGCAAAAGGGGCCCGGAAAAGCGGCGCTCACACGCGTTTTTCCGACCCCCTTTGACTTGATTGGAACACAAAAGCCCGATTACTCGGGCTTTGCATTGCTTACATACTGTTTTCAGAAGCTTTATTTCGCTTATCTGAATTTGCGCTTACGCGCAGCTTCGGACTTCTTTTTCCGCTTTACAGAAGGCTTCTCGTAATGCTCTCTTTTGCGAACTTCCGAGATAATTCCCGACTTTGCACAAGATCTTTTAAATCTTCTGAGCGCGCTGTCCAAAGATTCGTTATCTTTTACACGAATTTCTGCCATTGTATTCCCTCCCTTTGCCACACAGACAGAGGTGTTATTTAACCATTCTGGCTACGCCAAAAAGCAGCGTAGGTATATTATATAACATTCGTACAAATCTGTCAAGTCGGTTTGGGATTCTTGACGTATTATACAAAAAATCATACAATTTTTTTCAGCCGTCTCCCAAAAACAAGAGAAAGCCTATTTTACCACAATGTTGACCAGTTTGCCGGGCACGTAAATTTCTTTGACAACATTTTTGCCCGCCATCGCTACTGCCATCTTTTCGTCCTCTTTCGCGAGCGCGAGCACATCGTCCTTGGAAGCGTTCGCGTCGATGGTGAGCTTGGTCTTGATCTTGCCATTGACCTGGGCGACGATCTCCACTGTGTCGTCCTTGCACTTGCTCTCGTCGTACTCGACCCACTTCTGCTGGTTGAGCATGCCGCCATAGCCGAGAAGCTCATACAGTTCCTCAGTGAGATGGGGAGCGAACGGGTTGAGCAGGATGAGCAGGGTTCTGAACTCGCCGCGGGTGATACTTCCGGTTGCGGTGATGGTGTTGAGCAGTGCCATCATCGCGGCGAGGGCGGTGTTGAACTTGAGCGCCTCGATGTCCTCAGTGACCTTTTTGATCGTCTTGTGCATCTCGCCCTCAATCTCAGGGCGGTAGCCTGCGCCGTCGGTCACGCAGGTCTGGAGATTCCAGACCCGATCGAGGAACCGTTTGCAGCCGCGGATGCTCGCCGAGCTCCAGGGGGCAGCCTTTTCAAAGTCGCCGATGAACATCTCGTACAGCCGCATCGTGTCCGCGCCGTACTCCTTGATGATGTCGTCGGGGTTGACGACGTTGCCGCGGGATTTGCTCATCTTTTCGCCGTTTTCGCCGAGAATCATCCCGTGGCTGGTGCGCTTGGCATACGGCTCAGGACAGCTCACAACGCCGATGTCGTAGAGGAACTTGTGCCAGAACCGGGAGTAGAGCAGATGCAGGGTGGTGTGCTCCATGCCGCCGTTGTACCAGTCGACCGGCAGCCAGTAATCAAGCGCCTCTTTGGCCGCCAAAGCGTTTACGTTGTGCGGGTCGCAGTAGCGCAGGAAGTACCAGGACGAACCCGCCCACTGGGGCATGGTGTCGGTCTCCCGCTTGGCCGGGCCGCCGCATTTCGGGCAGGTGGTGTTGACAAACGAGTCGAGCTTGGAGAGGGGGGACTCGCCGTTTTCAGTCGGCTCATAGGAATCGACCTCGGGCAGCACGAGAGGCAGTTCGCTCTCATCGAGCGGCACCGCACCGCAGTGCTCACAGTGGACGATCGGAATCGGCTCGCCCCAGTAGCGCTGGCGGGCAAATACCCAGTCGCGCAGCTTGTAGTTGACCTTGGGCTCGCCTTTTTTGTTCTCTTTGAGCCATTCAATGATCTTGACCTTCGCATCCTCGACGCTCAGGCCGGTGAGAAGGCCGGAATTCACCATCACGCCGGTGGCGCAGTCAGTGAACGCCTCTTTTTCAATGTCGCCGCCTGCGACGACCTCGATGATCGGGAGGTCGAACGCCTTGGCAAACTCATAGTCGCGGGTGTCGTGCGCCGGCACCGCCATGATGGCGCCGGTTCCGTAGGTCATGAGAACATAGTCCGAGACAAAGATCGGGATATCTGCCCCGTTGACCGGATTGATCGCCCGAATGCCCTTGATCTCGACGCCGGTCTTGTCCTTGTTGACCTCGGCGCGCTCAAAGTCGGACTTTTTCGCCGCCTCGGCCTGGTAGGCCTTGACCTCGTCGATGTTTTCGATTTTATCCGCCCGCTCCTTGATCATCGGGTGTTCAGGGGAGATGACCATGTAGGTTGCGCCGAACAGGGTGTCCGGGCGGGTGGTGTAGATTTTGAGCTCGTCCCCGAGAGTGGTGGTAAAGAGCACCTCTGCGCCGGTCGAGCGGCCGATCCAGTTGCGCTGCTGCACCTTGACAGGGTTGATGTAGTCGACCAGGTCGAGGTCGTCGATCAGGCGCTGGGCGTACTCGGTGATTTTGAGCATCCACTGGGACTTTTCCTTGTGGATGACTTCGGCGCCGCACCGCTCGCACACCCCGTTGACCACCTCTTCGTTGGCGAGAACACATTTGCAGGAGGTGCACCAGTTGACCGCCATCTTTTTCTTGTATGCCAGCCCCTTTTTGAAGAGCTGGAGAAAGATCCACTGAGTCCAGTGGTAGTAGGACGGGTCGGTGGTGTTGACCTCCCGGTTCCAGTCGAACGACAGGCCGAGGGATTTGAGCTGTCCCTTAAAGCGCGCCACATTTTTCTCAGTGACGATCTCGGGATGGATGTGGTTTTTGATGGCGAAGTTTTCGGTCGGAAGGCCGAATGCATCCCAACCCATCGGGTAGAGGACGTTATAGCCCTCGAGGCGGCGTTTGCGCGCGACGATGTCGAGCGCGGTGTAGGAACGGGGATGTCCTACATGCAGCCCCTGCCCAGAGGGATAGGGGAACTCGACGAGGGCGTAGTATTTCGGGAGCGAAGTATCATTTTTTGCCGCAAAGGTGTTATTTTCGTCCCATTTGTTCTGCCATTTTTTTTCGATTTGCTCGAAATTGTACTTCAATGCTGTTCAACTCCTATTTGGTTGCCATTTACCCCCGGTCTACTCGGGAAAAACACGCCCCGCTAGGCGGTAAATGCATTCAGATTTCAGCGGCCTTTACCGCACAGAAATTCCTATAAGATGTCCTTTAAAGAAACCTGCTCCCCGTCGGCCCAAAGCCGTTCGAGATTGTAGAACTCGCGGGTCTCTTTGTAAAAGATGTGCACGACCACGTCGCTGTAGTCGAGGATAATCCAGTTGTTGGCAGTGTCTTTTTCAATGCGGGTCGGCGCGTGGCCGAGCTGCTTTGTCTCGTATTCCACCTCATCGACAAGGGCGCGCACCTGGGTGGTGTTGGTTCCGTTGGCGATGACAAAGTAATCCCCCAGGATCGTGAGATCGCGCACCCGGATCACCTGGATGTCCTCCGCTTTCTTTTTGTCGAGCGTCTGGACAATGACTTTTAAAAGCTCCTGTTGGGTCAAGCTGTTTCCTCCTTGCTTTAAATTCATTTATTCCGAGCCGATGATGTCGTCGACGTTGCCGCCCACATCATCGTAGATATCTGTGCTGTTTTTGATCTCCGGCACACCGATCTGATCTGAGGTGATCTGGGTGGTGCCGGTGCGGAAATGCTCGTTGATCATGTCGGTGAGCAGATCCTTGTGTATGCTGTAGACCGACTGGTTTCCGTAGGCCTTGGTGTTGACACTGGTGCTCTCGCCCGGGACCATAAAGAAATTGACATTCTCGCTTGAGAGCTTGCTCGCTTTGGAGGCGATGCTCACCATCTCCCCGACCGACATGTCGGTGGTCATCTGGGAGGAGAGGCCGGGCAGCATAGAGGCGATTTTTGCCTTGCTGGTCCCGAGGAACTGCTTGACAAACGAGGCCATGAAGACCCGTTGCATCTCCAATCGGTCGATGTCGCCGCGGGAGTATCCCTCGCCCTTTCTCTGACGGACGAATTTTTCCGCCTGGTTGCCGTCGAGCGTCTGGACGCCCGGCTCGAGGATGACGCCGTCGAGATCGATCGCCTTGGGCACGTCGACGGTGACACCGCCGATGCCGTCGATCGCATTGCGGAAGCCTTCCATGGTGATGGTCGCATAGTGGTCGATCGGGATGCGGAAGTTGTCGTAGACATACTGCGCGAGCCCGTCAATGCCCTTGTACTCACTCGGCCCGGAGGCGTAGAGCGCGTTGATTTTACCGGTCGAGGTCAGATCGGTTCCAATGTAAGTATCGCGGGGGATCTGCAAAACGCTCACCCTGTTTTCCGGAATGTCAAAGCTCGCGACGAGGATGGTGTCGGTGAGCTGGTTGCTCTCCCTCCCCTGGTCGCTGTCAATGCCGACGACCAGAAAGTTGATCACTTTGTCGTTTTCGTTTCCGATCGCGTCGTCAAGGCCGGCGGCCGAACCGTCGGTCTCGTTGACAAAGAAACGGGAATTCCAAAGCCCCACCACTGCGATTGCGAGAACCGACACAACGATGAGCATCACGCTGATCACAACCGGGGCTTTGTTCTTTTTCTTTTTTTTGCGGCGAGGCGGCTGCGCCTGCTGTCGCCTCGACTTGGACGAGCTGCTGTAGATATCTTTTCCCATCTTGGCTTAACCCTCCAAAATCAATTGATTGTAGGCGTCGATGCTGTCGGGATGGAGCGGGCGCTTGGCCTGTGCAAGCCATGCGATGTTGTGCCGCAGGCTGTGGAGAAGCGCCTTGTCCAGGCTCTTTTTGGCGAGCTTTCTCTCCTCTTCGACGCCGTCGAACTTTCTGTCCTCACTGATGCAGTCGGCGATGTAGATCACCTTTTCCAATACCGACATGTTCGCCCGCGCGGTGGTGTGATAGCGGATTGCGCAGAAGATGTCTGCGTCGTCAATCCCGAGCTCCTGCCGCACAAAGAACGCCCCTGCGATCGAGTGCCACAATGGAGGGCTGTTTTTTTCAATATCGGATAATATTATAGCATTCCTGTCGAAATATTGCAACAAATAGTTGTCCGTCCTGTTTTTCATCACATCGTGCAGCAGGCCTGTGAGCTTTGCCTTTTCCGGGTCCGCGCCAAACCGCTCGGCGAGCTCCTCCGCCCGGCGCGCCACGCACTCCGAGTGGTAATAGCGGTTGGGGGAGAGCAGCTTTTTGACAAGCGGCCGCACACTGGCAAACCGGTCGCCGCAGTAAAGCTGTTTGTCCTGGATGTAGGCGAGCACCCGCTCGTCGAGATAGCCTGCGCAGTCAGAGCCGTTTTGCAACCGCGCTCGCACCTGAGTGGAGGACATCTCGGTGACGCTGATGTCGATCACCTCGACTTTTCCGCCCCCCTGCTGCATGAGTTGTCTTGCCTTGTCGCACATCTCGTCGTGCTCGCTTTGGTTTCGGGCGCCGGCGAGCACAACGGCGATTTTAAGTATTTTTTGGTAGTCCTTCCAGCTGTCAAAACTCAAAATCATGTCCCCTCCCACGATGAGATAGAGCTCGTCGTCGGGGAAACGGCGCCTGAGCTCGAGCAGGGTAACGATGGTGTAAGAGCTCCCGCCCAGCTCGAATTCCAGGTCGCTGACTTCAAATCCGTCGAGATCGCCGAACGCGAGAGAACACATGGCAAACCGGTCGGCGTTGTCGGCGAGGTCGGTGCAATTTTTATGCGGCGGCTGGTTGGTCGGGATGATCAGCACCCTGTCGAGCTGCTTGAGCTGCTTGACCTGACAGGCGAGGCTGACATGCCCGAGGTGCACCGGATTAAATGTGCCGCCGAAAATTCCGATCCTCCCCATGCCGTTAGAGCTCGATCACTGGGGCTTCCGGATTTGGCTGATAGAGTACAAAACGGGTGCCGATGACCTGGACGATCTCCGCTCCGGTCGCTTCGGCAATGCTCTGCGCCGCTTCCCGCGCGGTGAGCATCGCCGTTTCGAGCACGCGCAGCTTGATCAGCTCGTTGGGCAGAATTGCTTCCCTGATCTGCGCCACCACTTCGTCGGTGATCCCGTTTTTTCCAATCTGGATGGTTGTCGGAAGCTCGTTTGCCATAGAGCGGAGCTTCGCGCGCTGTTTGCTCGTTATCATCTGTTACTCTCCTTTAGCGGGGGTGTAAATTTTGACTTCATTGAGCTCTTTGACGATCGCGGCGAGCTGCCGCAGCGCCCGGCCGCGGTGGCTGTATTTGTCCTTTTCCGCATCGGTCATCTCGGCAAAGCTCTTGCCGTTTGCATAGAACAGGGGATCGTAGCCAAAGCCGTTTTCCCCCCGCTCTGCAAATCCAATGCGGCCTTCGCAGACGCCGTCGGTGTAATGCGCCTCGCCGTTGGGGTCGATGTAGCAGATCGAGCAGACGAATTTCGCCTGCCGTTTTTCTACCCCGACATAGATGAGCTCGTTTAATAATTTTTGATTGTTCTGTTCGTCGGTTGCGTGTTCGCCCGCATACCGGGCGGAGTAGACGCCGGGCGCCCCCTTGAGCGCCTTGACCACCAGGCCACTGTCATCCGCGACGGTGGGCAGGCCGGTCGCTCGGTAAATGGCGTCTGCCTTTAAAAATGCGTTTTCGGCAAAAGTCTTTCCCGTCTCCTCCACCTGCATATCAAACCCTGCCTCGGACTGAGATAGCACCTCAAAGCCGAGAGGAGAAAGGATACGCCGAAATTCCTCAAGTTTAGATGGATTGTTGGTTGCGAGAATCAGTTTCATGGAGCTTTCCCCTTTCTATGCGCCAATTGCTACTGATAAGATTGTTGATAACCGCTTTCGTTTCGGTGCACACTGATTCAATCCGGCACACAGATTGTCGGACAAATAGTTTGCCTGGCAAGAAAAAGTCGCAGGAATCGTTGTCGTATTCCAAAAAATTCACATGCTATCAGACGAAAACTCTCTGGCATGACGTGGGCTTGGACTCAATCAGTGGTTCCCTTTTAAACAAATATCTTCAGCGGTTCAAAAGGCTTGTGGATACGTTCCTTGCCTGCCACAGGCCTTCTGTCCCCACTCCCTTTTCTGAAGCTATACTGTAACGCCTCTAATCGTCAAAGAGTGCATTGACAAATGCCTCGGGTTCGAACGGCTGGAGGTCGTCGAGCTGTTCCCCGACCCCGATGTATTTGATCGGCAGGCCGAGTTCATCCTTGATGGCGATGACGACGCCGCCCTTCGCAGTGCCGTCGAGCTTGGTGAGCACGATGCCGGTGAGACCGGTCGTGTTCATGAACTCTCTCGCCTGGTTGACGCCGTTTTGTCCCGTCGTCGCGTCGAGCACGAGGAGAACCTCCTTGTCGCAACCCTCCGCCTCCCGCTCGATGACGCGGGAGATCTTTTCGAGCTCGTTCATGAGGTTCTTTTTGTTGTGCAGCCGCCCCGCCGTATCGATCACTGCGACGTCCGCCCCGCGGCTCTTGGCCGCTGCAAGGGTGTCAAACACCACCGCAGCCGGGTCAGAACCCTCGCTGTGCTTGACGAGCTTGGTGCCTGCGCGGTCGGCCCAGATCTGAAGCTGGTCGATCGCCGCGGCGCGGAAGGTGTCCGCCGCGCCCAGGATGACCTGCTTGCCCTGCGCCTGCAAATTGGCGGCGAGCTTGCCGATCGTCGTCGTCTTGCCGACTCCGTTGACACCGATGACGAGGATGACCGACGGCTTGGTGTCGATCTTGAGCTCCTCCCCGCCGGTGAGCATCTCGGTCATGATCTCTTTTAAAAGCCCCTTGACCTGCGACCCGTCGGTGATGCCGCGTTCCTTGACCCGCTTGCGCAATGTCTCGCAGATCTTCATCGAGGTGTTCACCCCGACGTCCGACATGATGAGAATTTCTTCGAGCTCCTCAAAGAGCTCTTCATCGATCTTGGTGAACGAGTGAAACACAGTCTCCATCTTTTGGACCATGTTTTCCTTTGTCTTTTTCAGGCCGTTTTTGATTTTATCAAAAAAACCCATTGGAACTACCCCCTCTTTTCTATTGCGCCAGCTTCATCGCCTGGCTCTCAAGCTCGCTGACTTTGAGCTGCAGCAGCTTGGAAACCCCTTCCTCCTGCATGGTGACGCCGTACAGGACGTCCGCCTGCTCCATGGTGCCGCGGCGGTGGGTGATGACGATGAACTGGGTCTTTTCATCGATATTTTTTAAGTAAGAAGCGAATTTATTGACGTTGACGTCGTCGAGTGCCGCCTCGATCTCGTCGAGGATGCAGAACGGCGACGGGCTCACCTTGAGAATGGCAAAATAGATCGCGATGGCGATAAACGCCTTTTCCCCGCCCGAGAGGGAGGAGAGGTTTTTGATGATCTTGCCGGGGGGCTGCACCGATATTTCAATGCCGCAGTCGAGCACCTCCTCCGGATCTGCGAGGCTGAGGCTCGCCCGTCCGCCGCCGAACAGTTCGACAAATACCTTTTGAAACTCGGTGTTGATGCGGTCAAACGTGGTGACAAACAAATGCTTCATGTTGTCAGTCAGGTCCTGGATGAGCTTTTCGAGCTCCCGCTTGGAGCTCTCGATGTCCCTGAGCTGAACGTTCATAAACTCGTACCGCTCGGACACCTCTTTGTATTCCTCAATTGCGCCGAGGTTGACGTTGCCGAGGGCCTTGATTTTGCCCTTGAGTGCGCCCAGCTCCCCTTGTGCGGCGAGCGGGTCGTCAAAGTGGACCGCCATGCGCTGCGCCTCGTTGGGGCTGACCTGGTATTCCTCCCACATCTTGGCGATGACGTTGTCGTATTCCTTCTGCATCGCCACCTTGCGCTCCTCGAGGCGGGCGAGCTCCTGGCCGAGCTTTTCGCGGGTAAGCGACTGCTCCCGCTCCTGCTGACGGAGCTGGGTGGTGGCGAGCTCACTGCGGTTTTTGTCCGCGAGCATCTGCTCAATCTCCTGCCCCACTCCAGCCTGTCGGTCGGTGAGCCGCTTGATCTCCCGGTTGCACTGCTCGATCTCCTGCTCGATCTCCTGATTCGCCTGCTGGCGCTGCTCGACCGTGCGGCGCAGCGATTCGATTGCCTCCTGGTTGGAGCTGCTTCGGGTGTCGAGCTCCTCCAGGGAGAGGAGACGGTTTTGACGGTCCTTGGCGAGCTCCGCCTGCCGGATGCGCAGGGCGTTGATCTGGTTATCAAGCTCCCGTCTGCGCTGGCCGAGGTCGTCCCGCGAGCCCTTGAGCCCGTCGATCCTCTGTTCTGCCTGCTCAATGTCCCGCTGAACCGTCTCGAGTTTCTCCCGGGTGGACTGAATCGTATCGGAGAGCTCTTGAACGCGTTTTTGCGCCGCTTGCTGCTCTTGGGCGAGGGTGGCGATGGTCTGCTCCGACTGCTCGGTGAGCAGCTTGAGCCTCTTCTGATCCCCCTCAAAGCGGATCTGGTCCTCATTTAAAACGGTGAGCTCGCTTAAAATGCCTTGAAGCTCCGCCTTGGCCCGGTTGATCTTCTCGTTGAGCCCCTGAAGCGTCTCTTCATAGCCGCCCCGCTTGGCAGAGAGCTGCTCCGCCTCTTGAGTGAGCTGCTTGATTTCGTTTTTCCGGCTGAGCAATCCGGTGTTTTTGTTCTGCGAGCCGCCTGTCAGCGAACCGCCCGCATTGACGAGCTGGCCGTCCAGGGTGACAATGCGGAAGCGGTAGCCGTATTGTTTGGCGATGCTCACCGCGTCGTCGAGGTCCTCGACCACCACCGTCTTGCCGAGCAGGTTTTCGATCACCGGACGGTATTCGGGGGCGAAGCTGACCAGTTCGCTCGCGATCCCGACATAGCCCCCGCAAGCGTCCAGTCCCGGCTGGCTGACCTTATAGCCCTTCACTGAGGTGAGGGGGAGGAAGGTCGCGCGGCCTGCACGGCGCTCTTTGAGAAAGCGGATCGCCTTTTTGGCAACCCCTTCGTCGTTGACCACGATGTGCTGGAGCGAGCCGCCGAGCGCGGTTTCCACCGCCACTGCATAGCGGTCGGGCAGCTCAATGAGCTGGGCGACGGTTCCCCGCACCCCCTGCAGCATCCCGCGGCGCGCCTCGCCGAGCACCGATTTGACGCTGTAGGCAAAGCCCTCGAGATTGCGTTCGAGGTCGGTCAGAATCTTGCTGCGCTGCTGCCGTTCGTTGATCTGATTGGTCAACTTAGTATACTCTGCGTTGATTTGATCAAATTTATTGCGCTGTGTTTTTATTTTTAACTCATAGCCGCTGCGAGCGTTGTTCAAGCTCTCCCGGCGGGAGGCGATTTCCTCCATCAGCCGGTCGATCTCCCGCAGCTCGTCCGCCGCGTTTTCCTGCTCGAGCGCCCGCTGGCGCCGGTTCTGGTCGAGCTGCTGCGCCCGCTGTTCGGCGTCGGCGAGGTTGTTCTCGTACGCGACAATGTTGAGCTTGGCCTTGGAGCGGTCAAGCACCAGCCGGTTGAGCTGGGCACTCAGCTGCTCAAAATCCGAACTGACCGCGCTGCGTTGCTCCGAGAGGTGGAGCAGCTCCCCCTCGCTTCCCTCAATCTCCTGCGCAATCTGGACCAGCTTTGCATCGAGTTCGGACAGTTCCTGACTGCGCGCCTGCTTTTCCTGCTCAATCTGTTCCCCTGAGCTCTCACAGCTATCAAGCTCGCCAATGATGCGCTGAATGTCCGCGAGGTTGTGAGAAATGTCGTTGTTGAGCACTGCGATCAGGGAGTGGTTCTCCGCGATTTTGCGCTCGTTGTCCTCTTTTTCGCTCCGGATGGATTCGATTTTGATTTGAGTATCCTGGATATTCTGGTACGCCTGCTGGATCTGCGCGGCGATCTGTTCGAGCGACTCGCTCGCCTGGCCGTGCGACTGCTGCATGGCGAGGATCTTGTCGTCCTGCTCCCGCAGCTTTTGACGGGAGGCGGACAGCTGGTCCGACCAGAGGGAGATTTCCAGCGTCTTTTTGCGCTCGGCGAGCTCGATAAACTGCTTGGCCTTCTCGCTCTGGGTCTTGAGCGGCCCGATGCGGCCTTCCAGCTCTCCGAGAATGTCGCGCAGTCGGACAAGGTTTTCCTCTGCGAGCTTGAGTCGGCGCTCCGATTCGTACTTGCGGTAGCGGAATTTGGTGATTCCGGCCGCCTCCTCGAAGATCTGGCGGCGGTCGTCCGACTTGGCGGAGACGATCTCGTCAATTCTGCCCTGCCCGATCACCGAATAGCCGTCGCGGCCGAGGCCGGTGTCCATAAACAGCTGGGTGATCTCCTTGAGCCGCACCTGGGAGCCGTTGATCAAATATTCGCTGTCCCCAGAGCGGTAGTATTTGCGGGTGACAGTGACCTCGTCGCTGTCCCAGTTGAGCAGGCGGGTGCGGTTGTCAAAGGTGAGCGACACCTGGGCAAAGCCCTGTGATTTGCGGCTCTGGGTGCCGACAAAAATGACGTCCTCCATTTTGGAGCCGCGCAGCGTCTTGGACGACTGTTCGCCGAGCACCCAGCGCACCGCGTCGCTGATGTTGCTCTTGCCGCTGCCGTTCGGCCCGACAACAGCGGTCACCCCGTCGTGAAACTCGAGCAGGGTTTTATCCGGAAACGATTTGAAGCCCTGCAGCTCCAAAGATTTTAACAGCAAGTTTCCACATCCTTTATCACTTCGATCCCATGCAGGCCGTCCCCTATGCTGGGGTCCCCCACAATCTTGGCCTCATACCCCTTCCCGCGCAGGGCGAGCAGGTTGCAGCGGCGCTGTCCGGCCATTTTTGACACTGCGCGCGGATTCACGCGCAGGATAATCTTTCCAGGTGGTATCTCTTCTAGTTTTTTATACGTACAGTTGAGCAGAATCCGGCTTTCGCACAGCTCTCGAAACGCGGGGTGGTACACCCCTCCGACCAGATTTCGCTGCAGCTCCTCCTCGGCGTGCAGTCCGAGGCGGATGACCCGGATGCCGGCTTGCTCGAACAGCTCGAGCAGGCCTGCGCAGAGGTCCACTGCGTCATTTAACTCCAGCGGCTGGTAGGCGCCACTCTGGTACAGCGCTTCGAGCGCAGTCCCCCGCAGGACCACCGTCGGGTAAATCCGCACAGTATCGGGGGAGAGCGCGACAATCTGCCGGGCAGTGTGATATAGGCTTTCTTTACTGTCTCCATACAGGCCGACCATCATTTGGAGACCTAAAGAAAACCCATATAACCGGATAAGCCGGGCAGCTTGCTCCGCATCCTGCGCCGTGTGGCCCCGCTTGTTAAGGGCGAGCACCCGGTTGTCCAAGCTCTGCACTCCCAGCTCAATCGCCGTGACGCAGTGCTCCTTCAAAAGCTCTAAAATCTCCGGAGATATCGCGTCGGGTCGGGTGGAAACCCGGATGCCGCTAAGCCCGCCCTCTCCCACAAACTCCTGCGCCGCCCCGAGCAGTTCGAGCATGTAGCTGCGCTCAATCGCGGTAAAGCTACCGCCGAAAAAGGCAAGCTCTGCATCGCTGCACCGCTCGCCGAGCTGGCGCACTGCCTGGGAGCAGGTGCGGCGGACAAACGCTGCATCGGGCTGGAGTTGGGTGCCCGAAATCGCCCGCTGGTTGCAGAAGCTGCACTGGTGCGGACAGCCTGCGTGCGGCACGAACACCGCGACGTTAGCGTGACGCATAACCCATCAGTTCCAGCGCCTGCTTGGCGGCGTTTTGCTCCGCCTGCTTTTTGCTTTTGCCCGAGCCGGTGCCAATGACGTTGGAGTTGAGATGGACCTCAGCCTCAAACATTTTGTCGTGATCCGGTCCGCTCTCGCTCACGAGCACGTAGGAGAGCTTTTCTTCGGGATTTTTCTGAATGATCTCCTGAAGCGCGGTCTTGTAGTCGGTGACCCGGCTGATGCTGTTTAGGTCAAGGGTTTTTGGAATGAAGCCGAGCACAAAGCTGCGCGCCGCTTCAAGCCCCCCGTCGAGGTAGATCGCCCCGACGAGCGCCTCAAACGCGTCCTCCAGGTTGGAGCGGCGCTGCCGCCCGCCCGAATGTTCCTCCCCCTTGCCCATGATGAGCTGGTTGCCGAGGTCAATCCGGCCGGCGAACTCGGCAAGCGACCGGTCGCACACGAGGGAGGCCCGCAGCTTGGTGAGTTCCCCCTCCGGCATGTCGGGAAAGTTGACAAAGAGGTGGTTTGCGATGATGAGCGAGACGACTGAGTCCCCGAGGAATTCGAGCCGTTCGTTGTTTTTGTGGTGGTGCCGCCCCGTCTCGTTGGTGAAGGAGGAGTGGGTCAGCGCCTGTTCGAGCAGTTTTTGGTTGTGAAAGGTATAACCGATTGTTTTTTCGAAATTCTTCATGAACCTGATTTCCTTTTAATTGGTTGAAGTATTCTGGATGCTCTCGGTGATCTCCGCGATGACGCCTTTTTCCACAAAGTCCTTTGCCTGGCGGATCGCGTTTTTAAATGCGTTTGCATTGGAGCTGCCGTGCGCCTTGATCACCGGCTTGGAAATACCCATGAGGGGCGCACCGCCGTACTCGGTGTAATCCATCTTTTTCTTGAATGCCTTGAGCTGGTTCATCACAAGCAGCGCCGCCGCCTTGGTTTTGACCGAGCTGCCGAATATCTCTTTGAGGGATTTGTTGATAAACGCGCCCATGCCCTCCATCATTTTGAGGATGGTGTTGCCGGTAAAGCCGTCCGCGACGACTACATCGCACACACCGAACGGGATGTCCCGCGCTTCCACGTTGCCGGTGAAGTTGAGCGGCAAATTTTTGAGCAGTTCATAAGCGGCGAGCTGAAGCTCAGTGCCTTTGGTCTCCTCCGCACCGACATTTGCCAGCGCAATGCGAGGGGAATCCACTCCGAGAATCCGATTGACGTAGATCGAGCCCATGATGCCGAACTGCATGAGCATTTCGGGGCGGCAGTCGAGGTTGGCGCCGCCGTCCATCAGCATAAAGCAGCCGTTGTCGGTCGGCATGATCGGGGCGAGCGCCGCCCGCTTGATTCCCTTGATGCGCTTGACGATGAAGGAAGAGCCGACCACGAGCGCACCGGTGCTGCCTGCGCTGACAAACGCGTCGCCCGCCCCTTCGGCGAGCATCTTGAGCCCGAGGCCCATCGAGGAGTTTGCTTTGGACTTGCGGATTTCAAGCGGATCGTCCTCAATCTCAATGACCTCATCCGTCTGGCAGATCTGCATGCCGCTGATGTTGATGCTGTTTTGCATCGACGCCTGCTTGATCTTATCAGTGTCCCCAACCAGGGCGATTTCTATTCCTGTGTATTCCTGCAGCGCAAGCTCGCAGCCCTTTAACACGGCCACTGGAGCGTTGTCGCCGCCGAATGCGTCAACGATTATTTTCATACTGTATTCCCTCCTGCGTAAGGCGTTGTTTGAACGAGGCAAGCCCTCGGTTCGCCACGGTTTCATAACGCAGCTGTTTGTTTCGGATGCGCTCTCCCAGAGGGGGGAGAATGCCCATATTGCAGCCCATTGGCTGGAAATTCTCAACCGTCTCGTCGCTGATGTAGTGGCTGAGCGCGCCGAGCATGCTGTCTGTCGGCAGGGTCAGCTCGGACTGTCCGCTGAGTTCCCGCGCGAGGGTGAGCCCGGCGTAAATGCCGGACGCAGCGGATTCAATGTAGCCCTCCACTCCGGTGATCTGTCCAGCGAACCGGATGCGCGGCTCCTTGCGGAGCCGGAAATGGCTGTCGAGCAGACGGGGGCTGTCGAGAAAGGTGTTGCGGTGCATTACCCCATAGCGGACAAACTCGGCGTGCTCAAGGCCGGGGATCATCGAAAAAATCCGCTTTTGCTCCCCGAATTTGAGGTTGGTCTGAAAGCCTACGAGGTTGTACAGCGAACCAGCTGCGTTTTCCTTGCGCAGCTGAAGCACTGCGTAATACCGCTGCCCAGTTTCGGGATGGCGCAGGCCGATCGGCTTGAGAGGGCCGAAGCGGATGGTGTCCTCCCCCCGCTTGGCCATGACCTCGACCGGCATGCAGCCCTCGTAAACGGTGAATTCCCGCTTGTCAAATTCGTGCAGCGGGGCGGTTTCCCCGGCGATGAGGGCGGCGTAAAACGCCTTGTACTCCTCCTCGTTCATCGGGCAGTTGATGTAGTCGGCGTCTCCCCGCCCGTAGCGGGCGGCGTAAAACGCCTTAGTCATATCGACGCTTTCCGCCGTCACAATCGGAGCGGCGGCGTCGTAAAAGCTCAGGCGCTTTCCGCCCACGAGCTGAAAGATTTTCTCGGCAAATGCGTCTGAGGTGAGCGGGCCGGTGGCGATGATCACATACCCCTCCGGGATCTCATCCACTTCACCGCTGACGACTTCTATGTTGGGACAAGATGTAATCTGTTCTGTTACAAGATCAGAGAATTTCTCCCGATCGACCGCAAGCGCGCCGCCCGCCCCGACCGCACAGTCGCAAGCGCAGCGCATGGTCAGCGAACCGAGCAGCCGCATCTCCTCCTTGAGCATCCCGGCGGCCGAGCCGATGCGGGAAGCCTTGAGGGAGTTTGAGCAGACGAGTTCGGCAAACCCCCGGTAGCTGTGCGCCGGGGAGTACTTCTGCGGCTTCATCTCGCACAGCCGGACCGGGATTCCCGCCTGGGCGAGCTGCCAGGCGGCCTCGCAGCCCGCGAGGCCCGCGCCGACGACGGTGACGTTAGTCCTCATTGGACGGCACCTTCTCAAAGCCGCAACCCTCGACCGCACAGTAAATCTTGCCCGACTTGCCCTTTTTCTTAAACATCGTTTTGCCGCATTTTGGGCAGGTGTCCGCAACCGGTTCATCCCAGCTCATAAAGCCGCAGCCCGGGTTGTGCTCACAACCGTAATAGATTTTTCCCTTGGCGGATTTCTTTTTGAGAATTTTGCCGCCGCACAGCGGGCAGATGCCGGGGGTGGGGACGACGATCTTTTTGGTGTTTTTGCACTCGGGGTAGCCGCTGCACGCCATGAACTTTCCGTAGCGCCCCATCTTGATCACCATCGGCTTGCCGCATTTTTCGCAGACCTCGTCGGTTTCCTCGTCGGGGATTTTGATCCGCTCTCCCTCCATCGCCTTTTCGGCGGCCTGGAGGGTGGAGTCAAAGTCGGAGTAAAAGTCGGTGATGGTGTTTTTCCACGGCACTTTCCCCTCCTCGACCTTGTCGAGGTCCTCCTCCATGTGGGCGGTAAAGGTGACGTCCACGATGTTGGCGAAATGGTCCTTCATCAACTGGGTAGTCACCTCCCCGAGGAAGGTGGGCTTGAGCTGTTTTTGGTCCCGCTCGACGTAGTTGCGCGCAACAATCGTGGTGATGGTCGGCGCGTAGGTGCTCGGGCGGCCGATGCCGCGCTCTTCAAGCGTCTTGATGAGGGAGGCCTCGGTGAAGCGCGCCGGCGGCTGGGTGAAGTGCTGGTTGCCGGTGAGAGACTCGAGTTTCAGATGATCTCCTTGCTTGAGTTCGGGGAGCATTCCCTCCTTCTGGGTCTCCTCATCCTTGCCCTCTTCGTAGAGCACGGTGTAACCGGGGAAGTTCACCGCATAGCCTGAGGCTTTGAAGGTGTACTCCTTGGCGCCGATGTCGGCCGAAACGGTGTCAAACACCGCGTTTGCCATCTGGCTTGCGATGAACCGCTCCCACACCAGCTTATACAGCTTATACTGGTCGGGGGAGAGGCTCGCCTTGATGTCCTGCGGCGAGACTTCCGGCATGGTCGGGCGAATCGCCTCGTGCCCGTCCTGGGCGTTGGACTTGCTCTTGAACACCCGCGGCTTGTCGGGCAGATAAAGCTCGCCGTATTTGCTGGTGATGTAGTTGGACGCTGCCTGGCGCGCCTCGTCCGAGATGCGCATCGAGTCGGTTCTCATATAGGTGATCAGGCCGACTGCGCCCATCCCTTCGACGGTGACGCCCTCGTACAGCTCCTGCGCTGCCTTCATGGTGCGGTAGGCCTGGAACCCGAGCTTGCGGGAAGCCTCCTGCTGCATGGTGGAGGTGGTAAACGGAGCGGCAGGGGATTTTTGGCGCTTGCCCTTTTTGACCGAGGCGACGATGTACTCCGCGCCCTCCAGGTCTTTTAGAATTGCATCCGACTGCTCCTTGTTCTCCACTTCGATCTTTTTGCCGTCTTTGCTGTGCAGCTTTGCGGCAAACGGCTTGCGCGCCCCCTCTTTTAAGAGGCTCGCGTCGATGGTCCAGTACTCTTTGGGCACAAAGTCGCGGATTTCGAGCTCGCGGTCAACGATGAGCCGCACCGCAACCGACTGTACACGCCCGGCGGAGAGGCCGGGGCGCACCTTTTTCCAGAGAAAAGGGCTGAGCTTGTAGCCGACAAGGCGGTCGAGCACCCGGCGCGCCTGCTGGGCGTCCACCAGATCGATGTCGATCGCGCGGGGGGCTTTCATCCCCGCCTTGACGCCGGTCTTTGTGATCTCGTTAAAGGTGATGCGGTTGGTGTCGTTGAGGTCGAGCCCGAGAATGTAGGCGAGGTGCCACGAGATCGCTTCCCCTTCCCGGTCGGGGTCGGTCGCGAGATACACCTTGTCGCACTTCGAGGCTTCTTTTTTAAGCGATTTGATGAGGGGGCCTTTCCCCTTGATATTGATGTACTGCGGCTCAAAATTGTTCTCTATATCAATGCCGAGCTTTGACTTTGGCAGATCGCGCACATGACCCATCGACGCGACGACCTCGTAGCCCCGGCCCAAATATTTCTTAATGGTCTTTGCTTTCGCAGGAGACTCCACTATCACAAGTTTTGTCATCTTGTTCCTCCTCAATCTTTTTTTGCCGTCTGGCTGTGGCATTCTATGACAAGCGTATCACACGCGTGTAGACAAAATCAATAGACTTTCTGATACCTGCCGGCGGTTTTTCTCACCGCGCCGCTCAATTCGAGCTTGGTCAGCATCTGCATCAGATCGGAAACCAAAAGTCCCGTTTTTGCGGAAAGGTATCCGGTATCCACCGGATCGTCGGGCATTGCCCGGTAGAGTTCTACTTCCTGACTGCTCAGTTCGGAGAGGTCAGGAGAGTGCGCCGTGCCCTCCTCTGGGAGGGTCGCAGCAACTGAGAATTGGTAGCGAAACGCCTCGGTTACATCACCGACTGACAGAAACTGCGCCGCCCCTTCCCGGAGCAGCGGTTTGACACCATCATAGCGGGGATTGAACAGATCGGCGGGCGGGACGCAGAACACCTCCCTGCCCTGATCGGCCGCTGCGCGCGCTGTGCTGAGCGAGCCGCTCTTTGCGGACGCCTCGACGACAACCACCCCGTCGGAAAGGGCGGAGAGCAGCCGGTTGCGCAGCGCGAACTGCTCGGGGAAAAACTCGGTTCCAGGCGGGAACTCGCTCACAAGCGCGCCGCCGTGCCGAAGGATTTCCCGCCTGAGCCCCTCGTTGGAGGCGGGATAGTTTTTATCGAGCGGACAGCTGAGCACCGCCGCCGTCCTCCCCACCGAGAGTGCGGCGCGGTGAACCTCGGCGTCAATTCCCTCGGAACAGCCGCTGAGCACACAGATGCCCCGCTGGGCGAGTTCCCGCCCGGCATATGCCGCCACTCTTTTGGAATACTCCGAAGGGGTGCGGGTTCCCACCACTGCGATGCAGAGGGATTCGGAAAACGCGGCAAGACTGCCCCGGCAGTAGAGCACCACCGGCGGGCAGTCGATCGTTTGGAGCCGCGCGGGATAGGCGGGGTGGTCATAGGGGATCACCTGGATATCGAACCGGGCGCAGCGCTCAAGAATGGGGAGATACTCCTGTGGACTTTTGCGCATTGCCGCAAGTTCAGATTGTGTCAAAAAATCAAACCGCTCTGCGCACTCGCTGCGGTGCTCGTAGACAGCGCGGGCGTGTTGGTATTCAGTCAAAAGCTCGGCCGGCTTGATGCTCCCATAGGGAAACGCCTGGGCGAGCCAGAGCCAATCGAGAAGTTCATCGGCTTTCATCTGGATTTACTCCTTTGTCATCTCCCACATAAGGATGGCCGCCGCAGAAGCCGCATTGAGCGACTCGGCGTTGCCCCGCATCGGAATGGTGATCCGTCGGGCGCAGGCGAAGGCGATGCTGTCCGGCAGGCCGTTGCCCTCGTTGCCGATGTAGAGCACGCGGGGGCCGGAAAAGGAGGCGCGGGTCACAGGGAGGGCGTCCTCCACCACTGCGGCGCAGGTGTCGACCCCGCATGCGTTGAGGGAGGCAGTCAGCCCGAGAAGGTCGGGACAGAGCGCAAACCTCATGCGGAAAAGCGACCCCATTGTCGAACGGACGACCTTGGGGCTGTAGATATCGCAGGTATTGTGCAGCAATACGCCGTCGATTCCGAGCGCATCGGCGGTGCGAATCATGGTGCCGATATTGCCCGGATCCTGCGTTGAACAGAGGGCGAGATAGCACCCTCCACTTTTTATTGTATCAGTGTCCAGCGTTTTGTCAAGTTTTTTAGCGATTGCAAAAACCCCCTGGGGGGACTTGACATCGGATAGTTTTCCCGCTAATTCGCCGGATATGGTATTCATCTTACCATTGATTGCAAGCATTTCTGCGAGCTCATGGTTATATTTTTGTAAACAATTTTCGGTGATCAGTATTTTTTCAAGCGTCACCCCGCTGCGCACAGCGTCGGCGATGAGCCGGACTCCTTCGAGGCAGAACAGCCCGGAGGCGTCCCGCTGCTTCTTGCTGCCCGAGAGCTTTGCAAAGAGTTTGACGGTTTCGTTTTCCCTGCTGGTAATCATATTCAGTGCCTCACAGAAAAATACGCCCTTGCTGTCCGGCGGGGACAACAACGGGCGTTCAATTTGTTTGAAATTAAAGCGCAGCTTTCGCTTTCTCACACAGTGCGGTGAATGCTGCGGGATCGTTGATTGCGATCTCAGAGAGCATTTTGCGGTTGAGTGTGATGTTCGCTTTTTTCAGGCCGTTGATAAAGGTGGAGTAGTTCATTCCGTTCATCTTGCAGCCTGCGGAAATTCTGGTGATCCAGATGCGTCTGAAATCACGTTTTTTCTGCTTGCGGCCGATATAGGCATACTGGCCGGATTTCATGACAGCTTCTTTTGCGGTGCGGAACAGTTTCGATTTACCGCCGAAGTAGCCCTTTGCCAGTTTCATTACTTTTTTTCTTCTTTTGCGCGTCATCATCGCTCTTTTCACACGAGCCATAGTTTACAACCTCCAACTAAATCAGTGTTTATTTGTACGGAATTAATTTTTTGATCACAGCCGTATTGGTCACGTCGGCATAGGTACCCTGTCTCAGTCTTCTTTTGCGCTTGGTCGACTTTTTGTTCAGGATGTGGGATTTAAAAGCGTGCGCGCGTTTTACTTTTCCATTTTTCGTGAGTTTGAAGCGTTTTTTTGCACCGGAGTGCGTCTTCTGTTTCGGCATTTTAGTTCCTCCTACAAATTATTTCTGGGGTTTGGCAGGTTTGGCTGAAATAAACATGACCATACTTCTGCCCTCCATCTTGGAAGGCTTATCAACTGAACCGATTTCCTCAACGGCGGTTTTAAAGCGGTCGAGCAGCCCATGTCCCAGATTGGTGTGTGCCATTTCGCGGCCACGGAACCGAACTGAAACCTTTACCTTGTCGCCGGATTTCAAAAATTTGATCGCCTGGTTCACTTTGGTATTAAAATCATGCGTGTCGATGTTCAGAGACATTCTGACTTCCTTGACTTCGACAATCTTCTGGTTTTTTCTTGCTTCCTTTTCCCGCTTCGACTGCTCGAACTTGTATTTTCCATAGTTCATAATGCGGCAGACAGGGGGTGTAGCCTGGGGAGCGATTTTCACCAAGTCCAAATCCTTTGATAAAGCAAGTTTAAGCGCCTCTTTGCCACTTAAAACTCCCAGCTGACTTCCGTCAGCGTCGATTACGCGAACTTCCTTGTCGCGGATCTCCTCGTTAATGAGCAGTTCTTTGTTGCTAATGGTCAAGCACCTCCGACCCTTAATAAGATTTTACTGTTGCAACCAAACAAAGCGCAGACATCCCGTCTGCGCTTCAATACACAAATATCCCTTGAAGAGGATCATCTGGATATTGACCCTGAAACGTTTCGTCGACCTCAGGGTGAGAACGGGTTTGTTCTGCTTTGTTTTCTCATCTAGTTTACCAAACTTGGCCGCCCTTGTCAAGGGAAATCACAAAATTATTTCACAGCCGAGCGAAACGGCGTAAAGGATGCAGGCGGACACCGGCTTGCCAAGCATCGCCTCCACTGCCCGCTTGTAGAGCATCAGCTGCCCGCGGTAGCGCCCGGCGATCTGTTCCCGGGTCGCGCGGTCGGTTTTGTAGTCGATGATGACAAGGGACTCCCCCTCGTCGAGCACGCAGTCCGCAATCCCCTGCACCAGAATTTTTTCCCCATCGGTCTCCTGCTCCGGAAAGATCTCGGACGCGTCGAGGTCGTAGAAAAAGTCGAGCTCTCGGTAGACCCTGCGCGCCGCGCGGATGCGCTGGGCAAGCGGAGAGTGGAAGAGGGACTCCAACCCCTTGCGGTCAACCGAAGCGGCCTGCTGCGGGTCGATGAAACCGTTTTCCCGCAACCGGCTGATCTCGGCCTCGAGGTCGTCCGCAGCCCTGGCAAAATCCGCGAACTGAATAAACTGATGGGTCGCGGTGCCCCGCTCGGCGGGGGTGAGCCCGCGTTCCCGTTCAAACTGGGGGCGTCGGGTGAGCGAAGCGGGGCGGCTGTGCTCGGCAATCTGGGTGACTGACAGCTTGGCGGGAATCTCACTGAGCGCCGCGTGCGCATAGCGGTAACCCAGGTTTTGGCGCAGCGCTGCGAGCGTCTCTTCGTCCGCCTCTGGGGCGGGCTGCGCCTGCTCCAATTCCTGCTCCCCGTATTCCTGGCCATCCAACACCACCTTGAGGGGACAACGGGCATCCCCGCTCTGCGGCTCATAGGGCGAAAGACCGCTGTCCGCTTGGCTGCGCAGGTCGCCGGCACTGGGATGGCGCAGCAGTCCCATGAGCAGCCAGTCCGCGTAGCTGTGCGCGCTGTAGAGGGGATAAAACGGGAGCCGCTCCCCCTCCACGATCTGAACAGCTGCCTTTTGGACGAGCTGCTGCGGATTGTCCGCCGCAATGGTTAAAATAAGTTTTTCCCTCGCGCGGGTCATGGCGACGTAGAGCACCCGCATCTCCTCGCTGAGCAGGGCGCGCTTGTTTTCGAGCTGCGCCGCGAGATAGGGGAGGGTCGGGTACTGCTTGAGCAGCTCGGGAACCGTCAGCTTCATGGCAAAGCCGTGGGTATTGCTGAGACAGTAGACGGAGGAAAGGTCGCGCTGGTTGAACCGCCCGGCGCAGTTGGCGACAAAACAGATGGGGAACTCAAGCCCCTTGCTCTTGTGCATCGTCATGATGCGCACTGCAGAGGAGTTTTCGGTGAAGATGTTGGCGCACTCGAAATCCCGGTTTGCCTCCTCCGCGGTGTCGATGTAGCGCAGGAAGCCGGAGAGTCCCCGTCCGCTCCCCCGCTCGTAGCCCGCCGCATAGCTGAGCAGCAACCGGAGATTAGCGAGCTTCTGCTCGCTTGACTCCATTGCACCGAACAAGGCGTAAAACAGCGTTTCGTCGTAGATCTTTTGAATCAATTTTTCGACGCTCGTCACCGCGGCCGCCTCCCGAAGCCGGCTGAGCGATTGCACAAACTCCCTACAGTGCCCGCTGTCAGAGGCGGTCACGCAGAGATAGAGGGGAGCGCGTCGGTCGAGGATCCGCAGCTCGGCGAGCTCGTCGGGGGTAAAGCCGTACAGTGGGGAGAGAAGAACTGAGAGCAGCGGGATGTCCTGCAATGGATTGTCGATCACCCGCAGCAGATTGAGCATAAGGGAGACCTCGCGGGAACGGAAATAGCCGCTGGTGTTCTCGGTCCAGACGTCGAGTCCGAGGTGCATAAGCTGTTCGGCGTACACCTCCGCCTTGTCCTTTTTGGAACGCAGCAGGATGGCGAAGTCGCTAAGGGTGCAGGGGCGGAGCTTGCCATCCTCTCCAGTGACGGGATAGCCGTTCCGCAACATGGAGAGAATCTTTCTTCCTATATAATTCGCCTCAATCGCCACCCTGCCCTCGTCGGAGTCGTCTGCGGCGGTGTCGATGAGGTGCAGCTCAGCCTGGGCATCGGGGTGGGGCGGATAGGAGGCCGCGGCGCGCAGCTGTTCCCCTTCGCCGTAGTCGAGCTCCCCGAGCTGTTCGCTCATGAGCTGGCGGAACAGGTAATTGACACAGCCGGTCACCTCGGGACGGCTGCGGAAATTTTCCGCCAGGGTGAGCCGCGCGGGGTAGCTGCCGGTGGAAAAATCCGCGTAACGCGCCCTCTTTTGCAGGAAAATTTCCGGGCTCGCCTGCCGAAAGCGGTAGATGCTCTGTTTGATGTCGCCGACTAAAAAGAGGTTGGTTTCGTCTTTGGAGACCGCCTCAAAGAGCATGTCCTGCATCTGGTTGACGTCCTGGAACTCGTCGACGAGGATTTCGTCAATTTCACTGCTCACCGCTTCCCCGACCGGGGTGCGGAGCAGCTTGCCCTCTCTGCGCTCAAGCAGCAGGCGGATGGCGAAAATGCCGAGGTCGGGAAAGTCGAGGATGTTTTTCTCCCGTTTGCTTGCATCCATCCGCTCGGAATACCGCTCCACCACCTCGCAGAGCTTGCGCAGCACCGGCTGCTGCAAACGGATGTCCTCCCAAAACTCCTCCTCTGAGCAGGTGAGCAGTTCCTTGAGAATGCCGTTGACCGCGTTGCGGGCGGGCTTGAGAAACTTCTCGTCCTCTTCTTCCGAAAGCGTCTTGTCAAAGCCCTCCGGCTTTTTGACTGGTTTGCGGGGAAATTTAAACGCCTTGAGCACCCCGCGCGCCTCGTCCCAGCCGCAGCCGTCGAGCTCCTCAATCAGGGCGGCGAGCTTTTCGAGCGCCGCCTCGTGATAGGGGCGGAGGGTGTCATATACCACCGGATTCTGCTGAGTGAACGCAAAGCCGCGCCTGTAGAGTTCGGTGCAGTGGTCAATTGCCCGGCTGGCCTGGGCGCGGAGCTCCAAGCCCCAGGGGGTTGTATCGAGCTCGTCGGCCTCTCCGTACAGCCGGAAGCTCTCCCAGAGCCACTCGAGGGGAAATGGGTTGGAGCGGATGCGGCTGTAGATGCTCAGCACAATTCCCTTGAGTCTGCTGTCATCCTTGAGGCTGAAGCTGTCCGACAGGGCGGCAAATTCCTTATCGCCCTGGGAATAATAGTCCTCGAACAGCTCGTCCAGCGCCTCGTCCTGGATCTGCGCGAGCTCAGTCTCGTCCGCAATCCGGAAGTCGGGCGACAGGCCGAGCCGGTCAAAGTTGTCCCGCACCAGATCGGCGCAAAATGAGTCGATTGTAGTGATCTTTGCCCGGCTGAGCAGCAGCTTCTGCCGCTGGAGCTTGGCGTCGTCGGGAAACCGCGCCACCAGCTCGTCGAGCTTGGCAGTGATGCGGGTGCGCATCTCCTTGGCTGCCGCGCGGGTGAAGGTCACGACGAGCAGACGGTCCGCGCGGGTTTCCCTCTCCCGGTGCGCGAGTTTGTAGACGACCCGGGAGGAGAGCACAAAAGTCTTGCCGCTGCCTGCCGAGGCGGAGAGCAGGAGGGTCCCGCCGTCCGAAGTGATCGCCGCCCGCTGTTCGGGGGTGATGTAACAGGGCAGGAGCAGCTCGTCGAGCTGTTTCTGGGTCAGTTCAGGCATGGTCATCCTCCTTGATCTGTTCGAGCAGCGTCTGTTTGTCCCAATGCTCCACCCGCCGCGCGGGCTGTCCCGGCGTGTGCCCGCACACCGAGGCGTAGGCACAATAGTCGCAGGCGGAATGCCCGCCGCCGTATCCCTCGAGCGGCACCGCGCCGATCTCCCCCGCAAAGAGCTGCTCACACATCCGCACGACAGCTCCCTTGGCAAAGGATTTGAGGGTTTTCAGCTCGTCAAGGGTGACGAGAAATTCGAGCGATTTGGGTGTATAGGGGGAGTCCCCCACCTGGGTTTTGCTCAGCCCCACCGGGAGGTAGACCCCCTGCTTGCCCTGCTCGATCTGTTCCATCGCGTTGAGGATCTCCTCGTCCTGGAGCAGCAGGCCGTTCATCCGGAATCCCTTTTGAATCTCTTTGGCCGCATCCTCTGCGTCCCCCTCCCGCTTGGTGATGCCAAACGAACCGAACGCCCCACCCGCTGGGAGGTAGAGCACCCCGGCCGGCACCGTCTCGCCGAACTTGGCTTTTCCCTGTTCCCAGAGGGAGAAGAGATAGAGCAGCATCTGCAGATTGAGCCCGTAATAAATTTCCGAGAGGTCGAACGTCCTGCCTGCGCCCGATTTGTAGTCCACCACACGGATGTAGGTTTTTCCGTCTTTCTGATAGCTGTCTACCCGGTCGATCTCCCCGATCAGCTTGACCGAGCAGCCGTCCGAGAGCGGCAGGGTGATCGGCTGGACCGCCCCCTTGTCCCCGATTTCGAGCTCAAACGCCGCGGGCTGGAACCGGCAGTGAGCGAATTCCTTCTGAATGTTGCGAGCGAGCTCAACCAGGCTGCGCGCTGTGTTGCGGTAAAGCTGTAAAAACCGGGCGGTCTTGTCCTGCTTTCCGCCCATGAATTGGTCGATGTACCCGTCGAGCAGCTGTTCCACCGCCTGAGCGATTTCTTCATACTCCATTTGGTAAAAGGAGGGGGTGCTGAGCAGCTGTTCGAGCACGTGATGGGTCACCTTGCCGAGGGAGAGCGGGTTGAGGTTTGCCTTGCCGCGGGGATACGCCTTCATGCCGTTGGCGCAGAAAAAGAGAAAGCCGCATTTGTAGTAGTTCTCCACCTGAGTCGGGGAGACAGCGAGCTGACGGCCGAACAGCCGCTCCGCATTCTTCCGGTCATAGAGGCGGAATCCTCCGGTCTGCGCCGCAGCGTCGAGCCGTCGCAGACGGTCCCCGTACTCCTCGTCCTGTGCAAAGTAGCGGCGCAGCGCCTCGGCCTGCCCGTCACGGGAGCGGTAGTGAAAGGCGAGCTGCAAAAACGCGCTCTCCTTGGTGCGGCAAAAATCAGCGAGCCCGAGGTCGGCTGTGTAGGTGACGACTCCGCTGCCAAACATCTTGGTGATCTGGGTGATCACCTCGGAGGGATAGAGGGGAGAACCCGCGATGTCGGCGAGCCGCGCGCTCACCACCAAATGCTCCCGGGGGGAGCTGAGGCTTTTGTAGGCGCTGAACCGCTCCTCGAGAATCCGGTCCCCGATCGGCTTGGAGAGCTCGACGCCGAGCTTTTTGAGCTCCTCCCGGTCGCTGTCGGTGAACACCCCGTCAAACTGCGGGCTGAGTGGGAAAATCCCCTCCCCCGCGCCGAACACAAACACCGCCCGCGAGTTGCCGATAATCGTCCGTTCCGCTGAACCGATCATCACCGCGTCGAGGCTCTGCGGAATGCTGCCGAGGTCGTAGCCTTTTGCCGAGAGGTCGAACAATTCGCGGTAGCGCCGCAGCGTCAGCCGCACCTCCCCTGTCGAGTGGGCGAGCACCTCGAGGATATCAATGAGCACGTCCCACAGCCGGGCCTGCTCCTCTGCCTCGGGGAACTTTTCCTCCCCATTGAGCCGCTCTACCCGCTGGTTGAGCACATCCGCGACACCCAGCCGGTGCAGCGCCTCAAAGAGGGCGGACCCGTATCCCCGCGCCGTCTGCTCCGCGCCGCGCAGGAGGGAAATCACCTCTGCGACGGCAGCGCGCACCTCGTCCGCCAGGGCGGTCACTTGTCCGTCCTGCTCCGTCTCGCGGTCGACAAAGCCGCGCGGATTGTGGGTAAACGGCTGATTGAGCTGGTCCTTGGTGATATTCCAGGTGTAGAGGTAGTTTTCAAAGTAGGAAATCTGGGTTAAGCCGAACCGGGTCAGGCCGCATTTGAGCAGGGCAAGCACCGGAGAGATGTCTTTTCCTCCGTCCGCCGCTGCGAGTAGGCTGCTTGCAAAACGGATGAGCGGGTCGTGCTCCACGGATACCGTTTCGTCCATAAAGTAGGGAATGCCGTATTTGCGCAGCGCGCTCTCGAGCACCCCCTGGTAACTCTCGAGATCCCGGGTGATGAGGGCAATCTCCCGGAACCGGTAACCGTGGCGCTGCACGAGCTCCCACACCTCCGAGAGAACTGCGTCGACCTCCCCGTATTCGTTGGGGGCGAGCAGCACCTTGACGTGTTCACACGTTCCCTGGTAGGGCTCGATCCGGTTGCGCAGGATGTTGCGCTCGAGATGGGCGAGCTCCGGATGGACGAAAAGCCGATTCTCGGTCAGGTGAACTGGGCGCTCCGCACCCACCCCAAGCCGCCGCGCCATGTTGAGCAGCGAGCGGGTCGTCTTGCGGCAGGGCTCAAAGAGCAAGCCGCCGTCCTCCCGATCCCAGCAGAGTGCAAAGGTCAGGTCTGCCGCCTGCATCATCTCCTCAATCATCCCCCGCTGAACCGCGGTAAAGGAGAGGAACTCGTCAAAATAGATGTCGTAGCCCTCAAAAAATCCGGTGCCCCGCACCTTTTCCACTGCGCGGGAGAGGTCGTCGAGGGGGTCGCGATAGGTCTTGTTGAGAAGCCCGTCATAGGTGGTGTAAATGAGCGAGATCTCTCGCGACTTGTCCCGCAGATTTCCCTCTGGAAACAGGGCGACCGCGTTTTCAAACGATGCGGGGGAAATCGCCGAGTTTTTGAGCTCGTCCGCCGTCTTGAGCATGAGCTCTGCAAAGCCTGATTTTTCAACCGACTTTCCATAGTGCTCCAGGCCGTCCTGCACCTCCCCGAGCGCGAGGTTCATCATGATGTTTTTGGCAATCTTGTCGGCGTAGTTGCCAGTCAGGCCGCCATAGGTGCGAAAAATGAGCCGGGCAAGGCGGGTGAAACTCACAACCTCCACCCGGTTGCCCAGCTCTGCACCGAGCAGGCGGCTGCACTCCCGCTCCGTCTGGAATGAAAATTGCTCCGGCACCACGAGCATAATTCTGCGTTCCCCTGCCGTCTGCTGAATGCGCCGCATGAGTTCGGTTGACTTGCCGCTCCCGTGCGGACCAAATACAAATCGCAGCATCCTCCTGCCCCCTTTCTGTGTTACAATTTTACTTGAAAATGAAGCTTTCGTCAACTGGTCCGATGTGCTATACTAAGGAGAAAGAATCCGAGCCAGATGCGACTGACCTCTGTCCCGTTCTCAAGGCATCGAGGCTGGAGCTGCATTCCGCCGTATGTCCACACCGCTCAATTCCATCAATCACCAGAATGACTGTTGTTGAGGGCGCAGAGAACCGTCTCTCGGACAGGATATTTCTTTCTTGCTAAGGAGTCCCTCGTGAGAACTTTTGCTCAGAAGTCCGGTCGCTTCACACAAAAGGCACACAGAGGCAATTGCTGCTCCTTCTGAGCAAATCCCTCTCTCCGATCTGCGGAGAATCCACACACAACTTCTCAATTACATGCAGCACCGTGCCCGTCCCGCGCACCTATTGAGCAAAACGTCAATCAGGCCTATTCATACCTTTCAACGCCTTCCCCGGCGAAAGGAAAACGTCTGGCTTTTTGCGACTGTTTCCACGCTTTCACAAGTGCTTTGCGCCAACGACTAAATTTTTTAAAGAGCTACCTGCTAAGGGATGTGGGGTTGCATGGATCAGACAAAGCGGCACCCAGGGAGAAAAATTATTCAAAAAAAGAATCCCGACTGCAATCTGCGGCCGGGCTGAGTTGTATTGTAAGTGAAAGGGGGCAGTCGGATGGAGCAGCAGGACTGCAGGAGAATTGTGGAACAGTACGCTGATATGGTGCTGCAAATTGCCTATCAAAACCTGAAAAACAGAGCGGATGCAGAGGATATCACACAGGAGGTGTTTCTCCGGCTCATCACAAGCGCCCCTGTCTTCGCGGGGGAGGAGCATCAAAAGGCGTGGCTGATCCGGGTGACGATCAACCTGTGCAAAAACCACCTCAAAACAGTGTGGAACCGCCGCACCACCACCCTGGACGAAACCTGTTTCCCAATGGAAGAGGACCAGCGGGAACTCCTCTGTGCGGTGTGCGAGCTCCCGGCCAAGTTCCGAAACGTGATCTATCTACAGGTATATCAGGGGTACTCAGTCGCTGAGATTGCACAGATTTTAGGCCGGTCCAAAAACACTGTGGGCTCGTGGCTCTACCGCGGGCGGGCAAAACTCAAACAGCAACTGAAGGGAGGCTGCGAAGATGAATGAGCAGCAATACCGCAAGGCGGTGAATCAAATCCAGGCGGATGAAGCGTTGAGAGAAAGGATTGAGGATGGGATGGTGCGCGCAGCAGAGAAGGGCCAGCAGCAGAGAAAACCAAAACAGCGGTGGAAAGCTGCTACAGCCGGGGTGTCGGCCGCAGCTCTTCTCCTCGTCTGTGCGGTGGGGGTCCGGTTTCTCCTGCCCAAGCCGCAGGAGGATCAGACAGAACCAGCGGCTTCACTCGCAGAAATTGCGCAGATACCACAATACGAGTACAACGGGATGCTCTACGAACCCGCGCAACAGTCCATGGCGTCGATGTCCGACGCTGGAGAACTGCTGACTGAATACGAGGACGGCTCGGCGCTCTATCGCTGCAAATCCGCACCCTCCCAGGCAACTGCTGTTCACAAACAGGGGGAGACATACACCCTTTGCCAGTTCGTCCGGCTCGCAGAGGGACACGCATCGGGCGAACAGATTCTCTCTATTTTTGAAGGAAACGGCGGCATCACCTCTTTGCGGGTGGGCAGTGGGCTGGAAACCGAACTCACCGGACCGGAACAAATTCAGCAATTCACCGACGCGTTCTCCAAGCTCACCTTCAGCGACGAGCCGCTGTTTGACCACTCGGTGCCCGACCGGATCTCCGACGGGGCGGTCTGCCACGTCGTGACCCTGCAACCCGCCTGTACCGTCACCTATGCAAACGGTATTTCTTTTACCCTCAGCTATGAGCGATCCAACGGCCTCCTTGAAGGCCTCGGCAGCAGCTTTCAGCCCTCGGAGGAGATCGCCTCGCTGCTCGAGCTCTCCTCAATGGCAGTTGTTCCCCCGTCGTCCCCAAACAGCTGAGCCTTGAGGAATTGGAAGAATTCAACGATTGCAAACCGCACTTCGTATTTGGGGTTGCTCTGCACCACCTTCATTTCGGATTCGGTGAGCACGTCGGAAAGCTCCTCCTTGGGCTGCGCGGCGGGGATGCAGAGCGGTGGGTAAAGGACGCACCACCAATTGTGCCCCTCAGCCTTTCCGATTGTGATGCGCACCGCGTCGTAGTTGCCTGACGGCATGGTGATCTCCCCATAGGTGCGGGTGTCAAACAGCATGTTGGTCAGCTCCGCCTGCACGGTGTAGTCGTAACCGCGGGCGTTCACCTCATCCTGAGCAACCTGCCGGATGAACTCGAGGTTGTCGAGCGCATTTTGTTCGGCGGCCCGAAGATCTCCCTGGATGTTGAAGATTCCGCTCGTCTCCTCGAGGATCCGGTCGCGCACCGCGAGCTTGAGCTCCTGGTCCGCGTCGGTATCCGAGTTGGCGAGGATGTGGAGGCGGAGCACCCTGTCACTGATATCGTTACATTCAGCTGCAAACGACTGGTAGCAGCCAAACAGAATGGCGAGAATGAGTCCGAACGCAATGGCTAATTTAAACTTTTTCATCTGAAAAATCCGTCCTTTCTCTCCTGGGTACTGAGAGTATGGACGGATTTTTGCGTTGTATTCAATTGATTTACTAGTTTTTACAGGGACGGCACAAATATACCTGAGAAAATCGTTTTTTTAAATTCTTTTTGCAAACGAGCGCTGGCTGCTCCTGGGTGAACACGCCGAACACCGCTGAGCCGCTCCCTGTCATTCGGCTGCCCAGCGCGCCGGCTGCGAGCATCTCTGCCCGAATTTGCTGAATCTCTGGGAGGGGCACCGCCGGCTCAAGCACGTTTTCCATCCGGGCGCAAAAGCCGGAAAGGTCCCCGCGGGAGAGTAGCCCGGTCAATTCTGCTGTATCCGGGTGAAGCACATCGGTGAGCCGGTCGTACGCGTGGTAGGCTTCGGGGGTGCTCACCCCCTGCTCCGGCTTGGCGACGAGCAGGAAGCAGTCGGGCAGCGGAGGGAGCGGGGTCAGCCGCTCCCCCACCCCTTCGGCGAGCTGGGTGCCGCCCACAATGCAAAATGGCACGTCTGCGCCAAGGCGCAGACCGATCTCGCACAGTTCCTGTTGCGAGAGGTCAGTCCCACACAGCTCGTTGAGGCCCTTGAGGACGGCCGCTGCATCGGCACTTCCGCCCCCCATGCCAGCGCCGTGGGGGATGTTTTTGTCAAGCGTCATCCGCACCCCTCCGGGAAGGCCTGTCCGCTCAAAAAAAGCATGCGCTGCCCTGACCGCAAGGTTGCGTTCGTCGCAGGGAAGCTCAGGCAGATTGCAGGTGAGGGAAATCTCATCCGCACGCTCGAGCACGATCTGATCGCACAGGTCGATGGTCTGCATGATCATGCGCAGCAGGTGATAGCCGTCCTCCCGGACTCCGACGATGTCGAGGGAGAGATTAAGCTTTGCGGGCGCAGGTACGGTCAGACGCTTCATGCGCAACCCCCTCGTTTTTCATCTGCTCAGCGCGCTGCTGCACAAACTGGCTGATGCGGTTCATCGCCTCGACCAGATGGTCGATAGAATAGCAGTAGGAGACCCGCACAAACCCTTCGCCGCTCTCGCCAAAGGCGTTGCCCGGGACCACCGCGACCTTCTGCTCTTTGAGCAGCTGCTCGCAGAAGGATTCGGAATCCAGGCCGGTTGAACGGATGCAGGGGAAACAGTAAAACGCGCCCTCCGGGTTAAAGCAGGTCAGGCCCATTTTATTGAGGCTGTCCACCACAAAGCGGCGGCGAGTGTTGTATTCCTCCGCCATCTCCTCAATCGCCTGATCGCAGTCGCGCACCGCGCAGATCGCCGCGTACTGGCTCGTCGTCGGGGCGCACATAATCGCGTACTGGTGCAGTTTGAGCATCTGGCTGATGATCGGCGCAGGGCCGGCCGCATAGCCAAGACGCCAGCCGGTCATGGCGTACGCCTTGGAAAAGCCGTTGATGACCACGGTGCGCTCCCACATCCCGTCGATTTCAGCGATCGAGACGTGGCGCTCCCTGCCATAGGTGAGCTCTGCGTAAATCTCATCTGAGAGCACGATGATGTTGGTCTCCCGCAACACCTCTGCGATCTCCTCGAGGTGCTCCCGGCGCATCACACCGCCAGTTGGGTTGTTGGGAAACGGCAGCACGAGCATTTTTGTCTTTTCGGTGATGTGCTCACGCAGCTCCTGCGCGGTCAGACGGAAGTGGTTTTCCGCTTTGGTGGGAATCGGCACCACCACGCCGCCCGCCATCGTCACAATCGGGGCATAGGCGACAAACGACGGCTCGACAACGAGCACCTCGTCGCCTGGCTCGACAAAGGAGCGAATGCACATGTCGATCGCCTCAGAGCCGCCGACCGACACAAAAATTTCCTCTTTGGGGTGATAGCTCAGGTTAAAGCGGCGCTTGAGGTAACTTGCGATCTCGCTGCGCAGCTCCATGAGTCCGGCATTTGCGGAGTACCAGGTCTTCCCCTTCTCCAGGGAGCGGATACCCTCTCGCCGGATGACCCAGGGGGTTTTAAAATCCGGCTCGCCGACGCCGAGGGAGATGACCCCCTCGACCTCGTTTGCGATATCAAAAAAGCGCCGGATGCCCGAGGGCTTGAGCTCGGTTATTTTCTTTGCCAACAGGCTGTTATAATCCATCATTTCAACGCGTGGCTCCTCTCATCAACCTCTTTGTCGCACATGATGACCCCGCTTTCCTTGTAGCAGGTGAGCACAAAATTGGTCCGGGTCGAAACCACTGAATCGAGCGGTGCGAGACGACTTGACACAAAAATGGCGATGTCTTTAAACGTCCTTCCGGTGACGGTGACCGACAGATCGTAGCCACCCGAAATGAGATAGACGCTGTCGACCTCATGGAACTTCATGATCGACTTGGCGATCTCGTCAAACCCGTAGTTGGATTTAGGGGTGACCTTGATTTCGATGAACGCCATGACGCTCTCCTCGTCGAGCTTATCAAAATCAATCAGCACCTTCGAGCCGCGGATGATGCCGCTTTTTTTGAGCTCTTCGATCTCGCGCTCCACCTCGGCCTCGGTCAGGTCGAGCATGACCGCGAGCTGGGCGTTGGTGAGGCGTGCGTTTTGTCTGAGCAGCTTGAGCAGTCTATTCATACAGTTCCTCCATTCCGGCGCGGCCTCCAAACCGAATCCTGCCGCCGCGCCTGAGCAGGACCGGTTCTCTTGTAGCGGATTACTCCTCATTTTAGCACAGGACAGGTCTTTTTGTAAAGAACCCTGGCGAAAAATTGTAGGATTGTCTCTGAGTTTTAATAGAGATGGACCCGCCTGAGGCAAAAGTCAGCTCAAGAGAGGAACGGAATCGAAAAAAAGGCTTTCGAAGGTACTTTTGACCATCCGAAAGCCTTTTCTTTGATCGCATACAAAGCTACAGTTTGATGGGGTTAGTTCCTATACGTGGCGCAGGAAAACTCAACTCTTCTGCCGCCATCCTTCTGAGCGTACAAATCATAGCGAAGTGTGTACCGGATGCCGTGTAGGAAGTTGGATTTCAAATAACCATCTTCCAGATCTGAACAGTCGAATACACCGAGTTCTTCCATAAGCTTTTCACACCCCATTTCGTCCATATCCAGATCAATGCTCAGGATCAGCGCTCGAATCCGTTCCACCCACTGCTGACGCTCCGTTTCATCTGAAAGATCCAGCCAAAGGTCATGTTCAAGGCTATAAACATTTTTTGTTGTGCTATATACATGGACGAGCAGCGTCGACGCGATCGCTCCTTCTGCAGCGGGATAATTATAAACAATAGTCGATAATGGTCTCCATGGATCCTGGCAATCTACTTCCCCGACCTTTGATACAGACTCAACCCTGCTGTTGAACGAGGCAAAGAAATCTTCATACGTCATAGAAAAAGTTATTCCAACCTCTGTTTCTAAAAATACATTTTTTTCCGGGCCATTCTTCTCGCACCCTGTGGCCATCCCCAATGTAATGGCCGCAATGACAATGAAGCGCAACACTTTTTTCATATTTTTCTGTTTCCTTTCAGCAGGACATGGCATGAAACGTTCATATGAATTGAACAGAGTTTAATCCCAAGACGGACGGCAGGAAAACTCGACTCTTCCGCCGCCATCCTGTTGGGGGCGCAAATCGTAATGAAGTCCATAATGGATTCCGTATAGGTCGACACCTTTCGAATAACCATCTTCCAAATCTGCGTACTTGAACACGCCAAGTTTTTTCATCAGCTTTTCGCGCTCCTTATCGTCCATATCCTGATCAATGCTCTGGATCAGCGCTCGGACCCGTTCCACCCACTGCTGACGCTCCGTTTCATCCGAACGGCCCAGCCAGAGGGCATGATCAATTGAATAAATCCTATCCTTTTTGGATTCTGAACTCACATAGAGCCAAAACGACGATACAGATTTTCCTTCCGCAGTAAGATACTCATACACTACATTTGAGGTTGGTAATCCCAGATCCTGGTAATCCACTTCCCCGACCTTTGACACAGGCTCAACCCTGCTGTTGAACGAGGTAAAGAAATCTTGATATGTCATGGAAAAAGTCTTTCCATCCGCTGTCCTAAAAAAATTATTCCTTCTAGGGGTTTTATGGTCAAAATACTCGCATCCTGTGGCCATCCCCAAGGCAATCGCCGCAGTAACAACGAGGCACAACAGTTTTTTCATATTTTTCCGTCTCCTTTCAGCCAAACATGTCGGTGTATCTCTGAAACCAAAAGGAGCAGTATTATCCGGAATACGGCAGCATCTCAAACTCATTTACATGCACCGTGAACTCGAAGATGGCAAGTACAGTCGGCATGTTTTTTGTATCAATTTGGAAAAGCTTATAGTCGCCTTTTTTGCGCATACCGTTAAACTCCGTCGTCATTTGCCGGATACGGCCTCCGTACTTTATCAATTCACCCTCTTCATTACGTGGAAAGGTCTTTGTTTGTCTTTCCTGGATGTTTTCATCCCCTGTTCCAGGATATAGGATTTTAAATACATCGCCGAAGAGAGACGCATAAGGCAGCTTACCTAATAACAAATAAAGCAATTTTGTTTTTGCATCTGCAGAACCCGGTTTGCTTTGCTCGTAGTATGTTTGATAAAAAAATCCGTTTGGATTGTCCTGGTTTAAAAAGGATAATTTCATGTTGGATATCACAACATTATTTGACTTGTACGGCTTGTTGATGTTCGAGAATAATTTGTTCGTCACACTGTCATATGTGACGTAAATATTGTGGCGCATTTCGGCATCCATCAAATACCGTCCGCTTATATTTGGGTCTGACTGTGCGGTTAGGTCGACATATGCAAAGTAAATGATCTTGCTGTTTGGGACTCCAGCCAACGGCATGCACTTTGCGTGGAAATAGTAGGGAACATTAAAGGTCCAGCCTCCGAACTCAGAATATCGGGTATTGGGTTGCATGCCCTTAAAGAATTCATCCGGCACACGATTAACAAGCTCCCTGGAATTTAAATCCACCTCACCGTGTTCCGAGATATAGTCTAAGAATTCTCCCATTTCAGGGTATTGATCTGTGGTACTTTCACTCAATGGGGCAGCTTCGTCCGCACCGTAGGATTTTGATGCACTATCTCCAGCTTTTGCACTGTTCACGTCTTCAACACTTCCGGCATATGACATGAGAGAGATACCCTTGTTCTTTTATCACTGGTAAGGCCTCATCGTCCTGTAGGCTGTCTTTTGTCAAAGTTGAATTTTTATCATAGCCAGCGGTTCCAGTATTCGGCCAAGAATTGTTGTACAGATAATCGAAAACAGATGGGTCAATTGTCGTCTGAACATAAAACATCTTGTTGGTCGATTCTTGCAGAATACCGATAGACACCAGATTCTGACCAGCAAGTTTTCTATTTGGCACGAGCAGGGTTGTGGGGCTGCATTCTTTTTCAATCCTGAAACAGGATAGCTGATAACCATCTGATATACCGATTTATTAATTTACAACTTTTATCTAATATTCATATTATAATATATAATTAGCTAAATCTCAACATTTTTTGTATATTTAGGGTATCTAACAATTATAGTATATTAACTGCATCAAGCTATCCAATCTTTTCAAATTGCAAGGTATACCGGGTTGTTCGCCTACTGTCATTTTGCATCGATAAGAATACGGCTTCATTCCTCTGCCTTTTTGATCAAGCGACTGTTTAACTCACACTTATTACACCTCAAAGAGTTTTAATAAAGTCCTCCAAGTACCTAGAAAACAAAGGATTTATCGCAACGTGTCCTCCTGATCTCTTTATATGATTTCACACAATGTTACCCCTGCTTTGACTGCTCATAGGGGCAAAATCAAGGGCGGGAAACTTTGATAACAAAACATATTAAAGTGTGGTAATCGGAAAACTGTGATATCTGAGCAAATTATTATACTGGAAGATTTCATAATGGACAAATACATTTATAATGAAAGCAATGGTCTTTGGTCCGAACTCAAAGGAAATTACTATTTTCCGTGCCTTACCTGCCCAGGAGGAAAAGCTAATACAGCGGCATTTGAGTTGTCTGAAAAAATACCGTAAAGGCATATATCAATCTTCTCACAAGCGGCAGGCTCAACGCCCACCTTGTCGAGATTGATAAACAGGCGCAGAAACACTTTGAAAGGCTCATAGAAGGCACGAAACAGACGCAGGCCATATGATTATGGATATAAAGACTCAATGACATACGGACATATACAAGGAAGATTGTAGAGAAAAACTGTATACGCATAGGGGGCATATGCGACAGGGAGAAATCTTTTCTGTGGATTTTCTAGCCAGATGGATTGACAAAATAAACAAACAATAATATAATATATGTTATATAACAAAAGTAATTAAACAGAAGGGGGATACGCAATGCCGCCTAAAGCAAAGATTACAAAAGATATGGTTATTGACGCTGCATTTGAGGTTGCCCGTGAAGCAGGTATGGAAAATATCAACGCGAGGACGGTTGCAAAGAAACTGAATTGTTCCACACAGCCCGTCATGTATCATTTTGAAACGATTGAAGAATTGAAAAGAGCTGCTTATGCAAAATCAGACTGGTACCATACAGAATATTTGATGAACATTAAAAATCCACAAGAAGGGGAGATGCTTGGAATTGGACTAAATTATATTCGCTTTGCAATTGAAGAACCGCATTTGTTCCGTTTTCTCTTCCAATCGGGTTTTGCTGTTGAAAACAGTCTACTTGAAATGATAGATTCCGAGGAACTCATACCTGTACTTTCTGCAATGCGGGAAGCTATGAAGATGAATATGGAACAGACAAAGGAAGTCTTTTTAACAATCGCCTTATTTGCTCATGGATATGCGAGTATCATTGCCAACAATTCATTAGAGTATGATGAAGAACTTGTGGCAGCTCATTTGGAACAGGCATACAGAGGGGCGGTTTTAGCCGCACAGGAGGAAAAGAAATGAAAAAACTATATGAGAAAAGCGAACTGACATTTGCGCTTGTCTGTATTGTGATTTATTGTGTTCTGCAGTCCTTAGCCAATCCGTTAAATAAAATCATCGGGATTGAAGGCTTAGCTAACGCAATTTTCAATGTTGTTCTGACGGTTATTTTGTTTTGCTTTATCAAGAAAAACGGCTTGTTCAAACGGTATGGACTTTGCAAAACTTCTATACCCGCCCGTCAGTTTCTTTATTATGTTCCGTTGATTATCTTAGTCACAAGAAATCTTTGGAACGGAGTTACGGTCAATTTTTCGTTGACGGATACTGTCTGCTATATAACTTATATGCTTTGTGTCGGATTTGTGGAAGAAGTGCTTTTCCGTGGCTTTCTCTTTAAAGCCATGGCAAAAGATAATGTAAAAATGGCAATCGTCATTTCAAGCGTCACTTTTGGTTTGGGTCATTTACTCCATTTGATAAATGGCAGCGATGTGGAGCTTGTAGCAAATCTATTTCAAGTTGTCGGGGCGATTGCATTTGGCTTCCTGTTTGTACTTATATTTCATCGTGGCGGAAGCCTGATCCCCTGCATCATCACGCACTCTGTAATTAATGCAAGCAGTGCTTTTGCAAATGAAACAGGATTGACGGTAGAAAAGCGTATTATTATGAACTTGATCCTGTTTGTGATTATTGCTGTTTACACCTTCATTCTCTCAAGAATATTGCCGAAAAATCAACATTTAAATGAGAACGGTGTGGCGAACAAATAATACGGCAAAGATAATTTCTGAACGGGTACGCTACCCTGTGTGCAGAAATAAAACGAGGTTACAGATACGGGTAGATAGAGAGCTAAAAAACTTTCTTCTTTATTTTCCGAAATGCAAGCAGGGAAGTTTGATTGATGCAAAATAATAGTTATTAAAGGGTTTGAAGCAAAACGCGAAGCTGATTAGCAGAGGGATAAATCAGGATTATAGAGGTAATCGAGAATAATAAGGAGATTGTTTTATCAAGCAATATTAAAATTTCTATTAGACTCCTTTATTTCACACCTACATCTGTCGAAAAACCCTGTTTACCAATGAGGCAAATTATGTTATAATGAGAAACTAAACAGATTCGATTTTAAATTGGAAAGGTTGAATACAATGAAAGCAGTTGTTACGGTAATCGGCAAAGACATGGTCGGCCTGATGGCAAAGGTGAGCGGCGTGTGCGCGCAGCACAACGCAAATGTCACCGAGGTGACCCAGTCGGTGCTCAGCGACCTGTTTGCGATGATCATGCTCATTGACATCACAGACCTCAAATCCGACCTCGGCGCGCTCTCGGATGACATGGAGAAGCTCGCTCAGGAGCTCGGCCTGCAGATCCACGTCATGCATGAGGATATTTTCAACTCGATGCACCGCATCTAACCGAACGGAGGAAGAGCCCAGATGATAAACGCACACGATATACTCGAAACAATTAATATGATACAAAACGAGCACCTCGACATCCGCACCGTGACGATGGGGATTTCACTGCTCGACTGCATTGACCCCGACATTGACAGGGCATGTGAAAAGGTATATGACAAAATCGTCCGCCACGCCAAGGAGCTCGTCCCGGTCTGTGAAGAGATCGAGCGGCGCTACTCCATTCCGATCATCAACAAGCGCATCTCGGTCACCCCGATCGCCATGATTTCGGCGGCGAGCAAGGGAGACCCGGTCAAATTCGCCCACACCCTCGAAAAGGCCGCCAACACCTGCGGAGTCAACTTTATCGGCGGCTATTCCGCACTGGTGCAAAAGGGGTTCAGCGCAGGCGACGTCGAGCTCATTCACTCGATTCCCCGCGCGCTCGCTGAGACCGACCATGTCTGTTCTTCAGTCAATGTCGGCTCGACCAAAACCGGCATCAACCTCGACGCCTGCAAGCTGATGGGGGAAATCATCAAAAAGACGGCGGAGGAAACCGCGGAGCGGGACTGCATCGGCGCGGCAAAGCTGGTCGTGTTCTGCAACGCGCCGGAGGATAACCCGTTTATGGCGGGCGCGTTCCACGGCCCCGGCGAGCCCGACTGCATCATCAATGTGGGCGTCTCCGGTCCTGGCGTTGTGCGGGCGGCGCTTGCCAAGGTGCCCGGGGCATCCATCACCGAGGTGGCGGACACCATCAAAAAGACGGCGTTTAAAATCACCCGCATGGGAATGCTCGTCGGCACAGAGGCCTCCAAGCGGCTCGGCGTACCGTTCGGTATTGTTGACCTCTCGCTCGCACCGACCCCTGAAGTCGGCGACTCGGTCGCCTACATCCTCGAGGAGATCGGGCTGGAGAAATGCGGCACCCACGGCACCACCGCCACTCTCGCGCTGCTCAACGATGCAGTCAAAAAGGGCGGCGTCATGGCGTCCTCCCAGGTGGGCGGCCTCTCGGGCGCGTTCATCCCGGTTTCCGAAGACGCAGGCATGATCGAGGCGGCCCGCTGCGGCGCCCTGCGGCTGGAAAAACTCGAGGCAATGACTGCGGTCTGCTCGGTGGGCCTGGATATGATTGTCATCCCCGGCGACACCACAGCCGACACCATTGCGGCGATCATCGCCGACGAGGCGGCGATCGGCATGGTCAACTCCAAAACCACCGCGGTGCGCCTCATCCCCGCCATCGGCAAACAGGCGGGCGAGGAGCTCGAGTTCGGCGGACTGCTCGGCACCGGGCCAATTATGGAGGTCAACCCGAACTCACCAAGCAAGTTTATCTCCCGCGGCGGCCAGATCCCTGCCCCGCTGCAAAGTTTAAAAAACTAAAAATAGCTTCATAAATTGTCTATCATTCGGGCATCCTGAAAAAAGAGGGATGCCCGAGTTTTTTTGCCGGAATTGTAAACATTGTTTTTCTAAACTATTTCAGTATATCATTAAACATTATCAACTACATGTTGTGTAAAATTATATTTGTAGAAAAAATTTAGTGAATTTTCCATAAAATCAACTCTTTTTCGGTGAAATAACTAAAATTCGGAAAAGAGATTTGTTTTGTTCGTCGGGGAAAGAACTTGCGATTTGAAACTGATAGGTATATGATATTACTAATGTAATCGTCATGATTTGTTCACCTTTGTTGGGACTGTACAACAACTCACAAAGGGGTCCTGATTGACAGAATGGAGGTTCCTATGGAGAATCTAGTAAACAAGATTATTGAGATTGACCGCACTGCGGAAGCAAGACTCAAGCAAGCCCAGGAACAAAAAGAGCAGGCAATCCAGCAGATCGACCAGCGCAAGCGGGAGATCATGAACGAGGTTTCGGAGCGGGGAGATAAAAAACTCGCGGCATTTGAACAGAGCGAAAAGCTCTCGGCAGGAGAACAGATCCAGGCGATCAACAAGAGGCTGCTCTCCGACTGCAACCGGCTGCAAAAGCAGTTTGACCAGCACAACACCGAGTGGACGGATGAGCTCTTTAACCGGGTGCTGGGAAAATAGCGGCGCCCCCGAAACAGGAGACGTGCACAGCGGACTTCTCGCCGCTGTCAGCAGACGTTTTGAAAGACTGTTCAGATTGGAGCTTTGACTTATGCTTGAATTGAATTCAAACCCCGCGGTAACAGCCAAGGTCCGCGCCATGTACGGCCGCCGCATCAGCGATGAACAGTACGACGAGCTGATGAAACGCCGTTCGGTCAGCGAGATCGCAGGCTACCTCAAATCCAACACGCATTTTTCCGCAGCACTGGCCAATATAAATGAAAGCAACATCCACCGCGGACAGCTCGAGGATGTGCTCCGGCGCGAAGTGTTCAACAGCTACTCCCGTCTTTACCGCTACACCAACGTGCGCGGCGAAAATCTCTTTCACTATGTGATTATGGAGGAGGAGATTGGCGAAATACTGCGTATGGTGCAGCTGCTCAACGCCGGCAATCCGCAGGATTACATCGTCGAACTGCCTGGCTACCTCATCCAGGGCGCGGACATCCCGCTGGTGGAGCTCGCCAAGGTGCGGGATTTCGATTCCCTCCTTGCAGTGCTCGGCGACACCCCCTATGCGGGGATCATGAAGCGGTTCCGCCCTGCGGAGCCGTCTGGCATGATCGACTACGCAGCATGTGAGCACGAATTCTATTCGTTCTATTTTGACCGGATGTTCCAGATGCTCAACAAAAATTACACTGGCACAACCCGCCGGGAGCTGGGCGAGCTGCTCACTATGCGCATCGAGCTGCTCAACCTCTCTACCATCTCACGAGCTAAGTTTTACTTTCGGTCCGCACCCGACGAGATACGCAAGTGGATTTTCCCCTACCGCTACAAACTCACCAAGCGAATTCTAAGCGACCTGATTGAGGCGGATGGGGTCGACCAACTCAGAAAGGTATTTAAGGAAACAACGATTGGAAGAAAACTTGAGAACCACGAGTTTACCTACATTGAGAACTACACCGACAGGCTCAAATATTACATCAGCCGCCACTATATGTATTTCTCGACCAACGCATCGGTTTCGTTCTATGCATTTGTGCTGCTCAGCCAGATTGAGCTGAACAACCTCATCAGCATTATAGAGGGAATCCGCTATCAGATTTCTTTCCAGGAAATCAAGAAATTAATCATAACATAAAGGTGGTGTAAACCATGTCAATTGAAAAGATGTCCCTCGTGAACATCGTAGGGAGTCTTTCAAGCCTTGACGAAACGCTGTTGAACTGCTGCAAAAGCGAATTGTTCCACCCCGAGCTTGCGCCGACCAACACTGCGTTCAAAAAGCTCGAAGAGGAGAACCCCTATACCACCAAGCTGCAAAAGGCAATGGGGGTGCTCGACGATCTCGGGATCGCCTACGGCTACCGCGATTACTTCTCTCTGAACATGAGCGATGAGCAGGTATGGGCCTATATCCAGCAGCTTGAGGAGCACATTACCAGCTGCAACCACCGCCGCTCCGAGCTGCGCGACAGCATCCGGATGCACAAGCAGGCGGTTACCCAGGTCGGCCACATGCGCGGCCTCGAAACCAAGTTTGACGACATCTTTGACGCCAAGCACTCCCGGGCGCGGTTCGGCCGCCTGCCCGCAGACAGTACCCTCAAGCTTGAATACTACAAGGAAAAGGATTTTTTCTTTTTCCCGTTTGATCACGACGGAGACTACACCTGGGGGGTTTACTTCTGCCCCGAAGCGCTCGGGGATGAGATGGACCAGATTTTCGACGCGCTCTATTTTGAAGAGATCAAGATTCCAAGCTACGCGCACGGGACCCCGGACATCGCAGTTCAAAACATCTCCGCGCAAATCACCAAGGAAGAGGCCGCGCTCACTGCGGTGGAAACTGAGACCGAACAGCTCATCGAGTCGGAAAAAGACAAGATGCTCTCGGTGTATTCCCTGCTCAAGATGAAAAACGACACCTTTGCCTACCGCCGCTACGCGGTGACTGGTTATGACCAATTCCACCTCGAGGGATTCGTCCCAGAACGGCAACTCAAAAAATTTCTCTCCCTCTTTGACAAAATCGACAGCGTGGTGTGCGAGGTGCAACCGGTCGACGCCGACGCCCGCCTCACCCCGCCGGTCAAGCTGCACAACAACTGGCTGTTCAAACCATTTGAGATGTTTGTCGAGATGTACGGGCTTCCCAACTACGGGGAATTCAATCCCACTCCCCTTGTCGGCATCATCTACATGCTGCTGTTTGGCATCATGTTCGGCGACCTTGGCCAGGGGTTTGTGATCTCGATTGTCGGCATCCTGATGTGGCGGCTCAAAAAAATGCAGCTCGGCCCCATCCTCGCGCGGTGCGGTGTCTCGAGTATGATCTTCGGTTGCCTCTACGGTTCGGTGTTCGGAATGGAGCATGTCCTCGACCCTATTTACCGGGCACTCGGATTCGATGGCAAACCGATTGAGGTGCTCCATCCCGAGACTACCAATCTGCTGCTCGTCTGTGCCATCGGCATCGGCGTGGTGATCATCCTTACCTCGATCATCCTCAACATCTATCTCGGTCTAAAAAAGAAGGATTATGAGAGGGCGATCTTCTCCGGCAAGGGGGTCGCCGGGCTCATCCTCTACGGCGGCATCATCGCTGCGGCAGTCCTGCTGCTGATGTCGGGTATCAATGTGCTCAACCCTGTGTTCATCCTTCTGGTGATTGTGCTTCCGATCGTGCTCATGCTGCTGCAAAAGCCGCTCGGACAGTTGTGCAAACACAAGCCCGCAAAGCCGGAGGAGGGATTCGGCGGCTATCTGGTGGAGAGCTTTTTTGAGTTCTTTGAAACCATGCTCAGCTTTCTCTCCAACACCGTCTCCTTCCTGCGTGTCGCCGGCTTTATCATCAGCCACGCCGGCATGATGACGGTTGTCATCTCCCTCTCCGAGCTGCTCGGAGGAGTCGGGCCTGTGATGCTCATCTTTGGCAACGCGTTTGTCATCTGCCTTGAAGGCCTGCTCGTCGGCATCCAGGTTCTGAGGTTGCTCTATTACGAGACGTTCAGCCGGTTCTACGACGGCGGCGGCAAGCCCTATGCGCCCGCAAAAGTGGAATATGAGCGCAAGTCAAAATAATTCGTCATCCACAGGGCTCGCCCTGTTGAGAGTATACACTTTGAAAGAATATTTTTGGAGGTTTTACGTATGTTAATCTTTGTACTTCCCTTAATCGCAGTCGTCCTTCTCATGCTTCCCCTCATCCCCGTTTACAGAGGCGTCAAAACCGGCAAACAGGCAAAGCACAGAATCATCTTCAACCTCTGCGCATTCTTTGGTATCATCGCACTCGGCACCATTCTTCCGCTCAGCGGCGCGGTCTCAGCTGCTCCGGCTGAGGCAGCGGCAGCTGTCACCAGCGTGGGCGATGGCCTCAAAGCGGTCGCTGCAGCCCTTGCAGTCGGTGTTTCCGGCATCGGCGGCGGTATCGCAGTCGCTTCGTCCGCTTCAAGCGCAATTGGCGCCTGCAGTGAAGACCCGAAATCCTTTGGTAAATCCCTGATCTTCGTCGCACTCGGCGAAGGTGTCGCACTCTACGGCTTCATCGTCGCACTGCTGCTCATCCTGCTCTAAGCAGCACCCCACGGGCGGATCTTCCGCCCATTCGCATTTAGGAGGTTCGCTATGAAATTTTACTGCGTCAGCGACAACATCGACACCCAGATGGGAATGCGCCTTGCAGGAATCGAAGGGGTTGTCGTTCACGAGCCAGATGAGGTCAACAAGGCGATCAAGGACGCCTGCGACAACAAGGAGATCGGAATCATCCTCGTCTCCGAAAAGCTCGTCAAGCTCTGCCCCGACCTGATCTACGATCTCAAGCTGCATGTAAAATTCCCCCTGATTGTCGAAATCCCCGACCGCCACGGAACTGCAAACATCAGTGATACCATCACGCAATATGTTCGTGAAGCCATTGGCGTCAAAATTTAATCCGAAGGTGGGTTCGTTCTATGTCTTACGATCAAGATAAATTACAGCGTTTCCAAAAGACGGTGCTTTCCGAGGCGGAAGGTAAAATCGCCCAGATGGAACAGGAAATACAGGAATATGAAAAAACCGAACTTGAAAAGGCGCGCCAGGCGGAATATGACAAGATGTTCGCCTACATGCAGAGCAAGGTGCACGACATCCAGTGGAAATACCGCCAGAGCGTGACCAAGGCTTCGCTCGAGGCCAAACGCCGTTTGCTGCAATACCGCACCGGCCTCGCCGACAAGGTGTTCGCACAGGTAGAGCAAAAGCTCAAGGCATTCACCGCATCTGACCAGTACGAGGCGTTCCTCATTGACAAACTGAAAAAGGCCGAGAAGGAATTCCCCTGTCAAAACGCGGTGATCAGGCTCTGTCCGGACGACATGAAGCACGCCGGCGCAATTCAGGCGGCCCTCTCGGTGCCGGTCACTGTGGAGCCCGACCGCCGCAACCACCTGGGCGGCTTTCAAATCGTCAACGAACAAAAGGGTCTGCTGCTCGATGATACATTCGCGTCCAACCTCACCGACCAGCACGCGACCTTTTATAAAATCTGCGGCATGACTGTCGCTTAGGAAGAGAGGTGAACCACATGGCAAATGTCATTTATTCCATCAACGGCCCAGTCATCAAACTGCGGGATACCAAGGATTTCTCGATGCTTGAGATGGTCTATGTCGGGAATCAAAAGATCATCGGCGAGGTCATTTCAATCAATGACAAGGAGACCACCATTCAGGTCTACGAAGGCACAACCGGACTAAAACCCGGCGAGCCCGTTTACTCCACCGGCGCCCCGCTCTGCGCAACCCTCGGCCCGGGCATTATGTCCAACATCTTCGACGGCATCGAGCGCCCGCTGCGGGACATGGCTGCCAAAACCGGCGCGTTCATCGAAGTCGGCTCCGACATCCCCTCCCTGGACCTCAAAAAGAAATACGACGTCACCCTGACGGTGAAAAAAGGTGATCACCTTAAACCCGGACAGATCTACGCGACCTGCCCCGAGACTTCTGTGATTTTACATAAATGCATGCTCTCCCCCCTGCTTGAGGGAGACGTCATTTCTGTAAAACCTGACGGAAGCTATACGGTGGATGATGTTGTCGCAGTGATCCGGGACGCGGACGGGGTGGAGCACGAGCTCACCCTCTGCCAGAAATGGCCGATCCGCACCGCGCGCCCGGTTGCGGCGCGTATTCCGACGCATCGCCCGCTCATCACCGGTCAGCGAGTCATCGACACCCTTTTCCCGATCGCCAAGGGCGGCACCGCCGCCATCCCGGGCGGGTTCGGCACCGGAAAAACGATGACCCAGCACCAGCTCGCAAAGTGGTGCGACGCGGACATCATCGTCTACATCGGCTGCGGCGAGCGCGGCAACGAGATGACCCAGGTGCTCGAGGAGTTCTCCGAGCTGATTGACCCGCGCACCGGAAAGGCGCTCACCGACCGCACCACCTTGATCGCCAACACCTCCAACATGCCGGTTGCGGCGCGCGAGGCGTCGATCTACACCGGCATCACCCTGGCAGAATACTACCGTGACATGGGCTATCACGTCGCGATTATGGCGGACTCCACCTCCCGCTGGGCAGAAGCGCTGCGCGAGATCTCCGGCCGCCTGGAAGAAATGCCGGCGGAAGAGGGCTTCCCCGCCTACCTGCCTTCGAGAATCTCAGAATTCTACGAGCGCGCAGGCTACATGACCACTCTGTGCGGCGAGGAGGGTTCGGTCACAATCATCGGCGCAGTCTCGCCGCAAGGCTCCGACTTCTCCGAGCCGGTCACCCAAAACACCAAGCGATTTGTCCGCTGCTTCTGGGCGCTCGACAAATCCCTCGCCTATGCCCGCCACTATCCGGCGATCAACTGGATGACGAGTTACTCAGAGTACGACGATGAGTTTGCCGATTTCTACGACAAAAACGCGGGCGAAGATTTTCGTTCCCTCAAACAGCGGATTTCCGCCCTGCTCGCCGAGGAGAGCAACCTCATGGAGATCGTCAAGCTGATCGGCGCAGATGTGCTGCCCGATGACCAGAAGCTGGTCATCGAAATCGCAAAGGTCATCCGCGTCGGCTTCCTCCAGCAGAACGCCTTCCACAAGGACGACACCTATGTCCCGCTCGAAAAGCAACGCCAGATGATGAAGGTGATCCTCTATCTCAACGACAAGGCGAGCGAGCTCGTCGCCCGCAACATCCCAATCTCAAACATCATCTCGACCGGTATCTTTGACCGGCTCGCCCGCATTAAATACGACATCCCCAACGACAAGCTTGAACTGTTCGACGACTACTACAAAGAAATCGACGAAAAGCTAGCCGAGAGCGATCGATAAAGGAGTGAGGCAGTAATGGCGTACCAATACATTGGACTCAAAGAAATCAACGGCCCACTCGTCGTCCTCGACGAAGTGGAGAATGCAAGTTTTGACGAACTCGTCGAGCTGCATCTCGAAAATGGCTCCGTCCGTCTCGGCCGCATTGTTCAAATCATGGGCAAGCGGGTGGTTGTGCAGGTATTTGAAGGCACCAACACCCTCTCGCTCGGAAACACCACCACCCGGTTCACCGGCAAGCCGATGGAAATGCCGCTCTCCAAGGAGCTGCTCGGCAGAATTTTCAACGGCGCAGGCAAGCCGATCGACGGCCTCGGGGACATCTATCCCGATACCTACGCCGACATCAACGGCCAGCCGATCAACCCGGTGTCCCGCACCTACCCCCGCAACTACATCCGCACTGGGATCTCGTCGATCGACGCGCTCATGACCCTGATCCGCGGTCAGAAGCTCCCGATCTTCTCCGACTCGGGTCTCAGCCACAACAAGCTCGCGGTGCAGATCGTGCGCCAGGCGAAAATCGCCGAGGAGGCGGGCCAGGGGTTTGCAATCGTCTTCGCGGCGATGGGTGTCAAAAACGACGTGGCGGATTACTTTAAAGCAAAATTTGAGGAGAGCGGCGTGCTCGAGCGGGTTGCGATGTTCATCAACCTCTCGAACGACCCGATCATCGAGCGCATTCTCACCCCGCGGTGCGCGCTCACTGCGGCGGAATACCTCGCCTATCAGCACAACATGCACATACTCGTCATCCTCACCGACATGACCTCTTACGCCGAGGCGGTCCGCGAGTTCTCCTCTTCCAAGGGGGAAATCCCCGGCCGTAAGGGCTATCCGGGCTATCTCTACTCCGACTTTGCTTCGCTGTACGAGCGTGCCGGCGTCATCAAGGGCTCAACCGGTTCGGTGACACAGATCCCGATCCTCACGATGCCCAACGGCGATATCACCCACCCGATCCCCGACCTCACCGGCTACATCACCGAGGGCCAGATCGTGCTCGACCGAGACCTCGCCCAGCAGGGCATCTATCCGCCGATCGCAGTACTCCCCTCCCTCTCCCGCCTGATGAAGGACGGCATCGGCGAGGGCTACACCCGGTCGGACCACTCGTCGGTCGCAAACCAGCTCTTTGCCTGCTACGCGAAGGTGAGCGACGCGCGCTCTCTCGCCTCAGTTATCGGCGAGGAGGAGCTCTCCCCGACCGACAAATCCTATCTGGAATTCGGCCGCCAGTTTGAGCAGTATTTCCTCCAGCAAGGAGAGAACGAGGACCGCACCATTGAGCAGACGCTCGACCTCGGTTGGGACCTTCTCTGTCTGCTGCCCAAGGAGGAGCTCGACCGCATCGATTCCGACCTGCTCTTCCAGTTCTACGACTCCAACCGCGCCGACCGGTTCCGCAAACGCAAAGCGTTTTAAGGAGGGCTCAGCATGGCAAACGCAGTCTTCCCAACTAAGGGAAACCTGATCAATACGAAAAAATCCCTCTCGCTTGCAAAGCTCGGCTTTGATCTGCTCGACCGCAAGCGCAACATCCTCGTGCGGGAGATGATGACCCTCATCGACACTGCGAAATCCATCCGCGGCGAGATTGAGCGAGTGTATGCAGAGGCCTACTCCGCACTCCAGCGGGCAAACATCACCCTCGGCGTCTGCCAGAGCATCGCCGACGGCATCCCGGTCGAGTGCGGAGTGCACATCACCTACCGCAGCGTCATGGGGGTGGAGATTCCCCATGTCACGATGGAGTCCACCCTGCCCGAGGGCAACCTCTACGGCTTTGCAGGCACCAACTCGCAGCTCGACCGTGCCTATATCTGCTTTGAAAAGGCAAAGCAGTTCACCGTTGTCCTCGCAGAGGTTGAAAACAGCGTTTACCGGCTTGCAAATGCGATCAAAAAGACTCAGCGGCGGGCGAATGCACTCAAAAACATCATCATTCCCCAGTTCGAGGACACAGTGAAATTCATCACCGACGCGCTCGAGGAAAAGGAACGAGAGGAATTTAGCCGTCTCAAGGTGATCAAAAAGAACAAGCAAGCCTCTGCTTAGAGGTCAATAAAAAACTCCAGTTCAAGTCAAGAAATGGAGTTTTCAAACAGTCTAAAACAGGCTGGGATTTTTCATCCCAGCCTGTTTCTTTTGTAATTGCCCCCCGGCTATGCCGGGAATTCGGGAAAGCTTTAGAAATGAGTATGAAAAAATAACTCCTTTTGGTAAGTAAGGTGCGGCCTGACAACTGCACTAAAATACAAAAAAGAGGACATTCGAATACCGAATGACAATAAAAGTTTAGCACAGTGCCTGCCCCTTAGGGTATACCACCTGGAACTGCAACGATCATATCGAGTTTGCGCCAAAATACCGGCGAAAAATATTCTACAAAGAGCACTAAGCAGAGATAGGGAAAATTCTACGGGAATTATGTAACTGGAAAGGGATCAAACTCTTGGAGATAGAAATATGCCCAGACCACATCCATCTGCTGATAAAGATACCGCCCAAAGAGAGCATAGGATTTTTTAAAGGAAAGAGCAGGTTTTTGATCCACGGCAGACATAGAATTCTAAAATTCAAATACGGAAATCGGAGATTTTGGTGTAGAGTATATTAATATCCTCTTGCCTCAAAATGTCTATTCCCATATTTATATTTCAGATTTGCATATCTATCAAATATCATCAAGCTGCCTTTTCCTTTTAGGTATCTCATAATTTGCGATACACTATATTTCGGTGGGATACTGATAAGCATATGGATATGATCCGGACATGCGTTTGCTTCTATTATCTCTACCTTTTTTCGCATAGTGTTTTATAATGAAATCCTATATCTATTTTTATTTCTCAGTAGATTGCCTGTCTACAATACTTTGGCGCAAATACGATATGATATGGACATCTCCACTTCGTATCTTCTAAACTATTTATGTCTTTTATGCAAAGACCTCCTCGATATTTTTGGTTAGGTTGGCAGACCTTACCTTTAATTTATCGGGGAACTTTTATTTTGTCCTTAGCTCTAAGCTTTTTATCCACCAGCTTAGCTGGTAAATAAGCAAAGGAAGCGTCTTTACAGGCGCTTCCTTTGCTTGATAGTTTATTCGTTGTTCTCATCGAGCAAAAGCTTTTTCACCACGATAAGTGCGTCTACTTTAGAGTTGCCGTATATTCGCTCATTCATAGTGATCCGCTTGAGTTCCTTGGAAAGCTCGGCAAACACCGGAGGGGCAATCGAATTTTCAAATGACAAAAGGCGCTCGTAAATCCCCTTTGCTCTCTCCTCCTGCTCAAATGTGGCGATGATCTGCTCAAAGTTGTTGACTGCATTGGTCGCCTCCACAGTCCGTCCGCACAGATTGCACAGCTCACCCTCCGCGTTAAAGGCACCGCACACACATTTCCACCGGTTATCCGTTGTTTCCCCCACTGTGACAGCATCCTGGCCAAAAACTGATTTGTGGTCAGTGAGCTGCTGCATCGTCAAAGTGGTGACTTGAGAATCACCCGCACCTTCGACCCACACATTCCCCGCTTTGTAGCGGAGCACCTGGACGCTGCACAGGCAAACCGAAGTGAAATCCTCCTCTTTTGCGGGAACCGCAACCAGCTCGCTCTCAATCCTGCGGTCCGCTGTGCGGAGATTCCGAAACTGCAAGCCTGGGAAATACATTGTTTCGTTTTGCTCATTTTTTATTTCAACATCCACACTGATTTCCCCTACCGGAAGGTCGGAGTAGTTGTGAAAAACAACCGAGAGGAAGGATTCGTTCTCCTGCTGTGCTGACTGCACGCTGACAAAGCAGGGCCGCAGCTTTTCGTTTGTGCTGTAGCTGCCCACTGGGAAGGAGTAGCTGTAGTTTTCCCCTGTATCGGGATTCTTTGCTTTGATTCTCACCGCCGTTCCCATTGCGACGACGCCAAGGACTTCATTGATCGTTATGTAATCCACATCCACTCCGATAACCGCGTTCGCCCCCCGTTCCTTCGCGGAAGTAACGAGGCGGGAGATTGCAATTCTCCGCGCATTTTCCAGCTTGTTGGTCTGGGATTCGCGTTCCCGTCCCACGGCGCCGTTTTCCTCGACATAGGTTCCAATTTCAAAGAGATCTCCGAGATTCATGCGGGTGTCTCTTAAATAATTGGTGTTCAGCGCGATTTCACCCGAAACCAGTCCGAGATACTCTTCAATCTTGTATCCCTCGAAATTGTACCCTGTGGTGACTGTGACTTGCTCAAAAGAATAAAACATTTTCGTCTCCTTTCCCTCCTTCCCATCAATGTGGAAAGGCTTTGTCCTTACGGGTGGTACTCCCACCCTTCGTCCCCGGAATAAATCATCCGCCTGCTCATTCCGCCGTCAATTGTGAGGGTCTCCCCGTTGATAAAATTGTTCTCCCTGTCACAGAGAAACAGAACGGCTCGCAGAATGTCGTCCGGCTGTCCCACCCGACCAGAAGGGTGTTGTGCCCTGTCCGCTTCGCTATGCTCCCCTCTTCCCGTTTCAATCCAGCCCGGGGCGATGGCATTCACCCGCACCTTGCCGGCAAGGCTGTTGGCTAGGGCGTGAGTGAGCGAAGAAATGCCGCCTTTGGCTGCACTGTAGCTCTCGGTGTCCCTCTGGGACATCCCCGCCCGGGTAGACGAGAGGTTGACCACTGACGCCCCCTCCCGGAACAGGGACAGGAGGAGCTGGGTCAGGTAGTAGGGAGCGGACACCCCGACCCGCAGCACATAGTTGAACTCGTCGTAGCCGCAGGGGGTGAGGATGCCGCCCCGCGTCAGACAGGCGTTGTTCACAAGCACGTCCACGCTGCCAAACGCATCGGCAACCCGTCTGGAAAACTCTTCGAGGACAGCGTGTTCAGCGATATCTCCGTGAACAAACAGCACATTCTTTCCGTCTCTGTGCAGGGAGGCGAGCAGCTGTTCCCCAGCTTCCTGATTCGTATCGATAAAAGCGACACAGGCGCCAAGAGAGGAAAACCCCGTGACGAGCTCGCGGCCGATCCCCTGCGCTCCGCCTGTGACCACGCACACTTTGCCAGTCCAGTCCATCATCCCTACATCACCTTGACAAAAAAGGTGCGACTGCGCGGGCCGTCGAACTCACAAAAATAAATTCCCTGCCAAGTGCCGAGCACAAGCCTTCCCCGCTCGACTGGCAGGGTGACGCTGTTGCCCATGCAAGAGGCTTTGAGGTGGGCTGTTGTGTTGCCCTCTATGTGCCGAAATTCCGGACGATCGGGAAAGGTTTTGTCCAGCGCATAGAGCAGATCGCTGACCACGTCTGGATCGGCATTTTCGTTGACGGTCAGCCCTGCGGTGGTGTGCGGGCAGTGCACGACACAGATCCCATCCTCCACTCCGCTCTCCCGCACCGCCTGCTCCACCTGGCGGGTGATGTTGTGAAAATTCTGCGCATCTGTTGTAATGGAATACCGGTTCAGCATATTCAAGTCCTCCCTAATGGAAATTGATCGAGATGACATTGTAGATAAAAATCAGCGAAAGAATTCCGACAAACAGCCCATTGACAACCAGATAGGTCACCTTGAGGCGGTGCCGTTTGATCTTAAAGCTCATCAGGCCGAGCAGGATGCAGCTGAGTATCAAGCCAGCCACCAAGCCGATGACAATGACATCCCCCCGTACAACCCCTTTGATCACAGAAAGGGGATGGGACAGCGCAAACGAGATCAAATGACTCAGCGGTACAATGGCGAGGATGAGCGTGGATTTCATGTAATCAAATTTTTTGTCCCTTAAAAATAGAAAGGACATGAGCAGAAGCACAATGACAATGGCAATGGATGCAGCCAGCATTTGTTTCATCCCCTTTTCTTGGATTTAATCGTGTCCCAGTATTTCTTAGCCGCCTGTTCATTCTTATTCTGGGCAGGCGTATAATAGACGGTTCCGGCCAGATCATCGGGCAGATACTGCTGCTCCACATACCGGTCGGGAAAATCGTGCGGATATAGATAGTGTTGCCCGATTTGCTCATTTCCCTCACCGTCGTAATGCTTGTTTTGCAGGCAGCGGGGAAATGTTCCGCCCCTGCCCGCCTGGACATCTGCCATTGCGGCCTGAATCGCCGCGTTCGCGGTGTTGGATTTGGGAGCGGTTGCGAGGAGCACCACCGCTTCGGCGAGGGGAATCTGTGCTTCTGGAAGACCGAGCTGCACTGCCGCGTCGACGCATGCCTTGACGATCGCAATCGCCTGGGGATAGGCGAGGCCAATGTCCTCTGCTGCGATGACGAGCAGGCGGCGGCAGGGGGAGAGCAGATCGCCCGCAGTGAGCAGCCGAGCGAGGTAGTGGAGCGCCGCGTTCTCGTCGCTGCCGCGGATCGACTTTTGCAGCGCGGAAAGCAGGTCGTAATGCTCATCCCCTGCGCGGTCGTACCGCATTGCGCTTTTCTGGGTCAGCTCTTTCGCGAGTTCGAGGGAAACAGTCTTTTTCCCATCCCGCAGCTCCGCTGCAAGAACGCACAGCTCGACTGTGTTGAGCGCTTTGCGCACATCTCCGCCACAGCCCCGTGCGATGTGTGCGGTAACTCCCTCTTCGAGGGTGAGCTCCAGTTTCTGCTCCTCCGCCACCAGGCGAAAACCGCGTTCTACCGCTGCCTCCGCTTCCTGAGGTGGGACGGATTTAAACTCAAACACCGTCGCACGGCTCAAAATCGCGTTGTAAATATAAAAATAAGGGTTTTCCGTCGTCGAGGCGATGAGGGTAATCCGCCCGCTCTCGATGTATTCAAGCAGGCTCTGCTGCTGCTTTTTGTTGAGATACTGAATTTCATCGAGGTAGAGGACGATGCCGTTTTGCCCCATAATGGTGTCGAGCTCCCCCACCACCTGTTTAATATCGGCGAGGGATGCGTTGGTGCCGTTGAGTTTGTGCAGCCGTTTGCCCGCGTTTTCGGCAATCATCCGGGCGACCGTGGTTTTTCCGGTGCCCGAGGGGCCGTAAAAAATCATGTTGGGCAGTTCTCCAGAAAGAATGATGTTGCGCAGCGGCCTGCCCGGGCCGATGAGGTGTTTTTGCCCAACCACGTCGTCGATTGTTTTGGGCCGGGCCCTGTCTGCCAGCGGCATGGAAATCACTCCTTTTTCTCGATTGGTAAAACGGCTGGCAATCAGCCGCTGTTTTGGGACAACGCCAAACCCTCTGCGACAGTCAGCTAACATGCTTTCGCCGCCGTCGCAAAATTGCAGCGGCTGATAAGCATCAGGGAAACGTATGTCCGGGTTGTGGGCATTTCGCACCAGCCGCAAACCCAACAAGCTTGCCTTGGCTGACGTCGCTGGTCTTTATCGGGCCACCGCACATCTCTTGGCTTGGCGAAGCTTCCCGCACATTGGCAATGGCGCAGATACAGCGAGGAGATCCCGCGCCATATCGATACAGGCTTTTCACATCAAGGAAAGCCTACTTGTGCGAAAGCAGAGAAAATTCCCCGCTCTGTCCATGAAAAAAGGGGCGCTTGACGGCCCAAGCGCCCCTTTACCAATTCCTGTTCTTGTTTATTCGTAAAGCGGGTATTTGTTGCAAATTTCGGTGACCATCGCGCGCGCTTTGTCCGCGTTTGCGTCAAAGTCACTCGCTACGAGGGTAATGCACTCGGCGATGATGTCCATGTCCGCCTCGTTCAGGCCACGTGTGGTGACCGCCGGAGTGCCGATACGCACACCGCTTGTGACAAACGGGCTCTGCGGATCGTTGGGGATCGCGTTTTTGTTGACGGTGATGTACACCTCGTCGAGCTTGTGTTCAAGATCTTTGCCGGTGATGTTGAACTTGCGCAGGTCAACGAGCATCAGATGGTTGTCGGTGCCGCCCGAAACAAGGTCGAAGCCGCGTTTGACCAGGCCTGCCGCAAGCGCCGCCGCGTTTGCTTTGACGCGTTTTTGGTATTCTACAAATGCGGGTTTGAGCGCTTCGCCAAAGCAGACCGCCTTTGCCGCGATGGTGTGCATAAGAGGGCCGCCCTGGATGCCGGGGAATACAGCCTTATCGATTGCCTTTCCGTACTCCTCTTTACAGAGAATGAGGCCGCCGCGGGGACCGCGTAGGGTTTTGTGGGTGGTGGTGGTCACAATGTCGGCATAGGGTACCGGGGAGGGGTGCTGTCCGGCGGCGACAAGACCTGCAATGTGCGCCATGTCCACCATAAAGAGGGCGCCAACTTCTTTTGCAATTGCGCTGAACCGCTCAAAATCAATGGTACGGGGATAAGCGCTTGCGCCTGCGACGATGAGTTTGGGCTTGCATTCAAGCGCCTGCTCGCGCACCTTGTCGTAATCGATCATCCCTGTCTCATCGTCAATGCCATAGGAGACAAAATTGAAATATTTTCCCGAAAGGTTGACGGGAGAACCGTGAGTGAGATGCCCGCCGTGCGCAAGGCTCATTCCCATGACGGTGTCGCCCGGCTGGAGCAGCGCGAAGTAAACGGCGGTGTTCGCCTGCGCGCCCGAATGGGTCTGCACATTTGCGTATTCCGCGCCAAAGAGCTCTTTTGCGCGATCCCGGGCGATGTTTTCCACCACGTCGACGCACTCGCAGCCGCCGTAGTAGCGTTTTCCCGGATAGCCCTCGGCGTATTTATTGGTGAGCACCGACCCCATTGCCGCCATGACAGCGGGGGAAACGAGGTTTTCGCTTGCGATCAGCTCCAGATTGCGTTTCTGGCGTTTGAGCTCCATCTCCATCGCATCGCCGACTTCGGGGTCAGCGTTTTTGACAAAGCCAATTGTATCCATCATATTCTCGTACATTGGTATACCCCTCCACGTTATGTTTAATATTTTTATTATACAACATCCCTGTTTTTTTTTCAAGAACAGATTTTTCTCCCCACAAGGGAGATCTGATCTCCCATGAGGCCGGATAAACCTGCTGAAAAATCGGGGATTTCCGCGTCATTGTTCCCGCTCTCTCTGTTCCTTCTGATACTGCTTTGGGGTGAGCCCAAAGTATTTTTTAAACTCCCGGTCAAACGAGCTGCGCAGCGAGTAGCCGGTCAAAAGGGAAATCTGCTCGATTGACTGGCCGGAATTCTTTATCATGTAGGCGGCGCGGTTAAATTTATACCTTCTGATGTATTCAGAAAAAGTATACCCTGTGTATTTTTCAATCAGCTTGGAGAGATAGTCGGCGGAATAATGAAACTGCTCTGACAGCGATTTGAGGGTCACTTCGTTGTAATGGTCGCTGATGTAGGAGATGATGTGCAGGATGTCTCCGTTTTCTTTGGATTCGTCCTCCTGATCCCTCTGCTGATAGTCCCGCGCGAGCTCGGTCAGCAGGGCGGAGAGCATCAATTTCATAATCTTTTGCCGGTATTTAAAACAACCCGCGTACTCGATGATGATCTTAAACAAATACAGCTCGATCATGCTGCCCGGCTCAGCGAGAAACTGCATGCGACTCAGCCAGGCGAAGGAACTGCTCGCACACTCGGAGATGAGCATTGAACGCATCACTCACACAGTGGGCTATGAGTACCGCAGCAGCTTTGAAGCGTCGTTTAAAAAGGAATTCCACCTCACCCCAAAACAGTACCGCCGGCGGATGCGCGGGGACTGCCTGGCACCTGTTGATGCCGGACTCGCCTGAGTCAGCCGCTGTGCTCACACCTTTTCCAGGGCAGAACCGAACTGCCGGATGTGCAACACGCTTCAAAATCAACAGCTGATCGAGCCGCATCCTGCTCTGAGCATGTTCTGATTCCCTTCCGGTCCACAGCGAACCTTTGATCCTCTGACAAAACAGGCCCTTTTATTCAAATCAAAAACTGGTAGTATGCCCAACTCCGAAAAGGAGCGAATATTGGTTTAGCACCGCATCTCTATTTCAAACAGCCGCTCGCCTGCGGCTGTTTGTTTTTTGCTTTCTTTTTTTCGCTGCTAGGAAACGAATCGATGTGCTTTTTGAGTGAGATTTGCTCTGCGGCATAATCCTCTTTTTTCACTGATTATTTCCTCTTATACGTTAACAATGCGGTCGCCAAATCTCTACCCGTGCTTCCTTTTTACATCCTCCTTTTTTAGCCCGCAGATTGCTCGTCCCTCTCCTCTCTTTTCTCTCCCGGCAAAACCGAGGGTTCGTTTCCACAGCTGAATACAACGAACAAAGCTCGACAAAACTTCCAATAAGTTTCGCCGGGCTTTGTTGAATCTTTGGTATCAAAGTCTGCCGTCCTCCAAGCTCCCTCAGCCAAGCAGGATACTGCTCAGAATTTCGGCAGGTTCGGTGCGGAGGCGGTCCGTCGTGACCGCCCAACATGATTTAAAAAACCTGATCGATCTCCATTTGTGTCAAAGCAACCCCCTGCGCTTGATGATGCAGGGGGTTGCTTTTGATTATGAGAGAGAGGCGATAGGGAAACTAGCGTTTTTTCTTTTTGCTCAAAGCAAACGCCGCTGCTGCCAGTACAAGTGTGGTCATTGCCATGGCTGCCGCCTGGCTCTCACCTGTCTTGGTGTTTCCACTACCCGTGGTGACTGTCTTGTCTCCGGCAACGGACACTCCGGTCTCAGCTGCTGTCTCAACAGCCTTGAGTCCGTCGATCGCCGCCTGGAGATCCTGCTGCGCTTTGTCGACCTCATCCTGGGTCGCCGCTTCGTTTGCGTAAACCGCGTTTGCGTTGTCGCTTGCTGCGTTGAACGCTGCGATGGTTTCATCGGTGTACGCTGTGATGTCAATAGACGCTGCGATGGTCATGGTCTGCTCGAGCAGGCTCTTGTCTGCTTTGAGTCTCAGGGTGACCATGGCGTCGAGCAGGGCGGTCGCTGCGGGATCTACTTCGCTCTGAAGCGCATTTTCGTCCGCATAGACGCTGCGCGCCGCTGCAAGGGCAGAGACAAATTCCGCTTTGCCTGCCTCGATGTAGTTGTCAAGATTTGCTTCGATCGTTCCCGCTGCGGAGATCAGCTTTGCAAGGGAGGTCTTGTCACCCTGCACAAAGCCGAGCTTGTGAATTTCGCCCATCAGGGTAACCCAGGCGTCAAATACTGCGTCATCGGTTGCCAGAGCATCTGCTGCGACTGCTTTTGCCTCTGCGAGAGCGGCTTCAAAGGTCTCCTTGACCATCGGGATGACCGATTCGTAGGAGGCGTCTGCTTTCTGCGCCTCTGCATAGGCGATGACGTCGTTGAGGATGGACTTATCCGCTTCAGCGGCGACCACATAGTCGTCAGCGACCGATGCGGTAAGGGTTCCGTCTGCAACAGCGAAGTCGTAGGAGCCGGATGCGAGACGGAAGGTGGCGACAGAAACGCCGTTGCGGGTGGTCATGCCGGTGTAGGTGACACCTGTGATGTTCTCGAAGTTTTCAACAACAGAGGCGTCCGCCGGGAGGTAGAGGGTTGCCGAGGTGTTTGCCGGGACGGTTGCACTGTAGGAGGTGATGGTGCCCGCATCGGCAGTCCAGCTGCTCTCAATAGTGCCGTAGTTGGATTCATAGCTTCCCTCGAGTGCGGTAAAGTTGCCGCCGGCAAGGGGCTGGAGGACAAAGTCCTGATAGCCTGCCGCGCCGTTTGCGTGGTCGGTGGTGATGCCGAGCTGGTATTCGTACAGCCAGGAGCCAACCGAACCGAGCGCGAAGTGGTTAAACGAGTTCATGCTGCTGTTTCCGTTGTCCTGGAAGGCGAGTTCGTAGGAGTTCCATCTCTCCCACATGGTGGTTGCACCCATCTTAACCGAGTAGAGCCAGGAGGCGTAGTCGGTGCAGGTGAACATATTGTATGCCTCGTCAATGTAGCCGTTGCGGGTGAGTGCGGGGAGAATGTTGGGGGTGCCGGAGAATCCGGTGGTAATCGAGTAGGCCGGGCAGTCCACCTTGTTTCCGCCTCCGCCGCCAGGTCCGCTGCTGCCAGCGATAACCCCTGCGCCGCCACCGCTCTGGTTCGGGTCAGCTGCGATCACTGCGAGGCGTGCCGCTGCAACCTCTTTGTTCTCATCGCTGAAGCAGTTGAAGTTCAGAGGGGTCGCGTAGGAAGCCTGGCTGTCCATGACGTTTCCGTTTCTGTCGGTGGTCATGCCGAGCTCTGCGTCAAAGTAGACGTCGTTCCACTCCGCTTTCGCGAGGTCGTGGCGGGTCTGGAGCTCGTCCGCGATGTCGGTTCTGCCGATAGCGCGGGCCATCTCTGCCGTCACTTCCATCATGTAGATGTAGATTGCGTTGTTGACGATGTCAGAGGAGGTTTTTCCATCTACCGACAGCCAGTCGGCCAGGCCGCTGGTTCTGGAGGAAAGGTAGGTATGCTCTTCGTCAAAGTCGTAGCTGTCCATTCCGTCGAGCCACAGCTTCATGGCGTCCATGTTTTCCTCGACAATGACGGTGTCTCCGAATTGGGTGTACATCTGCCACGGAACCATGCAGATTGCCGCAGCCCAGGTGGTGCCGTCCGCAAACGAGGTGGTGTTTTCCTTCGGATCACTTGTGCTGAATTCAGGAACCGTGCTTCCGATCGAGCCGTTGCCGCCCTGGTCGTTGCGCAGTGCGACCATCCACTGCCGGAAGAAGTTCAGGGTGTCGGCGTTGTAGGTCGAGGTTCTCGAGAACGCCTGGGCGTCTCCTGTCCAGCCCATACGCTCGTTTCTCTGCGGGCAGTCAGTCGGGATGGACATGAAGTTGCCGAGCTGGCTGCGCTGGATGTTCTTAAAGAGCTGGTTGACGTATCCGGTGAGGGTGTCGTCGGTGGTGGTCGCGTTGTAGGTACCGTCGAGCTGGTCGATCGAGGAGATCACAACCCCCTTGACGTTTTCAGCCGGCAGCGCTTCGGTGCGGCTGGGCACTGTGATCTGCACATAGCGGTAACCGCGGAAGGTAAAGCTCGGTTCGATGACAACATCGCGTGTTTCATCTTCCTTACTCGCGGTGTAGAAGTCGGTTGCCAGCGCCGCGCGGTAGGTGTCGTGCAGCACGCGGCCTGCAACGCCCTTGCGGAAGGTGCCTTCTGGTCCATAGAGGCCGGTGTAGTACTCGTTGGTGTTCTGGGAGTCCTCATTGCCGGGATAGATGTCTTCGCCGTAACGGAAGATAACGGTATCCCCTTCTTTGAGGCTGCCCGCCGGGATGGTGACCGACGGCACGCCGACCATTGCCACACCCATGTCATAGGTGTAGGTGGTGTTGTCCTCACTGTGGGTGTTGAGGATTCTCGTGGTGTCGAGCCTCTCGTACTCCCGGATCGGGGTCTCGTAGCGCCCGACGATGTCAAAGTCGATCCACTCGCGGGGTTCGACGTTCTCACACTGTGTCCAGGCGGAGGAGTCGTAGGCTGTGGTTGCCCAGCCGTTGACATTGCCATCGACCGAAATCGCTGCTTCCTTGTTCGCGTTGTAACGCTCGCCCTGGAAGAAGCCGGAGAATTCGATCGGGCCGTCGTTGAACATCTCCCAGGTCTCGGGATTGGTCACAACAGTGCCGGTGGTTCCGTCATCATAGGTGATGACAAGTTTGGCAAGCAGCGCCTCGGTGTTGCCAAAGAAATTGAGGTTGCTGGGGGTAAAGGTCTGATAACCGGTGTACCAGCCGCCGCCGAGGATCGCGCCCATGGCGTTCTCACCGTCGGAAATCATATCGGTGACGTCGTAGGCGTGGTAGCAGAGGGTGTCACGGTACTGGCTGTCCGCGGGATTGAACCAGTCGGCGACCTTCTCGCCGTCTGCGTTTTCCGCCATCATCCGCTCGCCGTTGATGTACATCTCATAGATGCCCATTGCGGTGACGTACATCTTGGCGCCGACGACTTTTTTGCTGGTGTCGGTGGTAAAGGTGTTGCGCACCATGTTGAGGGAGCCGTAGCTCGGGTCTGCATAGGAGAGGACGCCGTCCGCTCCGCCCAGCACTCTGATGCGGTTGCCGTTGTTGGTGACGGTGACGCCGTCGAGTCCCCGGAAGATCGAGTAGGTTGCGCCTGTGTTCTGGCCAAAGACAACGTTGTTGTCCGCATCAGTTCTTCCGGTGCTGAGGATCTGGTAATTGGTCACCTCAATTTCCTCTCCCGCGTCTGCGGCAAAGCCGACTGAAGCGAGGTTCGGGTAGGTGTTGAAGTTGTTGCCGGTGCTCAGCGAGCTAACCGAGAGTCTGCTGCCCACGTTGGTGCCGTCGATGTTCACCGTTATGCTTCCGGTTTCAACTGAAATCCGGATGGTGTGCGGGCCGTATTGGTTCTCGCTGTTGATCACGTTGGCAGGGATATTCACCGATCTTTGCAGCACTTCCTCTGCGTCGTTGGTGCCATAGCCCTGTTTGTAGAGGTTGAGCACTGCGCCGCCGTTATCCGAGACGTTAGTGACATCAATCTCGACGCGGACGTAGTTCTCTCCCTCTGCGTTCCAGACATTTTGGAACTGGTTGTTGAGACGATAGTCGTCCGCACCGAACACCAGGCTCGCCTTGGTGCCGGAGAGAATTTCAACATCTGCCTGGATGGCGTACAACATGGCGCTCGCCGCATCCAGTGTGAGCTCGTTGGTGCCGACGAACTGCGCGCCGTCCCAAGCGTCGAGCGTCGGGTCCATCAGGCCGGTTTCAAATCTTGTCTCCCTGGTGTAGCTTTGGCCGAATGCGTCCCACACGATGAGGTCCCAGCTGTAGGCGGTTTCGGCTGTGAGCGCTTCACCCTGATAGCTAATGTCGTTGCTCTTGCTCTCTTCCACTTTGCCGCTGTCCCACACTACCTTGCCGTCGCTCTCCCGGGTGACCACAATCTGATAGGCCTTCTGCTGCTGCCCGATCAGGTTGGAGTCCATCTCCCAGCTGAACACCGGGTTTGCATCCTCAACCGTCAACGGGATGGTGTAATTGTTGGTTTTGAGGTTCAGGATTTCAGTTGCGCTGCTGTAGGCGCTGGTGATCGATGTGTTTGCGATCGCCGAGACGGACGGAACCATCATGGTGGCAAACATGGTTGCCGAAACGCACACCGCAGCAAGTTTCATGATGAATTTTGATTTCATTTGCTTCACTCTCCTTTTTTTCTTTCTGGCGCGGAAATAAATTGACCTGTTCCCTCCCTTCTTCTGGTTTGCCATACTCTTGAATCGACTGAGTACGTCTTCTAATTTACCACATCTCATTTGGTAAAACTATATGATTTTAGGAAGGTTTTTTTCGTTTTTATAGGATAAAAGGAAGGTTTTTGTACCCGGTTTGTGTTGTGACACCTGCTGCGAACCGACTTTCATAGGGTAAAATCCAGAAAACAAGGGACAAAATCAGCCGCGCAGACATTGTCCCCCATTTTTCTCCAGGTCCGCCCCTGGTTCTGAAATGGATGCGAAAACTGCACAAAATCAACCGGGCAACTCCTGCGCAAAATCAACAAACTTTTCCGTTTTGCGAAAATTTCACTTACACTTGTGCAAAAAAATTTGGTAAAATAGAGGGGAAGAAAGAAGGAGGTTTCAGCTATGAAACGAGTCAAAGCAGCTTGCTTGGAACAGACCATTCATTTTCAACTCAAGGAGGAGCTTCCAAAAGAGGTTGCAGTAAGGGATGTGCACAGCGAATTAGAGGCATATAAAGCGCAGCTGGAGCATAAACATACAAAGTTCAAGGTTGTTGCGCAGTCCACGCTGGAGGACGGTTCAATCCTTCTCAAAATCAAGAAACAGTACAACAGCTATGACTGCGGGGATTATCTGGCCTGAACAAAATCCAAATGGACCACGGCTCAACGCAACGGACCCAGCAGTGGGTTTCAAGCCGTCCCGGCATCTCCCTGCAAACAGGCAGAATGCAATTCACCTCATTCATAAAATACCCTCTTGCTGAACTGTTCAGCGCGTGTAGTTTGTCGATGGCACAACCAAGGGTCTGTTGTCAACAAACTACACTTTTTTTGCCCAAGGCTTGGGAAAGCGGCTTTCCCTCTCCTCGCGCAGATGAACAGCCCCTCCGAAAAGAATTCTCGAAACGCCGGGTGAGGCGGATGATGAAAAATTTTAACATACTACAACCGAATTGAGAAAGGAGCAGGTGAAAGCAGTGTTTCAAATAAACGATACCGTGATGTATGGGAATACCGGCGTATGCCGGATTGTGGACATCCGACCGGAGAAATTTTCAGACAGAGAGCTTGTCTATTATATTTTGCAGCCAGTTTACAGTGAGAGCGAGACAATTTACTGCCCGGTGGACAGCGACAAAATCAAGATTAGAAAACTACTCTCCCTCCAGGAGGTTCATGAGCTGATTGAACTTATGCCGGACGCCCAGACCGAATGGATTGAAAACGACCAACTGCGCAAGGAAAAGTATACTGAAATCCTCCGAAACGGCGACCACAGGGAACTGGTTAAACTGATCAAGACGCTGCATATTCACCGGGAGGAAAAGAACAGGGAAGGAAAAAAATTTCATCTGGCGGATGAGAAGATCAGCAACGAGGCGGAAAAAATTCTGCACGGGGAATTTGCCCACGTCCTGCACATTCAGCCAGACGAGGTCGTCCCCTTCATCATGGGTCAATTGAACCATCCAGAGGTGGGGTAACCAGCCGGCAGCAAAGAATGGGGTTGAACCACTGGCTTTCGTCGTTGAGACGCCAACGATTAGATTTTGCAAATAGAACTGCACAGGTACTGTCGAAAAAACGAATTCAAAACCAAAAATTGATCGATTCGGTGACATCTGCGCCGGATTCCTCGGCGGAAATGCCGACTTCACCGGCACGCTTGTGAAGTGAATACAGCTAGCAGCGCGAATGCGTCCCACCGCAGAAGCAGGCCGCTGATCAAAAAGGTACAAGCCGGTGAAGTTGCAGCCGCACTTGGTACTGATATACAGGAGATTGACCATTCTAGCGGAGGCTTTTTCACCGAAACCTGTGGGCACAGCACCCCGAAAAACGCCTTTGCTTGAGTCGGACTCCCGGTTTCAAGACATGCTGCTCGAGGGGGTAGACTGCGTGTCAGCTTCGGACAGGGTTTGGCTGACCGAAAAAAGGCTTGACTTGGAGTCCACTCCAGATGTTATGATGAAATTGCAGAAAAGCTCTGCGGCACTTGAAGCCGATTCCACTGTGTGGTAGACTAAAAAAAGGAGGGGTGCAGAATGACGATAGCAGAGGTGAGCAAGCAGTACGATCTCACCCCCGATACGCTCCGCTATTATGAGCGCATTGGGTTGATCCCCGCTGTCAAGCGAACGGCGGGCGGCATCCGAAATTATACGGAGGTCGACTGCCGTTGGGTGGAGTTTATCAAATGCATGCGCGGCGCAGGGATCCAGGTGGAGGCGCTCATCGAATATGTTGCGCTGTTTCAGCAGGGCGACTCGACAGCCGAGGCGAGAAAACAAATTCTGCTGGAGCAACGCGCGCAGCTTCTCAAGAGGATGGAAGAGATGAAACGTACTCTTGAGCGGCTCAACGCTAAAATTGAGCGGTATGACCAGTTTGTCCTTCCGACGGAAAACGCACTGAAGAAATCTGAATGACCAGTTGAAAAGAACCATGCAAAAAGCCCCCTCCGGCACAAGCTGAACAAGTCCATTAAAAACAGACTTGTTCACAAGCTGGAGGGGGTTTTTCATGGCGTTGGTGCACTGGACTGCCTATCAGAAGACACTGAAAAAGGCGGGGAGAATGCGTATTTCCACTGAGCTGTCTCTTCGGACGCTTCCATAAAGACACACGGACTCGTTTTGATTCCACAGCTTTGAAATCAGCAAACTGTTTTTTGTATAGGAAAAGAAGCCTTATCCCAAACCAAATGAGTGGGTTTATCTTTATCCAGAGGGAACTCGCTTTAGACAGGGCCGCATCTTCCCTGCACAGCGCTCCTCGCTGCCGCGTCTGACAGGTCGCTTGTGGGCGGCTGTGGTAGTTATCTTTCCGCACCCGGCCTGTAGAGAGCAGTTTTCAAAATATCCTGGTGAGAAAACGGACAAGCTGCACACAAATCATTCCTGCTGCCCTAACTGATTTTTGCCGTGCGGCTCTCTTCTGTCTAGATACTGATCCTCCTGTTCGAGAAGCAGTTGTACCCCAAACAATCCTTCGCACCGGACGGCGAGAGAGGCTGTCTGCGCGTCTACACAGCAGAGATCGGGGACAAACACCGGCCGACAGCCCGCCCGATGGGCGGCGAGTAGGCCGGCGGAGCTATCTTCGACCACAATGCAGTCTCCGGGAGGCAGTCCGAGCCCCTGTGCTGCGGCGAGGAAAATGTCGGGCTCAGGCTTTCCCCGCTCAATTAGATCGCCGCTGAGGATGCAGTCAAAGAACTCTTTGATCTCAGCGCTTTGCAGATAGCGCTGTGCGACCTCATGCCCCGAGGAGGTGGCAAGAGCGACTTTTCTTTGGGTTTGCTTCAGGTATCCCAGAAGCTCCCGCACACCTGGCTTGAGCGGAACGCCGTGCTCTGCGATCCACCCGCGTACATACGACTGGCGGATCGCCCTCGCCTCAGCGTAAGGGTGTTCCTTCCCCAAAAACTCCTCAAACAGCGTCCGGCAATCCTCTACACTGCGGCCCCGCATCCGATCCATCAGCGCGGGCGGGATGGAATAACCGAGCGCCTGCCCCGCTCGCTTCCAACCCTCCACTGCCAGCCGTTCGGTGTCGAACAGCACGCCGTCCATGTCAAATATTACGCCACGCGTCATCTTGGCGTCCCTCCCAATCCGATGATTCCCCTTAATCGTATCACAGGGCTGCGCGAAACTCAAGGGGTTGGGGTGGATTGTGTGGAAACCATCGAAATTAAGGCGTCGATGAATTCCTGTTGTGTGAAATTGTCCGCAACCAGTTCGCACTCCACCCCGTCAACTGTCAACTCCGCCACATACCGGTCGTAGGTTCCGGCTGGGGCGTGGGTCTGTTCGTCATACGGACCATATTCCACCTCCTGATGGCCGAGCTTGATTTCCACGTCGCCAATGTAGCTTTTTTGGTACGCCTGAGGATACAAATAAACGCAGTCGCTCACAAGACCGGTTTTACTCGCTGTGAGAGTCAACTGCCGGCACAAGGGATTGTATTCCTCCTCCGAATCCTCACGAAACCAAAAGGTAAACTGGTCGTACACAACGCTTCCATCCGGCAGTTCCACAAATAGATAGGCGTCATTCTCCTCCTGTTTCAAGTCAACGGGCAGTTTTTGAGGTCGAACGTCCCTCCCTAAGTAGCGGATCGCCTCCTCCTGCGTCAACTCTTTAGTCAAAGCATTCTCTGGAAATGCGAGCTTTTGGTCGATTGAGACAGACTGGACGCCCGTAATCTCGTTGATGTTGATAGATATGTCTGGGCGCTCCAGTTTTGATTCTGTTTGGGCTGAAGTGATCCCATCCGGGTGAGCCAGCAGCTGGCTTTGTACCTGCGGCTGCGCCAGCCAGGGCGCGACCACTCCCAACAATACAGCGACGGTGCAGGCGGCCGTCCCGATGCCGAGTGACCGGTTGAACCTCCTGCGCCTGTCCGCCGCCTCCTGTCGCATCAACTGCCGGGTTGTTTCGAGCAGCGCAGCATCGGGGTGAATCCGCTGCTGCAAGCTGCAGTACGCATTATGTTTCATCACAATCCTCTCCTTCCATATACTCTTTTAAAAGCCTTCTCGCACGGGTCAGCTGCATCCGCACTGTCGACTCCTTGCGCCCGAGCAAACGGCTGATTCTTGCCGTGGACAGGTCCTCATAATAAAAAAGGTGGATGACCATCCGATAATCCTCCGGCAGGCGCAGCAAAAACTCCTCCAATCCCTCCCGTTCCGGTTCCGGTGCAGGGAGTTCCTCCTCCGGCAGCGGGAGGTGGCTGCGAGCCGGCGATTTCCAAAAGCTTTTGCAGCAGTTGATTGTCACCCGGATCAGCCAAGCCTTTTCGTGTTCTCTGCTCTGAAACAGCGGCGGTTTGCGAACATAGCGGAGAAACACCTCCTGAAAGATGTCGTCCGCATCCGCCCTGTTTTTGGTTCCCGCAAATGCCAGCCGGTACACCAGATCCGCATAGTCGTGAATAATCCGTTCCCTGCAATCGTCCGCGCGCGACGATTGATTTTTCATATGTGATTGCCCCCTTTCACCTGGAATACGCCCGAGAAGCCCAAAATGCCACATTCAGTTCGATCTTTTTTGAGTGTAACATAGCGAATTTGCCAATGTAATTTGACAATTCCCATCCAATGATATAAAATGAAAGTTACTACGTTAAGGAGGAAAACACATGGGATTTACGATTGCTGAAAAAATTATCAAAGCGCATCTCGTGGAAGGCGAAATGGTAAAAGGGACCCAGATCGCCCTCAAAATTGACCAGACCCTCACACAGGACGCGACAGGCACTATGGCCTACTTACAGCTCGAAGCACTTGGCGTTGACCAGGTCAAAACAGAAAAAAGCGTTGCATATATCGATCACAACACGCTCCAGTCCGGCTTTATGAACGCCGACGACCACAAATACATCGGTTCGGTTGCCAAAAAACACGGCATTTATTTTTCCCGTCCCGGCAACGGCATCTGCCACCAGGTGCACCTCGAGCGGTTCGGCAAGCCGGGCAAGACCCTGATCGGTTCGGACAGCCACACCCCGACCGGAGGCGGCATCGGCATGTTCGCCTGCGGTGCGGGCGGATTTGACGTCGCCGTTGCAATGGCGGGCGGCGCCTACCACATCAACATGCCAAAAATGGTGCGGATCAACCTCACCGGCTCCCTCAAGCCGTGGGTTTCGGCAAAAGACATCATCCTCAAAGTGCTCCAGATGCTCACCGTCAAGGGCGGCGTGGGCAAGGTCATTGAATACGGCGGCGAGGGCGTTGCCTCCCTGTCGGTTCCCGAGCGTGCCACCATCACCAACATGGGCGCTGAACTCGGCGCTACCACCTCAATCTTCCCCTCTGACGACGCAACCCGCGCCTTCCTCAAGGCACAGGGCCGCGAGGAGGACTGGGTCGAACTCAAGGCGGATGACGACGCAGTGTACGACGAGACATATGAGATCAACCTCGATGAGCTCGTCCCGATGGTCGCCTGTCCCCACAGCCCGGACAACGTCAAATCGGTTGACGAAGTGGGCAAAATTAAGGTCGATCAGGTCTGCATCGGCTCCTGTACCAACTCCTCCCTCTCCGACATGATGAAGGTCGCCGCCATCCTCAAGGGCAAAAAAGTCCATCCGGATGTCAGCCTTGCCATCGCGCCCGGCTCGAAGCAGGTGCTCACCATGCTCGCAAAGGACGGCCTGCTCGCCGACATGATCGACGCGGGCGCGAGAATCCTCGAAAGCGCCTGCGGCCCCTGCATCGGCATGGGACAATCCCCGAATTCCAAGGGCGTCTCGCTGCGCACCTTTAACCGCAACTTCCTCGGCAGGAGCGGGACGGCTGACGGACAGATTTACCTGCTCAGCCCTGAGGTCGCCGCCTACTCGGCAATCAACGGAGTTCTCTCCAACCCGACCGAACTCGGCAACATGCCGGAGTTCGAGATGCCGGAAGAGTTTCTCATCAACGACAACATGGTAGAGCCTCCGGCAGCGCCCGAGGATGCGGACAAGGTTGAGGTCATCAAAGGGCCGAACATCAAACCGTTCCCGGTTGCAGACCCGCTCGAAGAGACGATTTCCGCCCCAGCGGTGCTCAAGGTGGAGGACAACATCACCACCGACCACATTATGCCGGCCGGCTCCAAAATCCTCCCCTATCGCTCCAACATCCCGCATCTGTCGCAGTACTGCTTTGAGGTGTGTGATCCCGAGTTCCCGGCGCGCGCAAAGGCGGCGGGCAAGGGCATCATCGTCGGCGGCTCGAACTATGGGCAGGGTTCCTCCCGTGAGCACGCGGCGCTCGTTCCGCTCTACCTCGGCATCAAAGCGGTCGTCACCAAGAGCTTTGCCCGCATCCACGAGGCGAACCTCATCAACACCGGCATCCTTCCGCTGACGTTTGTCAACGAAGCGGATTACGACAAAATCAACCAAGGCGACGAACTTGAGCTGCCAAACGTCAAAGAGGCGGTTGCAGAGGGCAAGCAGATCGTGCTGGTCAACAAGACAAACGGCGCGGAGATTCCGGTCAACTGCAATCTCGGCGGGCGCAACAAAGAGATCATCCTCGCGGGCGGCCTGCTCAACTACCTCAAAAAGCACATGCTGTAATATTGAACGATCATTCCGGTCGGCAAAGGCTCCCAGCTGTTTTGGCAATCTCTTACCAATAGGGGGATTCTCACTGAAGCGGCGGCTTTTGCCCATCAATCCGGAGACAGCCTCTCTCGAAGAGGTGAGCATCGGCGATAGAAAAACTCTTTTTCGAACAAAAAATCCGGCGACATGTGCGTCGGATTTTTTAACAGCAAATTACCTTGGATTCTGTATTTCCTCGAAAGGAGTAGAGGAATCCTATCCAGCGTGTCGCCTTTGTCGGCACGTTTTGACGCCTATCTAAAGATGGGCGTCATTTTAAAATCAATCAGGAGAGGAATCAAGAACATGAAACTCAGAAGTTACCGGACAGAAGATATTCTCGAACTCACGAAACTGTGGAACCAAATCGTGGAGGACGGCTGCTATTTTCCGCAGGACCAGCCGTTTACCCCCATTGAGGCAGCGGAATTCTTCGCAGAGCAGACCGATGTGGTGTGCGCGTTTGAGGAAACCCAGCTCGCCGGCTTTTACATTCTTCATCCCAATCTGACTGGTCGGTGTTCCCATGTGGCTAACGCCTCCTACGGGGTGGCGGAGGGGCAGCGCGGCAAGGGGATTGGGCGGCTCCTTGTGGAACACTCGCTGCAAAATGCCAGGGAACGCGGTTTTTCTGGCTTTCAGTTCAATGCCGTCGTCGCGAGCAACCTCGCCGCAATCCGGTTGTACAAAGACCTGGGATTCCGGGAGGTCGGCAAAATTCAAGGAGGCTACCGGCAAAAGGACGGCAGACTCGTCGACATGATTATCTTTTACCAGCAGCTGTTGCAGGACAACGCCCCGACTGACGAGAAAACGGTGTGAAATAAAAACTCATCGAGCTCGCCGAGGTGTCCAAGCGGTACCAGCACAGTAAAATCCTCAACGTATTTAGACTCGCCCGCTCTCATTGAACCGCGCTAGGGAGAAAATGTCCTGACAACCTATTGCAGGCTTGACTTCATCGCCATAAACCTCAAACCTTTGCTGCAAAGATTCCATCCCTTTTTCCGCCTGTTTAAACCGATTTTTAGAGAAAACCACTCGCCCAGCGAGTGGTTTTTTGCATACAATAGTATCACCGACAAAGCCAAGGGTTCTTCCTAGACGGGCAAAGCCCTTTGATACTAGCAGCACTCGCCACGTCGCGTTGGTACGGTCTGTCAATTGCGAGAGCTTACTTGCTACCCGTAAACGGGGTTAGTAATTCCCCATTGTCAGCTGCTTTCCGATCTTGTCCTCTTCCATCTGACGCTTGATCTACTCCTGTATTTTCTGTGCTTCTTTCTCCTGTGCCGACAGAGTACCCTCTGCATCAAAACTCTCGGTTCCCATAGTTCAGGGTACTTTTCCTAGATCACCAGACTTGCTCTTGTCCTTCAGTTATTCCATGAACCTTGATACTGCTACTTTGGGCGAGTTTTCTACCAGCATATGCCCATGATCCGAGCATACCTCTGCTTCTATTATCTTGATTTTCTTCCAGTCGCTCAACTTCCTTAAAATTCCCCTATCTCTCACCGCTTTTCCACCTAAAAAACTTTTCTCCGGTGCTTTGAGGCAAATGCTACACTTATCTAAATTACACACTTCGCTATAGGGAAAAGTCATATGAAACAGGATTTTTCGTTTTGATAGATCCACGGACCTGATTTGTTTAGATTCTTATAGACAATGCTATGATCACATTTGAGATTTTTCTTCACCTGCACTGTTTTCCCTACTATCGACAACACTATGCGATACTTACCATTCCAGCTCGTATACCCTAAGGGGCAGGCTCTGCGTTGTGCTCCTCCTGTCATTCATCTTGAGTGTCCTCCTTTTGTTGTTCCCTGCTATTGCCAGACCGCAAGCCTATCGTGTCCTTTTTTCACTATCGGCATTAGCCTTCCTTTGACCACTCGCCTTGCGTGTAGTTATATAAAAACGCCGCCCGGCATAAATTGGGCGGCGTTTTTGTTCTATTCAGTTTCGTTGTTGACCCGGTAGCAGAGCGTCATCAGGCTGTCGCTGAGGTGGACGTTTTCCACAACTGCCTGTTTGTATTTCAGAGAGATATCGTAGTGGCTGAAATTCCAAAAGCCTTTGATACCGAGTTCTACGAGACGGCCCGCGAGCTGCTCTGCGGCAGTTTTTGGCACGCAGACAATCGCAACGGTCGGATGGTGCTCTTTGCAGAAATCCTCCAGCTCTGCAATGTCGGTCACATCGCAGTTGGAGAGCCGCTGGCCGATGATGGCGGGATTGTTGTCAAACACCCCAATCAGATTGAACCCACGACCTTTGAAATCAGTGTAGGTGGCGATTGCCCGGCCGAGATTGCCCGCGCCGATGAGGATCGTTTCCTGGGTGTTGTCAAAGCCGAGGATTTTAGAGATCGCCTCGTGCAGGTAAACGACGTTGTAGCCATAGCCCTGCTGGCCGAAGCCGCCGAAGCAGTTGAGGTCCTGGCGAATCTGGGAAGCGGTAAACCCCATGAGAACCGAAAGTTCGCGGGAGGAAATCCGCTCTACACCGGTGCGGAGCAGCTCCCCCAGAAAACGGTAATAACGGGGCAGCCGACGGACGACCGACATCGAAACTTCGCTGTTTTTTGGCATTGGTTAACCCCTCTTAGATTCTCTCGGTCGTCTCCATGACGTAGTCGCCGAATTCTTTGGTGGTCGCACCGTCTGCGCGGCCGGTGATCACATGCTTTTTCTCCTCATACATGCAGATGTCAAGCGCTTTTTCGAGCTTGTCCGCCTCAGCCTGGTAGCCGATGTGGGAGAGCAGCAGCACGCTTGCGCGCAGGATGGAGCAGGGATCTGCGTATTTGTCGCGCCCCTCATCCACCATGCGGGGTGCAGAGCCGTGGATCGCCTCGAACATCGCGTAGCGTTTGCCGAGGTTTGCGCTGCCCGCGGTGCCAACGCCGCCCTGGAACTCCGCTGCCTCGTCGGTGATGATGTCGCCGTAGAGGTTGGGGAGGATAAAGACGCGGAAATCGGTCCTTCTCTTTTTGTCAATGAGCTTGGCGGTAGTGATATCAATGTACCAGTCGTCGGTTTTGATTTCGGGATACTCCTCACCGATCTTCTGGCAGAGCTTGAGGAAGTTGCCGTCGGTGGTCTTGATGACATTCGCCTTGGTGATGATCGAAACGCGGTCCTTGTGATTTTTCTTAGCGTAGTCGTAGGCGAGGCGGGCGATCCGCTCGGTACCCTGCTGGGTGGTGACGGTGAAGTCAATCGCGAGATCCTCGTCGACGTTGATGCCGCAGGAGCCAAGGGTGTAAGCGCCCTCGGTGTTCTCGCGGAAGAAGGTCCAGTCAATCCCCTCTTCAGGAACCTTGACCGGGCGGACGTTGGCAAACAAATCGAGTTCTTTTCTCATCGCAACGTTTGCGCTCTCAATGTTCGGCCAAGGATCGCCAGCGCGGGGGGTGGTGGTCGGTCCCTTGAGGATGACATGGCAGGATTTGAGCTCTTCGAGCACGTCGTCCGGAATCGCCTTGCCGACCTTGGCGCGATTTTCGATGGTCAGGCCGTCGATGACCTTGAACTCCACCTTTCCTTTCGCCACTTCGTCTCTGAGAAGATATTCCAGAACGCGGTGCGCCTCGTTGGTGATGACCGGGCCGATGCCGTCACCGCCGCACACACCGATGATGATTTTATCGAGTTTGGAGTAATCCAAAAAATCCTTTTCCGCCTTCATCCGCTCGATGCGCTCAAGCTGGTCCTGGATCAGTTTTGCAAAATGCTCTGTGGCGTTTGTGATTTTGCTCATTGTGAAACCTCCTGAATTTGAATTGTTAACTGTTAAAATTATAACATGTCCGCCGCCGATTATCAATACCAAATTTAAAGAGCCTGCCCCCGCGGGGAGCGGCTCTTTTCAATACAATTTCCCTAGACCCAGCTGTCTTTACAAGAGATGACAGTGCTGGTCATGTGGCTGATGGGTTTGGCCTGGGAGTGGAACTCCGGCACAATCCGGTTGGTATTCATAAAGTGGGTCGGTGTCATCTTGGTGATCGACTTGAACACCCGATTAAAGGTGCGGATGTTGTTGAACCCGCAGCGCATGGCAATGTCGGTGATGCTGTACTCGGATTTGCGGATCATCTCAATCGCCTTTCCGACCTTGACGTTGTTGAGATACTCAGTGAAGTTGACGCCGGTAAGTTTTTTAAACACCTTGGAGCAGTGGCAGACCTCGTAGCCCATAATTTCCGCCGCGTCCGAAAGGCTGATGTCGTTTGCAAAGTTGTCCTCGATGTAGTCCATGAGCTTTTGCAGCTTGGCAAGCGCCGTCACCATGGGCTGGCGATCCTCCGCAGTGCGCGTCTGGCCAAAGTACCGGGTGTATTTGACCCAGAATTCACTCAGCGTGAGCTTGATGAGGGTGTCAAAATCCATCTCCTGGTTTTTCAGCTCGCTGTGCACGGTGGAATACATCCGCTGAACAATTTCATCCATCCCGGTTTTTTTCAATTCCTTCGCGGTCAATACCGACTGGAGGGAGCGGTCGTTGGAGTAGACTGTCTCAAGCACAGAGGGTTCAAATACGATAAAATCGAGAATGTTGTCCTCGTTCTCGCTGTTGCTGTAGTGCATATCGCCTGTCTGAGAAATCACGAGGTCGCCTCCGTAGCAGGTGTAGCTCTGGCTGTTGATCCCAACGTGCGCACATCCCTGCCGGATGTAGAGCAGCTCGATTTCCCTGTGATAGTGCGGAAGGGAGGTCAATCCGTTGTAACAGCATGTCCAAACGCGTAAATTGGTGTCATATCGTCTTTTCTCGTAAAAGGCTTCCATAGTCTCTCCTTTCTAGAAAAACACTTGCTCGTTCTCTCTTTGGCGTTATTATACCACAAAACACAAGAGTTGTCTAGAAAATCTAGATATTATGAGCCCTATTCACAAAATTTGTCTATCAGCGCACCCTGATCATGGAAAATTCCAAATATCCGACCGGCTCTCCGTCCACCGAAAGGCTCAGCTGCAGTGTGTCCCCCTCTGGCTGCTGTACGCCAAAGCTGTCAGTGGAGACGCGGATGCGGTGCTTGTCAATCACCCCGGACACCTCATTTTTTCCCCGTCTCAGATGCCGGACACGCTGGGGTTCCACTCCATTTGCTTTGGCAATTCTCCTGATTTCCTCCCCGAATGGGTAACGCTGTTTTGCGATCAGGGAATCCACATAGCAGAGCAGGCGCTGCACTGGAATTTCCGGCTTGGCGACGAGGTCGCACAGCTCAAAGGCGCAGTCTCCCCCGGTGCGGGAGAGTAGTTCCCCACGCGGCGAGTCGAGTATTTTTCCTCCTGCCTCCCGGACGATTCCGCGCAGTTCGGGCTCTGTCACCCACCTGCGGTTGTAATAGATGGTCGCGCGTCCTGCCGCGACGTTGACAAAGGCGCGCACCCCCTTAATTTCGTTGAGCTTCTCTTCAATGCGCATCCCCCGCGCGAGTGTGTTTAGATTCTTTAAATGATAACATACCTGTTCGTGCATTTTCATACCTCCTTAAACTAAATATGGCCGTTTGGGGAATCGTTTAAACACCCCCTTGTAATGCGACAAAAAATTCACTATAATAGTAAAGATAGAAATTGAATACAATAACAGGAGGCGTCCACATGGACCTGCAACAGATACGAGGTCAGATCGACACAATTGACGGGGAAATCCTTCGCCTGTTTGAAGAGCGGATGGAACTTGTCAAAGGGGTCGCACAATACAAACGGGAAAACAATCTCCCGATTTTCCATAAGGACCGGGAAGACCAGATCATCCAACGGATCGGCGAACAGGCGTCGGAGGAAAACGAACAGGGCGCCAAGGTGCTGTTTTCCACCCTTATGAACATCAGCAAATGCCTTCAGCAAAATACGGTGCGGGACTATTCGAGCCAGACTCTCTCGCTGCTCGAGACAGTCAACAGCCACCCCGCCCCGCCGGAACATCCGGTGGTCGCCTGTCCCGGCGTGATCGGCTCCTATACCTACCTCGCAGGGAAAAAGAAGTTCCCAAACGCCGAAATCCGCATGTTTGAGCGGTTCGGCGATGTGTTTGACGCAGTGCAGGCAGGCGAGGTGGACTGCGGGGTGCTGCCGATTGAGAACTCCAACGCCGGCTCGGTCAGTGAAGTGTACGACCTGATGCGAAGCCACGATTTTTACATCAACCATTCGATCCGCCTCAAGATCAATCACTGTCTCTGCGCCCGGCCGGGCACAAGGCTCGAGGACGTCACCGAGGTCTATTCCTACATCCAGGGACTCGCCCAGTGCAGTGAGTTCATCTGCGCCCACAACCTGATCAAGCGGGAGTACTCCAACACCGCCGCTGCGGCCGAATTCGTCTCACAAAGTGAAAAGCCCTTTGCTGCGATCTGCTCTGCCGAAAGCGCGCAGGAATACGGGCTTGAGATTCTGCGAGAGGGGATTCAAAACATCGATGAGAACTACACACGGTTTATCGTGATCTCTAAGCACCTCTATCCCAACCCGGAGAGCGACACCGTGGCGACCTCCCTCACCCTTGCAAACGCGGTCGGCTCCCTCTACAACCTGCTGACCAAATTTGCGGTCAGCGGGGTCAACCTCACCAAGATTGAATCCAAACCAATCGGCAACAAAAACTTTGACGTCATTTTTTATCTCGATTTTACCGGAAATGTGCTCAACGAAAGCACTATCCATCTGATCAACGACCTGTCAAACGAGCTTTCTGGCTTTAAATTTCTCGGGAACTACAAATACGAATAGGCGCTATTCTGCCTGTTCCGAAAGGGGGAGCCTGTTTGACCAAAACAAACGTGAAGTTCTCCGAGCGGTATGCCCCCCGCTACTTTATCGCGTGGATTCTGATCGCCTGCATTCTGCTCGGTGTCATCGGCGCGGTACTCTACAACATCAACGCGGTGATGATGCTCTTTGGCAAGGGCAACATCCACCTGCGCCCGCTTCCGGATATCCAGGCTCAGGTGACGGCGCTCTCTGAACAGTACAATGTCACCGGACTCACTCAAAATCCGGACGGGAGCGTGCGCTTTGAATACGCGGCGAAAAACAACGTCGCCTCGTTTTCCATCCTCTCTGAAACAGATGGAAAAAAGGTTTCTCAGATCAATGGACAAATTGACCTCTCGGCGTTTGACCTGACCCAAATCACCGAAATCTACTCGTTTGTCGACTCTCTGGTCAAGCCGCTCTGCCGGGAGCGGGACATTCTCGCAGCCGAAGTTGCGTTGCTCAAAATCGCAGGCAAAACCCAGCTGATCCGCTACGAGACCTTCCTCTATCAGGAGCATGTGGTGGACGACAAATTCATCACCCTGCGCAAGGAAAAGGACTCCTATGTCATCGAGTTGTCAATCACCCCTATGTAGCGAAAGGAGGATCCATGTACACCCTGCTTCACATCGTGCGCAACGACCAAAGCCTGTCGGAGTACGCAGATGCCAGCGATCTGGAAGCCTCTTGTTTCCCCTACTGCGATGGGTTTGAGATGATCTGTGCCGGGGAGGACAGCAGAAACATCCTGCGTCCTCAGGCGGTGATCGGGGTGCACCTGTCCTTCTACTCCTACTGGCTCGATTTTTGGCAAAACGACACCCGGCGTTTAATCAGTGAGTTCGGCTCGCTCGAGATCTGCCATGGCTTTTACGGGGGCAGCGGTCGGGAAACGCTGATCAACCGGTTCCAGCGGGAACTCGACGAGGCGCAGCAACTCGGCGCACGTTATGTTGTCTTTCACGTCAGTGACGTCACGCTCGAGGAAACTTTTACTAACTGCTACCACCACACCGATGAGGAGGTTATCGACGCGGCGGCGCAGCTCATCAACATGCTGCTTGACGGGAAGGGGTACACCTTTGACTTTTTGATGGAAAATCTCTGGTACCCTGGCCTGCGGCTGACCGACCCAGCCCTCACCCGCCGCCTGCTCGACCAGGTGCATTTTCCCAAAAAAGGGCTGCTGCTCGACACCGGGCATCTGCTCCACACCAACACCGCGCTGCGCAGCGGGGAAGACGCCTGCCGCTATCTGCACAGCATCCTCGACCGGCACGGCGATCTCTGCCGCTTCATCCGCGGGGTGCACCTGCACCAGTCTCTCAGCGGAGAATACGCCGAGCAGGCGCGCCAACAGATCCCGCCGATGGAGCCGGATTACTACGACCGGTTTGCGCAGTCCTACGCCCATGTCGGCAAAATTGATACCCACCAGCCGATGCTCTTTGCTGGCACGCGGGAACTGATCGAGCGAATCAGCCCCCGTTACCTCGTCTACGAAATCCTCGCCCGGTGCCGCGCCGAACAACTCAAGCTTTTGCGCATGCAAGCGGAAGTGTTCCGGTGAGGGCAGGCGAGTCCCATGGAATCCTTTGCCCTCAAGGCGGCGCAGTGTCTTTTGACAAGATGACACTGCGCCGCCTAATTCTTTGCCCTATTTGTATTTTCTCAATAAAATAATTGACAATACAAGTCGAAAAAGGTATGATATAGGTAATTAAATTTTGAGAATCTTTCCTGAATCAGATGATTGGAGGCTACAAGATGGCGAAGTATCAATGCAGTATCTGTGGATATATCTATGATGAAGAAAAAATGGGCGTCCCGTGGGATGAGCTTGACAGCAGCTGGACCTGCCCGGTGTGCACCGCGCCGCGGGAAGTCTATGAACGGGTCGGCGCACCTGCCGAACCGGTCCCCGCCCCTGCCGCGCCCAAACAGCCCACAGGCCTTGAATACCCCTCTGAGTTTTTCCAGGTCAGCAGCGACGCCGAGCGCCACATGGCGGCGATTCATCAGATGGCTGTCAGCGGCCGTTCCATCATCGAGCCAATGGGCACCCGCCTTCCTGTCATTTCGTGGGACGACATTCTCCTCCTCGGCGCACAGCTCAATCCCCTCCCGCTCAGCGAACACGCGACGGTGAGCACGACAACTGTCATCGGCAAGCACGCCAAAAAGCCGATGGTGTTAGAAAATCCGGTCTATGTTTCCCATATGTCGTTCGGAGCGCTCTCCAAAGAGATGAAACTTGCACTCGCCAAAGGCTCGGCCAAGGCTAAAACTGCGATGTGCAGCGGAGAGGGAGGTATTTTACCTGAAGAAATGGAGGCCTCCTATAAATACATCTTTGAATACGTGCCCAATCTCTACAGCGTCACCCCGCACAACCTGCGCTGCGCCGACGCGATTGAGATTAAGATCGGCCAGGGCACCAAGCCGGGGATGGGAGGCCATCTGCCGGGGGAAAAGGTGACGCCCGAAATCGCCGCTGTGCGCGGCAAGCCAGTGGGGCAGGATATCATCAGCCCCTCCTATTTTGAAGACATCCGCTCTAAGGAAGATCTCAAAAACCTTGTCACCCAACTGCGGGAGCAGTCGGAAGGTCGGCCGATCGGCATCAAAATAGCCGCGGGGCACATTGAATGGGATTTGGAGTTCATCGCCTACGCAAGGCCGGATTTCATCACAATTGACGGACGCGGCGGCGCGACTGGCGCGAGTCCCAAGATGCTCAAGGACGCTAGCTCTATCCCAACGATTTTTGCGCTGCACCGTGCAAAAAAATACCTGGATGCTCACGGCCTCAACATCGATCTGGTGATCACAGGCGGGCTGCGGGTGTCCTCCGACTTTGCCAAGGCGCTCGCCATGGGGGCGGATGCAATCGCCATCGCCTCTTCAGCACTCATGGCGGCTGCCTGTCAACAGTACCGGGTGTGCGACACTGGAAACTGTCCGGTCGGCTGCGCAACGCAGGACCCCGAGCTGCGCAAACGGCTGCACATCGACAACAGCGCTCAAAGGCTTGCCAACTTCCTCAACGTCTCGTGTGAAGAGCTCAAGACCTTTGCCCGGATTTCGGGCCACAGCGACATCCACGACCTGAGTATCGACGACCTGTGCACCACGAATTCAGAAATCTCCAACCACACCAACATCCCGCATGTCTGAGCGACTGAGGAATTGCGTATGAAAAAACAAGTCCGCCTGTACAACGTCCTGTTTCCGGTCTGGTTTCTCTTTTTAATCCCCACCGCCTGGCTGATCGTAGTGCCAGCAAACTTTGTCATCGACAGCGCAGTGTTGCTCATCGCCCTCAAACTGCTCGGACAGGAACTCAAAATCGGTTACAAAAAGGCGATCCTGAAGGTCTGGCTGTTCGGGTTTCTCTCCGACATCGTCGGTTCGGTCCTGCTACTTGGGGCCACCTTTCTCCACCCAAACGAGTGGTGGGAGCAAACCATTTCCAGCGCAATTTCCTACAATCCGTTCAGCAATTTCTGGGCATTTGGCATCACCCTGCTCTGCGTTGCGGCCGCCGGGCTTGGCATCTACCTGTTCAATTACAACATCTCATTCAACAAACTGGGGCTCACAAAGGGACAGCGAAAAAAAGCTGCGCTCGCCTTTGCGGTGCTCACTGCGCCCTATTTGTTTTTCCTCCCCTCCTCCCTGCTGTATTCCTAATTTAGGACAGCGGCGCACCTCTCATGTGGATTTCAATGCATCGATACCTGGATCGGAAGAGGGAGCCGGGCGCATTCCGGTTGTCTCATGCAGTCGTTTCCCACAAGGGAACGGCAATGTCGACTATGCAAGTCGGCGTTCTCACAGGTGCCGTAATCTCATGAGGGTACCGACCTGTGATTATACTGTTTTTCCAAGATATAGGAATAGCTTCAATACACGGCACCCGTGGGGGGACGGAAACCCATGATCATTTGTTTCTGATGCTGCATTAGGATCATCGCATTACACACCCGCAAGGGGACGGTAACCTTTTGCAAATTTGCGGTTCATTTCATCCAGAACCATTTCAATACACACCCGCAAGGGGACGGCAACATCAGCGGCAGTCCTTCTGGAACAGCCATAACAATATCTCAATACACCCCCACAAGGGGACGGCAACCCGATTTTTGAAACGAAAACCACTTGGCCGTTGATCTCAATACACACCCGCAAGGGGGCTGTGGGTTAAAAATGTTCCCTGTCAGACGAATAAAACACAAATTTATGCCACTATCTGCATGGGGTCCGATCGAAAGATTGAAAACGCCTGTGGAAACTATGTCTAACAGTTTCCACAGGCGTTTTTCAGAACCGCACCCATCTCTTACAGCGCTTCCGAAAGCCGCATTTTCATGCATTTTTCGGCTGCCACAGCGCGCTCCCCATCCAGGGGCACCGTCGCTTGGTAGCAAAAGATACCAGCTGAGGGACTGCACCAAAAAACAGGGGCAGCCCCTCAGCCGGTTCCATCTGGTCAACTCCATTTGGCGCGACAGATTCTCAGGGATGGGACTGGGATGAGCACCCGCTACAGCTTTCTGTTTTTGTACCGCAGATACCCATCCACGATTTCATAGCTCTTGTCCGATCGGTTCATGGGCAGATCGGGCTGCAGCCGTTTGATGCGTATTAAATAATAGACAATCTGCCGGATACAGACCGGAAGCAAAACCACTGTCAAAATGCCGACAATACAGAGCAGCCCCGCCCGCTCCTGCGCAGCCCCTACGCGCTCAAGCCCCCAGCTGAGAGGAGCGGAGAGGATGAGAAACAGAGCGACCAGACCGACAATCAGCCGCAGGACCCTCTCGTACTCTCCTTCGGAAAAAACAGCTTCCTCTTCCTCCTGAAGTCCCTTCCTGTCCTTGCGAAACGCCCGCCGCACCAAGTTCATGGGGGAGGAAAGTTCAAACAAAACGAGTAAAAGCAGAATGCAGAGAAAAACTCCGATCACTTTAACAGTGGAGAGGTTTTCAAAAAATGCTCCGACTGGAACCTGGTTAAAATAAAGCACCAGCGAGACCAGCGTGACAAAGAAAAACACGACCCAGTAGGAGATCCTGGGATGAAGCTGTTTGCTTCTCCTGTACCGGATGCTGAGAATCTGGTTCGTCAGCAACCCCAGGATGTAGAGCGCGGCGATCATCCAGAGCAGCATAGCCTACACCTCCTCTTCAGCAGTGATATAGCGTGAAAACTTCTGATTGACCCACAGGACAAACCGGCTCTTGAGCAGGACGACATCATCCGAACCCATCTGCTCCGCCGGCGCGCCGTCGATCTCGGCATAGTTGTAGGGGGCGCGGCGCATCACTTCGAAATACTCCCGCGGCACGATTCTCGCGTAGTTGAGTTGGCAGAGAATCGACAACAGCACCGAGTACTCTTTGACCTGGTCAAACCCCGCGCAAAGGGAATACCCCTGTTCAAGCGCCGCGTCGGTCGCGCGGAAGGAGCGGACAAAGGAATACAGCCGCCCGACCAGGCTCGCCACCGAGTTGCGGTCCTCTCCCTCCCCGCTGAACATGAGGGAAGAGAGGATGAGCTCGCTGAACGCCTCCTCCCCCGCGTGCTGTACATCCGAGACTTTTTTGACCGAGAGGATGGAAGAGTGCCGTTTGAGGATGATTGCAAATAAGACGGTGAGCAGGTCGACCAAAGCGGCGAGCGTCAGGCAGAGAGCAGCCATCGGCGCGGTCTTAGGGGTCATGAGGTTTTTGACTGGCAGGACGTACATGTCATAAACCCGGTACTCCTCCGACTGCGGGTTGAGCTGCTCATCCATTGGGGAGATGTTGTTGATGCGGGTGACCGCGTCTTGAATCTCGGAATCCAACTGCGCCTTGAGGTCGAACATCGCACGGTTTTGGTTGGTCTGGTCCGCAAGCCCCGCCTTGACCTCCTCGTATTTTCGCATCAACGGCTCCTCGCTGCTCTGGAGCTGGGAACTGAGCCGTTTCAAATCGCTGAGGATTTCGGAGGAGGACGCCTCCTCCCCGCCGGAGAGGCTGACGAGCTCAGACACCAGGGTGGACACTGTTTCAAACTGTTCGCTCTCGAGGTCCGAGCTGTCGAGCAAGGCAACCATTGCGCTGCGGATCGACTCCATCCGGCTGGTGAAATCCTCCCCGGGCGCGTCGGGCTGGGCGAGGGAGGCGAGGCTTGCCACGGTGGATTCGATTGTCTGTTGCCTGCTGCGCGCGTCGCCGAGCGCCTGAGCAAAGGTCTGCTGGTCCTCATAGCCGTAGCGGGAGAGGATGTCCTTGATGTTGTTGGCATATTCCAGGCTGCTGTTGCCTGACACGCTCTGTAGATAGGCGTTGTAGGCAGCGGCGTAATCCTCATAGTTTTCATAGTCCCGCTGGCGGGGGGCGGTCATGCTGCCCGATACCCGCGAGCCCGCTTTGTCAAGCTCTGCCTGACAGCTCTCGAGGTCGGTGAGCTTGGACTGGTTGACGGCATAGGCGCTCTGCACCCCGCCCAGTACCCCGTTCACGCTGTCCTTGAACTCAGCGATGATTTTAGAGGACTGCCCGTCGTACACCGAATTGAGGTTCTGGTACACCTCTCCGTAACGGTCCCGAAGGTACTGCTCGGGAGAATTGACGGTGTTGTAGATACCGATATAGGAAAAATAGGTCGAGCAACAGATGGCGACCGCGAGCGCAGCAACCCGCAGAATGCTGACCCGGTTGCGCAGGGAATTGCTCAAAAAGTACACAATCGACTGGATTGCCAGGGCGAAAAAAAGCGGTGCGAGGATAAAGATTCCCCCAAAATACACCTCCGCGCCCTGCCACGTGGTCATAAACGAAATGATCTGCAAAAACAGTGTGACAAGCGCGATGACGACGGCGAGGGTGCGGTTGCTGAACACCGATGTGCTGCTGACGCCCGACTGCCCGACGAACTGAGTCTTGATGCGGTTTTGCATCCGGTTTTTGTCAAGCACAGCCCGAATCCGCTGTTTGCATTGGCTCAATAGCTTTTTCATGTCATCCTCCGTTCTAAAAATAGCACTGGTCTGCCATCTCTTATTATAGAGAAAAAATCTGTCGAACGGGTAGCAGGCTCCTTACGAATTTCTTACAAATATACGACAAGGACGGGTTTTGATGACAAATGCTTTACAATGATTAGACAAAAAATGAACCCGCTGAGTTTCAGCGGGTTATCACAAAATATTCAAAATTTCTGCTCGCCAGAGGAAAGTTCGATTTTTTTCGCAATGCAAAATTTGGTTTTAATGCCCTCGGCGGTGAATTTCAGTTCGTGTTCGGTGACGAAATTCTCCGCATAGCCACTCGCGTGCAGGTCGCGGGTGAGGTAGATCACCTCAAAGCCCGCCTCGCGGAAATACTCGAGGGATTCCTCAAATAGCTCGTCGTCATCCGTCTTAAAGTGGATCTCTCCTCCATCCACCAGAAAAGGCCGATAGTGCACCAGTTGACGGGTGTGGGTGAGCCGCCGCTTTTTGTGTCTCTCCCGGTTCCATGGGTTGCAGAAACAGATGTAAATCCGATCCATCCGGTCCTGCTCGCTGAATACGTCCTGTATGTACTCGATATTAAACGAGGTGAGCTGGAGGTTGTCCACCGGTCGGTCATAGGTCTTGACGATGTTGCGCCGGGCAACGCCCAGGATGTCCATGCTGATATCCACCCCGATGTAGTTGATCCCCGGATGCTGCTTGGCGATCTCCGCAAGGAAGATTCCCTTGCCACAGCCGAGTTCCAGGTGAAGAGGCTGCCGGTTTGCAAAGCCGTCTGTCCAGCTGCCCCGCCGATCCTTCGGCTTGTCAATAAAAAAATCGCACGCCGCAAGTTCAGGGCGGGCCCATTTCTTGGTTCTCATTCTCATGCTTTGTCGATTCCTCCTGTCTGATAAAAGACGCACAGCCAGATACAAGCGGGCTCCCGGCTGGTCCAATTTATCCGGTGCCGGCAATGGGCGGGCAGCAGGATGTACTCCCCCGCCTTGAGCGTTTTGACGCCACGCTCAAAACCGATCTCCGCCTCTCCCTGTAGCAGGGTGACCCATTCGGCTTCCTCCTGGTCATACCAGAACCCTTCGGGCGAAGCCTGTCCGGTCGAGACAATGCGTTCAATCCGCATCCCCTCCCCCTGCAGCAGCACATCGCACAGCTCGTCGGGCAGCTCCTGCCCGGGTACATCGAATAAATTCATAAAACGCCCCTCCCGCACAATCCTTACTATTATAATGCGGGAGGGGCGTTTCGTCAAGAGATTCTGTTTTTCTTAATAGCCGCTGTCCTTCAGGTGACTGACAAAGGAATGCATCTCCTGCTTGGAGCGAATCTGGTGGGTATGGTCAATGATCCTTTGCTGCTTCTCGTGGGAAAGGGAGGCAAAATAGTTGAGCGCATCCAGGTTTTCTGCGAGCGCCATGCCAAGTCCCATTGGGACATCTCCCTGTTTGATTCCATTGTTATCCATCACTCATCACCTCACCGTTAGTATGCCCCAGGTCTCCCCTTCAATACCCAATGGGCCGGTATTGGATTTGTCCGCCGCACTACAGTTCCCCGCTGCAAATTCCACCGTGAACAGGATAACGGGGACTCTCGCGGCGATACCGGGCTTCCGATAAACAAGAGGAGCTGCTGCGCCGAAATCCAAAAACAGCATCCCATGTCAGACGGCTTGCTGTACAACAACTGTCTCAAACAAATCAGCTTCGACAGGCGAGGTAAATCTTCCAAATATAAAGAAGCTGCACTGCAGCATAGAGGGACCGGTCAATCTAGATCGGCGCGGCTCAGCTGCCCTATTCACAGTTAATGTCCAGCAAGGCGTTTCCACAAAATTTAAATATAAAAAACAGAAAATCCAAAAACAGGAGTCTAATGATTGAGCAGTGCAACGCCCAGATTGAGGTATCCGGCAAATGTCACCCACAGCAGGTAGGGGATCTGCAACAGGGCGGCTGGCTTGCTGATCGGATAAAAGGTGATGATCATCGCCAAAATCAACACCCAGAGAAAGAGCAACCAGAGGAACGAGAAAAAGTACCACTGGCAGTTGAAAAAAAAGATTGGCCAGAGGAAATTCACCACGAGCTGCGCCGCATACAGCCCCAACGCCCTGCCCCGCTGCGGGGAGGAGGAGAGATAGATCAAATAAGCTGAAATCCCCATGAGAACAAACAGGATGGTCCACACGATTGGGAACACAATGCCCGGTGGGGAAAGCGGCGGCTGGTTTGCCTGCTGATAGACCTCCATGCTGTCCTTGGTGAGCCAACCGGAAATTCCCCCCACTCCAAGGCTGATCAGCAAACTGATCAAAAGGGGTTTCATGCGAATCGTCATAAATTTTAACATATCATCCACTCACTTCCTGAAAGAATTCTTTCCTTATCCTATAGTATGCCAAGATAACATTGATTATTTGCATTCAGAGGACTATACTGGTACTGCTCAATTGCTTCCAAACCAAATGACATGAGGGAGAAAAGCAATGTTTGAACAATACATCATTCAGTTTGTGGAAAACGGGAAAATCCTGTATTTGTTTAACCACAGAATGAGTGTCTCCTGCAAATGCTACGCGCGATCGTTTTCAAACGAAAAACGCGCCAAGCTCTACTTGAAACAGAGTATATTTTCCCACTTTCCTTATGAGATTGTGAAAAAATAGCCTAAACCGGACAAACCCGTCATACAATGTGGTAAGCAGACCAAACAGAGGAGGCTTTCCAGTTGTACCGGATAAAACTGACGAAAAAAGACACCCTGGGCGACCTCCGCCCAGGAGAAAGCGGAATTGTGACACAGCTGCGCGTCCAGGGGGCGCTGCAAAAACGGCTGACCGAAATGGGACTCACCCCTGGCGCGCGGGTGCTGGTGCGCCGGACCGCCCCGTTGGGGGACCCCCTGCAGTTGCGGGTGCGGGGCTATGAACTTGCACTGCGGCGGGCGGACGCAAAGCGCATCACAGTTGTGCGGGACAAGGGGTGGTGCAATGGGGAGTAAATATGCACTGCTCGGCAATCCCAACTGCGGAAAAACCATGCTCTTCAACGCTCTGACCGGGAGCAACCAGTATGTGGGCAACTGGCCGGGGGTAACTGTAGAGCGCAAGGAAGGACGGGTGAAGGGATACAAAAACATCCTTTTGGCCGACCTGCCTGGCATCTACTCCCTTTCCTCCTATTCCCTGGAGGAAAAAATCAGCCGGGATTTCATTCTCAAGGAGCGCCCCGACGTCATCATCGATATTGTGGATGGGACCAACCTTGAGCGCAACCTCTACCTGACGTTGCAGGCGATCGAAACAGAGGTGCCGGTGGTCGTGGCCGTCAACATGATGGACGAGGTGCGCAAGCGGGGGGACCGGCTTGACTGCGCCCGCCTGTCCGCACTGCTCGGAGTTCCCGTTGTTCCGATCTCGGCGAAAAAAAAGGAAAACCTGGATCACCTGCTGCGGGAAGCAGAAAAAGCCTCGGGGCGCAAAACAACTCCTCCCTCCTATGGAATCGAGCTCGACAGCGCCCTCAACGCCATCCAACGGGCTGCGCGCTGCTCCCGATGCGAGGCGGTGGGAATTTTTGAAGGAGCTCCGCCCCCCTGTAACCTCGACCGGATGCTCGCCCCATTCGGGGAGGCTCAGGAGCGGCAGATCCAGCTCGCTTCGGCGCGCTACGAAAAAATCGCCTCCATTATCAATGAATCTTTTCATCCACGCCGCAGGCGGGGCGCCTCGGCTGCAGAACGGATCGACCGGTTTGCACTGAACAAATATTTGGGGTACCCGCTCTTTCTCGGCGTGATGCTCCTCATCTTCCTGCTCACCTTTGAGACGGTGGGCAAAGCACTACAGGAAGGTGTGGAGTGGCTGTTTCAGGGCGTCCTCTCCCCACTGGCGGCAAATCTGCTGTCCCGGCTCGGGGCGCCGCAGTGGGCGGACAGCCTGGTTGTGGACGGCATTCTGGGCGGAGTCGGCTCGGTGCTCTCGTTTGTCCCAGTGATCGTGCTGCTTTTCTTCTTCCTCTCCTTGCTCGAGGACAGCGGATACATGGCGCGCGCCGCTTTCCTCATGGATCGGCTGCTGGGAAAAATCGGCCTGTCCGGCCGCTCGTTTATTCCGATGATGATGGGGTTCGGCTGTTCGGTTCCCGCAATCCTCGCCGCCCGCACCATGGAGAGCGAGCGCGACCGCAGGCTGACCATCCTGCTCATTCCCTTTATGTCCTGCGGGGCAAAGCTCCCAGTCTATGCGCTGTTCACCGCGGCATTTTTTCCGCGCCACCAGGCGCTCATCATCTTTGGGATGTATCTGTTCGGGATGGCAGTCGCGGTACTCGCAGGGCTGATTCTGAGCAAGACGGTATTCCGGGGACAGAAGGCGCCCTTTTTGCTCGAGCTCCCGCCCTACCGCCTCCCCTCCCTCACGGGCACCCTCCGACTGACCTGGGACAAGGCGAAGGATTTTCTCACCCGCGCAGGAACTCTGATTCTCGGGATGACGGTGCTGCTCTGGTTTCTGCAGCAGTTCAGCCTCAGTATCCAGCCGGTTTCAGACAGTGCGCAGAGCATCCTCGCGAACATCGGCAGGTGGATCGCCCCCCTGTTCGTCCCCCTCGGCTTCGGCACCTGGCAGGCCGCTGTGTCGGTCCTCTCGGGGTTTGTGGCCAAAGAGGCGGTGGTCTCCACCATGGCGGTACTCTATGGAGCCGACGCCTCGGGGTCTCTCATCGATCGGGTGCAGCAGGTGTTTTCCCCTGCTGCCGCCTGCTCAATGATGGTGTTTCTCCTGCTCTGCGCCCCCTGTATGGCAGCGTGCGCGGCGATCAAACGGGAGATGAACAGCCTCAAGTGGACGCTCTCAACCTATCTGTTCCAAATCGGCACCGCCTATTTCTGCGCGCTGCTTGTCTATCAAGTCGGCCGCATCTTTCTTTAACATCCAGCCCGTGTTCGCGTATCGTGAGCGTGCAATGGCGCGGAACCCCGTATTCTATTCCAACTACTGATTCGCTTTTCTGATCCGATTCGTCCCTAAAACGGGTAGGATTTGTGCGGTTCGCGCTGTTCCGTCCGCTTCCAGTCCCCCGTTCTCCGAGCTGAACTGCCGTTCCAGCGTTTGTATCCTACCTGTGGAAACAAGGTATTCCCTTGGTGCCGCTCGCCCACGCCTGTGTCTGATTGCTGCTTGTCCTTCAAAACTGAGACTGCGTGCACAAAACTATGCTACATACACCTCCCTCCTAATTCCCCTATGAACAGATAGTTTGCACAGACCTAGAAGGTACATTCCTCAAGGAAAATCGTTTAGGAACCAGAGGGCCACAAATATCGCAACCCGGATACCGGCCACATTTGCCTACATTGATTCCTATCCGTTCTAGCGAAAGCTCCCTTTCCTTCAGCAAGCCTTCCACTTCAGCTTTTTCTCTTCCCCCGGTAGAACCGAGGGTTTTATCAAATGAAAACACAAAAGAAAAACACTTGTTTTTTCCTTCCTCTTGCATTTTCGACGCATTTGGAGTAGAATAGAGGCAGATGTTAGCCTAGGGTAACAACAGTTTAAAAAGAGGTAGGAATGGAAATGACACTGAATGAATTAAAAATTGGCCAGACCGGACGCATCGTGGCGGTCAACGGAGAGGGCGCGCTGCGCGGAAGGCTGCTCGACATGGGGCTCACCCCGCACACAGCAGTACTGGTGCGCAAGGTGGCGCCGATGGGTGATCCGATCGAGGTGATGCTCCGGGGCTATGAACTCACTCTCCGGATCGAGGACGCGAAAAATATTGTGGTGGAGGGCGAGTAACGGATGAGATTTGCATTGGCCGGCAATCAGAACTGCGGCAAGACAACCCTGTTCAACCAGCTTACAGGCTCCAACCAGCACGTCGGTAACTTTCCCGGCGTCACAGTGGACAGCAAGGAGGGGACGATCCGCGGGCACAAGAACACAAGCGTTGTCGACCTGCCCGGCATCTACTCCCTCTCTCCTTACACCCATGAGGAGATTGTCACGCGTGACTTTCTGCTGCAGCACCACCCGGACGGGATCATCAACATTGTCGACGCGACCAACATCGAGCGCAATCTCTACCTGAGTATGCAGCTCATCGAGCTCGGCATCCCGATGGTGATTGCGCTGAACATGATGGATGAGGTGCGCTCCAACGGCGGGACGATTAAGATCAGCCAGCTCGAGGAGGAACTCGGCGTGCCGGTGGTGCCGATTTCAGCGAGCAAAAACGAGGGGGTCGACGAGCTGATCGACCGCGCGATCAAGACGGCGCAGGCAAAGCAGAAGCCAAAGCGGCAGGATTTCTGCTCCGGCGCGGTGCACCGGGCCATCCATGCGGTCGCCCACTTGATCGAGGACCACGCCGAGCGCATCGGGGTGCCCGCCCGATTTGCCGCGACCAAGCTCGTCGCGGGCGACCAGCCGATGCTCGATTCCCTCGGCCTGTCGGACAACGAAAAGGATATGGTGGAGCACAGCGTCACCGAGATGGAGCGGGAGCTCGACACCGACCGCCAGGCAGCGCTCGCGGATATGCGCTACAACTTCATCGACAAGCTCGTCGCCGACTCGGTCGTCAAATGCGGCGAGAGCAGAGAGCACGTGCGCAGCGTCAAAATTGACAACATTCTCACCCACAAGTATTTCGCCATTCCGATCTTTCTGCTGATCATGCTGCTCATTTTCTGGCTCACCTTCGGGGTAATCGGCAGCGCGCTGAGCGATCTGCTCGCGGGCGGCATTTCGCTGCTCACCGACGCGGTGAGCTCCGCCCTCACCGCCTATGGCATCAACCCGGTGGTGCACTCGCTGGTCATCGACGGGGTGTTCGCGGGGGTCGGGTCGGTGCTCTCGTTTATCCCCACCATTGTGGTGCTCTTTTTCTTCCTCTCGCTGCTTGAGGACAGCGGCTACATGGCCCGCGTCGCGTTTGTCATGGACAAGCTGCTGCGCAAAATCGGCCTTTCGGGGCGCAGCTTTGTGCCGATGCTCATTGGCTTCGGCTGTTCGGTGCCCGCGATCATGGCCACCCGCACCCTCTCGAGCAAGCGGGATCAAAAGATGACCATCCTGCTCACCCCGTTCATGAGCTGTTCGGCCAAGCTGCCGATTTACGGAATGTTCACTATGGCGTTTTTCCCCCACTACCGGGCGCTTGTGATGATCTCCCTCTATGTGCTCGGGATGCTCATCGGAATCTTGAGTGGACTGCTCTTTAAAAAGACGATTTTCCGCGGAAAGCCGGTGCCGTTTGTCATGGAGCTGCCCAACTACCGGCTGCCGAGTCCCAAGAGCGTCGCTCTGCTGCTGTGGGACAAGGCCAAGGACTTTTTGACCCGCGCGTTTACCGTCATCTTCCTCGCGACCATCATCATCTGGTTTTTCCAGACGTTTGACACTCGGCTCAACGTCGTGGACTCGAGCGCGGACAGCATGCTCGCGTCAATTGGCCGGTTCATCGCGCCCATCTTCGCCCCCCTCGGCTTTGGGGACTGGCGCGCCTCCACCGCGCTCATCACCGGCTTCACCGCAAAAGAGGCGGTGATCAGCACCCTCGCGGTGCTCACCGGGACCAACACCGCCGGCCTGCCCGGGGCGCTCACTCAGATTCTCTCTCCCCTCGCCGCCTGTTCCTTCCTCGTGTTCACCCTGCTCTACACCCCCTGTGTCGCCGCTATCAACGCGGTGCGCCGGGAGATGAACAGCCGGGCGGGCGCGCTCGGGGTCGTTGTCTATCAAACCGGCGTCGCCTGGCTCGCGGGCTGTCTGGTGTACCAGATCGGCAGCCTGTTCATTCACTAGAATCCCCCCGACAGGTGCTGTCATAGAAACTGGTTTGCCGCTTTGGCTTGCCCACCGTACGGCTCTCCAAACAACAACCCGCCAGAGCCATTTTTGAAACAAACAGGAGGCTTTTATGCAGATACGCGACTACATCCTGCTCGGGGCAATCCTGCTGCTCGCCCTGCTTGCCCTCCGGTTCGCCTGGAAACGGCGCAAGCGCGGCGGGTGTGGCGACTGCTCGGGCTGCTCCAAAAACTGTTCTCAACGCAAGCAATAACAGAGCCCGCAGCCGGGTATCACCTCCGGCTGCGGGCTCTTTTTCTCTGCTGAAGCTTCCAGTTTGCGGTGCCGAATTCGGTGAAAAAACGGCCCAGGGCAAGGATGTGTTCGCCGGCCTCCCTCCCCGGCAGGGAAAACCCGCTTTGCTGTGTGTAGAACTGGAGAAGCACAACTTGAAACAACCGAATCAGGCTCTCGGAGAGAAATTCCCGGAACACGTCCAGCAGCAGGCGGGGCGCGCCGTCGAGCAACTCCTCGGGCAGGAAATCTGGGAGCAACCCCAGATGCCGATGGACGATGTCCCGAAGGAAACAGGCGGGTTCAATCCCTTGGAACGCGGGATCGGTGAGAAACCCTTGCAGCAGGCGGGCTTTTTCCTCCCCGATTTCCAGCGGGACCTCCCGGTCGCTCCCATCCGGCGCGGTGTGGATGTGGAAGGTGTCGAGGCTTGCGCGGTACCGGCGCGCGGCAGCGCTGAAAAACCGGAGGATATGAGCGCGCCGGGACAAGTCCTCCACATAGTCGAACACTGAGACAACCACCCGGTCCAGCGCCTGGTAATCGTTGGACTGCAAAGGATCCTCGCAAACCATCGCCAGCCCCGCCTGCGTTGGATAGAGACAAAGGCAGGAATCGAGTAGCTGACGGACAACAAGCTCCGGCTTTCCGACTTGCAAAATTCTTGCTAACTCTCTTTCATTTAAAAAAGTTTCATAAACCGTATTCATCAAAATCCCCTCCTTTTAAACCGAAAGATATATGATTCCTCGCTGTTTAGTCATATCATTTATATATTATAAACCACAAGACTATAAAATGCAATCTCCTGCTCTATAATAATGATAAAATAATCATTTAATTGGAAAGAGGCGGGATTGTGAACAGATTGAAGGAACTCAGGAAGGAATCTTCTTACACGCAGGAGGCAATCGCTGCAAAACTTGGAACCGCTCAAGAGAATATCAGCAATTATGAAATCGAGAAGGTTCCCATTCCGGTTGATCTGCTCATTCAGTTCGCACAGTTGTATCACACCTCGACTGATTATATTCTGGGATTATCAAGTGAACGGCAAATCGTGAAGTTTGACGCTGACCAGTGGGAACAAGATGTTGCCAAACTGATTGAACTATATCAGCGGCTCCCCAAAAGCAAGCGCAAGGTAATTCTCGATCTGCTCATCTGCTTAAATCAGTAAAGAATCCTTTCATGGAGATATTCCTTCAGTTGTCATGACTGTATTAAAAAACAAATCAAGCCGAATCTGGTTGCCATTTAGGCGATAATCAGGTTCATTATACTGGGTGTTGACAATGGTCTGTTTAAATATCGAAGAGCTCTTGAAAAAGAATCAGAAAAGCAAATACTGGCTGGTGAAACAGCTCGACAGCAACTATACCGTAATCAACAACATGATCGCGCACAACACAACCGGCATCAACTTTGAGACCATTGACAAACTGCTCAACATTTTCAACTGCGAGTTTAACGATCTCTTTGTTCAAATGAATGAGTGAGACTCCCGGCAAATCTGCCGGGAGATTTTTTTGCACTTTTTTTCAAAAACCACTTGCAAAATTCTTTTGAATCGCATATAATAAAACTAACAAATGAACACATGCTCATATGTTAGTTGAAATAGAAAGAGGGTCGCCCAATGATGTCAGCAAATTCAAACCAGCTCCTCGACAAATGTGAGGAAACCATTGTCCATGAGGACCATGTCAAACACACGCTCAGCCATATGCCCGACCTGGATACCCTGTTTTCCCTCGCAGAATTTTTTAAGGTGTTCGGCGACACCACACGCATCCGCATCATCTGCGCGCTGTTTGAAGACGAACTCTGCGTCTGCGACATCGCCGAGGTCGTGGGGATGGGCCAGTCGGCGGTTTCCCACCAGCTCCGGCTGCTGCGCGCGGCAAAGCTCGTGCGGGTGCGGCGTGAGGGGAAATCTTCCTTTTATTCGCTCGACGACGAGCATGTCCGCAAAATCTTTGAAATGGGATTGTGTCATGTAGAGGAGGAACAGCATGGTTAAATACAAATATGCGCTCGACGGCCTTAACTGCGCCAATTGCGCCGCAAAAATCGAAGCCCAAGTCGGACAGATGGAGGGCGTACACACAGCCACTGTCGATTTTGTGGGCAAATCGCTCACCATACAAACCGATCAGGACATTGCAGCATTTGAAAAAAAGGCCGCCCCGCTGATTCGTTCGATTGATGGAAATGTCAAGCTGATCTCCGCCAGTCAGCAGGGACAGCAAAAATCCAAAAGCAACTTCCATCTCCCGATTTTCACCGCGGTAGCCTCGATCCTCCTATTTGTGGCGGGCATGATCACCGAAAAGGCGTTTCACTTGGAGGTCGCCGGTGCAATCTGTTTTGGCGGCGCTGCTCTGCTCGCTGGATACCAGGTATTTCTCAGCGGCTTCAAGGCGCTGGCTCGGTTTAAACTCGACGAAAATACCTTGATGACAATCGCTGTCATCGCGGCGTTCTGCCTTGGCGAGTTCTCTGAGGCCGCGATGGTCGCCATTCTCTTCCACCTCGGAGAAATGCTTGAGGAAAAGGCGGTCAACCGCTCCCGCAGAGACATTGAACATCTTGCGGAAATCCGCCCCGACACCGCCCGCCTCATCAGTGGGGAAGATCACTGCGACTGTGAGGAGCACGAGCAGGAGCATCAGCACGATCACACCCACGGGGTGGAGCACGAGCACTGCGACTGCTGCGAGCACCACCACGAAGAAGGGGGCGAGCGGGTTGTGCCGGCCGAACAGGTTCAAATTGGGGACGTAATTTCTGTTCATCCCTATGAGCGCATCCCGCTCGACGGAAAAATCCTCACTGGCAACTCCTCGCTCGACTCCTCCGCCCTCACCGGGGAGAGCATGCCGCTTGAGGCGGAGCCCGGCACCGAAGTGCTCTCCGGGATGATGAACGGCCAGGGGTTGATTACCGTTGAAGTGACCAACGATTTCTCTAATTCTGCCGCCTCCCGCATCATCGACATGGTGGAGTCTTCCGCAGCGCGCAAAGGCCATGCGGAAAAGCTGATCACCCGGTTCGCCGCAATTTACACCCCGATTGTCATTGTGCTCGCCGTCCTGCTGATGGCAATTCCCCCGCTCCTCGGATTGGGGGCGTTCACCACCTGGTTCTACCGCGCGCTCATCTTCCTCGTCGCCTCCTGTCCCTGCGCACTGGTCATTTCGGTTCCCCTCGGCTTCTTTGCCGGAATCGGCGCGCAATCCAAAAACGGCGTGCTCGTCAAAGGGGGCAAATACGTCGAAGTGCTCAGCCACCCCGATGCGGTTGTCTTTGACAAGACCGGCACGCTGACCAGTGGCAAGCTCTCTGTAACCGAAATTGTTTCCACCGGAAGCCTTTCACAGCAAGAACTGCTACAGCTCGCCGCCTCAGCGGAACAGTATTCCTCTCATCCCGCTGCTCAGGCAGTGCTCGCAGCCAACACAGGGGAATTGCTGCCCGCTGCTGATCCAAACGAGATTGCCGGTCAGGGCGTTGTTGCCAGAGTAAACGACAGGCAGATTCTCTGTGGCCGGCAGCCCCTGATGGACCGCTATGGCGTTGAGACGAAAGGGCACAAAGCCTCGATCTTCATCGCAGTGGATGGAAAACTCGAAGGGATGCTTCAGCTCGCAGACACCGTAAAACCGGATTCCACTGAGGCAGTCCGCCGTTTGAAGGAACTCGGGGTCAAACGGGTTGTCATGCTCACCGGCGACAACGAGCAATCCGCCGCCAAGGCAGCGGAGCAGTGCGGCATTACCGAATACCACGCAGGTCTTCTGCCCGAAAACAAAGTCTCCCTCATGGAACAGATCCGCAAAGAGAGCGGAAGGACCATCTTTGTTGGGGACGGCATCAACGATGCTCCGGTTCTCGCAGCGTCTGACTGCGGTGTAGCAATGGGACTCGGCACCGACGCGGCAATTGAAGCCTCGGATGTAGTGCTCACTGTGGACCGTCCCTCCAAGCTCGCAGACGCGGTTTCCCTCTCTGCGCGCAGCATGCGGGTCATCCGGTTCAACATCGCCTTTGCGCTGATTGTCAAAGCCGCTGTGCTTGTTCTTGCAGCGACGGGATTTGCACCGATGTGGCTCGCCGTCTTTGCCGACGTCGGCGTCTCGATTCTCTCGGTCATCAATGCAACGAGGATTCTCCGCTTCCAGCTCAAGTAACCAGTTGAAACCAGTTCGCTTGCATCTCTGCCAGCAGAGAATTGATTTCGAAAAGCTGATCGGAAAGCAATGAAGATTTCATCTTTTTCGTGGCTATAAAAAGCATCCCTTCTGTCCTGCCCGAGGACGGAAGGGATGCTTTTTTATAGCCAGTCGTTACAGTGGCGTACACAAAAGAGAGCGATTCGCTCAATGTCTCTACCAAAATGAAGCCTTCAGACAGCTTGCGTAGATTTCGAATCACCCCCCATGACCAGTACGAAACCCCTGACACCGCCGAATGACTTACTTCACACCGTTTGATTTCAATCACTGGGTCAATCGTCCACAAAGAGAAAAAGCCGTTACTTTACAATCGAAGTCAGTTGGTAATTCCAGCAAGCTTTTCTGTCTACTGCTGGGGCAAGTCCTTTTTCTTATCTGCTGTTGGATGCTCAGGGTAAGAACCGCTGACACAACCGATGGCCGACACAAGAAAACCACTGGAAAATGTACCGTCTCTCGTTGTAAACAGTGCGATTGTCCCGTGGTTTGGTCGTATCAAAAGAAGGCGGCCAGAGAAGCACCCTGCCGCCGTACTTTTTTATTTTCTATTTTTGAAGATTGCCATGATCTTGTCGAAGTCTTCCTCCGCACTGCTGAAGATGTCTTCCTCAGCCTTCTGAGGTGCTGCTTCCTTTTCCGGCTCCTGCTTGAGGTCCACTCCGGTGATGTCCGAAATGGTCTTTTTCTCAATTTTATCCTTAAAATCGGTGTCAAAGCCGGTGGCGATAACAGTGACTTTGATTTCATCCTCCAGGCTCTCGTCAAAGGCAACGCCGAAGATGATGCTCGCATCGGGGTCAACCGCTTCGCTGATGCGATTGGACGCGGCGTCTACCTCGTCGAACTCGATCGACGGAGATGCGGTGACGTTGATGATCAGGCCCTTTGCACCCTCGATCGAGGTCTCGAGCAGCGGGCTTGAAATCGCCATTTCCGCAGCTGCGGTCGCCTTGTCCTTGCCCTCGCCGTAACCGACGCCCATGTGCGCGTAACCCGCGTCGCGCATAATCGCGCTGACGTCCGCAAAATCGAGGTTGATGAAGCCGGGGGTGTTGATGAGCTCAGAGATACTCTGCACGCCCTGCTTGAGCACATTGTCCGCCGCCTCAAATGCGGTTGCCAGAGTGATTTTCTGATTGGCGAGCAGTTTCAGGCGCTCATTCGGGACAACGACGAGCGAGTCGACGTTCTGGCGAAGCTGGGCAATACCCGCCTCGGCCTGCTTCATCCTGCGCGCTCCTTCAAAGAGAAACGGCTTGGTGACAACGCCAACGGTGAGGATACCCATCTCCCGCGCGATCTCCGCGACAACAGGCGCTGCGCCCGTTCCGGTGCCGCCGCCCATGCCGGCGGTGATGAAGAGCATCTGCGTGCCTTTGAGGGCGGCTGAGATTTCCTCCCGGCTCTCCTCTGCTGCGCGCTCTCCCTTTTCGGGATCTCCGCCCGCGCCGCGTCCCTTGGTGGACTTGGTGCCAATTTCAATTTTATGGCTCGCCTTGGAACGGTACAACACCTGGTTGTCCGTATTCACTGCGATAAATTCCATTCCCTGTAAGCCCGCGTCAACCATCCGATTGATCGCGTTCCCACCGCCGCCGCCAATGCCGGCAACCTTTATATTGACCGCCTTTTCCGGCTCGTGTTCCAGTCTGATGATGTCCACTGAACGTTCCTCCCTAAAACTACTTCTCTATATGAAACTCTAATTTACATTCTAATAAAATAATACTACCAGATTTTCAAGAAAAATTCAACTGCACTTTTTAATTTTTATAAAATGTTAAACAAATTCTGGAACGATTTTCACAACCTGGTAATTACTTTCCCGTTATCCGTCGGAATCTGGAAGGAAGTGGATGCTCTTTGTGCTCTCAACATAGAAAATCTTCCCCTTGCTTCCAGAGCTGATATTGTTGGTCAGGATGGACTTGGCTGCATTGATGATATAGGATGACTCGGATGCGTCCTGAATCTCGATGGTGATGCGGTCCTCATAGCGGATTTTAAGATTTGCGGTGTCGGTCAGGTCAATTTGGGTGATATCGGTGAAACCTGCGCTGGAAAGCTCGGTCTGAAGCTTGTCCAGCAGCTTCATCCGCTCCTCATCCGCAGTGTGAATCCACTCGCCCTGTCGGATCTGGCCGATGTCGATGCCCACAACGACCATGCCGCCTTCGGCAGGTGTATCTTGATTCGTTTCAAGTACCCGCCCGCCCTTGCTCACATAGGCGTATTTGCCGTCGATGAGATAGTTGTAGGTCGCTTGCGCGGGGGTAAAATCAATGATAAGGGTGGAGGGTAGCTTTTTCTGTACCGTCACCTCATCACAGTAGACCAGCGACTCTCGAATCCTTTTTTCGACAGATTTTGGGTCCAAGCGGATCAGGTTGTCCCCTTTTTGGACCCCGCTCTGCGCGAGGATTTCCTCCGCTGTATACACCCCGGTGTTGGGGATTTCAAACTTTGCGGCGTTGAAAAACACTGTCATCGAAAGTGTTACACCGCCCACGACGACGACGAGGAAGAGCAGAATATAATAAAACAGATATTTTCTCTTCCTCCTGCGCCTTCGCTTGAGCCCTGTCTTTTTGCGCACCGCATTGCGCTCATCCTGATTGTTCATATCATCGCTCCATCTGTACTGTGGCGGAGGGATTCAAACGGCTGTTGAAGGCCCCCGCCCTGCTTCCTATCGGCTGATCCGCGCCCCAATCTGCTGGAGGTCGCGGTCGATCCGTTCATATCCGCGGTCGATGTGCTGGATATCCGAGATCGTGGTGCGTCCGTGCGCCGCAAGCCCTGCCACAACCATTGCCGCACCGGCGCGCAGGTCATACGCCCGCACATTGGCGCCCGAAAGCACAGGCACCCCTTGGATCACAGCCACTTTGCCTTCCACCTTGATGTTCGCCCCCATTTTGAGCAGCTCGCTCACATGTTTGAAACGATTTTCAAAAATGTTTTCGACAAACACGCTCGTGCCATTTGCGATGGCAGCAAGGGTAAAAATCGGCGGCTGGGCGTCGGTGGGAAAGCCGGGATACGGCATAGTCCGCACCATTTTGACCGGGTTCAAACGGGATTTTGCCCGGATGTAAATGCTGTCCCGGCCGACGATGAGTTTGCAGCCCATCTCTTCGAGCACTGGAAAAACGCTGTCAAGATGTTCTGGGCAGCAGTTTCGGACGAACAGCTCTCCTCCGGTTGCCGCCGCGCAGCTCAGATAGGTCGCCGCGACAATCCGGTCGGGGATTACCCAGTGCTCTGCGCTGTGCAGCTCGTCAACACCTCGGATGAGGATCGACTGCTCTCCAGCGCCGCGAATGTCCGCGCCGCAGGAGTTTAAAAAATTCGCCAAATCGACAATTTCAGGCTCACTTGCGGCGTTGTTGATCACCGTCTCCCCCTCTGCCGTACAAGCTGCGAGCAGAATGTTCTCCGTCGCACCCACGCTGGGGAAGGAGAGGGAAATTTTCGCCCCTTTGAGCCTGCCATGCACGGTGCAATCGAGGTACCCGTGGTCATCCTGAATCTCGAGTCCGAGCTGCTGTAACGCGGACAAATGCAGGTCGATCGGACGGGGTCCTAGCTCACATCCGCCGGGGAAACACACCCGCGCCGTTCCGAGCCGCGCAGCGATCGCGCCGAGAAACACGATGGAGGAGCGCATTTCGCTCATCAGAGACTCGGGGATCTCAGAACAGCTCATTTCGGAAGAGTCGACTGTCACCGTATCCCCTTCTCGTTGAACGGAACACCCGAGATGCTCCAGAATCCTGCACGCCGTGTCGACATCGCTGAGCTGGGGGCAGTTATGTAAAACACTCCTGCCTGCGCTGATCAACGTGGCTGCAAGCAGGGGCAAAGAGCTGTTTTTGGCGCCGTGGACGCTGATTTCGCCCGAGAGAGGAACTCCCCCGTCGATCATTAACTTTCCCATGCAAACACCCCCTAAACAAATCAAAGATAGCTCGCACTACCTTCACAGGGTATTCTATGTTTGCAGAGTCGAATTGGTGCGTCAGAGGATGTTCATCAGCGCGGTGTAGATCCGCTGCGCGGTGTCGAGAATCGCAAGGCTTTTGGCATTTTCACTCAGGGTGAGGAGTCGCTTCCGGTCGGTGTAGAGCGAATTCACCGTGGCAATCAGCTTTTGCTTGCTGTAGTTCTTTTCCTCAATCACAATGGCTGCGTTGTGGTTTTGCAGCACCATTGCGTTGTGGTACTGGTGGTTCTCCGCAACGTGAGGGGATGGGATGAGGATGGAAGCCTTTCCCGTCGCCTCGAGTTCGCTGAGGGTAATCGCACCCGCGCGGCAGACGACGAGGTCGGCTGCCGCGAGGCAGGTGTCCATGTCGTGGATGTACTCCCGCACATCGATGCGGGGACATCCGGTGAGGTCGACGCCACGCTCCTTGAGCATCTGGGGGAACAGATCCTTCCCGAGCCGCCCACAGGCGTGAATGTGGTTGACATTGCCTTTTTTGTAGTGCCACTGGATGAGGTCTGCGGCAATCTCATTGACTTTGACCGCACCCAAGCTTCCGCCAAAGGAGAGGATGCAGAGTTCATCGTCCATCCCAAGCTCCCGGCGCGCCTCCTCCTTCGACTTTTTGAGGATGGAGCTGCGGATGGGGTTGCCGGTGACGACGATCTTTGCATTTTGGGGGAACATCTTTTTCGCTTCCTCCACCGCGAGCATCACCAAATCCACCTGTTTGGAAAGCATCTTGTTGGTGATGCCTGGATAGGCGTTCTGCTCGTGGATTGCGGTTTTGATCCCCCGCTTTGCCGCCTTTTGGACAACCGGCCCGCTCGCATAGCCGCCGGTGCCAATGACCAGGTCGGGCTGAAAGTCCTTGAGGATCTTATCCGCCACAAAATTGGAGGTGACAAGGCATTTGACTGCCTCGATGTTTTTGATGATATTTTGCGGGGTGAGCTTGCGCTGGAATCCCCGCACCTTGATGGGACGGAAGGCATAGCCCGCTTTTGGGACGAGTTTTGCCTCCATTCCGTTGGGCGTGCCTGCAAAGAGGATTTCAGCATCCGGCTGATGCGCCTTGATGGCGTCAGCAATCGCGATCGCGGGGTTGATGTGACCCGCGGTACCGCCCGCCGCTAAAAGTACTTTCATATTTGACCACCTTTTCCTGCTGCTGAGTTTATGTCTTTTCCATGGCCGCGTGCCGGGAGACATTGAGGATAACCCCTATTTCCGCGAGCTGCATCGTGAGCGCTGTACCGCCGTAGCTGAAAAACGGAAGGCTGATTCCGGTGTTGGGAATCGAATTGGTGACAACGGCAATATTGAGCAGTGCCTGCACCCCAATCTGCGCGGCGACGCCGACACAGAGCAACATGCCGAATTTATCTGGCGATTTGGAAGCAATTGAAAACCCCTTGTAGACAAAGAGGATAAAGAGCAGGATGACGAGCACCGCGCCGATAAAGCCGAGCTCTTCGCAGACAATTGCAAAAATAAAGTCGTTCTGCGGTTCGGGGAGGTACATGTACTTCTGCTTGGACTTGCCGAGGCCGAGGCCGAGCAGCCCGCCCGAACCGATTGAGAGCAGAGACTGGTCGGTTTGCAGCGTCTTGTTCATCGGATCGCTGAACGGGTGCAGCCAGTAGTAGAACCGGTCGCCCATGTAGTCCTTGCCCACAGTGAGCGCAAAGGTGAGAAAGACCGCGATGACCCCGCCGAGCATGATGAACCAACGCGGCTTGGTCCCGCCCACAAACATGAGCACTGCGCCGATGCCAAGGATGAGGATGGTGCCCGAAAGATGGGGCTCCTTATACATCAGGAAGGAGACGACACCGAGAATGAGGATGTAGGGAAGCACTCCGTTTTTAAAGGTACTCATCTTTTTGTAATTGGTTGAGATCATCGCGGAAAAGAGGAGGATGATCGCAAACTTCATAATTTCGGAGGGCTGAAACTGAAACGGGCCGATGTAAAACCAGCGCTTGATCCCGTTTTCATCCCCTTTGGTAAAGAGAACAGCGATCATGAGAAGCAGGGCCACCAAAAAAATCCAGGGCGCAAATTTGCGCCAAAAATGATAGTCGATGCGGGAGATCACCAGCATGGCGATCACCCCGATGACCGCAAATACGGCCTGCCTTCCAATGTATTGGAAACTGTTTCCCTTGTAATAGTAGGCGTTGGCGTAGCTCGCTGAAAAGAGCATGATCAGCCCAAAGGCCAGAAGCACGAGCACAAGGATGAAAAAGACAAGGTCCATTTTCCCCTGCTTCTCCCGGCCGGGCAGCACGCGTTTTTTTACCGCCAATACGATCCCCCCTTGTTGGAATTGGTAGAGTTCCGCTGGTTCAGGGCGGAGAGTGTGTTACATCCTGAGTACCGAGAAGACCGCAAGGACGCCGAAAAGCGCGGTAACCAGGGAGAATACAGTGACAATTTTGATCTCGCTCCAGCCGCTCATCTCAAAGTGGTGATGAATCGGACTCATTTTGAAAATGCGCTTTCCGGTGGTCTTAAAGCTGATTACCTGCAGAACAACCGAGAGCGCCTCTACAATGTAGATGATGCCGGCGAGCAGGATGAGCATCGGCATGTCAATGCCAAACGCAAGCGCCACAACCGCGCCGCCGAGAAACATCGAACCGGTGTCCCCCATAAAGACCTTGGCGGGATAAAAGTTCCACACCAGGAAGCCGAGGCAGCCCCCTGTGAGGGCGGCGGCGAGAATGTGCATATGGCCTGCGCCGAGGATGGTGGTGATCACCATGAAAATAATGCCGTACACCGTGGTGACCGACGAAGCTAGTCCGTCGATCCCGTCGGTCAGGTTGACCGCGTTGACGATGAAATAGATGCCGAGTACGACGAGCGGGTAGTAAAGCAGACCAAAATCAAGCTGGCCCAAAAACGGGAAGATAATGATGGTCGAACTCGCCCCTGAGAGATAGAGGGTCGCGACATAACCGATGCAGATGACGAGCTGGAGCACCGTCTTTTGCATGGCGGTCAGGCCGAGGTTGCGTTTTTTGACCACCTTAATGTAGTCATCGATAAAACCGACGAGACCGAATTCAAACGCGAGCGCAAGCCCCGCCCACAGCCGGACGTTGTTGACCACGCTCACCTGGGAATACTGGGAATCGCTGTTCACACTGAGCATCACATATCCCACAAGCACTGCGACCGCAGCGCCAATGGCGAACATGATGCCGCCCATGGTGGGAGTCCCCTGTTTTTTCTGGTGCCAGGTCGGACCGATCTCTTTGATAGTCTGCCCAAATTTCAGGCGTTTTAAAAACGGAATCATCACTTTGCCGAGCGCCGCTGTCAGGACAAACGCGACGACGAGGGTGACTACCCCTGCTGTCCATGTCATAATTTCATACATTCCTCTCTGTATCACTTGTCAAACACTGCGTGGATGACCTCTTCAAGCTTCATGCCGCGGCTCGCTTTGAAGATCACCGCATCCCCGGGCTGTACAAAGCCGCTCAGGCTCTGCGCGAGGCTCTGCTTGTCGTCGAACCACTCCACATGCGGAATTCCTTCGCCGTGTTTCGCAGTCTCCCGCGAAAGCGCCCCAAAGCAGAACAGCGCGTCAACTCCACACTTCTGCGCGAGCTCCCCCGCTTCGGCGTGCGCCTGTTGGGAGACGGGACCGAGCTCGAGCATGTCGCCGAGCACAGCGATTTTCCTTCCCGCGCAGCTGAGCTGCTGAAGAGTGGTGAGCGCTGCCCGCATCGAATCAGGGCTCGCATTGTAACAGTCCTCGATCAGCATCACGCCGTTTACGGTGCGGGTGTTCTGCCGCATGCCGGAAGGGGTATAGGTGCCAAGTGCGGTAGCAATTGCGGCATCCTCCATCCCTGCGAACCTGCCGACTGCAAAACCGAACAGGGCGTTGAGCACGTTGTGCTCCCCAATGGCGGGCAGGAGGACATGTACAGCGTTTTCACCGTACACAATGTCAAATTCGGTGTCAAATCCGCGGGGCTGAATGTTTACCGCGCGGTAGTCGGCATCCGGGTTGTCAATGCCGCAGGTCAGCACCGGGCGGTCAAGCTGCACTGTCTGGAGCAGATCGTTGTCCCCGTTGATCACCAGCGGCGCGCCGGGCGCCATGCCCTCGAGAATCTCAAGTTTTGCCTTGAGGATGTTCTCCCGTGTGCCCAGAGTTTCGAGATGGGACACCCCGATGTTGGTGATCACCCCGATGTCAGGCAGGGCGGTGCGGGTGAGCAGGCTGATCTCGCCGAGAGCCGACATCCCCATTTCGATGACAGCGGCTTCATAAGTAGAATCGAGTTCAAAGATGGTGCGGGGCAGTCCGATCGCATTGTTGAGGTTGCCCTGCGTTTTCAGCGTCTTATACCCCGCGCTCAGGACAGCGGCGATCATCTCTTTGGTGGTCGTCTTGCCGACGCTGCCCGTTACACCGACCACCAGTCCGTCGAATGCCCGGCGATAGCAACGCGCGAGGTCGAGCAGCGCCTCCCGGGTGTCTTTGACTAGAATATACGGTCTGTCTGTCTCAATCTCTCGGTCGGAAACCGCAGCCGCCGCCCCTGATTCAAACGCGGACGGAATAAAGTCGTGGCCGTCGAACCGCTCGCCCCGAATCGCCACAAACAGGCATCCTGTGGTGACCAGACGGTTGTCGATCACTACGGCGTTCACTGTAAGGTCTGCTGGATTTCGCAGCTCTCCGCGCACCGCCTGCGCGACCTGTATCAATGTCAATGCTTCCAAATTACCCTCTCCTAATATGTTCCAATAAGATTTCAAAGCCTCCGCTCTGACCAAAGGTTGCCCTGTTTTCCGTCTTGCAGTTCAAATACTCAACCGGTTGCATCATTCAGTACTTGATACTGGATGTTTACACAAAAGAAAACGCTCATTCCAAAAGTGAGTAGAGCCGCAGAAGCGGTAAACCTGAAACCATTTTCGCAAGATCAACTAGCGATGAACGGCACGGCTTTCACCCTGCCGCCGGATTCATTCCAGTGTGGCGAGCGCTTCGGCGACGACTTCCCGTTCATCGAAGTGCACCTTTTGGGTGCCGAGCACCTGATAGTCCTCATGTCCCTTGCCGGCGAGCAGGATGATGTCGCCCGGCTGGGCGTGCTGCACTGCGTAATGGATGGCCTCTCTGCGGTTGGTGATCCGGAGGAAGGGAGTACCTGTCGGCTCAATGCCGGCGACGATCTCATCAATAATCGCGTCGGGATCCTCTGTGCGGGGATTATCCGAGGTGACGATGAGCAGGTCGGCGTTGCGCGCGACCACCTCCCCCATGATAGGGCGTTTTTTGCGGTCGCGGTCACCGCCACAGCCAAAGACCGCCACTGCCCTTCCCTTCCCCTTGTACTCGTTGATCGAGGAAAGGATGTTGACCAATCCGTCAGGGGTGTGGGCGTAATCGCAGAGCACGGTGAAGTCGCGGCCAGTCGGGATGATTTCACTGCGCCCCTTGATGTGCCCGCAGGCATTGATGCCACCCACAACACTGTCGAGCGAAATGCCGAGATCCAGACAGACAAGCGCGGCGCAGAGCGCGTTGCGCACCGAAAACAGCCCCGGTGTGCCAAACTGCATTCGGCTGATCACCGCACCGGTGACCATCTCAAACCGCACGCCGGTGATATCCATTTCGATGTTGCGCGCAAAGCAGCTGGCAGAGGCGTCCTCCGCTGAAAAGGTGCGCAGGCTGCAATGCGCCTCAAGCGCGAGGCGGCGTCCATAGCTGTCGTCAATGCAGATCACCCCTTTGTCGCACATGTGAAACAGCTTTGCTTTTGCCTGAAAGTAGTCCTCCATGTCCTTGTGGTAATCGAGATGGTCCTGCGTCAGATTGGTGAACGCAGCCACTTCAAAGTGGCTGTCAGCCAGGCGGCATTGGTCGAGCGCATGGGACGACACTTCTATTATAACATACTCACAGCCAGCCTCAACCATATCCGAGAGGATTTTTTGGAATTCTCCCGCGTCGGGGGTAGTCTTGGTGGTGGGAATGACCTGATCCCCGATTTCGTTCTGAATGGTGCCGATGAGGCCGACCTTGCAGCCGAGTCCCGCAAGCACCCGTTTGATGATGCTGGTGACGGTGGTTTTTCCGTTGGTGCCGGTCACCCCGACGAGTTTGAGCTTTTTGGCGGGATTTCCGTAAAAATTGGCGCACATCTTGGCAAACGCAAAGTGGGTGTCCTGGACGAGAAGCTGGTTGTTCAGTCCCAGGTCGCGTTCACAGAGGATGCAGGGCACCCCTTTCGCAAGCGCTGCTTGGGCGAAATCATGGCCATCCGACTGCACCCCCTTGATGCAGGCAAATACGCTGTTGGGCGTCAGCTTGCGAGAATCGCAGCTCACATCGGTGATGTCGCAGTCCACATAGGTCCCGGTGTATTCAATATCCTTGAGCAGTTCACTTAGCTTCATTCAAAATCCTCCTGGCATCAGCCTGTTTCATCGTTGGTTAGGAATTCGACGGTGACGACAGTGCCCCGCGGCACACTCTCCCCGGCTGCCGGGGACTGGGAGGTCGACATCGCCTTTGTATTTTGTACGGCGGTGTTGCTGTAGGAGATGTTGAGCCCCGCATTGGTGAGGCGGATACGCGCCTGTTCCTGGGTCAGATTGGTGACGTCCGGCACCGTGACCATCGACGCGTTTGGATCGGTATCGTCGGTGTAGAGCAGGACGGATGCGTCTTTGGAGACATTCGACCCCGCGGCCGGCACCTGCCGGATCACGGTATCACCGCTGCCGATGATCTCGGGCGCTGCAAGGCCCGCGTCGGAGAGCTTTGCCTTCGCCTCCTCCACTGTAAACGACTCGAGATAGGGAACCGAAACCGCAAGGTGTTCGAGCTCCTCCTCGGTGTACTCGGGAGAAATCCCAAAATAGGGGATCGCGTCGGTCATGATCTCGGCAAAAATCGGAGATGCGACTGCGCCGCCGTAGTAGGCGCCCGAGGTCGGCTCGTCGACCATGACGAGCAGGGCGTACTGCGGATTATCCGCTGGGACCGCCCCTGCAAACGAGGAGACGTAGACGTCTTTGCCGAGCTCCTGACGGCGAGCAAGCTTCTGCGCAGTACCCGATTTGCCCGCGATGCGGTAGCCGGGGACCGATGCGTTGCTTCCACCGTTGGCTGAGACAACCTGCTCGAGGATGTAGCGCATCGTCTCGGAGGTCTCCTCCGAAATCGCCTGACGCCGCACTTTTCCGTCGTAGGACTGCACGATGTTGCCGTCGTTATCGATGACCTGCTTGACGACATGGGGAGTGACGAGGTATCCGCCGTTGACGGTGGCGCAGAACGCGGTGAGCATCTGCATCGGGGTGATGCTCATACTCTGGCCAAACGATTCACTCGCGAGGGAGACAACCCCCAGGTCTTTCTTGGCAACGTAAAGGGATTTGGATTCACCCGGCAGGTCGATCCCGGTCTTTTCGGTCATACCGTACTGGGTGAAATACTGGTAAAACAGATCGGGCCCAAGCGATGCGCCGATCTTGATAAACGCCGGGTTGCAGGAGTTGACGACCGCGTCGACAAAACTCTCGTGCCCGTGCCCGCCCGCTTTCCAGCATTTCATTGTGGTGCCGGGGGCGACCTGGACTGAACCGGAGCAATCAAAGGTGTTTTCCAGCGTCATCGTCTTTTCCTCAAGCGCTGCCGAGGAGGTGACGACCTTGAACACCGAGCCCGGTTCGTAGGTTTCGGAGATCGCCTTGTTGGTCCACATCCTGCTCTGAGCGGTGGATTTTGCCTCCTTGAGCTCATCCCCCTCCTTGCCCTCGAGGGTGGCGAGCAGATTGGGATCGGTGATGGTAAACGGGTCGTTGAGGTCAAAGTCAGGCTGGGTGGACATCGCGACGATCTCTCCGTTGTTGACATCCATCATGATGGCACAGGTCCGGTTGCCCGGCGCGTGGGTATCCACCGCCTCTTTGAGCGCTTTGTCCACATAGTGCTGCAGCGTCTGGTCCAAAGTGAGCACGAGGGAGTTGCCGTCCTGTGCTGGATAGTAGTACTCGTATTCAAACGGCATGTTGGTGCCCAGGGCGTTCTGCGAGATGACAACCTTGCCCGGCGTGCCGCTGAGCACATCGTTGTATTTGATCTCCACCCCCGCAAGCCCTTGGTTATCCGAACCGGTGAAGCCGATGACGTGGGAGGCGGTGTTGCCGAGCGGGTAGTAGCGGCGGCTGTCCTCCACCATGTGAACGCCGGAGAGTTTGTTTTCCTTGACAAATTCGGTGATTTTGTCCGCCTCGGGCTTTTCCACCTTTTTCTTGACAATTTCATACTTGTTTTTCTTCTGTGTCTTGGCAAGGATCTCTTCCTTGTCCATGCCGAGGATGTCCGCAAGCCCGGATGCGATTTTTTCACGCTTCTCATCGCTGTCAATCTGGTTGGGTGCAACCGACACTGTCCACACCGTCGCGCTGCGCGCCAGCGCGTTCATGTTGCGGTCGTAAATCGTGCCGCGGTTGGCGTTGATCGTGTCAGCGCCGAGCTGCTGGTTGTACGCTTTGACGCCGTACTTCACCCCGCCCACCTGCGCAAAGCAGGAGATATAAAGTATTCTGCCCATTAATATCGTAAAAACAAGGGTGAGAAGCCCCAAAACGACAATGTTGAGCTTGAATTTCATCTTCCGCGTCGGGTTGATCGCCATCTACCATGCCTCCCATATCAGATATAGAATAAAGGGTTAAGAATTATGTTCTCAACCCCGTTGTATTCTCAATTAATAAATATTGGATCAGCCTGCCAGGTATTCCACAAAATTTGTAAAGGCAGTTTTTATCTTCTCAAAGAACGTCGGCTCCTTGTGCTCGGGAATTTCAATGGTATTCCCACGCGGGACGCTGATGTACTCCACCTGATTCTGGTCCATCTTGCGCAAGCCGAGCTGTTTTTCAGCGAACTGCTCGACGTTGGTAAACGACATGATCGAGTCAAGCTCTGCGCTGAGGCGGACGTTTTCGCTCTTTTGCGTCTGGTACTCGGTAGTCAGCTTGTTGTTCTGGTCGTTGAGGACGTTGAGCTGTGCCCGGCTGTAGATCATCGAGGCCGTAATGGCCACTGCGATTACGATGAGCAGAATTGCTTTGTATGGTTTGATGTAGCCGGATTTTTTGGGAACCCGGCGGATCTCCGGCTTTTGTTCGGGCAACGGGACCCGGCGGGGGCTGGTCTCATAGGCGAGGTTGCTTCGATAGGCCATCTCTTTGATCCTCCTGTTCTTCAGAGCAATTTGAGCAAATAGTTTCAGCAGTTCTGCGATCCGGAAGGCTTGCGGCTGCGGTATCGTCCTCAGCGGGCGTCAACCCGCCTGTGTCCTCCGCCGTGCTACAGGCCTCTGACCACGCTCCCTTTGTTGAATTCTATTGACTAAAATTGTTCTAATACTTCTCTAAAATGCGCAGCTTTGCACTCTGGCTGCGGCGGTTGTGAGCAAGCTCCTGCTCAGAGGGCAGGATCGGCTTTTTGTTGACGAGCCTTGCCTTTGGCCTGTTGTTGCACACACAGATTGGAAAGTCAGGGGGACAGATACACCCCTGACACATCTTGGCGTTAAACTGTTTGACAATCCGGTCTTCAAGGGAGTGGAAGGTGATGACCACCAGCCGCCCTCCGCTCGAAAGCACCGAAAAGGCGTTCTCAAGCCCCTGGCTCAGGCTGTCGAGTTCCTCGTTGACAGCGATGCGGATCGCCTGAAAGGTTCGCTTGCTCGGGTTTTTTTCACGTCTTGCTTTTGCCGGCATGGATGAATTGACGATTTCAGAAAGCTGGCGGGTCGTTTCAATCGGCTGAACCTCCCGCTGTCTGACGATGTTTTTTGCAATGCTGTAGTAGTATTTTTCTTCGCCGTAGTCCCGGATGATCCGGGCGAGCTCCTCGGCCGGATAGGTGTTGACCATCTCCCGGGCGCTCAGGCCGGATTTGCTCATGCGCATGTCGAGGATTCCGTCATTGAGGTAGGAAAAACCGCGCTCTGCAGTGTCGAGCTGAAAGGAAGAGACGCCCAGGTCGAGCAGCACGCCGTCGACTTGGTTCACGCCCCGTTTGGCGAGCTCGGCGTCCATGGTGCTGAAATTGGCGTGCACAAGCTCGGAGCAGGGGTACTGCGCCAGGCGCTCCGAGGCGACGGCAATCGCATCGGGGTCGCGGTCGAACGAGTAGAGTCGGCCGGTGGTAAGGCGCTTTGCAATTTCTCTGGAATGCCCCGCGCCGCCTGTCGTCCCGTCGACGTAAATCCCATCCGGGCGGATGTTGAGTCCCTCAAGGCACTCCTCGAGCAGGACGGATGTGTGCTGAAATTCCATTGGGCCGCCTCCTTTCGCTTTAAAATCCGAGCTCGTCCATCGTGTCGGCAATCGCTTCGGCGGAAATGCTGGAGGACACCGACTCCCACGCCGCACTGTCCCAGATCTCCACATGGTCGGACGCGCCGACAACTACGACGTTTTTGTCAATCCCGGCGTACTCCCGCAGCTTAGGCACAATTCCAATTCTTCCCTGCTTGTCCGGCTGCACCTCGCTCGCCCCTGCAAAGAAGAAGTGTTCGAGATCCCGCCGCTTGGCGCGGGGAAGCTGCTTAATCGATTTTTCCAGCTCGAGCCACTCCTCCATGGAATAGACGTAGAGGCAGTTGTCGAGCCCGCGGGTGACGATAAAGCTGTCGCCCAAATCGTCGCGCAGCTTGGAGGGAAAGTTGATGCGGCCCTTGGTGTCAACGGTATGGCTGTATTCGCCGATGAGCATTAAACCGCCTCACTTTCTCAACATTTTCTCCACTGCAACCCACTTTTCACCACTTTGTTTAATATTATATCGGATATGGCTTCAAATTGCAATACATAAAGGAAAATTAAGATTGTGCTCATAATCTATAAAATCTTCCAAAAAGGCCGAATCTCTGGGCTTTTATCCAGATTATTCCTGATCTTGATAGAAAAAGGGGAATTTTGCGTCATAAAAAAGTTTTCAACACCCGAAGATTCCCTTTTCACATCGCAGCGGGCGAAAGGGGTATCTCGTCGCTTCCACTGCTGAAAGGCCCGTCGCTGCAAAATTCCTCAATCCTGTGCGCAGTTGTTGTACAGGACTGAAAAAATAACCCCATTCAAACGGACAGCAGAACCAAGTGGTTTTACTTCGCCAGGATCTTGCGACAGGCACCCCGGTTGCCACCGCTGTTGCAGCAAACACCCATCCGCTCTCCGCGATTGAACAACCAGACCCCATTTTGTTCCCCTTCCCCATGGCCCGTATGTATTTTGGGAGCCCTGCCGCATTCAGAGCGCCCTTTCACCCTGAGCTTTTTCATTTTAAGCGTTCCATCCACAGCAAAAGCCCGGCAGGCCGAATTGGCCTGCCGGGCTTTTGCCTGGCTATTCAAGTTTTTCCCGTAGAAATCCAAGGATTTTTTTCTCCCGCCGCGACACCTGTACTTGGGTCATCCCGAGCTCCTTTGCCGTCTCCATCTGGGTTTTGTACTGGAAATAGCGCAAGAGGATGAGCTTGCGGTCAGGTTCGTCGAGGGAGTTGACAACCTCTTTGATCGAAATGCTGTCGGTGAGCTGCTCATCCGGGGAATCCACCCGGATGTCGAGCTGTCCCCCGCCCTCCTCGTCGTCCGTTGTGAGCGACATGGGGGGAACGCTCACCTCGAGCGCTTCGATCGCCTGCTCGGGCGTCACCTCGAGCAGGTCGGCGAGCTCGGAGACGGTGGGCTCCCGGCCGGTTTTGAGCATAAATCTCTCCCGCTCCTTTGTCGCCCGCATCGAAAGCTCCTTTAAGCTCCGGCTCACCTTGACCGACCCTCCGTCCCGGAACAGCCTCCGGATTTCCCCGAGGATGACCGGGACGGCATAGGTCGAGAATTTCACCCCGCGATCCTCGTCAAACGCATCGGTCGCCTTGACCAGCCCCATGCACCCGGCGGAAAAAAGGTCGTCGTATTCGATCCCCTTTCCAGTGAAACGGTGGGCGCAAGAGTGGACCAGGCCGAGATTTTGCTTGACAAAGGAATCGCGGTCCTGTTTGGATTTAATCATGACTGTCGCGGGAGATCAATTTTTTGGTCAGGACGACGGTTGTGCCCCGCCCCTCCCGGGAATACACCTTCACTTTATCCATAAACGACTGCATCACCGCAAAGCCGAGCCCTGCGCGTTCCCCGTTGTCACAGGTGGTGTAGAGTGGCTCCATCGCCTGGTCGATGTCCGGGATCCCGCAGCCGGTGTCCCGGATACGGACAACCACCCGATGGTCCTCGTGGATCTGGGCGGTGATATGTATTTTCCCAATCGTCTCTTTGTATGCGTGCACAATGCAGTTGGTCACCGCTTCGGAAACCGCGGTCTTGATGTCCGCAATCTCATCGATCGTCGGGTCAAGCTGGGCAAAAAAAGCGGTGACCGCCACCCGCGCAAAGCTCTCGTTGGCAGAGCGGCTGGGAATGGTCAGTTTCATCTCATTTTCAATCATTGTGTTTTCCTCCTTTGCTGTTGGACTTCCCGATGACGGCGAGCCTGTCCAGCCCTGCAAGCCGCATCACCTTGTTGATGTGGGGGGATGGGTTGGTGACCCTCGTCTCCCCGCCGATTTCCTTCATCAGCTTGTAACGGCCCATGACAAGCCCAATTCCGCTCGAATCCATAAACGTCACATCGGTGAAATCGAGTATGAGCAGCGTCGGCAGAGCGCTCTCGGCAACGTGGTCGATTTCCTCGCGGATGTCCTTGGCGGTGTGGTGGTCGATCTCGCCCATAATATACGCCGTCAGCACGCCGTCCTTGAGGTCTGTTTTGACATTCATTCGCTTCTTCAGTCCTTTCGTCTTGAAATAAAAAAAGCCTTATCCATATGATAAGGCATTGGGATTGAAATATTTGTCATTTTCTAGCAACCGAGACGGATTCAGCGGAAATTTCTATGGTTTTCGCAGATCCGCAACAGACGGGAGTTCGCAATAAGCTTTTAAGGGATTAAAGCCGTTGTGCAAACGAAGAAGATGAGAGGGATGAGCTCCGGTTTACTGGCTTGGATACGAACTCAATCGCCTTCTCCCTCTGCATCATCTGTAGGTGAAGCAGAGTGTCCACAAACTTTTTTGGTCAGAGAAAGGGGCGGCTCTCCACCGCGCCGCAAAACACCAAGAGATAACGCGGCGAGCGCTTTCTACCTCTTTCTGTTTCTCATACTCTGTCGTCAAACACAGTTTTCTCTCCTCTTTTGCTGTTGCTGCAAAAAAGCGGCTGCTTCCTGATCGGAAGAGCCGCTTTTTGAGAAGGGGGGCTCGTTTATTTCCACAACTCGCCCGGTTGTGTGGCAGGCTCCGGCAATCAGCAGTCCTTGCCCTTGCCGAGAATGATTCTGCGCAGGTCGGATGCGAGGAAGAGAGAGCCAAAGATGACCACCAGTCCATCGGCTCCAGCCATCTTAAGGGCCAGTTCGTAGGCCTCCCGCAGGTCCTCGCAGACGCTGACCGGGTAACCGTGCCCCTGGGCCGCGTCCTGAAGCCGGCTGAGGGATTCTGCGCGGGCGCTCTGTACTTGGGTGAGAATCAGTTGGTCGACTGCCCCAGAGAGCAGGGCCAGTTCTGCGCCGTAGTCCTTGTCCGCAAGCATCCCCGCCACAGCGATCTTTGGGGAGGCTTCGATTTTTTTGACCGCCTGCATCAGCGCCTGCACTCCGTTGGCATTGTGCGCCCCGTCGAGGAGCAGAAGGGGATGCTGTGACAGCAGTTCCATCCGCGCCGGAAAAGTGGTCTTTGCAAGCCCTCTGCGCAGTTGTTCCCCGCTCACCTGGAAGTCGCGCAGCTGCCGAATTGTCTCGATTGCAGTGACTGCGTTGAGAACCTGATGATGGCCGGGCAAGGCCAGCTCATACTCCTGCCCGTCATAGCAAAAACTGCTCCCTTCCAGCCCCTCCTGTTTGAGTTCAATTCCGCTCTGGTTGGGGAGGATGAGCGGGACCCCCTGCTGTGCACACTGCTCCATGATCACAGCGAGCGCTTCCTCCTCCTGGTCGGGATAGCAGACACAGACCGAGCCGCGCTTGATGATCCCCGCCTTCTCCCCCGCGATCGCCGTCAGGGTATCGCCGAGCACCGCCGTGTGGTCGTAAGAGATTTTCATAATCACCGCAGCCTCAGGGGGCGGAATGATGTTGGTCGCGTCGTACAGACCGCCGAGCCCCACCTCAAAGCAGACGATGTCGCAGCGGTGGTTGTGAAAATAGAGCAGGCTCAGCGCGGTGATGACGTCGTATTCATTCATCAGGATTCCCTGAGCGCGCAGCGTCTCGTAACCCTCGCGCACCTCCTGGCAAAGACGGGTAAACTCCGCTTTGGAAATCATCTCCCCGTCGATCTGGAACCGCTCGCGGAAGTCGATGACAAAGGGGGAGATGTACAGCCCGGTTCGGTACCCCGCTTCCCGCAGAATGCTTGAGCACATCGTCGTAACCGATCCCTTTCCGTTGGTGCCCGCGACGTGGATAAAGCGCAAGCGCTCCTGTGGGTTGCCGAGCAGGTCGAGCAGCCTGCGAACCCGTTCCAAGCCGGGGCGCTTGCTGAATGGGGGCAGCCCGTGCACCCAATCGAGCGCCTGCTGATAGTCCTTCATATCGTTGCTTCTTCCCTTCTTTGCAGAGTTTTCCATTTCAAAATAACTGCACCCTCTCCCTGTAAAAGCTCCTGTTCTTTAATTCTGGCCAAGCCAAATCCGGTCCATGAAAGCCCAGTTGCAGCTCATACAGTCTGTCACATCGAAATGCAGCACCTGCACTTTTTCCGGCTCCCTCCGATCTGGCAACACTTTGTGCCCCGGGAGTTGGGACGAACAGTACCCGTCCTCAGCCTTTGGTTGGACCGGATAGCAGGTAAATCCCACAACTCTACCGCTGAATAGGGGGCAAATCGTTGTTAAACCCGGGCCATGAAAGCCCAGTTGCGGCTCATACAGTCTGGCTACATCAAAATGCAGCACCTGCACTTTTTCCGGCTCCCTCTTATCCGGCAACACTTTGTGCCCCGGGAGTTGGGGCGAACAGTACCTGTCCCCAGCCTTTGGTCGGACTGGATAGCAGGTAAATCCCACAACTCTACTGTTAAGTAGGGAGCAAATCGTTCTACTGTACCAAACACTGCGTCAAATACGCCCATCCGGTTTGGATGGGCGTATGATCAGCAACATGCTGCGAGTATTCTTTTAAATGGCTGCGCCATAGTACATGCGTTTAGTTGAATGCCGCGATGCTCTCAAGGATTTTTTCCATGCGCTGGGTCGCCTTGTCGAGCTTGGCTCGCTCGGCGTCCACCACCTTTTGCGGCGCCTTGCTGACAAACTTTTCGTTGGCGAGCTTGCCCGAAATAAAGTCAATCTCCTTTTGGCAGGCGGCGCGCTCCTTGCCGAGGCGCTCGAGTTCCTTCTCCCGGTCGATCAGCTCTTCCATTGGAATGAAGATGCGGGCGGCGTCGGTCGCAACCTGAACTGCCCCCTCGATTGCGAAGTGGTCCCCCACCTCAACTGCCTGTGCGCTTGCAAGGCGCTCAAAAAATGCGGTGCACTCCTTAAAGATGTCAGCCGATGATGTCTCAATGTAAAGGTTCGCACGCTTGGAGGGGGGAACGTTCATCTCGGAACGGACGTTGCGGATGCCCTTAATTGCGTCCATAACCTTCTGGAACTCCACGCTCTCTGTCGCAAAATTGAGCTCCTCTTTGTACTCCGGCCAGCGGCTGACCATGATGCTCTCGGCGTCGTGCGGGATGGCCTGCCAGATCTCCTCGGTGATGAACGGCATAAAGGGATGAAGGAGCTTGAGGGTGTTGGCCATGACGTAAACGAGCACCTTCTGGGCGTTGAGCGAGGTCTCCCCGCCCGCCTGAAGGCGGGTTTTGGTCAGCTCGATGTACCAGTCGCAGAGGATATTCCAGATGAAGTCGTAGATCTTCTGGGAGGTGACCGAGAGTTCGAATTTTTCGAGATTGTCGGTCATCTCTTTGACCAAGTCGTTGAGCTGAGTGAGCACCCATTTGTCCTCAATGGTCAGTGTGCTAGGCAGTTCGACTGTGTCCACCTCGTCGCTGATGTTCATCATGATGAAGCGGGTCGCGTTCCACAGCTTGTTGGCAAAGTTGCGCGCGGCCTTCACTTTTTCGTCGCTGTAGCGCATGTCGTTACCCGCGTTGGTGCCGTTTGCGAGCATGAAGCGCAGCGCGTCGGCGCCGTACTCCCCGATGACCTCGAGCGGGTCGATGCCGTTGCCGAGGGATTTGGACATTTTGCGCCCCTCGCTGTCGCGCACCAGGCCGTGGATAAAGACATGCTCAAACGGAGCCTGTCCGGTGTGCTCCACTGCTGAGAAGATCATGCGGCAGACCCAGAAAAAGATGATGTCATAGCCGGTGACCAGGGTGGATGTCGGGTAAAAATATTTGAGGTCCTCGGTCTGGTTGGGCCAGCCGAGGGTAGAAAACGGCCAGAGGGCGGAGCTGAACCAGGTGTCGAGGGTGTCCTCATCCTGTTTGAAACTGTGGCCGCCGCAGTGCGGGCAGGTTTCGGGGGCGGTTTTGGAGACGATCAGCTCGCCGCAGTCATCGCAGTAGTAGGCGGGGATACGATGGCCCCACCAGAGCTGGCGAGAGATGCACCAGTCTTTGATGTTTTCCATCCAGTGGTAAAAGATCTTGTCAAACCGCTCGGGGACAAACTTGGTCTCCCCGCTGCGCACCGCCTCAATCGACGGCTTTGCAAGCGGCTCCATCTTGACAAACCACTGCTTGGACACCCGGGGTTCCACCGTGGTGCCGCAGCGGTAGCACTGACCGACATTGTGCGCGTGGTCCTCGGTCTCGACGAGAAAACCGCCCGCTTCGAGGTCGGCGACAATCGCCTTTCTCGCCTCATAGCGGTCCATGCCGGAATAGCTGCCATAGCCCTCGACAATGTGCGCGTCCTCTGTCAGGATGTTGATGATGGGCAGGTCGTGGCGCAGGCCAACCTCAAAGTCGTTGGGGTCGTGCGCCGGGGTGATCTTGACGACGCCGGTGCCGAATTCCATGTCGACGTAGCTGTCCGCAACCACCGGGATTTCCCGGCCGACGAGCGGCAGGATGAGCGTTTTGCCCACCAGGTCTTTGTAACGGTCGTCCTCCGGATTGACCGCGACCGCAGTGTCACCGAGCATCGTCTCGGGGCGGGTTGTCGCGAGCTCCAGATAACCGCTGCCGTCGGCAAATGGATAGCGCAGATGCCAGAAATGCCCCTGCTGCTCGGCGTACTCCACCTCTGCATCGGAAATCGAAGTGCAGCAGTGGGGGCACCAGTTGATGATGCGCTCACCGCGGTAGATCAGGCCTTTGTTGTAGAGGTTGATAAAGACCTCCTGCACCGCCTCGCTACAGCCTTCGTCGAGGGTGAACCGCTCTCGCGACCAGTCGCAGGAGGAACCGAGCTTTTTGAGCTGCTCGACGATGCGGCCGCCATACTTCTCTTTCCATTCCCAGGCACGCTTGAGAAAGCCGTCCCGACCAAGATCCTCCTTGGTCAAGCCCTCCTGCTTCATCGCCTCGACGATTTTCGCCTCAGTGGCAATCGACGCGTGGTCAGTGCCAGGCACCCACAGCGCGGCGTAGCCCTGCATCCTTCTCCAGCGGATGAGGATGTCCTGCAGCGTCTCGTCGAGCGCGTGCCCCATGTGGAGCTGACCGGTGATGTTCGGCGGGGGGATTACGATGGTATATGGTTTTTTCTCCGGATCAGGCTTTGCCCGGAAGTATTCTTTTTCCTGCCAGAATTGATAGATTTTGTCCTCGAACTGCTTGGGGCTGTACACCTTGTCAAGTTCTTTGCGCATTGCTTCCTCCAACTTTCTTTGTAATATCATCTGCGTCGGTTGCGATCCGCCCGGAGCGGCACAGCTGTGATTCGTCCAACCGGCAGTCTGTCATCTGGACAGCACCGGCAGCAGAAAACGGGCTCCCGCTCATATGGGGCACACCGTTTGCCCGCACGAATCTTATGGGAAAAACACGACTGGAACAGCCAGCCCTGTTTTGAAACGAAACCACAGTTTTATTTTACTGTGTTTACAGTGCGGTGTCAACCGTCAATTCACCCGCAGCCGACTGACGAGTTCCTCGTCCGGGGTGATGTAGGCGGTCCTATTGTCGACAAAAATCACCATGCCCGGCTTTGCGCCGTTGGGCTTTTTCACGTTCTTGACCAACGTGTAGTCCACTGGAACCTGAGAACTCTCCCGGGCCTTGCTGTTGTAGGCGGCGATGACGCACGCCTGCTCGATGGTGGAATCGGGGATTTCCCGCCCCTCGGACAGGACGATCACATGGGAGCCTGGGATGTTTTTGGTGTGGCACCACAGGTCGTTTCCCCGCGCGGTTTTGGTGGTGAGCTTGTCGTTCTGCTTGTTGTTGCGGCCGCAGAGGATGGTGAACCCGTCTGCGGATTTGTATTTGAGCGGCGGCTGAGGTTTGAGGGCTTTGTCGCGGCTGCGTCCGCCTTTTTTGATGTAGCCCTGTTCGGCGAGTTCCTCCCGGATTTCGAGCAGCTCGCTCTCGCTCGAGGTGCGGGAGACCGCGTCAAACACACTGTCGATGTAGAGGAGTTCCTGCTTCGCCTGCTCGATGAGCCCGGTGAGCATTCGCTCGGCAGTGATCGCCTTTTTATACTCACTGTAATATTTCTGCGCATTTTGCGCAGGGGTGCGCAGCGGGTCGAGCGGGATGGTCACCGGCTGGTTGTCCTCGTAAAAGTTTTCAAGGGTGACCGAGCGCATCCCCTTTTCCAGGCGGTAGAGGTTGGAGTTGAGCAGATCGCCGTACACCCGGTATTCGTCCCGTCGCTCGCTCTGCGCGAGTTCAGACGACTGAATTTCCAGCTTGCGGCTGATCCGGTCGGTCGTGTTGACGAGCAGCTTGAGCAGGTCGTGAGAACGCTGTTTCATCCGGGCGATCCGGTCGCGCTCGGCGTAAAAATGGTCGAGCAACTCGCTCGCGCTCTCAAACCGACGGGTCTTCATATAGTTCCCATACTGGGTGATGTTGATAAACGAAAAATCTTTTGGGGTGTTCTCCTCAAGAACAGTGGTAAAGACCGACTGGCCCGTTTTGAGCAGCTCTCGAATGCGGCTGAGGCTGAAGCGCAGCCTCTCCCTCTGCTCTTCGGTGAGCTCCTGCGCCGCGAGATCTGCCCCCTTGGAGACGTAAAACGCAACCTCCCGCGCGAGAATCGGTGAAAAACCCTGCACCGTCTGCAGCACTGCTTTGGAGAGCTCCGCCTGCTTGGAGGTCACCGCGCGCAGGAGGGTATCGTCGTCGGTGGTGAGAAGGTTGAGCTTGTTTTGCAGCGGGGGAACGGTGTAGGTGAGCCCGGGCAACACCATGCGCACGCCGGACATCGTGTTGTCCACCCGCTTGACTGCGTCGAGGATTTTCCCATCCGGGCCGATGACGATGATGTTGCTGTGCCGTCCCATGATTTCCACTGCAATTGTCATCACCACCAGGTCGCCGAGCTCGTTGGTCGTCTCAAAATCGAGACAGAGCACCCGGTCGAGCTCGAGCTGACGCACTGCGATGAGCTTTCCGCTCCCTAGATGTTTGCGCAGCAGCATGCAGAACATCGGCGGGGTCTTGGGGTTTTCAGGGGGAAAGCTGGTGAAGTGAATCCGGGCATTGCTCGCGCTTGCCGAGAGGAGCAGCCTGCCGCTGCCGCCCGGCCAGCGGAGGATCAAGACGATTTCCTCCCGCGAGGGCTGATGAATCTTGTCAATGCGCGCCCCAATGCGGGCGGTCAGTTCAGATTGTATTGTGTGTAAAAATGCTCCATCTAAAGCCATAGCGTTCTCCTAAAGGCCCGCGGGTTGCCGCGGGCTAGATATAACGGACCGGGTTCTCACAGTGGGATACCATTGCGCGAATCTCCGGAAATTGTTCTTTCAGCATCTGTTGAAGTGCCGGGCAGACGACATTCTCGGTGTCAAAATGCCCGGCGTCGATAAACGTTGCTCCCTTTGCGTCTGCTTCGAGCAGCACATGGTGCTTTGCCTCTCCGGTCACGAGCGCATCCGCCCCGGCATCGAGCGCAGCCTGAAGGGCGAATTCCCCTCCCCCGCCGAGCACGGCGACGGTTTTGACCGGGCGCCTTCCCCCGACGTAACGCACCCCCGCCGCACTGAGCGACTCCTTGACCAGATGGGCAAACGCATCGGGTTCGCACTCCTCGGGCAGAGTTCCAATCCGGCCCATCCCATCCGAACCCTCAAACGATTGGACATCTTGCAACCCAAGCGCAGCCGCAAGGGCGTCGTTGACCCCGCCCGGAGCCTTATCCAGATTGGTGTGGGCGGAAATCACGCTGATCCCGGCGCGAATGAGCCGGGCGACAAGGCTGCCGCTCTCCACTGCCCTGAGCGGGTGGAAAATCACCGGATGATGGCTGACGATGAGATTGCAGCCGTGTTCCACCGCCTCATCAATGACGCTTTCGGTCACGTCGAGCGCAATAAGGCAGTGCTTCACCTCTGTGTCGGGGTCCCCGAGCAGGAGCCCTACATTGTCAAACTCCTCCGCCGTGTCAAACGGCGCAAAAGAATCAAGAAATTCATAAATCGATTGTACAGTTGTCATGACGCTCACCCTTTCCACTGTTCGAGTTTTCTGACCAGCTGCTGATAGCGCGGCAGATCGTCTTTGTTTTTGGACTGCATGAGGCCGTCCAAAATCCGCTGGTACTTGCGGTGCTGGCGGCGCAGGTATTCTCTTGCCAGAGGGCTGTCCAATTCCGGCAGCCTTCCCACCACGCTCTCGTACTCCGACAGGCTGCGCGCACATCCTGTGTATTCGGCGCAGAGGACACAGTAGGTGTGTCTGCCGTCGATGACCGGGGTTTCGGAACAGATTTCCATCCCGCGGCTGTACAGATGAGCCCGCAGCTTTTCCGCAAACGACATCGGCTGCAGCACCAATCGCTTGTCCGGAGCGAACACCCAGGGAGCGGCATCCAGTATCTCGATGATCAGCTCTCCGCCCATACCGGCGATGACAATATCCTCCACTGTATGGGGGATTTGCCGCAGTCCATCCGACAGCACAGTTTCCACTCGGTCCTCCACCCCATACAGCAGCACTGTTTCCTGGGCGCTGTGCAGCGGCTTTTCGTTGATATCTGAGGCGTAAACCCGGCGCGCACGGCCTGTCTGTACAAGGAAAGCCGCAAGATATCCGTGGTCGCATCCAACGTCGGCGACCTCGCTGCCAGGGCGTATGTAAGCGGCGGCAGCGGCGAGGCGACTGTCCAGTTTTACCGTATTCATGCAATCCCCCTTTCGTTTTGTAGCAAGCACTATTATAGCACAAAAAATGCCGGATTTGCAACTAAAAACGCGCCCGCATGGCAGTTGCGGGCGCACATCCTCATTTGGACTGCTCTATGTCGATCTGCAGTCGAACCTTGTCCGCAATCGTTGCGATAAATTCAGCGTTTGCGGGTTTCTTCCAGCCAAAGTAGGAGCTGATCACCGACATATCTCCTCTTTGCCATGCAGATTCAATGGCGTAACGCATTGCGCGTTCGATATTTGCTGGTGTTGAGTTGAACTCATCCGCCAAATCAGGATACAAAATGTTGGTTATGGATTCGATTGCCTGACTGTCGTCAATCGTAATCAAAATTGCTCTGCGCAGAATGCGAAAGCCCTTGATATGCGCTGGCACCCCGATTTTCAACAGCAGCTCGGTGACTTCTCGTTCCAGGCCGAGTGAAGATCTTCCTAAGATATCAGTCGTCATACAAACACCTACTTCCTTTCTCTGTCGATCGTTGTCGATCTGCCTTTTTTCCTATTGTACCATCTTTACCCAAATTTTTCAAGTAGAGTCTTTTTTTCTCTGTTTGAAACAAGATGGGAGCGGATGTTTTTTGGATTCTTTGTGGTGCTCCAAACATTTTTCACAGTTTCCATGTCGCTTGCATTTGACAAATCGGCAACTGCATTTTTCTTTTCCATTTTTCAGCATAAAGTGTCCTCTCTATAAGTTCAGGGCGAACTGCCCGCAAGTTATTCTTTCACAGAGTTAGAGTGCCCCGGCTTGCCGCAATTCTGCACCCGGACATGCGGATCCCCTAGCCATGCGTTGACGAGTTTTTCTCAACTCGTAAAATGCTTTCATCGGGTTCAACCATTCCCTCTTCTGCAATCTTTCATGCCGAACAGAGGTGAGATCATCGGATAAAATGAAGTTGACGGCTTTTTTTGCATCAGATACCGCAACTGTCTTTATCATTGCCCGACTCCAGCCGCTTGGTCTGCGACGCGAAGCGATGCTTGGGTGATAACATCTACACACAGATTTTGCCATTGGGTGGAGTTGAAATTCAGATTGCCTGATATCAGATTGTTCACAACTTCGTATCCGACCCGTTTCAGTTTATAAACTCGCTGAGATAGGAAATGCTTCACAACTCAATCTGCGCTTATTTTTATAAAAATCAAGTGCTCCCTGAACGCTTATCAGATAGTTGAATTGTTGTCATGGGATTCCTGAAGACTTGACTCTATCAGCTTGTGTTTTATTCTATTATAACATGATTTCGCAGTTGCGTCATTATATTTGCTCAAAATCGCGTAAGACCGGTAATATATGGAGAACAATTGCAAACACGGGTGAAATTCCTCTTCTTCCGGAGTCTTCTGTGTACATGGTGTCCGACTCAATACAAAAGGACCCCGGCCTTTTTCTAAAGGCCGGGGCCCCTTCCCCTAAAACATTACTGATTTTTTCTCCGTTTTTTGAGAACCAGCGCAGCAGCTGCTAGGAGTGCAGCGGATGCCGCTCCAAACGGAACAGAATCTCCCGTCTTGGCAGAACCCGTACCCTGGGTGATGCTGCCGTCTCCGTTC
>EQ973344.1:993961-1007571 GCA_000158655.1 [Clostridium] methylpentosum DSM 5476
AAACTCATCAGTGCCGAGTAGCGCCTCTGCTTTTTCGATCACCTTATTCAAGATCGTTTTGTCAGTGTCTGTCGGCTGCGGTTCGTCAGGGATGTAGTACAGTTCAAACTCGATGATGTTGGTTGCCGCGACCTTGCCGTCCACCTCGCGGGACTCGAGGATCGTCAGCCGCACCTGGCTCGCTGTGATCGCCTGCGGCAGGTCGATGGTGAGCAGTTCACCAATTCGTTCCCCTTCGTAAGCCGTCTTCCACTCCGCGCCGTCAAAATACTCGATTTGGAAGCTGCGGCAGCGGTAATCGTTGGGGAGGTTCCAGGTGTCAAACATCTCGCTGATAAGGATCTGATTAAAGGCGGTCATCTCGCCGAGATCAATCGTCATCACCGGCTGTTTGTCATCGTCCGAGGGCGCCCACCGGGTGCCGACGATGCCGTCAACTGCAGCGTCTCCGTTGTAGCCGGGAAGCTGGGTGTAGTAGCTCGAGACAGTGACCGGCTTGTTCTGTGCAAGATTGACCTTGCCGCGCACAATTGCCGACGTCGTGGTGACCGCAATGATATCCCCATCGGCGTCCTTGAGCATCGCGCTGATGTTGATCGCACCGGGTGTGAAGTTCTGGTCAATCTCCTTGCTCCAGGTTCCGTCCGCAGCGATTTCTGTTGAGAAGACAGCTGGGGTAAAGTCGTTGCCTGTAATCTTGATGTCCACCGAAGTGCCGCCCTTTGCAGTGCCCGCAACGGTAAAGGGAGCTGCGCCGATCAGCGAGTGGCCTTCCGGGCGTTGTCCAGTTGCGGGGGTGGTCACCGGCTGGGTGATCTCCACCTCGAGCTGTTCCCGGTTGAAAAGTTGGAATTCGCTGTAGGAGGGGTTGCTCGCATCGGTGATGTTGAGCCGAATTTTATCTGAGGTCACCGGGTCAAACGTCACAGTTGTCTCCTTGTCGAATTCGCCCCCTGTGTAGGCGGGTACCCATTGGGTCCCATCCCAGTAGTCGATGGTGTAACCCTTGGTCCAGTTCGTCTGGGAGGTGTACTGGGACAAATAGGCGGTGTTGACGGTGACCGGCTCGGCAAAGGTGAGCTCAAGCGTCGCCTGGCTGGTGTTGTCGTCAGTGGCCCAGCGAGTATCGATGCTTCCGTCGACTGCCTTACTCCCGCTGTAGGTCGGGTCGTTGCGGTAATAGTTGGATTCCTTGACCTCGGTCGCCTGAAGGGCGATGTTCACCTCGCCGGGGGATTCCACCTGCGCTGGCATGCCCACAACATCCATCTCAATAACAGTGTCGTAGGGATTGGCAGTGACTCCGCTCAGGTCGAGGACAATGTTGTTTTTCATGTCGAGGTATTCGATGTTCTGGTTGGTTCCCATGACCTTGATTCCAGTAATCTCATTTTGGATTTTTGGGATCAGCAGGTCGGTGTTGGTAATTTTGCTCAGGTGCAGATAGATTTTTCCCTCTTTGGTGGTTGCCTGCACGCCGGATGGGAGCTTGGTGAAGCAGCTTCTTCGGGTGTTGTACACGCTGTCGCCGTATTCCGAGAGCCACGCCCCGGCCTCGCGGAGAATGTCCTGGCTCTGCTGAGGTACCCTGCCCTCCTCGTCTGGGCCGATGTTGAGCAGATAGTTTCCGCCCTTGGAGGCACAGTTGACGAGGTTTGTGATGACGGTGTTAGCGTTTTTCCAGTTGTTATCAAATTTGTTATAACCCCAGGTGCCGTTGAGGGTCATGCAGCTCTCCCAGTCGTAGTCGAGACCGGTCGAAGGGATCTCCTGCTCCGGCGTACCGTAATCGCCGTCATCCACATGCCGCTTGCCGACGCGGTTGTTGATGATCAGGTCAGGGTTGATGGTGCGCAGGTAGCGGTAGAGCTCCTGGCCGTCCTGCTTGGTCCACCAGCCGGGCCACTCTCCATCGAAGAAAAATACCTCCACGCCATAGGTTTCAATCAGCTCGCGCAGCTGCCCCTTCATGCGGGAGACAAAATCCGCTTTTTGAGAGGCGTCCATATTAGCGCCCCAGTTGCTTTGGGATTTGTCATGCCAGTCCATGATGGTGTAGTAAGCGCCAAAGGTGACTCCCTGGCGCTTGCACTCCTGCGAGAGCTGCATGACAGGGTCTTCCCCCTGGTAGTCGCCGTAGCTCATCAGGCCGTAATCCTTGAAATCGCGGATTTTAGTGTCGAACATGCTGAACCCCTCGTGATGGCGGGAGGTAAACATGATGTATTCCTGTCCCGCATCCTTGGCGAGTTTGACCACCTCGGCCGCGTTGAACTGGGTAGGGTTGAATTTCTTAGCAACCTCCGCCGCGTAGTCCTCCTTGGAGATCTTCAGGTTGTCCATGATCCACTCCGCATATCCGGTGCGCTGCCCCTTGTACTCGCCGCCGAGATAGGCATAAGCGCCCCAGTGGATGAACTGGCCGTACTTGGCATCCCGCCACCATTTCATCCGTGCGTCAAATTCCTCCTGGGTTTCGGTGCCGTTATAGGAGGAGAAGGTGAACCAGTCGATGTTGAGATTAGCCTCCTGGGGAAAGACGAGGTAGACGTCGTGCACCCCGGTGACTTCTGATATGGACGCATATTGTTCTTTAAATACCATGGTATCGCCGGTCGCCTCCACCGGAACGGTTGCGATCAGAGCGCCGTCGCTCGCGTCGAGGCGGATCTCGATCTGTCTGCCTGTTTCCTCAGCGGGAGCGGAGACCATCAGCATCGCCGTGTTGTAGTTTCCATCCCCAAAATCCACCTTTTGATAGGTCATGTAGTTCCCAGCTTCAAACTGGCCGCCGACCGATGTAAAATCTGCAGCCAGTTCATTGGGAACCACTGTGCCGGAAACCGAAGCCGCGCTGTACTGCACCGCTTCAAATACAGTATTTCCTGGACGCGCGCCCGCCTGTTTGAGTTCGTCGGCCAGCACGTGCAGATTGACGCACCCAGCCGCCATCAATCCAGCCACCACTGCGGCTGTAAGGCGTTTTAAGAATTGTTTACCCATCGTGACACCTCTGTTTCTTTTTATAGTTGCATTCTCCTAAATCTCCTGCAATGTAAACCCTTCACCTCCTCCAAACATTGCACAAAATCAAAACAAAAACAAACGCTTTACTGTCAATTTTATTATAATACATTCACTTGAGAATACACGCCAAATTTGGTGAATATCTAGACATTATTTGTGTACAAACTGGTAAATAGCCCAAAAGCATCCAGAATCATTTTACACACTGGACAAATGGGGAAAAAGCAGACAAACTACCCTGCCGCATCGAAGACATTCTCTGGCTGCACTGAGTGCTCCTCCCTGCACAGACAATGGGCTGAATTTTTCAAATCAATCGGTCATTGTGCGTTGTACAATGGGTTTTTAAGCCCCTCGCATCGGGGAAATTGACGTTTGGTTTTGCTTAAACTGCAAAAAGACCGCCCCTGGTTCGATGAAGAACCAGGGGCGGTCTTTATTAGGAAGAAAGATGATGGTGTAAAGAATTAGCGTTTTTTGCGTTTGACTACGACCGCTGCGCCTGCGAGCAGCAGAGTTGCTGTCGCCAGTGCAACCGGAGCGGTGTCGCCCGTCTTGGCAGAACCGGTTGCCCCAGTGATGCTGCCGTCGCCGTTCACAGCGAGATTGGCGGGAGAGCCGTTTGCGTTGGTCAGTCCTGCAATCGCTTTGGAGAGCGCATTCACTGCGTTGTCCACAGTGTCCTGCTCATCCGTCGAAAGTGCAGGGTTGTCAAGCGCCGCTTTTGCGTCGCTGAGCGCTGCGTTGAACGCCGCAACGCTTGCGGGGGTGAAGCCGCTCAGATCGAGCGTGCTTGCCGCTGCAACAACCTTGCTGAGAAGGTCTTTGTCCGCTCTGTAACGGAGGTTCAGCATCGCGTCGATGAGTGTATTAAGCGCTTCATCCACCTGTTGCTGGGTGACGTTTTCAGTGTCGAGCACGATGTTTGCCGCATCGCGTGCCGCTGCAAATTCAGCCCAGCCCTTGGCGTAATCGCCTTCATTGTAAGAAGCAGTTGAGTCGACCGCATTCTGGAGGGCGGTTTTGTCACCGCGTTTGACCAGAGCCTTAGCCGCTGCAATCAGCGCCTCGTCCGCTGCGGTGATTTCAGGCTGCATGGCATCTTCGTCGTCGAGGACTGCTTTAGCCGCTGCAAGCGCTGCCACAAAGGCATCTTTTTCATCGCCGTCGAGATAGAGGTCGAGATCAAGCTCTTTGTACATGTCATAGTCAGCCTGCAGAGCGGTCTTATCGCCCGCGATGAGGCCGAGCTTGTGGATTTCGGTCATGAGGTTGATCCAAGCTTCATCCACCTCTGCCTGGGTGAAGTAGGTGTTGTTGTTCACAAGGTTTGCATGGCTGAGCGCATCCGAGAAGCTTCTCTGCACACTCGGGATCGCCGCATAATACTCCTCGCTGAACTCGAGTTCAGTCGCTTTGTCAATGACCTTTTGCAGGATGGTCTTGTCGGTCTCGACCACTGCGTACTCGAGGTTGAAGATGGTGAGGTTGAGTGCGTCGTAGGCGCTGTCCGCCTCATCCTGGGTGCCCATGATGTTGTACAGGGCGGTGTTTGCGGTTTCAATTGCAGACTGGAGCTGCGCATAGCTGTCGGGTGTGAGCATTGCGGGTTTGAAGAGCTGTGCGCTGCTGATCTCTTTGATCAGCTTGGTGCGGTCGGCAATCTTGACCGGGTTGCCATATACCTGGAAACCTTCGAGACGGAAGATAAGGCCGCTGCTCGAGGGGTTCTTTTCAGCGGTGGTGACCACCTTGATGGTGTGAGTGCCCTCGCCGAGCACTACTTCCGGATAATCGGCCGAGTCAAAGACAATGGTCTGGGGCAGGCCGTTGCCGCCGTCATAAGTGTCGATGGTGTCGATGAGTTTGTCGTCGATGTAGATCTCACAGTAGCTCGAACCCTGTGCTTTTTCGGTCAGGTAGGTGACGCGGGTGCCTTCAAATTCGAGTGCGCACCATGCGCCGGCCGATTTGCAGACGGCGATCTGACCGTTGTGATATTTTGCATTGTTGTTTTTGTACCAGGTGCCGCCGTTGCCAGCGCTCGAGTCGGGGCCGTTGGGGCCGTAGCCGTACTGTACGCGGGCGTCAGTGTCGTCGATCATCTCAACGTCGCCGTAATCGATCGAAAGCGTGCTGATCGCCGCCATAACGGCATCGGCTTTCTCGTCGATGTTGACCGTCTTGTCTTCATCGCGTGCCGCCATTGCGTCATAAAGCAGATTCACAGCAGCCATAATTTCATCCCAGCCGGAAGAATCGGCGAAATCACTGTCTCCGACCGCTTCCATGTAGTCGATTACGTTGCAGGCATAGATATAGTCGTCGCCGCGTTTGACGAGCTGGCTCATCGTGGTGGACAGCCGGTCAGTTGTCTCTGCAACCTGCTCTTTGGTGTACTCCTCTGCATCGAGCAGTTCGAGAGCCGCGATGTAGGCTTCGCTAAACGGTGCAAATGATGCTGCGGTATAGAGGATCTGTTTCACTTTAGCTGCTTGCTCTGTCAGTTTTTCAAGTTCGAGCCGGTCATTGTTTTCAAATGCAAACCAGTTGAAGTTGAGGCCGGTCTTGAGCGCAACGTAAAGGTCGTGCTTACCAGTCATCAGCTCGCGGTTCTGAGTTTCCACCGCAAAGGTCTGGTAATTGGTCCACGCGCCGGTGACAGTGGTTCCGAGGTCTGCGACGATCGGACCGTCCAGGCTGTCGAGGTGGACAGTGACACGTCCGGTGCTCGCTGTCGAAGCGGACGCGCGAACGAGGAACTGATTCGGGATTTCGTTGAAGTAAATATCCTTAAAGACGAGATAGTCGCCGTCGCGGATGTAACCGAGGTTCTGGCCGCCCTCCGGACAGGATTCCGGTCTGCAGGAGCCGTAGGACTCGTCGAACGCCTCTGCCTCAATTTTGCCGGGCAGGATGACGTAATCGTCGGATTCGCTCTTGGTGTAGGAAATTGTGATAAACTCGGTTGCACGCCACACCTTGGCGTTGATTTCAGTGCCGTTTGGAATTGCCCCGTACACCTCGCCGAACTGCTCGGTGTCGGTGATTGCGGTGCCGTTGATTTCGGTGATGACGTCGTTGACTCTAAAGCCGACGGCCTGCGCCATGCTGCTGTCAGCAATCGACTGGAAGAAGACGCCGTTGTCGTCGGTCATGCCGGTCGCGCTGAGGATGTCGTCGCTGTAGAGGTTGTTGATGGTGGCCCGCATAAAGCCTTTTTCATTGGAAACTTTTTTGTCCTGCGGAATGTCGTTGATGGTGTAGCTCTCGCCTGCGGTGGTTGCGAATTTGATGGTGTTGTTGTCCACAACCTCAAAGTCAATTTTCTGTCCGTCGGAATCACGGGTGACAGTCGCCTGGGAGAGTTTGTAGTGCTTGATCTCACAATCCTTGCCGACGTTGGATTTGACGGTGATCTGGTTTGCCACCTGGTTTTCCCAGCTGACGCCGATTTCAAAGTTGCCGCGGGCGAGCAGGCCGTTGTAGGAACCTGCATTCCAGGCATCCGGGATGGCCGGGAGAATGTCGATGTAACCGCCCTGGCTCTGCAGCAGCATCTCGGTGATGCCGGCGGTGCCGCCGTAGTTGCCGTCGATCTGGAACGGGGGATGGTAGTCAAACAGGTTGTTGTAGGTGCCGTTGGAGAGCAGGTTGTTGAGCAGCTTGTAAGCGTGGTTGCCGTCGCCGGTTCTCGCCCACAGGTTGAGCTTGTGGCCCATCGACCAGCCAGTCGCGTCGTCGCCGCGGAAGTTGAGGGTGGTCTTTGCCGCTTCCATCCACTCGGGGGTACGGTCTGTGATGAAGTTGCCGGGGTAGAGGGCGATGAGCTGGGAATTGTGGCGGTGTTTGCCCGCCGATTCGCCGAGGGTGTTGCCGTGCTGATCCCGGTTGTAGGTGGTTTCCTGCTGCCACTCTTTGATCTGGCCCGAATCGCCAATCTGAATCGGATCGAGCTTGGGCATGAGTTCGCGCAGCTCAGCGGCAAAGTCGGAGTCAATGCCGAGCTCGTCCGCTGCGAGGGCGGTGTCGTTGAAGCACTGGTAGATCAGCTGCTGGTCAAAGTAAGCGCCGACGGTCCAGGGGCCCTGTTCCGAGGAATAGGAAGGAACCATGTAAAGCTTGTCCTTGTCCGCCTCAGTTCTGCCCGGCTCGAGGATCTGCATATAGGTCTTGCTCGATTCTTTGAGGATCGGGTAGATGGTGCTTCTCAGGTAGTCCTTATCCTGGGTGAACTGGTAGTAGTCAAAGAGGTTCTGATTGATAAACGCCGCGCCCGTCGCGGTGAACGAAGCGTTAGAGTTGATGTTGCCGGTGAAGCCCATCGGGCCATTGGAGCAGTTGACGATCCAGCCGCTCTCCTCGTCTCCTTCAGCTGGTTCAATGCCCCAGGTCTTCTGGAAGGTGACCCGGCCGGGCTTGCGGAGAGAGTCGATGTATTCCACCAGCGGGATGGCGGTCTCGGAGAGGTTGGTCTCCATTGCCGGCCAGTAGTTCATCTGCAGGTTGATGTTGGTGTGATAGTCCGACTGCCAGGAAGGCGTCTCGGAGTCATTCCACACGCCCTGCAGGTTGGTGGGCAGGGTGTCGCCACGGGAAGCAGCAATGAGCAGGTAGCGGCCGAACTGGAAGTAAAGCTGCTCTAGGTACTGGCTGCGGGAACCCGCTTTGTACTCCTTGAGGAGCTGATCGGTGGTTTTGTCCGCCGGGAAGGTCGCGCCGTTGAGGCTGAGGGTCGCGCGGTCAAACAGCGCGGTGTAGTCCGCTTTGTGGCGGCTGTAAAGCTCGTCAAAGCCGAGTGCCTCGGCATTTGCAATGCGAGCGGTCACGTCGTCGTGCGGATCTTCGCCCACATAGTCTTTGTCATAGTCGTTGACGTAGTTGGTGCCGAGCGCGATGATGATGTAAGCGCTGTTCGCACCCGAAACGGTGATCTGGCCGTGGTCGTTGTTCTCATCGTTGGAGGCAGTCATTGTGCCGCCGTCCGGAATGACCTTGTACTGGCCTTCAAACAGCATGCCGTTGTGTTTGAGGGTGCCCCTGAGGGTAATCAGGCCGTTTTCCTCTGCGAAAACAGTGCCTTCCTTGCCCATGGTGGTTTTATCGTAGTTGCCGCTCGCCTTGCTGACCATATCCGGAATCTCTGGACGGACAGTGAAGTCGAGCGCCCCCTCTTTAGAGGCGTCCATCTTGTACACCATGACGTTGTCCGGGAAGTTCGCGAACATCTGGCGGGTGTAGGTCACGCCGTCGATGTCGTAAGAAACACCGGTCACAGCGGTATTGAGATCGAGATAGCGCTGATAGTTGGTGTATTCCCCAGTCGCTTCTCCGTTGACAAAGGTGATCTCGGAGAGCTGGCAGCCGTTTTTCTTATCTCCGCTTGCGTTGGACGCCATCTCAAACTTGATAAAGCGGTAGGAGACCGGCGCGTCGAGGGTAAAGGTGAGGTCCTGACGGCGGCCGGAGAAGGTGACGCCGGTCTGAACGTCGATTTCCTCAAAAGTCTGGCCGTCGTTCGAGCCGTAGATTGTCCAGTCTTTGGGGTCGCGCACCGGCATGTCGTTGCCCGAGGTCATGACATAGCGGTCAAATGTGACCGGCTGGTTGTACTCGACGGTCGCCCAGACAGGAAAATCAACCGGTTCATCTTTGACGCCGCCCATTGAGAACCACTTTGTGGTTTTGTCGCCGTCAAAAATTTTGGCCGGAAGCTCGTTGGCGTTTGTGCTCTGAGAATTTGACTCGACGTTTACCACCTTCGGTTTGCCCTTGCCGAAGTCAATGTACATCTCAGCAAAGTTCTGATAGTTGCCGAGCGCCCAGCGGTTGTTGGGCAGGTATGCCGAAGGCTGCACACTCGAGTTGACGCCGTTGTAAAAGTTTTCAAATGCGTGCTTTTATCCGCTTCGATGTTGTCGATCCCAACCCTTGCGGCGCAGATCACTGCACCGCAGGCAGATAACGTCCTCTATGTTGCGGTATCAGGAAGCGACGACGCGGGCAATGGTTCGATCGACAAACCGTTCGCCAGCCTTGAAAAAGCAAGGGACGAAGCCAGAAAATCCGATGCGCCGACTGTCGTCTACGTCCGGGAGGGCAGCTACTTCCTCGACAAGGCGCTCGAACTGACGCCTGAGGACTCAGGGATCACCTACCAGGCCTATGAGGGCGAAGAGGTGGAACTGAGCGCTGCAAAGCCGCTTGAGAATCTCAGCTGGAGCGATTATGAGCAGAATCCTTCTATAAAAGTGGCACAGATTGAGCCCGGTCTCAAGGTGGATCAGCTGTTTGTCGACCGCAACCAGCAGGTCATGGCCCGCTACCCCAACTATGTGCCGGACAAGATTCCGCTCGGCGGGGTCACCAATCAGGCAACCCTCAAGCAGCGTTCCGCCAACTGGTCCGACCCGACCACAGGCTACATCCGCGCCATTCACTCCAAAGCCTGGGGCGGTAACTCCTACCTCATCACCGGGAAGAATCCCAATGCGGATATGGGCGTAGACGTCCGCTGGATTGGGGACAACAACCGCGGAAGCGGAATGCAGAGCGGCTCGGTGCTCGTCGAAAACGTCTTTGAAGAGCTCGACGCCCCCAACGAGTGGTTCTACGACAACGAGACCGGCAACCTCTACTTCTATCCCGACGAAACCACCGACCTAAGCAGTGCAAAAGTAGAAGCGTCGGTGAACACCGAACTCGTCAAGATCAAGGGCGAGAGCGTCGAAAATCCGGTCAAGGACGTCACCTTCGACGGATTTGACTATTTCGGCACCAAGCGCACCATGTTTACCATCGACGAGCCGGACATGAACTACATCCCCCTCATGCGGGGTGACTGGTGTGTGGTCCGCGCGGGCTGCGTCTACACCGAGAACACCGAAAACATCAAAATTGTCAACTCGGAATTCACCGACATGGGCGGTAACGTCATCTTTATGTACGGCTACAACAAGGACAATCTCGTCGACAACAACGAGATGATCAACATGGGCGCATCCGGCGTTCAGGTTGTCGGTAAGGCGAGCTCCTGTTGGGAACCCTCCTTCTGGGCACACGACCTCTACAACGGCACCGAGGGCTTTACCGTCCACAAGACGAGTGTGGAGCACCCCGACCAGGTCGGCCCCAAAACGGAGGACTATCCCCGTGACATCACCATCTCGAACAACCACATTGAAAACATCGGCATCTTCGAGAAACAGTCCACCGGCGTCAACCTCTCAGTGAGCGCCCGGGTGCACATCCTGCACAACACGATTCACAAGAGCGCACGCTCCAACATCAACGTAAACGACGGGACCTTCGGCGGCCATGAAATCGCCTACAACGACGTCTACGACTCGCAGCGCGAGACGAGCGACCACGGCCCGTTCAACTCGTGGGGCCGCGACCGGTTCTGGTCTGTTCCGAGATACAACGCCTCCGGTCAGTCGGGTGATCTGCTGCGCCACTATACGGTGGACGGCGTAGAATATGATCTCACCGGGATCGATCACGTCGGCACCACCACCATTCACGACAACCGGTTCCACCACTCCCCAAAAGCGGCGAGCACCTGGGGCATCGACCTTGACGACGGTTCGTCGGATTATGAGATCTACAACAACCTCTGCCTCGGCATGGGCATCAAGCTGCGCGAAGGCTTTGACCGCAAGGTGTACAATAACATCCTGCTCGACGGCCCGCTCAACATCCACGTCAGCTACAAAGAGGCCAACGACGAGGTGTACGGCAACATCGTCGCCGGAAGCACCCCCTGGAACCTCATCGGCGCGGACATGAAGGCGGCGCAATATAAGGTAGATAACAACCTCTACTTTGACTTTGGCGGTCCGATCTCCTTCCCGTCGCAGTTTAACGGCTGGGGCTTTGACGCAAATTCGCTCACCAATGTGGACCCGCAGTTTGAAAACGCCCGCCAAAACAACTACACTGTGACCAATCAGGAAGCGATGGATGCAATCGGATTTGTCAACTTCCCGATGGACCAGTTTGGTAAGCCGGGCTGTGAGCACACTTCCCCGCTCTACGCAAAAACCGGTCCTGGCGCGGGCACGGAAGACCTGCTCGATCCTGAGGAGTGGAAGGGCGCGACGATCACCGGCATCGATGACAACATCATCTCATCGACCGCTTCGTTCGGCTACAACGGCGTCTACTTCCAGGATGTCCCGGAGGATTCTGAGGCGTATGCACTCGGTTTCCGCGAGCGCGACATTGTCAAATACGTCAACGGCGTGGAGCTTGGCAACAAAGCGACATTCCACACCAACTTTAACAAGATTAAAGCCGGCGCCCTTGCGATCATGCAGATCCACCGCACCAACAAGATGCAGACGCTTAGCTTCATCGCACCGCAGGCGGCTTCCGATGTCATTGACTGCAATGATGCGGCGGTCCGTTACAGCACCGAAGTGACCACGAACCTTTATGCGCAGGACGAGTGGTACTATGACGTCCGCCCAATGGGTGACCAGAACAACTCCATCTGCGCATACCCGGACAAGAAGGGCACCAACGACGCCTGGTTTGAGGTGGACTTCTCCGGCACCCAAATCGAGTTTATCACAAGAAAATATTCTGACCAGGGCGATATCAAAATGACGATTGTCAACCGCGACAGCGGCGAAACAGTGGACACCAAGACAATCAGCTGCTACTCCGGACAGAGGGAATACCAGAAAACCGTCTACACCTCCCCCGTCCTCCCGCAGGGCAACTACACCTTGCGCGGCGAAAAGACATCCGGCACCTATCTGATCGTTGACTGCTTTAAGGTCTCCGGGGCTCCCCTCGATACCACTTCCCTCACCGTGCACCCGGCAAACCTGAAGTATTCCGACGGTGTGGATGCGGAGAACCTGCGCGACGGCGAGACGCTCAGCGTATCGATCCCCGTCGCCAACACTGGCACAGTGAACATCGACGCCTCGGTTGCCTATGTCCTTTACGACACCACAAACGGGCTGAAACTCACAGAGAAATCAATTGGACAGCAAGCGCTTCCGGCCGGACAGCTGACCGACGTTGCGCTGAGCATCCCGCTCCCCGCAGACACTTCCCGTCTCGCGCTCAAGCTAATGCTCATCGATAGAGTATCGGGAACCCCGATTGCCTATTCCACTACTCTGCTCGGCTCAAGCGCCTATCTCCCCGAGCCGTCCATCAACACAGCTACCCCTGACGGAACCATCAGCGTCAGCTATGACAAGGACACCCGCACCGTTTCGATGACCGCAGCCGGCCTTGCAGAAAACACCCAGGTGTCAATTGCTGCACTCAGCGGCGAAACACTTGTGGCTGCAGATCAGGTCCAGGCGAACGGGACCCGCGCCGGATATGAATTCGTCCTTCCGGATGACTTTACTACAGGCACCCTGACCCTCAAGGCAAAGAGCGAGCTCAAACAGGAGCCGGTAATCCTTGAGATTGAAATTGACCCGGACAAGAATCTGGTCAACAAAGACGAACTGAACGCGACAATCGCCCGCGCAGAGGCAATTGAACGCAGCGATTACACCCGTGACAGCTGGTACGACCTGAAGGTCGCCCTTGAAAAAGCCCGTGAAGCGGCCGCTTCGGAAGACCTCAACCAAGCTGCAATCAACAGCGTGAACGCAGCGCTTGAATCAGCGATTGGAGCGCTTGTGCACGCAACACAAACCTCAATCACCACCGGTGAAAAGGACGCGATCAAGAGAACTGGAAACTGGACCATTCGCTCCAGCTCCTGCGACACCGTCACCAAGGGTGACACAGCAGAGTTTTCCTTCACCGGCACCTCGCTCGAGTGGTACGGTGTAGCGGCGAGTGACCACGGCATCGGCAACATCAAAATTCTTGATTCCGAGGGCAACGTCGTGGAAGGTTCTGAGCAAAATATTGACTGCTATCAGTCCAACCGCCAGGAAAACAAGCTGCTCTACCGTTTTGAAGGCCTGACCCAGGGCGAGCAGTACAAAGTAGTTCTCACCCAGAACGGCAAAAACGCAAGCGCAAGCAACAGCTACATCGAAATTTACTCCTTCCGCGTCGGTTCTTACAATGAGACCGAGCTCGACAAATCCGCGCTTCAGGCCGCATATGACAGCTACAAGGACGTCACCGCGGAACTGTACACCCAAGAATCCTTCCAAGCGTTTGATGAAGCGCGCGCCAACGTGCTTGCACTCATCAACGATCCCGACACCGTTGAGCGCCAGATTCAGCCCGCCATCGACGCGCTGACTGAAGCGTACAGCAACCTCGTTCCCCTTCCGACCGAGGAGACCAGCAAGGTCATTCTCAACAAGGTGATCGAAAAAGCAGAGGCGCTGCTCGGCACTGATGAGTTTAACAACGCAATCCAGAGCGTACAGGACAGCTTCCAGGCGGCCCTCACAGAGGCGCAGAAGGTTGCGGCAAACGAGGCAGCTACCCAGGCTCAGATCGACGCGGCATGGGTTTCCCTCATGACTGAGATCCACAAGCTCGGCCTCCAGCAGGGCAACAAAGACCTGCTCAGAGAGCATGTAGAACTCTACAGCAAGCTCGACCTCAATCTTTACATCGACGGCGATGCAAAAGACAACTTTGTG
>EQ973344.1:1008050-1013675 GCA_000158655.1 [Clostridium] methylpentosum DSM 5476
TGGTGAAGCCGCCCCGATCGCGATGGCGATGGCAGCTCTCCTGCTCGCAGGCGCAGTTGTCTTCAGCAAAAAGAAACGCAGCTAAGGCAGTTTTTAGAATCCCCAGAAAGTCATACTTTCCGGGGATTCTTCATTTTGATTTGAAAAAGACATAAAAAATCTTATAATTGCAGATGGTGATTTTTATTTTTATCAAATTTGGCAGTTCAAATTTAGATAGATTGCATAGATGCGCACAAAAATTGTCTAATATAACACAGAAACATGCGTGATTTTTTAAATCACTGAATTATAATAGTAAGTGATAGAATATGAGTGATATACTTAGATATTCTATGCATTTTATGCAAAAGGAGGATCACTCAGGGAGTTCAAATTCCCAAAATTCTAACAAGTGAAATGGAGGTTTGAAAATGAAAAAGAAGATACTGAGTATCGTTTTAAGCACCGCGCTGTTTCTAAGCGCAGCTGTTCCTTCCATCGGCGCAACTTTTTCGGCTGTGGATACCAAAGCGGCATCTGATTCGGCGACAAAGCTGCAGGCATTCTACACCAAACCGGCAACCGATTGGGAAAAAGAGGCCACACCGCTCGGAAACGGGTTCCTTGGCGCCATGGTTTTTGGCGGCGTTGAAAGCGATCGCATCCAGATCAACGAACACTCGCTCTGGTCGGGGGGCCCGGGCGCGAATGAAAACTACGACGGCGGCATGAGCGACACACCTGCCGAGGTCAACAGGCAGAACCTCATGGAAGCCCGCCAGGGCCTGCAGGAGGCAATGACAGAATTCACCGAGAATTCTTCCGCCTACATTGACCCTGAAACCGGCAAGGTTGTCTCCAAAAACTATCCGAATGGAATCCAGCCCGGAGGAAACAGTGAGATCGCCAAAAAGGTAGACTCACTCAAGGGCGAAAAAAACAACTTCGGTTCCTATCAGTCGCTCGGCAACATCATGATTGAAGACCCGGCCTATGCCCAGTCGACACCGGTCGAAGTGACTTCCAACTCACTGACCATCACCGCAGGAGAAAAACCGGAGATGCTGTTTGACGGCAACATCAACACCAAGTGGTATTCTGTCGCCGGAACGCCGGGCGGAACAGAGCAGCCCTTCCCCTGCTGGGTCACCGCAAAATACGCTGCCCCGATCACCTTCGTGCAGTATACCCTGACTTCGGGCAACGACATGCAGCCGCGTGACCCCAAAAACTGGACACTCTACGGCTCCAACGACGGCGAAACCTTTGAGCCGATCGACACCCAGACAAATGTAGAGTTCAGCGGCCGCAAACAGTCCAAAGTATTCTCGCTCGGCAAATCAGTTTCTTATCAGTACATTAAATTTGAGGTCACCTCCAACAAGAGCGGCAATACGACCGACGGCGTGCAGCTTTCCGAGCTGTCGTTTGACCTCAAATCGAGCACTGGTCCGAGCTACACCAACTACAAACGCACCCTGGACCTCGACAATGCGACCGCCAAGGTGGAGTACACCCTCGATGATGTCAACTTCACCCGCGAGTACTTTGTCAGCAACCCGGACAACTTCATGGCGATTCGTCTGACCGCTGACCAGCCGGGCGCAATCAGCAAGGCGATCAGCATCACCACCCCGCAGTCCAAAAAGACGATCACCGCTGAGGGCGACACCATCACCATGACTGGACAGCCCGCAGATCAGCGGGAGGACGGCCTGAAATTTGCCCAGCAGATCAAGGTGGTTCCTCAGGGCGGCAGCATGACCGCAGCGAACGGCACGATCACCGTCGAGGGCGCAGACTCTGTTCTGCTGCTCATGACCGCTGGCACCAACTACCAGCAGTGCATGGACGACACCTTTGACTACTTCACCGACGAAGACCCGCTCGACGCAGTTTCCCAGCGCATCGCCACTGTGGCGGCCAAGGATTACGACGACCTGCTCGCCGCCCATGTCGCGGATTACCAGAGCCTGTTCAACAACATGAAGCTCAACCTCTGCGACGCCCCGATGCCGGAAAAACCCACCGATGAGCTCCTCGCGGCCTACGGCGGAAGAACCTCCAATCCGAACACCGCCCTGGAAGACCGCTATCTCGAAACACTCTACTACCAGTTCGGCAGATATCTGCTCATCGCCTCCTCCCGCGACGGCTCTCTCCCCGCCAACCTGCAGGGCATCTGGGCTGACGGACTCAACCCGCCGTGGGATGCAGACTACCACACCAACATCAACGTGCAGATGAACTACTGGCTCGCAGAGTCGACCAACCTCACCGAGTGCCATCTACCGATCGTTGACTACATCAACAGCCTGGTTCCGCGCGGAGAGATCACCGCACAGCGTTACCACTGCACAGAGGACGGCGGCGATGTACGTGGCTGGACCACCTACCACGAGAACAACATCTGGGGCAACACCGCTCCCGCCACCTCGAGCGCCTTCTACTTCCCGGCAGGCGGCGCATGGATGACCCAGGACATCTGGGAAATCTACGCCTTCAACCAGGACAAGGAGTTCCTTGCAGAAAACTTTGACACCCTGCTCGGCGCAGCGCTGTTCTGGGTGGACAACCTCGTCACCGACACCCGCGACGGCACCCTTGTTTCGAGCCCGTCCTACTCTCCGGAGCACGGTCCCTATTCTCTCGGCGCAGCCTGCGACCAGGGAATCATTTGGGACACCTTCCAGAACACAATTGAAGCTGCCGAAGCGCTCGGCATTGACACCCCTGAAATTGCGGAAATCCGTGAAGCGCAGTCCAAACTCGCCGGCCCGCAAATCGGACTGGCTGGCCAGTTCATGGAGTGGAAAGATGAAATCACCATGGACATCACTGGCGACGGCGGCCACCGCCACGTCAACCAGCTCTTCGCCCTGCATCCCGGCCGTCAGGTCGTTGCCAACAGAAGCGCAGAGGATGACGCGTTTGTCGAAGCGATGAAAGTCACCCTCAACACCCGCGGCGACGGCGGCACTGGCTGGAGCAAGGCATGGAAGATCAACTTCTGGGCCCGCCTGCGCGACGGCGACCATGCGCAGACAATGGTCAACCAGATTCTCAAGGAATCCACCTACGGCAACCTCTTTGACACCCATCCGCCCTTCCAGATCGACGGAAACTTTGGCGCAACTGCCGGTATGACCGAGATGCTGCTCCAGAGCCAGGGCGACTCGATCGACCTGCTCGCAGCTCTTCCGCAGGCGTGGGATCACGGCGATGTGACCGGTCTCAAAGCGAGAGGAAATGTAGAAGTTGACATGGAATGGAGTCACGCGACTCTGACCGGCGCAACCCTGCGCCCCGGCACCTCCAACGAGGCGCTCAAAGTCCGCGGCACCAACATTGCAACCTCCGACCTGAAAGACTCAAAGGGCAACCCTGTCGAGTTTACCGTTGAAAACAAAAATACAATCGTCTTTAACGCTGTTGCAGGTGAGACCTACACCATCAGCAACATCCGCGACGAGGAAGGCCTTGCAAACGCGAAAACAGAGCTGAATGAACTCATCGCCAGCGCGCAGGCACAGCTCGACGCCAAGACCCCGGACTACCCCTTCTATGACTGGAACGCAAACAATGCGCTCGAACTCGCGATTGAAGCGGCCCAGGCGGCCTATAACAACGACACTGTAACCGTCTTTGAGCTCAAGGACGCAATCACGGCTCTCCAGGCAGCGGTGGATTCGTTCAACGCAGCCTACAACATGAGCGTCACCCTTTCCCTTGCCAGTGGAATCTACAACGGCAAACAGCAGGTTGCCATCCAGTGCGCCAGCAACATTGTCGAAATTCATTACACTCTGGACGGCAGCGAGCCGACCATCAACTCCCCGCGCTACTTCGGAACCGTCTATCTGCCTTACGGTATTTCTCAGCTCAAGGCAGCCGCCTTCCATAACGGCAACCAGGTAGGCGACACCCTGACCGCAAACTACCTTGTGACCTCATCGACCAACCTCGCCCTCAAACAGAAGGTGAGCGCCAGCCAGTCAATCGGCGGTTACGGCCCGGAAAAAGCAGTTGACGGCGACCGCGGCAGCCGCTGGGCGACCAATGGCAGCAACCGCACCTTTACCATTGATTTCGGCAAAGACCAGACCTTTAACAGCATTGACATCCGGGAATTTGTCGAGAACAATCAGGCCACCCGCATGCAGGGTTACACCCTCGAGGCGTACAACGGCACTGACTGGACTGTAATTGACACCTACGATTCCGCCAACCCGACTGCAACCCAGATGCAGATGCTCAACAACCCGAACCACAACCCGCGGCAGTACTCCGAGATGGCGGCAATGTTTGCACCGGTTACTGCAAGCCAGCTGCGCTTCACCTTCAATGCAACTGAAATCACCCTGTGGGAGGTCGAAGTGTACAACAGCCAGGATGCGCTTGACACCAATGCTTTGGAACAGGCGATCGCTGACGCAGAATCGATCAATCCGGACGAGTATGTCGATGTGACTGCACTCAACGAGGCCCTTGCGGCAGCCCGCACAGAGCTTGCCAATCCGGGCTCGCAGGAATCCGTCAACGCGGCGGCAACTGCACTGCGCGCTGCAATCGACGCGCTCGAACCCGTGCCGGTCGTCGAAGCGAACAAAACCATCCTCAAGAGAGTTCTCGACTACGCCAACCAGGCGATTGAGGACGGAAAAACAGACAACCTCATTCCTTCGGTGAAGGCAATCTTTAACTCGGCACTGAAAAACGCAAACAGCGCTTACAACAACCCGGCTGCCACCCAGGAGCAGGTTGACCAGGCTTGGGTCCTGCTGATGAACGCAATCCACATGCTGGACTTCCAGGCGGGCGACAAGACTGCGCTCCTCGAGCTGATCGCAACCTGCGACCTGCTCAATCCGGATGACTATCAAAATTCCGAAGCGTTCGTCGCAGCACTTGCCAAAGCGCATGAGGTTGCGGACGACGAGGACGCACTCGCAACCGAAATAGATGCGGCGTACACCGCTCTTCAAAACGCGCTGAATGAACTGGTGCTTAAAAACAAGACCCAGCTTGAAATTGCTCTTTCTCAGGCAAACGAAGTGATTGATAACTACGACCTCTATGTTGACGCCGGCAAAGCAGAACTCAGCGCAGCCGTCGAAAAGGCACAGGGCGTGTATGACAATCCGAAGTCTACACAGGAAGAGATCGACGCGGCAGCGCTCGAAGTGCTCGAGGCAATGCTCAATATGCGCTATAAAGCGGATAAGAGCATTCTGCAAAAAATCGTTGCCGAAGCAGCGTCCATCGACCTTTCAGCCTATACCCCCGAAAGTGTCCAGAATTTCCAGAGCGCTTACAAGGCAGCACAGGAGATTGCAGACGACAACAATCTTTCTAAAGACGATCAGGTCAAGGTAAACGAGGCGGCTAAAAACCTCCAGGCGGCAATCAACAGCCTCGTCCCCGTCAACGGAGATGCAACAGCAAACCAGACTTCCGGCTCTGCCAAGACAGGCGATACCGCGAAGCTCCCGATCGCCATGGCGATTGCATCCCTTGCACTGCTCGGAATCGCGTTGAAAAAACGACTGGACGACTAAGCAATTACCGTTTGTTTCACCCTCAATCCCCTTTTAGCATAAAATACCTAAAGCAATCATCTTTGGGTAAAGGATGATCATGAAG
>EQ973344.1:1014393-1045646 GCA_000158655.1 [Clostridium] methylpentosum DSM 5476
AAAAAGCGTGCAGGTAGGAGTAAATCCTACCTGCACGCTTTTCTTATATAAATAAAAATCCCCCGGCGAAGCCGGGGGTATTTCCTATGCGGGCATAGCCCTATGATACTAGCCACGTGTCACGTCACGTTGGTACGGTCTGACACCTACGTATTGTCCTTATCTGCCGCCCGTAAACGGGCTGTTCTTTAGAAGTTTCCCATCGTCAGTTGTTCTCCGGCCTTATCCTCGTCCGACTGGTGCTGGATGTACTCCTGTTTCTTTTTTGCATTCTTGCCCGCTGTGTCTACGTAGTATCTACGGCACCAGAACTCTCGGTTCCGGTACTTTTACTTCGACTCCGGGTACTTCTCGTAGATCATTAAGCTGCTCTTTCCCTTTAAGTATCCCATGAAGCTGGATACCGATACCTTTGGCGGTATCTCCACCAGCATATGTACATGATCCGGGCACACTTCTGCTTCTACGTTTTTTATCTTCTTTCACTCACAAAGCGTTCTCATTATTTTTCCTACTTCTGCCCTCTTCTCTTTATAGAACACTTTCCTTCTATATTTTGAGGCCAATACCATATGGTGTTTGCCCTAAAATATCGCATATAGGTAATCTATGGAAAAATAAGAGCAGATATAGGACAAATACTACTGTGTGAACACAAAGGGATAGAGATCATACAAGCCCAAGCATGTCGGGATCCTATACACATGTTGATAAGCATACCGCCAAAGTATAGCGTATCACAGATTATGGGATATCTAAAAGGAAAAAGCAGTTTAATGATATTTGATAGACATGCAGATCTGAAAAACAAGTACGGAAACCGACCGTTTTGGTGTGAGGGATATTATGTGGACACAGTGGGGCGGAACAAAAAAGTAATAGAGGAGTACATCCGAAACCAATTGCAAGAGGATATAGCAAGTGATCAGATGACACTGAAAGAGTACATAGACCCGTTTATGGGTAACAAGAATACCAAGGCATAGAAACAGGCCGCGTAAGCTGCGGCCTGTGAAAACGCTGCGGTTGGAAAATCTTTCAGAGCCTTTGGACTCAGCTAGTATGATACCCTTATGGGATTTGTTCATGCCACTCGTTGTCACGGGTGGTCATGACTTTACGCTGTCGCTTGATCAAACTCCCAGTTCTATTGGGGTAGAGGAAAACTTTTCAAAGGAAAGAGAGCGTTTACAAAGCAAAATAAAAATCCGAATTGATATCAGTTTTCATGGCAAGCGAATGTGTATTACCAAGCCACTATACGTGTGATGCTAATTCTTATGAATGCCCCGCTTGGTTCTTGATCTGAGCATACCACCCCGTTCACAGCTGTCTTTGATGTGTGCTTATCGATCTCCTATTCTGAATCTGCCGATGCAAAAATGAATAAACAAAGAGTGCGGCAGACTGAACTTATACTGGCCGGATATCTGTTAGCTATTCAGTGAAGCCTTCTTTCAAACGACTGATTTGCGAATCGCTTGTTGATAAAACTACGAATTTCTGCAGGTTCAAAAAATCGTTGCCCCACACTCAGTACGCTCTTTAGAGGGATGGCTCCATCATTTAAACTTATTTCTCTCACCCTCTTTCGCAACAGAAATACCTGCCCTGCTCTTTCTTTTTTGGGCTGAAATTTTTCCATTTTGTAAAATTATAGAGATAATAAACAATTTGTAATGAAATATCTCCCGGTTTTGCTGGGGGTATTTCATATGTGGGCAAAACCCTATCGTACTAGCGGCATACGTCACGTTGGTACGATCTAGCAGCTGCAAAAGGATTGTTATTTGCTGCTCGCAAACGAGTTTTTTATAAATTTCTTAGTGTCAATCGTTCTACAGTCTTATCTTCTTCCTGCTGTTTTTGGATATACTCCTCTATCTTCTTTTGCATTCTTTTCTGCCGTATCCACGTATACCCTCTTCACCACAACTTTCAATTTCCATATTTATACTTTAATTCCGGATACTTTTCCTGGATCATCAGACTGATTTTTTCTTTGAGGTATTCCACCAAACTGGACATCCCAATTTTTGACGGTATCCCCTCGAGCATATGAATATGATCGGGCATACCTCTACGATTTTTATTTTTTCCACTCGTAAAAAGTTCTCAGTACTTTCCCGTCTCTTTTGTTTAGTGAGAACACGATATGGTATTTGCAATTCCATTTTGTATGCCTGAATATGCTTGTGATTGACTGTTTGTATCATTCATCTGAACGTCCCTCTCGTGTTGTCCCTTGCAATTTCCTGACCGCAAGCCTATTTTTCAACAAACGGAATCCTTTTTTCTTCATTATCGGCATAAGACTTCTTTTGTACCTCGCACCTAGTACGTGGTTTTCTTCATAGAAAAAGAGCCGCTTGGCAAAAGCGGCTCTTTTGGTATTTCTGTTTCTGCTCTGTATCCTGAGACAAATACAATTCAGTATCTATTCCCTTAAAAACGTTCTACATCGTTCCAGCGGACCCAGCCCAGCTGGCCTTTAGAATTTCGGATGAGACAGTAGGGGTTTGAATTAGATAAACTATTTTTTCCAAAAAATTCAAATTCCTCCCCTTGTGCCAGGTAGAATGCAGCGCCTGTCGAGCTATCCGGACCAGAGTAAGCAGTCATTCCATTTTTTGGCTTACATCTTCCCTTGGTTTTTATGTAGTAGGGCGGGTTATAGCCTGTATCCGAGGGAAGGCCCAGATCGTTGAGAAGGGAATGGTAATCCTTATACCCATAGTTTCGGTCCACATACCCGGATACACCATTGACTGTGCCAGTTTCTGTGTACTGCCAGATATCGTGGAATTCGTAACCAGGCTTATCCACATTAAAGTGAGCGAGCCAGAGATCATAGTCATCCAACTGGCTGTAATCCAGATAATTCACCATGAAATTCACGTTGGCATAAATCATGACATAGTATCCTGCATCCCGCACCCGGTCGCAAAAAGCGCGGGCAGCCTTTGTAAGCTGTGCTTTGCTGACTGTTTTTTGGGCATCTGCCTCAATATCAAGCACTACGGGATAAGTGATATACTCCCGGTAGGGCTCGAGGACACTCAGGAAGTAATCTGCTTCCTGAACGGCAACCTCGACCGTAGTAAAATAGGAGTAATGGTAAGCCCCAACATCAAGGCCCGCGTCGGTTGCACCAACCACATTGAGCCCAAAATAGGGATCGCGTTGATCATCGTCAGGATCGTATGATCCCAAGGATGCGCGGATCATAGCGAAATCATTTCCAGCAGCTTTCACCTTGTTCCAGTCCACAACTCCCTGATATCGAGAAACATCGATTCCATCGTATCGATCTTTGGAAACGGTGACCACACAGCTGTCCTTTTGTCCGTTAAACAGCGTCGCGGTGATGGTGGCGCGTCCAGAGGTGTTTCCTGTCACTGTTCCGTTTGCGTCAACGCTGGCGACATTCGGGTTGTCCGACTCCCACCGCACGGTGTAGTCGTGACAGGGATTGTTGGAAAGTTCTGCGTTCAGAGCTGAGGAATCCCCAACCCGGAGGGTCAAGGTGGAACGGTCGAGCGCAACGGTTGTCGTTCCAATTTCGTCATAGATTCTCACACTGTATCTGGAAATTAGCTGTGCATCTCCACTATTTACTCTTCCGTCTTGATTGACATCTGCATAGACAAGCTGTTCCTCTGTTAGATCGATCAGCTTGACTGAATGGCGGGAGATTAGCATTGCATCTGCACTGTTCACCACTCCATCTCCGTTCACGTCCCCCAGCAGGCGCTGCTGCGCTGCCTTAGGGCTCTGCTGCAGAGCAACTGTGGACATTGGAAAGGAGGAGAGGAGCAAAAGTCCGGAAATCAGGACACTTAAAAGCCTGGTTCCTCTTTTTTTCATTTCTATAGCCCTCGCTTTATGTATCTCCAACCGGATTTAGGGGCGTATAACCGCCCCCGTTCCCGGTGGAAGTTTGAATTAGTCTTCGTGTTTCTTTCTGGTGTACATCACAAACGCCGCGCCGAGTGCACAGGCCATTGCCGCCGCCATCAGGGCAACGGTTGTGACCTCGCCGGTCTTGGGCGTGTCGCCATGACTGCCGGAGCCCTGCGAAGAGGAGCCGCTATTCGACGGCGTCGAAGATTCACCTGGCTCAGGATCTTTGACCTCTTTTGCGGAGAACACGAGGTCAGAACAGCTTGTTAGAGACAACTCAATGAAGTGGTCTTCCACAGTGAGCTCGCTGGACACCAGTTCAAGCGAGGAGGTTTCCGGGTTGTAGGTGTAGTACCAGAGGGGCTGTCCGTCCGCAAAATGGTCGCCTACAAAGACGCGGACCGACATGTTGACTGGGAGTTCACCTTTGTGGGCAAACGAGAGAATCAGGGCTCTTTCATCCCCGACAAGAGAGGTAATCGCGTCGTTTTCTGCGCCCACCTCAATTGCGAGATCGACGTCTTTGCTGACATCTTTGACATCCTTGCCGTTGAACGACCAGGAGTAAAGGATAGAGCCGCTCTCGTCGACGATGTTGAAGGTGATGTTTTTGTCAATTCCTTTCGCTGCTTCAAAAATTTCTTTTGTGACGACGTCGGGCTGGGTCAGGTTGACGACAACCTCGTCTACAGATTCATCCTTGAGCTGGTCAATGACTGTCTGTGCGGGAATTTTATCCGACGCTTCAATGACGGTGAATTCACAGGTGGCAGAGAGGCTGCCGACACGGGCTGTCACCGTCGCCTTGCCTTTGCCGACTGCAGTGACGACGCCGTTTGAAACGGTGACCACACTCGGGTCGGAGGTGGACCAAAGAACGGTTTTGTCTGCTGTGGTGTCCTCTGGATTAAAGCGAACAACCAACGTTGTATCTCGGCCGCTGATCAGAGAAGCGGTCGTCTGACTCAGGGCAATCGAACCGAGCGGAATCTCCACAGTGACAGTGCACTCAGCCGACTTATCACCCGCTTTCGCGGTGATTTTTGCGGTGCCGCCGCCCACTGCGGTGACAACCCCGTTGCTGTTGACCAGCGCCACGTTGGGGTCGGAAGTGCTCCACAGGACGGTTTTATCATCAGTGGTATTCTCCGGATTGACGGTTGCGGTCAGTTCTGCGGTATCCCCTTTGTCAAGGGAAAGCTCGGTTTTGTCGAGGGTGACTGATTCAATTTTGATTTCCTGTACGGTGACGGTGCAGGTAGCGGTGTGTTTGCCAACCGCAGCGGTGATCTTCGCGGTGCCGGCTTTGAGACCAGTCACAACGCCGTTGTTCACCGTTGCAATTGTCTCATCCGAAGAGCTCCAGACCACTGATTTGTCGCCGTCAGCGTTCGGGGGATCGATGTTGACTGTAAGTGTCTCCGAGCCGCCTTTGAGAAGGGAGAGCTCGGTTTTATTGAGGCTGATCGATTGGATCGGCTGCAGTACCTGAACAGTGCAGGTTGCCTGATATTTCTCGTCAACCGTAACAGTAAACGAGGTGCTTCCCTGGCTCAACGCTTTGACGGTAAACTTGTCGCCATCCCGAGCAACCGAAACGACGTTGGGATCCTCAATGTCAATCGAATACTTCATAGTATCGCTGACAGTAAAATCAACTGGGAAGTAGTTGAGTTCTGTGGTAGAAGTATCCCCCACCTCGAGTGTGAGTTCTGCGGGCACCAATGAAATCGACTCAAGCGGAACAATTACTTTGACACGGTACTCTTTGACAGTTGGATTCTTGCCTACTGCATAATCGGAGACTACGTTGACAACCGCCTCGCCTCCGCCAACTGCCGTCATCTTTCCATTTTCATCGATTTTCACAACCGATTCATCCGAAGAAGTCCAGCGGACAGCTTTATTCGCAGTGGTGTCTTGCGGATAGTAATTGACGCCGAGCTGGAGGGACTCGCCCCGGCTCATGGTGGTGTATTCTTCAATCCCAGCAATCGAAACGTACTGGAGGGGCACCTCGACGGTGACGGTGCAGCTCGCCTGCTTGCCGCCAACATTTGCGGTGATTACAGCGGTGCCCGCCATGTGGCCGGTGACCACGCCGTCCTTCACGCTCGCGACTGCCGAGTTGGAGCTGGTCCACACAACATCCTTGCTGTCGGTGGTGTCCTCGGGGAAATAACTCACGCTCAGCGAAGTGGTTTCGCCCTTGTTGACCTTTGCTGTGGAGGGGATGGTGATGTGGTCGAGCGGCGAGGTGACGGTCACTTCACATTTTGCCTGTTTTTCGCCAACTGTTGCGGTGATGGTCGCTTTGCCGACGCCTACCGCAGTGACAACGCCGTTTTTGACTGTTGCCACATTGGAATCGCTCGTACTCCACACGACGGTTTTGTCATCGGTGGTGTCTTCCGGATTGTAGGTGACCGTCAAAGATTCGGTCTTGCCTTTGTCCAGCGTCATTTCCTGCTTGTTCAGGGCAATCGAGTTGAGCGGCTGTTCTTTGACTGTGACAGTGCAGGCGGCCTCGTGCTTGCCGACTTTCGCAGTGATGGTCGCTTTACCGGGCGCGACTGCAGTCACAACGCCGTTCTGGTCCACTGTTGCAATCTTGTCGTCCGAACTGCTCCACACAGCGGTTTTGTCGTCAGTGGTGTTTTCGGGATTGTAGGTGATAGTCAACGCAGCAGTCTGCTTTTTGAGCAGCTCGAGGGTGGGCTGAATGCTGATCGACTCGAGCGGCGCGCTGACAACAACTTCACAGGACGCAGTCTTGTCGCCGCGGCTGACCGTAATGGTCGCGGTGCCCTGTCCAACAGCTGTGACAAGGCCGTTCTGGTTCACTGTTGCAACCGACTGGTTGTCGCTCGTCCAGCTGTAGGGATTGGTGTCGGTGGTATCCTCAGGAAGAGCAGAAACAGTCAGCTGGCTGTTTTCACCCTTGTCGAGGGTCAGCTTGTCCTGGTTCAGGGAAATTGATTGGAGGGGAACGCTGACCGTCACATTACAGGTCGCGGTTTTCTCCCCAACCTTTGCAGTGATGGTGGTAGTTCCTTTTCCAACTGCCTGAACGGTTCCATCCTTTGAGACGGTGGCGACTGTGTCGTCCCCAGTGCTCCATTCCACGGTCTTGTCATCGGTGGTGTTGTCGGGGTTGTAGATGACGTCGAGTTTGCTGCTCTCCCCTTTTGCGAGGTCGAGCGAAGTTTGGCTCAGGCTGATCGAGTTGAGGGGAACGCTGACGTTCACCCCGCCACTGATCAGTTTGGTTTCAAGCTCATTGGCTTGCTGGGTGTTATCACTCACAAAAACATCGGAAAGGCTGATTGGGCAATTCCCCGAAGCGCCCTCTTTCACGACAAATGAAACGGTAAAAATCGTCTCATCTGTAATGCCGTACAGACTGCCCCCGCTCAGCATCAGAATGCCGGGACTGGGGCTGTTCGAAATTGCATTTGCATTAACTGTTGATCCAAATATGACCTTTGGTTCTCCTCTGTCATTATGAACGAGTTCAAGTTGTTCAGGATCGTAATTGATGGTTGCATCAAACGAACCAACTTCGTTGTCCTTTGCATTCATTGTGACGGGAATTTGTACTTCCTGCCCTTTTGTTCCCTCTACGGTTCCCACGGTGAGGTCAACGGTGTTCGCAGCCTTCGCAGCCGCATCAACAATCGTCGCAACGCCAATGCTTGCGAAGATCGCCGCGGAGAGAAGCAGTGCGAGAACCCGCTTCGGGATGCTTGTCTTGCGCATAAATATCCTCCTTATACCTAAACAATGTATATACTACTCAGTATACATTAAGCAACTGAAAAAGTCCATCCTTTTAGGATTGGTCATTTTCTCCACTTCTGTTAATTTTTTATGAAAGAAATCGATCGAATCTGCAATTCACATTATTTGTCGTCCCAGACCATCTGCAGATAGTCGAGCTCTTCAAAACCTCTGCGTTTGTATAAGCGAATTGCCCCATCGTTGACTTTGGTCACCTCGAGGCGGAAACGCTTGACCTTGCCGCGGTATTCCTCAAACAGCCAGTCAAACACCTGACTGCCAAAGCCTTTGCCCTGATGCTCCGGCTTGAGGTAAAGCTCTTCGATGAGCAGCACCATGCCGCACACCTCGTTGGAATGGGTAAACGACAGGTGGGCATACCCCACAATTTCACCCCCGCTCTCGAGGATGAGCCCCCGCGCGTAGGGGTTGATGCGTACTGTCTGGTCAAAAATCTCCCTGCTCTGTTGCGGGGAAAGTCCATGCAGGGTTGCAGTGGAACTGTAGAAATCCACCTGCATCCGGATAAATTCCTCCCGGTCCCCGAGATGGAAGTCCCGAATGGTCAGCTGCTTGTCCATAACTCCTCCTGTACCAAAAGGCAGGCGTCTTTCCGCCTGCCTTTTCTTTTGTATTTCAATGAAATTGTGGATCGGCTGGGTATAACCGTGATGCTTCATTCGTCAGCCGACTGCGGTTGCACATCATTTCTCTGCCGTGTGCACCTCATTTATTGTGCGTAAAACTCGTAAAAGGCGCGGTAGGCGCTGTAGATATCCACCTTGGCGGTGAGCTCAAACGGCGCGTGCATCGAGAGCACCGGAACCCCGACGTCCACAACGTCGATGTTGAGGTTGGCGAGATATGCCGCAACCGTTCCGCCGCCGCCCGCGTCTACCTTGCCGAGTTCCCCGTGCTGCCAGAGAACATTGGTCCGGTCGAGCAGGCGGGTCACCTCGTTGACAAACTCGGCTGAGGCGTCCGACGTGCCCGCTTTGCCGCGGGAGCCGGTGTATTTGGTGATCACCACGCCGTAGTTGCAGTAAGCGGTGTTGCGCTTTTCGTTGACGTCAGAGAAGGTCGGGTCAAACGCCGCGTTGACGTCAGCAGAGAGGCATTTGGAATGGGAGAGGACCGTCCTGCCCGCCACCCCAAAGGTGTTCGCGAGGTCTGCGATAAAGTATTTGAAGAAGGAGGATTTGAGGCCGGTGTTTCCGTCGCTCCCTGTCTCTTCTTTGTCTGCAAGAATGGTGACCATTGTCCGTTTCGGAGCTTTGCAGTCAAGCGTTGCCTTGAGGGCGGTGTAGGCGCAGACCCGGTCGTCCTGCCCATAGCTGCCCACCATGCTGCGGTCAAGGCCGACGTCGCTCGCGCGGTAGGCTGGCACAACCTCAAGCTCTGCCGAGAGGAAGTCGCGCTCAACGATACCGTATTTTTCATTGAGCAGCCGGATGATGTTGAGCTTTACTTTTTCACTCGCCTTATCGTCGCGGAAGGGGTGCAGCCCGACGATGACGTTGAGCTCCTCGCCCCGGATAATCTCATTGGCGCTGCGCTTCATCTGCTCCACTGCGAGGTGGGGCAGCAGGTCGGTAACGCAGAACACAGGATCGCCCGCATCCTCGCCGATGTTGACTTTGATTTTTTCACCGTCCGCTTTGATAATCACGCCGTGCAGCGCAAGGGGAATTGCAGTCCACTGATATTTTTTGATGCCGCCGTAGTAGTGGGTTTTAAACAGTGCGACCTGTCCTTCTTCATAGAGGGGACGGGGCTTGAGGTCAAGGCGGGGGGAATCGATGTGCGCCGCTGCGATGTTGACGCCGTTTTCAATCGGTTCGCTGCCGATCACCGCGAGGAGGATGCTTTTGCCGCGGTTGTCGCAGTAGACCTTGTCCCCGGCCTTGTAGGTTGCCTTGGGATCAAACGGGACGTAGCCCTGCTGCTCGGCGCGCCGGATAGTGTATTCCACTGCCTCGCGCTCGGTCTTTGCCGCGTCGAGAAATTCCTTGTATTCCTCGCAGAATGCGCTCGCCTGTGCGAGTTCCTCGTCGCTGAGGACGAGGCCGCCGTTTTCGCGGTCGATGAGCAGTTCCTCCTGCAACAGCTGGCCCTTGCTCTTTTCTGACATGAATATCAACTCCTATTTGTATAATTTATCGTAGATTTGTTTGGTGTGCATCACCCTGCGCACATACTTGTCGGTGTTTCCAAACGGGATGCTCTGCAAGTCCTGTCCGTTGTCCGACTTTTCGGGGTCGTCAAGCCACTTTTTGACGTTGCCCCAACCCGCGTGATAGGCGGCGATCGCCGTCTCAGGAGAGGGGAATTCATCGAGCAGCAGCTTGAGCACATAGGTGCCATACTGGATGTTGAGCTCAGGGTCAAATATGTCGTCATAGGAAATGTCCCGTTCGTCCTGCATGCGGGAGCGCGCCCACTGATAGGTTTCATCCATCAGCTGCATCAGCCCGCGCGCCCCGACATGGGACACCGCTTCGGGATTAAAACTGCTTTCGCAACGGATCACCGCGTAAACCAGATGTTCGTCCACGCCGTATTCCTGCGAATATTTGGTAACATATTCGCTATACTCCTTAGGATATGCCTGAAGATAAAGAATATGAGTTCCTTTGTAAATTGCGAGAATTGCCGCTGCGATCACCACGAGCAGCAATGGGATCACCCACAACCGTTTTGCCTTTTTCACGCGATTGCTTCACCACCGGTCAACCGCAGGTAATGCGGTGTAATATGTCCGCCGTCCTTTGGCGGAGCTCGTCAACTGTGCCGTTGTTGTATAAAACATAGTTGGACCTTTGGATGTAGTAGTCATCGCTGTGCTGGGCGCCAATGCGCTTTTCGGCCTGCTCCCGCGTTAGCCCGTCCCGCGCCACAATCCGCTGGCAGCGGAGCTCCTGATCCGCGAGCAGACAGACCACCCGGTCGCACAGCCTGTCCGCTCCGCTCTCAAAGAGGGTGGGCGCGTCCAGCAGGATGTGCGGGGCGCTGCTCTGCTTAATTCTTGCTTCAATCAGCTCGAGAATATAGGGATTTGTAATGTCGCTGAGGCGCTTGAGTTTGTTTTGATCCGAGAAGACAATGTCCCCGAGCGCCCTGCGGTCGAGCCCGCCCCCTTCGCTGAGAATCTGCAGTCCGAATTCCTCTGCCACTGCGTGCAAACAGTGGGAGCCGATCTCCATGACGCTGCGCGCCACCTCGTCGGCGTTGATCACATCAAACCCCGCCTGCGCAAACTGCGCGCTGACAGTCGTCTTGCCCGCTCCGGTCTGTCCGGTGAGCCCGATTACCATAAGCATTCTCCTAACTAAAATTTGTGAATGAAGAACTTTTCTTTGGGGGTCGCATCCCGGTCGGGCGCAGTCCGCTTCCACATTCAATGAATTGATCGCTCGCATGCGGAAGCTTTCATCAATACAACTGATCCGTTCAAAAATGGAGGCGAATCTTTTCCGCGCGGTACCCGGATAGCTGTATAAAGCAATGCAGAACAGCCGTAGATACTCTAAATCAGAGCGAAATGATTTCAAAACCTGCCGCCCGGATCAGACGGTTGTACACTGCAAGCCCCATCCCGCTGCGGTCAGGGCAGCGGGCGTAGACAACGCCTGCGCCGAGTTCATCGAGCTTGCGAAGCGCTGCAAATAACTCTTTTGCCTGCTCCTGCGCATTTCCCCCATAGGTGAGGGAGGGCACGCCGAGCTCCTGCTGCTCCCCGTCAAACACAAGGGCATAGGTGTTTTTCTGCTTGTGGGCGGAGAGGTATGTGCAAAACTGTTCGAGTGTCCCGTCGAGAATTACGACGTGCGCTTTGGGGGAATAGTGCTTGTACTTCATGCCCGGAGATGCTGCGACAGCCCCCTGCTTGAGCTGGTGGCAGACCGCGTCATCCACCTCGACCGGGCAGAACCGCTCGAGCATCTCGACAGTGATTCCGCCCGGGCGAAGCAGCCGAACGCTCTCCTCTCCCACTGCAATGACAGTGGACTCCAGCCCGACGGAACACTCTCCCCCGTCAAGGATAAGGGGAATTTTTCCATTTAAATCCTCATAGACATGCGCGGCAGTCGTGGGACTCGGTTTGCCGGAGAGGTTGGCCGACGGGGCGGCCAGAGGCAGGCCCGCCGCCGCAATTAGTTTTTGCGCCACCGGATGGGAGGGAAAGCGGATGCCGACCGATTCGAGCCCAGCTGTCGCCTCATAGGGGATCTGTTTCCCCTTGGGCAGGATCATGGTCAGCGGCCCCGGCCAGTAGGCCTGCGCCAAACTTTTCGCAATCGTGGGCAGCCTGCTCACGAGGCCGTCGAGCATGGAAAGGTCGCTGATGTGCACGATGAGCGGATTGTCCTGTGGTCTTCCCTTTGCCTTGAATATTTTGAGCAGCGCGGCGGGATTGAGCGCATTGGCTGCGAGACCGTACACTGTCTCAGTCGGCATTCCGACGAGGTCGCCCTCACGCAGGAGGGCGGCCGCCTTTTGAATTGCCTGTTCGTCCGGCTGCAATACTTCTGTTTTCATAGGTACTCTTTCTTTCATTTAAGCTGCCTCTCTTTTCCGACGGCAGATTCTGTTCACTCTGGTTCACGTCGTATATTCCGCCGCTGAAATGGGCCATCCGGTGACCGGAACTTGGGTACCGGATCAAAAAAGATACGGCCGGTCAGCTGGAAAAAGTGCAGATCGTCCTTTTGAATCAGCCGCCGCGGCGGCTGTATCGGAAATTTAGTCCTCCGACTCGGCGGCGAGCTTGGCGGCCTGATCGGCGGTGATGAGCGCGTCGATGATCTCATCGATGTCGCCATTCATGTTCTGTTCGAGGTGGTAGAGAGTCAGGCCGATGCGGTGGTCGGTGATTCTGCCCTGGGGGTAGTTGTAGGTACGGATGCGCTCCGAACGGTCGCCGGTGCCCACCTGCGCTTTGCGCTCAGAAGCGATCTTGTCGGTCGCCTCCTTCATCGCCTGTTCATAGAGGCGGGTGCGCAAAATTTTCATCGCCTTATCCTTGTTCTTGTGCTGGCTCCGCTCGTCCTGGCACTCGACAACGAGGCCGGTCGGGAGGTAGGTCAGCCGGATGGCGGACTCGGTCTTGTTGACGTGCTGTCCGCCCGCTCCGCTCGCCCGGAAGGTGTCGACCTGAATGTCGGTGGGATTGATGTCGAATTCAACCTCCTCCGCCTCGGGCAGAACCGCGACGGTGACGGTCGAGGTGTGGATGCGCCCCGACGCCTCGGTCTCGGGGACGCGCTGAACGCGGTGCACCCCGCTCTCAAACTTGAGACGGGAATAGGCGCCCTCTCCCGACACCTCAAAGCTCACCTCTTTAAAGCCGCCGAGCTCAGTCTCGTTGGCGCTGAGAATCTCGGTCTTCCAGCCTTTTGCCTCGGCGTACATGGTGTACATCCGGTAGAGGTTGTAGGCGAAGAGCGCTGCCTCTTCTCCGCCCGCGCCGCCGCGGATTTCAATGATGACGTCCTTGTCGTCGTTCGGGTCGGTGGGGAGCAGGAGAATCTTGAGCTCCTCGCCGAGGTCCTCGATCGCCTGCTGGCTCTCGCTGTACTGCTCCTGCACCATCTCCTTGAATTCCTTGTCCAGGCCGCCCTCTGAGAGCATCTCTTTCGCCTCTTCGAGATTGTCCTTAGCAGCTTTGTACTCGCGGTACTTGTCGATGATCGGGGTCAAGTGCTTGAGTTCCCGCATCAGGTCGCGGTAGGCGTGCTGATCGTTGACAACATTCGGGTCCATGAGTTTTTCGTTGATTTCGTCAAACCGTTTTTCGGTGAGACTGAGCTTGTCAAAAATATCTGCCATAGATTACTCCTCATCCTTGTGCTTAATCTGCTTAATATTCTTTTCTACCTTGGCACGGGGAAGCATAACTTCCCGCCCGCACTTAGCGCAGCGAATCTTGATGTCCATGCCGGTGCGCAGGACGGTGAACTCGCGCCCGGAGCACGGATGCTGTTTTTTCATCAGCAGGGTGTCGCCCACCCGGATATCCATACAATCACCATCCAAAAATTATCATTTACATTTTATTATACCATCAACAAGGGGGAATAGGCAAGATTTTCTATGATACAATTCAAAAATTGTTGAGAAACTAAGAGTGTGGGAGTAATTGTGAGAAATTTCGACTCCCAAATAATGGTATAATCGAGGTAATGATGATGAATCGACAATTGTCCGCTGTATTCAGCAGCTATGAAACCGCACAGCTCGCCGCCAAACGGGTCAAAGAAAAGTTCCCCGACGCAAACGCGGCGGCAGTCGCCAAAAATCCCGACAGCCGTGAGATCTCAGTGCCCCCAACCGCCTTTCTGGACGGAACGCTCGGCGGGGCGGTCATCCCCGCGACTATGACCGGGGCGCGCGCCGCCGCATCCACCCTGCTCGGGGAAAGCCACATCGTCCGCGGCGCGGACAGCGACAGTATCAGCGAAGCGGTTGTACAGGTGAATGCAGATCCCGACACCTGCCGGAACATTGTATCATATTTATCCGACTGCGGAGGCTTGGACATCACCGTTCAGTAATTCTGGGCATAAGTTGTGAAGCCTCCTCATAGGATGTAAGGAACAAGGGCGGAGCGCTCTTACAAAAACAAAGGAGGTTTACTCACTTATGCAATATCTTCCCGAAGGACTGGCAAGCCGCCACGGGGACGGCACAAATTTCAAAAATATGGCCGCACTCAAAGAGTGCATGGCCTCCCAGCGCATCCTCGAAAGCCGCGCGGTCATGTGCGACAGCGAGCACAACCTGATCGTCAACCTCGGCTATATGAGGGGGATCATCCCCCGGTGCGAGGGGGCGCTCGGCATCCAGGAGGGCACCACGCGGGACATCGCGATCATCTCCCGAGTGAACAAGCCGGTGAGCTTTGTCATCACCGGATTTACCGAGGACGCCGAGGGCAACCCGGTCGCCCTGCTTTCCCGCAAACGCGCACAGGAGCTCTGCCGGGAAAACTACATAGCATCCCTCCGCCCCGGAGACGTGATCAAGGCAGTGGCCACACACCTCGAGCCGTTCGGCTGTTTTGTGGACATCGGCTGCGGCATCGCCTCCCTCATTCCAATCGATTCCATTTCGGTCTCCCGCATCTCCCACCCCCGCGACCGGTTTAAAACGGGACAGGAACTCTATGCGGTGGTCAAGTCGATCGAGGCGGACGGGCGGATCTGCCTCTCCCACAAGGAGCTGCTCGGCACCTGGGAGCAGAATGCCGCAGGCTTTTCTGCGGGTGAAACGGTGGGCGGCATCATTCGATCGGTGGAGCATTACGGAATCTTTGTCGAGCTCACCCCCAACCTGGCGGGACTCGCGGAGTTTAAGGAGGACGTTTATGTCGGCCAGAGCGCGAGCGTCTACATCAAGAGCGTGTTGCCGGACAAGATGAAAATCAAACTCATCATCGTCGACTCCTTTGATGCGGAGCCCATTCTCGACCCGATCGATTACTATGTCACTGACGGCAACCTCCATCACTGGCAGTATTCCCCGCCCGACTGCGAAAAAGTCATTGAGACGACCTTTGAGTGAGAGGGAGGATCCCACCGATATCGAGCAGGGCACTTGCAGCGCCTTCGACCACATGCACCCCTCGCTGCTCCGCGAACGCTCGGATGGTCTCTCCGTCGGGATGAGAGGATAGTTTCCCGGTGAAATACAACAGGTCCTGACCGATCTTTCCACAGCATCCCCCGATGAACCCGGTGTCATATCCCGGAAGCCGGACAAAGCCTGGCCGGATGCGCAGCACCTCGATCCCCTCCTGTTCGAGCACAGCGGCAATCCCCTCATCTGATGTCACCACAGAGGTCTCATCCACGACACAGGTGCTGCACCTGGCGTATCCCTGGTTTGTATGTATCCACTGAATACCGTGACGAACACAATATTCAGCAATCAATTGCTCGGGTTTTGCCCGTTTAAAATTACCGATCAGCCTGTTTTTCAGGCGGCAGTAGTTGTAAGCGGCATCACCCGGGTATTTTTGCGTTAAGTGGGCAGAGCCAATTCGCACCTGCATCCCGAGCTCCCTCAGCTGCGCACAGAGTTCCGAGCTGTGGCCGTTGAGCACAAGCGACGGGCCGCCCAAATGGTGCAGCAGCATATCCGCGTGACTGGCAACCGGAGCGGGCAGCTGGGGACAGGGCGGGACGAGCACCCCCTGGATGCCGAACCGCCTGAGATCCTCTGCAATCGCCGCATTTCCCAACGCAGCTGTGAGCACTTTTCCATCCGGCAGATTTGGGTTGACTAAAAAACGCATGGGACTCCTTTCTTGGCGACACAGGTGTTCGATTTGGGCAAATATCCATCCCCTTGGAGAGATCAAATTGGCAGAGAGAAACCATCGCCTGCTCGAGGATCCCCAGCAGGTTGGAATTATGCCTGTCCTTCATTCCCTCTCGTGCAGGAACCGCAGTCCGGAGCCGAGCCGTATCCAAAGGCTCGGGATTCCAAGTCCTCTTTGATCTTTCAACACTCTTCCCAGGCTGCGTTGAAACCTTGCCGCTATTCCATTCGCAGCGCGTCCACCGGCTTGAGTTGTGAAGCTTTCATCGCGGGATACACTCCAAAGAGCATGCCGACGACAAGGGAAAAGATCAGACAGAACCCCATCATCCCAAAGTTGGGCACAAAGGCAATTCCAGTGAGCAGGCAACCTGCAAAGGTGAGTCCCACGCCGAGCGCAAGCCCCGCCGCACCGCCGATCAGGCAGATGAGGAAGGATTCGGCCATAAACTCCCGCAGAATGATTCCCCGGCTCGCCCCAATCGCCTTTTTGATGCCAATCTCCCGGGTTCGCTCGTGCACCGACACCAGCATCACCGTCATGATTGACAGTCCGGCCACAACAAGGGAAATCCCCCCGATCACCGCCAAAATGAGGGTGACGACGTCGAGAATCCCGTTGAGCTTCTCCTTTTGCTGGACGAGGTTTTGCACCTGCACCGAACCGGAGGAAAGGCTGGTCTCAAGCTTGGCCACCAGGGCGTCCGAGACCTGTTCGCTGTCCGCCCCTTCTTTGAGTTTCACCATAATCTGGTCGTATCCCGTGGTCCCATACGCCGTCTGAACGGTGGTGTATGGGGCATAAATAAAGCAGGGAATGTATTCCCCCATGAGGTTTTGCAGCACGTTCCCTCCCGAGGCGACGACGCCCACCACCTCAAGCGGCTGGTAGGTTTCCCCGAGCAGCACATTGATTGTCTTGCCAACGATGTTGCTGCGTTTGTAGGTGGCCTTTGCGTAGCTTTCGTCTACCACACACACCCGCGCATTGGCCTGCAGATCGCTCTGATTGATCATCCGGCCGTGCAGCACTTCGAGCGAGACCATCTGCTTTGCTTGGGTGTTGATGCCAAACACCATGCTCTTGGTCTCAGTGTTGTGGATTTCCGCAGTGGTGTACTTGGCGAGCACCGGCATACAGTCGGTGACCATCTCGTCCGACTCGATGAGGGAGAGCTGGGCATCCCCCACCGAAGCTTCCTTCGCGCTGATGGCAATGCCGCCAATCCCGATGCTGTCCAGCTCGGAATTGACGGTCCGTTTGCCAATATCCCCAATCGAGGTGATGACGACGACCGACAGCACACCGATTGCGATCCCCGCAATGGTGAGCACAGACCGCAGGCGTTTGCGAAAGATGTTGCGCAGGCTTGTTCTCAATGCATCCATGCGCCCCTCCTACAATGTCTTGCCGGTTTGAATTTTCACATAGCTCTGGTCGCCCGCGACGCTCGACGCGGGGAAAATCACATAATCTTCGTTGGTGATGCCTCCGCCGACAATCTCGATCCCCTGGGCGGTCTCAATGCCAGTTTCGACAATTCGTTTGACAGCCTTTCCATTTTGGAAAAGATAGACAAACTCGTTGCCCTCGTCGTCCTGTGCCACACATTCATAAGGAAGAACGAAAATCTGCGCCATTTCCCCTGTCTCAATCTCCGCAGTCACGGTGAAACCGGAGGTCAGGCCGGCGCTGCCGTCCTTGATGTCGAGCAGCACGTCGACCACCGTCTCGCTGGCCATCCCGTTGATCTGCTTTTTCGCTGTCGGATAAATTTTGGAGACTACGGCGTCGTATTTCTGGTCACCGAGCGCGGCGCCCGAAATTTTAGCAGACTGGCCGACCTGAATCTGTCCGATGTTGTTCTCGGTGACAGACACCTTTGCCTGGAGGTTGCCCAGGTCGGAAATGGTGATGGCTGGGGTGCCCGCCATTGCAAGACTTCCCTCTTCAAGGCTGACCGAGGTCACAACGCCGGCAGAGGTTGCAATGATCTGCTCCGGTATGTCGTCAACTTTGGTGTCAAACGAGCTGCTCGCGAGCAGGGCGGAAAACTCCCCTGCCGAACTCGCAAGGCTCGACTGAGTGCTCGCCATTGCCTGGACAGTCTGTTCCTTATTGACAGTTGCGAGAACATCGCCGATGTTGACCTCGTCGCCAACCGACACGTTGACCGACTCGGGCACAACCGGCACGGCGATGGTGACTTCTTTTTTCTCTTTTTCCTCCACAGTCCCACTTGCGAGCACAGAATTGGAATACTTCGTCTGGGCAAGACGGGTTGCGCCCACGCCGGGCACAAAGTTCATGACAAGGGTGGGAAGAACCAACGCAAGCGCGAGCAGGACCGCGGTGATCACCGATAAGCGAATGTATTTTTTCATGAAATCAACTCCGATACAATTCTAAGATACTCCTAGTGTGCGTCCGGAAATTGAAAATCATCCATGGCAAAAATTATAAAAACCGGCTGGGTATAAACGAGGCGAAAACCTGCAAAATAGGACTAGTTTGACTCGAAGGGAGATCGGTTTTTTTGAATTTGATAACCTGTTCCAGCAACTGTATCCACCAAAAAGACGGCTACTGCACCTTGGATAAACCCTCCCACATCACCGGAAGCGCGGTGGGAGGATGCTGTTACTTTGAATCAGGCCGCCGTAAAAACTACAAAAATCGCAGAAATAAGTTGACAAAAAACAACCGATATGGTTAAATGGCAGGTAGAAGGAGTAAAAGGAGATAGCATATGGATTTTCTTCACAGCCTGCTTGCCATAATTGTCGATGTTGCAATCATTTTCTTCGAGTTTGCAGGGGTCATCGTCATCGTCTGCTCCGGCGTGGTCGGAGTCATCCGTTACATCAAGCGCAGCCCGACGACCCGGCTCTATCTCGCCAAAGGGATGGCGATGGGACTGGAGTTTAAGCTCGGCAGTGAGATTCTGCGCACCGTTGTGCTGCGTGATTTCAGTGAAATCGCAACAGTCGCGGGCATCATCGCCCTGCGCGCGGCGCTCACCTTCCTCATTCATTGGGAAATCAAGAACGAAGAGGCCCAACACGATAAAAACATTGACGAGACAAAGGTCCTCTTTAAAAAGTCTGACAAGGCGGGAAAAGACTGAACTGCAACGATCCGTGCTCATCGCAAAACAGCTCGCTGTTTTCCATCCCATTTCTCCCGATGAAGCGCCATTGCCTATGTGTCGTTTGAACTCAGTAGAGTTGAACAGATGCAACAGCAGCGCGAAAAGCTTGCCCTCGTGATTTCAACAAAAAACCGGCGGATCCAGTCCGCCGGTTTTTTACTGCAGCCTGTGTGCAAAACCACCTTCACCGGGCGGGCAGGAATACTGCGCACTCCCGCTGAATAAACCCAGCTCAGAAAAACTGCTCAGCTGCCAACAGGATTCCCTCCTTCGTGTGTGGCAATCGCTGTCCGCAGCCGGATCTACTCGCATCAAATACCGAATTCTTTCTCAAACATCCCTTTGGCAGAACACTTCAAGTGCAGTTTGATGAGTGGCTTTGTGTTGCTTCACCGAAAAGGAGCAGATTTTTGCACAAAAGGCGATGCTCAGCAGTCGGCAGGGCTCAGGCAGATCCGAAGCTACCGCGCCGCAATCCCGCTAAAAAATCTGCTTGTCGGTGCGGAAGGCGGAAGCAGTGCAGGTGGAAACCAGCTTGCCCTGGTCGTTGCGCACCTCGATTTCGCCGTGAAAAATCGTTTTGCCCTCGTTGACCCGCTTTGCCTCTGCAATGAGGTATTTGCCGTTGCCGGGACGGATGTAGTTGATGTTGGAGGAAAGCCCCACCGCGACCCGTCCGCTCGAACAGGAGGCCGCCGCAAATGCGAGGTCTGCCAGCGTAAAGATCGCCCCACCCTGCACGATGCCCGCGCCGTTGAGGTGTTGGGGCCCAATGGTGAGCCGGGCACGGGCGTAGCCGTCCCCGATCTCCTCGAGTTCCACTCCGGTCAGCTTCTCAGCGTAATAGTCGTTGTGAAAGTATTCCTTGAGTATCTCTTCCTTTGTCATTGTCGCGCTCCTCTAATTGCCGACCCGCATCCGCTCGATTTCCTGCAGCCCCTCGAGCACTTCGTCCTTGCTGAAATTGTGCTCCTCGAGGGTGTCCTCATCGATCTGGGCGAGCTTGTGGTAAAACCACATGCCGAGCTTGTACATCTCATCGTTTTTGGGGTCTTTCTCGATTTCCTCAAAGAGGAAATCCTCCGCTTCGTTGTAGCGGTGGTTCTCGATCTTGCGCTGGAGGTCGGAGCGGATGAGCTCCTGATCGTCAAAAAAGCGGATGTTATCAATTCCGCCGCTGAGCTCGTCGGGGCTTTCAAACAGCACGGTCTGGAGGAACCGCTCGATCATATCAATCTGGTCCAAAATAAAGTCATCCCGTAGCATCGGTAGATCAGTCCTTTCAAAATACTGCTTCTTATTTTAGTACAAAACGGGGAAGGAATCAACTAGTATTTTTTGAATAACCGCCTCGCCCTAAAAACAACCGCTTTCGTCCAACAGGGAAACAGCTGCTTGTATGGTGAATGCATGTCAATTGCATACACTGGATTCACAGGATCGTATGAGAAAAAACAGAATTCATTCGATAAAATATGATTATTTTCGAAATTCTATTGACTTTTGGGGCGCACCATATTATACTATATTTAGGGCGCACCACAAGTGAGGTGATACTATGGCGCCACGCACAGGAAGGCCACCAAGTGAGAACTCAAAAAAACTAAAGATCAATGTCCGTATGAATCAGGAAACTGCTGATTTATTGCAGGAATGCGCTGACCGCCTGCAAATCAGCCGCACACAGGTGCTCGAAAAGGGTCTTCACTTGGTCAAAGCCGAACTGGACAAAAAGTAAGAGGAAGCGACCACCTACCAACAGCGCCGCTCCCTCTCAAACAACACACAGCCGCTTGCGCGAAAGGTGTCTTTAAATAGTATACACTGAATTCGCCGTTTGCGCAAGGGGCTGTGGAAAAGAAAGGACGTTTCAAATGACCATTTCCAAACAGCTTCTCGCCGCGGGGCGCGCCCGCGCCCACAAACAATTTCAGCGCACAGAGCAGTGCCGTCTCCTTCGCCGCGAGATCAGCCGGCTGCGCGAGGTCGCGCGTTTCAACGCAGTCGACGGGGACGAATTCGCCTTTGTCGAGGAATACGCCGACGCGATCCGGCGGCAGGCGGGGCTTTGCAGCGCTTATCTCTATGAGGCGGGCTGGCGGGATTGCCTCGCTTTTTTGACCGAATGTTCACGAAATCTCCCTTGATTGGGCTGGGGGGACGGGATATAATAAATTCCGACCGACTGGTCGGTCGGAATTTGGAAAAGGAGAACCACCATGCTATCAAAATTCAGCGTCAAAAAACCATATACCGTAGTGGTTGCCATCGTGCTTGTGATCATCCTCGGGTTTGTTTCCTACACCCACATGAGCGTTGACCTCATCCCGAGCTTCAACCTCCCCTATGCGGTGATCTCAACGAGCTACCGTGGCGCCTCTCCCGAAGAGGTGGAACAGACCGTGACCAACCCGCTCGAGCAGGGGATGGCCTCACTGAGCAACGTCAAAAACGTCAGCTCGGTTTCCTCTGAAAACGTCTCGATGGTCATCCTCGAATTCAACGAGGACACCAACATGGACGGGGCGATCATCGAAATGCGGGAGCGGCTCGATCTGCTCACCCCCTATTTCCCCGATGAAGTGGGCTCCCCCACCATCCTTAAACTCAACCCCGACATGATGCCAATCGTCTCGATGGCGGTGTCGGTGGACGGCAAGGAGGACGCCGAAGCCGCCCAGTACATTGAAAGCAAAATCATCCCCGAAATCGAGAGCGTCGAGGGGGTTGCCTCGGTCAGCTCGAGCGGGCTGATTGAAAACATGGCGGATGTGACCATCACGCAGGAAAAGCTCGACAGCTTCAACGAGACCCTGCAGCAGAGCTACCGGGAGGGCGCGGAAAAAGAACTCCGCGAAGTCGCGCGGGAGCAGGTCAAGGAGCAGATTGACCTGCAGCTCGACCAGCAACTCGGCATCCTCAAAAGCCAGGGGATGACTGCAGAGCAGGCGGAACGAGTAATTGCCCCGTCGCGGGTCAACCTCTACAGCCAGATTGACGCCAAAGTCGACGCGATTGTCAAGCCCCAGCTCGACAACCTCTCCATCCCGACGGTCGACGTCACCAGCGAGATGCTCGCGGGCGTCCTTCAGGGGCAAAACATCTCCCTCCCCTCCGGTACGGTGGAGGACAGCCAGGGGGTGAGCGCCCTTGTCCGAGTCGGGGATAAAATTGAGGACCTCGACGCGCTCAAAGCCCTGCCGGTGATGCACCTGCCCAATTACGGGGACGTCACCCTTGCAGACGTCGCAGAGATCACCACCCGCGACAACACCGACACCATGTACTCGAGGGTCAACGGCAATTACGCGGTGATTTTGTCGCTGCAAAAGCAGCCCGACTACTCGACTGCCGACGTCTCTAACAACGTACAGGATAAACTCGAACAAATCAACGCTGAGTACACGGATGTGCGGTTTGACACCCTGATGGATCAGGGGGAATACGTCAACCTCATGATCAGCACCATCCTCCAAAACCTCCTTTTCGGCGGGGCGCTCGCCATCCTCATCCTCTACCTCTTTCTGCGCAAAATCCGCCCGACCATCATTGTCGGGGCTTCCATCCTCATCAGCGTGGTCACCGCCTTTGTGCTCATGTACTTCTCAGGCGTGACCCTCAACATGATCTCAATGGGCGGGCTGGCGCTCGGGGTCGGGATGCTGGTGGACAACTCGATTGTTGTCATCGAAAACATCGTGCGGATGCGCTCGGAGGGGATGAGCGGCAAGGAGGCTGCCATCCAGGGCGCAAAAGAAGTCACCGGCGCGATCACCGCGTCGACGCTGACAACCATCATCGTCTTTGTCCCCATCGCGTTCACCGAGGGACTCACCCGACAGCTGTTCACCGACATGGCGCTGACCATCGCGTTTTCCCTCATCGCGAGCCTGGTGGTGGCGCTCACCCTGGTTCCGGCTGCGGCGGGCGCGATGATGCGCTCAGGTTTCCGCACCAAGCCCACCTTTGTGGACAAGCTCGCGGAGCGGTACGTCAAACTGCTTGACAAATCCCTTCGCTACAAATGGGCGACCATCGGGCTCGCCGTCATCCTGCTCGTCGGCAGCATTTTTGCCGCGTTTACCTCGGGCACCGAGCTGTTCCCCTCGATGGACAGCGGGAGCATCAGCGTTTCGGTTGACTTTCCCGACAGCTACACCCAAAAGGACGAATTTTTCGCCCTGGACGAGCTCTCCTACAAAATCCGCTCGGCAGACGACATTGAGATGGTCGGCATTGTGAGCGGAGGCAGCGAAGCGGGGGCTTCCAGCATGATGATGGGCTCGGGCACCACAATCTACGTCCAGCTCAAGGACAAGCGCTCCCACTCGACCGACCAGGTGATCGAGCAAGTCCGCAGCAAGACGGAAGGGCTCGACTACGAGATCAAGGTACAGGGATCCAACTCTGACATGAGCGCCATGACGGGAGGTCAGATCGTGGTGGACGTCTACGGGCGCGATCTCGAGGAACTGCGCAGCGCCGCAGAACAGGTGGCAAACACCATCGCCAACGTGGACGGAGCGACCGAGGTGGACAACGGCCTCGGCAAGGTGAGCTCTGAGCTGCACATCGCAGTGGACCGCAGCCTCGCCATCACCCACGGCCTGACGACCGCGCAGATCTACCAGGCGGTGAGCGAACAGACGGCAAGCGACAAATCCGTCACCACGGTGACGGACAACGGCCTGGATTACAGCATCTACGTCAAGGACAGCCGGGACAGCGAGGTCAAGGAGGAGGACGTTGAGAACATCCCGCTCTCCTCCTCCACCGGAAACCCTGTCACAGTGGGGGACGTCGCTTCGGTCAGCCGACAGGACGGGTTCTCCTCGATCAGCCACGACGGACAGGAGCGGACAGTCAGCGTGACTGCCTCGCTCAAAAATGGATACAACGTCGGGGACGTCAACGACAAGATCAGCAAGCAGCTCGACAGCCTCGAACTCCCCTCCGGCTGCCGCTACGAGCTGGGCGGCGAGAGCGAATCGATCAAAAACACCTTCAGCGACCTCTTTTTGATGCTCGCCCTTGCGGTGGTGTTTATCTACCTTGTCATGGTGGCGCAGTTCCAGTCGCTGCTCTCCCCCTTCATCGTCATGTTCACCATTCCCCTCGCCTTTACCGGCGGTTTCCTCGCTCTGCTGATCGCCCGGATGCCGGTGAGCGCGGTGGCTTTGATCGGCTTGGTGCTGCTCGTCGGGGTGGTGGTCAACAACGGCATTGTGTTTGTCGACTACACCAACCAGCAGATGAAGGCGGGCTGCACCAAGCACGAGGCGCTGCTCAAGGCGGGCCGCAACCGCATCCGCCCCATCCTCATGACAGCGCTCACCACCATCCTCGCACTCTGCACCATGGCGTTTGATCCGCGCAGCGGCGCCGAGATGCTCCGCCCCATGGCGGTGACCACCATCGGCGGGCTCGCCTACGCGACGATCCTCACCCTCTTCCTCGTGCCGGCAATGTACGACCTGCTGCGCCGCGGTCCCCGGAAGAAAAAGGAGGTGCAAGAGCTGCGTGATGAAGGATAAAAAGGGGGACATCCTGCGCGCCGCCCTCGTCTGTCTCGGCGAGGGACAGAACCCCAACGAGATCAAAATTGCCGAGATTGCCCGCCGCGCCGGGGTGGGCAAAGGGACGGTTTACGAGTATTTCACCAGCAAGCAGGAGCTGTTTGCCGAGTCGGTGCTCTGCTTCATTTCGGAATGCCTGGCGAAAATGCAGAAGGCAGGGGGCAGCGGAAGCTTTCGGGAGCGCTTTTTCGCAGTGCTCAAAGTGCTTTCCGGCTGCCTGGACAACTGCCGCCCCCTCTTTTACACCGTCTTTTTGCACCAGCAGTTCTGCTCCCCCGAGGCGGAAGCCGCTCAGCGGATGCTCAGCCGCCAGCCAGAAGTGGAGCGGGAGTTGCTCCTGATCCTGGACGAGCTGCTGCGCCAAGCGGAGGCGGAAGGGCTGTTTCCCCGGCGGGAAGAGCAGGATTCCCTGTTTGCGTTTTCCTGTGTTGTGGGCGCTCTCTGCTTTGCAGGCTGCTCCCCGACAAAACAGGATCGGGATTTGCTCTTTGAAAAGTGTTACCAGACGTTTCTCAAGCTCAACCAGTGATCCGGCGGCTCCGAACGCAGCTGGAATGCTGCGGATTGATGCTAAGTATGACACTGTAGAAAAATCAAAGGAGATTACAGTGGACCAACACAAAAAAATGCCGGCGCCCGTATGAAGAGTCCGGACTGAACTTATTGAAATGTCGTCCGCTCTTGATTCGCTCAGATGTCGCTCTCCCGCAGAGGGGAACGCAAGTTAAAATCTCAAAGGCAGTGAGGGCGAGGACACCGGCGAAGATCGCCCCCGTATGTGGGAAGCGTGGATTGAAATTCGCTTTCAGGAGCCGGCCCACAGGGCTGATCGTCTCTCCCCATATGGAAGTGTGGTTTAAAAATACAAGCCAGTGGGGCGAGAGGAGTTGTATTCTCCTCCGCTCCCCTCATGGGCACCGTGGGCGACTCCTTTAACATCAACCGTGCGCCCGCCTGCCGACCCTAAAAGCAATTGGCGATCCTAGTACAGTTTGGGCGATAAAAATGGCTTCATGGGAGCTGCGATACTTCTCGGTTCATTGGCCTGCACTCTCTCCGGCAAGCGATGTTTGGCGAACGGGCGATGCCATAAAATAAAAAGCGATGCGGCACAGGCTGTGAATGCCTTGCACCGCATCGCTTTTCTCATAACTTGATTTCTTACCGATAGGACTCCCGCAGGATGGAGACGACCTCCTCAACTTGGAGCGGACGGGGGTCAACTGCAAACAGACCGGGCATAATGTCCATTGCATGTTCCGCATATTTGACAAAGTTTTTGTTGTCGATCTGGTAATCCGACAGTTTGAGGCCGTCCACACCGCAGTCCACCTGGAGCTGGGCGAGGGCATCGAGAAAGTCCTCTGGCTTAGTCACATCGGTGCGGCCGAGAGCGCGCGCCATCGTGATGTAGCGGTCGGCCGACACATCGACAAAAGCCTTGTAGTAAGCGAGTGAAATCATAATCAATCCCGCGCCGTGTGGCAGATCGGGGTGATAGCCGCTCAGGGCGTGCTCAATGCCGTGTTCCGAGGTACAGCTCGAGGTGGATTCCACAAAGCCGGACAGGGTATTTGCAAGCGCGACCATGGCGCGCGCTTTTTGATCCTCCCCGTTTTTCACCGCGCGGGGGAGATATTTGCCGACAAGCTCGATCGCCTTGAGGGCATACATGTCGCTGATCGGATTTGCGATGTTGGCGATGTACCCCTCGGTGGAGTGAAACAGCGCGTCAAACCCCTGGTAGGCGGTGAGCATCGGCGGGACGCTCACCATCAGCTCAGGATCGACGATCGAGAGCGCCGGGAAGGTCGCGTCGATGCCGATGCCAATCTTCTCCCCAGTCTCCTCTTTGGTCACGACTGCCCAGGGGTCGGATTCAGTGCCAGTGCCCGCTGTTGTTGTGACCGCGACAATGGGAAGCGCTGGGTTGGGGATCGGCTTGCCTTTGCCTGAGCCGCCGGTGATGTAATCCCAGAGGTCGCCCTCATTGGCCGCCATGATGGCGATGGTCTTTGCCGAGTCAATACTACTGCCCCCTCCGAGGCCGAGGACAAAATCGCACCCCTCGGCGCGAGCGAGCGCCGCACCCTCCATCACGTGCTTTTTGATCGGGTTGGGCAGAATTTTATCAAACACCACATAGCCGGTGTTGTTTTGTTCGAGCAGGGCTTTCACCCGGTCGAGATAGCCGAACCGCTTCATCGAATTGCCCGCAGACAGAACGATGAGCGCTTTGCTGCCCGGTAACTTCTCAGTCCCGAGACGGTTCAGCTCCCCTTCCCCAAAGAAAATTCTGGTTGGCATGTAATAACTGTAAGCCATTTTGATCAACCTCCACACTGGTAAAGCAAGTGTATGATGAATTGGTTTCATTATAACACAATTGATGGAAAAAGAACAGGAGATTTGTGTAAATTCATTTCATCAGCGGTTGTTGAGTTCTGCGTAATTGAGGATGTCGCGGCAGAAGAATGTCACAAGTGCCGATACAAGCAGGTTCCAGCCAAATCCCACAAGGAGGATAAACGGGAGGGAGAGAGTGTCGGTGAACAGGACAAAATTGAGCACAAAGCCGAGAATCAGGCCGGGCGCGCAGAGCAAAAGCATGATGAGAAAGTAAAACGAGAGGATGAGCACCTTGCTCGAAAGGGATCCGAGAACCCGCTCGGTGAGGATGTTGCCCGCCATAAACAGCAATCCAAATCCCACCCGCGCGACCATGCAGGCGAGGATGTCGGGAATGGACGCCTGGGTGATGATACCGACTGGGATAAAGAGCAGCAGCGCCTCAATACAGATTTTATACACATTCTCCTTGCAGATGTTGACGAGCTTGACAAAAGGGCTCACCGGGATCATGTAGACATAGGGCAGGGTCAGCTCCCGTACCCACCGCCCGAGCGCAGAGCTGAACAGCTGCATGTAGATGCTGATGAAAAAGACCGGAATCAGACCCTCATCGCGGGTAAAAAACGAGACGAAAATACAGATGACAATGAAAAGCATTGACGTGTTGTCGAGGAGAAAGAATTTGGAGCGGCGGTTTTCGAGCATGTGCTTATAGAAAAACACGTTGGCGCCCCATCCGCGGCCGATGCCGGTTTTGCCGAGGCGCACCTTGCCCTGCGGCAGATCGTTCATCTTGCCCTCTTTTTTCGCGGTGATCGCGCTGTAGGAGACCTCAGTTGCCTGGAGCACGTCCTCATAAAAGTCCGAACGGCTCTTGGAGATGAGCAGGACAAATCCCACCACATAGAGCGCAATCCCCATGAATCCGCAGAGCAGCGGGAGCAAATGGCCTGCAATCGCCCCGGTGGAAAACGCCTGCGCCCATCCCGCGACTGGGAAGAATTGGAGCAGCGGAGCGTTGGCGCGGGAGACTATGGTGCCGAGGATGTCGCTGCGGTCAGAGATGAGCGGAAGCAGGATGTAGGCTGCGGCGGCGAGCACCAGCAGATAGAGCAGCGCCTTGACCACCCGCTTTGCCGCTGGATTACCACTGGTAAAGGTGTAGATCGCCATGGCGGTGAGCTGGGCACAGAACATCACCATGCAGTAACCGAGCAGGATCAGAATCAGTCCGGGAATTGAAAGGTTGTACAGCTGGTGCAGCCAGCTGTATTGAAACAGCAGGAAAAAGCCGACGAGCAGCGAGGTGCCCATCTGTTTGACCAGGCCGTAGAGGAGAATCCTGCGCGGGGAGATCGGCGCGGGAAAGAGCATCTGCACATCCGGCATGGAGTAAAAGCTCGCCCCAGAGGAAAAGCCGTTGAGGCTTGAAAGGAGGAAAATTGCGATGTACAGCCCCAGGACCATGGCCGAGAGTTCGGCTGGGTCGCGCAGCTCGAACACATCAATGCTGCCGGAACCCGAAACGATGACCACAGCAATCATCACCACAAAAAAGAGCACGAGAACAAGCTTGGCGGGATGGGTTTTGAGGTCTTTGATGGAGTTTTTGATGGTGGTGCGCAGCAGGTAGCTCAGCCCGTTCATCGTGCATCCTTCCTTTCGGTGATGTCAAAAAAGAGCTGCTCCAGGCTGCGCTCCTCGGTGTCGCCGGGGTGGTTGTATTTGGTGGCGGCAAACGAGCCGTTCATCATGATGTGGGCCACGTCCCAGTAGTCCTCCACGCTGTCGAGCATGTGGGTGCTGATAAGCACCGACGCCCCTGCGTTGCGCAGCTCGGCGAACAGGAGCTTGAGCTCCTTGATCGCGTGGGGATCAAGCCCTACCATCGGCTCGTCAAAGATGAGCACGCCGGGGCGGTGCAGCACCGCACAGCAGATGCTCAGCTTTTGCTGCATTCCCTTGGAGAGCTCCTTGCCGAGCTTGTTTCGCTTGTCAGCGAGCTCGAACCGCTCGAGCAGAGACTCGCCGTATTCCTTCCAGTCCTCCACCTGATAAGCGCGGCCGATGAACTCGAGGTGCTCCCCAACGGTGAGCAGGTCGTAGACTGCGGGCATCTCAGGGATATAGCCGAGCTGACGCTTTGCTGCAAGCGTTTTGTTGGGGTGTCCGCAGATGGTGATTTCCCCGGTGTAGCGCAGCAGTCCGGCGATGCATTTGATGATCGTCGACTTTCCCGCGCCGTTGGGTCCAAGCAGGACGGCGATCTGCCCATCCCCCACGCTGAAATTGATTTGGTTGTTTGCAATGACTTTTCCATAGCACTTGGTCACATTCTGCACCTGAAACATCGGTTCATCTCCTTTGTGTCGCGATTAATCTTTCGGCTTTTGGCGGATTCTCGACGTGAGGTTGACGGAAACGCCGACCATGAGGGCAAACGCCGCGCCGGCGACAATGGTCACTGGATCGTTGTGCAGCACGGCAGCGCTGATAATGAGCACAATGAGGGAGAGGATACCGACAACAATACAGATCTTGAGCTTTTTGATCGCGTCGAGGCGGTCGAGCTCCTGCTGCTTTCTTCTGCGTTCCAACATTTCTTCTTCGGTCATTTTCATAAAAAAGATCCATCCTTTTTTTGTATTCAACTGTATGATCGTTTTAATACAATCATACAACGGGATTTGACTTCTGTCAATACAAATCATAGCAGGAACAGACAAAAAACGCAACTCATCCCGACGAAATGCAAAATAGCCTGACTGAAATCCGCTACCCCTGCTGATCAGTTAGCTTGCTCTATTAGATGTAAAATCTGTTGTCCTTTTGGAGAGTCCCAGATGTGGCTATGCAGTCCGTTTTTTTACCCTAGTCAGCGTAAAAGCGCTGTTTTATCTGCATCTTGTTCCAATTCACCCGTACCATCCAGATGAACTTTCGGCATGCACCGAGCTGTTCGCTCCCCTAACCGAGTGCAAGCTCTCCCGATGTGTTTCCTGCCCAGCTGCTACCCCCGGTTGGACAGTGGAAAGACACATCTGTTTCCTACAATATTCAGATGTAAAAATTTTGCTGTGCTGTATTCCGCTCAAGGGGAAAAAGCAAAGGCGACTCACCAGGAGCGCCTTTGCTTTTTCTCATGGCAGCCGATTCATCGCAGTTGGTCAATATTGGCTTGTCACATCCCCGGGGTTGTGGTATCATCAAGGGAGGAGATGATCGCAATGAAACTGAAACTTGCCCTTTGCCAGATGAAAGTGGAAACTGACAAGCTCAAAAACCTGCAAACTGCTGCCCAGCTCGCCCAGCAAGCGGCGCAGTCGGGCGCTCAGCTCATCTGCCTGCCCGAAATGTTCTGCTGCCCCTATGACAACGCCTGTTTTGCCGATTACGCCGAAACCATGGACGGCGAAATTGTCCACTCCCTGGCTGAGATTGCCCGCCAGGCCGGCTGTGTCCTCATCGGCGGCTCTTTCCCCGAGCGGGAGGGAGGCAAGCTCTACAACACAAGCCCTGCGTTTTCCTCCAAGGGGAATCTCCTTGGCCGTCACCGCAAACTGCATCTGTTTGACATTGATGTGGAGGGAGGGGTGCGATTTCAGGAATCCGACGTTCTCACAGCGGGAAATTCCTGCACCCTCATCGACACTGAATACGGAAAAATCGGGGTTGCGATCTGTTTTGACGTGCGGTTCCCCGAGCTCTTTCGCACAATGGCGCTGCGGGGGGCAGATCTTGTGTTTCTCCCCGGCGCTTTCAACCCGACGACAGGTCCGGCGCACTGGGAGCTGACCCTGCGCGCCCGCGCGCTCGACAACCAGCTCTTTGTCGCCGCCTGCGCGCCCGCGCTCGACCCGGACGCCTCCTACCATTCCTATGGGCACTCGCTGGTGGCCGACCCCTGGGGGCGGGTGGTGCGGCAGTTGGACGACCGGCCCGGCATCCTGCTTGTGACAATCGACCTGAAGGAAGTGGAAAGGGTGCGGCGGGAACTCCCCCTGCTCGCGGCCCGGCGCCCTGAACTCTATGGATGTGAGTCTGACTAAAGCCGTCCGGATGTGCCGGAGAGAAGGGGCCGTTTGAAGAGAATCCCCAATTGGGCTGGACGGGCCGTGTGGAAAAAGGGCTCTGTTCCGAATAAGTCAAGACCACCGGTTCAATCGGT
>EQ973344.1:1045998-1081005 GCA_000158655.1 [Clostridium] methylpentosum DSM 5476
ATCTTGTAGCTCCGCTTCCCCCGGTAGAACCGGGGGTTTATTTCCACGTTTAAAGACACCAAACAAAAGGACCCGTCCAAACATTTGGATGGGTCCTGAGCGTGTCAACAAAGTCGACACTTTGGGGAAGAGGCCCTTCCCCAACCTTTTCTCTTGTAAATGCCGGTTTTCCGACATTTGCTGTCGAGGCATCAGACGCGCATGTCGCCGGATGTTTCATTTCTTCGCATGAAATAGAGTTTTCTGACAGTCTGAGAAGCATCATGTTGTTTTAAAAAAGAGGCGCTCCCCTATTCCCAGCTCTTCCAAACCTCCGGCTGATAGCCGACAGTGGCCTGCTTGCCGTTGCGCACAATCGGAGTCTTAAAGAGCTTTGGGTTTTCGAGCAACCGCTCCTCCACATCGCTCTCGTAGGCGAGGTGCTGGATGAACAGCCGCTCATATTCCTTTGATTTCTCGTCAATGAGCGGATTCATCCCGCCGACGGCTCGCTTGACGCTGTTGTATTCGCCGTTGCTCATCCCGTATTTCGCAATGTCGATGAGCTGGTATTTGATGCCGCGTTCCTTAAAATACCGCTCCGCCTTTTTTGTATCAAAACACTTGGATTTGCCAAAAATCTGAATGTTCATGAATTATGCCTTTTCCGGCTCGCCGTAATCGACGCCAAAGGTTTCAACCGTCACCTTTTGCATCACCTCGTCGCGCAGCGGCTTGTCGCCCATGTCGCGGCGGACGTTGACAATGCGGTCGGCCTCCTCAATGCCTTCAATCACCTTGCCGAACGCGGCGTAGTCCCCGTCGAGGTGAGGTGCGTCCGCCACCATGATGAAGAACTGGCTGCCTGCGCTGTCCGGATGCATGGCGCGCGCCATCGAAAGCACCCCTTTGGTGTGCTTGAGGTCGTTTTTGAAGCCGTTGTTGGCAAATTCCCCTTTGATGTGGTAGCCGGGGCCGCCGGTGCCGACGCCGTCCGGGTCGCCGCCCTGGATCATAAAGCCGGGGATGACGCGGTGGAAAATCGTGCCGTCATAAAAGCCCTTCTGTACAAGGGAGATGAAGTTCTTCACCGTGTTGGGTGCGATCTCGGGGTAGAGTTCAATTTTGATTTGGGTCTCGTGGCCGGTGTCAATGGTTACGATCGGGTTGCTCATGGGCAGTTCCTCCAATAAAGTATTTTTCCTTATTATAGGCCATTTGGCCGATTTATTCAACCCCCGGTCTTGACAGGGGAAAAAGAAGGGTCTAAAATAAGAAAAGAAATCATTTTTGTCAGAATGGAGTCAAGATAGATGGAAGAAAAGAAACAGCATATTATCCAGGAATTTGTTCCTGGTAAACAGATTACCCTCGCACATCTCATCGCCAACCCGATCCCCGAGCTGTGCGACAAGCTGGGTATTCTCAGCGAGGGGCAGACTGCGCTCGGCATCCTCACCATTACTCCGACTGAGGCGGCAATCATCGCGGCGGACGTCGCGAGCAAGGCGGCGGGGGTATCGCTCGCGTTTGTCGACCGGTTCAGCGGTTCGGTGGTCATCACTGGGGACGTCGAGAGTGTGGAGGCCGCTCTCATCGCAGTGCTCGACGCAATGGAAAACGTGCTGCACTTTGAAATCGCGCCGATCACGAGGACGTAATGGAATGAAGAAGTTTATGCTCATCGGCGCGGTCAGCGCCGGAAAGACCAGCTTTTCTCAGGCGATTCACGATCAGGACATCACCTACAAAAAGACCCAGGCCGTCGATTTTCTCGACAACATCATTGACACCCCGGGGGAATACCTCGAACGGCGGATCATGTACCGCTCTCTCGGCATCACGGCGGCGGACACCGATCTCATTGTGCTGGTGCAGTCCTGTGTGGACGACCGGTGCATCTTTGCGCCCGGCTTTTCGAGCATGTTTGCGAAGCCGGTGGTTGGGATTGTCACCAAAATCGATCTGACCGATGACAAGCGGCTCATTGAACGCGCTCGCCAGCGGCTGCGGCTCGCCGGCTGCAAGGAAATCTTTGAGGTGAGCAACACCGAGCGCACCGGGGTGGAGGAATTCAAGCAGTTTGTCGGCTACGACTCAAAGGACAGCTGAGCCGGCGGTAAAAAATGCTTCGCTGCTCCAACCGGGTGCCGTTTGAATGGAATTTCTGCCAATCCCGTTTTGGAATCAGTCCTTGTCCAGCTTCAGCCGAGTTTCTCTAAACTCGCGGTTCCGATTGTGATGCAAACAGATTTCAGGGGCGGTGTGCAATGTCACACCGCCTCTTTTGGCAGGAAAAAGCGAAGAGGAATCTTTTTTGCTGCGCCCATGACAGCCCTTTTTCAGAACTGCTCCGCACAATTCAATCGACCAGACCAGAAGGGCGGCGCAGTATTGTAGCAAGCCTTTGGATTGCTGCGCCTTGGGCAACCTCTTTTCGGGATTGCCCCGTGTAACCGAATCGACCAGACCAGAAGGGCGGCGCAGTATTGTAGAGAGCCTTTGGATTGCAGTGATATGGGCAAGCTCCTTTCGGGACTGTCCCCGTGTAATCAAATCGATCAGGCCAGAAGGGCGGCGCAGTGCGCCGCCCTTTTGGTTATCGCTTCATAAAAACCACCGGCACTGCCGGTGAGAATAAAAAGCCCTCGCTTTCTGCAGAAAGCGAAGGAAATGGTAAAGGGGGTTTCGCCCAGGGTGAAACGCCAGCTGTTACAATGTGTGATACATCAAAGCGTTTTGACTGCCTCTCAAGAGGCGCGCTGGTGTATCCCCCCTTGGGCTGGTGCAAACCATCCGTTCAACTGGTAGTTTCGGGTATTTCTTAAGCAAAAAGCTCGATCGACTCACCGGAGGGACGTCGAATATAGCTGCCGCCGCTCCACCCTGCGAGCGTTGAGTTTTCCCTGTTTGTAGCAAGCCTTTGGTTGAGCAACCGCCTTTCGGGACTGCCCCGCGCAACCGGATCGACCAGACCAGAAGGATGGCGCAGTATTGTAGCGAGCTTTTGGATTGCTGCGCCTTGGGCAACCTCTTTTCGGGATTGCCCCCGTGTAACCGAATCGACCAGACCAGAAGGGCGGCTCAGTATTGCAGAGAACCTTTGGATTGCAGTGATATGGGCAATCTCCTTTCGGGACTGTCCCGCGCAACCAAATCGATCAGGCCAAAAGGGCGGCGCAGTGCGCCGCCCTTTTGGTGATCGCTTCATAAAACCACCGGCACTGCCGGTGAGAATAAAAAGCCCTCGCTTTCCGCAGAAAGCGAAGGAAATAGGTAAAGGGGGGTCACCCATGGTGAAACGCCAGCGGTTACAGCGTGTGATGCATGGGAGCATTTTTGACTACCTCTCAAGAGGCGCGCCGGTGTATCCCCCCTTGGGCTGGTGCAAACCATCCGTTTAACCGGTGGTTTTGAGTTGTCTATTCGTCCCGGTTGCTTTTGCCGGTGATGCTGTCGATTGTGACCTTGCAGATGGTCACTGCGTTCCAGGATTTTTGAATGACCTCCTCCCGGCGGGCTTCGCCGGGGGAAAACCGGTCGCAGAGCAGTTCGAGCCTGCGCCGTTTTTCGTCCTCCTCCGTCACGACCGAGGCGCGCCCTGTGACGATCACCGAATCGTAGTGGGTGGCGTAACGCGCGGGGAGGATCTCATTGCGGGACACTGCGAAAAAGGACGCCTGCGGATTCGCACGGATGCAGTCGAGCTTTTTGCCCTTGTTGGCGCAGTGGAAAAAGATGCAGTTGTCGGTCTCGTCGTAGACGTGGTTGACCATCACCCCGTAGGGCTGCCCCTCTGGGGTGATCAGCGAGAGGACGCCGTTTTCCGCTTGGGCGAGGAATTTTCTCGCCTCCTCTTCCGGCCTATTTCGTTTCATACGGTGGGTTCCCCCTTTGTTTTCTCTTTTGTGCAGACAAAGGCGCCCATGCGAAACTGCTCTTCGGTGAGCCGTTCCCGGATGGTGAATCCGGCCTGTTCGAGGGCGTCGCGGTACTCGGCCTCAGAAAACAGGGTGATGAGCTGTTCGCCGGAGTGCTCCTCAATGGAAAGGCCGTTGCCGATGAGGTGGTGCATCTCGATCCGCACTTTATCCTCTGCAATGCGGCGAACGGATTCCATGCGGCAGAAGCTGATGTCCCCGCTGGTGCGGGTGTCGGTGACGAGCTTTTCCTCAAAGGTCTCCTTGGTGCTCCAGGGGGTGAGGAGGAACACCCCGCCCGGTTTGAGGTGACGGTAGGCGCAGGCGATTCCCTGCGCGAGCTGTTCCTTCCCATCAGCGAACCCCACGCTGCCGTAGAGGTTGGCGATCGCGTCAAACGGCGCGGGGAAGGAAAAATCGAACATATTCCCCTGCACAAACCGCAGATTCGGGAATTTGGCGCGGGCGCATTTGAGCATTTCAGCGCTCAGGTCGAGCCCAGTTACTGCGAAGCATTCGGAAAAATAGCTGCATTGTTCTCCAGTTCCGCAGGCGAGATCGAGCAAGGCGTATCCGTTGGTGTCCTGGTAACGCGTGATCAACGAACAGGCGAACCTCACCTCTTGTCTGTAAGCATCGGGGTCCACATACATGGCGTCGTAGTAGTGAGCAATCTTATCAAAATCCATTGGAATCCTCCTTCGACAGAATAAAGTTCGATTCGACATTTAATTATACTAATTTTTCAACTGTTTGTAAAGGAAATGTTCAAAAATATTCCCTGATTTCGATAATTTTTTTGGAATTGAGTGCTGTTTTGCCGGGGAATTTGATTATTTCTCGTCTGGGGTGTACTCGATGAGATCGGATAGAGAGCAATCTAATGCGTCACATAACTTTGTCAATGTTCCCATTCTTATTGTGGAAAGTTCCTGTTCCCGGTATAGCTTTAAAATCGTATTTCTGGCAACTCCGGAGAGTTTCACCAGATCAGATATTCCTTTTATTTCCTTATCTACCATACGATAACGAAGCAGACACTTAAACATAATCCGATCTCCTATATTGCTTATTTTGATCTGTTAAATAATAACAAATTAGCGACAGTATTTCAACCATTGTGTTTAGCATTGCCTATCTAAAGTTGAGCATATTTTACTGTTCAACTGGTTTTATAATAAACAAGGTTATGAGATACCAACCATTTTCTAAAATGTAAGGCGTCAGTATACTGATAGAAATTAACTCTATAGAGTGACTTTTTAACCTTATAGTGACACTATACAAAATTTTATTTCAAAAACCGTTGATTTTCACAATAAACTGTGCTATTATATCTCCAAAATAATTAGTATGGGAGTTTTTGTTATGCAATCGATTCTCGAAGACCTCTTCCACGGCCGCCTCCACCCAAACGAGGCGCTCTTTCCGCAAACCCCGCAGTACGCAGCCGAGCGGGACGCATTTCTCGAGCGGCAGCGCGCTCTGCTCGCCAACTTTTCCCCTGAGCAGTCGCTGCAAATCAGCCGGCTGATGGATGAGCACAACCGGGTGTACTCCCACGAGGTCAGCCAGGCGTTTGTCGACGGCTTCCGCCTCGGCGTCCAAATCCTGCTCCAAGCCCTCGAACCCCCCTGCCCTCGCTGATCAGCGAAAATTCCAATCCCGAATGCGCCCCACACCGCTTGGATGGGTGTTGGAATAATAGTAGATCACAAACGGAAGGTCGAGCAGCAGAAACTTGCCGCAGATCAGCCAGGGGGCGACCGCCCCCAATGGTGGATTGTTCAGGCCGAGCAGGGCAATGGCAAAAATAATACAGGCGACCGGACAATACACCTGATACAGCAGCACCAGATGGTTGCAGCGCTGCGCGTGCCGCTTCGCGCGGTCAACCGCAAACGAAAGGGTGATTCTGCTCAATATCGAACTGCTTTTGAGCAATTCCTTGTACGGCCGCTTTCCCCGCCTCAGATGCAGAAAGTGGTGCACCCCTTCCCGCAGCGATAGAATCGTCAGCAAGCTCACAACAAAATGAGCGATACAAAACAGTTCAAGAGAGTTCAGCGTTCCTTGCATAGTTGCCCCTTTCTCCGTCCTCTTCCCGTTGCCATTCTGGCAAATCGACCGGGCATGCCTGAAAAAGTGCGCTTTCTTTTGGGGTAGAACGCCTCAGAACTATGCGCGCTTTCCGTTCCCTTTCTCTACTTCTTTTTGCCATCCTCTTTGAGGCTCTGCTCGAGCAACAGGGCAAAGGCGGATTTCTGCGGAGGCTGGTTTTTGTTCTGGTTTCTCAGATAATCCCGCACCGCGCCCTTGGACGCGCCGCCGCCCCGTTCGGCGTGGAACTTGTCCGCCTTCTGGCGGAAGCCGCAGCGGCAGACATAGCACTTTTTCTCTCCATCGCCGAACAGCTCCATCTTTTTGTGGCAGTTGGGACAGCGGGCGTTGGTCTCCATGCTGATGTTGCGGCGGTAACCGCATTCCCTGTCCTGACAGACGTACATCTTGCCCTTTTTGCCCTGCACCCGCAGCAGGAATTTTCCGCACTCGGGACAGACCTCCTTGGTGAGGTTGTCGTGGGTGAATTTGAGCTCGCTCGCGGCGACGGTTTTGACCAGGTCTTTGGTGTAGCCCTTGATCTGAGAAATGAACGCTTCCTTTTTCACGCTCCCCTTGCGGATTTCCTCGAGCTGGCACTCCCATTTTGCGGTGAGCAGCGGCTCCTTCAAATCCGGGGGCACGAGGGAAATCAGCTGCATCCCCTTGGAAGTCGGAATGAGGGTATTGCCCCGCTTTTCCACATAGAACGAAGAAAACAGCTTTTCTATGATGTCGGCGCGGGTCGCCGGGGTACCGAGCCCGCCGCTGATAAACTCCTTCATCCTCTTGTCCTGGATAAACTTGGCGGGGTTCTCCATCGCCGAGAGGAGGGTCGCCTCGGTGTAGCGCGCCGGGGGGCTGGTCCTGCCCGCTTTGACCTGGATGTTCTTGCATGTGAATACATCCCCCTGGTGGAATGAGGGAAGCGTCTGCTCCTCCTCTTCTTCCTCGTCGCGGAAGTCGTAGACCCGCTTCCAGCCCTGGTGAAGGATTTCCCGGCCCGACGCGTCGAACCGCTCCCCCTCGCAGGTGAGCTCTACCTTGATCTTGTTGTACTCGTAGTTGGGGTAAAAGACGGTGAGGAACCGCTTGACTACCAGCAGATAAATCCGCTTTTCCTCGCTCGTCATGTGCAGGGTGTCCGCCCGCTGCTCGGTCGGGATGATCGCGTGGTGGTCGCTGACCTTGGCGTTGTTGACGCAGGCGCGGGCGATCTGCTTGTGATAGGTGATGATGTCCTTGACAATGGGAGAAAACTCCCCGATTGAGACGGCGCGCAGCCGCTCGTTGAGGGTGGGCACAATGTCGCTGGTCAGATAGCGCGAATCGGTGCGGGGATAGGTGAGCGCCTTGTGGTTTTCATACAGCCGCTGCATGATCTGCAGGGTCTGCTTGGCGGAAAAGCCGTACATCTTGTTCGCATCCCGCTGCAGCTCGGTCAGATCGTAGAGCATGGGGGGCGGGGTGGATTTTTTGGAGCGCTGCACCTCGGTGACTTTGAACGGCTTGTTTTTGATCTTCTCCCCGAGCGCATCGGCACGCTCCTTGTCAAAAATCATGCTCTGGCCGTTTTTATCCTTATAAGTCGCGAAAAAGCTGCCGAGGTCGGCGCGGACGGTGTGAAACTCCTTGGGGACGAATTTCTTGATTTCCTCCTCCCGCTGGGCGAGGATGGCGAGGGTCGGGGTCTGGACGCGCCCGGCTGAGAGCTGGGCGTTGTATTTGCAGGTGAGGGCGCGGGTGACGTTGAGGCCGACGAGCCAGTCCGCCTCCGCCCGCGACTGGGCGGACATATAAAGGTTCTCATACTCCCTGCCGTCCCTGAGGTGGGCGAACCCTTCCTTGATCGCCTTGTCGGTCTGGGAGGAAATCCACAGCCGCTTGATTGGCTTGTGGAAGCCCGCCATCTCGATGATCCAGCGGGCGACCAGCTCCCCTTCCCGCCCCGCGTCGGTGGCGATGACAAGGGAGGAGACTTCGGGGCTGCGCAGCAGCCGCTTGACCACGCTGTACTGCTTGGAGGTTTCAGGGATGACCTTGAGCGCCATTTTGTGCGGCATCATGGGCAGGGTCTCCATGCTCCAGGTTTTGTACTGGTCGCCGTAGTGCTCCGGCTCAGCGAGCTCGACGAGGTGGCCGAGCGCCCAGGTGACGATGTATTTCTCCCCCGACAGGGCGCCCCCGGCGTTTCTCTTGCAGCCGAGGACGCGGGCAATCTCCCGCCCGACCGAGGGTTTTTCCGCTAAAACGAGTATCTTTGACATGTGGTTTGCTCCTTAAAAAAGTGGTGTTTTTGGTTTCTTTTCCTCAATGGGCAGCTGGTCCAGCAGCTTTGCGACCTCCTCGGCGTTGTCTCCCACGACTTCGTAGGTCTCCCCGCCGCTGGTGAACGTCACCCGGGTGGAGCTGCTTTTGCCCTTCTTCTTGTGAAGCGCGCCGACCAGGTTGCAGATCCCGGTGGCCAGGCTGAGCGAGGCGGTGAGCACTGTCACGACATCCCCGACGCTGACCAGGGACAGGAGGGCGGAGAGGACGTCGAGTGAAAACATCCCGGAATACAGGGAAGGGACCGCGCCAATTACCCCGCCGGTGTGCCAGAGCAGCTGACCAATGCCCGGTTCTTCCAACACCGCGGCGTCCTGATGGCGTTCCAGCAGCTGCTTCACTGCCTGGTACTCCTCCCGGGTGAGCTTGATCGCAATCAGGGTATCCTGTTCCCCCGACTGTCTTGAAATGCTGAACTGTTGCATAGTCCGCCTCCTAGGCCTTGATCTGTCCGAGGATCTCCCCGATTTTGCCCTGGAGAAAGAGGTCGGACCGGCTGTCGTAGGAGGTGCTCCCCTTGTTGATGAGCACCAGCCTGTCCCCTTTGTAGTAGTTGACCATCCCCGCCGCGGGGTAGACGACGAGGGAGGTGCCTCCGATGATGAGCATGTCGGCAGATGCGATCGCCTCCACCGCCGCGCGCATGGTGGCGCCGTCAAGGCTCTCTTCGTAGAGCACCACATCCGGCTTGATCTCCCCGCCGCAGCTGCAGGTGGGCACCCCGGCGCTGTGGAGGATGAAGTCGAGATCGTAAAACTTGCCGCAGCGGCGGCAATAGTTGCGGTGCACCGAGCCGTGCAGTTCAAGGACGTTCTGGCTCCCCGCCATCTGGTGCAGGCCGTCGATGTTCTGGGTCACCACCGCCTTGAGCTTGCCGGCTTGTTCGAGCGCGGCGAGCTTTTTGTGCGCCGCATTGGGCTTTGCATCGGGAAAGAGCATGCGGTCGCGGTAAAACTCATAGAATTCCACTGTGCGTGTGTCGTAAAAGCTGCGGCTGATGATCTGTTCGGGCGGGTAACGGTACTTCTGATGGTACAGTCCGTCCACGCTGCGGAAATCGGGGATGCCGCTCTCGGTGGACACCCCGGCGCCGCCGAAAAAGACGATCGACTCGCTCTGGTCGATCCACTGCTGAAGCTGCTCAATGGGTTGCATATCGTTGCCTCCTTGCCGTCCTTCCCGGGCGGTTTTTTTGTCCAATCCAATTGGTTCCTGCTTATTATACCATATTTCCACACCTTTTTGGGCATTTTTTTGAAAGGATGGCAATTGACAAACCGCTCCCGGAGGGATATACTATGACCAGAAAAGATTTTTGAGTCATAGAGTGTTTAGGAGGGCAACTATGGGTTCCGCATTCAGCGACAGCGAAAAACAAGCCATTGTCCGTCAGCTCAAGCAGAGCGCGCAGGGGTGTATGCGCAAATACGGCATCAAGCGCACGACGGTCGACCAGCTCGCAAACCAGGCGGGCATTTCCAAGGGGGCGTTTTACGCCTTTTACTCCTCTAAGGAGGAGCTTCTCTTTGAGGTCTTTCAGGATTACCGCGACGAGATGTACCAGGCCGCGCTCGACATCCTGCTCGACTCCACCAGCCTTTCGGAGCGGGAGCGGGTTTACCGCGCAGTGCTCGAGGTGTGCATGCGGATCAAGCGGTCGTTCCTCGTGACCATGATCGAAAACGGAGAGCTCACCTACCTGCTGCGCAAGCTGCCCGCCGACACAATTGCGCTGCGTTACCGCAGCGACGATCAGCACATCCAGTACATTTTGCAGCAGTCAAACATCCAGACCAAAGTCCCCCCCGCCGCTGATCTCCGCGACGATCCGGGCGATCTTTCTCACCATCTTCCACCAGGACAGCGTGGGCGAGCAGTACTGCGACGAGGTGCTCAAGCTGCTCATCTCAGGCGTCTGCCGCGAAATCCTATAAAAATCAAAACTGGAGGCGTGTTGTATGCACAACATATTCGCAATTTTTTGGAGGGACCTCAAGCGCATCGTCAAAAACCCGATGGCGCTCATTGTGGCCATCGGGATCACGGTACTCCCCTGTCTGTACGCCTGGTTCAACATCGCGGCCTGCTGGGACCCCTACGGCAACACCAACGGCATCAAGGTCGCGGTCGCCAACACCGACAGCGGAGTATCGCTCGACGGGGTGGAGGTCAACATCGGCGACCTCGTGGTGCAGAACCTGCGGGAAAACGACCAGATCGGCTGGCAGTTTGTGGACGAAGAGGATGCGCTCGACGGGGTGAAAAGCGGCCGGTACTACGCCGCTGTGGTGATTCCCACTGATTTCAGCGAAGGGATTGCGAGCATCCTCTCGGACGACATTCAAAAAACCAGCATTGAATACTACGTCAATGAAAAGAAAAACGCCATCGCCCCCAAGATCACCGACAAGGGGGTGGGCGTCATCCAGCAGCAGGTGAATTCCACCTTTATCAGCTCAGTGACCGAGGTCATCGGCAAGGTGCTCAACCTCACAGACGAAGAGCTGAACAAGCGGGGGATCGACCCAGTCGACAAGCTGCTCGAAAACCTGAACAAAATTGACGCTGACCTCGGGCAGGTCTCCACTGCGATCGACGCGTTCAAGAGCGCCTCCCTCTCGATTGACGACCTGCTCAAAACGACCCAGCTCAACCTCCCGGACGACGCTTCAAAGCTTGTGGAGGACAGTCAAAAAACAGTGAGCGACCTAACCGGGGTGATCAACTCCTCCAAATCCGCCTCCGAGCGGATCGGCGGCGCGATCGGGGAGATTCTTGAAATTGTCTCCGGCCAGGCGGGAGAACTTGAGAACGGCATCACCGAGGCGTTTGACATCCTTGCCACCGACTCCGCCAAGGCGGCAGAGGAGCTGCTCAAACTCAAACAGCCCTGCTATGACATCATCAGCCTCAACAACACCCTCTCCACAACCCTGCAAGAGCTCAACAGCAAGCTCCCCGTCCCGCTCGAGGGGATCACCAGGATCATTGAAAAGCTCGGCAACTCGACCGCCAAGCAGCAGGCCATTCTCGCAAAAATTGACGAGGTCGCCGCAGCGATCACCTCAGCAGGCAGCGCTCCAGCCGAAGCGCAGAAGGAACTGCTCGCCCTCATCGGGGAGGGAAAACAGGCGGCAAGTGACGCGAGCGGCGACTTTAAGGCAACTGTGCTGCCCCAGCTCAACACCACACTCGGCCACCTCTACGACACCCTCGGCGACGTATCCGGCCTGCTCACCAAAGCGGGGGACGCGGTGCCCAAGATTAACTCCACCCTCGGCGGGGTGAGCAGCGCACTCGGCCACACCATCGAGGCGCTCGACAGCACCAACGCCCTGATCAAAACCGGGCGGGAAAAGATCGGCGGCATTGTCACCGAACTGAGCTCTGTCTCTGAGGACGAACGGTGGGAAAAGCTGCTCGAGATCATCCGCAACGATCCCTCGATTGCAAGCGACTTCATGTCCTCGCCGGTTGAGATCAACAGCAATTCGTTCTACCCGATTGAAAACTACGGCTCCGCCCTCGCCCCCTTTTACTCCATCCTCGCGATCTGGGTGGGCGGGCTCATCCTCTGCGCCATCCTCAAGACAAAGGTTGCGGAGGACGACCGGCTCAACAACTTCAAGCCCTATCAGGTCTACTTCGGGCGGTATCTGCTGTTCATGGCGTTCGGCATTCTCCAAACGCTGATCATCTGCATCGGGGACATCTGGTTCCTCGGTATCCAGTGCCTCAACAAGCCGCTCTTTATCCTTGCCGGAGTGCTCGCGAGCATTGTGTTCACAAATATCATCTACACCCTCACCATGTCGTTCGGGGACATCGGCAAGGCCATTGCGGTCATCCTGCTCGTCGTACAGGTGGCGGGGGCGGGCGGCACCTTCCCTGTCGAGGTGATGCCGGAGTTTTTCGGCGCCGTCAACCCATGGCTCCCCTTTACCGCAGGCATCAACGCGATGCGGGAGACGATTGGCGGAATCTACCAAAACGCCTATCTCATCGACCTGCTCAAGCTTCTCGCCTATCTCCCAATCTCTCTCTTCATCGGCCTGGTGCTGAGAAAACCGGTTGCAAAATTTAACGACTTTTTTACCGAAAAGCTTGAGGAAACCCAATTGATGTAACCGCCCTGCTCGACTCGTTTCACACGGCTTCATCTGTTCCCGGTTGATTCTTGTTTTTCTGATCAATGCGCAACAAGCCCGCTGAACGAAATGTTCAGCGGGCTTCAGTCTGTCCAAAAACCCTATTTCGAGCAAAAAACGAGGCATCCGGCGGCAGGCGCATCAGATGGCTTGGCGGCAAATGCCAGTTGGCTTGCCGAAGGCGGTTTGAGAAGGAGGTGCTCCCTCTTCGCCAAAATCGACGCGCTCAAGCCCTCTGAATTAACGTTCAGAGGGCTTGAGGTTTCCTTTTTGAGCTGGTCACTCCCCATTTAGCTGATCGCTGTTGAGGACAACCACATCACCGAGCTGGATCTCTGTTGTCCCTTTGGGGATGACGACGCTGTCCCCCCGTTTGATCATCACAACGAGGATGTGTTCGGGAATGTCCGCATCCATGAGCGTCTTGTTCAGCCACTTGCTGTCCTCCCCAACTGTAAATTCGTACAGTCGGGCGCTCCCCTCCTCCTCGTAGTCGTTAAAGGTTTTGAGGACGTTTTTGTCCTTTTCTACAAGGTCAAGCTTTTTCGCCACCCCTGGAATGAGCGTCCCCTGGATGCCAACTGACACCAGTGCGACGAGGAACACCATGTGAAATAGATTGGTGGAGAGCCCGGAAACCGTCGCTGTGGCGGTAATGGCAAACACGATGGAAGCCGCGCCGCGCAGGCCGACCCACGAGACGAGCGCCTGCTGCTTAAACGGGATTTTAAACCAGCTCAGGATGGAGAAGGTGGCGATCGGCCGGGCGACAAAGATCAAAAAGAGCACCAGAGCGAGGCCGGGCAGCAGCACAGAGGGCAGCTGGGAGGGGAAAGAGAGCAGCCCGAGGGCGAAGAAGAGCATCATCTGCATCACCCAGGAGATGCCGTCAAAAAAGTGGATCAAGCTGCGCTTGTGCTGAATCCGGCTGTTGCCGAGCAGAATTCCAATTAGATAGACACAGAGGTAGCCGTTTCCCCCAAAATACTCGCACAGTCCGTATCCGAGCACCACCACTGCGCCGGTAAAGAGCGGATAGAGTCCGCTGATTTCAAGATTGATTTTTTTGAGCACGAACACTGCGAGCTTTCCGAACAGAAATCCAAGTGCAAGCCCGAGTCCGATCTGAGCGGCGATCATCCAGCCGATGGCATGGGAAGACGACGTCAGGATGCTGAGGAGGATCATCGTCATCATGTAGGAAACCGGGTCGTTGCTTCCGCTCTCAATCTCGAGCAGTGAGGCGAGCCCGCCCTTAAGGTTGAGCTTGCGGGAGCGCAGGATGCTGAACACCGAAGCCGCATCGGTGGAGGAGACGACCGCGCCGATGAGCAGCGCTTCGACCAGATTCCCCCGAAACAAAATATAGTAAAACAGCCCGGTGAGCAGTGCGGTGAGGACAACCCCCAGCGTCGACATCAGAATCGCCGGGGCGAGCACCGGGCGCGCCTGCTTGATGTTGGTTTGAAAGCCGCCGAAAAACATGATGAAGATCAGGGCAAAGGAACAGAGCTGTTGAGCGAGCTGAAAGTCGTCAAAGACAATGCCGCCAAACCCGTCCGAGCCAAACAGCATGCCGAGAACCAGGAAAATGAGCAGGGAGGGAATGCCGAACCTGTATAAGAGTTTACTCGCAACCACGCAGATGAGCACGATCGCAGCGCCAATGATCAAAGTATGTGCCAAATTGATCCCTCCACTTCATATTTCTGTAAATAGTATAACATAAAAATATCTAGTTTGCAACGGCAAACTAGCCAATTTTGAATTAATTACTCCCCTCATATTCAAAATATGCGGATAAAACAGCAAAAATAACCAAAACCCCTCTGTTTTTTGAATTTTTCATCTGTCTCAATTTCAAATTTAGCCGACTGAATCTCAGCCTGTTGTGCCCAGCCGGGCGCTTTCGCTCTCCAGCCGGAGAGTCCCCTGCCAAGGACACAGCTTGCAGAATTTCATTCTACTGTAGATTGGGAGGCAGGGGGATGCTGTTTCAAAAATAGATTGTTTCGCAAAGGCAGGGTTCAGAAATCCAATTCCAATAAAACCAGATGATGAGAGAAACAGCCTACACCGGCCGAGCAGGTGAATTGAGCTGACCAGTATACAAAACAAACTTTTTGACGTTGCTCCCTCATCCGATCCCGCCGAGGGGCTCCCCGAAACGATGCCTAGAGAATTTACAAGGAGTATTTTAGATGGATCGAATAGCTTCTACTCGTGCAGCTCTCCCGACTAATTCCTCCGAACCTGAAACTGGATTTTGCGGGCCAAATTCACAAAATACAACAGAAAGTTTCATGACATTCCCCCTCGTTTGTGTTATACTAAATATAGGATTCCAACCTGCAATAGAATCTTCAATCGCGTTTTCAAACTAGAAAGGAGCGATCTTTATGCTGACAAACCTGGGTGAAGACCTGAAAAAAATATTTTTGGCAGGCCTCGGCGCCGTTGCGACCACAGCGGAAAAGTCCAAGGAGGTCATCGACGAACTGGTGGAAAAGGGCGAGCTGACAATTGAGCAGGGCAAAGTGCTCAACGAGGAGCTCAAGCACGACATCAAGAAAAAAGTGAAGCAGACAGTCGCCGCAGTGAACAAGACCCCTGACGGGACAGCGGTTGTGGAGAGCCTCGACAAACTGAGTCCCGAGGAGCTTGAAGCAGTCAAGGCAAAGCTCGCCGAGATGGAGAAGGACGATGCGCCACAACAAGAACAGCCGGCCGAGTAAACAGCAGAGCGACACCCGGCAGAGGTTCCGGGAAATCCTATCCGTCCTCTCGAAATACGAAATTGTCAAGGGGTTGACCCCGATCAAGCTGCGGCTGATTGTCGAAGAGCTCGGCCCCACCTACGTCAAGCTCGGACAGATCATGTCGATGCGCCGGGATATGCTCCCCGCAAAATACTGCGAGGAGCTTGCCAAGCTGCGCACCAGCGTCCACCCAATGGAGTTTGAGGAGGTCCGGGCAGTCATTGAGGGGGAATACGGGACCGAGCTCGACAAAACATTCTCCGAATTCGATCCCCGCGCCCTCGGTTCCGCGTCAATTGCCCAGGTGCACGCCGCAACGCTGCGCGCCGACGGGAGCCGAGTCGCCGTCAAGGTCCAGCGCCCCGGTATCCGCGCGATGATGGCGCGGGACATCAAACTCATGCGCAAGCTCGCAAAGCTGGTGAAGATGGCGGGCGGAGTGACCAATGTGCTCGATTTTAACGCCATTCTGGATGAGATGTGGTTTGTCTCGCAGCAGGAGATGGACTTTCTCATCGAAGCCAAGCAGGCGGAGGAATTCCACGAGCGCAACAAGGAGATCCTCTACACTGCAAGCCCCGCCGTCCGACAGGAGCTCACCACCTCCAAGGTGCTCGTCATGGAGTACATCGACGGAACGCAGATCGACGACCTAAACACCCTGCGTGAACTCGGCTACGACCTGCGCGAGATCGGGATGAAACTTGCGGACAGTTACGTCAAGCAGGTCATTGACGACGCCTTCTTCCACGCCGACCCCCACCCCGGCAATCTGCGCATCCGGGACGGCAAAATCGTCTGGATTGACCTGGGCATGATGGGCAGGCTCACCCCGCGCGACCAGCAGCTGTTCCGCGACGCGGTGCAGGCGGTGGTTGAAAACGACGTGAGCTCGCTCAAAACCATTCTGCTCACCATGGGGGTGCACACCGGCAAGGTCAACCACGCCCAGCTCTACACCGACATCGACGACATGCTGACCAAATACGGCTCCATGGAGCTTTCCAACATGGACATGGGGGTGCTGATGGAAGAGCTGCTCTCCCTTGCGAGCAAGCACCGCATCACCATGCCCAAGGGGATCACCATTCTCTGCCGGGGCATGATGACAATCGAAGACGTGGTCTGTCGGCTCAGCCCGGACATCAATCTGGTTCAAATCATGGGCAACCACCTCAAGGGGGACCTCTTCAAACGGCTCAGCCTCGAGGAGGAGCTCAAGGAAAACGGCCGCGCCCTCTACCACTCGGGCAAAAAGATGCTGCACATCCCCGCCCAGATGTCTGACCTGCTCGGCATGACGATCAAGGGACAGACCAAGCTCAACCTCGAACTCATCGGCTCAGAGGAGCCGCTGGCAATCATCAACAAGATGGTCAATAAAATCATCATCTGCATCATCACCGCCGCGCTGCTCGTCGGCTCCTGCCTGATCTGCACCACCGACATGACCCCGAAAATCCTCGGCATTCCCGCCCTTGGGATGCTCGGCTTTTTCGCCTCAATCGTTTTGGGCGGCTGGCTGATGTGGAAAATCCTGCGAAAAAAATAGAGCGTGTGTTCCAACCGGAATGCACGCTCTTTTTTGTCCTGAAAACCATTGAATGGAGATCCATCCGGGTTTGCCTGATGCATGGAGTGAGGTGGCTCGACTGGATGAATCTGATCAGTCACTGCCTGTGCGGGCACAGTGAGGAGAATTTGGGTTCCGCTAAGAGGGGAATGTCCTTTTTGCGCTGCTGCAAGCCATCCCTACACAGATGGTTTTATTGATACCAAAAAAGGCAGGATAAAAGCCCTCAAGTTTAATTGAGAGTCAAGAAATGAGTCCTACACGCAACTAAAACACAGGAAGGCAGATAGCAATCCTTTCTCACAGTGCAGTTGGAGATGGAACCACCAGATCACGTTTGCACCGAAAGATAGATGAAAGAGAATCCAAAACCACCTCCGTTGTAGTTCTATTCTACTTCCAAAGGTGGTTTCTCTGTAATGTCTATGTTTTTCGGAATAGTTCATGAACGGGTGGTTTTGATTTGTTCAGAACAAAATCCAGCTGCTGGCTCTTGGGTGTGACACAGTGGAAAGCCAGCGACGCACTCCAACCACAGCGGGATGCCTCTATATTCTACACAGCAAATGCCGCAGCCAAAGAGTATGGCAGCAGCGGCGCGTTTTTCCTAACAATAACCAACCTTCGACCTAGGTATCTGTTTTGGCGATCGGCTGTTTTATCTCAATCGCCGACAGAAGTTGAAGCCAAATCAAAAATTTACCAGCCTAATATCGGATTGTCACCGGATTGTCTTCTCTTCTTTATCGATCTGTAATAATATTTTATTGACAAACGATAAATAGCATGGTATTCTAAGAACAAGAAAAGGAGATGAACCCTATGGATTCCACACCAACTCGCTTGAGCAGGGCGATGGGCGCGGTGATCGATTTCTTGTTGGCGTTTGCCGTACTCTGCCTGGTCAGTCTTCCCTGGTCCCTCAAATGGCTGATCGGCTTTGTGCACCTGTCCCCTGCCCTATATGTCCCAATGCTTGTCATTTTGTTTGTTTCCGGCCTCTGCGCCGCCGGCATCCTCTGGCAGGCGCACCGCATCTTTCAGACCGTCAACCAGGGCGACCCGTTTATCCGCCGCAACGTCCGCAGCCTCAAAATCACCGGCTGGCTCTGCTTTGGGATTGCACTGGTTTACGCGGTCGGGCTGTTCAGCATCCGCTCGCCCTTTATGGCGCTTGTACTGGTCGCCTTTGCATTTTTGGGCACCTTCCTCTTTATCGTCGCCGACCTTCTCTTCAAAGCGGTGCAGATCAAAGAGGAAAACGAGCTCACCATATAGGAGGGGCAGGGATGAAAATAAAAGTCAATCTCGACCTGATGATGGTCAAGCGAGGCATGAGCCTCAACGAACTGTCCAAACGGGTGGGGATCACCCTCGCCAACCTCTCCATCCTCAAGAACAACAAGGCAAAGGCGATCCGGTTTACCACCCTATCCGCGCTGTGCAATGCGCTCGACTGCACCGTTGCAGATCTTTTAGAATATGTGGAGGAGACAGATGATGAACCAGATGAATCCGACGAATCCTAATCCGCTTCCCAATGACGTTGTTCTTTCACCGCCCCGCCCCTCCTACCAGCAGCTCAACTGGGACGAGGAGAAACGGGTGAAAGCGGTTGCGAACGACCGGATGAGTGGAATATTTCTCCTGCTCGTCTTTCTGGTGTGTACTCTGATGAGTGAGGCGGTGTTCCGCTCCGGGCTAAAAATCGGAACTGTGGTTTACTTTGCAGCGTACACGCTGCTGCTTTACCCGTTTATGCTGCGCGGCGGAGCAAAGCTCAACTGGCGCGCCGCTCTGCTCACCCTGCCCATTGGGCTGATCAGCCTGAGCTACGGGTTGTTTGACGGGCATTCCACCCGCTTTATCACGCTGCCTGTGCTGCTCGTTCTGTGTGCGCTGCAAATCGTCTACCTTGTGCGCCCCGATAAAAAGGTTTTGCTCGATTTTTCCAACCTGCGGGAACTGCTCTCCGTCACCCTCTGCAAACCGTTCCGGTATATCACTGCACCGTTTGAGGTTTTCTCAAGAAAAACAGGGGAGCGGAAAAACCCGGTCCTGCTCTACATCCTGCTCGGTGTGCTGCTCGCCTGCCCGCTGCTCCTTTTGTTCCTCTGCCTGTTCGCCTCGGCAGACGACCAGTTTGCGTCGCTGGCCGGCAGGGTCTGGTCCTGGGTGCACACCAATCTTTTCTCGCTGTTTGCAGACATCTTATTGGGCGTGCTCCTCACCCTGTTTGCCGCGCCGCTGTTCATCGTGTGCAAGGCGAAAATGAACAACAAGCCCCGCGAGGAAAAGCAGCCCATCACCCTGCACACCATCATTCTTGCAACCGCCCTAATCCTGCTGCTGCTCCTCGTGTTGCTGTTTTCTGCCATTCAGTTCGAGCAGCTCTTTCTGTCCCGCTCGTGGAAACTCTATGAATACGCTCAGCAGGCGCGCGGCGGCTTTTTCCAGATGACTCTGGCATCTGCGCTGCTGTTTGTCATCGCCGCCTGCGTCATCCGTCTGAGCAAAAAAAGCGGGGACCGACTGCCGTTTGCCATCTCGATTCCCACCTTCCTGCTCTGCTGCTGCAATCTGCTCATCCTCTGGTCCGCAGCGGCGCGGATGCTCGACTACATCGATGCGGCTGGACTCAGTCAAAAACGGATCCTGACCCTTTGGCTGATGGCATTGCTCGCGTTCAGCACCCTGGTGGTGATCGCAAAGATTCTCTGGCTCTCACTGCATGCGGTCCGCTGGATTGGGATCGCCACAGTGTGCGCCGTCTGCCTGCTCAGCCTGCTCAACATCGACCGCATCGTCGCGGAGGATCATCTTGCCAGAAACACAGATCAGCTCGACACCTACTACCTCTCCGAGCTCTCCTGCTCCGCCGCTCCAGCTGTTGCCAAGGCGTACCAGGAGACTGACAACCCCGAACTTAAGGAACAACTCAGGTGCGTACTCGACAATTATCAGATTGCGCTTGCGCACCGGGAAAACCTGTTCAGCTACACGCTGGATCAACCCGAAATCCAACGCGCCCTCTCGGTGCTCCAACAAACAAGCAGCGCTGATTGAGAAAACAGCAGAAAAACACCATCATCGGTTTTGGTAAAAACGATTCCTTATCTACCGCCGCCCGGCGCACTGGGCGGCGGTATTTTTGTGCAACTTGTGAATTTTGTCTTTTCCAGTAAAAAATCAGGGCTTTACCTTGAAATCACTCCGCAAATTTGTTATTCTTACTGTGAGGTATCATATTAGTATTGAATGGGGGAATTGTTTTGAACCATCCAGACGGCCTTGTCATCCGCAGGGCGCAGAGAGAGGACACCGCCCTGGTGTTCGAATTCATCCGGCGGATTGCCGCGTACGAAAAGATGTCCGACCAAGTGGTCGCAACCGAGGAAACGCTCGAAAAATCCCTGTTTGACCAAGAGCAGGCGTGGGTACTGGTGGGGGAATACCAAGCAAAGCCGGTGGGGTTTGCCCTCTTTTATGAGAACTTCTCCACTTTTATCGGACGAGCCGGCCTCTACCTCGAGGATCTCTATGTGGACCCCGACATGCGGGGCAGAGGGTTTGGCAAAGCGCTCTTTCAGGCAGTCGCTGCTGAGGCGGTCAGGCGGGGCTGTGCGCGCATGGAGTGGACCTGCCTGAACTGGAACGAGCCCTCCATCGCGTTTTACCGCCAAAGGGGCGCTGTGGCGATGGACCAGTGGACAACCTACCGCCTCGCGGGCGACGCAATTGCCCGCGCAGCACAACAGTAACACCGGGGAGGACAGAATTTTATGCAAGAAACTGTTTGGGCCCTTGTGCCGGCGATCGTTGCGATCGCACTCGCCCTGCTCACCAAGGAGGTCTATATTTCCCTGCTCATTGGCATCCTGTCGGGCGCGCTTTTTTTCACCAACTTTCACCTGCTCGATTCAATCGATACCACCTTCCAAATCATGAGCCAAAAGGTGGGGGAAAACACCAACATCCTGGTCTTCCTCGTCCTGCTCGGGATGCTCGTTGCGCTCATGAAAAAATCAGGCGCCTCCCGCGCCTATGGGGAGTGGGCCTCGGCATCCATCAAGACAAAGCGGGGCGCTTCGTTTGCGACAATGGGGCTCGGCTCCCTCATCTTTGTGGACGACTATTTCAACTGCCTCACTGTGGGCACTGTCATGCGCCCGGTCACCGACCGCCACAGGATTTCCCGCGCAAAACTCGCCTACATCATCGATGCGACCGCAGCGCCGATCTGCATCATCGCGCCGATCTCGAGTTGGGCGGCGGCTGTGGGCTCCTCGCTGCCCGAGGGGAGTGCAGTGGACGGGTTCAGCCTGTTTTTGCAGACGATCCCGTTTAATCTCTACGCCCTGCTGACGATTGTCATGGTCGTTTTTCTGCTCGCATGTAACTTTGACTTTGGCCGGATGAAAAAATACGAGGAAAAACACCAAAAGGAATTTGAAGAGAAACAAAAGGCCCGGGAGCAGATCGTGCAGGAGCATCCCCCCAAAAAGGGAAGGGTATTTGACCTGGTGGTGCCGATTGCAGTGCTTATCCTGCTGTGCATTCTCGCCATGCTGTACACCGGCGGCATTTTAGAGGGAAAATCGGTTGTCGAGGCGTTTGCCAACTGCAACTCCTCCCTTTCCCTTGTCTATGGGTCGTTTTTCACCATTCTGTTTGTGTTTGTGCTCTATATCCCCCGCAGAGTCATCACCTTTCATCAGTTCTCCGAAAGCATCACAGAGGGATTTCAGGCAATGGTGCCCGCCATCCTGATTCTCACGCTGGCCTGGACGCTGAGCGGAGTGTGTGGTGCGGACTATCTCAATGCCGGGGGCTTTGTCAGCCAGCTGGTTGACGGCAGCGCTCTCGCGCAGAGCATCCTGCCCGCTGTCTTTTTCCTTGTCTCCGCTTTTCTCGCCTTTGCGACCGGAACATCCTGGGGGACGTTTGGCATCCTGATTCCAATTGCAGTGGTGATTTTTGGAGCGGACGGCTCCCAGATGCAGATGCTTGTCCTCACCGTCGCCGCCATCCTCGCGGGTGCGGTGTGCGGGGATCACATGTCACCGATTTCGGATACCACCATCCTCTCCTCCACCGGAGCAGACTGCAACCACATTGAACACGTCTCCACTCAAATCCCCTATGCGCTGCTGGTGGCCGCCTGCTGCTTTGCAGGCTATCTTCTGGCGGGCGTCACCCAAAACGGGTGGCTCGGATTGCTGTTTAGCGGTGCGCTGCTGCTCGTGATTTTGACCGTCCTTTACCGCCGTTCCCTCTCCCTGAAGAAAAAACAGCCATAATCCCAGCTAAACTCTACCGAAACAGGATAATCCATCCTGCCTCCAATCCCCTGGCTTTGCAATGCCAAAAGAGTCAGATCCTGTGGGAATTGTGCTCTTTGAAGTCCTTACAGAGTCCGCCTATAGAATTTTTCAAAGCCCCAAGCATTGAGCCTGGGGCTTCATTTTTGATTCGCTTAAGCTGGACACCCCCTCAAGTTCTGGGGATAAGTAAAAAACTTTCGCAATAGGCTTTGCGTTAGAACAGCGTTTTTAGAGGTTAAAGAATGGCGGTACTTGTACTGCAGTTCCGGAAATTTTTCCTATATCATTAGGCTGCTCTTTCCCTTCAACTATCCCATAAAACCTGTTCTCGAATTCTTAGGTGGAATCTCTGCCAACATGTCTACATGATCTGGATACACTTCCGCTTCTAGAATTCTCATCTTTTTCCAGTTACACAGCCTCCGCAGTATTTCCACTATTTCTCTTCACTTTTCTCTGTAGAATCCCTTTCATCGATCCTTCGGTGCAAATGCTAGAGTAATCTAAATCACACATTGGTGAATATGGAATGCTTCAATGATACATTACTTTTCCTTTGTGATTAACCAGCGCAGCAGTCGGCTTTGTGTTGTTTACTGTACTATTGCAAACACGATGTGATATTTGATATTCTAACTCGTGTGTGTCATCTATTTACTTCGTTCATCTTTGTATAAATATCCCCCAGCGAAGCCGGAGGTATTTCCTATGCGGGCAAAGCCCTATATTACTAGCGGCACGTGTCACGTCACGTTGGTACGGTCTGGCAGCCGCGAAAGGCTTATTACTTGCTACTCGTAAACGAGTTTTTTAGAAGTTTCCCATTGTCAGCTGTTCTCCAGCTTTGTCTTCTTCCAGCTGTTTTTGGATATACTCCTGAATCTTTTTTGCATTCTTTCCTGCCGTCTCTATCTAATACCCTCTGCACCAGAATTCCCGGTTCCGATATTTATACCTCAATTCCGAATACTTTTTGTAGGTCATCAAACTACTCTTTCCTTTGAGATATCCCATAATGCTGGAAACCGCAACCTTAGGCGGTATCTCCACCAGCATATGCACATGGTCGGGGCACACCTCTGCTTGCACAATCTTGATCTTCTTCCAGTCGCAAAGTGTTCTCAGTATTTCTCCGACTTCCCCTCTCTCTTCTCTGTAGAATACTTTCCTTCTGTACTTTGCTGCGAATACTATGTGATATTTCCAATTCCATTTTGTATACCCTAAGGGGCAGGCTCTGTGATAAACTGTTTGGGTCGTTCATTTGATCATCCTCCTTTTGTTGTCTCTTGCAGTTGCCTGACCGCAAGCTTATTTTACACCAAAAGGAGTTTTTCTTTCTACATCTTCGGCATTCGCCTTCTTTTGAACCACTCGCCTAGCGAGTGGGTTTTCGTTAGACAAAAAAATCCGGCGCACATAGCGCCGGATCGCATCTTACAATTAATAAATGATCTGAATTGCTCTTTTTTGAAAAAAGTCCAACCACTCTTTGCTTGGTTTTTGATCGGTGACCACATAGTCGAGATCGCTGTAATCGATAAACTTGATGAACGCCGTGCGGTCAAATTTGGAGTGGTCTACCAAAAGGGCGACCTTGCTCGCCTGTTCCACCAAAGCAGTTTTGAGCTCTGCCTCGGCTTCGTAGGTATCAAGCAGCCCTTTTTCCATATTGATACCCTTACAGCTGATAAAAGCGATATCCACATTGTAGCTTTTGATCGCGCTCTTGGCAATTGTCCCCTGAAGCGACAGAGATTTTCGGTTAAAAATCCCGCCGGTGGAGAGAATGTGAATCTCAGACTGGCTGAACTCGCGCAGAGCCTCGGATGAATTGGTAAACAGCGTCAGGTCTTCGCGATTTTGAATCAGCTTGACTAGTTCCATTGCCGTTGAGCTGCAATCCGTGCCAATGGTCATCTGCTCTTCGATCAGCTCGACCGCCCGGGCAGCGATGTATCTTTTTTCCTCCGCATTGCTGTATGCGCGTTTAAAAAACGGAATATTCTCGTTGATCCGCTCCGCGTTGAGCACAGCGCCGCCACATACCTTGGTTGCGACTCCGTCGAGCTCGAGTTTGTCCAGGTCGCGCCGAATCGTTTCCTCCGTAACCTGAAACTGTTCGCTTAATTTCGGAATAAAAACCTTTTTGTCCTTGATGATTAATTGCTTAATCGCCTGATAACGTTCCCTTGCAAGCACAGGACATACTCCTCCCATTTTTTTCTCCATATAACTATGTTCTTATTATACAGAAAAAAAGAAAAAATTCAACTAAAACAAAGGAATTTCTGCAAATCGCATGTGTTTATGCATTTTTCCAAACTCTATTTTGTTAATATATACATATTCTATAATATTCAAACAATTTTTATTTTGTTTTTTACTGATTTTTCCTTTTTGTTAAAGATTTTACGATTATCCAAGAATGATCAAAGCCATGAAAACAAGATCCTCAGTTCCTAGGTTGACAAGGCCGTGGCCAAAGCCGTCTCCTGTAAAGGTGCAGTCCCCTGCCTTGACCTCGTACTCCCTTCCGTTGTCATTGTACAGACCGTGCCCGGAGAGAATATAATAGGTCTCGCTTTCATTGTGATGCTCGTGATAGCCGAGGGAACAGCCTTTTTCCAGGGTGACTTTGGCATACATCCTGCACTTGCCATCCATCTGCTGTTCATTGAGCAATCGTTCAATAAGGACGTGCCCCTCGCCCCCTGCCATATTCGGCACACATTCAACTCTTCTTTCATCTTTGGTTGTCATCCAAGCGACTCCTTTCAAATACTAAAAAGATATTCCTATTTTACACCAAACACCCGATGAATACAATCCCCCAAATTTTCTTCTTTATTTGCTACACCTGACCACCACGGGCGCGAATATTCTGACATGGAGAGGCGGGTATTCAGCCGACAATGCTAACTGAGCCGCTGAAATGTTTTTTCTCTCTGTCCCTGATTCGGCAGAAAAAGCCCCACTTATATCACAATTAACTGCCTCCTGAAAAAAACAAGATTTCTTTTTTCCAATACAACGTTTGATTTTCACTTGTAAAGCCCCGCTGAACGGTACAAGCTAAACAGCGCCCGCAGGAAGCAGGCGCTGTTGAGAGCAATTTGGATTTTTTCATCAGGTCAAATGCAGTACGGCCTCAGAAATCAGAGTAGCTGCCGGAAACGTCCCACGCTAGTCCACCATCAGGCGGCAGACCTGGTTGGAAAAGGCGACCGGATCCTCGATCGGCATCCCTTCAATGAGCATGGCCTGAGTGTACAGCATGTCACAATATTCTTTGAGCTTCTCCTGATCACTGTCGTAGAGCTTGGTGAGCTTTTCAAATATCGGGTGAGAGGCGTTGATCTCCAGCATCTTGTTCGCTTCCACCTTTTGATCGTTTGGCATCGCGTTGAGCACCTTTTCCATCTCGATGGAGAGGGCGCCCTCGCTGGTGAGGCAGACGGGATGAGTTTTCAGCCGCTTAGAAAGTCGGACTCCTTTTACTTTGTCGCCCAGGGTTTCCTTCATAAAGTCGAACAGACCCTTATTTTCCTCTGTCTGCTTGTCGAGTTGCTGTTTCTCCTCCTCGGTCTCAAGGCCCAGATCGCCGCTCGAAATCGATTTGAACTGCTTGCCGTCGTACTCCATGAGCATCTGAATGGCAAACTCGTCGACATCGTCGGTGAAGTAGAGGATTTCATACCCTTTGTCCTTGACAAGCTCCGCCTGGGGCAGATGCTCAATGCGGCTGACGCTCGGACCGGAGGCGTAGTAGATGTATTTCTGCTCCTCCTTCATGCGGGAGACGTACTCCGCAAGGGTGGCATATTTGTCTTCAAACGAGGAGGTGAAGAGCAGCAGGTCTTTGAGCTGGTCCTTATTCGCACCATAGTTGTTGTAAACGCCAAATTTCAACTGAAGGCCAAATGTTTTAAAGAATCCCTCATAGGTTTCTCTCTCATTTTTAAGCATTTTTGTCAATTCATTTTTGATTTTCTTCTCAATGCTCTTTGCAATGATCTTGAGCTGGCGGTCATGCTGAAGCATTTCACGCGAGATGTTGAGGGAGAGGTCCTCCGAGTCGACGAGGCCTTTGACAAAGCTGAAATAATCGGGGAGCAGGTCGGCGCATTTGTCCATGATCAGCACGCCGTTTGCGTAGAGCTGAAGCCCCTTTTCATATTCTTTGGAATAAAAGTTGTAGGGGGTCTTGGAGGGGATGAACAGCAGCGCGTTGTAGGTGGCTGCGCCCTCCGTCTTGCTGTGAATCACCTTGAGAGGATCGGTAAAATCGTAGTATTTTTCTTTGTAGAAATTGTTGTAATCCTCGTCTGTGACCTCATCTTTGGATTTGCGCCAGATCGGCACCATGCTGTTGAGGGTCTCGACCTCAGTGTATTTCTCATATTCGGGATCCTTACCGTCCACGCCGGTCCCCTCTTTGAGGCGCTCTTTTTCCATCTCCATGGTGATGGGGTAGCGGATGTAATCGGAGTATTTTTTGATGATCGACTGGATGCGGTACTGCTCGAGGAATTCGTCGTAATTGTCCTCCTCGGTGTTCTGTTTGATGGTCAGGATGATCTGGGTTCCCCACGAGGCCTTGTCGCACGGCTCGATGGTATAACCCTCTGCGCCTTCAGATTCCCATTTCCAAGCTTCCTTTTCTCCAAATGCGCGGCTGATCACTGTCACCCGTTCGCTCACCATAAACGCGGAGTAAAACCCGACGCCAAACTGGCCGATGATGTCAACGTCCTCTTTGAGCTCGTTCTCCTTCTTAAAGTTGAGGGAGCCGCTCTTTGCAATGGTGCCGAGGTTGTTCTCGAGTTCATCCTTGGTCATGCCCAGGCCGTTGTCGGTCACAGTGAGGGTGCGTTTTTCCTTGTCCACACTCAGCTCAATTTTGAGGTCCTCACGGGAAGCAGCGACGCTGTCATCGGTCAGGGAACGGAAATAGAGCTTATCGAGCGCATCGCTCGCGTTGGAAATCAACTCTCTTAAAAAAATCTCACGATGTGTGTAGATGGAATTAATCATCAGATCAAGCAGGCGTTTGGACTCTGCTTTAAACTGTTTTGTCGCCATTTTGCATGCTCCTCTTGTAATTTTTTTAGCACTCTTCTCACCTAAGTGCTAAAAATAAGTATAGACCATTTTTTCGGCAAAATCAAGCCCCTTTGCAAAAGGTTTTGAAACTTTACAAATTTCTCACAATTTCCCCTGCCTCTAGGCTGTCAAAGGGTCTGATCGGCTCTCAACCGGCTCTACTTCCGGTCAGCCCGGCGCCCTTTTTATCCACTTGCAGGTCCGGACCATTTCGGTAAAACGCAAAGAGACCAGCCTCTGCGGCTGGCCCAATCTACTTCTTGCCTGTAAACCACCTAGAGCTGCTTCACCCAGCGAGTTGTTTTGGGTGGACACAACCGCAAAGAGGTCGCTCCCTTGGTGCAGCATTCTCCTTGATCGCCTTTCCAGTGCCCTGCAACAGCGGGCGGCTAGGATTTGGCGGGCCGGTAAATGGTAATTGCCTGCCGGTGGTTTTGGATCGTCACTTCCTGTACTGCGCCGCCAAACTCCCCGTCGATTGTCCAGGGGAGCTCCTTGTCGGAGAGAATCTGCAGCCGGGAGGTGCGGAAGGAACAAATCCACTTGGGATTGACCTCCTGCCGGAGCAGGGCGGTGATGATTGTCTGCAAGTCGAGCAGGTTGTTGGGCATCTTGATAAAAGAGGCTTCAAACAACCCGTCATCGAGCTTGACCCCTTTTCCGGTCAGCCCTTTAAAACCCCCGGTCGAGGTGGAATTGGTGATCATGCCGAACATAAAGCGGTCATCCACCACTTCCCCGTCGTGTTCAATGTGCAAAGCAAACGAGCGGATCGTCGGCAGCCGCTTCATCCCCTCAAGCAGATAGGCGAGATGGCCTAGGATGTTTTTAAACTGCTGGGAGGTTGCATAGGGCACGTCGGTAAACGCGCCGAACGCGGCGACATAGGTAAAGTAGGTATCATTAAAGGAACCGATGTCGCAGGGGAACGGCTCGCCGCAGACTGCCGCTGAGGCCGCTTTGAGCATGTTTTTGGGCAGCTTGAGGCTGCTCGCGAAATCGTTGGTGGTCCCGGCCGGAATGTAGCCGACTGGCGGACGGGTTTCAATCTCCATCAGACCCCGCGCGACCTCGCTGAGTGTCCCATCGCCGCCAGCGCAGACGAGCAGATCGTAGCCTGCCGCCCGCTCCCGCACAACCCGCTCCCCATCACCGGGCTTTTTGGTGGGGTAAACCGTCACCTCGTAGCCAGCGGTCGAAAACAAGTTGACAATGCTGAAAAGGTGGTTTTTAATCCTCCCCTTTCCAGCATTCGGATTGATCACAAACAGCATTCTTTTTCCCATATTCAGCCTCCCTGCGGCTGTGAGCCGCATAATTTTATGCGCAAACACCTCAAATTTCTCAATCAACAGCGGCTTGGAGAAGTAATAGCCCTACACATCATCGCAGTGGGCGTTGCGCAGGAACACCGCCTGTTCCACTGTTTTTCCCCTTCGGAGAGCACTTTGATGTTGAGGTCGCACGCAATGGATATGACACCGGTCACATAGAGTCCATCCCGATAGGCCTTTTGAAGCGCATTCTGCCCCAATAAAGTCTGACTGTTCACACGGATTGGATCGGTGGATACTAGCATTCTGCCGTCCAGCCCGACGATTGACGTAGAGCGCAGATAGGAATGCTCTTCTACCCGCACATCGAATATCTGGATGGCTGTCCTCTTTGTCTGCTCAAGCTCTTCACCATCCGGAGCAAAATGGCTTTGACCGAGTCGATTTGGGAATCGGCGCGCAGATTTGACTCGAGCTACTGGAAAAGAACTGAAGCTGGTCGGTCTGTACCTGTGCGGCTGTTGAAGCATTTTCTCAAATCAATTGAATCGACTGATCGGTGAATCACCCGATGCAAAAGGTGGTGATTCAGATCACCGAAAATGGTACAATCAAAAGCTGGATCATCCTTTTGATCTTTACGGCCGGCAATCCAACCGATCAAGTTCATTTTATTTTATCACAGACGCTTCTAAAAAACAATCTTGGAAAAATTTTTCACTTTACAAGAACATATGTTCTGTGATATACTGGATGGGGAAAGGAGTTGCAAAGCCATGGATCTGTTTGACAAGCTCAAAATTCTGTCCGATGCAGCAAAATACGACGCCGCCTGCACTTCGAGCGGAGTGGATCGGGGTGCCAAAGGAGACGGCATCGGCAGCGCGGTTTCCGCCGGCATTTGTCACAGCTTTGCCAGCGATGGGCGGTGCATCTCGCTGCTCAAAGTGCTGCTGACCAACAAATGCATCTACGACTGCAAATACTGCGTCAACCGCCGGTCAAACGAGGTGGCGCGCGCCCAATTTGAGCCGCGGGAGCTCGCCGAGCTCATGATTCAGTTTTACCGGCGCAACTACGTCGAAGGACTGTTCATCAGCTCGGGCGTGGTGCGCAGTCCCGATTACACCTGCGAACAGATGATCGAGGTCGTGCGGCTGCTGCGGGAGGAATACAAATTTTATGGCTACATTCACGCCAAAGCGATTCCAGGTGCGGACAATAAACTGCTCGAGCGGCTCGCCTTGCTCGCAGATCGGATGAGCGTAAACATCGAGCTCCCCTCGCAAAACAGCCTTGCCCTGCTCGCGCCGGACAAATCCAAGCATTCCATCCTCAAGCCGATGGGCTTTCTGCGCGACGGCATCAAGCAGAACAAGACCGACCTTGTTCGCTACCGCCATGCGCCAAAGTTTGCTCCGGCCGGGCAGAGCACCCAGATGATTGTGGGCGCGACGCCGGATACCGACCTGCAGATTCTCCGGCTCGCCGAAAGCCTTTACAAAGGCTATGGACTCAAGCGGGTGTTTTACTCCGCCTACATGCCGGTATCCAACAATCCCCTGCTGCCCGCCCTCGGCACCCGTCCGCCTCTGCTGCGGGAACACCGGCTCTACCAGGCAGACTGGCTGCTGCGGTTTTACGGATTTCAGGCGAGTGAGCTGCTCGACGAACAGCATCAGAGCTTCAACCCCCTCATCGATCCCAAATGCAACTGGGCGGTCAACCACATGGAGCTGTTTCCCGTCGAGGTCAACCGAGCGCCATATGATATGCTGCTGCGTGTGCCCGGTATTGGGGTGCGCAGTGCACAGCGAATCGTCGCAGCCCGCCGGACCGGGTCGCTCGATTATGCAGGGCTCAAAAAAATTGGGGTGGTGCTCAAACGGGCGCAATACTTTATCCTCTGCCGCGGCAAGCGCGCCGAAGGGCTCAAAATCACCCCGGACAATGTGCTGCGCGCCCTGATTTCGGAGAACTGTCAGCAGCTCCTTTCCGACTCGCTGCGCGAAACCGAGCAGCTCTCTCTCTTTGACCAAAACAAACCAAGTAGAGAGGAGGAACTCCGCCGATGCCTGTCAACACCTCTGTAATTTATCTCTATGACGGCAGTTTTGACGGCCTGATGTGCTGCATTGCCGAAAGCTGCAGGCAGCATGAGCTGCCAACGGATATTCTGGCCGACGGCTGCCCTCAGCTCACCCTGCACCCCACCCGGCGGATTCCCACCGACCGCTCCGACGCCCGCAAGGTGGTGGAAATAATGCAGAACAGGATCTCTCCAGCGGCAGTGAAATTCGTGAAGATGGCCTACTTGACCTACATCTCCAAAGAACTGCCCATTCTGCAGTTTTTCCGGCTCGGCTACCGCTATGGCAAACGGGTTTTTGACATGCACGCCGACGAGACAGTGTGCACCCTGCGCAAGGCGGTGCAGCATCTGCGCAACGAGAGCCACCGCTTTAAACAGTTTGTCCGCTTCACTGAATACGACGGCAAGCTCATTGCACGCATAGAACCGAAAAACTGCGTGCTCCCTATGATTGCGCCCCATTTTGCCGAGCGGCTCCCCAACGAGCAATATCTGATTTACGACAAAACGAACCGGTTGGCGCTTGTGCACCAGCCGGGGCATTCGGCGATTCTCCCGCTTGATTCGTTTGAACCCGACCTCCCTGGGGAGGCGGAGCGGGAATTTCGCTGTCTGTGGAAGCTGTATTACGACACCATTGGCATCGAAGGGCGGTACAATCCGAAGTGCCGTATGACGATGATGCCCAAGCGCTACTGGACCGAGATGCCGGAATTTGACTCTGAAAACGACACCAGGCCCGAATCGGGACAGCTTCCGCCGCCCAGTTTGCACGGTTAGGGAGGTTCAGCCATCCTGTACTGGATACCGGGGGAACTCTTTGCGGACTGCACTCTCTGCAAAGAGCGCGCTGACTTCGGGAGGCATTGTTTCACTGTCTCTTTGCCCGCTGGGCTATGCCGGTTTCCGCGCCACCCCATGCCCGCTTCTTTGGCTTGCACTCTGTAGGGCGATACTCTGCTATCGGAGCGCCATTCACTTTACCGGCTGGGATACGTCAGTTTCTGCCCCGATTTTCACCCGCTCCTGCGGTCTGCACTCTCCGCAGGGAGCATACTGACAGCATACCATCCCATTTTTCCACCTAGATACGTCAATTTTTGCAACAATCTTCGCCCGTTCCTGTGGCCCGCACTCTCCGCAGGGCGGCACCCTGACGGTAAGACGGACGTCTTTCTGTCCCCTTTACTAGGTTCGTTTCTGCACCGCCCTTTGTCCGTTTTGGATAGGTCACACCTAAAGATCGATTCTGAACGCTTCCTCGATGTTGGCAGCGAGTACACAGATCACGCAAGTGTAATGCCCGATCCGCGCCCTCCGATCGCCACATCACTGGGCTGCACCGCGCGCTGCTGTCTTGGAGACAGCAGCGTTGTCGCATGCATCATAGAGTGAGAACACCTTGTTTCTCGGATTTTTGGTGTACTGGTCCGATGTCTCCCGCCAATCGCCGGCGGCTTGATAGAATCCGCCATGCTGAAAAGATTCCGTGCCAGCGGACTTGGCAAACACCGACCTGCTTCGCTGGCTGACGGCAGTTTCTACGGGTTTGTCACACCTCGTTTGGCTCTTCTTTTTCCGCCCCGGCGCGCAGCCGGGCAAAATAGCTGCGGTTAAAGGCAACAGCCGGGTCATCCGGTTTGAGAATGCCCGCCTTCTCGTTGTAGAGGGCGGCTTTTTCATGCTCCCCGAGCCGGTCATAGCAGACGCACAGCTGCAAGAAGGGGCGGTATCCATAGCAATCCGGCTGTTCAAACCCGCCGTTTTCCCCCTTGGGCGTGCGTGTTGTGGCGAGTTCATACCAAAAAATTGCGGTGTGGTAATCTCCCCGGTCATAAAAATGCGAGCCGAGATCGCAGCAGAACTCTGCGCGCGGTTCGTCGTACTCCATGCTGCGCAGCAGAGAGTACAATGCCTTGCGCTCTTCCCCCAGCGCATACCAGCACCGCGCGATGTCTCCGCAGGCGCCGACACAGTTTTCAATCCAGCCCTGGCCGCCCTCCAAAAAGGCCTCGAGAATCTTGATCGAATCACGGTACCGTCCGTTGTACATCAACTCACGGCCATAGTAATACTGCTGGCGGGGGTCAAGCTCCACCCCTTCGGCCACCATCTTTTCGAAGATGCGCAGGTTTCTCATCGGCTCATTGGGATGCATTTTTTTGTGGCTGACTGCGATGCTCGAATAGATGCGGCTTCCCGACGGCTCGATGACCTCGTGAATGCGGCCAACCCAGCGGTAGTTCCGGCTGCGTTTGAACAAGCGCTCCCGGTAATAGGAAAAGGTGGGGCGACCGCCGCTGTCAAACGCGATGTTGTATTTCATCAGCACCATGTCAATGGAGTCGCTGAGCGTCTGTTTGAGTTCCACAAACCGCTGCCGATCCTCCTCAAAAAGGACGTCGTCCGCATCCAACCAGAGAATGTAGTCGCAGCTCGCCTTGGAAAATGAGAAGTTGCGCGCCGCCGCAAAATCGTCGATCCACTCAAAATCATACACCTTGTCAGTGTATTCCCCCGCGATCTCCTTGGTTCGGTCGGTCGACCCGGTGTCGACAATCACGATTTCATCTGCAATCCCCTGCACGCAGTCGAGGCAGCGCGCGAGCACATCCTCTTCATTTTTTACAATCATGCACAAGCTGATGGTCATCATAGCCATTCCTCCCCGTATGGGACAGTGTATGCAGAACCGGGTCAAAATGTTCCACCCGACGGCCCGCTGCTTTGGGATGGCTCGAGTAAACAGTTGCTTTACAACCTTTTTTAGGAAAGCTTGCAAAAGAAATTTCACAAATCCCCGAAGCCCCAGAGAATTAGGTGGCCAACACTGAAAACCCCCCAGTTGACATGCGCTCACCGGCCCCTCGCGATTGCAGAGCGCAGCATCTCACTTTTATTACAGTCAGTAGAATGGTAAGAAAAATTCCCAAATAACAACCTGTCCGTCCCAAAAGCATGCAGCAGTTCAATCCGTGATTTGAGATTGCCGTCTCGCACCTTGAAGGTTTGTTTTCTCAGAGCACCCTGTGCCTCTATAAACCGCATCTGATCAGCCTACTATCTTTAAGGATCACATTGTTTATAATCCCCAGTCAATCTCTTTTTCCCTGAACTGCTCTGCTGCTTCAAAGAAGCTGTCTACTATTTGCTGCTTTCCAACAACAAAACATAGTCAATAATCAGACTAAATCTCGAGAATTCACAAGCCTGTTTACGGGTGCGTCAGTAAAAAGGACAAATAATAACAGCCCCCGATTAGGGGGCTGCCGGTAATAAGGATGTTTTTGATCCTATCTTATACGGTGTCTCGGTATTTCTTGGGAGACATATCAAATTTTTTTTGGAACTGGTTGCTAAACCACTTGTAGTTATGATAGCCAACCTGGTGCATGATTTCGGTGATGGATAGACTGTTGTTTTGCAAAAGTTCCTTGGCACAGCGCATTCGTAAATCCAATAGCAGATCGGTAAAAGTTTGCCCCGTCGCCTGATGAATGATGCGGCTAAAATGTTTAGGGTGATAACCAAAATAATCCGCGATGGATTTGAGCGTCACGGAGTTGTAATGGTTTTCAATATAATAAATCATATCGGATACCTTAAGAGAATCTTTCTTGCCAAGCGGATGGTCTTTCATCTTCTGATAGCTTCGGGTCAGTTCAATCAAGATGCAGTCAAACAGATGGAGAATTTTGCTTTCCTGATACAAATCTTCCTCATGCCCATAATATTCATTGATAAGCTGTACACATAGATTATTCGCGGCATTTTCCTTCTCCGACTGGTGAAAGATAAGGTAATTATCATCATCGCGCTGCTTTTCGAGGGAGTGGAAGAAAAAATCCGCCACAAAATCGTTATAGGAAAGCAGGCGAAAATGGGCGGCGTTCATCATTTCTGCCCCAATCATTATATTAAAAATTACGGCATTGTCAGGATCATCACAGAGCAGCGTGTGAACGGCATATGTGTTAATCAGGCAGATATCCCCTTTTGTCAAAGAAACTTTTTTATTATCGATCATATTGTCGCAATATCCTTCATGGACATAGACCATTTCGAAAAAATCATGTTGATGCAGAGGAGTATTGCCATGAGAATTATGCGGAAGAACACCGATTTGATCGCTTTTGAAGGCTTTTTTCATATCCTGTTGCTGGAATTGAATAACATTGTTAACGATTCGACGTTTTTTCTTCCCAGACGTTGCCTGCCTATTCCAAATATTATCACGGTATTGACGAAGCATCATAAAAGCCCTCCCCCTTTAATTCCATTATTATAGGTCAAATAAAAAAGAAAGTAAAGTTGTCAAAAAAACATGCTCCCTATTGTAAGTGATAATGCTCCATATCGTTCTTGACGGATTACATAAAATTTTTTATCATTTTTATAGAAAAA
>EQ973344.1:1081219-1083937 GCA_000158655.1 [Clostridium] methylpentosum DSM 5476
TAACATTTTAAATATTCAGTGAAAGATATCTCGTAAAACAGTTCTGATGCGTTGTTTCATGTTATTGGGTATTTGAGATGTTCTTTTTCAATGACAGGAAGAGGGGGAAGCAAACAGGGAAAATTAAAAATATGGGGATTGCTGTTACAGCAAAAAAGTATGAAGTTATTTTAAGGAGGAAAGGAATCAAATGAACAAGGCAAAGAAAACGAGACCATTAGCATTTTTCCTAGCTTTGACGATTCTGCTGTCCTCATTGCCTGCTCATCTGGCAATGACAGTGTCGGCCGAATCAGATCCTTTTATGGGAAAGCTGCACGAGTTATTGGATGAACCGGATATGGAATATCGTCCGGCAACCCGCTGGTGGATGGCGGAGGGTCTACACACCGACGAGACCATTAAAGCTGAGATCAAACAACTTGCTGATATGGGGATGAGTCTCGTAGAATTCGTATGCCGGGATGGCGGAGCGAGAATTCCAGATGATCTCGACACGGAACTGTGGCCTGATGTAACACGTGCGCAGAATATCTATAGCTGGGGCTCGGAGGAATGGAGGCATGATACCATGCTAGCCATTGAAGAAGCTACCAAGTACGGCATGGGATTCAGTATAACAAGCGGTACCAACTGGGGCAATGCTAACATCCCCCGGGAATACCTCATGCCCGATGACGACGGAGCCGGTAAATCGCTGGGATATAAGATCCAGGTTGTCGAAAATGGTGAGACGTTTGACGGGGTGCTGCCCAGATCTTACAGGGTAGATCCCGATCTCACGAAAAGGCAGGATCTGGTCGCCGTCGTTGCCATGAAGCGCGATCCGTCTTCGGACGCCACCCTGGTGGACAGCGGCAACACCGTTGGCACGATTGCCTTTGACGAAAACCACCCAGATCAGGCTATGGTATACGACGATACAGCAACGCAGGTGCTGACCGATCAGGTTACTCTCAATGGGGTGCCAGTTACAGATGAGACAATGAAAGACCCGACCGGCGCGGCCGAATTCAAATTGAATTGGACTCCGCCCGACGAAGGCACCTGGGATATCTACTGCTTCTGGGTTCAGGGAACTGGCCAGTCTCCGACACCTGCTGCAGACGTAAACTATACTATAACCTACGTTGATCGCGCTGGTTCAGAAGCCCTTATCGATTTTTATGAAAATGTCTTTTTTGCTGGCGAAGACTTTAAAAAGATCATTAAAGATAACGGAAAAGGCGAGATCTACATGGACTCCATTGAGATATCCACCACCAACGGTCAGACTGGACAATTCTGGGGCCTTACCTTGTTAGATGAGTTTGAAAAACGCCATGGCTATGATCTGACACCCTATCTGCCATATATCATTAAAACGGGTAATCGCAGTGAAAACACAAACTGGAGAACGAAAATGTTGGGCAGCGATGGTGTGCTGGAAGAAAAGATTCACTCTGATCTGTTCGACCTTATGACGAATTGTTATATTGAGAACGTCCTACTTCCTCTTAAAAACTGGCTGAATGATGAATTGGGCATGAAACTGCGTGCCGAAGTCGCCGCCAACCTGCCCTATGAGGCTACGTTGTCAGGCCGCGGCGTTGATTTCGTTGAAACAGAGTCGCTGGATCAGGGCGAGCAGATTGAATCTTTCCGCGTTTATGCAGGTGCAGCAAATGTCTATGGCAAACGTCTCTCCTCCGAAACCGGTGCGCTCTCCAATCAGAACTATGTACACGGTTTGGAACGGTACATGAGAACGGTTAATACTCAGTTTGCTGGCGGTATCCAGCACGTTGTGTGGCATGGATACGCCAGCCTCTCGGGGCCAAAACCACTTGACACGACTCTTGGACAATGGGGTACAGAGAACCAAACCTGGTGGCCCGGCGGCGAGGTTATGGGCACCAACTTTTCCGATCGCTTGGGACCCCGTCAGCCCGCTTTCGGGCACTATGACGACATGATGACTAAAATTGCCCGTGACCAGGCAGTCCTCCAGCAAGGAAAGGCTCAGGTCGATCTGGCGATTTTGCGCACAGACTACTACAACAATCGCAATTATGAAGGCGGCCTTACGGATTCCGATACAATGCGTAATCGCAAGGCTTTGTTCATGAAGGACTTGTCCTTACAGGATGCCGGATACACTTACAATTACGTTGCACCTGAAAATCTCGAGTTCCTTGAACAGGAAGGGATCGCCGATTACCGTGAGGGCGAGGGTCTCATCCCTGATAATGTAGGCTATCAGGCAGTGATTGTTTATCAGGAAAACATGAGAGTGGAAAGCGCTCAGAAATTGCTTGAGCTAGCTCAGAAGGGGCTGCCGGTTGTTATCGTGAATGGCTTGATAGATCGTTACAAGACCTCAAACGGCGGCCGCAATGTTGCTCTGACATTTGGTCCTAGTTCTCCGTTGGCTGTTGGAGATGGTAGGCCGGCAAAGGTTGCTGTCAGCAAGTACCATGAGAAGGCAGCTGCTTACACTTTAGGCAACGATGGCCGTGAAGACGAGCTGGCTGAGGTTATGGGTAAGCTGAAAGCGCTCAACAACGTGGTAGAATGCAACCCGGATCTTCCTACAGATACAAAAAATCCGGATCCCGAGGCATGGGGATACGAAGACGAGTATCTCTATAACAAAACCGGAATCCTTGATGCATTGCAGGAGCTGGGCATCCGTCCGCGCGCAGAATTTACTGAACCAAACAAAAACTACTTCACCGT
>EQ973344.1:1084544-1088303 GCA_000158655.1 [Clostridium] methylpentosum DSM 5476
ATAAAAATCGAGGTGTCCAGCACCCTTCGGAATCGCTTGGTCGATCTCAAATATCCGGGTATGAATCCTAACAGTACATATACACCCGAAGATTATCCCCTTGCCGATAGGCCTGCGATTCGCATACCTGCCGCCGATTACGGCATGACCGGCGAGGTTACGTTGGAGACCTATACAAAGGTCGCTGCTGTCAACAAGGAAGACGAACCCTCTTCTTCCGAATCAGAGAATCCCTCTTCCTCTAATCCGGACGGCTCCAGCTCCTCATCACCGAGTGAAAGCCTGCCAAAAACCGGCGCAAATGATATGGTATTTATAATGGCAGTGCTGATGCTGGCCGCAGGCGCAGCAGTTGTGTTCTGTCGCCGCAAAGCGAAGTAACTCATACGACTTTATAGACTCTTTTTGTCCTCCAGCTGCCTGGTCAGCTGGGGGATATATTTTTATGCGACAAGAAAATATTCCCCGTTGATAGCACCTCACAAACCTTGAGAAAAGAGATTCTGTGGATAAAAGAGCAGCTTTATGCAGGTGTAAATTTCCAGAAAACAGGACTTAAAAGCAAGGTTCAAAATAGCATTTTCTGCAGGCGGGCGCCAGTAACATCTGCATGCAAACAACCTCCATCCGCAGGCAGGTCCCTACGGCTGGAGGTTGTTCCTATCATCTCTTTATAATTGAGGCCACTCTCTTTGCTGCGGCCCTCTATGGCTTTTCGGTGACGCTTTTTCCGGCATCAGCCTCCACCATGTACCGTGCGGAAAGCTCAATTTGGTTGCTACAAATATACGCGACAAAGCCGTCAAAGGAGAGCGCGGGGCTGTACAGATACCCCTGGTAATAGCAGCATCCCAGCTGGTGAAGCGTCTCCCGCTGCTCAGGCGTTTCCACAAATTCAGCGAGCACGTCAAAATGAAGGGAATTGGAAAGAGTCATGATAGTCGAAATAATCTCCCTGCTGCGGCTGTTGGCCACAAGTCCGGTGACAAGAGATCCGTCCAGCTTGACGGTGTCAAACTGATTGTTTTGCAGGTACATCAGAGAGCTGTGCCCCACCCCGAAGTCATCCATGACAATCCGCATCCCCTCCTCACGCAGGCTGAACAGCTGGTCGACCAGCTCCTGGGCACAGGAAAGCGCCGTCTGCTCGGTCAGCTCAAGGCAAAGCTGGGAGGGTGCGAAGGAGTGCCGTCCCACCTCCTGCCAGACCTGTCCGGTAAAACCGGGGGCCTCGAGCTGGTTGGAAGTGACGTTGACCGAAAGAAGAAGCGTCTGCCCAAACTGTGCGTTGAGGCGGTCGAGGTCTCCGCACGCCTGACGGAGGACGCCCAACCCGAGCTCATCGGCAAACCCAGCTTCCTCGGCCAGTGCTATTGCGAGGGGCGGATACACGAGTTCTCCCTCATAGCTCCACCGCAAAAGCGCCTCCCCACCCAGGATTCTGCCGTCGTACCGGACTTGAGGCTGATAGAACAGGGTGAGTGTTCCCGCCTTGACTGCGCGGCGCAGGTCGTTTGCCATCACCTTGGCGATCGGGGCAAGGTGGTCTTTGCGGCTCAGGAGTTCTGGCTTTTTCCCGGTGCGCTCCGCCTCTATCATTTTCTGGGTGAGTGCTTCGACGTTGTGGCGGATTGTCTTGCGGTGCCGCTTCTGCGCATATTTGACAAACGGGATGTATAGGAGCGTCCCAAGAATAAAATTAAACAGCTGGAGCAGCGTCCCAGCAATCGAGCCGGTTGCCGCGTAACCACTGAGCAGAATTGGGGTCGTCCATTCGACGGAGTGGGATACCACCGGCACCAGTCCAAATGCCGTTGCTGCATAACTGGTCAGTGTGAGCAGCAGAGGGGTGCAGAGGAACGGGAGAAAATAAGCCGGGTTAAACGCGATGGGAAGCCCGTACACAAGGAGTTCATTGATGTTAAAAAGCACGGGGGCCGCCGCCATTTTGGAGAGGTCGCGCACATTGCTGCGCCGCTCGCACAGCAAAATCGCTGCGACCAGGCAGAGCAGCGAACCGCATCCGCCGAACAAGACAAAGGTGTCAAAAAACGACTTGCTCACGATCTCGGTGGGCGCCTGCCCTGTCTGAAGCATCGCGCTGTTGATTTCCACACCTGCGTCAAAGACATTGTTGGCAACCCCGTCGAGCACATTGGCCCCGTGGATTCCAAAAAACCACATGAGGTGGAGGGAGAAAATGAAGAGTAGTCCGCTCCCAAGTCCTCTGCCCAGATTGGAGAAGAGGGTTTCCACCCCGGAAGAAAAAAACAGTTGAAAGTTCTGCTGGCCAAAGCAGCGTGTGGTGACCACGTTGAGCAGCGCAAACAGCACAATCACGATCATTCCGGGAAAGATATGTCCGAGCGTCTGATTAAACAGCGTATCCGCGCCGTCCCCATAGCTCGCTGTCTTTCGGGTGACCAGCGCTGAGAGCTGGACAAAAAGCACTGAGGAGAGGAGGGAGACAAACAGCGCATCAAACAGCCAGTTGCTCTGGAACTGGCTGATCTGCAACCCCTCCTTTGCACTCATCACAAAAGCGCAGTAGGAACAGAGGCTGACAATTGGAAGAATCTCTTTGTGATGGACGTCCATCACACGGCCATAGCTGTAGCTGACGGTCAGCAGAAAAACGAGGGAAATCAGGTTGAGCGTCGCATTGCAGATCAGGGTGAGAAGGTCGAGGAATGCACCGCCGAGCAATCCGGCAAGCCACTCCTGGTATCCTGGAATTGGAATGCTCTTGAGCAGCAGGGAAAAGGAACCGGTCATGATTACAGGAATCGCCAGCACCATGCCGTCTCGCACTGCGGTCAGCAGCTTGTTTTGCTCTGTCCATCGAAACAGTGAATCGAGCAGAGTTTGAAATCGATTGTGCACCCAGCTTTCCCCCTTTTCTTCCTACCAGTTTACCACACTTTCCCCCGGAATACAAATGACCCTGGGAGGAGCCTAGCTTCCCTGTTTCTGCCGGATCCTGCGGCAGAGGACAAACAGCAGATAGGCGAGCAGGCAGCCGCCGGTATTGAAAATCAGATCGTCCACTTCGACGGTTCGCTTGGAATACCCCAGCAAAATGTTGCCCACCAGTTGGAACCCTTCAAGTGACAGGGCAGTCAGCGCGGCGATGAGCAGCATGTGAAAAAAATGAAGGCGCGGGTTGATCAGCGGCAGCAGAATTCCAAGCGGCATGAGCAGGATGAGATTGCCTCCCACCAGGTAGATGAATTCGGCGTAGTTGCCGACCCGGCGGGAATTCTCGAGCAGGGTGCCCGAGACCTCAAAGGGAACTCGCTCAATGCTGCTGATCGCCTGCCAGGTGGAATCGACGGAGATGTCCCACCGCCCAGGCAGGATAATCTCCTGGGTCAACGAAAAGACTGCGCCCAGATAGACAAACAGCACAGCGAGCAGCAAGAGCTTTTTCGGCTGCATCCTGCGAAAAAAAAGCACCATGCAAAGGATGAACAAAATCAGTCCAAACAACATCCCATCGGGCAATGATAGCCGTGCACCGCCCGAATCAATTGTGCTTCCAAACGGAGTGATCACTCCCATCTTTTCCATCTCCTTTTTATCAAACTTTCCTGACCGGCTGTCCCCTTGGAACAGAGGGAAAATCCATTTGCTCTGATACAATGCCACGGGCGCACCAACAGCTGGTTTAGACTTGTCTCACCCAGCGGCCTGCCACTCGCTTCTGGATTGCGTAAAAGAGGTTCTGTCAAACGGGTTTCCTTCTGGGCTTGCCTTGAA
>EQ973344.1:1088314-1122153 GCA_000158655.1 [Clostridium] methylpentosum DSM 5476
CTTGTGCAAACCACTCGTTGCCGAGCGGTTTGCACAAGTCCGGCGAAACCTCCTCCAACCCAGTCATTCAAACAGAATTGCACGATACCAGAGCGCCGTTCATCCAGCGCTCAGGGTTCAGCCCAAACAGCTCATCGCGCTAATCGAGCAGCTATGTTCTCGCGGGGTTGCTGTAAACTCTCGTTTTCCCTTAAGCCTGAAGATTGGGGAGAGAAAGTTCACAACCAAAAACAGGGGAAGGTGATCTCCTTCCCCTGTCTCTTTTCATATAACTAGATTCTTGCGACGCCGGTGTCCTTAGCAGCCTGTGCAACTGCTTTGGCAACCGCCGCAGCGACCTCGCGGTCGAGCGCGCTCGGGATGATGTAATCCGGGCTGAGCTTGTCGTCGGTGACAAACGAGGCGATTGCCTTGGCTGCGGCAATCTTCATCTCGTCGTTGATGTCGCTTGCACGCACGTCGAGTGCTCCGCGGAAAATACCCGGGAAGGCAAGGACATTGTTGATCTGGTTCGGGAAATCGCTGCGGCCGGTGCCGATGACGGCGGCGCCAGCTTCACGGGCGAGGTCGGGCATGATTTCGGGAACCGGGTTCGCCATCGGGAAGAGAATCGGATTAGGCGCCATGCTCTTGACCATCTCAGGAGTCACGCAGCCGGGAGCCGAAACGCCGATGAAAACATCCGCGCCCTCGAGCACCTCAGCCAGGGTGCCCTTGCGGCACTCTTGGTTCGTGATTTCAGCCATTTCCTCTTTTTCTGCGTTGAGGCCCTCACGGCCTTTGTAGATCGCGCCCTGACGGTCGCAGAGGATGACGTCTTTGAGCCCCATCGCGATGAGCAGCTTGATGATCGCAATGCCCGCTGCGCCAGCACCGCTGGTAACGACGCGGATCTCATCGATTTTTTTGCCGGTGAGTTTCAGGGCGTTGAGCATAGCGGCGAGGGTGACCACCGCAGTGCCGTGCTGGTCGTCGTGGAAAATCGGGATGTCGCAGCACTCTTTGAGCTTGCGCTCAATCTCAAAGCAGCGGGGAGCAGAAATGTCCTCGAGGTTGACGCCGCCAAAGCTGCCCGCGAGCAGACGGACGGTGTTCACGATGTCATCCACCTCTTTGGAGCGGACACAGAGCGGGATGGCATCGACGTCGCCAAACGCTTTGAAGAGAGCGCATTTGCCCTCCATAACCGGCATGCCGGCCTCGGGGCCGATGTCGCCGAGACCGAGCACCGCGGTGCCGTCGGTGACGACAGCGACGAGATTGCTGCGGCGGGTCAGATCGTAGCTCTTGTTGACATCCTTCTGGATTTCAAGGCAGGGCTCTGCGACGCCGGGAGTGTAGGCAAGCGAGAGATCGTCGCGGGTCTCGAGGGGCGCGCGGCAGATCACTTCAATTTTACCGTGCCATTCCTGATGCTTTTTGAGGGATTCTTTTGCGTAATCCATTTGTATTCCTTCCTTTCGGATGATAATAATTTATAACTCAATTGAAGCGAGTACAGATTTGAGGGAATCCGCGCTGTGGCGCAGCTGCGCCTCTTCCTCAGGGAGAAGTGGGGGCTCGATAACCCGTTCAATGCCCCGCGCGCCGATGATAAACGGCAGGCTCAGGCAGACGTCATCGATGCCGTAGGAACCCTGAACCAGGCCGGAGACCGTGACAACCGATTTGGTGTCGCGCAGTATGTACTCACAGATGCGGCGGGTCGCAACGCCAATGGCGTAATAGGTTGCGCCCTTGAGCTTGATCACCTGGGCGCCGGCAGTGCGAACATCCTCTTCAATCTCGTGCAGCTCCGCCTTGCCGCAGTGGTTGTGTTTATCACAGATACGGCAACAGTAGGTTTCCATCTGCATGCCCGCCATATTGGTGAGCGACCAGGGGATCATTGCAGTGTCCCCGTGCTCGCCGAATACATAGGCGTGTACATTTTTGGAGTTGAGGTTGACATGCTTTGCGAGCAGCGCGCGCAGTCGGCTCGAGTCGAGCAGGGTCCCGGTGCCGAGTACCTGAGAAGCCGGGAGGCCGGTGCACTGAATCACCGCGTAGGTGAGGATGTCAACCGGGTTGCTCACGACAACGTAGACCGCGTCGGGCGCGTATTTGACGACTTCAGGCATGATGCTTTTGATGATGTTGATGTTGCCCTGCACCAGATCAATCCGGGTCTGACCGGGTTTGCGTGCCATGCCGGAGGTGACCACTACAATGTCAGAATCCCTGGTATCCTCATATTCACCCGCATAGATGTTAACCGGGAGGCTCAGAGGAGTTCCCTGCATGATGTCCATTGCCTCTCCCTTTGCCTTGTCCTTGTTGATGTCCACCAGAACAAGCTCGGAGGCCATGCCGTCCATTGCAAGGGAGTAAGCGATTGTAGCACCAACGTTGCCGGTGCCCAAAATGCTGATCTTTTTGCCTTTTTTCATCTGTACACTTCTCCTACCAATAACAAATTTCATATTGTCTAAAAATTGACGAAATCTTTGTTAAGTATAGCATACTCCCGATTTTATTGCAATGGATTTTTTCCTGCTGCCAAAGTAAAAACTAAGTGAACGCAAGGTAAAGTTTCTGTAAAGTGGCTGGACCGAAAGACTGTGCAGGAGGAATCCACCGGCACGGCAAAAAGCCCGGAAGCGTATTCCAGGCTGTGGCCCTGTCGCCGCGCCAATTCCCTTCCCTGCTCGGGGTTTTCCCACTTAAATCCCGGCGAGCTGGCCGCGCACCTCTTCAATTTCAGCGGTGTATCGGTTAAAAAACTCAACGTCGCTCGGATCCTTTTGCTCCAGAATCGCCTGGACAAGCGCTGCCTGGGAGCGGGAGCGCTTGGCCTCAATGTCGTTGACCTCCTGAGCTTTTGAATTGTACCCTTTAATTTCTGCTTTTCAAACATGTTTCACTCCCTTTCATCTATTTTATCGCTGCACTTGTGAGCGCTAATAGCCGAGTTTATCAATGCATGCGACCACGTCGTCAATCGCCTTGTCCCCCTGCTCCTCCTGTCCGCTGTTGATCTGCCCAAAGGCCTGGGCGATCTGGGGGCAGTGTTCGGATATCTGCTGCGGGTATTTGACAAAGGCATATCATCAAAACCTGCCTGTCCTCCTGCGCGTCGGCGAGAAAGAGCAGTTCACGCGCAATGCCGATCTGAGTGGCCGCGGTGTGGTTTACTTCATACAAAAACCGGGCGGCCCGCCAATTTGGCGACCGCCCGGTTGGAAATTCGGTTTTGTTCTTCTCTATTTTGAGACAGAAGTTTTCAAAAAGGTCTCGCAGCGCAATTTCTCCTGATTTCCGAGTGAACCAAGAGCGCTGCCTCCATTCGCTTTCCCATCAAAGCCGCAACGCCGGGAAACCTGTTAACAGCTCTGTGCAATGCGGTAAATCAGTTTTTCGGTATCTGGCCAGCCAAGGCAGGGATCAGTGATCGACTTGCCGTACACCCGCTCCGCACCGATCGACTGGTTCCCCTCTTCCAGATAGCTTTCGATCATAACGCCCTTGATCAGCTTTTTGAGGTCTGGATTGTAATTGCGGCTGTGGAGCACCTCGCTGACAATGCGGATCTGTTCTTTAAACTTTTTGTTGGAGTTGGAGTGGTTGACGTCCACGATCGCCGCCGGGTTCCGCAGGTCGAGCTTGCTGTACTGGTCGAGCAGACGCACAAGATCCTCATAGTGATAGTTGGGAACGCAGGTACCGTATTTGTCTACACCGCCGCGCAGGATGACGTGGGCAAGATCGTTTCCGCTGGTGGTGACGTCGCATCCGCGGTAAATAAAGGTGTGGGGGTGCTGTGCGGCAATGACCGAGTTGAGCATGACTGAAAAATCGCCGCTGGTCGGATTCTTCATCCCCACCGGAATATCCATGCCGCTCGCAGTGAGGCGGTGCTGCTGATTTTCCACCGAACGCGCGCCGATCGCCTCATAGGAGAGCAGGTCGTCGAGATAGCTGCGGTTTTCCGGATAGAGCATCTCGTCCGCTGCTGTCAGTCCGGTTTCTTCGATTGCACGGATGTGCATTTTGCGGATGGCGATGATGCCTGCGAGCAGGTCAGGCGCCTTGTCCGGCTCGGGTTGGTGCAGCATTCCTTTGTAGCCCTCGCCAGTGGTGCGCGGCTTGTTGGTGTAGATGCGCGGGATAATCATGAGCTTGTCCGACACCTGTTCGTTGACCCGGGCGAGCCGATTGACATAGTCGCACACTGCATCCTCGTTATCCGCGGAACAGGGGCCGACAAGGACGATAAAACGATCGGATTTTCCAGTAAAGATGTCGCGGATCTCTCTGTCGCGTTTCTCCTTGATGTCCATCACCTTTTGGGAGAGCGGGAACTCCGCTTTGAGGTCAGTGGGAAGTGGGAGCTCTTTGTTGCATTTCATAGACATATAGAATTCCTCCAAACCTGATTGCGTTTTCGATTTATGAAAATGATGTTGGTAAACCCAATTGCAGGTTTTATTATACCGCACAATCCGCATTCGCACAAGGGGGAGGAGGCGATCTCCCAGCTGAACACCCTCTGCCTTTGCTGCCATGGCGCCTTTTCTCCCCGGCGAACGAATGAACGTCGCTCGATCTTTTTGGAGATTCGGATTTCATTGGGCCTGGTTGAACCCACTTTGCCAATGTGGCTGCGTTCCCTTAAATCGCTGCACCTGGGATCAATTTTACTGTACAGATGGGACGCCGTCCGCATGTGGACAGCGCCCCAAGGCTGTGGGGAGTTCTGCTCAACGCAGTGTATAATTCCCCGTCAAATGAACGACTGTGGAGGAGGGATGAATGGAGAGGATACCGCTGCAGTCGAGTGCATCAATGTGGCAGCCGGGACCGATCGCCACGTCCTGCCCGTTGACCGTCTGGGCGTTCACTGCGGAGAGCTCCACTGTTGTCGCCTCAATCAGACCGACTTTGGAATTTGACCAGCTAAACAGCCGGGCGAAAATCTCGGGCCTGCGCCGGATGACAACCCGGTCCCCGACGATCTCCTGGGCGAAAACGGACCCTTTCACCAGGAGGGAATCCGCTGAAATCTGGCCGTCAATGCGGATCGTGCCGCTGCACTCGATTTCGTCCGCTTCGAGCTTGGTCCTGCCTTTTGACACAAACGTCCCGTTGACATACAGCTTTTTTACCGCTGCGTCCGCCCCACAATGAAGGGTGCCGTTGACGCGGGCTGCTCTGGCACAGATTCCCCCTCCGCACCGAAAGGTTCCCGAGACAACGAGCTTTTCCGCATCCAGGTCCCCGTCGCAGTGGGCTGTGCCGTTGACGCTGATTTTGCCGAATCGGCCTCCCTCAAACCTGCCGGTGCCGTTGATTCTAATATCCCGCTGGGCTTTGTCGCAGCGGCCGCTCCCGTTGATCGAAACACCCCCGAACTCCCCGCCTTCAAAGCTGCCCTTGCCGCTGATCCGCACATTGTCTGCGTTCCCATCGCCTGATCCCTTGATGGAAACCCTGCCGAGCTGCTGATCCTCAAAACTGCCTGCGCCGCTGATCTTAAAATCGCCCATTTGTATCTTCTCCTTTCATCATCACGCATTTAGAAAAAACTGATTTTGGTATTTAAGCTTGAGCCGGTTGGCCGTCTCGCCAATTGAGTACACCTGCCGGATTTCAATGTCTCCATCAAACTCGGCTGGGCCAGCGTTGGGAAGGAGTACAAGGTGAGGTTCCCCCTCTGACACAAAGACGATGCAGTTTGTGTTCACCCCCTGTATGCGAGAAACAAGTGAAACCGCCCGTTTCATCAGGCGATTCGCCTGCGGTTCGTCCAGCCCGAGACTCATCACCGCGCTCGTAACTGCTGCAAACAACGCGATCTGGGGAAGCGCAAACGCCTCCTGTCCACTCTGATGGAGAATCGCCTCGCGCATCTCACTGCTGATCTCGGCGATCTTTTCCAGTTCCCCCTTCCGGACAACCGACGAGGCGGTTTCCGGGGAGAGGATGCGTGCGAGCTCCTCCAGGGAATACCGATCCTTTGCCTGCAAAATCGCCTCAATTCGGCTGAGCATCTGCTCCCGCGGAAAAAAGGTCTCCTGTCCGGTGTAGGAGGAGCGCTTGAGAAACCACTCTTCTGGGATCAGCTTTTCCCGTTTCCAACGGTACAGCTGGCCATAGGAGATCCCAGTCGTTGCTAACAGCTCCTTTTTTGAAATCAAATCCATTCTGCCGCCTCCCTGTTGTGTAACAATGTTTTGTTCCAAACACAGTATAACAAAACATTGTTACATCGTCAAGTGTTAATTTACCGGCAGGAAACAGTTGGCCTATCTGCTGTTCCCTGCCGGTAACTTTAATGCTATCTCTCTGAAATTGTCTCTTTGACCAGGCTGATCACACACTCCACATGCAGCGTGCGGCTAAACAAATCCGCGGCAGCGACCTCCTCCACCCGGTAACCCTGTTGCTGTAGCAGCCCACAGTCCCGGGCGGCAGTGGCGGGATTACAGGATATCATGACAATCCTTTGCGGCGCCATCTCGCAGATGCTCTGCAGGACGGAGGCGTCGCACCCCTTGCGGGGCGGGTCGACGATGACGACATCGGGGCGGAGTCCCTGTTGAGCCAGGGAGCGGGCGGCCTCCTTTGCGTCCGCACAGAGGAATTCCGCATTCCTCACGCCATTGCGCTGGGCGCTGCGACGCGCGTCCTCCACCGCGACGGGAATGATCTCCACCCCGATCACCCGCTTGGCTTTTCCCGCCATTGACAGGCCAATGGTACCTGCACCGCAATAGAGGTCAACCAGAGTTTCCTCCCCGGTGAGGTGTGCGTACTCCTCCGCAAGATCATAAAGCCGCTCTGCCTGGAGACTGTTGACCTGATAGAACGAAAGGGGGGAGAGCTCGACATCCACCCCGCGCAGCACATCGTGGATCACCGGTTTTCCCCAGACAACCGAGCAGCGATCCCCGAGAATCACATTGGTCTTTTGGCTGTTTCGGTTGACCAGAACGCTCTTGACCTTGGGATTGCAGGCAACCAATCTGCGCGCGAGCTCATCAGCGGAGGGAATGTGTTTTTTGGTCGCCACCAGGCAGACCATGATCTCCCCTGTTGCAGGCGCTTCCCGCAGATAGAGATTGCGGATCAGCCCGGTGTGGTTTGTTTCGTCATAGGGGGGGAGATGGTACTCGTCAATGAAGTCAAGAATCACCCGAACGAGCGGAGCAAATGCGGGCGACTGGAGGCGGCAGTCCCCGCAGGGAACCACCCGGTGGCTGCGCTTGGCGTAAAAGCCGGCAACCGCCTTGCCATCCCGCAGGGCGACTGGAAACTGCGCCTTATTTCGGTAACCCTCGGTGTGCGGATTGGAGAGAATCCGCTCTACGGTGAGGTCGATTCCCCCAATGCGGCGAAAGCAGGCTTCCACCTGCCGCCGTTTGATGTCAAGCTCCGCCTCATAGCGGATGTGGCGGAGGGAACAGCCCCCGCACTGGCGGTAAACTGGACAGTCGTTGTCAATGCGGTCAGGCGAGAGGGAGAGGATGCGTTCCACAATGCCAAAGGCGTACTGCTTGAGCACCTTGACAATCTTTGCCTCAATGAGGTCCCCAACCGCTGTCATCGGGACAAAGACGACAAATCCGTCAATTTTGCCCACCCCGTTGCCGTCGCTGTTGAGATCGGTGATTTCCAAACGATGAATCTGATTTTTTTGTATCGGCATAAAGCTCCTCCACACAAAGAGTCCCGCCTGCATTCGAGGCGGGACCACGCTGTTTTATTCTTCGCTGCCCTCTTCCGGGTTTGAGCCTCCATGTCCGCCGTTGCAGGTGTCAGGAAGCTTGCTCGCTTTGTAATAGCCGGTGTCGGTGGGGCATCCGTCCCCTGCCAGCAGGCCAGTGACGGTACAGAACTGCTTTTTCACGACTTCGCCGGTCAGTTCAAACTCCTTCGGCTCCATCCCTTGGTAGATATCCCCCATGATGTTCTTCCAGATCACAGAGGAATCGTACGGCTGATACTTCTTTGGAATAACCGTGTTATCCCGCATGTTCTTCGGATTGTCATAGCCAATCCAGAGTCCGGAAATATAATATGGGGTTGCACCGATGAACATAAAGTCTTTGTTATCGTCGGTGGTACCTGTCTTTGCGATGAGCTCGATTCCAAGGTTATCTAGATTCGCCTTGGCGCCGGTTCCCCCGTTCATAACAACCTGGCGCAGCAGGCGGTTCATGATGGAGGAACTCTCCTCGCTGATGACCTGGGTGGAGGTGGTGTCCGGAGCGAGCACCTCGTCGCCGCTCGCGTTGAGCACCTTGGTGTAGGAGTGGGATTTGACAAAATGCCCGCCGTTGGTGAAGATCTGATAGGCATTGGTCAGTTCATTGAGATGCACGCCATTTGTCAGCGCGCCGACCGACATCGGGGACATGTTGGGGTCGCCCGTGGGATCTAGGGTGGTGATTCCCAGCTTTTGCGTCAGGAAATCGTAAGAGGTCTGCGGCCCGAGCTGGTTGACGATCTTGGCGGGAATCGTGTTGAGCGAGTGCTGCAGCGCGTATTTGATTGTCACATTGCCGTAGTATCTGCGGGTGTAGTTTTTTGGGGTCCAGTCGGGCTGTCCGGCAATCTTGTAGGCGGTTTCCTCATCGCTGACGATGTTGGAATAGTCGTACATGTTCTGGTCAATGGCCATCGCGTAGGAAGCGAGGGGCTTGATCGCCGAACCGGGCTGGCGTTCTGCCTGGGTCGCGTTGTTGCGCACGACGCGGTCTCCCGGCGGTTTTTCCCCACGGTTGCCGACAACCGCCTTCATCGCGCCCTCGTGGTCGTAGATGACCATGGCGGCGAGAAGATCGTCATCCTGCTCGCTGGCGCGGAAGTTGGACAGATCCTGGAACTGCTCTTCGAGCTTGTTCTGCAAATCGACGTCAATAGTGGTGTAAATCTCATAGCCGCCGCTTTTGAGCTTGGTCTCGGCATAAGCGGAATCCCAGCCGTATTTTTCTGACATGCCGGCGATGACCTCGTTGATCACGTTGTCGACAAAATAGCTCTGGTAGTCCTTGTCGTCGAGCGTGCCGGTGACCTTGCCGCGGTTGACTTCTACTGGGGTGTTGATCGCTTCGGTGTACTCCTCCTCGGTGATCATCCCCTGATCCAGCATATTGTCGAGCACCAAATTGCGCCGCTGCAGGTTGTTCTCGGGGTTTTCAATCGGATTGTACCGCTTGGGAGATTTGGTGATGGCGGCAAGGGACGCCCCTTCCGCAATGGTGAGCTCGGAGACCTCCTTGTTAAAGTACAGCCGCGCGCCGGTCGCAACGCCGAGGTAGTCGCCGTTGCCGCCGCCGAGCTGAATCACATTGAGGTAGGCCTGCAAAATCTGGTCTTTGGAGTAGGTCCTCTCAAGACTCATCGCGCGGAAGATTTCCCGCACCTTACGGGTCGGAGTCTGCACCGTGTCGTTGGTCAGGTTTTTGACCAGCTGCTGGGTGATGGTCGAACCGCCCTGGTTGCTGTCCCAGAAATGCAGGATCATGTTGGCAAACGCGAGGAAGGTTCTCTTAAAGTCGACCCCCTCATGCTCGTAAAAGCGTTTGTCCTCAATCGCGACAAAGGCGTTCTTCACGTGGGCGGGCACATCGGTGATGTCGCACCAGATTCTCTTTGTGCCGCCGGACATCTTGGCCAGGGCGACCCATTCGCCGTTCTGCTGCCCGTATATCGTCGTGATGCCGCTGGTCATAACAGCGTCCTTTTCCAGGCTGATATCAGAATCGGTTTCAGTTGCTTTCATTACATAAACAGTCAATGCGGTCACCACAATGCTACCGGTGATCACCCCGACCAAAAAGAGTGCGACGATCGCTTTCCCAAAGGCAATCATAACGCGCTTAAATGTACTTCTTTGTTTTTTAGGCTTTTTTCTCGATTTTTTGTTTGCTGTGGTGGAGCTGAAGATATCCTTGGTATCGAATTCCGAACCGCTGGATAGATCTCTGCTTTTCTTTCGCATCGAGTTATCGCCTCCTTCTTTAAATCCTTGACATTATATCATAAAACCATGCAGTTGTTAAGCTGATTCGCTAATTATTCATATTTTAAAGGGGTTTTTCGCACTGTTTGTAACTGATTTGTGACGATTAAACGGGATAATTTTTCTCCTGTGTATATTTTTTCCATCCCAGTGAACACTAAGGACAACGAGGAGGTGGATCCTATGAATATGAAAAAAACCGCTGTCCTGCTCGTGAGCATGTCGTCGGTCGTGCTGCTGCTGTCGGTCATCCTGTTTGTGACCACTTTCAACCAGGTCAGCCGCGCGTCGGATACCTCGGTGAGCGAGACAGTCACCTATCAATACGTGGTCAAGGAGCACAACGGAAAAATCGGAATTTTTTCCCCTGGAAGTGCGGAGCCAGGGCAGGTGCTTGACATCGATGCCTCGGTTCTTCCCGAACTCGACCGACTCGCCCTGGAACAAGGCATTGAAATCCGCTCGGATGCTGAACTGCGCCGGCTGATTGAAGATTTTGACGGATAACACAGGTTGAAAAGGGGCGAAAAACTCAAGCAATCCGGTGCATCTGCACCGGATTGCTTTTTTGGTATTGAAAATTGTCCGTTATAAAAAACCTGCCAGCTTTCGCCGCTTGCATTGAGCAACACCTGTGAAAACGGGAACAGAAAGACGCTGTTTGTGTCAGCTGCTCTTCCTCTTTTAGGCGAGTCGGTCCCAGAGGCCCGGTGGGTCAAGTGAAAACAAGAGGGGTTGGAAACCGCTCCAAACCGCTGTTCAAACAGTGGCAGCAGTCCCCTTCTTTTTGAAAAAAGCTACAGCATCCAGTTTTCCGAGAAGGAAAATAGCTGTCCACAGGCAGTTGCGCGGCGCCTTTCAAGGCAGGAGCCCCACCCAAACAGATGGGTGCAGCGCCGCCGTTGAAACGGTGATAAACACTCGGACCCTAAACTTCAGCCCCTGCGATTGAAGGAAGCGCCTATAAACAGAGTGAGAGTTTGGGCGCGCGCAGCGCAGGTGTATCAAGTGATCCGCACCGGAACGATTGAAGCGCGAACCTACAGCCTTTGGAAACCAAAACCGCCTAGTCTTGCTGCTCCGGGTCGCTGCTTTCCCCGAGATGTACTTCGAGAGACCGGATCCGCTGATCCGAAAGATCGGTCACAGTGAGGGTAAGTTCCTCAAATGAAACCTGTTCGCCCGGTTCGGGGATATGCTCAAGCAGCTCGAATACCCAGCCGCCGACGGTGTTGCTGTCTGAGGAAAAGTTTTTGGGCTCAAACCCGATCTCTTCAAAGAGGTCCTCTACTGCCATGTCGGGATTCACCCGGTAGAGCCCCGAACCGAGCCGCTGCACATCCTCGACAATCTCCTCATCCTCATCGTAAATTTCTCCGACGAGTTCCTCTAAAACGTCCTCAAGGGTGACAATCCCTTCGACGCCGCCGTACTGGTCGGTGACCACCGCCATGTGTGCGCGCACCGACTGGATCTGTTTGAGCAGGTCGGAAATCTTGGTCTGCGGCGGGATAAACAGCGGCTGCTGAAGCAGTCCGCGGATGTCGATATTCTCTCCATTTTGTATATATGAACGAAAAAAGTCCTTTTCGTATAGAACGCCGACAATGTTGTCAATCGACCGTTCATACACCGGGACGCGGGAAAACCGCTCGGTCAGAAACAGCTGCTTCATCTCCTCAACGCTTGCGTTGACCTCAACCGAGACAATGTCGACGCGGGGGACGAGCACCTCCTCAGCTGTGGTCTCGTCAAAATCGAGCGCCGAGCGAACGAGCTGGCTCTCGTGGTCCTCGAGCACCCCTTCGCTCTCAATCTCTTCGACGATGACCTTGAGCTCCTGCTCGGTGACCGAGGGCTGGGAATCGGATTTGGTAAATCGTTCGGTGAGCTTTTTCAGGCCGTTGAACAAGAAAATAAACGGCTTGAACAGGATGATAAGCACCGATAGAAAGCCGGAGGAGGCCATGGAAACCGACTCCGCCTTGTCCTTGGCAATGCTTTTGGGCATGACCTCGCCAAAGATGAGAATCAGGATCGTCAGCACAACGGTTGAAACCGCTGGGCCGGACGCGCCGAAATATGCGGTGAAGATCACCGTACCGATTGACGAGGCGGCGATGTTGACGATGTTATTGCCGATGAGAATCGCCGTGAGGATGCTGCTGTAATCCCCCGAAAGGCGGAGCACCCGCTTTGCCCGTTTGTTGTTCTGCGAGGCGTAGCTCTTCATGCGGATGAGGTTCACACTCGAAAACGCCGTCTCAGAGGACGAGAATATGGCCGAAAATGCGATGCAGATCACCAGGACCAGCCACAACACGCCTGTGCCATCGTTCACTATTGGATCCACTCCTTTTTTACTTTCACACTTTGTTTTTCTATTTTATCAAAAACCCGGAAAAAACACAACCCTCTTTTCTATTCCCCTATTTTGTGGTATAATAAAAACAATAACGCAAGGGAGGATGCCGTATGTCAGAAAAAATGGTTTTCAAAGACAGCGAGCCGGGCAGTCTGTCGGACATCGATGAGATCAAAATTCTGATTTGCTACCTGCTCAACTCCGCTCCCCAGCCCCTCGACCGGGAACAGATGAACTATGTTTTTCAGGTAACCGGGACGGTGAACTACTTCAGCTTTTGTCAGGCGCTCAAGGAGCTCACCGACACCGGGCACGTCGCGGAGCAGGACGCCGAGGACGGCAAGCGGGTTTTTGTGCTCACCCAGCGGGGTGCGGACACGGCAAAAACCCTTTCCGGCGTGCTCGGCCGGGCGAGCCGGGACAAGGTGGTCGCCGCTGCGGCGGAGCTGCTTTCCCGCACCAAGCGGGACAAGGGGCAGAAGGTGGCAGTCGACCGGGTGGAAGACGGGTACATTGTCCACCTCACGGTGCATGACATCGGCAGCGACCTGCTCGACATGAAGCTGTTCGCTCCCGACCGGATGCAGGCCGATCTGCTCGCCGATCAGTGCTCTGAAAACACCATCAACCTGTACAAAGGGATCATCTCGATCCTGCTCAACGACCGCCGGGGACTCGCAGAAATCGTTGAGGAGATGCAGCCGCGCAGACAGGAATAAACGCCGGAATGCAAACTGCTTTCCGGCGTTTTGCTGTGTGCGGACTATTTTTGCCGCGCACGCGTTCAGCGGGGGCCTCTATCCGGTTCATTTCGCTGGTTTTCGGGTGAATTTCCAGATCAGCCAGATGGCCAGGGCAGCCAGCAGGGCTGTGCCCGACAGCACCCCAATGATGAGCGGCTGTACAGGGATGCTGCTCGGCGGGTCCATGCGCTCCATAATCTCGCACATCTGCCCGAACGGAAGCACTGCGCCCTCTTTGATGTTGGAGGATTTGGCGGAACCGAACACAAACGGCTTGGAGGTTCCTAGCACCCACGGCTCCTGAAAGACGGCGACCGATTCCATTCTGCCGTCCCGGATGGTGAGCGCCACGGGTGAGCGCATTTTGGAAAAGGCCTGTAGCAGAACCTTCTGGCAGCCAGGTGCAACTCCCTGACATTGCAGCAGGGCGTCCACCTGGGCCGGGTAATCCTCCAACTCCTTCCGGACGCCGATTCTGCATATCGACCAGTTGCCGGCCTGCTGCTCCAGGCGGGTGAATTCTTCCGGAGTGAGTGCGTCCCGCATCTCGTCCGTCGGCGCCGAACTGACCGAGACGCCGACAAGGACCCATTTTCCCTCGTTGGAAAGCGGAATCTCCCACAGCCCATTCCCCTCTTCGGAGAGCAGAGCAAGCAGTTCGTCCGCACAGTCGGTCCCCAGCTCGTAGGGGTCGCATTCATAATAGAGCTTGTACGCCTTGTCCCAGCCGATGTCCTCCCGGCTGAAAAACGAGTCCTCCTGACCGAACTCAACTGCGGCAATATGGTTGGCCTGGGTGAGAATCTCAGATTCCAGCGCGGAGATCTCCTCAAATTCTGGGGAGAGTGGCAGGGATTCAAAGCCGTTTTCCCCAAACTCCTGCGCATCTGCGGCAACTGGACAGAGCAGCAAAAGCAGGATCAGCACACTACACACACTGCGTTTCATACAGGTACTCCCCCTTTCCTGTTCTGCCTTCATTATAAACCAAAAGGCGACAAAAAGCGAGGAGGTTGACAAATTCGTTTCAATTTGTCAACCAATTGTAACCTAAAAAAACCCGAGCTGTTTGAGGGCAAACACCCACACAAACACTGTGACCACCGACAGGCCGGAGCCAAAGACAACGATCTGCCCGGCGAGGTCAGCGTCCCCCTCCATCTGCTGCGCCATGGTAAACGACGAAACGGCGGTGGGAGAAGCGAACATCGCGAGCAGGGCGGAGAGCTCGGCGCCGCGGAACCCGCAGGCAATGCCGAGCGGGATAAAAACAGCTGGCATGAGGACCAGCTTGCCCGCCACGCCCCAGATGATCTGCTTGAGGTTTCCCCGCACCGCGCGGAACTCAAACGACGCGCCGAGGATCATCAGGGCGAGCGGGGTGGCGATTGCCGCGAGGTCGGTCGCGGTCTTGTCGAGAAAGTCGGGCAGCTCGACGCCGCTGACCAGCGCGAGCAGCCCGGCAGCAGCGCCGAGGATCAGCGGGTTGGTCGCCACCCCCTTGATCATTTTGGGCAGGTCGGGCTTTCCCCCGCGGAACAGCTCGAGAGAGAGCACCGCAAAGACATTAAAAATCGGGATGATCACCGCGATGAGCAGCGAGGTCACCCCCGCCGCCTCCTGCCCGAACAGCGAGACGGTGAGGGGCAGGCCGAAGATGATGAAGTTGCTGCGGTAAATCCCCTGCACGAGGACGCCCCGTTTGGCAGGGTCGCGTTCCAGGCGGGGGATCACAAGGCAGAGCAGGAGAAACGCGGCGCAAATACTGATCACACCAAACAGGATAAGCCTGAGGTTGAGGGAGCTGTGCAGGTCGGTGTGGTAGATGTTGACAAACAGCATGAGGGAGAGGAACACCCGGAAACAGACGTTGTTCATCACCCGCACCGTCTTGCCGTCCCAGAGCCTGATCCATTTGAGCAGCGCGCCGAGCGCCATCAGCAGAAAGAGAGGGGCGACGACCCGGAGGGAGAGCAAAAGATTCTCCACTGCTCAGTCCCCCAGTGGCCCAAAGAATTTGGAGCAGTTCCCCTCTTCGACAAACGCGCGGAAACTGGTGATGTAACCGTCAGCCTCCGCCCGGAAGGAGGGCTCGAGGTGGCGGTGAGCCTCGTCGTACACTCCGAAATACCCCATGCCAGCCGATTTGGCCCCCTTGAGGGGAATGTAGATGTCCTCAAACACCGCGCAGTCGGAGGGCGCGGCGCCGAGTTTGCCGGCGCAGTGCAGGTAGATATCCGGCTGGTACTTGCCCACCCCGACCTCGTCGCTGAAAACCAGCGCGTCAAAATAATCGTATACCCCGTTTGCGCGCAGCCCGGTCTCACACAGGTCGGGAAAGCAGGAGGTCGCCACCCCGAGCTTCACTCCCCTCTGCTTGAGCTCTGAGAGCAGCGTCCGCGCCCCCTCCTTGAGCCGGACCTCCTGCGCGTAGTAGCCGCGGGCGATGTCCATCCACAGCACCTTAAGGGCTTCAGGGGTGATGTCGAGGTCATATTCCTCAATGGTGTATACCGCCGACTCGGCTGTGGTCATATGGGCGATCTTTTGGTAATAGTCGGGGCGCACCTGAAACCCGAGGCGTGCGGAAAAGGTGTGGTCCACCTTGTCCCACACCCAGGTGGAGTCGAGAAGGGTGCCGTCCATGTCAAAAATCGCCGCTTTGTAATTGCTCATCAGCCAATCTCCTTACTTCAGATAGGATAAATTAATGGAAAGAATACTACTTGTAAACATTTCAGTTCCCGCCCAGGTGGAAACCATCCTGCGCCGCGAGCTTCAGCTCTCAACACGGATAATCCGCCAACTCAAGCGGATTCCCGGCGGGATCACCCTCGACGGGATGCCTGCCCGGGTGACCGACAGCGCCCGGTCGGGCCAGGAGCTGCGCCTGCTGCTCCAAACCGGGGAAGCGTCGTCCCAAAGCATCCGCCCTGTCCCCGGACCGTTTGACATCGCCTATGAGGACGACGACCTGCTGCTGGTCAACAAGCCGGCCGGAACGCCGGTGCACCCCTCCCCAGGGCACTATGAGGACAGCCTGGCAAACTATTCCGCGTGGCAGTACGCCCAGCGGAGAGAACAGCTGGTGTTCCGCCCGGTCAACCGGCTCGACCGAGGGACCTCCGGCCTGCTCTGCGTCGCCAAAAACGCCCACGCGCAGGCGCGGCTGTCCCAACAGCTCCACACCGGGGCATTCGAGCGGATTTACTATGCCGTTGTCTGCGGCGCACCCTCCCCCGCCGCCGGGACGATCGACCTCCCCATCGGGCGGACGCCGGGCAGCGTGCTCAAACGCCGGGTGGACCCGCAGGGCGCGCGGGCGGTCACCCATTACGAGACAGTCCGAGTAAATGGAGCGTATACCCTGCTCAAAATCCGGCTGGAAACAGGGCGCACCCATCAAATTCGGGTGCACTTTGCCCATCTCGGCTGCCCGCTCTTTGGGGACTTTCTCTACGGCACCGAGCGGCGGGATGTTGTGGAGGGGCACGCGCTCCATTCGGGGGAAATCCGGCTGCTGCACCCCATCAGCGGGGAGGAAATCCGCTGCAGCGTCCCCCTCCCCGCCTATATGGAAAACCTGATGGACAACCGCTGTACGAAGTGATCCACTCACGCAACGGGAAGCCGGTGTCTCTGCCGTCCCCGCCGAAAAGAGAACCCGCCTGGAAACGGTCCGTCCAAGTTTATCTGCCATATCCATTGAAACCCGTGAACGAATGGCGGAGAGATCCCCCTCCGAAAGGGTCATCTGCGGGGTGCCGTCAGCTGGTTCTGTTGACTCATCCCTTCGAGGTCTACACCTGAATAAGGAATAGATCTCCCCTCAGACAGAGGCACTTGCACGGTGTTGTCAGCTGGTTCTGCTGACTCATTTCATCGAGCTCCACGCCTGAAAGAGGAGTAGACGCTCTTCAGATCGGGCACCTGCGCGGTGCCGTCAGCTGGTTCTCTGCTGACTCATTCCATCGGGGGCCACGCCTGAATGAGGAGCAGATACTCCTCACATAGGACATCCATGCAGTACCATTAGCTGGTTTTGCTGACTTATCCTTTCGAGGTCCATGCCTAAATGAGGAGTAGATCTTCTCTCAGACAGAGGCACTTGCGCGGTGCCGCCGGCTGGTTCTGCTAGCTCAGCCCATCGGGGCGCTCGCCTGAATGAGGAGCAGCTGCCCCCTCAGATAGAGTCACCTGGGGCGTGTCGCCAACCTACCGAGGCCTTCTCACTAATCCCGCGCTTGTATGGCGAGCAGATACCCTTCGGAGAGCGTCACCTGGGCGGTGCTGCCCAAAAAGACATTGCTCACCCCGCGGGAAATGCCGAGCGGCAGGGTGGCGTTGTCCAGCGGATATTGAAGGCCGGAGGTCGTCACCCCGGAACAGTCGGTGACCGGGATGAGCGAGACGAGCGCGCCCCGCCTGCCCTGGAGGGTAGCCGGCCCGCAGAGCATCCGGATTTCATTGTGCTCGTCCACAACCGCCGCATCGATTCCCGCGTCGAGCAGGCTGCGCAGCAGCAGGATGTTGGAAATGGTGTGGTCGAGCCGGGAACCGGTCGCGGCGAGAAACAGAATGCTGTCTGCCCCCCGGTCGAGCGCCGCCTCCACCGCGAGCTCGGTGTCGGTGTAGTCCTTTTCGGGCGGATAGGACAGCACCTCGATCTGTCCCAAAATCTGCGCTTCGGTCAGGTCTTCCTCCACCGAATCAAAATCGCCTACCACAAGGTCGGGCGCGATCTCCATCCGGACCGCGTGGTCGTAGCCGCTGTCCGCGCAGATAATAAAATCATCCGGCCGGATGTACTGCCGGATGATGTCGTCGCTTTGAATGCTTCCCCCTGCCAGTATGACTGCTCTCATGTTGGCACCTCCTCTGTATTCTCTCTTATTATACCTTCTCACAGATTTTTTGACAAGGAGGGATTGCGAGCAGTATGGCGGCGTTCTCCCCCGCACGAGTCAGCCGAGCCTGTGCCTGTAGGGAAAACCAGTGGATTCCCGGCGTGCGAAAGATTTTTTGCATCTGTCCCAGAACCGCCGGACACCATACCCTGTCAATCCACACACGATTGAAGAGCAATCACAGGTATCCTTCCCAGCTTAGAAAAGTTCTTTTAAATTTAAAGCCCCACCACACAGGCATCAGATGGCTGAAGTCCATTTGAGCCCCGGCACAAAAAGACAGGACAAAAGGGCGCCGTTGCTGAAGCGGCGCCCTTTTGTCCTTCATTGATTCGGATGTACCCCAGCAACTGACTAGAGAAAACAGCGGTTTGACGCAGAGCGCCGGGGTGCCGGAGGAGGGGGAAAAAACAGGTTATTTGCTGCGTCTGCTTTTGCGGTGCGCTGCCACAGCGAGAGCCGCAAGGCCTGCGAGGACTGCGAGTGGAAGCGCTGCGCTGTCGCCTGTTCTGGGGCTGGAACTGCTGGCGGTTGCAGCTTTGTCCCCAGTATAGTCGAATGTAAGGGTGGTTTCAGGTGTTTTGGGACTGCTGGAGGAGATCGGGACAAGAGCGGCTTTTGCAGCGGAAACTGCCTCTACTGCCGCATCCACTCTGTCCTGATCATCCACACTGAGGGCACTGTCTGCTAAGAGCTGTTCTGCTTCAGCGACAGCGGAATTAAACGCCTCTACACTCTGGAGGGTGTAGCCCGAGAGATCGAGTGCGCGCGCCTCAGAGACAGCCGAAGCGAGCAGCGTCTTGTCCGCTTTGAGGCGGAGGTTGAGCATCGCATCGAGCAGTCTGTCCGCAACGGGCTGGATATCCGACGCCATCGCATCGGGATCGCTGTTGACTGCCGCAGCCGCCTGTTGTGCAGCGGAGAACTCCTGCTTGCCAGCTTCGATGTAGCTGTCGAGCCGGTTGCCAATCGACTCCGCCTGCGCGAGGAGAAGGGAGAGTTGGGTCTTGTCTCCGGCGACGAACCCGAATTTATGGATTTCGGTCATCAGCTGCATCCAGGCGTCATCCACCTGCTGTTGAGTTGCAGAGGCATTTGCGCTGACTTGTTTGGCGTTGTCAAATGCCTGCTGGAAACTCTGCTGAACCGAGGGGATGAGGGCGTCGAGCTGGCCATCGTCGACAAGTCCCTGAGCATAGTCAATCACCCGGTCGAGGATGGTCTTGTTCACCTTGTCAAGGGCATTGATCATTTCGACCGCAGCGGCGAGCTTATCCGCGTTGGCGAAATCCGCTTTGACATCTTCCGGAAGGGCCGCAAAGCGCTCTGCGAGGTCAAGGACAGTTTCTTTGTCCGCGAGGGTAATTGTCTCGGGGAGGGCGTCGATGCCGCGGACAATGTGGAGGATCTCCTGCTGCGCCTCTGCTGCTGCGGAGGGCTGTGCGCCTTCAAAGCGGGTGGCAAAATCAAAGTCAAATTCTGTGTAGTTGCCCTGGCCGGTCATATAGTTGACGTCAAAGAAGGTCTTGTCCTCCAGCGGGAGGGTGTAGGCATAGGGGGAGAAGGTGGAGAGGTTGATTTTGTTGTGAGCCTCGTCAAACTCGGCGAATTTGAGGAAGGCGTTGCCTCCGTTGTAGGCGAACTGGTAGTCTGCGAGAACGCTGATGACCTGGTTGCCCGCGTCGTTGACGAGGATTTCCTCCCCGGCGCCGTGGCTGTGGCCGCCGATCAGGAAAAAGACCTGGTTGTAGCGCTTGACGATGTTCCAGATTTCCTGCCCATTGCTGCTCAGGCGGATGTCGCTCGGCGAGGCGTCGGAGCAGTTCTGCACATCGTGGCTGGTGACGATGGTTGGATAGTTCTGGTGGGTGGAGAGGACGTTTTCAAACCAGGCGGTTTCAGCCTTATCGGTGACGTGTCTCATCGAGAGGTTGACCGCGAGGTAGGTGTAGCTTCCCGCCTCATAGGTGATGTAGGAGCTGCAGCCGGATGGGGAGTATTGAGTGCCGTTTTGTTGGACCATCCTGCCAAACTCGCTGTTCGGGCCGAAGTTGTCGAGGTAGACGGGGTAGTCGTGGTTGCCCGGCTGCTCGAGGAACTGAATCCCCGCCTGTGGCAGCTTGGTGAAAATCCTCTTCGCAGTGTCCCACTGCGCGTCGTCATACCAGTTTTCCACGATGTCGCCGAGGCTGACGACTGCGGCGAGGTTGGTGCGGTCCTTGTTGTCAATCAGCCAGTCCATCGCAGTGTCAATGACATTGCCTTTGAATTTCACGGTGTTCTGGGTGTCGGGGAGGAACACCATGTTGTAGCTGCCGCCCGCGGTGATCGAGAAATCGCGGTTGCTGCCGTATTCGCCGAGGTACTGCTCCGGGTTGGGAATAATCCAGTCGGACTTTTTAAGCACGCCGTCGGTGATGCGCACCTGCTGGTAACTGCCGCGTCCGAATCTGCTCAGGACCCCATTCCATTGGCTCGAGCCGATGCGGAAACGGCCGTCGTTCGGGTCGGCGTACATGCCGGTCATTTCGTCGCTGACATAGTCGCGGAACGCCTCGCAGCCGTTGATGTAGGTTTTAATCACATGGTTGTCCGAGACAATGGCGATGTGGTACCACACGCCGCCCTTATCCATCGAGACCGACCAGGCGGCCGAGCTCATCGTGTGGCTGTCCTGCTTGTTGGCAGTGGTGTACTGGAGTTCTTTGCAGTTGGAGATCGCCACGCTCATGGTGCCGAGTTCCTTTTCACCCATGCTGGTGCAGTCCCCCTGGCGGGCGAGCAGGCCCATCCAGGCGTCCGAGGTGGTGAAGTCGGCGGGAAGCTTGTAGACAAATTCGATGGTGTAGCCGTTTTCAAAGGTTTCCTGGTTGATCGGCGCATTCGAAACGGTGATGAAGTCGCCGCCGTGGGTGCGGTCGGTCCACGTAAGGCTTCCGCTCGTTCCGTCGTACATTTTGTCCTCGGTGAAGCTCATGTAGGGGGTGACGTCGGTTTCCCCGTTGTAGGTTTGCAGCTCAATGGTGTTGCCGTTGCCGCTGCTGTCGCGCAGGGTAAGGTCGCCAGTTGCAAGGCTGCCCGACGCGACTGAGCTTCGCTCAAACCTCCAGTCGGCGGCAACCCTGGGCTGGTCTTCCGCTGCGGACGCCTGGACAAGCGCGCTGCCCGAGGTGGCGAGCACTGCCGCCGCTGCAAAGACACAGAGCGCAGATTTCAATTTCTTGTTCATGGATTCAAATTCTCCTTTCTGGTGATGGCTCCAGTGTACCACAGCCAGATTTGGGGCAGGTTCGGCTGTTGTTAAGCCTGGGTATTGTTTGTGTTAATCCTCCGGCGGGAGCTCGATCTCCCCGTTTTGCTGTTCAAACTGCTCGATATACCTGCGTAGTACATAGAGTATTTGACCATTCCCTGAACGCCCCTCACACTTTGCAACATAATGTAATTTGTAATGAAGCTCATTGTCGATGCGAATTCCTAAATGTTTGTCTTTCATAATAATTCCTCTTTTTAAATTAGATTTGACTTAAAATATCTATCTATGTATTTATTTTAAGTACATAATGAGTTATAATGTTATAAGTGTACTTAGTTTAAGTACACAATATTTTGAAAAGAGGTATCTTTATGAAAATAACCTGCTGTTTTACAGGGCACCGAAGTATTTCTCCAAATGTTAAAAAGAAAATAGAAAAACGCTTTGAAAACGAGATTATTCATCTCGTTGATCAAGGCGTAACAACATTTTTATGTGGCGGGGCATTGGGGTTTGATACACTCGCAGCTCACTGTGTATTAAGATTGAAACAACATTACCCTCAGGTTCAACTATGGCTCGTGCTGCCCTGCCGGAATCAGGCAGAGGGCTGGGCGGAATCCGACCGCGTTGTATACGACCAGATCAAACGGCAGGCTGACCGCGTCATCTACACATCCGATACTTACTGGCCGGGCTGCATGCACAAACGAAACCGGTTTCTCGCAGATCACAGCTATTGGTGTATCTGCTATTTAAACCAGCCTGGAGGCGGTACTCGATACACGGTGGAAACCTGTCTCCAAAAGGGAGTCCGGGTGATCAATCTGGCGGATGAGACGCCAAGCCGTGGCGACCAATGAGAGATCGTTCCGCGCGCTTCAAAGGATTTTGAGGGAACCAGGTAGAAAACCCTTTTAACGCTATGTTTCCCCGTTCTCTCCGCCTGATAAAAAACATGGCGCAGCCTGTTCGGCTGCGCCATGTTTTGAAACGCTGTCCCCCTCCCAACCTAGACACGCAGCCCAGCTGGGAAAGTGAAACGAAAAGGACATTCTCTGCGGGCCGCGTTTCCTGCCAACACGCAGATTTTATTTCCCAGCTAGTGAGCAATGCTGGGAATCGGCAGATCAGCGGAAACATCCGCCTCGTAATCCACGCCGGACAGGCCGAAGCCGAACATCTCATAAAAGTCCGCCCAGTAGCCGTCGATGTCGGCGAGCTGCTCGACATTTTCAGTGGACAGCTCTTTCCAGATCGCGCTGACCTTCTCCTGCACCTCGGGGCGCATCTCCCAGTCGTCAAGGCGGATGCGGCCCTCTTGGTCCACCGGAACGGGATCTGCGAACAGCCGCTCGTGGAACAAGCGGTACATCTGTTCAATGCAGCCCTCGTGCAGACCCATCTCCTTCATCACCTTGTAGAGGATGGAAATGTACAGCGGCACAATCGGGATCGCCGCGCTCGACTGGGTCACAAGCGCCTTGTTGACCGAGAGATACGCCTTGACCCCTCCAAATTTTTGGGTGATCTCCTGGGCGGTCTTGGCCAGATGGCGCTTTGCCATGCCGATTGAGCCGTTGAGGTACATCGGATGGGTGAGCGCCGGCCCGATGTAGGAATAGGCGACAGTCTCCGCCCCTTCGGCGAGCACGCCTGCGCCCTGCAGCGCTTCCATCCAGTCGAGCCAGTCCTCCCCACCCATGACCTTGACGGTGTCGGCAATTTCCTGCTCACTCGCCTGGGGGATGGTCACCTCAGAGACGGCTTTGGTCTTGAGGTCAATCGTCTTGTTGGTGTACTCCTCCCCCGTTGTTTTGAGCACAGAGGAATAGGTGGTCCCGTCGGGCGCGGTGCGGCGGGGGGCCGCGAGGCTGTAAACCACAAGGTCAACCGTTTGGAGATCGCTTTTGATCGTCTGGATGACCTGCTCCTTGATCTCCTTGGAAAAGGCGTCGCCGTTGATCGTCTTGGCGTATAGCCCTTCCGCCTGGGCGAGCTCCTCAAACGCGGCGGTGTTGTACCAGCCGGCCGACGCGGTGCGGCTGCCGCTCGCGGGCTTATCAAAAATCACGCCGAGTGTCGCCGCGTCGCAGGAAAACGCCGCACTGATGCGGGAGGCAAGTCCATAGCCCGCCGACGCGCCGAGCACGAGCACCCGTTTCGCCCCTTGGGTTTTGGGCTGACGTTTGACGTATTCCACCTGTCGCCGGACATTTGCGCGGCAGCCCTCCGGGTGGGCGGTGGTGCAGATAAATCCTCTTGTTTTGGGTTGAATCACCATGCGTTCAACAGCTCCTTTTTCCTGAATGTGAATAGCATTATTGTATCACACCGGGGCGAGATGGTCAAATAAGAGAAAATCTGGCATGCTGCTGCATAGCACATGGCTCCTGGATACAGGGAGTGGATTTCCAATTATCACCATGGATGCAGATGGATGGAAGCAAAAAATGGATGTGACCTCAAGTTGCTCGCCCGCATCTCCAACCGGATCAGACCTAAAAACACCCGGTTTAAACGGCTGCGGCCTGCCGGTTCCTCCCCCAATTTTGCGTTGAAAATCCTTCACTCACCGCAAAATCCGTTAAGGACTCCTAGCGCTTGGACGCTCGCTTGAGGGCAGCAGGACTTCGGGACAGATTAAACTGGAGATGCGGTCAGTCCTCTCCTGCATCTGCATTTTTACAAAAAAACAGGGAAGGGGCATCTCCCCTTCTCCAGCGCACCGGCAAAGTCGGCACGCACAGATTGACTGGATGAACCGCATTTTTTGATCTAAAGCTGCAGATCAATGTACTGGGCGGAGCACCAGCCTTTGCCGTGCCGGCAGTTGATGTAATACCAGCCGCTGCGCTCCTCCATGACATTGACGCTGTTGCCCTCCGCCACCTGGAACAGCACCCGGTATTGGGTCCCCGCACCCGCACGGACGTTGAGCAGATTTGCAGTGCAGATTCCCTCCACCTGTTCGTTGCTCGGCGCCGAGATGACGGGGAGCCCGTTGGGATCGTACTGGATATATTTCGCAAAAACATAGCCGATGAGCCCGGCGACATTGACTTTGAGCCACCCGTTGCTGACGATTGCCAATACATCCACCTCGTTGGTGCGGGCGACCTGCCGCAGTCGGATCGCATCTGTCGACGGAGCTGCCCGGACGTTGAGCAAATCGGCGGTGACGATCCCGAGCGCCGAGCCAACCGGCTCCGCGGCGTGCCCTTCGATGAGCTGGACATAGTCCTTGTAGCTGGTGTTGAGGTCGACGCCTCCCCGGATCCCATTGACCTTTCCGCTGCTGGTGTACTGCCACATTCCATACGGCTGGTCGTAGGTCGCGGTTTCGGCATACTGGGCAAGCCAGATGTCAAACCGGCTGATGCGGTCGTAAATCAGCTTGTTTTGCAGCCAGTACTTGTTGGCGTAGAGCATAACGTAATAGCCCTGTGCTTCCAGCTTGGTGCAAAACGCAGTGACAATATCAGAGAGCAACTCGCGGCTCAAATTTTCCTGGGATGCGTCTTCGATGTCAAATGCGACTGGATAGTCCAACCGGTAGGGCTGGATCCAATCCAGAAATACATCTGCTTCGCGCTGAGCGTCCTCCACCGATTTTGCATAACTGTACAGGTATGCCCCGGTGTGGATGCCCTGTGACTGTGCCCCCAGTACGTTTTGGTCAAAATAAGGGTCCTTCTGCTGGGGATACATCCCATAGCCGGCACGGATCATCGCAAAGCCGATCCCATCCGCCCGCACTGACGCCCAGTTAATCGCGCCCTGATATTTGGACACGTCGATTCCTTTCATAGTACAGTCCTCCTTTTCCTATACTACAGTATATTTTTGGAAGGACTGTTTGGTGAAAGCGATTTTTCGCTCCCGTTACAGCCGAATACGGCGCAGCAGCGGAAGGTATTTTCGCAGCAGCTCCCGCTCCTCTCCGGTCGCGCAGTACTCTCTCTGTCTTTTGAGCTGCCGGATCCTGTTCTGCGCCGCTTCCCCCGACACGTGAAAGAGCTCCTGCAAATCCAAATAGCTGATGCGCTGGCGGGAAGCGAGAAAACGGATGACAATTTCAGGCATAAGCAGCTCGCAAGCAAATGCATTCGCTTCCGCCTCCTCCGCCCATCCATCATCCCCGTGGCCATTGCAGATGTGGCCCAATTCATGGGCGAGCGTCCAGTTGAGCCGGTCGGGGGAACGGTATACAACGTCGTTGTATAATACGATGTACCGGCTGCCCACACAGATGGTGCAGCCGTCCCGAAGCGCGCCGCGGCGGGTAAACTGATACAGGGACGCCCCTGTGATCTGACAGTAGTGGTCAATGGAATCAAAGAGCACCCTCTGCCCGAGTTCCAGCAGCTGCACATCGGTGTACAGTGTGGTGATCTCCTGCCGGAGCAGCAGCTGGACTGCTTTACCCGCGCTCACCGCACAGCGAGGTTTATCCGTCATTTGTCCAGTCCTTTCGCTTTGAGATAGATATCAATGGTATCCTCAAACACCTGGAGGATTTTCTCTCGCTCCTGCTCTGGAATGTGCTCCGCTTTGCGGGCGAGCAGGATGAGTTTTGTCTCGGCCTTGGTGGGCGAGTTGCCGATCAAATCATCGACAGTAGTTCCAAACAGTGCGGCCAATCGTGCAACTGTTGCAAAATCGGGCTCGCGCTTTCCACCCTCCCAATTCCCCACAGTCCCCTGTGAAACGTCGAGGTGTTTTGCCAATGCAGCCTGTGTCAATCCCCGTTCCAGGCGCAGCTGACGCAACCGGTGAGCAAACATAGTGCCACATCCTTTTTCCAATCCTATGCTAATCCCCATTTTATCACAAATTGAAATAAAAAACAATTCTTTCCTTTGAAATAATTTCCAATCGTAATAACTGCATTCGAAAACCGCCCCCCAGGATGCGAGCATCTCTGAGGGGCGGTTCACGTTAATCAGTTACATTTGCATTATATCATGGCATTTATGGGCTGTCAACCCTTTTTGTGATAATATTTCCATTTCTCTACCTTTTTTCTTCTAAATCTGAGACTATGCGCCTATTTTTTGTCGTATACTGGGTTCAAATTATATGAAATCTAAGGAGGTAACACGATGTGGCACACGGATGAGTCGCTTTGTCAAAGCTATGAAGAATCTGCAGAGCTTATCGCTCAACGCATTAAAACTCTGCGGCCTATGATGGCGGATTCCGACGTTTTGCAAAGGGTGACGCTGTTGCAGTCGGAATACAACGACCTTGCCGCGACGATCCTGGTTCTTCGGAAACGCGCAAGGGAGAGCCGCTAAGGGTGAGGATCACCTGCAGGGAGCCCTGTTCAGCACCTGCGCAGCGGGTATGCGCAGCGGGTATGCGCAGCGGGTATGCGCAGCGGGTATGCGCAGCGGGTATGCGCAGCGGGTATGCGCAGCGGCCGGGAGTTGTCACTCCCGGCCGCTGGCGTTAAGCTTGTTCAAGATAGCTGCGGAACACCTTGATGTGAACCTTTTCGTCCTGGATAATCCGGTTGAGCACGGCGACAACCGCAGGATCGCGGATGACGCTTGCGTGGCGTTCATAGGTGGCAATTGCCTCTTCCTCCGCGCGGATGTTGTTTTTCATCGCATCCCGCACAGTACGGCAATAGGGGGGCATGCTCCCCGTCCACACAGTCCGGATATTCTGGCTGCTGACCGAACGGTACTTTGGGTTTCCGCCCAGCATGGCAATAAGGGTTCCGAGCATATCGAGATGGTGCATTTCCACCATGGCGACGCTCTGCATGGCACGGGCCGCCGATGCGTTCTCGGGAACGAGCATCCAACTCTGGTATACGTATTCGGTGATCGCCGTCAGCTCCCCTTTGGATGAGGCAAAATCAATGGTCAGCAGCTGGGCATAGCGGGGATTCGGTCCGTTGCACCGAATCGTTGGATAGGGCCCCGGAGCAGTGTATTGGTGTTTGTTGTCCATAGTCATCCTCCCATTCTTTTCGTTTCATCTATATGCACCGCCCGAATAAAAAATGCAATTTACACCTGCAAATTTTTGCGGTACAATAGTAAAAAATACGTGGAGCGCTCCACATCGGATCAAGGACAGCTGCTTTGCGCGCTGTTCTGAGTGCAGAAAGGATACACAATGGAGATTCTAATTCAAAAAGCGCAGCCGCAGGATGCGGAGGCAATCAGCCGGCTATACGCCCGGAGCTGGCGGGAAGCCTATGTTCACATCATCCCAGAGGAGGACCTGAACCAACTGAGTGACAGCCACTGGGCCGAAACATTTCGCACACAATTCGCAGCGGACGAAACCATGGGACTGCTGGCTTATTGCGGAGACAGACTTGCCGGCGCAGCCGTACTTTCCCCGTCACGGGATGAGCGAAAACCGGATGCCGGTGAAATCATGTCGTTCTATATTGACCCGGCGTTTCACCGCCGGGGTGTGGGAACCCATTTGATGAAAGAAGCACTTGATCAGCTCAGGGGGCAGGGGTATCCCGAGGCTTTTCTGTGGGTCGTCACTGGAAATGAGCGCGCCATGGCGTTTTACCGCCACTGCGGCTTTGCGCCGGACGGAGATGTGCTTCACGCTGAGTTTGCGGGAAAAACCTATCTTGACCACCGCTACTGCACTGCGCTGTGACACAGGGAAAAGCACCCGAACACGGGTCCCTTTTGGGAAACCATCTGATGACAACCATCCATTGACACCGCAGTGGGTTTCGCAAAAGGGATGGGATGAACCTCATCCCATCCCCCTTTCGCTCTCAAAAACACACCCCATCAGGGTTGTCCTACAGCGGTGAGAAAAAAGCGGTGGATTGCCGGCCACTGGATGCATGGCCTGAATCGGCAGAAATTCTGGATAAAGACAAAGCCAGCGTAATTTCTGATACATCTGTAGAAGAGTATTGTAATCTGCAAAAGGCGGCGTGGAAAACCACGCCGCCTTTTGCAGTATTCAGGGTTTGGAGATACTTCTAATGAATCTATATCGGTTACAACCAACTGGTCATACAACTCCGCTTGGCCTATCTCATCCACTCTGAACAAAAAAACAAATTCACTGTTCGCTGTATCAACCACAGAGCAACCAGCTGCCGAAGTCTCAACTGCATCTCAGTCATTGGACGTGCAGCAGCTGTATTGCAGGCGCTCAATGTGTTTGCTTTGTGAAAACAGCCGCCCTTGAGCTGTAACCGGATCGGATTGCAGCCTCTGGGTCTCACTCGAGCGCTCCGCCCTCAACGACAACGTCCTCTGGGTCTATGTCATCCCCATAGTAGGGGAGCAGCGTCTCTTGATAGTTTTTATGCATAAACTTCTCTTCCCCGAGCTTTGCCAGCTCATCGTTGACCCAGCTGCGCAGTTCGTCGTTGCCTTTTTTGACCGCAGGCGCGATGGTATCATGACTTCCCAGGGAGCTCACCCCGACTTCAAAGCCGTCGTTTTCATTCGCCCAGGCAAAAAGCAGAGTGTTGTCATGCGCAAGCGCGTCGGCCCGCCCATCTTTGAGCGCCTGGAAGGTCTCGGTGTTCTGGTCAAATTTGAGCAGATTGATGTCCGGATAATTCTCAGTGAAATAGGTCTCAGCCGTAGTGCCCTTGTTGACCGCGAGGGTTTTTCCCTTGAGCTGGTCGACCGAAGTGATCCCGCCGTCTTTCAAGACAATGCCGAGCGCAACCTTCATATAGGGATTGGCGAAATCCACCTGTTCAGCGCGCTCTTTAGTCACAGTGAAGTTTGCAAGCAGCAGGTCCACCTTGTTGGACTGGAGGTATTCCACCCGGCTCGCCGCCTCGACGAGCACAAACTCCACCTTGCTCTCATCGCCGAGCAGGTCTTTTGCAAGTCGTTTGGCGAGGTAGACGTCATAGCCCTGATTCTCCCCGTTGGAGTCGATGTAGCCGAACGGAGGTTTATCGCTGAACACCCCGATGCGGATGGTTCCCCTCTCTTTTATGGATTCGAGAGAGCCGGACGAAGATCCGCCGCTCTGTCCGCATCCAGTCAGCACCCCCAGTGCGAGAACCCCTGCAAGTGCGGCCGCGATCCATTGTTTGAGTTTCTTCATGCATCATACCTCTTTTCTAAAATCATCGGTTTCAAAGTGAAAAATATTTAAAAAGCGCTGTGCGCGCTCGGTTTTCGGATGGGTGAAAAATTCCTCGGGCGTTGAGATTTCGGTGATTTTTCCCTCGTCGATAAAGATAATGCGGTCAGCCACCGCCCGGGCGAACTCCATTTCATGGGTGACAATTGCCATGGTCATCCCCTGCTTTGCGAGCTCGAGCATGACGTCGAGCACCTCCCGCACCATTTCGGGGTCGAGCGCGGCGGTCACTTCGTCAAACAGCATCAGCTGAGGCCGCATACAGAGGGCGCGCACAATCGCAACCCGCTGCTTCTGCCCGCCCGAGAGCTCCCGTGGATAGGAGTCCTTGCGGTGGAGCAGGCCCACCCGGTCGAGGAGTGTCTCAGCCTGCTGCTGGGCCTCGGCCCGTTCCCTCTTCTGCACCTTGAGGGGACCGAGTAGGATATTTTCCAGAATCGTCATGTGGGGGAACAGTTCATAGCTCTGGAACACCATGCCGATTTTCTGCCGGATTTCCGGCCATTTGGTCCCCTCTGCTGTGATCACCCTGCCGTCGAACTCGATCTGGCCCTGAGCGATTTTCTCCAGGCCGTTCATACAGCGCAGCAGGGTGCTCTTTCCACAGCCCGACGGGCCGAGGATCACCGTGACTTCCCCTTCCCGAATGTCGAGGTCAATCCCCTCAAGGGCAGTCACATCTCCGTATTTTTTTGTCAACCCGGAAATTCGCAGAATGGTTTTGTTTTCAGCCATGTTGTGTTCCTCCTAGCTCTGCCATCTGGTTTCAAGCCGCTTGGAAAAGAGGGAAATCGGATAGCAGATAATAAAATAGAGCAAAAAGATCAACCCATACACCCACAGCGATGCAGTGGGAAAGTTGAGGATGTTGGATTCGATGATCTGCTGCCCCACCTTGACAACCTCGACTACTCCGATGATCACGACAAGAGAGGTCGTTTTGATCATGCGGGTTGCGAGGTTGATCGCAGCGGGCAGCAGGCGGCGGACCGCCTGGGGAATGATGATATAGCGGTAGACCTGCAGTTCAGTCAAACCGATTGCGCGCCCCGCCTCTCGCTGGTGGAGGGGAAGCGACTGCACTGCGCCCCGCACAATATCCCCCATCTCTGCTGTGCCCCAGAGGGAAAAGACGAGAACCGAAACAAACATCCCGCTCAGGTGGATGTTGAGCGCCTTGGTAACGCCAAAGTAAAAGATAAACAACCAAACGAGGATGGGAATGATGCGGACCGCTTCCAGATAGATCCGGCAGACCGCCCGAACCACTCTGCTTTTACTCGTCATGACAATGCCAAACAGGACGCCGAGCACCGCAGAGATCGCGATGGAGATTAGGGCGATTTGCAGCGTGACCCACAGTCCGCCGAGCAGACGGCTGAGGTTTGCCCCCTCAAACAGCACTTGTATGCCCGAACTCTGCATAGCGCACCCTCCTTTCCACCCATCTGAGGAGAATCGACAACGGCAGCAGGATGATCAGATAGGATGCCACCAGCATCGAGAGCGCCTCAAACGTCTTGTAATACATCCCGATCAAATCCTTAGCGACAAACATCAAATCCGCCAAGGCGATCGCGCTGAAAATCGAGGTCTCTTTGAGAAGGAAGATCGCGTTCGCTGTCAGCGACGGGATGGACACTGAAAACGCCTGCGGGAGGATGATGTAGCGGGTGAGCTGCCTTCTGGTCAGGCCGATGCTCATCCCCGCCTCGAGTTGGGTTTTACCCACCGCCTCAAATCCGCTGCGAAAACTCTCAGCCATATAGCTGCCCCCGAGAAAGGACAATCCGATCACAGCGCAGGCCTGTGCCGAAATCATCACTCCAATTTTCGGGAGTCCGTAGAACAGAAAGAAAAGCTGGATGAGCAAGGGAGTGTTGCGGGAGAGCTCAATGTAAATTTTCGCAACCCGGGAAAACACCCGGACACGGAAATAGATGAGCAGACTGCACATGAGCCCGATGAGCAGGGAGAGCAGTATCCCCCAAAACGCGAGGTTGAGCGTCAGTCCTGCGGCCTGTACAAACTGGCCCGCATGCCTGGCGATAAACTCAAAATCCACTGGGCCACCTCCAAATAATTTTATTTCATACTATTCATATATGTATTATATGATTTTCGTTGATTGTTATTATACCTTGCCTGCCGTATTTTGTCAAGCACTTTTATACACAAAAAAGCAATATCAAATCAGATATGGAGGCTGGACGCGGCAGGACAATCGCCCCGCTTCATCTGGTGACTGTACTACTTCACACCGAAGTGTTATCTGGAGGTCGGCGACAGGCCTTCTGCTTGCTCTCCCCTTTCATTGAAAAAGGGAGAAATGGAGACCTCAGTCAGGGCACTCCTTTTCATGTTATTCACCCCGACCGTTGACTGTTCCCACAACATCTAAGTTGTCAAAACAGCTGAAACCTCAATCGGGTTGCAGGAAGTTTCCCCTTTGTTTAAACTAAGAGCACAGATTATGAGCTGGATATTCTGTCCTATACCGCTGTGTTTTTCCTGCCCCCAGCGCGGCAAATCCTGTGAAATATCAGCGCCGCTTGGGTTTTAACCGAATACAAAAATACCTGTAAAATCCCCTCTCCACGCTGCCATAACACAGATTTGGATCGTTTTATTTGCACAAGGCAGTAACAAAATGCGTCTCGTTTGCATACTTTGTAATTGGAAGCGTGTAAAATTTTGCTTCCATCCTTTTTGGTCTTCCGAAAAAGGGCTGTGAACAACCAATAAGGGGGGTTTTCAATTGAAACTCTATGACAGTGCATGCCATTGCGTGCCAGACCCTCGCGGGCGTGGCTGCGGCTGCACAAGCTACTGCCCTGTTCCAGGACCTCCCGGGCCGACGGGACCCACTGGTCCAACCGGGCCGGGCGTTGGGGCCACTGGACCGACGGGCGCGGCTGGTCCAGCAGGACCTCCCGGACCGACCGGACCCACCGGGCCAAGTGTGACCGGACCAAATGGGGCGACCGGAGCAACTGGGCCAACGGGTCGAACAGGGCCCACCGGGGCAACTGGGCCAACAGGTCCCCGCGGCAGTGGAACAACCGGGTCAACGGGACCAACGGGACCGACGGGCGGAACAGGTCCTGCCGGGCCGATTGGGCCGACAGGACCCACTGGGGCGGCTGGCATCGGACTCATCGGTCCCACAGGACCGGCGGGGCCAATAGGACCCACCGGGGCGACCGGGCCAACCGGGGCAAGCGTAACCGGACCAACCGGACCAATGGGTGCGACTGGACCCACAGGTGACGACGGGCTCATTGGGCCGACAGGGCCCACTGGGGCGGACGGGGCGATCGGACCGGTCGGGCCAACCGGTGCTGCAGGGCCTGCGGGGCCGACAGGGGCGACTGGACCCACAGGGCCGATCGGACCAACCGGAGCGACTGGGCCCACAGGGCCGACCGGACCGACTGGGCTGACTGGAGCAACAGGTTCTGCTGCTTCGATTGCTGTGCGTTCCGCCACAACTGCAGAGCCGGAACAGCCCGCTTCTGTCAACAACAGCGGAGACCAAAACAACGCTGTTCTCGATTTCGTGATTCCACGCGGAGCGACTGGTTCAACCGGCCCATCCGGACCAACTGGGGCAACGGGTGCGACCGGGCCGACTGGCCCTACTGGGGCGACGGGGGAAGGGGCAGTTTCCAACCTGCTGGCCGCGTTCAATCCCAGTGCACAGACGCGCACCGCATCGGGTGCGCTCACCTTCCCAAATGATTCAATCATCGCCGGAAACGCCATCACCCACTCTGCACCGGACACCTTCCTCCTCGCAGAGCCCGGGATCTACGAAATCATCTACCGCGCATCCGCCCAGTCCTCAACCGCGGTGACCACCCCTCTCGGCGTCAGCATTTCCCTTGCGCTCAACGGGGCGGTTCTCCCGGGGAGTGCCATTTCCTCCACACTTGACTTTACCTCATCTGTGCGCACTCTCGGCGGCACTATGATGGTGGATGTCGCCTCATCCCCCAATACGCTAACCGTTGTCAATGAACAAAACGCAATTACCTACAACAATGCGTTTATTATCATTCAAAAACTTGTATAGTAAATTAAACTTCATGAAAGAACTCTGCCCTGCGATACACAAGAGCAGGGTCTATGTAATTGGAGCAAATCTCCAATTTCCCAAACTGCACGAAGGAGGCAGACAAATTGAAAGTATACGATGGTACTGGCCGCTGCATTTCCTGTGGTGGTCAGGATGCAACCGGGGCGCAATGTGAAAAGCAGCCGCATTGCTGCTGTCCGTGTCCCTGTCCTTGTCCTGTTCCCGGACCTACTGGCGCAACTGGTGCCACTGGACCCTCCGGACCCACTGGGCCGACTGGTTCAACTGGGGTGACTGGGCCCACCGGGCCGACCGGCTTAACCGGAGTGACCGGGCCAACTGGGCCGACTGGTTTAACCGGAGCAACTGGACCAA
>EQ973344.1:1122543-1145508 GCA_000158655.1 [Clostridium] methylpentosum DSM 5476
CCGGAGTGACCGGGCCCACTGGGCCGACCGGTTTAACCGGAGCAACTGGACCGACCGGGCCAATCATAATAAGAAAACGGCTAAATACACGTTATATCAATAAAATAAGAGCTTATCACTTTACCGGACAAGCGCCGCCCAAGTAGAGACTACGGGCGGCGTTTTCCGTTGTGAGGCGGAAAGGAGGATATTTCTTATATCCATGCTTCGGGCCAAGTTGACCCGAAGCCGTTGTGGGGCTGACTGTAAAAGTTAGGCCCTTTTTTTCATGCCAAAATGAAGGAGGTAAACGAATGGCAGAGGATAAAAAAGATTTGAAGCCGGAGGAACAGGGACAGAGCAGCCCCGCCGTTTCCGAAGCTCCGGCTCCACGGAAGGAGGAACCCCCGGCGCAGGAGGTTAAAACTTCGGCCCCGGTGCAGGAAACCAAGAAGGCGGACGCCCCTGCCGCAGAAAAGACTGACACCCCGGGCCCGGCAGACAAAACCCGCCCCAGAAATGTCATTGATATTTCCGGCGCTATGATTGATAAAATTGTGGCCGAGAAGGAAAAGGCGGCAAAGGCTGAACAGGAACAGGGCTCAACTACCGATAAGCCTAAGCCCGAAAGGACAGACGCGGCTAAACCGGAAAAGAAGAAACAGACGAAACAGGCGGCACGTCCCCAGAAGGACAAGGCTCCCAAGCAAACCGAAAAGTCCAAGGCTGAAAAAACTCCCCCGTCCAAGCAGGAGGCAGAAAAAGCGGCTCCGGCGGCGGACGGCGCCAGCCGGGAAGAACAGAAAGCCAAGCTGGAACAGGAGCTTCGGAAGAAATACGGAATACCCAAGACTGACAAGCCCGTGGAGCCCTTTGTTATCCCGGAAGTGGAACAGACCGTAAGAATCCCCCATGAACAGCTCCATGCCTTCAAAAATCACCCGTTCAATGTGGAGAAAAATGCAAAGTTCATGGCGTTTGTTTCAAGTATTCGGGCGCAGGGCGTGACACAACCCGCCATTGTCCGGCCTGATGACAAGGGTGGCTATGAAATTATTTCCGGCCACCGCCGCGACGCAGGCAGTATCGAGGCCGGTATTCCCTATACGCCATGTATCATTCGCGCCCTGACTGACGAGCAGGCCATTCAGCAGATGGTCGAGGATAACGTCAACAACCGGGAAGTTTCCACGATGGAGTTAGCCAAGGCCCTGAAAATGCAGTTGGAGGCCATCAAGCACCAGGGGGCGCGTGAGGCGCTGGAGGGACAGAACTTCTCAACAGACGTGGATAAGCGTTCCAATGAGGTTATCGCGGAGCGCAACGGCATGAGCGTGAAACAGGTTCAACGGCATATCGCCCTGACAAGGCTCATTCCCCCGTTGCAGGATATGGTTGACGGCAAAACAGTCGGGAGCGGCGGCAAGCCGCTCAAGATTGCATTTACTCCCGCGGTGGAGCTTTCCTATATAAAGCCCAAAAATCAGCGGTATATTGCCGTTGCTATTGACGCGCAGCAGTCGGCCCCTTCGCTCTCCCAGGCCCAGCGTATACGGAAACTCGACCAGGAAAATATGCTCAACGGTGATGTGATTGACGGAATTATGCTTGAAGAAAAGAAGGAGGTAGACAAAGTGATTATCAGCGGAATGGAATTGGAGAAGTATTTCGGCAAGGAAAAGACCCCGCAGGAAATGAAAGACCAGATCATCAAGCTCCTGGACGACTGGAAGGGCAAGCAGAAGGAACAGGCGAAGCCCGAGAAAAAGGCCGCGCCGGAGAAGTAAGAGGCTTCGGGCCAAGTTGGCCCGAGGTTCGCGCCTAATGCGGGGCTCTGCCCCGCGCCCCGAAGCTCAAAGGATATAATAGATTCCCCGTCGCCGTGGTTTGTATAGCGCAACCGGGGAAGGCAGTCAAGGGTGGCGCCCGCGCCACCGCCTACGGCGACGAAGCCCTTGACAGCCTTTCCCGGTTGTGCTTGTAGTAGTCAAGCGACGGGGATATATATTCCTTTGAGCCGTTCCCCTTCCCACGGGAAGGGGCGGAGGGGTTGGGCTCCCTATTAAGCAAAAACAGGAAGGAGGAAACCACATGAAGCGACCTTTAGCATACATCACCGCCGCATGGACAGGCGACCAAAACGCCGACACGGAACAGGCGGCGCGGTATTGCAGGGCAGTTTATGAGGCCGGATTTTCCCCGGTCTGCCCCCTGCTCTACCTGCATTTATTTCTGAACAACGATATTCCCGAGGAACACAAAAGCGGGATTGATATTTCCCGCGATATGCTCCGCCGGGTTCATGTGCTGGTGGTCTGCGGCGACGGCATGACGGAAGATGTGAAAAATGATATTGCCGTGGCCGGGCGGCTCAACATCACGGCGACCACGCTGGACGGCATTTTGACCGTAAAGGGACAGGGCCGGGAGGCAAAGCGTGATTAGCGCCTATATCAGCAATATCGGTAAGTACAACGAGGGTGTTCTCGCGGTGGAGCCTCTGCGTCTGCCTGCCACCACCGAGGAAGTACAGGCCGTACTGTCTAAAATTGGTGTGGACGGGGTGCGGTATGAGGAAATCCATATCGTTGATTATGAAACCGACGTTGCCGGACTGCGGGCGCGCCTGGGGGAAAACGAAAGCATTGACGAGCTGAATTACCTCGCCTCCCTGCTGGAAGAAATGGACAGCGGTGAGATAAAAAAGTTTGAAGCCGCCGTTGCCCTCGGGGAATATGCCGGGAGTGTGAAGGATTTAATTAACCTGACCCAAAATCTCGACTGCTATGATTTTTACCCCGATGTGAAAACGCCGGAAGAACTGGGGCGGTGCTTTATTGACGAGTTTGGTTCGCTGAACGTGCCAGAGGATATTAAGGGCTACTTTGACTACGAAGCATACGGGCGGGATCTGTTTCTGAACAGCACCAGCGACTTTACGGACGGCGGCTATATCGAAAATAACCAAAGCTCTTTCATTGAGCACTACGACGGGGACAAGGTTCCCGAGGAATACCAGATATTTTTCTATCCCGTTGAGCCCCGCCGCTCCATTCTCGAAGCGTTAAAGCAGTATCGGGAGGCCCCGCCCCCGGAGCGTGGAGGTGGAAAAGCCGCCGTCCATGAAGAACGGTAGACTTCGGGCCAAGTTGGCCCGAGGTATGGCCGAAGAAAAGGAGGTGTAACGATTGGGCAGAAAAAAAGAGGCCCCGGCAGAAACGCCGATTGTTGAAAATGAGTATGTGAAGGAACTGCTGGCCCTTCTGAAAGAAAATCAGTCCCCGGCTGGCAAAGAGCTGTTAGAGGCTATCGGCCATGTTTCCGAAATGGAGAAACAGCTTGCCAGCGCGGTTGACGAGCTAAAAGCCATGCGGCAGGAGCTTCAAGGCTTGCAGGAACAAAACCACCCGTTAAAGGCGGCTCTGCAAAAGAGCGTCAAAGCGTTGGAGGCCAACGTGGCCACCCTGCGGGAACGGCTGGCGGAATTAAAAGGCGCGGTAATCGAGGGCTGTAAAAACACGCTGGCCGCTGTGAAGGAGCGCGGGATCGGCGCGCTGGACAGCGCCGCCCGGTTCTTCCATGTCAAACCGGGGCTGGAATCTCTGCGGAATACCATCAATGACGGGATAAAGGCAGACGAAAAAGCTATTTCCAGAATTGAGGCGGTAAGCGCCGAGTATCACGAAGCCGGGCGGCACTTGAAAAACATAGGCCGCGCCCTGATGGGGAAGGAGGCCGTTCAGGAGGCGAAGGCCGTCGGCAAGCTGGCAAAGACGGTGCTGGCCCCCTATCGGGCCGAACGGGCCTGTTATCTCGCGGCCCGGAATAGCCTGGACAAAGCGGTTTCCAGCCTTGACCGTCTGGAAAAGGCCGCTGAAAAACAGCCTTCTATCTTGAAGGCCATGAAAGAACACAAGGAAACGACCCCGCCGAAGAAGGAGAAATCCACCCCGACGGCGGCACATGACGAGCGGTAGACCTCGGGCCAAATTGGCCCGAGGTTTTCCGTATCCCCGGGGCCCGCCCCATCTTGAAGCGGCCCGGACAGAAAGGAGGAATCAATGGAAGAAGATGTAACACGGCGCACTGTTGCCATATCGGTGCAGGCAACCAAGCTGACAGGCCGGGTGCTGTGCAAGGCGTTCCAGAAGTTTCTGGCCCAGGCGGAGAAACAGCGCCGGGCCTCCCTCACTCCCCACGGGCGGCAGAGCGTAAAACAGCTTATGGGCCACGCCGGGCAATCCAACAGTATCCAGCTAAAGGGCGACGCCCGCCTGTTTGACCGGATAGCCCGAAAATTCAATGTGGACTACGCTTTCCACAAGGTAGGGCCGAAGGACTATCTGCTGTTCTTCAAGGCGGGACAGGCCGACGCAATCACAGCGGCATTTTCCGAGTACACCAAACGGGTGATGGCCCGGCAGAAAGACCGGCCCTCTATCCTCGGCCAGCTCCGGCAGTTTGGGGCGCATATCAAGACCCGGCAGAAGGAACGGGAAAAGACCAGAGAGGCGGTGCAGGAACGATGAATGTCAAAATTAAAAAATATGTGGTTCCCAACCTCCCGTATCTCTTAATATTCTGGTTCTTCTGCAAAATCGGGGAGGCGTACCGCCTTGCGGCTGGGGCCGACTTTGGCATGAAGCTCATAGGCATGATGAAAACCATAGGCCCGGCCTTCGGGACGATAGCGCCGGGCCACGGCTTCGATTTGCTGGTGGGCCTGATTGGGGCCGTGGTGCTCCGGCTGGTAGTCTACAACAAAGTACGGAACGCAAAGAAATTCAGAAAAGACGTGGAATATGGTTCGGCCCGCTGGGGGACGGCAAAAGATATAGCCCCCTTCGTTGACCCGAAATTTGAAAACAACGTAATACTGACTGGGACAGAATTTCTCACCATGAACACCCGGCCAAAAATCCCGGCCAACGCCCGCAATCTCAACTGCTGTATTATCGGCTCGTCGGGCTCGGGCAAGACCCGGTTCTGGCTGACCCCGCAGCTCCTTCAAGCCCACTCGTCGTATGTGTGCGTAGATCCGAAATGCGGGGTGCTCTCCCAGGTAGGCCATTTCCTGCAAAAAAAGAAGGGCTACAAAATCAAGGTTTTTAATTCGATTGACTTCCGCAAGAGTATGCACTATAACCCGATGGCCTACATCAAGACGGAATCTGACGTGCTAAAATTTGTAAATGCCCTGATAACCAACACAAAGGGCGATGGCAAAGAGGGGGACGAGTTCTGGACAAAAGCGGAAACGCTTCTATACTGCGCTCTCGTTGCCTATATCGTTTTTGAAGGGCCGGAGGAAGAACGGAACATGAACACGTTAGTCGAAATGATTAACAGTATGGAAGTAAGGGAGGATGATGAAAGTTTCAAAAATGCCGTTGATTATATGTTCGACGGCCTCGCCAAACGCAAGCCCCAAGCCTTCGCTGTGCGGCAGTATGCCAAGTATAAGTTAGCCAGCGGCAAGACTTCAAAAAGTATATTGATTAGCTGTGGGGCGCGGCTCGCTCCCTTTGATATTGCGGAGCTAAGGGAGATTATGAGCTATGACGAGTTAGAGCTTGACAAACTCGGAGACGAGAAAACGGCGCTGTTCTTCTGCATTTCCGATACGGACAGCACCTACAACTTTATCGTGGCTCTTGCCTTTTCGCAGATGTTCAATTTGCTTTGTGAAAAGGCGGATAACGTCTACGGCGGGCGGCTTCCCCACCATGTACGGGTGCTGTGGGACGAGGCCGCAAATACGGGACAGGTGCCCCAGCTCGAAAAAATTGTGGCAGTTATCCGCTCCCGGGAAATCAGCCTGTGCCTGTTTTATCAGGCCATGAGCCAGTGTAAGGCCCTGTATAAAGATAATTCTGAAACCATCTTAGGAAACATGGATTCGGTTATCTTCCTCGGGGGCCGGGAGCACTCCACGATTAAGGAAATCTCGGAGGTACTGGGAAAAGAGACAATCTCCATGTATACCGAGAGCCGGACGCGGGGCCAGTCGGAAAGCTACGGCCAGAACCTTCAGCGGCTCGGCAAGGAGCTGATGACAATGGACGAGCTGACCACCATGCCGGGGAACAAGTGCATTTTACAGCTCCGGGGCCTGCGCCCGTTCTTCTCCCCGAAGTATGACCTGAAAAAGCACCCGAACTATAAATACACGGCGGAGGCTGACAAGAAGCGCAACGCCTTCCATCTGGAAAAGCTGATAAGCACCCGGCTGAAACTCAATCCCAATGAGGAATACGAGGTTTACGAGGCCGGAGACGCGGACAATTTGGACGATGATATTTTCAACTATGACGATCTGGACGACCCGGACGCCTTCGCCTGACTTCGGGCCAAGTTGGCCCGAAGCTCCCGCCGCCTGAAATGGGCGGCTTTTTTCATACCTGGGGGCCTTGCCCCCGCAACCAACAACACATTTTGAATGGAGGAAAACTATATGGAATTTTTTGCTTCTGCTATCGACACCCTGAAAATTTTGGTTATCGCTATCGGCGCGGGCCTCGGCGTGTGGGGCGTGGTCAACCTGCTGGAAGGTTATGGATCCGACAATCCGGGTGCCAATGCTCATGTACGGTAAGGAAGCAAGCAACCGAAAACAAGAGATAGACCGCCAGCACTACACTATTCCGAACCAAAGACCAAAAGATAAGCATTGTGGGAAAATCTAAACTTTTGGATTTTCCTACAATGCCAACTACGGCGGAATCCCTCCCACTCCTTATATCTTTCTGTATACATTGAATTTGTATTTAGTAAAATGCAGACAACACCACGGATCGGCTTTTGGTTGGACAATTCCAACCAAACACCACAGCAGACAGCAGAAAACATTCTGAACGCTAGGAAGCCGGTATGATTGTTACATATAAGGGGAAGAAAAATTTCTTTTAGGTACTTGCTTTCCTAAAACTGATGTGATACAATGATTTAATCCAGAAAAGGAGTAAAAAATATGCGGCAAGGTATTCTTAAATAAAACTATAATCAAATAGTGGGAACAAAGGATTATGATAGCTCCTTTTGTAGGGGCTTAGTTTTTTGTACCCAATTTAAGAATACTTTTGCCTTATCAATTTTGACATATCCCCAAAAACAGCAATCACAAACAGGTGTATGCTGTATATGTGTATGTCCGCAACTTATAATCCCCAGTGGTAAAAGTATTTTACTGCTGGGGATTTTTATGCCCTTTGGGGCTGTAAAGGGAGGACAATCACATGAAAATAATCAATATTGGAATTCTTGCCCATGTAGACGCTGGAAAGACGACCTTGACGGAGAGCCTGCTATATGCCAGCGGAGCCATTTCAGAACCGGGGAGCGTCGAAAAAGGGACAACGAGGACGGACACCATGTTTTTGGAGCGGCAGCGTGGGATTACCATTCAAGCGGCAGTCACTTCCTTCCAGTGGCACAGATGTAAAGTTAACATTGTGGATACGCCCGGCCACATGGATTTTTTGGCGGAGGTGTACCGCTCTTTGGCTGTTTTAGATGGGGCCATCTTGGTGATCTCCGCTAAAGATGGCGTGCAGGCCCAGACCCGTATTCTGTTCCATGCCCTGCGGAAAATGAACATTCCCACCGTTATCTTTATCAACAAGATCGACCAGGCTGGCGTTGATTTGCAGAGCGTGGTTCAGTCTGTTCGGGATAAGCTCTCCGCCGATATTATCATCAAGCAGACGGTGTCGCTGTCCCCGGAAATAGTCCTGGAGGAAAATACCGACATAGAAGCATGGGATGCGGTCATCGAAAATAACGATGAATTATTGGAAAAGTATATCGCAGGAGAACCAATCAGCCGGGAAAAACTTGCGCGGGAGGAACAGCAGCGGGTTCAAGACGCCTCCCTGTTCCCAGTCTATCATGGCAGCGCCAAAAATGGCCTTGGCATTCAACCGTTGATGGATGCGGTGACAGGGCTGTTCCAACCGATTGGGGAACAGGGGGGCGCCGCCCTATGCGGCAGCGTTTTCAAGGTTGAGTACACCGATTGCGGCCAGCGGCGTGTCTATCTACGGTTATACAGCGGAACGCTGCGCCTGCGGGATACGGTGGCCCTGGCCGGGAGAGAAAAGCTGAAAATCACAGAGATGCGTATTCCATCCAAAGGGGAAATTGTTCGGACAGACACCGCTTATCAGGGTGAAATTGTTATCCTTCCCAGCGACAGCGTGAGGTTAAACGATGTATTAGGGGACCAAACCCGGCTCCCTCGTAAAAGGTGGCGCGAGGACCCCCTCCCCATGCTGCGGACGACGATTGCGCCGAAAACGGCAGCGCAAAGAGAACGGCTGCTGGACGCTCTTACGCAACTTGCGGATACTGACCCGCTTTTGCGTTGCGAAGTGGATTCCATCACCCATGAGATCATTCTTTCTTTTTTGGGCCGGGTGCAGTTGGAGGTTGTTTCCGCTTTGCTGTCGGAAAAATACAAGCTTGAAACAGTGGTAAAGGAACCCTCCGTCATTTATATGGAGCGGCCGCTCAAAGCAGCCAGCCACACCATCCATATCGAGGTGCCGCCCAACCCGTTTTGGGCATCCATAGGACTGTCTGTTACACCACTCTCGCTTGGCTCCGGTGTACAATACGAGAGCCGGGTTTCGCTGGGATACTTGAACCAGAGTTTTCAAAACGCTGTCAGGGATGGTATCCGTTACGGGCTGGAGCAGGGCTTGTTCGGCTGGAACGTAACGGACTGTAAGATTTGCTTTGAATACGGGCTTTATTACAGTCCGGTCAGCACGCCGGCGGACTTCCGCTCATTGGCCCCGATTGTATTGGAACAGGCATTGAAGGAATCGGGGACGCAGCTGCTGGAACCTTATCTCTCCTTCATCCTCTATGCGCCCCAGGAATACCTTTCCAGGGCTTATCATGATGCACCGAAATACTGTGCCACCATCGAAACGGCCCAGGTAAAAAAGGATGAAGTTGTCTTTACTGGCGAGATTCCCGCCCGCTGTATACAGGCATACCGTACTGATCTGGCCTTTTACACCAACGGGCGGAGCGTATGCCTTACAGAGCTGAAAGGATATCAGGCCGCTGTCGGTCAGCCGGTCATCCAGCCCCGCCGTCCAAACAGCCGCCTGGACAAGGTGCGCCATATGTTTCAGAAGGTAATGTAAAGATACATAATCGTCAAGACGGCAACAATCAGAAGTTATGGAGGGTAACAATGGAATATAGTAAGGAAGATTTAATGGAAGCAAAAAAGCAAATTTGGGGAGTGGGAGAGAACATGGGAACAGAGGAAAGTAAAAAAATCTGGGAGGAGAACGCACAATTTTGGGATAATGCAATGGGTGACGAATCTAATGAATTTCACAGAGAGGTAGTGCGTCCCAAAGTAACGGAACTTCTATCTCCTAATCCTGCGGATTACATTTTGGATATTGCGTGTGGCAATGGAAATTATTCTTCGTATCTTGCACAAAGAGGCGCTTCGGTTGTCGCTTTTGATTACAGCAAAAAAATGATAGAATTGGCTAAAAGACGGCAATCACAATATGCAAAACAAATTGAATTTTGTGTGGCGGATGCGACCGATAGAAAAAGTATATTAGAATTAAAAAGAAATCGAGCCTTTACGAAAGCAGTTTCTAATATGGCAATTATGGATATTACGGATATTGAACCACTTCTTATGGCTGTTTATGAACTGTTGCAGGAAAGCGGAATTTTTGTCTTTGCAACGCAACACCCTTGTTTTGTCACGTTGACTGAAAAATATATGACACCGCACAGTTACTATGATATAGCGATTGAAGGGCAACCGAAAGAGCAGATTTATTATCATCGTTCCATACAAGATATTTTTAACCTTTGTTTTAGAGCTGGATTTGTCATTGATGGATTTTATGAAGAATGTTTTAAAACCAACAAAGAAATTCCTATGGTAATGATAGTAAGGCTTAAGAAGGTAAAACGTGATAGCTTAAAATAAATTCAAGTTTGTCGGGTAAATAGCAAACCCAGCCGAGCCAGTCAACGGTCAAGATGAACGGCGCATATGCGCAGCCGTTGACAGCCCCGCCCGCCTTTGCTGGTAGGCAATCAAGGGGCGACAGCAAGAAGTGCCACCGCCCCGCACTATTATTCAGAAAGGGGAATTTCCATGACCGACCAGATAGCCTATCAAGAATATATCCAGCGCAGGTACAACGCCTTTTGCAAGACTGTTATCCGCTGTGCCGCCTTGGACAAGATTTTGAAGCTTAAACGGCAATGGGAACGGCAAGTTTCCCTTGACTATCTGATGAACGAGAAGTTTGTCCAGTTTGCCGCGTCGGAGCCGGACGAGGAATACCCATTTACCGTCTGCGGTCAGACCGTCCTGCTCTGCAACGCCGCCCTTGCCGACGCGATCTCTGTTTTGCCGGAGCAGACGCGGGAAGAAATCCTGCGCTATTACTTTCTGCGCCAGCCGCAGCGCGTGATCGGCGCGTGTATTGGCCGGTCACGCAGCACAGCGGGGCGGCATATCCAGCTTGCCTTGCAGCGGCTACGCGAAGAAATGGGGGTGAGCCGGTATGAGTAGACTTCTCCCCTATGAAACAATCCTCAAAGCCCGTGAGGGCGACCCAGAAGCCGTGAACGCTGTCCTGCTCCACTACGCCGGATATATCCGCTATTTCTCAAAAGTGAACGGGCAGGTCAACGCCGAGGTGGAGGACTATGTAAAGCAGCGGTTAATTGACTGTCAATTCAAGTTCCGGCTTGACGAACCACCGGACAAGTCATAAAAACTGAATACCAGCCGCCACCGACGCGGCCAGCGAAAGCAGTAAGTCTTGAAAAAGATTTACTGCTTTTTTTGTTGTCCGGCTCCGCTCCCGGCCATTTTGCCCCCTGCCGGTTGTAGTAGTAAGCGAGGAGGGAATTTTTCTGCCCTGGTGTTTGGCATTTGGAGCATTTACCCGTAGTAGAGGGCAAAGAGAAAGGATTTCTCCAACACCGGGTAGAAACCACTGCGTCCGGTGTCATTTTAGCGAAAGCGGGCAGGAATGCCCTTTACAGGATTAGTAGTAGCAGAAAAAGAGAAACAAACTTTTGTGGTTGCAGTTTTCCAAAAAAGTGGCGGACGGAAGTGAGAGAAAGTTTGCAGTCACGGAGAGCAAGTTTCTACCACGGTGCCAAAATCCGCAATTCTGCAGTTTTGCCCCTCGCGGGAAACTTGTTGGGGAGTGCCTTCCCCAAACCCTGCTCATGCGCCCTTACGGGCGAGAAAGGAGGTCACACCATGCGAAAGAGATACAACACGCCCCACCGCAGCCGCGTTGTGAAAACCCGGCTGTCCGAAGATGAGTATGCCGACTTCACAGCGCGGCTTGCGCCCTATGGTATCAGCCAGTCCGAATTTCTCCGGCAGGCGATACGGCGGGCGACCATACGCCCGGTTGTCCATGTGTCGTCGGTCAATGACGAGTTGCTTTCCGCTGTCGGGAAGCTGACAGCCGAGTACGGCAGGATCGGCGGCAACCTCAATCAGATTGCCCGGTATCTGAACGAATACGGCGTACCCTACAACACCCTTTCCGGCGAGGTACGCGCCGCCATATCCGACCTTGCCGTCCTCAAGTATGAAGTCCTCAAGAAAGTAGGTGACGCGGTTGGCAACACTCAAGCATATCAACTCTAAAAACGCCGACTACGGAGCCGCCGAGCAATATCTTCTCTTTGAGCATGACGAGTTTACCATGAAGCCCGTCCTTGATGAAACCGGCAGGCTTATCCCCCGCGAGGACTACCGGCTGTCCACGCTGAACTGCGACGGGGAGGATTTTGCCGTTGCGTGTATGCGGGCCAATCTCCGCTATCAGAAAAACCAGCGGCGGGAAGATGTGAAAAGCCACCACTACATCATCAGCTTTGACCCGCGGGACGGGCCGGACAACGGCCTGACCGTAGACCGGGCGCAGGCGTTGGGGGAACAATTCTGTAAAGAGCATTTTCCCGGCCACCAGGCCCTTGTCTGCACCCACCCGGACGGGCATAACCACAGCGGCAACATTCATGTGCATATCGTCATAAACAGCCTGCGGATTGAGGAAGTGCCGTTCCTGCCCTACATGGACAGGCCGGCCGATACGAAAGTCGGCTGCAAGCACCGATGTACCGACGCTGCCCTGCGCTACTTCAAATCCGAAGTCATGGAGATGTGCCACCGGGAGGGGCTTTATCAAATCGACCTCTTGAACGGCAGCAAGAACCGCGTCACCGACCGGGAGTATTGGGCGCAGAAAAAGGGACAGGCCGCGCTGGACAAGCAGAACGCCCCCATGATTGCCGATAGTATCACGCCCCGGCAGACCAAGTTTGAAACGAACAAGGAGAAGCTGCGGCAGACCCTACGGAAAGCCCTTGCCACCGCCGCCAGCTTTGACGAGTTTTCCTCTCTGTTGCTGCAGGAGGGTGTGACCGTCAAGGAGAGCCGGGGGCGGCTTTCCTACCTCACGCCGGACAGGACAAAGCCAATTACCGCCCGGAAGCTGGGCGACGATTTTGACCGCGCCGCTGTCTTTGCCGTTTTAGAGCAAAACGCCGCCAGAGCAGCCGAAGCGCCAGCCAGATCCCCCGATCCCCCACGCACCATAAAAGACCGCTTGCAGGTTGCCAGAGCCGAGATAGCCGCCCCGAAACAGGACGGAGTGCAGCGGCTTGTGGACATTGAGCAGAAAATGGCCGAGGGCAAAGGCCGGGGCTATGAACGCTGGGCGAAGATACACAATCTGAAGCAGGCCGCCAAAACGCTGTCCGTCTACCAGCAATACGGCTTTACTTCCCCGGAGCAGTTAGAAGCCGCCGTTGACACCGCCTATCAGAAAATGCGCCAGACCAGCGGCGAACTGAAAGCACTGGAAACGAAGCTGCAAGGGAAAAAGAAGTTGCAGCGGCAGGTGTTGGCCTACGCCCAGACCAAGGCCGCCCGCGACGGGCTGCGGGCACAGAAATCCGAGAAAGCCCGCGCCGCATACCGGCAGGCCCATGAGAGCGATTTTATCATAGCCGACGCAGCAGCCCGGTATTTCAAGGCGCATGGCATTACCAAGCTGCCCGCCCGGAAAGCGTTGCAGGCCGAGATCGAGCAGCTTATCTCCGAGAAAGACGGCCTGTATAACACCTATCACGAACAGAAACAGCGGTTCAAGGAGTTGCAGACCGTCAAGCGGAACATCGACCAGATTTTGCGCCGGGACGAGCCGCACCGCAGAAAGGAGCAGAGCCATGAGCGATAACCTGCCCCACATGGACTACCGCCAGCACCGGCGGGCGCGGCGGCTGGTACATGAGTGCTGTAACTACGATGAGGGGAACTGCCTGCTATTGGACGACGGGGAGCCTTGCGTGTGCGTCCAGAGCATTTCCTTTTCCCTCATGTGCCACTGGTTCCGTGTGGCTGTCCTGCCCCTTGACGGGGAGCTGGCCGCAGCCCTCTTGTGCCGGGGAAGCCGGAAACGGTGTGCCGTCTGCGGGGCGGCCTTTGTCCCCAAATCCAACCGGGGAAAATACTGCCCCGACTGCGCCGGGCGCATGAAGAAAATCAAAGCCGCCGAGAGAAAGCGGAAACAAAGGCAGAGATGTCACGCTTTAGAGCCTTTCAAACCCGCATAAATCAAGGCTTTTTTCGTGGGTGTCAAAGGGTACGCGATACATTTATCCTTTTCCCCCGGAAACGGCGTTTTAATGCGTGACAATACGCCAAAATCAACCCGAACACAGGGAGGTGATCCTATCGCTGATTATATCAGGGCAGACACGCGGCTGCCCGCCTATCTGCCGTATCCCCGTTTCCTGCTGAAAATGGAGATTTCACAGACCGCCAAGCTGCTGTATTCGCTGCTGTTAGACCGTTCCACCCTCTCCCAGAAAAACAAGTGGCTGGACGACGAGGGCAGGATTTATATTATCTATCCCATCGCGGAGATAGCAGAAATACTGGATAAAGGCAGCACCACCATCAAGGGGGCGCTTAATGAACTGGACACGGCGGGGCTGTTGGAACGGGAACGGGGCGGCTTCTCCGCACCGAACCGGCTTTATGTCAAAGTACCGCCAGTGCCACAGGTACAGTTTTCAGACCAACTGATGGCCGGAAGTCCGCCCCTCATAGAGCCGGAAAACCGTCCTACTGATGGTCAGAAAACCGACCTTATGATGGTCGGAAAACCGTCCCCTAACCAAACTACTATAAACAACCTTACAGAGAGCCAAACAAAGGGAGTGAGTGGGGGGCCGTCCGCGCCCTATGGCCGATATGGAAATATTTTTCTGTCACAGACCGAATACGACGAGTTGCAGGCAGAGTACCCTGACAGGCTGGAACGGTTCATCGAGGAAATGAGCCGCTACCTTGCCGCCAACGGGAAAAGCTACCAGAACTATGCCGCCGCCCTGCGGATATGGGCGGGGAACGACAAAAAGGAAGCCCCTAAAAAGGGCATACCAGACTACTCATGCAAGGAGGGCGAGAGTTTATGAAGAATGAAATCAACGCGGTTTTGGAGAATATGACGACCACCATCCCGGAGCCGGAGGACTACACCGGCGAGGACGGTTTACTGTACTGCGGCAAGTGCCGCAAGCCGAAAGAAGCCTATTTTGCGCCGGATAAGGCCGCTATCTTCGGGCGCGACCGCCACCCGGCAGAGTGCGACTGCCAGAGAACCGCCCGCGAGGAACGGGAAGCCGCCGAAAAGCGGCGCAGACACCTTGACACCGTGGAAGAACTGAAACGCCGGGGCTTTACCGACCCCACCATGCGGGACTGGACTTTCGAGAACGACAACGGCAGGAACCCGCAGACCGGGCTTGCCCGCCGGTATGTGGAGCATTGGGAAGATATGCGGACAGACAATATCGGCTGCCTGTTCTGGGGCGGCGTAGGCACCGGCAAAAGCTACCTTGCAGGCTGTATCGCAAACGCCCTCATGGAGAAAGAAATCCCCGTCCGCATGACGAACTTTGCTCTTATCCTCAATGACCTTGCCGCCAGCTTTGAGGGGCGCAACGAGTACATTTCCCGCCTTTGTCGTTATCCGCTGCTGATCCTTGACGACTTCGGCATGGAACGCGGGACGGAATACGGGCTGGAACAGGTGTTCAATGTGATTGACAGCCGTTACCGCAGCGGCAAGCCGCTGATCGTCACGACCAACCTTACGCTGGACGACCTGCACAACCCGGAGGACACCGCCCATTCCCGGATTTATGACCGCCTGCTTTCCATGTGCGTCCCGGTACGCTTTACCGGCGACAACTTCCGGCAGGAAACCGCCAAGCGGAAAATGGAGAGCATGAAGAAACTGATTACCGACTGAAAGGAGTATTGCCTATGGCAGATAACAAGCAGCACGACACCCGCACCACCCGCCGCCCTGACTGTGTGACGGAAATCCGCATGGGCAATTCCGTCCTTGTCGTGTCCGGCTATTTCAAGAAAGACACCACAACCACAGCCGCCGACAAAATGGCGCGGGTACTGGAAGCGGAAGCCGCTGCTACACAGGAGCCGACTTATCCGGCGTGAACCGGGGCATGGAAAAGCGGCCATGCCAGGGAGCATGACCGCTGGAACGAAAATCGGAAGTGCTTTAGCAATTCTTAATCTCATTCTCTATAAAATAATTTGCAATTTCAAAGGCTTTTATTCTTCTCTTTGCCAATGTGATTTGTGATTTATAACGCTCGGAATTATCCTTTGATTCAAATGTTTTTACTGTTTCTCTTAGCTTGTGCAGAGTTGAATCAATTTGCCTTTTGGCCGCGGTTAATTCATCTATTGTATACTTCATGTTTTCTCCTTTAACTTCTGATTTTTTTGTTAAATCAGAGTATACCACGGAGTTATGAACTTTTCTACTGCAAATATGGGACGACAACCCATACCATAAAAATCGGAAAATTGAAAAGCTGTAAAGAAGCAAATTTAACGCTTTTGCCGCTGTACAGCCCCCGCCGTTCCGTGGTACAATGAAACCACGGAATAGTGGGGCTGGCTGTCGGAAACGGAGGATTTTATGTTAAGACAAGCCACCCAAAACCTCATTACCGCCCTTTATCCGAGATTGTCCCACGAGGATGAATTGCAAGGCGAGAGTAATTCCATATCGAACCAAAAAAGGATACTCGAAACCTACGCAAAACAGAACGGCTTTACCAATCTGCGCTGGTACACCGACGACGGTTTTTCCGGCGCGAACTTCCAGCGGCCCGGATTTCAAGCCATGCTTGCGGACATTGAAGCCGGGAAAGTGGGTACGGTCATCGTCAAGGACATGAGCCGGTTAGGGCGAAACTACTTGCAGGTAGGGTTTTACACGGAAATGCTGTTCCCTCAAAAGGGTGTGCGTTTTATCGCTGTCAACGATAATGTGGACAGTGCCAGCGAGGGCATGGACAACGATTTTACCCCGCTGCGAAATCTGTTCAATGAATGGCTGGTGAGAGATACGAGCAAGAAAATCAAGGCAGTGAAAAAGTCAAAAGGCATGAGCGGCAAGCCTGTTACCAGCAAGCCGGTTTACGGCTATGTGATGGACGAGGACGAGAATTTTATTATAGACGAGGAAGCCGCCCCGGTGGTGCAGCAGATTTACCAGCTTTGCCTTGCCGGGAACGGCCCGACCAAGATTGCCCGTATGCTGACGGAGCAGCAAATCCCCACGCCGGGGACGCTGGAATATCAGCGGACAGGCAGCACCCGCCGTTATCACCCAGGCTATGAGTGCAAATGGGCGACCAACACCGTCGTTCATATCCTCGAAAACCGAGAGTACACCGGATGTCTGGTGAACTTCAAAACGGAAAAGCCTTCTTATAAGGTCAAGCACAGCATAGAGAACCCCGTCGAGAAGCAGGCCATTTTCGAGAACCACCATGAGCCGATCATCGACAAGGAAACATGGGAACGGGTGCAGGAGTTACGCAAACAGCGCAAACGCCCGAACCGCTACGATGAAGTGGGGCTGTTCTCCGGGATTTTGTTCTGCGCCGACTGCGGCCATGTGCTGTATCAGCAGCGGTATCAGAACAAAGACCGCAAACAGGACTGCTACATCTGCGGCAGCTACAAGAAGCGCACCCGCAACTGTACGGCGCACTTTATCCGCACCGATCTGTTGACCGCTGGTGTCCTGGCAAATCTCCGGCAAGTGACCGAATACGCAGCCAAGCATGAGAGCCGGTTTGTGAAACTACTTGTCCAGCAGAACGAGATCGGCGGCAAGCGAAAGACCGCCGCAGCCATCAAGCAGCTTGAACAGGCGCAGGAACGCATTTCTGAAATCAGCCGCATTATCAAGCGGCTGTATGAGGACAATGTAAACGGCAAAATCAGCGATGAGCGTTTCATGGAACTGTCGGCTGACTACGAAGCCGAGCAAGCGGAGCTGAAAAAGAGAGCCGCCGCCCTGCAAGCCGAACTGGACAAGTCACAGGCAGCTACCGTCAACGCCGAGAAATTTATGGGCATTGTCCGCAAGCACCTTGCCTTTGAAGAACTGACCCCCACTCTCTTGCGGGAAATGATCGAGAAAATTGTGGTGCATGAGTGCAGCTATGATGAGAACGGCACCCGCAGGCAGGACATTGAGATTTATTACAGCTTTGTCGGCAAGATTGACTTGCCCGAATAACCGCCCGACCTATCCGACACAATGGCCAAGTGTCGGATAGGAACGGCAAAATTTTTTGCACTTCTATTGCTTCTTTATCACACATAAGCAAAAAGCCAGGGAATTAAGCAGCTTATGAGCGGCGGCGGGATTATCCTGATTGGAACCACGCTCATTCCCCTGCTGTCCGGCCTGTTCAGCTAAACGATAAGGAGACGCTATGCAAATAATCTTCGACGCAATCGCGGAGTGGTTGAAGGGCCTGCTGGTTGACGGCATTATGGGAAACCTCGGCGGGCTCTTTGACAACGTAAACGCGCAGGTCGGAGAGATTGCAGAACAAGTGGGGACGACCCCGGCAAGTTGGAACGCCGGGGTTTTCTCCATGATACGGCAGCTCTCCGAGACTGTCATTCTCCCAATCGCCGGGCTGGTGCTCACCTTCGTCATGTGCTACGAGCTCATTCAACTACTCATTGAGCGGAACAACCTGCATGACGTAGATACCTGGATTTTCTTCAAGTGGATATTCAAAACCTTCTGCGCCATTCTCATTCTGTCCAATACCTTCAACGTGGTAATGGCCGTGTTCGATTTGTCGCAGTACGTTGTCCAGCAGTCGGCGGGACTGATACAGGGGAGCACCGAAATCACCCCGGATATGCTGGCAGATTTAGAGACGCAGTTGGAGGCGATGGAGCTCGGCCCCCTGTTGGGGCTGTGGCTTCAATCCTTCTTTGTGGGCTTTACCATGACGGCGCTCAATATCGTGATATTTGTGATTGTCTACGGGAGAATGATTGAGATTTACTTAATGACGAGCCTTGCCCCGATTCCCCTTGCAACGGTAGTCAACCGGGAAATCGGGAGCATGGGCCAGAACTATTTCCGCTCCCTGCTGGCCGTGGGCTTTCAAGGGCTCCTGATTATCGTCTGTATCGCCATTTATGCGGTGCTGATACAGGGGATTGCCACGGGCGGGGATATGATCGGCGCGATATGGGGCTGTGTGGGCTATACCGTCCTGCTCTGCTTCACGCTCTTTAAGACGGGCTCTCTCGCTAAATCCATTTTCGGCGCTCACTGATAGGAAGGAGCTTCGGGCCAAGTTGGCCCGAAGTCATGGAAACGAGGTGAGGCTATGGCCCCGAGACGGTACGGCGTGGCCCCGGACGGAAGCGTTCAGCGGCTATGGAACGGAAAGCTGGTGGAGGACTTCACCGAGGCGGACACCCTGCGCTTTATGGCCGATACGGATATACAACTGCATGGGAAAGTAAGTGCGGACATACTGGCCGCAATCAAAAAGGCGGGCTACCGCTACGAGGGCGGGGAGGTACTGCTCCGGCCCGGAAAGGAGGAAATGACAATGAGTAAGGAAAAGACCACGGGCGCGCAGGCCCCGGAACAGGAGGCCCCCGGTGGCTCCGGCCTGAAACTGGACGTAACCGCCCGGCCCATTGACCCCATTAAAAATCTGGTGGGTTTTGCCACTGTGAAACTCAATGACTGTTTTGTGGTGGAGGACTTCAAGATTTTACAGAGTGACAAGGGCCTGTATGTGGGTATGCCCAGCAAGCCGGACAAGAACAGCCGGACGGGCTACCGGGATACGGTAAAGCCCATTACAAAGGAGTTTCGGGAGGAGCTCCACGAAGCGATTTTGGAGGCATACCAACAGGAGATTGAGAAGTTACAGGCCCGTGTTGCCGCCGCCCGGCAGGCCCCGCCCCCGGAAAAGGAGTCCATCAAGGGCCAGTTGGAGGCTGGGGCGAAAAAGGCCGCAAAGGAAAACGCCGCCCGCGCCCCGAAGGAGAAGCCCGCGAAAGCGGCGGAACGGTAAGCACTTCGGGCCAAGTTGGCCCGAAGCGGCCCCGGCAGAAAGGAGGATTTGATTGGCAAGAAAGAAATCAGGATATGACGCGGCCTGCTACTATGCCGGGAAACTGGTGGGCCGTTGTACGGCGGCGGACGGTGAAGCCTATTCCGCCCTGATGGAACAATGCGGCGGGGACGCGGCCCGTGTCCTGCGTGAATACGCCTACTTCTCGCCGGAACTCAAAGAGATTTTAGAGAAGGTGGCAGCTATACAGGCCAATAAAAGCCGCGCCGCCAGTCCGCCCGGTTTATTCGCGGAACCGAAAACCTCGCCATGGGGAAAAATACAGACCTGCGATGTGCTCTGTCCCGGCGTATTCATGGTAAGTACCGCCAGCCACGGCGGGACAATGGTTGCAAAGGAAGTGTCCGCATTTTTGTCTCTTGCCGCCCAAAAGTGCGGTTTCAAACAGAGCGGGTATCTCTGCTATGAGGAAGACTCCCAGGAAAGCGTTGTTTTGCGGGAGCTCTTAGACAAGGGGCTCTGGAAGATTCCCGAGCGGATCAAAGACAAGGCGGCATTTGAAGAAAATATCAACCAATCCCTTCGCAGGTACAATCCGGCGTATTGGAGGGCGCGGGAACGGGGACGTGAAGCCGCCCGGCCCGTTGTCCGACAGGACGCGGCCCGCGGCGAGGTAAGATAACACTTCGGGCCAAGTTGGCCCGAAGCTCTGAAAGGAGGTTTTGAGCTTTGCCCTATGTGCAGGTTCCAAAAGATTTATCAAAAGTTAAAACCAAGCTGGCCTTCAACTTAACGAAGCGCCAGCTTATTTGTTTCTCGGGCGCGGCGGCGGTGGGAATCCCCGCCTACCTGCTGACCCGTTCCGTTATTGGCAACACCCCCGCCATGCTTCTGATGGTGGGCCTCATGCTCCCGTTTTTCTTCTTTGCCATGTTCGAGCGTGACGGCCTCCCCTTCGAGAAGATACTGCGGAACTTTATCCGGGCCCGGTTCCTCTGGCCCCAGGTACGGCCCTACAAGACCGAAAATTTCTATGCCGCATGGAGCGGCCCCGGCACTTCGGGCCAAGTTGGCCCGAAGCAGGAGGACACACCGAAAGGAGGTACAAGGATTGCGAAAAGAAAAAACGGCAAGACAGCCCACACCGAAACGGGCCAGCGATAAGGGGCGGAAACAGGCTGTCCCGCAGACGGCGCAACAGACAATCCCATTCCGGGAAATGTTCAAGGACGGCGTGTGCCGTCTCAACAACGGCGTTTACACAAAGACGGTGGCGTTTGAAGATATAAACTATCAGCTCGCCCAGGTCGAAGATCAGTCGGCTATCTTCGACGGGTGGAGCTCATTTCTCAACTACTTCGACAGCGCCCTGCCCTTCCAGCTCTCGTTTATCAACCACCGTTCCAACCCCGAAAGCAAATACACCGTGAATATCCCACCACGGCATGACGAGTTTGACAGTATCCGCGCCGAGTATGTGGAAATGCTGGAAAACCAGATTGCTAAGAGCAATAACGGCATTGTCCGCTCAAAGCTCATTACCTTCGGCACTCCGGCGGACAGCGTGAAAGCGGCCAGACCCCGGCTGGAACGGATAGAGGCCGATATTATAGGGAACTTCAAACAGTTGGGCGTTCAGTCCCGGCCCCTTGTGGGGCGGGAGCGGCTGGAAATCCTTCACGGCCAACTGCACCCCGGAGGCCGGGAGCCCTTCAATTTTTCGTGGGAGCTTATCCCGCAGACGGGCATGAGCACGAAGGACTTTATCGCCCCGACAAGTTTTGACTTCCGCCGGGGCCGGTTCTTCAAAGTAGGGGCAACCTGGGGCGCGGCCTCCTACTTACAGATAACCGCCTCGGAGCTCTCCGACAAACTGCTTGCGGAACTTCTGGAACTGGATACGGAAATGACCGTGACCATGCACATTCAGACTGTTGACCAGGCAAAGGCCATTAAGACTATCAAGGGCAAGCTGACGGATATTGATAAAATGAAGATGGAGGAACAAAAAAAGGCCGTCCGCTCGGGCTATGATATGGATATTTTACCACCCGACCTTGTGACGTTCAGCAAGGACGCCAAAACGCTGTTAGAGGATTTGCAGAGCCGAAATGAGCGAATGTTTCTTTTGACCTTCCTTATTGTCAATATGGCTCCCACCCGGGAACAGCTTGAAAATGAGCTTTTCACTGTATCGGGTATCACGCAGAAATACAACTGCACAATCCGGCGGCTGGACTTCCAGCAGGAACAGGGCTTTATGTCCTCTCTCCCCCTCGGCTTCAACGCCGTGGAGATCCAGCGGGGCCTGACGACCAGCAGCACCGCGATTTTCATTCCATTTCTGACCCAAGAGCTCCGCATGGACGGGGAGGCCATCTATTACGGCCTGAACGCTCTGTCCCATAACATCATCATGGCGAACCGCAAGAAGCTCAAAAATCCCAACGGGCTTTTCTTAGGAGTGCCGGGCTCGGGCAAGAGCTTCGCGGCGAAAAGAGAGCTCGTCAATGTGTTTCTCGCCACGAACGACAAAATCCTGATTGTGGACGCTATGGGAGAATACTCCGCGCTGACAAGAAGGCTCGGGGGACAGGTGGTGGAAATCGCTCCGGAAAGCCCCAATCACATCAACCCCATGAGCCTGACCGCCGATTTGGACAGCGGAGAAGAAAACCCAATGGCCATGAAAGCGGACTTCATTCTTTCTCTGATGGAGCTGATTGTGGGCGGAAAGGATGGTCTGCAACCTGTGGAGCGGACGGTTATTGACCGATGTGTGCGGCTCATGTACCGGGACTATCTGCAACACCCCGACACGGCAAAAATGCCGATACTGCAAGACCTGTACGAAATTCTCTGCAAGCAGACCGAGCCGGAGGCGGCGCGGCTGGCAACCTCGCTGGAAATCTACGTTACAGGCTCCTTAAATGTGTTTAACCATGCGACTGACGTTGACCTGTCAAGCCGCCTTGTCTGCCTCGACCTTAAAAAGCTGGGTGCGGGCCTGCGGACAATCGCCATGCTTATCATGCAGGATTTAGTCAATTCGCAGGTGTCCTTAAACTTCGCCCGTGGGATTGCTACATGGTGTTATTTCGATGAATTTCACCTGCTCCTGAAAGACCCACTCACGGCGTCCTATTGTGTGACCGTTTGGAAAATGTTGAGGAAGAAGTTCTGCGTCCCAAGTGCATTGACCCAAAATGTCAAAGACCTCCTTGCGAGCCGGGAGATAGAAAACATCTTTGAAAACAGCGATTTTCTTCTCATGCTCTCCCAGGCCCAGGGCGACCGCCAGATTTTGGCGAAGCAGTTAGGAATAAGCCCGACGCAGTTATCCTTTGTCACAAACAGCAACAGCGGCGAAGGGCTCTTGTTCTTCGGGAATGTGATTATCCCATTCTCTGACCGTTTCCCGCAGAATACCGAAATTTACAGGCTCTTAACCACCCGCCCGGAGGATTTGAAAGATGAAGTGGCGGGAGTATGACCGGGCCA
>EQ973344.1:1147308-1208918 GCA_000158655.1 [Clostridium] methylpentosum DSM 5476
CGTGGAAGCAAAGGTATGCCCCGACCAGTGCATATGCAGGTGAAAATACCGGAGAAAATAGATGTGTCCAGTTTCCTGTGGTGGCTGAAAGAGAAGAGCAGTCTAATAATCTACGAGAAGTACCCTGAACTGAGCGAAACCGGGAATTTTGGCGTCGAGGATGTTATATGGAAACGGAGTAGAAGAATGCGATGGTGAGATTCAGCCCATCTTGAGAAGCGAAGCCGGTAGGGCCTTTTCATGCCATCAATTCAATGGTAGTTGAATTCTTTCTGCATAACTGGACAGAATATCTGTCCGCCGGGACCAGAGGTTCTTTCCCGATCCACGCTGATATCCCTGGGCAATGGAGGGACTCGTCTCACCGCTGTGGATACAGCAGGAAAACGCTCCACCATAAAAAAGACCGGGAGTGGGCTTTAAAAACCTTTTTCTCTATACAGGGGTCGAGATGTATTCTCGCTTGGTTTTGTAGGACTTGATTGGGAATTTTAGTTGAAAAAATACGCTTTTTGTACTATAATGAAGCTATATCTTTTAACAATAGAGGAGGAACAACCGTGGGAAAACGATTTTTGATGGGCAACGAAGCGATCGGCCTCGGGGCTATCCGCGCCGGCGTCAGCGTCGTGTCGGGCTATCCGGGCACCCCGTCCACCGAGATTCTCGAGACGATTGCCAAACAGAATACAGGAGAGATCTACGTCGAGTGGTCGGTCAACGAAAAGGCTGCACTTGAGGTGGGCGCAGGTGCGGCTTATGCCGGTCGGCGAGTGCTCGTCACCATGAAACAGGTGGGACTTAACGTTGCCTCCGACCCGCTTATGAGTCTCGCCTATGTCGGGATCAAGGGCGGTATGGTCATCGCGGTTGCGGACGACCCCGGACCGATTTCCTCCCAAACTGAGCAGGATACCCGGCATTTCGCCCGATTCTGCAAACTCCCAGTGTTTGACCCGAGCTCCCCCGAGGAGGCCTACCGGATGATTGGGGATGCGTTTGAGCTCTCAGAAAAATACGGCACGCCAGTGCTCTTCCGCCCCACCACCCGCGTCTGTCACGGCTGCGCGTCGGTCGAGGTGGACGACACCCACGCCGAGCTCCCGCAGGAGGGCTTTGTCAAAGACACCGCTCGCTGGGTGATTTTCCCCCGCTCCTCCTACCTCAACCACATCAAGCTGGAAGAGCGGGTTCCGGTGCTCGGGGAGGAGTTTTCCTCCTATCCTTACAATTCGGTGACCGGTTCAGGGCGCAAGGGGATTGCGACAGGGGGCATCAGCTACGAGTATACCAAGGAGGCGCTCGGCGATAACGACGCAAAGCTGCTGCGGGTCGCCACGCCCTACCCCTTCCCCGAGCGGCTTGCTCTCGAGTTTTTGGATGGGCTCGACGAGGTGCTCGTCATCGAGGAGCTCGACCCGGTTATTGAGCGGGAGCTTGTCTACCTCTGCGGGAAGCACCACCTGGGTGTCACCGTCCGCGGAAAGCTGACTGGAGATATCCAGCCCGCCGGGGAAAACAGCGTCGAATCGATCGGCAAAGCGCTCGATCGCTTTTTGGGCATCCCGTTTGTGCAGCGGGATCACCCGGAACCTCCTCCGCTGCCGGTGCGACCCCCAGTGCTCTGCGCAGGATGTCCCCACCGCGCGTCATTTTACGCGGTCAAACAGGCGATGAAGGGGAAAAAGGCGGTCTTTTCAGGGGACATCGGCTGCTATACTCTCGGAAACGCCGCTCCTCTCGATATGGTGGATACCTGCCTGTGCATGGGTGCGGATGTCACAATCGCCCAGGGCCTGCACCGCGCTGAGCCGGATGCTGTGAACTTCGCATTTATCGGCGACTCGACCTTTTTCGCTTCAGGGATGACGGGAGTTGTCAACGCAGTGTACAATCAGACTGATATTGTCCTGATTGTACTCGACAATTCCACCACTGCGATGACCGGCCATCAGCCTCACCCCGGCACTGGTCGGACGATGATGGGGAATGTGGTCGACAAGGTCAGCATTCCCAAGGTGCTCGAGGCGGTCGGCGTCTCCTCGGTCGAGACAGTCAACCCGCTCGATCTCAAGGCGGCGATCGAAGCGGTCCAACGAGCGGCGCAGGCGGGGGGCGTTTCGGCTGTGATCTTCAAATCCCCCTGCATCGCGGTGACCAAACCGGCGGGCGGGTACACAGTTGACAAGGACCGCTGCATCGGCTGTAAAAAATGCATCCGGGAGCTCGGTTGCCCTGCGCTCGTGCTAGAGGGCGGCAAGGCGGCAATTGAGCCGTCGCTTTGTTACGGTTGTTCAATCTGCGCCCAGGTCTGCCCCTGCGGCGCAATCGGAGGTGTTCGCAATGACAACTAACATCATGCTCGCCGGGGTCGGCGGACAGGGAACGGTTCTCGCATCCAAGCTCATCGCCCAGTCGGCAATGAACCACGGGCAAAACGCCCGCACCGCCGAGACGATCGGCATGGCCCAGCGCGGCGGCTGCGTGGTCAGCCATGTGCGGATTGGGGAGGAGCTTCACTCGCCGATGATTCCGCAGGGGAGCGCTGATCTGCTCATCGGATTTGAGCCCGCCGAGGCGGTGCGCTGCCTACCCTATCTCAGGGAGGGAGGCACGGTGGTGGTCAGCAGCAAGGCGATCAAGCCGGTGACAGCCTCGTTGAGCGGTTCGGATTACAACGGCGCTGAGATGCTCGCCTTTCTCAAGCAGCAGGTCGAAAAACTCATTGTGGTCGACGGCGAGGGGATCTGCGCCCAGTGTGGCAGCGCCAAGGTGCTCAATGTCGCCCTGCTCGGCGCAGCGGCGGCATCCGGGGTGCTCGGCTTGACGCTGGAGCAGCTGCTCGAGACGATTCGTCAACGCATCCCCGAACGGTTTCTTGACAGTAATTTAAAAGCGCTTTCGGCTGGGGCCAAAGCGGCGACAGGAGAATAGCTCTATGGAAATGAAACAATCCCAATTCGATCTCATCAAACGACAGCTCAAAAAACTCACTGCAATTGAGGGCGGTTTTTACCAGAAAAAATTCGAGGGAATTGACATTGACTCGATCAAAACTCAGGCGGATTTTGAGACGCTCCCCTTTTCGTGGAAAGGAGATCTGCGCGAAGCGTATCCCCTCGGCTTGCAGGCGGTGCCGGACAGCGAGATTGTCCGTATCCACTCCTCTTCCGGCACTACCGGTACCCCAGTCATCATCCCCTATACCCGACAGGACGTTGCCGACTGGGCGGAGCAGTTTAAGCGCTGTTACGAAACCGCAGGTCTGACCAATCTCGACCGGGTGCAGATTACCCCGGGTTACGGCCTGTGGACCGCGGGCATCGGGTTCCAGGCGGGAGCGGAGCTGCTCGGCGCCATGGTCATTCCGATGGGCCCGGGCAACACGGACAAGCAGATCCGCATGATGCTGGATATGAAGTCAACGGTGCTGTGTGCCACCTCATCCTACGCCCTGCTCCTCGCCGAGGAGATCGCAAAGCGAGGAATTACAGACCAGATCTGCCTCAAAAAGGGGATTATCGGGTCGGAGCGATGGGGTGAAAAGATGCGCCGCCGCATTGCCGCTGAGCTCGGGGTGCAGCTCTACGACATTTACGGGCTGACTGAGGTGTATGGTCCTGGAATCGGGATGAGCTGCGAGCACGAGTGCGGCATGCACTACTGGGACGACTTTCTCTATTTTGAGATCGTCGACCCCAAAACAGGGGAAATCCTCCCCGACGGGGAGATTGGAGAGCTGGTCATCACCACCCTCAAAAAAGAGGGCGCGCCCCTCATCCGTTACCGCACCCACGATCTCACCCGCTTTTTACCCGGCGAGTGTAAATGTGGCCGCCCCTATCCCCGCATCGACACAATTCTCGGTCGCACCGACGACATGACCAAGGTCAAAGGGGTCAACATTTTTCCAAGTCAGATCGACGAGCTGCTGCGGGATGTGCAGGGGGCGTCGAGCGAATACCAGGTGATGATTGACCACCTGGGCGGCAAGGATATCCTCACCCTCTTTGTGGAGCGGGAAAAGGGGACCGACCGGGAACAACTTGAATATGAAATTCAAAACATCTTTAAGTTAAAAATCGGGATTACCGCAGTGATCAAGGCGGTGGACATCGGGGATCTCCCCCGCAGTGAGAAAAAGTCGACCCGCATCTTTGACAATCGCTATTGATCGGGAACCTGCTGCAGAAACAAATCCAATCCGCAGCTCTGTCTCGATTTTAGCAATCTCATTTTAAGAACGAAATATCAAATCAAAATCACCCGTTGAACAGGTGGTTTGAGCAGCCCCCTACTCGGGGGCTGCTTTATTGTTTAGCGAAAACCATGCGCTAGGCGCATGGTTCAAAAGAAGGCTTTTGCCGATGATGCAGAAAAAAGAACACCTTTTGTTGTAGAATGGGCTTGCGGTCAGGCAACTGTAAGGAAGAATAAAAGGAGGACACTCAAGATGAATGACAGGAAGAGCATAACGCAGAGCCTGCCCCTTAGGGTATACGAGCTGGACAAGTATCACATAGTGTTTGCACCAAAGTACCGGAGAAAAGTTTTTTACGGGGAAAAGCGGCGGGAGATAGGGAAAATATTAAGGACGTTGAGCAACTGGAAGAAAATGAGGATAGTAGAAGCAGAGGTATGTTCAGATCAAGTGCATATGCTGGCAGAAAACTTGCCCAAAGTAGCAGTATCAAGGTTCATCGAATAACTGAAGGACAAGAGCAGTCTGATGATCTAGGAAAAGTACCCTGAACTATGGGAATCGAGAGTTTTGGTGCAGAGGGTACTCTGTTGGCACAAGGGGAAAGAATGCACAGAAGATGCAGGGGGAGATCAAGCGTCAGATGGAAGAGGACAAGATCGGAAAGCAGTTGACAATGGGGAATTTCTAGCCCCGTTTACGGGTAGCAAGTAAGCTCTCGCAATTGACAGACCATACCAACGCGGCGTGACGCGTGCTGCTAGTATCAAAGGGCTTTGCCCATTTAGGAAGAACCATTGGCTTCTCCGGGGGATTACTATTTTCCTTAGATTACCTCTCTTCTATAGCTGGGTGAGAACACGATTCCAACTTTTCTGTGAGAAACGATTGCTGTCTTTTACGACCTTCTGTATTTTAGTTGCATGGCCGCTAAACCACTTCTATGGAGGTCTCATTTTCACTTAAAATATTTTTATTGATGTCCAATTTCATTAGGGTTTTTATCTTGCCATTTTGGCGCCAACACAAACGACACATGTTCAACTGAGAACATGTGTCGTTTTACTTGTACAAATTCATTTCATTTGGTATAATAAAAGGAAATTGTGCATTGCAGAGAGGAGAAAAATGCTATGCATCGTTTGCCGGCGCGTTCTTTTCGGCCGGCTCTTCTGTGATTGATTGCATTTGTTTTGCTCATCTCTGCTTTTATCGGCTATTATGTGAGGACTTCGCAGAGCCTCAATAGACAAATGAGAAACGACCTGCTCGAGCGGATGGATACCCTCCAAGTTGTTTCAGATCAAACTTGATGACAGCTTTGGCTGCCTCAAATTCGTTGCAGAGGTGGTCGCCTTTTTCGGCGGCCTTCACCCTTTACCCGCCTGAAGTGCGCAGATATCTCACCCAAAAGAACAGCAGCAACCTGTTTGAAAACGATCCCGTAGCTCTGCCAGACGGCTCCGCTGTGTCCGGCAGTGGAGAAACCTATTCGCTGCGTGGCAGCAAGGCCTTTGAAACAGCGCTCAAGGGGAGCGGTGCAGTCTCCGACAGTGAGTCGATTGTCAGCGGCGACCGGGGGATTCCCTCTGTATTTCAATTTTGCGCGGCAGCAGGTGATCGAGGGGATCCAGTGCGCTTACCCACAGTGAACTGCTCAAATAGCTGTTCGACGGCCAGATTTACAGCGGCCAGGGCAGGGCGGACGTTATCACCTCCAACAGCATCATGCTGACCGGCAACGTGGTGCTTAATGGATACTTCCCTTATAAGAGCAAAATACACATCTGACGCAGAGACGGGCACTCTCCTCGCCCTTCTCCAACATCTCCGGCGGGGTGTGCAAGTACTGCTTGTCGATCGGCTGCCCTAGTTTTCGCGCCCTTCTCAGCTATCAGGGGGAACAGATGCCATCCCAGCTGGCGGCGCTGAATGCCTCGGGATCTGGGAGAAGTTCAGTCTCAGCTCAACGGCTGGCTCGGAAATGAGAGTTCTTACATCTGCTGCAGCATGGTGCACTGGTTTCTGCAAAGAGGGCAACTGCTTATTGAGAACGGGGAGCGGTTTCTCCACAGCATCTTTGTCAACATCACCGGGCCAAAGCCGATTTGCCAGCAACTGGAAACCAGCAATCAGCGCTACCGGGCAGTACTCGACCGATCGGACAGCGTGATATTTGAGTTCAACCTCAAAACGGGCAGAGCGATTTTTTCGGACGTTTGGAAGAAAAAATTTAGTTCTCCCAGGTAGAGGAGGGCTTTTGGAGAATGTGGTACGGGAGCAGATCGTCCATCCCGACGACATCCACAAAAATCAGATGCTCTATCAGCACAGGAGCGGGGATGAAAAACACAACGAGAAGAGCACCCAGCTCTGCCGTCCGGTCGATATGTTTGGTGCAGCGTCGGGCTGGCATCCATTTGCAGCTTCTCAGGGTTGGGGTGATGGGCAAGGAGCAGCGGGACGCGCTGCCAAGGCTGTACAACAAAAAGTTCGTCAGGAAAAATTAGCACCTTCAGCAAGAGGAGGTTAGCTGAATACACGCCTTTTTACGATTGACATCAACTGTTTCAAGTAGGTCGACACCTTTGGCTACAGAGATGCAGTAATCACCGAATTTGTGCAGCTCACACCTTATCGACTGGATCGGCAAAGATGAAATTATCCTTTGAGTGGAAAACATTTGTTCCAAGGAGTTGGCAGAGCAAAAAGCGGGGGAAATCATCCGTGAGGCACACCATTTGCAGATGGGGCAGGAAGTTCCGCTTTCCTGTAACATTGTGATTTCCCTCTACAGCGTGGACGGCCTCGCCTACTGCGAGCTTTACCACAAAGCGGATACAGCACTCTGTCAGGCGAAACGCGCGAAAGGGACCGGACCTGTTTTAGGTGCCGCCCTAACCTAGAAAGCGGAGCGTCTGCGCCCAGAGTGCGGGAGGAGTGAAGAATGTGGAAATAAAGCAGCGGGCTATCCATTTTTGCAAGGAGTTGCTGCATTGTTATTTAGAGAAGCGGGATTTTCAATCGGTGAAGCGGATGCTGGCGGGCCAATCCAGTTGGATCGGCACCGGTGAGAACGAAATATCCAACAACTATGCCCAGATAGGGCGGCGGCTGGACGAGGCACAGGAGAAGTGGCAGGGCAGGTTTAGCGTCATCAACGATTGGTATCAATGCGTTCCCATTTCGGCGGAGAGCTTCGCTGTCTATGGCGAGCTCGACCTCCGGGAAGTGGCGGAGTATCCCATACTCATACAGATGCACCTGCGTTTTTCCCTGATCTGCCGGCTGGAGGGGGTACTGTTCCAGTTAGTTCATGCCCATTTCTCTACCCCAAATGCAGAGCAGGAACCGGGAGAATTCGTGCCGCAGAGGATGGTGCAGAGTTACAACCGCCAGCTCGAACAGAAGCTTGCGGAGCGCAGCGAGGAGCTCAGGCAGAAAAACCTTGCGCTGTCCACCCTGTCTGAAAACATCCCGAGTGGAATTTTTTACATACAGACCGGCCAGCCGGACCGGGTGACCTACTGCAATCGGGGATTTCTCGAACTGACCGGAATCGCCAGCAGAAAGTTCGTTGAGAAAGATGCCCAGAACATGGAGAAGTTTTTCCATCCGGCGGATAGAAAGAGAGTATATGATTCGATTCGGAGGCAGCTCGCCTGCGACATTGAATTTCGTGAGGAGTGCCGAATTCTCCGTTCGGACCAGGAGGTGCGCTGGGTGGTCTTCCGCGGAAAGCGGATTGCCGACGAAAAGGGCAGACAGGTGCTCTGCTGTGTCCTCATCGATCAGACTGACGCCCGCAGAGCCCAGGAGGAGGCGCGCAAAAAGGAAAATGATTTCCGCATGCTCGTCGAAAACATCCCCGGCGGAGTGAAGGATTGCCTCAACGACGAGTGTTTTACCATTCGCTATGTGAGTGATGGATTTCTTTCGCTGTTCGGGTATACCCGAGAAGAGGTGTACACTCTGTTTCAGAACCAATATCTCAACATGATTCACCCCAAGGATCGCCAAAAGGTCATCGAACGGCTCAAACAGCAGCTCTCTGCAGGTAACACGATTGAACTGGTTTACCGGGGAGTGTGCAAAAGTGGGGAAGACATGTGGATTCTTAACAAAGGGCGACTGGTTTCAGAGGATGGGGAAGAGCATTTCCACTGTGTGCTGGTGGACATCACCGAGTTTCGCAAGGCGCAGGAAGCCCTCAACATCTCAGAGGAGCGCTATCGCATTATCTGCGAACAGTCGAACGATATCATTTTTGAATACAACATCTTGGAACATACGGTGTTTCACTCCGCAAATTTTCAAAAGATTTTTGGTTATCCCGCTATTGAGGGGAATTATCCGTTTGACGCGGTAGAAAATGGGGCGATTCATCCAGAGGACGCGAACAGATTTCTCGATCTGTTTGACCAGGTGCGGAGCGGCGTGCCGTATGCCGAAGAAGAGGTGCGGATTCGCAGGAAAGACAACACCTATCTCTGGTGCCGCATCCAGGTGAGCACGATCCTCGACCACCATGGGAATCCAGTCAAGGCCATCGGAAAATACGTCGACATTGACCAGCAGCGCAGGGAGTGGGAGAATCTGACTGCCCGCGCGGAGCGGGACTCGCTTACCGGTTTGTACAACAAGGAAACCACCCGCATTTTGATTGAACGCAGTTTAGAGCGGAGCAAAGAGGATCAGCACCACGCGCTTTTTATCGTCGACATCGACAATTTCAAAGGCATCAACGACCACCTCGGACACCTGTTTGGGGATGTGGTGCTCAGTGAAACTGCGCAGGAGATCCAGTCGATTTTCCGCAGTTCAGATATTATCGGAAGGATCGGTGGGGACGAGTTTCTCGTCTTTCTCCAGGACATTGGGGATGAACGGATGGTAAAACAGAAGGCTCAGGTGCTCGAATCGGTATTTCACTCCACATATTCGGGGACCAGTCGGGAGTACAGGATCTCGGGCAGTGTCGGCATCGCCCAATACCCCAAGGATGGCAGCCACTACACCGAGCTGTTTCAAAAAGCAGATCAGGCGCTGTACTATGCCAAAAGCCATGGCAAGGACAATTTTGCCGTCTACGACGAGCAAATCGGACAGAACTGCCTTCTTAGCTGGGAAGGACATTCGGCTTTGTCTGACTCCGTCCCCTCAGAAGGGGAACAAAAGCCGTTTGGTGAACATGTGATCGAGTACATTTTTAAGATTTTTTATGAAAACAATGATCTTGACGCCGCGATCAATCTGGTTTTGGGTTTGGTTGGCCAGTGCTTTGGCGCAGATAGGGCATATGTGTTTGAGATAAGTGAGGATGGACAGAGAGTCTGCAATACCTTTGAGTGGTGCAGTCAGCAAGTCGACCCGCGCAAAGAGAGGTTCCAGGACATTCCGGTCCAGCTTTTTCCCATTTGTCAGCGGAATTTTGATGAAAACGGGGTATTTTACTGTCAGGATATCCATCAGCTGACAGATGGATTCTGTAAGAAAATCTATGCGGAGGATGTCACTTCTTTTCTGCAGGTTGCGATTGTGGACCAGGGCAGGTTCACCGGCTGCGTGGGGGTTGACGGATGCGGTAAAAAACTTTACCCGACCCAAAAGGCAGTGGAATCGCTCAAGATCATCGCCCAGGTCATCAGTACCTTTCTGCTGAAAAAGAACACGCGGGAAAAGCTCGATCAAGCCTACCAGATGACCCAGACAGTACTCGACCAGATCGATCTGTGGGCCTATGTGATCGACCCAGATACCTATGAACTGCTCTACATCAATCAAAAGACGGAACAGCTCGTCCCGGATGCAAAGTTGGGGGAGTTTTGCTACGACGTATTCCAGAGGCGAGAAACCCCCTGTCCCGGTTGTCCCCTGCTGGAACTCAGCGCAGGGCAGCTGCAGACTGTGCGCAGGGTACACAACGACTTCCTGAACCTCTGGCTCAAGGTGACGGCGAGCAGAATGGATTGGGTGAATGGAAAAACAGTCTTTCTGATGTCCTGCAGCGACTTGACCAGTGTTGAAACCAATGAGGAAGAGCCCGACTGTCCGGATGAGGATTAACCTAGGTTAAAGCGCTTCCAAGATACATTTATAGTCAGTCGGGAAAAACAGCATCTGTTCTGTGATCCCCCGAAGTATTTCAACTCGGGAGCAGGCAGCTGGGACAACTAGTAAAAACCAGGCCGCAATTACTGCGGCCTGGGAAAAACACAGTTATTTGCATCGCCTTGAGATGCTGTGCCGGTAGGATATCCTTTCCGAACTTGTGTCAAACCACCCGTTTATGGCTGCGCTGAAACCACCGGATGTGCTGGCGGAGAAATTCCGACAGCTTTCATGGCAAGTGTAAAGAGTGATTTAGGCGCTTTTTGGGGCTCTCCTTCATTTATCAATATAAGTTGGTATGAACAAACCATAATTTACCAAATGTATACGATTTCCGAAAGGGGCGCTGCGACAATCAGCCCAGCATCCGGCTGATGCCTGCGATTTGCGCTACTCTCCTAACTTCTGCTCAACCGCTCGGATCAGCGTTTTAATCGCCTTGATGCGGGCGTATTTTTTATCCTGTGATTCAATGATGGTCCACGGGGCAAATGTGGTGGAGGTGCGCCGGATCATTTCATCCACCGCATTCTCATACTCCGGCCATTTCTCCCGGTTGCGCCAGTCCTCATCGGTGATTTTCCACTGCTTTTCCGGAGTGTTTTGCCGGTCCTCAAACCTCCGCAGCTGTTCATCCTGGTTGATGTGCAGCCAGAACTTGACAATCACGGCGCCCCAATCGCACAGTTCCTTTTCAAACTCATTGATTTCCTGATAGGCGCGCTGCCATTCCTCCTCAGAGCAGAACCCTTCAATCCGTTCCACCATGACCCGCCCGTACCAGCTCCGGTCAAATATGCCAATGTGCCCTGTCTTGGGCAGACGGTTCCAAAAACGCCAGAGGTATTGGTGCGCCCGTTCCACTCCGCTCGGAGCGGCGATTGGGACTACCTCATAACCGCGTGGATCGAGCGCAGCGGCGACGCGGCGGATGTTCCCGCCCTTGCCGGCGGCGTCCCATCCCTCGTACACAATGATCACCGGAGTTTTACTCAGGTAGAGCTGGTTGTGCAGCTTTTTGAGTTTTTTCTGTTCTTTTTCGAGTTTTTCCTTGTACTCCTCCCGTTCAAGCGACTTGTGTAGATCAACCTCCTTGAGTGGAGGCATTTCGGCGAGGGGGAACCGCTCGGGAAGGATAACACGCGCAAACCGCGCCGGGGGAACAATGTGCCCCTCTCCCTGATGGTCCAGGGCGTACTGGATGTTATCAACCAGCACCTGGTAGATTTCCGCCATGGCGCTGTTACGATCGTGGCTCGGGATAACATGCCACGGCGCATCGGCAGTGTCGGTGTATTCGAGCATTTCGTCAAACGCCTTGTAGTAGAGGGAGTACTGACGGTTGCGCTTGCGGTCCTGCGGAGTCACCCGCCAGGAGGTCGCCTTATTCGCTTCGAGTTTGTCAAGCCGGGCCTTTTGCTCTGCCTGGCTGATGTGCAGGAAAAATTTGATGATCAGACAGCCGTCCGCAGTGAGTTGGCGTTCAAAGGTGTTGATGCTGTCCATCCGATGCAGGGTGTCCTCGTCCTCGAGCACCTCCTCCACCCGCTGGATGGAAACATCCTGGTACCAGCTGCGGTCAAAAATTGCCATCTGTCCACGCTCGGGCAGCTTGTTCCAAAACCGCCATAGCCGCGGTTTGCGCAGTTCCTCCTCAGTTGGGGGGACGGTGGAATGGACTGAGAAGTAGCGCGGATCCACCGTTAGAATCATGTCTGAGATAAATCCGCCCTTGCCCGCCGCGCTCCAGCCCTCAAACAGCACGATCACGGGCAGGGCGTTCTCCTTGATTTTCAGCTGCAGCCTCGCAAGGTCAGCCTTGAGTTTTTCGGTCTTTTGTTTGTAATCCTCTTTTGACAATGTTTTCGTCAGGTCTATTTTTTCCAGCATGGCGCACATCCTTTCTTCATCTTATCCTAGCATACGGCTGCCAGCAGTCATTTATTCGAATCCAATCGGTCGGTGCGGCCTGTTTTGATTCGTTGCCCACAGCGCAGATGGTGTTTGTTGCCGTCCAAATACAAAGGGGCCCGGTCGGAATCCCTTTCCGGCCGGGCCTTTCCTTGCTCTAATGAATGAGAGAAACCGCGACGACCAGACCGACAAAGACGATCGAGACCATTGAGGTGAGCTTGATGAGGATGTTGATCGACGGGCCAGAGGTATCCTTAAAGGGATCGCCGACTGTGTCCCCAACCACAGCTGCCTTGTGGGATTCCGAGCCCTTGCCGCCGTGATGCCCTGCCTCAATGTATTTTTTGGCGTTGTCCCACGCGCCGCCCGCGTTGGACATCATGACAGCCAGCACAAAGCCAGTCACTGTTGTGCCGGCGAGCAGCCCGGCCACTCCGTTGACGCCGAGGATCAACCCGACCGCAAGAGGGATGAGAATCGCGAGGATTGCGGGCAGCAGCATCAGCCTCTGGGCGGATTTGGTGCAGATATCCACACAGGCGGCGTAGTCAGGTTCCGCTTTGCCCTCCATCAGGCCGGTGATCTTCTTAAACTGCCGCCGCACCTCGTGCACAATGCTCTGGGCGGCCTTGCCCACTGCGTCCATGGTCAGCGCCGCGAAGAGGAAGGGGGTCATCGCCCCGATGAACAGCCCGATGAGCACCGGCGGGTTGGTAATGCTCAAATCAAACACATAGTTCGGCGCAATGAGCTTGACCTGTTCGACATAGGCTGCGATGAGCGCGAGGGCGGTGAGCGCCGCCGAGCCGATGGCAAAGCCTTTGCCGGTGGCGGCTGTGGTATTGCCCAGGGAATCGAGCGCATCGGTGCGGTCGCGCACCTCTTCGCCGAGTTCCGCCATCTCTGCGATGCCGCCCGCGTTGTCAGCGATCGGTCCGTACGCGTCGGTTGCGAGGGTGATGCCCAGGGTGGAGAGCATGCCGACTGCCGCGATGCCAACGCCGTACAACCCCTGGCTGAAGTTTGCTGCACCGCCCGCGACAAAAAAGCTCACAAGCACTGCCACCGCGATGATGAGCACTGGCCAGACGGTGGAGAGCATACCGAGCGACAGGCCGCTGATGATGACCGTTGCAGGACCTGTTTCAGAGGTTCCGGAGAGTCTGCGGGTCGGCTTGTAGCTGTCTGAAGTGTAAAACTCGGTGGTAAAGCCGATGAGGATTCCGCTCAAAAGTCCGGCGAGCACTGCGCAGAAGATGCCGAGATTGTCCGGCATGAGGAAATAGATCAGCACAAACGCCGCGATACCGAGCAGGGCGGCGCTGATGTAGGTGCCGGTGCGCAGTGCGCGCAGCAGCGTCTTTTGGCTCGCGTTTTCCTTGGTGCGGATAAAAAATGTGCCGATGATGGAAGCGACCACCCCGACCGCCGCGAGGAGCATCGGGAGAGCGACCCCCTTGCCCCCAAAGCCGGCGGCGACGGCGAGGGCGCAGGTCGAGACGATCGAGCCGATGTAGGACTCAAACAGGTCGGCGCCCATGCCGGCGACGTCACCGACGTTGTCGCCCACATTGTCCGCGATGACCGCCGGGTTGCGGGGATCATCCTCCGGAATGCCAATCTCCACCTTGCCCACCAGGTCTGCGCCCACATCGGCCGCTTTGGTGAAGATGCCGCCTCCCACACGGGCGAAGAGCGCCATGCAGGACGCGCCCATGCCAAAGGTGAGCATATTGGAGGTAATCGCCTCCATCATTACCGATGCGTCCGCGATCGGCTGGACCGAGGTGTACCAGAATTTGAGAAAGAAATACCATGCGGAGAGGTCAAGCAGGCCGAGGCCCACCACGACAAACCCCATCACCGAGCCCGCGGAAAAGGCGACGCGCAACCCGTTGTTGAGACTGTGCTGTGCGGCGAAGGCGGTGCGGTCGTTGGCCATGGTCGCTGTTTTCATGCCGATGTAGCCCGACAGCGCGGAAAAAAGACCGCCGGTGAGAAAGGCAAATGAGACAAAGATATTGATGTAACCGAGCAGGGATAGGATCAGCAGAATGACAAACACCACAGTGAAGAAGATGCCGACGCCGATGTACTGCCGTTTGAGATAAGCGCTGGCCCCTTTTCGAATCGCTGTGGAAATTTTAATCATGAGTGGGGTACCTTCGGGCTGTTTGGATGTTTTTGCGAACTGGATGCCTGCAAAGACGAGTGCGAGGACAGAACCGATTGCTGCAAAGAGAATGTAATCCATTGTAATCCCTCCAATATCACTTATATAGTTCTATTATACAACTTTTTTTCAAAAAGTAAATTATATTTAGAAAAATATGCTCTATCAAATTTGGAGAATTTCGGGTATGATAGGACGGAAAAGGAGGCAATATATGAAAAAAGTGCTGATTGTAATTGACTATCAAGCCGATTTTGTGGATGGATCGCTTAGCTTTCCCGCCGCTGTTGCGCTGGAGGGCCCGATCTGTACGAAGATCCGCAAGGCCCGCGCGGAGGGGACGGAGGTGATTTTCACCTTTGACACCCACTCCCCTGATTACCTTTCCACCCAGGAGGGGAGAAATCTGCCGGTGGCGCACTGCATCGAGGGCACCACGGGCTGGGAGCTCTACGGAGAGGTCGCGCAGCTGCAGCAAGAGCGGGACATCTGTCTTTGTAAGCCGGGCTTTGGATCGCTCGAGCTCGCCGAACTCCTGCGGGACAGGCAGTATGAGGAGATCGAACTCGTGGGAGTCGTCTCGAATATCTGCGTGCTCTCCAATGCGATTCTCGCCAAAGCAGCACTTTCTGAAGCGCTCGTCACAGTGGACGCGGCCTGCACTGCGAGCAACGACCCCTCACTGCATGAAAAGGCGCTCGACCTGATGGAATCGCTGCACATCCGGGTCACCAACCGACCAGCAAAAACACCAGTCGTTTAATCGGCTGGTGTTTTTGCTGTCCGAAGGATCCCGGATTTTTTTAACGGCTGACAAAAAAGTTGAGGAGATCCTCCTTACAAAAGATGGAGTAGAAATATATCATCTTGTACAAAGCGAAGTGGAAAAGGCATCCCTTGCCCCCAGTGGGCAGAAACACGGCGGTATCCGTTGCTCTCGTGCACAGAGAAGAGCTGGAATAGGCCGATCTCACCATAGTAGCGCAGTGTCATGGAGATTTTGAGAATTCACCGTTCCAGTGCGTCGGTGTTCTTTCCTCCATTCTCCCACTGCACTTATTCTGCAGTCTCCCCTAGCCGGAGAGTCAAGGACTTTTTGAAAACATTTTATTATACAATGGAATCACGCGTAATTTTTGGCGCAAAATAAACCGAAAGGCTGGTGAATTTATGTTTACGAAATTGTGTGATCAAAATAAAGTATACAAAAACCTGCTGGGAGGGGAGTGGGTGGAATCCGAGTCGGGAAAGCTGATTGAGATCATCTCCCCTGTGGATGGTTCGCTGATCGGCCGAGTACAGGCAATGACCCAGAATGAAGTGGACCGCGCGGTGGAGAACACTAAGGAGAGCCTGCCTCTCTGGGCGGAGATGCCAGTCTACGAGCGGGCGAACATCCTCTACCGGGCGGCCGACCTGCTCGAGGAGCAGTGCGGAGAGATTGCGGAAATCCTCATCATGGAGATTTCCAAAGACCGCAAATCAGCAGAATCCGAGGTGCTGCGCACCGCTGATTTTCTCCGCTACACCGCGGACATCGGCAAGAGCATGGAAGGGCAGGCGATCAGTGGAGAAAATTTTCCCGGCGGCTCGCGCAGCAAAATGTCTTACGTCACCCGGGTGCCGCTCGGGACAGTGCTCGCCATCTCCCCGTTTAACTATCCGGTCAACCTGTCGGTCTCCAAGATTGCGCCCGCTCTGGTCGGAGGAAATGCGGTCGTTCTCAAACCGCCGACCCAGGGGGCGGTGAGCGCGCTGCATCTGACCCAGGTGCTCAATCAGGCGGGACTTCCCAAAGGGATCCTCAACACAGTGACCGGGCGCGGGGAGGAAATTGGAGACTACATTGTGCAGCACCCTGGCATTCAGTTCATCAACTTCACCGGTAGCACTCGGATCGGCAGGCACATTGCCCAGATCGCGGGGATGGTGCCGATGCTGCTCGAGCTCGGGGGAAAGGACGCGGCGATTGTGCTCGAGGACGCAGACCTCGATTTTGCGGCGGACAACATCGCGGCGGGCGCGTATTCCTACTCCGGCCAGCGCTGCACTGCGGTCAAACGCATCCTCGTGCTCGACGCGGTGGCGGACGCCCTCGTTTACAAACTCAAATCCCGCGTCGAGCAGCTCACAGTCGGCGATCCGCGGGAGGGAGCCATCATCACGCCGCTCATCGACCAAAAGTCGGCGGACTTTGTCCAGTCGCTCGTCGATGAGGCGTTGGAGCAAGGCGCGGAGGTCGTCACCGGAAACCGCCGGGAGGGGAATTTGATCTATCCCACCCTGCTCGACCGGGTGACCCCTGAGATGGACATCGCCTGGGAGGAGCCGTTCGGCCCCGTTCTCCCGGTGATCCGGGTGCACAGCGCCGAGGAGGCGCTCGAGCTCGCCAACCGTTCGGAGTACGGCCTGCAGTCCTCGGTATTCACCAGCGACATCAACCGGGCGTTTGACCTCGCCAACAAGCTCGAAGTGGGCACGGTGCAGATCAACAACAAAACAGAGCGCGGCCCCGACCACTTCCCCTTCCTCGGGGTGAAGTCCTCCGGCATGGGGACGCAGGGTGTCAAATACTCCATCGAGGCGATGACCCGGCCCAAGGCGGTTGTGATCAACCTAGGCAGGCCGGGGCGATAGACTGGCGCAGCATTTGCGAACCCTGCACCCATTTTTAGATCCCCGTGGTTTACAGGCGCTTAAAGAAATGCAGTAAAAAAACAGTCGGGTTTGAGTTGAGGGACCATTTAAGGCGAAAAGCAATTTTCTCAATTGATACAGCGGCCCGGACGGAAAAGTCACCGTCCGGGCCGCTTTTGTGATTTTGTCACTGAACAAATCCTCAGTTTTGAATAGAATGATACTAGATCAAACGAAAGGAGAGCTTACAATGGCTGTTATTCATATCACAAAGGAAAATTTTGAAAAGGAGGTGCTGCGCAGCAGCGAGCCGGTTTTGCTCGACTTCTGGGCGCCCTGGTGCGGTCCCTGCCGGATGGTTTCCCCCATTGTGGATCAGGTGTCCAACGAGGTGGATGCAAAGGTGTGTAAAATCAACATCGACGAACAGCAGGAGCTCGCGTCCTCCTTCAATGTCATGAGCATCCCCACCTTAATGGTGATGCAGGACGGGGAAATTGTCGACAGCTCGGTCGGCTTCCGCGGTAAGGAACAGATCAAACAGATGCTTGCGCAATCGCGTTGACCCCTTTGCGATCGAGCAGGCGGATGCCGCCGCGTGATACGCTGAGCAGGCCTTCGCTCTGAAAATACTTAAGCATCCGGGTCACCACTTCGCGGGCAGTTCCCAGATGCCGCGCGATCTGGTCGTGGGTGAGGGAGATGGTGTCGCTCTGTTCCAGTGCGGCCTCATCGAGCAGAAAGATCGCCAGACGCCGGTCAAACTTCATAAACACAATCTGCTCCATCACCCACATCGCATCTGAAAACCGGGCAGCCACTGTGTCGCTGATGAATTTTTCCACCTCTGGATTGGTTCGACTCACCGCTTCATAGGCAGCCGGGCTGACCAGTAGAATCTCTGTATCGGTTTCTGCGTCGAGCGTGATTCCAAACGAGATGTTTTTGAGGATGCAGGCGGCTGAGAGCAGACAGACGTCCCCCTCAATCAGCCGGTAGAGGGTAATTTCCTTGCCCTCTTCTGAGAGCAGATAGGCGCGCAGCGTGCCGGAGCGCACCGCAATCACCCCGGTGCAGCCGTCCGGACCGCTGTGTACCCGTTCCCCCTTTTGGTAACGTACCGGGCGGGCGTTGTCGGCAATCTGTTTTTGCTCGGGGGGAGACAGCCGTTCCCAAAAGGGAAAGATCTCGGTAAAAAAAGTGTTCTCTGCTTCGCGCATGGTGTTCTCCCCATTTCTGATTCTTATTTCTTTTAGTATAACATATACGCAAAATAAAATCATTATGCTTTGAAAACCAGCAGGGCCCGCGCTTTTCCGCCCAGGGAAAGCGCGGGCCCTGCTGTGTTGCACTGTCTCTGGGATGTCGAAAATGCAGCGGTCTGACCGGGTTGATAAGCAAAACGCTGGGGTACGGCCAAAAGCTTCTGCATCCTGCAGAACCGACCGGCTTTTTCACCAGTTGCAAAAACAGCTCGCCCCCTCCTTGTGTGAAACTAGGCTAGAAATCGATGCGCAGCCCGCGGTGGTGCGCGCCGACGAGGTGCTGGTCAACTGCCTGCTGCGCAACCTTATCGGCAATGCGAAAAAGGCGGCTCACCGGGACAGAACAGTACGAGTGAAGGGAGTCCAAAAAGGGAACCGCTACTGTGTAACAGTGCCTGACCGCGGGTGCGGCATCCCGGAGGAGGAAATTGAGCGGATCACCGAACCGTTTTACATGGTGAACAAATCCCGCTCCCGCGCAGGGGGAGGCTCCGGCTTGGGACTTGCCATCTGTCAAAAGATCGCCGAGCTGCACCACACCCAGCTGAAGTTTCAAAGCCAGGTGGGGGAGGGGACAACGGTGTGTTTTTATTTGGAGGTGGAAGAGGATGCCTAACTGGAAATATCCAATTTTTATTTTTCTGACCGCTGTTGTGGTTGCTATTTCGGCCTGTGCTCCGTCGTATTTTTTTGACCTTCAGGATTCCGCCCTGTATACCTCTGCGCACAAACGGCAGAAAAATGAGAACAGACTTGATTTTAACGTAGCGCAAATGGCGCAGGTACGCTCGATTCACCAAATCTGCTCCCCCTCTTTTGACAGTGGCCAGCATCAAATTCCCGATGCGGACCGGGTAGTTCAGGAGGAGGTGGAGCAGCTGGCGCAACGGGGTGTGTTCACCCACGCCTATGCAAAGAAGATCCGGCAACACGGCAGATTTGAAACCGGAAATATTTCTATTCTGTTGCCCGAGAGGGAAGATGGAGACGACCTCAGCATTTCTCTGTACACCCTGCTTTACCGTGAAGGGGAGGATCCCCTGCAGTTGGAGGGATCCTTTGCACTCGACCCCTTCACACAAAAAATTATTCAGGCAGACGTATGGTCTGACATCAGGGATATGCTGCAGGGAAAAGAGGCCAACGACCTTGTCCGGGCCTGCCTGTCCTATCTCGGGCTGGATGTTATTGACGACTGGCAGTATGGGGAAGGGTTTGCCGCCTCGCGCTCCGCCGACCTGCTTATCAACTGCTTTGTCGACCAGTCGGGCACAGAGTCTTGCTGTGTGCGCCTATCTGCACTTCCTCTGCATTAGGAAAAAGGGTGGAGTGTGGTGGCTCCCAGTTTCTGAAGATGTGTGCTGAGTTCATGGTAGACCGAATAAAGTGGACAATGTGTGACCGGTAGAAATCCTGTTGGCTCTGTGACGGGATTGCGCACCGCTTGTTTCCGATGGGAATTTCTGTATGCGGAGAAACAGAATCCATCCCCTGTGTTGAAAGCCGTATACTCAGGCAGATGGAGAGGACAAAAAAGGCCCGGTGAAGCGAAAGTGCTCACCGGGCCTTTTCCATGGGGTGCAGCAATGGACTATTTGCAGCATCCGCACCCGTCCTCATGGTCAGCATCCTCACCACGGGGCGGGAAGAACTGATTGATGGGAAACTTGATCTTTTTGAACAGCTCACAGGGATTATCCGTCGTCGTAACACATTCAGGGAGTGTCACGGTATCACAAACTAATCGCAGGTTTTGAAAAATCGTAGTTCCACTTAATTTGAATGCTGTCCCCTTCCTCTTGATGAAAAATTGTAATCTCGTTGATGAACAGTGCGGCAAGTTTCTTTTTCATTGGGAGTTCGTAGGTTTTCCATTGGTCGATCAAATCAGCCATGCTGAAATGGTTTTCAGATTGGTCCCTCGACTCAAACTCAATCAAGCGTTTTTGAATCTCTTTTTTTTGCTGATCAAGTGTTTCCAGTTTTTCATTCATGTAAGACTGTACCACCGCGTTGCCCTGGGCGATCGCCTCAACTACATTGTGGATCTCACCATTTATTTTTTCCAAGTCTATTTTTAATTGGTTTTGTTCTCTCGTATTTGTCTGAACAAATTGATGTATGAGGTCTTTTTTCAAGGCGGCGTGTTTGAGCAACTGATGCTCCACTGCGTTTTCAATTGCATTAACGACAATTCCGTGTTTTGGCAGCGGTTGTTTGTGGGCGCCATACCGCACGCCGTTGCAGCAAAAATAAAGATAATTAGCCTTTACCTCCCCTGTGTGTTTGTCCCTGTTCACACTTGTTTTCACAGACATTCGGTACCCGCAGATTCCGCACCGAATCAGCCCGCTGATCCAGCTTTTGCTTCCTGTCCCAAGTCTTGATATGGAATTGGATTGGTTGATTTTTGATTGGGCAGATAAAAATGTATCCGGATCTATAAACCCTTGGTGAAGGCCGATTGAGAGCGTGTGCTCACTCATGTTTGCACGTGTTCTCCCCTCAGAGGTGCTCTTGTTTTTGCCGTATAAGAAGCAGCCGTTTTGCCCTTGAAAATCCTCAATTGGATTTGTGATTTGGCACCCAAAGGATTGGTAGTAGTGGAAGATATCGGCGTTTGCAGAGACATAGATCGGGTTGCGGATGATCCGGGTGAGATTTCCAGCGTAAAACAGCTTTTGATCATGAGATTGGTTTAATTCGTTCAATTTTCTGCCAATTGCACTGATGCTCAATCCTTGGTTCACATACCAATTGAAGATAGCTTCAACAATCTGAGAATCCGTTTCGTTTTTAATCAGCTTATAGGTTTTCTTTCCGTCCAGGCTCGTCTCCACCTTATCGTACCCAAACGGCGCCTTTCCGCCCAGATACATTCCCTTTTTCCCTCTGGCATAGTAGTTGTCCCGGATGCGGCACTGCAGGGTTTCTCGTTCCAATTGGGCGAAAACCATTGTAATGCTCAGCATGGCATTTCCCATCGGCGTGGTTGTATCGAACTTTTCTTGAGTGGAGAGAAATTTCACATCATACTTTTGAAAGAGCTCCATCAGCTTTGCAAAATCGAGCAAGGATCTGCTCATGCGGTCGAGGCGATAGATGACCACCTGGGAAATCCTTTGCTTTTTGATGTCGGCCAGCAGTCGCTTAAAAGCAGGACGGTTTGTATTGCTTCCGCTAAACCCCTTGTCCTGATAGACCTCGTAGTCCTCGTCGTAAACCTCTCTCCTGCAATAATCTATTTGTGTCTCAATCGAAATGCTGTCTTTTTTATCTTTTGATTGCCGGGCATAGATCGCTTTCATATCAAAAATCCTCCCAAAAATAGGCATATGAAAGCAAAGTATCATATGCCTATTCTATCGTAAAGTAATCGGAACTAGAGTTCACCGACTTTTCTTAGATTTTTAGGTTCATGCGAACAAACAATCCGAGCAACCTTTTTAATCAATTCGTCCCAATCCTGATCTGGATTTTTTGGATACAAATTTGTGATTTTGATGTCTTGATAGATCTCATATTTACTTATAGAATCACCTTCCCTGAATTCCTGATACTCAATTTTATTCGGGTGATCCTGTTTTAGAACCTGAGACAATTCCACTGTACTTTACTGAATGCATCCGGAAAAGGATAGAATCTGTGGTATAGGTAAGAAAATGATTTGGGAATATCGTCGTAAAATATCTAATTTTAGTAAATAACCATAAAATAAGTTAAAAATTATAAAAATATAGGTATTATATATAATTTATGGTATTTTATCCTGTTTAATATACGAATGGAAAAATTTATATGAGAGTGGTATTCTATCAATAGAATATAGCAGGAAACCTTCCTTTCCTTATGAGTAACATGGGCAACGCAGAAAAATTGTTTTACACTGGGGAAACTAAGGACTTGTTTGTACAAGATGAGCAAGTCTTTGGTAATAGAATAAAAAGGAGTAGAAGAAAATGAAAACAATGAAAAAAGTATTCTTTGCACTCTTGGTGGGGGCCATTGCAGCTTCCTCATTCGCTGTGAGCGCCACTGCGGCACAGCCGGTAGAGGAACCTGCTGCGGCCGTAATTGCTCAGCAGTCGGTCTACAGTGTGAGAGCGTTGTCCCAAGATGGCACAGACTTGACGAGTGTATTCAAAAACGAAGTATTTCTTGTTGAGGCTATTACCCCGGATACTGTGACAAACGTCAAACTTCTCAACGAGTATGATCTGCAGATCAATCTTCAGGACACTGTACGTTACGACAGAGGCGACGGAACTGCCGCCTGGGTGGGGAAAATTTCTGTTGGAACTGCAGGTGCAAATCGGACTTTCACCCTGATCGCAGCGGATGAAAACGGGGTTTACAGCCGCACTGACGCCACCTTTTCGATTGAAGTTAAAAATCTGCAGGAAACAGAGTTGACTGGATGTAGCCTAAGAGCAGTGGATGAAAATGGAAACACTCTGACCACTGTAACCGTAGGGCATAGCTTTAGGGTCGAGGCGACTACACCGAGCAGTGTAACAAGCATCAAGCTTCTGAATGAAACCAAGATGCAGATAACCATCAATGATTTGGTTCGGACTGACAACGGGGATGGAACGGTATCCTGGAGCGGAACCACTATGGTCAGTACCGCTGGGCAAAATCGTAAGCTGCAATTGATTGCAGCGAATCAAAATGGTGTTTATTCCTATACAGATGCAGAGATTGTGTTTGAGGCCCTTCCTGCTCCACAGATTTTTTCAGTTGAAATTCCCACAACCGGCAAGGTCAACGTTCCGTTCACAGTGACTGTTCAGACAAATTCCAATGTTGAAAAATTGGAAATGTACAATGAATATGGGCTCAAGATGTCTATTCCTAACGCTTCCTTTGTCACCAATGCACAAGGCCGTCTGTGGACTTTCCAGCTTCAAGTCGGTACAGCTGGCAGCAACCGCTATTTTGTGGTGTACGGTGTGGGTGCAAACGGCGAACGCAGCGCTCCGATGGAAACAGGGAAAATTGACATCAGCATCGTCTAGTACTTGAAGAACCTGACTGGGTTATAGAGCAATCGAGAAAATCATTTATACAAACAAAACACCGCAATCAATACGATTGCGGTGTTTTGTTATATCTCGAACCCCACGGACAGGGCCAGTGGATTAAAAAAGTTTGGGGAGATGAGGATGAAAGAAAAACTACCTTAGCTGTAAAGAAAATGCGTCGGTTGACTGCATCACAAAAAGTAAAGGCTACAAGCAAAATAGAACTGCAACTTTCACATAGTATTTGAGAAGATCAAGAGAAATCAAGAATTAGAAATCTAAAACAATAACTAGCTATTAACATTTGAGAAAAACTGGTCTATACTCTGTATTGTATTAAGAAAGGTGGTGGGAACCTACAAGTACAGTTTTTGCTTGAGTTATGCCATTCAGAAAATGAAAGCTGTACGCTTAAAGAGCTGGGGAAAAACTACCAGCGTGATTAAGCCGTATGCGGCGGGCGAACTCACCAGCGCTCAGGCGAGCATCCACACAGTGCGCGGCGAGCTCTCCTCCAGCTGGACAAGGGGAGAAGGAGACGCCTACGAGCTCAACGTCACCATTCCCGCTAACACCACTGCAACTGTCTATGTCCCTGCAGCGGATGCGACGACCGTCCTTGAAAGCGGCGTTTCGGCCGACAGCGCGGAGGGAGTCAACTTCCTTCGGATGGACAACGGCTTTGCCGTGTACAGCGTGGGTTCGGGCAGTTATTCTTTCACCTCGGTCTATTCGGCGCCCGAGCCAATTGGAAAACCGGGGGAGGTTGAGCCGCAGGTCTCCGCAGTCGACGAGTTTGCCGACTTCTCCAAAATGTTCTCCAACCAGGACAGCCTCCGCACCGATACCGGAAACGCGGATAAATACTTTATGGGAGACACCACCCGTATCTGCCGCTCTAAGCTCGCGGAAAAAGAGGTCGTTTATTATCTGTCGGATGACATTCGTGCCATCAACCTGGTGACCTTCACCGGGAAGAACTCCGATTGGACCAAAGACTTTACCTTCTCTGTTTCATCGGACAATGAGACCTATCTCCCGCTCGACTATCAGAACGCCACTCGGGACGGCAGCTCCTCCTGGGTGCGCGTCATCTATCAGTTTGATCAGATACCTGAGGGGATGCAGTTCTTTAAGATCACTTTCCGACCGATGACAGGCAATGCCTGGGAGCCCCAGCTCGCCAAACTGACCGTAGACTGTGCCAGTGAAAACCCGCAGTTCCTCACGGTGGACAAGCGTGCCTTGCAGACGACGTACGACGAGGCGGCGCAGATTAACCTGGAAGACTACAGTACAGAATCTGCAGATGCAGTGCGCCGCGCGCTGGCTGAAGCGGGGAGTGTCCTGCAAAACAGCGCGGCCACCCAGCAGATGGTCAGTGATGCGCTCAGCGCCCTGCAAACTGCAGTCAGCGGGCTCAGTGTCGACATCACAGCGCTGCTCGGTCTGATTGCAGAGGCGGAGCAAATTGATCCCGCACTTTACACCCAGCAGAGCTATGACGCGTTGCAACAGGCCCTTCAGTCAGCAAACGACCTGCTCGGCAGCGAGCCAACCCAGCCGGAGGTTGACGGTGTGGCCGCGGAATTGCAGCAGGCGCTGGACAATCTGGAAGTAAAGCCAGCTGTGGAAGCCGACAAAACGATCCTCAATAAGGTGCTCGCCTATGCGCAGTCGCTCAAAGACAGCGGCGAATATGACCAAGCAATTGACTCAGTTCAGGAAAGCTTCACGCTTGCGCTCAACCATGCCGCTTCGGTCAGCGTCGACCCAAGCGCAACCCAGCAGCAGGTGGACGAGGCGTGGACAACCCTGATGACCGAAATTCACAAGCTCGGCTTTGTGCGGGGTGACAAGACCTCGCTCGATCAATTGATTGCGATTTCAGAAGGGTATCTTGCATACATCAACCGCTACACCCCCTCAACTGCACAGCCCTTTACTGCGGCACTCGAAGCGGCAAAAGGGGTCAGCGGGGATGGAGACGCCATGCAGGAGGAGGTCGAGCAAGCGGAAAACACCCTGCTTGGCGCCATGGTTGCCTTGCGTTACAAGGCGGACAAATCCATCCTAGAGGCGGTTCTCGCGGAAGCGACTGAGGTTGATCCTGCACTGTATACCACTGAGAGCGTCCTCAGCTTCAATCGGGCGGCAGACGCGGCAAGCGCTGTTTTCAGTGACCCCGAAGCCACCCAGCAGGAGGTGAATGCAGCGGCGGACAGCCTCAAAGAGGCGATGAGGCTTCTCGAGCCCATCAGCAGCGAGCAGAACGCCGCTGTTCAAGGGGACCCAGCTGCAACTGGAAGGGGCAGCGCAAAGACAGGGGAGACATTCCCGGTTGCCCTGGCGGTATCTTTGCTGGGTCTGGCAGCGGCATCCTTTGTGCTGAGCCGAAAGAAAAACTAGTTCTATTCCAATACATTGGGTAAAATACTGGATAAAATATACAATAAAAGCTCCGCATTCTGGTTGAATGCGGAGCTTTTTCTGTCAGAGTATAGTGTGAACGACAGCAAAGCTAAGCGAATGTTGACAAACAGCAAATGGTCAAAGTGTTTATCAATCAGCTCCCTATCCCATCGCATGGAAATTTTTTTGGGAGGATCAGTACCGGTTTCAGCCCTATATTTTGACGAAATAAAACTAAGAATCATTTCACATAGCAATTATTTTGTATAAACTGAGCAATTTTTTGGATTGTATCCAACAGAAAGACATGCTATTCTTAAAACAACAAATATATTTGCATATATTTTCTGTTGATTTCAAGAAATATCTGTGCAAATGAATTGCAAGAGGCAGGACTCAGGGGACGTCCTGTCCGCCTTCCACTGAAGAATGAATGGAGTGAGCAAAATGAAAAAAGGAAGCAAAACCCTCTTGGCAGCAGTTCTGTCCTTTTCGATCATCCTTTCCTGTGCCCCCTTTGGGGTCTCCGGGGCTGCAAACGCGCCGCCCGCCAATGAGCAAGACAGCTTTCTCTCCCAGGTCTGGCCAGGATTTGAGAACCCTTCTCAGGACCACATGACCACCCCGCTCTGGTTCTGGAACGAGGCTATTGAGACAATGTCTGCGGATAGGGTGCGGGAAATTGTCCGCGAGTCGTATGAGCAGAGCGGGTACAACGGCTTTGGCATCCTGCCCGCCTTCCTCTCCACAGCGGACAACTACGTGTTTGAAAACGAAAAATTCTTTGAGATGTACGAGGCGGCGCTGGATGAGGCGTCCAAGTACGGCATGAAGGTGGCGCTCTACGACGAGGACGGCTGGCCGTCGGGAGCGGCGGGCGGACTCGTCAAACGGGACCATCCCGAATACACCACCCGACGCCTCGACAAGGCGGAAGCCGAGGGAGCCGGCGGCAGTGCGGTCATTCTCCCCACTTTTTCGGGCGACTATCTCGGCGCGGTGATGATGAACACCGAAACCAAAGAAATCGTGGACATCTCCTCCGACGTCAAGGCGGCGTTCGACGGATTTGAAGCATCGGCCGCCCCCTCCGCAACAGCTTCTTCGATTTACTCAGGCGCCTACAAGGCGGACTATGCAGTTGACGGCAAGGAGGAGACGCGCTGGAACGCGGCGAGCGGGCAGGCGATGCCCCAATGGGTCGAGCTCAACTTCACAAAACCGGTGTCGTTTGACAAGGTGGAGATTATCCAGCCCTACAAGGAAAACCCGGTGCTCAACCGCATCACTTCCTACGGGATTGAGTATTACGACGAAGCTGCCAAGCAGTGGGTCGAGATCAAAAGCGGAGGCACCATCGGGAACAGCGTCACCGACACCTTTGATTCCGTCACCGCCTCCCGGATGCGAATCGTTGTCAAAAAAGTATCCGCCTCCTCCCCGTCCATTGCGGAGATCAAGGTGTATGATGGGGACAACGAGCTGACCCCATTTGGAACAAAGCCGGACGGACCCTCCTACACCATTCCCCAGCGGGAGGGCAACTGGAAGGTCATGGTGTTCAGCTGTGCCATCCAGGGAAACAAAGGGGTGGACTACCTCAACCCCGACGCGGTCAAGGCGTATATCGGCTACACCTACGATGAATTTTACGAGCGGTTCGGAGAGTACTTCGGCACCACCATTACCAAGTCGTTCTACGACGAGCCGACCCTCAAGCAGTTTCGGGAGGCGGGCACCGAGGGCAACCGCACCTGGACGCCCAACTTCAACGCGATGTTTGAAGAGCGCTATCCCGGTGAAAATCCGATGCTCTACTATCCCGCCCTGTTCTACGACATTGGCGCCAACACCCAGGAGGCGCGGGACAAGCTTTACACCGCCCGTTCCGACATGTTCGCCACCAGCTTTATCAAACAGATGAACGACTGGTGCGCCGATAGGGGAATCCAGTACATGGGCCACCTCTACAGTGAGGAGACGGTCAACCCCGTCTCGATCAGCGGCGACCTGATGCGCACCTTTAAATACCAATCGATTCCAGGTGTCGACCACATTGGAAACGCCAACAACACCCATCAGATCTCCCGCGTCATCACCTCCGCCGCCTACAATTGGGACAAGCCGCTTGTCATGAGCGAGACTTATGGTGCGGCGGGCGCAAACATGCCGGTGGGCGATCTCTACCGCTGGGCAATGGATGAGTTTGCGGCGGGCGTCAACTACATTGTACCACACGCGGTGTGGTACAACGACAAGGTCAACGTTTTTTATCCCCCCGAGTTGAGCTACCGCAATGAGAAGTATGCGGCCGAGCTGCAGCCCTACAACACCTATGTCGCCCGGCTCAACCAGATGCTCCAGGGCGGCCGCCATGTCGCGGACATCGGCGTGGTCTATCCGATTGACTACCTCGAATCGAGCTTTGTCATGAATTCGGGGGATTGCAATCCGGCGGACGCTGACTACGAAACGGTGCTCACCACCCTGACTCAGTCGATCCGCAAGGACATCACCTTCCTTCATCCAGAAGTCATTGACGAAAAATGCTCGGTCGACTCAGAGGCAAAGACCTTTAACCTCAACAACGAGGTCAACTACGAACGCTACAACACCCTTGTTCTGCCTGGCATGAAGGTGATCAGCCTTTCCAACCTGCAGAAGATCAAGGCGTTTTACGACGCAGGCGGCACCGTCATCTCGACCACCCAGCTCCCCTTCCAGGGCATCTCTGAGGCAGAAAACGCGCAGGTACGCGCCATTGTGCAGGAGATGTTCGGCGTGGATCCCGAGACCAAGCAGCCGCTCGACGGCAGCGACTTCACCACATTCCACAAACAGTCCAATCAAGCCGGCGGACGGGCTTATTACACCCTTGCCCCAACCGACGCCAATCTCCGGGCCATTTTAGAGGACACTGAAACGGTATTTGACATCTCCTTCCCCGCGCTCTCCGCGCCGGGCGGGCGCTTCACCTATATCCACAAAGTGCAGCAGGAGCAGGATATCTATTTCCTCGCCAACACCTCTACAGCTCCGATCAGCAGCGTGGCCACGATCCGCGGGGAGATTTCGCCGGTGATCTGGGACCCGCACACCGGCGAAAAGTCCCGTCCCCAGTTTGAAGTGACCCAGCAAAACGGTGTGACCGTCACCAAGGTGCAGTTTACCCTTGGTTCGGACAAGTCCCTTTTCCTCGTGGACGAATCGCTCACACCTGAGGAGGAGGCGCTCCTCGCCCTGACCGACGCGCTTAAAAACGCGAAGCTTGTGGATCAGGACAAGATCGTACGCGGGAAAATTGAGCTCAACCGCGCCATCGCGCAGGGAGAGGATATCCTTTCCAAACTGGAGGAATACACCAGCGAGCAGATGCAGGTCTGCACCCGCCGCCTACTTGATGCGGTGGAAAACGTCATTTACAATCCACAGGCCAACCGCGCCCTTCACGCGGCTGTCACTGCCAACAGCAGCTATGAAAACAACACTGCGTGGGGAGTGAGCAGACTGACCGACGGGCAGATTGCCTCCGGTGGCTGGACGAGCAGCAACACCAACACCGATCCCAAGCTGATGGTGTGGGCCCAGCTCGACCTCAACGGTGCGCAGGCATTTGACCAGATCGTGCTGTATCCCCGCCAGGACTATCCGGTCAAGCCGTTCCCCCAGACATTCTGGCTTGAGGCGTCCGACAATGGGACCGATTGGGAGGTGCTCTACGAGGGGACCGACTGCCCCGAAGTCACCACCAACGACCCGCTTACCTTCAACCTCAGCGAGCCGGTCACCGCACGCTATTTCCGGTTCCGTTGCACCGATCTGCGCACCCTGCCCGGTTCGGGAGCAGGCGTCGTGGGGGTTCAGCTCGCAGAAATTGAGCTGTATAACACTCAGTTTGTCCCATACGCACCAGAATACGAAGTCATTGTCCAGCAACCGCAGCATGGAACCGTGTCGGTTGACCGCGATATCTTCCTTGAAGGGGACAGCCTGCTCTTTTCCGCTGTCCCGAACAAAGGCTATCAGCTTTCCAGCTGGATCATCAACGGGGAATCCGTTCAAGCGGAGGGAAATACATATCGGATGGATGATGTCCGTGGCAATATTACCCTCTCGGCGGAATTCACCCGAATGGAGTTGAACACCGATAAGACGATCCTCAACAAGGTCATCGCCTACGCACAGGAGCAGGCGGAAGACCCCGCGTTCAGCAAGGTGATTGAGCAGGTGCAGGCCACCTTCCTGGCTGCTCTGGATGCCGCAGTCACTGTCGCAGAGGACGAAGTCGCTGATCAGAGCGAGATCGACGCGGCCTGGATGAACCTGATGCGGGAAATTCACAAGCTCGGATTTGTACAGGGGGACAAATCAGCCTTAGCCCTGCTCATCGAGGCGGCGGAGGAGTTCTCTGCCCATCTCGACCGCTATACCCCCTCCTCTGTCCAGCCGTTTTCTCCGGCGCTTGAGGAGGCGCAGCGAATTCTAGCCGATGGAAACGCCATGCAGCAGGAGGTGGATGCGGCTGCATCCGCATTGCTCGACGCGATGCTCGGCCTCCGCTACCGCGCGGATAAAACACTGCTCAACGAACTTTTAGACCGTGCAGACAAGCTGGACCTCACAGTCTACACCGCGGAGTCGCTTGAACTCTTCCGCGCTGCGCGCAACGGCGCAGAACAAATCGCAGCTGATCTCGACGCGCAGCAGCGCGAGGTAGATGCTGCGGCAGAGGCGCTTGACAGCGCCATCCGTTCCCTGCAGTTGCTGCCTGTTGCCGGAGAGGCTGCACAGTCCGCTGCAAACCGCTCGCCCAAAACCGGGGAAGCGGGACCGGTCGCGGCAGCAGCGATTCTCGCCGGAGCGGGAGCCCTCCTGTTGCGCAGAAAGCGCCGATAAAACACATTCTCTCTTTTTTCTATATTCTGCACAGCGGAAGTCCGGACTTTGTTCCGGTCTTCCGCTGTGCTGCTTTTCAGTACTGCGCGATGGCTGAAAAGTGCTCATACCTGGACGAAATGGGGATCGTCTGAAAGGACTGCCGAACTGTTTGTTGTTGAATTTCGGGAATTGCATGCTTTTTCAGATTTCGGTGGGATCTTCTCCCTGCTGCTTATGTCTATGGAAATCGAGTGCGGAATTATTCTGCGGGGGAGCAGGCAGCATTGCTGACTGGCGCGCCTTGGCAGATCTGCGCTGTCACAAAGCGCAGCTGGATTCGGACGCGCTGAAATGTTTTGTAGCCTGTTTCAGAGAATTCGGTTGGCGGATTAATTTCACCTTTGTGATGAATAGATGGCAGCGTTTGCAGTTCCTGAGAGGGAGAGACTACATCAGACACGCCAATTCATCACAAACCAGTCAGCAACAAAATTTACTGTCAAAAGCAGCGCAACCGCAGATGGGCAGAGACGTTTTTGGCTTTGAGAGCCAGTTCTGCCAACGCAGCGCGAGGCCGCATCCTGTCATAGATGCAGCAGTTTTTGTGCATTTGAAAGCAATATTTTCCTATTTATTGAGCAATTTCCACTATTGATCCTATTGTGTGCGTTTGCTAAAATAGAACTGACAGATTCTGCTTTGTTTAAAGCATATTTTTGTAGACAAGATACAAAATCTTGTGTGGAAACGGTGAGAACGAGGAGTGAAGAAAATGAAAAAAATCTTTTCCAAAGCAATGGCTGCCCTGTTGGCAGCTGCGATGCTGACCTCCAGTCTGATGACAGCTACTGCCGCGCAGCAGCCCTCATCCCTGCAACAGATGAAGACTGAGTTCCAGCAGCCTCCCCAGGAGAAAAAATCCATCCCGCTGTGGTTTTGGAACAAAAACATCTCTGAAATGGATGTGGACAAGGTTCTTGAAATCATGGAACACTCGGCTAAGGAGAGCGGTTACGGGGGATTTGGCATCCTTCCCGAGTGGCAAAACGACTACATGAGTGAGGATTATTTCCGGTTTTATGGGGCGGTCCTTGAAAAGGCAGAGGAGCTCGGACTCAAGATGTGCCTGTATGACGAAAACGGATTTCCAAGCGGCCCGGCCGGGGGACTGCTCGCCGCAAGGTATCCCGAATCGACTGCCAAACGCATTGACATGGTTTCCGAGGATGTGACGGATGGCTCCTCCGGAGCGCTCAATCTGCCGGAAGGCGCTTTCATGGCGGGCGTCGCGATGAACATGGATACCTTTGAGCGCATCGATATTTCGGACGGCTTTGTCGACCAGAGCGCACTTGATCCGGCCGGTATCAAGGCGTCGAGCACCTACAATCTGGAACCGGGTTACGATGTTTCCAAACTCTTTGACGGCGACAAAACTTCCCGCTGGAACTCGCTTTCGACTACCCCAGGGGACCAATACGTCGAAATCCACTTTACTCAGCCGGTCACCTTTGACAAGGCCTACATCCATCAGTCGGATATCGCGGTTCTCCAGCGCGTCAAGCGCTACAGCGTCGATTATTTCAATGGGACCGACTGGGTGTCCGTCGTCACAGGTGGAGAACTCGGGGCGGAACAGACCCACAGCTTTGACGCCGTGACCACCGATCGCGTCCGCCTGACGCTCGGGGACTTCGGCCCCGATTCGGTCACGATCGGGGAGTTCCAGCTCTTCTCGGGGAACGAGCAGGTTGAAATTCCCAAAGATGTGATTGAGAAAGTCAACAAACTCAACTACGACGTTCCGGAGGGCAACTGGAAGGTGATGGGATTTGTCACCGTTTCGGACAACTCCAATCACCTCGACTACCTCGACCCGCAGGCGGTCAGCAACTTCATCACGATCACCCACCAGGAGTACTACAACCGCTTCCCCGAGTACTTCGGCACCACGATTGACACCGCGTTTTACGACGAGCCGGCTTTCATGTATATCACCGGTTCCCGTACCTGGACTCCCAGCTTTAACGAGGAATTTGAAAAGGCGAACGGCTACAGCCCCGTTCTGCTCTATCCCGCCCTGTTCATGGACATCGGGGAGGATACCGCTTCCGCCCGCACTGCGCTGCACGGGATGCGCACCGAGATGTTCGCCAAAAACTACATTGGTCAGATGGACGACTGGTGCCGTGCCCACAACATCAAGTTGCAGGGACACATGATTTATGAGGAAGTCGTAAATCCGACGAGCATCCACGGCGACCTGATGAAGGTGTTTAAATACCAGGAAGTTCCCGGAGTGGACGTCATCGGCTACTACGGCTACACCCAGGAGGCGTACAAAATCATCTCCTCCTCGGCGAACAACTGGGACAAATCTCTCGTCATGAGCGAGTCCTACGGCGCAATCAACAACATGCCGGTCAATTACCTCTACAAAATCGCGATGGATGAGTACACCAAGGGCATCAACCATATCCTCCCCCACGCTGTGTGGTACGACGACAACCCGGTGGACGTCACCTTCCAGCCCGAGCTCTCCTACCGCAACCCGCAGTATGCGGCGGAGCTGCCGAAATACAACGACTACATCGGACGCCTCAACACCGTCCTGCAGTCCGGTCGGCACGTGGCGGACATCGGGATGCTCTACCCCATCTACGACCTCAACGCGAGCTACCAGATGGACGGCGGCCAGCACAACGATTCCCACTTTGACTACATGCAGATCGGGGAGCAGCTTTCCCGCAATCTGCGTAAGGACTTCACCTACCTCCACCCCGAGGTGCTCGACGAGCGCTGCACTGTAGAGGGCAATGAAATCAGACTCAACAACGAGACGAATTTTGAGCAGTATAAAGTTATGATCCTGCCGGGCGCCAAGACGGTGAGCCTGTCCAACATGCAGAAAATCAAGGAATTTTACGAGGGCGGCGGCAAGGTCATCGCGACCACCCAGCTCCCCTATCAGTCCGCAGAACCTGGAAAGGATGCGGAAGTCGTCGAGATCGTCAAGCAGATTTTCGGCGTTGACCCAACCCAGCCTGAACAGGAGTATGACATCAAATACAGCGCCTCGTCGATTTTCAATGAATCTTACTCTGCGGAGATGGCGTTTGACGGCTTTATCGGGGACGGCAGCCGGTGGAACGCCGCGTCGCAGTCGGGCGGCAACCAGTGGCTGGAGGTGGACTTTGGAAAACCCACCACCGTCAACCGCACCGGCCTCACCGAAAATGTGCCGCATCTGCGCATCACTGACTATGAAATCCAGTATTGGGACGGCGCAAACTGGCAGACCTGCGCGCGCGGCGATTCGGTCGGCTCCAAAAAAGAAAACACCTTTGAGGAGGTCACCACCACCAAGCTCCGCCTCTATGTGAACAAAGTGACTGCCGATAGCCCCTCTATTGAAGAATTTGAAGTGTATTACAACGACAGCGAAAACCTCGCACTCGACAAACGGGCTACCGACAACGCCAACCAGAACGACAACGGCGGCAAAGCCTATTTCCTCAGAAAAGGCGCAGTGGCGCGGTTGGAAGAGACACTCGACGACGCGTTCAGCGTCTACGACGTCGAGATTCCCCCGATCGAAAACCTCTCAGGCGGCAATTTCCAGTACATTCACAAGGTTGTAGAGGACACCGATATCTACTTCATCGGCAACTCCTCCGACACGGCGGTTGACACCACCATCCAGCTGCGCGGCAACATCACCCCGTCGGTGTGGAACCCGATGGACGGCAGCAGCTTTACCCCCGCTTACACCCACACGACGGTGGACGGCGTCGAGGTGACCAACGTCACAATGCATTTTGACCCAGTCCAGTCCCTTTTCATTGTCGATGAATCCACCGAGCCGCCAGTTCCGGAACAGGCGGACAAATCGATTCTGCACACCGTCATTTCTTATGCAGAGAATGCGTACGCCTCGGATGAATTCAAAAATGTTATCACAGATGTGCAGACATCCTTTACCCAGGCGCTGGAACACGCCCGGTCGGTTGCGTCTGACACGTCTGCAGAGCAGTCCCAGGTGGACAGCGCATGGCAGGCGCTGATGAAAGAAATTCACAAGCTCGGATTTGTGCAGGGAGAGAAATCCTCTCTGGAAACCCTGGTCCAAGCGGCACGCGAAATCGCAGGACAGCTCGACAAATATGTAGAAGCGGGCCAGGCGGAATTCCTCACCGCCTTGGAAAGCGCCGAGGCCGTCCTCGTGAGCGGGAATGCCATGCAGGAGGATGTCGACGCCGCATCCTCTGATTTGATCGAAGCGATGATCAACCTGCGGTACCGGGCGGACAAGAGCGTCCTGCAAACAGTGCTCGCAAAGGCGGCAGGTATTGACACTGCGGCGTACACCGCGCAAAGCGTCGCGGCTTTCCAGGCGGCAACTGAGAACGCGCAGGCGGTCAACGATAATCCCGATGCGACACAGGACGAAGTCGACCGCGCGGTTGACGATCTGAGCGCTGCTCTCGACGGCCTCGAACCGGCTGTGACAACGGTACAGGGCGATTCTGTCCAGACCAGCCGGGGCGGCAACGCTAAAACCGGAGATGTGGCGCCGATATCCCTGCTCGCTGCAATCACACTTCTGGCAGGGGCCGCGGCGTACTCCCTCAAGAAAAAGAGATGACGTTGTTCCTTCCGTAAGGTTTGGCACACCGGGGCTGCAGAACAAACCGGTGTACCCGTCTGGCCAAGTCTGTACTGATTTGGTGTTTCCGAGTGAATGAAACGACGGTCTCTCTTTCTAGCGGTCCGATACGCCCCAGACTGGTCAAATAGAAAACGGATTGTATGGGCTTTTCGTGAAAACGCCTGCGGACACTGAAACCTCCAGACAGTACAGTGAAATTTCTATGATTTAGGAAGGGCTTCGCGCTGCTAAGGAGTAAAAGTGGGTCACGGAAGAATCATAATTGGTCATACTCCCAAAATCGGATCAGTCAACATCATTGGCAGCAGCGGGGGCGCTCTAGTCGGTATCAACGTCGCACTGGAAGCACCCGAACTCGTCGGCAAACTCATCGCAGACAGCTTTGAAGGGGAACGACCGCTTCCATCCTTTACCGCAACTGTTGAAGCCGACCGGGAAGCCTCCAAACGAGGGCCAGATGGCCGACAGTTTTACGAGTATATGCACGGCTATGACTGGGAGATGGTTGTCGATCAGGATACGAGCGCGATTGTCAGGTATCAAAAGGAGATTGGAGTATTCTTTCACAAAGAACTGCAACCCATCAAGACTGAAATTCTGCTCACTGCCAACAGGGAGGACGAGTTTGGACTGGCCTATGGAAGAGAATTCTTTGAAACCGTCTATCTAGAGCTGATCGCCAAAATTGGACACGGTCAGAGGTATCTGTTTGATACGGGGGACACCCCGCTGTCCTCTCCAATCAAGAGGGTTTTTGTCAGCTGAGTATGACATTTTTCAAGCAACAAGCGAAATGATGGGTACGATAAAAAACTCCTGCTGTTTTTCAGCAGGAGTTTTTTCTATAACGAAAACCTCTCATTGAGCGAGTGGTTTCAAGGAAGGGGAATAACGATGCTATAAGTAGGGCAGCCAATAGGAACAGCAGAACGCAAACAAGGTAGAAACTATTGATCTGAGAGAAGCGATAAGAGAACGGAGGATTGTGAAAACACTGTGCAAAAGGAAAAGGTAATTGAAAAGGGACACGCCAGGAACAAGTGCATGTGCAGTCCCCAGTTGTCAGGGGATCTGAGACGATGAGAATCTAAATCCAATTACGAGTAGCAAGGAATAGCCTCACGCAGCAGCCAGACCGAACCCATGCGAGGAGATTCGTGCCGCTGATTGCCCATAAATGACCGTCGATACTGTAGCACGTATAACAAGAACGCCCTTGGCTCTGCTTGGCGGCGGAGAGAAAACGAAACGCTTGCCAAGGGAGATAATACAAAGCAAAAGCAGAAGAGAGAGCAACCTGAATCGATATCGGTTGCCTTGAAAAGCGCATTTGACTTGTTTACGGGTTACTGTGCGTGTCATGCTGTTTATTCGGTGATCCTTGCGGAGTGCAACTGATAATTGGCGGGCATACCACACATTTACAGGAAATTATGATTTGTTGCTTTGTTTTTCTACCTGAAGGGGAAAATGGGCTTTCGTGTCAAGTATCCTGCAGGAAAACACCCTGCCAAAAGCACTCGATTAGTGACAGCAATGAGACACCCATTTATGGGACGTGGGACATGCAGTGGGATGACAGGATGCATCCCTCTGCTTGTGCATACTACTATAGATTCAGGCGTTGTACTCCTCGCGCGGTTTTGTTTTCTGTTTGGAATTATACCGATTTCAGAAACTAGTCTGCTCATGCTGAGCCTGGAATAGCCGAACTCTGCCGTGAGCTTATGCATCGGCTTTTTCACAAAAGATAATTTGAAAGGGGCTTATTATAAACAGAGAAAAAGACATTTGCTGTCTGTGCACTCTGCTTCTCAAGCTGGGTGAATGACCAGCACAAGGGAAGTGTTGCCTGAGCATCACCGGTCTATTGGCCGGAGGTCTCCGCCAAATAGATATATCCTTAGGACAGCCCTTTTCAGATTCTCCATTTGGGTTCATGCAGTGTTCACGCCGGAAAATGCAACATGCTGATTGTCGGTGGAATCAGTTGTCCGCGGATACCGGGTTGACTGGGGGAGTCCCGGTCAGAGAGCTGTAAAAATCCGGGCTTTTTTCCGGTACTCTCCGGGAGATACCCCGAATTTTTGCTGGAACATCTTGTTGAACCAGGTGCGGTTGGAGTAACCGACCTTCCGGATAATTTCGGCCACAGGTTCGCTGCTTTCACAGAGCAGGCGGGCGGCCTGTTCCAGCCGAATGTCGGTAAAGAATTTTTGAAAGCTGCTCCCCGTCTGCTGTTTGATGATGCGGGAGAGGGATTGAGGGTGGTAGTTGAACTGCCGCGCAAGCGACTCCAGAGTCACCGAATCGCTGTTTTCCCCAATGTATTTGACCAGGTCGGAAAATTTCTGGTTTTCGCCCGAACCGGGATAGCGGACGTCGATTTCCACTTTATACGAACGGACTAGCTCGATCATCAGGCAGTCAAACAGATGGGAGATCTTTGTCTCCTTGTAGCATTTGTCGTCGTAAAACTCCTGAATGATCTTTTGAAAGAGGGAAATCTGTTCTGCAGTCTCCTCTGACTGTGGAAAGAGAAGATAGTTTTTTTCCTCCCTCTGTTTTTGGATTGATTTGAGAAAAAAATTTGCCACAAAGTCCTCGGAGGAAAAGACCTTAAAGTCGAACCGGTCCATCATGGAGCGGCGGATCAACAGATTGAAGATTGTGTCCCGCTCAATATTGTCCAGTTTCAGGGTGTGCTCAGCATTGGTGTTGAGCAGGCAGATATCCCCCTGTTTCATGCAAATCTCCGCAGAGTCTACAAAGTTGGTGCAGGACCCACGGTGCACATAGACCAGTTCAAAAAACTCGTGCCGGTGTGGGGGATTCTGAAAGGTATTGGTGTGCATTGAGACTGCGAAATCCCGGTTTTGAAACGCCCTCAGATAGGCATCCTCTTTTTCCAGATTCCGACCTGCTTTTATTTTTCTGCCCTCAGCTTTTGTCAAGAGCTCGTTCATGAACACCTGGTGTCTGTCGTACAATTCTTGAAGATCCATCTGATCCCTCCTCCCATTCGGTGACTTTATTATATCAAAAAAGAATCGGCGTGAAAAGCGGTGTGTTTGATTTCGACACATAGTTTGCATTCTGTCGACATCGCCAGAAGAATGCTGTCATGGTACAATAAGGTCAAATTATGAGGGCTGTCTACTGGAAAGTTGTCTAAACTGTCTAGGTGTCTGTTTTGGAACGTTTCAACGAATTCCAGTGAGTTGAAAAAAGACTGGTTAAAAACGATGCAAATGAAAAATCTGCATGCTTTTTTCTCTTTCTCGTCACGTTGATCGCTTCCTGACAGACTTGAACAGCCTTCTGAGAAGGAGGAGTATTTTTGAAAAACAAGCGAATCAGCAAACTGCTTGCAATCGCGCTCTGCCTGTCGATGGCATCCGCCACAGCTGTGTCCTCGGTGATTCCGGCGAGCGCCGCAAACGGTGCGGGGGAGACCTTTGCCCAAAAGATGAACAGTCGGTTTAAAACCCCTGAAATGGAGTACCGCCCAGAAGCCCGTTGGTGGCTTGCAGAGGGCTCCCACACCGATGAGACGCTCATCGAGTCGATCCACGAGCTGTATGACAGTGGGTTCGGTGCGGTGGAATTCGTCACCTTGGATGAATCGCAGTACCTCAATGACGCCCGGTACGCCTGGGCATCGGAGGAATGGGTACACGATTCCCACCTCATAGTGGAGGAGTGCACCAAGCTCGGCATGGGAGTCAGCTTCACCGGCGGCACCAACTGGGCGTCTGCCAACCTCACCACCATCACCCCGGATGAGGAAATGGCCTCCCAGGAGCTCGGCTATCAGACAATCAATCTGGAAGCGGGGGAACGCTTTAGCGGTAGCCTGCCTGTCCCTGAGCTTCCGGGCAGCGCGACCAAAGCGACATTTGTCCGCGCCACAGTTGCCAGGACTGGCAGCGTGACTGAATCGGGGTTCACCAACCTGGAGGTGGAGTCGATGCGGGATGTGACCTCTCTCGCAGTCCAACAGGACGACGGGAGCTGGAGCATCGATTACACTGCGCCGGACGACGGGGTATACACCCTGTTCGCCTTTTGGCAGTACGGTACGAGCGAAACCTACAAGCCCGCGTCAACCGGCGTCGCCTACACCATCAACTACCTCTCCAAAGAGGGAGCCAACGCGCTCATTGAATACTGGGACGAGCAGGTGCTCGACGACTCCCTCAAAGAGATGATCGCTGAAAATGGGGACGTCCAGTTCTACATGGACTCACTCGAGCTCAGCCCCCACGGCAAAAATACCACTGGAAACCTCTGGTGCGCCGATTACCTTGAGGAATTTGAGGCGCGCCGCGGCTACGATCTCACCCCCTATCTGCCGGTGATCATCCTGCCCGGCTTTGCGGTCCACACCGAACGCAACTACATCTATGGAATGCAGGACAACGAGGAGCTCTGTGAAAAGGTGCTCAACGACGTGTATCAGACCAACACCGAGCTCTACCAGGAGGAGTGCCTCGACGTGCTCACCGAGTGGCTGCACAGCTTTGGCATGACGCTGCGTGCAGAAAACGCCTACGGCCAGATGTTTGAGATGTCCCAATCTGTCAAGAGCGTGGATTACGTCGAGACCGAGGCGTGGGAAATGCGCTCCGAAATTGACTCTTTTCGCAACCAATCGGGAGCGGCGCATCTCTACGGCAAGACCTTTTCGTCCGAAACCGGCGCGCTGCTCGGCGCCAACTACACCAAAGACAACAGCTTTTGGCGCCAGGTTTTCTACACACAGTTCGCCTCCGGCATTCAGAGAACCGTCGTCCACGGGTATTCAGCGGCCTACGGTCCGGAGCAGAACTGTAAATGGCCGGGATACGAGGGAATGCAGGCTATTTTCTCCGACCGCTTCAACAGACGCCAGCCCAACTCGATTGACTACGCCGACTTAAACGCTCACCTCGCGCGGACTCAGAAGGTGCTTCGCCAGGGCGTGCCTCAGATGGATCTAGGCATCCTGCGAAACGACTACTACTTTAACTGCCTGCAGTGCTTCCAGGGCTTTGACTACGCAAACAACGCCCTGCGGGAACACCGCGCCTTTTACTGGACCGACATGAGCCTGCAGGACGCGGGCTATACCTATGACTATTTCTCACCCTATCTGCTTCAGGACGGGGAGATTTCCTGTGAAAACGGACTGGTCCAGGCGGACGGCGTCGGCTATCAGGCGCTGCTCGTCTACCAGGAAGAGATGCCCTACGAGAGCGCGCAGGTGCTCTACCAGTGGGCGAAAAATGGCCTTCCGGTTGTGATTGTCGATGGGCCGAGCACTGAAAAGGTCCGCAACGCAGTCTACAAGGACAACGCTGCGGCTGCAATTACCACCGGGCACAACGATGGCATGGACGAGGAGCTCGCCGACGTGATGGCGCAGATCAAGGAGCTCGACAATGTCGCGACTGTTGCGTCTCAGGCCGACACCTATCAGGCACTGCTCGACCTCGGCGTCCGTCCTCGCGCGGAATATGTTGAAAGCGACCAGCAAAACCTACTGAGCGTGCTGCGCAGGGATGAGGATGCCAGCTACCTCTATGTCTACAATTACATGTACCAGGATGCTGAAAACTATGCGGGTCAGATTTCACTTGACGGCATCTATAAACCCTATCTCCTCAACACCTGGACCGGGGAGGCGGAGGAAATTGCCGATTTCACATACCGGGACGGCAGGACCATCCTCAGCGTTGACCTCGCCCCCGGCGATATAATGGTCTTTGCGCTCGACCCCAACGACAAGTCGGATACCACCGTTGTGGCAAAGGAAAACATCGAAAAGGTGACGGTGGAAAACGGTCAAACCCTGCTTTATGTTCCCGACAGCGGCAGAGTGGAGGCGACCTTGAGCGACGGGAGCATTTTTGCGGCGGATGTGAACGCGCCCGCAGATATTTTGCTCAACAACTGGAGTCTCGTCGTACAGGACTGGCAGCCCGGCGACAAGGTAACCCGCACCGAGGACCGCGGGCTCGGTTACACCACGAGTGAAGTGACCTATGAAACCAACAAGGTGGACATCAACGTCGGCAACACCGCTCTGATCCCCTGGAAAGACATCGAGGGAGTCGGGGAGAACGTCTCGGGCGTCGGCAGCTACACCACCACCTTTACCCTTCCGGACAACTGGAGTGGTGAGAAAAACGCCCTCACCTTCTGGGCGGATTCGTTCAGTGGCGCCACTGCGGCGGTCTTTGTCAACGGCCAAAAAGTGGCTGTGAACATGGACAGCTGTACCGCCGACCTCTCAGAGGCGGTCAGAGCAGGGGAGAACACCCTTGAAGTCCGGGTGACCAGCAGCCTACTCAACCGGATGAAGCAGGTGGGCTACAGCGGATGGCTGGGTAGTCCGGCAACCGCGGATTATGGAATGGTGGGAGCCGCCGGCCTGACCGCCTACGCTAAGGTTGCGGTGACCACGTCGGATACAGACAAGACGATCCTCAACAAGGTGCTCGCCTACGCAGAGGGGCAGTACGCCGATCCCTCCTTTGACAACGTCATCGAGACGGTGCAGGCCTCCTTTACCGCGGCGCTTGAAAACGCCCGGGAAATCAGCGCAAACCGCGCGGCAACCCAGCAACAGATCGACAGCGCTTGGCAGATTCTCATGACCGAAATCCACAAGCTCGGGTTTGTCCGCGGGGACAAGACCGCCCTTGGACAGCTCATCGAAACGGCAGAAGAATTTGCTCAGATCATCGATCGCTACACCCCGGCGACAGCGCAGCCGTTTACCACAGCGCTTGAGGCGGCAAAGGAGACCTACAGCGACGGCGACGCGATGCAGGGCGAAGTGACAGAGGCGGAGAGCAGTCTGCTGCAGGCGATGCTGGACCTGCGCTACAGAGCGGACAAGTCGGTTCTCAAACAGGTGCTTGCTGATGCGGCGAGCCGTGACCTGACAGCCTACACCACAGAGAGCGTTACGGCGTTCCATGCGGCAAGCGATGCGGCAAAGACTGTGTACGACAACTCGGATGCAACCCAGCAGGAGGTGGATGACGCAGCAAGTGCGCTCACCGAAGCAATTGGGAACCTTGAGAGAACTGAGTTGAGCACACAACAGCCTGCTGTGCAGGGCGACAAAGAGGCGACTACCCAAAGCGGCAACGCCAAGACAGGCGAAGCGATCCCGATTGCAGCGGTCATCGTCCTCACACTCGCAGGCGCGGGATTTTTCCTGAGCAAAAAGAAACGGTAGAATCATCCCCCGATTCACACAAGCCAGGCAGGGATGTTACAGACTTGCCAAAGCGGCCAGCTGAGAACATTCCAATGCCTTACGATCGAATCAAATGAGAGACAAAGCCCCCAACCGTCAGAAGAGATGCGGTTGGGGGTTTTTGTGGCATGAATAAAACAAACCGCAATAGCAGACTGGATTCTTTTCATCCGAGGGGAGAAGTCTCAACTTGCCGGTAAATCACGTGCTTGTCCAGACCGCTGGCGTATCGAAACAGGGAAGAGCTTGCTGCACGTCCAATGTAGAGCCAAAGGAAACCGGCTCGCACAAAAGAGCTCTAGAATCCGGGCTGCTGCGGCTAGGACCAGGACAAGAGCTCAGTTATTTATGAAAAGTGAGGAAAACGCCAAATCAAAGGATTCATGGCCACCTTGAGCAATATTTTTGTATGAACCGGGCAAGATCTTCTATTGCTTTTTAAACTCCGTCATTTTATAATAAAAAAATGGTAAGTTTTATTTAAAATCAGCAAAAGAGCACAATTGAAGCTGGATCGACGGACCTATGGGTGCACAGCCTGCCCTGCTGTCCGTTTCCAAATACTACCTTGATGGGAGGAGAGAAAACAAATTCAAGAAGAAGTCAACGAAATGACGCAAATCAAAGGGGGAAATGAAGTGTTAAAACGATCACTATCCGCAGTTCTTGCGCTGCTGCTCGCTCTGTCGGTGTTGACAGGGCTGACGATTTCCGCGCAGGGGGAACCTTATCAACCGCGCAACGCCGCGCTCGCTTCGGGGGGAGCATCTGCGTCTACCTCTTCGTCCCACCCGCCCGACAGCAATCCTCTGAGCTTCCAACCGGTCAACACCATTGACGGGGTGCGCAACACCGGACTGTTTTGGAACGACAACACCGCAAATACCTATCCCGACTGGGTTGAAATCACCTTCCCGCGCCGGGAGATAATCGACACCATCAATGTTTTCACCGTGGGGGACGACGTCGGTGCTTCGATGCCCGACCTGAACACCACCTTTACCCTGTACGGAATTCGCAACTTTGAGTTGCAGTACGACGACGGGGGAAGCTGGGTCACCATCCCGGGCACTCAGACAGAAAACAACAACCACGTGTGGAACCAGTTCACCTTTGAGCCGGTGACCACCACTAAAATCCGGCTGATAATCACCGGCGGCGGGGATTTTTCCCGCGTCAGTGAAATCGAAGCGTTCACCTGTGCGCCCAGCCCTGACGGGGAGCCGGAGCCCCCTGCCAAGGACGCTGCGTTTGACGACGCCCAGTGGATGTGGCAGTCGGCTACAGGCCCGGCCAACACCTGGATGTGCTTTAAAAAGACCTTTTCACTTGACCAGCTGCCCGAGAGCGCAGTTGCAAGCATTGCGGTCGACTCCAAATACTACCTCTGGGTCAACGGACAGCTCGCTGTATTTGAGGGCGGGCTCAACCGCGGGCCAGAAGCGAGCAAGGGCTATTACGACGCAGTGGATATCGCCAGTTACCTCAAGGAGGGGGAGAATGACATCGCCGTTCTCGTCTGGTATTGGGGCAACCAGGGCCGCAACAACGTCGACTCGGGCGGTGGCGGACTGCTGTTCAGCGCTGACCTTGACGGGGAACGGATTAACAGCGATGCGAGTTGGAAGATGCAGCTGCACCCCGCCTATGGGGGAACGACGGGGGAACAGCCCGCCTACCTCTACGGCGGCTACAACATCGGCTTTGACGCGCGCAAGGATTTTGCAGAGGATTGGACGCAGCCTGGGTTTGACACCTCTGACTGGGGCGCCCCCGTACTCAAGGGAACCGTCGGCTCCCAGCCGTGGGGACAGCTCGAGAAGCGCCCAATTCCCCAGTGGAAGTACAGTGGCATCCTCAGCTACACCAACGAAATCCTGCGCGACGGGGACAAAGTGGTCATGAACCTCCCCTATGGGGCGCAGGTAACCCCCTACTTCAAAGTCAACGCGCCCGCCGGGACGGTGATCGACGTGCGCAGCGACCGTTACGCGACGACTGGAGGCCCGGGGGACGGGCACAACCTCTACCGCGGGCACCGCACCGAATACACGACAAAAGAAGGGGTGCAGGAGTTTGAGGCGCTCGACTGGATGTTTGCCGAACAGATCATCTACACCATTCCAGAGGATGTGGAGATTCTCGAGCTTGGCTACCGCGAGTCGGGATGCGATGTCGAACTCGTCCCAGTGATTGAGACAGACGATTCCTTCTACAACACCCTCGCCCAAAAGGCACAGCGCACCCTCTATGCCTGTATGCGGGACAACTTCATGGACTGCCCTGATCGGGAGCGCGGCCAGTGGATCGGCGACGTGAGCTCTCAGGCACCGCAGGTGTTCTATGCGCTCGATTCGAGCGGCGCGGTATTCCTTCGCAAATCAATCGACAACTTTATCCGCAACCGCAAAGGCGACGTGATCGTCGGAAACGTGCCGGGCGTCCACTGGGACGAGCTTCCCTCCCAGTCCCTCAATGCGATCAGCACCGAGGGCACGGTGATGCAGTATTACCAGTTCACCGGCGATGCCTCTATTTTTGAGCTCACCTATGAGCCGGTGCGCAATTACCTCAAACTGTGGACCTTCAATGAGGACGGTTCCCTCATCAACCGGCACGGCGGCTGGGAGTGGTACGACCACGGCTCCGGCATCGACAACGCGGTCAACGGCACCTGCTGGTACTACATGGCGCTCAAAGCAGCCGTCGAGATGGCACAGATGACTGGGCACGAGGAGGATATCCCCTGGTTCACCGAAAAGATGGAGGGGATCAGCAACACCTTTGAAACGCTGTTCTGGAAAGGGGACGGTTACCGCAGCGGCAGTCTTAACGACGACCGCGCCAATGCACTCGCCGTACTCTCCGGCCTCGCCGACCCCGCCCACTACCCGCAAATCAGCGAAGTGCTCCGCAACGTCCAACAGGCGACCCCCTACATGGAGGGCTATGTCCTTGAATCCCTGTTTGTGATGGGCTATCCCGAGCAGGCGATGGAGCGGATGAAGCAGCGCTATGCCGTCCTTGTCGAGAGTGAAAATTCCACTCTTTGGGAGGATTTCAGCGGCGTTGGCACCAAAAACCACGCCTGGTCGGGCGGCCCGCTCACCCTGCTCAACAAGTATGTTGCGGGCGTGTACCCGACCACACCGGGTTACGACACCTACCGCGTCACACCCAACCTGTGCGGGCTGCATTCTGTCTGTGTGGAGGTTCCATCGGTCAAAGGGACAATCGGCCTGGAGATTTCCGCGTCGGATGACAGCCTGACCATGCAGCTGACCTCTCCGGAGGACACAGTCGCTCAGGTTGCTGTTCCCCGCTTCGGAACGCGCAACACCCGGGTGATGATCAACGGCGAAACCGCGTTTGAGGATGGGGTTGGAACGGTTGCTTCCTACCGCGGCAACGACGAGCAGTACATCTACTTTGACCTCGTTCCCGGCAGCTATACGATTGCGGCAGACGTCAAAGCAGAGCAAAAAGAGAGCTACACACTGCGTGTTGGCGCGTCGGAGGGCGGTGGCATTTGGGTGAACGGCCAGGAAGTTGAGCTTCCCTATTCCGCGGCATTTGCGGCGGGTGAACAGGTCGAGCTGCGCGCTGTGCCAAATGAGGACAAACAGTTTGCAGGATTCACCGGAAGCTTTGTCTCCTCCTCCGACACCCTCACCCTCACAATGGAGGCAGATTACACCTTTGTCGCTTCGTTTGAAGACCTCGACTGGGAGCAGCTCAAAAAGCCCCTTCAGCAGGAGGTTTCTGCCTGTGCTGCACTTCAGCAGAATAAGTTTACCCCGTTCAGCTGGGACAAGCTGCAAGCCGCCCTGCAAAGCGCCAATGAAGTTCTGCAAATGGATCAGCCCACTCGGGCAGAGGTCGAGCAGGCATTGGAGGCTCTGCGCAGCGCCCGGCAGGCGCTTGCGACTGCAAAGGATGTCAACCTTGCACTCAATACCCAGGTAACTGCGTCAAGCGTTGCGGGTGCCCCTCAGTTCTATCCAGATAAACTGGTGGACGGCATTGTTGCAGGCGCGCCCAGCACCTCCAACTGCTGGTCAAGCGACGCGTCCACCGCAATCGACCACACCGAATGGGTGCAGATTGATCTTGGGTCTGAGATGCGGTTTGACGAATTCCTTATCTATCCCCGCATCGAGGGTGCGGCGACCGGCTACGGTTTCCCCAAGGACTTTTTCATCGCGGTATCCGCGGATGGGGAGAACTGGACAACTGTCGTGGAAGAAACGCAGTACCCTTATGTCGGAGAAACGCCCCAGACCTTCTCGTTTGACCAGGTATCCGCGCGGTACATCCGCTTCACTGGGACCAGTCTCAACTCCAATCCCGGGGACAACAACAGCTACCGGATGCAGATTGCGGAATTTGAGGTGTTCCGTCGGACAGATGTGGATTTGAAACCCGCGGACAAAACCATTCTCAACAAGGTCATCGCCCGTGCGCAGGAGCTGCGGACAGGGGAAGAGTACGCAAACGCCATCGAGCTGGTGCAGCAGAGCTTTGACGCTGCGCTTGCAAAGGCCGTCGAAGTGAGCGGGGACCCAGCAGCAACCGAAGCGGATGTGAATGCGGCATGGGTTGCGCTGATGACTGAAATTCACAAGCTCGGCATTCAGATGGGCGACAAACAGGCGCTGGCCGAATGCTACGAATTTTACAGTGCGCTCGACCTCAGCGAATATGTGGATGGTCCTGAAAAAGATGCATTTGTTGCAGCTCTTTCCCATGCCGAGCAGGTGCTCGAGGACCGCAATGCCGTGCAGTCGGAGGTTGACGCCGCACAGGCTGCGCTCGTCGAAGCGGCGGACGCGCTTGTGAAACTGGCGGATAAATCCATGTTGCAGAAGGTGGTTGACCAGGTTTCAGACTACCGTCAAGAGGATTTTGCAAAGGGATGGGCGGACTTTGAAGCGGCTTTGACAGAGGCGCAGACCATCCTTGCCCAGCAGGATGCAACCCAGAAGCAGGTGGACGACGCACTCAGCCGTCTCATTGACGGGATGCTCGGCCTGCGCTACCGTGCGGACAAAAAGCTGCTCACAACGCTTATCCATGCAGCTGAGTCAATTGATCTTGACGGCTACACCTCCGCAAGTGTGGAGACATTTGAACGGGCGCTCAACGAGGCGCGCGCAGTGCTTGAAAACGGCGCGTTGTCAACCGACGAGCAGGAAGTTGTCGACCGAGCTGTCAGCGACTTGACCGAAGCGGTCGAGGGACTGGTATCGGAGAGCGATATGAGCCGGTTCCTCACTGTCGGACAAGACGGGACGATTCAGACGAGCGGAGGATCCGCCAAAACCGGGGAAACCCTCCCCGCGGCCTGTGCGGTTGTGCTGCTTCTCGCCGCTGGCCTCTGCGTGAGCAGCAGGAGGAAAAAGAAATAGGTTTGAATCCTGCAAATTGCTATACTCAGTGCATTGCGCCGATTCCTGTGAAACTGCACCCAGCTGGTGTAAATTCGATTGAGAGCAGTGAGCCGGCTATTCGGTTTGCCTTTCAGTCCCCAAAAAAACGCTTGCCAGAATACGGCACTGCTTGTGAAAACCATTGCACAGTGGCACTGAATTTCCAACCGACAGCATTGTTTTCGGTATCAAACTGTGCTTTGTAGAAAAAAATCGGCGTCAACCGAGCTTGAGCGTGTTGACAAAGTAGATACTTTGGGGAAGGGGGTACCCCCTTCCCCAACTTTTTTTCCACAAATGTCAGAATTTCTGCATTTTCTGTCAAAAAATCCGGCGACATGCGCGTCGGATTTTTTTGTTTCTTCTCTCAGAAAATAGTTTGAAGCCTGGCGTCAGCTGGCCTTTTTTGATGGCATGGAGAGGATGAAGAAAATGCTGGGTCGGACAGAAAGAGGAAATACAATAAAATTAGCATGTCTGGAAAACTAGGTTCCCACTCTGAAAGATAGAAACAGTGATAGACTTTACGGTAGAACCCCTATACAGCGAAGAGAAAGGACGATCGAGTATAGATCCAATTGTATTGATAAAAATGGTATTGCGGCAGACGGTGGAGGAGACATGGGTACAGGACAAACAACTTCAGGAGAAAAGCAAAGTGGAACGCGCTGTGCATGGAAAAATCAGACGCGAGACAAATATGACGATTCTAGAGCAGATGTAAAAGGGACTCATGTCGTGCTCCTTACGCTTGACAAAGGACTTAAGCGGAGGGCAGATTTAAATTCACTGCTATAAATCTTAAAAAGCTGGCGTAGTGAGGCTTGTTCAGCTCGCTTTTTTCTTTGTTGAAAAGTAAAAACCACCGATTCAACAAAATGAATCGATGGTTTTTGACACTCTGAAGCGGGGAGAAATCCCCGCCTTTTTATCTTCCAATGCAGTTTATTTATCTTTTTATTTTCATAAATAAATGTCCAATCTCTACTCTGTCAATGCCATCCTGATAGATAAATCCATCACGCATTTCGATGTGGTTGTAAAAAACTATTTTATATCCCAATCCAACAAATATTTTATATTCATTTGTTCGATAAGGTACATAAACAGCAAAAATTGGAGCAAGATTATTTTTCGCCCTACTATAATCCGTTACAAAAAAAGCAGACCAAAGAATAATTGCAATTGTAATCGTGATTATAATGGCCTTCTTTTTTTTCATAAATACCTTTATCATTTTGCTCTATTGATTTCGCTATAGTCCACAGGACTTCCGTCGAACAGATTTGTACATTCGACATCTTGGAAGTAAGCGTTATTTCTTTCATTGTAATAGTTCAAATAGATAATTTCAACAGGGAAAATAGAGCCATCTTTTTTGATGATTATCGTATGTGTTTCTGAGTTTATGAGATTCCAAGCATCAGATACCCGTTTGGAAGACACATTCTTTTTTTGTGCTGAGACAGTTTGAACCTGTTGAAAATCCGGAACATCGTTTATCTCGGTTTCTGACTTTATGATGCTAGTTATTTTTCCATCGCTATCCGTAAACACATCATAATAGTCGTTTGAAATAATCCCTTGGAAGGTCTTAAAATATCTTTTTCCACCTTCAATTTCAAAGGATGTATAATTGAAATTACGCATATCTTCGTTGAACTGAGCCAGCATTTCCGGACTTACTTGAAGCGGCGCTGATCTTGGATTTACGGTTGCTCCAACTAACGTTGTTTTTTCATTTCCTACAATCCTGTAATTCTTAGCGGTATCAAACGGAAGCAAAAGGGCATTCGCTGCTTCACTGGCTGCACTGGATAAAATCGCCCCACCGGCAAGTTTGGTAAACAACACATCTGTAAAAGTTTTTGCCGACGGGTTATACACGGTATCTGTAAAGCCGATGGAAGCTCCTGACCCTGCTTTGACAGCTGCATCTACCATGGAATTCTCAGCTCCTCCATAACAAGAAGAGAACACAGATAATTTGTTGTTCGACATATCTCTTGATTCAATATTTACCGCGCCAAGACCTGTTACACCGTCCTCAGTTGGAATAAAAGAGAGAGTTCCCACTCCTCCATGACCTGAAAACATAAATACTTCACTATTTATAAAACTGTGAATTTGACTAAAGCCATGCGTGATTGGGTGATAGGCATCTTGATTTTCACAAATAATAGGCTGGTATCTTTCTGTCAGCTTTTGTTGCGGTATTTCAGAATCAGCCAGCGTACTGATATCGAGAAAACCGTAATCGAATGTATACATTGTAAATCTCTGTGGACGCATTTGAAAAATTGTTGATCCACCGGTTGATCCATAGACACATGTGTCGATCTGCACCTGTGTGCCCGCCATTCCATAAAAAGCTACTGCGGCATTTAAACCCTCACCTGAATCATCATCTGAATATGTAACGGATCCTACTTTTACCGCTGCTACTGTATCTAAATCTCCAAACGTTTCAAAAGTGTGATACCGGGTTGTTTTTAAAGTGAAATAAAACCGATAAATATAACCGGGTTCCATAGATAAAGAATAAAATGTATCCAACGCAATCGTATCTGCTTGTGTTTCATCTGAACTTGCACGCATTGTCAATTTATTCTCATTTACATCGATGGGTATTTTTTCAATACGATCTGGGACTGCGCAATCGTCCTTTTCTGGTATACCGTTTGCAGATAAATCTACCAAGACTCCAATCGATTTTTCTTCAGCGAATGCAGTTGTAAAACTACCTTGCAATAAAAAACAGATTGCAAAAGTGAATGCTAGTAATTTCGTTATTCTTTTTTTCATTTTTATCCTCCAATTATTGATTGTGTTGATAATTTATGTTTATGAGTGCGCACTCCAAACATCGTTGGGCAATTTTATTATTTTAGCATATTATAACATTTATGAGAATATATTGCAATAAAAACATGGGATTTTATGTCTATTTATAATTGGTTTTGATGATTGTTCCTATAAATATTTTTCTTAAACAAAGGGCTGTTAAAAAGTGGATATTTGTGATAAAATGACTGGATCAGCAGAAAAATAGAATTGCATTAATGGTTTTGATACTCTAAAGCCTGGCGTCAGCCGGGCTTTTTTGCTGGCTGATTTTTGATATATGCGAACCCCGATGGGCACGGACGGAAACAGAATACCTGGCTGTTGATTCCCAATCCAGACGGGGTTAATGTCTTGTTTAAAGAACATGGGACTCGGTGGAAAAGGCCTGTTAGTCCCGTTTTTTGTATTTTAACCTTTTGTATTTTGAAAATAGCAATTTTTTTATATAAATAAGGCAACATTCACAATTGAATTTCCTATTTGTCCGTGTTATGATTTGATTAGTCTGAATCAAGTTGTATAAAAATTAACCGGAGTTAGAATAGATACTAGTTCTAATTACAATAAACTGTGTTTTGTGAACTGATTTGATGCAGCGCTCACAAATTCAGTGATACAACATCATTTGAGAGGAGGGCAGTACAATCGCCACCCATATTTGAGAGAAGGAGTGTATTATGAAACTGAAAAGGATAATCTCAAGCATGCTCGCCGCCGTGCTCCTACTTGGGACATTGCAAGTTTTGCCAGCGGGGGCGGCGGAAAATGCGCGGTATGCGGAATTTGAAAACCCATCGATTGACTACAAGTCACGGCCGCTGTGGTTCTGGAACGTGTTCGGCGATTCTGCCACTATGGACAAGCAAAGGCTCATCGACACGGTAAACGGTTCGCTGGAAAGCGGATATAGCGGGTTCGGCATCCTACCTTACGGACAGGGAGGATATCTCGGTGACGACTATTTCGATATGTACAGGACCGTTCTAGAGGCGTGCAAGAAAAACGGGATGAAGCTCAACCTCTACGACGAAAACGGATTCCCGAGCGGTCCGGCGGGCGGTCTGTTCCAGCAGACCTATCCGGAGGATACATCAAAGGCTCTGTACAAAACTGAGAAAGAGGTCACCGGGCCTGTCAAAGGAAAAATGGCGGTGGACCTCGGCACCGAGAACGAGCCGCTTATGGGCGCGGTTGCGATGAATGTCGACACCAAGGAGATCATCGAACTCACCGCTGTTTCAGAGGAGATGCAGCAGACGTCGTTTACAACAACAGCATCCTCCTATTTCACCCTGCTGCCCGGCTACACCGCGGACATGGCGACGGATGGAAACCCGGCGACCCGCTGGAACGCGGGGGACCGGTCAGGCAACGACGAGTGGCTCCAGCTCGAATTCGAGCAGCCGGTGACTTTTGACAGTGCGGTCATCAGCGAGGCCTACGACCGGACCACCTCCTATCACATCCAGTACTGGGATGGCTCCGGCTGGGTCAACGCCTCGGAGGGCAACACGATCGGCGCCTCCAAGACAGACTCCTTTGCCCCGGTCACCTCGAATAAGGTGCGGCTGTACATCGACACAATTGTCGATCCAGATGTCAACAGTGTTACTATCTGGGAGTTCGACCTGCAAAAGGATGGTCAGAGCGTGCTCCGCACAGGCGGGGACTGCGTCAATTACGACCTCGGTGAGGGCACTTGGAAAGTGATGGCGTTTAACCTGCGGCGGGATGGCAACTCCTTCTGCGATTATCTCGATGCAGAGGATGTGCGCAAGTTCATCAGCATTACCCACGACGCCTATTACGACCAGTTTGCGGAGTACTTCGGGGATGTCATTGACATGACGTTTTACGATGAGCCGGCCCTCTGGCGCAGCAATACCTGGACCGAGAAATACAACGAAAAGTTTGAGGAAGAATACGGTTTTGACCCGGTCAAATACTACCCGGCGCTGTGGTATGACATCGGAGAGGACACTGCGTTTGCGCGTTCCACCCTCTTTGATTTCCGCGCCGAGCTCTTTGCCGACAGCTGGACCAAAACGCTGGCCGACTGGTGCGACGAGCACAACATCGACCTCACCGGCCACGTCGGGGAGGAGGAGCTCATCAACCCGACCAACACGGTGGGTGATCTGATGAAGGCGTTCCGCTCGCAGGATATCCCCGGCATTGACGAAGTCATCTTTTACGGCCGAATTTCCCGCGCGCTCAAAGTCGTGAGTTCGTCGGCCAATAACTGGGACAAACAGAAGGTCATGGTGGAAATCCACGGGGCGGACGACAACCTCGACATCCCGACTCTCTACCGCGACGTGATGGACCACTTTGCCAAGGGCATCAACCTCATGGTTCCCCACGCGGTGTGGTACACTCCCTATGGAGCCGGCTTTATGAACCCCGAGCTCTCCTACCGCGATCCCTACTGGGGCCCGGCGCTGCCCGACTACAACGATTTCATCGGGCGCTCCGCTTCCATCCTTCAGCAGGAGGGACAGCATGTCGCAGACATCGGGGTGCTTTACCCGATTGATTCGCTGCACAACGGCTTTGTGTTTGACGGAGGTTATGATCCCTACAAGGGAGGCGTCACCCCGCAGGCCGAGTGGAACTACATGGATTTGGGCGAAATGCTCTCTCTCGACATCCGCAGAGACTTCACCTATCTGCATCCCGACATCATCGACGAACGGTGCAGCGTGGAGGGGGACACCTTTAAGCTCAACAATGAAGTCAACTACGAGCAGTACAAGGTGATTCTTCTGCCCGGCTGCGACACGATCAGCGTGAGCAACCTCGAAAAGATCAAGGAGTTCTATGACGGCGGCGGCCTTGTCATCGGCACCCGCCAGCTGCCCTACCAATCCTCTGAGCAGGGTCAGAGCGCCCGTGTAGTCGAGCTGATCAAAGAGATGTTTGGAGTCGACCCGCGCAGCTCTACCGGGCCGATCTACACCTCCTCAAGCCAGTATGAGGTGCAGTGGATGGGCGACACCATTGGGCTCGAGCCCTGGAAAGCGGGGGACGACGATCTGGGCACCCGCTGGGAGAGCAACGGATCCACTAACGAGTGGCTTGAAGTGAATTTTGCTCAGCCGCAGCAGATCGCCAAAGCGGTGATCAGCGAATACGCCAAAGCAGTTACAAGCTACCGCCTCGAGTACTGGGACGAAGCCTCACAGGACTGGGTTTCCCTTGCGGACGGCAGTTCGATTGGCAGCAAAAAGACCCACGAATTTGACGCTGTGACAGCCTCCAAAGTCCGGCTGAGCATCCCCTCCGCCGCGAACCGGATCAGCATCAGCGAATTCCGGCTGTACGGCCCAGATGGAGGCGACCTGATTTTCCCTGAGAGCATCTCCAACAACAACGCCGTCTATCTGCCCAACGCCTCTGCCAAGACGCTGGAAGCCGCGCTCGACAGCACCGGGATGCAGTACGACGTGCAGTTTGATGACAACCCTTCTGTCACAGGAGGAAACCTTTCTTATCTGCACAAGGTGGTAGACGGGGCGGATTACTACTATATCGCCAACTCGAGCGATAACTCCCTCAATACGACTGTCACTTTGCGCGGCACCTTGGACTCCCCCGCTGTGTGGAATCCGCACAACGGTGAGAAATACAGCGTTCCCGCAGTGCACACCACCGAAAACGGAGAAGCGGTCACCAAGGTGAACCTGCGCATCTCCCCGGTTCAGGCGCTGTTCCTTGTGGATGACAGCTCTGCGCCGGAAAAACTCTTCACCGACTCGCTCAGCCAGGCGCTTGAAACCGCACGGCAGATCGACGCGGACAAGGCGACGCCGGCGAGTTACGCCCTGGTGAGCCACCTGATGCAGCGTGCGGAAAAGCTCCTTGCAGACAGCTCCGCCACGCAGGAGCAGATCGATGCCTGTGAGTCCCAGCTCAGGGAGGCAGTCGCTCAGATCGCCTATCTGAATCTCGCCTATCAAAAGCCGGTGACAGTTTCAAGCTCACTAGATGGGAACAACTTCCATCAGAGCTATCTCACCGACGGGAATCACAAGACGATGTACAGCTCCAGCGGTAACACAGGCGTGCAACACGAGGAGTGGGCTGTGATTGACCTCGGAGCTCCTTCCCAAATCAGCCGGGTGGATCTGGTGCCCCGCAGCGACTCCCCCTATGAGGGACTGTTCTATCCGATTGACTTCCAGATTCAGGTTTCGGAGGACAACGAGCAGTGGACGACTGTTTCCACTATTCAAAACGAATCTCTGCCCACCGACTGCCTGCCGCGGACCTATACCTTTGATCAGGTCACGGCGCGGTATGTGCGGGTGCTCGCCACCAAGCTCAACGTTCACCCTGGAATAGACCCCAACTACCGCTTCCAGCTGTCTGAAATCGAGGTGTACGGCCCGCAGGCAGCAGCGTCGGACACCGACAAGACGATCCTTTCCTATGTCTTGGAGTATGCCCGTCAGGTGATCGATGAGGGCGGGACGGACAATCTGATTCCTCTGGTTCAAGCAAAATTCAACTCTGCATTCCACAACGCCCTGGTTGTCCAGGCAGATCCGGCCTCCACCCAGCAACAGGTCGATCAGGCGTGGGTGATGCTCCTGAACGCGATTCACATGCTCGACTTTGTCAAAGGGGATAAAGCGGCGCTCGGCGCGTCAATCACTGCAGCGCAGGGACTCAACCCCGACGACTATCAGGACGCTTCCGCCATGCTTCAAGCCCTTGATCAGGCGGTGAAGGTGTATGAAGATGAAAACGCCCTGCAGAGCGAAGTGGATGCGGCGCGGGAAGCCCTTGATAGGGAAGTATCTGCTCTGGTGCTCAAGGACAAAACCGAGCTGATCGTTCTTCTCGGGCAGGCGGACACCTTGGAACAGGACCGTTTTGTCGAATCTGGATGGACAGAGTTTGAGACGGCGCGCGAAGCGGCCCGCCAGGTTCTGGACAATCCGAAATCCACCCAGCAACAGATTGACGCCGCGGCGGACAGCCTGCTGCAAGCAATGCTCGGCCTCCGCTACAAAGCGGACAAGAACCTGCTTCAAAGCGTCTATGATGAGGCGTCGGCAATCGATTTGAACGGATATAGCGGTGAGCCTTTGGAGAGATTTTTACAGGCAAAGGCGGATGCGGCAAAGCTGCTCGAGGATGATACGTTGACTGCCAAAGAGGGCCAGTCTCTTGTGGATGGCGCGGCACAGGCGTTGAGAAAAGCAATCGACAGCCTGACAAATCCGGATGCAGCCCCAGTGGAAGGGGATGCCGAAACACAGAGCAACAGTTCAGCGCCCAAGACAGGAGACGCCTCCGCTTCGGCTGTCGCGCTGATGCTTCTCACAGCCGCTGCCGCAGTCGTTTTGAAAAAACGTCGCCGGTAAGATCGGTGGATAAACGCAATATGCAGTCGTTTCGGTTGAGAGAATGCCTGTGAATCTCTCGGGTTCGCCGGGAGAGTCATTTTGATCGTTGCCGGATTTCGTCATCTGCATTTTGACCTTCGCTGTGCACAAAAGCCAGTTGCAACTGATTGTGCTTTTGCGGAGAATCATCGGGACTATGCTTCATCGGGGCTACTCGATCAACCGGCATTTCCCAGTTTTCATTTACCAATACGGAAACAGCGAAAGAAATCCACGGCAAAGCTGAAAACCTAAGTTTAAAAAGGGACACAGGCGGCGCTCTAAGTCAACCGAAAAAAGAATCGATTATTGGCCGGGCCAGATTTTACATTCTGTAAAGTCTGGCCCGGCTGAGCGTATCGGCATTTTGGGCAAGGGGAGGTACCCCTTGCCCAAAATATTTCTGCGAAAATACCTCCCCTTTTCATTGTTTCTTTCGGGATAAAGTTTTCAGTCACTGTGTTTGAACGTCAAGAGGTTTGCATATTGTTTTGAATGTGTCCCTGCTCGTCCATTGGTCCTTTGTTTTCAGGCAATTGGTCACACAGGAAAAAGCGTTGCTAATCAAAACTATAGAAGATGCGTTGGAGCTTTTCCTTATGAAAGACAAAATATGTCCACAAAAGCACAAAACAAGGAATAGAGCTCTTGTTCTATTGGTGATAAAATTTGAATAAATCGTATAATTTTTTTATAAAAGTTTGATAATTTTTGCTTGCGTTATTCGATGCTTTTTTGTTTGGAAAGGAGGATTTATTTTTATTTTGTAAATAAAGAAATTTTTGAAAAGGAGAAAACAGATGAAGTTATCTTTAAAACGATGTTCAGCATCGTTGCTTGCTGCCGCACTGCTGGTGAGCACGATCAATTTCACCGCATTTGCCCAGGATGGATCTGGAGTGGGGGAAGCGGGGACAAAGGCGAATTCTATTTTCCAGGCAGAGCAGATGCTGGACGCCGGGACAAGCGTTGGGGAGCAGGTTGGCATGAACGATTTTGCACCTGACTCTGCCTCATTCGGTGGCTCTTTTCAGGCGGGAGATCACCTTTGTTACAGTGAAATCGACTTTGGCAGCGGGGAATTCAACACCTGCATGCTCCTGCTCTCCGCGCTTTCCACCGAGGCGGGAAAAACCATCGAAGTGCGAATTGATTCCCCGGATGGAAACAAAGTCGCAGAGTTCAGCATTCAGGCCACACAGGACCTGACCACCTTCCAGGAGCAGTACGCCTCCGTTGCTCAGGTGACAGGGATGCACGACGTGTATCTGGTCTTTCCCCAGGACACCGATGTCAACATTGACTGGTTTACCTTCTCGAGTTACAACGGAACCGAAACTGCGCAGCAGAAAGAAGAGCGCATGCAGTGGTGGAACGACTGCCGATTTGGCCAGTTTATCCACTTTGGCGCTTATTCCTATCTCGAAGGCGAGTATGAAGGCCGGATTCAAAAGGGCCACGGGGCGGAATGGATCATGGGAGATTTCAAAATTCCGCGGGAAGACTATGAACAAAAGGTGGCAAAGCAGTTCAATCCGACCAACTTTGACGCCAAAGAGATCGTTTCCCTCGCCAAGGCCGCCGGCCAGAAGTACCTTGTGTTCACCTCTCGCCACCATGAAGGGTTCAGTATGTTCGACACCCACATCAAGGGGTTTGGCGATTACAAAATCACCACTTATGGCAATTATGAGGGGGAGGACCCAGTCAAAGCCCTGGCGCGGGAGTGCAAGGAGCAGGGTATCCATTTCGGTGTCTATTACACAATCATGGAGTGGCACGATCCCTCACAGGTCTACCCGGCGGAACATTCCAATCAAATTGTCAGCGAAGAGGCAAAGTTTGATTTCAAATCCCGCATCAAAGGACAGCTGCGTGAGCTGGTTGTCGACTACGGCGCTGAGATTCTCTTTTTTGACGGCACCTGGAACAGCTGGTGGAACCAGCAGGACGGCAGGGAGCTCTACCGCTATCTGCGCACCCTCAACCCCGATCTCATCGTCAACAACCGCGTCGGTAAATCGACCCAGTCAGACGGCGACTACGGCACGCCGGAGCAGTCGATCCCCGCGACCGGCCTCGGCTACGACTGGGAAAGCTGCATGACGCTCAACGACACCTGGGGCTTTAACAAGCACGACAACAACTGGAAATCCCCTGCGACTGTTGTGAAGAATCTCGTGGACTGCGCCTCCAAAGGTGGAAACTATCTCCTCAACATCGGTCCGGACAAGCTTGGCGATGTGCCGGATCAGTCGGTATCCATCCTCACCCAGGTCGGGGAATGGCTTGAGGCAAATGGCGAGAGCATCTATGGAACCGACCACAGCTGTTTTGAAAGCCTGACGGGCGGCATGAAGGCAACTGTCAAGGACGGGAAGATCTACCTCCACCTCTTCAACTGGACATCCGGCAGCACCATTCAAATTCCCAGGGTAGACAACAAGGTGCTGGGCGTTCAGATGCTTGCAACCGGCAATCCAGTCAATTACACCGTCATGCGGGACAGCATTGCCATCGACCTGCCCGTTCAGGCAGCGAACCCCTATGACACCGTCATTGAAATTGATGTCGAAGGGTACCCAGCTGTCAGCGAGCGCCAGGACAACCTCTCTCTGCAAGCCACCTCGGTCACAGCGTCCAATACCTACAAGAACAATGCGACTTATGCACCCGACAAAGCAGTGGACGGCAAGGCGGATACCCGTTGGGCAACCGACGACAACACAAAATCTGCAACTTTGGAACTGGGCTTTGACCAGCCGGTTACCGTCAACCAGGTGACAATGAAACAGTTTATCTCCTCTGTGACTCCAAACAACAACAAAATCAACGCGTATCAGATCGAGTACATGGTAAACGGAGAGTGGAAGGTCGCCTATTCCGGCACCAACGCGCCCAAATATGTGACGGTGGACTTTCCCGCAGTGACGTCAGACCGCTTCCGGCTCAATTTGACCGACTGCCTCAACCCGACTCTCTACGAATTTGAAATGCGCAACTTGGCGCCTGCACCTGAAGTGGCGATTACCACCCCTTCTGAAACATCGGTCGCCCATCTTCCCTTCACCATTACCGGCACCTCCAAAAACGCCTCCGAGGTGGAGGTGGCGCTGATGGGCGTCAATTTCTCCCCGATTCTGCACAAGGTTCCCGTAGATGAAAATGGAAACTGGAGCATTGTCATCGACGATCAGGTCGACGGGTATATTCAAGTGAAAGCGCAGGTCAAGGACGCGTACGACGAGGTGCTCGCCCTCGATGCGATTAACCTCAATGTCCGAGCCAAAGAGCTTGGTGTCAACCTTGCGGCTGGAAAATCCTGCGAAACCTCCTCTTCTTATTCGGCGGCCTACAACGGCTCCAAGGCGCTGGATGGGGACCTCGGCACTCGTTGGTCTCCCGTCAACGGGGATCTCAACGCCTATTTGACAGTACAGTTCGGCGAACCCACCTTGTTCGACACAGTGGTGCTCTGTGAGATGTTCGATACCTACAACGACAATATCGACTACCGCTGTCTGGCGTTTAAGCTCGAGGCGCTCATTGACGGGGTTTGGACTGAAGTGCACCAAGGCAGGACGATTGGAGAAAAACTGACCGTAACCTTCCCGGAAGTCACTGCGCAGGAGCTCAAGCTTACCTTCCTCGATTGTGAGGAGACCAAAAACCAGGCTCCGCCCAACCTCCTGGAGTTTGAGGTCTATTGCCAGGGAACCGAACCTCCCGTTGTGGAGAGCAACAAAACGGTTCTCAAACAGGTCATCGACTACGCAACCGAGGCAAAAGCAGGCGGAGAATATGCGGGTGCAATTGATGACGTGCGGTTTACGTTTGACGCAGCGCTGCAAGCGGCGCAGGCTGTCTATGACAACCCGTCTGCAACCCAGGCCGATGTGGACAGCGCCTGGATGAAACTGATGAACGAAATCCATAAGCTCGGCTTCCAGCGCGGCAGTACCGATCAGCTTCAACTTGTTTACGACCAGGCCGCTTCGTTGGATCTGAACAATTATGTCGAGCAGGGGCAGGAGTATTTCCTCCAGAAACGCAGCGACGCACTTGCGCTGTTAGAGAACCCGGGCAACGCCCTTCAAGCAGAGGTGGACGTCGCTGTGGAGGAGTTGCTTGGCGCAATGATGGACCTGCGCTATAAAGCCGACAAATCTATCCTGAGCCGCACCGTGGCGCGTGTGAAGGGAATAGATCTCTCCCTCTACACCCAAGCCTCGGCTCTCACTTTCGAATCCACTCTCGCTCAGGCGGAGGAAATTCTTGCGGATGAAACTCTTTCTGTGCTCGATCAGAGCAGAGTTAATCAGGCAGTCAGCGATTTGCAGGCCGCATATGAAGGGTTGCAGGCGGCGGCAATCAGCACTGTAAAAGCGGGCGACAACGCCCTTACGGCTGGTGTATCTGCAAAAACAGGGGATGGCGCCCCCGTTTGCGCAGCGGTTAGCCTGTTCGTATTGGCAAGCTTTGCAGCCGGCCTTTCTAAAAAAAGACGGCGTCGTTAATTTCGCGTAAAAGAGATCAAATCAGATCCTGACTGGCACGAATGGAACACACTCCATTCGTGCCGGTTTTCCTGTATATAAAGAAAACCACTCGCAGTGGTTCAAAAAAAGCCTTGGGGAAGAATGCGAAAAAGATACAGGAGTCCATACAACATCAGATAGAGGAAGAACAAGCAGGGGAACAACTGACGATGGGGAATTTCTGAGCCGGATTACAGGCGGTAAGGAATGAAATTCTCGAGGCTGTCAGATCGTACTTGCGCGACGGGACGCGCCCGCTAGTATCAAAGAGCCTTTACACGTCTATGAATTTGCCAGGGGGTTACTATTGTTATTACAGAAACCACCGGCTATGCCGGTGGAGGCAGCTCGCTCGTATTAGCTTCAAGAATCGAGAGAAGCGAGCGACTATACACAAGTTTTTACATTAGCCTAAACATGCGGATTGAGAGATATGACCGTTTACGGGCAGCAGGGCAAGTAATACGAAAGACAGCTGTTTCTGTGCGCCTTTAGATACTTGCCAATACAATGATCTTTCAAGAGTTTACTCGAGCCGCCAGCTTAGCTGGTGGGTATGATTGTATGTGTTTGCTTGATAAAACTCCCGGTTCTACTGGGAAAGAGAAAGATCATAGGTAAAAGGCTTCCCGAAGAAAAGCAGTAGAAATAGAAGCCTGAATCTGTATCGGTTCTCTTGGCAGGCGAATGTGACCAGTATACGGGTTGCCCTGCGCGAGATGCCAGGGTTCTATTCGATGCCGCTTGAGGGGTGAAATTGGTCATTGGTCCTTTTTGTGTCTAAGCACACCACCCGTTGACGGGCGGTTTTGCTTGGTGCCTTTAGACGTGGAAATAAAATCCCGGTTCTACCGGGAAAGAAAATAG
>EQ973344.1:1209151-1230072 GCA_000158655.1 [Clostridium] methylpentosum DSM 5476
TCATTCCAATCATTCAGGAAATACCGAAGGAGCAGGCAGTCACTTTTATCCAGCAATATCATTATTCCAAGGTCATGCCCAGGCTGAACAAATTTTTCCTAGGCTTCTTCATGGAAGGGCGGCTGTCTGGCGTGGTAGCGCTGGGGTGGGGAACGCAGCCCTTGCAGACCATCAGAAAATTGTTCCCCCTTCATGTGCTAAAGACCACGGACTATATCGAAATCGGGAAGATGTGTTTCCTCCCTGGCTGTAATAACACCCAATATTTCGGGAGTCTTGTTATTTCCCAGATGGTGAAGTGGTTAAAAGCAAATACGCGCTACTTATACCTCTACACATTAGCCGACGGTATCATGGGAAAGTGCGGCTATGTGTATCAGGCCAGCAATTTCCACTATGTCGGCAGCTTCACAACCAGCGTTTACCGGGACAGTCTGACAGGGGAGAAGATACACCCGCGAAGCGCCCGGATACTGCTGGAGGAAAATGCGGCCTTTGATGGGGTGGCCAGACGCTATTGGCTGACTTTCAATTACTGCCAGTACAAGGGCATTGAAAAAATCAATGGCCGTATGTTTCGTTACCTCTACCCACTCACCAAAAGCGGCCGAAGGATTTTGCAGAGCTACCCGGAGTATCAAGGACTGGCCTATCCCAAGGATAAAGACCTGTGCTTTACCATGCGGAGTGCTCCCGGAACCTATGTACCAATTCCACAACCACAATTCAACAAGGAAGTGTGCCAGTTCAATGTCCAGAGATATTGACTGGCACATTTCATTTTCAGAGAAAGGAGGTGGATTCTATCTCTGATTTTATAAAGCAGATGCCGGAGGAAAAACCGGATTCTTCGGGCCAACCTGGCCCGAAGTCCGCCAGAAAGAAACAGGCGGCACCCGGACAAAAGACTGAAACGGCGGGGCCTTCTTCTCGCCTGCGCTTTGAGGACGAGGGAAAGCCGGACAGCGCGGGGCCTGACACTTCGGGTCAAGTTGGCCCGAAGTCCACCAAGGGCGGCAAGCTCCGGCAGGAAAATGACCGAGCGCGGCCCTCGGAGCGGTTGCGCCGCGAAGGGGAGCCGCCACCCGGGGATAAAATAAAAGAGCCGCAGAACGAAACAGGCCCCGGCGAAGAAGGGCCCGCCGGGCCAAAGACAGAGGAGGGACAAAAAACAGAGAAGGCAAAAGCCAGGGCCGATAAAGCCGGGGAGAAGCTCGGCAGGGCGCGGGCCAAGCTGGACGCGCAGAAGCCGCCAAAGGATCCCGGCCTTCCCCGTAAGCTGGCCCGTCACGCCCGCACCGGGGCGTGGATATATGTCCACAACAAAATACATGAAGTGGAGCATGAGAATGTCGGCACCGAGGGAGCCCACAAGTCCGAGCTGGTGGCCGAGGCCGGAATCCGAAAGGTTTCCCGGTTTGCAAAAAGGCGGTGGCGCACCCGTCACGCCCGAAGCGTTGTCAAATGGGAGAAAAAAGAAATCAGGGCTAATGCCGACTATGCGTTCCGGCAGATGGCCCAGGAGCACCCGGAGCTTACGAGCAACCCCCTATCCCGTTACGCGCAGAAATGGAAGCTCAAACGGGAATATGCCAAGCGGGCGCGGGAGGCGGCGAAGCAGGGCGCGAAGGCGGCGGAGAAAACCGCCGTCACCACGGAGAAGCTGGCCCGCCGGGTATTCCTCTTTGTGAAACGCCACCCCGTCGGCGTGCTGATCGTGCTTGCCGTCCTTCTGGTGGTTATGCTGCTGGTGGGCGCTCTCTCGTCCCTCCCCGGCATGATAGGGAGCGGGGCCATGAACGCGGTGCTCGGCACTTCCTACGGCTCGGAGGACAGCGACCTTTTGGGGGCCGACACCGATTATACCGCGCTGGAAACGGCCTTACAGAATGAAGTTGCCAATATTGAGAGTACCCACTCCGGCTATGACGAGTACCGCTATCATGTGGACGAGCTGGGCCACAACCCCTATGAGCTGGCCTCTTACCTGACGGCCAGGTTTCAATCCTACACCCGCGCGGAGGTACAGGGAGAGCTTCAAGCCGTATTTGACGCGCAGTATAAGCTGACCCTGACAGAGACGGTGGAAACCCGCACATACACGGACGAGGACGGCGACGAGCACGAATATGACTGGTACATTCTGACCGTCACCCTGACAAACCGTACCCTCCCCCTGGTAATCAATGAACGCTTGACTGACGACCAGAAGGAGCTTTATTCCGCTACCATGTGGACGAAGGGCAACAAGCCCTATCTGTGGGATAACATTTACACGGGCGGCGATACCGACCCAGGCCCCTCCTACGAGATACCGGGGGAGGCCCTGACCGACCCGGATTTTGCCGCCCTGATTGCCGAGGCGGAAAAATACCTGGGCTATCCCTATGTGTGGGGCGGAAGCTCCCCGAGCACAAGTTTTGACTGCTCGGGCTTTGTGTGCTGGGTATACACCCATTCCGGCGTTTACAACCTGCCCCGCACCACGGCAACAGGGATATACAACCAATGCGCCATTGTGCCGCGAAGTGAAGCCCGGCCCGGTGATCTGATTTTCTTTACCCGCACCTATGCCAGCGCCGGGCCTGTCTCCCACGTTGGAATTTATGTGGGCGACAATATGATGATTCACTGTGGCGACCCCATCAAATACGCCAGTATCAGCACGTCCTACTGGCAGGAACATTTCTACGCCTTCGGGCGGCTCAACTGAAAAAGGAGGTTTTACATGAGCAGTAAAATTGACAAGGTATGCGCCGAGATTGAAAAGGTCAAGGCCAAAATCAACGAACAGCAGTCCCGGCTCCGGGAGCTGGAACGCCAGAAAACCGAACTGGAAAATACAGAAATCGTCGAGCTGGTGCGCTCTCTCAACCTGACGCCCGCCGCGCTGGCCGACTTCCTGAAGGAGCAGAAAAAGAGCCCCGCCGCTTCGGGCCAAGTTGGCCCGAAGTCCGGCGAAGGAAAGGAGGAACCGGCTGATGAAAATTAAATCTCGTATGGCGGCGGCGCTGACCGCCGTTTTTCTCTGCCTCCCTGTGTTCACCCTCCCGGCCTACGCCCAGAGCACCGAGCCTGCGGAGGAACCGCCCGCGCAGGAGGAAACCACCACCGCGAAGCCCTTTACCCCGGAGGGGACGGGAACCGTGGTGGACAATGCCACCGACGAGGACGGCAAGGAATTTTACACCATTCAGACCCCGGACGAGCACGTTTTCTTTCTTGTCATTGATAAACAGCGCACAAGCGAAAACGTCTACTTCCTGGACGCCGTAACGGAAAAGGATCTGCTTTCCCTCGCGCAAGCGGAGAAGGAGCCCGAGACAGTAGAGCCGGAACCGGAGCCCACACCCGCCCCGGAGGAGCCGACCGACGAGCCGGAGCCCGAGCCTGCCCCGAAGCCCGAAAAGGAAAACAGCCCTGTGGGGACAATCCTTCTGGTGCTGGCTGTGGCGGTGATTGGCGGCGGGGCCGGCTGGTACTTCAAGATTTACCGCCCGAAACATCAGGCCCCGGATTTGGACGAGGAGGAAACAGACTTTGAGGCGGAGGACGACGAGCCCGCCGAAGAAAATGATTTGCCGCCCTGGGACGAGGACGAGCCGGAAAAGGAGGACGAGGAATGAATTTTACAGACAGCCCCTACGAGCGAATGATGAAACAGATTCCCCGGCCCTCCCGGCATGACCCGGAGCCCTGCCCTGACTGCCGGGAGCGCGGAGACTGCAAGAAGAAACGCCGCACGCTGATTGTCGAGCCCCGCAGGACTTCGGGCCAAGCTGGCCCGAAGCGGTGATGTGCCGGGAGCTGACCCGTGACGAGAGAAAGACGATCCGGCGGCTGGTCACGGGTATGTGCGCCAACTATGACAGCGACTATGGCTGTCTCCCGCTGGACTGCCCCTGCTATATGCTCGGCAAGTGGTGGACGGGGAGCCTGTGCCGCTACTTCCGGGCGGCGGTGCTGCCGCTGGCCCCGGTTCTCGAAGCCTCCCTAACCGGGGAGGCCGTAGGGCCGGAAACAAGGCGCTGTGTCGTATGCGGAGGAGCCTTTATCCCCGAGGGGCGGCAAGCCTACTGCTCCGAAGCCTGCAAGGCCGAGGGCAACCGCCGCAGGAGCCGGGAACGCATGAGAAAAAAGCGGCTGAAAAACAAGGGCCGCTGTTACGATTAGGCCCCGCGAAATCCCTGTATTTCTGGGGCCTCGCTGGCCTGTTTTGCAGGGCGTCATATCTTTCTGCGTCCGGCCCCTGTTTCGCCGGGTAAATCGTAACATTTAGGACTTCGGGCCAAGTTGGCCCGAAGCCGGAAAGGAGGATATATGGATACAGTAAAAGGGTATCAGATACAGAAAGACGTTACCTTTGAAAATGGCCGTGGTTTTGCGCTGAGCTATAACCCAACGGCGCAAGCACCCTTTGTTATCTGACATTACACGGTTATGGCAGACGGCAAGCGGAACTTTTATGATTTTACTTCCTGCCGGGGAATCCTGCCGCCGGAAAAGGAATTTGAAAAATTCCTCTCTGCCTATGACTATGTTTACAAAGTTCGGAGGCTGGCAGAGGGGCAAAAAACACCTGACACAAACTACTACCGTTATTACACCCAATACCCGCTCGATGATAACACGTTTCCCAAAGGGAAAGAATCAGGGCTGTTGGAAATTGCCCCTTATGAAAAACGGCTGATGGTCGAGAATGACACAATACAGACATGGGGGGAATTGATTTACACAAAGCCTCTGACCAAAGAACAAATCGCGTACTATGATTTAACGCCCGCCCCGAATAACCCTGATATGGGGAAACACCTCCCGGAGCGCAGACAGAAGCCGTCTATTGCGGCCCAGCTCCAGGAGGGCGCGAAACAGGCGAAGGAGCACCGGGAGCCGCCCGCGAAGAAGGACGGCCCCGCCCACCAGGACAGATAGGAGGGATTTTCATGCAGGAAAAGTATAACCCGTTAAAGGCGGCGGAGCTCTCCGCAGAACAGAATTACAACATGATTGACGGCGTGATGAACAACACGCCGCCCGCCCCGGTTCTCCCGGAAGAAAAGCCGCTGGACAAGGTGAAGGAGCCGCCCAAGCACAAGCGGAGCCGGGAGCGGGAGGAACGGTAATGCCCCGGCGCAGGCGGAATATCCCGCTTTATGTGATGGTGTCCCCGGAGGAACTGGAACAGCTACACGCCCGCATGGACGAGGCGGGCGTCCGCAACATGAGCGCCTTTGTACGGAAGATGGCCTTAAACGGCTACATTCTCCATGTTGATCTGTCCCCCGTCCGGGAGCTGGTTTCTCTGCAACGGCGGTGCTCCAACAACATAAATCAGGTGGCAATCCACGCTAACACATACGGCGTGTACCCGGACGAGATTGCCGGGCTTCAACAGGACTATGCCGAGCTGTGGGGACGCATGAACGACATACTCAAACAGCTTTCCGCAATCGTGGAGCTTTAAAGATTCAAATAACGGAGGAAACCAACCTGATTTCCTCCGTTATATTACTGAGCATTATGCGTTTGTAAAACACTTAAAAGCGTGCTAGTCGTTTGTGGCAAATTCTTTTTCTTCAATTCACATTCCCATATTCGGATTACAGTCCAACCACGGGACTCAAATAACGCGGTCACTTCCTTATCGCGTTTAATATTACGTTCCCGTTTTTTCTTCCAATAGTCCTCATTATCCTTTGGACGCGTATTTCGACAATCGTGACCATGCCAAAAACAACCATCTACAAATATAGCTATCTTCTTATTAAGAAAAACAAAATCCGGATGGCCTTTTACTTTATAATTTCGCCTCCAACCTGTAATTCCATTTTCCTGAAACAACGTAATAAGACGCATTTCAGTGGATTTGTTTCCGGCAGAATGCACTTTTTTCATTATGGAGGATCGGGTTTCCTTGTCAAACACATCGGCCATTTATACACCTGCTTCCATATTAACAAAAGAAGCGTTTGAGAAAGCCGTATAAAAAGCTACTGCGCGCTTTAATTGAGACCGTACTGCTGGGGTGAGTTTTTTAAAATTTTCATTTTGTTCTAATGAAAAGATATATAATGCGTCTGGTTTTCCGTTCAGTTTACATATATGATTAGCTCTTTTTAACCGTGATACAGTATCCTTTTGCGTACGTTCTGTTAAAGTTTGCGTCGCATGTAGCCAAACTGCAAATTGAGAAAAATCTATGTCTTCCGTTTCACAACAATTAATGTGATATTTTAATGCATTTGCCACAAATTCCGCCAATTTAACAGGAACAGCATTTCCTATCATCTGCTCTTTATCTGTCTTTGAACCTTGCCATTTATAGCTCGGTGGAAAAGTTTGTATAAGAGCTCTTTCTAAAGTTGTTAAAGCTCGAATATTTTCATTTAGAGGGCAGGGATCGTTTGGGTGTCCCGGATAACCTTGCGGAACGGGTCTATTGACGCCTCTCATCGTTGGGGCTGGTTCATCTATCGAGAATATACCACGGCGATTATAGTTGCGTGGGTGTCTGTAATAATATTCAAAATCCAATGCGTCCCCAAAATATTCTCGTAAAGTCGTTTCATGTTTACTTACTTGATTATTAAAATATTCAAGTAAAAAGCCGTCCTTTTGACCTAAAGAGCCAATGCAAAAAAAACGTTTTCTCTTTTGAGGTACACCGCAATGACTTGCGTCTAAAATTATTTCGGTTAACCCGTAGCCAGCTTTAACAAATATATTACGTGCGGAAGCATAAGTGTTACTCTTTTGAGCGCGGTCAACATTTTCCATTACAAAATAGCGTGGACGTATTTCCGATATTATTTGAGCGTATGCGCCTGTGAGACTTGCACGCCCTGCTTCAATCCTTTTACCCGCATGAGAAAAATCTTGACATGGAGGTCCGCCAATAATTATTTCAGGTTTTAACAACTTGATTTTTTCAACGGACTTTTCAACATCAGATAAATCCATACGATAAACAGGGTGTTCAAAATTTTTTTCATAGCAATCAGCGGCTATATCCCAAAATTCAAAAGCTCCTACAATATTAAATCCCGCGTCTTGAAAGCCCATTGACAAGCCTCCGCAACCTGCAAATAAATCAACAATTTTCTTCATAGTTTTCCATCGACCTCTATCCATTAATAAAACTTTGTGATATAATTCATCCAGTATCTTTTATATTATATTGCATATTAAATCTGACGTCAAGTTTTTGACGTCATTTAATCAAAATAACAAATGAGGAGGATGGGATATGCCGACCGGCCTATATGGAATAGAGCATTCAAATCGTACCACTGACGCACACTGGGGTAAAAACTGCTTTAACTCAAGTTTTCCCGCAGCTATGGCTTGTTACATGCTCGATCATAACATTTCAGCGGTTTACAATAAATTAGAGGAAGTGAATGGTCGATTACAAGTTGTACCCACTGAAATTAGTATTCGAGATTTGTTTAACTGTGGAGCTAGTTCTTTAAATGAATTATACTTTAGCTTTGAAACTGCTTTTACCCCTTATCAACAGTATTCATTTGATACCGTTGATGGCATTGATTTAGTTATTAAAGATATACATGATAACTTTCTTGCTCCTCTTGAGGTTAAACTTACTGTACTGCCGACTGCCGCTACAAGTCATCTCCCTGAACATAAATGGGGCTGTGAACTTGTAGTTAGATCGGCAACAACATCATACTGTGCATTAGGCATGTTTGATGCTGTTAAGGAGGAGTCTCGAGCTGTAAGGGAGATTTTTGAAGAATCCTGCGCTTCAATTCAATCATGGGATAACGATTATGAAATGACACACAAAACTCCAATGCTGTCCGAATGTATCAATCAGTTTCAGACAAAATATTTAACTAAGCAAAAACCGCTATTAATGCAAACTATATGGAAAACACAAGGACAATCACCTGTTTTAGCAGATGATGCGTTTGATATAATTGTGTGGAGCGATTATGCGTTTTCGCGGCTTTTTGTTGATAGCGCATTTAAAGTAGAGCGTACAATGAGTAGATATATGCGAGCTTCAGCAAGATTGGCTCGGTGTTTATGGGAATTGAGTAAGTCGGGAAAAATAAGGCTTGCGGATATATACAGACAGATGGCCTTTGGTAATCAGACGGATAAAGAGTTTGCCATACAAGGCCCAAAATGGAGAAAATACGTTACAACCGAGAGAATAGCTCAACCTATTTTACAGAAAGATGTGATTTCTGAAATTATTCAGCCAGGATATATTGAGCATTTAATGCCTGAAAGGCGATTTGATCAAACTTTATATTTTACTGTTAGGCATTAAAGGGAGCCGCACTTCTAACAAAAGTGCGGCTTTTTCTTTAAATAACAAGATATTTCGGGCCAACTTGGCCCGAAGTGCGCTGGGACAAGATTCGCAAAGTCCCGACAACATTGTTGCCCCGCCCCTGAAATGCTACAATTATAGTAGGATAAAACAAAGAAAGGGGCTGTTTATATGAGACTGATATTTAAGATTTTTGCTTTGCCGTTCCTGCTGGTTCTGTCGCTTTTAGCGATGGTGCTGATGTTCCTGTTTGATGTGGCCGGGTGGTTTCTCTCCCTGGCCTCGGGCGTACTGGCCGTAATTGCCGTGGGCCTGTTTGTCCTGCAACATCAGCCCGTCGGCGGTGTGGCGTTCCTCGTCCTGGCTTTCCTGCTTTCCCCCTACGGGCTCCCGGCTATCGCGGAGTTTTTGATTGGACTATTAGACGAGCTGAACTATTCCCTCCGGCGGTTCATCACAAGCTGACAGGCCGGAGCTTCGGGCCAAGTTGGCCCGAAGTCCAGAACGGCAAAGCGGCGGCTCTGCGGGGCCGCCGTTCTTCATGGAAGGAGGTGACACATGGCAACCACCCGCCATTTTACCCGGCACGTCAATGCGGGGGAAACCATAGCGGAGGCCATAAAGGATTGTACCGACTACGGCAAAAATCCAGACAAGACCCGGGGCGGCGACCTCATATCTTCCTACGAGTGCGACCCGGCCACGGTGGACGCGGAATTTCTTCTTTCCAAGAGCAAGTACAAGGCTATCACGGGTCGGGAGCAAAAGCGGGACGAAAACATTCTATGCTATCAGATCCGGCAGTCCTTCCTCCCCGGAGAAGTGACCCCGGAGGAAGCAAACCGTATCGGCTATGAGCTCGGCATGAGCTGGACAAAAGGCAAGCACGCTTTTCTGGTAACGACCCACATTGACAAGGCCCATATCCACAATCACATTTACTATAATTCAACGTCGCTGGATTGCACCCGGAAGTTTCGGAACTTCTGGAACAGCTCGTTTGCTATCCGGCGTGTGAGCGACCGGATTTGTCTGGAACACGGGCTTTCCATTGTGAAAAATCCAAAGCCCCGGAGCAAGGGGAAATTTAAGAATTATGGGGAATGGCTCGGGGACAACAAACCTCCCACTTTTCAGGAACGGCTGCGGGCGCAGATCGACGCGGCCCTCTTGCAGAAGCCCGCTGATTTTGCCGCCTTCCTCTCGCTGATGGAGGCGGCGGGCTACGAAGTCAAACAGGGGCGCGGCGGCTCCCTCTCCTTCCGGGCTCCCGGACAGGAACGGTTTACCCGATGTCGGGCCTCCACGCTCGGGGAAGGCTACGGGCCGGAGGATATAAGGGCCGTTATTGAGGGCCGCGCCCCCTTGCCGTCCAGCCGGGCGGCGGGGCCTGTGAAACAGGGCCGCAAGCTCAATCTGATTATTGACATTCAGACCCGGCTTCAAGGCAAGGGGCCCGCTTATGAACGGTGGGCGAAAGTATTCAATCTAAAGCAGATGGCGGCGGCTCTGGCCTACTTGCAGGACAACGGCCTGACGGAATATGAACAGTTGGAGAAGAAAGCAGAACAGGCCACGGAGCACTTTCACACGCTGGCCGGAAAAATCAAGACGGTAGAGGCCGCGCTTGCCACCAATACGGAGCTTAAAGGGGCCACGGTCAATTATGCCAAGACCCGCCCTGTGTTCGAGGCGTACAAAGCGGCCCGGTACAGCCGGAAATACCTTGCGGAACATGAGGCGGAAATTGAGATTTACCGGGCGGCGCGGGCAACCATGAGCACCATTCTGGACGGCGCAAAGCTCCCCAAAATGGATAGGCTCAAAGAGGAAGGCCGCAGGCTGGCGGCGGAGAAAAAGGAGCTCTATGCCGAGTACCGGGAGGCCCGGCGGGAAATGCGAGAAGTCACGACGGCAAAGGCAAACATTGATTATCTGCTCGGCCTGACCGGGCAGGAGAAAAACAAGGAACAGGAGCGATAGCGAATGAGACGCAACCGACCAAGCGAAGCGCCGGGACTTCGGGCCAAGTTGGCCCGAGGTTCCGCAGGGTTTGGGGCTGGCCCCAACAAGCGGGATTTTTCAGGTTTCGGCGGAGGCCGGAACTTGAAAAATTCGCAAGTGTATAGACACTTGCATCGCTTGCCGTTTAGCGTAAACCTGTTAAGCGCATGAAAAAACGGGGAATTTATTCCCCCGCTTCTCTGGCTTCTTTGGCTTTCTGTATTCCTTTTACCGTATCGGTTACTATGACTAAATCGGTTTCTTCAACGCCGTTTAGTAGTTCGTCAAGCTGTCGGCGCTGTGTTGTTTTATCCGGTGTTTTCACCGGAAAGAAAAACTGGTCTACCGACACATCTAAAAAGGTGACAAGCTCATAAAAGATTTGTAGGCTTGGGTGCTGTCCGCTGTTCTCAATGGACGCGATATAGCGCGGCGCAATGTTCAGCCTGTCCGCTAACTGGTTGCGCGATATGCCCTTTGCCTTTCTCGCTTCTTTAATGGCTTGCCCGAAAGCCTTAAAATCATACTTCACTTTGTCCTGCTTCATATTTTTCACTCTATTACATTTTACCGTTCACCTTCCTGCTTTGGATATGAGTACACATATCATAGTGTTGATTAGAATAGAACATGGTATTTGCAGGTAATATGTTGATATTTTGAGGTCAAACATCTATAATGATACATAGAAAGTTTCGATTGGAGGTGATTAACATTTTAAATATTACCCGTTATGCAACTAAAAACGAATGTCTCATTCCGTGGGTGAAATTTTTTTGGCACATTGAAGCCGCAAATGCAGACATACACTATAAACTTCTTCCAACGGATTGTATTGATGTTATATTGAATTTGGCGGATGATGTGGTATATGAAACAGAATGTAATAAAATAATAGCACCCCCTTTTCATATCAATGGACTACGTAGCAAGTACAGCTTTATCCATCAAGAAAAAAACATTCATATTTTTGGTATATCATTTTATCCTCATGGGCTATATCCCTTTGTGCATAAATCACTAAAGGAAGTTCAAAACAAAGTGATTGATCTAAACGGGCTTTCATACAGTTTAGGAGAAAAGTTAAAAAAAGCAGTCAGTAATGATACTAATGAAAAAATAATAACTGAAATCGAAAATACTTTGATTGAGGAGTTATCTATAAAGCAAGATTTTGTGGATAAAGCACAGCTAATATCAGATTTTATAACAATTAGCGATGATATATCTATCAAATCCTTTTGTTATGAACGGTCAATAAACATAAAAACTTTTGAGAGAATGTTTTTAAATTATACGGGGTATACTCCGAAAATTTTGCGTCGTATAAAACGTTTCCAGAATACATGTAATCAATTAGTACATCAACATATTAGCTTAACTGATATTACTTACGATAATAATTTTACTGACCAATCATATTTTATAAAAGAGTTTACGCGATTTTCGGGGGCAGCACCACGCACCTTTCAGACACAGAAAGCTACTGTAAAAGAGAATGTTAAATACAAATACCTATGACCAGTCGATTTTCTACTATATCTCTTGTTTTATTTCATGTAGACTATGAAAAAAACAGGAGGTATTTTTTATGTCTATTGCAACGGAAATCGTATCAATGAAAACTTCACAGGAGGTAACAAAAGACAGCTTCATCAGCATTGTGGACTCGCTTGAAAAGGACTATCATTCAAAGCAACAGGGTTTTATTGACACGGAGCTTCTCTACAACGAAGAAAACAGGGAATGGACTATGATACAGCATTGGGCTTCAATGGAAGAACTCAAGGCTGCTTCTGATAAAATGTTTCAAGATGAGGGAGCAGCCCCTTTTGTAAAAGCACTTGACGCTGCAAGTGTCAAAATGAGCATATTACCACAAATAAAAAAATGGGGATAAAAAAGTGAAAAAGTTTGAATATCAAATTGAAAAGGTAACAGGGCATTGTTCATGTGGATATAAGGTAGGGGACGTATTTCAATGTGAGGGTATGAATACTCCCTGTACTCCATTTTGTGGAGGTGCTTACATGGCTTTGTTTCCTATTCAAGTCGCCCTACACAATGGAGCTACCTTTAATTTTGAAGAAAACCCAAAGTCAAAAGGAAATTTGGCTTGTCCTGATAATGGGTATGTTGTTTTCAAAGTTACTCTGATTGAGGACTAGTTATTTAAGTGAAAATTTGAAACGGTATACAACGGAACGCCCAAACGGAAATAAAAAAAACCGTTGTTGAGGCGGTAGGGTTTTCATGCGCCCAAACAAAATAAAGCGAGCCTAACGGCGGTTTTGACATAACAATCAAAGCCGCCGTTTTCTTTTTCAAAAATAGGAATACGGAGGGTGTGTTAAAGTCGCCCTTGTTTAAGGATACGGCGGTATCAAGGGGGTATCGTCGTGTTGCTTTTGTATCGACATAATCCGACAACATTTTTATCAAAAAAAGCCCGCCCACCGCCACGGGATATTCTGGCTTCATAAATGATTACACACATCATTATAATACTGTTTATATTTCACTTTCGCCCGATTGCGTTTTGCAGTCAGGCGATTTTCTTTTCTTACAAGACAGCTTCGGGCCAAGTTGGCCCGACGTTCTAACCAAACAGGAGCGGCCCCGGTGCCGTTCCCCGCCCTTCTCCATTTCGGTTTCCCTGTTCACCCACAACCAAAATGGAGGTTTACTATGTCAAAAATCAATTTGCGGGAATTTTACCCGTTCTATCATAACGATCTGTTTGTGGAGGTTCCCGACGAGGTGGCCGAGGCGCTGGCCGAAGCTGAACGGCTGGAACGAAACTATATCCGCCGCGTGTACTGGAACAAAGCATATTTTTCTTTGGACGCCGGGGACGGTATTGAGCATGAGGCGCTTTTTGTGGCCCTGTCTCCTTGTGAGTTGTACGAGCGCAAGGTGACGGCCCAAGAGCTCCGCGCCGCCCTTTCCGCTCTCCCGGAAATGCAGAGCCGCAGGGTTTACGCCCACTACATACTCGGCATGAGCAAAACCGAGATTGCGCGGGCCGAGGGAGTCCATGAGAAAACGGTTCGCACTTCGATTGAGCGAGGGCTTCGCAACATGGAAAATTTCTTGAAAAATCGTATCTGACCCGGCCCGAATTTGCCCGTTTAATCTCATGGCTTATGAAAGGGATAATTCCCTTGTGTAGCTTGACAATTTCATAAAAAGATACCCGGATACGAAGGGTTCGTGTACTAAGTGACAGGCCCGCCATGACCTCTATTGCCAGAGAATAGAGAGAGCGACAAGGCCCATGCCGCAGGCGGGCCGAGGCTGGCCCCGCCGGATAAAGCCCACTAACCTTGATACTTGCGTTTAGTCATAGTCCGAGCGTTGAAGCGGCCATCAGGCCGTGAGCCGTCGCAGGCATTGAGAACGCCTTGCCATAAGAATGGGGAGAGGTGAAATTCCTATGGGGTGGACAAGCCGCCGCCCGTCCGGGTTATCTGTTGAAGCAAACGATCAGGAGCGCCGGGCTGGATAATCTGTCTGATAACAGCCCAAAACTTCCCGGCGCGGCGCTCCACCTATTTTGAAATAGGGAGAATCGAAATGGAAAAAGATTTAACTTTGGATATGATGTTGACCGAGCGGTGGAGCAACAACGCCTGCCGCGGTTACGTCATTTGGGCGATGGAAAACTGTAACTTCAAGCCCGAGGACATTAAACGGGTGGTTCGTGAGCTTCATTGGGTTTTCGATATGAAATCCATTGAAGAAGCCGACGAGCACTATTGCCAAAGTCCTTACTAAACCTTTCTTTTGCTCTGACCTCGGGCCAAGTTGGCCCGAGGTCTTATGAGCAGATGGCAAAGGGCGGCGCGTATAAGCGGGCCGCCCTTTGTCATTTCCTCATAGGACAATCAGGGAATGACATACACATGGAAGAAAGGGGGCGAATATCCATGCAAAATCAAATTCATTTATCGGAACTCGCAGGCGTTGATATAACGACAGTCAACAAAGAGGACTTAGTTGACGTGTCCGGGCTGGCCTTCGATAACACGGTTCCGAGAGAACAGCGGGCGGCGCAGGTGCTCCGCAAGGTAAAAAATCCGTACTGCTTTCGAGTGGGCGACATGGGCGTGAAACTGGAATTTCTGGATAACGCCCCGCCCCTCCAAGATTGTTTTTCTGACTTCCTTCAACGTAAAAAAAGCGGCCTGTAACAAAGGTTCAGGCCGCTTGTGTCGGCCTACGGACAAGGTTTGCAAAGGCTCGACAACATTGTTCACGCCACCTATAAATGGTATAATATAGGTGTAAAGTGATAAGGGAAGGAGGTTCACATGGCGCGAAAGAGCCGTGTTATCACTGAAACTCAAAAGCAGGAAAGCACAAAAGCATTTGAATGGAAAATCGGTATTTATATCAGACTTTCCAAAGAAGATTTAAGAAATAACGACGAATCCGAAAGTGTAACCAACCAGAGAAAAATAAATCTGGAATTTGTAGAGGAAAAGTTCTGCAACGAAAAGTATATCATTTATGATATTTATATTGATGATGGCCGTTCTGGAACAACAGAAGATACCCGTCCCGATTTTCAAAGGTTATCAAAAGATATTCGTGAGGGTAATGTAAACTGTGTTGTTTGTAAAACTCTTGCCCGGGCCTTTCGCAACTATGCCGACCAAGGGAAGTTTTTGGAGCAGTATCTTCCTACATACGGTTGCCGCTTTATCGCATTTGGCAACCCTTATGTTGATACTTTCGCCAATCCAGACTGTATGCAGAACATGGAAATTCCTATAAACGGCCTGATGAATGACCGTTATGCGGCAAGAACATCCGAAGATGTGCGAAGAACCTTTCGGACAAAACGCAACAAGGGGGAGTTTATCGGTGCATTTGCTCCATACGGATATTTGAAAAATCCTGAAAACAAAGGTGCATTTATTATTGACGAAGAAGCCTCGGAAGTTGTAAAGGAGATATTTGAAAAATATCTGGACGGTATGAGTAAACTTTCCATTGTACGATACTTAAATGACCATGGTATTCCCTGCCCAACTATATACAAGCAAAAACGGTTGGGGCTGAAATACCAAAATCCCCATAGTGATCCAGCAAAAAATCCACTTTGGAGTGAAAAGACAGTAGGAGCGATACTTAAAAATCAAATGTATTGCGGGGATATGGTACAAGGGCGTTCTCGTATTAAGAGCTACAAAGTTCATATACAAGAGCAGGTTCCAGAGGAAGAATGGACGATTGTAAAGGAAAAACATCAACCAATTATTGACTGGGAAACTTTTGATAAAATTCAACGGTTATTGCAGAAAGACACTCGTACTTCTCCCCAAAATGACACCTTATATCTGTTCAGCGGTTTCTTACGATGTGCAGATTGTCAAAAAGCTATGATAAGAAGTGAGGTAAAAGGGAACGTATATTATTATTGCTCTACCTATAAAAGACGTTCTAAAAAGGCCTGTACGAAACATTCCATTAAGCATGAACGTTTAGAAGCGGCTGTCCTGTTTGCCATTCAGCAATATGTATATCTGGCAATCGACTACACAAAGACCATAGAGCAAATTAACAGAGCCCCGATTATGAAAAGTCAGGATAAGAAGTTATCAGAGGCCATCTCCCAAAAGGAACGGGAACTTGCCAAAGTAGTTCGATACAAACAGGCTATTTATCAAGACTGGAAAGATAATGAGATTAGTCAATCCGATTATCGCCGTATGCGGGAAGATTATGAGGAACAGGAAAAAGAAATAAATGCTGTAATTAAAAAATTACAAGACGAGAGGGCCGAACAGGAAAACGGCGTAGACATTGAAAATCCGTTTCTGGTAGCGTTCCGCAAGTATGAGAATATCACCACTCTAACCAGGGAAATTTTGATTGAACTGGTTGACAATATCATTGTTCATGAGGGCGGTAACATTAGCATTATCCTTCGGTTTGCTGATGAACTCCGCCGGGTGCAGGATTTTATTGAAGTCAACACCCATTCAGAAGCGGTTTGAAATGACCGCATTTTAATTGATAGTTGGTTTTCTTATTATCCTCGGAGCCACCGGGCCGACTGGTTTAACCGGAGTGACCGGGCCAACTGGGCCGACTGGTTTAACCGGAGCAACTGGACCGACCGGACCGACTGGTTCAACTGGAGTGACCGGGCCCACCGGGCCGACTGGACCGACCGGGCCAACTGGACCAACTGGGCCGACCGGCAACACAGTTGAGTGTTTTTGTGTACAGCAAATGAGGAACATTCTCCAACAGATCATCAGCTTGTATCCAAATGACACCGTTATTGTAGCAATGGAAAGCGGCAACAATGCCAGCGGTCGTCCTGGTTCTCTTCTTCCCCCACCCAATACCAACCCAAACTCCGGCCTATTTCAACTGGTGAATAATCAAGGGCAACCCCAGGAGGCTGTGTCCATCTGCCGAATCGCATCGGTCCGAATCACTAGCGCAACCTATAATAAAGCCATCACCTATCTCCCCGCGCCAGACCCTGCGCCACAAGGATGTGGAGCAGACTGCCAAAACGCTATCCGGGCCTATCTGCCGGTTGGAACCAAAGTCGATATCAACGCGGGAGGTCAGACGGTTGCCCAAGGCACTGTAAAGATCAATGAATATGGAGTCGTGGTTGTGGTGGGTCCCAATGACAATGACCCAACCTTTGTCTCTACCTGTAAAGCGGAAATTCTGACGAAATAGTTCAGACTGCCCCCTCTGTCCAACCTTTTTCCGCGGCCAATCGGATGTACGCCTTTCCCAGAAGAGCATTACACCACGGGTTCTTGACTTCCCACGGAGCGGCAGACGCGGCAAATCTGTCCCAATTGCTGTGCTTGAGCTGATTCAACGTCCTTTGGTACAACAGAAAAAACGGTTTTTATTTACTGATTGCCGATCATCCCAGCACACAGGCAGTTGCAGTAAATTTCTTGAATACCGCCGAACACTTTGAGCGGTGCTGTACAAAATACGTCCCCACTTGTTGAGCCCAGGAACTTTGAAAGCAGAGACCTTGCAATTTAACGCATCTGGGCACAGGCAGTTTCCTACTGCTGAACGAAACGGGTTCTCTCCAAAACGCATTTCCCCGGGGATTCACCATTCATTTGAGTCTCCGGGGACAATATTTTTATCCATCAGTTCGCCTTTGCAGTAGCACAGAAATGCAGACTATGGGCTCACTATCAAACACAGAGATGATTTGAGCGAACAAAAACAATTGTCGAAATGAACCTGGCGAAACAGTGCGTCGCCTGTTGGCGAGCGATACTAAATTGGCGTACCGAATGCAGAAACAAGACATATACTGTGATTGGGTAGGTTTCTCCCCAATTTCAAGCTTACATGACGGAGGTTCAAACATTGAAAGTATACGGTGCTTCTGGTCGTTGCATTTCTTGTGGCGGCCAGGATGAAACCGGGGCGGACTGTGGCAAACCCTCCAATTGTGATGAACATGTCTGCTGTGGAAAAATACCGCAATGCTGCTCTTACCCAGTTCCCGGCCCGACCGGTGAGACTGGTCCCACCGGTGCCCCGGTGGCAACCGGACCGACAGGCGCAACTGGGCCCTCAGAGACAATTTCTGTGCGCAATACAACCACCGCAGAACCCGGTTCTCCAGCCCAGGTGATCGATCAAACAGGCGGACCGGATCACATTCTTGATTTTATCATTCCGCGCGGGGAAACTGGCGCTACCGGTCCAGTCGGGCCGCAGGGCGCAATCGGAGCAACAGGGGCAACAGGAGCGACTGGACCTGGAGTTGGCGAGACTGGACCCACTGGACCGACGGGGGCAACTGGTTCCACGGGTCCCACTGGCAGCACCTGGGCAACCGAACCCACCGGCGCTGGTATAACTGGGGCAACTGGGACGACCGGTCCCATTGGACCCACTGGCAGCACCGGACCAACTGGGCCCACAGGCGGCACCGGTCCTACTGGCGCTAGTGCAACTGGACCCACTGGGCCTACCGGATCGACAGGACCGACAGGAGAAACCGGTACCGCTGCAACCATCAACGTCGGCAGCGTGACAACCAGCGAACCGGGCACCGAGGTACAAATCACAAATTCAGGTGACGAAAATAACGCTATCCTTGATTTCGTCATTCCTCGTGGAGAGCCTGGTGGTGGCGAAACCCCAGAAGTCCTTGCGACTGTTGATTGCCCTCGACAGCTGGCCAGGCACTGACCTTTCATGAGACACCTCTGGTTTCCGGTTCTGCGATCACTCATCAGGCAGGTTCCTCGAATGTTGTCATCAACCAGCTGGGAATTTATCAGGCGACATTTCACGGCACAGTCGCTGTCAACACCGGAACAGCAATCCCCTCCTCTATTGATGTTCAGCTTTTAGAAAACGGAACAGCTGTACCGGGCGCAGTGGCAAGCCACTCCTTTGCTTCAACAAATGAGAGGGCCACCATGTCGTTTAGTGTGCCGTTCCGTGTGGACGCGGTGCCCGCAGATTTTACAGTCACAGCAAGTGAGGACGGATTCCAATTCAACGAAATCACTCTGGCAATCATTCGGCTGGGTGATGCAACCACCTGACAGATGTGACTATTCCATTTTTTCCAGCGAGGCATGCAGACAAAAAACACAGAGGCTTTCTCTGATCTGCAATGGAATGACGACCGGATTGACATGCTGGATTTCTATCCACATGATCGGGAGATTTGCCCGATCCTTTCTCTGTGTTTGAACTGCGGGAGCTGTGCTCCCAGTTCATAAACCTAATTTTAAGGAGGTCACCGCACTTGAAAATTTACGACGGAGCGAATCATTGCGGCTGCTCAAATAGCACAGGCTACGGATGCTGCCCATGTCCCTGTCCGATTCCAGGACCTGCCGGCCCCATCGGGCCGACCGGACCCACTGGCCCGACTGGACCAATAGGCTTAATCGGCCCGACTGGCGCAACAGGTGCTACCGGACCGATTGGTCCGACTGGGCCGGGTGTAGGCGCTACCGGACCCACTGGCCCCACTGGGCCGACCGGTACAACAGGCGCAACGGGCGCAACTGGGCCGAGCATTACTGGGCCAACCGGAGCGACTGGTGTTGCAGGCCCCACTGGGCCCACCGGGCCAACCGGACCGTCTGGACTGAGCATCACCGGGCCAACCGGAGCAACTGGTGCAACAGGTGCTGCTGGAACTGCCGGGGCTACTGGTCCGACCGGGCCCACTGGCCCCACTGGACTGAGCATCACTGGGCCAACCGGTGCAACGGGGGCAACGGGGGCTGCGGGAACTGTTGGGGCGACCGGACCGACTGGGCCCACTGGCCCGACTGGACTGAGCATCACCGGGCCAACAGGTGCAACTGGCGCAACGGGGGCTGCGGGAACTGCCGGGGCTACTGGTCCGACTGGTCCCACTGGCCCCACTGGACTGAGTATCACCGGGCCAACAGGTGCAACTGGCGCTGCTGGAACTGTCGGGGCGACCGGTCCGACCGGTCCCACTGGCCCGACTGGACTGAGCATCACCGGGCCAACCGGAGCAACTGGCGCAACGGGGGCTACAGGTGCCGGAATTACCGGCGCTACAGGCTCTACAGGTGCAACGGGGCCGACCGGTCCTGCAAATGGTCTCTCTGCCTATGGCGGTGTGTTCAGCAATGCACCTCAGACCATTACGCTCTCCATTGGAACGGCTAGCCAGATTCCCATGGCGAACTCGATGCCTTCGGCGAATGTAACCTATACGCCTGCTAACAGCGTGACCGTTGCAACCGCGGGCAACTATGAGATTTCATTTCAAGTCAACGGCACTGCAGCACTCGCGGCCAGTGTGACGGTTGCCGTGCGCAACAACGGGACCAATATTCCCTCATTGACAATGACCCGGGCGCTGACAGCTGGCACCAACACTGTTTATCAAGGCTCCGCAATCGTCAGCCTCACAGCGGGTAGTGTCATCGATTTGGCTCTTTCCGCCCTGCTTGCGGTTGGCGTCACGCTTGGCAGCGGAACCAACGCACTGCTGACGGTGAAAAAACTCAGCGCATAAGTACAACTTTGTTTGCACAATTCACTGACCGCCAAAAGGCTCCCGAAATTTTCGGGAGCCTTTTGCGTTTTGCGTGTCACTTTAGCGCCTCCATTTTAAGTGGCAGTTCCGCCTCAGAGACTGAAATGTTATCAACATCTTTTCACAAAATGTTGAATCTCTTCCGCCAACTTATTGGCAGCAGCCGCTGCTCCTTGTGAAAAAAGGGTGTATCAGATTTCGAGTGTCGCACCTTCAATCACTCGGACAACTCTCTATATGTTAACTTGAAATTTTGGAAACATCTGAGGACAAAACAACAGGGCAGAACAACAAAATCTTCACTCTTTTGAACCGGACAAACCCGCATAAACACTGGGTTTTCGGGTGGACGAAACGGACAGTCTGCACGACCATTTAGGATCAGTCCCGTTATGACCACTTCGATACCACTGTAATTCTATGGGCGATTTTTTGGTATAACCTTTTCTCTCCCACCCGCATAGCAGATGGTACTTTGTTTCGGGCTGTTCGCCCTCAACTTCCTTAGGTGCTAATATAAAAGGCCCCCTCGCTTGATGCGAGGGGGCCATTCGCCGTTAA
>EQ973344.1:1231281-1324210 GCA_000158655.1 [Clostridium] methylpentosum DSM 5476
AAGCCGAGCTGTGCGATCGCGTCGAGCAGGGCCGCCTGTGCTTCGCTGACCATCGCCCGGGTCGCCTTGTCGTAGCTGTAGACAAACTGCGCGCGCTCAAGGGCAGCGTCGAATGTCTTCTGCACCTCCGGAATCGAACCGTTGTACTCGTCGCCGCCCTGAAGGGCAACTGCATTGTCGATGACCTTTTTGAGCATGAGAAGCTCAAAGTCAGTCGGCGCGTCCACAACGTTGTACACTTCCATTTCGGAAAGCTGCAGATAGTAGTAGTTGTTGTCATCGAGCTTCGGATTGAGGTGGAATGCGTGAATCTTCACATACTGGGCTTCCACTGTGTCAAAAGTGAAGGACAGCGGGCCGTAGCTCGGAACCGGATAGTTCTCTTCCGAGGCAACAATATCCCAATTCTCCCCGTCGGCAGAAACCAGAACATCAAAGGTTTTGGGGAAGCTGTAGCAGCTGTTGGGCTTGCTTGCATCCTTACAGGCCGGGTAGAAGGTGACCGCATTGATCTCCTGGACGCTGCCAAGATTCAGTGCGACCCACTCTTCGTGGTCTCTCGTTCTGTCCGCTCCAACGGTGGAAGTAAAGCCGGTGTACTCACCCGACGGAGAAAGGTTTTTGCGGTCGCCGTCGACGAGTTTATAGATTTTCCAATCGTCGTTCTCAAAATACGAGGAGTAGCTGATCTCTGCGCCCAGTGCAACATTGGTAAAGGTGGGCGCCTGCTTGAGGGTGGCCACTGCTGCATCCAGATCGTTTGCCAGCTTGATCATCTGGTCGTCGGTCAGGGTGACGTTGGACACACCACGTTTCGCTGCCTGGTAGGCAGTGTTGTATTTGCTGTAGTCGGCGAGCTTATACTCTACCTTGTTAAAGTGGTTGCTCTCCGCTGCCGCGACTGAAGCCTTGAGCGCTGCTCTGGAGACGCTCACGTTTTCCTTAATGTCGGAAAGCGCGGTTCTCAGTTCGGTCTCAGCGTCGTTGATGTCAAACTGATTCGAGGTTTCACTGTTGTAAACCTCCTCTGCGCGTGCGAGGACGTCGGCAAAGATCGCCCATGCGTCGGCGTTGTAATCCGCCTGAACAAGCTGTTTCGCCTGGTCGATGAGCTGGCCGAGGACCGCTTTTTCCACCTGTACATCACCGATTGCGGAGACAAAGGTGTAGCTGCCGGAACCGGCTGTGATAGTGACCTTGCCGTCGACAACATCGACAGCAGTGATGCCATCCATCTCTGCCGAAACAGGCTGGTCGCCGAGAGTAACGTCGCTTACATCCTTCGCAGGAAGGATAATAGTCGCAGTCGAGCCAACTGGTACATTCATCTCAAAGGTCGCTGTGTTGTCGCGGTTGAGCTCCCAATTGGAAACAACTGTGCCGCGCACCGTTTTGACCGAGGTGTTCGCGTAGGTGAGGGTTCCACCAAGCGTGGGCTCGATGGTAAAGGTCTTGTAGCCGTCCTCCATGTCCTTGATGCCGCCTATTCCTTTGTAGAACCATTCGTCATAGGTTCCGAGGAAGTAGTGTCCGAGCGAACGGGAGGTCGTCTCCCACATCTCCCACAGGGAGGTGCCGCGGTCGGCCATAAAGCCCCAGGACGGATAGGTGGTCTGCTCTGCCACCCGGTAGGCGACATCAGCATAACCGTATTCAGTCAGGATGGGGAGGATCAGCTTGGATCCCACACAGCCTGTGCTGAGGTGGTAGTCTTTTTCCTTGATGTCATTGACCAGGCTCTCCACAACGCCCGCTTCATATTCTTCCGGAACGAGTCCGAATGCGAGCGGAACGAGCTGAGAGGTCTGACGGAACTTGGTTCTGGTGCCGATTTGGCTCCAGTTGTTTGTCTCGTAGCATTTCTGGTCTTCTCTGTAATAGGCTTTGTTAAACGCCTCATACATGTTGGCCATCGCTGCTCGGTACTCAGCGGCGTCATCGGTCTTGCCGAGCCTGTCCGCCATCTGTGCCAGCACGTCGAGCATATGGTAGGCAAAACCTGTGCCGACAAGCGCACCGCCCTCACTCGGGCTTTCGTTGTAGCCGAGGTTCTGATCCTCCTCTTTGCTGCCAACAGGCGACACCCAGTCAGCGAGAGTGCCCGCATCCCAGAGCCAGCCGCGGTTTTTGCTGTCGTTGATAGTGATCAGGGCCTGTTTGCGCATCACGTCATACTGGTCAGTGATGTAGCTCTCATTGCCGTAGGATTTAAAGAGCTGATCTACACCGAGGACAAAAATAGAATTCCATACAACCGAGTTGCCAGAGCCCCAACCCTGGGTCGGAACCATGTTCGGCACGCTGCCGAACTCGTCCTGGCAGTCTTCCATCGTCTCGATGAAGGTGTACATCATCTGCTGGAAGTCGTAGTTGTACATAAAGGTCTCGGTCGCGACGTTTGCGTCGCCGAGCCAGCCGTTTTTCTCCCACACCGGTGTGTCGGTGGGCTTGCCCTGCATGTTGTTGCCCATCGTGGTCATCATCATCTGGTGCATCCTGTTAAACAGATCGCTCGAAGAATCAAATTGACCAGTGATTTCCATGTCGTTGCTGGTGCGGTAGCAGATGATGTCGTCCGCTGTCAGCTCGCCCGGATAGTTGTCAATCTGAATGTACTGATAGCCCTTGTAGCTGAAGCGGGGCTCAAAGGTCTCGCCGTTCGGGTCGCCTTTGCAAATGTACTTGTCCTGCTGGTTGTAGTCGGTCGGCCACCAGTTGGAGTTTACGCCGTCCGGGCCGCCGAGCTTTTGAACCTGGCCGTCGCTGTTGAGTTTTTCACCGTAGGTGATGGTGATTTTCTCCCCCTCGACAGGGTTCTTAATGTTGAGTTTTGCCCAGCCCGCGAGCATCTCCGGAACGGTGACCACATAGGAACCATTCTCGAGTTTGGTGATGTTGGAGGGCTTGAGCGCTTTGGTTCTACGGATCGGCTCCATGGTCTGCGCCTCGAGCTTTCCGGCCGGTGTGTTGGCGATATCCGGGATTTCCCACGCGGAATCGTCATAGCCGGGCTCCGCAAAACCAGTCAGCTCTTTACGGGCGTCATAGGTCTCGCCCAGATAGATGCTGTTGGTGGTAGTCGGGCCGTTACGGGTCATCTTCCAGGTCTGGTCGGTGACGATAGTTTCGGATTCCCCATTTTTGTAGTTGATCACAAGCTCCATGCGGAGTTTCGGATCGTCGCGCCACGCGGACTGAGGCCAGTTCCACACACCGTCGGTCTCGTTGTAGAAGTTGTTTCCAAGCTCTACGCCGATTGCGTTCGCACCCTGCTGAACCAAGGAGGTGACATCGTAGGTGCAGTAAGGAATGGTTTGAGTATACTGCGTGTTGCGCGGATTCATGACCGAATCGTCGGGGAGCTGCCCGTTGATGCGCAGCTCATAGAACCCGAGGCCGCTGATGTAGGCGCGTGCGCTTTGGATTTCACCCTTGTCCGCGGTGAACTCTTTGCGCAGCACGGTAGCAGCACGCTCGTTCGGATCGTTGAGCTTAAAGACAGCGCCGCGGTTCCACGGGCCGACGCCGTACTCTTTGTCGGTCTGATCAGGCGCCTTCCAGTCGGCATCCTCAAAATCAGGATTTGTCCAGCCGTCGGGATTGCTCTTGGAGACGAGCCAGCCGTTGCCGTCAGTGACAAACTCATCACTGGTGCCGTCGGTGTAGTCGATCTTCACCTTGGACAGAAGGCCGGCATAGCCGTTCGTATCGTTGATTGCGTCGTATGCGAGGACGTTGTCGCCCGCAACGATTTTGTCCGTGACATCCACAAGGGTTCCTGTAGACCAGCTGCCGTTGTAGCCACATTCTGTGCCGTTGACATAAAGGGTTACCTTGTCATCGGCAGTAAATCCGACCATAACGCGGGAAACCGTCTTGTCCGCAGCAGGAGTAAAGTGCTTTCTGAAATACATGTGACCGCCTGGGGAGTTCTCAAAAGCAGCGCCCTCCCGCAGCCAGATCCATTTGCCGCCGTCGGGCGACATAGACTGCACTTTGTGTCCGATCCATTCGCCCTGCCACTCCTCGGTGGTCATGATCGCGGTCTCGAACGTCGCGACATCGCTCCATCCGAGAGAAGAGCCGGTTTCGTCCCAAACTTCCACTGCCCAGTAATACTGGGTCTTGGAAGTCAGATCGGCTCCCTGATAGACAACGTTGTAGTTGTCCGGATCAAAGACCTGCTTGGAATCCCACAGGTCGCCCTCCCGGTTTGCCGCCTTTTCAGGTGTGGAGGCGACGATGACACGGTAGGAGGACTGCCCGCGGCCGTAGCCGTCGAGGTTCAGCATCCAGCTAAACGTCGGATTCGGTGTGTCAATGCCGAGCGGCGTCGCCATGGCATTGACCTTGAGCGTGTTGATCGCGCTGTTTGCCTGTGCCGCATACGCGAGCGGCATTGTCTCCGCGTTGAAAACAGCGGGAACAGCGGCCGAAACCGAGGTGGTCACCATGACCGCGCTCAGGACAACGCCCAACACTCTGGTGAAAGTTTTGTTCATATGTACACCCCTTCTCTCTTTGTAAGACAAATAAAAATGCAGGGTCATTCTCACACACTCCCCTGCTTCTTAAAATAGGCCTCCTTTCTTTACCTAAGGTAAGTTTTTACCGTACCGCTGGAAACGACCTGTTCATCCCCCGATTCACATGGTATCCAATTCAGCGAAAGTTGAGTTTGCAAAAGTGTCATACGGTAACAACTAAATTTTATACAATTTCAGCAAGATTTTCAATGGAAAAAAGTAAAATGGAGATGTAAAAAATGAATCTCTTTATCTATTTTGGATAGAACTATTCCATCATAATTTGCTTTTTTATACATGCTAAACCCTTTTGCAATTCAACGATGAGCAAGATTTTCATGAGCCTCGGAAGCAAACAAAGCCTTGATTTTTGGGGGATTTTTGACTTCTTTCTGGTAATTTCATGACATGTGTTTTTGCAATATTTTCATATTGTGCATTAAAAACAACGCGGTTGCACTCATTTTATCGCCCTTTTATTCCCTTTTCAGGCAATCCCATTCCGCTGGACGAAATCCGACTAAAACGGTTTTGTCACAGATAAAAAGCGGGCGTTTGACCAGCATTCCGTTGGTCGCAAGGAGCGCGTACTGTTCCTCTTCGGACATCTGCGCCAGCTTGTCCTTGAGGCCGAGGGACTTGTAGACAAGGCCGCTGGTGTTGAAAAACCGTTTGAGCGGCAGGCCGCTGCGTTGGTGCCACTCCCTGAGCTCTTCAGCGGTGGGATTGTCCTCTACAATGTGCCGGTCCTCAAAGGGAATTCCGTTCTCCTCCAGCCATTTTTTCGCACGCTGGCAGGTAGTGCATTTGGGATATTCGATGAATGTGCAGCTCATAGTTTAATCCTCCTCCAAAATTTGCTGAACCCGTCCGACCTGGTCTTGTTCTTCGAGCATCACCTTGATGCCGTGTGGGTGGAACGGGCGGTTTGTCAAAATGCGCTTGACGCGGCCTCTCGTCCGCTTACCAGTTGGTTGATCCCGTTTGAGCACGATGTCGACGAGAATGCCGGGCCGGATATCCGCCCTTCTAGTTCCGTCCATCCTAACCCCTCCCCACAGCGCTGAGCGCCTTGTTGTAAGCTGCGAGCGTCGTATCGTCAAAGCAGACGATCCGCACCCGCTCGAGCGTCCCATCCGTTTCGAGGAACGACCAGATGGCGCCGACTGCTATCGCCGCCGCGCGGTCGAGTGGGAAATGGTACACACCGGTGCTGATCGAGGGGAATGCGACGGTTTTGCAGCCGTTTTCCACCGCCAGGCTCAGACAGGAAGTGTAGCAGCTCGCGAGCAGCTCGTCCTCATGGGAGGCCCCGCCTCGCCAGATCGGGCCGGGCGTGTGGATGACAAACTTGGCGGGGAGATTGTAGCCACGGGTGAGCTTCGCCTCGCCTGTGGGGCAACCGCCCAGGTCCTGACACTCCTCCAGCAGCTTGGGGCCGGCAGCGCGGTGAATCGCACCGTCCACCCCTCCCCCGCCGAGCAGCGAGGTGTTCGCCGCGTTGACAATCGCATCGGCGCACTGCTTTGTGATATCTCCTCTGACTAATTCAAGCCGCATCATCGATTCCTACTTTCTGTTCTTGGTATTGCTCTGTTTCTGTTTATTGTTGCCCTGAATTCCCGGTGTTAATCGCTGGGAAGGAACACCTTTGCGTAAACTTCGGTGTAGGTGAGGGTTCCCGCCAACCGTTCCGACTTCATCAGGCTGATCCTGTCCACCTCCATTTTGACTGGGGGAAGCTCCTCCGGCCTGCCCTGCAAAACCACCTGCCGGCCGAGGGTGAGATGCGGTTTAAACGGCCGCTTTTCCACTGGAAAGCCCGTCCGCTCCAGCCGTGCCATTAACTGCGTTGCAAGGTCGGAGAGGGCATCATTCGGCTCAGCGCCAGCCCACCAGATGTCTCCGCCCTCCCGGCGGAATCTTCCCAGACCGGAAATGGTGAGGGAAAACGGGGGCGGCAGCTTAAGCTCGTCCAACACCCGTTTTGCCGCAGCCAGCCGGGCCGTCTCCCCGAGAAACGCAAGGGTGAGGTGAAGGTTCTCCCTCCGGGTAAAATTGCCCTGCAAGCTGCGTTTTTTGAGCGATTCAATCGCCTGACAGAGAGTGTCCTTCACCGGGCTGCTGAGTTGTACTGCAATAAATAGCCGCATGTTATCAGTCCTTCCAGTTCCACCATTTCAGCTTTTCAGGATCTGGGTTTTCGGTTTCGGCAAAGTAAACCGCGCAGCGGTAGACATAGAGCTGACAACGGTCGATCAAAAAGCCCCTGCGCGCACAATCCCTGTCATAAATCTCCTGTGGATCCTGCCCTCTGAGTGAGGCCACCGAGGGGAATCCGAGCGCGATCAGATCCTCCTCGGTCTTTGTTCCCACACCGGGGATGGTGCGCAGATCCGTCTTCATTGGAACCGCCTCCTTTCCCTCTCAGTGTAGCCGTTTTGCAAAGGGTTGTCAACCGCTATTCGGAACATTTTCCCTATTTCTCAAACTCTTTTTAGTGGACTCTTTTAAGACCTCTATTGACAGGGATTTTAATGGTTTCTCCATCTCCGCTTTAGGGCTCCGTTTGGCTTGTTTTCAACCCGAATATGACCGCTTACCGTGGGGGCTGTCGTTTCACTCATTTGAAACCGTTTCTTCCTTTGGATTGTGTCCATATACAGCTGCTCAGGCTGACTCACCGCCGCTTTTCCAGTATCACCAAACTTGCCCACAAAAAGGGCTTGTAATGCAAAACAATACGGAGCACCTGCTCAGTCGCAGGCTCCCCGTTGAAAATCTAGATTCCTTTTTATAGAGAAGGTAGGAGTAAACAAACGGCACCAACACCAGCGTGGTGAGCACCGTTACAGGCGACCAGGTGACTCGCAGCAGGCTGCTGCCGCAATGATCAAGCCGCCTGCAATCCACAGGACCCCCGCCATGCGGTGTGCGCGGTTCCAGTTCTCCTCACTGTGCAGCGTTGAGGGCAGTTTGATGCCAACTGTGTAGTTCATTTAGAAAGGTAGTTCCTGTCACGACAAGGAGCAACACCAGAAAAGGGGGACGAGCGTCCAATCGGAATTTGAGCTCCCATCGCGATAAACAGGGTGATCGAAACCAGGAAAAGCGACGGGAACGGAATGAACTACAGCCTGATGCTGTGGAGCACCACCGACTGTCTCTGGGCTTTGGGGGCGCGGCTGAGGGTAAAGTTTACAAACAGGTTGGTTCCCACAAACAACCCGGGCAGGCCGAGCACTGTCTCAAGTCTGGGGAGATAGCTGTCCGGCTCCCCCGCGCTATTTTCCAGTGGACGGCGATCTAATCGGGCAGCCTGTCGTAAAGAGCAAGCCCCAGCAGGAAGAGGATCAGACAGAGAAGGGTGGTGAGAATCAGCGTCTTATTGTTCTTTTTCATGGTCTTTTCCTCTAAATTGTGCCAGCCAGAGCATGAGCTCCTCAAACACCGAGGTGTTCAGCTGATAATAAACATCGTTTTATGCTTTGTCTCATACACCAGTCCCGCTTTTTTCAGCTGAGACAGATGGTAGGAAACAATTGCGCTGGTGACAAAGACGATTGGGGCCCAAGAAAACCCGCGGATTTCGCTGCCCAGCTTGAACCCGTCAGGCCGATATCGAACAGGATCCGGTTGGGGCTCTGCATTCGGACCACATCGGCGAGCTGCAAAAAATTCGAGGGACACATCGTCTCAGATTCCTGCTTGCACAGTGCGGAGAAGAGCTCCCGCTGTATGGAGGCATCGCCCTCTACAACCATTATTTTAAACATGCTTTCACCAACCCTCTCAAAACATACTTCTTATTTATAGAGAGTATCGCAGTTGTTTTCACCCCTTTTTGAGAGGTGAGGTTCTGCCGGCCATCCCTGCGCCCATTCCCCGCGCTGTGCAGATCCGGTCTAGACAGATTGCACACAACGTACTATAATGGTAGATATTCCAGGAGAAAAGGGGAAGATTATGAGAATACTGCTCGTCATGGACCAGCTCGATGATAAAAATAACGGCACCACCATCTCGGCGCAGCGGCTGGCCGTCACCCTGCGGGAGCACGGCAACGAGGTGCGCACCGTCAGCGTCGGCGAAGCGTCACACGACCGCTATTCCCTCAAGGAGCTCAAGCTCCTGCCCGGTGTGCGCGGGATTGTGCACAACCAGGGGATGCTGTTTGCCTACCCAGACCGGGTCGTGCTCGAAAAGGCGATCCGCTGGGCGGATGTCGTCCATTTTCTCATGCCGTTCTGGGTTTCATCGAAAGGCCGCCGAATCGCTCAACGGCTCGGCGTCCCCCACACCGCCGCCTTTCACGTCCAACCCGAAAACGTCAGCTACAACATCGGCCTAGGAAAATACGAAGCGGTCAACAGCACGATCTACGCCTATTTTCGCCAGTTTTACAACCAGTTCACCCATGTCCACTGTCCCAGTAAATTTATCGCCCGCGAACTCAAACGGCATGGCTACACTGCGCAGCTGCATGTGATCTCCAACGGGGTGGACCGGGATTTTGTCTACCGCAAATCCCCCAAGCCAAAACAGCTCGAAGGGAAATTTGTCATTCTCATGGTGGGCCGGCTGTCCAACGAGAAGCGGCAGGACGTGCTCATCGAGGCGGTGCGCAAATCCAAATACGAAAATCGAATCCAACTCCTGCTCGCAGGTAGGGGGCCAAAACAGAAAAAATATGAATCCCTCGCCCAAGGACTCACCAACCGACCCATCATCGGGTTCTACACCAAGCAGGAGCTGCTCGACCTGCTTTCCATCTGCGACCTCTACGCCCATGCGGCGGACATTGAAATTGAGGCGATCTCCTGCATCGAGGCGTTTAGCAGCGGTCTGGTACCGGTGATTGCGGACAGCCCAAAATCCGCAACGCCGCAGTTCGCGCTCGACGGGCGCAGCCTGTTCCGCGCTGGGGACAGTGGCGACCTCGCCGCAAAAATTGACTACTGGATCGAACACGAGGAGGAACGCAAGCGGATGGAGATTGTCTACAGCGAGCACGGCAAGCAGTACAACATCGACGCCTGTGTGGGGCAGATGGAGGAGATGTTCACTGCGGCGATCGAGGAAAACAAATGCGCAAGGTAGTTCTCGACGAAGCCTATTCCTTCTGGCCGACCAATCGGATTCACCGCTTTTTCAGCGCTCTGTTGCTGCAGTTCGCCCTCGCGGTGCTCGGGGTGCACCACCGCCTCTTTTTCGGCCTGCGGGTGCGCGGCGTGGAACGTCTTAAAACCCTCGAGGGCGGGTTTGTCACAGTGTGCAATCACATCTGCATGCTCGACTGCGCAATGGTCGCCTGTCTGCTCTCCCCTCGCCGCTCTTGGTATCCCACTCTCAAGGACAATCTGGAGATGCCGTTTGTCCGCCACCTGATTCGGATGCTCGGGGGGCTGCCGATCCCCGAGACGCCAAAGTCGCTGCACGCGTTGTGGGAAAAGCTCGGGGAACAGCTGGACGCAGGGGAGGTTGTCCACTTTTTCCCCGAAGGGGAGCTGATCCCCTACGCAGAGGGAATCCGCCCTTTTGAACGGGGGGCATTTGCACTCGCCTGTGCACACGGAGTCCCCGTCGTCCCGCTGGTACTCACCACACGGAAAAACACTGGGCTGCAAAAGCTGTTTCGCCGCCGCCCCTCACTCACCCTCAGCGTCCTCGAACCAGCCTGGCCCACAGGGGACAGCCGGACGGATGCAGTGCGTCTGATGCACCGCTGTCGTGCACAAATGCAAAAGCAGGCGGGCGGCAAATCGCGGGAAGCCTCCTGACGCACCCGGCTCGACAACTCGAACAGTCAAAACAACGTCGCATAGCAGCAGAAATAAAACCACGTCGTTTCCCGTGATATCCGCCTCAGAGAATTGAGGGTGACAGTGAACCGGAAGGAGAAATCCTTCCGGTTGCTGCATGTTATCCAGACTTTTCTGAGGAGTGATGCAGGTTTACGATTGCAGTCTTTTTGATCCCGTTGGGTCAGTTGGATTGCATCGTGGAGGTCGGAGGGATCTTCACAGGTGCAGAAATTTTTCACATATTTTCATCCCGTTGTGGATGAAAATACTTCCTATATCAAAGTGATAATATTGAAAACATGGTCGTTATGCGATATAATTCAAATTGTATTTTCTATATTTTGGAGGGAGTATTCCCTTGTCGGCAGAAAAGAGAGGTCACATCGCATGGAGCAAATGATAGTTGCCAATATAGCGCTGGATATTTTCAGCATTGTTTTGTCTCTGATTCCAATTGCCTATCTGCTCAGTAACAGGCGATATAAGCAGCGGCTGAACCAATACTTTTTAGGCGTCGCTGTTTCCAACATCTTTATGATTTTCGGTGATTTATCGGACTGGCTGTTCCGGAATACCACCGAAAGGACGGAGAAAGTAACGCTGTCCATATTAACGGTGATATTTTATGCTGCATCTGCCTTTATCCTTTACTTTTTCGCCCTCTACATAGCCGAATACCTCAAACTCTCGGGCAAGGCAAAGAAAATCTTCCTTGCCGCGGTGGTATTTGTGTGCGCCATACAGGTAGGCTTCGCCCTCATCAGTCCCTTCACTGGTTTCATTTTTTATGTGACCGACAGCGGTTATCAGCGGGGCAGCCTGTTTCTCATCTCGCAGCTCGTCCCCCTGTTCTGCTATCTTCTCTTTACTGCTTTGGTAATCATTTACCGCAAAAGGCTTTCCGCGCGGGAAGTCGCATTCTTTCTGTTATATATCTTCGTGCCCCTGAGCGGTGGCACAGCTCAGACGTTGACCCGTGGGATCTCCCTGATTAATATCGGCGTTTCCTTCTCCCTGCTCCTCATTTTAGTCAACATCCAATTCGAATATGAAGTGGCTTTACGGCAGCAGGAAAAAGTACTTACTGAGCAGCGCATCGATATTATGCTCAGCCAGATCCAGCCCCATTTCCTTTATAACGCTCTGGGCACTATTGCCGAGCTGTGCAGGACCGACCCAAAGCGAGCGGAAAAAACAACGGTGGAGTTCGCCAATTTCCTGCGCGGGAATATGGATAGTCTAAACACCCGGGAACCGATTCCATTTGATCAAGAACTCAGCCATGTGAAGAATTATCTCTATGTGGAACAGCAGCGGTTTGGGAATCGGCTTCGTGTGGTTTACGACATCAAGACAACCGATTTCTTTCTCCCTCCGCTGTCGCTTCAGCCGCTGGTGGAAAACGCCGTGCGGCATGGCATTCTCAAAAAAAGAGAGGGCGGTTTGATTACCATCAGCACGAGAGAGACGGATGAGTACGCCGTCGTGATGATTGCCGATGACGGTATCGGTATGGAAAAGGCAAAAAAGTTCCCAAACCTTGGGGATCACGCCCATATCGGAATTCAAAACGTGCGCAGCCGCATTCAAACGATGATGGAAGGCAGTATGGAGGTAGAAAGCAGCGATCAAGGCACGGTGATCACCCTTCAGATACCGTGGACAGGAGGATTTTCATGCGCTATCTAACAGTGGACGATGAAGACAGGATGCTGGAAAGACTGGAAAACACGCTGCACAGCGTCCAACCAAAAGCGGAAATTTTGTCTTTCACATGGCCTGCAGATGCATTAAAGGCGGCGGAGCAGTCCCCCATAGACGTCGCTTTTCTGGATATTGAAATGGGCGGTATGACGGGGCTGGAGTTGGCAGCGAGGCTCAAAAAAATCAAACCGGATATTCACATTATCTTTGTGACCGGTTATCAAAAATATGCGGTGGATGCCTTTGCGATGCACGCCACTGGCTACCTGCTCAAGCCGGTGAACGAACAAGATGTGAAGCGGGAGCTGACCTTCATTTATGGGCAGCTGAATCCACAGAGCCATATCCGGGTGCAGACTTTCGGTGGCTTTGAGCTATTTGTGGACGGCCAGCCCGTCAAATTCGGTCGGGCAAAATCCAAGGAGCTTCTGGCATATCTAGTTGACCATCGGGGCGCCTCCTCGACAACAGCGGAGGCCTATGCCGCCCTGTTTGAAGACGCTCAAGATACCACATCCGGAAAGTCCTATTTTCGCACCATTCTTCATGAAATGATAAAAACTCTGAAAAAAGCAGGTGCGGAGGAAATCCTGTTAAAGGGTTATAACAGCTATTCCATTGTGCCGGAGAAATTTGACTGCGACTATTACCGTTTTTTAGAGGGGGATCCGAAAGCAATCAACCAATACAAAAACGACTATATGCCCCAGTACAGCTGGGCCGAGTACCGCAACGCAGAGCTTGGCTTTGGGAATCTATAAACATGTTTCACTGGTCGGACCACTCCGACCAGTTTTTTCATAGATGCTGCGCCAATGCTTCTGACCCTCAATCAGTAAATAAACCATTCCGAAAAAACTTTAGATTTATAACAATCTAATTTTGTTTTATTTCTTGAAATTGTTGCGCTTTTGTTGCGGTTGGTTTGATACAATGGATTCAGAACAAAGAAAAAGGAGGGATTTACCATGACCATTATGGTGGTGGACAGCGACCAAACCGCCCTGCAAAAAGCTGCGGATGTTCTGACAAAGAGGCGTGCCGCCATAACGGTCGTCCTGCAACAAAGCGCGGTGAAAGCAGCCGAGTTTGCCATGTGCAATGCTGTGGACATCCTATTTGCACGCATCGAACTGCCGGATATGTCCGGCGAAGAGCTGCTCGAAAAAGTCAAACGCTTGCAACCGATAACCGAATGTCATCTCCTGAAAGATGGCGAGGAAATCATCGTGACTCCGCGCGGCGAAGTGATGGTGGGCGCTGCTCAACTATAAAAAGATGAGGACCACTAGTCGATTTTAAATCGACAAACTCAAAACCCTATGACTGCTGAGGGGATGCTGAGAGACCAACTGGACTCCGGATCGTGTTCACAATGGACAACCGGCGAGATTATCAAGCGCAAAGCCCCTTATGAAGGGCGAAATACATGCATAAGGGGGAGCAACAGAATAGAATAACAGCCAATAACCTCTGGTCACTGTGCGCCTACCATACGGGATATGATACGCAACTCGATTTCTCCTCGCAGTGCAGCGCAACGCAGGTCATCACCGAAAAAAGCAAGGCTGTCCGTGGTAACGGACGACCAGGGTTCAGTGATTCCGCCGATGACAGCTCAAGGCGTAGGAAGAAAACAGTGTGTGCAAAGATATTGATGCGATGTTGAGAACAAGGCAGAACAAAGGTAAAAAAACCGGTAAAAACATTGATTGGATGCCCTTTCCGAAGAACATTTATATGCAACAGTTTTCGGTATTTTAGTCGCCATTTTAAGCGGGATTGCTCCCAGTTTTTTAAAGGAGTGGCCTGTTGGAGCGTAGTGTTTTTCAACATGATGAAGCGTTGAAACAGAAAAAAGTTATCTTCTTCTACCGCCATGTGGGGAAAGCTGAAGGATATCGTCCGCACTGCCCAGGTGCAGGGTATTGGACAACGGCATTGGCGGTAACTACGGAAGAGGCGTTTCAGCAGTGTTTGACGGAAACAGCATCCGGAACGATTCGGACAGTTCCTATCCGTGGAAACGGCGCGGTTCTACCTGTGACTGGGTGGCAATCGGCAAGGAATACGCGCTTTCGAAATTCCTTGCAAAAGACAAAAGCGACGTGGAGGTCTCCTGTGCCGTCATCACAGACGAGGTGACTGGCATGTTGAAGAACGACTTTTGGCCGACGACGCTGCGGCTGAATTTCCGAATCCCGCATGAAACGAGAACAAAGGAGGACAATGCATGAAAAACAAATGGTTCAAGCGTGTTTTAAGCGGAACGCTGGCCGCGCTTTTGATCGCGGCGACGATTCCCGTTTCTGCACAGGAATCCGCGAATGGCGGAGCTGGACAGACGGGTATGAGCCCGCTGGCAGAATTCTTTGACGAGTCACAGCTAAATCCGGCTTACATCGAATGGCTGGAAAACGGCGGAGAGGGCCTCGCTCCATCCGCACAGAATTTTTCTTATCTGACAAAGAGTTATGCCCGTCTGCGCTCGATGCAGAACTATGCGCTGCTACCGGAGGAATACGATTTGAGGGAGTTCGGCCTGGTGGAGCCGGTTCCCGATCAGGGGCAGCTTGGCGTCTGCTGGGCAATTGCCGCCAATTCCGCAGCCGCAGGCACTCTGCTGGATCAGTTCCCGCAGACATCCCTTTCTCCCATCCACACCAGCTGGTTTGCCCGGCGCGGACCGGAGGAAGAGGAATACCGGTATACGGATGACCCATATTTGGCAGGCGGAAATGATAGTCTTGCTGTCGCCACAATGGCTGCATGGAAAGGCCCGATTGCCAACGCCAAAGCCCCACTCAACTCAGATAATCAGCAGGACCCAGAAGAAAACCTGCGGTATGAGGCGGACTATCATTTACAGGACGCTTACTATATGCCCGTCGGCAATACTTATAACCTGGATTGGGAGTGGCAGATTGCGAACGAGATTACCAAACAGCTTCTCATGGAGACCGGTCCGGTGACCATTAGTTACTTTGCCGGCGGAGAGAATACCTATAACGAGGAAACATCCGCCTATTACAACAGCGAGTTCCAGTTTCCAGATCACGCCGTTTTGGTTGTAGGTTGGGACGATGACTACCCCAAGGAAAATTTCAGCGAGGGAAATCAGCCGCAGAACGACGGCGCATGGCTTGTGCGCAACAGCTGGGGAACCAGCTGGGGCGACGACGGCTATTTCTGGCTGTCCTATGAAGATCAGAGCATCCAGTCCGGCAACGCCTATCTGTTAGAGGAAGCGGACAACTACGCCAACAATTATCAGTACGACACCATGGGCTGGTCCTATTCCGTGGCGCTGGCCGAAGATCCAGAACAGGCCAAAACAGCCAAAGCCGCCAACATTTTCACGGCAGAGGGTGACGAGCAGTTGGAAGCGGTCTCCTTCTATACCACCGACGCGGGCACGCAGTACACGATTTCTGTCTACACCGGCGTGGAAGAGGGGCAACCGGAATCCGGTACGCAGCAATTAAAGGGCCAAACTGGGACAGAGCCTTACGCCGGCTACCACACCATTGAACTGGAACATCCGGTAAAGCTCGCCAAAGGCGAGCGGTTCAGCGTTGTCATCACTTATGAAAATCCCGATTTTGCGGCCCCCTTGCCATTGAATGGTGCACGAAACCAACAAAGGACTACCTACCGGAACATTTGGGCAGCGGTGGAGAAAGCTATGTCTGTGTGAACGAAACATGGGAAGATGTGGCGGGCGATATTACTGATAAATGGTATATCACCAACGTCTGTATCAAAGGCTTTACGAATCCACTTCCGGAATCTGATACAGCAGTTGCCTCCGTCCGCTTTTCCGAGATGGAGGGCCCCTTGGCGGACGGAACGGATATTTCCCTGACTGCCGAGGGAGCGGAAGAAATCTATTATTCCGTTGACGGTGCCGCCTATCAGAAATATACAGCGCCGCTGACACTGGATTTTGCGCAACAGGATGCTCATACAGTTGCTGCATATGCAGTGGATAATGGAAAACAGGGCAATACAGTTGAAAAGGTTTACACAAAAGCTGTTGCCCAGCTCACCGATTTGGCGCTGAAATATGATGGTGTCGTCGAGCACTGCGAAACCGATGGATTGACCAAACATTTTGTCTACCTGCCTAACTGTGCCGATAACGTACAGGTGATGGCGCAGAGCGCCGACAAAATCAGGGTGAACGGGCAAATGCTGAATTCCTCCGATTGGAGCGATGGAATTTCACTCACCCCAGGCGAAACAACAGAAATCACCATTGAGGTCACGGGCAGCGGAAAAACCCCCAGTACTTACACACTGGAAGCATATCGCAGTATGCTGATCTTTGACTATGAAGCGGAAACAGTGAGCTATGACGACACAAACTATACCGTAATGGACACTCAGCAGAATGAGATCAAATCCGGAGATTCTATTGCCGCACTCATCAGCACAGAGGAGAAAACCGAATTGACGGTTACCCCAATTGCGGGCGGTGATAACCTCATCGAATACGTTCCCAAACGCATCCTTGTTTCACCTACCGGAATCAACTATGCATTGGAGGAAACCGATTCCTCTTTTAGCGACTTGTACGCATACAGCGCCAACGCCGATATGTCGGAGGCTGTCCAGTGTGAATACGGACAGACAATTCCGCTGACTCCCGGGGTAGATGTCTATATCCAGCGTCAGGCTACCGATCGGGATTTTATCAGCGCAATCTATCATTTAGAAGTTCCTCGCCGTCCTGCGGCGCCAGAAGTGACCGCAGAGGAAATCACCGACACTTCGGTCACCTTGCAGGCAATGGAAGGCGCTCTGTATTCAGCAGGCGGCGACTGGCAGGACACCCCTGTCTTTACCGACCTGACCCCGGGAACCGAATACACCTTCCAGGTCTGTCTGATGGCTACAGAAAACGCATTCCGTTCGGAATACGGTGCAGCGAAAATCACAACAAAAATACCCCAAGTGAATCCATCCGACTATTCCTTTGAAGTCAAGTATGTCGACGGCGAAGGCAATCCGGTTCCGGGGGGCGGAATCATCTCCTTTGAAGAAGTTGGGCCGTACAACCGGGAGGATATCCCGCTCCCATACGGATATATGCAAATCATCCCCGCACACCCGGATGAAGACTGGTTGTTCCCAACCGCCCTGGAATGGGTCGACGGCGAGTGGAAAGTCACAAACCCCGTCGTGGAAATCATGGTAGAAAAGATGGCGTCGGTGGACATTATCTTTAAAACACCAGATGGCAACATCCTGGAGGACTGGAACTACACCAGATACTACGACAGCGAGGGCGGCGGCATTGAAACTGTGCCCGCGCCGGAGGGTTATGAGTTTGTAGGTGAAAACACCTATGCAGTGGAGGTCATCCGCGACGAAACTGGAAAACTGGTCGCTGACCCGAGCGAAGTGACGTTCTGGGTCAAGGAAATTGGTTCCGAAATTCCGGTCACCCCATCCGATTATTCCTTTGAAGTCAAATATATCGACGGCGAAGGCAATCCGGTTCCAGGCGGCGGAACCATCTCCTTTGAAGAAGCTGGGCCGTACAACCGGGAGGACATCCCACTCCCATATGGATATATGCAAATCATCCCCGCACATCCGGATGAAGACTGGTTGTTCCCAACCTCCCTGGTATTGGTTGACGGCGAGTGGAAAGTCACAAACCCCGTCGTGGAAATCATGGTAGAAAAGATGGCGTCGGTGGACATTATCTTTCAAACACCGGATGGCAACATCCTGGAGGACTGGAACTACACCAGATACTACGACAGCGAGGGCGGCGGCATTGAAACCGTGCCTGCGCCGGAGGGTTATGAGTTTATAGGTGAAAACACCTATGCGGTGGAGGTCATCCGCGACGAAACTGGAAAACTGGTTGCCGATCCAAGCGAAGTGATATTCATCGTAAAAGCGATCGACACAGAAGGGCCTTCCGATCCAGAAGAGCCATCCACACCAGGCGGCACAAACACGCCGGAGGGAAATAGTCCGCAAACGGGTGATGACAGCCACGCGAGCAACTTGCTTCTCCTGATACTCGTATCAGCTGGCACACTGCTTCTCGTCACTATTATAAGAAACCAAAAAAAGAAAGAGATGACAACCGAAGAATAGAGGCAGCCCTACTGTGACAGCAAGTCAAAATCTCTGGCAAAACTGAAAGAAGCCCTAAAAGAGCATAATACAAACAATATCCCTTATAGAGTTCCGACTACATTGTTTTTTCGGGAAATCTCTTTAAGGGGTATTTTTATGTCCTAGTTTCCTTGCTGCCTGAAAATAGGTCGCACTCTTTTAGATGCGTCTGGCCTTTTTCGAACTACTTTTTATGGATTCTTGTATTTGTTTCCTATTGCGTCCTACCCTACCTATATTGCCAAGAAATGTAGCTGAACAGAGTGAATAGCAAGAGAAGGATTAGGCAGACGATGTCAACAGACCATCTGCGCCCAGAGGGTAAGCACTCCATCTTTGTGTTTCGTCAGAAAGGCTTCTGCAACTGATCGGGGGTGACAGGGGAACCTGCATCTAAAATGACGTCGTCCGCCTAGACATAAAAGGTGATGTTGCTGTCCGAGATGGTGATCCAAACTCCCTACTTACCCTGCAGGTAGCAACTATCACGGTCCCTTCTTCTACGTTATTTCGTGGCGCATCGAATTTCTTCTATGCATATTGAAAATCCGCCTCTTTGTCAATCTAAATCTATTACCTGCGCACTGACGCTATAAAATACCTCCAGCTGAGGCAGAGAGACCTCAAAAATTAAAAATGGAAGCTTAACAAATCAGACTAAATACCTATAATAAATAACATATAAACGCAAAGATATGTATCAAATATAAAAATATTAAATAAGTATCTTGGATTTAATTACATTTATTGAAATTATATCCTTTTTAGAATATAATAGATTATAAAGGAGATTTAAGTAAAAAAATAAAAAGAAAGGAGTTATTCCATTATAAATTAATCATCCATATTTCTACAGTTCAAACAAATTTACCACCATAAGGAGAATTACAATGAAAAAACATACGCTCATTCGGATGCTGTCTAGTTTTCTCGTCATGCTGATGTTTCTGACTTCCACCCCAATCAACCAAATCGTTTTGGCGGTTGAATCTGAAGCAGCAGAAGCAGAGAAGTATTTAACTCCTCCTAAAAATCAAGAGGAATGGAACGAAATGTTGAGCAAAGAGTACCCTGGAGCGGAAGCAGTTGATCTTCCAGGGGAAGCTTCACTGGAATCAACTCCACAGACGTATGCAAATTCAACCGTAACCTTAAAAGGCGCTGGCACAGCAATCTTCAACGATCAAAATATCGTTACAGTTAAGGATGAAAGTCAACTTACAGGACAATTTGACGAAGTTTCTCTTCAATTCAATCCCTCTACCCACAGGCTCGGCGGCATCCTGAAATTTCACGACGGTTCCTCAAGTTTCTTATATGTTTTATTGCTGGACATTGCGCAAAGCCATCTCGACGTCACTGGGAAACGCTCGATTATCGGAAGCCGGGAAATGGGGGAAATCGATGGATACAAACTGGTAAGCTTTCGCATCGAGGAAAACTGTGAGTCCACGACCCTCATGCCCGCGCGTTTAGACCTTGCTGGGAAGAATCTTGTATCGATTGGGATCCTGCAAAAATCCACAAACAAAATATTCTATGTACAGACCGAGATCTCAGGAATAGACTTTGACACGCTTTATAACAATTCCTGGTCCAAAGACAATGATTACGGCTTTCGCATCCCAAACAGCACTTTAGCGACAACGGAAAGTGAATCTGAAGACATTGCAAAAACAAAAGAAAAAGAGTACTTATTTCTGCAGCAGCGCACCGGCGTTGAAGCCTCTACACTCGACAATCCAAATACATTGACAAAAGCTCCGTTTTCTCTGCCAAGCGACGGAACAGAGATACAGCCCGACATCCCCGAAACAGCTACAACAAACGAGAACTATGAAGGTGAAAAACTGGATATCAGAGACACGTTAGACCTCTTAGAGCGTGAAAAAACCATCTCTTTAAATTCAGAGCCTTATATTGACCGCGTTTTCGATCTGTATCTAAAATACCCTGTCAAGGGCCATTGGTTGGGATTCTGGGGTGGATTCCGTGACAGTGACAGTCAATACGACAAAGACAATCCATATTTTTATGCTTACTACGCCTCCGCCCTGGCAGGTACCGACAATACAATTACCAGCATCCTGTTCTTGGATCTCGTGAAACAAACAAATCATCAAACTCGCACTCTTACGGTCAAGGTAAGGATTAATAAAGATATCTGTTATAATAGTCAAACACAGGAGTTGTCCACTTGGGAAAATTTCGGTGGTAACGCAGTTGTTTCAAATTTAGATATTGCCTCAGTGATTTCAAACACTTCTGTTGGTGTATATGACAATGTGCTTGTAAGCTCCAAATACACCTGTCCCACGAACGGATGGGATATTCTGAGCGGCGCACTGCTCATTGGCGCTTTCATTCCAGTGGGGGGCTCACTTGGAATTGCTATGACCGCTGCGGGTATGTTGGACGCTGCTTATCAGATTAAGAGCCAGGTCCTCAGTTCAGGAGAAGAAAAAGGGTTCTCCGGAAGCATTAAAAACGGGGGCGCCGCGATTGTAGGCGCCTATCAAAATCTCTGGAAACCGGCTTCAGTTTTAACGCATCCTCAAACGCAAACCGATAGTGATTTCGGCGTTCTGGAAGGCCATGTGAGCAACGGCGGCACCTATTATTTCACCGACTACTACACCGTCGAAATGTCTCTGGTTGTATTCGGAAAATACGACTATTAATCAATAGGAGAAGTGGCCATGTCCAAAAAAATTTTAGCCGGTATCATTGCCGCGGTACTCGTGTGCGGAATTGGATTGGCCGCTCTTTTGATCAGCCAATCCAACCGCCCGCCCCAAATTCAAGGAAAATTTGTGGTGGACCAACCATTTGAAAGCCTACAGCCCGACATCCTGTATTATTCCCAAGACGATGGGCTTGTGCGGATGAAGGGCGAGCACTATCCAAATCCGGACGACTACTGCAACTATCTCTCATTCAATCCAAACGACGATTCGATGATCGGGGTGTTCTATCCTCAGGATTTAGACACAGAAATGGAGCAAATTGCATTCATAGAGTTGTCGGACAAAGAAGTTCGGCCGACAACCGTGCTGTACACAAATTTGTCCGACCCTCCGGTTACGTCGCCGAAGGTGCTACCGGGCGACAACAACAAGATCAGCTTTCGACAGGGCCAGTTTTACTACCTATTCGATCTCCAAACAAAACAGGTCTCTCAAATCGAAATCGACTATGCATACAACGTCGTTTGGCTGGACAGCCACACACTGCTCTACGCCCGTATGGAGCTGCCCGATTTAAACAGCGTTGAAATCCGCAAATTCGACATTGATACGAAACAGGACTCTTTGTATATCGCAAACGGCTATGGGTGTTCCCTGTCGAGCAATCGGAAATTTCTCGCCTACGGCCTATCAACCGACCCTTCCAAAATCTTTATACGGAATCTGGAAACGGGTAGTGAGAAAAACGTAAACATTGAACCTTCAACCTATACTGCAAAAGGATATGAGGCGATTGAAAATACACCTGGAATTGATGCATATAAACGTGTAGTCGTTTCCTATAGAGATCCAGAAACAGGAAAGTACGTCAATACTTTCACTGGAGAATACGATCCTTATACCACCGAATTGCGCGGACAGGAAGATTTATGCGACGGGCTGCTCTTTCAACCATCATCTGACGGCGAACAGCTCTTGTTCGTCTCCGCGAGGACTACCGGCATCATTTTAATCGACTGTGCAGACGGAACACAAACGACGATTTCTAAAAAAGTCCATCCGTTCTGTTTGGATTGGAAAACAAATTAAAAAGCATGCGCAGACCAAAATGACCACGGATGCATGTCAACTCAACCCCTGCGTGAGCACCCTCCCTGAGCAATATTTATCCTAGTCATTGGGTTTGCAATTCTGTCTCTTCGGTCCCTGGTGCGTTATTCAAGAACAGTCAGGATACCCGGCTGAGCCTGGGCTTGAGAAAGCCCTCGAAGGGCTTAATATAGACACTACCCCTAAAGGGACTCTGAAAAGATCTGCCAACTGTATTTTTTTCGGGCACCCCTTAGGGGTATTTGTTTATTTCTTGCTACCGTAAACGGGTCTGTGTACCCTTTTAGACTCAATTGATCCACTATCTGATCTTCTTCCAATTGTTTTATGTATTCTTGTATCTACTTTTATTTTACCCTACTGTATCTACACAGTACTATCTTGCAGAAAGGAAAAGACGACAACCGAAGAATAGAGGCAGTCATTCTGTAACAGCAGCAAAAGAGCCGTAAGATTTCGAAGGAAATCTTACGGCTCTGCTGCATTTTATTCGGTTTTCTGACTTTCCCGATCAGGGCAGCCCCGATCAGATAGGCTGTTTATCTGTCGAAAATCTATTTTTTCTTTTTGCCGAGTGCGAATCCGGCGAGCACGAGCGCGAGGAAAACAGCGGGAATTGCCGCCGTGTCCCCTGTTTTGGGGGCTCCGGTTGAAGCTGCCGCTTGCTGTTCGCCCGCGATTGGGACAAGTGCGTCGATCGCTTCGCCGAGTGCAGCCGCCGCATAATCGACAGCCGCCTGATCGTCTACGCTGAGCGCCTCATCTTTTGCAGCTGTTCGCGCATCTGCAAAGGCGCTGTGAAAGGCCTCCACACTCTCGGGCGTATAGGCCGCTGTGTCGACCAAAGCCGCGCGGGAAAGCGCGCTGAAAAGCAGGGATTTGTCCGCCTTGTAGCGCAGGGCGAGCATTGCGTCGAGCAGGCGAGAGACCGCTTCGTCGACATCCTGCTGCATCGCGTCCTCATTGGTCAGCATCTCCCGTGCTGCGGTGAGAGCGCCGGTGAATTCCTCCTGTCCGGCGGCGACATAGTTGCCCAGGTCAAGGGCCTGCGCCTGCTCAATCAAGAAGGAGAGCTGTGCGGTGTCCCCTCTCTTGAACCCGAGCTGGTGAATCGCGTTCATGAGGCGAATCCACGCCGCATCCACCTTGTCCTGTGTGGCGTTGCTGTCCTCATCTGCGGAAACCGCATTTCCGAGTGCCCTGTGGAAATTCTGCTGAACGCTGGAGATTGCTTGATCAAATTCCACTGTTCCCAATACGCCGCGGGCGTATTCGATGACCCGGCGCAGAATCGACTTGTCCGCAACATCGGGTGTTTCGCCCGGCTCGCGGATAATCACAAGATCGGTATACTGCATCTGGCGGGAGCCATCCGTCATCACGTCGATGCGCAGACGGGTCTCCCCTTCTTTGAGAATAACGGTGCTGTTCTCCGGGTTGTAATCAATGCTGGGATCACAGGTGATCATAAAGGTGCCGTCGCCGTTGACAGTGCCCTCGACCTTGAGTTCATACACCTCGTTGGGCACGGTGACCGAGTAGCTGCGCACCGCGGGATCAAAGGCCGGATTGAGTTCGCCCGCGCTCAGCGTCAGGCTGCCGAGGGTTGCCTGTTCGACCGGAGTGGTGTAGAGCTCGAGCTCGGTCAGCTGCATACGATAGAGGTTGTTGTCTGTGACTTTGGGCCGCAGGCTGTAGGCGTACAGTCGCACGTACTGGGCGTAGCAGCTCTCAAAAGTAAAGGTCTGCGGTCCGTAATCCGGTAGAGGATAATCCCGCTCAGAATGGACAGTTTGCCAGTTCACCCCGTCGTTGGAAACCTGGATATCAAAGTCAACCGGCATGCCGTAGCCGGGGGAATCCTCCCGGTACACCGAGGGATAGACCGTCAGGGTGTCAAACCTACTCCGGATGCCCAGGTCGACCGAAACCCATTCTTGATGGTTTTGGTTGATGTCGTTGTTGGAGGTCCAGCCGCAGTATTCGCCTGCTGAACTGAGGTTGATGCGGTCGCCGTCGGTGAGGTAGTCGATGTGCCAGCCGTTGGAGGCGTTGACGGTGCTCGAGGCGCTCACCTTGCCGCCGAGCGCAATGTTGCCAGAGCGGTAGTAGGCGAGCGCGCCGGCAGCCATCTCCAGCAAATCATAACTCTGGCGCAGCATATCCTCCGATATAGACAGATCCTTGACCTGGCTCTGCGCCTCATTGTAGTAGTATGCAAAGGTATCCCAGTAATCCCCGAAATAGTCCTCCCGCTGGAGAGTAGAATACTCTTCAAGCAGCGCCTTGAGGTCGATGCGCGCCTGGTTGGGATACTGCTTGAGCTGTTCCACCGCCGCTTCAAGGTCGGCAACTGCGCGGTTGATCTCGATTTGAGAACCGTTTGCGAGGGTTTCCTTCGCGCTGCTGAGTGCCGCTGCAAAGAGGTCCCACGCCTGCAATTCGTAGTCCTCCTGCGCAAGCGTCCCGGCGTAGTCCACCGCGCTCTGCAGTTCTGCGGTATAGCGCTCTACCCCGTCGGTGGCGGAGACAAAGGAATACCGGCCGGAACCGATGGTCACGCTGGTCGACTCCCCAACTGCTTCCACTGCGGTCACGCCGGGAAGCGCAGTGCTCACAGCGACGCCGTCACTGGTAAAAATTTGATCCGGTCGGGAGGTGGGGAGGATGAGCTGTGCGGTCGCGCCCACCGGGACGGTGACTTCAAACAGGGCTGTCCCGTTGTCCTGCAATTTCCAGGAGGAGGAGACTTCCCCGCGGGCAGTCATCGTCTTGGCGCTGACCCACTCGAGCCCGCCTGTAAGCTGGGGATGGATCACAAACGCCTTGGCGCCATCCTCAAAGTCGCGGATGCCTGCAAGCCCTTTGAAGAGCCACTCGTCATAGGTTCCGAGGAAATAGTGGTTTTCCGAACGCGCGGTGTTTTCATAGCCCTCCCAGGTGGAGGTTGCGCCCTGCTCGAGCCAGTAGCCCCAGCTCGGGTAGGTGGTCTGGGTGAGGACGCGGTAGGCGACGTCGGCGTATCCGTTGTCGCTGAGCACCGGGAGGAGGAGCTTGGTGCCGACCATGCCGGTGTCAAGGTGATAGCCCTTCTGTTCGATGTCCTTGACCAGGTTGTCGAGCACCCCCTGCTTGTACTCTTCCGGAACCAGGCCGAATGCGAGCGGCACAAGCTGGGAGGTTTGGCGGAAACGGGTGCGTTCGCCGGGGTTTGCCCAGTGGGTAGTCTGGTAGATCTGTTCTTCCGGCTTGTAGAATTTCGCGTTGAACGCGGTGTAGATCTGTTCCATTGCGGCGCGGTACTGTGCTGCGTCGTCGGCTTTGCCCAGTCGGTCTGCAATGTCCGCCATCGCCTTCAGCGCCTCGTAGACATAGCCGGTGCCGCAGATGCCCGAGCCCTCCGACGCTGTGGCGTTTCCGCCCACATTGGGGTCTGTGCCGCCCGACGGGGCGACCCAGTCGGCGAGCTGTCCGTCGCCCCACACCCAACCGTTGCGCTGGATCTCGGAGATCGTGAGGGTCATGAGCTTTCTCATGCTGTCATACTGTGAGGCGGAGAAAGTTTCCATGCCGTACTGGTTAACCAGCTGCTGGGTGGCAAGGATATAAATGGTGTTCCACACCGGGGTGTTTTCCACTCCCCAGTCCGCCGTGGGAGCGATGTTCGGAATAATGCCCGAATCGGTCTGGCAGTCCTCGAGGTCCTCAAGGAATTTGGCCATAAAAGAGCGGATGTCAAAATTGTAGGCCATGGTCTCGGTCGAGACGTTGGCGTCGCCAGTCCAGCCGTTTTTCTCCCACACTGGGGTGTCGGTCGGCTTGCCCTGAAAGTTGTTGAGGATGGTGCGCGCCATGATCTCGTGCAGCGCGTTGATCTGCTCGTTGGAGGAGGAGAAGCTCCCGCCTTTGCCCACCTCGTTGTGGATTGCGTAGCAGACGACCTGATCCGCCGTCAGCTCTCCGGGATACCCGTCGATCTGGATGTATTTGTAGCCCTTGTAGCTGAAGCGCGGCTCAAAGCTCTCGCCCGGCTCGCCCTTGCAGATGTATTTGTCCTGCTGGATGGTGCGGTAGAACCAGCTGTCGTTGCCCTGCTTCTGCAGTGTGCCGTCGGCGTGGAGACGCTCGCCATAGGTGATTGTCACTTCGGTGCCGGCGGGAGCGTCGAGGGTCAACTTCATCCATCCGGTGGTCATCTCGGGGTTGGTGATGATGTAAGAGCCGTTTGCGAGCTTCGTCACCTCGGGGTTGAACGCCTGTATCCGACGCATTGGCTCCATCTGCTGGAACTTGAGCTTGCCCGTCGGTGCACTGACGACGACCGCGTCGTGCCAGGACTCGTCTTCGCTGTAGCCGGGCTGGTCAAATCCCACCTTCTCCTGTCGAGCGTCGTAGGTTTCGCCGTAGTAGATGCTGTCAAAGACAGTCGGGCCGTCGCTCGCGACCTTCCAGTCGGTGCCGGTGGCCACCGTTTCGGTGGTCCCGTCGGCGTAGCGGATTTCGAGCTGCATCAGCAGCTTGGGATTGTCCCGCCACGCGGCGTTCTGCCAATTCCAGGTAGACACCGTCTCGTTGTAAAAGCTCTTGCCGAGCTCCACGCCGATTGCATTGTCGCCCGCCTTGAGCAGAGGCGCCACGTCAAACACCCGATAGAACACGCTCTTGTTGTACTGGGTGTGCGCCGGGTTGAGCACGGTGTCATCGGGATTCTCTCCGTTGATTTTGAGGTCAAACAGCCCGAGTCCGCAGACATAGGCCCGCGCCGACGCGACTTCCCCCTTGACCTCGAATTCTTTGCGCAGCAGCGGTGCGGAGGTGACTTCGGTCACTGTGGTCGAGATGTTGACCTGGGTGCCCCACGGGGCGCTGCCATAGGGGAGGATCTGGTCGGGCGTTTCCCAACTGCTGTCGTCGAATCCCGGCTGCTCCCAGCCGTTGCCGGGGGCGCTGGTGAGCTTCCAGCTCCCGTCGGTGATTATCTCAGCGCTTTCCCCGTCTGCGTATTCGATGCGCAGCCTGCCGATGAGTCCACCGTAGCCAAGGGAGGTGTTGTGCCCGTCGAGCGCAATGGTGTTTTCTCCCGCGACAACTCTGTCGGTGATGTCAAACGCCGCGCCGCTCTGCCATGTTTCGGATTCTCCGACCAGCTCCCCGTTGAGATAGAACTTTCCCTTGTCGTCCACTGTGTAGCCAAAGACCACTTTGGACACCGTCCTGGCCGGGTCAATGGAAAAGGTCTTGCGGAAATACTGGTGCCCCTCGGGCGTCTGGTCGAGCGGTGCGCCGTAGCGAGACCAGATCCAGTTACAGCCGTCCACCTTCATGCCGACAGTGTCGGATGCGAGGCTGTCCCCGATCCACTCGCCCACCCAGTCGCTCTGCGAGAGCATACCGGTTTCGAAAGAGGAGACTTCGCTCCATCCGCTCTTCCGGTCCTGATCGTCCCACACCTGAACCGACCAGTAATAGGGGGTTTTGGATTGCAGGGCAGGGCCTGCATAGGGAATATCAAAATTGTTTTCCCACGCTGTCTTTCCAGTGTCCCAGATATCCCCCTCCCCGTTTGCCGCCTGCTCAGGCGTTGAAGAGACAACCAGGCGATAGGCTGACTGGCTTCGTCCATTTTCGCTTGTGTCCAGTCCCCAGCTGAACGTGGGGTTCTGATCAATCCCCATCGGAGCGGTCAGGCTGTTGACTTCCATCTCTGCAATGTGCAGCGCTGGCAGCTCAGCAGCAAAGCCCGCCGGAGCAGCTGTGGCGACCGAAGAAAGCATGAGTGCCATACTCAGCGCTACCCCGACCACTCGTATCCATTTTTTGTTCATTTTTGTACTCCTTTCTCTCTGCCCGCAGCGCGCGGGCGCCCCAAACGTTGTTCTGTCCCCCTTTCGATTGCTCAATTCATTAGATTTTTACAGAATTAAAAGCATTGATACTTTTCATTATAGAAGATATTACCATAAAGTCAAGTAAAATCAATTGGTTTGACAAAGTCAACCCGCCCGTCGTATAATTGAATGGAAATAAGGAGGTATTCCGATATGAAAATCACTCCGAAAATGCTCCAGGCGGCAAAGGGGGAACACCCCGCCGAGCTGGTTTTTAAAAACGGACAGGTGCTCAACCTGTTTACCCGCGAGCTACTCCCCGCCGACGTCGCAGTCTGCTCGGGACGAATTGTGGGGGTGGGCAGCTACTGCGGGGAGCAGGAAGTCGACTGCACTGGCAAGACGATTGCCCCCGGCTTCATCGACGCCCACCTGCACATTGAGTCGTCGATGGCCACCCCGGCGCGGTTTGCAGGGGTAGTTGCGCCCTGGGGCACCACCACCCTCATCGCCGACCCGCACGAAATCGCCAACGTCGCAGGCCTTGCGGGCATCGAGTACATGCTCGGGCAGACAGGGCTCCCCCTCAACCTCTATGTCATGCTCCCCTCCTGCGTCCCCGCTACCCCGTTTGAAGACAGCGGCGCGGTGCTCACTGCAGAGGAACTGATCAAGCTCAAGGACCACCCCAATGTGCTCGGGCTGGGGGAGATGATGAACTTTCCCGGCGTGCTGGCAGGGGATTCCGGGGTCTATCAAAAGCTCGAAGCGTTTGACGGCTATGTCATAGACGGCCACGCCCCCATGCTCTCGGGCAGGGAACTGCAGGCCTACCGACTCGCCGGCATTCTCGACGACCACGAGTGTTCCTGTGAAGAGGAGGTGCTCGAAAAGCTGCGCGCAGGGATGTTTCTCAGCGTGCGGGAGGGATCTGCCGCCAAAAACCTCGACGCGATCCTCCAGACCGCCCTCAAACACCATCTCGGCTTTGACCGGATGGCGTTCTGCACCGACGATAAGCACATCGGCGACATCGAGCGGGAGGGCCACATCAGCTACAGCGTCAAACGGGCGATCGAGCTCGGGGTGGACCTGTTCGACGCCTATCGGATGTCCTCTTTCAACGCTGCGCAATTTTACGGACTGCACCACCTCGGAGCAGTGGCGCCCGGCTACCAGGCAGACCTGGTGCTGCTCGACGATGTGCGAACTGCTTCGGTCTGCGCCGTTTATCACGGCGGAAAGCTTGTATCGGAAAACAGGAGCAAACCGGAAACAACGCCCAGTCCCTATCCGGAAAGCCTCGTTCACTCCGTCAACCCGGCCCCAGTTTCACAAAGGGATTTACAGCTTCAATTGGACGGGTCACCCTTTCCCTGCATCGAGATCATCCCCAACCAGATCCTCACCAAATGCGCCATGGAGATTCCGCCCGCTGTGGACGGTTTGTTTGTCCCACAGGGGAATTACCGCAAAATCGCGGTGATCGAACGCCACCACGCGACCGGCAAGCTCGGCGTCGGGGTGCTCAAGGGATTTCCTGTCAACGGGGCGATTGCCTCAACAGTGGGCCATGACTCCCACAACCTCATTGTCATCGGCAACAATGACGCCGATATGCTCGCGGCAATCGACGAGCTCAAACGATGCCAGGGCGGCTTCACCATCGTCCAAGACGGCAGGGTGCTCGGCACCCTCCCCCTCCCGGTCTGCGGTCTGATGACGGATGAGGACACCGACACAGTGGAGCAAAAGCTCGCCGCCCTGCTCAAAACCGCGCACAGTGCCGGAATTCCCCACGGTTTTGAGCCGTTTATCGCAATGTCATTTCTCGCCCTTCCGGTCATCCCCGAAATTCGGTTGACAGACCGTGGAATTGTAAAATTATAGCAGTAAGGGGGGATGCTACATGAAAAAACAGTGGTATGGAGTCAAGCTCCTCTACCGATATAAAATTAAGGACCAGCCCGAGGGGCCGGTGTGCAGGACGCTGTTTGAGGAATCGGTCGTGTTGGTCAAGGCAAAGTCCTTTGACCACGCCTATGAAAAGGTGGAAAAGCGCGCCCGCAAGGAGCACGAGGTCTATGTAAATACATCCGGCCAGCAGGTGACCCGCACCTTTGACCAGTCCATTGACTGCTTCTGGCTCTTTGATCAGCCGGCATCCCACACCGAGGTCTACTCCTCTCATTTCTCTGTCCCGGAGGGAGCGCGGATCAAAGAGACGCTCGAGCACAGATACAGTTTCTGCAGCAGCGAAGAAATGCAACTTCTCCGCCGCAAATAGCCGAAAAATCGGGCCCGCAACCACTGGTTGACAGATTTGTCCGCTCCGCTTGGTAGCGGTGGCGGGAAAAAAGTGCTATGCTGGCGGAGAGGTGATAACATGCAATTGAATGAAAAACTACAAATCCTCCGCAAGGAGGCGGGGCTGTCGCAGGAACGGCTCGCCGAAAAGCTCGGCGTCTCCCGCCAGGCGGTTTCCAAATGGGAATCTGGGCAGTCGACACCGGATATCGAAAACCTGAGCGCGCTCAGCGATCTGTTCGGGGTGACACTTGACGAGCTGATAAAAAAAGAAAGCGCCCCTCAGCCGGCGCAGGCAGTCCGCCCTGCCTATGGCGGAACTGCGCGCAGCTATCGTTTTGAATATGAGTACAAGAGCAAACGAAAGTTTCTCGGCCTCCCACTGGTGCACATCCATATTGGGCGAGGTCTGTGCAAAGCCAAGGGAATTCTCGCCATCGGCAATCTATCCGCCGGCCTGCTCTCATTCGGGCTGATCTCGGCAGGTGTGCTCAGCATTGGGGCGCTCTCGCTCGGCCTCGTCGCCTTCGGCGCACTGGCAATCGGGCTGCTGCTCGCAATCGGCGGTTTTTCGGCCGGCACTTTTGCAGTCGGCGGTATCTGTGCTGGAGTGTTTGCACTCGGCGGGATCGCCATTGGGATGTTTTCTACCGGAGGAGTGGCAATCGCCTCCCACGTGGCGATCGGAGGATTTGCCTCGGGCCACATCGCGATTGGAGACGTCGCGCACGGGGTTCAGACCATCCACATCGATGCGAACAGCCTGACCAGCATTTCCGCCGAGCAGGTGCGCACCCTGATCCAGCAGGAGTTTCCCGGCCTATGGCAGTTCGCGGTGGATTGGTGCACCCTGTTTTTCCGCTGACCTGTTCCAGGGAATGCGCCGCTGTTCAACCTGCTTCTACCCCTGATTCACAGCCGCATAATTCGGAAAGCCGCCCCTATCTGTCAGCCGGGACTGAACAGATAGGGGCAGTGTTTCGGTTCAAGCATTCTGCACGCGGTTTTGTCTGCCCCCGTTTCGCACAGTTGCGCTCCAGCCCACGCGACTGCCTAAGAGGATGCTGTTTCAAATCCCGTTTACATTCCCAGAATGCAATCTCAAGTGATCTTTTCCCACCACCTCCTGGATCTTGTGATGCTAGGTTTGCTGGATGTAGACTTTGTCGACAAAACTGTCTGCCAAAGAAAAGCTCTGCCGCTTTTAACGGAGGCAAATATCGGTTAAAACAACCGATGCCAAGCCAAGAAAACGGAAAAGAAACAGAGCATCTTGCAAACCCTTTGGCGGGATTGACACCGACGACAAATTGTGCTAAAATAATTCCGGTTCATCGGAGGGTATATCAAACAAATGATATGCTGGATAAGATGGTTGGCGATCCCAACTGTTTTATCCAGCTTTTTTTGCTTTCTAGGAGGTTTTATCTGTGCACGAGGCATCACTGACAAAAGGAAACATCTACACCACCATGATCAAATTTGCCATCCCCTTTTTGCTCGCCAATCTGCTCCAGGCGCTTTACGGCGCGGCCGACCTGCTGATTGTCGGTTGGTTCTCCGACTCAGCAGGGCTCTCCGCAGTCGCGACGGGCAGCCAGATTCTGCAGACGCTCACCTGCACCATCGTAGGGCTCGCAACCGGCGGCACTGTGCTCATTGGGCGCTTTCTCGGGATGGGACGGGAGGAAGATATAAAACAGACGATCGGCACCATGCTCACCTTATTCGCCATCCTCGCCGCCGCGCTCACCGCACTGCTGCTGGTGTTTGCCCGCCCTGTTGTGTCGCTGATGCAGGCGCCGCCCGAGGCGTTTGACCAGACGGTACAATACACCTTTCTCTGCGGCTGCGGCGTATTTTTCATCTTCGGCTACAACGCGATCAGCGCGGTGCTGCGCGGAATGGGGGACTCCAAAAATCCGCTGCTCTTTGTCGCCATAGCCTGTGTCTGCAACATCCTGGGCGACCTCATTCTGGTGGGCGGGCTGCACCTCGGCGCGGCGGGCGCCGCGATTGCCACCACTGGCTCACAGGGGATCAGCATGGTGCTCGCGGTGATCTTTCTCAAAAGGCGCGGCTTTCTCTTCGACTTTCGGCTCAAAAGCTTTGGTATCCGGCGGGACAAGGCGGCAGCGCTGCTCAAACTCGGTCTGCCCATCGCGCTGCAGGAATCCCTTGTCATGCTCTCGTTCCTCTTTATCACTGCGATTGTCAACCACATGGGGGTGGCCGCCTCGGCTGCGATCGGAGTCACCGAAAAAATCAACCTGTTCACCCTCCTTCCCCCAACTGCGTTTTCCTCCGCAATTGCCGCAATGGTGGCGCAGAACATGGGTGCAGGGGAAACCGGTCGTTCCCGGCGTTGCCTGCGCATTGGCATTTTGTTCTCCCTTGTGTTCGGTGTGGCCTGCTTTGTGTGGCTACAGCTCTCCCCCCAGAGCGCAATGGGGATCTTCACCACAGACCAGGCGGTTGTTGCGGCAGGGTCCCAATACCTGCGGGCGTTCAGTATTGACTGCATCCTCGTCTGCTTCATGTTCTGTCTCAACGGATTTTTCAACGGCTGCGGGCACTCGGCGTTTTCGATGGCAAACAACCTGCTCTCCACCTTTCTCGTCCGCGTGCCAGTCGCCTGGCTGTTCAGCCGCATTGCCGGGGCGACGCTGTTTGAAATCGGGCTCGCCGCACCGCTCGCCTCTGCGGTGTCGATTGTCATCGCATTTGTCTACCTGCGCACCGGAAAATGGAAAAAACTCGGACATTCGAGTTGATTTTACGGAATTTTACAAAAATCAAATGTCAAATTTACAAAAAGTTGTGTTATAATAAAAAGTATCAACTGATACTATAGAGAATGGGGATAGCAAAATGATTTGTGCAAGCATTGACGTGGGTTCCAACACAATCCGCCTCTCGATCTACCAATGTGAAACCGACGGCATCAAACTGCTGCTCAACAAAAAGACGATGGCCGGGCTTGCCGGCTACGTCGAGGACGGCGCGCTCTCACCCAAGGGCATTCACAAGGCGTGCTCTGTCCTCAACAGCTACAAGGACATTGTACACAACTTCGGCATTGAGCAGCTCTACGTCTTTGCGACCGCATCGCTGCGCAACATCAGCAATTCACAAGAGGCGGTAGCCCAGATCGAGGAAAAGACCGGGCTTGTGATCGACGTCATCACCGGCGAGGAGGAGGCGACGCTCGACTTTATTGGCGCCACCCGGCTGATGGACGTCGACGACGGCATCCTCGTCGACATCGGGGGCGGTTCGACCGAAATTGTCGTGTACGAGGACGGGAAAATCCTCAAGGCGGTCAGCCTGCCGGTCGGATCTCTCAGCCTGTTTTCGGGCTATGTCGGGGGACTGATTCCCACCAATGAGGAGCGCAAGGAGATCCGCCGCGCGGTGATTGATGAGCTCGACAAAATCGAGGAGCTCCGGCTGTACGACTATCCGGTGATGTGCGGCGTTGGCGGGACGATCCGCGCCGCGCTCAAAATCAACAACGACAAATTTAACCTCTCAGCCGGCAACCGCACCATTGAGGCGGACAACATCAAAAAAATCCTCAAGTGTCTCAGCGGCAGCTCCAAAGAGACGCTGACCAAAATCTTACAGGTGATTCCCGACCGCATTCACACCATTGTCCCTGGCATGATTCTTTTGAACACCATCATCAAATATTTTGGCACCGAGACAATCTATGTCAGCAATTACGGGGTGCGCGAAGGGTATCTCAGCCAAAAAATCTTGAAGGAATGTGAGGCAAGATGACCAAAGCCGATTTTCACTACGACGCGAGCTACACCCAGGACCGGGAGCTATCCTGGCTCAAATTCAACCAGCGGGTACTCGAGGAGGCGAAGGAAAGCTCTGTCCCCCTCTACGAGCGGCTCAAATTCGTCTCAATTTTCACCAGCAACCTCGATGAGTTCTTTATGGTGCGGGTGGGCAGCATCTACGACCTCTCGCTGCTCAAAAAAACCCACATCGACAACAAGAGCGGTATGACCCCCAACGAGCAGTTGAGCGCGATCTTTAAGGCGGTCACCCCGCTGTACAAGCAGCGGGACAAAATCTTTGCCGAGATCGAGGAACAGCTGCGCCAATACGACATCTGCAACCTCGGCATCAAGGAACTCGCGGGCAAGGAAAAAAAGTTTATTGACGACTATTTTCACTCCTATGTATTGCCCGTCCTCTCCCCGCAGGTGGTGGACGCGCACCACCCTTTCCCCCACCTAGTTAACAAATCGATCAACATTGTCGTCATGCTGCGGGATGAGGACAAAAAAACACTCTACGGCATTCTGCCGATGCCACACCTGCTCCCCTACCTCGTCTTTTTGCCGGGCAGCTCGGTGCGGTATGTGCAGCTCGAACGGATCCTGCTCGAATACGCAGACGAGGTCTTCCAGATGTACGAGATCACCGACAAGGCGATCGTCTCGGTCACCCGCAACGCGGACATCAACCCGGACGACGAGAGCTTTGACGTGGAGGACGACTACCGCCTGCACATGAAAAAGCTGCTCAAAAAACGGGCGCGCCTCGCTCCGGTTCGCCTCGAGGTGCTCGGCGACATCTGTCCCGACCTGCTCAAATTCCTCTGTGAAAAGCTGAAGTTAAAACCGGAGCAGGTGTTCCACAGCAAGTGCCCGCTCAAAATGTCCTATGTGTTTTCGCTGCTCGAAAAATTTTCCCTCCCCAACCAGAGGCAGCTCACCTATCCCCCCTTTCAGCCTCAGTACCCGGCAAGCGTGGTCAAGAGTGAGCCGATGATCCGGCAGATCCTGCGGCAGGACATTCTGCTGTTTTACCCCTATGAGCAGATGGACCCGTTTCTCCGTCTGCTGCGGGAGGCGTCGACCGATCCGAATGTCATCTCGATCAAAATCACTATCTACCGTCTCGCCAACCAGTCCAAGCTCATTGAGTACCTCACCACAGCGGTGGAAAACAACAAGGACGTCACAGTTCTGATGGAGCTGCGCGCCCGGTTTGACGAGCAGAGCAACATCGATTGGTCGGACGTGCTCGAGCAGGCGGGCTGCAAGGTGATCTATGGGTTTGAGAATTTCAAGGTGCACTCTAAAATCTGTCTGATCACCCGCCGGGAAAAGGCGAAGATCCAGCACATCACCCAGGTGGGCACTGGAAACTACAATGAAAAGACCGCAAAGCTCTACACCGATTTCTGCCTGATGACCGCCAATTCCCAGATCGGCAGAGACGCGGCCGCATTTTTTCAGAACATGGCGATTTCCAACCTCGACGGGCAGTATTCCATCATGCTGGTCGCCCCGACCGGTCTCAAAACCGGAATCATGAAGCTCATCGAAGGGGAAATCTCCAAGGCGCGTTCCGGCGCGCAGGGCAAAATTTTCATGAAGATGAATTCCCTCACCGACCGGGAAATTATCGACAAGCTCGCTGAGGCCTCCCAGGCTGGGGTGAAGATCGACCTCAACATCCGCGGCATTTGCTGTCTGATCCCCCAGGTGGAGGGGAAGACGGACAACATCCGAGTCTTCAGCATTGTCGGCCGCTTTTTGGAACATCCTCGCATCTACCGTTTTGGAGACGGCGCCGACGCCCGGATGTACATAGGCTCGGCTGACATGATGACCCGCAATACCGAACGGCGGGTGGAAATCCTCTGCCCGGTGCTCGACCGGCAGGTGGAAGCGAGAATCAACCGGGTGATCGAAGTGCTGCTGCGCGACAATGTCAAGGCGCGGGTGCTGCAGAGCAACGCGCTCTATGCAAAGATTCCCCGACTTGACGCCCCGCCACTTGACAGCCAGGAGTACTTCATGAACCAGGCGGTCCTCGGCACCAGCAAGCGCGCTGAGCTCGATGCAAAGCGGGAAACCAACAACATCTTCAAAAAGCTGTTCGCTAAATTTAAAAAATAAACGGAACCCCCGGGCTGTGTATAAAGCAACCTCAAAAAATGAAACAATAAAAATTGATCAAGCAACTGAAAGGGCTTGTTGTCTGTGAAGAGCAGGCGGCAAGCCCTTCAGTTTTTCTTTCATTCGGCGATTGTTGTAGTCATTCAGATAATCCTCAAGTTTCTGTTTGAAGAAATCCATAGACTCGAATTCTTGCAAATAAAACAAGTTCGCTCTTAAGTAAACCAAAGAGTTTTTATGACAGCATTCTCCAGGCAGCTGCCCGTTCAGCTCAAGATTTGCCGGATGCCTTTCTTTTTGAGCATACGTTGGTACTGCTTATGCTGGTATTGCCAACTCTGGTCGGAACGGAAAATCAAATTTGTTCCATTCGGGGTGGTTTCAAAAGCCTTATCCAGCACAGTGGTTACCATACGGTTTTGAGATCATATAACTTACCAGATAGCTGCTATACAAGTCCAGAATGGGCGAAAGATATAGCTTCTCTCCAAATAGACTGAATTCCGTCACGTCGGTGACCCACTTGTGCCAAATCAATCCCTGCTGGGAAAAGGATAGATGGATGACGCTGATTTCGCGTTAAAAACAGCTGCTCGGTCGTATATTGCTTGACGTAAAAGATGGCGAATTCGATACTTTCGCGCAAATTCTCCCGATGGCCAAAAGGCTGGCGATGGACATGTCGGATTATCTTGCACACGGGCTGATCCAGTCAGCTCCCAGCTGCTGAACAGGAGTCTGATCGCACGCCGTGTAAATCCTACTAGGAGGAAAAGCTCTACAGAAAAATGATGCCATCATTTCGAGAGGATCCTCATGCATGTATCTGCATCTGCGATTGACCTCACCGCGAGCCAAGATACAGTGTAATCTCCCTGTTTTCCTGAGCTGAAAAGAGTCGGCTCAACTAAGAGAGCCCATCGTTGCCTCTATCTGCCCGAAAGGAGATGGGTTACACTGTTTTTTGTAAAGCTGCCACCAAATTGTCAGATTTGTCCTACCCCGCCTGGATATTTAGCACATCCTTTTTAGGCCAGTCGAGATTCTTCTCTCCTGCTTGCAGCAGATACCTAATTCCTCCTGCGCCCTATTAAGGCCGATGGCTTGAAACAGTCATGCCGCCACAGTTATCACGCAGTCTCAGCTTATCTCACCCAGGAATGTCGCCCCATGGGGTGAACTCCCCCTTTTTTCCCTGCTGTAAACCTGATTTGCGCCAAAAGGAACAGGCGAATTCAGCGTTCTCAAACCGCCAAAGAGAGACGAATCATTTTGTGCATTTTGCTGCTGGAATTTTCCCCGGTCCCGCCGTATAATAAAAATAGAAAGTTATCGTCTGGCAGTGTGAAAGGCAAGGTGATCTGCATGTTGAAACGTTACCGCGCACAGCTCTTATCCGCTTTCATTTTGCTGGCCGCCCTGCTTGCCTGTGCAGGGCTCCACCTCTCTTACCAGGCCAGCCAAACCAGCCGCGCGCCGGCTGCCGATTACACACAAACTGCACAGTAACAAGCACAACCCCCTGGCCTTGTTGGCCAGGGGGTTGTGCTGTTCGATTCCAAACCATTTTTAAGGCGAGCTGTGGCCTCGGGCGAAAAAACGAAAGGCTCTGTACAGTTTCGTAAGAAAAGGCAATGTAAGCAATCACCCTCCGTGCAGAATGGAACAGGAGGTGAAAGAACAGGGCGAAAACACATTTTTTCAAGAAAAACGAGCGCCAAGCAGGAGCATCCTCCTCTGGTTACAGTGCTGCGGTAAAACACTTTCAAATGCAACAGCATTTGCATGAGAGACCCAAATCCATTCGGATGCATCATTAGTTCTACAACTGCAAATGTATTCCACAAGTCCTAAACGGTTATTGTTTGTGAAACAGCGCCTATTTGCACCCATGTCAGACGGCTACGGTTTTTTGCTCAATCCCCCGCCCCCTCAGCGGGATTCCGGGTTACTCCTGACAAGGGAGACTGAAAAAGACGGTTGCGCCTGTGTTTGCGTTGTTGCGGGCGCCGATTTCTCCATTGTGCGCCTGCACGATGGATTTGCAGATCGACAGCCCGGTCCCGAGGGCGCGGGCGCGCCCCCCATAGCTGCCGCTTCCCTCAAACAGGGTGGACAGCTCTTGAGGAGGGATTCCCTCCCCCCGGTCGGTGACTTCAAAGACAACCTTCCCTTTGCAGAAAAAGGCGCGGAGGGTGATCACCGAATCATCCCCCGAATGCTGGATCGCGTTTTCCATCAGGTTGATGAGAACCTGCTCAATCAGCGTCGCATCCATCGGAGCGGTGAGCGCGGCAGAGGAAAGGCGGGTGGAAACCGCCCTATTTGGGTAACGCGCCGATACTCGCGCCACTGCCTCAGTGACAACTTGACTGACCTGCTCGGGTATTCTGCGCAGCGCGGTTTCCCCCGATTGAATCCGGGTGGAGGCCAGCAGGTTGCCCACCATCTTCACCAGCCATTTAGACTCCTGCTGAATTCCGACAGCCAGACGGTCGATCTGCTGTTTGTCCTCACCGTCCCGCCGCAGAATGTCGGTGCTCTTTTGTAAAATACTCACAAGCGGGCTCTTGAGGTCGTGAGAGACCGCGCGCAAAAGGTTTCCCCGCACCGCTTCCCGCTCCGCCTCGACATTCCTCCGGCTCTGTTCATCCGACAGTCGCTGACGCTCAAGTGCCATTGCGACCTGGGAGGCGATCATTCGCAGAAAAATCCGAGTATCCTGGTCAATGAGCCCCTTGGTGCAGGAGATACCGAGTACGCCGAGCACCTCCCCCTGTGACAGGATCGGCATGTAAAATGCCCCCGCACCCATGAGGGTGTCCGTCCCGGCGCCCGCCCGCTTTTTGTTGACAAACACCCACTGAGCAACCGCCCGCTCCTCCTCCTTTTCCAGCAGTTCGGGATGGCTCTCATCCTCTGTGCTACGCACTCTGCCTGCTTCTCCCTGCGAGGGCGGAGCAGTGTAAAAGACAACCGAGCGATGAAACAGACGAACAATGTACCAGTTGGTGAGCTCAACGATATTTTCGAGTCCCCGGGTGGCGAGCAGCCGCTTGCTGAGGTCGTAGAGCACTTGGGTGCGCTGTTCCCTGCTCGCAGCGCTGCGCACCTGTTCCTTGATGCGCACTGTGAGCGCGCTGGTAATCAGAGCGATGAGCAGCATGATGATAAAGGTGATCGGATAGCCAGTTTTCAAAAAGTCAAAGGTAAAATAGGGATAGGTGAACACCATGTTAAAGGCGAGCACCCCGATCACCGACGCGGCGATGCCGTAAAGATAGCCCGAAGTGATGCGGGAGATGAGCACAACACTCAAAATGTAGACCATGGCGGTATTCTGGCTGCCGACGTCGAGGCTGTTGATGAGCATAGAGAGAAGAGTCGCCGCAATCAACACGGCCCCCGTCTTGATCATGTCGACGGTGGAAACGGAAAACAGCCTCTTGAGCTGTACCCGATGTCCCGGCCGAAACGGCTTGGGGTTGTCGGTGTCTGGAATGATGTGTACTTCGACGTCGTTGAGCAGGCTGATCAGCCGGTCCTCAAAGCTCTCCTGAAAGAGGTCGGCCAGCCGCTTTTTGTGGTTGTGCTTGCCGACGATGATGTTGGTGATCCCCGCCATCTCAGCGTATTTGGCGATGACAAGCGCGGCGTCCTCCCCATAGAGGGTGACGACCTCCGCCCCCATCTGGTCAACGAGCGCCATAGCCGTGCGGAGGTTTTTATTGGATTCGGGCGAATGGCTCTCTGGGCCCGTTGTCTCGACATAGACCGCCTTCCAGTCGGCATGAAACGCCTCAGCCATCCGTGCGGCAACCCGCACATTTTTCACGGCAGAGGGAGAAGTGCTGAGCAGGACGAGCAGACGGGTGTTCACCGCGCGCTTGCCGTGGGCGCTGCCGCTGTCCCGGCAGATGCGGTCCGCAGCGCGGCGCATCGAAATCTCCCGCAGCGTGTCGAGGTTCTCCCGGACAAAAAAGTGCTTCATTGCAGCGGCGGCCCGGTCGGCGCGGTATACTTTCCCCTCCTCAAAACGGCGCAGCAGCTCATCCGGCTCAATGTCGACAAGCTTGATTTTGTCGGCGTAGTCGAAGATGTAGTCGGGCACTGTCTCCCGCACCGAAACCTTGGTGATCTCTCGAATGACGTCGTTGAGGCTCTCAATGTGCTGCACGTTGACCGTGGTGTAGACGTCGATTCCCGCTGCGAGCAGCTCCTCGATGTCCTGGTACCGCTTTTTGTTGCGCACCCCTTCTGCATTGGAGTGGGCGAGTTCGTCGACGAGGAGGATCTGGGGTCGGCGTTTGAGCGCGGCGTCGAGGTCGAACTCCCGCAGTTTTATTCCCCTATAGGGGACCACCTTGGGCGGGAGCACCTCCAGGCCTTCCACCAGCGCCATGGTCTCGCTGCGGGTGTGCGGCTCGATGTAGCCCGCGACGACGTCAGCCCCCTGGTTCAGCTGGTCATGGGCGTCCTGTAGCATGGCGTAAGTTTTGCCCACGCCGGGTGCATAGCCGAAAAAGATTTTGAGCTTTCCCGGCTTCCGGCTGTGGGCCTCTTCCTTCTGCTCAGCTCGCTGCACTTGTTGAAGCAGCTGGTCCGGATCGGGTCGGTTGTCGTAGAAAATCATTTCGTTTCCTCCTGGTCGTTTCTGCATCTTTGCGCATATTTCCGGCTGAAACACAGCAGCTTGCCGCTGAACGAATTGGGCATCAAACCGGTCGGCTTATCAAAATCACTGGGAGATTCACCGAGCACAAAAGCTCTGAATAGGCCATTTTCCGGCCCCGCTCCAATGCAGCGAGAACGCATACGGCCTTCATTTCCGCCGGCAACGCAACAAATACGCTTGAGGAGAGTGCAGGCCCCAAGCGTATTGTTCCGTCATCCCTTAGCGCAATTGGCGAATAAAATGACACAAGTTCGGCGGTAAAAACGGCGTTGTTGTCCTTGGCAGGCGACAGCCCGCCGGCGTCCTCCGCCTTGTTCCACACCATTTTTCCTCGCCTCCTTTTGTGCCATTCTACTCACCGATTGCTCTAGAGCAGACCGTCGAGTGCGAGATTTACCTTGAGCACGTTGACCCGCGGCTCGCCGAGGATGCCGAAGGTGCGGCCTTTGGTGTATTTTTTTATGACAGCGCGGACGTCTTCCTCGCTCATCCCCCGTTCCCGGGCAATGCGCGCCACCTGGTATTCCGCCGCCTCGGTGGAGATTTCGGGATCGAGTCCGCTGCCCGAGTTGGTCACGAGTTCCTGCGGGATGGGAGCCGTGTTGTCCGGGTCGATTTCGTGGAAAAAGTCGATGCGCTCCTGCACCAGCTGCTGTTGCTCCTCACTCATTGGGGAGAGGTTGGTGGGCGCCCCGCCCTGATCGCCCGCCGCGCGCCCGATCAGGTATTCCGGCTTGGTGAACGTCTGGGCAATGTGCTCCGAACCGTAATCCACCTTGGTCCCATCCTTGAGGGTCACGGTGATGATGCTGCCGTTCGCCTGGCTGTGAAACGCCACCTGGGAAATACCGGTGACCACCAGCGGGTAAACCAGCCCACAGAGAAGGGTGAGCACCAGCATGCAGATCAGTGCGGGAAGGAGCACGCCTTTTTTCTTTTGATTGGTTTGTTCTTTCATGATTTCCGCCTTCCTCATTGTATCAGTTTGCAGCCCATCCGGTATGGAACAAGGCTTTTTTCTCAAATTCCACAAGGTGTATATCTTTGCGGGCCTTCTCTGCCCCATGGGTATCCCTGCTGAAACGGCATGCATCACACGAGCCCAAACAGGGTGAGGATCATGTCGATGATCTTAATGGCGACAAACGGAGCCACCAGGCCGCCGAGGCCGTAGACGAGCAAGTTGCGCTTGAGCAGCTTTCCAGCCGGCACCTCCCGGTATTTGACTCCCTTCAGAGCGAGCGGGATAAGCGCGACGATGATGAGCGCGTTGTAGATGATGGCTGAGAGAATCGCCGATACTGGGCTTGTGAGGTGCATGATGTTGAGCGCGCCGAGCTGGGGGAAGATCCCCGCGAACAGCACCGGAATGATCGCAAAGTATTTGGCGACATCGTTGGCGATTGAAAAGGTGGTGAGGGAGCCACGGGTCATGAGCAGCTGCTTGCCGATTTTGACCACCTCGATGAGCTTGGTGGGGCTGGAATCGAGGTCGACCATGTTGCCCGCTTCCTTTGCTGCCTGGGTGCCCGAATTCATCGCGACTGCGACGTCGGCCTGGGCGAGCGCAGGGGCGTCGTTGGTACCGTCCCCCGTCATTGCGACGAGGTGGCCCTCAGCCTGGTACTTGCGGATCAGCTCGAGCTTTGTCTCGGGTGTCGCCTCCGCCATGAAGTCGTCCACCCCCGCTTCGGCTGCAATTGCCGCAGCGGTCATCGGGTTGTCGCCGGTGATCATAATCGTCTTGATGCCGATTTTTCTCAGGTCCTCAAATTTTTCCTTGACCCCGTTTTTGACGATATCCTTGAGATGGACCACACCGAGAACCTTGTCGTCCCGTGCGACGACGAGCGGAGTGCCGCCTGCGTTTGCCACCTGCTGCACGATCTGCTCACACTCATCCGGGTAGCGACCTCCCTTAGAGAGGACATAGCTTTTGACCGCCTCTGCCGCTCCTTTGCGGATTTCACTGCCGTTGACGTCGATGCCACTCATTCTCGTCTTGGCTGAAAATTCAATAAACTTGGCGCCGAGTTTGCGCAAATCCCGTCCACGGATGCCGAACTGCTCCTTGGCAAGGATCACAATGCTGCGCCCCTCCGCGGTTTCGTCCGCAATGGAGCTCAGCTGTGCCGCGTCGGCGAGCTCTTCAGTCGACACCCCGCCGACGGGAAGAAATTCGCTCGCCTGGCGGTTGCCGAGGGTGATGGTGCCCGTCTTGTCGAGCAGCAGCACATCCACATCCCCCGCCGCCTCAATCGCCCGTCCGCTCATCGCGAGGACGTTGGCCTGGTTGAGCCGGCTCATCCCCGCGATGCCGATTGCTGAGAGCAGCGCGCCGATGGTGGTCGGCGCAAGGCAGATGAGCAGCGCGACAACATTGGTCAGCGAAACCGCTGAGCCGGAACCGGCGAGCACACTGACAAACTTGGAGTAAGGCAGCAGGCAGGCCGAGACGATGAGAAAGATAATGGTCAGAGTGACGAGAAGAATTTGCAGCGCGATTTCGTTGGGGGTTTTTTTGCGGGATGCCCCCTCTACCATCGCGATCATCTTATCGAGGAAGGTGTTGCCCGCCTCAGAGGTGACACGGATCACCAGCCAGTCCGAGACGACTGTGGTGCCGCCTGTGACCGCGCTGCGGTCGCCCCCTGATTCCCGGATGACCGGGGCGGATTCCCCAGTGATTGCGCTTTCATCGACCGAGGCGACCCCCTCGATCACCTCGCCGTCCATCGGGATCTGCTCCCCGGCGGCGACGTAGACGATGTCCCCTTTTTTGAGGTCTTTGGAGAGGACCTCGGTGTAATCGCTGGGATTGTCTTTCGATTTTAGTTTTTTTGCCTTGACATCCCGGCGGGACTTGCGCAGCGTCTCCGCCTGGGCGCGCCCCCTGCCCTCCGCAATCGCCTCGGCGAAGTTGGCGAACAGAGTGGTGAACCAGAGGATCAGCGCAATGGCAAAAATATAGCTGCTCGCCGCGTCCTTGATCCCACCGAGTGAGAGGAACCACAGCACTGTTGTGAAAATGGCGCCGATGTAGACGATGAACATCACCGGATTTTTAATCTGGATGTTTGGCTTGAGTTTGACAAACGACTGCTTGAACGCGTCTACATAGACTGCTTTTTTGTTGCTTGCTTGTTTCATGTCGATCCTCCCTAACCTAAGGTCGTAAAGAATTCAGCGATCGGCCCGAGCGCGAGCGCAGGCAGGAAGCTGAGCGCGCCAACGAGCAGCACAACCGCGATGAGCATCCCCACAAACAGTCCGTTTGAAGTGGAAAGCGTTCCATCGCTGGCAGGGATGTGCTTCTTTTTGGAGAGATTTCCCGCGAGGAAAATCGTCGCAATCATCGGCACAAACCGCACGATCAGCATAATGGTGCCGATCGTCAGGTTACTCCACACCGTATTTGCATTGTAACCTGCAAAGGCACTGCCGTTGTTGCCGGCGCCCGAAGAGTAGGCGTAGAGGATCTCAGAAAACCCGTGCGGTCCTGTGTTGGTCATCCAGCTGGTGACAGTCTCCACCGGCAGCATTGTGGTGAGCGCCGTACCGAGCAGGCAGCACAATGGCGGCACCAGAATGACGAGGCAGACCATCTTCATGTCGTACGCTTGGATTTTTTTGCCTAGGTACTCCGGCGTTCGCCCGACCATCAGGCCGGCGATAAACACCGCTAGGATGGCAAAGGCGAGCATCCCGTAGAGTCCGCACCCCACGCCGCCAAAGACGACCTCTCCAAGCTGCATGAGGAACATGGTGATCATCCCGCCGAGCGGGGTCAGGCTGTCGTGCATGGCGTTGACCGAGCCGTTGGAGGCTGAGGTTGTGACCGCCGCCCAGAGGGAGGAGCCTCCCACCCCGAACCGGGTTTCCTTGCCCTCCATGCTGCCCGAAATGGCCACGCCATCAAACTGGGGACCTGCCACCTGTTCGCTGACCGTGATGCCGACAAGGGCGACGACAAAGAGGATGAGCATGGCTGCAAAAACGGCGCGGCCCTGTTTTTTGTCCTTGACCGCTTTGCCAAACGAGAAGCAGAGCGCAGCCGGGATCAAAAAGATGCTGAGCACTTCCACCATGTTGGAGAGCGGAGTGGTGTTTTCCAGCGGATGGGCTGAGTTGACGCCGAAGAATCCGCCGCCGTTGGTTCCGAGCTGTTTGATCGCGATCTGACTTGCAGCGGGCCCGACCGCAATAGTCTGGGTCTCACCGGTTTGGAGCATCGTCACATCGTGGTAGGGGGAGAGTGTCTGCACAACCCCCTGTGAGACAAGGACGAGTGCCACGATCAGGGAGAGCGGGATGAGTATGTAGAGGGTGCTCTTGACCAGGTCCACCCAGAAGTTGCCGATTTTGCCCGACTCCCGGCGGACAAAGCCGCGTAAGAGGGCGAAGAGCACCGCAATGCCGACAGCGGCCGAGACAAAGTTCTGTACCGTCAGGCCGAGCATCTGGGTCAGGTAGGAAAGTGTCGTCTCACCCGAATAGGCCTGCCAGTTGGTGTTGGTGACAAAACTCGCCGTTGTGTTGTAGGCGAGGTCTGCGCTCGTACCGGGCAGATGCTCCGGGTTGAGCGGGAGAACACCCTGTAACAGGTGCAGAAGAAAGAGAAAAAGAAAGCCAAACGCGCTGAATGCAATCACCGCTTTGGCATAGCGTTTCCCCCCCATCTCCTCCTGCTGGTCGATGCGCATCACCTTGTAGATGCCGCGCTCAACCGGGCTGAGAACCTTGTTCATGAACGTCTTTTTGCCTGACATGACTTTGTAGATGTAGCTGCCCAGCGGTATCGCAAGTGCGATGAGCACAACAACATAAAAAATATCCTGTAAAACCAGTCCACTCATAGCTGTTCACCTCGAAACAATATGTAGAAAAGATATGCCAGCAGAGCCAGACATAGTACCCCTGAGATTGCTAGAATGATTTCCATATGTCATCATCCTTTCCTTTTCTGTATTATTTTTCACAAGCTGTATTATACATCGTTTTGAATCAATGCAGTGTGAAAGATCACATGGTTGGCATTAAGATTGTGTGAAGACGCACCTGCAAAATGATGGAATAGTACAAAACAATCCCCCAAGCCAAATAACTTTTGGCTTGGGGGATGTTAAGTGATTTTCATTCGCCTCTTTTGGCAATCAAGCGCCGCTCTTTGTCGGTGGCAACGGAAACCCACAGGATCCGCAAAAACACTTGTTGATCAGCGGCAATCGGTCCGGAGCCGGCGACTCAAAAGAACGCCCGCAAGGGGATGCTCTGCCCGTGGCGCGCCGGGTGTGCGGGGCGCCATCGGGAACAGAGGGACCTCACCGCGTCGCCTCCTGCGGCACCAGGGGCGCGGCCTGTTTCTGGGAGCGGTACTGCCGCGGGGTGAGCCCGGAAAACTTTTTAAACGCCTTGTCAAATGCACTGCGCTCGCTGTATCCGGTCAGCGAGGCGACCCGCTCAAGGGGGAGCGCTGTGCTGGTGAGCAGATGGGCGGCTTTTTCAAGCTTAAACCGGGTTAGATACTCCGAAAACGTCTGGTTGGTGTGCTTGAGCATGTATTTGGAGAGGTAGCTCGGATTGTAGTGAAAATGCTCCGCCGTCGACTGCAGGGTGGCGATGCGGTAGTTGTCGCTGATGTAGGAGATCACCTGAGAGATGTGTAGCCCGCTCTCCCTGCCCCGGTTGTCCGCCCGCTCGCGGTATTGCCGGGTGAGTTCAGCGAGCAGGCAGCAGAACAGATGCTTCATAATGCTCTGGCTGTAAGGGGATTTGCCCGCGTATTCCTCGATGATTTTAAAGATGTAAAACTCCGACATCCCCCCCGGCTCGGTGGTGAACTGGAGCTGCTTGGGCGCGGAGTCGGAATTGTAAATTGAGTTGAGGAAAAAGCTCAAAAAAAGGTCGTTGTCGTTGATCATCCCGAGCAGGGCGGCCGAAAAGGTGGATTTGCGCAGCAGAATGTTGACGAGGTTGGTCCTGTCATCCGGCAGATAGACGTTGTGTGCGCACTGGGTGTTGAAAATCCAGATTGTCCCCTTGGGCAGCCGGAACTCCCTCCCGTCAAAATAGCAGTGACAGGTCCCGGAATAGACGTAAAACAGCTCGAAAAACTCATGGGAGTGAAGGTATTCTTTAAAGTGCGACTTTGTCTTGTCCAGGCTGTCCGCCCTGCTGAACACCTGGTTGCGAAAATCGAGGTAGACGCAGATGTCCTCATCCTCTTCAAAAAAACTGTATTCGTTCATCTGCCAAAAACCAGGGGTATCCTGCGGCAGCTTGATCTCACCCTTTTGGACCTTCTCCACGATCTCGGCGGACCGCCGCTGCATTGCATACATGTGCACTGGATTTTCCCTCATCCGGTGAATGATCGCGCGCACACGCGCCTCCAAATTCTCCTGCACGCAGGTCACCTCCTTTTCTGTTACCTATATAGTACCAAATTTCTACAAAACCTGTCAACTGTTTTTGGGAAAGAAAAAACACGATTCAAACATAAATTAGCTAAAATATAACTGATTTGATCATAGAAATTAGATTGTTTGAATGATAAAATAAAGTTGTACACAGCTGCACAAGCGGCGTACCGGGCGGCAGTCCTGTCCCCCGAAAAACAGTTTTCTTGCAAAGGAGAGAGAGCCAATGAAAACAAGCGCAAAGGCAAAGATCATTTCGGTTGTCCTGTCAATCGCGATGATCGCCTCGGTTGCAACCCAGGCGTTCGCAGCGGTCCCATCCGGCACAGCGGCGTCCACTGCAATCGTATCCCTCAAAACCAACAACCATGTCGATCCACTCAATGTGGACGACACCACCCCAACCTTCAGCTGGCAGATGCAGTCCAATGTCATCGGGGCGATGCAGTCGGCCTATCAGATCGTTGTCACCGATCCGAACGGCAGCACCGTGTGGGATTCGGGCAAGCAGTACGATTCGGCCTCAGCAGCGGTTGAGTACGCAGGAGACGCGCTTTCCCCGACAACCACCTACAGCTGGACTGTGACGGTGTGGGACACTGCCGGCAACAGCTACACCTCCGAGCCCGCAAGCTTTGAAACCGGGTTTATGGACACCACGATCGACGCGTGGGACGGCGCCCAGTGGATCGGCACGCAGGAGCGCAACCTCGATGCCACCTCTTTGTACATCTTTAACATGGGCTATAAGCTCCGCCTTGTTCCCGAGACCACCAAGGCTTCCTTCATTTTTGGCGCGGACGACTTCCGTCTGACCAACAAATACCTCAGCGAACTGCTCACCGGAACTGAGAACTACATCCGGGTAGAGCTCGACATCACCGACATGACCGAGGAGGGCGGCGCAAAGCTCAACATCTATCGTCCCGGCTATTCCCAGACCAACGCTGACCCGGACGTCCCCTACCTGACGATTTCGGCTGAATCGGGCAGCAACATCGATGAGATCCTCACCTACGCGAACCGCTACGACACCCACAGCTTTGACTTCACTGTCAACGCGAGCTCGATCAGCCTCAAGATCGACGGCACCCAGCTCCAGCTGTCCGGCGGCAGCCGCCCGACCACCTCATTTAAGGTCAAAGACGGCGAGACAGGCAACAACTACAACACCTACCCTGACCTCAACCAGATCGGCTTCCAGGCAGATCCCGGTCAGGTCGCGGTGTTCAGCGACCTCTATGTCGCCAACTTCGACCTGTGGGCGAGCGACAAGGTGGGCGCACGCCTCTTCGACTCTGAAACAGGCGCCACCTACTCGATCTTTGACGGCATCAAAGGCGTCAGCCATACCGGAAACGAACTGTTCATCAACGGCGGGCTGACCGGCGTGTTCGGCTATGCTGACCCGAGTTACGGCTCTGTTCCGATGCTGCGCACCGAAATCAATGCGTCCAAGGAGATCGCCGACGCACGCCTCTTTGTCACCGCGCACGGCATCTATGAAATGTACATCAACGGCGAGCGGGTGGGCGAAGACTACTTCAACCCCGGCGTGAGCGAATACGAAAAGAACCTGCGCTACACCGCCTATGACGTCACCTCGATGCTCAACCAGGGCGTCAACGCTGTCGGCGCACTGCTCGGCCCCGGCTGGTGGAGCGACTCGATGAGCTACACCCCGGACAACTACAACTACTACGGCGACCAGCAGGCGCTGCTCGCCAAGATAGTCGTCAAATACACCGACGGCACATCCGACACCTTTGTCACCAACCCCGACACCTGGACAACCTCCAACGAAAGCCCCATCCGCTACTCGAGCTTCTTCCAGGGCGAGCGCTACGACGCGACGATGGAAGCCGCTGTAGAGGGCTGGAACACCGCTGGCTTTGACGCGAGCGATTGGGTCAACGCCTCGGTCATCGAGACCCGTGAGAAATTTGCAAACGCTGCGCTCACCGGTGACGAAAATGATCCCGGCCGGGTTGCGGAAGTCGTCGATTCGACCTATGTCGGCGAGTCCAAAGAGGGCTCCGGCTCCTACATCTACGACATGGGCACCAACATGCTCGGCATTCCGCAGATCACTATCCCCGAGGGCTACGCTTCGGAGGGCCAGGAAGTCATTATCCGCTACGCCGAGGTTTTCTACCCTGAGCTCGACGAATATGTGGAACAGGGCGTGGACGGCCTGCTGATGGTGGAAAACTACCGCGCAGCCCTCTCGACCGACTTCTACACCTGCAAGGACGGCGCACAGACCATCCAGCCGACCTTCACCTACCACGGCTACCGCTACCTCGAAATCACCGGACTTGACAAGCCCCTCCCGGCGGAATGTGTCAAGAGCCTGTCCCTGTCCTCGATCGAGGAGATGACCGGCAGCTACAATTCCTCCAATGAGCTCGTCAACCAGTTGTTCAAAAACGTTCAGCGTTCGCAGTACTCCAACTTCCTCTCCCTGCCGACCGACTGCCCGCAGAGAAATGAGAGAATGGGCTGGCTCGGCGACGCGCAGGTCTTTGCCCGCACCGCGAGCTACAACGCAGACGTTTCGAACATCTACCAGAGTTTCCTCGACATCATCCGCGACGATCAGACCGAAGAGGGCCACATCTCGGTGTATGCGCCGAGCTACGGCGGCTCCGGCTTCTGGAGCGGCACCTCCTGGCAGTCCGCAATCGCGATTATCCCCTACCAGATGTACATGCAGACCGGTAACACCGACATCATCCGTGAAAACATCGACGCAATGTACAGCTACCTCGGCTACCTCGCCGCAGCTCCCTTAAGCGAAGCAGCTCCCCACCTCACCAGCCGCGCAGGATTCCTCGCCGACTGGCTCTCGATCGATTCGACCGACTCCAATCTGATCAACAACGCGGTGTACGTCTACACCATGGATATCTTTGTCCAGATGGCAAACGTCATCGGCGACGAGCGCGCAGCTGAGCTCGCAGAGCGCTACGAAGCTGCAAAGGCGGAGTGGAACGCCCTTTACATCGATCCCGAGACCGGGCGCACCACCGACCACACACAGGCTTCCTACGCGACACCGCTCATGTACGGCGTCATCAACGACGAGTATGTGGAAAAAGCGGCTGCAAACCTCGTTGACACAGTTGAAAACCCGCAGAACCCCGAAGTCAAACCCTACACCATCACCACCGGCTTCTCGGGCACCCCGTTCATCGTCCCGTCGCTGACCAACTACGGTTATGTGGACGACGCCTACAAGATGCTCGAACAGACTGAATACGCCTCCTGGCTGTACCCTGTCACGCAGGGCGCGACTTCGATCTGGGAGAGATGGAATTCCTACACTCTGGAAGGCGGTTTTAACGGCAACAACTCAATGAACTCCTTCAACCACTACTCCCTCGGCGCAATCGCGGAGTGGATGTACGGCTACCAGCTCGGCATCACCAATGCAGAGGGCGTTGCAGCTTACAAAGAATTTGTTCTCCAGCCGACGGTTGGCGGCAGCTTCACCTTTGCAAACGGCTCGTTTGATTCCAAATACGGCACCATCGAGAGCGGCTGGACCGCAGCGGACGGCGCGATGGACAGCTACAGCGCCACTGTCCCGGCAAACACCACCGCAACCCTCTACCTGCCCGTATCCGAAGAGGCGACCGCAAACTTTGCGGATGTCGACGGGATCACCTATCTCGGCAGAACCACCCACAACAACCAAAGCGTCGCAGCGTTCAAGCTCGTCGCTGGCGAGTATAGCTTTAACCTCGTAGACGGCAAGCTCGTCGCTTCGGTCGCAGACGGCTATGTCAGCGGCCCGGACATCGGCAAGGACATCCTCCGCAAGACCATTGCATACGCACAGGAACAGAAAGCGGATCCGTCGTTTGAAAATGTCATCCCGATGGTTCAGGAGTCCTTCAATGCGGCGCTTGAAAACGCCATCGCTGTCGAAGCAAATCCGGCGGCAGACAAAGACATGGTCTACAACGCCTGGACCACCCTTATGAATGAAATCCACAAGCTCGGCTTTGTCAAGGGGGACAAGACCAACCTCGAAAAGCTGATCCTTGCGGGCGACGGCATCCTCGTCGACATCGACAACTACATTGAGGACGGCAAACAGGAATTTACCGATGCACTCGCTGCAGCAAAGGTTGTCTTCAATGATCCCAACGCTCTGGAGGGCGAGGTGACCGAAGCGTCCGACCGTCTGCTCGACGCCATGGTGAACCTCCGCCTCAAAGCGGACAAGTCGCTGCTCGGCAAGACGATTGAAGTGGCGAACAGCATTGACACTGCTGTCTACACCCTCGAAAGCGTCAATGTGTTCAACACCGCCAAGGCAGAAGCAGAAGCAATCTACAACGACGACGCCTATGACCGCGACCAGGAAGCAATCAACGCAGCGACAAACAAGCTGCAAAATGCGATCGATGGCCTCGTTCCGATCGACAGCTCCACTGATCTGGATGCGAACACCAGCACACCAGATGTTCCAGTTCAGGGAGATGCGACTGCGACAACCGGCACGAGCACACCTAAGACGGGTGAAACCGCTCCAGCCGCAATCGCAGTGGCAATGCTCGCCCTTGCAGGCGCGGCAGCAGTCCTCGGAAAGAAAAACCGCAAATAAGCTCACAAATAAAATGCAAAAAGGGAATTGGCCGTTCGGCCAATTTCCTTTTTATCTTTCTGCTAAATTTCAAATTGCGGTCACGTTGCAACAGTTCAAAGATTGCGACCTTTCTGGTGTAGCAATAGAACTCATACTGATAGAGAATATCTAATATCGATACGATTTAAAAAATTACTCATGCCATATAGTTGACAAAATCCACTATTACAGATATACTATAAATAGTTGATAAAATCAACTATTTTAAAGGAGGGGTAAACTATGAGCAGTAAAAATAATATTGAAAAAATAAGAGCTTTTAATCGTTTGTATATGCCTTTCATGAATTTGTTGGGCAATAATTATCTTGGTTCGGAATATTCCATAACAGAAGCACGTATTTTCTTTGAAATATATGAAAATGAAGGCTGTAATGCAGCTTATATTGCTAAGATTATGAATATTGATAAGAGTTATTTAAGTCGTATTATCAAAGCACATGAAGAAAAAGGATATATTTCAAGAGTCCCTTCTACTATAGATAGGCGATCATATTCTTTGTTTTTAACAACGGAAGGAAAACAAAGAGCAAAAAAATTTATAAAAGACTCTAATAAAGAAATAGGAAATATTCTTCAAAGGTTGTCTGATAAAGATGAAGAGTGTTTCGTAAACGCAATAGACACGATTATAAAAATACTTAGTAAAGAAAAAGGTGGGGATTTGCAATGAAAGTTGTATTTTATGATCCAAAGTATAAAAATGATTTCATAGAAATGAACAAGTCGTGGATAGAGGATATGTTTAAACTTGAAGATGAAGACATTAGGGAGATGGAAAACATTGAACCATATATTGAAAATGGAGGACAAATATTTTTTTCAATAGATGATAATGAGAGAGTCATGGCGTGTTGTATGATTGCACCACGAGAAGATGGCGATTGGGAAATTATGAAGTTTGCAGCAAGAGGGATGTACACAGGTACAGGTGCGGGGAGTGCTTGCCTAAAAGCTTGTATTGATTATGCAAAAGAGATGCAATTAAAAAAAATCATTATTGTGTCCAACAAAAAATGTGAACATGCCATTCATTTATATCGTAAGTTTGGTTTTGAAGAAGTTCCTGTTGATAAGGAAAAATTCCCATTTGATAGAGCAGATATCGCCTTTGAACTTTATCTAAACGATTAAAAAATAAGTATTATTCTATTTTATAGAAAGATTATGTCATTTCATCGGACAGATAAGGTTGTGTGCATCTCAGTCATACGCATGCAAGTACGATGGACAGATGAAAGACTCACTTCTTCGGTGGGGAGCCTGTGACGAACGATACAAAGCTATGTTATCTAACATGAGGCTTAAATAAAAAATGTCGTGTCGAGTGAGAACATGAGTTTAGAGAAAAAAATTCTGCGTACAATGTTTTGAGTTCGGTCGAGTTCAACCCAAGAGGAATCAACGACCTTTTATTGGCTGTGTATTGTCCCATGCTGTTTCTGGCAGACATCTGTTACAAACCGGATTTCTGCACACAGTTGGAATCCGAACGTTTAGGCATTGCCGGTTCAATCACCCAAACATAAAGGGAGTGTCCCCCATTTGGGCTGGATACCGTGACTTCACAATCCCCCGATCAAAGCAGGAATCCAGCCAGACTCCCACCGATCATCAAGCTGTTTGACACGCAGGATGCGTAAATTGCTGCGAATCCCACCAATAAAACGCCTGCAATGCCATCAATGCCGCTTGGACAAAACAGACTCACTGGCCGAACACAGGTGCAGTATCCAGTTGCAACCAGCTTACTTTCTGATTTCAGTCCAAAGGTTTTCCATCTGTTCTGTGGCCTCGGGCGACAGGTTGACAAACGCCTCGCAGCGCTCCAGCCGCTCCTTGCTTGGATAGGCGATCTCGCTCTCCCGCAGGTCCTCATCGAGCTTTTCATAGGCCGCCCGATTGGGTGTGGAATAACTGATGTACTCAATATTTGCCTTGGCGATGTCCGCCCGGCAGAGGAAATCGATGAATTTTTCGGCGTTTTCCTTGTTCTTCGCTCCCTTGGGGATCGCCACGACGTCGACAAAGATATTTGTCCCCTCCTCAGGGAAACAGTAGCCGAGCTCCTCATTGTAGTCCATCATGGTGATGATGTCCCCCGCGTAAGCAGGAGAAAGCGCCGCCTCGCCGTTCTCCATCTTGTCAAACATCTCGTCCATCACATAGGCCTGCACATACGGCTTTTGCTCCCGCAGCTTGGACGCCGCCTGCTTGAGTCTGTCCGGATCGGTTTCGTTGAGGGAGTAGCCGAGCAATTTTTCCGCAATCATAAACGAGTCGCGGGAGTTGATGAACATGAACATGTTGTCCTTGAACCGCTCATCCCAAAATACGCTCCATCCCTTGACCACTTCATCTGCCGGCTGTCCGGTCAGCTTTTCGACCATCTTTTTGTTGTACACAATTCCAACCGTTCCCCAGGTGTAGGGGACGGAGTACTCGTTGGTGGGGTCGTAGCCGTATACATCCCCTTTGTACTCGTCCATGATGTTGCCGTAATTCTCAAGCTTGTCAAAGTCAATCTTTTCGACCATATCCTCGTCGATTAAGCGGGAGATCATATAGTCGGAGGGGAAAATGATGTCGTAGTCGGAGGAACCGCTCTTGAGCTTAGCGTACATCTGCTCGTTGGAATCGTAGGTGTCATATGCTTCGACCTTGATGCCGGTTTCCCGTTCAAACTCACGGATGACGTTGCGGGAGGCGTCGGTTCCGTCGGACATGTACTCCCCCCAGTTAAAAATTTTAAGGGTGCCGTTTTTGCCAACTTCAGAGTCCCCGGCACAGCCGGAAAACAGAGAGGCTGTTAGACAGCAGGCAATGAATATGGAAAGCAGTTTTTTCAATTTAGGACTCCTTTCGTGCGTCTCGCTTCGCCGCCCGGCTGTCCCGGATGTTGATCACGAGCAGCAGCACAAAAATGAGCACAAAGATCAGGGCGAACAGCGCGTTGATTTTTGGGGTGATCCTCCGCCGCGTCATGGAATAGATCGTCACCGGGAGGGTCTGGAAAGAGCTCCCCGCGGTGAAATAGCTGATCATAAAGTCGTCGAACGAGAGGGAAAACGCCATGAGAAACGCCGACACAATGCCCGGCATGATCTCCGGCAGCATGACTTTGAAAAACGCCTGCCCTGGGTTGCAGCCGAGGTCGAGGGCGGCGTTGAACAGGTCCTGATCCGCCTGCCGCAGCTTGGGCAGCACGTTTAAAATGACGTAGGGAATGTTAAAGGTGATGTGTGCGATGAGCACGCTCACAAAGCCCAACTGCAAGCCGATGAGTCCGAACACAAAGACAAACAGCAGCATGAGCGAGATGCCGGTGACAATCTCCGAGTTGACAACCGGCAGGTAGGTGATGTTCATGACAACCGAACGTGCCTTCTTTTTCATCCGCGAGATCGCAAGAGCGGCGGCTGTGCCGATCACCGTGGCGATCACAGAGGAGGAAAAAGCGAGAATGAGGGAGTTGCGCAGCGATTTCATGATGAGCTCGTCTTGAAAGAGCTGGGCGTACCACTTGAGGGTGACGCCGGTGAACACCGTGCGGCTCTTGGTCGCGTTGAATGAGAAAACGATCACGACCACAATTGGCGCGTAGAGAAAGAGAAACACGAGCGCCATGTAGAGTTTGGAGGAAATCTTTTTGCGCGTCATACAACAATCCCCTCCAGTTCGTCGTTGTCAAAGTGGGTGGTAATTGCCATGATGATGAGGATGACCACCATGAGCAGCAGCGAGAGCGCCGAGCCGAAATAGGGGTTGTAGGTGCTTCCCACAAACTGCATCTCAATCAGGTCTCCGATGAGCATGTTCCCTCCCCCGCCGAGCAGCCGGGAGATGACAAAGGTGGACGCTGCGGGAACAAACACCATGGTGATGCCCGAGACAATCCCCGGCACGCTCAGCGGCAGCACCACCTTGCGCAGCACCTGCATCGGACCCGCGCCGAGGTCGCTCGCCGCCTCGAGAACCGACTTGTCGATCTTGGTCATCACCGAATAAAGCGGCAGGATCATGAACGGCAGAAAGTCGTACACCATGCCGAGCACCACTGCGCCCGAGGTGTTGATCATCCGGAACGGCCCGAGTCCAAACACACCGAGCAGCTTGTTGATGAGCCCGTTGTTTTCGAGCAGCGTCATCCAGGCGTAGGTGCGCAGCAACAGGCTCGTCCACATCGGCACCATGATCAGCATCATCATGGTGCGCTGGGTGTTTCCCTTGCTGCGCGACATCACATAGGCAAAGGGATAGGCGATGAGCAGGCAGAACAACGTCGCTATCGCCGCGAGCAGCAGGGATTTGCCGAGCACCCCGGCGTATTCCCCGATGCGCAGGATGTTCTCCAGGGTAAACTGGTGCTCCTTGTTGGAAAACGCAAAGTACACGATGAGCGCCATCGGGATGATGGTAAAAGCGATCATCCAGATGCCGTATGGCAGAAATTTGAGTCCATCCCGTCTCTTCATCCCCGCGCCTCCTTGCTCAGAGGCTTAATCTGAATTTTGTTAAAGTCAAACTTCAAGCCGAGGTCGGTGCCCACCTGCTCCTCATTTTCCGAGTGGACGAGAAGATATCCGTCCTCCTCGGTGTAAAAGAGCATTTCGTTGTAAGAGCCCTTGTAGATGAGGGATTCGAGGTAGAGCACAATGTCGCTGTGGTCATCGCTCACAAGCTCGATCTCCTTGGGGTTGACGGTGAGCTGCACCTTACTGCCCACCGGCAGGCCGAGGCCGGGGCGCTCAAAGGTGATGCCGAGGAAGCGGATGACGTCCTCCTCCACGACTTCGCCGGTCAGATGGTTGGTCACGTCGTCAAACAGCTTGTGCATGATGTGGATGTCGTCCGGCCCGAATTTCAGGCCGACCCGGTCCCCCTCGTGGGCGACGTCGGTGGTCTGTACAATCCAGTACAGGCCGTTGCACAGCACCTCCATCTCGTAATGGACGCCCTTGAACACCACCGACTCAATCACCCCTTTGAGCTTTGACTCCTCCTCCGGCACCAGGTCGATGTCCTCGGGACGCAGCACCACGTCAACACGCTGCATCGGGTCAAAGCCCGCGTCGAGGCACTCGAACGTCTCGCCCGCGAATTCCACCTCGTAGTCCTTGTGCATGATGCCGTTGATGATGTTGCTCTCCCCAATGAAGTCGGCTACAAAGGCGTTCTGTGGTTCGTTGTAGATGTCCTGCGGGGTGCCAATCTGTTGAATCTCTCCCTCGTTCATGACCACGATGGTGTCGGACATAGTGAGCGCCTCCTCCTGATCGTGGGTGACGTAGATAAACGTCGTCTCGAGCTGCTGCTGGATCGCCTTGAGCTCGACCTGCATCTCTTTGCGCAGCTTGAGGTCGAGTGCGCCGAGCGGCTCGTCGAGCAGTAGCACCTTGGGGTAGTTGACCAGGGCGCGGGCAATTGCCACCCGCTGCTGCTGACCACCCGAGAGCTGGTTGATGCGGCGCTTGCCAAACCCCTCGAGATTGACGATTTTGAGCATTTTTTTGACCCGCGCGTCAATCTCTTTTGGATCGAGCTTTTTAATTTTCAGGCCGAATGCAATGTTGTCATACACATTGAGATGGGGAAACAGCGCGTATTTCTGAAACACGGTGTTCACCTGGCGTTTGTGGGGCGGCAGGTCGTTGATCTTCACCCCGTCGAAATAGACCTCGCCCGCATCCGGGTAGAGAAAACCGCCGATAATGCGCAGAGTCGTCGTCTTGCCGCAGCCGGACGGACCGAGGAAGGTGACGAATTCTTTGTCGTTGATCGTGAGGTTGATGTTGTCGAGCACCCGCTCGCCGTCAAACTCAACCACCAGATTTTTGAGTTCAATAATTGGTTTTCCCATGTTGCCTCCTCCTTTGCAGATGAACTGTGTTTTTGTCAAACAGTACTATAGTAAGATTTTGCGCGCAAAAAGTCAAGTGTTTGAGGGAAAAAGATCGAATCAAGCAAGTCATTTTATCGATTCGTTACTTTCCTTCGGATAACTTACTGTATCTTTTATTTTATCCGTTTTTTAACGTATCATCGTCTCTCATCAATTTGCTCGCTGTTATCTATAATAAGATGCATAATGTACTGAATGATTTTAGGCATATCCCGATTAATCCTTTTATTATAATCGCAAAGGAATTCCTCGAACCTGCTTTCCGCTTTATCCGGATCCACTCTACATTCATCCAAATGAGCAATTAAATTTCTTAAATAGGAGAAATCATCGAGGACGTAGTTTTTATTCTCATTAAAATGCTTGTTTTTCATGTTTACATTTATTTTTTTTATAAAAGGATCCTTCGATAAAAATTCATAGAGTTGCTTTTGCGTTAAAGGTGCAGTTTGACCATCCTTTTTGGTTGCATCTATATGAAGCAGCATCTCATAGAACGATTGAAATCGGAATGCTTGATCTGGTATACTAATAAGTTTTTGAAGATAAATTAAATCCAAATTGGTTTGTAATGCTTCAAATCCAATGAAATCCGTATCACTTAGTTTCTTGATATTCTTCTGTGTTGATTGATTTTCTAGGACGATAAATCCAGATGCAACCGCATCTGGCCTTGGAGGATTCTCTCCGCTGAGTTCTTCAAAAATAAATTTATCAATTTGAAACCCTTTGTGAAGAAGGAACAAAGGTAGCTTTTTCATTATATTTTCCGCTTCCTCTATCATTGGGAAAAAATCTTCACCGTATTTTTTCTCCTCGGCCTCAGACAGGGAAAACACAAGTTCAATCTCGGTAAATTCCTTTTTGTCCACTATTTTCTTTTTAAGAATCATTTTTTCAATTATGCTATTTTGAATAGGAACCTGTAATTCTTCAAAATTACAATTTTCTAATCCACTTACTCTTTTGTAAAAAATAGAATAGTTTCCTGCCAACTTTATCAATCCTTTCTCTTCTTTACTCTATTATAAAGTATTTTGCAATACTACACAAATAGAAATAGCCATAAGGCTAAATCTGATTTAACCTTATGGCTTAAAAATAACAAGCTAGTCTCTTTTCACTTTGATAAACGTCTCTTCCAGCTCGCTGTTGTCCTTTGGCTTCCGGCGGTACATCACTTTGTTGTAAATCCCGGTGAAGACGAGCGCTTTTTTGAGCGCATATCCGAGCGGGACGGCGATCACCACTGCGATGACGGCGTTTGCGCCCGAGGTGAGCGCCTTGGTGCCGACTGTAATCAGCGCGGTTTCGTGCGCAACCTGGAGGAAGAACACCGCTTTGATGTAGCTGTAAGCGAGGTAGAGCACCAGGTAGGCGAGCTGTCCGGCTGCCGCGGCCCCAATATTGAGCTTGAGGTTTCTGCCATCGTTTCGCTTGACATAGGCGAGCTTGCCGCAGACGTAGCCGAGCACGAATTTCGAGAGGAAGGTAAACCACGCGCTCGAGATGTACATCGGATCGGTGAGGTCAAAGAACATCGAGCCAAAGCCCGCCGCCAACCCGCCCCGCAGGCCGCCGAAGAGCAGACCGGAGAGCAGGCAGAAGATATTTCCGAAATGGATTCTCGTGTTGTCGATGCCGGTCGGGATCGGAATCGAGAGCTTTGACGAGACAAAGACGAGCGCCGCCATAAAGCCGATGACGACCACGTCATAGATGGTAAACCGTTTTTCGCTGTTAGCTGCCATAAAAAGTCAGTCCCCTTACTTGATTGTGATGCGCGCCGCGGTGTGTCTCCGCCAGCTCCCGCGGCGCGCAGGAAACCGACCCTATAGTTTTTGATATCCCTTGAGGGAATGGCGCTCGGTCAGCCAGGGCAGCGCGCTCTCGAGCATCACTCCAAAGCGGGTGTCCGTGCCGTAGCTGTAGGTGGTCTTGATGGCGAGTTCGAGGAACCGGGTCGCCCGCTCCATCGCGATCGGCAGACTGTCGCCGCTGAGAAGCGCGCCGACAATTACGCTCGCGTAGATGTCCCCGGTGCCGGGATAGGAGACGGGCACATAGTCGCAGTCCACCCGCCAAAACGCGCCCCGCACCCGGTCATACCCTGCGTTGATGAGGCACCCGTCGGCAACCTCCACCCCGGTGAGGAGCACATAGCGCGGCCCGAGCTCGCTCTGACGCACCAGCCAACTCTTGAGCTGGGCGGAGGTGAGCGGAGCGGTCGGGTAATGTTCCTTGAGCAATATCGCCGCTTCGGTCAGGTTGGGGGTGATCACGTCCGCGACCTTGACAAGCTCCTGCATCCGGTTCATGAGCGCCGGGGTGTAGGTTTTGTACGGCTTGCCGTGGTCCCCCATCACCGGGTCCACCACCTTGAGCGCCTTCGGGTATTCGGCAAAGAATTCAAGGCAGTGGTCGATCTGTTCGGTCGAGCCCAAAAATCCGCTGTAAACGCAGTCAAATTCCAGGTTCAGCGAGCGATAGTGTTCGAGCGCCTGCGGAATGTAGTCGGTGAGGTCGCGCAGCACCGGGTTGCCCAGCCCTCCAGTGTGGGAGGAGAGCACCGCGGTGGGGACGGCGCACACCTGTACCCCCATACAGGAGAGGGTGGGCAGGATGACCGACAGCGAGCACCGACCAAAGCCCGAGAGGTCGTGGATCGCCGCAACCCTGCAATTTTGTTTTGCCATGTTTCATTTCCTTTCTATTATACAACCGCGCCAGGCAGGATGCAAAACAGGACATTGCCTGCAAAAAACCGCCTGGCTGTGCGTTTTCGCGTTTTTTATTATAGACGATTTTTATCTTTTTAGCAAGATTGACAGGGTTAAAAGCTGTCAGGTGCGGAAAAATAAAAACGCAAAAGACAACCTGCACAAGCATCGAGTCAAAAATTTTCATTTTATGCATTTTTTCGTAAATTCCGCAAGGCAAAATCTTTCATTAGTTATTCTGCGCCGCTGACGCATACTAATACGGGACTTAAATTCCCACCGTCAGCAGCTCAGTGACCGGAGTACGAGCGGAAGCGCGAGCCAAGCAGCCGACAGAGCCGCCGCGCTGCTGTCGCTTCGCTGCTGTAAAACAATTGAATGGAGGGCAATTCACATGAAAATGAGCAATGTCGCAAAAGGCGCCGCCGTCGGCCTCGCAGCTGGCGCAGCGGTTTATATGGCAACCAACGCGAAGAAAAGCAAAACCCGCATGATGAAGAAAAAAGCCGGACAGGCGATCAAAGCAGTCGGCTCGGTCGTGGACGACCTTTCTTATTTGATGAAATAGCAAACAAAAAGAGGGCGCAGGAAAAACTTTTTTCCCGTGCCCTTTTGTTTTTTTATTCAATGAAGTTCGGTGGACCAGTCACCGCGGGCAGTTTGCACACTCCGGTAGAATCCGGGCGGAGTACCAAGCCGCTGTGTGGGGAATTGGGAAAGCATTTGGAAAATTCCCGGCACAATTGATCTCAGGTCAGATAATTGGAGCAGGTCACCGCAATGTGGGCGAGCCCAAAGACAACGGCAGGAGGGAGCGCGGCCCAGTTTTTGAGCCACACTGCCGCAAGGCAGAAAAACAGCGGCGGCAGGACAGCCAGGCCGAGCAGCAGCCACGCCGGGGACATCCCCGCGTAATAGGCCGCCCACAAAGCGTAATAGCCCCCGAGCGGCAGGGCGGCGGCGAACAGGAAAACGCGGGAGCGTCTCCCCTTCTCCCGGTTGACGAGCAGGACGAGGGTTGCGACCAGAACCCATTGGCTCGCGTGCTCGAGGAGTTCCAAGAAGGCGGACGGCGCGCTGTTTGCCGCGAGGGGATCGTTGAGCGGCGGGGCGATCAGCCACAGCAGGTTAGGGAGCATCACGAGTGCAAAGGCAAGCAGCCCGCCGGGGGAAAAGCCGAACCGGAGTTGTCTCACCGACTGGAACAAACCGCGCCCGCCGGGTGTTTTCATTTTAATCATCGTCCTTAATCAGTTTGTAGGGTTCGATCTCAAGCACGTCCGCCATTTTGAACAGCGTTTCCAGAGAAACGCCCCGGATCGTTGTAGGAGATTCAATTTTTGAGATAAACGACCAGCTTTTATCAATTGCCTCCGCAAATGTTTCCTGTGTAAAACCCCTCAATTTTCTATAATACTGGATTTTTAATCCTAATTTTATATAACGTTCATAGTATTTCGTCTCCATTTTTTACACCCGCTTTCTACTTATTTATTTTATCGTTTCTAGGGTGTAAATATTACGGATTACAGATGACTATAACATCACTTATAGTGTATAATTATATTATTCAATTGTATAAGGAGAGAAATACTATGAAAAATCAGACCTGTTGCTTCACCGGCCACCGAGACCTTCCGCCGCAAATCCAAAAACGCCTTGCAGGAGGAGCTGACAACGCTCCTTCCGCAAGGCGGGATGGATTCCGGCGCGCCGGGCACGGCGCTCTTATTTGATTTCTTGTTCCAGATCGTCAAACAGGTCACAATCAAAAAATTCGCGTAAGCTGATTTCCAGCCCATCGCAAATTTTTTTGATCGAGGCAACCCCTGGATTTTGGCTTTTTTCGTTGAGCATACTGTACACAGTGGATGGGGAAACGCCCGACTGGTTCGCCAACCCGTTGATCGCCAAATTCTTCTGATCGCACAACTGGAGCAGGCGGGCTGCTACCGCTTGCTTCGCGTTCATTGTGTCTCCCCTCCGCTGCCGCGCCGCTCAAGCTCCTGTTCGATTTCCTCTAGAATTTGATGCGGCGGCATTTGCAGCGCGCTCCCAATTTTAAAAAGGGTGTCGATCGTCGGGCTGCGCAGCCCCCGTTCTATTTTACTGTAATGTGTCCGGTCAAGCCCGGCAAGCCCGCTGAGAACCTCCTGAGAAATCCCCTTTCTCTGCCGCAGCTGTTGAATCACCGCACCGATTAATTTTGTATCAACCATATCGTATCACCTTTTGTTTATTGTACCCAATAAACAAAAGGCTATTGAGGTCAATTGACCTCAATAGGTTTTTATTTTATAATAAGTAGAAAAAGGACTGATACACAGTGAAAAATCAAACCTGCTGTTTCACCGGCCACCGGGATCTTCCGCCGCAAAAGCTCCCATACATTCAAAAACGCCTTGAGCAGGAGCTGCTTCAGCTCATTCACCAAGGCGTGCGGTATTTCGGCGCGGGCGGCGCGCTCGGCTTTGACACCCTCGCGGCGCTGACGGTGCTCCGCCTGCGCGAAACCTATCCCCACATCCGGCTGATCCTCGTGCTCCCCTGCCGGGAGCAGGCCGCCGGCTGGCCGGAAAAAGACATTCGCACCTATGAACAGATCAAACGCCGGGCGGATAAAGTGGTTTTCACCTCGGAACACTATTTCCGCGGCTGCATGCAGCTGCGCAACCGCCATCTCGCCGAGCACAGCGGCGTCTGCGTCTGTTACCTCAACAAGCCGTCCGGCGGCACCCGCTACACCGTCGACACCTGCCTCAGGCTCGGAATCCCGGTCATCAACCTCGCGCAGCGTTGACAAACCGGGGCCCAAAACGGCAAACCTGTCGAAAAAGCCTACGCCGCTGTTGCATTTTTCTCATTTTTATGCATCAGACAGGCTTATAGGTGTATAAATATACATAAATTGAATATTTGATCCCAAAAACAGTTGCATTTTCCCGGCAAAGACTGTATAATGATGTATAGCATAAAATCTACCGAATTACGACAAGGGGCGATTCACTTGAAAAAAATACAGGCAGGCATCATCGGCGCAACCGGCTACGCGGGCGCAGAGCTTCTCCGGCTGCTGCTCACCCATCCAGACGTGGAGGTTGCGGCCATCAGTTCGGTGAGCTTCGAACACCAGGCCATGGAGGCGGTGTACCCGAACTTTGCCTCCACCTGCGGGCTGATCCTCTGCGGCGAGGACGAAGTCATTGAAAAGAGCGACGTTGTGTTCGCTTCCCTTCCCCACGGACTGAGCGAACTGATTGCAGAAAAATGCGTGGGACAGGGCAAATACCTCATCGATCTCGGCGCGGACTTCCGACTGGAAAAGCCGGAGGATTACCAGGAATGGTACCAGCTCAGCTACCAGAAGCCCGAGCTGCACAAGCTGTGCGCCTATGTGATCCCCGAGCTGCACCGCTCGCTTGCCAAGGGCTGCAAAATCATCGCAAACCCCGGATGTTACCCGACGAGCATCGGTCTGGGGCTCGCCCCCATTCTGCAATCCGGCAAGGCAGACCCAACGACCATCATCATCGACAGCAAGTCGGGCGTGACCGGCGCGGGCCGCGGGCTCACCCTCACCTCTCACTACCCTGAGTGCAACGAGGCGTTTTCCCCCTATAAAATCGCCCAGCACCGCCACACCCCCGAAATTGAACAGACTCTCTCGGCGATTGCCGGAACCGAGGTGAAGGTGACGTTTGTCCCCCACCTGCTCCCCGTCAACCGCGGCATCGTCTCGACGATCTATCTGAGCCTCACCGAGATGCTCACCGAGGAAGAACTGCACCAGATGTACGAGGACTTTTACCAAGAGGAGCAGTTTGTGCGAATCCTGCCGCCCGGCAAGGCGGCGAACCTCAAAAACGTCAAATACTCCAACTACTGCGACATCTCGCTGCACACCGACGAGCGCACCGGACGGCTGATCATCGTCTCGACGATCGACAACATGGTCAAGGGCGCCGCCGGACAGGCGATTCAAAATATGAACCTTCTGTTTGGACTGGAGGAGGGAACCGGCCTCAACCTGATTCCCCCCGCTTTCTAAACAAGCATCCAACAAACCGGCAAACAGTCCAGCAAGCAGAACTGTTTGCCCCACCCCAACCGAGCGGTGCTCAGTCAACCGCATCCCCTTTTCAAATAAACGGAGGAATACCATGAATATTCATTTTAACAAATACAAAGAAGTCCCCGGCGGCATCTGCGTGGTCGACGGATTCACCGCCGCAGGCATCCACTGCGGCATCCGGAAAAACAAGAGCAAAAAGGACCTGGCCCTGATCTACTCCGACAAGCCGTGTGTCACCGCTGCGGTATACACCCAGAACAAGGTCAAGGGCGCGCCGATTGCGGTCAACAAACGCCACCTTGTAGACGGCATCTCCCAGGCGATCATCTGCAACAGCGGCAACGCCAACACCTGCAACGCGGACGGTGAGGAAAAAGCTGAGCAGATGGCGCAGATCACCGGCAAGGCGCTCGGCCTCAAACCGGAGGACGTGATTGTCTGCTCGACCGGCGTCATCGGACTAGTGCTCCCCATCGAGCCGATTGCCGACCACATCGACGAGATCGCCGCCAAGCTCTCCAAGGACGGCAACACCGATGCGGCCAATGCGATCATGACAACCGACACCATTGAAAAAGAGGTGTCCATTGAATTCGAGCTCGGCGGCAAGCCCTGCCACATCGGCGGCATGGCAAAGGGCAGCGGCATGATCCACCCCAACATGGCGACCATGCTCAGTTTCCTCTCAACCGACGTGAACATCGACCAGAAGCTGCTCAAAAAAGCGCTTAAATTCGTGGTCGACCACACCTTCAACATGATCAGCATTGACGGCGACACCTCGACCAACGACACGGTCACCCTGATGTCCAACTGCACGGCGGGCAATGAGCTCATCGAGCAGGAGGACGAGAGCTATAACACCTTCACGAGCGCCCTCTATGTGGTGATGGAAAAGCTGTGCAAGATGCTCGCCAAGGACGGCGAGGGTGCGACCAAGCTCATCGAGTGCGAAGTGCTCAACGCAAAGACCGAAAAGATTGCCCAATCGGTCGCCAAGGCGGTCATCACCTCGAGCCTGTTCAAAGCCGCAGTGTTCGGCGCGGACGCGAACTGGGGCAGAATCCTCTGCGCGATCGGCTATGCGGAGGGGGATTTTGACATCGACAAGGTCAGCGTCCGGATCGCCTCCAAGACCAAGGACACCCTGGTGTGCAAAAATGGCATGGGAGTCGACTTTTCGGAGGAAAAGGCGCAGTTCATCCTATTCGGCGACGAGATCAAAATTGTGGTCGACATGCACGACGGTGAATACAGTGCGACTGCGTGGGGCTGCGACCTCACCTATGATTACGTAAAAATTAACGGGGAATACCGGACTTAATCCGGACACAGGAGGGTGATTCCAATGAACAACGTAGCGATTTCCAACAGCGCAAAGGCACAAGTGCTCATCGACGCGCTCCCCTATATTCAGAAATACCGCAACAAGACGGTTGTGATCAAATACGGCGGCAACGCGATGATTGACGAGGAGCTCAAGCTCTCGGTCATGAGCGACATCGTGCTGCTCTCCCTCGTCGGCATCAAGGTGGTGCTAGTACACGGCGGCGGGCCGGAAATCAACGCGCTGCTCGGCAAAGTCGGCAAGGAGTCCAAGTTTGTCGGCGGGCTGCGCTACACCGACAAGGAGACGGCGGAGATCGTCCAGATGGTGCTCGCGGGCAAGGTCAACAAGGACCTTGTCTCGCTGCTCACCCGCCACAACGGGCGGGCGCTCGGGCTGTGCGGCATTGACGACGGGATGCTCGTAGCGATTAAAAAGGAAAACCCGGACCTCGGGTTTGTGGGGGAAATCCACCACGTCAATGTGACGCCGATCAACGATGCGCTCGACCGCGGCTACATTCCTGTCATCGCAACGGTTGCAACGGATGAAAACGGCAACACCTACAACATCAACGCCGACACCGCCGCTGCCAAAATCGCCGCTGCGCTGCACGCAAAAAACCTCATCCTCATGACCGACATCCGGGGACTGCTCAAGGACAAGGAGGATGAAAACACCCTCATCCCGGTCGTCAAGGCGAGCGAAGTGCCCTCACTAGTCAAGCAAGGGATTATTTCGGGCGGCATGATCCCCAAAATCGACTGCTGCGTCGAAGCGGTGCGCCGCGGGGTGGACCGCGCCTTTATCATCGATGGAAGGGTCAAGCACTCGGTGCTCATCGAGCTGTTCTCCAACGAGGGAATCGGAACGATGTTTGTCGGATAAGATTAAGTTAGTTTGGTTCGTCGGAAATGCAACGAAAGGGCTGTTGGGATGTACAGAGGCAAGTAGAGGCCCTCTGCACATCCTAACAGCTTCAAGTCCAAAACCATTTATTTTACAGAAACTGTATAACGAGGAGGACTCTATGGAATCCAAGAACGAATCATCGCTCTCTCTTTTTCAAAAAATATGCCTGGTAACCTTCGGAGTTGTTTTCTTTGCCGTCTTTTTGTGGCTTTTCATTAGCCTGTGTTTTTTCAATACCAGTACATATGAATTTGACATGGGCAAGCAGATGTTCTCTTTCGGCCTGATCGCAGTGTTTTCCTTTGCTGGATTTTATATCCTGCATAAAATTAAATCTATTCGAAACATGATTGCAGACCACTTTATCTCAGTGTTTGTCATCAGCATGCTCGTCCTTTTGGTTCTCCAAATCATTCTGGTAACATTTGCGAGTGTCCCAATTGGCTGGGATTGCAGAAAAATTGTTGAGGCTGCTTTCGGACAGGATCTGAGCAAACATTCAACTTATTTTCAGACTTATCCAAACAACCTATTGCTTCTGTTTGTTTTTCGAGCCTATAGCAAAGTTATCTCCTTTTTTCAAATCGAGGATCCTTGGCTTCCCTTGACGCTGCTCAATGTGCTCGCAGTCGATGCTGCAATTCTGTTCAGTGTGTTGAGCATGAAAAAAATATTCGGGAAAAAAAGTGCTGCAATCACCTTTTTCTTTGCGATTTTACTCATTGGCTTTTTTCCCTGGCTGATTGTACCATACAGCGATACATTCTCAATGCCGTTTGTCGTTTTATCTTTTTTTCTCTACCTTCAGCTCAACGGGCAGAACTCAGTTGTCAAAAAAATCATCTTGGGGGCATGTATAGGATTATCTGCCTGCATCGGCTATCTGATTAAGCCCTCTGCCTTAATACCGCTGATCGCAATTATCCTGCTGCATATCCTCTGCACCAATTTTTCGAAAAAAGGTTTTTTAAAGAATAGTTCATTCATCCCCGCCGCTCTCGCTGCATTCTTCTTGTTGAACAGCGGCTTTGGCCTTTTTGTCAGCCATCAAACCAGTATCCCAATCAATCCCGACAAAGCAACGCCAATGTCTCACTTTTTCATGATGGGGCTTAAAGAGGTCGAAAGTCCTCCGCACATTCTTTACGGAGCCTGGAACCAAGAGGATGTTACACTGACACATGGCATTTCTACCAAAGCGAAAAGAATTGCTGCCAATAAGCAGGTTATACAAGAAAGGCTGCAGGAATTCGGACCGATTGGATATCTGAATTTTCTCAACAACAAGGCCCGTTGGATCACCTCTGAGGGCAATTTCTATTGGGGAGGTGAAGGTGGATTTGCAGAATATGACCAGATGAGATCTCAAACAATTAGAGAGATGATAGACCCCGAAGGCAAGTATTTTGATGTGTACAATTACATCGCCCAGGGAATCTGGATTTTTGTAATGCTGCTTTTGATCGTCCCCGCTGTTATTCGAAGAAAAGATGTTTTCCACAGAGAAACAACGATCATGCGATGCGCCATATTCGGTATTTTGTGTTTTATTCTGTTGTTTGAGGGAAGGTCCCGTTACATGATTAACCATCTGCCGTTTTTCGTCATGCTCGCTTCGTACGGGTTCCAGAGCATAACCGACCAAATTCAGCGGCACTTTGCAAAAGGGAGGAAAACAAATGAACTCAGATAAATTAAAAAAAAATGATGCCAATTGCATCGCCAACACCTATGCCCGGTTCGACGTCTGTATCAAACAGGGAAAGGGATCGACCTGTGAGGATTACGACGGCAAACGCTACATCGACTTTTCGAGCGGCATCGGCGTCAACAGCCTCGGCTTCTGCGATGAGAGCTGGAGCAAGGCGGTCTGCAAACAGGCGAAAAAGCTCAACCACACCTCCAACCTCTTTTATACCGCACCGGATGTCAAGCTCGCCAAAAAGCTCTGTACCCGGACGGGTTATGATAAGGTTTTCTTTGCAAATTCGGGGGCAGAGGCGAACGAAGGCGCAATCAAACTCGCCCGCAAAAAGAGCTTTGACAAGTACGGAAGCAACCGTTCAACAATCATCTCGCTGGTCAACTCGTTCCACGGGCGCACGGTGACCACCCTATCGGCCACTGGCCAGGATGTATTTCACAACTACTTTTATCCGTTCACCGAAGGCTTTGTGTTTGCGAAAGCAAATGACCTCGACGACCTCAAACAAAAGCTGGACGACTCGGTGTGTGGCATTCTGTGCGAACTGATCCAGGGAGAGGGCGGCGTCATCCCGCTCGACAAGGAGTATGTGCAGGCGGTTGCAAAACTCTGTGAAGAACACGATCTGACTTTCATCGTCGACGAGGTACAAACCGGCATCGGACGGACAGGCACCCTGCTCTGCTCGGAGCAGTACGGGGTGCGCCCGAATGTGACGACTCTCGCCAAAGGGCTGGGCGGCGGCCTGCCGATCGGCGCGGTGCTCATGGACGAACAGTCCTCCCAAGTGCTCGGCTATGGAGACCATGCGACGACATTCGGGGGCAATCCCATCGTATGTGCTGGAGCAAACGCAGTGCTTGACGCGCTCACTCCCGAACTGCTTGAAGGGGTATCCCAGCGTTCCGATTACATCCGCAGAGTTCTCGAAAGCATCGACGAGGTGGAGGCTGTCGACGGCATCGGACTGATGCTCGGCGTCACCCTCAAGACGAAAAAATCCGTTGAAGTGCTCCGGGCGTGCGCCAAGAGCGGCCTGCTCGTGCTCACCGCCAAACACAAGATTCGCCTCCTCCCCCCGCTCAACATCTCGTGGATGGAGCTTGAACAGGGACTTGAAATTCTCAAGGATGTGCTCTGCAGTTCGGTATAATGTGGCAAACGCAGCAGTTACCCACGGACGTCGATTCAAAACGCCCATCTGTTGTCTGGTTTTTTCGGAATATGAGCACCGGCGCTTATAGGAAAAGCGATATTACTTCTTTCATAATCATTTTAAAGAGGAATCCGACCTGCCTATCCCCGGATTCCTCATTTTTCTCTCTCGGCAAAAAATGGTTCCAATTCGATCCCCTATTATATTGAGGACCTCATTGCTTTCACTGCAAAGGATTCTGCGGAAAACAACTCTGAAAAACTCCATTTGCCCTGATTCAGACCAACGTTCACGATTCGGCAATAGGGCATTAAAGGAAGCTGGACGCAGTTTTCTCATACGCTGCGTCCAGCTCTTGCATGGGGCCCCTAATTGTCTGGCGTTCATTTTTCCAGACCGTACATGCTCCCCTCATCCAAAGCAGTATATTGGCGCCCGTCTTTGTAGGATCCCATGCGGTGTACCGCTGTCCCCTCCTGAACCTGTATTCTCCCTTTAAAACAACAAGAAAAATGTTGCATAAACCACATTTTTGCCCCAGTTTTACCCAATCCATTAATCCAATTCCAAAAAGCCCGCCAATGCTCAAACATTATATCAAAATGAGTTTCACAGGCCCAGTTTCAATACAAATATGCATTTACAGCCTGAAATCTGGCTCAAATATCTGACACTCCAGCACAAAAGCGCTGTTTTTCCCATTGCAAACAAAACAGGGCGGCTCTGTCTCTGAACCACCCTGTTTTTGTTGTATCATCCCATTGATCCAGCTGGCGAAGATGTTCTGCCAGCATCCGCCTGAGTTGTAGAGCAAGCTAGACATCAAAGGAAATAAAAGTCCACCGAACAGTTACAGCAGGTTGGAGGCGCACTTTTTTGCATAAACCGGCATATGCCATTCTGACGCCTTTCACCGCGTGGTTCTGACCCGACTACCCTGCAAAGGGTTTTCCGCATTCGGGGCAGAATTTCGGCGCGCTGCCATCCGCAGGCACAAAACCGCAGTTGGCACATTTTGCCGCCTCCGGCTTTTTCGTGCCGCACTCGCCGCAGAAACGACCAATGTTCTCACTGCCGCAGGAAGGACATTTCCAGCTTCCAGCTGGAGCAGGCTTTGGCTTGCCGCAGTTGCTGCAAAATTTTCCTGTGTTGCCTGTCTGCCCGCAGGAGCAGGACCAGCCCTGCTGCGCCTTCTGCTCTGCCTCCCGGCGCTGCTGTTCCATCTGGGCGGCGTTGGTACTGCTCGCCGCGCCCATAAAGCCCCCTGCGACGTTGCCACCCATCCCCATGCCAGCAAAGCCCATCATTGAGCCGTTTGCATTGGAGCCGGCTGCCTCCATGCCGCGTGCCACCGAGCCCTGCACATACCCTTCGCGGATGGAGGGATCACTGAGCATGGCGCCCTGGTTGCGCATATTGATCAGCTTTTTGGACTCTTCGTCGTAAGAAATGCTCGCAATGCCGACCGATTGGACGACAAAGCCGCGCTTTTCCTCCCAGTCCTCGTCAAGCGCTTCGGACATGTATTTGGAGAGCTCGACCCCGTGGGAGGCGACATGGGAAATGCGGATGCCGTCAGCCGACATCTTGTTAAGCGCCGTGCCAAGCACATTGAGGAACTCAGAGCGGTATTGGTCATTGATGTCATTGATGTCCACCGACGTCGCGTTGCGCGGGATGGCTTCAAAGAAAAACTTGATGGGATCGGTGATCTTGATGGAGTAATAGCCGTAGGCGCGCAGCCACAGCTCAGCGTTGTAGAATTCATCCATGTAGTTAATCGGATTGGGGGTGCCGAACTTGATTCCCTTAATCTCCTGGGTATTGATAAAATACACCTTTTGAGAGAGAGGCGTTGACCCGCCGAACGCCACCCGGCGGAAGGTCTCTTTGACTGCGTCGCCGAGCTCTCCGTTGAACAGCGAGGGCATGGAGGAATTGTCTACCTCGTAATAGCCTTCCTCCGCGGTGTAGTCGATGATCTGCCCGCCGTCGACGAGCATCATAAACTGGTTTGGATACACATGGATGAGCGAACCGTTGGAAATCGTATTGGCTGTTCCCTTGCGGTTGCTGCCCCGTTTGTCGTTGCGGTCGGTGCGCACCCCCATGGTCATGACGGTGGTGTCGCTCATCGGGCCCGCTTCATAGGACTCAAAATACTGGTCGGCAAGGCCGCCGCCCACTGCGTTAATCGCTGCTCTGATAATGCCCATCGTGATCAATCTCCCATCTTTATTAAGTATCAATGTGTTCCTTTTATTATACAAAATACTCCCCGCAATTGCAAGATGAAGCGCAATTTGTTCAAGAATCTTTTGACAAACTGTGTCCGCCGATTTATACTAAAGGATAGCACAGTAGGAAAGGGGTACGCTATGAACAAAACCGTACTCGTCACCGGCGCATCCCGCGGCATCGGTGCGGCGATCGCCGGGACGTTTGCCCAGATGGGCTATCAGACTGCAATCAACTATTGCTCCCATCCCCAGCAGGCGGAACAGCTCGTCAGCGGATTGACTGGACAGGGACTGCGCGCCGCTGCGTTTGGGGCGGACGTCTCCGACCGGGAGCAGGTGGCGCGGATGTTCTCGGAAATCAAAAGGGAGTTCGGCGGGGTAGATATCCTCGTCAACAACGCGGGAGTCGCCCAGCAGAAGCTGTTCACCGACATCACCGAGGAGGAATGGGACAGGCTGTTCGCCGTCAACGTCAAAGGGGCGTTTTTTTGCTGTCAGGAGGCCCTTCCCCACATGATCCACCACAAACGCGGCAAAATCGTCAATATCTCCTCCATTTGGGGATTGACCGGCGCCTCCTGCGAGGTGCACTATTCGGCGTCCAAGGCTGCGCTCATCGGCCTGACCAAAGCGCTTGCCAAAGAGCTCGGCCCCTCCGGCATTCAGGTCAACTGCGTCGCCCCCGGAGTCATTGACACCGAGATGAACGCCGCGCTCGACGCTGAGACGATTGAAGCGTTAAAAGAGGAAACCCCGCTCGGCACCCTCGGCACCGGGCGTGATATCGCAGAAACCGTGGCGTTTCTCGCCTCCGACCGGGCAGATTTTATCACCGGTCAGACGATCAGCCCCAACGGCGGGTTTGTGATTTAAATCAAGTAAAGTCTGTTTGTATACCATGGTGTACACTGTAAAAGGCCAAGAAAGCGGATAATTGGATGCATCATGCCGAGTCCTAGGCGATTGGGGTGCTGTTTTCCCTCTTGTTCGCCACGTTGGCTGTTTTGAATTGGCTTTCGGACCACACGATACAAATTAAAATTATTCGGCGCCGGATTTCATCGCCGACTCTCCATGCCAGAAGCCGGACGGCGGATCTGCAACCAAACAACAAAAGGAGACTGTTTATGGAACAATATGGAATGATACGGGTGGCCGCCGCCACCCCCTTAAACCGCGTCGGGGATACCCGTTACAATGCAGAGCAGACGGTTTCCCTCATCCGCAGGGCGCACGCCAGGGGGGCGAGCCTGGTTCTCTTTCCCGAGCTCTCGGTCACTGCTTATTCCTGCGGCGACCTGCTGCTCTCCTCCACCCTGCTGCGCGGGACGGAACAGGCGGTGCAGCACATCCTCGACGAGACGAAGGAGCTTGATATCACCGCAATCGTTGGTCTGCCGGTTTCGGACGGCGTCCGGCTGTACAACTGCGCAGCAGTGCTCTCCAAAGGCAGCATCTGCGGCATTGTGCCCAAGCAAAACCTGCCCAACTACGGCGAATTTTACGAGGCGCGCTGGTTCTCCCCCGCATCTTCCCTGCAAACCGACACCGTCACCCTCTGCGGACAGCAGACAAGCATCTGCTGCGAGCTGCTGTTCACCTTGGGGGACGCTAAAATCGGCATTGAGATTTGCGAGGACCTGTGGGTCAACTCCCCTCCCTCGGAACGCCTCGCAGAGGCAGGGGCCAACCTCATCTGCAACCTTTCGGCGAGCAATGCGGTGATTGGCAAGCGGAGTTACCGCAGTATGCTCGTCCGACAGAGGTCGTTCTGTTCCCACTGCGCCTATCTGCTCGCGTCTGCGGGCATCACTGAGAGCACGACGGACACCTTGTATAGCGGCCATTCCCTGATTGCGGAGAACGGCTCCATTCTCGCTGAGGCAATGCAGGACAATTTTGAAGAGCAGCTGCTCTTTGCAGACATTGACCTGGAACGTCTCTCCTCCGACCGCCGCAAAATGACCACCTTTCCAACCGGCGGATGGGCCCAAGAAATCGAATTGCCGCATGGGGTGCAGGCGTTTTCGTTGGAACGCCGCTTGAGCAAGACCCCATTCCTCCCCTCCTCCAGCGCCCGCAAGGATGAGAGGATGGAGGAGATCTACAACATCCAGTCGCTCAGCCTTGCAAAACGGCTGCGACACACTGGGCTCAAGCACCCGGTCATCGGAATTTCGGGCGGGCTGGACTCGACGCTCGCCCTGCTCGTCACCGTGCGGGCAATGGACAAGCTCGGACTTGACCGAAGCAACGTCATCGGTATCACCATGCCCGGCTTTGGCACAAGCGGCCGGACGCTCACAAACTCCCAGCGCCTCATGGCCGCGCTCGGCATCACCTCCCGACAGATCGACATCACCGAAGCCTGCCTCAAGCACTTCGAGGACATCGGGCACGACCCGGACGTGCAGGATGTGACCTATGAAAACGTGCAGGCGCGGGAACGCACCCAGATCCTGCTCGACATCGCGAACAAAAACAACGGTCTCGTGGTGGGGACGGGCGACCTCTCCGAACTCGCACTCGGCTGGGCGACCTATGCGGGCGACCACATCTCGATGTACGGCGTCAACGCAGGAGTTCCCAAGACACTGGTGCGCCACGTAGTCGCGTGGACGGGCAGAACCTATGGCGGGGAGATTGAGGAAATCTTAAAGGACATCCTCGACACCCCGGTTTCCCCCGAACTGCTCCCCACCAAAGACGGGGAGATCGCGCAAAAGACGGAGGAAATCATCGGCGACTACATCCTGCACGACTTCTTTCTCTATTATTTCATTCGGTTTGGATTCACCTTTGATAAAATCTTATTTCTCGCCTGCCATGCGTTTGGGGAGGACTACACCAAAGAGCAGATCAAAAGCTGCCTGACCACTTTTGTCCGCCGGTTTTTCAGCCAGCAGTTCAAGCGTTCCTGTCTGCCCGACGGCCCGAAGATCGGTTCGGTCACCCTCTCCCCCCGCGCGGATTGGAGGATGCCGAGCGACTGTTCCGCCGCCCTTTGGCTGGAAGACCTCAATGGATGGGAGAAATAGCGGAGGAGCTCCTTCCAACTGATTCGAAAATTCGTCTCAGCTCAGCGGCGTTTCACCAGTTCCATATAGCAGCGAGCTGAAAATCCTGCAAAATACAATACAAAAGCAGGGCGTTTCGACGCTGCACTGTGCCGCAACTCTACTTTTCCCGAAGAGGCGCCACTTCCAATGCGGCTAATTTCAAATATGGTGTTCAACGCTTTTGAACCCAAGGACAGCCTGCTCGTTACCCTCGACAAGGGGCGCTGCCAAAACGCCTTGCCTGCCGAGCGTGCTGTCTTTCAGGATCCAAGCCGCCCTTTGTCGCCGCCTTTTGAAAAGGCGGCGACAGACGTGCTTGCCCAGGATAGAAAATAGGAGGATTTTGAACATGTCAATTGAAAAAGCAAGGGAATATTTTAAACAGTTTGGATTAGACGACAAGATCTTGGAGTTTGAGACCTCCTCTGCAACCGTTGAGCTCGCAGCGCAGGCACTTGGCTGCGAACCCGAACGGATTGCGAAAACGCTCTCTTTTTTGGTGGGGGACAAGGCTGTATTAATCGTCGCCGCCGGCGATACGCGGATTGACAACCCCAAATTCAAGGCGCAGTTTCTCACCAAGGCCAAAATGATTTCTCCCAGCGAGGTTGAAACACTCGTCGGCCACGCGATTGGCGGCGTCTGCCCGTTTGGAATCAACGAAAACGTGGATGTTTACCTAGACGTCTCCCTCAAGCGGTTTGAAACGGTTTTTCCCGCCTGCGGAAGCAGCAACAGCGCAATTGAGCTGACGATTGACCAGCTCGAACAATACTCCAACAGCCTCGGCTGGATTGACGTCTGCAAAGGTTGGCAATAGAAAAAGCGTATAAGAACAAACAGCCCGCACCGCCACATTTTTTGTGGTGGTGCGGGCTGTTTGTTCTTGAACGTCTGCTCTCCTTCGGTTCTGCTGGGGAAGAGAGAAAGCTTCAACGAAAAGCTTGCCGAAAGAAAAGGATGCTTTGCAAAGCAGAAGAAAAAGCCATCTAAATCTAGATCAGTCCTCATGGCAAGTGAACGTGACCCGTTTACAAGTTGCCATAGGTGTGCTCTATTCGATGCCCTTTGAGGGACGAAGACGGAAATTGGCCCTTCTTGGACCCGGACATCCCACTCCTCGACAGGTGGTTCTGATTGAATCACCAGGTTGAAACAAGCTTGTGCCTTCCCACGCGGGACAACCAATGTGAGACGGCAATGAGATGATAGGGACGGGAGAACGGGAGAACATCTGTGATGGGGAATACCGCTCCAGTGGACGCCGTTTATCCGTTTGCTCAGGATTTTGGATACGATCTGTGCGCGGTCGGTGATTTCTTTTTCCGGTTGATCGCTTGAATCTGAGCAACAACCTCTGGATTGACCAGGCTCGCCGTCTTTTGGGGCATTCCGACATAATAGCCCTGCAGGTAATCCACTCCGGTGTGAATGAGCGTTTCCATCTCCCCTCGATTCTCCACCCCTTCGGCAATGACCTTGATCCGCCGCTCCTTGGTGTAGGAGAGCAGATTCTGCAAAATCTTCTGCCGATTCCTATCGGTGTCCACATTCCGGACAATCGACATGTCGATCTTGACAAACTGTGGCGTCAGGCAGAGGAGCATAGCCTCCCCATTGTAGCCGGTGCCAAAGTCATCCAGCGCCAGAGAGGCCTGCCAAAGGCGGATACACTCCTGCTTTTGGCTGGAAAAGGCGCTGTTCGGTTTTTCTTCCTCGGTCAGCTCCACCACAATCCGGTTGAGATGGGGTCGGTAGAGCTGCTCGAATTCAGCGAAGTCCTGCCGGGAAAGATTTTGGTTGGCTATAGAATTGATAAAGATTCGCACATCTGGGAGAATCTGTTTTTGCGCAACAAATGCCTCCATAGAACAGAACCAGGTGAGCCGTTCGATTTCGTACAGCTTGGACTGAGAGCGTGCGAGGGTGAGGATTTCCAGAGGGGATTTGAACGCGTCGACCTTGGAGCGCATGAGCGCCTCATAGGCAAATACCTCTCCGGTGGAGGCGTCCACAATCGGCTGGAAATGATATTCGATCAGCCGCTCGTCGATGAGCTTGTTGAGTTCCTCCTTGTTGTGCAGCAGATAGGAGTCCCTTTGGTATTCCTCAATGCTGAACTGCATCACCTGCCCTTTGACAGTGTGCTTGACGGTATACATCGCAAAATCGGCATATCGGATGAGCTGTTCATACGAATCCGCGTCGTCGGGATACCAGGCAATGCCTGCGGAGGCGCGCACCCGGAAGGTGGCGTCGCCGGGCAGCGGGAAAATGGTTTCAGCCAGCCCCTGCTTGATCTGTTCCACTGTGTCGAGAATCTGCTCTTTTTCCTCGCAGCCATAGAGGAAGATGTAGAATTCGTCGCCCGACATACGGGAAACCACCGCGTTCGCAGGGGTGTTTTTTCGCAGGATAGCTGCGGCGCACCGGATGTACTGATCGCCGTAATCGTGCCCATAGGTGTCGTTGATGTGCTTGAGATTGTCCAGGTCAAACATCATCATCGCGCCGATTTTCAGCTGTTCCGGCTGGGAGAAGAGCTCGACAAGAAGGGTGTAAAACGCCCTGCGGTTGAGCAGATTGGTGAGCAGGTCGTAATCCCGTTCGTATTCAATCTTTTTCTTTTCAATGATTTGCTGCGTGACATCCTCCGCAACCCCGATGATGCGGTCGGATTCCACCACGACCCGCAGCCTTGCCCAGCTGGGGCTGCCCTGCTGCCGACTCACCTGATACAACCACACCCGATCCCTTTCATTGGCTTCGTCGAGAAACCTGCGCGTCTGTTCCAGTTTTTTCAAAAACGCCTCGTTATCCATCATTCCATGGGTGGAGTAATCGTCTTGGAGACCGAAAATCTCAAACAGATGCTCGGTGTAAAAGGTGTTCCCTTCTTTTTTGTTCAATTCGAACGCACCTATAGCTGTACTGGTCATCTCGATGATTTTGGACAACTTGGAGGCTGATTCGGCAACACTGTCGCTGAGGGACTCCACCGCCTTGGCGAGCTGGTCAATCTCCGCGATGCGCGTCTTGTCGAGCTTGACCGGCAGGTTCGGATTGCTGTTTTTGACCTTGCGCGCAAGCTGAGTGATTGGTTTGGTCACAATCCGGCTGATCACTAAAACGATCAACAGCCCTGCCACAAGGGATACCGCGAGAGAGACCACGACGATCATCTCCACCTTGGCGGAAAAGCCGAGGAGCTTATCTCCTTTCACCATGCCGATGATCCCCCACCGGTCGTCCTCAAACGGGGTGTTGCTGTTGTAAAGTTTAAAATACTGAACGCAGCCGTACAGATCACCTGAAGCGCGCGCGCTCGGCTGCAGGAGGAAACTGTCCCCATAAATATTTCGCTTCTGGATGCGCAGGTTTCCCTCATCCCCATAGAGCTGACGGAAAACAGGACCCGAAGAGAGGAGGTTCTCAAACTCCATTGCATCTGCATCGGTTACTGTCAACAGATAGGAACCCGCCTTGTCTGAGGCAATCTCATCATAGGGCAGCATGCTTTTGAGGTAGTCCACTGATAACTCGATGCCGAATACGCCGTAGGGAACCCCGTTGCTGATCAGGGGAACCGAATAGGTGATAATGCTGATGTCGTCGGTGCTGAGCTGGAACGGCCTGCTCCAATAGCAGAGGTCGCTGTAGGAAATTTCGGGGTACTCGAACGCAGCGCGAAACGGTTTATAGTAATAATCGTACGACTCAGCGGGGAAATCTTCTGTAAAATGGAACTGAGGGGACCAGCCGGTATCCATCGGAATGCCAAGCTTTTTGGTGATGACCGACGAGGCCCGTTCAATGAGCAGGTCGGAGTTATCTTCCGGATTGGAGATGGGATTCATGTCGCGCAGATAAACGCCCGCCTTGACCACATCAAAGGTCTGCTTCGGGTCATCCTGCCCGTTGAGCACAACAAAAGACCCGGTTATCGACTGTTTTTCAAGCAAATCAATCAGATCCTGCGAGACGAGGTCGAGCAGTTCTGCGGTGACAGGAGAATTTGCAGACAACTCTGCGACGGTGATCCCCGACCGGGCCACCAGTTCCTCGGCCTGAGAGTTGATTTTCTGAACTGTCCCGCTGATGCTCGTCCACCGATGCATTTCGTTTTCTATGTAGTTTTTCCGGTTGATCACCCGTTCGTTGAGAATGTCAAAGGCATTGCGGTTGAGCTGGTCGACTGTGCCGCCGAAGATGATCGTCCCGACGAAGAGCAGGGCCTGGAGCAGCAACACAAACAGCATGGGGATCATCATTTTGCGCATCATGGAGTGCGTTTTTTTATTTTGTTTCATTCAGCTAAAATCCGCCCTTTCCACACGCATGTGTTTCTCGGCTTCATTTTTGGGCAACCGTCTGCTCAAGCTGACTGCAAAAACTCTCCAGCCATTGGTGAAAATTTTCATCGGTATCAAACATCGCAACAGCCTCGTCATGAGGGACGCCCTGCTGCATCTGCTCATGAACCGTTTTCAAATCCTGCTCCGCCTTGTCCTGCATCGAATTCTCTAGAACCGCGCGGGCAGCGGTTCCATTTTTGAATGCCTTGTTGGTGTACATCTCGCTCGATGCAACCGTGTTTGCCGCCACCGGGAGGGTTGCCTTGAGATTGGTGGTGATCGCAGAGTCGGTGAGTTTGTCGAGCGCCTGGGTCAGCACATCTGCCTGGTTGGCGGATGTCTTTACCGGCAGATAGCCCGACTCGATCGAAAAATCAATATTTCTGGACTGCTCAGTAAACCATTTTAAAAATACGATTGAGGCGTATTCTTTCGATTTGTCCGACTTGCTAACAACCATCCCCGCGCCCTGTTGCACAGCGACCTGCTCCCCGCCCTCAAAGACCGGCGCGGGCAGGACCGCGACCTCGATCGGATAGGTCTCTGTATCCCCCACCATCACAGTGTCGGGAAAATACGCCGCCCCTGAAGTCGAGCCGACCAGCGCGATGATGTCGCCCGTCTTGGCGTCATCCGAACGAAATTTGCCGTAGGAGGCAAAATAGCCGCTGATATAGGGAATGTAATAGTTGTCCCACAGCCGGCGCATCACCGCCTCGTCACAGTTGAGCTTGACACTGCCGTCACTCACCTCAAACAGCTCTTTGCCAAGCTGTTTGCAGCCGATGATAAAATAATTGGCCATTGCATCCCGGCCGAAAAACGCCTTACCCCCGCTCCAGTCATAGTATTGCCGGGCGATTTGGGCAACCCCCTCCATCGTCTCTAGGGAAGAAGTGCTTGCCCCTGTGGCGGCGGCAAATTTATCCCAGTCAGTTTTGTTGAGCATGAAAACCTCGGTGGACTTGGCAGTTGGGAAAATCTTAAATTCTTCTTCATTTGTGAGCCTGCCCTCCTCGATAAAGCCAGGCACGTACTCCGAGAGCTCTTCCTGCGTCAGATAGGGCTTGAGATCGGCAACCAACCCCATCTGGTCAACCTGATAGGCTGTGTCGGCATAGGCAGCAAAGATATTTGGGATATCCTCCGCGCCGACTTTTTTATTTGCCGCGTCAATCACTTTTTCAGTCAGCTCAGGAATGCTGCCCTGCCCTGAGGGCTCTACCACAATCCCCTGCTCGAGTCCAACTGTCTCGTTAAATTCGTCGATGAGCGTGTCAAATGCGATTTTCTGCGGTCCGTTGTAATAATGCCACAGGCTGATCACCACCGGGTTTTTGGGGTCAAACTTGACGGAGACGGCATCATCCTTTTTGCCGCATCCTGTAAAGCTGCACAGCCCGGCCAGCAAAACAGCTGCCAGCGCACCTGACACAATTCGTTTAAACATGATGTCTCCTTCTTTCTCGTTTTGCCAAACCTAGAAAATAATACAGATCATACTTATTTAAGTATAGCATCTTGCCATCTATAATACAAATGCATTTTTGGTTGTCTTCCCCACCTCTTTGGAAATTTGGGAAGAAGAAAACAAAAAAATTAGACTTGTTTGGATGAATTTACAGATTATTTCTAGTCCATTTGGTAAAAATGCATAATCGAGCACAAAAATTGTCTATTGACTCACAAGATTGTGCGAGATTTCCTTTCGAAAAGGTGTATAATTTAGATGTAAAATTGTTTTTATTCCACATTTTTAGCTGTGTAATTATCAGAAAGGAGGAATCTTTCAGAAGCGCATTGAACCCAAACAAAAAATTTGGAGATGAAAGGAAAGGTAAGTCAAACATGATGAAAAGTTTTCTCAAGAAGCTTCTCGCAGCAGCCGTTGTGGCTGCAATGGCAGCCCAGGCAGTCTCAGTGAGTGCCGCCGCTGTTGCCGACGACCTCTCGGTCCAGGCTCCTGACCCGTATGGCCCGCTGCCAAATGCCATGCAGTTGCAGTACCATCAGGAAGAGCTTTCCGCATTCTGCCATTTCGGCATGAACACCTTCACCAACAAGGAGTGGGGCAACGGACAGGAAAATCCCGAGTGGTTTAACCCGACCGGCTTCCACCCTGAGGAATGGGTCAAGCAGCTCCAGGATGCAGGCTTTAAACGCCTGATCGTCACCGCAAAGCATCACGACGGCTTCTGCATCTGGCCGAGCGAGTACACCGAGCACGACGTCGCAAGCAGCCCTTACAAAGATGGAAAAGGGGACATCCTGGCTGAGATTTCAAAGGCGTGTACCGATCTGAACATGGACATGGGCTGTTACCTCTCCCCCTGGGACGAGAACGCGGAGAGCTACGGGTACTACGACGCGAACGGCAACCCCTGCAGTCCGGAGGAAGACGTCCTCGACTACAACGAGTACTACATCAACCAAATTAAAGAGATCACCAGCAACCCGATCTACGGCAACAACGGTCGGTTTGTCGAGTGGTGGATGGACGGCGCGAAGGGCACCGGAGCCGACGCGCAGGAATACCGCATGGACGACTTCCTCGCAACCATCCGCGAGGGTGAACCCGGCGTACAGATCTTTGGCGGTGGCAACTCGGGCGGCATCCACTGGATCGGCAACGAGAACGGCATCGCGCCGGACGAGACCTGGGCGCAACGCGGCGAGTACTGGAGCGTCCCCGAATGTGACGTCTCACTGATCTCGGGCTGGTTCTGGCATCCCAACTACCCCGCAAAATCCATGGAGCAGATGGCAAACATCTACTTCAGCTCGGTCGGCCACGGCGCTCCGCTGCTGCTCAACGTGCCCCCCAACCGGGACGGTCGGTATGACCAAGCGCACGCCAGCCGCATCGCCGAGTTTGGAAAGGCGATTGAAGAGACCTTTGACGAAGACCTGACCCAGAAAGACGGCGTCACCGCCACCGCTTCGGCCGTGCGCGGCAATGCGGCGCAGTTTGATGCCTCTAAAACGATCGACGGCAAAGAGGATACCTACTGGACGATGGATGACGGACAGCTCACCGGCTCGGTCACCGTCAACCTCGGCAAGGAGCAGACCTTTGACGTCGTCTCGATCGAAGAGTACATCGAGCTCGGGCAAAGAATTTCTTCCTTTAAAGTGGAATACCGTTCCGGCAACGGCGAGTGGAAAGACTTTGGCTCCGGCAAAACGATCAGCGCCAAACGCCTCGTTCGCCGCAGCCCGGTCAAAGCGGACCAGGTACGAGTGACCATCACCGGTTCCAAGGCAGTTCCGCTGCTCAGAACCATCGGCGTCTACAAGGCGGGCGCGGGCTTTGAGGTCTCCTCCCCCTTCCCGAATGACCTGACCCTCATTGACAACCCGTCGTTTGACAAAAACGGGACCTGGTATGACGAGTCCGGCAGCTTTGTCAACAACACCAGCATGTGGTGCAACGCGGGCGCTTCCGCAAGCTTCACCTTCACCGGCACCCAGGCCTGGATTATCGGCACCATCGACCCCAACCACGGCATCATGACAGTTCAGATCGACGACATGGATCCGGTCGATGTCAACACCCAGTCCTCCCCCCGCAAGCTACAGCAGATTCTCTACACCACCCCGGTATTGGAGAACGGCCCGCACACAGTGACCATGACCTGTAAAACCAAGGCGCTCGGTCTGGATGCAGCCTATGTCCTCGACAACGACGGCGCAGGTATGTTTGAACTGGAAAAAGCAAATTACAGCGTCAACGAAGGCGGTACGGTCGACATCACCATCAACCGCGTCGGCGGCTCCAAGGGAGAAGCGACCCTGCTGATCTCCACCCCGCCCGGAAAAGCGGTGCAGGGCCAGTACTACGTTGACATCAACGAGACACTGACCTTTGCCGACGGTGAGACCTCCAAGACCGTCACCGTTGAAACGATTGACAACAACGTCAAAACAGGCTCGCTCAACTTCTTCTTTGAGCTGACCGCAGCCACCAATGCCATCATCGGCTTCACCCCTCGCGCTGAAATCATCATCATTGACGACGAGATGGCCCAGGAACTCCAGAATGCCATCGCACAGGCGGACGCTCTCATCGAAGCGCATTATCTCCCCGACAGCTGGGCAACGATGCTCGCCGCCAAGGCACATGCGCAGAACGTGCTTGAAAACTCCGCCACAATGACCGAAACTCAGATTAACGCAGCGACGAACGGACTGCTCTCAGCAATCCAAGCCCTTGTGAAACGCACCAACTACACGGCGGAAGATCCGTTTATGTTCCCCGGCCGGGACGACGAAGCGAAGCTGCTCGAAGCAGAGTTCTTTGATATGCACCCGGCAGTGGACGACAACAAGCACGTCCACGTCACCAACAAGGCAGAGGCAAGCAACGGCCAGGAAGTCAATTGGTTCATGAGCGACGACTCCATCAGCGTTCCCTACCGCGCGCTCGCGGCGGGCACCTACACCGTCACCATGACCTACCGCAGCGGACGGCTCAACGAGTCCACCGCCAACGCAGTTACTTGGAGCGGCGACAACATCGTGCCGGGTAATGTCAAGGTCTTTGGTGAAAGCGGCGCGACTACCTACCACACCGTTTCGTTTGACATTGAAATCACCAAGGCGGGCTACAGCGTGCTCACCATCGGCAGCATGCAAGAGGGCAGCGTGAGCGAGGGCCCGGTCATTGACAAATTTGAAGTCGCTCCGAAGGAGCTCGAACTCGCAACCTACTACATCAACGCAACCGCGGGCGAAGGCGGCAGCATCGAGCCTTCCGGCGAGGTTCCGGTCGAGCAGTTCTCCAGCAAGACCTTTACCATTAAACCCGACGCCGACCACTCGCTCGGCACTGTCAAGGTAAATGGCAAGTCGGTCGGTTCAGTCGACAGCTACACCTTTGAAAATATTCAGGGGGATGCGACAATTGAAGCGACCTTTGACAAAAACATCGCGAAAAAGGCAGTTATCGTGACTGCATCCAACCAGCACAGCGCAACCTATTCAGGCGATAAAGCAGTTGACGGCAACCCCGACACCCGTTGGGCCACGCAGGACAGTGTCACAAAAGAAGCTTGGCTTGAGCTCTCATTCGCTGAGCCGGTCACGGTTGACACCGCTTACTTCTCCCAGCTCACAGGTGCGAACAACCGCACCAACGCCTACAACATCGAATACTGGGCGGACGGCGAATGGCAGGTTGGCTACACAGGCGGTTCCATCGGAGCCACCGCAACGGTTCGCTTTGAAGCATTTACCGCCGACCGCATCCGCTTCCACATCACCGACGGCTTCCGTCCGAGCTTCTGGGAGTTCCAGCTCTTCAACGAAAAACGCCCGAGCAAAACAGTCCAGGAAGTGGCAGAAGAGCTGACAATGGCCAATCCGGACAAGGGCGCGACAAAGATCACCATGCCAGCTGTCCCCGGAGGCTTTGCCATCGAACTGACAGCAACTTCCAACTTTAACGTCATCGACACCTTTGGCAACATCAACGCCCCGGCAGAGCCGACCGACGTTGATCTCACCTTCACAGTATCCAAGAACGGCGAATCGGCGAGCAAGACCCTCACTGTCACCGTACTGCCCAACTCGATCAAGGGCGACAACCTCTCCCCGACAGCGACAAACGTCACTGCCAGCAACTTCCACAGTGCCCCCTACAGCCCGGACAAGGCAACCGACGGCAACGCCAGCACCCGCTGGGCAACCAACGATTCGGTGACCACCGCATGGCTGATGATGGAATTCGACGAACCGATCACCATCGGCAGCGCCTACATCAAAGAGATGAACAATGCAAACAACCACATCGACGGCTACAACATCGAATACTGGGTAGAGGACGGCACAGCCTCTGACGGAGAAAACGGTCATTGGGAAATCGCCTACACCGGCGGCGCAGTGAATGGAGAGACCAATGTGAGCTTTGCCTCGGTGACCTCCAACAAGATCCGCCTCAACCTCACCAAGGCAAACCGTCCGAGCATCTATGAGTTCCAGGTTTACAGTGAGACCATCGTTCCACCGGTTGAAGTAGCTGACCGGACAATCCTCAACAAGGTCATTGAAAAAGCGACCGCCTTGAAGGATTCTGAGGAATTCGCCAATGCGATTTCGAGCGTGCAGGAGAGCTTCCTCGCAGCACTTGACGAGGCAATCCGTGTCGCCAACACCAACACCTCCACACCGGAGCAGGTGCAGAACGCATGGATCGCTCTGATGACTGAGATCCACAAACTCGGCCTCCAGCAGGGCAACAAAGACCTGCTCAGAGAACACTATGAGCTCTACAGCCAGCTTGATCTCGACCTCTACATTGACGACGACGCCAAGGCAAACTTTATCACCGCACTCGAAAACGCAGCGGCAATGCTCGAGAACAACGACGCTGTCCAGTCGGAAGTAGACGCAGTCGACAATGCACTTGTTGTAGCAGCAGACGCGCTCACCAAACGCGGCGACAAGACCACTCTCCAAGCCCTGGTGGATCAGTCCGCAGGTTTTGTGGAGGAGAACTACGCCAAGGGTTGGGCTGAATTCGCAGAAGCACTGGAAAAAGCGAACATCGTTCTCGACAACGCCAACGCAACACAGGACGATGTCAACGTTGCAGTTGACGAACTGCTCACTGCAATGCTGAACCTCCGCTTCAAAGCGGACAAGACTCTGCTCAACAACGCAATCGCAGCAGCAGAGGCACTTGATCTGAGCGGATTCTCTGCAGAGAGCGTTGAAAAGTTCAACGCTTCCCTCGCAGCAGCCAAAGCGACAGCGGCGGACGACTCCCTCTCGGAAGAGGAGCAGAATGTCGTTGACAAAGCGCTCAGCGATCTCAACGAAGCAGTCAAAGGCTTGACCAATACAAACGGCACCTCCGCGAATCTGGAAATCAACGGCGATGGCAGTATCGTCAAGACAACCAGCGGAGCAAAGACCGGCGACAGCGCACCGCTCGCGCTCGCAGTTGCCACCCTGCTTCTCGCAGGAGCCGCCGTTTCGTTCGGCAAAAAGAGACGCAACAAATAGAAAAGATGGTTTTTTGGGAAAATCACAGTGCTGAACTTTGATCTTTCCTAAAAATTAAAGCCACTTCTCTGAAGCAAGCCCCCGGCTTCCCAGATTTTTATGGGAAGCCGGGGGCTTTTTTGTATTGCTGTAACGGGCTCTAGCTACCGTTCCATGTAAATTTCCGCTCTCTCTGATTCGGTCAATCGCTCGTCCTTACTCAGTGGGTGCCGCGGATTTAAATTGTTTATTTCCTCCAAGATATAATAGCGTATCACAGGCACCCCTACGGTGAAGGACTGTGCCGAGTCCTCTGTGTGGCTGCGACCGTGCGAATCTCTCCCAGCAATTGCTCCTCACTTTCCAAGATGCGCACAAGACAAAGATTTGGAGCAGGCATCTAAACGCCTTACCTGTAAGAGAAACCCAAAATTAATTTTTTAGGACACTCTGCAACTGCGAAAGCCGTTTCTGTCAAACCGTCCCCTTCTAAGGCAGCATTTTCATTGCCCTATAGAAGATTTCCCCACTTCAGAGCTGACCTTTGCCACAGAGATTTTTATCACCCTTTGATGATGCTGTTTTGACGATTGGGATCTGCACACCAAATCCTCTTTCTTACTCCCGTCCAGGACAAGCTGCATTGGCAGGTCTCGGCGCCAAACTCCCTACCCCCCATTGTGGAGAGAGAAGAAACGCTGGGTTTGCGCATACAGGCTAGTTAACGGAAGTAATGAATTTCTGGCTGTGTCGAGTCCTGCATTCTGCCCGCAGCACAGGGGACATTTCAAAATCCTGTTTACGGCTTTACCGCCCAACATGAACCGCCGATAGCAGGTCACCCTGCCCTCAAATCTGTCTCAATTCAGCTCTTTATTATACCCAATAAAAAATATGCTGTAAAGTAAAAAACAGAGAAAGCTACAAAAAATGCTCCTATCTGTAACAATTTATGTTTCTTCACGTTGTTGTTAGAAATTTATAAAAATTGTAAACTAGGAGATGAAAAAATTATTTTTTCAGAATCCCCCTCTCATCGCCTACCCCCAAAACGCATTGGCCTACACCATCACATCCTCTTCCTTGGAGTTTTTTAGGAATACTATCCAGAAATCTGAAAAAATAGATTGAAAAACAAGTGACAATAGAATATAATAATTGTGTCATCATCCAATTTCACTAGAAATCGGGGCGAAAGGGGGACCGTTTTTAATCAAACAACAACTTTGAAGGGAGAAAAGAAAGATGAAAACCAAAAAGATCCTTTGTCTGCTGCTGACGCTCGCAATGGTTCTGTCAGTATCGTTCCAAACGATGACATCGGTGTTCGCCGCCAGCCAGGTCGGCAGTGAACAGACCAGTCTGGATGGCAGAATCAGCGTAAAAGACAGCAAGCTAATCGTGCCAGGGGGCAGCGCGGTCACCTATCACACCAAAGAGAGCTTCAGCGGAGACTATTCCATTGAAATGAGAGCAGCTGTCAACTATCAGGCGGTTGGCCTGCTGTTTGGCGCGGGCAACCCGAATCCCCCGCTGTGGATTCTCGCGCTCGTAGAGCCCTACGGCCTGTGGGCGCACATGCCGGGCAACTGGACCCAGGTCGACAAAGTCCCTGTGTCCGATGTGCAGCAGGGCGCGTTTGTCACTATGAAGACCGACATCGTGGGCAACAACGTGACCACCTCGATCAACGGCAAACAGGTTGCGTCCCACACCCTGCCGGAAGGCAGCACCTCCGGTCCGCTCGGTCTACGATTTGACACCACCGAGTCGGGTGAGATCGATTATATCCGTGTCTCCCAAAACGGCAGCGTCATCTGGGAGGACGATTTTGACCGCCTTGACGGAACAAAATGGGATTTCCCAGTTTCCGTCAAGCAGACCAGCACCGACGGAAGAGTCAGCGTGGAGGACAGCAAGCTGATTGTCCCGGGTGCAGGCGCAGTTACCTATCAGACAAAAAAGAGCTTTAGCGGAGATTATTCAATCGAGATGAAAGTAGCGGTCAACCATCAGGCAGTCGGGCTGCTGTTTGGTTCGGGCGTTCCCAATCCCCCGCTGTGGATTCTCGCGCTCGTGGAACCCTACGGCCTGTGGGCACACATGCCGGGCAACTGGACGCAGATTGACAAGGTGGCCTCTCCAGATGTCCAGCAGGGAAAAATGGTGACTATGAAGGTCGACATCGTGGGCAACAACGTGACCACCTCGATCAACGGCAAACAGGTTGCATCTCACACCCTGCCGGTGGGCAGCACCTCAGGGCCGCTCGGCCTGCGGTTTGCCGAAACCGAATCAGCCGAAATCGACTACATTCGGGTGATCCAGGACGGCAGCGTGATCTGGGAGGACGATTTCAACACTCTCGACGGCACCAAATGGAACTTCCCCACTTCGATCGAATCCTCCATGGAGCCGATCTGGCAAGGGGATGTCGCCTATGACGAAACCGTCTGGCCGATTGCAAATCAAGACGGCTCGATTGACGACATCGGTCTGCTCTACCACGCAGACCAGATCCTCTCGGTGCAGAACAACGCCCGCACCACCGTCTATGAAGAGGGCAAAGACTACACCCTCGTGGACGGCAAGCTCCGCATCCCGCAGGGATCTTCTATCCCCGTCATGAGCTATGCGGCGTACCATCCCTCTACCGGCAACTTCCCCGACGGTCAGGGCGGCTTTGTCTACTGGCCGGGAGAAACCGCCGACATCATCAACCGCCAGCTCGTCATCACCTACCGCCATTCCGACAGCTGGGCGTTTGACATCCCTGCGGACAAGTCCTCCCAGCTCCCCAAGACAACCGAAAAACTCGAGCGGGGACAAAATCTCAACATCGTCTATTACGGCGACAGCATCACCGAGGGCTACAACGCCTCCGGCTTCCTCGGGACCTCCCCCTTCCTGCCCATTTGGAGCACTCTGGTCACCAACTCGCTCCAGGCGGCCTATCCCCGCGCCACCATCAGCGGTGTGAACACCGCTCTGGCCGGCCAGACGACGGTGTGGGGCATCAACGAGTTCCAGACCCGCGTCAACGCCCACAATCCTGACCTCGTGGTCATCGCATTTGGGATGAACGACGCGGGCGGCGGAATCAACGCCCAGCAGTTTGTGGACAACACCAAACGGATGATGGACATGGCGCGGGCGAAAAACCCTGACTGTGAATTTGTGCTCGTCGCCACCACCATGCCGAACCCCACTGCACCCGGTTTTGCGGGCTGCCATGCGGACTATGCCCCGGCGATGGCCGCCCAGCTCGAAGGAGAGGGTGTCGCAGTCGCGGACATGACCTCGATGCACAAGAACCTCATGACCAAAAAAGACTTCGCGGACATGACGGGCAACAATGTCAACCATCCGAATGACTACCTCGTGCGCGTCTACGCCCAGACCGTTCTTCAGACGATCACCGGCGGCGCCACCCAGACTGAACTGACCTACAAGGACCTCCCGTATGTGGATGGCAGCACCCTCAGCGCACAGACGCTTGATATCCAGCTCCCGTCCAACGGACAGGCCCCCTATCCGGTCGTTGTCTACATTCACGGCGGCGCGTGGGTCATCGGTGACAAGACCGACTCAGAAACCCGCATCGCACTCAACTCCGCGCTCGACCAGGGTTACGCAGTGGTCAGCATCAACTACCGCCTGGCGCAGAACGCCAAGTGGCCGGCGCAGATCTATGACTGCAAGGCTGCGATTCGCTTCCTGCGCGCCAATGCGGACAAATATGGCCTCAACCCGGATCAGATCGCAGTGTGGGGCGCCTCCGCAGGCGGACATCTCGCCCAGTTCATGGGCGTGACCAACGGCATGGACCGGTTTGAAGATCTCTCCATGGGCAACGCCGATTACTCGAGTGATGTCCAGGCAGTTATCTCCAACTACGGCATCTCCGACCTCACCAAATGGGATATGCCCGAGTGGCTCAACGGAATCACCACCACAGGAAAGGACCCGATCACAACGCTGCTCGGCGACAACTACACTACTGAACAGGCGCTCGACGCGAGCCCGATCACCCATGTTTCGGAAAACACCGTTCCCATGTTCATTGCACACGGGATGAATGACACCCTTGTCAATCCGGATGAGAGCACAGTGTTTGCCGAAAAGCTCATCGAAGTAATTGGGGATGAAAAGGTCGACACCTTCTTCCCGGCAGTCGCCCAGCACGCGGATGAGGCGTTCTGGAACAGCGCGGATGTCATCAAGCTCGATCTCAATTTCCTTCAGAAGAGATTCCGCCCCACTGAAAACCTCGACTCCCCCGAAAACAAACGCCCCGACAGCTGGACGGTTGATCTTTCGGGCTACCCGAACAAGGACCTCGGCGTCTCCTACGCCAACGATTCCGCAACCCAGAAGCTTCACATTGTAATGCCTGAGAATGCTCAGGGGCCGACCCCGCTGATCATCTTTGTGCACGGCGGAGGATTTGCAGGCGGCAACTCGTCCGGCAGCTCGGTGCTCTACACCGCGGGCGGCGCGCTGCAAGCGGTTGACAAGGGCTACGCAGTCGCCATGGTGGACTACCGCTGCTCGCCTGAGGCCAATTTCCCCAAACCGATTTACGACGTCAAAGCGGCGATCCGCTACCTGCGCGCCAATGCGGAAAAATACAACCTCGACCCCAACAACTTCGCCATCTGGGGCGAATCGGCAGGCGGCCTGATCGTCGACTTTGTGGGAACAACCAACAACAATCCCGCCTACGAGGACCTCTCGATGGGCAATCCTGATGTCTCAAGTGCGGTGCAGGCGGTTGTCTCGTGGTATGCGATCACCGACATGACCACCCAGCGCAACGCGCAGTACTGCCCGGCCTGGCTCGGCTTCCCGCAGTCGCAGAACATCGAGGTTGCAAAGGACGCAAGCCCGATCAACCATGTGACTGCCGACGCGCCGGCGTTCTATCTCCAACACGGCATGGCGGACAATGAGGTGGAGTATCAGGACAGCGTCCGCCTCTATGAATCCCTCAAAGCGGCGACTGGAAACGAAAATACCAAACTCGACCTCTTCCCCGGCATCACTCACGCGGTGAAGAAATTCCTCAGTGAGAGCAATTGCTCCAAGATCATCAACTGGCTCGACGGCGTGCTGGTCAACGAAGCCCCCGACAAGACCGCCCTGAGCGAAGCAGTGAAGGCTGCCCGCGTGCTCAACGCCGCAGACTACCTCCCGGATGGCTGGGCGGACTTCCAAAACGCCATCACCGAAGCACAGAAGGTTCTCGACAACCCGAATGCCACCGCAGAGCAGATTCAGCAAGCCGTAAATGCCCTTGAAGCGGCAACTGCCAGCCTCAAACACAAAGCGGATAAAACCCCGCTGATCGACGCGCTTGCACAGGTGGGCGAGGTAGACCTCTCCCTCTACACTGAATCGAGCGCAGCGGCCTTCCGCCAGGCGCTCGAGGCAGTGAACGCCCTCAACACAGACCCGTCCCTTTCGAGTGAAGACAATCAGCGCATTCTCGACGCAGCAGACGCCCTGCTCAAGGCATTTGCCAACCTCGACCCCAAAGAGCCCCAGCCGCCGGTCGACGCGAACAAGGTTATTCTCAAGGCGGTTCTCGACTACGCCAACGGGGTGAAGGGTACGCCGGAATACGACGCTGTCATTGAGAGCGTCCAGAAGAGCTTTGACGCTGCACTGGAAAACGCGCAGACAGTGTATGATAACCCCGACGCCACACAGGATCAAATCGATTCGGCGTGGCAGGCGATGATGACCGAGATTCACAAGCTCGGCTTTGTACGCGGCGACAAGACCGCGCTGCAACAGCTCATCGCTGCGTCGGAAGAATTTTCCGCCAATATCGACCGTTTCACTCCGGCAACAGCTGCACCGTTCACCCAGGCGCTCGCAGACGCCAAAGCGGTGGCTGCGGATGGCGACGCGATGCAGCAAGATGTGTCCAAGGCAGAGGACAGCCTGCTCACTGCCATGATGAACCTGCGCTACAAGGCGGATAAATCCATCCTTGAGGCAGTACTCGCACAGGCATCCGGCATCGACACCTCGCTCTACACCGCGGAAACCGCAGCCTCTTTCCTGGCTGCCCAAGCTGAGGCTACTAAAGTCCTTGACGACGAGCAGGCGGATCAACAGACCGTTAACGCGGCAGCTGACAAACTGCAAAAGGCAATTGACGCCCTCGCACCCGCTGCGGCTCAAACAGAATCCTCTCTGGTTCAGGGAGATCCAACGGCAACCACAGCTGGAAGCACTCCCAAAACAGGAGATTCCTTCCCGGCAGCTGGTGCAGCCGCTGTCCTGCTCCTCGGAGCAGCCTGCCTGCTGTTTAAACGCAGCCGAAGAGGATAAACACTGATTTTCTAATCAAAACCACCAGTAGAATGAAGTTGTAAGATAAAGGTAGACACATGGAAAACCACCATGATGTCTACCTTTTCTTATGCTAAAATATAGTTGGAGGTGGAAATGGTGAAGAAAGGAGAGAAGAAACGGGTATGGACGCCGGAACAGAAAGCAGAAATTGTCTACAAATATCTAAATGAGCATATCTCAGTAAGAACCTTGGAGAAGGAGTATCATGCAGATCGTAGCATGATCTGTAAATGGGCAAAGAAATATATCGCTGAAGGAGAAAGTTCATTCGTCCATAAAGGTCACCCAGGAAATCCATTCGCGGCACTTCATGTCAGCAAAAATCTTTCTGAAGTAGAACGGTTGCGGCT
>EQ973344.1:1324822-1336300 GCA_000158655.1 [Clostridium] methylpentosum DSM 5476
GGGCTGGGGATTCATTCTTTCTGCCATCCAACACCGCTTTGCAGCTAAGGCGCCCTCGCCCACCACTTGGGAAGGGAAACAGATATGCCACTCGCCCTCATTCTGCAAAAAAACACCGTAGCATTGAAAATGAGCCTGCCCCATTTTGAGCTTAAAATTCACATAGTGAACGCTTTCCCCTATTCTGTCTGATTACAGTTCTCGATATGAAATTCCCCGCAGCTATTTGTCAACACTTTTCGTGACAATTTTATCTGTGCGCTTGTGGGAAGTGGACTTTTTCTTTTTGGGTAAAGTGCTGCGCATCATAAACGAGCCGACTAATCCAAAAATTAGAAATCCCAAAATGCCTGAAACGATACTCCCCGCAGTGGGTTTCAAATAGTGTGTTGAGTCTTTTGGAGAGTCAGGATCATATTTAATATCAAAGGTTTCGCCGTAATCTTTGCCTGTATTCACGCCGTAAATAGCGCCGGTGTAAATGTTTTCTCCCGCCTCATATTGATAAAAAATATCATAAACCTTATGATGTGTGCGGCTGCGCGTTCCGCTGCTTTCAATGCGCTCGTCAACATAGATGACTTTTGCAGTTGTAACCGCCCAGTCTCTTTGGTCGAGCTGCTGTATATAAGTCTGAATACCGTGAACGAAAAAATAGACTGCACCACAAACAAATGTAAAACCTGCTATAAATAAAACTGCCTGAATGAATCTAGATTGCTTCCTCTGTATCATCAGATTTCCCCTTTTGATTTTATCCTCTCAAATAACCAATTCGAGCTAAAATATCGTTTATTTCATCCAAAGACTTGGACGAATAAGCATAAACAACGGTATCGCCTTGATACATGACAAGATGATACACGCTGTCAATGATCACAGTAAACATTTTGTTGCCATCGGGCAGTTTTGTTTCGTGTTCGACTCGCTGGTCAAATTCCATGTCCTGTGTAATGTCATACACAATACTGTTGTACACTCCGTCGGTTGTTTCACCGTCCATATATTCATAGAACTCAAATTTGGTATCTTCTTTGACACCCGCACATACATTTGTAAGCTTGTTTTCGTCATAGAACCAATATGTTGTCGGTATGTTTGCCGTTTCAAAGCCCTGTTGAACCAAAACAGTGTTTACATCGCTATGGCTGATCCCATTGCTGTGCATTGTTTGACCATGATCGCTGCCACCTCGAAGGTCTGAAGACACATTTGCAATCCCTAAATGATAGCCCAGCAAAATGGAAAAAAAGAAAGCACCGACAACGGCGTAAACAATAATATATTTCGTGCGGTTTCTTTTGCTGTCCTCATGTTTTTCCTCTGCCCGTTTCTCTTCGAGTATATCCGCCGTCATTTCGTCAAGCGGATGGTTTTCTCTGTAAAACCTACCTGCAAAAACAAGTCCGATGTTTACAAAGACAAGAATCACATTGCCTATGAAAGCGAACTTTACTTTATCGGGATGATTGGATATTGCGGCGTACTCAGCAAGCAAAAGCGCCGCAAGTCCGGGTAAAGTGCTTATTCCGTATGCCCACAGAAGCTTACTTGATCTTTGAGGATCAGAGCTTGTCTCAGCAAAAAAGCGGAATAGAAAACTTTTCCTACCATTTGAACGAAGCCTTCCAGAAGGAAGTGTTCGGTGAGAAGTAAACCTTAAAAATTCTCTGAAAGTTAATTTTGATAACTTGAGCACCTCTCTGAACATCCAAAAAGCGCAGCAGAAATTAACAGGCAGTAGGATAATTGAAAAAGCAATATTAAAAGTTAATTCGGTCATAAGATGATTCCCTTTCCTAAACAACATTTCTCAATGACACAATTTGGATAGCTACACAAACAAGCCTTTTTTGCTGATAAGAGAACAACCAATCACCGCAAATAAGCGCATAAACCTCCACGGACATGTTGCTCCAAATAAGTGTTTTTCCATCTTCAACTTTCACATTTGTTGCATTCGCCTTAGGTTGGTTTGCAAACAACTGACTGAGAAATGGGCTGCTGACAACAAAGGAGGATGCTTCCAGAGAGGACAGCATACACCTGGTTTGGTTGTCCGGAGATTCAAAATAAAACAGGATTATTAACACCACAACAGACTTGGACAGAAACAGGATTTCCTGATTGCCGATTTTATTTTGCTTGTTTAAAAATCGGAATATGGAGTTCATAAATTTTAATAATGCGCCCGAGAAACACAGCAGACAAAACTGTTCCGATCCCAATCCCATAAAAACTGGTCTGATTTGCCAGACAAAGGATCGCGCTGACCGCTACGAGGGAAATATCAAATACATTTTTCACGGTAGAGAATGGTATATGAAAAACCTCGGAAATTGTATTTACAATTCCGTCGGTGGGGGTCAGAACAAGATCTGTTTTCACGCATAAAAATACGCCCATAGCTGTGATAAACATCGTAAGGATGAAAAATATACCGCGGAAAAAGAGAGAAAAATTCAGTTCAGGTATCAGGAAATCATAGAAATCCGTTAAAAACCCAAAGGCAAAAGAAAGCGGGATTTCCAGCACATAAGTCAGTGTGATTTTTCTGGACAAAATGCACTGTAACAGTACAAAGATCAGATAACAGAGAATAGATGCTGTGCCTAAAGATATCCCATAGATTTCAGAAATCGCATACATCACAGAGCTGAAGGCTGCTACTCCTGTTGCATACCGTATATTGAGTACTACGGCCACAGCGATTAAGTTTAACCCTACCACGTACAAAATTATTCTTTTTGTCATTTGAATCACTCGCCTCTCTGAACTTACATGTCGTTTAGATTCTTCAATCCAAGAGTAATCAGTGCCAGAAATTGCTCTTTTTCCTCTGCATTCATACCGCTCAACAGTTTATTTCCGGTGTGTGTACCATTTTCTAGCATACTCTTATAGACGGTCAGAGCTTTTTCAGTAAGAAATATTTGCTTGTACCTGGCATCGTTTCTGGAAGGGGATAGTTTCAGCAATCCTTTATCACTCATGCGCTGTACAATTCCTTGAGCTGTCTGATGGGTAACGTTGAGAAAGCTTTTCAGATCAACGGTTGATTTCCCCGGATGTTCGGCAACATAAAGGAGGATATCCGCCTGTGCCGTTGTTAATTCAAGCTCCCGGATATCGGCGTCACGATTTTTTGTGATAAGGTTTGCCAGTTCCCGTATCTTTCGTGTTAGTGTGTATTCTATCTCCATTCTCTTTAAACTCCATTTCGTTTTAAAATATACAGTATGCTGTATATTTTAATCCTATGAAGCTCCCATGTCAATAACTTTTTTACATTAACACAAATACAACTGGAATATTTGAAGATATGTTACAAGATTTTTCGTGAAAGGATTCTAATTCTTTAGTAGAGTAAAATAGTTCCATATTAGCAATATCTTTGGTTTCTCGTCTTTCCTTGTCCCAATATCCCTTGGTTTGTTGGAAAAATCCCTCCCTTTAAAAATATTCCATTCACCTATTTTTCAATCCTGCGTGGTGCTGTCCCCATATTCCATACCCCGATTGGCTTTGTTTCTTCATCAAAATGTAATAGGCAGAGAAGAAGAGTATCCTCCAGTCTTCCAACTGATAAAAAGCCCAAGGGAGACAACTTCCTTACGAAGCGTCTCCCTTGGGTAGATCTTTTTTATCCGGATGTACCGGTCTTTTCGCTATTTTCTTTTTTTCGCTCCCAGCAGGCTGACTGCCGCCAAACCGATGACGACTGCAACCGCAGCAATTGGAGCTGTTTCACCTGTTTTCGCGTTGCCGTTTCCGATTGTCAGCGTATTGTCGCCTTCAACTGAAACAGAAGATGTACCTGTGCTGGCTGCAACCAGTCCATCAATTGCCGCCTGCAGATTGTCGGCAGCCTCGTTGACCTCTTGCTGTGTCGCATCGGCATTGTTGTTGACTGCTTCCGCTTTTGCGCTAGCCTCATTGAAGGCTGCGACGCTCTCGGCGGTATACTGTGCGGTGTCGATCTTGGATGCTTGTGCAAGCACTGCTTCGAGGACCGATTTATCCGCCCGGTAGCGCAGCGCCATCATCGCGTCGAGCAGTTCTGCTTCCGCCTTCTCCACATCGCCCTGCATGGCGTTTCCGTCGTCGTAAGTTGCTTGTGCTGCGGTGAGCGCAGGGACAAAGACGGCCGCAGTGGAGGGGGTATACCGATCAATGTTGTCGTTGTAGCTGTTTGCAAGCGCAATCAACTGGCCAAGGGAAGTCTTGTCGCCCCGTACAAATCCGAGTTTGTGAATTTCCGTCATGAGCGTTGTCCACGCCTGATCAACTTCGGATTGTCCTGCCGCTGCATTTGCAGCCACCTCTTTGGCGGCATCAAGCGCTGCAGTAAAGGAAGTCTGGACATCCAGGATGACGTTGTCAAACGAGGGATCTGCTTTTTGTGCCTCTGCGTAGGCAATGACCTTGTTGAGGATTGTCTTGTCCGCGTCGGAGGGTTCGAGCGCAACACTGACATAGGGGACAATCTGAACCTCTCCCATCAGGCCGCTCGGGGTGGATTTGCCCACTGCGTTGGAGAGTAGAGAAGCGACTTCGATGGTAATGGTGTTTTCGCCCGGCTGCACATAGCTGCCCAGATCGATCTTGTAATCAATCTGATCACATCCGTTGAGCTTGTGGCCGTTGATGGTGATGTTGTAGGTATCACTGAGATCTTCGAGATACAGCATCGCGCCGAGTTCACCGGATGCTGTGCTGTCCAGTGTGAATGTCGCGGTGTATCTGCCGATACCGGATACATCTGCACCCAGTGCCCCAATCTCCGACCAGGGAAGGGCCGCTGTGGTACCGACTTCAATGGTTTCTTTCTTGGTGTCGAGCGGGTTGACTGCGGAGTTGTCCCCAGCAGACCATTTTTCAACGCTCAAATTCCATTCATCAATTGAAACCTCTGCGGGTACATCGCTGACTGTGCCGCTGAATCTGCTGCCGTCCTGCATGTTGACCTGGTAGTCGCCGTTTTCATTTACCTTTGCAATGAGCTTGCCATCCTGATAGTAGGTCTCCACCGTCGCGTCTGTGGCGTGATCCGCAGGGGCTTCCACACCAAAGTATTCGGGGGATGCAAGGCCGATGATAGTGGTGCCGCGAGCAGCGATGTCGACATTCACAAGGTAACCATCTTCGGTTGCAGTGTACTCACTCAGGGGAAGGATTTCTCCCGTCCAGGTATTGAGCTGGCAGGGCACTCCCTCGCCGGTGAGAGTGACTTGTACAGTAGCGTCGGAATTGGTGCTGTCGTTGTAGAAGTAGTAGTAATCTGCGTTGGCATCCGAGCGGTGGACTGTCTCCACTCCCTCTGCCGGTGCAGAGAATGCCGCGTCAGGGGTGACACCGAGAGAGGCAAGCGCTGCGGGAACTGCATCGTAGCTGTCGACACAGACAACGTTGTACATCTCTTTGAGCTGGGCCATCGCGTCGAGAACGATCTGATCGGAATCCTCGCCGTAGAGGGAACGGGAAGGCATGTTGCCGATAAAGACGAGCGGCAGGCCATCCTGTGCGTATTCGACGAGGGATTGCGCCACGTCGCTCGGAATGGCGTCAATGTTGTCGCTCTGTTTGTTTGCGGCGTTGTCAATGATCATCGCCTTGTAGCCGGGGCCCGCCTCGTTGAGCACGCCGCCCGACACCTTGGCGGAGTCGAGCTCAAACAGGCCGCGGGAGAAGAACTGGTAGGAATATCCTGCACCGGCGAGCTCGCCGTCATCGTAATAGAAGCGAGTTACCCCTTTCTGCCAGATGGAAGCGTTGTATTCCTGGCGGTAGATCGCAATATCCGTCTTCTGGACGCCTTGCTGGAGCACATACTGGGTGCGGGCAAGGTATCCGGTGATGTTGTTGATGTTGACCCACGACGGCATCCGGGAGCTCCAGGGGCCGCTCGTACCGGTTCCGAATGCGTGGTAACCCGGCCACTGCGCTTCAGGCGAGAACGCGTAGGAATAGCCGTGCAGCATGTTCTGGTTGACGCCGGCCGCCATATTCTTGTTCATAGTGGCGAGCAGATCGTCATAGGGGTAACCGTAGCAGCTGCCATAGGTGAAGGAGGCGCCGATCTCGTTGGAGAGCAGCTCCTTGCCGCCCATGTCGCGGCCAGCCGCCATGGCGCGGTAGCGGTCGGATTCATTGGTAAAAGTGAGGGGCTCCCCTTCAGGGATGTCGATGTAGGCCGACGCTTTCCCCGAGTCAACAATGCCGCCGTAAGCCTGCATGCGGTAACCCATGCCGTAGGTCTCGTTTGCCCAGTTCGAGAAGGTCTGAATGCGGTTGTCGATAATCATGTCGCTGAGGGTGTCGATATAGTCTGCGCGCAGGCGGTCGACCATCTTGTCCTCATCTTCATCCAGGATAAAGATCGCCTGTTTGTCCTGATAGTTCTCAGATTTGTCAAGTCCCATGACAAAGGGGAGGTAATCGCTGACCTGGTAGCCGCAGTTGGACTCGAACTCGTCGAGCATGTGTGCCGACCAAGGGGTCAGGCCCTTGAGCTCGAGCGAATCCTCGAAGAAGTAGCCGCCGACTTCTTTGAGCAGCGCTTTGATCTCGTCGTTAAACAGGGTGTTGTCGAGGTAGTTGGTGATGATCTCGGCGCCATCCTGCGAGAGATGGTCCACGACCCAGCAGGATTTTCCGGTGCCTTCGGTCTTATCGGTGTAATCCATGTACTGGTAGGTACCGTCGATGTTCTGGCCAGTGCCGCGGCTGTACACGGTGATGAGGACATAGGTGTCCTCGGTGTTGTTGGTGAAGGTGACCTCAGCGGTGTCTTTGTTGACAGCCTCCGTCTCGGTCAGGTTCTCATAGGTGTCCGCATCGAGGGTGTACTGAACGCGGTCGACCGGATTGGAGTTGAACATCCCCTGAATGACCTTGGTGGTGCCCTCGTTGGTGAGCTTGGCGGCGTAGACGCCCTGTAGCTCGTTTTCAATCACATCAAAGTTGTTGGTGACGCTCACCGGGCTGATCACGCCGGAGTAGCTCTCACCCGGAGCGAGCTTTTGAATCCCATAGGTCAGTTCTTTTGCCGCCGCGTCGTCATTCGGGGTGATCTCATTCGAGGCCACCGGCCAGTAGGCGCTCAGCGTCAAGTCGACCTGGAGCCCGTTTTCCTTGGCTGCTTCCAGGACGGTCTGCAACACAATCTGCCAGTTTTTGGATCCGTAGAGGTAGCTGCCGTTTTCGTTGCCCTCCTCAAGGGTTTGCTGCTCGGTTTTTGTCAGGCTGCGCACATCGGCCAGCTCGATCCCGCCGTATCCGGCATCTGCGATCTCTTTGAGTTCGCGGTGAATCTCGTCAAGCCCCTCCTGACTCGATGCTGCCCATGCGCCCGGCATCCAATACCTGGCTTTGAGCTTTGCCTGATTGCCTGTCGGGGAGGCAAATTCCGTCGCAAATTGGCTCGGTTCCGCCGACTGCGCGGAAACCGGCAGCGCGGTCATCAGAGACGATGCGGCGAGCAGAACCGCAATCAGAGCGGCCAGCCCTTTTTTCAATCGTTTCATAAAATACTCCTCTCTCTTTTTACGGTTGTTCACATCTGAGTGGGTAAGTTCATAATACCACAATAGAACCATGAAATATCAGTGGTTTTTTTGCTCACTTTTTATTGTTTTTATGACTCATCACCACTATCCACTTGATTTTTATTGAATTTTTAGATATTCTATAGAATGAAGGAGTTTACAAAAAAGGAGGGGATCCCATGCAGATCGACATGGCGCATTACTATAAACTCGCACAAAAACAAGCGGATGGCTATTCCCAGCGCTTTGCCCAGAGGAATGATGTCTTTGCCCAAAAATTGCAGGATGAGCACCGGACGCAGGGCTACCACACCATCTCAGACGACGAGTGGTTTACAACCGACGCCGAGGCGATCGTGACCCTGCACGATTATCGCTACGTACATTTCGGGCCACCGAGCCATCCGCACAACCACGACTTTTTTGAAATGAGCTACGTCTACAAGGGGCAGTTTTACAACAGGGTGGAAAATCAGGACATTGAGCAGAAGGAAAACACCTTGGTTCTCCTCTCCCCCCGCGCCGTACACTCCTGCTACATCCGGGAGAAAACCGACATTGTGTTCAACATCTTGATCAAGCGGTCGCTTGTGGAAAAGATTTTCCTTCGGATGTTCTCGGAGGAGAGCGCTGTTTCCCGCTTCTTTTTGGATTCAATCTACAATATCCATCAAAAAAAGCCCTATTTGGTGTTCCACTGCAATGAAGAGCTTGTCAGCCTGGTTCACGGCATTATCCGAGAGCATTTCGACCAAAAGCTGTTTTCCCAAAATATGATCATCGCCAAGCTCATCGAGTTGTTTTCCGAGCTTTCCCGCCTGTTCCAAATCACCTTGCAGGGCGAAAGCCCGCTCCCTGAAACCAGCTCCAACATCTCCGAAATCCTCGATTACATCGAGAACAACTATTCCAGCGTCACGCTGACCTCGGTGGCAGAGCATTTCAACTACTCCCCCAGCTATGTGTCGAGAATCATCAAAACCCATTTGAATCAAAGCTTTGCGTCGATTGTCCACAACAAAAAGCTTGAAAACGCCTGCCGCTATCTCAGCGCCTCCGACCTTCCGGTCGAGCAGGTCATCGAAATTGTAGGCTACAGCGACGTCAGCCATTTTTACAAGATTTTCAAACAGAAATATGGCCTCTCTCCCCGGCAGTACAGGACCCAGTCAAACAAATTAGGTGCGGGGCGACACAGCGCTTTCCCATAAATTTCTCATACTTTCCACATGATTCTTTCATTTTCTTTTTGAGAATCCTTCATCTTTTTCACACCTTTTGAACACAATTGCCTGATAAAATAAAGACAGTCCAAAGGAAATCCCTTCCCCCGGGAACCTTCAGGACACTTCTTTTTCATTTTCTCTCCTTTTCTCTTTTGCCGCTTCTTTCCCCCAAGAAGCGGCATTTTTCTGTTTCGTCGATAGAATGCGGTTGGGAGGGGGTATCTCGCTTCACTGTGCAGCAGACTGGAATTCCGTTCAAAACTGACCTGACACTATATGAAGGGATCCGGTATCGAAGCAATCAAAGGCGAATCTGAAATTCCCACAACAGCAGCATTTTTTGTTCTCAAAAATGTATTGGCCTGGCCATAATCCCAGCAGACTGCCTTTCAATTAGGATGAAACTTTGTGTACGAGATGCCCTTTCCCTGCCTATCCCACCTGGAAAACCAGACGACAAATCCTGTGCTTTTGCAGGACAAAGCGCATGGAACCGCCCACAGCTGCATAATATGGAAAAAGGAATTCACGATAGAGGCGGTGTTACAAATGACGATCCATATTGTCCAGCCAGGCGATACCGTGTGGAAAATTGCCCAAATCTATGGGGCATCTCCCAACCGGATCATCAGCGACAATGCAATTGACAACCCGCGCGATCTTGTAATCGGTCAAGCACTTCTCGTCCTTGTCCCCGAAACAGTCTATACCATCCGTCCGGGGGATACCCTCAGTTCCATCTCACAGGCGCTCTCCGTTCCGGTTCTCACCCTGCTGCAAAACAACCCCAGTCTAATCGACCAACCCACCCTGATTCCAGGGCAGACCATCGCTGTGAGCTTTCAGGGAGAGAAACAACGTGAAATCGCAGTCAACGCCTATGCATACCCCAACATCCGCCGCGACCTCCTGCGCAGGACGCTCCCCTATCTCACCTATTTGACGATCTTTGGCTACGGGTTTACGCTCGACGGCAATTTGATTCCCATTGACGATCAGCCTCTTATCAACCTCGCCTATGAGTACAAGGCCGCTCCAGTGATGCTTCTCTCCTCCATCACCGAGGACGGCGCCTTCAGCGGGGAACGCGCGAGCAGGCTGTTTCAAAGCAAGGAGCTGCAAAGCAGGCTGTTTGACCGCATCATTCCACTGATGATCGAAAAAGGCTATCTTGGAATGGACATGGACTTTGAGTACATCAATCCCTCGGACAGAGGGGCGTATCTCTCCTTCCTCAGTTACGCAGCCCAGCGGCTGCACGCAAACGGATTTTTTCTCAACACCGACCTCGCGCCGAAAACTTCCTCTGTTCAGCGGGGACTGCTCTACGAGGCCCACGACTACGCTTCGATCGGCGCGATCTCGGACACTGTGTTGCTCATGACCTATGAGTGGGGTTATACCTACGGCCCTCCTATGGCGGTTGCGCCGATCAACCGGGTGCGGGAGGTGGTTGAGTACGCAGTTTTTCAGATTCCGGCAGACAAAATTCTGATGGGAATTCCCAACTACGGCTACGACTGGGCTCTCCCCTACGAGCGTGACACCACTCGGGCAGTCACGATCGGAAACCAGTATGCGATTGAAGTGGCGGGGAGAGAGGGCGCTCAGATCCAGTTTGACCCCACCGCGCAGACGCCCTTTTTCGAATACTGGGACAATCGGAAGCGAAAACATGTGGTGTGGTTCGAGGATGTGCGCAGCATTCAGGCAAAATTTGATCTGATGGATGAATACAGTCTCTACGGGGCCGGCTACTGGAACGCCATGCGCCCCTTTGCACAAAACTGGGCCTATCTGAACGCCCGGTATGACATCCGCAAAATTGTCACCTGATTGAAGCGGAATCTTTCCACAATGAAAAGCAATCTTGTTGAAACATTTGGCATTCTCCGACTGTCTGAGCTGCTCTGTCTGCGTAAAGAACTGAATCACCTGTACCCCGGTGCAGATCGCCGCGCCTGAGCGCAGCACTGACTCCCCACTCGATGGGCTGATTCACAAAAAATATCTTTTTTTGACATGGGTTTGTCATCAAAAAAATGCGAATCTTTCATGAAGTGAACACAATGCCAACATATTTTCTAGGTATAATAAAGTCAATCCAAAGGGAAGCTCCTTCCCCCAGGGAGCCCTGACGGATCCATCTTTTTCATTTTCTTCTCCTTTTCTCTTTGCCGCCTCCTTCCCCCGGGAGACGGCATTTTTTCTGTGTTCTCCCGAAATCCTGAAAACCCTCTAGCACAGTTTTCACACCGCAAAAACACCTTGAGCGGGACGTTTTTCCACAGATTTCCCCGATGAGAACACACCGGTGGGCCAACTATCCTTACAAAACAGCTTCCACCAATCCTGGGCATTGCTTTCGCTGTCACACGATTCTCCTGATTCCATTTTCTTCCAGGGAAATGAATGCACACCATGCAGCCGCTTTTCCCCTTTTCTGTCGGTGGAACTGACAACTGAGCGACGATTAGACACGCTGTCAGTCCAGATTTTCAGAGCGTGGCAGGCGGGCAACCCAGCCTTTTTCACTGTAGCCTCCTAGAACTTTCGGATGTCCGGTAAGCAGCAGATACAACATTAAATTCGCTGCTCACCGCAGCCAGCTGGTGCCCTCCAGAGAAAGAACCGGGTTTGCACAGGCCCTAGAAGAGCCAAATACGAACTTAGTCCCTAAAGGGACATAGTAGAAGTTTGACACC
>EQ973344.1:1336320-1367326 GCA_000158655.1 [Clostridium] methylpentosum DSM 5476
GCATTACAATCTCGAGCAGCCGCTTAAGCGGCTGCTTTTTTTCCTATTTGTTTTTGCTACCCGTAAATGGGTCTATGTACTCTTTCATTGTCATCTGAGCCTTCGTCTAATCCTCCTCCAGTTGGTTCTTTATGTATCCTTTAATCGCGTGTTCATTTCGGCCTACCCTATCCACAAACTACCCTCTGGCACAAAAGTGTCTGCTCTTTTAGTTTGCCTCTCGGTCCAATATCATGAGGCTGCTCTTTCCCTTGTGATATCCCATGAATTCTGCTATTCTCAGGTGCGGTGGAACACTTACCAGCATGTGAATATGATCTCGACACGCTTGTGCTTCTCATAGTTCCACTTTCTTCTCTTCGCATAGCTTTCTCAGTATTTATCCGACATCTGCTTTCAACTTCCTATCGATCTCTTTCCGGTGATTCTTTGGTGCGAATACGGTATGGTATCTGCATCTCCACTTTGAATGTACCGATTCTTTTCTTTCTCCCATGTCAAAAAACTTCTGATGTTCTTTCGCAATGCCTTCGCAAAACCTTTTACTATTTTTCATCAGTAGGTTTTTCTTTTGCTAAAGCTTTTCTCCCCCGACAAATGAAGTGCACCCCAAAAGTTAGACAGTGTGATAAACTGTTTAATGGAAGGGGGGCATTTTTATGTTCAGAGGGAAGCCATATGCTGGAGAGTTCAAACAAAAGGTCATTGAACGGATGCTTAATGAAGGGTTTTTCGCCAAACCGCACGAGAATATGGTCTTGATTACAAGACGGTAATTGAAGGGTACATCCCCAGTGCAATATCGAGTCCATTCCCTTCAATCTTCTTAATCTCGTTCTTGTCTAACTTTTTAGGGCTAGTTCAAAAACTGGGGGTCCTTTTTTCGCTTAAGCATGAACTGCAAAAAGGCCCTACCAGATGGCAGGGCCTTTTTCTAAAGTTTATTTCGCCAATCAAAGCGGCAGGATTGTTAGAGAGCAGGCAGAATACGTTTTACAAATTCCAACCAGGAACTGTTAAATGAATTTCTTTTCCCCTCTGTCTGTTCACTCTGAGGCTCTTGACGTTATTTGCGTTTGCGCACTGCCAGAGCGGCGCCTGCAAGAAGAAGCGCTGCTGCGGCTGCAATTGGGAGGGCTTCCCCAGTCTTTGCGGAGGAACTTCCCGTTTGGATGGTGCCGTCTCCGGCAACAAGCAGCTTCTCCGACGAGCCGTCTTTGCGCTCCAGTTTGTTGACAGCTTCGGACAGCGCCTGCACCGCCTGGTCAATTTCCTGCTGGCGGTCTGACGAAATGCTCTCGTCAGCGAGCTTTGCCTTTGCCTGTTCGAGCGCGGAGTTGAACTGCGCCACGCTCTGCGGGGTATACTGCGTTGTGTCAATCGCCTGTGCCGCACTGACAAGGGTATTGAGGATGCTCTTGTCCGCCTTGTAACGGAGGTTGAGCAGTGCCTGAATGAGCGCTTCCGTCGCGCGATCGATCTCCTCCTGCAGAGCAGCGTCATCCTGAGCAATCTGCTCCGCTTTTTCTAAGGCTTCTTTGAATTCCGCCTGACCGGCAGATACATATTTTTCCTCCAAATCAGGGAGAATGCGGTTGGCCTGTTCAATTGCTGCGTTGAGTTGGGTTTTGTCCGCCTTGCGGATGAGTTTTGAGGCCGCTTCAACGAGCGCAGAATCCGCCGCGTCGATCTCGGGCTGCATGGCATCCCGATCGTCCAACACCTGCTTCGCGGTATTCAGCGCCTCAACAAACGCCTGTTTTGCATCGTTGTCAACATAGTTGTCCAGGTCGAGCTTGGAATAGATCTCGTAATCTGCGGAGAGGACGCTCTTGTCGCCCGCGATGAAGCCCAGCTTGTGGATCTCTCCCATCAGGGCAATCCACATCTGGTCAACCTCCGCCTGAGTTGCCGCGCTATTTCCACTGAGTTCTTTCGCCTCGTTCAGGACAGCGGTGAAGGACTCCTGCACGCTCGGAATTGCCTGGTCAAAGCTTCCGTCGGTCAGCCTTGCCTCAGCGTAGGCAATGACCTTGTTGAGGATTGTCTTATCCGCATTCTGCGGCTTGAGTTCGAGAAGACCGGCTGCTGTTTCCAGGGCGCTTGCCGCGTTGTCGACCTGTGTTTGAGTCGCATCCGCGTCATTGAGAACAGACTTTGCATCAGCGAGTGCAGTGACAAAATTGTCCTTTGCTTGGCCGTCGAGATAGTTGTCGAGGTTTGTATTCTCCCAGGTCTGCACCAGCGTTTCAAGCGCGGATTTGTCCACCTGCGCCTGCACGTCGGTCTCATCGAGGATAAAGAGGGACTGTACGGCGGTGAGGCTGAGAGAGACCCGAGTGACCTCATTTTCAACTGTATAGGCAGGCTCGTATTTTTCGCCCGTCATCGGATCCCAAACCACTGGCTTACCGAGTTCGCCGCGCAGGGCAACGGTTGTGTTGACCGCTGTGTCGCTCGAGTTGGCGATAAAGTAGATGTCGCGGTTATCCTTGACCTTGTGGATGTAGCTGAGGTTGCCGCCCGAAATCGCGGGAACATTTTCGAGTACAACGTCGTAGACCGGGAGAGCGTCGTCGAGCACTGTCTGCAGTTTGGTTTCAAAGCCCGACTTGATGAAGTAGGAAGCGCCGCCCTGTTCGTTTGTCTGCTTGGTGTACTCTGGAGTGCTTCCGTCGAGCGCCGCGCCGGTTGCCGGGTCAACGCCAAACATCTCTTTTATGATGTCAATTACTTTTTGGTTGTCCCCATCTGTGGTTGCGCGGGTGGGGAGCTGGGTGGTGGCGATCACCTTGCCGCCGCCGTCATAAAACGCTTTGATCTTTTCGAGATTGCTCAGGCTGATGACCTGTGTGCCCGGCATGATGAACACCTTGAACTGTTCATAGTTGACCGCATTGTCCATCTTGAGGGTATCGCCCTCAACCGAGCATTTCTCGTCAATGATGTCGGGGTGCAGATAGGTGAAGTCGCGGCGGGCGCTCAGAGAGAGTGTCTCACCCACTCGCATGTAATCGGCGTCTGCCGGGTTGTTTGCATCGCCGTTGAAAATAAAGCTCGACTCGAGGTAATCGATCGGGTAGAGCATCGCGATGTCCGCAACATGCCGGCCGTTTTGCAGCAGGGTGTTGAGCCTGCCCATGTAATTGTTGTAAATTGGAAGCTCGTCCTTAAAGTTGGGGTTGCGGTAGGAGAGCTCGGGCGGATAGTCCACCTTTCCGGACGTATCGTCGTACCACACCGCGTGCGGGATGATCATGTTGACGCCCTTGGCGTATTGGTCCATCGAACTCTTGTAGAGCACGTTTTTGTTCATGCCTTCTCCCATTGCGCCGAACGACTCGGACATGACAAGCCCCTTGTCCCAGTTGTTCGCGGAGGAGGAGATGATCTTGTAGGCCTCCTGGGTATAACCATAGTATCCGATGACGTCAACTCCGGGGATGTCCTGATTTTTAAACACCTTCATCAGGTCGCCGTGCAGACCGACGGGATTGGTCCACTCCTCAAGCAGCATATGGCCCATGAGGGAGATTCCGTGATCGGTGCACCAGTCCTGAATCTGGCCAAGATAGCTCTCGGCAAACAGTTCGGTGCGGACATATTGCAGTTTGTTTCTCGCCTCGTCGGTCGCGTCCCCGATGTCGTACCACAGCGCGGGGTAGTTGAGCACTGGGCTCTCCCCGTCAAACCGATCGGCGTATTCCTGGTTAAAGTTGGGGGTCCAGAGGCGGGCATCCTTCGCGCCGTAGGGGGTTTTGCCGGGCCACGGCCAGAAGGTCGGCTCGTCGTAAAACGCCGAGGTGATGGTGCCGTTTTCAAAGTACTTCTGGAACCGCTCGTAGTACGCTTCGTAGGTGATGTCAATAAAGGCGCGCACCGATGCGGGGTCGAGGTAGTCCATGCCGTTGTTGCCGTCCTTGACGCACATAAACGCCATGACCTTCCAGTTCCCCTCCGGAACGGTGTATTCGAGGTAGGATCCCTCCGGAATGCCCTCCTCGCCGTAGTTCGGCTGAATTTTCTCCGCACCGTCGTAGAACTCCAGCTCCCAGATCGACGGGCTGACTCCGTTGATACCATCGATGAACAGCCGCATCTTGGTGGTTTGGACTGGGTCAAAGCTCACCCGCAGCCCTTCCGAGCCGATGGTGGTACCGCTCGCGCAGTTCTGCCACTCTGAGCCGTTCCAATACTGGATTTTGAAAGAACTCACCCGTCCGAGATCCTCGTAGATCACCGCCGAATCAACGGTTCTCTCCTCTCCAAACGACATCTGGAGCCACTGGGGTGCGCTCCCGTGCGCCGCGGCGTTCCAGCGGGTACTCATATCCTCGTCAAATGCTTTGTCCGCCTCGTAACCCGAAGCTATCTCGTAAACACTCGACGCGGAAAACCCAGGTTCGTCGGGAATCAGCGGACTGGGCGGGACAGCGAGCTGCTCCTCCCCGTTAAAGACTTGGAACTCGCTGATCGAGGCGCTGTCCTGTGTCACGCTCTTGATGAACAGCCGCACCAGTTGGGAAGTGACCGGGGTAAAGGTGTTGGTGACTCCCTTGTCGGTGATCGTCGTTCCTTTGGCCGCGATTTCCCAGCTCGCAGTCTCTGCGTTCCAGTACTGAATCGAATAGGCGGTGGTGCGGTGGAGCGCTGGGAGCGCATCCTCATAGATCTTGACCGAATCAAAGGTCTTGGGTTCTCCAAAGTTGATCTGGAGGTATTCCCCGCCCCCTGTCATCGAACCTGCATTCCAACGGGTGGTGAGATCGCCATCCGCCGCTTTGGATGCTTCGTAACCCGGATCAATGCTGTAGGTGGATGACGCTGAAATGCCGAGCGGCTCGGTCGCCGGGTCAAACGGCGGCGGGTCGACAATCGTCGCGTAGTCGCTGATGTCGATCCTCTCCTTGGTCTCGGTGTTCATCGCAACCGCGCCGAGGAACGTCCCTACCGGCAGGCTGAGAATTGTCTTGCCGCCATCTTTGGCTTCTTTTTCAATTTTGTCAATCCGCTTGGTGGTCAGGTCGGGGTACTGCTCTTCGAGCAGGCCGCCGGCGTTGTAGCTTGGGAAGCCGTTTTCATCGTAGAGAGAAAACTGCATCCCGTACTTGCTCCCCTCATCGAGAGCTGCCTCGTAAAGCGCAAAATAATCGTCGTTGAGATACTCGCTGAGCCAGTTGGGCAGGATGCCAAATCCGTTGTAACCGCTCTGCAAATAGGATTCGCGGACGATTTCCCGGATCTTTTCAGGCGTCATGTCCTTGATCTCGTTGTTCCAGAACCACAGCGGTCGGGTCTTGCTCGACGCGGGCGGATTCTGGAAATCCTGCCACAGCGGATCCTGTACAGTGGTGTCCGCCGCCGCGGGGATACTCACCATCTGCAGACTCAGGCAGCCCGCGAGCAGAACACTCAGTATCCTTGCTATTTTTCTCATTTTCTTCCTCCTCCTGGTTTTGAGTAAAAACCGACTGATTTCTACGGATACAGAACTCGTTTCTGTATTAAATTTATTATATTTCATTCTTATGATAAAGTAAATAAAGAATGTTGCTAAATTTGTAGGAATATGTTGCTAAAATGAATTGAACGCCTCTTGAGCAGCAGTTGACGGCAAATTCCGACCATTTCACTTACCCACAGGAATTCCAATGTGAATGCCCACCCCTCTGTCTCTGCCACATCTGCCCGGGAACTATATCTCATCAGGCAAAGCTCCACTCTGTGTCACCGAACATATAGCAACAACACAGAAAAACACCGGCTCTAAAAGTAGAGCCGGTGTAAGCGCATCGATAAAGTCAACACATTGGGAAAGGGGGCGCGCCTGTCCCAACCGCCCCTCAAGTTCCGGTTTTTCGGCATTTGCCGTCGAGCAATTCGAAGCGCATGTCGACGGATTGCACAATTATTTGCTTGAAATAGTGCTTTTCAACAGTCAAACACCGACTCCGTAGACAGAGCCGGTGTTTGACTTCTCAATGGATATGTGAACTGGTTTATCTGCGTTTTCTGCTGACAACTGCAGTCCCTGCAAGCGCGAGGAGTGCGACTGCAACTGCAATCGGTGCGGACTCTCCTGTCTTTGCGTTGCCGGTTCCGGTTGTCAGGGCGGTGTCGCCCGCGACTGGAGCACTGACCGCTGCTTCGAGGAGGGTCAACTCGCTGTATGCGGTGCGCAGGTTGTCCGTCGCCGCGTTGACAACCGCCTGATCGTCCACAGTGAGGGCTTCATTCCCAAGTACCGCTTCGGCGTTTGCACGCGCTTGGTTGTACAGCTCCACACTCGCCGGCGTGTAAACACTCAGGTCTGCAACCGTTGTCTCGGCAACCGCTACCGCAAGCAGGGACTTATCCGCCTTGAGACGGAGGTTGACCATCGCGTTGAGCAGGGTCTCCATCGCGCCGTCCACTTCCGACTGCAGCGCGTTTGGATCGTCGTATACAGTTTGAGCAGCAGAGAGCGCTGCGATGAATTCCGCTTTGCCCGTTTCCACATAGTTGTCGAGGTTGTAGCCGCTGCCGACTGTAATGAGGGTAAACAGAGAGGTCTTGTCCCCTTTGACAAAGCCGAGCTTGTGGATTTCAAGCATGAGGTCCTGCCACGCCTTGTCCACAGTCGCCTGATCTGCAAACAGGCTTTCGCTGACAGCCTTTGCCTCGTCCAGTGCTGCGGTAAAGGATTCCTGTACCATGGGGATGACGTTTGCAAATTCCTCTGACTCTTTCTGTGCTTCGGCGTAAGCGATGACCTTGTTGAGGATGGTCTTGTCCGCCTGGGCGACGCTGACATAGTCGTCTGCTGTCGATACGGTGAGCGTTCCATCCTTCACTTCGAACGCAAAGCCGCCCGAGGTGAGTTCAAACGCAGCGGCCTGCAGGCCGTTGTGCTCCGTCACTCCGAGGAAGGTGACGCCGTCCACACCCTCAAAGTCTTTGACCGCATCTGCACTGACCGGCAGGTAGAGGGTCGCCGAGGTGTTCGCCGGAATCTCCGCGGTGTAGGAGGTGAGGTTGCCGCTTCCGTCCGCTGTCCAGTTGGAGACGATGGTGCCGTAATAAGAATCATACGAGCCGTTGACAAAGGTAAACGCCCCGCCCGGGGTGGGCTGGAGGATGAAGTGCTGGAAGCCGGGGGCATTCGTGTCGGTCTGGATGCCGATCTGGTAGTTGACCATCCAAGCGCCGACTGCGCCGAGGGCGTAGTGGTTAAACGAGTTCATGCCGTTGTTGCCCGCGTAGCCGTTGTCGTCGGTGTAGGAGTTCCATCTCTCCCAGATTGAGGTTGCGCCTTGGGTGACGGGGTAGAGCCAGGAGGCGTAGTTGGTCTGTTCAAACATCTTGTAGGCTGCGTCGACATTGCCAGTCTCGGTCAGTGCCGGGAGCAGCGGCGCGGTGCCAATAAAGCCGGTGGTGATGGTGTAGGGTTCTCCCTGATAGCCGCGCTCGCAGGCCTCGACAAGGTGCTGCGCGTAAGCGTCGCGGGATTCGTCCGCAATGACGCCGTGGGAAATTGCGAGGTCATAAGCGGCCTGGGTATTGATCGCCGCGCCGCTGAGGGTTCTCGCCTCTTTGGTCTCGGGATTGACAAAAACTTCGTTCCACTCCGCCTTGGTGTTGTTGTACAGTTCGCGGTACTGGGCCGCAACGTCGGTTCTGCCGATCGCATCCGCCATCTGGGAGAAGAGGTCGACAAGGTAGATGTAAACGATGTTGGAGCAGTAGACCGAATCGGTCGCTTCCAGCGAAAGGTGCTCCGCAAGCCCACCGGTCTTGAGAATGTAGTTGTAGCCATCCGCTACATTTTTGCCCATGTTGTCAATGCACTGCTTCATCGAATCAAAGTGATCCTCAATGATGGTGGTGTCGTTGTACTGCTGGTAGCACTGCCATGGGACCACGATGCCCGCCGCGGACCAGGAGATGCTGAAGCTGCGGCCCGTTGCGCCGTCGTTGATGTAGGCGGGCGAGGTGTTGGGATACTGCCCGTCGCTGAGATGAGTCTGAGAATCCCGCAGGATGCGCAGCCAGTTGCCATAGAACTGGTCAAGATCGGACATAAAGGTCGCGGTGCGCGCAAAGACCTGCGCGTCGCCTGTCCATCCCATCCGCTCGTTTCTCTGGTTGCAGTCGGTCGGGATCGAGAGGTGGTTGCCATAGGTCGAGCGCATGATGTTGTCAAAGAGCTGGTTTGTCAGGCTGTTGGAGCTCTCGTAGTGGCTGGCCTGGGATGAGAGCGAGCTGAGTACAAGGCCTTTGATGTTCTCGGCCGGGATCGCCTCGTCCACGCCGGAAATCTCGATGTACTGGTAGCCGTGGAAGGTAAACGAAGGGACAAAAGTCTCCTCCTGATCGCTTCCCTTGATGTAGATGTCGGTGCTCATCGCCGCGCGGTAATTCTCGGTGAGGATCATGCCGGCGAGGTCGCCGTAGTTGTAGGGGTTGTCCTCCGGGAGATCGGGGTAGATCGATTCGGCGTAGCGGATGGTGAGCTTGGTACCTGCCGGAACGCTCGCCGGAATGGTGATCTGCGGGACGCCGACCATATTCGTGCCCATGTCGTAAACATAGATACCATCTTTGGGCTCACTGTGGAATTTTGCGTCAATTGTCTGGACAACCCGCACCGGCTCATCCGATTTGCCGACGAGCGCCGGGTTTTCAAAACCGGGAGAATAGGCGGTGATCACACCGGGGGTTTCCCAAGTGCTGTCATCGTAATCGGCGGTGGCCCAGTTTTCGACCGCTGCTTCCTTGGTCGCGTCATAGACTTCGCCGTCAAAGAACCCGGCGTAGACAACCGGGCTGTCGTCGTAGTATTTCCAGTCCTCAGTGTTGGTGACAATCTCCTCGGTGCTGCCGTCGGTGTACTCGATGACGAGTTTGGCGAGGAGTCCGGGCTTGTCGCCGAAGAAATTGTAGTTGCTGATGGTGAAGCTCATCTGGTCGGACCACCAGCCAGAGCCCAGCATGACGCCGATCGCGTTTTCGCCGGTCTGGAGCATATCGGTGACGTCATAGGTCGAATAGGGCATCGAATCCTGGTACTGGTTGTTGCCGGGATTGAACCAGTCGTCGCTCATCCGCTCGCCGTTGATGTACATCTCATACACGCCGCGCGCGGTGACGTAGAGGCGGGCGTCTTCAATTTCCCTGTCCGCTTGGAGTTCGGTGCGCAGCATCGGCATCGAGCCGTAACTCGGGTCGGAATAGCTGCGGATGCCGCTCACCCCGCCGTTGACGTAGATGGTGCCGTCGACAACCGACAGACCCCGCTGCCCTTGGAAAATTGAGTAGGTGGCGCCGGTGTTTTCCCCAAACAGAACTCCGTTGGGGGTTCGGTAGTTGCTCACAGAGAGGTTGGTGACCATGGCAACCTGTCCCGCCTCCGCCTCAAAGCCGATGTCGCCGAGCAGCGGATAGGTCGGGACGTCAACTGTCTTGTTGAGGGGGTTGAGGGTCACCGCCCTGCCGATCGCCGTCCCGTCAATGGTGAGGGCGACTGCGTTGCCCGAGTTGACGAGATGAAAGTCGTGCTCTGCATAGAGGTTGTCCGCATTGATCACTGTCTCAGGCACTTCGAGGGTGTTGACGAGGGTCCGGCCCGCTTCGATATCCTCCGGGCAGTAGCCGGCGCGCCAGATGTTGACTTTTGCGGGGAAGGAGGATGCATCGAGCTCGTAGGCGATGTAGTTCTCCCCTTCAATCAGATAGTTGTTTTTGGTGGCGTCGAGCAGCCTCTGGTCGTCCGCTCCGAAGAGGAAGGAGACCTTGGTGCTCTCCGGCACCAGCTTGAGGGTGTAGTCGATGTTGTAGATAGGAAGTTCCTGCGCGTTGACATAGTAGTCGTTCGCGCCGATCCACTGCGCCCCGTCCCAGGCGGACATGGTGGAATCCATGAGCCCGGTTTCAAAATAGGAGGCGTCCTGGTAGGTGAGGGTCTCACCCGTTGCATCGATGACGTCGATGGTCCAGTAGTAGCGGGTGCAGGCTTGGAGGGGTTGCGCCTCCCCGGTGGAGCCGTATTCAATCTGGGTGGATGCAGTTGAGGTCTGCACGCCGCTGTCCCAGACAAGCTCTCCATCCGGCGCTTCCTTGTAGACCTTGATCTGGTAGGACGCCTGAGACTGTCCGATGATGTTGGAATCAAGCTGCCAACTGAACACCGGATCGGTGTCGTCAATGCCGATTGGGTTGACCCGGCTGTTGACTTTTGGATTCACCAAAACAGTCGAACCCTGCGGCGCGCTGTTTGCCCCCAGCGCCGTGATGCTGCCAGCTGACGCGGAAACAGCCAGGCTCATTGCGAGCAGGGCTGCAATCCATCTGTTTCGTTTCATTTCTTTTCCTCCCTGAAATCAAACTGCGGCCCAGGCTGCTCCGGAACAGCCCAAACCAATTGTTGATACCGCACAAAATATACCTCATGCTGATAGTTTTATTATATCATCCGTCCGGTGCACATTCAATTGTAGTGTCATGCCCTATTCGTGGTAGTTTGTTGCACATCCTGGAAATCCCCTTCCCCAACCCGCTGCTTTTGTGTTATAATGACGATAAAGGAGGGAAATGGAAGTGAAAACAATGCAAGAGTGCACACAGGAAATGTACGAGCGGCGCTACCAGCGCAGGAAGGATTCTCATTTCGAACAGATGCGGGAGAATCTGCGCCAGGAAGTGAAGGAAAACGGATTCTACAACATCAGCTTCAATCGTTTAAAAGAGAACATTGCCGTGACCATGCACGGTCCGCCCGACCCATTTGACGCGGAAGGGCTGATGCACAACCACGGCTATTTCGAGCTGGTCTACGTCTATCACGGGAGCTGTGTCAACCTCTTTCCGAACCAGGAGCGGATTGTGCTCAACCAGGGGGACATCCTGCTGCTCAATCCAAACGCGCTGCACTGCCCCTACACCACCCTGGAGGATGACTATATTTTTAATATCGTGCTCAAACCCAAGCTGTTTGAAAAGTCAATGCTCTCGCTGCTGTCGGACAACCCGCTTTTTTCAAACTTTTTTGTCAATTACATGTACCGGGTCAACAAGGCGCGGGACTACATGCTGTTTCACACCAATGGGGAAAAGCGGATCGCCCAGACGATGGAAAATATCATCACCGAGCTGTACAGCAAGGAGATGTGCTACCGACGAGCGGCTGAGGCGGAACTCATCGTGCTGTTCACCTGCTTGGCGCGGATCTACAAAGAGCAGCTCGGGCTGAAGGGGTTCGACGAAGTGAAAAACAAGCAGGTGACCGACATCATCACCTATATGGATGAAAACTTTTCCCAGGCTACCCTTCAGTCGGTAGCCGACCACTTTGGGTACTCCACCCATTACCTTTCTAGAATGATCAAAAAACACACCAACAAAAACTTCTCCGAGATCATCCACAGTTTTAAGCTGGAAAACGCCTGCACCTATCTGGAAACCACCGACATTCCAATGCGGGAAATCGCCGAACTCGTCGGATTTAACGACGCGAGCTATTTTCACAAGGTCTTTAAGCAGAAATACGGGCAGTCCCCAGCCGAATACCGCAAACAGACTGAAGCGCTGTAGCAACGGGTGGGGACCAACTGATTTGTCAGCAAGCCCTCTTTGTAAGCCGCCTTCTGTAATATCCCACGCACCGTGCGATCAAACGGAGAGCTTTCCTTCCGCCGGACTGGGCAGCCAAAACTCGCCTCTATACCATCTGTGAGCTCATCGGTATCCGATTCTCGATTCGAAAGACCCCTTTTCAGGCCGTTTTATGCTATCCGCCCTTTCGGAGACTCTTTCAACTGCTCCCCTGCGGCAGAGCAACCCCAGGTTGTGCGCATCAGCCCAACAAGGTCTGTCACCGGCCACAGGTTCTATATTCCCAGCGCATCACCGCATCTGCTGCAAGTCGTCATTTCATTTGACCCGGTTCCTCTCAGTCCCGGCTCCCCATTTCCTCTGCAAAATCAACTGCGCTGCTCCTGCCCAAGCTGCGTGAAAAAACCCGCGGTCTGATTGACCGCGGGTTTTTATTCATGGCTTTAGCCAGTTGAGTTCGGCGGAGTTTTTCGTGTTCCGAAAAACAGAGTCGTGCGAAACAGAACACCACCTGCTATGCGGATGGTGTAAGAAGTGCTTATAGCACAGAAATCACCTTTGCGTTAGGATAGAGTTGTTTCAGCTACGATATAAGGAAAGGTGATTTTATGGCGAACAAGACAAATAGCATGGCACATACGAAGTGGAGCTACAAGTGCCACATTGTCTTTACTCTATAAGTAAAAGGGAAAAGCGGTTTGATGATATTTGATAAACATGCAAATCTAAAGTACAAATACGGGAACCGACACTTCTGGGTAGAGGGATGCTATATCAGCAGGACAGGGTTGAATGAGGCAACCATAAAGAAGTTATGTCCAAGACCAGGAGAAAAGTGATATTATGCAGGACAAGTTGAGCGAGAAGGAATACGAGGATTGGTAGCCGGTATTAGGAACGCCCTTTGAAGGGCGGAGACGAGTCAAGGGCGTAGTGGCTTGAACAAAGTGAAAGACAGCGCCTAAAGGCGCTGGTCGGTCACAGTGGCTTATAGTCGCTGAGCAAACCACCCTTTTGACGGGTGGTTATGATTATGCCAAGAGGAATACCGAACAAGAGATATACAAGGGAGTTCAAGTAGATGGTCGTAGAGCCCATGATGCGAGAGAATCTCAGCTATCGTGAAGCCGCCAGACAGCTTGAAATACCAGATTATAAATCAGTTATATAATCTCAGACTGTTTTGAGTATGATAACGATTATGCTGTCATGGAAAATTTCTTTGCCCTGCTCAAAAGTGAACTTTTTTATCTGCAAGAATTTAATTCTATAGAGCACTTCAAACGAGATCCCATTGTTTATCTGGATGATTACAACAACCTCCGCATCAAGACAAAACTTAAGGGCTTGCCGCCTGTTCATCACAGACAACATGCCCTTTTCTCTGCTTGATCCATTTTTACTTTCAAATATTGTCTAACTTTTTGGGGTCACTTCAAGTGCTGCACGCCTACAATTCGGGGTTTTTGTCGGGAAACGGATGGAAAAAGCTGCGTCAGCTCTGGATTGCAACATCGGAGAATAACGCCGTCAATCGACGAGACTGAGTGCGTTTTTCCAGAGGTCATAGTACCTGGCGCCAAGCGAGAGCGCTGCCCTGATCTCGATTGGGTCAGCGGAACAGTTGACAAGAGATGCGTGGGCATCTGGACTGCTGTCGCTGTTTTAACCGGTTACAGCTCCAGGTTGAGTGCGAGCTGGTAGAGGAAACGGTGCTTTCTCCTGTAAAAATCCATCCGGCTGAATTCGGTGAGGTTGAGCAGCTCAAACGGGTAGTCCCTTCCACTTTTGCAGTTGAGCAGGATGCTTTCGCAGAGCCGCCGGCGCACTTCTTGGTCCGGTATATCCTCCCCGATGGTCTGGCAGGCTGTTTCGACTGCCCGGATTCTCCGTGCCTCCGGCTGGGCATCTAAGTTGAGGAGAGCTTCTTGCCCTTTCTGCGGGAGGCAATACATGTGGATACCTGTGGAATTCTCTCCAGAACAATGGCATTGGTGCAAAAGCTTCTGCCGCGTATTCTTATATTCGTGTTTGCGCCGTTCGTGCCCTCTGAGAATCCCGAGGCAGATCTGCTGTCGGTCTTTGGATAGCTGGTACATCGGTTTTCCCCTTTCGTCTTTTGGATGACTTTATCCTATCATCTTGGGACGTCCCGTTGTTCCTGAAGGGGGATTGGGGAAATCTGTGCAGTGGATCGCTGGGTGAGAAGGAAGCTGGATTGCGGCTGATTTTATTTTCTCAAGTTTTGCCAGAAAAGGATACTCTCCCGTTCCGATTTAGAGCAGAATGTCGCGGATCATGTGCAGCGGCTCATTTTTGTGATTCTCAACAGAGGACAGGGAAATTTTCCAGAACAGCGCAATTTAAAAGAGGAGACAATTAAACTGCAGCCAGCTCAGAGAAAACAGGTTCGAGCTGGCGGTAGGCTATGTCGAACAACTGTTCAAATTTCTGATATGCCTGGTGCTGTACGGCATCGGGGTGGATCACTTCCTCTGTCTGGATAAACTGGTGAATGGCTGAAAAATCTTTGAGGGCGCCGACTCCAACCCCGGCGGTGACCGCCGCGCCCATGGAAGTGGCCTGTTCCAGGTGGTTTTGTTTGCAGATGTCGATCCCGAAGATGTCCGCCATCATCCTGCGCTGGATTTCCCCCTGTGCCAGGCCGCCGATCAAATTGAGCTCCTGCACAGGCAGATGCTTTTGAAAGACATTGAGAATCAGCTTGAGGTTGAAGAGGATTCCTTCCATGGTAGCGCGCAGCAGGTCCGCCTGGGTGTGCTCCATTTTCAGCCCAATGAAAGCGCCTTTTGCGTCGGGGTTCCAGCGCGGGCTGCGTTCCCCGAGCAGATAGGGGAGAAACAGCAGCTTGTTGGCCCCCACGGGGGCAGAGGCGATCAAACTGTTGATCCAATCATAGACCGATTGATTGCGCTGTTTGGCCAGCTGTTCGAGATTTCCGCACATTGTCTTGCGCACAAAGTTAAAGGAATTGCCTGCCGCCTGCATCGTGCCCATCGGGGCGTACAGTCCGGGGACAATGTGCGCCCAGTTGAAGGTGCGCATTTCATCGTCAATGATTGGCTCCTTTGTGGTGAGGGAAACCCAGGCGGAGGAGCCGAGGTAACTGTAGGCAACCCCTTCCTCGACCGAGGCCGCGCCCACCGAGGCGCAGCACCCGTCCCCGCCCCCGATGACAACCGGCGTCCCCGGCGAGAGGCCGCATTCCTGCGCTGCGTCGGGGAGCACTTCCCCCGCAATGTGGGTGGAGGGGAAGACCGGCGGCATGATGGAGGGGGAGAGCTGCGCCGCCTCAAAGATGCGATCCGACCAGCAGAGATGCTCCAAGTCAAAGGCGTTGGTCCCCGACGCGTCGGTGTAATCAGTGACATAATTTCCTGTCAACCGGTAGATGATGTAGTCCTTGGGCTGAAGGCAGCGGTGAATCTGCGCAAACAGCTCCGGCTGGTTGTTGCGGATCCACATCAGCTTTTCCAGCGTATAGGAGGGGCTGAGGCGGTGACCGGTAATGCGGTAAAACTCTTTATCATCAATTTTGCTCCGGATCTGCTCCACTTCTTTGGTGCTGCGCTGGTCCGCCCAGATGAGCGCATCCCGCACGAGCTGGCCCTGTTTGTCCACACAGACGCAGCCCATCATCTGCCCGCTGAACGCCATGCCCCGCACAAGCCGGTTGTCTCGGCCTTGAAGCAGGCGGGCAGTCGATTCACAGACCGCCTTCCACCAGTCGAGCGGGTTTTGTTCTGCGCAGATGTCGTTAAAAAAATGTGTTTGATAGGGATAGGTGATGCTGTCCACCAGCGCCCCGTCGGTAGTGAAGAGGGTTGCCTTGTTTCCAGTTGTCCCTAAATCGTGCGCGATGAGATAGCCTGCCATATGCGTTCCTCCCGTTGGTGAATTTGTCTTTATCATACCAAGGGAAGGATACAAAGTCAACTGAAATAATAAACAATAATTTAAAATAATTTTTAGTAAGTATTTTTTATTATTGTTTTGTATTGACATTCATACGAAAATCTGCTAGGATAAAGCTGTCAAATCACAGAAATAGGAGGGATGCAGATGTTTGTACAGGAACGGCAGGAGGCGATTCTTTCTCTACTTGCACAAAACGGAAAGGTTCTTGTCAAAGAACTGAGTGAACAGTTTCAGGTCACTGAGGACTGTATCCGAAAAGATCTCGCCTCGCTCGAAAAGAGGGGGCTGCTCAAGCGGGCGTACGGTGGTGCGGTGATCAGCCGGGTCAACACCCACCAGGGCTTTGTCGCCCAGCGCAGTGAGATCGGTGTCGCCGCCAAGCAGCAGATCGCCGAAAAAGCCCTGCGCCTCATCCGGGACGGCGAGGTGATTTTTCTCGATATCTCCACCTCCAACATTGAGCTTGCCAAGCTCCTGGTACGGGACAACCGCAGGGTTTCGGTGTTCACCAATATGGTGCAGGTCATGCAGGTGCTTTCTACTCCCTGTGCGGTGGACCTGACCTTTATCGGTGGGGTGCTCAACCGAAAAAACAACGGGTTTGTCGGCAGTATGTCGATCGACATCCTCTCCCACATGCGGTATGATGCGGCGTTTCTCGGCACGGTTGGAGTGGACGTCTATGAAAACGCCGTCTTTACCTATATGCCGGAAGACGGCTTCACCAAAAAAGCGGTGGTCGGCCTGAGCAGACGCTGCTATCTGCTCTCGGAAAACAGCAAATTCCGCGCAGACGGGAACTTTCAGTATGCAACACTCGACGATTTTCAGGGAATTGTCACCGAAGGCGCGCCCACCAAAGAAATCAAAGAAAAGCTTGAAAGCTACCAGCTGGAGTTGATTTAGGGAACTGTTGAATACATCGCGCCTGACGGCTCGGCGCACATCCTGCGGACGAATTTTGAGTGTATCTACGTCAAAAATGGGTGGTATTCATCCGCCTTTTTTCTTGAATTATCTCAATCCTCTCAGTCTGTACGCCGGATTGAACCAGCGCTTCCCTAGATAGAGACCATTTTATTTTGTTGAGGAGGTAAATCCTATGGAATTTTTATTTGACAGCGCAAACCTCGCTGACATCGAGCGGTATAGCCAGTGTTTTCCGATCACCGGCGTGACGAGCAATCCGAGCATCCTCAAGGCGGAGGGGAAAATCGACTTTTTTGAACACATGAAAAAAGTCCGTTCCCTCATCGGCATGGAGCGGACGCTGCACATTCAGGTCATTGCGGAGCAGTACCAGGGAATTTTGGACGAGGCGCACGCCATTCTCAACCGGGTGGACAGCGAGGTATACATCAAGGTACCCACCACTGAGGAGGGGCTCCGAGCGATGCGCGCGCTCAAGTCGGAGGGAGTCCATGTGACGGCAACAGCGATTTACAGCAAAATTCAGGGGATGATGGCGATCGCGGCGGGTGCGGATTTTATCGCACCCTACTACAACCGGATGGAAAACCTCGATATCGATTCGCGCGGCAGCATTGCGGCATTTCGTCAAATAATAGACGAGACGGGGGCGGACACCAAAATCCTGGCGGCGAGCTTTAAAAATATCGCCCAGGTCACAGCGGCGCTGCTGGCCGGGGCGCACACCGCAACTGTTCAGCCCGCGCTGCTGCACGAGGCGTTTGGAATGGCAGCCATTGGCAAGGCAGTGGACGATTTTCACGCCGACTGGGTCAGCACTCAGGGAGAAATTTCGATCACCCAGCTGGCCTGATTGGTTCAAAATGATCACAGCCTCTTTGGTGCAGATGAGTCCACAAGGGCGGACACAGTGTAGTAGCGTACGGGCTATTCATGGGGTGCGCAGAAATTGAGATTTGAGTCATGACCACCAGCTAAACTGGTTGTTTGAGTAAGCCTAAGAAGGGGATTGTGCTGGCAAGCACCGAAAGACGCACTAAAACTGCTGGTGTTTCGCATTACTTGCTCTGCTGCCCGTAAACGGCATTTTTCTCAATCCGCATTAAGTTAATGTAAAAACTTGTGGATAGCGGCTCGATTCGCTCGATGCTTGAAGCTAAAGCTAATAAGCTACCTCCACCGGCTAAACCGATGGCTTGAGTTGATCCCATAAGGGCCTATTACCGAAGAGTATCTTGAAATTCATTTCGCTTGCAACACTTGCCCTACAGCCCGTAAACGGGCGATTGCCGTTCTAGCGGAAACTATCTATTATTGAAAGTTTCCTGTTAGCAGCTCGCTTCGTTCAATCCTTAAAGTGAAAGTTTTTTACGGGATACCTCCACCGGCAGAGCCGGTGGTTTCCATAATCATAACCCTCGTCAAACGGGCGGTTTGCTCAGCGGCGATAAGCCTCTGTGACCGGCCAGCGCCTAAAGACGCTGGCTTTCACTTTGTTCAAGCCACCACGCCCTTGACTCGCCGCTGCCCTTCAAAGGCGTTCCTAATACCGGCTACCCCTTGAAGGGGTTCTTGTATTCCTTCTCGCTCAACATATCCTGCATAATATCACTTTTCTCCTGGTCTTGGATATAACTTCTTTATGGTTGCCTCATTCAAATCTTCCTTGCTGACGTAGGATCCCTCCCCCCAGAACTGCCGGTTCCCGTATTTGTACTTCAGATTTGCGTGTTTATCAAATATCATCAAAGCGCTTTTCCCTTTCAGATATCCCTTTAAGCTTGACACACTCATGTTCAGACATTTAATGCCCTTCTATATTCTCCACTCCCTTGTACGCACACAGCTGCTTTATAATATCACCTATACTTTCTTTGTATTGATTCAAAATTGCTTTTCATCTTTCCTTAGGAGTAAAGACAAATAGCATGGCACATCCACTTCGTATGTGCCATGCTATTTGTCTTGTTCGCCATAAAATTACCTTTCCTTTCGTTATATCGTAGCTGGAACAACTCTATCCTAACGCAAAGGTGATTTCTGTGCTATAACCACTTCTTACTCCACCCGCATAGCAGGTGGTTTTCTGTTTCGCACGACTCTGTTTTTCGGAACACCAAATATTCCTCCGTACTCCACTGGCTAAAGCTGTGAATCAAAACCACTGCTAAACAAGTGGTTTGTTCAGCTCCCAGAGGGATCAGAACTTGCTAACCCCTGGAAGAGGTACTGAACGGGTGTCAACGCATCACTATTCCAGGCAGCCGCTAAAAGCGGCTGTTTTCTTTTGCCTACTACCTCTTGCTACCCGTAAACGGATCCATATATTCCTTGAGGGAGATTTGATCACTTGCCAAATCATTTTCTAACTGGTTTTGATTGTACTCTTAGATCATCTTTGCATTTTTCCTGCCGTATCCACAAAATACCCTTGACACTAAAAGTTCCTACTCACCCACTTTTACTTTGAGTTCGCGTGACTGTCCAAGATCATCAGCGCGCTTTTGTTCTTGAGTGTTCCCATAAATGTGATACACTCATCTGCGGCGGGATACTCACTAGAAGATGGATGTGGTCCGGGCACGCCTCACCCTCTATGATTTCCACTTTCATCTCCTGACACCGCTTTTTTATAGTCTCGATGCTATCACGGCGCACTGTTTTGTATATGACCTTCCTCCGGTACTTTGGCGCAAATCCCACATGGTATTCACATCGGTAGCCGGAATGAGCTGTACACTTTACTCCATTTTTCACCTTGTATAAAACCTCCTTGCTCTTTTGTGATGCGGTTGCCAAACCTTCTCGATTGTAAAGCTTGCAGTTTTTATTTGCCAAGGCCTTTTATTTATCCATGGCAGAACCAAGGGATTTGTCATGCTGGAAGAGATAAATAAAAGCCCCCATTGTTAGGCAAGAATGCTATACTTGTCTAACAATGGGGGCAGTTCACACTATAACTAGGGAATTTTTATCGGGTGTTTCTCTCCACCAGTTGGATGCAAAAAAGCTGTTTAGCTCACAATCAGCTTGGTTTCGACGTTTGCCCCATTCATCGGGGTCTGGTCGTCCAGCGCGTTGGTGGTAATCCGAATCGTCGCAGGATACTCTCCGGCAGGCAGGCCCCGACTCAGCGTAACCTCCCGGATCGCTTGGCCGGGGGGCACGGCCTGGGAAGTGTACAGGCTCTCCCCGGTTTCTTGCAAGACCAGTTCAAAGGTAAAATAGCAGGGATTTTCCTCGGGGTTCAGCAGTGAAATCTGCACCTCTCTGGTGTTGGCGGCAATCGAAATAGAGGGATACCCCGGTACGGCAATTCCCTTGCTCGCTCCTCCTCTATTGGTAAGGCTTGACTCGTTCCAGTCGCTGGCTCCCGGGTCAATTTCCAATCCATTGGTTGGCGCAGTCCCCTGGCCGCCGTTCCAATTGACTGCCGCAAATATTGACACAGAAACCACTGCGAGCACTACCAGCACGAGCAGCACGCGGATGACAAGCACATTTTTGACCACCCCGAGAAATCGATCTCCCTCTGCCGCGACATATCCCCGGACACTGTGCGTCCATGGGTTGTGACTTCCGGCAGCATAGACCGGAAGCTTGCCGGCCGATGTTTCCGCAGTCCCGATCGGATTTTTTCCCACAAATCCAACCTCTCCGGATACCGCATAGCCCCCGCTGGGATACAGCGCGCGCATCTGCCTCCGGGTATAGTATCCAAACTCGATGGAACTGCGCCGGTCTGAGCACCGGCCCGCATAATTTTCCCTCTGCTCAAGTGTAAACTCCATTCAATCGCTCCCTCCGTTTTTCCATCTATCATACCGCACAGATCTGAAAAAACCGCCGTCCCTCTGTTAAATCCAGGAAAAATTCGCGTTGGCCTAGGGTAGAATTCACCCTGGCGAACCGCCCTTGAACGGAAGATTTTATTTGAAAAAAGAGGGATTCTATGATATGATGGTTCTAAACAAAATGATTCTATTGGAGGCGTATCTTTTTATGGATTATAAAACCTATTTAAAACAGTATCCGGACGAAAACGGCCGGTTTGGACCCTATGGCGGCGCCTATCTGACTGAAGAGCTCAAGCCCGCCTTTGAAGAGATTTCCAACGCATACCAGACCATCTGCCATTCATCCCAGTTCATCAGTGAGCTGCGCAGAATCCGCAAGGAGTTTCAGGGCCGCCCAACCCCAGTGTACCACTGTGAACGCCTGTCCAACAAGATTGGCAACTGTCAGATCTACCTCAAACGGGAGGATCTCAATCACACCGGTGCGCATAAGCTCAACCACTGCATGGGAGAGGGACTCCTTGCAAAGTTCATGGGCAAAAAACGTCTGATTGCTGAGACCGGCGCTGGCCAGCACGGGGTCGCGCTCGCAACGGCTGCCGCATTTTTCGGCCTGGAGTGCGAGATTCACATGGGTGAGGTCGACATCGCCAAGCAGGCTCCCAACGTCACCCGAATGAAGATTCTCGGGGCAAAAGTCGTCCCGGTTTCCAAAGGGCTCAAGACCCTGAAAGAGGCGGTTGACTCGGCATTTGAATCCTATGCAAAAAATTATAAAGATTCGATCTACTGCATCGGATCGGCGCTCGGCCCGCACCCGTTCCCCCTGATGGTGCGCGATTTTCAGTCGGTCGTCGGCTACGAGGCGCGGGAACAGTTCTCAGAGATGACCGGGATGTTTCCCGATGTCGTGTGCGCCTGCGTCGGCGGGGGCAGCAATGCGGCGGGAATGTTTATCCCCTTCCTCGATGACCCGGTGGAAATCGTCGGCGTTGAGCCGCTCGGCCGCGGGGAAAAAATCGGTGACCATGCAGCCTCAATGACCTTTGGCGAGGAGGGAGTCATGCACGGCTTTGACAGCATTATGCTCAAGGATGACAAGGGGGAACCCGCTCCTGTTTACTCGATTGCAAGCGGCCTTGACTATCCTTCTGTCGGTCCGGAACACGCATTTCTGCGCGATCTCGGGCGGGTTCAGTACGACGTCTGCACCGATGAAGAGGCAATCGACGCCTTCTTCAAGCTCTCCCGCTATGAGGGAATCATCCCAGCAGTAGAAAGTTCCCATGCGGTCGCCTGGGCAATGAAAAAGGCAAAAGAGATGAAAACCGGTTCCATCCTGGTCTGCCTCAGCGGCCGCGGTGATAAAGATATTGACTATGTGGTGGAACACTACGGCTACGGCGAACAGTACGACTTTTAATCCGTCCGCAGCCCGGCTGTCCACTGTAGAGATGCGGTTGATTTACCCTTGTCACAGGGGACAATGAACGCCGCAATTTAAATGCTCAGGATACGCTCCTGTATAATCAGACATCCTACCGAACAGGGCTGGAGAAGTGCGAAGCAATTGCCGTACTTCTCCAGCCCTGTCGGCATAATGAGACTGATGTTGTGAAAAATAAACGCTGACAAAATAGGAGGCTTATCTTTCTATGTTCCCCCTAAACCAGTCCCAGCGATTCAATCGACAGATCGCCGCAATCTGTAACACCGTTGAGTTGTTTCCAATAGATCAAAGCACAAGAGAATCAGAGTGTGTTTCTGCCCTATTTGTTTTTCTAATTCACATTTTTCTCCACTTCAAAAGCAGTGCAGAATTGATGATAACCACAACAGATCCTGCATTATGGACCAACGCGCCGAAAACGGGATTCAAAATGCCCGTAATCGCCAGGGCAATTGCAAGAAAATTGAGCGCCATAGAAAAGGTCAGATTCAACTTAATCGTGGTCATCATCCGTTTGGAAAGAGCCAGCAAATGAGGGAGCTCTTTTACTTCATCGTCTACTAGCGCAATATCCGCCGCATCCACAGCAATGTCACTGCCGACACCACCCATTGCAATCCCAACATCAGCAGTCTTCAATGCTAGAGCATCGTTGACGCCATCCCCGATCATGCAGACCGCCTCCTTCTTTTCCTGGTAAGAGGCAATCCATTTGAGCTTATCCTCCGGCAAACAGTTCGCGTGTACCTTTTCAATCCGCAACTGCTTTGCAATCGCGGCGGCAGCGTTTTGATTGTCGCCAGTAAGAAGGACCGGCTGAACGCCAATCTCACCTAACGCTTCAATCATCTGCCTGCTTTCTTTCCGGACGGTGTCAGATAGCACAATATAACCGGCTAAGGTGTCATCTACCGCAACGTAAATAACGGTGCTGCCCTCATTCAGATATTTTCCTGTTGCGGCCGCGAAAGAATGTGGAAGCTGCAAGCTGTCATTTCTGTAAATCAGTTTCAAATTACCTGCTTTGATCTGCTTCCCTTCCACCGATGCCGTAACACCCTCGCCGGGGATCATCTTAAAGTTTTCCGCTGTCAGTGGTTTGCTGCCATAGCATTTGACGATTGCTTTGCCGAGAGGATGTTCTGAAAACTGCTCTGCTGCCGCAGTCAAAGCAAAAATATCGTCCTTTGTGTAGCTGGACACAGTTTCCACAGCTGTGACCTTCGGTGTTCCATAAGTGAGCGTGCCTGTTTTATCAAAGGTGATTTTAGATACCTTTGCAAGGCGCTCTAAGGCGTCGCCTTCCCGGACGAGGAAGCCGTGTTTTGTCGCGTTCCCAATAGCCGCCATAATAGCTGTAGGCGTCGCCAGCACCAACGCACACGGGCAAAATACAACAAGAATCGTAACTGCGCGAATGATCTCACCGGTAATAAGCCATGTAAGTGCGGCGGCGGTCAAGGCAATTACAACAATCCATGTGGCCCATCGGTCGGCAAGGCCGACGATCTTCGCCTTGTTCGCATCAGCAGACTGCACCAGCTTAATCATCCGCTGAATGGAACTGTCCTCTCCGACTTTTGTTGCCTTCATCTCAAAAACACCGAACTGATTGACTGTACCGGAAGAGACCTCATCCCCTACGGTCTTATCTACCGGCAGCGACTCGCCTGTCATAACGGCCTGATTGATCGAAGTCTGCCCCGATGTGATAATGCCATCTACCGGAACGGTCTCTCCGGGAAGGACGCGCAACAAGTCGTTGATCTGAACCTGTTCAGCGGGTATGGTTTTTTCTGCCCCACGGGTAACCACTCTTGCCGTCTGTGGTGTCAAGTGAACCAGCTTTTCAATTCCGGCGCGAGCTTTTGCGACGGTGAGATCCTCCAACAAGGCGCCCAGCTGCATGATAAACGCCACTTCTCCTGCAGCAAAATCCTCCCCAATACAAATCGAAGCAATCAGTGCCAGAGAAACCAGCACATCTGCCTTAATGTCAAAGGCGGTCACAAGGCCAATGATCGCCTCGAGAAGAATCGGAATCCCGCAGAGAATGATTGCCACCCAAGCAGCGTGAAACGGTAGGTGCAGCAAATCAAATAAGCTGATGATTAAAGCAATGCCGGATATGACAAGCAGTGTGATGTCCTTTTTTATTCCGCCGAGCTCCAGCACATGCTCTAGTTTTCTCAAAAATTGCCTCATAAAATCCCTCCTATTATACCATAAGGGGTATAGGTTAATATTTATTATACATATAGGGGTATAGGTTGTCAAGTGCATTGCTGAAATTAACGCAGTAGTATTAAAAAAGCCCATGCATAGTAAGAAACTATACATGAGCTTCACTTTATAAAATACGGCAAGCCGCCATCATGTCATATTTGAAAAACGCTCTACCGCTTTTGTAAAACTTTCAATCGTTTTATCTGCATCGCCGTGTTCGATTCCATCCCGGACGCAATGTTTGATATGTCCTTCCAGCACAACTTTTCCGCAGCCATGCAAGGCCGATTTGGCAGCATTGATCTGTGACAAAACATCTTCACAGGGAACATCCTCATCTATCATGCGGTCAATTGCCTGTACCTGTCCGATTATCTTTTTCAGTCTACGGTGTAGGTTATCCGAATCCATACACTGCTTCATTTTTTCACCTCCAAAGCAATAAGGGGTATCTGGTTCTATTATAGGGACCCTTAACAAACTTGTCAAGTTGGATGGTTTGCACAATAAATAGAAAAGCTTGTTGGTGGCATCTCCCCAACTCTCAGATCGTCCTCTTTGGCAAAGGCTACGCGCCCACTGGGCGCCGAACAATTCCAATCGGAGCCTAACTGTTATGTGAGCATCCAACCTTGTGCACAGCATTTTCTTTTTTCGATTGCCTAGCACAAGTCACAGTTTTTAAAATGATTTCTTTTGGCCCGCTGGCATTGTGGGCAGTGGCTTTTTTGATCACTTTTGCATCCATTCTTGTGATCAAAACAATCTTATAGGGAAAGGGGATTGCCCTATGAACGGCGAATACAGTGATGTGCCTGTGTGAAACCTTCTCCATCCTCGAAGCACTGGATGAACTGCTAATCCCAGCAGGGATGCCTGTACTGTTCCCCTAGATTGGAAAGGCGTCACAGACAAACGGACAATTGCGTTTAGCCCGCTTTTCTCGGTTTAGCCCTTCAAACTTTTATCCACCACGAAAGCGCTTAATGTCGTTACATCTCCCGCAACCAAAGCTGCATCAAGTATTCCCCCTGCTCCTCCCTGACAACCTCAAAGCCAATGTCGCGGTACAATCGAACCGCGCGGTTCTGTTTGGAAACGCTCAGCGATACCCTGCTGTATCCGCGCTGCCTCAAAAGCTGGAGCATTTCCTGAAGAAGACGAGTCCCAATTCCCTGTCCACGGTATTCTTCAAACAGCGAGATCGCCAGTTCAGGGGTCGCATGGTCTAACCAGCCGTAACCCTGAAAGGTCTCTGAAAACACCCTAGTCCACACGCCTCCGACAATTCTTCCATCCAATTCTGCGACAAGACAGAGGTCATCCGATCTGCCCCAATCTTCAATATAGGCGCGGAGCTCAGGTCGGTGAATCACCTCCCGCGGGAGGCGCTGTATTGGGTCGGGCTGAAATATTGCTTCATAGAGCAGGTCCTCCAAAATTTCAAGCTCTCCCGACTTGATTTCCCGTATCATCATTGTATGCCGCATCATACCCTCCTGAATCATTTGTTGTTGCTGCACCCAGTCAAAATGGAAAATGGGAAGCCCCCATTTACAGTGTAGCGAAACTGCCTATTTGAAAAAACAGCTACAGCAGCCCCAAAACAAGACAAGAGCAATCCCTTGTTCCTGAACTTCCCCTTTGCTGTCAATCTGTTTTGTTGTGCGCGCCGCCGAGACAACTGGCTCTGCACCATCTGTCCGTTTCTGACTGGAGCCGATTCACGCGAAAAGAAAGGAAAAAGCAGTCACGCTGTATACAATTAGGATAATAAATAGAACTATATACAATCTTGTGGAAAATATGTTTCAATCAGTCTTGTCGGTAAAGAGTCCAACGATGTAAAAGCGTGGGACTCTGCTCACAGATCGGACTCAAAATACCCTGACAAAACTTTATAAAATGGGTCAAAGAGTGATACAATTGAACCTGTATCGCATTGAACTGTCGGCATTTCTTTTGCCGATGCAGGTAAAAATTATACCAATCGGATAATTCATCAAGATATATACAAATTTGTCGATTTCATGCGAATCCTTTCAGCTTCAACACATGCAAACACAGCTGGATTCGCATTACAGCTGTCCCTATCCTTACCCCACACGAAACAGGAAAACCGCCCGTTGTCTCCCAGCAGAAATGGGGTGACAGCAGGCGGTTTCTTTCCTACAAGTGATTACTCTGCCTCATCAGCTTTATTTTCTACGTTTTTTCCGGTTCATCAGCACAAACGAGCTGCCTGCGAGCAGGGCTGCCGTGGCAAGTCCCATGCCTGCCTCCCCTGTTTTGGGGGAAGATGCCTTTGCCGCTGCAGCCGGGTCTCCCGAAACGGGTATCAGACCGCTGACCGCCGCTGCGAGTGCTCTCTGAGCTGCGTCAACTTTTGCCTGGTCCTCAACACTGAGGGAAGCATCTTGATAGACCTCTTCCGCAGCCTGTTTGGCACTGTTAAAGGCCTCAACGCTCAACGGGGTAAATTCAGACAGGTTGATAGAATACGCCTGGCTGAGGGTCTGTCCGAGCAGTGCTTTATCCGCTTTGTATCGAAGGTTGAGCATGGCATCGAGGAGCGCGTCAACCGCCGCGTCGATTTCATCCTGCATTGCGTCGCCGGTGGCGAGAAGCTCCTGGGCGGCGGTGAGGGCGGCGGTGAACTCCGGCTGACCGGCTGCAACATACTGTGACAGGTCAAGTCCCAGCGCCTGAGCCACCAGGGTTTCGAGCTGGGCCTCATCCCCGCGCTGGAAGCCGAGCTTGTGAATTTCGCTCATCAGTGCGATCCATGCCGCGTCGATTTCACTCTGTGTTGCATCAGAATTATCATAGACCGCCAGTGCGTGATCATACGCTGCAGCAAAGCTCTTTTGGACGCTTGTGATCGCACCCACGTACTCTTCGCCCGCCATTGCAGCTTGAGCGTAGTCAAGCACTGTTTTCAGGACCGACTTGTTCACGTCGGTGGGCTGGGTCTCTGCCAGAACTGTTACGCGGACTGAAGCAGTCAGATTGTTTGGATTGGTGAACTGATCCGAATCGGCGATCATTCCGGTCAGGGTATAGCTGCCCGCCTGGTCTGCAAGGTATCCCTCTGCTGACCAAATTACATTCGCCTGTACCGTCTCTTGGTTGCTCAAAACAACCGCAACGGTGGACGGGAGGGAGAGGGCGTCAAACGGGGTGCCAAAAGCGACTGTTTTGGCCGTCAGGGTGCCCACCGATTCAATCGACGGGGTTTCGACAACCTGTTCTTTTACCGTGACGCTGACCGAGGCAACCAGTCCCTGCGGGTTGGTGAATTGCTGTACTTCATCGAGGGTTCCAGTCAATGTATAGGTTCCCGGTGCATTGCCGTCATAGTCTCCCGACCATTTTACAGTGGCAAGTCCGGTTGTGCCGTCGCTGAGGCCGACCGTTACGCCGACAGGAAGATCGAGGGAATCAAATGGAGTGCCATATTCCACTGTGATGGGTTCGAGGGTTTCCACAGAGGTCACAGTGGGAATTTCGACAGGTTTTTCCTTGACGGTGATGGTGACCGATGCGGTGAGGTTCTGCGGATTGGTGAAGGTGCCGATCGCCTCAAGCACGCCGGTCAGGGTATAGGTTCCGGGGGTATTTCCATCGTAGTGCCCGGTCCAGTTGACGTTGTGGACCGTGGATTTTCCGTTGCTCAGGGTGATCATCACACCCGCCGGAAGCCCGAGTGCATCATAGACCGTACCGTATTCCACCGTCTTGGGGGCAGGGCTTGTGATGCTCACCAGAGACGGCAGAGCCGGTGCGCTGACGTTGACGGTGATAGAGGCGGTGAGGTTTTGCGGATTGGTGTAAAGATCGGACTCCTCGATGGTGCCGGTCAGGGTGTAGCTGCCCTGAGTGGCGCTGTCATAGTTGCCCTCTGCCCAGGTGACGGGGACATCCATAGTCTTGTTGTTGCTCAGCGATACCTGAACTGTTGTGGGGAGGGGGAGAGCGGAAAATTCAGTGCCGTTGTCGACGTTGAGGGTTTCGAGCAGGCCGACTACAGTGATCGCCGGAACATCCTGTTCCGGGGTCAGAACCGGAGAGCCGTCCCCAAAGCTCCAGGGGGAAATCTGGAACAGGTCAACGCCCGCAGCTGTCGCTGCCGCCTCGCGCCCGTTGTTGAGGGTCTGCACAAACGATTCCTCCGCCATCTGGGCGGCGGTCATGCCGGTCGCGCTGTATTTGGTGCCCTCGCCGCTGGCCGAGCTCTGCTGGGCGCCCTTGCCCTGGGCAATGCCGTTTTCCCCATCGGTCACCCAGTAGCAGTCCTTGACCTCAGAAGCGGTGCTCGACTGTTCGCCGACCACGCCGCCGATGTATCCGTTCAGGCCAAAGGCCGCGGTCACCTTGCCGGTGTTGTAGCAGTTGACGAGCGGAGTGGTGCCCGAAATGTGACCAGCCACGCCGCCGACGCCGCGGCAGCTTGCTCCGCCGACTGCATTGGGAGCGGAAATTGTCCCGGTGTTGTAACAGTTGACGATGCTGTTGGTGGTAGGTGAGACTGCGTGTCCGACAACACCGCCGGTCATCTGATGGCCGGAACTCGCGTTGTTGGTGACGCTCGCGCTGTTGGAGCAGTTGAGCACCTTACTGTCGCTCATCCGGCCGACCACAGCCGCCGCATCCTGGGCGGTCACGTTGACTGTGCCACTCTCCACCCGCAGGTTTTGCACTGTCGCATTTTTGATTACGCCGAAGAACCCGGCCGCCTCAGAGGTGCTGTTGATCGAGGTGATTTTGAGGTTTTGAATGCTGTAGCCGCCGCCGTCATAGACGCCGGTGAACGGCTTAGAGAAGGTGCCGATCGGGCTCCACTCCTGGTTTTCGAGGTCAATGTCGTTGGTCTGTTTAAAATATGCGCCTGCATACGGGCTGCCCTCTTTGAAGGAGCTTGAGAGGAGCGTCAGATCCTCTTCTGTCCGGATGAGGTAGGGATTCTCCTGTGTTCCCTCTCCGTCGAGGAAATGCTCATCCCCCATTGCCCAATCAATCCAATTGGCGCGTTTTTGGAGATAATCCTTGACAAAGGCAACCTCTCCGTCATAGGTGGTGGCGGTGTTGGGCGTCGCCCACTGGTGTCCGTGCTCGAGCACATCCCAGCGGACAAAGTTCATATCCGCAGAGGAACGGATCTGCGCAGCGTATTCCTCCGCCTTTTGCGGAAGCGCCTGCAGCAGCGGACGGACAGTGGTCTCATACATCTCCTTGTTGAGCTCGCGGTAATCCTGGTGCATAAACAACTCGCTCGCGATGCCGTCAGCCGTTGTACGCAGCCACCAGCCCTCTGGGCTCGCGAGGTTTTGCTGACGATCCGGGGTTGTCGCGCCGGCGTTTGCCACCGCATTGGCCATGGCGATGTCAAAGTCCCACACCGGACCGCCGTACATCAGGCTCGGCTCCTCAGGACTTTTGTCCTTGTCTTTATACATATAGGTGCTGCCGTAGCTGTAGTCGCCATTTTTGACGATTTCATTGACCCAGTAGAGCTTGTCAAACGAAGCGGCGTCGATGTATTCGGTGTAATGCTTCCCCTTGTCATTGAAGCCGTTTTCCCCGAAAATCGCGTTTTCCATGTCGTTGACGTATTCCTGAATGTATGCCTTTTGCTCCGGAGTTGCAAATTCAGGGCTCTTGACGGTGATCGGCATATGGGTCTGGCTGCCGGTGATCCAGGTCGCTTCAGAATAGGCGAGCCGGTCATATTCAAGCAGATAGCCGCCGGTGATCTCGCCGGAGGTGTCGTCTTCCAAGTCGTTGATCTCAACCCGGTTGGTGCCCACTTCAGTTTTTTCTGAGAGCTGGTAATTGCCAAGGTACTGGCCGTTCATGAAGACATCGACAAACTGAGATTGGGGCGAATAGTCCATACCAAGGTCGTTGGCGAGGTCATAAGCGATCTTGTTGCGGATCAGGGAGCGGTCGCCGTAGTTGGCGAGCAGCACCCAGGTTTTGTTTTTGCCCATGCCGAGGATGTCCTGCTTGGAGTCGAGCTTGATCTGATAGGGCTTTTTCGGGAGACCCCAGGTAGTGTTTCCCCTGCCTTTGACCGTGACGTCGGAACTCACATAGCTCGATTCCCATCCGTTTTGCTCCACCAGCTTGTCTGGTACGTCCAGGAGCATTTCAGCCTTGCACTTGGTGTCGTGGTTGGGGTCGCTGTTCATCGCGTCGATGGTCCCCTTGGACTCATCGATGTTGAGGTAAAGGGTGGGCAGGTCAGACTGCATTGCGACAATGCGGTATTTGCCGCTGTCAAAATTGCAGTCGATCGGGCTTGTGAGATCGAGGGTATCGGTGGAACCGTCCGAAAAGGTCACGTTGACAGCGCTCATGTCCGCCTTGCTCGAAAGGAACAGGTAGATGTAGCGCACCCCGTTTTTGTCTACTCGATAGCCGTCGATGTCGTAACCAATTCCCGTGTTGTTGTCGGCTTTGACAACTAGGTCGGTGGTCACGCCGTGTTTGTCCATGGTGGACGCTGCTGCGACGTCGGTTGCTGCCGGCAATGCATTTTGCGGTGCAGAATTGGCCCCCCAAACCGTAGCCGTTGCACTTGCAGCCATCGTGGCGGCAAGCAGGACGCTCAGCAGCTTCCTGATTTGTTTGTTTTTCAAAATATCTTCTCCTCCTCATGGTGAAAACGCAGGGACACGCCCCCGCGTCTCCCATAGATTATGTTTAAATTTTACACTTTTTTGGACGGTTTGTCAATTCAATTTAGGTGGATAGTGGTTTCCAAAAACCCCCTTTCCACAAAGAGTACTTTGGGGATCAGCAGGCTTCTCTAATTGCGGAAAAGCTCTCGCTTTTGGTCTGTACTTTACAGAGGCAATTGAAAAAGCGGTGTGCCCAGTGAAAATTCTCAGTACCTCTCGTTCAGTCAGGAGTTTACAGTTGTAATTTGATTAAAAATTCCCAGTTGATCAGACTCTAAGACAATCATCTATAGGATCTTTTCTCCTGTCGTATATAGCTGATCGGTAGCTGAGACAGCAAAAGGCGCCAGCTTTCTCGCTGGCGCCTTTTTGGTGTTCCGTCGGCAAGAGCA
>EQ973344.1:1368069-1393517 GCA_000158655.1 [Clostridium] methylpentosum DSM 5476
GAACTCATCGGTGTCGAGCAGCGCCTCTGCTTTTTCGATCACCTTGTTGAGAATTGTCTTATTGGTGTCCACCGGAGGTTTCGGAGGAGCCGGGGTCAGCTGGTCAATTGCATCCCGCAGCGCCTGCGCCGCAGTGTTGACTGCCGCCTGATCAGCGGTTTCATCATCTGCCACACGGTTTGCCTCTGCAAGAGCATCGCTGAATACCTTCCAGCTGTCTGCAGTGTAATCCGCTTCTTTGCCTTCGTAGTCCGCTGCTTCCGCAATCACTTCATTGAGCTCGGTTTTGTCCACCGGAGGAGCAGGCGGGGTGGTATCGTAGATGCCGAATTCCGAGAGCTGGAAGCGGTACATGTCGCTTCCTGCCACGTCGCGGTCGCCAAGGGTAAAGACTTTGATCTGGACATATTTTGCGCTCTGCATCTCGTCAAACAGGATGACAGCAGGTTCCCAAAGAGGCGCCTTCTGATCCTTTGTTTCATAGATGGTGGTGAAGTTTGTGCCGTCATCGCTGACATTGATCTGATAGTGAACCGGGAAATTGAGGGTGGTTCCCTCTCCAGTCAAGGTATCGGTTCTCGGATAGAGTTTCACCTGGTTGAAGCTCGTCACTTCGCCAAGGTCCACTGTAACCCAAATCGGATCGTTGGACACGTCGGGGCTGTTGTAAGAATTGCTGGTGTAACCGTTGTTCCCACCGAGGTGGTTGAGCACGCCGTCGACGAGGTTGCTCAGCTGCCAGGTGGCACCACTGTTGTAGATGCTGTTACTGGTGACGTTTTTGTTCTGTGCGAGGTTGTCATAGCCGATCCATTTGAAGTTGATTGTCAGGTTCATGTCGGCTGTGGGCGTTAAGGTAATCTCAGCGTCCTCAGAAGCAACATCACCTGTCCAATCCGCAAAGAGGTAGTCCACATCGTTGACCGGAACCGCCTTGATGGTGATGGGCTGACCCGCTTCGGTCTTGATGATGGAAGGCATGCTCTGGAACTCACCGCCGTTGATACTGATGTTGCAGGGAATGGCAGTGTCCGCATTGGTGAGGTTGATGAAGCAGTATTCGGTGACGGTAGCCGCAAAGCTATAGGATCCTGCGACCGCCTCAAAGACTGCCCTGCCGTCCTTGGTTTCGACATAGCGGATGCCGTCCGCTTCGGTGGTGAGCTGTTCCGGGGCTTTTCCGTTCACGGTGACGGTGGAATCATCCTCAACCGGGAGGTAAACCGTGGCTGTGGTGTTGGCCGGAACCGTCGCGTCGTAGAGGAAGTTACCGTTTTCATAGCTCCAGTTGCTCACGATGGTGCCATAGGCGGAGTTGTAAGAGCAGTCCACCGTTTTGATCACCTGATCAGGAGTTGGCTGGAGGATGATGTGCTTAAAGCCGGGCTGATCGAAATCATACATGACGCCCGCCATGTAGCCGTACATCCACTCGGCAACTGCGCCGTAGGAGTAGTGGTTGAACGAGTTCATGCCCACATCGCCGAATCCGGTTTCCTTGGTGTAGGAGTTCCAGCGCTCCCAGATGGTGGTTGCGCCCTGGTCAATCGAATAGAGCCAAGACGGATTGCCGCGCTGGAGGAGGAGCTGGTAGGCGACGTCGGTCGCGCCGATGTCGGACAGCGTCTGCATGATGGTCGCTGTGCCGAGGAAGCCGGTCTGAAGCTTGTTGCCGTTGCGTTTGATGTTGTCAAGCAGAGCCTGTTTGACAATTTCCTTGGACTCTTCGCTCGGGAGCAAGTCCATCTTGAGCGCCATCAGGTAGCAGGTCTGCTCAGTGCGCTTGAGGGTGCCGTCCGCGTTGACAAAGGTGTCCTGGAAGAATTTCTTTTCGGTCTCATAGAGCTGTTGGTAACGCTCAGCGTCCTCTGTTTTGCCGAGGACAGCCGCCATCTCGGACATCATCTGGGCATCCCACGCATAGTACGCGGTGCCGACGAGGTCTTTGACGCCGTCGTCGTTGGCCTCATACGAGAGCCAGTCGCCATAGCTGTGTCCGCCGCCCTTGGGGCCTTGGGAAGCCATGAAAACATCCATAAATTTCTGCATGGACTCGTAGTTCTCTTCGATGATCGATTTGTCGCCGTACATCTTGTAGACGTTGTACGGGACGATGACGCCGGCGTCCGCCCAGCCGAGCTGACCTGTGCCGCCGAACGCAGTGCGGGGCGCGGTGTCCGGATATGCGCCGTTGTCCGCCTGGGAGTCCCGCATATCCTGCATAAATTTAGTGAGGAAGCCCTTGGAATCCGCATTGTATGCCGCTGCGGTGGAGAAAACCTGGGTGTCCGCCGTCCAGCCCTGGCGCTCGTCGCGCTGCGGGCAGTCGGTCGGGACGCTGAGGTAGTTGCTGTACTGTCCCCACAGGACGTTGCTGATGAGCTGGTTGACGTCCTGGTTGGAGGTCGTCAAGGTACCGGTGTCTTCTGCCACCGAGGTGACCACGATGCCGCGCAGGCCGTGAATGGTGACCGGTGCGGTGGTGGAAATCTCAGAGTAGCGGAAACCGTAGAAGGTGTGGGTGGAGTGATAGGTCTCCACTCCCTCACCGCTCAGGATGTAGGTGCCAGTCGCAGCCGCAGAGCGGAGGTTCGCGGTGTAGATGCTGCCCTCTGGGCCGTCGTTGCCGCGGGATTTGAGGCCGTCGTTGTCGTTGAGCATCTCGCCGTGGCGCATTGTGATAACAGTGCCCTTGGCGCCTTCCACCGTGATCTCGTCCCAGCCCGCAAAGTTCTGACCAAAGTCGATGACCGCCTTCTGGCCGGGTGCAAGGGTAAAGGATTCATCGGCGCCGTAGGTGCCGGTGACGTTGATGTTGCCGTACTGATTCGCGGTTTCGTTGACCGCGCCGTCGTAAACCGTCGCGGATTTGACGCCGAGTTCCAGGTCTTCCCGCACCCGGATGGACGGGCCGATCTGGGAGACGATTTCTCCCTTAAACTGGGTGTCCTTATTCGCGAAGTACCACTTGGAGTCGTCATAGCCGTTGAGGCGGTAGGAGGTATCTGCGCCGCCGTTGTAGATCTCGCCCTGGTAGATGTCGCCCGAGATAACGGGGCCCTGCAGAGCGGTTTTCCAGGTGGTGTCGGTGCCGATGGTCTCGCTCGAACCGTCGGCGTACTGGAGCACGAGTTTTGCGCGATACGCGCTGTTGGAGCCATAACGGCCCGAGATCGCGCCGCCCCACCAGCCGGTGGACATGGTTGCAGTCAGGGTGTTCGCCCCATCTGCAAGCAGGTCGGTCACGTCGTAGGAATAGTAGAATACCCGGTCTGCGGGCTGGGTGTACCCCGGTTTGAGCTCGTCGTAAACCATCGAGCCGTCGGCCTGGCGGGCGCCGACCCGTTCGCCGTTGATAAACGCATCAAAGACGCCGAGGCCGGTGACATAGTATTTCGCGGAAACAACTTCTCCCGCCGGGGTGAACTCCTTGCGGAACGTCGGGGAGCCGAGCGGGGGAAGCAGGATGCCCACGCCGCTGACGACAAACGCGCCGTTTTCCACTTTTCCGGTGAGGAAGGGGTTTTCGTCGTCAAAGGTGTAGTTGTAGACAACGATTCCTTCGCTGTTATCGGTGTAGTCGGTCATTTTGAAGTTGTCGACTGTGCCGTACTCCTGTCCATCCGAACGGAAACCGAGATAGCTGTCGCGGGTGATCGCGATGCCGGTAGTGCCCTGGTCGCTGGCCTCGCCCACTGGGAAGGTATCGATCAGAGTGTCGTTGAGGTAGGTGAGGATCTGATCCCCTTTGACGTCCACTTTCATGTGAACCGGAGTGGTCTTGAGCTCCTCAGGGGTGACGATATCGGTGACATCGACAAAATGGGTCTTGTCGTAGGTTCCGTAGTTGCCGTCCTTCCAGATGTGGGGCTTAAAGATTACCTTACCGGGGGAATCCTTGGTGTTGAGCTGCCACATGTAGAAATTGCCGCTGTTGACCGCATTGAAGAGGATGCTGACCGCAGTGGTGGTGCAGGTCATATCCGCTTCGACAACATAGTGGTCGTCGGTGATTTCAGGGCCTGCGCCTACTTCGAGTCCGGTGACGTCGCCCGAAGTGGTTGTGAACAGGCGGCCATTTTCGATGCGGCCGGCGGTGAACGGGTTGTCCGACTCAAAATCGTACTGCTTTACAACCTGTCCGTCGGCAGACGCCGCGTAATCAGTGACGATCATGTTGTCGAGGTATCCGTTCTCCCCGGTGCTCGAGCGGAAGCCGATAAGGGTATCAACGCCCGCGGGCTCCATCCCGTTGAGCGCGTTTACCGAAAGCTCCTCCACGAGTTTTCCGTTGAGATAGGTGGAGATCGCATCGTTGGTCACGCGAATCTGTACATGCTGGGCGTCTTTTGCCGAGCCGTTTGCAAGGCTGGTGACGTCAATGTCTTTGATATTGGCAAAATTGCCGTTTTTCTTGGTGTGGGGGCGGTAGTGGAGCTTACCCTCACTCTCGCTGAACTGCCACATCAGATAGTTGCTGCCGTCCTTGGCCTCAAAGACCGGTCCGACCGCGCCGTTTGCAATTTGGAAATCAAAGTCCAGGGTGTAGTCGATCTTTCCCTCGGGGGCCGGGGGCTGAGTCGAATCACCGACTTTGATCCACTCCGAGCCATCCCAAGCATTGTCGCCGAGCAGGCCGGTTTCAAAGGTGGAAATCTCAGAACTCACCTTTTGATCGTCTTTGTCCCATACGGTGACTTTCCAGTAATAGGTGGTCATCGCATCCAGCTCCGGGCCATCGTACTTGATGCCGACCGACTCCTCAGACTGGATCTTGCCAGAGTCCCAAGCGATGTTTGTGAACTCGGGATTTTTTGCAACCATAATCGAATAAGCAGTCTGTTTCTGGCCAACTGTATTCGACTGCATCTGCCAACTGAAGGTGGGCGGGATGACGTCAACGCCGACCGGGTCCACCATGTCGTTTGTCTTGAGGTTTGTAATGATCACATCACTGACTTCCTCCGCAAATGCGTTGGTCGAGGGCAGCACCATCGACACGATAAGCGCAAGGGAAAGGAGCAATGCGAGCATTCGCCTTCCTTTTTTCATGTAGTTCCCTCCTTGTTGTTCTATCATTCTTCTCGGATTTTCATGGTGCTCAGTGCCCCCCTCCTTTCTCACCGCACCAGTAATTGAAACCCAGTTAGATTATATACTTTTTATGAAGAAATTTCAATAACATTTTCCGTTTTTTATCTATATTTCCATACAGATATCCTGTGAGTGTACGGGAACAGTCATAATCACCAGCTAAGTTGGTGGCTTGAGTAAGTCCTAGAAGGCATTGTACTGGCAAGCATTTGAAGACGTAGAGAAACTGCTGTCTTTCGCATTACCTGCCCTGTTGCCCGTAAACCAACATTTCTCTCAATCCACATGTTTAGGCTACTGTGAAAACTTGTGGATAGTTGCTCGCTTCGCTCAATGCTCAAAGTTAAAGTTAGCAAGCTACCTTCATCGCCATAATCGGTGGTTTTTGTAACAACAAAAATAGTAACTCCCCGGCAAAGCTGAGGGGGCTTCATAGACGGGCAAAGCCCTTTGATACTAGCAGGCGTGTCCCGTCGCGCAAGTACGGTCTGACAGCCGTGAGAGTTTCGTTCCTTGCCGCCCATAATCCGGCTCAGAGATTCCCCATCGTCTGTTGTTCCCCTACTTGATCTTCCTCTAGCTGATGTTGTATCTACTCCTTTTTCGCATTCTTCCACGCTGTGTCTTCTTCTCTTCGCTCTCCTCCATAGAATCCCTTTCGTTGATCCTTCGGTGCAAACACTCTGTGATATTTGATATTCCAACTCGTGTCTGATCATCTATTTACGTCGTTCATCTTTGAATCACCTCCCTTTGCTTTTTATTATGCAGTTGCCAGACCGCTCCCTTATTTTTTAGCAAACGGCTTTCTTCCGTCTACAGCATCGCCAGCAGCCTTCTTTTGTACCTCTCGCCCAGCGGGTGGTTTCCTTTATATATAAAAAGAGCAATCCGGCGACAAATTCGCAGGATTGCTCGGAAAAATATCGTGTAACGGCGTTCATGGGAAAGGTGATGTATTTCATGATAAATGGATCGGCCTTGTCAACCCGCACAATCCGGTGCTATCGACATGCCGGCGTTGCAACGAGCTCTTTTCAGCCACGCGTGCGGCCTCAGGCCTTAATCTGAAAAACGGGATAGGAACAGGATGGCGCCGAACCCCGCACAAAAAGTCGCAAGACAGAGCGGAATTTCCCACCCTGTCGGGAATCCGGGAAACACATCCCGCAGCGAACCGATGACAAACCCGATGATGAGCAGAAAAGTCTCCTGCGAACGCTTGGTCATCGCTCGCTCGAGCAGCTTGGTGGTCAGAAAAACACCGATGAGCACGCTGATGCCCAGAATAAACAAAAACGGCAGGTTGAGCTGCTCGATGGCAGTGAGAGTCTGCTGGTAAATGCCCATGATCAACAGCATGTAGGAGACGCTGATACCGGGAAGCACGAGGGCGACCGCGAGCACAATCCCCGCGACGACCAGCACGAGATAACTCAGCGGATTGCGCCCCAGCTCAATTTGAAGCAGGTCGGGCGGAAGCAATTCAAGCGACAGAACCAGCGCAAGACCGATGGCGGGATAGAGCAGCACCTTTGGAGAAAACCGCCGGATCTGCGCTTTGCCGAACAGCATGGGCAGACTGCCGACCACCGCGCCGAGGAACAAAAACATCATCGGCATCTCGTAGGTGGTGGTCACATAGAGAAGCAGCTTTGCAAACAGCAGCACCCCTGCGATTCCCCCCAGGCTGACTGTACCGAGCAGCAGCAAATTCTTCTTTGGCTCCTTAAACAGGTTGCCCACTGCGGCAATGAGCTTGTCGTAAATTCCGAGAATGATCGCCATCGTTCCCCCGCTCACACCGGGGACCAGAAGCGATGCGCCGATCGCAGCCCCTTTGACCACGTTCTGAACGCCTTGTTTCATAGATTGACCTCCTTTTGTTGCGGGAGCACCGCCCCCGATACCGGCCAGTGCCCGCGCCGCTACACTGGGCACACAACGGGTTGCCAGAAATTTCGTTCTCCCTTTGCGGTACAACACAACAGGCGCGGAACAGCCTTGCCGGCAGAATGGCGAAATCCCCGGCGCAGCTTCCGAAACCTATCCTTTTTTCAGGATGCGGCGGATGAACTTAAAGAGCTCCGAAACAAGAATGATCGTCAGGCCTGTCAGGATGATTTTCACCCACATCATCAGCGGGAGCGGGACTGTAGAAAAGACCGGGCCCGCGAACTGGACGATTAGGATCTGGAGCAGGAAGGTGATGCCGAACACGAGCAGCATCATTTTATTGTTGGCAAAATTCTTGAGCACGCTCTCATCGGTGAGCTCGCGGCTGTTAAAGGCGTTAAAGAGCTGAAAGACGACAAAGAGGGTGAAGATGATGGTGGACGCCTGTTCCGGTGTGCCGCCGAGGAAGTTCAATCCCGTCTGAAGCAGCAGGACCGCGCCGATGTAGATACCGTTGAAGAGAATGCGGGTGATCATCCCTCTGGTCACGATGTTGGAGCCGCGGGCAGTAGGCTTGTTTTTCATCACATCGCCGCGGATCGGTTCTAGGCCAAGCACGAGCGCCGGCGGGCCGTCCATGATCAGGTTGATCCAGAGCAGTTGGAGCGCGGTAAAGGGAGATTTAAATCCGATGAGGATCGACGCGAGCACAACGAGCACCGACGAGAGGTTGACGGTGAGCTGGAACTGAATGAATCGCTGGAAATTCTGATAGATGCCGCGGCCCCACTTGACCGCTTTTTCAATCGTGGTAAACGAGTCGTCGAGCAGCACGATGTCGCTCGCCTCTTTGGAGACCTCAGTACCCGAGATGCCCATGGCAATGCCGACATCGGCGTTTTTGATCGCCGGGGCGTCGTTGATGCCATCCCCGGTGACCGCCACCACGTTGCCCGTCGCCTTGAGGGCGTTGACCACCCGCATCTTGATGATCGGGGTGCTGCGCGCAATCACCCGGATTTTGGGGAGCATCGCGGCGAGCTGCTCGTCGTCGAGGTGATCAAGCTCTTTTGCCTCCACCGCGACGTGCTCTTCATCGAGGATGCCGAGATCGCCGGCGATTGCGCGGGCGGTGACAATGTTGTCGCCGGTGAGCATCTTGATGTCGATTCCTGCGGCGCGGCAGTGTTCAACCGCGTCCTTGACGTCGGCGCGCAGCGGGTCCTGGATGACGACAAACCCGTCATACTCCATCCCCGTCTCCACCTGCTCCCGGCCGGTCTCGTAGTCCACGCCGCCTGGCAGTGCGCGGTGTGCAAAGGCGAGGACGCGCCCCGATTTTTCCTGATAAGAGGTGATCAGCTTTTCAATCTCTACGCGCTTAGCGTCTGAGATAGAACACATCGCCATGATTTTTTCCGGGCTTCCCTTGGTGTAGGCGACATGTCCGCCGCCCTCATCGGCGATTGTGGTCATATTTTTGGTTTCGGAAGAGAAGGGATAGGCGTGGACAATCTGCGCCCCCTGGCGGATGGTGCGGTAGTCCTGTCCCGCCTTGTGCGCGGCGACGAGCAGGGCGCATTCGGTCGGGTTGCCGATAAATTTGAGCTGGCCGGCAAATTCGACGTTGGCTGTCGAGTTGACGCAGAAGTTGCGCAGCATGGGCAGACTATCGAGCTGTTCCGGCTGTGCCACTCTGCCGTCCTGGTAGAGCTCGACAACCGTCATGCGGTTTTCGGTGAGCGTCCCGGTTTTATCCGAACAGATGACGTTGACCGAACCGATCGTCTCGCACGCCACCATCTTTTTGACCAGTGCGTTTTCCTTGGACATCTTCATGATGTTGAGCGCCAGGGCGATCGCAATGATGGTGGGCAGGCCCTCCGGAACCGACGCGACGATGAGGACAATGCTTGTGATAAACGCTTCGGAGATTGTCTCAAAGCTCGCTGTCCCACTGCTGAGGAAGGTAATGAGCTGGATAAGGAAGACGACGAGTGAAACCGCAGCGCCGAGTACTGCGATGAATTTACCCAGCCGCGCCATTTTCTCCTGCAGCGGAGTCGAGGTCTTAGCAGTGGAGGAGAGCTCCTGAGCAATTTTGCCGAATTCGGTGGCGTCGCCGACCGCTGTCACCACCATCTTTCCGCTTCCCCCGGTGATAAAGCAGCCGGAATACAGCATGTTGATACGCTCTGCAACCGGGGTTTTTTCACTCTCGAGCACCGCGTCCGCATCCTTTGCAACCGGTGCACTCTCCCCAGTCAGGGAGGATTCATCCGCGCGCAGCGCGGTGCTCTCGATCAGCCGGCCGTCGGCGGGAATTTTATCCCCTGTCTCGATGAGCACAATGTCGCCTGTCACAACCTGATCGTGCAAAATGTACTGCGTTTTTCCATCCCGGATGACTTTAACCTTGGTGTCCCGCGTAATCGCGCTGAGCGCCTCAAACGCCTTGGCGCTGCGCCCCTCCATCACAACGGTGATGACCACCGAGAGCAGAATCGCCACAAAAATGCCGACGACCTCGACAAAATCAGCGTGCCCCTCGGTGACATAGTTGACAATGTTGACCGCAAGGGTGATAAACGCCGCCACCAGCAGCAGAATGAGCATTGGTTCCTTAAAGGACTCGAGCACCCTTTTGAAAAATGACGGGGATTTTGCGCGGGTAAATGCGTTTTTTCCGTACTGCTGTTCGCTCTGCTCCACCTGTTGCGGCGAAAGGCCGGATGCGGCATCTACAGAGAACTCCTGCAGCAGCTGTGTTGAGCTTTTCTGAAATTCGTTCATTCATACCCCTCCTGTTTTGTTCTATTCTTCCCAGAAAGTTCCCAGAAAAACAAAAGAGACTCATGTACAGCCCCATCTAGAGCTATACATGAGTCTTGTTTTTTCAGGATAAGCCAGGCCACCCAAAGAATGACCGGTTGTTGACTTAGGCCACATGCGCTCTGCATGCAAACTACTCCCTCACGATGAAGTTATCATACCATAGTCTGGAAGAAAAGTCAACCGGAAAATAAAAAAGCGGTGATTCCATGGCACCCATTCCATGTCCGGGCGCCCAGATGTCGGAGAGGGCGCAGAATGCAGTGCCATGTTCACCTGATTCTCCACAACAGAGATTCACATTTTGAGGAAACACCCCAGACGCGAGTGCAAAACGCCTGGCCAGAACCGAGCCGCAAATTCGCTGCCCGCCGCAGAAAATTCCCCATTTCCTGCAGTAATTCTATGGCATCCATCCCATATCTGATCGCCCAGATGTCGGAGAGGGCGCAGAATGCAATGCCATATTCACCTGGTTCTCCACAACAGAGGTACACACTTTGAGGAAACACCCCAGACGCGAGTGCAAAACGTCTGGTCGGAACTGAGCTACAAATTTGCTGCCCACCGCAGGAAATTCCCCATTTCCAGATGTTTCCTTTCAGTATATTACATATTATACTTGACCGTGGTCACATGCCAGTCACATTCAAGGAATATCAAACTGTTTTTATTCATAAATTAGACATATTATTATCTTTTCCCAATACGGATTTCATGGTAATATGCAGTTTGAGCTGCTTGCTGATCATAAGAGAACGGTACCTCGAATCGAGCCTTGTCACAACCGCCTGGGAGACATCGTCATCCGGGAGAACCAATAGCGCTACCCACTGCGACTTGCTGTATTTGCAGTAAATATCCCCCTTGCGCAGGCTGTGCTTGAGCAGGTTCTGCACCTGTGCCATCGATTCGTTGAGCTGGTGCAGACGCGGAACGCTCCCGTTGAAATCCGCTAGGGTAAGCAAGGCGACATACACCTTGTTTCCACTGCGCTCCACCGTGCGCTGGAGCAGCTGATAGATGCGCTGAAACACGCTGTACTCGCAGTAAAATGCCCCGTCTTCCTCCTTCTGACTGGTGAGGTCAACCATGATTTTGTGCACATCCAGCTCCACATAGTTGAGCTTGTTTGTGATTTTGAGGTAGAGGCTCTTCATGTCGTCCGACGGGGTGATGCCTAGCTCGTTGTAAAACATCTGGGTCACGTATTCGTAATAATCGAGCGCTTTGGCTGGGGTGCCAATCTTGGCGAGAGCGCGGATATAGGCTTGGTGAAAATTCTCTTCCATCTGGTCGAGCGGGATAGCCCGTTTGCAGACGGTGACCATCTCCTCATAGCGCCCTTCTTTTTCGAGCAGTTCCAGCAGCCGATTCATCGCCGTAATGTACATCTGATGATAGTACACATGCAGAGGGATCACCCACTGGGAGAGGGCGAGTTCCGGGAAAAAGTCCCCTTTGTAGAGGTCAAAAATTCGGTAATACAGCTCAATCTGCTCAGTTTGCGTGAGATCCGGCTGCTGTGCCCGCTGACAGAGATTTTCGAACTCCTCGCTGTCGATCTTGTAGTCGAAGTTGGGGCTCAGGGTGTATTTGCCTTTGGAATATGCGATCATCCCTTTGAGCGCGGGATGGCCGTTTTTGGAGAGATTGGTGCGGATGCGGTAAATCAAATTTTTTAACGCATTGGAAGGGTTGTCAATATCATTCTCCGGCCACAGCATCTTAATCAGTTCATAGTGGGGGATTTCACGGCGGCGGAAAACGATGAGATACCCCAACAGATTCCACAGCTGGTAGGAATGTGCGGAAAGCTGCGTGTCGCATCCATCCACCTTGAGGCAAAATTCACCCAGTAAATGAATTTCGATGGTCAGTGGCATAGAAAAAACTCCCTTGCAGTAAAGTACGTCTATTTTATCATATCTGTGAGAAAAATGCATGTATTTTACATAAAGGATTCTCATGCCGACAGTTTTCCTTAAAAGCTGAGGAGTCCGGCGATAAAAATGACCGCAATCAGAAGCGGCAGTACCCATTGAACCCACCTCGCCCATGCAGAGGCGAAAACAAGGCGGATGCCCCCGCCTTCGGTGATGGAGCGGGCCGCATTTCCGGGCTTCCACACCCAACCGACAAAGAGACAGGTCAGCAGAGCGGACAAGGGCAGGCAGATGTTGGAGACGGTGAAGTCAGCCAGATCAAATAGCGTCTTTCCAAACAGAGAAATATCTTTCAGTACCCCAAAGCTGAGCGCAGAGGGGATGCCGAGAATTGTCGCAGCCGACGCGCAGAGCAAGGCCGCTTTTTTTCTCGGGATCCGGAAGGTGCGTACCGCAAACGAGACGACAACCTCGAGAAAGGCGATGGTTGTCGTCAACGACGCAAAGAGGACCAGCACAAAAAAGAGGGTGCAAAACACCCTGCCTCCCGGCATCCCGGAAAACACCTTGGGCAGGGTGACGAACAAAAGCCCCGGTCCCATTTGAGGGTTCATTCCCGCAGAAAAGACCGCAGGGAGGATGGCAAATCCGGCGATCAGGGCGGCAAGGGTGTCAAAACCTGCGATCACCGCCGCATCTCGTACAATATTTTCCTTCCTATTTAAATAGGAGCCGTAGGTGATTCCCGCTCCCGCGCCGACCGACAGAGAGAAAAAGACCTGTCCAAGCGCCAGAATCCACACCTTCGGCGTGATCTTGCTAAAATCAGGGCGGAGAAAAAAAGAGAGCCCTTCTCCCGCCCCAGGCAGTGTGCAGGAGCGGACCGCGAGCACAGCGAGACAAACGAACAACACCGGCATCATCCACCGACACGCTTTTTCAATTCCTTTGGCAACCCCACCCGCTACAATGGCGGCGGTGGCCCCCATGGTGAGCAGGTAAAAGACAATCTGAAGAGAGGGAGAGGCGGTAAACGACTCAAAAAACCCCTGAGCGTCAGCTCCCGCTGTGTTGAGAGGGACAAACAGATAGCGTAAAACCCATCCTCCGAGCACTGTGTAATAGGAGAGCCCAATGAGGCTCGTCACCACTGCGAGAATGCCAACCCCTCCCCACCGCCTGCTGATGCTGTGGTAGCTTCCAAACGCATCCTTTCCCGTTTGTTTTCCAAGTGCGATTTCGGTAAGCAGCATGGGGATTCCGATGAGCAGGATGCAGACAAGGTAAACGATCAGGAATGCCCCTCCCCCGTTCTGTCCGACGAGCATCGGAAACCGCCAGAGGTTCCCCATCCCCACTGCCGCGCCCGCAGACGCCATGATAAATCCAAGACTGCCCGCCCACCGGGTTTTTTGCTGTCTCAATTTGGCTGCACACTCCTTTCCGCTGCAACAATCCGCTCTCTCTAAAGTGCGCCCAAAGGACGCCATCTGAACCCCGGGGATCAAGATATCCATACGATCCGCGCCAGCAAGCTTCCTGCTCCAGACTATCCGCCAAACATTGGATCATTTTCTATCCCGCTGATTCCAAAATGAATACAGATCCCTGCTCAGAGTTTTTGGGACAGCGTATTCGCGCCGCATCCGCCAATTGCAGTCCTGTCGCAGGGCGGTGGTACACAGGGAGGTAAGCCCCACACTTGTCCCCCCTCTGCTCTGGCTGAGTGGGCGCTCAACGCCGCCGGCTTTTCGCATCGACAAAATTCTGGTTCGGCAACTACACAAGGGGGAGATCTTCTGCACGATGCTCTGCACATTCTGCCCGGCAAGCACCGGAATCGTCTATGTCAAACCAACCGCGCACGCCTCAGCTTTTCTCCTCTCCCTCTCTGTAAATATGTCGTTTCGATCTAAACCCGGATATAATCAGTGTACACCGGCTGCATACCACGCCTAGTCAGCTCCGCTTCCACCTGGCGCAGACTTCGTCCATCCGCAATTTCAAATTGGGCGTCTCCCTTTTCCTCTTGGTCGTGCCCGCCAACGCTGGTTTTCACACTCGCCGAGAGCTTGGTCGCAGCTATGCCGGCGACATTGTCGCGAAAGCCCGCGCGCTCCCGGGAGGAAATCGTCATCCCGGCAAACGGCAGCAGCAGGCGATAGGCGAGCATCACCTGCAAAAGCTGAGTCTCGTGCACATCGAGTGGAGAGGACTCACCCTGGTTTTTAAATGGGCGCAGCCGAGGAACCGAGAACGAGATCTCAGCATGGGGATAGCGCGCTTGAATCAGCTTTGCGTGGAGCCCGGCTGCAAACGCATCCCGTCGGAAGTCCGAGAGGCCGAGCAGCGCGCCAAACCCCACCCCCCGCATGCCGCCGAGCAGTGCGCGCTCCTGGGCGTTGAAGCGGTAGGAAAAATCTTTTTTCGGGCCGCTGAGGTGCACTTCATCGTACCGCTGGGTGTTGTAGGTCTCCTGATACACGCTGACAAAATCCGCTCCCTTGCTGTGTAAATAGGCGTATTCCTCCGCGTCCACCGGGTAAATTTCAATCCCGATCGTCGAAAAATAGTTCTGCGCGAGCTCGCAGGCCCGGCCGATGTAAGCAAGATCCGACTGGGCGCGGGATTCTCCGGTGAGGATCAGAATCTCCTTGAGCCCGGTTTGAGCGATCGTGCGGTACTCCGCTTCGATCTCCTCAAAGCTCAGCTTGGCGCGTTTGATGTTGTTCTTGCAGTTGTACCCGCAGTAAACGCAGTGGTTGACACAGTAGTTGGCGATGTAAAGCGGGGTCATCAGCTGGACGGCGTTTCCGAAATGCATCCGGGTCAGCGCCCTGGCCCGGTACGCCATCGGCTCGAGATAGCCCTCCGCAGCCGGAGAGAGAAGGGCTGCGTAATCGGTTTCGTCCAGGTTGTCCTTTCCAAGCGCAGACTCGACATCCCGCCCGGTAAAGGAAGAAAAATCGTAGCGATTGTAGGCTGCGAGCACCTGCTGTTCAATTGTCTGGTTCATCCGCCTGGCTCCTTTCTAATCCGCCAAAAATCCGGTGAGCGGGCTCGAAGCTTCCGCCCGGTCAAGTACCCGCCCGAGCTTTGCGCGGTAAGCCATCCGCCCCGCTTCTATTGCGAGCCGAAACGCCCGCGCCATGAGGGGAATATCCTGCGCCGTCGCAATCGCGGTGTTTGCCATGACCGCATCCACCCCCAGTTCCATCGCCTCGCACGCCTGAGAGGGGCGGCCGATGCCCGCATCCACAATGATGGGAAGGTCGATTTCATCCACGAGGATCTGGATAAAATCCCGGGTGCACAGCCCTTTGTTGCTCCCAATTGGGGCGCCCAGCGGCATCACCGCTGCAGCGCCTGCGTTCACGAGGTCGCGCGCGGTGTTGAGGTCGGGATACATATAGGGCAGAACGACAAACCCTTCTTTGGCGAGTAATTCAGTTGCCCGGACCGTCTCGGCATTGTCGGGCAGAAGGTACTTGCTGTCCCGCACCACCTCCACCTTGACAAAATCCCCACAGCCGAGCTCCCGCGCAAGCCGCGCAATCCGCACCGCTTCCTCCGCTGTGCGCGCGCCCGAGGTGTTTGGCAGCAGGGTGATGCCCTGGGGCATGTAGTCGAGAATATTCGCCTCCCCGCCCGCATTGGCGCGGCGCAGGGCAAGAGTCGCCATCTCAACCCCACCGTTTTCCACCACTGCTTTGGTCATCTCGAGAGAAAACTTGCCCGAACCGAGGATAAAACGCGAGCGGAACGAATGTCCGCCGATTGTCAAAAGATCCATTGAACTACCTCCCTGATTTTCTTACGGCTGGCACTCCCCTAACAGGAGGCGCAGCACCATGTTTGCCTGATGCCCGGCGCACACGCCGACCCGGGGCGCCATCAGCCCGCAGCCCGGCCGCGCATCCGTCTCCCCATCCCCGCAGAGATAGAGGTTGTGAAACTGTTTACTTGTTTTAATTTGATTGGCGGAGGCGTATCCCGCCATGCCGGAGGAGGCCACAACCGCAACGTCGGGCAGCTGCTCGAGCAACCCGCTGACGAGCATCGCCTTCTGAGCGGGATCGTCAAACGCCTCGCAGACGACGTCGCACCCCTCGAAAATGCGAGCGAGATTGCTTTCGTCCACCCGGATAAAGTGGACTGCTATCTTCAGATAGGGGTTGACCTCGCTCAGGTGCAGCTTGGTCGCCTCCACCTTGGGCATGCCGAGGTGCCGGACGGTGTAATTCTGACGGTTGAGGTTGCTCGGCTCCACCAGATCAAAATCCGCGAGCACAAGTCTGCCCACACCGGTGCGGGCGAGCATCTCAGCGATGTTGGAGCCGAGCCCGCCGAGTCCCGCGATTCCGACTGTGGCCCCTTTGATTTTCTCATGCACCCGGGGCGTGTGCCGGGCGAAGAGCATCTCCTCGAACTCAGCGCCTGAGGGCATGCTGCCGCGCCGAATAAAGGTGACGGTGTCCCCTTCGCACAGCGGCAGATCCTGGTCGGTTTGAAAGCCCTGATAGATGGCGATATCGGTGTGGGGAGCCACCTGCCTTTGGAGCTGCCGCAGGGTTGTGTCCGGCCTGATCTCCCGCTGCACTCCGTTGACCCGAATGTGCATTTCACCCCCCTCCCACAAAGCGGACAATTTCAATCGTGTCGCTGTCGTCGAGCAGGATGTCCCCAAAAGAACCCCGGGGCACAATCTCCCCGTTCCGCTCCACTGCGACCCGGATGCAGTCGTAGCCGTTTCTCTCCAAAAAACAACGGAGCGTGACCCGTTCTGAAAGATTTTGACTGATTCCGTTTACCTTCATTGGTATCCCTCCTTAACTGCGCCGATCCGGCGCTTGTATTCCCGAATTCGATTTCCGGGATCTGAGCAGGTCATCAGCTCGGACATCACGCAAATTCCAGCTGCCCCCGCCCCCATTACCTCGGACACCCGCTCTGCGCTCATTCCACCGATTGCAAATACCGGGATCGAGACGCTCTGGCAGACTGCGCGTAAAAACCCAATCCCCCGCGGCGGGAGTCCCGGCTTGCAGGCTGTGGAAAAAATATGCCCTGCGACAAGGCAGTGAGCCCCGACCGTCTCGGCCCGCACCGCCTCTTCTGCACTGTGTACCGACACGCTTGTGTGGAGCCCTTCCCGCTTGCTCCTCTCGAACAAAGGGAAGGGAAGATGCAGCCAGTGGGGCGGGAGCTGCTCTGCCAGAGCAGGGTGGGAATGCACCAGCAGCCGCGTCTGATGGCGCTGGCAGATTGCACTGCATGTCATCGCGAGGGTGGCGTACTCCTCAGCAGCAAGGTCTTTTTCCCGCAGGAGGATTCCCCACGGCCGAGCCGCAGCGATTTCCTCCAGCCGCACGAGAAAATCGTCGCGGCAGAGGATCCGGTTGGTCACACAGATGATCATCAAAACGCCTCCTTACAGGGCTCAGGCAAGGGCTTTGAGCTCCCACCTGGATAAAGTTTGGTGAAATCCCGGCTTTCTGCCCAGACCAGTGGCACAGACAGCCCTGATTTTCCCTTGTGTAGAAGGGACCAAACGATCGATTCTTTTCCCGTAACTTTGTTTCGCAAAAGAACTGCCTGCGGATGATGTTCTCACCTTGCTCAAACCAAGGACGGGAATCTCTCGGGTACATCGTGCGGATTGTCCATCATTGCGGCTGGGCAACGGGATAGTGATCGGACAGACTGCACCAAGCAAGGTTTTGTAAAAAGTGCATTCCTGCCGGACAATTTCCTTCATGCAGTTATAGAAAAATCACAGGGCAGGACCGCTGTCCTCAGAGTGCGTAGCAGTGATTGAGCGGCCCGCTTCCCTGCCCGAGGTTGAGTCCCGCGCGGAGGGCCCCCGTCAGGTACTCCTTGGCGAGCAAAACGCTCTCGTGCAGCGCAACCCCCTGCGCCAGTTGGCAGGCGATGGCGGAGGAAAGGGTACAGCCCGTACCGTGGGTATTGGGGTTGTCCACCCGTTCGGCGGGGAACCAGTGCATCCGCTCCCCGTCAAACAGCAGGTCGTCCGCTGTCTCAGCCCAATGTCCACCCTTGATGAGCACGGCACACCCGCCTTGCCCGGCAATTGCCCGCGCTGCACGCTCGGTCTCAGTGCGGGACCGGATGGTCAGACCGCTGATCCGCTCCGCCTCAGGCAGGTTTGGAGTGATGAGGTCGGCGAGCGGAAAGAGGCGGCGAATCAAAAGTTCCACCGCATCGTCATCGAGCAGCCGGCTGCCGCTGGTGGAGAGCATCACCGGGTCGAGCACAATGTTTTTGGGCCGGTAGTGTGTGAGGCAGTCAGCCACCGTGTCAGCCAACGGTGCAGAGCAGAGCATCCCGATCTTGACGCTGTCCGGAAAGAGGTCGGTGAAAACGCTGTCAAGCTGCTGCTTTAAAAAGTTGGGATCCACCGGGAAAATCCCCTGCACGCCGAGGGTGTTCTGAGCAGTCAGAGAAGTAATTGCAGTCATGGCGTACAGTTTATGTGCGGTGATCGTCTTGATGTCGGCCTGAATTCCCGCACCGCCCCCTGAGTCCGAGCCCGCGATGCTGAGCACCTTCTTCATACTTGAACGATCCCTTTCAAAAGAGTGCGTCTCCCCACTCCACCCTACGGTGGGAACTATTTTTTTCATCCCGACTTCCCTCATTTCAAGAAAGTATTCATTCATACCGCTCCGCGCCCGGGCTCCTGACGGTACACATGCAATAGAGATCCCTATCCTCGCTGCTCTTGGAACGGTCCCCTGATGTTAACGCTTTCTTTATCCTATCGTCACCCGTTTTAGCAAGGCGCGCATTGACCTCTGCCGTCCGGATCACTCCCCGCGGCATAACTCGTTGATTCCACCTGTCTTGTTTACGATTGACTGGGTTGTGCTGCATGCTTCATTCCTCTTGTCCTTCCAAATCCGAAAAGACAAGGATTGCACCGCTTTGTGCATCACCCTGCTGTCACCCTTTCGGAGAGGACACGCATTCTTTGCGCCGCCTCCCGCACATCCGGCTGGGCAAACAGCGCAGAGACCACAGCCACCCCTGCAAGTCCGCAGCCCGAAAGCTTGTGGATATTCTCCTGCTCAATCCCGCCGATCGCAACAACCGGGATTTCCACCGCATGGCAGATGGCCCGGATGACATCTGGGGAAGTCGTGACCGCGTCGGTTTTGGTCGCGCTGCCAAACGCTGCCCCCACACCGAGATAATCGGCCCCCTCTTCCTGCGCCCGGAGCGCTTCGTCAACGCTGTGAGCGGAGATCCCGAGGATTCTCTCCGGCCCGATCTCCCGGCGGGCCTGCTTTGCAGAGCAGTCCCCTTGGCCGATATGCACCCCGTCCGCACCGCACCGCTCCACCAGGTCGGGACGATCGTTGAGGATGAGGGGGGATCCGTACTGTGCTGTAACCAGCCGAATGGCCTGCGCCTCCAGCAACAGCTCGTCGTCGCCGAGTGTTTTCTCACGCAGCTGGACCATGGTGGCACCGCCGCGCAGCGCCTGCTCCACCTGCTCGGCAAGCGTCCATTTCCCCAGCCAGTTTCGGCTGGTTACCGCGTAGAGGCGCAGCGCCCGCCTCAGCTTCTCCTGATCAAACAAGCCAATCCCCCTATTCCATAATGTCGACGTCCTGACCAGCCAGCACCTTGTTCATGTTGCGCACTGAACACATCTTGCCACACATGGTGCAGCTGTCCGAGCAGGCTGGGTTGGACTCTCTGCGATAGCGCCGGGCCTTCTCGGGGTCGATGGCGAGCTCAAACTGCCTGTCCCAGTCGAGCTCCCGCCGCGCCTGTGCCATGCTGCGGTCCCAATCCGCTGCGCCGGGAATCCCCTTGGCGATGTCCGCTGCGTGAGCTGCAATTTTGGAGGCGATAATCCCCTCATGCACGTCCTCAAGGGTGGGAAGCCGCAGGTGTTCGGCCGGTGTGACATAGCAGAGGAAGGAGGCACCGCTCGCCGCGGCGATTGCCCCGCCGATCGCCCCGGTGATGTGATCGTAGCCCGGGGCAATGTCGGTGACAAGCGGCCCGAGCACGTAAAACGGCGCGCCCTTGCAGACCGTATTTTGAATCTCCATGTTGGCCTGAATCTGATTGAGCGGCATGTGCCCCGGCCCCTCGATCATCACTTGGACGTCACGTTTCCAGGCGCGGTCAGTGAGCTCCCCGAGCACTACAAGCTCTTCAATCTGTGAGATATCCCCCGCGTCCTCGATGCATCCAGGACGGCAGGCGTCCCCCAAGCTGAGGGTGACGTCGTATTCCCGGCAGATGTCGAGCAGCTCGTCGTAGTGCTCGTAAAACGGGTTCTCCTCCCCCGTCAGCTCCATCCAGGAGAACATGAGACTGCCTCCGCGGGAGACGATGTTCATCAGCCTCTTGCTGTTTTTAAACCGCTGGGCAGTGCTGCGGTTAATACCACAGTGGATGGTCATAAAATCGACCCCGTCTTTGGCGTGCATTCGGAAAACATCGATCCATTCCCGGCTGGTGATCTCCCGGAGCGGTTTGTTGTAGTACACCAGCGCATCGTAGATCGGGACGGTGCCGAGAATCGCGGGGCACTCGGCAGTCAGCCTGCGGCGGAAGGTGCGGGTGTCTCCATAGGAGCTCAGGTCCATGATCGCCTCCGCGCCCAACTCGACTGCCCGCATCACCTTGCTCAGCTCGGTGTCGAGATCCAAACAGTCGCGCGAGGTGCCGAGATTGACGTTGATTTTGGTTTTGAGGGCGCTGCCAATGCCATAGGGCTTTAAGCAGGTGTGGTTTTTGTTGGCAGGGATGCAGACCTGCCCCGCTGCCACCAATTTCCTCAACTGCTCTACTTCCATTCCCTCGTAAGCCGCAATCTCCTCCATCTGCCGCGTGATAATTCCCCGTCGCGCCGCGTCCATTTGCGTAGTGTACCCCATGCTGGTGTCCTCCTTTAATTTTGTGGGGAGGCAGGGCAGGCCTGCAAACAAAAAAGCCGTACCGGAGAAAACTCCAATACGGCTGTGTGCGCGTGCAAAGACATCTGCACCTGTCCTCATTGGCAGGCACGTGTCCGCTCTGTTCTCCCTACGCCGGCATTATCCGTATCAGGTTCCTCGGGTTTAGAATGCGGTGCACTCATTCTCAGCAAAAAGCTCCCCGTTTTTTGTTTTTTGATTTGACTCAATTATAGCACAAAAGAACAGTTTGTCAAATCTTCTCCTCTGTGTGTACTGGTGTCGGACAACCGCCGACTTTTCGGACTTTCTCCCAACAAAACTGCGGTTTCTCCCCAAAAAACCACTCTATTTTTCTGTTTTTCACAAATCCAACTCTTTTTAATCAGAAATAATATACAATTCGAAACAAAAATTGTCCACTGTTGCACAGAATATGCCGTGATTTATTTTTATTTTCAGCTATAATGAGAATGGGTTGATGAAACTTATTTTAACAGGATAAAAATCTGTATGGAGGTGAAAAAATTTTTTTGGGGAAACAATTTCATTTTAAGGAGGTAAATGGAATATGAAACATCTGAAACAAAGAGCAAAGAGAATTGCCGCGGCAGCTGTCGCGATCGTGATGGCATCTCAGATGGCAATCACTGCAATCGCCGCGGGACAGTCCGCAAACACTGCCGAACCGCTTGCAGCGGCCAAGCAACTCAAACTCTGGTATGATGAACCCGCGCCGAGCAGCGACATCGGCTGGCGGGAGTGGTCGATCCCAATGGGCAACGGCTACATGGGAGTCAATCTCTTCGGCGGGGTGCAGACTGAGCGGATTCAAATCACCGAAAACAGCCTGCAGGACTCCAACACGAGCGTTGGCGGTCTCAACAATTTCTCAGAAACCTACATCGACTTTGAACACAGCGACCCGCAGAATTATCAGCGGGAACTCAACCTGAGCGAAGGCGTAGCGAGCGTCGTCTACGATTCGGACGGCGTCCGGTATGAGCGTCAGTATTTCACCGATTACCCCGATAAAGTAATGGTTATCCGGCTCAGCGCCTCAGAGGCGGGCAAACTCTCGTTTACCCTGCGCCCGACCATCCCCTACCTCTGTGACTACCACGTGGAGCCCGGGGACAACCGGGGCAAGCACGGAACCGTCAAGGCGGAGGGAGACACCATCACCCTCGCTGGCGCAATGGAGTACTACAACGTCGAATTCGAGGGACAGTACAAGGTGCTCCCCACCGGCGGGACCATGACAGCGCAAAACGACCAAAACGGAGACAACGGCACCATCTCGGTGCAGAATGCAGACAGCGCGGTCATCCTCATCGGCATCGGCACCAACTACGAGCTCAAAAGCAGCGTCTTCACCGCCAACAATCGGCTCGATAAACTCAAGGGCAACGCCCATCCCCACGCCAAAGTGACCAAGATCATCCAAGACGCTTCTGCAAAGAGCTACGACGAGCTACTCGCCTCCCATCAGGAGGATTACAAGGGGCTGTTTGACCGGGTCAGCGTCGATTTTGGCGGCCAGATGCCCACTGTCACCACCGACGAGCTGCTCAAAAACTACCAGAACGGGCAGAGCGATCCCTATCTTGAGGAGCTGTTCTATCAGTTCGGGCGGTACATGCTCATCTGCTCTTCCCGCAAGGGGGCGCTCCCGCCCAACCTGCAGGGGGTGTGGAATGTCTTCAACGACCCGCCGTGGCGTTCCGGCTACTGGCACAACATCAATCTGCAAATGAACTACTGGCCCGCTTTTACCGGAAACCTGCCCGAGCTGTTTGAGGCCTACGCCGACTATCAGAAGGCCTACCTCGAAAAAGCGGAGCAGTACGCGGTGAGCAACATCCAGAAAAACAATCCTTCGGCACTCGACAAGGTCAACACCAAGGAAAACGGGTGGGCGCTCGGCAACTCGACCTGGCCGTACAACATCAGCGGCTCTGCCTCCCACTCCGGGTTTGGAACCGGCGCGTTCACCTCAATCATGTTCTGGGATTATTACGACTATACCCGGGACGCCTCGGTGCTCGAGGATACTGCTTATCCTGCGGTCTCAGGCATGGCGAAATTTCTCTCCAAAATTGTCCAGCCAATCGACGGTTACCTGCTCGCCTCCCCCTCCTACTCCCCCGAGAACCAGCACAACGGCGGGAGCTACAAAACAGTGGGCTGTGCGTTTGATCAGCAGATGATCTATGAAAACCACCTCGACACCCTCAAGGCAGCGGATGCCCTCGGCTTGACGGCAGAGGACGAGCCCGCGCTCGCCACTCTGGAGCAGCAGCTTCCTCTGCTCGATCCGGTCCAGGTGGGCGCGTCGGGTCAGATCAAGGAGTACCGTGAGGAAAAATTCTACGGCGACATCGGCGAGTACGATCACCGCCACATCTCCCAACTCGTCGGGGCGTATCCCGGCACCATGATCAACTCCTCCACTCCGGCGTGGCAGGATGCGGTCAAGGTGTCGCTGCAAAGCCGCGGCGATGGTTCCAAGGGATGGAGCAAGGCGCACCGCACCGCAGTGTGGGCGCGGGTGTTCGAGGGCGATGAGGCCTACCGCACCTACCAGCTCCAGCTGAGAACCCACACGATGAACAACCTGTTCAACGACCATAACGGCTCGAAAAACTCCTCGAGCAAACTGTTCCAGTGCGACGGCAATTTTGGCGCTACAGCCGGCGTTTCGGAGATGCTGCTGCAAAGCCACGAGGGCTTTCTCGCCCCACTCCCCGCGATGCCGCAAGCGTGGGACACCGGCAGCTACCGCGGCCTGCTCGCGCGGGGCAACTTTGAGGTATCCGCAGACTGGGCAGAGGGACAGGCGACCAAGTTTGAAATCCTCTCCAAGTCGGGGGAAAGTTGTAAGGTCAAATACGACAACCTCGCCTCGGCAAAGCTCACCGATTCCCAGGGGAACGAAGTGCTGTTCACGACTGAGGGCAAAGACATTGTGTGCTTTGATACAAAAGAGGGAGAAACCTACACCTTCACCCAAATTCCTGAAAAGGTACAGATCGACGCTCCCACCAACCTCACCGCGAATTACACCGGAGCAGACGCAGTGGAACTGAGTTGGGACGCAAGTGCGAACGCATCCGGTTACAACGTCTACCGCGCAACCGGCAGCGAGGCGGAGTATGAGCTCATCGCCGCGGACGTCTCCGACACCTCCTATCGCTTTGAGTCGCCCGATCTCGAGATCAACCCGCAGACCACCTTCCGCATCACCGCAGTCTCCTCCGACGGCCACGAGAGCAAGAGCCTGACCAGGGTAGTGCTCCAGACCGCCCAGCCGGAATCCGCCACCGCGGCGGTAGTTGGGGAGTCCAACCTGCAAATTTCCATTGCACCTGTGGAGGAAGCCACCAGCTACCGCGTCTACCAAAAGACCGGGGAGGACAGCTATGAATTGGTGCTCGAAAGCGCCTACAGCACAGTTGTACTCGAAAATGCAGCGCTGGACTGCGAATATGCAGTGACTGCCTTCAACCACCGGGAGAGCGCTAAGACGCCGGTTGTGATCACCAGTAACTTTGACGTTGACAACGCACTGCTCAACAAGCCGATCACCATCAACCGCTCGACTTCGGGCAGCTATCCGGCCTCTCTTGCAGTGGACGGGGACAACTCCACCCGCCTCGCATCCTCCGATGCAAACATCGGTACCCCGCTCGTGCTCGAGATCGATTTACAGGGCAGCTACAGCCTCAATCATCTCACCTTCAAAGAGTTTATCCCCAGCTCAGAAAAGAAAACCCGCTGCGATGAAACCACCGTCGAACTGCTCCAAGAGGATGGCAGCTGGAAGACAGTAGTGGACAAACAGAGCCTCACAACCCCCAAGTCGGGCGCGGTCACTGCGTTTGAGCTCGGCGGGGTGAGCGGTTCCAAGATGCGCATCACAATCGTCAACAAGGAAACCCGCAAAGGGCCGACACTGTTTGAGATTCAGTGCTCTGCCTCGGTTGCCAAACCGGCGGACAAGACGGCGCTCTTCCATGCAGTAACCGACTCTGATACAGTAGACACCGCCGGCGCACTCCCGATTTTCGTCTCAGCATTTGAAAAGGCAAAGGCTGACGCTGTCACTGCGTTGACCAATCTCACCGCAAGTCAGAGCCAGGTTGACGCGGCGATCACTGCGCTCGAGCAGGCGATTCAAAACCTCAAGAGCAGCGGCGAAAACATTCTGCTGAACAAGCCGATCACTGTCGACCAGCCGCCCTACAGTGAACAGTACCCCGCAACCAATCTAGTGGACGGAGACCTCTCCACCCGGTTCGCTGCAAAAGACGACGGCAACAGCCTTACCGTTGAAATCGACCTGCAAGGCCGATTCAAAATTGATCTGATTTATTTGCAGGAATACATCAACCCTGATACCCGCAGCCACAAGACAACAATCGAGGTGTATGACAATAATGAGTGGACAACAGCGGTACAAAATCTCGAGCTTTCCAGCGAGTCCATTGACTACCGTCGCTCTGAAAATCTGATTGACCTCGTCGGAGTCGAGGGCTCCAAAATCCGGTTCCACTTCCTCAACACCAAGGCAGACAAGAGAATTACCATCTATGAGATCAACGCCATCGGGACCAATCTAACCCCGCCCGAGCCGGTGGACACCGACAAAACGATTCTCAATAAGGTCATTGAAAAAGCAGAAGCTCTCCTCGGCACCGACGAATTCAACAACGCCATTCAGAGCGTACAGGATAGCTTCCAGGCAGCACTGGCTCAAGCAAAAGATGTTGCCGATTACGATTACTCCACCCAGGAAGAGATC
>EQ973344.1:1394297-1436358 GCA_000158655.1 [Clostridium] methylpentosum DSM 5476
GGCTCTTGCCAACGGAACGTCAAAAAGGCGCCAGCTTTCTCGCTGGCGCCTTTTGCTTTTGTACGCTTTGGCTCGATAAATCCCCCGGTTCTGCCAAGAGTAGTATAAAAAGTGAAAGGATTGTCGAAGAAAAAAGGAGCTTTCGCGAAGCAAAAGCAATCTGAATCGATATCAGTTCTCATGGCAAACAAATGTGACCCGTTTACGGATCGCAGTGCGTATGCTTCTGTGGTTCGGCTAAGCCGGTTATTGGTCCTTCCACGGTCTTTACACACCACCAGTGAACTGGTATTTTTGATTCATCTCTCAACGGCACTATAAACCTTTCATCTGAAATGCAAAACGGTTTACATCAACTGTTTTCCAGCCGCAGTGAGATCGATGCAAAACGAATTTTTTCGTTTTTAAAAAGAATACACAGAACAGTGCCGTTTCTGGGCTGACGCAATTCATCACCACAACCTAGCATTTGTTTTACAGCAAAATCCTCATCCTCGAAATCTTATGGACTAAGTAGTGAAAACAGTTGAGAGGGAATGTGAGAAGGTTAAAACAAACAGACACTAAAGCAGCTGCCCATGAGGAATGCGGTGAAGAATGTTTCATAATGCTAAGGTTATATTGCCCTTTAGTTTTTCATCATGCAATTGGACAGCTTGAGTAGAAGCCGTCTGGCCTCTTATAATAGGGCTATAAGTCTGTTCTCATAGACGACCAGATGAACAGCATTTGTGTTTTCGCTCTGCCTTCCCAGTTTCTTCTCAGCCTGATGCATCGTATTTCATCTAAATTGTTTTCTGTCTCTAAAGTCGAAAAAAGGGCTTTGAAGCCTGAGGTGAATCCGAAATTTTTTGATATCTTCATCCAAACTGCGCAAATGGGGAAATCAAGCTGGGCGTTGCGGGAAACAGCCTTGGTGACAGATTTCAGATAGTTATTTGTTCATCAGATTTCAAAGCAACAAGTAATCAACGGCAATTGACCGCTGTCTGGACATTGGAACCAAGCGTCCTTCACAAAGAGTCAACCAAACGTAAGCTTATTGGTCAAAATCCGTTCCACCAATTCAAGGGAATCCCCTTTCGTGCTGATATTCCCCTGGATGATCATCATTGCCAGCCCATGCACGACAGCCCACATAGCGACAATATCCTCATAATACTCTTCGCGGGGGGCGTTGATGGAATCCAAGTATTCTATAGCGATCTTCCGGAACAACGTGTAAGCAGCGTGAAATCGATCCTGCTCCGCATAGCTCTCAGCGGACAGAGAGGAGAGAAATCCATCAAAAAACAATAGGCGGAAATAGTCGGGGTGTTCGACCATGAACCGCACATAATTTTTCCCAAGCTCAACAAGTTTTGCGTGCGGTGATGCTGACTGATTCTCCAGCCCACAGCTGAGCTGGCGCGCAAATTCATCTACCGCATGCTCGATTACCGCCCCGAGAAACTCCTCTTTGCTGGAAAAATGCTTATAGGGTGCTGCGTGGCTCACTCCACAGGCGGCAGCTAGTTTTCGCATTGACAGCTTTTCCACCCCTTGCTGTGCAATGATGGATATCCCAGCCTGAATGAGTTCAAAGCGCAGATTTTCGTGGTGATAGGGCTGTTTTGGCTGTGTGTTGCTCATGTATTCACCTCTTTCCTATTTAGTATACAACAGAATGTTGACAATGTAAACATTTTATTGTATACTTTCTTTATTACAATGTTTACATCGTAAACTTTGCGAAAGGATGATAGTATGATCACCGTAATCCACGATCTGACTCCAACGGAGATCGCCCCGATCCTTGCTGCCAGTTCTCAAGAGATTCAAACAATTTCTCCCTCTGACGGAACAATTCACAAATGCATTGGCTGTTTTGGCTGCTGGACCAAAACACCTGGACAATGTGTCCTTAACGATCCTTATTGTAACATTGGAAAGCGGCTGGCTCAGAGTGAACAGCTCGTCTTAATCAGCAAAATGACCTACGGCGGATTCAGCCCCTTTGTGAAAACCTGTCTTGACCGAAGTATTGGTTACCTGCTCCCGTTTTTCGCAATCCGAAACAACGAAATGCACCATGCGAGTCGGTATCGAGAACAGTTTTCCCTCCAGGTAATCAGTTACGGCCCCTCAAATCCACAGGAGCGTGAAACGCTCCGCAGCATTGTCCGCGCTAATGCACTTAATTACAACGCCAAAAGTCACCGGGTCATATTTGTAGAAAACTTGACCCACATCACAAAACTTCAGGAGGTGTTTGCATGAAAGTCGCGCTCATCAACGGCAGCCCCAAGGCTGCAAACAGTGCCTCCGGATATTTTGCAGATGAATTTTACAAACTACTTCCTGAGAGTGCGCAGGTATCCCTCTTTTCCGCAAACCAGCTTGAACAGGCCGATGTATCTCTAGCTCCTCTTTTTGCATGCGATCGGTGGGTATTCTTTTTTCCGCTCTATGTCGACGCCGTCCCCGCCCATCTGCTTCAACTGCTGACGCGGATAGAATCCGAGTCAATGAATCGGGAAACTGGTGCAATCTCTGTTTATGCAGTTGTGAACTGCGGCTTTTATGAAGCGCAGCAGAACCGAAATGCCCTTGATATCATGCAACATTTTTGTGATCACTGCGGGCTTTTCTGGAACTACGGGATCGGAATCGGGGCTGGTGGTTTTGTCGGAAACTCACCGGAAGTCCCTTTGCAGTCTCCGCTCAAAAAGCCTGTCTTTCTCTCACTCAAAGAGCTTGCTGCCTCCCTTGAAGAAGGGGAACAGCCCCAGGCAAACCGTTTTACAGGACCTAGGATTCCCCGTTTCCTGTACCGAACCTTTGGAGATTTCGGCTGGAAACAGGATGCAAAGCACAACCACCTCAAAACTAAAGAGCTCTATAAACGGTGATGTATTTCATCCAATGAAATGAATAGAAACCTTTCCTCCCTCCTATTGAGGTGTTTTGTGACATACACAGGCCAAGAAAAGCCATTTGCCGGCCTTGCCACCCAAGGAACAGCAGAGAAAATCATAGCACTACGCGCATGGCGCCACATAGATGAGCACGTCTGCTCGCTATAAAAACTGATCCAGGTCAGAGATTCCGATTTCTTCTGTTTTTGCTTTTCAAAACCTTCCTTTGTCAAGCCTTTTTCCCTTGCTCAAATGTACAGAGTCAAGATCACCCTAAAAGATGACATGACGAGTAGCTTATAAGAGTGCGATAAAAGCCAGCTCCCCAACTAACGTTGGCTTTCTCTTTGTTCATGCCACAGTGGTAGGATTACCTTCTGCACTCGAAAGGATCCTGATCGTTTCGATTCAAACTATCTTCTATTTAATTCTGCTTATCCTACTCTTGAATATATTTTCAGCATTTATTCCCATAGCGCTGATAATACCTTGTTACTCAAAAGTTCCGATTCCCGATTTTATATTTCAAATTTGCGTGCCTTTCAAAAATCATCATGTAACTTTTCTCTTTGTGTTATCCATGAACATGATCTCGATGTAAACTGTGATAGGAATTCATGAAAGTTATATCAACATAGCTGGTAATCATGAAAAACGGCTACTGAAAGGTCTCGTCGGATAGACCTGTCTGCAGCCGCTTTTTAAAAATGATCCTATTTAAGAATAACAAAAGATGGAATAAAAGTCAAGGTAGACCATTAAATCAGATCAACAAACCGCTGATCAATCCAGCCGTCACCGTGCAGGCAGTTGATTTTGTACCAACCACTCTGCTCCTGATAAACATTGAGAGAATTGCCCTGTGCAACCTGGAACAGTACCTTGTTGCTTGTACCAGGTCCGCTGCGAACGTTGACCAGATTACCGGTAACAATACCCTCTGTTGCAACATAGCCCGGAGGATCCAACGAAGGAATACCCGTTGCGTCATAGTTAATGTACTGACCTGCCACACAGCAGACTACACCCTCAATGTCAACCTGCAGCCAGCCGTTGGCGTAGACGCCGGTGACCAATACCTGGTTGCCGCGCGCCACCTGCCGCAGCCGGACGGAATCCTCATAGGGTGCAATCCGTACATTGAGAAGGTCACAATTGACGACACCGCATGACTGAGCAGGCGTCGGCGTGTCATTGATCGAGCCATTTGCAGGAGCTGTGGACCCGTTGAATCCGCCCGACTTGATAATTGACGAAAAATCACGTGTACAGGTGTTGAGATCGACCCGGCCCGCGATGCCATTGATCTGCCCGGAGCTAGTGTATTGATGGATGTCTCTGGATAAGGTTTTGTTGTAGTTGGACCGGTAATCCGCCAGCCATGGAGTAAACTCCCGGCTCACCGAGCTGTCAATGCGATTGGTAAACCAGTCGGTGTTGGAATAAACCCCCGCAAAATATTTGGCCTGCTCCATGCGCCGATTGAACGAGAAACACATGGCCGTGATGAGCTCCTTGCCGAGCCCCGCCTGGCTGCGGTCCTCGATATCGAAATAGACTGGGAACTCTAATTGCTTGCCGGAGAGCACTGAGATGAAGAGCTCCGCTTCCTTAATTGCCTCGGCCTCTGATTTCGCATAGCTGTACCAATACGCCCCGACAGGAATACCGAGGCGTTTGCATTCTGCGTAGTTTCGCTCAAACTGTGCATCCACCTAGCTGCTGTACATGCCGTATCCAGCGCGCACAATGGCGAAGTCGATCTGTGGTTTAACTGCGTTCCAGTCGATGATGCCCTGGTGTTTGCTTACGTCGATCCCTTTCATTCCATCATCCCCATTTCTCTTAAGTATTTCTGCTCAGCTTCGACTTCTGCCGCCTCTTCGGCGGCGATTTTTTTGACGGAGGAGGCGCTGACTCCATCGTTGACATTTGCGATCTCCTCGGGCGACATGCCATAGGCCAAAGATTTGATTATCTCCAGTTTTGTGTTTGCAGTCATAGCAACTATTCCTCCTTTTTAGCCTGTTTGATAAGTTGATTGCCATATGTAGCAGCACCTGCACAGAGGACACCTTGAATAATGGCGATAAAAATAGCCGATGCAACCGATTGTGCATCGACGAACGGAGTGGTTGATACGATCCAGATCGCCGAAAGGACGATCGTAACAATCCCGTTGATCAGCGGGATGTACTTGTTGCCGACTGCCTCTGTGTGCTTGATCACCAATCCGATGATCAAACACACCGGAATCAATACCAACAGCTCGGGTTTTATGTATTGAGTCATGTCCATTTTTTAACCTCAACTTTCTTTTAAACATTGTTTAAACGGCTGTTATTTTGTGTTTAGACGCTACATAAAATCACCTCCCCAATACGAGAACCTGCGCCTGCATGGTACCGGTAAGTCCATTGTCGCACTCTATGTCGATTATGCTGTCGGGATAACACGTAGCAAGTTGTAGCAACGCCTGCCCTGTTGCTGTGCCGGTGATGTCCTCGACAACTGGTTGATCCAGCAGATATTGATCCGGGTTGTCGTAAATGCTTTTGGCCGGGTCGATCTTCTCGGGGTCGACGTGCCGCGTGACGGTCACTTTTTTGGCATTTTGATCAACCGCCAGTTGGTCTTTGCCGTCCCCAACCGCCCGCAGCGCAAACGGGACAGGCACATCCTGCCGGTAATACGGGGTGTAGGGTGGGATGGTATCCGTAATGTCTTCTATTAACATCAGTTCAAAAAAACCGACCTCTGCATAATTATAAAGTCTTACAAAATAATTTTGGTAGCAAGAAAAATCGGCCGTGAAACGAATAATTTGAAGTCCGGAAACGTTCCGTAGCACTGCAATTTCAGAATCATTTCCGTTCATATCATACGCTCTGATTCCAACGATTCCGATGTTTTTTAAATTTGCTGAAAACAAATATGTTGCTTTATCTTGCACATCTAATGGGGCTGTGCGATTAATACCACTTGTTGATATTTTCGACAGATCAAATAAGTTGCGTCCGCGGACAACAACATCAAAATCTTCAAGGGACAGGATGGGGGATGGGCTCTCGGGAGACGGGGAGGCCGGGCGATAGGGCTCGTGGTCAAGGGCTGTGTCCCCAGTGTTTAACATCAGGTACCCAATCCAGCTCCACAGATCGTCAAGCGTCGCTTGCAGGTCGGCTCCCCGGCTGATGCTCAGAGTCAGGCAGCCGTCGGTCCCGGTTGTGATGGTACGGGCCTGCTTGTTTAACGACGAGACGGTTGACTGGATCACCGATGTGGACGCAAGGTCAGTGACCGTGCTTGACTTTATGGTAAACAGCACGCCTTTGCCGAGTCCGGTTGTGTCCGCGCGGCTGAGGGTATATTGGGTATCGGGGGCAAGCACAAGCACAATATCGGCCATTCCCCCCGCAGCTTCTGTCCAATTAGCAGCGTCTTTTAATCGTTCTTCATCAAGCAAATTTTGGCTGGCTTCAATAATATTTTGGCAACTTGCACCATTCACTGAAAAACATCTCATTCTTGCATTAACCGTTTTTTCGATCTCGATAGTGGAAGTGTCTTCTCTGAGATCAAGCTCGATCAATGGTTCCATAGGAGAATCATCGAGATAGACTGTTCTTTGTATTACATCGATGCGCAGGACACTCCCGGGCTGAAGATCTGTAGCAATTTCAACAAGCCATTGGATGCCGGAGAGGTCAACTGCGTAGGTGCCGGATGCGTAGAGCTGATCCGCAGTCATGGTGTATTGTCCATCGCCAACAAAGGTGACAGGAAGGGAAGGGACGGCAGCATACTCTGATGCCGAGGCGACTCGTACCGGATGCACCACCGGTACATTTTGAGCATGATAAAGCATTACGGAGTCGCCCCCTTGCTGGGCATCATGTGCCAGTCGATTGCCACGCCGTCACGGCTATAAAAGGTGTAGGTGGCGTGCTCACCGCCAAGAGGCGACACCATGCCGATCAGCGGATTTTGCTGGTCGGCGGGTAGAATGATGGACCCCGTCCCATATACCTGCAGCACCCCCTCGCATCCCGGAAATAGTCCGGTGATGTTGATCGGCTTGTCCTCTATTAAGGTGACGATCGCCCGATCTGATTGAGAGTAATCCCATGCTACAGTATCTGCTGTGCCGTCAAGGGTAACGGGAGCCCGATACCATGGCGGCAGATTGCGTAAGTCGCCGTAATCGCCAGAAAGCGCAATAGGAGCAAGCTGCAGAATGCCGAGCAATGTCGGACGATCAAGTGACGCGAAGTCGAGGTTGCCGAGAAATACCCACTCCGGATTGACGCCGTCGTCGTCCATATCAACCGTGTCATAGACATAGAGCTGAGTTGTGCCCACAGTGTAGTCCGTGACATAGCAAAGGTCTCCCTGGTGTGGATTGACAATCGCTTGCATGTCATCCTCATTCAGACGGTAGTAACGCATCGGCATATTCGAGACAACGCTCTGCGCCTGCTCTGCGTAGTACTTGGCGAGCAACATCTGCTCCCCTGCTGTAACTGCGTACTGTTGGCTGTCCAAAGCGCTAATTTCTGACGCCGCCTTGCTTTGATCGGCGCCGACCTTAGCGTTGTTGGCCCCCTGTTCGTGCTCGAGTGCTTTGTTTTTGGCGATCTCTGAGTCGTCTGCTGCTGTCTCTGATCGGATGGCGGCAGCCTCAGACCGCTCGGCCGCTTCCTCAGCCCCTGATGTCAGCTTATCAAGCTCATCCTGCGCCGCAAGGGCGTTTTCAAGAGCCTGTTTAGCTATGTCTGACACGGTGTCTAGGGCGAGCAGCGCATTGATAAAGGACTTGTACTCATCCTTGCTTTTCGGTTTCCCATCCTGAAGCAAACCCGGATAGACGGTCACCACAAATGAGGATGAAGTGATCATCTTACCTTCATGCTGCACCATCAGCTCGCACAGAGCTTTGCCGGGAACTGCTCTCACCTGGTCTGTCAGCTCAATTGTCACCACGTTATTCGCCACAACACAGTCATTGAGCACATCAAACCCGTCTGGTTTTTTAAACGCCGCTCGGACGACAGCCCCTTCTGGGATCACAAAGGGCTCCCCGTTCCAGACAAGCTCCACATCGACATATCGGGTCTTAACATCTCCCTGTTTCGTGGGGACATGAATATAATAGAGTGGGTTTCCTGCCATCTCTACGCGGATCTTTTCGGTTATTTGCAATTGTATCACTCCTTTCACTAAACAGGCTATTCCCCTTTATAGTTGCACTATTTCATGCAACTGCAGCCCAGTTATTCTTGAGCAAGGGCCTGCATCGTACGTTGATACACCTCAAAGCCACTCAAACCATCTTCCGGCACATAAATCTGACCGTTTTCGGTCACATAACAGTTCTCCCATTCACTTTCCGGGATATATGCTTTGGTTAATATTTCTGATCTATTCATTTTTTGGCCCCCTATCAATCTTCCAGTACAAACGAAGCATTCACGTATACGCTTCTCTGTCCGCCGCTATTAAAGGAAAGCCTGCCGTCGCCCCCTACACTGACAGGATAGCTTTGGTCATTGTCTCCGCCCGTCGCGGACATTACATGCATCTTACTATCATACATTCCTGTAGGTAATTGGGTAAATGTCCGGTTGGATATGACTGGTTGAGAAACGCCGATTTGAATATGTACCATCCTTCCAATTTTAACCGCGATCGCGGGAGTATTGGCATCTGTCAGTGTAAATCCATTGAGCGCAGTCAAGGTGGCGACTTGCGGCTCCAGGGCGTTAACCGCATCGATGATCTTGTTCATCTCAGCCGCCGAAAATGGCGTTCCGTCAGGTGCCCCATCCGGGAATTTACTCTGGAATTCAAAGTCCGTATTCGATAGCTTATCGTGTGCCAGCACCCGTTTGGTGTTGGTCACCCATCTGGTCAGTGGCATGTTCATCCTCCTTGTGAAATTGACAGCACCCAAATGATATTTAGGATGCTGTTTTCAGTTTTATTGATCGATACATTTGCTCTGGCGAGTAAGGTCCCATCTTGAGCAAATACTCCAAGCTCGGAAGCCGTAAAACCCACACTGGATGCGGGCAGGTTAACCAGCGCTGTCGTTATCCCTGACGATTGGGTCAGCTGGGTCAGCGGGTAACGATGCGTCTCATTGTCGAGAGCTGTGTCATAGATCGATGCGGCAGAGGTACCGGTGCCCAACGCAATATAGGCAGGCCGCAGGGATACCGTCACGCTGTCCTGAGCAAACAGGCTGTCCAGGGCATCCAGCACCGTCTTGGTGACTACCCCGGCATAATCCGCGTCTCCGATCCGGGCGGATGCCGATGTGTTAATAGCTGGCATAATAATCACCTCCCCACATCCAGGGTTGTCCATCGTCCGCGTGGCACACCAGTGGGATCCGCGCCGTGCAGCTGCAGCTCAGGGCGACAGAGCAGTTGACTGTGTCAGACGCGACCACGACTTCGGTGTCTCGAATATCTGTCGGATTGTTTGCATACTGCCGCAAGAATGTCTTGCCATACGCTGTCAAAAATCCCTTGTCCTTGAGCTTGACCTGCGCGTACATCTGGCCGCTATCCAGCACGATCGACCGCTCGACAACGACATACTCTCCAACAACGTAATACTCCGGCCACGCAAATGACCAAATGGTGAATGGTTCGGTACCTTCCAAATCGTCTACAGAAAGAGTGATCTGCGTCTCAGGGGAAGTCTTGGAATACAATTGAGTGGACGCGTAGGAGATCAGCTCCGCCGCGCTGCCATATCGGTCGTTGGTGTCTACTGACTCGATCAGCCCAGAGGTGCGTGTTTTGTCAGCCACCTGCTGGATCATCTGCTGGTTTGCCAGCCGGATCCGTAAGCTGAAATGACCTCTGTAGTTGACGACGATCTTCTCACCGCCTGCCAGCTTAGGCTCATAGGCGGTGTTGATGTTGATGTCGGCAGAGTCGTAGCTAAAAAGGAATTGCTTGCCCCAATTGTCACTGTCCAGTCCATTGACGCCTACCGTAGCAGAGACGCCATTGACAGTGATTGTGGGCAGGTCTATGATTGGCCACTGCACGCTAATTTTGCTGTCGCCTGCCTTGTAGGTGAATGTCTCAATCTGTGGATCGGTGACACCGGTTGCCCCCTTAACAACCTGGACCGTGCGCAAATTATAGCTCTCTGCGGTTTTTTACAACCCCCAACAGTCCGAGGGCGCAGGAATAACTGGAAAGTCCTTTCTTACCAAAAAGCTGAATCTGAATGGCCGAAAGGACGGGATGTCATAGAAATTGTATGTCCAGATCGCTGGGGAAGAGCCTGAAGCCGTCGCGTAGAATTGCAGCGGCTCAGACGCCGTACCCAGGTATTCCGCGAGGGTACTTGCACGATTGACCTCAATGTTCCGCACGCCTCCGACAAGTTCGGCCAACTCGTTTAGAGCATTGTAATATTCACCGTTCTTATTTCCGTTTACATAAAGCAAAGTTCCAACATTCCTATTTCTATTGATTTCATGAAAAGAGTGATATTGATTATCTGGCATTTTTACGCCAATAAAAAACTGTCCTTTTCTGCAATAACCGTATATTCTATTTGATCCTGCTTATCCTACTCTCGAATATATTTTCAGCATTTATTCCCATAGCGCTGACATAATACCTTGTTACTCAAAAGTGCCGATTCCCGATTTTATATTTCAAATTTGCGTGCCTTTCAAAAATCATCATGGAACTTTTCTCTTTGAGTTATCCATGAACGATGACATACTGATTTTCGGCGATATGTTTACTAAAATATACAGATGATCTGGCCTCCCATTCCCTTCTATTATCTCTACTCCTTTTCATTTACGCAAATCCCAGATTGTTTCCCCTACATTATTCTTCAATATTTCGGTGCAAATACCACATGATACTGGCATCTCCATGTTGTGTGTTGCAGGCTTGCGATATCTTTTTCCATCTAAAAAGACCTCCTTGTATTTTGTTGGTGCAGTTAGCCGACCGCACTTCCATTATACCAGGGGGACTTTTCACTATATAATTCTTTTTACTCTCCCCGGCAGAGCCGGGGGTTGTTGTTTCGCTAAAGCTAACCAATACAAAAACAGGAGCAGCCCATATGGGCTGCTCCTGTTTTATAAGAGTGAGGTTACAGAATGGTAAACCATTACTGCATATGTGGGAACAAAATTCAGTGAGACAGATTATTTGCTGATCTCAACTTCAACTTCCTTACCGTCTTTGCCGATGAAGGAAACCGGTACGTAAACCTCTTTCTTATCAGCGTTGTCGTAAGGAATGTCTTTGCCTTCAACAGCAAGTTTTGCGAGCTCAACGCCCTTAGCACCGATACCCAGAACGTCCTGAGCAACTGTACCCATCATCTTGCCGTCAGCAATGTACTCGAGAGCGATGTCGTCGCCGTTGAAGCCGGTAACGATAACATCAGTTTTGCCTGCTTCCTGGAGAGCAGATGCAGCACCTGCAGCCATCGGGTCGTTTGCAGCGAAGACTGCAACGATGTCAGGGTTGGAAGCGAGGATATCCTTCATAACGGTGTAGCCCTCTTCCTGTTTGGAGTTCGCAACGAGCTCTTTTGCAACAGTGAAGCCAGCTTTTTCGATTTCTTCTTTGTAGCCTTCGTTACGGCGCTGTGCGTAAACCGCAGACTCTTCACATTTGATGATTGCAACTTCACCGCTGGTGATGCTCTTCTCTTTGAGGAGCTCAGCAGTGTAAACGCCTGCCATCTGTCCGCCGGCTTTCATGTCGGAGATGATGATCGCGTCTTTATCAGAGTCGCCGTCGCCGATATCGGTGATAATAACGGGGATGTCTTTCTGATGTGCAAGGGTAACGATGTTGCCCATTGCCTCAGGCTTACAGGGGCAAACGATCAGAGCGTCAACGCCGGAGTTGATGAGGTTGGTACAACCGGTAACCATCTCGTTGGAGTCGTTCTTCTGGTCGTGGGTTTTGATCTCGATGCCGAGCTCAGTTGCCTTGTCAACAACACCTTTTTCAAGCTGCTGGAAGAAGGTCTGGTCTCTGGTGTATACCGACCAACCAAAGGTCAGTTTCTCGCCGGAAGCACCGGAAGAAGCTGCGCCGCTGGAAGCTGCGGTAGAGCTGCTGCCGCTGTCGCTGCCGCCACAACCTGCTGCTACTGCCATGATCATGACTGCGCTCATGCCCATTGCTAAAAATCTTTTGAGTTTCATTTCAATACACTCCTTTTGGTAAATTGAATCAATGAATTTCTTTTTTTATTTTATTGCTCCCTGCCGGTTGTACTCGACACAAGCCGGCAGGTGTGCAAAAAATACAAGTTAAAATCAGGCTGTTCTTACGCCTTGGAACCAGCCGCCTGACGCGCTGCAAGTTCCTTGCGGGCTTTGCTCTTGGTGACAAAGGTGTCAATCGAAGCCTTGATGCCGTTGATCGAGAAGGCAAAGATCAGGATACAGCCTTCGACGATTTTCTGGACATACGAGTTGATGCCGAAAGAGGTGAGCGCCGAGGTGATGGTGACCAGGAAGATCGCCGCCACGATGGTGGTGAAGATGCTTCCCTTACCGCCTACGAGTGCGGTGCCGCCGAGAACAACCGCCGAGATAACGGTGAATTCAAGGCCGACCGGAACGCCGTAGTTGGAAGAACCGAGGTAAGAGGTCATCATGATTGCGGTAAATGCGGTGAACAGGCCGACGAGGAGGTAGATGAGAATCTGGGTTTTGGGAATGCTGATACCCGAGATCTCTGCCGCTTCGTGGGAGTTACCGATTGCGAGAATGTGGCGGCCAAGAGCCGTCTTTCTAAGAATGATCGTACCGATGATTGCGAGTACAATCAGAACAATAAACGGAATCGGGATACCGAGGATATAGCCGGTGGACATGTTCAGAAGAGCTTTGTCCTTAACGACAACAGGCGAGCTGTTGACGATCTGAGCGAGCGCCCGGTAAGCGAACTGCATTGCGAGGGTTGCGATGAACGCCGGGATTCTCATCTTCGCGATCAGGATGCCGTTGAAAGTACCCATCAGGATACCGAGGCCGAGAATCGCAATAACGGTGGGAATCAGTCCGATGGTCGGCAGCAGCAGGGTCATGACAACCGCGCTCAGCGAAACCTGGGAGGCGACCGACAGGTCGAAGTCGCCCGAGATGATGGCGAAGGTCATACCGATACCGCACATTGCGTTAAAGGATGCCTGACGTACAATGTTCTGATAGAATGCGAAGTTCCGGAAGTCAGCATTTGTGATCGCAAGGATTACCCAGAAGATAATCAAAGCGTACAAAATGCCCATTTCATTAAAGTTAAAATGAATTTTGGGATATTTGTTTTTAACCGTTTTCATTATTTACCCTCCTTCTGAGTGATCAATTTGATACCGCTGATCGCGAGGGCAAACAAGAGGATGATCGCGATGGCAAGCTTCTGATACGCTTCGCCAACGCCCAGCATGTTCAGGCCGGATCTGACAAATGTGAGGATGATCGCGCCAATCAGAGTGCCCCAAACGTTGCCTTTACCGCCGGCGAGTGATGTGCCGCCGAGGATAACCGCGGTGATCGCATCGAGCTCGAATCCGTTACCAAGTGTCGCAGAACCGGTTGCCAGACGGGAGGTCTGGATAACGCCTGCGCAGGCTGCGGTCAGGCCGGTGATCACATAGATGATAATGAGGGTCTTGTCAACTTTGATGCCGGTGGTACGGGTTGCGGCTTCGTTGGAGCCGACTGCCCTTGTCTTAACACCAAAGGGGGTAAACTTGTAAATGAGGTAAACGATGACGTAGACGAGCAGAAGCAGGAAAATCTGAATCTGGAACGGTCCAACCTTGGATGTCGAAAGAGCTTTGATCGCATCGCCAGCGCCACCCGAGATGGTGACACGGGAGCCGTCAGAGTAAACGAGCGCCACGCCGAGGAAAGCGAGCTGGGTTGCCAGTGTCGCAACAAATGGCTGAATTTTGAGTTTGGTGATCAACAGACCGTTGATGACACCACAGAGACAGCCGATGACGAGTGCAATGACAATTGCAAGCCAAACTGGCATGTTGTTTTTCGAGATGGTAACTGCGATGACACAGGTTGTCAGCGAAAGGATGGAACCGACCGAAAGGTCGAAACCGCCCGAACAAATTGCGAACATCATACCGGCTGCGGCAACACCGATCAGCGCGGAACGGGAAAGTACGTCAAGAATCTGATCAAATTGAATGATCGCGGGATTGAGGATTGCAAAGACAGCGGCGATGACGATTAAGATTGCAAAAACGCCGAATTTGTCCCAAGCTCTCCAAAATTTCTTTGCGCCTTGACTCATTTTACGTCACCTCCAAAGTAAGTTTCATTGCCAGTGGCACACTGCATAATGAACTCTTCGTCCATCTTTTCTTTCGGGATGTCTCCAGTGATTTTACCCTGGAAAACAGCCAGCGTGCGGTGGCAGATACTGATAATCTCAGGAAGTTCGGAGGAGATGACGAGGATTGCCATGCCCTGCTTTGCGAGCTCTTCGAGCAGCGAGTAGATTTCGGATTTTGCACCGACGTCGATACCGCGGGTAGGCTCGAGCATGATCAGAACCTTACAATCAGAGGCGAGTGCACGGGCAAGCAGGAATTTCTGCTGGTTACCACCCGACAGGCCGACGATTCTCTGATAGGCATCGGCATATTTCATGTTCATGTTTTCGGTGTAGGTTTTGAGCATCTCATTTTCTTTGTTGACGCTGATGATGCCAAATTTAGAAATGCGGTTGAGAACGTTGATGCTGATGTTTTCACGAACAGTCATCAGCTGGAAGATACCGGCTTTTTTACGGTCCTCTGTGACAAAGCTGATCCGGTTCTTAATCGCATCTTTCGGCTTTTTGATGTTGAGTTTCTGGCCTTCGAGATAAATTTCACCGCTGTCCGGGGTCATCAGGCCATAAATGGTCTTGACGATCTCTTCGCGGAAACAGCCCATCAGACCTGCCATACCGAGCAGCTCGCCTTTTCTGAGCTTAAAGGAAACATTCTCGTAGTAAGGAGCCTTGGTCAGGTTCTTGACTTCGAGGATCACCTCGCCCGGCTCGGTGTCAGCTGTGCTGTAGTAGTTGGAAATGTCACGGCCGACCATGAGTTTGACGAGCTGTTCCTGGGTCATCTCGTTGGTTCTCTTGGTTGCTACGAAGCAACCGTCACGCAGAACGGTGATAGCATCCGACAGATCGAAGATCTCTTTGAGACGGTGCGATATGTAAAGGATTGTTTTCCCCTGGGATTTGAGTTTTGCGATAAGTTTGTAAAGTGTGTCAACCTCTTTGTTGTTGAGCGCTGCGGTCGGTTCGTCCATGATGATGATGTCGGAATCGTGCGAGAGTGCCTTTGCGATCTCGACCATCTGCTGCTGCGAAACGCTGAGCATGCTGACGAATTCGGTTGCTTTGAAGTCAAGCTCCATGCTGTCGAGCAGTTCCTGTGCCTTTTTGTTCATGGTGGGGATATCGAGGACGATTCCACCCTTGGTTGGCAGGCTGCCTGCGTAGATGTTCTCTGCGACGGTCAGTTCGGGCATCAGGTTCAGTTCCTGATACACAACGCTGATTCCCGCTGAAAGCGCATCTGCGATGCTGTTAATTTTTTTCTTTTCCCCATTGATGAAGATATCGCCGCTGTCGGCAAAGTACATACCGCCAAGAATCTTCATCATTGTCGATTTACCGGCGCCGTTTTCACCAATCAGAGCATGGACCTCACCCTTCTCAACTGACATGCTCACGTCGGACAACGCTTTGACGCCAGGGAAGGTTTTCGTGATATTCTTTATCTCGATATAGGCCAAAGTTTTACACCTCCGTACTGAATTGTCACATCTGTTACCCTCTTACAAATAACGGATGGAATAGGAAAGCAGCCATACGGCCGCCTCTTGTTTGTCTATAGTTATTATAGTATGAATTGTCTGTAACGTAAATGTATAATTTTAAACAGGTGATGTCTAAAATTAAACAGTTTCAGAAAAATGACATCAATCCACATCATAATTTCTACGAATCTGGTTCCTGCTCCTACCGGATTACTGTGAAAATCAACTGATCCCAATTGCATTTTCTGCGGGTCAGTTTTCCCGGCTATACAACAAAGCAGCCGCCGGCAGTGCTGCTGGCGGCTGCTTGAAATTGGCGGGAACAGGTGCGCATTGGACCATTGCCCAAGAGGTGTAAAACCGGCGGACACCGCCTACTCATGGGACTCAAATCCCTCCGACAGGTCCCCTTCGAGTGTGATGCACGCCCCGTGCGGGCGGATGTTGTACACATAAAAATCGACATTCTCTCCATAGACCAGCCGCAGCCGGACCACGGTATTGACCACCCCGAGTCCTCCAATTTTCATTTCCTGATAGTTTTCTTGCAAATTTTGGGTGTATTCTTCGATTTTGTTTTTGATCTTGTCTATGCTTTCCCGTTCAAAACCTTTCCCATTGTCTACAATTTCGATATACCAGCGGTTGCCGCGGATGCACGCGGTGATCTTGATTTCCCACGGCGGTTCAATCTCGGTGAAGCCGTGCTTAAAACAGTTCTCTATGATCGGCTGGAGGGTCAGGCGGGGCATGGGCATCTGGTCAATCCTGCCGTCGGTCTGCACCTCAAAGGAGAAATACTCCTCATACCGCGTCTTCATCAGCTCGAGGTAGTCCTGCACATTGCGGATTTCATCCGCCACTGTCACCTCGTTGCCGTCGTGATAAGTGGAAATATAGCGCAGTATCCGGGACATCCGCGCACAGGTTTCTACTATCTTATCACTCCCCTCCTCCATGCCGATGGAACTGAGCACTGCGAGCATATTATAAAGGAAGTGTGGGTCCATCTGGGACTGCAGGGCGAGCAGGTAAGCTTTTTTCTCGTATTTGACCGACTCGTCGAGCCGTTCGATCATTGTGATGAACGCCTCCTGGAGGCGGTAAATCTCATCCTTATCCTTTCGTTTGGGCAGTTCCCGAAGCTGCTCAGAGGAGATGTTGTCAATCGTGATGCTGTTAACCGTGTTGCTCAGATTGAGCAGAGGGGCGGAAATTTTGCGGGAGATAAAGTAAATTGCCATGATCAACACCGCTGCGATGATCACTTCTATAAATAGAAGATAAAATAAAATCGGTTTGGAGGAGGACTCCACCGAGGCGTTGGACTGCACCAGCCGGACCTGCCATTTGTATTTGGAGGAAGTGCGCTCGTACACCTGCATTTTGGACACGTCCTCCGGATATGCCTTGTCCTCTGGGAGGATTTGATTGCCCTGGTCGTCGAAGAGGTAGAACACTTTGTCCTGCCCGTCCTGATATGGTCCAAAATCCACCTTCTCGACAAACGTATCCAAATCCTGCTGCACTTCGATGAGGCCGATCGCGTTGTCCTCATAATACGGCTTGCTCAGCGGCCGGATCATCGAAAAATATTTGGACTGGTTGCCTGCTGCGCACCATTTGTCATAGGTGGGGCCGGTGATCAGGCTGCGGGTGGTGGGACTGCTGAGCTGGTTCATCAAAGTGCTCACCGGGGTGTTGTTGAGGGTGTAGTCCACATTGGAAAACGATTCCACCGTGGCGCCGCCGCTGATGTAGTCGTGTAGATCATTGTACACGCTGATGCGCCACACCGTCGGGGTGGCTCCATTGAGGGAGGTCAGAGCGCTGCCGAGATCGAGGTTGTCCAGCAGGTTGTCGTCAAAAAAGTTTTTGGTAGGGTCGTTTGAGAATTCTTCCTTGTGAAGTTCCTCAAACTTGCTGACAATGCGGTCGTCATTGTTGACCTGGTCGGCAAGCTTGTTCATCTCGTCAAAAAAGCTGTCCACCTGGCGGAGCGTCCGCTCGATCAAATCGTTCTGGTTGGAACGGATCACCTGGCTGTTGACGTCGGAAAGGTAGACATAAAAGCCGACCGATACGGCCAAAAGCACCAACAGTATCACCAGGGAATAGGACAGGACGAGCTTTGATAAAAACATCGACCGTATATTTCTCTTCATATGCCGCCCCCTACTATAATAAGTAGTTTCATTATACAGGATTTTTCCTTCAGGTGCAACACCGGGTTGAAAGTGCGCCTTTGTCCCGAACATCAGTTTGGCAAAATCTGACTGATATTTGTTTGGTAACTAATTAATAAACAACAAATATTTGTTAATAATCTATAAAATAGAGATTTGTTTATTGACAAATCGGCTAGATAGGACTAAACTAACCATTAGCTACCTAACGAAATGGAGTGATGCTATGGATCCGTCGTCGAATACACCGCTGCACATCCTGCTGCACAAACTGATGCACCTGTATTTTACTGATACTTATCCCCTTTTGGAGAGGGCGGGCGTTTATCCGGGGCAGGTCCCGCTTCTCAAGGCACTCGACAACTCGGATGGGCTCAGCCAGAGGGAGCTTTCTTCCACGCTGGGCATCCGTCCCTCCACCGTGACGATGACATTGCGGCGGATGGAGCGCAACGGATTGGTCTACCGCAGGCGCGATCCATTTGATCAGAGGGTGATCCGTATCTACATCACCGAACGCGGAAGGAGCTCGACTCGGGAAATCGACCGCATCGTTGGCAACATGGAACAACGGGTTTTCAAAAATTTTACCGACGAAGAAAAGATCCTGATGAAACGCATGCTGATCCAAATGCAAAACAATCTCATTACGGAGCCGGAATCCGGCCCGGGAAAGGACGGGGATCATGCTTAAACTACTCAAATACCTTAAAAAATCCATCCTGCCTATCCTCGCAATTGTTGCTCTGCTCGTCGTTCAGGCGATCTGTGACCTGACGCTTCCCGACTTTACCTCAAATATCGTCAACGTCGGCATTCAGCAGAGCGGCATTGAGAGCGCCGCCCCCTCGGTCATCCGCAGCAGCGAGCTCGAGAAGATCAAGCTCTTTTTGCTGCCTCAAGACGCAGAGCTGGTGGATCGCAGCTACAAACAGCTCGACCAATCCTCAATGAGCGAAAAAGAGTACCAGGACGCTCTCAAATCCTACCCCAAGCTCGCTGAGGAACCCCTCGCCAAGCTCGACACCAAGGACAAGGAGACCCTGAATGAACTTGAAGCCAAGATGGCGCGCGCCATGTTGCTCGTCTCCTACATCAGCGGGGACAGCGAGGAGGCGAAGGCCATCCAAGGGCAGATTCTTTCACAGCTTCCCCCTGAAATAGCGGCACAAACCCCCGATGTGATGCAGCTCTTCGCCTCGATGCCGCAGGAGCAACTCACCCAGGTGGTTGAGGAAATGAACAACCAACTGTCGGCCATGCCGGACAGCATCGCCGAACAAAGCGCCATTTCCTATGTCAAGAGCGAATACCAGGCAATCGGCATCGACGTCAATCACAAGCAGACGATGTACATTTTATTCGCAGGCGCCAAGATGCTCGGCATCGCCCTGTTGAGTATGGCCTCCACCATTGTGGTCTGTTTCCTCGCGGCGCGTGTGGCGGCGGCGCTCGGTCAGGAGCTGCGCAGCCGGATTTTCCGCAAGGTTGTGTCGTTCTCCAACACCGAGTTTGACAAATTCTCCACCGCCTCTCTCATCACCCGCAGCACCAACGACATCCAACAGATTCAGATGCTCATGGTCATGCTGTTGCGCATCGTCTTTTACGCCCCGATCATCGGAGTGGGCGGGGTGATCAAGGTCATCGGCACCGACAGCTCGATGTCGTGGATCATCGCAGTGGCGGTCGTTGCGATCCTCACCCTGGTGCTCATCCTCTTCTCGTTTGCCATGCCAAAATTCAAGAAGATGCAAAAGCTGGTTGACCGGGTCAACCTGGTCGCCCGTGAGATTCTCACCGGCCTCCCGGTCATCCGCGCGTTCAGCACCCAAAAGCATGAGGAGGAGCGGTTTGACGTCGCCAACAAGAACCTCACCCGCACCAACCTGTTTGTCAACCGCACCATGGCGCTGATGATGCCGGCGATGATGTTGGTCATGAACGGCATCAGCGTGCTGATTGTGTGGAACGGTTCCCACGCCGTCGATGCAGGTACCATGCAGGTCGGCAACATGATGGCGTTTATCCAGTACACCATGCAGATCATCATGGCGTTCCTCATGATCTCGATGATTTCCGTCATGCTCCCCCGCGCCTCGGTCTCGGCAACCCGTATCGAAGAGGTGCTCAAAACCGATCTCGTCATTCACGACCCGGTTCAGCCGCAGCCTCTTGACACCGCCAAGCGCGGCTATGTGGAGTTTAAAAACGTCTCGTTCCGCTATCCCAACGCCGAAGGGTATGTGCTCTCAGACATCTCGTTTACCGCAAAACCGGGTGAAACGACTGCATTCATCGGCAGCACCGGCAGCGGAAAGTCCACCCTGATCAACCTCATTCCCCGCTTTTTTGACGCAACCCAGGGAGATATCCTTGTCGACGGGGTCGACGTCCGCAATGTGAGCCAGCACGAGCTGCGCTCCAAAATCGGCTACGTCCCCCAAAAGGGAGTCTTATTCTCGGGTACGATTGAGTCCAACCTCAAATACGGCAATCAGGATATCCCGGAAGAACAGATGAAAGCCGCAGCACAGGTCGCGCAGGCCGCCAGCTTTATTGAAGAGAAGCCGGAGCAATATGAGACCGAAATCGCCCAGGGCGGCGGCAACGTCTCGGGCGGCCAGAAACAGCGACTCTCGATTGCTCGCGCGATTGCAATCAATCCGGAAATCTACATTTTTGACGACAGTTTCTCCGCCCTTGACTTTAAAACCGACTCCGCGCTGCGCAAGGCGCTCAAAGAGCACACTGCGGACAGCACCGTCTTGATCGTCGCCCAGCGCATCAGCACCATCCTGCAAGCCGAACAGATCATTGTCCTCGACGAGGGCAGAATCGTCGGCAAGGGCACCCACAAAGAGCTGCTCAAGACCTGCGATGTCTACCGGCAGATCGCCCTCTCGCAGCTTTCAAAGGAGGAATTGGCAGATGAGTAATACAAAACGGCCCAGAGGCCCCATGGGCGGACCCGGCGGCCACGGTCCCGGCCACCCCGTCGAAAAAGCCAAGGACTTCAAAGGGACTATGCGAAAACTGATCTCCTACATCGGTCGGTATAAAATCGCTATCCTGCTGGTGTTCATCTTCGCGATTGGAGGCACGACGTTTTCGATCGTCGGCCCGAAAATCCTCGGCAACGCAACCACTGAAATCTTCAACGGACTCGTCGGAAAACTGTCGGGCGGCTCAGGCATCGACTTTGGTAAGATCGGCCAGATCCTGATCTTTCTGCTCTGCCTCTATTTAATCAGCACCCTCTTTTCCTTTATTCAGGGATTCATCATGAGTGGAATTTCTCAGAAGATCTCCTACCGGATGAGGAGGGAGATCATCGAGAAGATCAACCGGCTCCCCATGCGGTATTTTGACCGCAAGACGCACGGCGAGGTGCTCTCCCGCATCACCAACGACGTTGACACCCTGCAGCAGTCCCTCAACCAGAGTCTGACCCAGCTCATCACCTCGGTGACAATGATCGTCGGAGTGCTGGTGATGATGCTCTCAATCAGCTGGCTGATGACCATTGTCGCGCTCCTCATCCTGCCGATTTCAATGTTTTTCATTTCAAAGATTGTCAAACACTCGCAGAAGTACTTTAAATCCCAGCAGGAATACCTCGGCCATGTCAACGGCCAGGTGGAGGAAATCTACAGCGGACACAACATTGTCAAGGTGTTCAACCGAGAGGAAGAGGCTATCCGGGAGTTTGACGACCTCAACGGCACCCTCTACAAATCCGCCTGGAAATCTCAGTTTCTCTCCGGCCTGATGATGCCGGTCATGACGTTTATCGGCAACCTCGGTTATGTCGCGGTGTCCATTCTCGGCGGCTATCTCGCCATCAAGGGGACGATCACCGTCGGCAACATCCAGTCGTTCATTCAATATGTAAAGACCTTTACCCAGCCGATCACTCAGGTGGCACAGGCCGCCAACCTCATGCAGTCCACCGCAGCGGCGGCGGAACGCGTCTTTGAGTTCCTCGAGGAAGAGGAGGAGGACCAGACCGTCCCCAACCCGGTTTCGATCAAGGGGCTGGAGGGAAGCGTCGAATTCGACCACGTCCATTTCGGCTATACCCCCAACAAGATCATCATCAACGATTTCAGCGCTAAAATCCGTCCTGGACAGAAGGTCGCCATCGTCGGCCCGACCGGCGCGGGCAAAACGACAATGATCAAGCTGCTCATGCGATTTTATGATGTCAGCGGCGGCGCGATCCTCATTGACGGACACAATGTCAAGGACTTTAACCGCAATGAGCTGCGCGAGATGTTTGGCATGGTGCTTCAAGACACCTGGCTGTTCGGCGGTACCATACGCGAAAACATCCGCTATGGAAAGCTCGATGCTACCGATGAGGAGGTTATTGAAGCGGCGAAGGCGGCGCACGTCCACCACTTTGTCACCACCCTGCCCGACGGCTACGACATGGAGCTCAACGAGGAGGCAAGCAACGTCTCGCAGGGCCAGAAGCAGCTGCTGACCATTGCACGCGCTATCCTCGCCGACCCGAAAATCCTCATTCTCGACGAAGCGACGAGCTCGGTCGACACCCGCACCGAGGTGCGCATCCAAAAGGCGATGGATAACCTCATGAAGGGCAGGACCAGCTTTGTCATCGCCCACCGTCTCTCGACTATCCGAGACGCCGACCTCATCCTCTTTATGAAGGATGGCGACATTGTCGAGCAGGGCACCCACGACGAGCTGCTCGCCCTGGGCGGCCACTACGCAAACCTCTACAACGCGCAGTTTGAACGCGCTGTCTAGCGCAAAAACTGAAATCCGATTTCAGGATAGACTGTTTAAGAGATGGCCTATAAAACAATATCTGTTTAACTGGTTGTACAACCCCAAATTAGGGCTGATTGCAACCGCACTGCCAGATGAAGAAAATAGAACCCAAAGGCCTTTTTAAAAAAGAGGATGCTGCACTTTTGATGCGGCATCCTCTTTTGTTTGTTTCTCACCAGGTCTCTGCAAGGGAACAATCGCTGGAGACGAAAAGAAAAAGCAACCTCAATGATTCATCGAGTTACATCTTGCAGTGTGTGATGGTAACGCCATCGCTCAGTAACCCTAAAAGGGCTGTGCCAATCGTGAGCCCATTCTTCCATAGTGACGACGATTTGCAGTCACAGTTGTATTGAGAGGCTGTTGCGGTTGAGCACAGCTTTCCTCAACTCCAGGCAATCCGAAACAGAGGGCATTTCAGCAGTCAATATCCATTTTCAGTTGGCTTTGTATCCCGATTTTCTCCTTGTGTTCTCGGTAAACTGTTCTTTCTGCACTTAGGTACAGATACAAGTGGATAGTTGTAATTCCAGCTTTCATGTGCTGAACTTTTTATGGCGTCCATTTCAGTCTTTATTCCCAGTTCTCAGGCCGCACTCTAGTTTTACCAAAAGGAGCTTCTGATTTCCTATGTATCGCTTTAACTTTTCTACAACCCACACGGCAGTCGGAGGTTTTCTGATTGCAATAATAGTAACCCCTCCAAAGCCGGGGGTTCTTCATAGACGGGCAAAGCCCTTTGATACTAGCAGGCGCGTCCCGTCGCTCAAGTAGGGTCTGACAGCTGTGAGAGTTTCGTTCCTTGCCGACCGTAATCGGGTTCAGAATTTCCCCATCGTCTGTTGTTCCCCTGCTTGATCTTCCTCTATTTGATGTTGTATCTACTCCTTTTTCGCATTCTTCCACGCTGTACCCACATAATATCCTCGGCGCCTAATTTCCCATATCATGAAGCTGCTCTTTCCCTTCAACTATCCCATAAAACCTGTTATCGAATTCTTAAGCGGAATCTCTCCCTGCATGTCTACATGATCTGGACACACTGCCTCTTCTACGATTACCACCTCCTTCCAGTTACACAGCGTTCGCAGTATTTCCACTATTTCTCTTCATTTTTCTCCGTAGAATCCCTTTCGTCGAACCTTCGGTGCAAACACTATGTGATATTTGATATTCCAACTCGTGTCTGATCATCTATTTACGTCGTTCATCTTTGAATGACCTTCTTTTGCTTTTCTTATGCAGTTGCCAGACCGCTCCCCTATTTTTAGCAAACGGCTTTCTTCTGTCTACAGCATCGCGATCAGGTTTCTTTATATACAACAATAAGAAAAACGCTGTCCGGGGAGACAGCGTTTTTATGGGGAGAGAAGAAGATATACTGACGAATCGATGGGGGAATCGACACTTTCGCCAGTTCGTTATTCAGTATACCATGCTCCCGAAGTAAAATCTATCCTCTCAGACGACCTTTTTCTTGTCTTTTTATGTTCTAATCGTACCTGTTGTGAAAAAAATCGTCTTTTGTTCAGTAGAAAAACGCATCGAACGGTTCAACCGTTATGCTCTGTAATTCCGAGAGAGGCCCCTCGCCTCCGGTAGGTGCCGTAAGCAATCTCGATGCAATCCGGCAGATGAAAATAGTAAACCGCAGGCCGTGAGATCTGGCTCCCTCTGCTTGCGCTGAATACCCGTCTCAGAGAACACTGACTGCTAACGATCCCCGTCGACAACTGTAGCTTGAACCTGAATAGTGGTTTCCCCCGTCGCGGCAACACTCGGAGTGGTATTGGCGAGGTTGTTGTCGGTTGTGGTCGAAGTCTGTGCTGTCCCATCCACTTGAAAGGAATTCGCGACGTAGGAGGCTCCTGCTGGGAGCGTGTTGGTAAACGGAAGGTCGTGAGGGCGTTGAGACCGGAATTAGCAGCCGTCACAGTGTAGGTGAGGGTATCGCCGATGTTTGTCCACCGATTTGATCACGACCGGGGGAAGAAGCAGGATAGTGGAGACCGGATCACTCAAAATCGTGGAACCGTCGTAGACGACACTGGCTGTGTTTTCCAGTTTATTGATAACCGCCATAGTAGAAATTCTTTTGAAGACTGTGAGGAGGAGTTTTCCATTGCAGTCTATGCGAAATTTCAGGGATTGGTCCGCCTCATCCCAGCGCTCCTATCCCTTTTGGCAGAGTTTTTCAGCCGCATGCAGCGTCATATCCACCCGGATTTTAAGCGGGGCCGATGATTGTCTCACCTGTCCCCAGACCGGTTGATGCGCTTCTCTGTATGGCGCAACAACTCAAAGACGACGAATTACTTTTCATTTCAGGCTGAGAACTGAGGCATACGGGATTTATAAAAAGGGGTACCCCTTTCTCAAATCGTTGAATCCTCCACAACACACAAAAGCCAGGGAAACTGTCGTTTCCCTGGCTTTTGTGTCTCTGTATCGTCTAACTACAAATCGCAGCGGAGGCGCTCGCCTCAAAATGCGGCTGCGGAGTGTTTTTGCGCCCTCGCATTGCAGACGTCAGATTTTTACTTATTTGTACATCGGGCCGAAGTTCTTGCACGCCATGAAGTCCTGCGGCATCCGGTCGGTTCCAAATGCGTTCCACACTGCGGGACGGAAAATCTTGTCCTGCGGCACGTTGTGCATGCAGACGGGGATTCTCAGAATCGAGCAGAGGGTGATGAGGTCCGCGCCGATGTGACCATAGCTGATCGCGCCGTGGTTGGCACCCCAGTTGTTCATCACGTCGTAGGCGGTCGCAAACGCGCCTTCACCAGTGGTGCGGGGGGCGAACCAGGTGCAGGGCCAGGTGTAGTCGGTGCGTTTCCAAAGGATATCCGACACTTCGTCCGGCAGGCCGACTGTCCAGCCTTCGACGAGCTGGAGCACCGGGCCCAAGCCTTTGACGAGGTTGAGGCGAGCCATGGTTGCCGGCATCTCGCTGCGGGTGAGGAATCGGGAGGAGTAACCGCCGCCGCGGAAATAGCCCATGTCCGCCGGGTTCCAGGTGGTGGCCTCAAGACATGCCTTCTGATCCGCTTCGGTCATCTCGTACCAGGGTTTGATCACCCCGTTGCCGTTTTCGTCTTTGACCTCGCCGCAGGCGTCAAGGCAGGCTGCGCCCGAGTTGATCAGGTGGATGAAACCGCCCGCTTCAGCGGCCTTGCCCTCAAGGGTGTAGCCAGTCGCTTTTTTGACCGCCTCAGGGCTCCAATAGGTGCGCACGTCAGCAAAGATCTGCGCGGTGTTGGTGAGCAGCTTGCTAAAGAGCATTGTCACACCGTTGAGGGTATCGTTTTCAGTTGCAAGGATGTACGGCTCACGGGCTCCCTCCCAGTCAAATGAGGAGTTGAGCATAGCCTCGGCAAAGTCTCCATTGGGGTAGAAGTCGGTCCACTGGCGCTGTCCCTGGAAACCGGCGGCAATCGCGTTGTGGCCGACCATTTCCTCTTCCCTGCCCTCGGGGAGGTTGGGGTTTCCGTTCATGAGGTCTTTGATGATGCACATCATCTTGACGACGAACTCCCAATCCGCATCTTTTTCCTCGCGGGATTTCTGTGCGTTTTCGGGGTTTTTGTCAAAGCCCTCCTTACAGTGCTCCTTGGTCCAGGCGAGCGCCTTTTGGAACTCCGCCTCGTCGTAGATGTTCTCACTCATGCGGCGGATGAGCTCGACCTCGTCGATCGACTCTACCCGCATACCGAGATACTCCTCAAAAAAGTCAGGATCAATGATCGAACCGCCGATGCCCATGGTCACCGAACCGATCTGGAGATAGGATTTGCCCCGCATGGTGGCAGCGGCAACTGCAGCGCGTCCGAAACGCAGCAGCTTTTCCTGGACATCAGCCGGGATCTCGGTGTCATCTGCATTCTGAACGTCATGTCCGTAGATACCGAATGCGGGCAGGCCCTTCTGCGCATGGGTGGCGAGCACGCTCGCGAGATACACTGCGCCGGGACGCTCGGTTCCGTTAAAGCCCCACACGCCCTTGATGGTCATCGGGTCCATATCCATGGTCTCTGCGCCATAGCACCAGCAAGGAGTTACGGTCAGGGTGATATCTACGCCCGCTTTTTTAAATTTTTCTGCACATGCCGCTGACTCTGCAACACGGCCGATGGTTGTGTCGGCGATGACAACCTGAACAGGCTCCCCGTTGGAGTATTTCAGGTTTTTGCGGAAGAGTTCTGCCGCAGCGTTTGCCATGCCCATAGTTTGATCCTCAAGGGATTCCCGCACTTTGAGCATGCCTCTGCGCCCGTCGATGGTAGGACGGATTCCGATTACTGGATAGTCGCCGATCAATCTGCTTTTTGCCATTGCTTTTACCTCCGTTTTTTGTTTGTTTTTTTACTGAAATTAGGGTGAATACCGATTGTATTTCTGTCTTTATTATAAAAGTTCTCGGTTCAATAGTCTCGCAATTTTCCGATCTAAACTGGACGTATTTGGCTATCATTGAGCATTTAGAGCGGTTGACAACTGGCCGGTTTGTTGGTAAGCTATAGATAGATTCAGGAGAAATCTATGAGGGCTTATCGGGGGAATTTATATGAAAGCATTTCACGAGGTGAGAAGCTACCGCTCAAACTACAGCCTGTGGCATTCCACCTACCAGGACATCAGTTTTTTGGCACACTGGCACAACGAAATTGAACTGATTCTGCTGCGCACAGGCAGCTCGTCGATCAGCGTCAATGACCGGACATTCGAGGCGCAGCAGGGGGATCTGATCATCTGCAACAGCGGGGACATCCACTACAGCGATGCGGCGAACCAGCAAAACACCATTGACTTTATCGTCTTTGACCCAGCACTGTTGGGGCAAAACTATCCGTCGCTCCTCTGCCCGCAGCATTTGATCCCGGGCGGATTTTTGCAGGAACACCGGCTGATCGCCCCACTCGACCACCTCATTGAGACAATCGACGCCGAACTGGACGAAAAACAGCTTTATTATCAGGAGATCATCACAGCGGCCCTGCGGGAATTTTGGTTCCGCTTGCGGCGTTGCATTCCCGACGAGCCGTCGGACGTCCATCTGCAGGGCCAGCGCTCCGAATTTCTGTACGCCTTTCACCAGCTGCTGGGTTTTCTCGAAGAGCACTTTTCAGAGGATATCCCGCTCGAAACCGCTGCCTCAATGATCGGCTACAGCACGGGGTATTTTTCAAAGACGTTTAAAAGGCTCATTGGCATCAACTACATCACCTATCTCAATATGCTGCGCATCGAGCACGCTGTCTCCTGTCTACAAAGCTCTTCCGACAAAATCATTGACATCGCACTGCAATGTGGTTTTCACAACATCCGCACCTTTAACCGAACTTTCCGGGAGATCACCGGCTACAGTCCGACCGAATTTTTACAGCACTCTTCGGCGGATTCCTTCTCCCTCACCTATTACCAGCGCCGTTCCTCTGAGCAGAAACTCGCACAGGACGACTCCCCCACCATCATCAACAACCAATGCTAACTAGAGGGCCGAAATGAGGCGAAAAAGATCGCTACTGTACAAGCTGCCTGCCGCTGTTTTCTTTTGAATGGTTACAGCACGCCTCCAATCAAAGCCCTGAATTGTGGCTAAAGTCGTTTGAAAGCCTGAAACAGAAAATCAAACTCTTTTTTAAAAACAGAACAAAGATCTGTAAAATGCAAACAACCACACCCATCGTCGGATAGAGCAAGGGGGAAGGTGGTTGTTTGCATTGTCTTTTCTGCGGAATGGTTCATTTGCAGGCGTATTGTCCCACAAAAAAGCCAGGTGCGCAGAAAGAAAACGCACCTGGCTTGTTTCATTTGCTGTCCTGCTCATCTGTACAGCGGCTTATAATCTGGATGAGCTGGACGTTCCACTATTTTAAACGTTTCTTGAAGACAATCGCTGCCGCACCCGCTAAGAGCAGTGCTGCCGCAGCAGCCACCGGGACAGTTTCGCCTGTTTTTGCGTTGCCGCTGCCCGTGGTCGCGTTAGCATCGCCCTGTACTGCGGCGCCCTGTGCAGAAGTATCCGCCGATTTCAGGCCGCTGATCGCGTCCTGAAGTGCCTGTGCGGCGTCGTTGACCTCTGCCTGAGTTGCATCCGGATTGTCATAGATGTCTTTGGCCGCATCGTTGGCCGCTTGGAAGGTTGCGACCGTTTCAGCGGTGTAGAGGGAAACATCCACGTTTGCCGCATCTGCGAGCAGAGCCTGGAGGATCGATTTGTCCGCTTTCACTCGCAGCTCGAGCATCGCATCGAGCAGGCGGTCGGTGGCTTCTTGGATTTCCTGTTCCATCGCGTTGTCCTTGTCAGCGACAACTGCCTGGGCCGCTTGCAGCGCCGCAGTGAACTCAGCCTGGCCTTTTTCAACATAGAGGGTCAGGTCAATGTCCTCCGCCGCCTGAACGAGCGTTTCCAATGAGCTGATGTCGCCCTTGACAAAGCCGAGCTTGTGGATTTCGTTCATCAAGGCTTTCCACGCCGCGTCAACCTCATCCTGAGTGGCGAACTGGCTGTCCGCAACCGCGATCGCATGATCGAGAGCTTCGGTAAAGGTGGCTTGTACCTGGGCGATGACGTTGTCGAACTCAGCAGAGTCCTTTTGCTCCTGGGCGTAGGAGATCACTGCGTTCAAAATTGCCTTGTTTGCATCCACATAGGTCTGGAAGACAAACTCACGGGTTCCGCTGCCCACTGTGACGATCTGCTCATCCTCTGTGAAGCTGCTGGTTCCGGAGTTTCCGTTTTTATCTACAAACTGGCCGCCCTCGAGTTTGGGCAGCACAACCTCTGCCTGCATATTCACCGGTACGGTGACTTTGAGAGTGTAGTCGGTTCCTGTACCAGAGTAGGAGACATCCACTGCGCCCCGCTCGGTCACAACGCGCCCGGCGGCGTGTTCGAGGACGTCGCGTGCAGGGTCGATGGTAACGGTCTTTGCCCCCGCAGTGGTGACCTTCACGCCAAGGAAGTTTTCGAGAATCAGCGGTGCTGAGGCCGCGCCCCAGCCGTGCGACTGGCTCTGGCCATGGACCCACTGCTCCCAGGTAAAGGTATTTCCATCTGCAATGAGTTTTGCCCAACCGAGGTCGTCGGTGTTGGTCATCAGGTTGAGCACCGCGTCAGCACGGTCAGCGTCAAACAGAGCCTCGACCAAGATGTCGGCGGTCATCGGTCCCTGCTTCATGCCGAGCGATGCGACGTAATCCGCCATTGCCTCCACCTTGTCGGCCGGGGCAATGTCAAAGGCAATTGCGTAAGAGGTGGAGTGCTGGCCGTTGTGCTTGCTCTGCGTCCCATCGGAAAGCAGACCGTCGCAATAAACGCCGTCCTCGGTGATGAGTTTTTCGTTCATCGCCTGGCGCAGATTTGCCGCGCGGTCAGCATACACTGCAACCTCGCTGTCGTCCTTGCCGAGTTCCTTTGCGATCTCTGCGACGGTGTCAAACACCCGCACTGACAGCGCGTTGACTGTGGTGCGCGCAGCGGTCGACATGTCGTAATCGAATCTGCCCGGTTTCGGCCAATCGACGATGCCGTTTTTGTAGTCGCCGCTTCCGCCCGGAAGGGTGGTGACCAACCCCGCAGTCGCGCCCTCTGTGGGGATCGCATTGTAGGCGTAGTCAGCGGTATTCTGAAGGTAAGGATAGGCGTATTCCAGAATCTCACGGTCTCCGGTCTGCTGGTAGTATCTCCAGATCCAGATCGGGACGTTGAGAGAGAAGTCGGGGATGTCGCGTTTGCCGTCGCCATTGGGGTAAACCGAGTTGTAATGTCCGAGGTCTCCGCCCGAATTCCAGTAGCGGTCGGCGGAATCAAGGAACTGCCGGATCGCCTTGCGGGAGGTTTCCCGCTCATACCAGCTGGTGGTGGTCACCGCGCCGATGTTGATGGAATCCTGTAAGAACTGACCCTTTTCACGGGTGGGGGTGTCGACAAACTGGTTCTGCGCTGAATAGAGCGCGGAAATTTTCATGAAGTCATACACCGCATCGAGCATCTCGTTGGAGCTTGTGAAGGTGGAATCACGCCCTTCCGGAACCTCGGCGTAAAGAAGGGTCGCGGTAATGTCCTGCACGGTGAAGGTTTCCCCAGCAGAGGCGGGGATTTCCAGGTAACGGAACGCGAGGTGGTCCCAGGTGTCGTAGCGCTGTGCGCCCTCGGTCTGGGTGTAGATGAAGGTCATGTTGGTGCTCTGCGTCGCGCTGCTGGAGGTGTTGATCCTGCCGTTGTCTTTGAGCTCATAGCCGGTTTGCAGGGTGATCTTGCGGCCTGCCACACCGTTTTTAAAGTCGACCGAAAGGCGAGCCGGAATCACCCGTCCAAAGTCGACGAGCGTTGTTCCATCGCTGAGTTTTTCCACTGAGACCGGGCTCATGGTCTCCTCGGTCACATGGCTGAGCTCAGGTTCTACATTGGTAAACGGATCCGCCGGATGCGCGCCCAGCACGTGAACTGGCATCCAGCCAGAAACGTCCAGGCCCACAGCGGAGTAGTCTGCAATCGCTTTTCTCGCATCGTATTCCTCGACAAAGTCGCCTTCGCCATTTCGTTTGGTGGAACCGGACAGAGGCGCTTCCTCAGCGACCCAGTCTTTCCCTGTGGAGATCACCTGGGTGGAGCCGTCGTCATAGTACACGACAATCTGGCCCAGCAGGCCCTGTGTACCTCCCGCACGGCCCTGGCCGTTGCCATACCAGCGAGCAAGGACGCCGACAGCAATGGTTCCGCTGCCGTCTAAGGCTTCGGTGATATCCCAGCCCTGGTAATGGGTTTCGCTCGAGTAGTCAAACGACTGGCCGCGGCCAATGCGGGTGCCGTTGACTGAAAGCTCGTAGTCGTGGGCCGCCGCCATGTAGGCAAGGGCGCGGACTGGAGTTTTGCCCTCTTCGAGCGGCTGTTCGGTTCTCGCGTACCAATAGAGGTTGGAGCCCTTTGCAGCGGTGGTTGTGCTGATATCCCACTGGCCCAGACCGTTGGTGAAGTTGTCCTGGAAAAGTACCTCACCGGATGCATCCAGTACCATAACATCGCTGAACTGGCCGACTTCGTTGCCGGTTGTGCTCTGACGGAAGCCAACTGTGCCGGTCGCATAGGTGTTATCATCGGTGATATCCACCAGCTGGCCGTTGATGTAGGTCTTGATCACCGAACCGTTGGCATTGATGGTCATGCGGTAGGTTTGTCCAGCTTTGATGTCGCAGGGGATGGGATTCTTGAGCGTGGTGAACTTACCGTTTACCTGCTTGTGCACCTTCAGCCCGGTGCCAGGGACGATCTGCCACATGTAGCCGCTCTGCGCATCGGTGGTGCGGAACATCACACCAGCCGCGCCTGTTTTGGCGATGATGCGGGTGGTCAGCGTGTAGTTGTCCCAATCCTTCCCGGTCTTTGCAAGGGTGATGCCGCTAGAGGTGCTGGTCGCCCAGTTGGAACCGTCGGCTGTGCTCATACTGCTCGAGTTGCTCCAACCTTCAAACCCTTTGCTGAAATCAGGCGAAAGATACGTCACGGTGTTATCTTTGGCGGTGATGGTGTTGGCAGCGTTGCCATCCAGGAATTTAAAGCGGCTCAGGTCGAGGAAATCCTCTGTGTAAATGGGGGTACCATCCGGAGCCGTCACTTTCAGATTGGCGTAGGTGCCGCCCTCGCCGCTTGCATTGCGGAATCCAAAGGTGCCTTTGGAGGCCACGTTGGCTGTATCCACGTAGGTGTCGATCACTTCCCCGTTGACCGAGGTGGTGATAGTATTTCCAATCAGCGAGATGGTGATGTGATAATAGGTATTCGCCTTAAAGGAATAGGGAACCGCGCCGTCTCCATCAAGCTTGTTGAACTTGCCGTTGGTTCTGGTGTGACGTGCAAGCCCTCCTTTTTTTCTGGTGAACTGCCACATATACCCGGTTTTGTAGTCACTTGAGGCGCGCAGCACGAGCGCAGTGGCGTCGTTGCTCGTGTCGTTGATCTGCATATCAAAGTCAAGGATGTAGTCGCTCCAGTCATATCCCTTGTCGTTGAGGACAATCTGGGAATTCTCATTGCTTCCACCCGCGACATAGATGCTGTCTACAACTCTCGCCAGCGAGGTCACCGACAGCTTCTGAAAGTCGCCAGCTTGTCCGTCCGCTTCATAGAAGCCAACAGTTCCAGCAGAAAAAGTTGAATCAGTCGTCGTATCGATCAACTGGCCGTCAATCTTGGTGGTGATGGTGCTCCCATCCGCCACGATCTCGACCGAGTAATAGGCGCCTTCCACTACATCAAACGCGACGGTCCCGAGATCCTTTGCCTCGCCGTTGACCAGAGCGGTTTTGGTCAGCCCTGTGCCCGGCACGAGCGCCCAGATGTAAGCGTTGTCCTCATCCTGTGCGCGCAGGACAATTCCTGCAGCCCCCTGTTTCGCGCACGCTTCGACGTTCATCTTGTAGTCCGCCCAGTCGGTGCCCTCGCTGTAGATCGTCAGGCCGCCTCCCTCGACGTGCGCCGCTGCCCCAGAGGATTCCACTGTGATGGGCAGGTTAGGCTTTTGAATCCAATCCGCGTTCCAGTCTGCATCGGCGAGTCCTGTGGCAAAGGCGGCGGGCTCGCTTTCCGGCGATTGTAATCCCTTCGAATCCCAGGTCGTCACTGTCCAAGTGTAGGGATGGGCCGGAGACAATGCGTCTCCCCCATACGGTACATTCGACTGTTCCGATGACTCCACTTTGCCGGAATCCCACACGACTTCCCCGGTCAGTTCATCCCGAACAACCAGCTGATAAGCTGTCTGTCCTTCGTCCACATCAGCGTCCTCAAGCCACCAGCTAAAGGTCGGCGTTTCCACATTCAGCGGGTGTTCCAACTCGTTTGTCAGCAGCCCATAAGGCGCGCCTGGCGCTGTGGTCCCCTGCTGCGCGGACGCAGAAAGTGGGGAAACCAAGACAGCTCCCGCAACGGCGACGCTTAAAACCAATGCCAGAATGCGTTTCATTCCTTGTTTGAGCATCATTCGTATACTCCTCCTCTTCTTCTCAACAATTTATATTACTTTCTATTTCCGGCTATGATTCTCCTCCTTCCCCGTATGATTTCTACCTGTATTTCTGCAAAAGAGTGCCCTGGGAATCATCTCTTAGCCTCTTTTGCAGTTACAAATACGCAGTTCCACTGAAACAAACTCTATTCCAAAAATCCACAAATATAAAACTATCCAATTATTATCAAGTCTTTATAAATAATAATAGTAAATATAGTAAATTTAATCAATAGAAAAAATATGGTGTAAAAAATAAAAAATTAAATTTTTCGCTATTATTCAGAAATAAATATTTATTTTTATGTATAATATTCCAAATTCTATAATTTCAGTATGTATTCAAAGCCAAATGCGCTCTCCAGTAAAAACTGCAAGAAGTGGTCGGATGCGCTGAAACCAATCTGCTAGAGGGCACAGTTTCTATCCCGCGGCAATCCATTGGATCGGCCATTCCTTTCGCCACACAGTTTGAATTTGTTTGCACAAACGCCGTCCACCTTTGTGCAACCCAAAGACCAAATGGAGAAGCTCGGTTGTAACTGTATCTGGGCCCTTTTTCATTCTGCTCCAATAAAAATGTAGATGCTCCACTGATTTTGTGGCGGAAAACAACCACCACTTGGCCTGTATATTGAGCGCACATTGTTCGGAGGACAGAGCAACAGCACAAAACCCCCATAAACGCCGCGAATACAGCATTGGTGGAGGTTTAACAATGAGTTTTGGTCGCAATCCAGAGCGGTAACAAAAAATTCTAAAAGTGAATTGTGTCCAGACTCAGCCCTATAGCAAGGTAGTTATAAATGGAAACTCAAACTCTCGCAAGCCTTTGAGCAAATTAATGGAAAATTCGGATGACTCGCTCAACACAGTGAAGCATCGAAAGCAGAATCTATATGATTATCCAAGCATATGACCCGGATATCATGTTCCACCAAATGTTGAAGCGTCTTAATACACTCCAAAAAATTATCATCTAAATCATAGATGCTGTCGATTACGAAAACATCGAATTCCTTATTGAGAAGTCGGGCGATCATTCTTTTTAATCCAGGCTTGTCTGTCGGCGTCTGTTCAAAGTCTTGATCGACATATACTTCCCTCACAGGAATGCCAAGAGAGGCCAGCATAGTCCGCATCTGATTCAGTTTCTGGCTTTTCATACATTCGCTTATAGAAGAAGGAAGATTACTGATTGACAGATAGCAAACAGCCATTTGAACGGTCTTGTCCATTTTTTCTCCTCCAATATGATATTTGATACATAATATGAGAAGAAGATGCGGTTTATGCCAATAGGAGAAATCCTATTTTATTGTTTTTGTTGCAAACGGTATGTTGTATTCTTTCAATGTATCCAGGATTTTGTACGCCTGGTTTCTCCCTCCCACCGAGGTGTGGACGTTTATACCCGACTCCTTATCTATATAGCTATAAGATAGATACTTAAAACCGCCTCTTGGCCCCACATAGAGGGTTACCTCGTTCGCCCCCTTTAAATTTTCGCCAAATAATTTCTCTTGGCAGTCGATTTCTTTGAGTGCCTCTTCGTCAATAATCTCCAGAGATTTCCACAGCACATCCAGCGTAGTAATACCGGGAAAACAGACTGTGACAAATCGATCACTGCCTTTGCTCCATAAATTTTGCCGGCCAACAGTGATCCCCTCTGTTCCGGCGACCAATCCGTTTGCGTACCGTGTTAAATCGACAGTGAGCTTTACTTTCGTACCTTTTTCCAAATCCATAACAAATCTCCTTTTTAAGCAAGCTGAAACAACGGAAATCATACATTACCTAACCAAATTATATAAAAAAAGAAGAAGTTTGTCATCTGATTTTACAATTTTTTATTGAAATATTTTGAAAATTTTTAAAAGAGTTGTCAATTTTAGCTGACAATTGTTTTTATCGGGCAGTGTGAAAGTATAGATAACATCACAAAAGACTACCGACAGAAACCAGCGGTCTTTTCAATGGTTTGATGCTACAAAAAAGATACCCAGCTTTCAGCGCGAGGACTTCACTTCGAGCAAAAGAAAAGAGCCTGAACGCGAATTGCGTCCAGGCTCAGTCTGGAGCTGATGATGGGACTCGAACCCGCGGCCTGCTCATTACGAATGAGCTGCTCTACCAACTGAGCTACATCAGCGACTCAAATATTATAGCAAAAAACGCAGCGAAAGTCAAGCAATTTGGGGCGAAGTATTTCGCCCCAAACCCGCTACAATATTTTGTTTAAAAACTCCCGGGTGCGTTCGTTTTTGGGGTTTCCAAAAATCTCTTCCGGGCTGCCCTCTTCCAAGAAAATCCCCTGATCCATAAACACAACATGATTGGCGACCTCCCGAGCAAACGCCATCTCATGGGTGACGACAATCATAGTCATATTCTCTTCGGCCAGCGCCTTCATCGTACCGAGCACTTCCCCGGTGAGTTCCGGGTCGAGCGCTGAGGTTGGCTCGTCAAACAGAAGAATGTCCGGATGCATCATCAGCGCCCGCGCAATTGCAACCCGCTGCTTCTGTCCCCCGCTGAGGTTGGCGGGAAATTCGTCCGCTTTATCGAGCAAACCGACCTTTTTGAGGTACAGGTCGCTGTCCTTCCGCACCTGTTCCATCGTGGCCTTCATGACACGACGAGGCGGGAGCTCAAGATTTTTCCGGACTGTCAGGTGAGGGAAGAGATTGAAGTGCTGAAACACCATCCCCATTTTTTCTGTCACAGCCCGCATCTGGGCGTTTGAGGGGTATTTCCCGTCTTGAACCAAAGTGCTCCCCTCGATCTCAATCGTCCCTCCGCTGACCTTTTCGAGGTTGATCAGGCAGCGCAGCATGGTGCTTTTGCCCGAGCCGGACGGGCCGATCACCGCGATGACGTCTCCTTTGTTGACGTCAAATGAAACATCCTTGAGAACCTGAAGCTTCCCAAAAGATTTTTTTAGGTGTTCAACATGAATCAGTGACATAATCTTTCCATTCCACCGCTGCCGCTGCGGTTTGTTCTTCATCCCGCGGCTTGGATACCGGGATGTTACGCGTCCTCTCCAAAGGACAGTTTTTTCTCAATCCGTTTGAGGCCAAATGAGAGAATTGTATTTAAGATCAAATAGATGATCGCCGCGATAAAATAAGCGGAAATGTTATAGGTGCCGTTGACAATTGTCTTTGCTTGGGTCAAAATTTCCACCACGCCGACTGAGTAGAGCAGCGCTGTGTCCTTGACCAAAGTGACCGCTTCGTTGCTTAAAGTCGGCATACAGACCCGCACCATCTGCGGGATGATGATGCGAAACATCGTCTGACCCCGCCGAAGCCCGAGCACCTGGGCCGCCTCATACTGCCCCTTGTCCACTGCGAGCAGGCCGCCGCGAAAAATCTCGGCAAAATAGGCAGAATAGTTGATGATAAAGGCCACGGTTGCCGACGCAAACCGATTGCTGATAAAAATAGCCGGGCCAATCACCGGCAAATAGTAAAGCCCAAAGCAGAAAAACAACAGCTGAAGCAGGAGAGGCGTCCCGCGGACAACGTAGATGTAGGCCCGCGCAAGCATCGCAAGGGGTTTAATTTTGCTTTTCGCAATCATCGTGATGCAGAAACCCAAAGGGATCGAACAGATGATGACAATCGCAAACAGGCAGACCGTGTATCCGCCGCTTTGAACCAGGGTGAGAAAAATATTCCAAAACTCCATGAAATACCGCCGTTCCGCCAAAAGGCTAATGTAATAGAATGAAAAATCAAAGATAGTTTGTCTTATTATAACACTTTAGCACGCTAAACCGCTAATTCAGTAATGCGTCAAAATACGCTGTTTTTGGAAAATAACTGTTGTTTTCTCTGAAATACTTCAAAATTCTTATACTTTTAAAATGAGTGTAACAGCATAAGAACTATTTGGGACACCCTGTGCAAATCCAGTTTCTAATTTTGTGCTTTATTCGACAAAAATCTCACATTAATATACTCACCTGTTCCGTCTGAGGCGAATAGCAACAATTTATTGATTCAAAACAACAGGCGGTCAACAAATGCTGCGAATGGTCCGCCATGCACCTAGATTTCACCATAAGCGTCAACTTCTCCCGCCTCTAGGTAAAGGAAAAAAACTTTATCCCCTTTATGAAACAAACGCTGGAGGATGTTGGGCTCAATCCCGCTAACATGGTGGTTGAGCTGACCGAAAGCTATCTGGTCAAAGAGAGCAGTTCGGTGCGGAGCATCTTTGGCGACATCCGGGATCTTGGCCTAAAGATTGCGATGGACGACTTCGGCACCAGCTATTCCTCGCTGGGCATCCTCAAGACCTCTCCGGCGGACATTGTGAAAATCGACAAGACATGTATTAAGGATATCAAAAACAGCTACTTTGACGCGACGTTTATCCGTTTTGTAGTGGAGCTCTGCCACGGTGTACAGATACGGGTCTGCCTGGAAGGGGTGAAGACGCAGAGGGAATACCAGATCGTCAGCGCCATGCCGCTGGATTTTATTCAGGGATACCTGTTTGGCTGTCCGGTTCCGGCCGAGGAGTTTTTGTATCGATATTTTTCCGTTTAATAGTATCCCCCTGGCAAAGCCAGGGGTTCTTCATAGACGGGCAAAGCCCTTTGACACTAGCAGGCGCGTTCCGTCGCGCAAGTAGGGTCTGACAGCTGTGAGAGTTTCGTTCCTTGCCGACCGTAATCGAGTTCAAAATTTCTCCATCGTCTGTTGTTCCCCTGCTTGGTCTTCCTCTATCTGATGTTGTATGTACTCCTTTTTCGCATTCTTCCACGCTGTGTCTTCATAGTACCCTCGGCACCGAATTTCCCATATCATGAGGCTGCTCTTTCCCTTCAACTATCCCATAAAATCTGTTATCGAAATCTTAGGTAGAATCACTGCCAGCATGTGTACATGATCTGGATTCAATTCCCCTTCTACGATTCTCACCTTTTCCAGTTACACAGCCTCCGCAGTATTTCCACTATTTCTCTTTGCTTTTCTCCATAGAATCCCTTTCGTCAATCCTTCGGTGCAAACTCTCTATGATATTTGATATTCCAACCCGTGTGTGGTCATCTATTTTCGTCGTTCAACTTTGAATCACCTCCCTTTGCTTTCCTTGGGCAGTTGCCAGACCGCTCTCCTATTTTTTAGCAAACGGCTTTCTTCTGTCCTACAGCATCTCCATCAGGTTTCTTTTCAACCACTCGCCCAGCGGATGGTTTTCTTTATAGACAACAGCCCCTTCGCCCCATCCCGCGCAGGGGCAAAGCTTATCGAACAATTGGCCGTACTGCGATCTGTACAGCATGAGGGTTCATAAAGAAGGGGAGGTCAACGGATTCTGAAGCAATTCCACTTCCCAGGCTCAAAGCGGTCATCCACCCTCGCAACTATGATCCGAATTGTCGTCGTAATGCTGTTTCCGTCAACGCGCGGCAGCCGTTGGGTCCTCTGCAGTGGTTAAAATTGAAATCTTGAGAACATATTGATCACATTCTTTGAGTGCCAGCTCGTCGAGCAGTACGTCTTCATAAAACAGGCCGGACAGGGATAGCCCCTGCTGTGCGCCAAAGGCGAGCAGCTTTTGATAGGTGGGCAGCGTGGAGTCGTAATATCCCTGGTGGTAGGCGGTCAAATAAACGCCCGCCGGTTTTAAAATGACAGAGGCACTGCTGTGCGGTTCACAGAGTCGCACATAGTAGCGGCTATATGCTCCGCAACGCCCCTGCTGGATCTGTTTTGGATCGACCATTCCGCCGATTGTGTAAAATGCATCCACACCCAGGCTGTCGCAACTCTGGATCAGCTCGGAAAAAGCAAGCACTACCTCTTTGTCAACCTCACTGGGTAGTTCGAACTCTGCGGTTGTCACAAGGTATTCCTCCGGTTCCCAACGAAGGATCATTTCCCCCGGGGGATGGGTGAGCGCCTCCTGCGCATATGCCGCACGCTGGTGCATTAGACGTTTGTTCCTGCGCAGCTGTTCAATTTTTTGGTCTATGATCTTTGTTTCCGCTTCGATCAGCTGGAGGAATTCTTCTGGGCTTCTCCGCCCGAGGTATTCCTTGATCTGCTGGAGCGGCATGCCGAGCTCGCGCAGGATTGAAATCACCAGAAAGGTGTCATACTGTGCAGTCGTGTAGTAACGGTATCCGTTTTCCCGCTTGATCTCGGGCGAAAAAACACCGATTTTATCGTAGTGAAACAGCGTGTGTTTGGTGACGCCGCAGAGGGCGGCAAACTCCCCTGTAGAAAAGGTATTTTGTAAACTTTCGTTCATATTTTCCCCTCCTGTTGACTATCGGGTTACCCGATAGTTTATCATATCATATAGAATCGATTTCAGCAACAAGGAGGCATTCATGAACCAGTCACTTTCACGCAACTTCACATTCGGCCAGCTTGTGTGGTACGCCCTGCCCAGCATTATTATGATGGTCTTTATGTCGCTCTACACCATTGTAGACGGCTTTTTTGTTGCGCGTTTTGTCAGCACAGATGCGCTTTCCGCGATTAACATTGTCTATCCGGTGATCAACCTGATTCTCGGCGTGTCCATCATGCTCGCCACAGGCGGGAGCGCTGTCGTCGCCCGTTTGATGGGTGAGGGCAGACACCAGGAGGCGCGAGAAAATTTCAGCCTGATCGTGGTCGTCGGTGTCATTGCGGGAGTGGTGATCAGCGCAGTGGGCATGCTCTTTACCGACCCGATCATCCGGCTGCTCGGCGGGTCGGGGGACCTGCTCCCCCTCTGCCGCAGCTACCTGCAAATCCTGCTGCTGTTCGCCCCCGCCTATATTCTTCAAATGCTGTTTCAGGCGTTTACCATGACTGCGGGGAAACCGGCCCTCGGGATGATCTCTACCATCCTCGCCGGAGTGGTCAACGGCATCCTCGACTATCTGTTGATCGTGCCGCTCGGCATGGGCATCGCTGGGGCTGCGCTCGCGACGGCAGCCGGTTATCTCGTCCCTGCGGCTATCGGCATCATCTTTTTTATCCGCAACAAAGAGGGACTGCACTTTACCAAGCCAAAATTCCGTGGGCAGGTGCTGCGGCAGAGCTGTTTAAACGGCTCGTCCGAGATGGTGACCAATCTTTCGACCAGTGTGGTCACCTTTCTCTTCAATATTCTCATGCTGCACTATCTCGGGTCGGATGGGGTCGCTTCAATCACGATCGTCCTGTACACTCAATTTCTGATGACTGCGGTACACCTTGGCTTTTCACTCGGCGTCGCCCCGGTCATCAGCTACAATTACGGATGTGCAAACCATACGAGGCTGCAAAACACCTTTCGTAGCTGTATGCTCTTTACCCTCATTTCCTCAGTGCTTGTGTTCGCCGTCTCACTCGCATTTCCCTCGCCGATCGTTTCGATTTTCTCCGCTCCCGGATCAAGGGTTTACGACATCACCCTCCACGGTTTTGTCCTGTTTTCCATCAACTATCTATTCTCAGGGGTCAACATCTTTTCCTCCGCCTTTTTTACCGCACTCTCCAACGGAAAGATTTCCGCAATCATCTCATTTTTGCGCACCTTTGTCTTTCTCGTGGCGGGTATGCTTCTCCTCCCCACCCTTTTGGGGGTGGACGGAATCTGGCTTTCTGTTCCCCTCGCGGAGTTGCTCACCATTTTTGTCTCGGTGCTCTACCTGCGCGGGCAGAGAAAAAACTACCACTATACCAGGGAACCTCACAACAAACAGAAGGTGCAACCCAATTGAACAAACGACTCAACAACGCTCCTGTAGGCCTGTATATCGTATGAAATCACCTGCCTCTCTCGAAAGAAAATGCATGACGCCTGAAATTGTTTCTACTGCGTTTCAGTGAACCAGGAAGTTTTTCCGTCTCAATCTCTTTTGCTCGCTTCAGACGGGACGGTTTCACCCACCCAGACAAGGCTTTTGATGGGAAAAGCGTATGATCGCCAGCCTGTGCACTGGAGCCCCGTCGGGTCTCGCAAATTGTATCTCCAAAGGCAGTGACAACACCGGGGGCAAAATTTGTTTCCTGCCCCTTTTGGTATGGGTTTGAGTGAACTGCTGGATCAAAAAAAATTTGCTCAAACCGATATATTTGTTCCGCACAAAATCACCCCCTGTCCGAGTCGTTCCGGACAGGGGGTGATTTTTGTGTTTTTCCTTTGAATCAGGGGATTCGTTGGGTTTACTTTTTCTTTCTGCTGACTGCAAATCCAGTGCACGCCATGACTGCTAACAGGGCTACGGCCGCGATCGGGGCTGTCTCCCCTGTTTTCGCATTGCCTCCCGCTGTGGTCAGCGTCTTGTCCCCCTGTACCTCTGGGGTGTTGACG
>EQ973344.1:1437052-1442673 GCA_000158655.1 [Clostridium] methylpentosum DSM 5476
GCTATAGCTGCCGTTAACCCGGTTGATTCTCTCCTCGCTGTTGTACTGCACGCCTGTGTCAAGGGTGGGCTGGAGGATGATTTTCTGGAAACCGGGCGCCTCCGGATCGGATGCGATACCGACCATGTATTTGTACATCCATTCGACCACCGAACCGTAGGAGTAATGGTTAAACGAGTTCATTTCTTGGTGGCCAAAGCCGTCTTCCTTGCTGTAGGAGTTCCATCTCTCCCAAACGGTAGTTGCACCCTGTTTGACTGGGAAAAGCCAGGAGGGCATGCTGTCCTGAAGCAGCAGGTCATAGGAGAGCTCGGTGCTTCCCTCGCTGGTCAGGACGGGGGCGATGACGTTGGAGCCGAGGAATCCGACGGCGAGGGTGTTTTCCCCGTACTGAGCGCGGACGCTGTCTGGATCCGGGTTTTCATTGCGAATGTTTGTCTCCAGCAAATCGAGAAGCTGCTGGTGCATCTCCTCATCGGTGTAAATGCCGAGCTTGAGCATCCAGAGCAGGGAGGTCTGGGAGTTTTTCTCCATCACGCCGCCCTTGCCGCTGAACGATGGGCTGCCGAGTTCGGAATGGACGGTGGGAATACCAGCTTCATCGAATGTCACGTGGTTTTTGAGGAAGGTCTCTTTGATCTTTTCAAAACGGTCGCGGTACTCCGCCGCAAGCGCTGTATCGCCGACAGTTTCCGCCGCCTGTGCCATGAGCTGAGTCACATAGCCATAGTAAAGGTCCGCCATCATCTCAACGCCGGTGCCCTGGAAGGCGAGCCAGTCGCCGAATGCAATGAACGAACCGCCCGACGAGGCGTAGGGCTCCCGCTCGTTGGAGATCAGATAGTTCATGTAGGTGACCATGGCGTCCCAGTTGTCGGTGAGCATGGCGATGTCACCAGTCTGGAGGTAAAGGGTATAGGGCAGGATAACGGCGATGTCGCTCCACCCGCACGCCCATAGATAGGAGAAAAAGCTTTGGGAAGTCACTGCTCCGGGAAATCCATTTTTCAGGGTGTTGTCTGTGATCATCCCCTGAAAGTTGCCAAGGAAGGAGACGGAGTCAAAGTTGTAGAGTCCGGTCTGGCAGAACACCTGGCCGTCGCCGGTCCACGCCTCCCGCTCGTTGCGCTGCGGGCAATCGGTCGGGATGGTGAAGTAGTTGCTCAGCTGTCCCCAAATTGTGTTGAGGAAAAACCGGTTGAGATCCGCGTTGTTGGTCTCGATCAGGCCGGTTTGCTTTGACACCGAGGAGGTCACCCGGGAGCGCAGTCCGGTGATGGTGATATCGCCCGTTGCGGTGAGTGAGATATAGCGGTAACCAAAGAAGGTGAGCGCCGGTTGATAGGTTTCGCTCCCGCTTCCTGCACAGGTGTAGGTGGCAGTCGCCTTGGCTGTGCGCAAGCTCTTGAGGTAAACCGAACCCTTGGGTCCGTCACAGGAATAGAGGGCGTCCCCGCCGAGGTCGAGGTCAGCGTTGTAGTCGCCGGTGAACACCTCGCTTCCGTCGTTAAGCATCTCGGCGAACCGCATGGTGACAGTGGTCCCCTCTTCGCCCGACAGGGTGAGGTTGGGAATGCCCGCCATGTTCTGTCCGATGTCGATGATCATAGTCTGGCCCGCTTTGAGGGAGATTCCTCCGTCAAAAATCTCTTTGTCCGGGCTCACCAGAACCACATCCGCGCCGTCGTTGTAGAGGGGATCCTCTGAACGCTCATAGGCAATGTATTGTTTTACGTCGATCTCGCCGCCCGGATAAGAGGACTCCTCTTTCTCCCCTTCATATACTGTTGCGGAGATGGGGTGTTGTTCGTACTGATCGAGTATGACGCCATCCTCCCCTTCTGAGGCGACAATCGGCTTGTCAAAGCTCACTTCCTGGCAGCTTGTCCAGCTCGAATCATCATAGCCGATCTGGGTGTAGTCGCCGAGAGCAGCTGCCCTGGTCGCGTCGTAGCTCTCGCCGTCCCAGATGCTGTTGAAGGTGATCGGCCCGTCAAGAGTCCCCTTCCAGTTCTCAGTGTTGGTAGTGATGACGCCGGTACTGCCGTCAGCGTAGCGCAGTTCGAGCATCGCTTTGACTGCGGGTGCGGACTCACTGCTGCCCATGCCGTTGTACCAGCCGGTGCCGGCAAGGACTGAGAGGGCTACAGCGGAATCCCCTTTGAGATAGGAAGTGACGTCGTAGGTCTGGTAGGTGAGTTCAACATCAGTGTTGCCGTAGCCGGGGTTCATGTGGTTGTAGACGACTGTCCCATCCTGCTGCACCACACCTACCTGCTCTCCGTTGAGATACGCCTGATAGACACCGAGGGCAGTGATGTAGAGCCGCGCGGAGGAAACCTCACCTGCAAGCGGCTGTTCGGTGTGGAAAACCGGGGCGCTCTTGCTCTTTTCGAGCTGGAGAAAGGCTGCGTTCTGCCAGGCCTCATCTTCGCCGAGGGCGGTCTCAAAGGTCGCCGGGTCGGAGGTCGCCTCACAGCCGTGTTCGTCCCACACGGTGACTGTCCAGCTGTACTCAGTTTTTGCCTTGAGCGGCTCCCCGTTGTACCGTACCGCAACCGAGGAGGACTCCTCCACCCGTCCGGTGCTCCAGACAGGTTCCCCCTCCGCGCTGCCCTCGTAAAGTTTCACCTCATAGGCGCTTTGCATCTGTCCAATGAGGGGGGATGTCATTTTCCAGCTAAACCGGGGCGCCTGGGTGTCAATGCCAATCGGTGCTTCGCGGTACTCGGTGGTCAGTTCTGTGAGCGCGAAATCCGCCCCGACGGGCTGCTCTGTCGCGCCTGCCGGAAGAACGGTTGACACGAGCATCGCCATCCCAAGCAGCGACGCGATCAGCTTTTGTTTGAGCTTGTTTTTCATTTGTTTCCTCTCTCTTTCGTTTTATTCCATAAAACCAAACAATGTATTTATCTGGTTTAATTGTATTTTACCAACCTCGTTGTTTTTTGTATAGGTGAAACCGGGCAATGAACGGCAGTCTTTTGGGTAAAAAAACGAAGAGTTGCGAAAACGGGAAAGGATTGTTATAATAAGGGCAAATCAATGGCAGGAGGGTTGAGGGATGTTTTCACTTTACGACCAACAAAAGGGCAAGGTAGATCGCATTGTCCGGCATGAATTTGAGACAGCGCAGCAGCTCCGGGAGCATCTGCTCTGGCAAAACATACGGTTGGAAAAATTATCAAAAGAGCTGCTCGAAGCGTGGGCTAAGCAGGTGGACCTCAGCTGCCCAGTCTTTAATGACACCGCATTTATCCGCCCGGATAGCTCGATCGGCATCTTTATGGACTACCGAAAAAACAAGTTTGCCCTGGGGATGCAACGAGAGGGGGAGGACGGCGCGCCGCTGCACCGCCACAACTATTTTGAGATGTTCTATGTCTACCAGGGGCACTGCTATTCCACCATTGAAGGGGTGGAGCGGGAGTTCCGGGCGGGGGACCTCTGCCTCTACAGCTTGCAGGCAAAGCACTTTTGTCTTCTCCCATCGGATGACGATGTGGTATTTGACTTTATCATCCGCAGATCGGCGATCGACGACGCCATGCTGCAAATGCTCTCAAACAGCGACGTGTTCTCTAAGTTTTTTATCGACTCGATCCGGGGAGAGGGCCGCAAGACGAGCATGACCTTTCAGGTGCGGGGGGATAACGAAATTTCCTTTTACCTGCTCAAAATGATCATCACCTATTTTGAAAATCCAGACGGCGGCGGCAATCTCATGCGCTCGCTGCTCGCCTGCCTGTTTCAGGAGCTCGCGGGCCAGTACCGCCAGCAGGCGGACGAGCAGAGCAGCCGGGAGCAAAACGGTCTCTCGATTTCAAACGTCATCCAGTATATTGAGCAAAATTATCAAAGCGCCACGCTGCAGCAGACTGCGCAGCATTTTTACTACTCTCCACGCGGGCTCTCCAACTATCTGCAAAAATACACCGGTAAAAAGTTTTCCCAGATCGTGCAGGAAATTCGGCTCAAAAAAGCGTGCAACCTGCTCAAAGACCCCAATATTCCACTCGACAGCATCCCCGCCATTGTGGGATACAGCGACCGTCATTATCTGGACAAGCTGTTCCGCCAATCCTATGGGGTCTCCCTCTCAAAATTCCGCAAGGGAATTGCGTCCAACCTGAGTGAGCTGTAGTTCCAACTGCACCCCGGCAATATTACCGCAACGTTCCTTCCCGTGAACAGCGAGACCTGATGGCATCCATCCCACCTCAATCCTCTGGTTTGAAGCTGCACCACACCCGAGCCAATCCCAGGGATAAGTGAAGTAGCAGTACTGTGTCACTCTTTTTCTTGAAAAAGCCCAGTAGCATTGTTGCAAATCCTTGCCCGCTGCTTCATACTTTGCTCCATAACGCGCTTTTCTGCAATATTTTGGAACTATAGTTGAAATTTCATTTCAGTCTGTTTCCAAGTAACAGCCTTCCAGACAGGATGCGCAGAAAGAGCTTAACCGACTTCGGATGGAGAATAGACTATTGCGAGATTTTCTGCTGTCAGATCACCGACCACATCGGAGTCAACAGCACCAGCTATTCAAGAAAAAATACGGCCTCTTCTCGCGCCAATATTGCAAGCAGTATCAGACGAAATCACAGTCTGAGGAATACAGCTGACCAACAAGCTATCACTTGACAAAACCAAGCGGCTCTCCGTCGGGAATCTGGGATACAAATCAATCCAGCAATGCACGGAAACTGCCTGACCGGCACTGCACGACGCCGATTAGGCGTTGTCTGCGTAGCTCTTTCTGCCTGTCTATTTCCACACAGTCAGTCGTCCGTGTCACCTGTCTTCATCCTACGCCAAAGAAGGACATGGAAAGCACACCAGCCCAATCAAAACCACTAGTAAACGAGTGGTTTGCGCAGACCCTTTCAGGGGTTAGTACTTGCTGACCCCTCTTAAAGGTACTGAGAGTTTACCATCGCATCCATATTCCAGGCAGCCACTAAAAGTGTCCACCCTTTGTTGCCTGCTTCCTCTTATCACCCATAAACGGATCTTTAAATTCCTTTCTTGTGAGTTGGTCTCTTGCAAAGTCCTCCTCCAACTGATTCTGTATATAGGCTTTTATCATTTTTTCGTTTTTCCCTACCAGATCAACATAGTAGCCTCTGCACCAAAATCTTATATTTCAAATTGGTGCATAAGCGCACTTTTACTCTTGAAGACTCCTATAAATTGTGCTATATCCATACCAATATATGGATATAGTCTGGACATGCCTCTGCTTCTATCATCTCCACCTTCCTCTCATGACACAACTTCCTGAGTATTTGCCCTACATCACGTTTCAACTCATGGTATATTACTTTCCCCTGGTATTTTGGAGCAAATACCATATGATACTTGCACCGATAACTGGAATGTGATGTGTGTTTCCATTCATTTTGCTCAAAATCTCCTGCTGTTTTGGTGATGCGGCCGGCAAGCCGTTACCATTATATCACGGAGATTTTTTGCCAAGGCTTTTTATCCATCCCGGGTAGAATCAGGAGTTTTGTCCTGCTAAAGCGCCAAGAAAAGGGACCTGCCTGAATTTTTCAGGCAGGTCCTTTTTATAGACTCGTTATTTTTTCTTTTTGTTGAGAAGCACGCCTGCGCCAGCC
>EQ973344.1:1443385-1448209 GCA_000158655.1 [Clostridium] methylpentosum DSM 5476
TCGTAGCTGCCCTGTACGTCGTTGATGCGCTCTTTGCTGTTGTACTGCACGCCTGTGTCAAGGGTGGGCTGGAGGATGATCGATTTGTAACCGGGGTCATCGTTGGTGATACCAACCATGTACTGATAAAGCCACTCGCTGACCACGCCATAGGAGTAATGGTTAAACGAGTTCATACCGGAGTCTTTGAAGCTGTATTCTGCGGAATACGCATCCCACTGCTCCCACATCGAGGTTGCGCCGATATCCACCTGATTGAGCCAGGAAGGATACACATCCTGCAGCAGCAGGTCATACGCCTGGTTTGCGCCGCCCGCCAGGGTGACCGACGGAAGAACCACGTTGATGCCGAGGAAGCCGACCGAAATGGTGTTTTCCGCTGCGGTCGGGCGGACCGACTGGCCTTCGTTCGCAATGTTGGTCTGGAGACGGTTGTAAAGCTCAACTTTCTCCTCTTCAGAATCATAGAGGCCGAGGGTGAATGCCCACATCAGCTCAGTCTGAGTGGAGAGGGTTTTGTCTCTGAGGACTGATTTCGCATAGGCCCTATCCTCTTCCACATGCTTGTCGTATTTAGCAACCATCTCTTGATTGCCGATCGCTGCTGCCATATCGCTCATCATTTGTGAACAGTAAGCTTTGTAGCAGGCACCGAGATAGTTTTTGTCGCTTCTCTCAAAGCCGACCCAGTCGCCGAGGCTGCAGTTGTAGCCTTTGGTCTCATAGAACATGTCCATGTAGGCGTCCATCTGGTCGTAGTAGTTGTTGATGAAGCTCACGTCGCCGGTTTTCTCATACAGGAGATAGGGGATGATGACACCCGCATCACTCCAGCCTGTGTCTGTCAGGCCGCCGATAAAGCCTTTGCCCTTCATTGCCGGAGCGTAGAAGCCATAGGAGTTGTCGTTGTTCTTTGCAAAGGTGTCCATGATGTTGTTGTAGTTCTCGAGGAAGGAGGTGACATCGTAGTGATACATCGCAGTGTTTGCAAAGATCTGTGCGTCAGCCGTCCAACCCATGCGCTCTGCGCGGTTGGGGCAGTCGGTCGGGATGCTCAGGTAATTCGCTTTCTGGCTCCACTTGGAGTTTTCAAACAGCTTGTTGATGCTTTCGTTGTTGGTTGTGATAAAGCCGAGCTCTTCGCCGACTGAAGTGAGGCTCTCGGCATAGATGCTGTGCAGAGTGATGTCCTCTGTCGCGGTGATCTCAACATACTGGTAACCGTGGAAGGTGTACTGCGGTTTGAGCACTTCTTCACCGGTGCCGGCGAGGTAGTAGCGGTCTGCAAACGGCTTGTCGTTGAGTGTCTGGCGGAACTGGCCGCCGTCGGTGAGACCCGCCCAGTAGAGGGTGCCCTTCGGGCCGTCGCTGCCGCCCTTTGTGCTGTTGGGGTTGATCTTGCCGTCGTTGAGCATCTCCGCCTGGCGGACATCCACCTGGGTGCCCTCTGGACCGGACACAGTCAGCACGTTGTAACCTGCTAGGTTCTGTCCAATGTTCAGGATGAGAGTTTCACCCTTTTTAATCTCGATCGGCTTGGTGACATCGACCGGATTTTCCACAACCTCGCCCTTGGGCAGCTCAGAGATACCGCCCTCCTCCTGAGAGAGGTGGATCTCGTTGTACTTAAAGGAATTCTCCGCGACCGGATAGATCCTTTCGTTCTCCACATGGACTGCCGCGCCGCTGCTGGCGACGAGATTTCCAACCTTGCCGGTTGCGTCAAAGGCCACGACGCCATCCCAGGACGAATCGTCAAATGAAGAGGTGTTCCAGCCATCAACAACCGACGCCTTGCGCGCATCGTAGATAACACCGTTGAAATAGTCGTTGTCAATCAACGGGCCGTCATCGAACGATTTCCAGTCAGAGGTGTTGGAGTCAATGATCTGCTGAGTGCCGTCCTCATAGGTGATGATCATCTTGGTGAGGAGGGAAAGTTTGTTGCCGATGAGGTTTTCAAAATCGCACAGCGAACCGATGCCGCCAGCAAACCAACCAGAACCGAGCTGAACGCCGAAGGTGATCTCATCGGAACCTTTGAGGTAATCTGTGACGTCGTAACCCTGGTAGTTGAGAACAGAGGTGTAATCGGTCCAGCCGGGGTTGAACAGGTCATCCACAGCGTTGCCGTCCTTATCCTTTGTCATGACCTCCTGTCCGTTGATGTAGGCGTCATAGATGCCGAGCGAGGTGATGTACAGAGTGGCCGAAGCAACCTCCCCTTTGAGCGCCTGCTTGGTGCGGAAGTAGGGGGCAGGGTGCTGCTGGTTCACTTCTCCGTTGACGTTGGTGTAGGTTCTCTGATTTTCCGCATAAATCCAGTCCACACCGCTCCAGTCGCAGCCGGTCTGGAAGTAAGCAGTTTGGGACTCTTGATGTCCGTGCACGTCGGTGACAGTGACTGTCCAGTAGTACCGGGTTTCGAGCGCGAGTTCATCCCCATCATACTGGATACCAGAGGAAAGGCCGCTTTCCACGACTCCAGTGTCCCACACCAGTTCGCCGTCCGGCGAGCCTTTGTGCATCTGGATGCGATAGGATACCTGTTCCTGTCCCACCACGTTGGACTCCATCTTCCAGCTGAAACGGACATTGTCCTTCTCAATCCCGATGGGATTTGCCTGGTAGTTGGTGGTCAGGTCAGTAATTGCCGTCTCCTCAGCGAGAAGGGCCTGATAGGCTGCTCCAGCGCCGTCTGTCATGGCTGAAGAAACCGATGCTGCCATCATGGAAACTGCCATTGCGGCAGCCAAGATGGATGCGAGAACTTTGGACATTCTCTTTTGCTTCATGTTACTCTCTCCTTTTTACTTTGCTCCCTGTGAGGATTCACTAGTAATCCTCTCGGTTGGCTGCCTAAATAATACCATATGACGAACTGGACCGCCACTGTGTTCATTTTCCTAAATCCGGTGTTTATTTGAATTCGCTATAAATTTTTGGAAGTTTTATCATTTTTATGGTATAATAGGGAGCATAGAGGAGGAGTGAAGATGACAGATTTAATCGAAAATCTGCGCGGAAAATGCCCGATGCAGTACAAATGCCTCCGCCGGGAACTACAGTCAGAAAAGGTGTACACCCTTAAACAGGCGCAGCAGGAGGCGAACAGCATCTATCAGTTTCAGACATTTTATTTTGACAACCTGCCCGACGAAATCCTTGTCAGCCTGCACCGCGGAAATCATCGGGATCGCTACCTGCACAACCACGATTTTTTTGAACTGCTGTATGTCTACAAGGGGAGCTGTGTCAACATGACACGGGAGGGGGAGATGCCGCTCAACGAAGGGGACCTACTTTTACTCAACCCAAATGCACTGCACGCGCCGTTTGCCCCGGGGGAAGAAAACATCGTGGTCAACATCATCGTCCGCCCCTCGGTATTTGAAAACGTCATGCTCTCACTGATTGCGGACAACAAGCTGTTTTCCAATTTTTTTGTCAACTATTTGTACCACATCAATATGACAACAAGTTACCTGTATTTTCCCAAGGATGAAGAACATCCCATCAAGTTTATTATGGACATGCTCATTGCGGAATACCTTTCTCATGACATCTGCTATACCAACGTTATGCAGGCAATCCTCGTGCAGCTGTTCGCCGCCCTCGCACGGAGTTACCGTAAAATGAACAAGGTGGAAATTGAAGATTTTGAAAAGAGCCAGCTGGTGGTTGATATCATCTCCCACATCAACCAGAACATCGCGACCGTGACGCTCAAAGAGCTCTCGGAACGGTTTCAGTATTCCAGCAGCTATATATCCAAACTGATTAACTCCTATACAGGGAAAAACTTTTCCGAAATCGTGCATTTTCTCCGCCTCGACCGGGCAAAAAAATACTTAGAGAACAAGGATCTCACCATCACCGAGATCACCCAGGCAGTCGGATTCAGCGATTCAAACTATTTCTATAAAGTATTTAAGAATAGGTTTAATCTCTCCCCGTCGGAGTACCGCAAACAGGTCTGTTCGGTTTGATAAAACCATCTTTGCTGCACAGCCGTGGCAAACCGGCATGACAGCTGTCCAGGTAAGGTAATGGAAAAGAACTAGCTTGCAGGCTCTGGGTAGCAGTATTCTGAAAGAAGCATATAAACTGAGTTCGAGAAGGTTGTACAGAGAAGCGGGGAAACAATGAAAGGGTAGATCAAAGGGTTGATTTGTAAAAACTTGGAAGAAGTGTTGAACGAGCTACTAATCACTTACCAAGGCAGTAGAGGACGTCAGGCCATCATACCACTACAACTGCAATCCGCCAACATTACGCTGACATATGCCACAGCTCAAGGGCATTCTTTGAGTCAACCCATCATTCAGTGGTATTCACCGCTAAGAGAGCAGCGATAAGAAGTCTCAAGCGGGCATCTGCGTGCGCCAGGTGAAGGACATCACTGTGATCCCCTGGCGCAGCAAAGTTTCACCCGCCACAATCAGTGATCTGAACAAGAAGGCGTGTGTTTGCACCGGAGATCGGCGCAAGTGATCTTTGTAGCGCGGACGCTACCTCTATAACGATGTGGATGGTATTTTTATCTGCGCTGGCACTGGGGTGGAAAATATAAAAACGTGAATGTTTTGGAAGCAATGCCATCAATCTGGAGGGATTTCATGAGGTTTTGGAGATTGCTGAAAATATTTAGTTATACAATGATTTAAAGTACTACTGTCGTCCAAAATCGCACTTTTCAGCATTAAAAAGCCTCCCACTGCAGTTTGCACAAAACCAAGAAAAACGGACATTGACAAAAAGTCCCCTGACGTAGGAAAATAACTACGCCAGGGGGCGATTTTGTATGGCAAGACCATATACAAG
>EQ973344.1:1449190-1450595 GCA_000158655.1 [Clostridium] methylpentosum DSM 5476
AAACGACGCCAGCTTGCTTAATTCTGCGTTTTTCTACGCCTGGGGCTTTTATTCTCTTTCCGTTCCCTCTGGTGCACTGTAGTTTTTTATGCAGTGAAAGGCATTATTTATTGCCATCCGCCTTTTCAACGAAACATGGGAAAATGCTGTCCAGATAGGATGAAGCGATTTAGCTGGCAAAAGTATCTGACGGCAGCATCTTTTTTATCACGCAAGCGGAACACTTTCGCCCCCACCTGAGCATCCTGTCAACGACACCTAAGAAAGCGCTATTTTCCAGATTACATCTACATCAACTGCTCTTCAACACCGTTGCAAAAAAGCTTCGACCTGTTTCATGCAGATTGTTTACCATATATAGTATTTAGCTGAGAGAGCATTCACAAAAAAGCAAAGCTTTCACCAAAGCGAATTATTTTTTCAGCTTTCGGCGGAGAAAAGTCAAGGCGGATTGATTCTGTAGGGAAAGAATCACCTGATCTTTCTCTGCAATCATCCTATCTTTGTCCGCAATCAAAGAGGTCAGCCTGTCAATTTCCGCACGCAGCTCGTTGACATCACGCACCCAGTGCTCATTTAAATCCTTCGCTTCTTTTTCAAAATAAGCCAACCGCTCTTTGTAATACTCCAGCTGGGCCTTTTCCACTACCTTCCTGTTGGCCTGTTCGGAAGAGTGCTGCCGGTATTCGAGATAGGTTCCATGGACTTTGCGCGCTGTCCAACCAGAAGTGACAATTCGGAGGAAAAGATTATAATCCTCAGGAGCTGCTTTTTGATTTTTATATCCGCCAACCTGCTCGTATGCCGCCCGGCGATACATCGAAGACCCATGAATAAAGTTGTGTCCTATTTTCATTTCATCAAGGTCAAATTCAGGAAAATTGATATAGTAAAAACCATTCTCAATTTTTCCCCGGCGATTTTCCTTGTGTGAATCGTAGACCTGCTTCGCCTGCTCGCCAAACAAATAGTAATCGGTATATGCAATCCCTACAGATGGGTCTTCATCGAGCACCTTGGCAGAAAGTTCGAGATAATTAGGAAGAAATCTGTTGTCCGCCCCCAAAAAACAGATATATTCACCGCTCGTCATAGGCACAGCATTGTTAAAATTATCCACTATGCCCATATTCTTTTCATTTCTATGAAACGTAATAAAACCAGGGTATTTTTTCTGATAGGCGAGCCCCACCTGTTGGGTGTTATCGCTTGAAGCATCGTCGACAATTAGTATTTCTATTGGTTTCAATGTTTGCGCCAAAACACTTTCGATTGCCTCACCCAAAAAAGCTCCATAGTTATAGCAGGGAATGATCACGCTGACTGTTCCATTTTTCATTTTTATCGCCCCTCCCAGTATTTTTAAAATAGAAAGAAAAGGTATCCCGCAGGATACCTTTTCTAC
>EQ973344.1:1451595-1459986 GCA_000158655.1 [Clostridium] methylpentosum DSM 5476
ATTGAACCGGTGGTCTTGACTGGTTCTATTAGGTCTGTTGAAAGGTGAATTTACAAAGCGAGCTATTGCAGTTTATTGGTTTGCTGGTTACCGTATGCGTGAAGCCAGTATCATCATTCAGTGCCCATTGGGATACTGACGGTGTGTGGCCCTCCAAGGCCCTGTACAAATCACCACTTCCATGGCAGTTGAAACATCATTCAGGATACAGAATTCTTTGCAGCGCCCACAAATGACGCGGCGAGATAAAGGGGGATTCCCACTGATACAGGCGAAACGCGAAACGGCTTGTTCAACAGGAAGAGAACTCTTTGCAAAACCACTGCGGGAATGCTATACTAGAAAAAAGACGTGATATTTCAGCAACCCTAGACTATGTGGAGGAAAGAGGTATGAAGCCAATACACGCTTTTAAGTGGGCGGTCTGTGCGCTGCTGATTATCCTGATGGCAGGCATGAGCGGGGAGGAGCACCGTCCATCCGCACCGATCCCGGATACCCGGGAGACGATACGGATTCTGGCGGCGCAGACATCTGAAAATGCGGAGGACGCCCCAAAGGTGGTGGACGCCATCAATGCGATGGGGTTTGACTACCGGGTGGAAATTCTGTTTGTCCCGTTTCAGTATTACCAGCAGACCCTTCATCAATATCTGACCACTGGTGAACAGCTCGACATCATCTACGGCACCAATTCCGGGCTGTTTGAGCTGTACAGCCAGGACAAGCTCTTTGCGCTTGACGATCTGCTCAGTGAATACGGACAGGGGATTCTAAACGCGGTCAAGCCGGAGTATTTTAAAGTGGGACGTACCCAAGGGAAACAGTACGCGCTGCCGATCAACCGCGACTTTGCCTCCTCCTATGGATTTGAGTACCGGGTGGACCTCGCAGAGCAGTACGGGCTGGATCTGACATCGGTCAAAACACTCGACGATTTGGAGGCTGTGTTCCAACAGCTCACCGCACAGACAGATGAGATTTTGCCGCTGGTGTACTACAACGGCCAGGACTGGGACAGCCTGGGGGATGATCTCGGAGTCCTGATGGATCGCGGTGCAGGCGGGGAAATCGTCAATTTGTACGCGACGCAGCAGTACCGGGATTACGTTGAAAGAATCTACAGATGGCGGCAAAACGGTTGGGTGATGGATACCATCTCCATGTCGATGAGCAACACCGACTATCTGCGCTCCGGTAGGGTGCTAGGGAGCCTTTCCACCACCAAGCCGGGCTTTGACATCCAGGAGACCCGCTCGGTGGGGGCCCCTGTCCGCTCAATCGAGCTGGTCGCCCCCTATGTCACAACCGATCAGGTGGGGCGCGCGATGTGGGCGGTAACCAAAAACAGCCCTTCCCCAGAGCTTGCCATGGACTTTCTCAACCGGATGTACACCGATCCCACGCTCTACAACCTGCTGACATTCGGCATTGAAGGAGAACACTATGTATTTGTCGACCGGGAACAAAAGGTGATCGACTATCCGCCCGGAATCGATGCGCAGAACAGTGGGTACGCGCAATTTTTGGGCTGGATGTACGGCAACCAGTACCTGAGCTACATTTGGAATGGAAACGAGGTCGACATCTGGGACAAGACGCGGGAGTACAACGACTCCGCGGACCGGTCCCGGGCGATGGGCTTTGTGTTTGACACATCAGCGGTCGAGGAAGTCTGGATGAACTGCCGCAATATTCAGAACCGATACGCCGACGCCTTGGAGCAGGGATATCTCAATCCCGCCGTCTACCTGGACCAGTTCAACCGGGAACTGCAAAGCGCCGGCCTGGAGACGGTCCTCGCGGACAAACAGCGGCAATTTGATACGTGGCTGGGAGAACAGGAATGAAAAAGAAACAAATCTCAATCAGCGCCGTTTTTCGCATTCTGTTGGTTGGAAGCCTGCTCTTTCTCATTGTGTTTTCGCTCATCACACAAAGGGTCGCAAACACCGCGCTTATCCGCCAGGCACACAACGCGAGCCAGAGCGTGTTGAGCGTTTATGTGAGGGAGATGGACGCCCAGGCAATGGACATCGAACGGTATCTTTACCAGACCCTCTCCTCCAATAGTGACCTGGAACGAATGAGGCGTGGAAGCGACGAGCTCGGTGTGATTACCGCTAAACAGAATCTAGCCGGCCTGTTTCAGCAGTTTTTGACGCTCTATCCGGTTGCCAGTGGCGTTGCGCTCATCGAACCGGGAGGGGACAGCACACAGCAGATGAGCAGCAGCTACCAGACCAACTATTCCGATGTTTTGGCAATCAACGACTACGTTCAGGAAATCATATTACTGAATTCCTATCCAAAGAGCAGTTGGTTCGCCGCTCAGCTCGCAGGGCCCGGCAACCTCTTGATGCGCGTCATCCCCTTTGGGGATTTCTTCTGCTGCGTTTGGATTACAATGGAGAGCATCAACCAGTCGCTGTCTGACTACGATATCGGGGAGGGGAGCACCACCCTGCTTTGCAGCGGGGACGGTTCGGTGCTCAATCGCACCGGCTTTGAGAATCCAGTTGATTTTGAGAAAACCAGCCAGGGACAGTTTGTCCAGATCAACCAGCAGATGAGCATGGGGAATTTCCGCATTTCCGCCCTCCTGCCACAGGAGAGCATTACCAAAGACCTGCACAGCATCCGCATCGTCTTGTTTGTGCTGATCCTGCTGCTGTTGCTCGTGTTTCCCATCTCGTTTCTCCTGGTGAAGCGTTCGGTTTACAAGCCGATCACCCAGCTCATCGGCGCGATGGAGCAGGCGGCCAGAGGGGATCTTAAATCCCGCGCCGAAGAGGCCGGATGGGCCGAGTTCCAGACGGTTAACCGCTATTTTAACCATATGATGGGGGAAATCCGCGGTGCAAAGATTGAAGCGTACGAGATTAAGCTGCGAGAACAGCGGGTCAAACGGCATTTTCTACAATCTCAGATCAAATCACACTTTTATCTGAACTGTATCAATATCATCTATATGCTTGCGCAAAACAAGGATACCCAGTCCATTGAGCTGCTCTGTCTCAATCTCGCTCGGTATTTCCGATATCTCTCCGCCAATTCGGACGGGCTGGTTCCGCTGTGGAATGAAATTGCCCAGGTGGAAAACTACATGGAGATCCAGAAATTCCGCTATCCAGGAAAGATTGACTGTCAGATTGCTGTGGATGGAGAGGAAGATGACTGCCAGGTCCCCGCTCTGATGCTGCTGACCTTTGTAGAAAACGCAGTCCGGTACGGACAGCGGGACGGGGCGGTCACCCAAATTGAAATTCAGGTAAAAACTGAGGGGGAAAACTGCTGCATCTATATCCGAGACAACGGCAGCGGCTTTCCTGGCGAACTGCTCCGCGCCCTTAACGAAGCGTCTGATGACATCGCTTTGGAGGGTCTCGACGGAGTGGGCATTAAAAATGTCAAAAGCCGTTTGTCGCTGCTGTACCAGGGCAGGGCAAACATCACCTTTGCAAACGACCAGGGGGCGGTGGTGTGTATCCGTCTCCCCAAAGAGAAGGAGGATGACCAGTGAGTCAGAGCATTCTCATTGTGGACGACGAGTGGATCGTTGTCCAGAACATCCGGGACAACATCCATTGGGAGCAGCTCGGGCTCAGCCGGGTGTACACCGCGCTCAACCTGGTGCAGGCGCAGCAGGTGTTCCGCGACCATCCGGTTGATATCATGATCTGCGACATCGAAATGCCGGAGGGTAACGGCATTGAGCTAATGGCCTGGGTGAAAGAACATTCCCCCGGTACCGTCCGGATGTTCCTGACCTGTCATGAGGATTTTGCCTACGCAAAACAGGCGGTGAAACTCGGCGCGTTTGATTACCTTCTCAAGCCGATCCCATATGAAGAACTCGAGTTTGTGATTTCTCAAGCGCTCGAGCACAGCAAAAAAAGCCATTACCAGGAACAGGTGCTCGGTTCTCTCTACCCAGCCGATTCCCAAGAGCCCGGGGTAGTGCACAGGGTGAAGGAAATCGTCTCGCAGTTTATCAGCCACGACCTCACGCGGGAGCAGATTGCCGAGCTGGTCCACTTGGCGCCCGACTACCTCTCTCACCTGTTCAAAAAGGAAACTGGGGTGACGCTCAGTGAGTACATTGCCAGCCAGCGGCTGACAATGGCCAAATACCTGCTTGCGCAAACCAGTCTGCCGGTGAGCAGCATTGCGGACAAAGTGGGGTATTCCTATGTGTCCTATTTTAACCGGGTGTTTAAAAAAGCCTATGGTATGACCCCGGTCGAGTACCGGCGCAGCGAAAAAAAAGCAGAATAGTGTTACTTTCAAGCAGGATTGTCTTATTCTCTTTCTCAATTATTTTGTATAATATCCTTGTACAAACAGACAAAAAACTGTCTGAATGATGAAGGAGGAACGTTTCAATGAGGAAGAAGACAACCGCAATCCTGCTGATTCTTTGCCTGTTGTTTACCTTTGCTGTGACGCCGTTCGCGTCCGCGCAGACAAAAGAGCCAAAGACCCAGCTCACCTCTCTGACCACCAATTACCAGAAAAACCCGATTGGCATCGAATCAGATCAGATCCGGTTCGGCTGGAATATGCAGTCGAATTTGATTGGGCAGGCACAGAAGGAGTACCAAATCTCCCTGAAAAAGGGCTCCAATCAAGGGGAGGAAATCTGGAACTCCGGCACCGTGCAGTCCGCCCGGTCCACTGCCATCCCTTACACCGGCCCTGCTCTTGAGTTGGAAACCCGGTATACCTGGACCGTCACCGTCACCGACGCGCTTGGGCAGCAGGTTTCTGAGACCGCATTTTTTGAGACAGGATGTGACTGGGGAGATACCTCCTGGATCACCATCCAGGATTACGACAATGAGATGAACTCGCTGCTGTTCCGGACCGAGCAGCCGTTGTCTGGGGAAAAGATCGTCTCCGCGCGGTTGTACATCACCGGTCTAGGTGATTACGAGGCTTACCTCAATGGCCGTGAGGTGCAGGGGGAGCGCAATTCTATCCTGACGCCCGGCTGGACCGACTACAGCAGCTACATCCACTATCAGACCTACGACGTCACCGATTACCTGGCCCAGGGGGACCAGACCGTCACACTCGGGGCAATTGTGGGTACCGGCTGGTACGGCAGCAGCATTGTCGACCCCAAGGCGATCGGCTATGACAAGGCAATCGGTGAAGCAGAGCTGCTCGAGCGCTGCCTGTACGCCAAGATGGTGATCACCTACGCGGACGGCAGTTCCCAGGTCATTGCGACCGATGCGGACAACTGGAAGGTCAGCGACTTCTCCCCAGTTGAAAAAGACGGCATCTATGAAGGGGAACGCTACAACGCTGAAACTGCGGCACAAATTGATGGATGGAACAACGCTGGTTACGATGTGTCCAGCTGGGTATCCCCCGCAGAGCTCACCTATGGCGGCATCGTCAAGGCGAGCGCTGACAGCGTGATCTACGACTATCAGGAGCTCCCAATGGAATCCGCCTATTCTTACAATGCAGACGACGTCGTCACCGCGGAGCAGGGGAGCGCCTATGCGCAGGGCGAGCTTGACCCGAACAAAATCACTTCCTACCAGGCCGGGGATGAGATTTCCCTCAAAGCCGGTGACACACTGCTCGTGGACTTTGGCCAGAATGCCGCCGCAACGGTTTCCTTTGCGCTCACTGCTCCCGCTGGAACCGCCCTTTCCATGCAGCCGGGCGAATGCCTGAGCGACGGAAAAGACGGCGAGTTTGTCAAGGGGACGTTGATCCCCGGCGCCTGCGCGGGCAGGGGCTTTAGCTACGTCGCTTCTGGAAACGGAATCGAAACCTACCTTTCGCAGTTCCATTTCACCGGTTACCAGTATCTTGAGATCACAGCGAATCAGGACGTCACCTTCCACAGCCTCACCTCAGTGGCGGTTTCCTCTGTCGGAGAAGAGACCGGATTTGTGGAGACCTCAAACGATCTGCTCAACCAATTCGTCTCCAACTCCAAGTGGAGCCAGATCAGCAACTTCAACTCGGTTCCCACCGACTGCCCGCAGCGGGAGTACTACGGCTGGTCAGGAGACGCGCAGCTGTTCGCCGAGTCCGGGATGTATCACTTCGATTCTGCCCGGGTGCTCAGCAATTACACTGAGATCATGAACGATTTTGCCAATACCTACGGCAACTATGCAAACATCATGCCCATGCACACCAACAGCTTTTTCTCTAAATTGATCGGTGCGGGCTGGGCAGATGCCGGCGTGATCATTCCCTGGGTCTATTACCAGCAAACAGGTGATCTCTCCCTCGCCAAAACCTATTGGAGCGAGATGACAAAATACACCGATACCGTGTATTCCAGGGGGCACACTTACTCCTTGGGCGACTGGATGGGAATTGGGGAAAGCTCCGGCACCCCCTTTACAGCAAACGTCTACAACATCTTGATTCAAGAGCTGATGTCCAAGATGGCAGACGGCCTCGGCTATGAGGCGGATGCGGTGAAGTACGCCCAGAACGCCGAGAACAAACGGCAGGTGACGATTGAAAAGTATGTGACAGAGCAGGGCGACGTCCTTTCCGCCACGGCGGACGGAGGCGGAGATGGGTTTGTCGACAACGCGCAGACTGCGCTTGCCTGGTGCATCAAGCTCAAACTCTACAACACCGAGCAGCAGCGGCAAGGAATCATCGCCAATCTCGAGGCGAGCGTCAAAAATGAAAATCACTCCATCTCGGAAAATCGCGGAGAAAACACCCTGTCAACTGGTTTCCTTGGCGTCAACGTCCTGTTGCCCGCACTCAGCGAGGGCGGGATGAGCGACACAGCCTATGACCTTATGCTCAATACCGACCTCTACACCTTCCTGTATTCAGTGGCACACGGCGCAACCACCATCTGGGAAAGCTGGGATATCTGGACACAAGAGAATGGCTACGACACCAGCAACATCTCTCAAAACCACTATTCCTACGGTGCAGCATCTGAATGGCTGTACGAATACCTGCTCGGCATCCAAAAGGATGAGGAAACCCCCGGATTCCAGCATTTCATCCTTCAGCCCGAAGCCAATAGCGCGCTGACCGATGCGGATGGCTCCTACAATTCCTATTACGGTGAGATCAAGTCGGGTTGGAGCATCCAGAACGGCGAGACAAACTACCGCTTTACCGTGCCGGCGAACACCTCAGCCACCCTCTATCTTCCAGCTGAACAGCAGACGGCAGACGGGTTCCACAACATTGACGGTGTAACCTATATGGGTACGGCGGAGCACAACGGAAATAACTGCGCAGTATTTGAGTTGCAGGCAGGCGGCTATGATTTTGTTGTCAGCGGCAACGCGATCAGAGCCTCCCATCAAGAGGGCTATTTCACTGTGACCTCTGCAGATAAGGGGATTCTGCGCACTGTGCTCGCCTATGCGGAAAAGCAATACGCAGACTCCTCGTTTGACACTGTGATCACCGACGTCCAAGCCTCTTTTACCGCTTCCCTCGAAGCGGCGCGCGAAGTGGACGCGGACCTCAACGCCTCCCAGACAGACGTCGACGCAGCGTGGCAATCCCTTATGACAGAGATCCACAAGCTCGGCTTTGTCCAGGGGGACAAGGAGTCTCTTGCTCAGCTCATCCAAGTGGCACAAAGTTATGCGGATCAGATTGACCGCTACACCCCTGCGACTGCGCAGCCCTTTCTTGCAGCGCTCGATGCTGCACAAGAGGCGTTTGAAGATGGAAACGCCATGCAGGCGGATGTCGACGCGGCATCGCAAAGCCTGCTTGACGCCATGATGAACCTGCGTTACCGCGCGGACAAATCCGTTCTCCAAGCGGTGCTTGCCCAAGCGAATCAACTCGACCTTTCAGCGTATGACACAGAAGCGACTGCAGTTTTCAATTCTGCAAAAGTAGCAGCGGAAGCAGTTTACAGCGATGCAGATGCCGAACAGGATGCAGTGGACGCAGTAGTTGCCAACCTTAAAGAAGCCATTGAGGCGCTTAAAACCTCAGTGGATGGGGAAAAGCCTGTTGCGGGGGATTCCAATCTCACCACTGGCAGCGGGAACGCCAAGACCGGCGAGACCTTCCCAACAGCTGCGGCAGTTGCAGTGCTCTTGCTTGCAGGGACTGCGGCGGTTGTGCTTAAAAAAAGGAGCTGCTAGAGATTACAGTTTCATACAAAGAGACCGGAGCGTTTTTTGCTCCGGTCTCTTTGTATGCAGAAAACCACACGCAAGGCGAGAGGCAGAAAAGAATCCTAATGGCGATGATGCAGACAGAAAAATCCCCTTTAATCTTAGAAGAAAGGTGCGGTCTACCAACTGCACGATAAAAGGCAAAGGGAGGTCAATGAATGAGGTGAAGAGTATAACGCTGAGCCTGCCTTTTAAGGTATACAGGCTGGAATAGCAAGAACCATATCGTATTTTCCCG
>EQ973344.1:1460207-1461553 GCA_000158655.1 [Clostridium] methylpentosum DSM 5476
GAGGTATGCCCCGACCAGTGCATCTTCTGGTGGAAATACCGGAGAAAACAGATGTGTCCAGTTTCCTGTGGTGGCTGAAAGGGAAGAGCAGTCTAATAATCTATGAGAAGTACCCTGAACTGAGCGAAACCGGGAATTTTGGCGCCGAGGATATTATGTGGAAACGGAGTGGAAGAATGCGAAGAAGATGGAGGAGAACAATCGACATCAGCTGGACGAGGACAAGACAGGAGAAAAAGTGAAGATGAGGAAATTCTATACCCATTCACTGAGTAGTACTTTCGCGGCTGGCAGATCGTACTTGCGCGACGAGACGCGCGAGCTAGTAATATAGAGCTTTGCCCGCATATGAAAAACCCTATTTTGGACGAAGAAATGAGCCATCCGGTAACATGCGCGTCAGATGGTTCGACGGCAAATGCGAGTTTTCCGGCATTTATGGAGGAAAGGTTGGGGAAAGGGGGCCTCCTTCCCCAACCTGCCGACTTTGTCGCCATGCTCAAATCTCCGGCTTTGCCGGGGGCATTATTCTGTTATATCAAGAAAACCTCCAGCAGTTGGTGATGCTGGAGGTTTTCAATTGAGCTTAGTTGCGCCCTTTCTTATTCAGGAGCACGCCTGCGCCAGTCAGTGCAAACAGTGTTGCGACAACTGCGATCGGGGCTGTCTCCCCTGTTTTCGCATTGCCTCCCTCTGTGATCAGCGTCTTGTCCCCCTGTACCTCTGGGGTGTTGACGATTTCTGTCTCCGCTACTTTGAGACCATTCATCGCTTCGCTCAGCTCTGCTGCCGCAGCGTTGATTTCTTCCTGGGTTGCGTTGTCGTTTCCATACACGGCCTCTGCCGCTTCTTTTGCTGTCTGGAACGCTGCTACCGTTTCTGCTGTGTACTGCGCTGTGTCTATCTTGTTCGCCTCGGCAAGCACTGCTTCCAGAATCGTTTTGTCCGCTTTGTACCTCAGCTGTTCCATTGCTTCGAGCAGTGCGCTTTCCGCTTCGCTCACTTCTCCCTGCATTGCGTCTGCATCGTTGTACACTGCTTTCGCCTCTTCCAATGCCGGTGTGAACACTTTCGCTGTCTCTTCGGTGTACCGTTCAATGTTTTCTGCGTAGCCGTTTGCCACTTCGATCAGCTTGCCCAGCGTGGTCTTGTCTCCTCGGATGAATCCGAGCTTGTGGATCTCTGTCATTAGGGACTGCCACGCGCTGTCCACTTGCGCCTGCTCTGCATTCAGGTCTGCATCCACTGCGCGGGCGTTTTCGAGCGCTGCGGTGAAGCTCTCCTGTACCGACGCAATCACCTTGTCAAACTCTTCCGACGCATATTGCTCTTCCGCATACGACAAT
>EQ973344.1:1462028-1560487 GCA_000158655.1 [Clostridium] methylpentosum DSM 5476
CGGAACAACCGCCTCGTAGGAGGTGAGGGCGCCGTTGTCTGCGGTCCAGTTGGAGACGATGGTTCCATAGGTGGATTCATAGCTTCCGTTGGTATAGGTGAAGCTGCCGCCCGGGGTCGGCTGGAGGACAATTTCCTTAAATCCGGGATTCTCTTCACTCGACCGGATGCCCGCCATGTATTCATACATCCATTCGAGCACTGCGCCATAAGAATAATGATTGAACGAGTTCATGCCAGAATCCCCGAAACTGTCTTGATTGGAATAAGAGTTCCAGCGTTCCCAAATGGTAGTGGCGCCGTTTTTGACGCTGTACAGCCAGGAGGGCATTTCATCCTGGAGAAGGAGGGTATAGGCCATATCCCCTTCGCCGATCTCGGAGAGGACGGGCAGGATGACATTGACGCCGAGGAAGCCGACCGCAAGGGTGTTTTCCGCATAATCCGGACGGATGGCAAGGCCCTCGTTGCGGATATTGGTCAGCAGATTGTCAATCATCGCTTCTTTCTGTGCCTCGTTTTCGTAGAATCCCAGCTTGAGTGTCCACAGCAGGCCGGTCTGTGCGTTGTCCGCGGTGGGGTAGCCGTGCGCCGTGATGGTAAAATTGTCTGCCGAGGCGGTGAGAACGGTTCCATCCTCCTCAACATACTTGTCAAGGAACGCCTGCTTTGTCTCCTCAAAGAGAGTATTGTATTTGTCCACCGCCAGCTGGTTGCCGATGACGCCGCCCATTTCCGCCATCAATTGGGCGGTATAGGCGCGGTAACAGGCATTGAGGAACTGGTTAGAGGTTCCCTGGAAGGAGAGCCAGTCGCCGAATTTTCCTGTGTTGTAGCCCTGTTCCCCGACCAGATCCATGTAGGCGTCCATCTCGTCGTAATACTCGCGGATGAGGCTTGTGTCGCCAGTTTGATGATAGAGGGTCCAGGGGATGATAATCCCAGCATCGCTCCAGCCCGATGCGATCAGGTTTGCCAAAAAGCTCAAATACCCGGTTGGCATGATGCTGTGATACGCCCCGCCGTTGTTTTGGTTGTGCATGTTCATGATCTCGGTGTAGTTTTCGAGGAAGGGCACGACATCAAAGTTGTACAGCGCCGTTTGGGAAAACAGCTGGGCATCACCCGTCCAGCCGGTTCGCTCTGCCCTCTGCGGGCAGTCGGTCGGGATTGAGAGATAGTTGCCGCGCTGACTCCACAGGGTGTTGCTCACGAGCTGGTTGACATCTGCATTGGATGTCTCGAGAAATCCGGTCTGCTCGTTGGTCGAAGTGATCACCGCTCCGGACACCAATTCAATTGTCACATCGCCACTCGCAGTGATTTCAAGATAGCGGAACCCGTGGAAGGTAAACGGGGGCGTCCAGTCGCAGCGTCCGGAACTGCCAAAGGTGTAGGTATCGGTCACAAGGGCGCCTTTGAGGGATTTGGTGTAGATTGTCCCCTTTGGTCCGTCACTTCCCCCTGTCTCCACCTTGTCGTTTTTGCGCCCGTCGTTGAGCATTTCGGCGTGGCGCATGGTGATGGTAGTTCCCTGGTTTCCCGTCGCCTTGAGGTGGGCGACGCCGACCATATTCTGTCCGAGGTCGAGGATGAGCGTCTCGCCCGCCTTGAGCGAAATCTCCCCGTTGACGTCTACCGGATGCTTGACAACGTTGCCGTAGGCGTAATCCGACGTCCCGCCCTGGTCTGCGGGCAGCTCGGTTTCTGTGTCGGTGTACACAAAGCAGTCCTCTCCGCCAATCGGTCTGACATCAAGTTCGTCCGCAATGCGGGCGGATGCCGAGCTATTTGGACGGGCGTCGCCGGTGTAATCGAGGGTCTCTACTGCGTTCCAATCGGAATCATCATACCCCGTGTTGTTCCAACCGGACATTTTCTCTGCGATATTCGCGTCATATGAGCTCCCGTTGAAGTAGTCGTTAGCGGTGACTGGACTGTTGTCACTCGCTTTCCAGTCGCTGGTGTTGGTGACAATCACCTCTTGCGACCCGTCTTCATAGGTGATGAGCAGTTTTGCAAACAGAGCGAGTTCCGCGATCTCGGGGTCGCCGATCAGTTCCTTGTATTTTGCCGTGATGCCAATACTTCCGCCGTACCAGCCCTTACCTACCATAACGCCGAGAGCGACTGCGTCCCCTGTGACATATTCGGTGACATCATATGATTGGTAGTTCACATAGCTGTTGTAATCGGTCCATCCGGGGTTAAAGGTGTCGTCAACCTCTGTCCCGTCGCTCTGAATCCGTTTGACTTCCCGCCCGTTGATGTAGGCGTCGTAAATTCCCAGGGAGGAAATGTAGAGCTTGGCGGAGGAAACGTTTCCCGATAGGGCTTTCTCGGTCCGGAAGAGCGGCGCGCCGCTGTCTTGCGCTGGAGAATAGATCCACTCGGCGCCCTCCCAGCTGCAGCCTGTCTCAAAATAAGCGGGGGTGGAGCTCTCGGTTTCGCCATAGAGGTCGGTCACTTCGACCGTCCAGTAATAACGAGTCTCCAATTCAAGCTGAGGCCCTCCGTAGGGAATGGCGACCGACTTGTCGTCTGCAACCAATCCGCTGTCCCACACGAGTTCCCCGTTGGGGGCGCTTTTATAAACACGGATTTGATAGCCTGCCTGTACCTGTCCAATTCTGTTCGACTCCATCTGCCAGCTGAAACGGATGTTGTCGCTGGAGAGGCCGATTGGGTCGGTCAGATAATTGGTTGTCAGGGAAGTGACATCGGTTGTTCCCAAATCAGCCGCTGTGGCGATCCCGGAGGAAAAAACTGCTGAGAGGGAAATTGTCGCGCTGAGCAGCAGTGCGAGCACTTTCTTTTTCTTCACTGATATCTTCCTTTCTCTCGGTAATTGTATATGGTTTGTACAATTAAATTGTAAACATTCTTAGTGAAATTGTCATTGCACTTTTTTATGATTGAATTGCACTTTGTTATGATTTAGCAACCCGTCCGTTCTTCGACCGGGTTGACGAGGGTGCGGGATGCAGATATAATAGAGAAAAAGGGGGGATTGTATGTTTCAGGGAGCACAGGACCAGTTTATACGAACTGCGGTTGAAAAGAGGAGGCGGGAGTTGCAGGCGCAGAAACTTTACCAGAAAACCAGCCCCGGTTCTCCGACTCGGAATTTAAAAAAGGCAGAGATGTTTTTTCGGGGAGACAACCGGTTTTCAGTGATTCTGCATCCCAAACTGGCGATTGCCCAAAGGTATCACACCCACGAGTTTTTTGAGATCATCTATGTGTATGCGGGCAGCTGTACGACTACAGTGGATGGGGAGCAAATGGTGCTTAAAGCGGGGGATCTGCTGTTTTTAAACATCCAGACCGGGCATGTCATTTCGGTGGACAGCTGGGATGACATTGTGTTTAACATCCTTATCAAGCCAGATTTTTTGGAGCAGTCTCTTTTTCATCTTCTTTCCGAAAACGATGTTTTTCTCAATTTTTACCTCGAATCCCTCTATAACCGGACGATGTCGGAAAAATACCTGCTCTTTCAGGAGAACACCGATGAAATTGCGAGCACTGCGGATCGGATTGTGATCGAGTACCTGCGGCAGGATCCGTTCGCCATGAAGGTTATCGAAGCGCAGTTTGTCACATTAGTCTCCCTGCTAGCGCGGGAAAACAGGAGGCAGGCGCCGACAGGGGAGACGATCCCAGGCAAGGCGTTTGTTCCCGAAATTCTCCAGTGGCTTTCCAATCATTATGCGGGAGCGACGCTCAAATCCACGGCGGAGCATTTTCACTACACCACTAGTTATCTCTCTTTTTTAATTAAAGAGTACACCGGCAAAAATTTTTTGCGGATTATTCAGGACTTCAAGATCCGGGAAGCGGAAAGATACCTCAAGGAAACTTCCCTTTCGGTTGAGAGAATTTCCGATCAGCTCGGGTATAAAGACGCCGCGTATTTCTGCCGTGTGTTTAAAAACACCACAGGGGCAACCCCTTCGGAGTACCGCCGTTCGCAGCAGGAGAATTCGTCTCGGTAAAGCTTCAGGGGAGTGTCTGGCAGTGAAAAGGCAGGTGCAAGGAACGCTGTTTGGCTGGTGAGCCATTGTCTCCGGGCGCTGTGACGAGAATTGCGCGCTAACGCAGGCTCAGTTGTAAAACGAAAAACCGTAACGATTCACTGCAGATGCGGGTGGATTGATTTGATCCAGCGTTTTTTCCGCCGGCAGTGAAAAAGCGGCACCTGACGGTTGTACACAAATCCAACTGCTCAATGGGGTTTACGTCGCTGCGAACAGCGCAGTCAGCGCACCCTCCCAGTGACCCGATTGAAATTACAGCCGCGAAAGAGCGGGGGATGAAATAAATGAGCTAACACTGACAGCGTATTTGCTGCTGCAAAAAAGACTCCTTCTCATTTGGAAGGAGTCTTTTCATTGTACAATTTCGTTTGATAAACCCTCAATTCTACCGATCGTAGAGAAAAGCCTGCCAAAGAAAAGGGAGCGCAAAGCAGAAGGAATAGGAATTTAAATTGCTATCCGTTCTCCTGGCAAGCGAATATAACCTGTATACGAGTTTCTGCGCGTGTGATCATTCTATTTGATGCCTTTTGAGGGTCATGCTGCGAATTGATCCCTCTTGGGCGTGTGCCAATTACCCGTTCAAAGATGGTTTGTGGCGGCGTACAGACTTTAAGCAATCGCCTGCGCGATCATATGAAGCTTTTTGTCTTTGATGGCGAAAACCTCGTCGCACTGCTGCGCGAGCCGGTTGCTATGGGTGATGAAGATACAGGTCCGGTCGGGATAATACTGCCGGATGTTTTGCAGGACACGCTCTTCCATCCGGTAATCGAGTGCAGACGTTGCTTCGTCAAACAAAAGAATCGGGCTGTCGCTGCACAGTGCGCGGGCGATGATCAGCCGCTGAAGCTGTCCAGTGGAAAACGCGTTGATGTGGCTGTTGAGCCGGGTGTCCAGCCCGGCAGGCAGATCAAACACAAAATCCGCTTGTGCATGGCGCAGGGCGGTGATGATTTGCTCGTCAGTGATATCCTCCCGAGCCAGGCGGATATTGTTGCGAATGGAGTCGTCAAAGATGGCGTTGCTGTGGGAGACAAAGGCAAAATTGCACCTTGTCTGTGGGGAGATTGGCTGGGTCCCTGAACTGCTCGTAAACGCAAGGTTCCCGCAAGAGGGCTGCATAAAAGCGAGCAGCAGATGGACCAGAGTTGTTTTGCCCGAGCCAGTTTTGCCAACCACGGCGGTCATCTTGCCCGCTTTAAAAAAGCAGCAAAGATCGTGGAACACCGGCTCGTCCTCGTGATATGAAAAATCGACATGGGAGATTTGAATGCCGGAGAACTCCTGGACTGGAATTTCGGGCTCGGTTGATTCCTTGGTCAGCGTGCAGAGCTCCAGAATCCGGTCGACCTGTGCAAAACTGCTGGTGATCCCAGTGACAGCGGAGAGGATTGTCGGGATCAAGGTCTCGATCTGAGTGAGCATCTGCATAAATGCTGTGATGGTGCCAAACGTTGCGGTTCCCTTAGTCAGATAGATCACACCGACGAGCAGGGAGAGAAAATAGCCTGCGTTAAAGCCGAGCTTTGAAACGGTGCTGGATGCGACGCTGATGTCATTTTGGCGGATTTGATAGGTTTGGAGCCGTGTCTGAATCCGGTCCATCTTGTCGAGCATTCCGGGCTTGTAGCGATAGGATTTGATTGTGAGAATGTTTTTCAGGCACTCCTGAATAAACGATGCATCGTCGCTGTTCGCCTTTTGGCAAGAGCGGTTGGTTGCGTGCGCCTTTTTGGCAAACAGCCAGGTGAAGGATACCGAAATCGGCAGGATGCACAGCGCGGCAATTGCCATCGGCACATCCAGCAGAAACATCGACACCACATAGATGACAAGTTTTGAGATGTTGACTACCATCGTGGGGATGGTAATGGCCATGAGGATGGTGGCCGCTCCGGCGTCGTTGTTGCACCGGGTGATGACGTCGCCGCCGCTGAATGTTTCGGATTGGCGGCTGTCGGAATTGAGAATTTCCTCCATTACAATGTGGCGGATGTGATTGGCGAGAGGACTCACCGTCCTGCTGTTGAACATCGACAGGCCTCCATCCACGGCAAGCCGCAGAAGAAGCAGAGCCACAGCGATAAAAACGCTCCAACCGAGGGAACCCTCAGATGAAAGTGTTGCGATGTCAACCACCCTTTTGATCGCGAGGATGGATTGCACCCCTAAAAATGAATTGGCAACTCCGATCACCGTGTACAGAAGGATGCGCAGCCGGAATCCCCGCGACACCTTCCACAGCCACTTCATGTTGCGAAAAAATGTTTCTTTGAAAACCATAAGCAAATACCAAAACGCCGCTCCCCTTGGGCAATTGAAATCAAGCCCCCGGGACGGCGCACCTCATTTCTCTGCAGCTGTGACGCATTTCAAAAAACGAATTCACCCCAGTATCCCAAAGACTTTTTCAACCGCCGCTGCGGCGCCTCTTTCCCCCTTCTTAAAACTCTGGCAAACCGCCGTTTTTCTACCAATTTTGACAGCAGTTCAACTAAATCTTTTCCTTTCAAATTAATTATATCATATTTTGATAAAAAAGAACAGCTTTTTCCCCTCAAAACAGGGGAAAAGAACGAAGTTGGGCAGTGATATGGAAATAAGCGAGTGAATTGGTCCAGATATCTGTCCGTAAAATCAATGAAAAGGGGCTAAAATGATCGGCAGGGCGGTACGCAAAGCCTCTATGTGATTCGGAGAATTTGATCAAGTTGCGCTGACTTGAACAGATAGCGCAGTCCGAAACAGCTGCGCAAAACTGCCCCGCTGTCATTTGGCGAGGCCAGAGAGTCGCGCGGCAGAGGCTAACAGGCTGTCTTTCGGTGTTCCTCTGGATCGTGGAACGTCGGAGGATAAGATAAAAAGAGGATAAACCTGTCATCTGGTGTCAGCGTGGCGGAAAAGCCGCCACTTTAGAAAAGGAGTGATGCTCCATTCCTGTCTTTTCCTATTAAGTTTTTTGTTGTATCACAGGATTTTCCTATTTATCTTGAAACGTAGTTTTTCTATAGACAAAAACCAGGCGCAAATCTTTGCGCCTGGTTTTTTAAAAAGAGATTTGGTTGTGGAAAAGAACAAAGTGAGTGAGAATGATTAGTTTGTTTTTGTGCGCCGCATCAGCACAACAGCTGCAGCTGCGGAGCCGGTGAGTAGCAATACGATCAGCAGAGGCGTTTTATCGCCGGTCTGCGGGAGGTCCCCATCCTGGGAAGAGGAGCTCGGAGGAGTCTGTGATTCAGAGGGGGAAGGGGTAGAGCTCGAAGAGCTTGAACTGCTGTCCGGATCAACCGTCCGGTCGGTCTGGACTGCGGTGAGTGTTCCCACTCCGGTCATGCCGGTTTTGCAGAGTGTGCCCGCTTTGAACTGGGCGTAATGATCGGCGTTGAGGCCATTTCCGTCCTCGCCGTTCAGAGCATAGCCGATCAGACGGTTGCGCAGGGCCACGGTGAGTTTGACAGTGACGGTGTTTTCTCCCTCCTGAACGAGGTTTGTGATGTCGAGTTCATAAGGAGCGAGAGGAACTGCGGTGTATGCACTGCCATTGACCGATACTTCGGGGACTCCGTAGAGCGTGCCGAGCTTGAGAATGTAATCCTTTGTCGGGTCAACGGTGTCGAGGGTAAACGTCGTGGTGTAGCTGCCGGGATCTGCGCAGTATTTGAGGGCATCGTTGTCCCGCCACAGGCCGAGCGCAGCTTCGCCCGAAGCGGTGTAGTCCTTGACATCCTCGCCCGATACGCTGAGCGTCCAGTCGGTGAGATCTGCGACAGTCGAGGTCTGCTGAGCGGCAAGCGGGTCACCTGCGGTCAGCTGGCCGGCGCCGAATACTTCCCCTTTGGAGAGCAGGAGAACGACGGAATCAAGGCCGGCAAGAGATCCGCTGAGTCTGCCGCCGCTCACAGCGGTTTCGTGGATTTCGCCGGTGCGCGCGTCGAGCAGGTATGCCTTGGTGACAGAGCTGTCAAAGGTGAGGGTGTAGTCCGTCGCATCGGAAGAGGTGTTGCGCACAAACATGAGCTCGCCCATCTCGCCGTAGTCGCGGCGGATAAAGTTGAGAGCGTCGTTGGCCTCGTAACTGACGTCCGGGGTTGTGTTTTTCTCCATGAAGCTGATCAGTGCGGATGCGTCGGCGAGCAGCGGGCTGTTTTCCCGCGCGGTGATTTCGGAGGCGAGAGCTGCAACCTGCGCATCGAGGGCAGCGTAGTCGCCGTCGCTGTAGGTCGGCTGTTTGGAGGGGGCGGTGCCATAGACTGCGATGGGGGCTCCATTTTTCGAGAGGGTGTCAAGCGCCTGAAGAACTGGGAGCTCGATGCTGTCAATGCTCGGGAGGACAACTGCGTCGTACGCCTTGCCGTTGACCATCAGGGAACCGTTTTCATAGGTTGCGCTCTGAAGGAGTTCTTCGTTTACCCAGTCCCACGCGATGCCGTTTGCGTCGAGCTTGCTCGTCACATCGGTGAACTGCGCGCTTGTCTCAGAGGCGAAGAGGGGCAGATAGACGAGCACATCTACGCTCGGATCGCCCTGTTTCATCAGGTACTGGAGACGGGCGACATAGTCGTTGAGGCTCTTGACATACGGCCAGAAGGTGTCCGACTCGCCGAAGGTGGTCGGAATGTCGTAATTGCTGTAGGGGGAGCAGAATGCGGACCATCCCTGTTCGCCATAGCTCTTGTCCTCGTCGTTGTAGACATAGGGGAAGCCGTGGTAGACCATCTCGTTGACGCCGCTTGTGATCATCAGGTCAGCTTGCTGGCGGTAGGTCTCAGGGGTGATTTTGTAGTTGCCCGCGCCGTCCTCATCGGTGTAGAATACAAAGGTTTCCGCTGAAACGGCGTTTTTGTCGTAGAAATGGGCGCCGGAAGAGATGACTTTGTTGGTCACAACTGTGTTGTTCTCCGCCTCTGGGATATCCTCATAGGCTGTGGCCTTGATGCGGTCCATCGGGGGATTGTAGCCCTGCTGGCGGAACAGGAGGGGAGAGTTGCTGAACGCTTCGGAGGAAGCCTTGTACCAGCCGTCGATGAGTCCGGCGGCAATCGCCTTGTCATAGTCGTAGTTGATGCGGGTGTTGATGTCCCCGTTTTCCTCGTCCGCAAAGGCGAATTCCGGAGCGCGGTTGCCGACAAAGAAGTTGGCGATCTGGTTTTTACCCGGCATCAGCAGGGCGGGGAGGTAGGGAGATGCGTCGTAGCCGTTGACCTTCTCAAAGGTGTCGAGCAGGCCGTCGGTGTAGATCCGCTGGGCAAAGAACTCGTAGCTGTCGTTAAAGGCGGCGCGCAGCGTGCCGTCTTCGGTGTACTGCATGATCGGCTCGAGCTGTTTGAACCAGTTTTCATAGTAACGCAGGCCCGCCGCGTAGTTGAGCGCATCCACCATATAGGAGGTTTCACCCGGTGCGCCGACCTCGACCGAACCGATCGGGTTGCTGCCGACAGGCATCGAGTAAACCGCGATGATCTGCCACTGGGCGGAGGTGTCGGGACAGTCCCAGCTGTAGGTGCCCGCCTCGGCGTCGTAATCGGTGATGAACTCAACGCTGGTCAGGTCAAGGGTGACGGTGTCGTTGAGTACCGTATAGTCGGGGTTGCGCTCCCCGTCGGTGACTCTGGCGGCGTAGAGCTTGAGCAGTTCAGCGTTTTCCGGCATGTAGTTCATGGTGTGCCAGCCGGGACCGACAAACGAAGTGACGCCGGGGGTGAACAGCTCGTACATATAGTTGGGGCCGAGAGTGGGGATTTTCGCTCCATCCTGGCTCTCACTGACGGTGACGTCTGCCGAAAGCAGAGTTTTTTCGTTGTCTTCAAGATCGACAAAGCTCGCGCCCGCGCAGTAACCGCTGCCCATGTTCATGTCCATGATCATGTCGAGTTTTTGGGCTTCTTCAAGCAGATCGGAGACCTTGGACAAAAAGCTGTCGGTCATAAAGTCCTTGACTGGGCTGTCAGGGTTTTCAAGCTCTTTGCTGTCGAGCGAGTAGTCAAACGGCTGCATTTCCGCTCCCCCGAATCCAGCTTCATGCAGCAGGTTGAGTTCGCGGATGAGCTCCTCTGAATTGACATCGCCGCCCGGCCACCACCAGCGGACTTTGGGCCGGTATTCGTTGGAGGGGTTTTGAAAAGCGGCTGCAAACTGCGCCCCCGCGCTGTCATCCGCCGCAAAAGCTGGAAGGCTGGTGCTGAGCATCGACGCAACGAGCAGGGCAGAGGTGAGCCCGGCCAGGGTGCGTTTGATGAATTTTTGTTTCATGCTTATACTCCTTTTCTCACGGTGTTGTAGTGGTTGCTACGCTTTTATTATAAAAAACAGAGAAAAGAAAGTAAATTGTAAAAAGCGGAAATAAGTATAAAAAGCGTTGTGAAAAAAGGAATGTTTTTTGCTTTGTGCATAATAAAGAAGCGCAAAAATGCTTGACGAAGCGGGCTGCAGTTTTTATAATGAAAGAAAGGAATGGGGGAATTGAAGATGAAAGACGCACTGGAAAAAATGCGCGAACAGCTGACAAGCTATGCTCGTCGGGAGTCGGAGACACTTGAGGATTTTACAAGCTCTAACAAGGAGGTCACCTTTCTGTGGACGACTGAAAGCGACAAGGGGGTTTCAGAATTTATTCTGCGGGAAGATGTTTCTATTCAAAACCATTTGATGCTCAAGGTGCTGATGCACCCCTTCAAGCGTCAGACAAACGGGGCCTCCCCTCTGCACCGCCACAATTATTTTGAAATGGGTTTTGTGTTTCAAGGGGAATGCATTTCAATCAGCGACGGGGAAGAGGCGCATCTGCATGAAGGGGATCTTTTCATCGTCAGCCTTCAGGCGCTCCATCAGATGAAAACCTTTTCCCTCGACGACTATGTGTTCAATATAATGATCAACACCTCGCTGTTCGATCAGCAGTTTTTTCAGATGATAGCAGGCAACGACCTATTCACCCAATTTTTTATGAACTCAATATTAAATATACGGTCCGATTCCTGCATGATTTTTCGTTCGGGCGGTCAGACTGATTTTATCTATTATCTCTATAAACTTCTTTGTGAGTATCTTTTCTCGACAGACTGCGACCAAACCTACATCCGGCTTTTGCTCGCCTGTATGTTCCGGGAACTCAGCCGGCAGTACAAAAGCGACATGGAAACTATGAGCCGGGAGGAAAATCAAGGGCTTTCCATTTCCTCCGTGCTCCAATACCTGACAGAACACTATGACTCGGCGACCCTCCAGTCCACTGCCGATCAATTCCACTATACCACGCGGTTTATGACAAGCTTTATTGCCAAATACACCGGTAGCTCATTCGGCAGCATTCTCCGGGAGCTCAAACTGCAAAATGCAAGCCGCCTAGTCCTGCACAGCGAGCTTTCATTTGAGGAGATCGCGAAAGCAGTGGGTTACAACGAGAGGGGATATCTTGATCGGGTGTTTAAAAAACGGTTTGGAAAGACAATGAGGGAATACCGGGATGGGCAAAAAACTGAGAATTAATCTTATTTTTCAGTTGGTTTGTCACAAAAGGAAGCGTGTGCTAACTTCGGAGTTGATCACTTTTCTAATTTTTGAATTGTTGGCAAATTTATGATTGACAAATGGAGTTAGCAGGTGTAAACTGTTAGCAGAAGGTTAGTTATGGCTAATCATTGGCTTAGAGTTTTTGATCAGCAAGGAGTGGTGATTGATGGCAATTCAGAGCGCCAGTATATTCGGTTCGACAGGGACCGCCAGGCAGGTCCGGCCAACAGCCGCCCAGATGCCGCTGGCAATGGTCCAGGCTGGAGAAACAGTTCACATCCTCTCCATCCGCGGCAAAGATGAAACCCGCCGGTTTTTAAACAATCTGGGATTTGTCGAGGGAACAGAGGTTGTCGTGGTGTCCGAGCTCAGCGGCAACATGATTGTTAGTGTAAAGGGAACGAGGGTCGCCATCAGCAAATCAATGGCAAACCGGGTTCTCACACAGGAATAGACGCAGGGAGGAATCAACATGAAAACACTCAGAGAAGTCAAGTGCGGAGAGACCGTGCGCGTACAGCGGCTCAACGGTTCCGGCGCGCTCAAACGCAGAATTATGGATATGGGCATTACCAAGGGTGCGGAGATTTTTGTCCGCAAAGTGGCGCCGCTCGGCGATCCGGTAGAGATCAACATCCGCGGGTATGAACTGTCCATCCGCAAAAATGAAGCGGAAAGCATCGAGGTCATCTGAACAGGGCGAAAGCCTATTTTTTATGCATTGAGGTTAGCTTTTGCTAATTGGAGGAGGAGCGCAAAATGAGTATCAAAATCGCACTTGCCGGCAACCCCAACTGCGGCAAGACTACCATGTTCAACGACTTGACCGGCTCGAGCCAATACGTTGGCAACTGGCCGGGCGTGACCGTTGAGAAAAAGGAGGGAAAGCTGCGCGGGCACAAGGATGTCATCATCACCGACCTGCCCGGCATTTACTCCCTTTCCCCTTACACCCTTGAGGAAGTTGTCAGCCGGGACTATCTCTTAAAAGAAAAGCCGGATGCAGTAATCAACCTGGTCGACGGCACCAACCTTGAGAGAAACCTCTATCTGACCACACAGATTCTTGAGCTCGGCATCCCAGTCGTCCTCGCGGTCAACATGATCGATTTGGTTGCGAAAAACGGTGACAAGATCAATACCCAGAAGCTGGGACAGATGCTCGGCTGCGAGGTTGTCGAAGCGTCTGCGCTCAAAGGAAAAGGCTCGATGCAGGCGGCAGAGAAAGCGATTGCGCTTGCAAAAGCAGGAGCTGCGGCACAGCCAAAGCACGAGTTCAGCAAACAGGTGGAACAAGCGCTCGACGCGATTGCAGACGCTGCGCCAGGTGTGGAGAACAACCAGCGCTGGTATGCGATCAAGCTGTTTGAACGGGATGAAAAGGTGCTTGAGCAGTTTGAGGCAGAGGGGAGGAACCTGCAGCCAATTGAACGGATTACATCTGTACTGGAAGAAGAGCTCGACGACGATTCCGAAAGCATCATCACCAATGAGCGGTATGAATACATAGCAAAACTTATGAAGTCCTGCGTGAACAAACGCAGCAAGGGAATGACCACTTCGGACAAAATTGACCGGATTGTCACCAACCGCTGGCTTGCTCTCCCAATCTTTGCGGCCGTGATGTTTGTCGTCTACTTCATCTCGGTCAGCTGGATCGGGACGATCGTAACCGACTGGACCAACGACACCTTCTTTGGCGAATGGATACAGCCCGCAGTCGGCGGATGGCTCGAGGCAATCGGCGCAGCGGACTGGCTGAACGGCCTGGTGGTCGACGGCATTATCGGCGGCGTCGGCGCAGTGCTCGGCTTTGTTCCCCAGATGTTTATCCTCTTTTTCTTCCTCTCGATTCTCGAGGACTGCGGCTACATGGCGCGCGTCGCATTCATCATGGACCGCATCTTCCGTAAATTCGGCCTCTCGGGCAAGAGCTTTATTCCGATGCTGATCTCCTCGGGTTGCGGTGTTCCCGGCATCATGGCTACAAAAACGATCGAGAACGAAAAAGACCGCCGCATGACGGTGATGACCACCACCTTTATCCCCTGCGGCGCGAAGCTCCCCGTCATTGCGCTCATCGGCGGCGCGATGTTCCCTTCGATTTTCTGGATGGCGCCGGCCATGTACTTCCTCGGCATTGTCGCGGTTATCATTTCAGGGATTATCCTCAAGAAAACAAAAATGTTTGCGGGCGATCCGGCTCCCTTTGTCATGGAGCTGCCGCAGTACCACTTCCCGGCGCCCAAAGGGGTGCTCATCCACATGTGGGAGCGCGGCAAGGCGTTTATTATCAAAGCTGGTACCGTCATATTCGTCGCCTGCGGCCTGATCTGGTTCCTCTCGAGTTTTGGATTCACTTCCGAAGGCTTCGGCATGGTGGAGGAGACTGAGAGCATGCTTGCGGCAATCGGACGCTTTATCGCCCCGATTTTTGCACCGCTCGGATTTGGCAACTGGCAGGCGGCTGTTGCAACTGTCTCCGGCCTTGTTGCAAAGGAAAATGTCGTCGGCACCTTCGGCGTCCTGTTGGGACTCGGCGGCGATGTCACCGAGAGCGATCCCGGACTGCTCGCCCAGATCTCCGCGATGTTCCCCTATGGGGCTGCTGCGCTCTCCTTCCTCGTCTTTAACCTGCTGTGTGCTCCTTGCTTTGCTGCAATCGGCGCGATTCGCCGTGAAATGGCGAGTGCAAAATGGACTTGGTTCGCCATCGGTTACCAGACAGTGCTTGCATATGCAGCTGCTCTCATGATCAACCAGATCGGTGGGCTGCTCACCGGTGGACTCTCTTTCGGCATCGGCACAGTGGTCGCCATTCTGGTTCTCGCGCTTCTGATTTTCCTGCTGTTCCGCCCGGGGACTAGGAACAGAAGCAGCTCGCTGCGCCGCGCAGGGGCCAGCGCTTAAAACCATCCACACCGGCAAGGAGGAATTTGTATGAACGCACCGACAATTATTATCTGTATTGTACTGGCAGTATTATTTGGCTTGGCAATCCATCATCTGGTCCGGAAAGGGAGCTGTTCAGGCTGTTCTGAGAAATCCTCCTGCCCTGCGCACCAGGGCCAAGCAGGCTGCGCGGGACACTGTTCTCACTGCGCCGGCTGTTCCCCAGACCCCGGTTCGCACAGAGGGGATGGAATTTAGAGAGGGGAAAACCAGCGCAGTACACAAATAAACCGGGAGGGATGTAGTTGCTGTCATCTGCTAAAAAAAGATACCTGCTGGCCATCTATGAATTGGGGGAGCAGGGCAACGAAGTGCATTCCAAAGATATTGCGAATGCGCTAAAGGTCAAACGGCCGAGCACCTCTAAAATGCTCAAAGCACTTTCTGAGGAAGAACTGATTGACAAAGAGTACTACGGGACAGTTCGGTTTACTCCCCAGGGCGCTCAGCTTGCCAACCAGCTCTACACCCGCTATCTGCTTCTTAACAGTTTTTTCCAAACGACGCTGCAGACCGATGCTCACAGTGCACGGCATGATGCGATCCTCTGCCTCTGTGAGCTGTCAGACAGCAGTATTGAGAAACTGTCAAGCATTGTTTTGACTGGGTAAAGCAATCACATGCATGGTGTGAAATGCATAAGCGGTACATTGAGCTCACAAAAACCCAGCGCATGACTGTTGCCTGAAACGCAATTTTGGGGCAGGACTGGTGGCTCTCCTATCAAATGCAAAAAGCCTCCGTTTCCTCTTTGGGAAACGGAGGCTTTTTGTACTGTGGCTGGTCAAAAAAGTTTGAGGTAAGATGACAGCTGTTAACACTCTAGATCCTTTTTATTTTTCGCTGGGATAGAGCGACCGAAGCAGCTTCACCCGGTCGAAAATAAAGAACAAGAAAAGGACAATGACAATGAGATAGAGCAGTGTGGTGTTGGCCTGCGGCAGGGCGCAGACATACCCGGTGCTCTGCCTGATAAGGCTTTTGACCAGCACAGAGCTGTATGCAAAGGCAAGGACAAGGTAAAGCAGCGATGTGACGATCTGGGTGCGCTTGACCAGCAGCAATATACAGCAGGCGGCGAGTGCAAGGGAAACGGCAAAACCGAGAAACGGAATAAGGAGTGAAATCACATCATAGAGCATACTTATTCCTCCTTTTCTATGGTCGAGCTGATCGCATGGTGTGGGCAAGCCCGCTTGCAGGCGCCGCAGCGAATGCAGTCCATGCTGTTTGGTTTTTGATAAACCGGAATGTCCAGCTTACAGGTCTTTTGGCAGGCTTTGCATCCCGTGCATTTTTCCTTGTCCACCTTGTAGCGGTAAAATGCAATGGGATTGAACAGCCCGTAGATCGCGCCGAGCGGACAGAGATAGCGGCAAAACGGACGGTAGACCAGGATGGAGAGAAAGATCAGCAGAACGAGCAGGAGGTTTTTCCAGGCAAACAACCACCCAATTGCCGCCTGTAATTCTTTGTTGAGCAGCACGAGTGGGATTCCTCCCTCGAGCGTGCCTGCAGGGCAGATGTATTTGCAGAACCAAGGTTGCCCCTGGCCGATGATGTCCACCGCGAAGAGGGGGAGCAGGATGACAAAGCCGGCGAGCAGGATGTACTTGATCCATTTGAGCCACCTGTCCCCTGGCAGCTTGCGCAGCTTTTTGACAAACGGGATTTTGTACAGCAGATCCTGAATCAGGCCGAACGGGCAGAGCCAACCGCAGACAAACCGACCGACCAGCGCGCCGACGATCATCAAAAATCCAACGACGTAAAATGCGAATTTGTAGTCCCGGCTTCCGAGCGTCGCCTGCAGCGAACCGATCGGACAGGAGCCGAGAGCGCCGGGACAGGAATAACAGTTGAGCCCTGGAACGCAGAGCTGCTTGGTTTTTCCGGTGAATATTTTTCCTTTGACAAAGCCGATGAGGTAGCCGTTGGTGAGGGCGGCCACAGCTACCTGAACGCACAGCCTTGCGTGTTTTTTGAGTGTGGAAAACAGCTTAGCCAATTCCAATACACTCCAAACAAATGTTGATCGCTTTGGTCAGTACTGTCTGATTTTCCCCCCGCGCCACTCCGATCACAACAAAGGAGATGCCGAGAACAACCAACAACAAAGCGGCGATGTTTTTGCGCTTTATCCAGTTCATTCTGCTGAGCCCCCGAGCAGCTCGTCGATGATCTTCAGCCACTGCTCTTTCGAGCGGGCGCCCACATAAGACTCACCGACAGTCTTACCCTCCTTGTCAACAAAAATGGTTGTCGGAACCGAGTCCACCTGGTTGAGCTGCGCTCGATAGAGGTCGTTGGAGGGGAGAAGATGGGGATAATCCGCACCGGTTTTTTGGATAATCTGGTTTGCGGTCTCAATCTGCTTGTTAGAAATCGAACCGTTTTGGTTTTGCACATCGGTGACGATGCCGATAATCTGTACGCCCTTTTCCTTGTATTCTTTTGCGATTTCGCCGAGCTCAGGCATTTCGCGGATACAGGGCCCGCAAAAGGTCGCCCAGATATTCACCATAGTGAGCTCATAGTCCCCGAAGATGTCCTGGGTAACCGTCTCGCCGCCGAGGTCGACAGAGGAGAAGCTTTCAAAGCTCGGGGAGCTGTTTTGGGGCAGGTTGCGCAGCAAAGAGGTGTAGTCCGGCAGATTGCTGGCTGAGGATACCGCCCCCGTGGAGCTGGTTTTCGCGCCTGCGCTGGAGGAGGCTGTCGAAGAAGCGCCTGCAGACTCCGAAGAGGAGCAGGCCGAGAGGGTGAGCAGTGCGGCCAGTGCCAGCAGGGGAATCGATTTTTTGAGGCTCATATTCAAGTCACCTTGCTTTCATTTTATTCTTTTAGTTGTTCAACAGTTCTGAAAAAAGATCTTTTGATCAATGTCCTGGATGGTCATCGTTTGTAACTTCTGCATGCAGACATCGTTGAGCTGCTCGTAGATCCCGTTCATAATCTCTCCCATTCCGGAGGAGATCAAGCATTTTTTGTCGAGATCACCCGAGCGCCAGGAAGAGGAAACCAACCGATTTCCGACCGCTTCACAAACCTGTGCAAGGGTGACTTCGCGGGGGTTGAGCACAAACTGATATCCGCCGTCCGCCCCTTCCTTGGTTTGTACCAGGCCGTGTTTTTTGAGTTTTGCCATCACCTTTCGGATGCGCGCCGGATTGGTGCAGACGTTGTCAGCAAGTGTCTCGCTCGAGACAGTTTTCTGCTTGTGGTTTAGAAACACCAGTGCATGAACGGCAACTGCAAATTCACCTGTCATGAGTTCATCTCCTTTAACTGTAATTATATACATTACAGTTGGCTTTGTCAAGCTCTTTTTATATGATTGTACAAGCCGGCCCATCACAATCCGCAGAGATGGGCTCCAGGAGATGATGGGCACAAAAAAGCTACCGGAAAATTCGGGAGCTTTCTCTAAATGTGCTACAGGTAAGCGCCATTTTTTATTCTATTGGCATTGGATTATTCCAGACGCTGTAGCTGTGATTTGGGGATGTGGGACGGGTTTTGCGGACATTCAAAATAAGTGGGGGTAACAAACAATGACAAAATCATTACTTGAGGAAATGGGCGGCAGATACGAGAGGCAGGGGGATTATTTCATCCCATGCTTTACATTACCCGCTGAGGAAGAACAGCCGATAGAGCGGCACTTGTGCTATCTGAAAGAGTACCGTAGAGGTACATACATTATTCTGTTTACAGGAGGCAGACTAAACGCCTACCTTGCGGCGATTGATAAACAGGCGCGGGAACGCTTTGAAAGCTCATAGATGGCATGAAACAGAAAGTATCACAAAACAGCTAAAGGCTGAAAACCAGCTTGAATGGGTGCAAAGGTTCAATAATATAAGGGTTTGTGCGAGGGAAATTGTAGAGGGAGAGATTGTTTATGCGTAAATTCAATGCAGCGTTTAGCGTTTCAACGGATCGTTTATTGAATAAGGTGTTTTTTGTGGTATTATAAAAGTAGAAAGTAGGTGAAAATATTGAACGCTCAAAAAACAGGTAGTTTAATTGCTACTGTCAGAAAAGAACAAAATCGCACTCAGCAGGATTTAGCAAATGAATTAGGCGTATCAAGTGCGGCTATTTCAAAATGGGAACGAGGTATCGGATTTCCAGATGTGTCTCTTATTGAGCCATTAGCTATATCTTTGGGGATTACCATAGCAGAATTATTCAAGGGCGAAAGGTTGGAAAATAGGGTCGATCACGAATATGAAAGTTTGTTATCAGATGTTGTGAAAGTATCAACGAATGAAATAAGCAAGAAGAAAAAAATAACGAATTGGATTATTGCTACTACTGTTGCTGTTCTTTATTTACTAATTAGTATAATATCACAAAAGTGGGAAATAACTTGGGTGGTCTGGATTGTATATTGCTTTTATCGGATTTTCACTGAATACATCTATAAAAAATATTAGTACTCCCATAGGCAAAAAAGGATGACACGAGCGCAGAGCCGATAAACTTGTGAGATGAAATCTCACAAGTTCATCGGCTCTATTCTTTTATGCAGCATAGGCAGCACAAGCCCGCCGAATAAAAAACGGGGTTCGGCGGACAACATTACTATGCCTTGATTTCCCTCTGACTTCGTTTTGAAGTTTGGAGGGATTTTTTATGTGCGGGCACAAGCCTATCACATTCTGCCGCCTGCTTAATTGGACACTTACTGAAAATGCAGGGATATTCCCAAAGGAGATTGCAGTAATGCTAGGGCTGACTGAAAAAGCGGTTTACACGCGGCTTGAAAGACTGCGCCATAAATTGAAACCGATTATTGATCTATTCCTGGAAACTTAAGCTTTCCTGCGGGCTATTGGGTGAGAGGTCAAAAACCTCTCACTCAATTTTTTCTGGAGGAAAGACAATGACATGCCGAATTCGGTCAACAGGTACACGTTGACCGGATTGTTACAGTTTAGGGTGCTGTCAGCTGCAACGGCACAACCATCGGGTGATTGCACCTGATGAAAACAGGGTGGTTGGCTGAATTTTTTACTCTCGCGCGGGTGACGCCCTTTCCTCAATTTGCCGGAGTGCCGGGCAAACTGCCTTCCCGCAGTTCTCTGAGCACACTGTAGCCGAGCGGGACGGAGAGGAAAAAGGTGAGAATATCCGCGATCGGCTGACAGATCTGGACGCCGAAAATGCCCCACCAGACGGGCAGAAGGAAAACCAGGGGCAGAAAGAAGAGCCCCTGCCGCGCGACCGAGAGCAGGCTTGCCTTAAACGTCTTGCCAATGTTTTGCAGCATCATGTTGCAGGGGATAATCCAGCCGAGCAGAGGGAAAGAAACGCACTGCAGGCGCAGGGCACGGGCTCCGATCCCGATTAGCTGCGCGTCGTCGCCGCGGAAGGCGGTGATAATAGAGGGTGCGAACACAAATCCTGTGACTGCAAGCAGGGACAGGGCGACAAGGGCAACCCGAACGCAGAACCAGTAGGCCTCCCTGACGCGATCGAATCGCTTTGCCCCATAGTTAAAGCCACACACCGGCTGAAATCCCTGTCCAAAGCCGAGCAGGGCAGAGCTTGCAAACATCGTGACCCGATTGACGATAGACATCGCTGCGATAGCGGAATCCCCATAGGATCCTGCCGCAAGGTTGAGGCAGATGATCGCGGCGCTGGCAAGTCCCTGCCTGCACAAGCTGGGCAGACCTCCGCCCAGAATCGCCCGATAGCGCGCGAGGGAAGGGGAGAACATTTTGGGACGGATGGGGAGGCTTCCCCCGCGCTGGCAGCCGATGAGCAGCACCACAAAGCTGACCAGCTGACTGAGGATTGTCGCGAGAGCCGCCCCTCCAGTCCCCAGATGCAATCCAAAGATGAACAGTGGATCTAGGGCAATATTGAGCACTGCGCCGCTCGTCAGCCCGAGCATGGCGTAAAACGCGTTCCCCTGCAGGCGGAGTTGGTTGTTGAGCACGAGCGATGCTGTCATGTAGGGAGCGCCGATGAGAATAAACCTCATGTAGTCCTCGGCATAGGGAAGGATGGTATCGGTTGCACCGAGCAACCGGGCAATTGGAGTGAGAAAGAGGAGTCCAACAACCGCGATCACCAAGCCTGCACAGATTGCCGAGAAAAATCCGGTGGCCGCCATGCGGGACGCTTCCTCCCGTTTCTGCTCCCCAAGCTTGCGGGAGATATAGTTTCCAGACCCCTGCCCAAATAAAAAGCCGACAGCCTGAATAATCGCCATCAGAGAAAAGACAATGCCGACTGAGGCTGTTGCGCTGGTGTTGATGCGTCCCACGAAAAAGGTGTCCGCCATGTTGTAAAACGAGGTGATGAGCATACTGATAATGGTGGGGACAGCCATGCGGCAGACAAGGCGCTTGACCGGCGTTTCAGTCATCTGACGGTACTTTTCCTGGTATTTTTCAAGTTCGGTCATTCCGCGGTCCTCCTTCTCTTTGCAATGTGTATGATTGGCTGGTTGTGTACCTGTATTTCAAACGGTGCAGCGACGGCTGAACAGAGGAAAAGTGCACTGAAATTCACTGTGCATAGAAAGTTTAGCTGCGCCGTGATGCAGTGATCAGCATAGCCGTCTGCACATCACTGTCCTGGAAGCCCTTTCTGTTCGGAGGATTCTTCCGGCAGTGTGCGAATCAACTGCTGAATAAATCGTTGATAACTCTCATCGGCATTGACTCTGTTTGAAAAGAATCCTGCTGCTTCCAGCGACACAAAGCCGTGCATCGCACTTCGGAACCCTCTGCTGAAATGGAGAATCTCCTCCTGCGTGAGGGGATACTGCTTGAGCACCTGGGTGAAGGTCCGCATGACAGATCGCCCCGACTCGGTCAGATGTGCATCATCCAGTTTAGGAAGGTTGAGAATTGCCTTGTACAGTTCAGGTGATTTTTCGGCGAACTCCCGATAAGCGTGGGCAATTGCCATGAGAGCATCCTCCCTGGAGCGTCCAACTGCCGCGTTGCGCACCTCAGTGTCCAGTTTGGAGAGCGCGAGCTCTGCGAGGCGGACGTTGAGTTCAGGCATTCCGTTGAGATGGTTGTACAGCGATGCAGTTTTGACCCCGAGCGCATCTGCAAGCTCGCGTAAAGTGATGTTTTCAAGTCCTTTTTGTTCTGCCAGACCGGCTGCTGCCTGTATGATTACTGTTTGGTTGAGTCCTTTTTTTGGCATAATATGGCACATCCTAAACTAATATAATATTATTATATACAAATAGCATTAGTTTTGCAACCGTTTTTTTACAGGAAGACCCTTTAAAGCAGCGATGCGTCGGCTGAATCAGATGGAGTAGTTTTGGGTGCAGTCGTTTGATGGATGCGTTGGCAGTTTCTGAGCGGTCGTTCGCGCACTTCTTTCAGGGCGGAGAGGTCGGACAGGCGCGTGCAAAAGGATAGAATAGAGAAAGCCGAAGGGAAAAAGGAATAGAAGTCTGAGGGGAGGGACAAAGTAGTTTTTAAAAAGGGTATAAAGATGAAATATGGGGACAGCAAAGAACAACAGATGAATATGCGGGGCTTGGTTTTATTGACCTCAAGAATGAATGCACTCTGCGCAGAGCGGTCACAATAGGAGAGAAACTCCTGCGCAATTTGGACTTACTAGGGCATAGTAGGAGAAAAGCGCAACCTCATTTGAATGAAGATGGTCGTTGTACAAGAGACAATCCTCTAAGCTGACGCATATCTCCCCCCCCTGTGTCGGATACTAAAGACAAACAAGACAGGGAGGAATTCTGTATGAAAGAAAAAAAGAATAAACAATCCCAACAGAGAGATAGGGCACAGAGCGAACGGAACAAGAAGGAAAAAATCCCTTCGGATGTTCTGGGCAGCTATACGGGCGTCCCGCAGGACGGCGAAAAACCGGAACAGGATGCGGATGATTTATAAACCAAGCAAAAGGCGGTCGGCTCAAACCATTGGAGCCGGCCGCTTTTTCTGTTTTTTTGTAGCTGAACGAATAGGGTGACATGAAAACATTGAGTGATGTCATTTATTTGGGCATCCGTCAGGCGTCATTTGCATTTTGCAGGTTGAGAACGCCCACGGATAGAAAGCGACATTCGGTTGGTAAGAGCTGCTACATAGAGCTACACTCCATCAATTTGTTGTAGAAATTTACCTTCAAATTCCTGCACTGGGATGGGACAGCTGAACAGATACCCCTGAGCGCCGCCAAATCCCATTTGTTTGAGGATTTGGAATTGATCTTCGGTTTCCACACCTTCCGCAATTGTGCGAATCTCCATTTTCTGGCATACGTCAGCGAGTGCACCGACGACTGATTGCGCCTTGGGATTGCTCACAATATTGTCGATCAGGCTCTTGTCGATTTTGAGTACGTCGAAATCAATTGAAGTAAACAGCGAGAGATTCGCATAGTGAACTCCAAAATCGTCGATGGAAACAGCAAAACCAGCATCCCGTATTTCAGTGATCAGTTTGCTGGTGTCGATCTCCTCGATTCCCTCAACAGTTTCGGTGATTTCAATCTCCACCCAACTGTGTGAAATGCCGTGTTCTACACAGATTGCAGCGAGCTGATTGATGAAATCCGGTTCGAGCAGGGAATAACGGGAGAAATTCGCCGAAACTGGCACTATTTTCTTTCCCTCGGAGAGCCATTGCGCAATTTTGGAGCAGACGTAGTCAAAAACGTAAAAATCAATCGAGCTGATGAGCCTGGCGTTTTCCAGCAAGGGAAGAAATTGTCCGGGTGAGAGAATTGTCCCGTCAGAGGTGCGGTAACGCACCAACGCTTCGACGCCGATGAGCGAGCGGTCCTGGTAGGACATTTTCGGCTGGAAATAGACGATAAAGTGGTTTTGTTCAATCTTTTTTTGGAGAATGCCCGGCTCGACGAGGCTGAGAATGACATCGTTGTAGTGCCGGTAACGCTTTGAGGATGGGTTTTGGCGATAGAACTTCTTTTTGTCCTCATACATCATTGCGTCCGCTATGGAGATCAGCTGCTGTACGTTGCTCACATTGTCCGACCACTGGTAGCCGATCGCAGCATGGCAGGACGGGTGCAGCGCAAACCCCTTTTTTAGCTCCAGAACCGTGTCTTGAAATTTGTTCTCAGATATCGGCGCACATAGTACGATGAATTCGTCCCCGCCGATCCGGTAGATGTCTGCATCTGGAAAGACCTCTGCAATTTGCTGGGCGCATTCGATGAGAATCTGGTCACCGTAATCATGGCCGTAGTGGTCGTTAATGTCTTTAAGCCCGTTGATATCAAGATAGAGGATGCCAAACGGCCCGCTCCGGGAAGCCAGGCGCTCCATATCCTGGTTGTATCGGTTGCGGTTGTAAAAGCCGGTGAGAGTATCGTAATAGCTCAGTCGGATGAGCAGCTTTTCGTCCTCAGAGCGTCGCAGGGAGGACATCAGGAAATACCGCAGCGTGTGTAGCAGCGAGGTGATGTTGCGCACTTTTTCTTGGGGAGGATTGTCCACCCCAAGATAGCCGATGAGCCGGCCATCCCTCTCCAGCGGGGCGGCGACGAGACTGGTGATCCCCTGTCCGGCCAAAATTGCGTACTCCGCGGGGTTACTTTCCCGGATTTCCTCCAGATTTTCTAGAATCATGCACTCGTGTTGATCAAAATAGACCCTCCACCTGTCGAGCAGGGAAAGGTCTAGATCTTGCAAATTCTCGATCTGAGGCTCAATTCCCTTTGCACACCACTCTGCGGTGTTGGACATCGTATGGCCGTGAACTTCAAAAGTATAAGCCCGTTCTGCTGAGAGGAATGTTCCCAGTCGCTTCAAAACAACGGGAATGGAACGGTCAGGTTCCTCAGATTGGTCAAGTATTTTCACGCAGTCAAGCACCATTTTTTCGGCGTCGAGTGCGTTTTTCAACGAAATTTTCTCATTTTCTTTTTTGGTGATGTCAAATGCGATTTCGAACCGGGCGGGCTTGCCCTCCCATTCTATGATCCTGTCTTCCAACAGATAGTGCCGATGGAGCAGGGGATTTGTGTATTCCCAAGTATACACCTGCTTGGCGCGCAAACGCTGGTTGGTGCAGAAGGGACAAGGACTGTCCAATCCCTGCAGGGTTTTGTAGCATTTTTTGCCGTCGAGTTGATCGATGTGAAACATCTCCCGTCCAGCCGCGTTGACATACAGCAGGTCATAGCTGTCCATATCGGCGACATAGACGAGTTCCGACAGTTCATCCATCAGTTTTGACATAATAGTTCTCCTGTTTCGAGCGGAAAATAGCTATCAGGGCGGTTTGCACAATCGCCTGAGAATCTGTCTTCAGCTGTATTCAATTTTCATTGGCAAGAGGAATTTCCCACTGGAGCAGAGAAAAGGTCATCTACATCATTGATAGATGTCAAATCATGTAGTCTTTTATTTATTATACTGTATTCTCCAAAATTTTGCAAGAAAATCGTATGTGCCCTTGCTGTTCTCACAAGGCCATGTATATGCGGATTGTAAAGCGCAGAAGATGAAAGATTTAACAGAATCTAAAACTCAGCCAAACAAGACCTTGATAGATCAAAGCTGGAAAATGCGGTATAGTTGGTACTGGCCCAAAGGAAATGAAATACACAGAAGTAGAAAAGGAGACTGCTATGAAACTGATCAAGTCCTTTTTGGCGGCAGCGCTGTCTGCAGTGATGTTGGCGGCAACGGTTGTCCCGGCGATTGCAACCGGGCAGCCTGTTGGAACAGAGACGGTTTATGAGCCGGAATACGCTTCTCCGCTCATTGTCACCGAAGTGGTTCCAACAGGACCGGCAAGCACCCGCTACACCTACACCGAGATTTACAACAACTCGACCTCAGACATCAATTTTAAAGACTACACCTTTTATTACCGTTACCCCTCCGGCGGGGGACAAACCTGGACAACTGGTGGACAGGACGTCATCATCGAGTCTGGCAAATGCCTCGTTCTGTGGCAGAGCGACTTGAAATACCCGGCAAAAACAGTGGACGATTTTAACGAGTACTACGGAGTCAATCTGGTAGAAAACAAGGATATTTTCCGCATCAATTACTCCGGCATTCACCAGACTGATCGTCGTGGCTTCCTGTTTGGCCGCGATGCGGACACCATCATCGCTGAGGCATGGTGCAATGAGGATGGAGCGGATATCCCCTCTGCCGACCGGGGCAAAAAGCTCGGCGTGCACTACACCTATCCCAGAAGCGGTGTCGTGTCAACCAAAATCGGGGTGTCCAAGGCGACCCCCGGCAGTGTCGATCCTTCTCAGGTTCCGGAGCAAAAAGTGGAGCTCCCCGACGCCGCCCCCTCGGTGAAGTCTGTGAATGCGCCCTCCACGGTAGCGGCGGATCAGCCCTTTACCGTCACCGCAGCGGTGGAGGGGCTCCCCGGTGCGATGAAGGTCAACCTCTGGTATAAACAAAAGGAGGATGTTGATTTTCAGCGGATCGAAATGACCCGCACACCTGGAACCAAAGATTATACCGTTTCGGTTGACCGCAGCCTGCTGTGGAACGACTCCATCACCTGGTATGTTGAAGCGAGCTACGGCGCGGGACTCTCGAACCGGACGCAGGAGGCTGTTTCCCAGATTGAATACAGCCCGGTCGATGCAGACAAAGCGGCGCCGCTGGTGGTCACTGAGGTCAACTGCGCGCCTGGCACTGGACAATTCTCCTATGTGGAGATCTACAACCGCACCGATTCCCCCATCAATTACGGCTACTACAAGATTTTCTATTACTACAACTACCCCAATGCCGCGGCGGACAAGACCTGGTCGATCAGTCAGCCGGATGTGATCATTCAGCCGGGAGATACCCTTGTGCTCTGGCTGAGCTCCAACGGCACCACAGTTGACCAGTTCAACGAGTTTTATGGCACAAACCTGGTGGAAGACAAGGACATCGTCCGCATCAACTACGCCGGCCTGCACGCGAGTGCGAAGCGCTCAGTCCGACTCGGTTACTCTGAGGACACTGCGTTTGTACTCGCCGAATTCAACGAAAACGGGGCGGACACCCCGGCGGGCTCGGGCAATTCGATCAAATACACCTATCCCCGCACCGAGGACAACACCTGCATCAAGGTCAGCACCAACACCGCTTGGAACCCCGGCGTTGTGGAGGACTGGCAGGTGCCAAAGGATTTCATTCCCTTCCGCGGTTATGACAACTACCCGGCGGACAACGGCTATGCCCCACTCGTCGAGCTGGATGGGGAGGTTCCCGCCTCGATCAACGAGGGGGAGGAACTTTTCACAACATTTACTGTCGACTCGCTCAAGGACACGAGCGGCAACCCCAAACTCACCTGTATGACGGTCAACTACCGCCTTGACGGACAGGGAGACTTCCAGCGCATCGCCATGACCTCTCAGCGAGTTGCTGGCAAGTTTTTTGCCCGCATTCCCTCCGACGTTCTTTTTGGGCACGATTCGGTTGAATTCTTTGTGGAGAACTTCAATCTTTACCGCACGACCAAATCAGAAACCTATCAAGTGAAGATCAATCGCATCAACGATGTGGACGGGGTCCGCCTCAGCGTTCAGGATGGCAGCGTCCTGGGCGGTACCCAGACAATTACAGCCAACAACGGCAAAGACAATGCGGATACCCAGATTCTCGTGGACGGCCAGCCCGCACAGACGGTTCCTGTCCTCGAAAACGGCGCCTACTTTGCAGTGACCTGCGGCGGCTGGGACAACTACTTCAAAAACGCCCTCACCGCCCCCTACGGCGACAATTCTCGCGAGATCATCGACTTCTTCACCCCCTGGGGAGCAACCCCTACCTCCCGCGTCACCAAAATCGACAACAAGTACTTTACTTATGAAGATGGGGTTTACAAAGTCAAGCTCACCATGTGGGCTGGCACCTCGGGGACTCCGTTTGAGGAAACCCTCATGCCGGGTGAGAACCACGAGGATTACACCGTGACCAACCTCCAGCTCCGTCTCGCAAACGGCAAGAGCTACCTGCCGGTAAAAATTGAACCGGACAACGAAAAGACCAACACCAGCACTGATTACGACGCCATCCACACCATTGGCGACAGTTCCGGCATGGTGCCGCATATGGACATCTTTTTTGAAATTCCGGCGAGCGAGGTGACTGCGGTCGGCGTCCAGCTCGACACGAACTCCCTCTCAGACGGGGAGCACACTGTCACCGCTGTTTCAGGCGGCGCAACCAAAGAGGCGAAGGTGATTGTGGACAACACCCTGCCGCAAATCGACCTCGGCATCCCGCAGGACAGCACGGTGTACAACACTCTGACCATCGAGCCGGTGATCACCGACGCGACCCGAATTGTCCAGTCCTCGGTTATTCTGGACGGGGAGCAGATCAGCACCCCTTATTCCGTCCCTGCCAGAACCCTGGCTCCGGGCAGTCACACCCTTACTGCCACTGCAATGGACGAAGCGGGCAACCTCAGCACCAAGACAATCACCTTCCAGACCGAAGCGGTTGACCCATCTGTCTCAGACACCAACAGCGACGGCATCACCGACCACTCCGCAAATCTTTCGGTCTCCCTTGCGGACGGCCCCGCTGACGTGACCTTTCTCCAAGGAAGGAGCCTGACCCTTGCAAACGGCGGCATCACTGTCACGGACACAGAGGAATCCGCCCCGGTCACCATCCCGCAGAAAAACGGGGATCCGATTGAGGTCACTGCGCCCAACGGGGAATTCCCCTACCAGCTCTTCACCGTATCGACAGGACAGACCGGGCCAGACGATCAGCTCTCGGTCACCTGGAACGGTTCGGCGAGCAATGTAGATGCGGAGCACCCCATCGGAATCTACGCGCTCAACCTCTCCTCCAACACCTGGGATCTCGTCGGCAGCGCAGCTCAGAGCGGCAGCGTGCAGGCCTCTTTCTCAGCAAAGGACCATGTGGCAGACGGAAAGGCAGTCCTGCTGGTGCAGAGTCGCACCTCAGGCACTTCCCCTGAGATTTCGGCAGCCAGTGTCCAGGCGAATGCGGACAATACCGTGTGGGATGGGACGGATCGCCCAGAAAACTATGACTTCTCGTTTGCTTGGATTACCGATACCCAGTATTACTGTGAATCCTATCCCCATCACTTTACCAACATGAACCAGTGGATTGTAGACAATGCAGAGGAGTGGAAAATCCGCTACACCCTGCACACCGGTGACATTGTCGACGAATTTGACATGACCGGCCAGTGGAAGGTTGCAGACCGCGCAATGAAGATCTTTGACGACGCGGGGATGCCCTACGGCGTGCTCGGCGGCAATCACGACGTCTACGCAGGTGCCGAGGGCTACGGCAACTACTGGAACTACTTTGGTGAGGATCGCTTCAAAAGCCAACCCACCTACGGCGGCTCCTACAAAAACAATCTCGGACATTACGACCTGCTCACCGAAAACGGACAGGACATCATCGTGCTCTATATGAGCTGGGATATTTACCAGGATGAGATTGACTGGATGAACCAGGTGCTCGCGCAGTACTCCGACCGCAAGGCAATCATCGCGCTGCACCGCTACGCCAATGTGAAAATGGCGGACAATCTGCTCGACTACACCGGGAAGCTGCTCAAGGAAAATGTTGTGGCGCAGAATCCCAATGTCATCGCTGTGCTCAACGGCCATTACCACGGCGCCTCTATTCAGACCGATGGGTTTGACGACAACGGAGATGGAGTCAACGACCGCGTGGTCTACCAGATCTGCACCGACTACCAGTCCGATCCCGAGGGCGGTTCGGAGTACATTAAATTTCTCTACTTTGACCTTGCAAACGATAAAATCTACGTGAACTCTTATTCCCCCTATCGAAACGACTTCAACTACTTTGACACGCCCCGCCTCGATTCCTACGGCGAGGGAGCAAAAGCGGTCAACATGGACATATATGAACTTCCGGTCGATTTTGACACCACAGCAAAAACACTCTCCACCACCAGCATAACGGTGGATGTGCAGACGCAGAATGTCATCGGTAGGGTTACTGGGGCGTCCGAAACAGCAGAGTACCTCTGGGAGGGACTTCAACCTAGCACGGAATACGGCTGGTATGCCCGAGTCACCAACAGCAAGGGTGGAGAAACTGTCACGCCGGTGACCACCTTTGTAACGGATGAGGCAGTTGTTCCCGTCACTTATACAGTCACCGCCTCCGCCGGTGCGGGCGGCAGCATCAGCAATGCGGGCAGCACCCAGGTCGCCCAAGGCGGCAGCATCACCTTCACCGTGACGCCGGACAGCGGCTTCCGCGTCTGCGAAGTCCTGCTTGATGGCAGTCCAGTGGAATTGACGGACGGAAAGCTCACTTTGACCGATGTGCAGGCGGATCACACCATTGAAGTGCGGTTTGAAAAGGTGCCTGTTACTGAAACGGCGGACAAGACGATTCTTGATAAAGTCATCGCCCGGGCGCAGGAGTTGCTCGGCACTGAGGAATACGCCAACGCAATTTCGGACGTCAAAGCGACCTTTGACCAAGCGCTCGGCGAGGCGGTCGCGGTACAGGGCGACGCCGCTGCGGACCAGCAGGCGGTAGATGCGGCGTGGATCAAGCTGATGGGTGAAATCCACAAGCTCGGCCTCCAGCAGGGAAACAAGGAGCAACTAATCGCCAACTATGAGCTGTACAGCAGGCTTGACCTCAATCTCTATCTCGACGGAGAGGCAAAGGAGAACTTCAAACTGGCGCTTGCACAGGCCAAAGAAGTAATTGACAGCAACAACGCCCTGCAGGCAGAGGTGGACGCGGCCAACACCAACCTCGTCAATGCTGCAATGGTGCTGGTGAAGCGGGCGGACAAGCACCTTCTGGAAACCCTCGTTGCAACTGCATCGGGTTATGCAGAGGAAGATTTTGTTGCGGAAGGCTGGGCTGATTTCGCCCAGGCTCTTGAAACTGCAAACAGCCTGCTCGCAGATGAGGCCGCTTCGCAGGATCAGGTGGACGCAACATACAACGCGCTACTCGAAGCGATGCTCCAACTGCGCTACAAGGCGGACAAATCCATTCTGAGCCGTCTCGTCACAAGCGCAAAACAGATCGACCTCACCGGTTACAGCGTTGAATCGGTATCAGCCTTTCAATCGGCTCTTGCAGATGCGGAAACGACGCTTGCCGATCAGAGCCTTTCCACCCGGGAACAGGGCGTGGTCGACAGCGCAGTGGAGGCACTTAGACAGGCGATCCACGCGCTGACAGATGGACAGGGCAACTCTCCTGATATTAGCGTTGCGGGAGATGGTTCCCTCACACAGGCGAATAGGTCGCCGAAAACAGGGGATGCGGCTCCCGCATTGGCACTCACTCTGCTGCTGACAGCCGCCGCAGTTGCCTTTACTGGAAAGAAAAAACAACAATAAATAAAACCAGCTCCCTTTTGGCACAGAGCCTGTTCCTCTGGCGAGAAAACCACCGGTTCAACCGGTGGTTTTTTATATACAGAAAATCACTCGCTGAGCGAATGGCTCCAAGAAAGAAGAATGGTGATGCTGTAGATAGGTTGGCCAAGAGGGGCGGCATAGCGAAAACAAGGTGGAAAAGTTAAGCGTCAAGTTTTACTTGCGTTAAAGTGCCGCAGAAACTATTGATCTAAGAGAAGCGATAAGAGAACAGAGGATTTTGAAAACACTGTGCAACCGGAAAAGGCAATTGAAAAGAGGCGTGCCCGAAACGGATGTGCTGGTGAAAATGCAGTCCCCATTTGTCAGGGGATCTGAAAGGATGACTAAATCCAATTACGAGTAGCAAGGCACATCCTCACGCAGCAGCCAGGCCGAACCCACGCGAGGAGATGCGTGCCGCTCTCCAGAGGGAATTGCCCATAAATGACCGTTGCTACTGTAGCACGTATAACAAGAACACCCTTGGCTCTGCTCGACGGCGGAGAGAAAGCGAAACGCTTGCCGAAGGGAGATTGTGCAAAGCAGAAGAAAGAGCAATCTGAATCGATATCAGTTGTCCTGGCAAGCGAATTTGAGCTGTTTACGGTTCCCTTGCGTGTGATGCTGTTTATTCGGTGTCCCTTGCGGAGTGCAACTGATAATTGGCGAGTATACCACCCATTTACAGATAGTTTTGATTACCGAAACCATCGGATCTTTCGGCAGAGCTTCTCGAAAGCAGTAATCGTTCCTGACACTGGACAAAGTAGGTTGTGGCAGGCTGGCGACGCGGAAAGGCGGCCATTCAAAAAGAGAGTTTTCCGTTTCTGGGCAGCTTGGCAGTGCATATATATGACATCAAACACGCTGTCTTTGTTACAGTGCAGAACCGAATTGTGCCAAGCGTGGCGGGATTCGCGGGCTGTGCAGGGGAGATTTTTTGTCATATGGGGATCTCTGAAAGAAAAGATTGATTTTTCCATCGAGCAATTCTGTGCAAGAAACCCGTAGTTGGAATTTGCAGATCTTGCAGAGGGCGGAGGATCAGAACGGAAGCTGCCTAACAGTCAACCAGTGCTTTGAATTTTTGCACAGAACACGTTCTGCTGTTTGGTAAAATGCTTGTAAATCAGGTAAAGATTCGATTAGATCAATTGAAATCGAGTTGATGACTGCCGTATAATAAAGAAAACGGCCGCTTAGCTTGCGGCGCGGAGAAACGGGGAAGTATTTTTGAATAAGATAAGGAAGAACAAAAGAACACTGACCATAGGCATCTTAATTGTATTTTTAATCGTTTTTACCGGAGGGTTACTCTGGTTCAACAGCGGAATCCAGAAGACTCCTTTGCGCCCTATGGGCGGAACAGAGTTTGCCAAAGCAACTGTGCTCGAAGTACTCAGCAGCGACACTGCCCAATCAGAGGAGGGGGAACTTCAGGGAAATCAGCTCGTCCGGGTCAAAATTACCTCCGGGCCGTATGCAGGAGAGGAATGCGAGGCGCAGAGTCCCAATGCCAATCATACAGGCGCCTACTGTTCACCCGGGCTCAAGGTAGTCCTGTTGGTCAATCAGGACGCGGAAGGATCGCTGGTTGCGAGCGTGTACAACTATGATCGGGGCGGAATGCTCTGGCTGCTCATCGGTCTTTTTCTTTTGGTGCTCTGTCTGGTGGGCGGAAAACGGGGTGTCACCTCAGCGGTGGGTCTGGTGTTCACCTTTGTGTGTATCATCTTTCTCTACGTCCCGATGATGTATGTTGGGGTGTCCCCCTTCCTTGCGGCCACTGTGGTCGCGGTGCTCGTCACCATTGTGACCATGCTCCTCATCGGGGGATGGAGTGCCAAGACACTCTGTTCCATCCTGGGAACGGTGTCGGGGGTGCTACTTGCCGGCCTGCTCGCCCTCCTGTTTGGCAGGCTGTCCCACATCAGCGGACTCAATACCCCGGACATTGAGACGCTCGCCTATATTGGACAAAACAGCGGGCTCGACGTGAGCGGCGTCCTCTTCTCGGGGATTCTCATCGCGTCGCTCGGAGCAGTGATGGACGTGAGCATGTCGGTTGCTTCGGCGCTCAACGAGATCAAGCTCCACAATCCTGGACTGACTGCGGGTAGGCTGTTCCGCTCCGGGATGAACATCGGAAGGGATATGATGGGGACTATGTCCAACACCCTGATTCTCGCCTTTGCGGGTGGTGCAATCAACACCCTCATCATACTCTACGCCTACAATATGCCCTATCTTCAGTTTATGAACCAGTACGAAATCGGCATCGAGATTCTGCGCAGCATGACCGGCACACTGGGGGTGATTCTCACCGTTCCATTTGTGTCGCTCATCTCTTCCATCTTGCTGACTCGGAGCACACCAGCGGCAAATCGCTGTGAGACAGAGGGGGAGCCAGCCTGAGCAGGCAGGACAGAGTTTTGCAAATTGCCTCATTTGCCAACGGTTTTAGCATTTTTCTGATGAGGCTGTCTCCAACGCCCATTTCGCCGTGAATAGAAGCAATTTTAGTGTGAAAATCAAAATATCAGATATCCGGTTCAGCTCTGTTCTCTGAAAAAGAGCCTGCCGCCCCACAGTGGGGGTGATTGTAATTTATACATCACCCAGAATACCGCAGTTCTGAAAACAGCCGTCAATAGAAGGCGGCGCCATTGGCAAAACTGGAACATTACAGTATCCTGTTGGCTTGCGCGTATTTTTGCAATCGCGTCCGGTTGACGAAATAGGAGCCGGTATGCTATGATAAAAGAAAACCATTTGCTGACAAAAGGCTCCGCAAAATCCTTGCGGAGCCTTTGACAATTACACAGATTGGAAGGGGTATATCATGGGTACTATACTGCACACGCACCTCGACATGTGGATTGAAACATTGGGGCTTCTCTATTTCAGCCACCAGCCAACCCTCTACCGTGAAAAAGCGGTAGAACTTTTCAATGAAACAGGGATTGATGGGGAAGCTTTTTACGCAAAACACGCAAAAATGTATGAAAAGTATGTTCGGATTTTTTCAAAATACAAGCGAGTTGATTCCGATTCCACCTGGCTGCTCGAGGAAAATATCGACATTCTCAGCATCCTATCGCTGCCATTTTTGATACGCAGGGAGGATAACTTTGTGATCTCCGATCTGGATGAGGAAAGATTGCGTAAGCTGCTGATCCGCGGTTATGCCGAAGTCAGTCAAATAGAAGGAGACATCAAAGAAATTTGCACAATTGAGGAATTTATCGAGCTCATCGAAACGGCGGAGTTTTCCTCGCAGGCCAAGTGGAAACTGATGATGATTTACCGCAATCCCTGTCCCTATTTCCGGCAGATGGATAAGCTCATCAACGACAACCTCGACGCGACGCAGCGGGCAGTGGACGCAGTTCGCCCCACGCTTGACAAGCTGATCAGTCGGTTCAGTCAGAATCCGGAGCGGTTTCCCGACCGGTATATCATCAAGAATATGGAGGGGATTACCAACATCTATCCTTTGTTTGTGATGCCGTTTTCTCAGCTCCTGGTAGGGTCGACCGGTTTCTACGGTCTACTGTGGGACACCTTGATGGAGCACACCACTCGTCTCAACACCTCCGCCCAGATGTTCTGTAGCCGCTTCAAAGCGCTAGGGGACAAGAGCAAGCTCGACATTCTACTCCTGCTTCGACAGGGAAAAAGCTACAATCAGGAGATCGCCGCTAAGCTCGGCCTTACCCCGGCGACTGTTTCGTATCACATGGACACCCTCAACTCCTGCGGTCTAATCGATATTGAACGACAGGACCGGCGCATTTACTATTCCCTTCGGGTGGAGAAAATCTGGGATTTGATCAATGAGCTGAAAAACCGTTTTCATTTAAGTTAGATAAAATTTGATATTATATTTGACGTTTATCTAAATTTATGGTATCCTGTTAGTAACGAAGGAGGATACCGCTATGAAAGAATGTCTCAAGAAAAACAAACTGCTCCTGGTGGTGACAGCGTTCTTTAGCGTCATTACCTCGGTCGGCAACGCGGTTGTCGCAATTTTCCTGCAAAAAATCATCGATGTCACGATGGGGAAGAATTTTAACGGCTTTCTCAATGTCCTTCTGGCAACCCTTGTTTATATCGCCATGTATGGCCTATGCTATTTCATCTATGCGGTCACCAGCAAAATGCTGGTGCGCAACCTCACCCGGATGCTGCGCAAAAAGGTGTTTCGCGGCGTTATGCGCCGGGGCTATCAGGATTTCACTTCGATCAACACAGCTGATTACATATCCGCTCTGACCAACGACATCAAGCTTGTGGAGGAAAATTACATTCTTCCCCTGTTGTTGATGCTCCAGCATGCGATTACCTTTGTCGCAACGCTTGTACTGCTGCTCATCCTCAGTCCAATCGTCACCGGTTGCCTGGTGCTCTGCATGATTTTGATGTACACTATTCCAAGCTTGTTCGGCAAGGCGCTTCAGTCCCGACAGGATGTCCTGTCCGGCAAGCTCGCCCGCTTCACCACTCGTCTCAAGGATATCTTTTCAGGTTACGAGGTCATCAAATCCTATCGGGTGACCGGTGAGGTGGAGGAGGAGTTTTGTCAGGAAAACCACGAGGTTGCGGACGCCAAATACGCCGCAGACAAACTCTTTGTCATCAACGAGTCGCTTTCCCAAATGCTTGCGATTATTACCCAGGTTGTCGCCATCTTTGTCTCGGCCTATCTCGTGCTGCGGGGGAGCATTTCCATGGGTACTCTTATCGCGCTTGTCCAACTCGGCGGATCGTTTGTGTGGCCGATCGTCACGCTGATGCAGAACATCCCCAAGGTCAAGAGCATCAAGCCGGTATTGCAGCGGCTCGATGAGTTTTCGGACTACAGCGATCTTTCGTTTACCGGTACAGAGCTTCCTTCTTTTGAGACAGAACTCACAGCGAAAAATCTTGCTTTCAGTTACGACCCAGAGCACCCGGTTCTGACCGGTGCGGAATTGACGCTGCGAAAGGGGAAGAAGTACGCTGTTGTCGGGGAGAGTGGATGCGGGAAAACCACCCTGATCAAACTGCTCAGCGGTTGTTACGCGGGCTATGAAGGGGAGATTCGGCTGGATGGCCGGGAGCTGCGCACCCTGGACATCGACCGTGTCCGCGAGATGATATCGGTCATCCATCAAAACGTGTATATGTTTGACAAGAGCATTGAGGAAAACATCTGCATCTACCAGTCGTTCCCGCAGGAAAAGCTCGACAATGCACTTCGGCTCAGCGGAGTCGACCGCTTCCTCAGCCAGACAACCGATGGGCTCGCCTCTCCAGTCGGGGAAAACGGCGCCAACCTCTCAGGCGGGCAGCGGCAGCGCATCGCGATTGCCCGCGCGCTCATCCAGCGCACCCCCATCCTCATTCTTGACGAGGGAACTTCTGCCATTGACATGCAGACAGCGTACGACATCGAGAGCCGCCTGCTCAAAATCCCCGAGCTGACGCTGCTCACCATCACCCACAAGATGAGTGGAGAGCTGCTCGGCAAATACGATGAGATCATCTTCATGAAAGAAGGGATTGTGGCTGAAATGGGGAATCTTGAGGAGCTGCTGCGCAGAAAATCTGAGTTTGCCACCTTTTATTCGCTGAATATCTAAAAGGCGCTGTTTTGGGCCGGCAGGGAATCTTGCCGGCCCATTTTGTGTAGACAAAAAACACGCTACAGCATAGTTTGGGGATAGGAATATTCAGCGAGAAGCCGTATGTGAATTCCGGCAAGCCCGCAAAAAACAAGGCGCTGCAACGCTGCTTGCGGTTGTGCAGAGGATTTTCGGAACCAGCGTCTACGCTGTAGATGGTAACTCTGGCATTCTGCAATCCTTTTTGTGCCAAATCTCAGCTGACTTCCGCAGTTACAAAAGAGTAACAGCATGGGGAGCTTACGCGGTATTCTCTTAATCTTTGGCCGGGCTGTTTCAGCATTGATTCAGATTCGTCCCGACTGTAACAAACGAGGTGGAGCACAGATGAACACGAAGTTTCGAGTCAAGCGAAATACCCTGCTTCTTATTGCCGGCCTTGTCTGGATGGCCGCGGGGGTCAACATTCTGCGCATCGGCGTGGTGGAATGGGGTGGACATTGGCACTGGCCGCTGGTGGAATTCCTGACGGCAGCAGTGGTGTTCGGGCTGTTTTTTCGATTTGTCTTTTCTAAAATGGTCAACAAGCACAGCAGGAGAATCCGCGGCTACCAAGCGGAACAGATTCCGGTTTACCGCTTTTTTGATGGGAAATCCTACCTGATTATGGCCTGTATGATCACCTTTGGCATTGTACTGCGCGCATCCCATCTGCTGCCGCCCCTTTTTATCGGGGTCTTTTACACCGGGTTGGGCGCCTCCTTGGCAGGAGCAGGAATCTTTTTTGTCGTCCGCTTTTGCAGGCGGTTTGCCGAACAGCCCTCCGAATGTTAAAAAACAGCGTCTGGCTAACTGCTGGACGCTGTTTATGGGTGTATGAGCTGCAACTTGGATCAGACTGAAATGCTGGCGGTTTTGGGAAAACAGAACAATGGCTAGGGAAATTCCAGGTGAGTCTACTTTGATCTTGGTAGAGTGCATCACAGGAACAACTTGGGAAAGGCGAGATAGAGTTTGCAGCCGTGTGCCATTTGGGGCTGGCTCAGACATCCAATCAGGCGGCAGTATAAACGGATCAACAGAGCGGAAGAGTCCACACTTTGGCGAATGAACTATTGGACAGGCAGTGTAAAACACCCCGCTGTAGATAAATCTACAGCGGGGTGTTTTACTGGAACAAAATTTAACTATACAGTCCCGCAAGAGGGATTTTAGTTCGAGTGGGAAAGGAGAAAGCGTCGTTTCTTTCCCATAAAAACTCAGCTAGTGAACCGTTATGACAGAGATCACACAGGAAGCTGGTTTGAAAAAGCGCAGTTAAACTCTGTGAAGCAGGTCGGTGTAGGTTGGGATCGGCCAGTACTCTGCTGAGGTGATCGTCTCAAGATTGTCGACGCAGTCGCGCAGGTTGTTCATCTGTGGAATGATTTTGTCCCGGCAATTTTGCGCTGTGACAAGGAAATCCACAGAACCAGAGGCCTCGAGCTCCGCCTCGAGCATCTCGGTCATCTGGCTGATGCAGTCGATCATGGAAGAGAGCTTGTCAAGATGCTTTTTCATCGCAGCGTTTTGAATGCCCGACGCGGCGAGCTCGTTGTAGGAGGCTGCGATGTCTCCGGCGTACCGCATGGCGGCGGGGAGGATCTGGCGTTTGACCATCTCAAGCATGGTGTTTGCCTCAATAGTGATCGTTTTGGCGTAGTTTTCGAGCAGAATTTCATACCGCGAATGGCACTCGATATCCGAGAGAATGCCAAACCGGGAGAGCACCTCGACGTTTTTGTCCTGTATCATCGCTTTAGCGGCGTCGACCGAGTTGTTGATGTTGGGAAGGCCCAGCTTTTCCGCGTGCTCAACCCATTCTTCGGTGTAACCGTTGCCGTTGAAAATGATTTTGCCGTGATTGTGCATCGTGTCGGCCACAATTGACTTGATCTCTGCGTCAAAGTTCTTGGCGTTTTCGAGGCGGTCCGCAAATTCCTCAAGGGAATCGGCAACAATGGTGTTGAGCACCCAGTTGGGAGCAGCAATGGATGCGGAGGAACCGACCATGCGGAACTCGAATTTATTGCCGGTGAACGCAAACGGGGAGGTGCGGTTGCGGTCGCTGTCATCCTTGGGCAGGTTGGGGAGGGTGGCGACGCTCGTCTCAAACATCCCGATCATCTCTTCGGTGTGGGCGCTGCCCTCTGCGATGTCCTGTAGGATGCTCGTGAGATGCTCTCCGAGGAAAATCGAGATGATGGCCGGCGGAGCTTCGTTTGCACCGAGCCGGTGGTCATTCCCCGCACTCGAGGCGGTGACCCGCAGCAGTTCTGGGTACTTGTCGAGCGCCTGGATGACCGCACAGAGGAAAATGAGGAACTGGACGTTGTCGTAGGGGGTTTTTCCAGGGTTAAAGAGGTTCATTCCGTCGTTGGTGGAGAGCGACCAGTTGTTGTGTTTGCCCGAACCGTTGATGTGGTCAAACGGCTTTTCGTGCAGCAGGCAGGCGAGGCCGTTCTGCTTGGCGACGATGCGCATCATCTCCATGGTGAGCTGGTTGTGGTCGGTCGCGATATTTGCCGACTCAAACACCGGCGCGAGCTCGTGCTGCGCGGGCGCGACCTCGTTGTGTTTGGTCTTGGAGGTGACGCCGAGTTCCCACAGGCGGGTGTCGAGCTGGCGCATGTATTCGCCGACCCGCAGCCGGATTCTGCCGCAGTAGTGGTCGTCCATCTCCTGGCCCTTGGGCGGTTTTGCGCCGAACAGGGTGCGGCCGCAGATTTTGAGGTCAAGCCGGTTCTCATAGTTCTTGCGATCGACGAGGAAATACTCCTGCTCTGCCCCGACAGTCGAAATGACCCGGGTGGAGGTGGTGTTGCCAAACAGCCGCAGAATGCGCAAAGCCTGTTTGGAGATGACCTCCATTGAGCGCAGAAGGGGGGTTTTTGCGTCGAGCGCCTCGCCGGTGTAAGCACAGAAAGCGGTCGGAATGTAGAGGGTCCCCTCCTTGATAAAGGCGGGAGAGGTGCAGTCCCACATGGTGTAGCCGCGCGCCTCAAAGGTGTTGCGCAATCCCCCGTTGGGGAAGGAGGAGGCATCCGGCTCCCCCTTGATGAGTTCTTTTCCGGAAAATTCGAGAATGACCTTGCCGTCCTCCTGGGGGGAGATAAAGCTGTCGTGTTTGCCGGCGGTGATTCCGGTCATCGGCTGGAACCAGTGGGTGAAATGGGTCGCTCCGTTTTCCACAGCCCAGTCCTTCATCGCAGTTGCAACAACGTTGGCTACATCCGGTTCGAGAGGGCAGCCGTCGTCGACCGAATGCTTGAGGCTTTTGTAGATTGGGCGGGGAAGCCGCTCCACCATCACCTCGTCACTGAACACCTTACAGCCAAATCGGGCAGAAAATTCGCACATATGTAACCTCCATCAACATCATTCATTACTTACAGCAGGGTGATTCCGTTTTTTGCGCACAGGTCGATCATCTCCTCCGACCAGACAGACGCCTGCACTTCTCCGATATGCGCCTTTTGCAGCAGCAGCATACAGATGCGGGACTGGCCGATTCCGCCCCCCATCGTCAGGGGCAGCTCGCCGTCGAGCAGCATTTTGTGGAAGGGGAGCGCTTTGCGTTCCTCACAGCCGGCGAGCTTCAGCTGGCGCTCGAGCGCAGCGCTGTCGACCCGGATGCCCATCGAGGAAATCTCGAGCGCGTGGCCGAGAACCGGATACCAAACGAGCAGGTCCCCGTTGAGGGTCCAGTCGTCGTAGTCGGGCGCGCGGCCGTCGTGCGGCTTTCCGCTTTTGAGCCTGCCCCCGATCTGCATGAGAAACACCGTCTGGTGTTCTTTGCAGATTGCGTCCTCCCGCTGTTTGGGGGTCAGGTCGGGGTAGAGGTCCTCGAGTTCCTGGGTGGTGATGAAAAAGACATCTTCCTTTAAAAATGACTCGATCTGGGAATACTGCCGGTGCAGTTCGTTCTGAGTGTCCTTGAGCGCTTTCATAATCTGTTTGACTGTTTGCTGAAGCGTATCCAGATTGCGGTTTTTTTCCTCAATGATTTTTTCCCAGTCCCACTGGTCGACGTACACCGAGTGGTGGTTGTCGAGGTCCTCGTCGCGGCGGATGGCGTTCATATCGGTGTACAACCCTTCGCCCGGCGCAATGCCGTAGCGCTTGAGGGCGAGGCGTTTCCATTTCGCGAGGGAGTGGACAATCTGGACGTTGGCGCCGAGCTCCTTGATGTCGAATTGGACGGCGCGCTCGACCCCGTTGAGATCGTCGTTGAGGCCGGTCTCGGGGCGGACGAACAGCGGTGCGGACACCCTGGTCAGATGCAGGTTCTCCGCGAGCTTTGTCTGAAAGGTGTCTTTGACGAGCTTAATGGCTTTTTCCGTTTCCAAAATGTTGAGCTTGGACCAGTAACCCTCCGGGAGGATGAGCAGTTCGGTTCCCAATAATACCGCTCCTTTCAATTAGTTCATTCACATTTCATTTATTTTACCATTATCTGAGCTGATTTGCAATAAAGATTTTGTGAAGCGGGGGATTCGCCAAGATTTTGTTTGATTTTTCTGGGAAAGAGAGGTATAATTATTTAGTTCTTTATCATTTAGTACTGGAGGCTTTACAATGCCATCAAAAGTGGACCGTTTTTTTGACGAAATGCAGGGCAGGCGCATTGCGTTTATCGGCATGGGCGTCACCAATTTCAATATCATCAAGCTGTTTGTGCGCAAGGGGCTCGACGTCACGGTATGCGATCGCAGCACCGCGGAAAAGTTGGGGGCCGCCTACGACGAGCTCGCCGGTCTTGGGGTGCAGTTTGTGCTCGGTGACGGGTATCTGGACACCCTCACCGATTACGATGTGATTTTTCGCTCCCCCGGCGTGTATTTCAACCAACCGGCGCTCGCCCGCGCGCGGGAGCAGGGGTGTGTCGTCACTTCCGAGATGGAGGTGTTTTTCGAGCTCTGCCCCTGCAAAATCTACGCGGTGACCGGCTCGGACGGCAAGACCACCACCACCACCCTCATCAGCGAGATGCTGAAGGCCCAAGATTACAACGTCCATCTCGGCGGCAACATCGGCAAAGCGCTGCTGCCCGGCATTGAGGAGATCGGGCCGGACGACGTCGCGGTGGTGGAACTCTCGAGTTTTCAGCTGCTGTCGATGCGGCAGTCGCCCGACGTGGCGGTCATCACCAACATCGCCCCCAACCACCTCGACGTACACGGGACGATGGAGGAATACATCCAGTGCAAATGCCACCTGCTGTGGCACCAGAATGCCTTTTCCAAGGCAGTGCTCAACGCGGACAACGAGATCACCGATGGGCTGAGCGGCTACGTGCGCGGCAGACTGTGCAAATTCAGCCGCAGAGCGGCTCCGCACACCGGGGCGTGGGCGGATGAAAACGGGGACATTTTCCTGATGGACAACGGGAAACAGACACTGCTCTTCAATCAAAATCAGATCCGCCTCCCCGGCACCCACAATGTGGAGAATTATCTCGCTGCCATCGCCGCGGTCAGCGGGGTGGTTGAGCCCGCAAACATCCTCAAAGTCGCTCGGGAGTTTGGCGGGGTGCAGCACCGCATCGAATTTGTGCGGGAACTCGACGGGGTGAAGTGGTACAACGATTCGATTGCCACCAGCCCCACCCGGACGATCGCCGGCCTCAACGCGTTTGAACAAAAGCTCATCATCATCGCGGGCGGGTACGACAAAAAATTGTCCTATGAGCCGCTCGCCCCGGTGCTGGTGAGCAAATCCAAGGCGCTCATCCTGATGGGCACGACCGCCCCGAAAATCCAGCAGGCGGTGGTCGACTGTTCCGGCTACGATCCCGAACTGCTTCCCATCTACCACGTCGCCTCGATGGAGGAAGCGGTCACCCTTGCGCGCAAAATTGCAAGCGCTGGAGATATCATTTCCCTTTCCCCCGCGTCGGCGAGTTTTGATCTGTACAAAAATTTTGAGGTGCGGGGAAACCATTACAAAGATCTGGTCAACAGCCTGTAAGGAGAAAAAACAATGGAAACAAAAGAACTGCTGCGCACCTTGTCCGAAGCGGTCGGGGTGGCGGGATTGGAAGGCGGCGCGGTCGAGTGCGCCAAGCGCCTGGCTGAACCATACGTGCGCAAACTGACAACCGACCCGAGCGGCAACCTCATCGCCGAGGTGTGGCCCGCTCAGCAAGGGCAGCCGCACATTCTGCTCGACGCCCACATTGACGAAATCGGGATGATTGTCACCTCGGTGGAGGAAAACGGGTTTCTGCACGTCTCAAACTGCGGGGGAGTGGACCGCAAGGTGCTGCTTGCGCAGGAAGTGGTGATCCATGGCAAGGAGGAGCTTGTCGGCGTCATCTCGAGCAAGCCCCCCCACCTCGCTTCAGCGGACGACGCGAAAAAGACTCCCGAGATGGATGAAATCCTGATTGACACCGGGCTTTCGACCGAGCGGGTCAAGCAGCTGATTTCGCCCGGTGACCGCGTTACAGTGCAGGGATACTTCCGCGAGCTGCTCGGGGACCGGGTGAGTGGCAAGGCGCTCGACGACCGCGCAGGCGTCGCGGCGCTGATCAAGGCGGCGGAGCTGCTGCAGGGCGAGCCGTGTAGTTGCGGGCTGACGCTGCTGCTGAGCACTCAGGAGGAGACCGGAACCCGCGGCGCAACCACCGGCGGCTTTGCCGTCCAGCCGGACATCGCCCTGTCGGTCGACGTGAGTTTTGCGCTCACCAGCGACGCGCCGGAGCACAAATGCGGTAAGATGGGAGAGGGCGCGATGATTGGCGTCTCCCCAACGCTCGACGCTGGGATCACCAACCAGCTCATTGAAATTGCCGAGCGGTGCGGGATTCCCCACCAGCTCGAGGTAATGGGTGGGGAGACCTCGACCAATGCCGATGTGATCTCCCTCGCGGGCAGCGGGGTTAAAACCGGCCTTTGCTCCATTCCGCTGCGGTACATGCACACCCCAATTGAGACCATCGCGGTGGCGGATGTCGACGCGGTGGCGCGGCTGCTCGCCGAATTTGTACGGGAAGCGGGGAAACAGAATGCTTGAGAATTTGAAAAAACTGTGCAGTCTCGACGGAATCTCGGGGCGGGAGGACGCTGTCCGGGAGGAAATCCTCCGTCAGATCGCGCCGCACTGCCAATTTAAAATAGATAACCTCGGCAATGTCATCGCCTTCAAACGCGGCAAACAGCGCCCCAAAAACAAGCTGCTCCTGTCCGCCCACATGGACGAGGTCGGGATGCTTGTCACCGGGATCACTCCGGACGGGATGCTGCGCGTCACCACGGTGGGCGGGATCGATCCCCGGGTGATCATCGGCCGCTGCGTCACCGTTGCGGGGAAATATCCCGGCGTGATCGGCACCAAGGCGGTGCATATGCAGGAGGCGGAGGAGCGCGCCAAAGCAACCCCTGTGGACAAGCTGTTTGTCGATATCGGCGCAAAGGACAAAGAGGAAGCCGAACAGCTCATCCGCCTGGGGGAGACGGTCTGTTTTACAAGCGAATACCGGGAATTTGGCGACGGCAGAATCAAGGCCAAGGCAATTGACGACCGGTTTGGCTGCGCGGTACTGCTCGAGCTGATTCGACAGGAGCTCGAATATGACACGGTATTCAGCTTCGTCACCCAGGAAGAGGTGGGGTTGCGGGGCGCCAAGGTCGCTTCGTTCGGAGTTGCCCCTGACATCGCGTTGGTGCTCGAGGCGACGACAGCGGGGGATCTCGCGGGAGTCGAGGGTGCGGAGCGGGTCTGCCGCCTCGGCGGCGGCCCAGTGGTTCCTTTCATGGATCGTGCGACGATCTACGACAAAGAGCTCTACGACCTCGCCTTTTCGCTCGCCGAGCAGCACGGCATTCCCTGCCAGACCAAGACCAAGGTCGCGGGGGGCAACGACGCGGGTTCGATCTCGCTCAGCGGTAAGGGCGTGCGGGTGGCTTCCATTTCGGTTCCCTGCCGCTATCTGCATTCCCCCTCCTGCGTCATTGACCGGGAGGATGCGGAGAACGCCCTCAGACTCGCCCGTCTGTTCATCGACGCGGCGGCGCAGCTGTGATCGTTCAAGTTACAGCGGAAAACGAGGCGCTGCTGACCCGCTTTTTTGACGAGCATCCCCATCCGCAACTTGCAAAGATTGAATGCCGGCACCGCGCCTATGGCCTGGGCTACGAGTTCTGCCGCTTTTTCCTCTGTCTGAGTGGGGAAGGGGTCACAACAGCGGTCTCGCTGTTTGGAAACACTGTGCTGCTTTTCACCGTTGGCGGCGATCTCTCTGAGTTGGTGCAGTGGCTGAGCATGCTCCCGGCTACGCCGGTCAGCGTCAACGCGGCGGGGCGGGAATTGCTGAATTCCCCCCGTACTGGCTTGATCCTGTTCTGTGAGCCGTGTGAACCCCTCTCCCCGCCGCCGGAGGGGCGGCTTGACGACGCATTTTCCATCCTGCGGCAGGCGTTTGGAGAAGAGCAGTACAACGACGAAACCTACAGCGAATGGTACTGCGACATGTCCCACAATCTCCGCCACGGCGTTTCGCGGCTGTTTGTGGAGGAAAGCGCGACTGCGACCGCCCTGTGCGTCACCGAACGGCTTGTGGTGCTCAATCAGATCGCCGTGCTTCCGTCTGAGCAGGGAAAGGGGACCGGGCGGGCGTTTGTGCGCCGGGTTGCCGCGCAATTTCCCGGGCGGAGGGTGTATGTGTACAGCCGCAATTCTGGAACGGACGCGTTTTACCGCAGAGTTGGATTTCACGAGTTTGAAAACTGGATAGAAGGTTAGGAGAAACCATGTTAGAGCAATTCTTTTCAATCGACCAGAAACTTTTGGCGCTCGCCAAGCAGGCGGAGCAGGAGGCAAAGCCCGCGTTTGACCGCATCGACGAAATCGCGGCGCACAACGAGGCCAAGGTGCTCAAGGCGTTCATTGACAATCACGTCAGCGAGAGTCACTTTGTCGGCAGCACCGGCTACGGCTACGGGGACCGGGGGCGAGAGGTGCTCGACGCGGTGTTCGCCCAGGCGCTTGGGGCGGAGGACGCGCTGGTGCGCCACAACTTTGTGTCCGGCACCCATGCCCTCACCGTCGCGCTGTTCGGGGTGCTGCGGGCGGGGGATATCCTCGCTTCGATCACCGGCAAGCCGTACGACACGATGGAAGAGGTCATCGGAATTCGAGGGGAAGGGAACGGCTCGCTCAAGGACTTTGGGGTAGACTATGTTCAGGCCGACCTGTCAGAGGCGGGCGAACCCGATTTTGAAGCAATCCGCTCTGCGGTCAAGGGGGCGAAGGTCGCCTACATCCAGCGCTCCCGCGGCTACTCGCTGCGCCCCTCGCTGACGGTAGAAAAGATTGGGGAAATTGTCCGGGCGGTGCGTGAGGTGAATCCCGACGCGATTGTGTTGGTGGACAACTGCTACGGTGAATTTGTCGAAAAAGAGGAGCCGCTGGCGGTTGGAGCGGATCTCATCGTCGGGTCGCTGATCAAAAACGCCGGGGGCGCGATCGCCCAGACCGGCGGCTACATCGCTGGCCGAAAAGATCTTGTTGAGCTCTGCTCCTACCGTCTGACCGCGCCCGGCTGCGGCAAAGAGGTCGGCTGCACCCTCAACCAGAGCCGTGGAATGTTTATGGGGCTGTTCTTTGCCCCGTCAGTTGTCGCGAGCGCGCTCAAAACCTCCTGCTTTGCGCTCAAGCTCTTTGAAAAGCTCGGGTTTGAGGTTTACCCGCGTTGCGGCGACGTCCGCACCGACATCATTGCCGCCATTCGGCTCGGCACACCCGAGGGACTGATCGCCTTTTGTCAAGGCATCCAGAAGGGCTCCCCGGTCGATGCGTTTGTCGCCCCCGAGCCGTGGGACATGCCGGGTTATGAATCGGAGGTCATCATGGCGGCAGGCGCTTTCACTATGGGCGCATCGATCGAGCTCTCCGCAGATGCGCCGCTCAAAGAGCCCTATGCGGTGTGGCTCCAGGGCGGCATCACCTACAACTCAGGCAAAACCGGTATCCTGCTCGCCGCGCAGTCGATGCTCGAAAAAAATCTGATTTCTCTAGAGTCCGAATAGAAGGTGACAGCAATGGATTCGATCGAACAGCTGCTCGCGCAGATGAAAGGCAAGGATCATACCCGCGCCCATCAATGCCTCAAATTGCTCGAAGAGGAAAGCGGCAATTCCGATGCGGTTTCCCCCTATTTAGACCTGTTTATCGAACTGATGGACAGCCCGAATTCCTACCTGCGGGCGAGGGGATTGCGCCTGATTGCCGCAAATGCGAGGTGGGACAGCGAGGGGAAGGTCGATCAGATCATCGACCGCTATCTCACCCACATCCTGGATGAAAAACCGACCACAGCGCGGCAGTGCATCCAGGCGCTGCCTCTCATCGCGCGGGCCAGGCCGGGCCTCACCAGCCGCATCCGGGAAGCTCTCAGCAGCACTGATCTGAGCGGGTACGCCGACAGTATGGAGCCGCTGCTGCGCAAAGACATTGAGGCCGCCCTCAAACAGATCAGCTGAGGCGGCGCTGACGGTTTTACACTCGAAACGGGGCACAAATTTGTCTGCCAACACTCTGTGCGCACTCTGTGTGCGCGGTGTTTTCGGGAGTTTTTCAAAATAACCCTTGCATTCTGCAGGAGTTTCTGGTATACTAGTGAAGCATTTATCGTACCGTCCTGCGCTCAGGCGCGGACGAGAGTTAATGCCGCATTCATACAGCATTAAACGGACAGTCCTCTGCCGGACATCGTACCAGGCAAGAATGTCCCTAAAACTAGGAGGAAAACAATGGACGCATTAAAACTGATTAGCCAGTCGAGCCTCAAGGAAGAACGCCCGGTCATCAACATCGGTGACACGGTTAAGGTTCACGTGAAGATCAAGGAAGGCGAAAAAGAGAGAATTCAGCTTTTTGAAGGAACTGTCATCGCCATGAAACACGGCGGGGTCTCTGAGACATTCACCGTTCGCCGTCTTTCTCACGGCGTCGGCATCGAGAGAGTCTTCCCGGTCCACTCGCCCCACGTGGAAAAGGTTGAAATTGTCAGAAGCGGTAAAGTCCGCCGCGGCAAACTCTACTATCTGCGCGGCAGAGTCGGTAAGGCTGCGAAGGTCAAACAGAAAATCTAGTTTTTCCGTACAAGATCGGGGCTGTCCTGCGGGGCGGCCCCGTTCCTTTTTGTAAAAAAGAAAACCATAGGCTATACCCGTGGCTCCAAAAAGACTGTGCCTATGTGGAGAGAAATGAATCAAGATAGAGAGTTAAGGAATGCGGATTTTCTTGAGGGTAGGTATGGAGATAGAAATACAAAACAAAAGGGAACGTGAAGCGAAGAAAAGTCTCGGAGAGACAAAAGAGATTGTACAACACCGCTGATAAAAAATCGGCCGCAGAGCGCAGATGTAATAGGAACAAAATTCGGAATCCTTTAGGCTTTGCCAGGAAAAGCCCCTTATAGGGGCCGTGCAAGCCCTTCGTTGCACGGCCCATTGAAGCGATTGGTGCAAAAAAGGCGGCGGATGGCAATCCGGAAACAGGGATTTTTCGGGCATTCTTACGCATTGCAGCCCCTGCCTGCGGATTTTTGCTGATGAATTTTCTTTAGTTTACATTTCTTATCAAATATGATAATATAAATGAGTATGTGAAATAATCGATAGTAAGCTGGTGAACACAATGACGGAACAAGATGCAGTGCAGGAAAGGGAAGGATATAGTTTTAAAAAAGAGTTTTTTGATATCTGCGAAACAATCGTCTTTTCCCTGGTCGTTCTAATTTTGATCTTTCTTTTTATCTTCCGCGTGGTTGGCGTGGAGGGGGATTCGATGGAATACACCCTCTCAACGGGCGACCGCCTGATTGTCTCCCATTTGTTTTACGACCCCAAACCGGGCGACATCGTTGTCGTCGAACTCGACGAGTATTTTGACACTCCCATCATCAAGCGGGTCATCGCCGTCGGCGGACAGACCGTAGACATCGACTCCGAGACCGGAAAGGTCCGGGTGGACGGCCAGGAGCTTGACGAGCCCTACACCCACGACCCGACTACCCCGAAATCCCTCCATTATCCGATGACTGTCCCCGAAGGGAGCGTCTTTGTGATGGGGGATAACCGCGCCAACTCGACTGACGGGCGCAACTTCGGCTATGTGGACAAAAAGCACATTCTCGGCAAAGCGATTTTTCGCATTTTCCCTGTTACAAAAATTGGGATACTCAGCTGATGAACAGGGAACTTTCATTTTTTATTCGGCACAGGAAAAGCCGCGAGAAGGCAGATCATGCCGAGCTCCTGCGGAGAAACGGTATGCCCTCGGCATTCTACTGTTTGTATTAGGCAGGAATCCCGCTGAGTTCAGCGTTGTTATTGGTACAGAAAGGAATTTGCAGATGACAGACCACCCCTCGATCCAATGGTTTCCGGGGCATATGAAAAAAACCGAGCGGATGATTGAAAAGAATCTTCCGCTTGTTGACGTTGTTGTCGAAATCATCGACGCGCGCATCCCGGCGAGCAGCCGCAACCCGGTGCTCGACAAGCTCATTCAAGGAAAGCCGCGCATTGTGCTGCTCAACAAGTGCGATGTGGCGGACCTCAACTTCACCCGCCGCTGGGTGGAGTATTTTCAGTCAGTCGGCATCGCGGCGCTCGCCATCGACTGCCAAACAGGCAAAAATCTCAAACAGGTGCAGCCCCTCATTCGGCAGGTTCTCGTGGAGCTCATTCAAAAGCGGGCGAGCAAGGGGATGAGCGGGCGGATTGTCCGCGCGATGGTTGTGGGTATCCCCAACGTCGGAAAGTCAACCTTTATCAACAAGATGGCGGGCGGGAAACGCGCCAAGGTCGAGGACCGGCCGGGCGTCACCCGCGGCAAGCAGTGGGTGCACATCGACAACGACATCGACCTGCTCGACATGCCTGGCGTCCTCTGTCCCAAGTTTGAAGACCCGCAGGTCGGCGTGCACCTCGCCTGGACGGGCGCGGTCAAGGATGACGTCGTCGACGTGGAGCTGCTCGCGATGAACCTGCTCGAATATTTGAGCGAAAACTACCCCAAGCTGCTGACCGAGCGGTTTAAGCTGGGCGACACCTCCGGCATGGAGCCGTTTGAACGGCTCGAGGAGGTCGGCCGCAAGCGGGGAATGCTCATTTCAGGCGGCGAGGTCAACACCGAGCGGGCCGCAATCGTGGTGCTCGACGAGTACCGCGGAGGCAAGCTCGGCAAGCTGACCCTGGAGCGCCCGCCCCGCCCTGAGATCCGGGAGGAGAGAGAATGACCCTCTACGAATACGACCGGGAAGCTGGGGCGGAAGTCCTCTGCGGTGTAGATGAGGCGGGCCGTGGACCGCTGGCAGGACCCGTCTATGCGGCTGCCTGCATCCTCCCACTCGACGCGGAAATCGAGGGGATCAACGACAGCAAAAAGCTCACCGAAAAAAAACGAGAGGCGCTCTATGAGCAGATCCGGGAAAGAGCGCTCGACTACTGCGTCGCAACCGCCTCGGTTGAGGAGATCGATAGCATCAACATCCTGCAGGCCACCTTTCTCGCGATGCGGCGGGCGGTGGAGGGGCTGCGGCTGCGGCCCGGCCTCGTGCTTATCGACGGCAACAAAAACCCCGACGTCGGGGTACACAGCCGGTGCGTGATCAAGGGGGACGCGACCTCAGCGAACATCGCGGCTGCGTCCATCCTCGCCAAGGTGGAGCGGGATCGGTGCATGCAGGCGCTCGATGCCGAGTATCCCGAGTACTGCTTTGCCAAGCACAAGGGCTACGGCACCAAGCTGCACACCGAGAAGCTGCTCGAATACGGCATCTCTCCGGTGCACCGCCGCAGCTTTCTCGTCAAGCTCGCCGCCAAAGAGCCCTCCCTCAGCCTGCGCCGCGGGGAGTATGGGGAGAAGGTCGCCTTTTCCTACTTGAAGCAGAAGGGGTATGAGGTGATCGGGCGCAACTACCGCTCTGACTACGGGGAGATCGACCTCATCGCCCGCAAGGACGGTGTCCTCTCGTTTGTCGAAGTCAAGCTGCGGGACAAAACCTGTCTCTACTCCGGCGCGGAGGCGGTCACAAAACAAAAGCAGGAAAAAATCATTCAAACCGCGCTGCATTTTTTGCAGCAGCATCCGAGCGGCTTGCAGCCGCGGTTTGACGTCGTGCAAATCACCTTGCTGGAAGGCGACCAGCTCAACATCCATTTGATTGAAAATGCTTTTTGTGCGGAGGGTGACCATGCGTCTTTTTGATTTACACTGCGATACCATTTATGAATGCCTGCGGCTCGAGCAGCAGCTCGGCGCCAACTGTCTGGCAATCGACCTCGAAAGAGGCTGCGCCTGCGACGGATGGGTGCAGACGTTTGCCTGCTGGATTTCCGACGATCTGCGCGGGGAGGACGCCTGGAACGACTTCCTGCGCCAGAGCGCTTTTTTTGAGCAGCAGCTGCATGCACAGCAGAAGCTGGTCCGCTACAACGGGCAGCTTGTCCCCGGAAAATGCAACGCCATCCTCTCGGTGGAGGGGGGCGCGGTGCTCGGCGGAAAGCTCGAGCGGATCGGGGAACTTGCCAAGCGGGGGGTCAAGATGCTCACCCTCTGCTGGAACGACAAAAATGAGCTCGCGTCGGGCGCGCTCGCCAAAGGCGGATTTACAGAGTTCGGCCGGCAGTGTATCCCCGAGCTCGAGCGCAACGGGATCATTGTCGACGTCTCCCACCTCAATGAGCAGGGGTTCTGGGAGCTTTGCGAATTCGCGAAAGAGCCGTTTATCGCGACCCACTCCAACAGCGCGGCAGTGCACCGCCACCCCCGCAACCTCACCGACGCCCAAGTCGGGGAGATCCTCTCACGCGGCGGGCTGATCGGACTCAATTTCTACGTAAAGTTCCTCTCGCGCAAACGCAATCCCGATTTTTCTGTTTTGAAACGGCACATTGACCACTTTCTGGAGCTCGGCTGTGAGGACGTCCTCGCCCTTGGTTCGGATTTCGACGGCGCGTCAATGCCCGATTTCCTCTGCGGAATTGAAAGGATTGCAAATCTCTATCAAAGTATGGTAGAATATTATGGGCAAACAATTGCCGACAAAATACTATTTGAAAACGCAAACAGGTTTTTTCAGCACCGCATGGGCAAAAACGGGCCGTGCGGAGAAGAATAAAAGTGTAAGGATGGGTGAACAGAAACATGTTGTACAACAGCACACGAAACAGCAGTGCGAGCGTGAGCTCTGCGCAGGCGATTGTCAAGGGGATTTCTGAGGAGGGTGGACTGTTCGTCCCCGAATCTTTTCCCCAGATTTCCCTCGATGATCTCAAAGAAATCAGCGGGAAGAGCTATGTCGAGCGCGCCGAGTTTGTTCTCGGCAAATTCCTCACCGACTTTACCCCGGAGGAGCTGCACCACTGTGTGAGCAACGCCTACCGTGCGGATAAATTTTCAAGCGAATCGATTGCCGAGCTCGCCCACCTTTACAAGGGCATTTACATGCTCGAGCTGTGGCACGGTCCGACCTGCGCTTTCAAGGACATGGCGCTCCAGCTCCTGCCCTATCTGCTGACCACGTCGGCCAAAAAGGTGCTTTCAGACAAAGAGATTGCGATTCTCGTCGCGACGTCGGGCGATACCGGTAAGGCGGCGCTCGAGGGCTTCAAGGATGTCGAGGGAACAAAAATCCTCGTCTTCTACCCCGAGGACGGGGTGAGCAACATCCAAAAGCTCCAGATGACCACTCAGCAGGGTGGTAACGTCGGCGTCTGCGCCATCAAAGGTAACTTTGACGACGCCCAGACCGGCGTCAAAAAAATCTTCACTGACAAAGCAGTTGGGGAGAAGCTCGCCGAACACGGCATTGTCTTTTCGAGCGCGAACTCGATCAACTGGGGCCGCCTTGTGCCGCAGATCGTCTACTATTTCTCCGCCTACTGCGACCTGCTCGCCAACGGGGAGATCGAGGCGGGCGACAAGATCAACGTCGTCGTCCCGACCGGGAACTTCGGCAACATCCTCTCGGCGTATTACGCAAACCTCATGGGTCTGCCGGTCAACAAGTTCATCTGCGCCTCCAATGCGAACAACGTCCTGACCGACTTCATCGCAACCGGGGTGTACGACCGCAACCGCCCCTTCCACACCACTATCTCCCCCTCGATGGACATCCTCATTTCAAGCAACCTCGAGCGGCTGATCTACGACTTGACCGGGCGGGATGACAAAGCTGTCCGCAGCCTGTTTGACCAGTTGTCCAAAGAGGGTAGGTACGAGGTTTCGAAAGAAGTCAAGGAAAAAATTCAGTCGATGTTTTACGGCGGGTGCTGCGACGACACGCAGACCAAGCAGACCATCAAGGAAATTTTTGACCAGTACTCCTACCTCTGCGACACCCATACCGCGGTTGCAGTCAAGGTGTACGAAGAGTATCGGGCAAAGACCGGGGATGTGACCAAAACGGTCATTGCCTCGACTGCGAGCCCGTATAAATTTACCGGCAGCGTGCTCGAAGCCCTTGGCGGCAACACCGCGGCGGACGACTTCGCACAGATCGAGGAGCTGTCCGAGCTGTCCAAACTCGAAGCGCCCGCACAGCTCGCCAATCTGAAAAACTGCGAGGTTCGTTTTACCAAGTCAATTGACAAGGACGGCATGGAGCAGGCTGTTTTCGAGGCGCTCGGGCTTTAGGATCTTTGTATGTACAGCGGCAGCTCTGCCGCCGCTGATTCCAGGAATACCGGGAAAGTGGGGAAGGGGGTGTCCTCCTTCCCCCTGCTTTCCTTTGACCCGATTGCCGGGTAAAGCTCCACTGTTACTGGCAGTTGGATTTTGGTTGATAGGTTTCGCACGCCGCGTCCTTTTCATCCCGGACCGAGCAGGTGCATACCTCGATCTCATTTGCAGTGCAGTGATGGTGCTGGTTGTTGAACGCGCAGCTCTCAACGTCGCATTTGACGCCGCACAGGCAGCCGTTCTCTTTTTTCTGAGCAGACATTTCGCAACATCCTTTCAAACTTGTTGGGGCGCGCCGGGCTTCCCCCGGCTGGGAAGTCCTCAAAACGGAAACACTGACCCTGTGCAAACGCGGCCGTCCTCACCGAGAATAAATTCAGACGTTTTTAGACAGCGCATCCGTTTTCAAGACAGAATTAGTGTACCCTATCCCACCGCGTTCATACGAACGCTAGACAAGGAGCGAGCATGAGCTTATATGTGATTGGAGACCTTCATCTCTCCTTCGGTACGGACAAGCCGATGGATGTATTTGCAGGATGGAATAATTATGTCGAAAAAATAGAGGAAAATTGGAAACAAAAGGTGAAGCAGGAGGATACCGTCGTCGTTGCGGGGGATATTTCCTGGGGAATGGACCTTGCCCACGCAAAGGATGATTTCGCGTTTATCCACAGCCTTCCCGGCCGGAAAATCCTCCTCAAGGGCAACCACGACTACTGGTTTTCCACCAAAAAGAAGGTGGAGGATTTCTTTGCCGAGAACGGGTTTTACACCCTGCACCTGCTCTTCAACAACTCATATGAATACGAGGACTTTTCCCTCTGCGGCACCCGCGGGTGGATCAACGAGCCAGGGGAGCCTGCCAACAAAAAGGTATTGCTGCGCGAGGCGGGCCGGATGGAGCTCTCCCTCCAGTCGGCGGGCGGGCGCAAGCCGATTGCCTTTCTGCACTATCCGCCAATCTACGCGGGCAACCAGTGCGACGACATGATCGAGGTCTTTCACAAGTACGACGTCAAGCGGGTGTTTTACGGCCATCTGCACGGAAAATCCTGCGGCGGCGCAGTGCAGGGGGAGCGCGACGGCATCGATTACCGTCTCGTATCTGGGGATTACATCCAGTTCAATCCGGTGCGCGTTTTGTAGGGTTTGGCTTGTTTTTTTAACGGAAAAGATCATAATATTTCCAAAATGTAAAATTCTAAAAATCCACTTAACAGTGGCTGAGGAATGTGCTATAATCATAAGGATATCAACTAATCTATATTTTCAGGAGGATTTGACATGGCGTTAATGAAATCGGACAACGTAGCCACCAACAAATACGAGGTAGAAGTATCCGTAGACGCAGCTACTTTCGATACCGCCTGCAACGCGGCATATCGCAAAAATATTAAGAAAATCAACGTCCCCGGCTTCCGCCGCGGCAAAGCGCCCCGCAAGATTGTGGAAAAAATGTATGGTGAGAGCATTTTCTTTGACGATGCCATCGACGCGGTTTACCCCAAAGCTCTGAGCGAGGCGATCGAGGAGGCAGGGCTTGACGTCATCGCAGTTGAGTCCCTCGAGCCGATTGAAGCGAGTGCGGAAAAAGGCCTCAGCTTCAAAGCTACCTGCATCACCAAGCCGGTTGTGGAAGTTAAGGACTACAAGGGTATAAAAGTAACCAAATCGGTCAAGACTGTCTCCGATGAGGACGTTGCCGCTGAGCTCGACAAAATGCGGGAGAGAAATGGCCGTGTGATCATCGTTGAGGACAGACCCGCACAGGACGGCGACATGGCGACCTTTGACTTTGAAGGATTCCTCGACGGCGAGGCGTTTGAGGGCGGCAAAGCGGAGAAATACACCCTCAAGCTCGGCTCCGGCCAGTTTATCCCCGGTTTTGAGGAGCAGATTGTCGGCAAGAGCATTGGTGAGGAGTTCGACGTCAACGTCACCTTCCCGGAGGATTACCACGCGGAAGAGCTCAAAGGCCAGTCCTGCCTGTTCAAATGTAAACTCCACGAACTCAAAGCGACCGAGCTGCCCGATGCGGACGACGAGTTTGCCAAAGATGTCAGCGAATTTGACACCCTTGATGAGCTCAAAGTGGACATCAAAAAGCACCTCGAGGAGCAGAACGCCAAGGCGATGGAAGCCGACGTGGAGGAGCAGATCATCGGCAATGTCGTCGAAAATATGACCGGTGAAATCCCCGAAGTCATGTATGAAAAGAGAATTGACGAGCTCATGCGCGATTTTGAGTACCGCCTTTCCTCTCAGGGGATGAACCTCGAGATGTACATGCAGTACACCGGCCAGGACAGGGAAGCAATTCGCGGCCAGTTCCTGCCCCAGGCGGAAAAACAAGTCAAGGTGCGCCTTGCGCTTGAAAAGGTCGTTGAGCTTGAAAAGGTTGAGGTACCGGAAGAAGAGCTCAGCGCCGAGTACGCCAAGCTCGCCGAGCAGTACAAGATGGAAGAGGACAAAGTCAGAGGCTACATCCCTGAAGCGGACCTAAAGCTCGACCTCGCCGTCAACAAGGTGATTGCAATGCTCAAAGACAGCGCTGACATCACCGAAGTGGAAGAAGTAAAAGAAGACGAAGCAAAAGACGCTGAATAATCAAATAGATATTATACATCTGTCATTTTTTGTAATGGCAGATGTATCTGCTTGCAGCGGAAATCCCGTCGAAAATTGGAGGTAACGATCATGGCATTAGTACCAATGGTAGTAGAACAAACAAGCCGCGGGGAGCGCTCCTACGACATCTACTCGAGGCTTCTCAACGACAGAATCATCATGCTTTCAGATGAGGTCAACGACGCGACAGCGAGCCTTGTGGTTGCTCAGCTGCTCTACCTCGAAGCGCAGGACCCGGAAAAGGACATCCAGCTTTATATCAACAGCCCGGGCGGATCGATCACCTCCGGTATGGCGATTTACGACACCATGAATTATATTAAAAGCGATGTTTCGACCATCTGTATCGGCATGGCAGCGTCGATGGGCGCTTTTCTGCTCAGCGCAGGCGCAAAGGGCAAACGGCTCGCCCTGCCAAACAGCGAGATCATGATTCACCAGCCCTCAGGTGGCGCACAGGGTCAGGCGACTGATATCAACATTCAGGCAGAACGCATTATTAAAATGAAAAAGCAACTCAACCAGATGCTCGCCGATGCCACCGGCCAGCCGCTTGAAAAGATCGAGCGGGACACCGAGCGCGACAATTTCATGTCCGCCCAGGAGGCCTGTGAATACGGCCTGGTTGACAAGGTAATTGAGAAAAGATAAAGGAAAGGTGTCATATGGCAAATGAACCAAACGGGCTGCTGCGTTGCAGTTTCTGCGGCAAGCCGGAACACCAAGTGGAGCGTCTGCTCTACGGCCACAGCGCGTACATCTGCGATGAGTGCGTCGCACTGTGTTACCACATGCTGGTGGACGACGGTGTGTTTGTGGGCGATCCCTCTTTCTCCCGCCCGGGAAAAAACAAAAAGGGCAAGGGAAAAAACAAGGAATCGACCTTCTTAAAGCCGGTTGAGATCAAAAAGGTGCTCGACGAGTACGTCATCGGACAGGATGCGGCAAAGGTCGCGCTGTCGGTTGCGGTCTACAACCACTATAAACGGATTTTTGCGGCGCAGCAGGAGGGCGTTGAGCTGCAAAAGAGCAACGTGCTGCTCCTTGGACCGACTGGCGTCGGCAAGACACTGCTCGCCCAGACGCTTGCAAAGATCCTTGAAGTGCCGTTTGCAATCGCCGATGCGACGACGCTCACCGAGGCGGGCTATGTGGGCGAGGACGTCGAAAACGTCCTGCTGCGCCTGATCCAGGCGGCGGACTACGATGTGGAGGCAGCCGAGCGGGGTATCATCTACATCGATGAGATCGACAAGATCACTCGCAAATCAGAAAACGTCTCGATCACCCGTGACGTCAGCGGCGAGGGAGTGCAGCAGGCACTGCTCAAAATCCTCGAGGGCACCGTCTCCAACGTCCCCCCGCAGGGCGGGCGCAAGCACCCCAATCAGGATTTTATTCAGATCGACACCAAAAATATCCTCTTTATCTGCGGCGGCGCGTTTGAGGGGATTGAAAAGGTGATCAACCGCAGGATGGATACCTCAGCCATGGGCTTCGGCGCACCGCTCAAGGAGAAAAAGGACACCACCCTCGCCCAGGCGATCAAGCACATCGAACCGCACGACTTGGTGCGCTTCGGCATGATCCCTGAAATTGTCGGGCGCATCCCGGTTATCACCGCGCTCGACGACCTCGACGAGGACAGTCTTGTGAAGATTCTCCGAGAGCCTAAAAACGCTCTGCTCAAGCAGTACCAGTACCTTTTTGAGCTCGATGGGACTACGCTTGAGTTCACCGACGACGCGCTCCGAGCGGTCGCTCAGATGGCGATTGCCCGCAAGACAGGCGCGCGCGGCCTGCGTGGCATCCTCGAAGGGGTGCTCAACGACCTGATGTTCCGCCTTCCCTCCGAAAAGGCAACCCGCGTGGTCATCACAAAGGAAGCGGTCGAGGGAACAGGGGAACCCCAAATCGAACGGGAATCCAAAAAAGCAGTATAGAATGCAGACCCAACAAAGGCGTTGGGCGGCTCTCGGGCCGTCCGGCGCCTTTTTTGTCAAAAAGGGACCACCGGCAATGCTGGAGGTAAAAAAGGCTTAGCGCTATGTAAAGAAAGTCGCCAACGCTAAGATGAGAACGGTCTGCGAATCGAAGAATCAAGCAAATTAGAAGTCCGGAGTGGACAGGAAAACATTAGCACACAATATGGAATTGCAAAAACCATGTAGTGTTTGCGCCGAAATATATATGGAAAGATCAAGCAGGACGTAGGAAGAATTCTGAGAACATTGTGCGAGAGGAAAGTGGTGAAAATCATAGAGGCAACTACATGTCAGGACCATGTGCATATGTATGTGGAAATACCGCCGAAATAGTGTCGGACATCATGGGATAACTAAAAGGAAAGAGCAGTCTGATGATCTTTGACTGGCATGCAAAATTGAAAGATAAATATGAGAACTGGGAGTTCTGGTGACGGGGATATTATGTAGATATGGTAGGGAGAAGATTATACGCAACCAGCTGCAAGAGGGCGAATTGAGTGATCAGATAGGGCTGTGCAAATACTTGATGTGTTTACGGGTGGGACGGAAAAGAAAGGCAAGGAAAAGGCCGCTTTAGCGGCGGCCCATGAATAAATACGGTTGGCAGAGTATTCACAGGCCTTTAGGCCAATCTGGTATCAGGCCCTTATAGGGCCAGTGCAAGCTACAGGCATTGCTGATGGTCTTGACTGTGCGAAAGGAAACCGTTTTCCCAACAGAATTTTGAAAGGATTTTTCTGGTGGGTTTGCCTGTAGCTGAAGCGAAAAGAAACCACCGGCTCTGGCCGATGAGAGTAAAGAGCATTCGCTTTGGGCAAAATGAGAAGTTAGTGACAAGAATGGATTGTCTATGAATCATGACCACCAGCTAAACTGGTGGCTTGAGTAAGCCCGAGAGGGGATTTGTACGGACAAGCGTCTAAAGACGCACAAAAAGCTGTCTTTGGCATTACTTGCCCTGCTGCTCGTCAATGGGTATTTCTCTCGATCCGCATGTTTAGGCTAATGTGAAAACTTATGGATAGTGGCTCACTTCGCTCGATGCTTGAAGCTAATGCTAGTGAGCTACCTCCTTCGGCATAGCCTGTGGTTTCCATAACAACAGTGAAAAGCGATCGGGAGATCGCTGTATGATTAGTTACAGTGCGTTCGATGCAAAGGAAAATTTTCCAGTGCCTCTTGTGAGGGGGCCGGTGTGGTGCCCTTATCAGATTGGCGCAAATCACTAGTTCAACTGGTGGTTTTGGTTTCTCGGTTTTTCTGTCTACTGTGGTCACCAAAAGATCTTTGAAAGGAAAAACAGGTCGGCTGGCTGGTATCAATTTAAGAAAAAGGCGCAGCAGTTGGGTTCTGAAAAGAGACTTCCGAAATTGGGTTCAACAGATGTGGAAGGGGAGAAAAGGTAAAAAGTCACCTTTCAAAAAACTTTTACGCGGGGCAAGTTGAATGGCACAATCTGGATTTCCTGTCTAATCGTGTGTTTTAAAACACACTCTAGGCGAATTTTTTGTCAAATAGCTGAAACTAGCCGCTTTCTCTTGCAAATTGTATGTTTTTTCTTTATAATAGAGTAGACCAACCATACAATCTAGGGCATTTGCTCATCAAATATAAGGAGAAAATCATGGCACAAAGAGTAGCGATCAAACAAACCACCACCCTGCCTGTAATTGCGGCGCGCGGCCTGGTCGTTTTCCCAAACTCGCTGATTCACCTCGATATTAGCCGGGAACGCTCGGTCGAGGCGATTCGTCGGGCAATGGATGAGGACCGCAAGCTGTTTATCGTCACCCAGCGCGACGTGATGGTTGAGGAGCCGGGACAGAGCGACCTCTACGCCATCGGCGTTGTGGTGGAAATCAAGCAATTCCTTAAACACACTGAAGACGAATACAAAATCCTGGTCAGCGGGGAGTACAAAGCGCGGCTCCTCCGGCTGACCAGCACCCATCCGTTTCTCGAGGCAGAGGTCCGCTGCCTGCCCACCAAAGCACAGCCGACATTCGACAGCATCGAGATCGAGGCATCCATCCGCCTGCTCAAAATCGCGTTTGAAAAATACGCGATGATCCTTCCGAAAATCTCCCAAGAGCTCGTGGTTTCGGTTGATCGGGAAAACGACCCGACCAGTCTCTTCATGCTCATCGTCAACAACACGATGCTGAAATTTGAGGACAAGCAGGAGATGCTGGAGGAGAACAACCTGCTGGAACGAATCCGCCTGCTGATTCATTCGCTGAATGAGGAAACCCAAATCCTCATGATGGAAAAAGAGATCTTTGAAAAGGTCCAGGTGCGGATCGACCAAAACCAGCGGGAGTACTTCCTGCGCGAGCAGGCAAAAATCATCAATGAAGAGCTCGGCTATGATGAGGAGTATCAACCCGAGGAGGAGACTCAGAATTACATCGACCGCATTGAGGCGATTCAGAACATTTCGAGCGAATCCCGTGAAAAGCTCCTCTCTGAGGCACGGCGGCTGTTCAAAATGCCCCCGAGTTCCCACGAGGCCTATGTGATTGAGAACTACCTCGACACCGTGCTCGAGCTTCCATGGGACGAGTCCACCGTTGACCGCATCGACATCAAGGCAGCCCAAAAACAGCTCGACAAGGACCACTACGGCCTTGAAAAAGTCAAGGAACGGGTGCTCGAAAACCTCGCAGTGCGCAAGTTTGCCCCCGAGATGAAGGGGCAGATCATCTGCTTTGTCGGTCCTCCCGGCGTCGGAAAAACCTCAGTCGCCAAGTCGATTGCCACTGCGCTCGGGCGTAAGTACGTCCGCATTGCTCTCGGCGGCATCAGCGACGAGTCGGACATCCGCGGACACCGCAAGACCTACATTGGCGCAATGCCCGGCCGAATCATCACCGCGATCAAGCAGGCGAAATCCAGAAATCCCCTCATCCTGCTCGATGAGATCGACAAGATGGGCTCGAGCTTTAAGGGAGACCCCTCCTCGGCGATGCTCGAGGTGCTCGACGGGGAGCAAAACTCGACGTTTGTCGACCACTACGTCGAGATTCCATTCGACCTGAGCGACTGCCTGTTTGTCACCACCGCCAACACCCTCAGCACGATTCCCGACCCCCTGCTCGACCGCATGGAGGTCATCGAGCTTTCGAGCTATACATTGGAAGAAAAGTTTAACATCTGCAAAAAATACTTAATCCCCAAGCAGCGCAAAAAACACGGCTTGACCGCAAAACAGATCAAGATTTCTGATGATGCGATTTACGCCCTCATCGACAGCTACACTCGGGAATCCGGTGTGCGCAAACTCGAGCGGATCGTCGCGACGCTCTGCCGCAAGACGGCAAAGCTCCTTGCGGAAAACGAAATCGAGTCGGTGCGCTTCACAGCCAAAAACCTGGAGAAGCACCTCGGTCCGAAGAAATACCTCGGGGAAAGGATTGCGGACAGTGATCAGGTAGGCCTTGTCAACGGGCTCGCCTGGACGAGCGTGGGTGGAGAGCTGTTGCAAATTGAGGCGAGTGTGATGGATGGCAAGGGTCAGCTCCAGCTCACCGGCAATCTCGGAAACGTGATGAAGGAGTCGGCCAACACCGCGCTGAGCTATGTGCGCAGCGTAGCTACCCAGTACGGCATTGATCCGGGCTTTTATCAGCAAAAGGACATTCACATCCACGTGCCGGAGGGTGCAGTGCCCAAGGACGGGCCCTCGGCGGGCGTTGCCCTTGCAACGGTACTTGTCTCCGCTCTGTCCGGCATCCCGATTCGTCGGGACGTCGCCATGACAGGGGAGATCACACTGCGCGGCCGCGACCTTCCGATCGGCGGGCTCAAGGAAAAGGCGATTGCCGCCTTCAAATCAGGGGTAAAGACGGTGCTCATCCCGGATGAGAACAAATCCGACCTAGAGGAAATCGACAGCGCGGTACGCGACAGCCTGACATTTATCCCCTGCAAGACGGCGGAGGAGGTTCTCTCAGTCGCCCTGGCACAGCCCAAGGCAGTCCTCAAAAAATCCCCCCGCCCAGAACGAAAACACACCGCTGAGGCGGACAAAGAAACTACTGTGATACGGGTATAAACTATGATCAACTTTAACAAAGCGGAGTTCGTAACTTCTTATGGGCTCCTCAGTCAGATCCCGCCTTCCGAGCGGCTTGAAATTGCCTTTGCAGGGCGCTCTAACGTCGGCAAGTCGTCGATGATCAACAAGCTGTTCAATCGCAAGGGACTCGCGCGGGTCAGCTCGGTTCCGGGCAAGACCGCGACAATCAACTTTTACCAGACAGGGGATGAGGTCTATTTCGTTGATCTGCCTGGCTACGGCTACGCCAAAGTCGCCAAGAGCGAAAAACAGCGGTGGAGCGAGCTGATCGAAGGGTATTTCCACGACGACCGCGACATCGCCCTTGTAGTGCAGCTCATCGACATGCGCCATCCCCCCACTAAGCTCGATTTGCAGATGATTGATTTTCTCATCGAATCGGAAATTCCCTTTCTGATTGTGCTCACCAAGGCGGACAAGCTCTCTAAAAATCAGCAGGCAGTGCGGCTGGAAGCCCTTCAGACCGAGCTCCCCTATGCCGACCAGATCACCATGCTGCCGTTTTCCTCTGAAACGGGCATGGGGGTGGAGGAGCTGCGGGAAATCCTTAATGAGGTCGCGCTGCCGGATGACGACGAATAAAAGAAAAAAGGAGTGGGTAACATGTTTGTATCAAAAAATTTAGCAGTCAACCAACAAGGACATCTGACCATTGGCGGGGTGGATACCATCGATCTCGCTAACGAGTACGGCACTCCTTTGTACGTCGTGGACGAGGACCTGGTGCGGGAAAACTGCCGCCTGTTTAAGGATTCGATTGACCGGTATTACGGCGGCCGCGGTCTCGTATGCTATGCGAGCAAGGCGTTTTGCTGCAAGGAGATCTACCGGGTGATGGAGGATGAGCAGATCGGGGTGGACGTGGTTTCGATCGGCGAGATTTACACCGCGCTCGCGGCCGGATTCCCGGCGGAAAAGATGTGCTTCCACGGCAACAACAAGACAGCTGGGGAGCTCTATTACGCGCTCGAAAACGGGGTGGGGCGGATTATCGTCGACAACCTCAACGAACTCGAGCGGCTCAACGCCCTCGCTGCAGAGCAGGGCAAGCGCCCCAACATCCTGCTCCGGGTCAAGCCTGGCATTGACGCGCACACCCACAGCTTCATCCGCACGGGGCAGATCGACTCCAAGTTTGGTTTTGCCATCGAGACGGGGGAAGCACTTGAGGCCGCGAAAGAGGCTTCGGCGATGGAACACGTCAACCTCGTCGGCGCACACTGCCACATCGGCTCACAGATTTTTGACATCGACCCGTTCGTCCTCGCGGCTGAGGTCATGATGGGCTACATCGCGGCAGTGAAAAAGGAGACCGGCGTCGAACTGACCGACCTCAATTTGGGCGGCGGCTTTGGCATCAAATACACCGACGAAGACCACCCCGTGCCCTATGACCGCTACATGGAACAGGTGTCCGCAAAGGTCAAGGAGGAAGCGGCGCGGCTCGGCCTGAAAGTGCCGTTTATCCTGCTCGAGCCCGGCCGTTCCATCATCGGCCCCGCGGGAATCACCCTCTACACTGTCGGCGCGCGCAAGGAGATCCCCGACATCCGCACCTATCTTTCGATCGACGGCGGTATGACGGACAATCCGCGCTACGCGCTCTACCAGTCCAAATACGACGTTGTGCTGGCCAACAAGGCAAATCAGCCCAAAGATGATATCATCACTCTTGCGGGCAAATGCTGCGAGAGCGGCGACCTCATCGGGGAAGGCCTGAAAATTCAGCGCGGCGACGCGGGGGACATTGTCGCGGTACTTGCGACAGGCGCCTACAACTACGCGATGTCCTCCAACTACAACCGGGTGACCAAGCCTGCGGTAGTGTTTGTCCGGAACGGGCAGAGCCGCCTTGTGGTCAAACGGGAAACCCTTGAGGACCTCGTGCGCAACGACCTGTAAAGAGGACGTTGCTGGGGGAGGTGAGCCACTGTGCGCGTTTTGCGCCAATGACTGTGTTACAGTCCTTCACTCAACCGGTTTGTGTAACTCCCCTTGTCTGAATTTCTGATCATGACGCGAGCTGCGCCCGCCCCCTTTGGGGCGGGCGCCTGACGTTGCCGACAATGCAAACCGATCCATCTGCGGCAAAATACAGGGATTTTCTCCTTGACTATTGAGTATCTTCTCTGTTTCTAAGAAAACTTATCCAGATAGATGACGTGGTGTTGATATAGCAAGCTTTTCGCGCAGCTACGAGAGAGATCCAAAAGCGGGTCATGCACAACTCGGATGGCGGGTTATACAGCGGTGCTGAGTGGAGCGCAAAAACGGGTGACGGGCACGCTGCTTTTGCGTATCTTCCAGAAAAATTCACATCCTGTACTTTACTTTTACAGTTTAATGTGTTAAACTGTTTTCAAGACTAATCGTATGGGAGATGAATTCCTTGAACAACAAACTCAACGATGAATATATGGATTACCTGTTTGATTGCATTCTCTCGCTCAAAAACAAGGAGGAGTGCTACCGCTATTTTGAGGACCTCTGTACTATTGCGGAGCTCAAGGCGATGTCCCAGCGGATGCACGTGGCAAAGATGCTCACTGAACAGCGGGTGTACAACGACATCGTCAAGCTCACCGGGGCGAGCACTGCGACGATCAGCCGGGTCAATCGCTGCCTGAGCTACGGAACAAACGGCTACAAACTCGCGATTGAAAGATTGAAGGAGCAGCATGAGTAGTTACGAAGCGTTTGCAACCGTCTACGACGAACTGACCGACGACATTTCCTATCCCAACCGCGCCGCTTATTTTGACAAACTCGTTGAACTGCACGGGGGGAAACGGGGGATTCTACTCGACCTCGCCTGCGGAACTGGTTCTCTTTCAGAGGAGTTCGCCCGCCTTGGCTACGATGTGATCGGGGTGGACAGCTCGGAGGAGATGCTCGCCGCAGCGATGAACAAGCGGGTGGAGTCGGGGTTCGACATCACCTATCTTCACCAGCGGATGCAGGATCTCGATCTGTACGGCACCATCGATGTGGCGGTGTGCGCTCTCGACAGCCTCAACCATTTGACCAGTGCCAAGGAACTGCAGCGGGCGGTGGATCGGGTGTCCCTTTTTCTGGACCCGCAGGGGTTATTTTTGTTCGACGTCAATACCCCCTACAAACACCGGGAAGTGCTTGCAAACAACATCTTTGTGTACGATTACGACGACGTCTACCTCGTGTGGAAAAACACTCTGCTCGAAGACGATATCGTCTCCTTTGAGCTCGACATTTTTGAGCAAGATGGGGAAGCTTATTTCCGGACGACCGAGCGGTTCTGCGAACGAGCTTACAGTAAAGATCAGCTCCAGGAAGTTCTCGACCGCGCCGGGCTGGAGGTTGTGGGACTCTACCACGAGGACAGCCTGGAACCGCCCCTTCCCCACAGCGAACGGGTGGTTTACGTCACCAAAAAGAAGAATTACTAGGAGGGACGCTCAGATGTCCAATTTAGCCAGAGCGATCACCGCAGACGGTTCCGCCGTCGCGCTCGCACTCAACTCAACCGAACTTGTCAGCCGCATCGAACAGATTCACACCACCTCTGCCGTCACCACGGCGGCGCTTGGCCGCCTTGCAACCGGAGCAGGTCTGATGGGCGCGATGCTCAAGGGAGAACGGGACAGTTTGACCCTGCGGATGCAGGGGGACGGCCCTGCGGGCATCTTGCTTGCAGTTGCGGACAGCGCCGGGCATGTCAAGGCATATGTAGAGAATCCGGTCGTCGAAATTCCCCTCAATAAGCTGGGTAAGCTGGATGTTGCGGGCGCTGTCGGTACAAATGGGACGCTCAGCGTGGTCAAGGACCTCGGCATGAAGGAACCCTATTGCAGTCAGGTGCCGATCACTTCGGGGGAGGTCGCCGAAGACATCACCTATTACTATGCAACGAGCGAGCAGACGCCGACAGTCTGCGGGCTCGGCGTACTCGTCAACCCCGATCTAACGGTGTGCTCAGCTGGGGGATTCCTTGTACAGCTTCTGCCGTTTGCAGACGAAGCCTGCATCGATCTCATTGAAGAGAACCTCAAAGACCTCCCGCCCGTGTCCGAACTGTTCCGGACGGGGATGACCCCGGAACAGGTGTGTATGCGCTTGCTTCAGGGGATGGAGCCGAATCTTCTCGATGAGTCGGAGGTCCGCTATTTCTGCGACTGCAGCCGGGAGCGGGTTGCGCGCGCGCTCATGAGTTTGGGCAATGAGGACTTGCAGGAGCTTATTGAGGACGAACGCCCAACCCAGGTCGAATGCCATTTTTGCAATCAGACATATACCTTCTCCAAACAGGAGCTAAAAAATTTCTTGAAATAATTTCTAAAAAACAGTTGACAAATACTTCGTGATCAGGTATAATAATATTCGTCGCTGAACGAGAGAACGCGAAGCGGCGGAGAATCGGGAGCATAGCTCAGCTGGGAGAGCATCTGCCTTACAAGCAGAGGGTCATAGGTTCGAGCCCTATTGTTCCCACCATGATAAGGCCCATTAGTTCAGTTGGTTAGAACGCTTGCCTGTCACGCAAGAGGTCGTCAGTTCGAGTCTGATATGGGTCGCCACTTAGTTGTCCTTGAGAAAGAGGCAACGACCTGCCTCTGTAGCTCAGTCGGTAGAGCAGAGGACTGAAAATCCTCGTGTCGATGGTTCGATTCCGTCCGGAGGCACCAAAATCTTTCTAGCAGCATAGTATAGGGTGTTAGGAAGATCAATGCGGATTTAGCTCATCTGGTAGAGCGCCACCTTGCCAAGGTGGAGGTAGCGAGTTCGAGCCTCGTAATCCGCTCCAATACGGCGCCATAGCCAAGTGGTAAGGCAGAGGACTGCAACTCCTTCACCCCCAGTTCAAATCTGGGTGGCGCCTCCAAATCTGCCGGTCAAAATGCACCGGTCACAAGCCCAGTGTTTACGGGCGTTAAAAGCACTTTCAGAGTCAAATCTGAGAGTGCTTTTTTCATGGATGCAAACAGGGGAGTTTACCATATTTTTTATTTTGGAAACAGATTCTTGATCATGAGAGGTAGGAATCATCCCCCGATTTAAAATAAAAGAATAAGAAAAGCACAGTGAAAACTGTGCTTTTTTGTTGGTGCTTGAGGCGGGAAGTTATGGGTGCGGATTCTCATTTCGATATTAGGCCGGGGGGATCAGATAATTTGAGATAAGGTCTGCCTGGTTTCTTTGAAAACCAGGTGTAAAAGAACCTATTTTTTGTAATTTGCGCATCTTAAGATCGCTAAAGAATGTAGAATAAAAGCCTTGGATTGAGGGTTAGTCATCCAAGGCTTTATTTGATTCTTTTTTTGAAAGATTTCTGATATTCAACTTTATCTAGGATACAACTTATGTAATAAAGTATGGCATCTCTATCACTAATTTTCATTGATTTTAACATTTCAGATATTTTCAAGGACGATATACTACCTGATGAAAATTCGATATTTTCTGCTGCATCTTGCCAACTTAATTTTGTAGGTGAATTATCGAGTAGATAGTCTATACTCACATTATAAAAATTCGCTAATTTGATTAAAATAGGATAATCGGGTAAAGTTGCATTTGACTCATAATTTGCAAGTGTCGATTGAACTATGTTAATCGCTTCTGCGACTTCTGTTTGCTTAAGCCCTTTTTCTATGCGTAGTTCTTGAAGCTTTTTTGCTATTTCCATAACTAACTCTTCCTTATTTTTAAGGCTTCATAATTCTTTTTCTATCAGGTTTTTAATATTTTGTTTGGTTCAAGAAAACTTCTAGTAAATCCACTAACCGGGTGGCATCTTTTGTGTCTAAGTTAATTGCCATCTATGTTCCCTTCCTTTAGTAATAAACAAATTTCAGCACTTATTTGATTCAAAATGTAAAATTCGCCTATGATCTTTATATTTAACTTGAAAGACCCAGAATATTTATATATAAAGGATAAAAGCCTAGAGAATGTAAAACTAAGCATAAACAAATCCCCTAGATTTAATTTCTAGGGAATTATTTTGATTGCAGATATTTATTTTGGTTTTTCATTATATTTATCAATTCGACAAGATGAGAAACATCTGGTTTGTCTAGCTTCTTTATATCATTTAACAACTCAACAATTTTCACATTATCGGAATTTGTAGATATGCATTCTGTTTCATCTACCCAACTCGTTTTATATTCAGATAATCCAAGTAAATAATCTGTACTAACATTGAAAAGTTTAGCTAATTCAATTACGGCATGTAAATCTGGTTGATTTTTATTTTGCTCATAACTAGAAATGGAGGATCTACTGACTTTTAAAATTTCTGCTACTTCTTTTTGTTTCAAATCAGCATCAGTACGTAGATTTTTGATTTTATCACCAAAGCGCATAAATTATCCCTCCTTTAAAATTTTACCACTAATCTTTTCGATAATTGAAATATACGAGTTTAAATATCATAATTTTAAAATATCTATTGAAATGACATCTAAGAGGATAAGTTAGCTAAAGAATGTATAATAAAAGCCTTGGATAACTAACCCTCAATCCAAGGCTTTTATTTATTTGTTTTCTTTTTCGCATATTTTACTTGATTTAAAGCTAAATTCAACACCTGAATTAAGGATTCGCGATCATTTGTATCTAAAGATTTTACATCTCTTAAAAATTTAGTTATAGGAACTTTACCAGAAGGAAGTATTATATGATCTTTCATATCCGACCAACTTGTTTTGACATCAGTTATACCCAAAAGATAATCGCTACTGACATTAAAAAATTTGGCCAGTTTTATCACAACATCCAAATCAGGCAAGTTTACACCTAATTCGTAATTAGAGATGGATGATTGCGTAACATTTACAGCGTCGGCAACGTCTTGCTGATTAAGATCAGCATCACTTCGCAAATCTTTTAGTCTTTGACTAATTATCACAATATCCCCTCCATTAATTATAGATTATTATAATGTTACCATCTTTTACAAAATAATTTTTCATATACTATTATCAATAATAAATACATGATTAAAATATTAGCTATACTGATATATAATAAATAATGTATAATAAAAGCCTTGGATTGAGGGTTAGTCATCCAAGGCTTTATTTCATATGAATTTTAATTTCTTTTTGATATTTAATCTTTTCAGAAAATGACTCTAAGATATAAATTATAGCTTCTTGATCAGAAGTATCTAATTCTTTAATCATCTCAATTAATTTTAAAGAAGAATACTTACGTTTGGATAATTGAAATTCACTATTTAACTCATCGTAACTTAGTTTAACCGGAGAATTGTCAAGTAGATAATCAACACTTACTTTGAAGTAATTAGCCAATTTCACTAATGTATTATAATCAGGATTCTTGCCGTTTTCATATCCTGATATTGTAGAACTTGATACATTAATGGCTTTAGCTAGTTCTTTCTGCTTTAATCCATGATATGTTCTTAAATCTTTTAATTTCTTATCAAGTTCCATAATACACCTTCTTTCGATAGTTAAACCTAATTTTAACATTAATATTTGTTTGTGTGTAAAATAAAACTCCAAACTCGTTTTTTTATTATTGAAAAAACGAGTATAGCGTGATATAATCAAAGCGAAGGGGTTTTTACCGATTAATGGTACAAATTTAATTGCACTAGAATGATATGCTAAATCTATTGGACAACACCCGCAACGGGATACAACATTTTTTCTTCCGGTCAGGCTAACAGGACCCGCATTGTGTTGCCGCTGATTTTTTTATCATATCCCGGTGTTTGGATGTTATCCAATGGGCTTATCAATCCAGCTGACAGCGTTTGAGTAAAAGGGAAGATGGATGATTCCCTCAGTTGTGCCGTTCCGTTTAGGACAACGCCTCCACTCAAACGCTGTCCGGTGGGTTGACAAGAAGCCATAAAACAGCGTTTGGGTTTGCCAAAGGTGTTCAGCACACCTTCTCCGGCTGGCAGTAGGAAATTGCAAACGACCGAAACAGTTCTAATTTGGGGAGATCAGCAGAGCGTTCCTATCTACAAGTAACTGCCCAAACGTTGTTCTATGGCTTTTGGATGGGTGTATAAAACAGTATTTGAGAAATCGGGGAAGGGATAAAAGTCTTTCCGTTTGGGGATGGCGGATCGTACGATTATCCGCTCAAATACTGTTTTATGAATCCATGTCCAACCTATTGTCCAGCGTTTGAACCTTTTGTTTCCATGTGATTCACCTCATATTGGATCGAAAGCTCTCTGCTCAAACGCTGGACAATAGGCTGGATTCTTCTCAATATAAATGACGAATCAACAAAACGTATTCTTTCATTGCTACAAGAGTTCCTGCCTTTAGGTGATTAGCGATTTTTTGCGCTTGCTCTGTGTCTGTTGTGAAACATGGCGTTGCATAATTTTAACAGCTGTATAATGAGAAAGGTGTTGTCAGCTTTTACGCTGTTTTGTCCAGTTGGTGATGTGCCGGCTCAATGAAAAAGCAGATTAACGATCAGAGAGCAGATGCTATGTATATCAAAAAGGAAAAAGGTGACATCCGCGTATTTTGTACAAGTGTGTTTTTATATTATATTAATAAAATAAGATTACTAGGATTTACCGCTGTTCTTTTGTCCTCAGATGTGATAATATATTAGCGTCATAAACGTTACAAAAAAAGTAAATAAAAATAAAAGGAGGAAATGACGTGAAACGATTTGCCATTCCTTTGCTTGCAGTTCTTTTGATGACAACGGTAGTTGTTCTCTCTTTAAATAACCAAAGCTCTTATCAATCCGATTTAAACGCCTCATCTGACCAGATCGCACGCTTGGAGAGGGAAGAAGCTCAGTCCTCCTCTTTAGAGGAGACGTCCAGTTCCGAGCTGTCTGACCAAGAGGCTTCCAGTTCAGAGCAGGTCTCCACTGCATCGCAAGAGTCTGCTGCTCCATCCCTGGCTGAATCCAGTTCTTCGCAGTCGGTCAGAGAACAGCAGAGCAGTGCAGCACAACAGCCATCAGAGCAGCAAAAAGTGACCTCATCTTCGTCTGCAAAACCAGAGCAGCGGCCTGCCAAGCCGGCCCCTTCGAGCTCTGCGCCGGTACCCTCTGTACCCTCTGTACCGTCAGCGCCGGAATCATCCCGCCCGTCCAGCTCAAAACCAGAAGCAGATAGCAACAGTCTTTCTTATGCGCAACGGGTGGTGCAGCTTGTGAATCAGGAAAGGGAAAAAGCAGGGCTTCAGCCTCTCAGCATCAGCCGTTCCGCCGAAGCGGCGGCCCTCATCCGGTCCAAAGAAATTGAGAACAGTTTCTCCCACACCAGGCCGAACGGGAGCTCTTTTAGCACCGCGCTAAAGGAGCAGGGAGTCTCCTACCGGAGTTCAGGAGAAAACATCGCTTGGGGCCAAAAGACGCCGGAGCAGGTCATGCAGGGTTGGATGAACAGTCCGGGACACAGGGCCAATATCTTAAATGCGAATTTTACTGCGATCGGAGTAGGCTATTACCGAAACGCAGCCGGCGTCAATTATTGGACGCAGCTCTTTATTGGATAGGTTGGCAGGAAAAGCGTGCTTGATTCATTACGTTGATCTGTCGCTGATTACACCCTTTGAATTGTGATGCCCACAGTGATGAAAATCATTTTATAGGCTGCCAAAAAAGAGGTGAATCTGTTTTTTGTACAGGCTTTTAAAGTAGATCTACTGGGGTGGAGCGGCATCGAGACCAAATCGTCTTAAAGGTGACGAAAGCGGTTTCATCGGCTTTTCACTCAGCATAGCGCCCGCAACAAATGGGTATAATAAATGAAATCTTGTTGCGGGAAGGCCGGTGTGAGTATGAAAGAAAGTGGCTGTGACAGGCCAATGTCAGTGTGGATGGATTCCTCCACACTGCCGGGATTTGAAAGCCTTAAAACAGACCTCAATACAGAAGTTTTGATTATTGGTGGCGGTATTGCGGGGATCTTGTGCGCATATATGCTCAAACAAGCTGGTGTCGAGTATGTGCTGGTAGAGGCAGACACAATTTGCAGTGGAATTACCAAGAATACCACTGCGAAGATCACTGTTCAACATGGGCTTGTGTATCACAAGCTTGTCAAACAGTTTGGCATGGACAAGGCTGCCCTGTATTTCAGAGCCAATCAGGAGGCGCTCGAAACATACACAGAATTGTGTGCAGGGATTGATTGTGATTTTGAAAGAAAAGATTCGTTTGTCTATTCGCTGGACAATCCCCGTGCGATCGCCGACGAGCTGGAATGCCTCCAAAAGCTGAACATTCCGGCTGAGTATGTGCAGCAGCTCCCGCTTCCCCTTCAAATAGAAGGAGCAGTTAAGTTCGCAAGGCAAGCTCAGTTTCATCCGCTCAAATTTATCCGCGAAATCGCCAGGAATTTGAATATTTATGAAAATACCATGGTCAAGCGTCTGGAGGGATGCAAAGCACACACAGAACACGGCTCCATCACTGCAAAAAAAGTTGTCGTTGCAACGCATTTCCCTTTCCTCAATCAACACGGCAGTTATTTCTTAAAGATGTATCAGCACCGTTCCTATGAAATAGCATTTGAAAATGCTCCTGATTTCGATGGAATGTACGTTGATGAATCACAAAAAGGGATGTCGTTTCGGAATTACAACGGTTTGCTGCTGGTCGGTGGCGGAGGCTGCCGCACTGGAAAGGCCGGGGGAAACTGGGCAGAAATTGAGAGCTTTTCAGCTCGAAATTTCCCCGGAGCAAAAGCGAGGAACCGCTGGTCTACCCAGGACTGCATGACACTCGACAGCGTCCCCTATATTGGAAACTACTCGAAAAACACCCCGAATCTCTTTGTAGCAACCGGGTTTAACAAATGGGGAATGACTTCATCCATGGTATCCGCCCTGCTGCTCACCGATCTGATTACAGGGAAGAAAAGCCCTTATGCCTCTGTATTCTCCCCCTCAAGAAGTATCATCAGACCACAGCTCGCGATCAACGCACTGGAAGCCACCAAGAATCTCTTAACCATTTCTAGCCCGCGCTGTCCCCATATGGGATGCGCACTGAAATGGAATCAGGCGGAGCATTCCTGGGATTGTCCTTGCCACGGTTCCCGTTTTACAAGGGACGGAGATTTAATTGACAATCCGGCAACCGCTGATTTGAAGCGGCGCCGCTCATAGAGACCGCTGTGGCGGTTTGCCGGTTCCGTTTTGCCAACAGCATGCAGGTGTATTTCTTACCAAAATGAGGAAAACCAAAAATAACGCGATTCATCGCATCGATGTCAAAACTGCGTGATCTTACACTGTTATGATTGAATCGTTTTTGCAGCCAACTATGAAAAGAGCATCGGCAGCAGGAGAGTGAAAGACATTCCACAGCACTTTTATCGATGAAATTCTGCGGTAATGCTTTTATGCAGTGCTTCAAAAATCCATAAAAACCGAAAACCGCGCAGCCACGGAAAATGCCCGTGACTGCGCGGTTTTATTGGTGGTATAAAGCAAAAAATCCGAACCCGTTTCCGAGTTCGGATTTTGCTGCTGTGGTGGGGGTAGAGGGGCTCGAACCCGCGACCTCTCGCATGTGAAGCGAACGCTCTAACCAGCTGAGCTATACCCCCAAATTTCTATAATATTATAGCACATTCTACCTGACCCTGTCAAGACAAAAATTTCAGGTTATTTTGTTAAATTTTTATCTATTGAACTTTGCCTGCATATTATGTTATAATTTTAGATATATTTTGCTCATAAAGGAAGTGCATCAGTGGAACTTATCAATCAAATTATTTCCTCGGTCAATTCATTTTTTTGGGATTTTGCCCTGCTCATCTTACTCTGTGGAACAGGAGTCTTTTTTACCATTCGATTAAAGTTTGTTCAGATCCGCAAACTAGGCCAGGGTTTTAAGTCGGTTTTCGGCGGGTTCAGCCTCAAAGGCAAGGCCGCTGGCAAGGACGGAATGTCCTCGTTCCAGTCCCTTGCCACAGCTGTTGCTGCACAGGTTGGCACGGGCAACCTCGCCGGTGCGGCGACCGCGATTATCTCCGGGGGTCCCGGGGCAATTTTTTGGATGTGGATCAGCGCCTTTTTTGGCATGGCCACCATCTTTGCCGAAGCAGTGCTCGGTCAGAAGTTTAAAAAGACGGTGAATGGGGAAGTCACAGGCGGTCCAGTCTATTACATTACCTCTGCATTTAAAGGAAAATTCGGCAAAGTGCTCGCTGGAGTGTTTGCAGTTCTGCTCATTTTTGCCCTGGGTTTTATTGGCAATATGGTGCAGTCGAATTCCATCAGCGACGCATTTTCTACTGCGTTTCACATCCCGCCCTATGTGACAGGGATTGTGGTGGCGCTTTTGGTCGGGATCATCTTTTTCGGCGGAGTCAAACGAATTGCAGCAGTCACTGAAAAGATTGTTCCTGTCATGGCGTTCCTTTATATCATCGGCGCAGTGATTGTGATTGCGTTCAACTACCAGCACATTGGCGGGGCATTCAAAAGCATTTTTGTGTGTGCCTTTGCCCCTTCGTCAGTATTCGGCGGTGTTGCGGGCGTTACAGTACAAAAAGCAGTGCGTTTTGGCATTGCGCGCGGCTTGTTCTCCAACGAGGCCGGTATGGGCTCCACACCGCACGCCCATGCGATTGCAAAGGTCAAGCACCCCTGCGAACAGGGTTTTGTCGCAATGATCGGTCTGTTTATTGACACCTTCGTGATCCTTACGCTGACTGCTCTGGTGATCCTGACCTCCAACCTGAATCTCGCTGACTATGCTGGCAAAGGGATTGCGCTGACGCAGGATGCGTTTGGAAATCTATTTGGTCAGGTAGGCTATATGTTTATCGCAGTCTGCTTGCTCTTCTTTGCTTTTTCGACGATTATCGGTTGGTTTTTCTTTGGACAAACCAACATCAAGTATCTGTTCGGTCAAAAGGGGGTCAAGGTCTATACGCTGCTTGTCATTGTATTTGTCTTTATCGGCTCTACGCTGAAGGTTGACTTGGTGTGGTCGCTGTCCGACCTATTCAACGGTATGATGGTCATCCCCAATCTGCTGGCGCTTCTCGCCCTGAGCGGCGTTGTCGCGAAACTCGAAAAATCCTATCTGCCCGGTCCGCCGAAAGAGAAAAGGAAGGGTAAAAAGAAGGTTTCTTCCAAGTAACGCGATTGGGCCAACAGTTTTTATGGCGGTCCATTCGGGACTAAAGATCAGTGTTGTCCCGCTAATATAGAGTGAGGAACCGAGGCTTGAGCTGTTGTGGGTGCAGGGAGGTACCGCACTGCAGTACCCCCTGCGTCGGATTTTGACCATCTCTTTCCAGATGCAATCAAGTTTCTCCTTTCTGAAGGGACTGCGGGCAGCTGAATTTACCAGGGAAGGTTTTGCGACCTGTTTTTCACGGATATCCATATGCCGGTTCTGAATGGCCATCCTCGATAGAGACTATCTGAGCCCTAGGGAGAAGGAAAGTTGTCTCCATACTCGTTGTAGCGATGACCGCCAATGTGTTTGAGCAAGATGTCACGTTTTTTCAACTAGAATATTCAAATAGAATGCGTTTGCAACGTGTTGACTATGGCTAGATAAGAAGGCTTTGTGATCTGATCACAAAGCCTTTTTGTCGCTGGGCTCGTGTCTTTTTGCCCTCATTTGTGGCAATGGTCCGTCTGAAATGAGGAGTTGAGAGTGGTCCGCGCAACAGCCATACTAACCAATATGGAAAAAAGCAATTGCTTTGTGGAGAATAGGACGAATGGGAGTTTCTCCTCTGCTGTAGAATTTTTGGTGGAATTGTGATAAGATAGAATTGCAGCAATTCTAGAAATTGATAGGAGGTATGATCCCGATGTGTGGCAGGTACAATTTTTCGGCGGAGGAAAGCCGGGACATTCAACAGATCATTCACGAAGTACAGCGCAGGAACATTCCTAGGGCGGATGAAATCAAACTGGGCGAAGTGTTCCCAACTGATCAAGCCGCAATCCTGCTCGCTGCTGATGACAGGCTTGTCCCAGCGGTTCAAACGTGGGGATTCCCAAGCCCAAAAGGTTCGGGCGTTATCATCAACGCGCGGTCGGAAACCGCACATGAAAAGCAAATGTTCCGAAACAGCTTGGATACCAGGCGGTGTATTGTGCCATGCTCAGGGTTTTATGAATGGTCGTCTAAAAAGGAACGGTTTCTCTTTACATCCCAAAACGCCGGCTGCATTTATATGGCGGGACTGTATGGAATCTTTGAAGGCGAAGCGCGCTATGTGATCCTCACCACACAAGCCAATGAGTCGGTTCAAGACATTCACCACAGGATGCCTATGATTATCAGAAAAAAGGAAATCATGAATTGGCTCACAGACAAGGACTCTGCGCGCCGAATGCTGCATTGCCGGATGCCTTTATTCCACAAGTGCGCTATTTGATATTACTGTTCAATTTCTGGGCAATAAAAAAGGCCTATCAAATCAAATAGGTCCTGTGAAAAGAATTCTTTACAAGTGCTGCGCTTAGCGCCAACATTCATTTTTGTGATACCGTACCAGATACATCTTTATCTGGAATGCAGAAATCGTAGATCGGAATCATCATTTGAACTTCCCGCTCGAGCTGAACAATGGAGAACAGGCCAATTGTAACCTGTACCACCCGCTGCGGCAGGACGCACTCAAATGAACCTTCAAACCGCTGGGAGACGTTTGCCGGGACAACGAGGCAGCCTTCCATTGTGTTCATGCAGGGGCATTCGCACAGTTCGCAGGAGAGCAGCATCGGTTCTGCAACCTGGACAACGACTCTGGGTAGATATCTCTGGGGCTGGGGTACCTGCGGAATGTTCTGGTCATTGGTGAAGGTTTTTACGCTACCCTCGCTGCCGTACAGGATGACCTTTTTGCAGAAGGTTGCCAGACCGCTCACACAGCGCGGGGCGGTCACCGGCGATGTATACGCTTCGAGCTGCACCAGGAAAAAGTATGTCATATCCACTGAGTAGAATCCCTTGTTGAAGGGGACAGGTTCCACATCCATGAGAACGTCCAGCACCTCGACGCTCTGCGCTTTGATGGAATACGCGCTGTCAATGATCGGCTGTGTCGCATCAGTAAAGCAAACACGCAGATCACTCAAACAGTCTTTGTCTCCGCAGGAATCATAGATCCGAGCGGCATCGATGCAAACCGCTTCTTTGAACTCGTCGCTGTTGCAATTCCTCGGTTCAAAATTAATATCAGCCATGCAAATCCTCCTAAATACTAGATTAGGCCCTATCTGCCTGCCCGGCGGCAAAAACAAACAGGCCCTAAAGCAATTGCCTCTATACATCATATGAGAAAGAATCATTTTCGTTCACAAAAACAGCGAAAATCCCGTTTCTTTTTGCGAATGCCCAGATCCGTTCTAAGAAAATAGATGAATCCGCAACTAATTTCTTGAAACTTCTTCCCATTTCCGCTTTTGGATGTTATCATAGTAAAGGAAAAAAATGAGGCTGTGTTGTATTCGGCTGCTCAGCACAGTTGTGGCCGTGTTGGCCGTTCAATGCACAAAAGAAAACCCTCTTTTTTGCTTTTGCGTCATCGTTTTATCAGGCTTTTCCCTCTATTGGCTGTTCACACAATCATAAAGGCAAGTTTATTGATAGAAAAACGCCGATGAGTTTTTTTATAAACTGGAATAGGGATTGCAGGCCGGTGGTTTGAATCGGGAGCTGGGATACAGTTCTTCTGCCTTCATCTTAAATCAGCTTTTATACAGCGACATCCTTGTTTCGAAATTGCGGTGTTGTGCCAAACGGTCGTTGGACTTGTATGGGAGGATTCTCCCTTTGTTGCACTGGATGCTTTTCAGATGAGAAGGATTGCGGGCAGCAGATCAACGTGTCAGTGACAAATAGAATATGAACTAATTCGGAGGTAACAGCATGATCATACCTGTTTATCACATAGACGCATTTGCAGACAAAGAGTTTCAAGGGAACCCTGCTGCCGTCTGCATTTTGCAGAGCTGGCTTCCCGACAGGGTGATGCAACTGATTGCGCAGGAACACAATCTCGCTGAAACTGCTTTTTGCGTTCCAAACGGTCGCATATGGCAGCTGCGCTGGTTTACCCCAGAGCAGGAAATAGACCTTTGCGGACACGCGACGCTTGCCACTGCCTATGTTCTCTTTGAACAATATGGTATCTTGGGCAACGCAATTACATTCCACACCCAAAGCGGGGAACTTGTGGTACTGCGTCAGGGAAAGTTCTACTCCATGTCCCTGCCGGTGCGCAGGGGGATGAGCTGTGAGATCCCAAAAGATGTGGCGGATGCCCTTGGAATGCAGCCAGTGCAGGCCCTGCGCGCACGCGACTTGGTTCTCGTTTTCCAAACTCAGCGAGAAATCGAGCAGATGGTTCCGGATTTCTCACGGCTCGCTCAGTCAGAGGAATTCGGAATTGTTGTCACAGCACCTGGGACAGAAACAGATTTTGTCTCGCGCTATTTTGCGCCGGGGTGCAGTCTGCCCGAGGATCCTGTAACCGGTTCTGCGCACTGCACACTCGTTCCATACTGGGCGCAGAGGCTGGGGAAAACAAAACTGACAGCACGCCAACTCTCTAAACGGGGCGGTTCTCTCTGGTGCAGGTTGGAGCAGGAATCGGTCTTTGTTTCGGGAAAAGCAATTCTTTTTTCCAGAGGGGATATCCATTTGCACAAGGAGGAGTTTTCGAGTGTTTGAACAGGGGTTTCCAGTGGAGATGAGAGACACAGTGAGCCGGATTCTCCCGCTTTTGCCCTGCCGGACGGTAAACGGAATGCGGTCCATAGTGACAGAACACTGTGAGGATTACTCTCTGGAGGGAGAACTCATTCGGATTCCGGACCGAGTCTATCTGATGGAGCCCAACCGCCTGCCTGCGTTGCTTGGTACAGAGGAACAGGCAGTTATTTTTTGTATTTATTCCCGCAGCTGTGATGGGTTTGTGCGGGAAAGGAGCGTTCGTTTTCTGCTTGACCTTGCATGGCTTCCGGTTTGGGCGATTCCCTACCTGGTCAAGGTGTGTGATGAGTATGTCGTTGAGATTCTGCAGACAGTGTATGAAGGGCTCATGGGGAGAGAGGATGGACGGATTCTTCAGTTCTGCGCAGAGAATCCAGTACAGCTTCAGCGCAGTTATGCCCGGATGACGAGCTACTGGAATGAGTTTTACCGGGGGGCCTACCCGAATTTCCGGGACTATGTCGGGCGTAAATTATTCCTGCACTTTTTTGGAATGTCACGGTGTGGAAGAGTCCGATTCCAACGGAGTTAGAATGAGACTGCACCGGATATATCGCTCGAATTTAAAAAGAGAGGGCTGTCCAAATTGAGTTTTGGACAGCCCTCTCTTTTTGTTGCTTGTGGTTTGTTTGATGAAACGGCACACCTCATAGGCTTGAAAATAGGGAGGTGGACAAAGGGAAAGCGCTACGCAAATCTCAACCGGACGAGCGCTTTGTTGAGCGCAACGGCCAAGAAAGACGCGGCAATGCATTTGAGTGTATCCCCCAAAAGAAAGGGGAGAGCTACGGTGAGTAGGGCAGTGCGCAGGTCAGCCTGTTGAAATACACACATGAACAGTACGGCAAAGGCGTAAATAACCGGTATGCCGACGAAAATGGTCACAGGGATGTATCGGCGCAGCTGGTTGTTTTTCCCTTTCAGCAGGCTGATCAGAACTGCGGCGACGATGAATCCGATGCAAAAGCCGCCGGTTGGGCTGAAGAGCTTTCCGATTCCTCCGGTTCCTCCTGAAAAGACAGGCAAGCCGCACAGCCCGAGTGCAAAATAGGTGCCAAGGGCTGCAAAAGATTGCAGTGGAGTGAGGATGAGAGCGACCAGATTGACTATGACTGTCTGCGCTGTGATCAAGATTGGAGTGAATGGAAGGGGAAAGGCGATGTAGGATGAGATGCAGAGAATCGCTACGCAAAGGGCGACACGGGTCATGGTCTTGATATTCATTGTTCAAAGTCTCCTTTTCTATCTGCGGAGGCTGACAAAATCCGCAGGTGCTGTATCTAGTATAGCAGGTAGTATACTTAATTGTCAACCTAAAAATATAAAATGGTTTACAATAAATTTTTTCGAAAATCTACTTGACAAATTTATGAAAAAGGAGGATAATATATAAGACGCAGGCGTAGTTTAGTGGTAAAACATCAGCTTCCCAAGCTGAGGTTGTGGGTTCGATTCCCATCGCCTGCTCCAGATGAAAATAGTCGAAGTACCTTGTTTTTATAGGAAAAGAGTATTCGACTACAAAATAAGCAGAGTTGTTTAACGACTCTGCTTATTTTGTTTATATTTATTCTATATGCTAGGAGGGAAAACACAATGAGCGAGTATGTGCATGAGGTAGTTTTGCAAGAATACATTTGCGAGAAAATCTCCAGTATGAATTTATCTGTGAAATATAAAACATCTGAACAATACAATATAATATCTGCAAGGTCTAATTTAGATAATACTTTTTGGGATTTAGAGGGGCAACTTGAAAACGGTATATGGATACCTATAGAAGTAGAGTGGATTTCAAATAATTTTTTATCCCATGGTCATCATAAGTCCAAAGATTTTGCAAAATTCATCAGTTTAAATGGTGTATTGCTGACTTTAAGAAAAAATAGGGAATTAGAAAGAGTTCAACAAATTTCAATATTAGATAATCTTTCAGAAAAAGCATTTAAAGACGATTTTAAAAAATGGTTTAAAGCCAAGTCAAATGACTATATCGATAAAACGCTTGACAATTATTTGATTGGCAACTATAGTCGAAAAACGCCCCGTATTTTATTGTATCCATTAAGTAAAGTTGCGGAAATAAACTATTTTTCAAATGGTTCCATTTATAAAAAAGATAATACCGGTCCGAGTTTATTAGGATTTAAAGAAGCTGGTTTTAACAAAAATGTTTTCATAAGAGATATTCGGCCAAATGATATTTGTATATTCCTTTATAATAATGGGGCTAAGATGCCACGAAATAAATTTATACACGAAATCAAAAATAAGAATATAGCTGTCCATCGATTAGCTGGATATAAAATAAAAAGTAGAATTATTGATCGTAGAGAAAGGCCGGGCTTTATAGATATAAATTATTGGCCGGACGAGATAAAGGATAATGTATTACGTTATCCCTATGTTTGTATTGTTGAGGATGAACCTTTTCTAATGAAAAATAATCTAACTTTTCCATACAGTGATTTATTTACCGAAACTACATGGGAATCGTTTAGAAGCTGTATGTTGCATAAAGAATATCGGGAGATTAGCGCTTTAGATTTTTCAATTTTTATTTCTTCAATATAGGTATTTATTATTCTATAAGTTTGAATACTAATTTCTCTGCTATGTCGCCGCAAGCGATATGCAGCTTGTGGCGACTTTTTTGTATAGAGTATGCCGGGGTTCCGGAAAAGCTTTAGCGATCCATAGGAAAGAAAAACTCCTTTTGGTAAAATGAAAGTGTGGCCTGACAACTGCACAAAAATACCAAAAGGATAACAATCGAATGACAATATACTCATTCCGAATTGTGATCTTTTTCAGGGGCACGAGGATCCGATTCCAACTTCCAAAAGCCGAAAATATCTTTTTCATGTGGCTCAGCCTTTTCTTTTGCCTTACCTCTCGCGTTTATGGCGGGTATCTTTTTTGTAGCACAAACTCACACCTGCGGTGAGCAATTCGCGACCGCAGGTTTTTCTTTTTTGTGGCTTTGTTGCTCGCGTTTGTAGCGTCTATGTTTTTTGTAGCGTAAGCCACACCTGCGGTGAGCAATTCGCGACCGCAGGTTTTTCTCTTTTGTGACTTTGTTGTCCACATTTGTAGCGTCTATCTTTTTTGTAATACAAGCCTGTACCTGCGGTGACAAGGTTTTTTATTATTTTGCGCCTGCGTTTAGAACGGGTCTTATTTTTAAATGAAATATATTATGGTCAGATAGAGTAGACCCTTATTGAATGTAGGCTTCGGAGTACACTTCTTTAGAAAAAATACATTCTACCACGATTGCTACTTTCGATAAGAATGATTCACACCACTATGCTACTGGGTGATTTTGCTCCATCTCTATATTTTTTATAAAGAGTAATCCAGTTTTATACGGTTGTTTGAGTCGGATAAATGAACATCTAGGGAAAAGCTTTGTAAATCTGAGTTTAGAGAATTTTTTTCTGAAAAATTTCCCGAATTGCACAGCGAAACAAAAGAATCATCGGCTTTTGGGTCCGTTGGGCGAGCGATACGGAAATTGTAAAAAAGGAGGAATTGTGGTATACTAAAACATTGACAAAACGCGCCGAAAGAGGTAGAATAAATGAAAACATCTGTTCTGGTTTTCTCTCGGCGAGTAAATCTGTAAAAGGAAAAGGTCAGCCTGAAAATTCGTGCTGTTTTCGTATCAAGAACCCAGCAGTCGAAAAGGATGAGGAATTAAAGTAATGAGCGAGCAAAATAATCAGGAACTATTTCAATTGGTCTCCCCCTATCAGCCCACCGGCGACCAGCCGGAAGCCATTGCGAAACTGGTGGAGGGAATCAAAAGAGGGGACAAAGAGCAGACGTTGCTAGGGGTGACGGGCTCCGGCAAAACCTTCACCATGGCCAACATCATCGCACAGGTGCAGAAGCCAACGCTTGTTTTGGCCCACAACAAAACCCTCGCCGCCCAGCTCTGCAGCGAATTTCGCGAATTCTTTCCAACATCCGCGGTCGAATACTTTGTCTCCTACTACGATTATTACCAACCAGAGGCCTATGTTCCGAGCACCGATACTTACATTGAAAAGGACAGCGCCATCAATGACGAGATTGACAAGCTGCGGCACTCCGCGACCTGCGCCTTGGCGGAGCGGCGCGATGTCATCATCGTGGCGAGCGTCTCCTGCATCTACAGCTTGGGTAGCCCGATCGACTACCGAAGCATGGTCATTTCGCTGCGCGAGGGGATGGAAAAGCCACGGGACGAGCTGCTCAGCAAGCTGATTTCCATTCAATATGAACGAAACGACATCAACTTCACCCGAAACAAGGTCCGGGTGCGGGGGGATGTCGTCGAGATCTTTCCCGCCTATTCCTCCGACACTGCCATCCGGGTAGAGTTTTTCGGGGATGAAATCGACCGCATCAGCATGATCAACGCGCTCACCGGCGAGGTGAAGGAGCGTGTAGCCCACGTTGCGATCTACCCCTCTTCCCACTACATTGTTCCGCCCGACAAGATGCATGAGGCAGTGGTCAAACTCGAGGACGAGCTCAACGAGCGGGTGAAATATTTTACTGATAACGAAATGCTGCTCGAGGCGCAGCGCATCAAACAGCGCACCATGTACGATCTCGAAATGCTCGAGGAAATCGGGTTTTGCAAGGGAATTGAAAACTATTCCCGCGTGCTCTCAGGGCGAAAACCCGGCGCGGTGCCCTACACCCTGCTCGACCACTTTCCGGATGATTTCTTGCTGTTTGTGGACGAGTCCCACGTCATGCTCCCCCAGGTGCGGGGAATGTTTTTTGGTGACCACGCCCGCAAAAAGACACTCATTGACTACGGGTTTCGCCTCCCTTCCGCCTACGACAACCGCCCGCTCAACTTTGACGAGTTTTACTCCAAGATCAACCAAGCTGTCTTTGTGAGCGCAACGCCCGGCCCGTTTGAAAAGGAACACAGCGTCCAGACAGTTGAGCAGGTTATCCGCCCGACCGGTCTGCTCGACCCCGAAATCGTTGTCAAGCCGATTGAAGGGCAGATCGAGGACTTGCTCTCCGAGATCAACCAGCGTACCGAAAAGGGGGAGCGGGTGCTCGTCACAACTCTAACCAAAAAAATGGCCGAGGACCTCACCGACTTTCTCGAAGGAATGGGGGTTCGTGTTCGATATCTCCATAGCGACGTCGACACCATTGAGCGGATGGAAATCATCCGGGACCTCCGCCTCGGCGAGTTTGACGTGCTCATCGGCATCAACCTGCTGCGTGAGGGGCTCGACATCCCCGAGGTTTCGCTCGTCTGCATTCTGGACGCGGACAAGGAGGGCTTTCTGCGCTCTGAGACCTCCCTCATCCAGACAATCGGGCGCGCCGCCCGCAATGAGCACGGTCAGGTCATCATGTACGCTGACGAGGTGACCGGTTCGATGGAGCGCGCGATCACCGAGACGATGCGCCGCCGTGAAATTCAGATGCGCTACAATGAGGAGCATGGGATCGTCCCCAAGACCATCCACAAAAACGTGCACGAGATCCTCGAGATTTCCTCCAAGTCCCCAGATGCCGAAAAGGGCAAGGGAAAGGGGAAGAAACAGAAAAAGCTCAGCCGCGAGGAAAAACAGGAGCTAATCAAAAAGCTAACCGTCGAGATGAAAAACGCGGCCAAGCTGCTTGAGTTTGAGCACGCCATCTACCTGCGCGACCGCATTGAAGAGATAAAAAACAGTTAGATAAAGGATTTGATCAATTGGGAAAGAATAAGATTACGATTCGCGGCGCCCGCGAACACAACCTGAAAAACATCGACCTGGAAATCCCACGCGACCAGTTTATTGTCTTCACCGGCCTGTCTGGATCGGGGAAGTCCTCCCTCGCGTTTGACACCATCTACGCTGATGGGCAGCGGCGATATGTCGAGAGCCTCTCCTCCTATGCACGGCAGTTCCTCGGGCAGATGGAAAAGCCCGACGTCGATGACATCGAGGGCCTTTCCCCCGCGATTTCAATCGACCAGAAGACAACCTCCAAAAACCCGCGTTCCACTGTCGGCACGGTGACCGAGATTTACGACTACCTCCGTTTGCTTTACGCACGCATCGGCATTCCACACTGCCCGGTCTGCGGCCGGGAGATCAAGCAGCAGACGGTCGACCAAATCGTCGACCAGGTGCTCAGCCTTCCCGAAGGGAGCAAGACGCAGATCCTCGCGCCGGTTGTCCGCGGGCGCAAAGGGGAACATGTCAAGGAGTTTGAGGCGGCACGCAAGAGCGGCTTTGTCCGTGTCCGGGTGGACGGCAACCTCTACGACCTCTCCGAGACCATCCAGCTCGAAAAGAACAAAAAGCACAACATTGAGATCGTCGTCGACCGCCTGGTCATCAAGCCGGAGATCAAGTCCCGCCTGACCGACAGCCTTGAAATCGCCTCCAACCTGTCGGGCGGTCTTGTCATCATCGACGTGATCGGCGGGGAGGAGATCCTCTTCTCCCAAAACTACGCCTGCCCCGAGCACGGGGTGAGCATCGAGGAGCTCTCCCCCCGAATGTTTTCGTTTAACAACCCCTACGGCGCATGTGAAAAATGCACCGGCATCGGCACCTTTATGGAGGTCGACCCCGACCTGATTATCCCCAACAAAGACCTGTCGATTGCACAAGGGGCAATTAAGGCGAGCGGCTGGTCGTTTGGGGACAAAGGGACGATTGCCAACATGTACTTTGAGGGCCTCTCCAAGCACTACGGCTTTTCGCTCGACACCCCGTTCAAGGATCTGCCAAAGAAGGCGGTCGACGTCATCCTCTACGGCACCAAGGGCGAAAAAATCAAGATGACCCGCACCAACGATTACGGCACTGGCAGCTACAACGCGCCGTTCGAGGGGATCATCAACAACCTGGAGCGGCGGTACAAGGAGAGCAACAGCGAGTATTCCAAAGAGGAAATCGCCAACTATATGAGCAGCGTCAACTGCCCGAGCTGTCACGGAAAGCGGCTCAAAAAGCAGGCGCTCGCCGTCACGGTGGGGGATGAAAACATCACCGACCTGACCAACCTGAGCATCAACGGGATGCTCGACTTCCTCGACCGCCTTGAGCTGAGCGAACGCGACCACATGATCGCCGACGCGGTGCTCAAGGAAATTCGGGAGCGGCTGGAGTTTCTGCGCAGCGTCGGGCTCGACTACCTCACTCTCTCCCGCGCCTCAGGCACCCTGTCGGGCGGGGAGAGCCAGCGCATCCGGCTCGCGACCCAGATCGGTTCCTCCCTGGTCGGGGTGCTCTACATCCTCGACGAGCCGAGCATCGGTCTGCACCAGCGGGACAACGACAAGCTCATCGCCACCCTCAAGCACCTGCGCGATATCGGCAACACCCTCATCGTTGTCGAGCACGACGAGGACACGATGCGCGCCGCCGACTACATCGTCGACATTGGTCCTGGGCCCGGCATACACGGCGGAAAGGTGGTCTTTTCAGGCACAGTCGACGACTTGATTGCCTGCGAGGATTCGGTGACCGGCCAGTACCTCTCGGGCAGGAGAAAGGTTGAGCTCCCATCCTCCCGCAGGGAGGGCAACGGCAAGTTCCTCACCGTCAAGGGATGCGCCGAAAACAACCTCAAAAACATCGATGTGTCGATTCCGCTCGGGACGTTTACCTGTGTGACCGGAGTGTCCGGCTCGGGAAAATCCTCTCTGGTCAACAGCATCCTCTACAAATACCTCGCCGCCAAGCTCAACCGCGCGCGGCTCAAAGCGGGTAAATTCTCTGAGATGCTCGGCCTCGAATACCTGGACAAGGTCATCGACATCGACCAGAGCCCGATCGGACGGACGCCGCGCTCCAATCCCGGCACCTACACCGGGGTGTTCAACGACATCCGTGAGATCTTCGCGCAGACGGCGGATGCCAAGATGCGCGGCTACAGCGCCGGCAGGTTTAGCTTTAACGTGCGTGGAGGCCGGTGCGAGGCCTGCCAGGGAGACGGCATCGTCAAAATTGAGATGCATTTTCTGCCCGATATTTTTGTTCCCTGCGAAGTTTGCAAGGGGCAGAGGTATAATCGGGAGACATTGGAAGTAAAATATAAGGGCAAGACAATACACGACGTGCTCGAAATGACGGTGGAGGAGGGGATGACCTTTTTTGAAAACCTCCCCAAAATCCATCGCAAACTGGCGACTCTGTTTGACGTCGGCCTCGGCTACGTCAAAATCGGCCAGCCTGCCACCACCCTTTCAGGCGGCGAGGCGCAGCGGGTCAAGCTTGCAACCGAGCTCTCCAAACGTTCGACGGGAAAGACGATCTATATTCTCGACGAACCGACAACCGGCCTGCACACCGCAGATGTACACAATTTAATTCAGGTTCTGCAAAAGCTCGTCGACTCGGGCAACACCGTGCTCGTTATCGAGCACAACCTCGACGTGATCAAGACAGCCGACTATCTCATCGACCTCGGCCCCGAGGGAGGGGACAAGGGCGGTACAGTGGTTGCTGCTGGTACGCCGGAGCAGATCGCCGCCTGTAAGGAATCCTATACGGGCCAATATTTGGAAAAGCTATTGACAAAATAGGAATGTTTGTTATAATGAAGACAAACCCTAGCATTTAAACACAGAAAGGAAGTTTTAATCATGGCAAAATGGGTATGCAGTGTTTGCGGATTCGTCTACGATCCCGCAGAGGGTGCGCCGGACCTCGGAATCGAGCCGGGTACACCGTTTGAGGATCTTCCAGAGGATTACGTTTGCCCGCTGTGCGGCGTAGGCAAGGATATGTTTGAAGTAGAGGAATAAACGCAAAATCCCCGTCTGCTCAATCGGGCGGACGGGGCATTTTTTGGAGGGCAAATCATGGCTAAAAAAATTACAGATGGCATTTATTATGTTGGTGTACTCAATCCAAACATGCGGGTCTTTGACATCGTGATGCGGACCGAATTCGGCACCAGCTACAATGCTTACTTAGTAAAAGGAACCGAAAAAACAGCTCTGGTGGAAACCTGTCATCTCACGTTTTTTGAAAACTACATCGAAAATATCAAAGAGGTAGTTGACATCGACAAAATCGATTATCTCGTTATGAACCACAATGAGCCCGACCATTCGGGGGCAATCGCAAAGCTGCTCGAGCTCAACCCGAATATCACCATCGTCGTCAGCCAGGCGGGTTCGATCTATCTCAAAAATATCACCAACAGCAAAGATCTCAAGATCCAGGTCGCGAAGGACGGCGATAAGCTCGATCTGGGCGGCAAGACCTTTCAGTTCCTCAACGCCCCCTTCCTGCATTGGCCGGATTCGATGTTCACCTGGGTGCCTGAGGACAAAACCCTCTTCAGCTGCGATTTCCTCGGCGCGCACTACTGTGAGCCCCAGATGCTTGACAGCAAGATCACCTATCTCGACAATTACCTCGAGAGCCTCAAAGGCTACTACGATGCGATTTTCTCCCCCTTTAACCCCTATGTGGTCAAGGGCCTGGACAAAATCAAGGATCTGGACATTGAATTTGCCTGCACCAGCCACGGCCCCATCCTGACCAAAGGCTGTCAGCTCGAAAACGCGATTGCCCGCTACCGTGAGTGGAGCGCCCCGGTTGTGCACGAGCACAAGCAGATCCCGGTTTACTACTGCTCCGCCTACGGCAACACCAAGCACATCGCCGAGGCGATTCAAGAGGGGATCCTCAGCGTGCTGCCCGATGCGAACGTCGAGCTGTTCAACATCATTGACCACGATATGGGGGCCCTCGCCGCAAAGCTGAACCAGAGCGATGCTTTCCTCATCGGCTCCCCGACGATCAACCGCGACGCTGTGCCCCCCGTCTGGATGTTGCTGAGCCATCTTGACGCGGTCAACATCGCCAAGCGCCCGGTTGCCCTCTTTGGCTCGTTCGGCTGGAGTGGCGAGGCGGTGCCCAACATCACCAAGCGGCTGGAGTCCCTCAAGCTCAACGTCTATGAAAAGCCCTTCCGGGTGACCTTTGTCCCCACAGCGGAGGATCTTGAGAACGCGAAGCAGTTTGGGGCGGAATTTGCAAAGACCCTGTCATAATTCGGTCATAGATTTTAACAGAAAAAGCAGATCAAAGCAACTGAAGTTGAAAAAGGCTGGCATTTTCAGAGAAATGCCGGCCTTTTGTGACATCATTTTGTCTTTTTCACTTCATTTTTTTGTAAACCAATGCAATCTCCGTTTAGTTGACATCTGTCCGCGATGCTGTTATGATTATTGTATAGTTTATATTGGAGGTATCTATAGATGACAGGCGATTTAAAACGCTGCGAAAAATGCATGCGGGAACTGGGGGAGACCAACATCTGCCCTGCCTGCGGCCACATCAATGGAAAAAATTCGACATTTTTGTCCTATCTGCCTCCCAAAACGGTGCTGAATGACCGCTATGTGCTCGGGATGCTGCTGCGCTCCAATGGGGAGAGCGGCGTGTATATTGCCTATGACACCGAGATCGACCTCGTGGTCGAAATCAAGGAGTTTATGCCCGGCACAGTGGCGCGCCGTCTTCCAGACGGTTCGCTTCAGGTAGACGACGGGAGCCGGCAGGTGTTTGAGGAAATGCGGTCGGAGTTTACCCTTCTGAACAACACCCTGTCAAAAATCCGCACCCTGGCCAACATCATCCAGATCTACAGCACATTCGAACAGAACAACACGGTTTACGCCGTTATGGAGCACATCGAAGGGGAGAACCTGAGGGAATACCTTGCCGACCATTTTGGCGAGCTGAGCTGGGACGACGCGGCTTCGCTCTTCCTCCCCACCATGAAGACGCTCGGGGAGCTGCACAAGATCGGCATTTTTCACTACGGCCTGAGTCCTGAAACAATTTATGTCACCGCGAAAAACCAGATGAAAATCAGCGGGTTTTCCATTCCCGATCTGCACAACCGGCAGAGTGTCATCAACACTGAGCTATTCAAGGGTTACGCTGCGCCCGAGCAGTACGAGATACCGATGGACAGCTGCGGCGCCTGGACCGACGTCTATTCTCTTGCGGCAACAATCTACAAGACGCTGACCGGCACCATGCCGCCCGACTCCAAAACCCGCACTGGCAACGACAATCTTCTCCCGCCCGATTCCCTCAATGCATCAGTGCCAAAATCGGTTTCCATCGCGCTGATGTCGGCGTTGACCATCTCCCCCAAACTGAGGACGCAGACGATGTCCGAACTCAAAGGGGATATCACCTCCGCGCCGCGGGGAACCAAGCCGAGCCAGTTCCAGCTCGATATCCCTGAGGAAAAACGGGAACTCAGGGAGGAGCCGGAGGAGAAGTCCTCCAAAAAATACATACTCATTGCAATGGGGGTGACCGGAGCGATCCTGGTGGTCGTCTCGATCTTTATTCTGCTCTACCTCTTCGGTGGTCAAGGAGACGACACCTCCGCCAGCTCTTCGGCGAGTTCTTCCCTCTTTAGCTCCTCCTCAGAAGATGCTTCAAGTGCGTCTGCCTCGAGTTCTTCAAGGGCTACGGGCAGCACTTCGATGCAGACGGAGTACCGGATGTTCAACCTCCTCGGCAAGGATGTTGACATTGTCACTTCAGACCCTGTTTACACCGACGTAATTAAAATCACCATCGGGGATCAGATCTACAGCGACGAATACGCCAAAGGAGAGATCTGCACCCAGGACGTCGACCCCGACAAGCCGATTGAAAAGGGGCAGGTTGTCACTGTACAGGTCAGCAAGGGGAGCCGTTATCCGACCGTCCCTTCGTTTGAGGGAAAATCGGTTGCACAATACACCAATGAGCTCGAGGCTCTGGGGATTACCAACTGGAAAGTGCGGACGGTGACCGATCCGGACAAAGACCCGGATACCATTGTCGACACACAGGTGGCTCCTGGTCAAAAGGTGGACTTGGAAAACCTGACGGTATTTGAAATCTGGGTCGTTTCCCGATAAGCGCCAGTCACTGCGGACATCGTTCGTTTTTTCCGCTGTCAGACTGTCCAAAATTTTATTTCGTGCGAAAAAATGAGCCATCCGCCGCCATGCGTGTCGGATGGCTCGACGGCAAATGCCGGTTTCCTGGCATTTGCCGGGGAAAGATTGGGGAAGGAGGACCCCCTTCCTCAAAGTGTAGACTTTGTCGACATACTTACTGCGGAGATTTTCTCCGCAGTTTTTGCGTGCAAATTTGTGTAAATCAATGGTTGCATCTTTTTGTATCTTGTGGTATGATAGGATTCGCACGCTAGATATAGTGTCGATTAAAACGGAAGGCGGAGAAATAAAATGAACGTGAGCGAATGGCTGGGACAGCAAAACCAGCTTGGAATCGATATCTGGACCAACAAATACTGCTTTGAAAATGAGAGCTTTGACAGCTGGCTCGACCGCATCAGCGGTGGTTCGGAGCAAGTCCGACAGCTGATTATTGATAAAAAATTTCTGTTTGGAGGGCGTATCCTCTCCAATAGGGGATTGCAGAACCTCGGCAAAAAGGTCAGCCTGAGCAACTGCTATGTCATCTCCCCTCCGGAGGACAATATTGAAAGCATTTTTGAATGCGCGACTAAGCTTGCCCGCACTTACAGCTACGGCGGCGGCTGCGGGACCGACATTTCCGGCCTTTCTCCCCGCGGCGCCAAGATCAACAACGCAGCACGTGAGACGAGCGGTTCGGTCTCCTTTATGGATCTCTACTCGCTGATCACCGAGCTGATCGGGCAGAACGGCCGACGCGGCGCCCTGATGCTCTCAATCAGCTGCTCCCACCCCGATGTAGAGGAATTTATCAAGGTCAAGACCAACCTCGAAAAGGTGACCAAAGCGAATATCTCGGTGCGGATCACCAACGACTTTATGCAGGCGGTCAAGGACAGCGCCGAGTACACTCTGGAATTCACTCGGGTCGAAACGGGGGAACACATCGAGCGCAAGGTCAACGCCCGCGAGCTGTTCCGCCTGATCGCCGAGACCAACTGGGATTTCGCTGAGCCGGGCGCCCTGTTCTGGGACCGCATCAGCTCCTGGAACCTGCTGAGCAACAACAAGGAGTTCCGCTATGCGGGGGTCAACCCCTGTGCGGAAGAGCCGCTTCCGGCGGGCGGAAGCTGCCTGCTCGGCAGCATCAACCTCTCGGAATTTGTGACAGATCCCTTTACTGAAAACGCGCGGTTTGACTTCGCAGCGTTTAAAGAGACGGTCGCCGTCTCCACCCGGGCCCTCAACGACGTGCTCGAGGAAGGGCTCCCCCTCCACCCGCTCGAAGAGCAGCGGGAGAGCGTGAGCAACTGGCGGCAGATCGGCCTCGGCATTATGGGCCTGGCTGACATGCTGGTCAAGCTCGGCATCACCTACGGCGAGCAGGAGGCGATTGACCTCTCGGACAAGATCGGTTTTGCAATGGCGGACACCGCGATTGCCGAATCCGCCCGACTCGCCAAACAGCACGGCGCGTTCCCCAAATGCAACATCGAGGAAATCATCGAAACCCCCTATTTTCAGGCCAACACCTCTCCCAAGACGCTGGAGCTCGTCAAAAAATACGGGCTGCGCAACTCTCAGCTGCTCACCATCGCCCCGACCGGCACCCTCTCGACCATGCTCGGCATCTCGGGCGGCATCGAGCCGATCTACGCGAACTTTTACGAGAGAAAGACCGAGTCGCTGCACGGCAAGGACGTCTACTACAAGGTATACACCCCGATTGTTGACCACTTTATGAAGGAGCACGAAATTCTCGACGACAGCAGCCTGCCGGAATTCTTTGTAACTGCGATGACCCTTGACTACCGCCAGCGCATTGACATGCAGGCGGCGTGGCAGCAGCACATCGACGCCTCGATCAGCTCGACGGTCAACGTGCCTAACCAGTTCACAGTGGAAGAGACTGAGGACCTCTACATGTACGCCTACGACCAGGGACTCAAGGGGATCACCATCTTCCGTGACGGCTGCAAGCGCACCGGCATCCTCACGACCGACAGCAGCAAAAAGGACACTGTCATCGCGGGCGAAGGCCTTGGCCGCGGGGACATCATCCAAGTCAATGACGAGGTGGTGGGTAAAAAGAGAAAGCTCATCACCGGTTGCGGCAGTCTGCACTGCATCGCCCTGTTTGACACCCAGACAGGCGCCCTGCTCGAGACCTACCTGAGCAAAGGGAGCACCGGCGGCTGCAACAACTTTATGATCGGGCTCTCCCGCATGATTTCGATCAGCGCGCGGGGCGGCATTGATATCTACACTATTATCGATCAGCTCAACAGCACAGGCTCCTGCCCCTCCTACACCGTGCGCAAGGCGACCCGCAACGACACTTCCAAGGGCTCCTGCTGCCCGATGGCAGTCGGCAACGCGCTGCTCGACATGTACAACGAGGTGCAGGCGGAGCTCGGCCTCGCGGAAAAGCCGAAAAAGCCTGTTGTCAAAAAGAGCGAGAAGCCGAAAAAAGTGGAAAACATCAACAAAAAAACAATCCTCTGTCCGCAGTGCGGCGAGTCCCTCGCATTTGAGGGCGGCTGCAACATCTGCAAAAGCTGCGGCTGGAGCAAATGCTATTAAACGAGGTGCAGCGATGAAGATCAACATCAAAAAGCTCAATCCCAATGCAGTTCTGCCCCGGCGGGCAACCGAAGGCAGCGCGGGCTGCGACCTGCATGCCTGTATCAGTGAGCCGGTTGTGATTCGCGCGGGGGAGACGGTTAAAATTCCGACTGGCCTTGCCATAGAACTCCCCTCCAACGAGCTGGTCGCGCTTGTGTTTGCGCGCAGCGGCCTGGGGATCAAACACAACATCACCCCTGCCAACTGCGTCGGAGTCATTGACAGCGACTACCGTGGAGAGATTATCGTGGGGCTGCAAAACAGTTCCCAGGTGGATTTCACCATCGAGCCCAACGACCGAATCGCCCAGCTGGTGATCACTCCGGTGGTTCCTGTGGAGTTCACCGAGGTCGATCAGCTCGGTGAAACCGGGCGCGCTGCGGGCGGCTTTGGCAGCACTGGAAAATAAAGAAATAAAAGAATAGCCATAGCTTTTTCCAACGGAAGCTATGGCTATTTTGCGCAATTGTTGGACAGTTTTCACCTTGCTATTTCCTTCCAGTCTTGCTATAATAGTTTAACAGTTGCGTGTTCAATTAAAATTCACAAATTGACATAGTTTAGCTGATTTATTCATATTTTCCAGATGACAAAAATCTACTAATATAGTATAATAAATCAATGAATCGACATGGTTCCAATCGGAGGAATGAAAGTGCCAAGTTACAAAATCGGGCTCGACGTAGGCTCAACAACAATTAAATGTGCGGTTTTGGATCAGGATGGCCGAATGGTCTACAAGTCCTACGATCGCCACTTAGCAAAAGTTCGGGAGAAATCGACCGAACTGCTTACCTATATTCACCGGGAAATCACCAAGGGCGCGCCGGTGCGTATCTCGGTCACCGGATCGTCCGGCCTCGGCCTTTCCCAGGAAAACAACATCCCATTTGTGCAGGAGGTTTACTCCACCCAGATGGCGGTCAAACGGTATTATCCCGACACGGATTGCATCATCGAGCTCGGCGGGGAGGACGCAAAGATCCTCTTTTTGTCCGGCGTGCCCGAGGTGCGTATGAACGGGAGCTGCGCGGGCGGCACCGGGGCGTTCATCGACCAGATGGCTATTCTGCTCGGCGTGGACCTCGACGAGTTCGACCGGCTGTCGCTGAATTACGAAAAGCTTTACACCATCGCTTCCCGCTGCGGCGTGTTCGCCAAGTCGGACATCCAGCCCCTCATCAACCAGGGAGCCAAGAAAAACGACCTTGCTGCGAGCATCTTCCAGGCGGTTGTCAGCCAGACGATCGGCGGGCTCGCACAGGGCAGGGAGATCGAGGGCAAGGTCATCTTTCTCGGCGGACCGCTCACCTTTTTCCAGGGCCTGCGCAACCGCTTTGTCGAAACGCTCGGCCTCGACGAGGAGCACGCCATTTTCCCGGAAAACGGGCAGTACTTCATCGCGCTCGGCGCAGCGGTGTATTCCGAGACAACCGAGCCTTGCGATTTGCAGCAGATCATCAAGTCGTTGCAAAAGGAACGCAAAAAATCGGTGCAGACCAACATTGAGCCGCTCTTTGTGGACGAGGCGGAATATCAGGCGTTCCTTGAGCGTCAGAACCAGATAAAAATTAACTATGTGGATCTCGCTACTTATGAGGGAGATGCCTATCTCGGCATCGATGCGGGCTCGACGACCACCAAGATCGTGCTCATCACCCCTGACGGAGGCATTCTGTATCAGAAATACAGCTCCAACAGCGGCAACGCGGTCCCGATTGTCCGTCAGGCGATCATCGACATCTATGAGGCGGCCGGGGACCGAATCGCCATCCGCGGCAGCGCAGTAACCGGCTACGGCGAGGAGCTGATTCAAAACGCCTTCCGCCTCGACTTCGGACTGGTGGAAACCGTGGCCCACTTCACCGCAGCCAAATACTTCATGCCAAACGTCGACTTTATCATCGATATCGGCGGGCAGGACATGAAATGCTTTAAGCTCAAGAACAATGCAGTCGACAGCATCATGCTCAACGAGGCGTGTTCCTCAGGCTGCGGCTCCTTCCTCGAGACATTTGCAACAGCACTCGGCTACTCGGTCGAGGAGTTTGCAAAGCTCGGATTGTTCGCCAAAACTCCGGTGGACCTTGGTTCCCGCTGCACCGTGTTCATGAACTCTTCGGTCAAACAGGCGCAGAAAGAGGGCGCAACGATTGGCGACATCTCAGCCGGCCTTTCGGTGAGCATTGTCAAAAACGCGGTGTACAAGGTCATCCGCGCCAATTCCCCCAAGGATTTGGGGCAGAACATCGTCGTGCAGGGAGGCACCTTCCTCAACGACGCGGTGCTGCGGGCGTTTGAAAAGGAACTCAAAGTCAACGTCCTGCGCACTCCAATTTCCGGCCTGATGGGCGCTTACGGCTGCGCACTCTACGCGATGAACAACGCCAAGGAGCAGCCCAACATGATCTCCCTTGAGGAGCTCAAAGAGTTCACCCACAAGGTCACTTCCACCACCTGCCAGCACTGTGAAAACCACTGCCGCCTGACGATCAACAAATTCTCCGACGGCAAGACCTACATATCGGGCAACAAGTGCGAGCGGTTTACCGGAAACAGCAAATACAACATCGAATACAACATGTTCGAGCACAAATATAACTACCTGACCTCGCTGCCAACCAAGCGGGGCAAGCGCGGACGAATCGGCATCCCGCTCGTATTAAACATGTACGAAAATCTGCCGTTCTGGAATGCGTTTTTCACCGAGCTCGGCTTTGAAGTTGTGCTGTCCCCCCGCTCCAACCGCGAGCTGTATGTGAAGGGGCAGCACACCATCCCCTCGGACACCGTCTGTTATCCCGCCAAGCTGGTGCACGGGCACATTGAGGCGCTGCTCGATCTGGGGGTGGACCGGATTTTTTACCCCTGCATGACTTATAACTTTGATGAGCACAACAGCGACAACCACTACAACTGCCCTGTTGTCGCCTATTACCCCGAGGTCATCGAGGCGAATGTCAGCGCGGTCAAAAAGATCACCTACATCATGGACTATGTCGGCATTGATCGCCGCAAGGACTTCCTCAAAAAGGCGCCCGCTATCTTCGGCAAATATTTTGAAGTGAGCAAGGCGGAGATCAAAGCCGCCTGCGAAAAGGCTTACCAGGCTTATGAGGCCTACAAAAAGGATATTGCCGACTATTCCAAACAGGCAATTGACTACGCGAATCAAAACGGATACCAGATCATCGTCCTGGCCGGCCGCCCCTATCACATTGACCCTGAGATCAACCACGGCATCGACAAGCTGATCGCGGGCTACGGCGCGGTTGTCCTCACCGAGGATGCGGTCGCCCTCCGGGATGTGCATCCCAAGACGGGCGTCCTCAACCAGTGGACCTATCATTCCAGGCTCTATTCAGCGGCGGAGCAGATCAGCAAGCACGACAACATGAACCTTGTTCAGCTCGTCTCGTTCGGTTGCGGCGTCGATGCGATCACCACCGACGAGGTGCGCTCGATCCTCGAAAGCCACGGACAGCTGTACACCCAGATTAAGATAGATGAAATCAACAACCTCGGTGCGACGAAAATCCGCATCCGGAGCTTGTTTGCCGCAATCGAAGAACGCAAACGGAAGGGTTAGATCACTATGGCAAAATTAACGTACGATAAAGATGGAAGGCTGCTGTTCACCAAGGAGATGAAGAGCGAGTACAAACTGCTCATCCCCAACATGCTTCCCATCCACTTTGAGCTGATCAAGAACATCCTCATCAACGAGGGGTATGACTGTGACCTGCTCACCACCAACAACCCCAACATTGTGCAGGAGGGACTGCAAAACGTCCACAACGACACTTGCTACCCCTGCCTGCTCGTTGTCGGCCAGTTTATCGACGCGCTCAAAAGCGGCAAGTACGACGTGAATAAAACCGCCCTCTTTATCACCCAGACAGGCGGCGGCTGCCGCGCCTCCAACTACATCCACCTGCTGCGCAAGGCGCTCAAAAAATCCGGGTTTGAAAATGTCCCCGTCGTGTCAGTCAACCTCTCCGGCATGGAGAAAAATCCCGGCTTTAAGCTCAGTATTCCGCTCGTTGTCAAGATGGTGTCCGCCCTGCTCTACGGTGACATGCTCATGCTCCTCTCCAACCAGCTACGCCCTTACGAGGTGGTCAAGGGCCAGACCGACGAACGGGTAGCCAAATGGGTGAAGCGCCTGTCGGAGGCCTACCGCCACAGCAGCGGGTTTGGAAAAAAGATCATGAAAAAGAACTTTGACGAGATGGTCGCCGATTTCAGCACCATTCAGATTGTCAAGACTAACAAGGTCAAGGTGGGGATTGTCGGGGAGATTTACGTCAAATATTCGCCGCTCGCAAACAACGATCTTGAGAAATTCCTCTTTGACGAAGGAGCGGAGGTCGTTGTCCCCGGGCTTCTCGACTTCATTATTTTTAAGGCAGACAACAGGATTGTGGATGTCGAGCTCTATGGAGGGAGCAGAATCAAGCATTTTGTCGTCTCCAAATTTAAGCAGTACCTCGAAAATGTCCAGAAAATTTTCATCGAGAGCATCCAGGCAAGCGATAAATTCACCGCCCCGGCTGATTTTGAGACCATCAAGGCAATGGTCAAACCCTACATTGGCTACGGCAACAAAATGGGGGAGGGGTGGCTGCTCACCGCTGAGATGGTCGAGCTGGTGCACAGCGGCACCGAGAACGTCGTTTGTACCCAGCCGTTCGGCTGCCTGCCCAACCACATCGCGGGCAAGGGGATGATTCGCAAGATCCGCAACCACAACCCGAACGCCAACATTGTCGCGATTGACTATGACCCCGGCGCGACCCGCGTCAACCAGGAAAACCGCCTTAAACTCATGCTGTCCACTGCCAAGGACGCCCTGCGCGAGCGGGAGGAAAAGCAGGCGATGCAGCAACAAACCTCGAAAAAGGAAAGCGCCAAGCAGCGGATGCACGCGTAATGTGACGGGCCCAAGCGCATACCGGACACACATGAAGTGGGAAAGCGGCCGGTGACTTTGTCAATCACAAGAGTTCCTGTCGGCTGCCTTAGGCAGTGCAACCAGCTGAACGCGGATATTATAAAAGGCTTCCACCCTCTTGAAAAAGTACAGTGCACCAGAGGGAACGGACAGAGAATAAAAGCCCCAGGCTTAGAAAAACGCAGAATTAGGCCAGCTGGCGTCGCTTTTGAAGCGGCGTCAGCTTTTTTGTGTAACGAAAATCATGGGCTATGCCCATGGTTCTACAAAGGTGGAAGCCGGAGAGTAGAAAAAATAACTCCTTCAATATGTCGGTTCCCCACTTTTGATTGGGTAGCTGGGCGGTGC
>EQ973343.1:0-59595 GCA_000158655.1 [Clostridium] methylpentosum DSM 5476
ATTATTATATCATGCTTACCTTCGACTGTCAAGACCTTTTTTCAAAAAATATTTTATAAATTAGGGCTTTTCTTTTTCCAAATAATATGATATAATAATTAGGCGCTAAAACGTGAATGGAGTAATCGTCTCCAACAAATCAGTTTTTTCGTGCGAAAGTGATTCCTCCCCTAGACAACTAAATATGCGCCCGTAGCTCAGCTGGATAGAGCAATGGCCTCCGACGCCATGTGCCGCTGGTTCGAATCCAGTCGGGCGTACCACTAGACTGAGTCTGGACGCAAGCCGCGTTCGGACTCTTTTCTTTTTCTGGGCATAGTTCTCGCGTTTATTGCGGGTATCTTTTTTGTAGCGCAAACCCAGTCGAGAGCCTCGACGTGCAAGTCGCGTTCGGGGCTCAGTTTTTATTTTGCCTTTTGCTCGCGTCTACAGTGGGCATTTTTTTGTAGCGCAAACCTAACCGAGTACCTCGGTACGCAGACGCGTATTCGGGGTACTTCTTTTTTTGCAGTTTTAATTCTCGCGTCAAAGCTGCATCTTTTTTGCTACCTCTTTATAGATAAACGATACTGATTAATTTAGTGCTGTTTTTTCAAAACTTGTTCAACTCAATGAATTATGATATTATGATATAAGGTAGTGTAGGAGGATACTATGAAAATAGCGCGATATGGAGATTGGAAAATTGCTGTTAATATTGAGAAGACGAGACAGTATTATTCCCATTATAAAAAGATCGATAATCAAGCAAACAGAAATTTTGCGGAATACTGTAAAACATTAAGCGCAGAAGAAAGAGAGTTTTTTGATGCTTTTGCTATCACACCCGAATGTTGTGAAATCGAACATATTGGAGTAAGCAAAAAAGGGGCTTGCCCCTGCGGCGGATATTATTTGGTTTGCGGAACCTATTTGGAATATCCTCCTAAAAATCTGACGACAATTGAAGAGTTGGCAGAAAACGATTTTATAGATGACCGCCCCGATCCGCGAATTGCAATCGGATTATTTCAATTCGACTTTCAGTGCGACAAATATGAAATTAAAGATATACCTGAAAATATACCTGATGGTTTCATTTGTATTCGGTTTTGGTGTGAGGAAATGAAGTGGCTACTACCTGAAAAGCCGGAAGAAATAATGTATGAGCCGCCTCGTTTTTGGGAAATAATTAGAATCATAAAAGAAAAAACTGATTACAAAAAACAACAGTTTTTTGATTCAGAAGAAACGAAGCAGGAATTTATCACTATATTTAAAAATCTGAATATTCAGTATTATCCGTTAAGTAAAAAGGAAACTACAGCATACAAAAAGCAATGGGTAGCAGCTTTTTCTCCTCTTGATAAAAATTTGAAAGAAATTAAAAAATTATGTTTGGATACTCGTAAGTTCACATCGTTTCTTTGGCATATTTTCAGTTTTGAATATTTGAAGTGTGAAACAGAAGAAAATGCAAAAATATTGTTTAACAAGGAAAATAAAAGCACATGTGTGATTATCAGCAATTGTGATAATATTGCATACAAATTACAAAATGCCGAAAATCTTTCAGCCGAATTATTGGAGCAATTTATAGATGTGACGGTTACCGCAGGTGATTTCTCATGGACTTATTCTAAAACGCACGAGAGTATGTGTGGACCGTATTTTTACAGAAAACAACCTAAGCTCTTTTGAAAGTGTTTGATTGCTGACAATATCGGCTTCTCACATTTTGATGATTCTGTATTGTGTGAGAGTTGAACTTCCTACTAAAATTTTTTTATAGTCCATAGACACGTTGGAGCAAGTTCTATATCGCTGCAAACACTCTCACATCGGTTTGCTGACATTACTAACTTTTTGCGGGTTCAAGTCCAAATCAGAATTTTCCGCCGGCATCTTTTTTGCTACCTGTTGACAAGTTAAAAGCTGCATTTTGAGAAATCAAAATGCAGCTTTTTTTCATGTTATCAAACAGAAAATTTTCCTTCATGCTATACTTTTGGCATGGAGGGCTTTTTATGACACCGAAAACGATTACGTTCTCTCACAAGCAAGAAAAATTGCGGGTTGCAGCCTACTGCCGAGTCAGCACGAATCATCCCGAACAATTTGGAAGTCTTGAAATACAAAAATTTTACTTTGAAACAATCATCCGAGAAAACCCCAACTGGCAGTTTGTAAAAATTTATTCTGATGTTGGTTCTGCTTTAAGACCTAAAAACAGACCGGGATATCCTCAGATGATTCTTGACAGTGAGAAGGGGTTATTTGATTTGGTACTTATAAAATCATTAAGCCAATTCGAACGTGATACAGTCGAAACACTAACACAGATAAGGAAGTGAAAACAAATGAACATTGGTTTGTATGCAGAAATGGAGGATATTGATACCATGAAGATGAATGACAGTGCACTCAGCATTTTCCTTGCCATGGCTCAGGAAGAAAGCTCTGCCAAAAGCGAAAATATTAAATTCGGCATCCGGGCACGTATGCGCAGCGGGAAGACAATTTTCAACCACTCTCAGTTTTTTGGGCTACACCAAAGGTCCAGATGGGGTGCTAATAGTTGTTCCTGAAGAAGCCGAGATCGTACGAAAAATTTTTGATTTCTATCTATAGGGCAATGGCGTGCAAAAAATCAAACGATATCTTGAAGAGCATGGAATAAAGACAGCAATCGGCAAAGACGTTTGGAGTACATCGCCCATGGTAGCGCATGGTTTATCAAAGCAGTGATTATCTTGAACTTTCTTTCAAAATCTGTAGGATCTCATCGTGAGTCAAAATTTTATAGCCGCCCTCCATTTGGAAAGAGCCACGGGCAATACCCTCGATCATATCGTCTGTGACGCCCAGATCTTTTATATTCATCACCAACCCAATCTCATTCATCCAAGCCTCCATACAGTCAAGACCTTCTGCGGCAATTTGCTCGTCTGTTTTTCCAGCCGCTTCCACGCCCCACACGTTGACTGCATACCGTTTGAACTTTTGCAGGCCATAGGGACAAATGTATCGATAATACGGAATGGAAATAGCGGAAAGGGTCATACCGTGGGTAGCATCTGTGTATGCGCCGATGGACTGCCCGATCATGTGCACCATCCAATCGGTAGATTTTCCCTTTGCAATCAGCGTGTTCAGCGCCCAAGTCGCAATCCACATGATGTTGCTGCGCGCTTCATAATCGGTTGGATTTTTTATGGCAATGCGAGAGGAGTGGATCAGGGAGCGCAGAAGGCCCTCGGCAATGTAGTCCGAGGTGTTGTCATCCTCACCGGAAAAATACTGCTCCAGAATGTGCGACATAATATCGAAGAATCCCGCTGTCATTTGGTATGGAGGAAGGGTATAGGTGAATTCCGGATTTAAAATTGAGAATTTCGGGAATACATTGTCTCCAAACACATGCCCAATCTTGCGTTTTTGCTCATGGTTTGTGATGACCGAGCCACCGTTCATCTCCGATCCGGTCCCCACCATTGTCAGAATGCAGCCAACCGGAAGGATGGCATTGTCCACCTCCTCCATGCGAAGATAATATTTCTCCCAAGGGTCATCTTCGCAATAGGTTGAAACGGAAACTGCCTTGGCATAGTCGCAGACAGAACCTCCGCCTACCGCCAGAATCAAATCCACAGCATTTTCTTTTGCCAATCGGCAGCCCTCATACAGCTTTTGTACGGTAGGATTCGGCATCACGCCCGCATCCTCAATCACTGTCTTGCCGCACTCCTTTAAAATTGCACTCACCTGGTCGTAAATTCCATTTTTTCGAATCGATCCACCGCCGTAACAGAGCAAAACATTTGGGCCATACTTTTCGAGTTCCTGTCGAAGCCCCTGTAAAGCCTCTTTGCCGAAATAAATACGAGTAGGATTGCAGTATGTAAATTCACCAAACATTTGAAAACCTCCAATGAAATAGTTTGTATTTGCCTCAAGACATTTTTTATGAACCGCAGTACCTCTTCCGGGCTTTTCGTTTGAGAAACGCACAGATCAAAAGAGCAGATTTTTATTTGCGCCTCGGTTAAAATTTCGGGATCATTGAGGTCATATCGACAGCAAACGATGGCCTGCTCACTGACATAGCCCTCCCTTGATTCCGACAGGAGTGAACAGTAAATCAGCTGCTTTTCCCACAACACGGTCCGCGGCAGTAAAATCTTTTTTGCATGTTACTGGATAAAAACTGCACCAAAGCGTATCCCCCACGGGCGTCACTGGTGACAGTAGTTTCCCCTTTGCACAACACTCATGCTTCAGAAGGTTCACTGCTCTCTCCAAATCCTGTAAAACCGTTCCCCCTCTCGATCAGCCACACGCGATTATTGCGCTGCGCTCTGCATCCGATCTAAAAAGGCGCTTGTTTTAGCCCTTTCATGAATAGAACGAATGACTATAGCCGGGACACCTCCCACCACTACGTTGGCTGGAACATCCTTTGCCACAACTGCGCCAGCCGCTACGATAGCGCCGTCCCCAATGGTAACGCCGGGCAATATCGTTGCGTTAGAACCGATCCACACATTTTTTCCAATGTGGATAGGAGCAGGGAGCAAATCATGACGCTCTTCCTGGGCAAAGCCGTGGTTCAATGTGGCCAGCACCACGTTGTGTCCGATCAGTGTTCCATCATCAATCACGATCCCTCCTTGATCCTGAAATTTGCACCCGCTGTTAAAGAACACATTTTTCCCAATGGTGATATTCTTTCCACAGTCGGTATAAAACGGCGGGAACAGATCAAAGGTGTCATCTACCGGCTTGCCGATTAGCTCTGCAAAAATTTCGCGGATTTCTGCCGGGGTATGATAGAAATTGTTTAGCTTTGCGGTCAATCGCAAGGCGTCCTGAGAAAGCTTGCACATATACTGGTGTTCCTGTGAACCCGCAAAGACGGTTTTCCCGCTGTTTAAATGGTTTAGAAATTGCTGTAGATTCATCACAACGAATAGCCCTCATTTCAATGTAGTATTTGTTCGAACTCATACCATTCTCCAAGGATTTGTTCTGCTCGCCACAAGCAGTAAACACACCCAAATTCTCTAATTCGAGATACTCCATGGTATTCATAGATCACTCCGCCGTACACATCGTCACTGCCGGAGCTGAGAATCAACGCTGCTTTTCCCAAATGTTTCAGATTCGGTTTACAGCGCATTGCAGTTGGCCTGCAAATCCGTGATACCAAACCGGTGAAACCAATACGAGCATATCCGCTGCATCCAGCAGAGGATAAACCTGCTGCATATCGTCCTAGTGGACACACCTGCCCTCACCTTTTGTGTGACAATACTCACAGGACAGACATCCGACAATTTTTTTGACATACATCCACAATTGTAACGAGGTGTCCGTTTTCTCTGGCTCCCGTGCAAACATCCCTATCCCAGCAGCAGTATTTCCTCTCGGACGGGGCTGCCGCTTAGAACTAGAATTTTCATCCTATCTCCTGCCCTGCCGCTTCGTTCGCATCGTGAAAAGCAGAAAGGAAAAAATTCGTCAGCTTGTCAAATGGAATTTTATCCACCCGGTCATACAGATCAATGTGTATGGCATCGGGAACCACATACAGTTCTTTGGGTTCAACTGCCGCTTTGTAGACGTTTTCACTGTAGAACTTGGAGTGTGCATTTTCTCCCACAATCAACAGGATGGGACGGGGAGAAATCTGGTCTACAAAATCCAAGGAACGGAAATTTAGCATTGCCAGCATGCTGGTGGTTGTAAAATTTCCTCGAGCATTGGGGTGATGCCCCCGTTTCGTGCCATAGTAACTGAAAAACTCTGCGCTCACCGAGTCTAGCCCTTCCGGCACTTTTTCAACAGGTTCTTCCGGGAAAGCGGGCAGATATTCCGGCACTCCATTTTCAAAATCCCTGTAGCGCTGCTGTCCCAGATCAGCCAGCAGCTCTCCCAGCTGATCTGGTGTTGTGAAGGGCATACGGCTCCCGGCGGTGATGTCATACATGCTGGCAGTAGCCACTGCTTTGATCCGTGTGTCTACCTGCGCAGTGGAAAGGGCGAAACCGCCGCTGCCGCAGATGCCGATAGCCCCGATCCTCTCCCGATCCACATAGGGCAGGGCGCCAAGGTAGTCTACCCCTGCGCTGAAATTTTCCGCGAAAATGTCAGGGGAAGAAACATGGCGGGGTTCACCGCCGCTCTCCCCCATAAAAGCAGGGTCAAAGGCCAGCGCTACAAATCCCCGTTGGGCCAACTGATTGGCATAAACGCCGGGCCCCTGCTCCTTCACACCCCCGTAGGGCGGTCCGATCACCAGTGCCGGATGCTTCTGTGCAGGGTCCAATCCTTTTGCTGTGTACAAATCTGCTGCTAACGTAATACCATAGCGGTTTTTATAAGACACATGTGTGCGTTCCACTCGATCGCTGAGAACAAAGGTGTATTGTTCTTTCTGAGACATTGTCCATTCCTCCTGTTTCGTTCGTATCAGCATTGTTGTGCCGCCCACGCTTCATAGGCGGACAAGCCCGCTTTCAGCCGTTCTAAGCCATCCTGCAAGACAGATTTCGGGCAGGCGATGTTCATCCGCAGGAAATTTTCTCCATTTCCGCCGTATTGGCTGCCCTCACACAGATACAAGCCGGTTTCCCTGCGCAAATAATCCGCCGCTTCCACCGCACAACCGATCAATCTGCTGCAATCCAGCCACAAAAGATAGGTAGCCTGCGAAGGAACAAGTTTGACATCTGGAATTTCACGCTCGATGTACGAGGCCACGAACCGTTTGTTTTGATAGATGTAAGCGCGGAGCGCATCCAGCCAGGCCTCCCCCTTTGTGAAAGCAGCGACTGCGGCTTCCACTGCAAAGGCGTTGGGCTCTGCCACCTCGTCGGTGTTGAATCCCCGCCACACCTTGTGCCGCAGCAGTTTATTGGGAACTGAAACGGCCGCTGTCTGGAGTCCAGCCAGATTGAATGCCTTGGTCGGAGCCATACAGGTGATGCTGTTTTCCCTGCACGCATCGGAGACCGAGGCAAAAGGAACGTAGTGGCAGTTCGGATCGGTCAGATCGCAGTGAATCTCGTCGGACACCACGACTACATGATGTGTTTCACAGAGCTCCCCAATCCGTTTTAAGGTAGAAGCGTCCCAGACGATCCCCGCTGGATTGTGGGGATTGCACAGGATCATCAAGGTTGTCTGCGGATCGGAAAGCTTGCTCTCCAGATCATCAAAATCAATCTGATAGGTTTCCCCGTCATAACGCAGGGGACTTTCAAGCACCTGTCTGCCGTTATTCACAATGGAGTGAAAGAAAATGTTATAAACCGGCGTTTGAATCAATACCTTTTCCGCTGGGGTCGTCAGCTTGCGCACAATGCTGGAGATGGCGGGAACAACCCCTGTACAGAAGATCAGCCAGTCCCGCTCCATGAGAAAGCCGTGCCTCGTTTTCCACCATTGAATGTAGGCTTCGTTCCATTCTTCCGGTAGGATTGAATAACCGAAAACCCCGTGAGTCACCTTTCTCTGCAGAGCCTCTCGGATCTCCGGCGCAGTCTGAAAGTCCATATCCGCCACCCACATAGGGAGCTCATACTCCGCAACATCCCATTTGAGAGAGTTGGTATTTCGCCGATTCACCGGCATATCAAAATCAAAAATCAAAGCGATTCCTCCAAGCTGTTTTATTTCTCCCTTATTCCAAGGAAAAGGTGACCGTCACATCGCCGTTTCCAAGCGCCTCCTTCCAGCCGGTCAAGTCGTCGATAGTTCCAAGCCTTGTGTAATTCCAGGAATTGGAACCGTAAAAAACAACGATTTGGTCCCCATTGTATAAAACAATATCGCCCGCCTGAGTTGTGATCTGTCCGTTACTGGCGGGAAGGCTGACGCCGAGAGAACCCACCTTCTCAAAGCCGGAGTAATCGCGCATTTGGATTGTGACAGGCGCGTTCTTCATCCTCTGTACCAATGCGTCAACCGCTGCATTTTCCTCCAAAGTCGCTGTAAAGGTGTCGCTTCCAATCTGTACCTTCATTTTTATGGCTGCAATCTCCTCTGAATTGCTCCCATCAGCAGCTTGCCCTGCGCCCTCGCTTTCCGTGGAGGAATCCATCGCAGCTTGCGCAGACTGGGAGGAGGCGTTTTCAGGGCGTGAGGCGGAAGATGCATCAACAAGTTCAATTTGAATTTCACCAGTTAACTCAGAAATAAACTCAGCGCCAGTGATAACCTCTCCCAGGCCATACAGACCGCTGGCTCCCCTGCACTCTTCATAGAATATTGCAATGTTTCCCCAGGGGGCGTAATACGCAAGTGTCCCAGAAGGCCCTTTTGCCAATGGAGTATTCCTGGTATCCAATTCTTCTGAAGGATAAAATATTTTCTCACTCTCAGCATAATCCTCTACCGATACAGATAATGGGAGTTGGCGATAAAAGGAATCCGCTGCGGGAGAATGGTTCAGCTGAAAAATCATTTTGTTTCCTGAACCAGTCGTTATCTGTATCTCCCTGCTGTCATCGCTCTTTTGTTCCCCAACTGTCCCCGAATCACCAGAAAGAGAGGAGGCATCCTCCAGCTGTTGACCGCTTTGTACCGTACCGCAGGCCGCGAGAGAAAAAAGAAGAACCGACACTACCAGTATGGAAAAGAGTTTTTTCATCCTTGCTCGCCTCCTTTTCAGACCTTGCTGCCCATGTGATAAGCATCCCGCAGCGCTTGATGGCCCTCTATCTCTCCGGCTTCGTTTACACCGCCCGCAAAAACAGACCCCGACAATCGCGCCCGTTCAAAACAGGCAATCCAGCCTTCCAGCCCTCCAATAGCCCGGCTGTCCACACCTTTTTCATCCTCTGCGGCTGTGGATAAAAAATAAATTTCTTTAAAACGGTAGTCCGATCCGTAAAGGGAGTTGACGCGGTCCAACAGTGTCTTCATCTGCCCGGACATCTCGTAATAATAAATCGGCGTGGCGAATACAAGGACATCCGCATCCTGCATCCGCTGCGCAATCTCCACCGCATCGTCCTGAATGACGCAGCTTCCGGTTTTCTGACAGACCAGACAGCCCTTGCAAAACCCAATGTTTTTTCCTCTCAGTGAAATTTCCTGTACCCGATGCCCCGCATCCCGTGCACCCTTTGCAAAGGCGCTGGCAACCGCTTCGGAATTGCTGTTTTTGCGCAGGCTTGTGGATAGGATCAAAACGTTTTTTAGCATTCTCTGCCCTTCCTTTCCATAAATTTCATCCAGTTTTATTTATCACATCCAGTATCTTTCCAGCGCCTCCTCTTGTTTCGGCGTGTAGGCCACACGCCCAATACAGAGTTTCTCTTGAGCGATTCGCTGTATCTCGTCAACCTGTTTCTGTTCAAAAGCTCCGCATACTTCCAGCACGCCAAAGCCCTGACCAATCAGCTCTTTTGTTTTATGCAACGCTTCTTCTGGATTTCGCACTGTAAAAATACAGATTTCAAGATCGCCTGTCTAAAAAATTTCCGTATGGTGATCTGGCTGAAACAGTGGGTTCATCAGCATCACTGCGAATTTTTTCATGCCGTTATCCTCTTTATGTCATCGAACTGATCTCACTGAAAAATCCAATCAGGACCGCAGCTCCCAACAAGGACAGAATAGCGCCGAAAACCTTATTCAGCTTGGTGAGATCGATTTGTTTTGCCTTTTTCTTGAGGGCTTCTGTTGCTGCGGCCAAAATTCCCCACCAAATGAACGTGCCGAGAAACACACCGCCTACCAACAAAATTCCTTTGAGCAGCCCGGTCTCTGCTGTAATTCCAAACCAGGAAAAGGCCAAAAGAAAGGTAATTATAGCTGCCGGATTGGTAATTCCCACCGCAAATGAGGAAAAAAACATCCGAAGGTAGTCCGAAGCCTCCGCTTCTTTTACCCTGCCGCTGCCTTTTTTCAATAATAATCCAATTCCCATAGCAAGTATGAGTACCCCGCCTATGCAGTGGATGATATCCTGCCCTTTTAACAAAAACTCCGAAATCAGCGTCAGCCCAAAAGCTCCAACAGATGCATAGAAGCAATCCGCCACCGAAGAACCGAGCCCGGTGAGAAGCCCTGCCTTGACTCCACTGCTCCAGGTGCGCTGCACCGTCATAGCGCCAACTGCACCTGCCGGAACGCCGAACAGCAGCCCGATGAGAATCCCACGAAGCAGAAAACCAATCATGGAATCCTCCTTTTAGGCACAGTCCTGATCGACACACGCTTTGCAAAGAATCTGCGTTTTCTCCGGATCGACCTTATCCTTTTCCACAATCAGCTCGCCGATGCATTCAGCCCGAATGATCCCACCGGAGGGGTTCATGACACTGTCGATCCCGCCCAAAATCTGCGCATCCACAGTGGAGTACTCAAAGGCCAGTGTGGTATTGAGCAGTCTGCAATCCTTCATCACCAGGTGGTCGATATAACACATTCCCTGCAGGCTTTCGATGGTACAATTGACGAGCGTCAAATTTTTGGCGTTCCAGCCCAGGTATTCGCCGGAGAGAAAGGAGTCGTAGACAGTGACGTTTTCACTGTTCCAAAAAGCGTCTTTGGAGAGAAGGCGGGAGTTGTGAATCTCCACATTCTTGACTCCGTCAAAGGAGTAGTTTCCGTAAAGGGTCAGATTGTGGATGACCATGTTCTCACTGTTCATGGCAAAGTAATCTCCCTTTGCTGTGACGTCATCCAATTTAACGCCATCACAGCTCCACAGCGTCTCTGCCGCGTTGGGAAGGGATACATGTTTGAGCGTCACATCATGGCACCGGCGAAAATTTTTCGGCGCTTCAATCGCGGAATCCTCTACCGCAATGTGATCGGTGTACCAGACCCCTGCGCGGCCCATTTCAAACCAGGTACAGTTTTTCGCCGTGATGTTTTTTGCGTACCAAAGGGGATATTTCCACTTGAACATACTCCCGTACAGTTCGATATCCCGGCTTTCCTTGAGCGGGGATTCGCCCTCCGCAAAAATCGTATCGTTGATTTTCAGGTTGCTGCCCTGAAAAAGCGGACGTTCTCCGGTGTAAAAGCCCCGTCTGATTTCTTTTTTATCGCTCATAAGATCGTCTCCTTTGCTGGTCAATTTGCCTATTAAGCTTCTTTTTTGATCTGATAAACCAGGTAGTCCAGGCAGTCGATGCGCTTTTCTTCCCGGTGCACCTTGTCAAGAAGTTGTTTTCGGTGGATAGAGAGCAGCTTCAACTGTTCTTTCCGGTCCCCTGCCTTCCTGAGAAGGAGAAACTGTTCCACAGTTTTCGGGTCGCACCCGGCATCCTTTAGGTTCTGAAGGATCGCCTGGGTTGAAGTGTATTGCGGCATATTCTTGATTTCATCTCTTCTCTGCGCAGTATTTTATGCTTTGTCGCTGATTCGGACAATTTGGTTTCCCCAGCCCTCCAAAACCGGATTGTTTTCTACTGCGGAGACAAACTCGTCTGTGGCGTCAAACGTACCGATTTTGGTGTACTCTTCATTGATCTGTGCGTCGTGGTAGTACAGGACGATCCGATTGGGTTCGGAGTAGAAAACGTCGCCCGCATGGGCCTCTGTCACCACAGCGCCGTTTGAGGGAATCTCATACCGACTGGGGATATTGTAATACTCCATCACATCGGATTCGTCAAAGCTGTACACAGGTAGCCGCCACTCGGTTGTTCCAACATATCCGGCGATGGCAGCGGCTGTGCTGTTGTCCTCCAGATGCATAGCAAACGGTTCTCCATCATCTCCAAAACGCACCGCCAATTCGGTGGCATCTGAGCTGGGCGCAGCGGTCCCGCTGGCGGAGGAAGATCCCGCCTGAGAGGAAGAAACCTGACTGGTAGATGGGGTGGATGGGGAAGACGGCTGTGCAGAATTGCTGCATCCCGCCAAAAGCGTACAAACGATGAGTGCTAAGCCAAGTAAAGCGGCAATTTGTTTTTTCATTGTAAATCGCTCCTTGTCTATAAATTTGAAAAACCCTTTTTTGTTTCACTTACAGTATAATAACTACGGATAAAAATAGCAAATACTTATATATAATAATTATAAATAGGTTTTATCTATAGATATACAAAACAACTACTCTGTCAGCAGTGCGGAAAGTCGCACCTTTTTGATTCTGTCCGCTGCCATCCAGGCGAATGCTGAGAACAGCACAACCACTGCGGTCGCGGGCAGCAGCACACTTTCCACTCCCGGCTGAGAGGAAAAATTACTGATACCCTGCATACGCATGAAGAATGCAACCAATGGATCGGTCAGGGCAGCGCTCAGAGCTGTGCCCAAAACACTGCCCAAAAGGGAGGCCAAACCGAACCGAAGGGCAAAGGAAAATCGAAGCTGCCCGGAGGAAAATCCCAGCGCCTGATAGATCCCCAGATCCTTCTGCTCGGCAAACAGCAGCTTGCCAGCAGTCAGAAGGGTGACAATCAGCACAAATACCGCTACAATTCCGTAAAGAAAAATCATCATCAGCTGCATGGCGGAGAGAATTCCATACAGGCCGGGCCATGAGTTTTCATGGAGATAAACATCCCCACCATAGGTATCTTCCAACGCCTGCATGATCTGCGGCTGCAATTCGGGATCTGCGAGAAAATAGTGGGTGCACCACATGGTGGGGGATTCCTCGCCGATCTGGTCATAGCCCTCCCGGTTCATCCCAATATTTGCGCCCATGTCATTGGCGCACTGATATATGCCGGTCACCCTGTATTCGGCGCTGCCCAGAGATGCCGCCACCGTTATGGTGTCGCCGACTCGCACCCCCAAATCCGATGCCACGAATTCGGTCAACACCACTTCATTGGGATTTTGGCAGGTGCGCCCTTGCAACAGATGAAAACGCTGCGAATCGGTGATGACATTCGCTGTGTAATCGATTCCGTTTACCGAAACGCTGGGCATGCCCAGCATGTACTGGTCGGCAATCGATGTGTATTGCTCAATGGTCTGCTCCACATCCTCGATTCCGGTTTCTCCCATGGGTTGGACGGCCATGTGCAGGTCCGCCGGGTGAAAGGCCTCCATGAGCCCTTCTCCGTTCGGCCCCAACCAGACGTTGATCCGGCCCAGCAGTGAGGCAAAGAAAACGAGCAGCATAGCAACAAGGCAGGCGCTGACATACCGTTTTTTCCCGGTGAGCAGTTGGCGCATAGCCAGCCAAAAACCCAATCCCCTTTTCCGAATCGGAAGTGTGTTGCCTATTTCTTTTGCCGCCTGCTCCGCCCCGCCTCGGATCGCCTGGTAGGGCGCAATGCTTTTTATTTTCCCGGTTTTGAGCCAGATGAAACCACAGAGCAGGCACAGAATCATGAGAAAAACCACAAGGCAGAGCCCAGCAGGAAGTGCGGTGGGAATCAGCAATCCTGTGGTTGTCACAGTCATATGGCTGACAAGAGCCGAAACAGGAATGGAAACGAGGACGCCAACTGCCACCCCGGACAGGATTCCCGTCAGGTACTGCAAAAGCTGGAGGATTCTCAGCTTCCGAACCGTAAAGCCCATCGTTTTTAAAATCCCCATATCTCGGTAGTCCTGCTCAATGGTGCTGCCAATGCTGTGGGAAAGCACCACCAGAGAAACCAAGAGAAGGATCACCACAAATGCCAGCAAAAGCCCGGTGAAAACATTTTGCAGTGTCAGCATAAACCCGGACAGCGCCGCGCGACTGTGGGTAAACTCCGCAAAGCTTGCAAGACTGGTGTTTTGATTGAGGGAAGCATTCAGCTGCGCTGTACTCAGCGCACTGTCCTCCGCTTTTAAAATGTGAAGCATATACCCGGTGCGGGCCAATGCGTTGTGGCCGGAATCAGAAATCATCTCCGCGATCTCATTATAATCCTGCTCTGAGATTAAGAAGCTCTTCATTCCGATCATCGAGCTTCCCATGAAGGGATCTTCAAACCAGCCCTTCACCACAAAGGACTTATCTGCGCCGTTCCGCCCAATGGGAAAGGTGATGGCATCTCCAATTTGTACGCCGAACATAGAGGAAAGCGAGGGGGAAACATAGATTTCTCCCGGCGCGATTTGGGCGTTTCCCTCCTGATGCCCGGAGAGATCATCGGTGAAAATCTGATAGGGATAGACTTGTGGGTCGTAGGTGATCAGCTGTCCCTCGCTGTCAGAGGTTTGCTCTCCGATTTCGTATTCGGAATAGATCAAACTCTGCACACCCACGCGCTCCACATCCTCAAGAGAGGTGATTTCCTCTGCCAGCTCATCCGGCTGTGAAAGGCCGGACACCCAGGCGGTCATCTCCCCAAATCCCAGCCGGTTCATTTCATCTGTGACAAAACGGCTGGAATTGCTCCACACCGACAAGACGGTGGCAAGTGAGACGGATACCAGAATCAGAAGGGAAAATACGCCCAAAATACTTCCTTTGTGGCGCTTGCTGTTTGCTCGCCACAGAGTTTTTATTTCCATACCAAGCCCCCCTTACCACGCCAGAGAAGCGAGCCATTCGCTGACCTTTTGTTCCCGCTCTTTTGCTGCATCGCCGATATAGGGCGGCATGGACAGCTCGTCAAGAATCATCCCGTCCTCCAAGTAGAGAATTCGTGTGCCGCGAACCGCCGCTCTCAAATCGTGAGTCACCATGAGGATGCTCTGGCCGTCCCGGTTGAGCTCAGTGAATAAATCTAAGACTTCCTCTGAGTTGTGTTTATTCAGCGCGCCGGTGGGCTCGTCCGCAAACAACAGTCCCGGGTGATTGATCATCGCCCTTGCGATGGCGGCCCGCTGCGCCTCCCCGCCAGAGGTCTGTGCTGGAAGCCGATTTTTTGCGCTCTCTACATGCATTTGGGAAAGCAGTGCATCCGCCCGTTTTTCTACCTCCTTTCCAGACCGCGCTTTATTCAGATACCCTGCCACCGCCACGTTCTCAAATAGAGTGAGATTGCTGACCAAATGGGTCTGTTGAAACACAAAACCGAATTCCTTTGTGCGAAGGGTCGCCATCTGTCTTTCCTTCAGGTGGCTGATCTCTCGGCCCTGATAGGAAACCGATCCGGCGGTGATGTCATCCATCCCGCTGAGGGCATAGAGCAGGGTGGATTTTCCCGCGCCCGAAGGCCCCATGATAATGGTAAAATCGCCCGCATAGATTTCCGTACTGATCTGATTCAGCACCGGTTCCCCGCTGCCGAACTGTTTGACAATCTTCCTTGCCGAAAGAAGAGCTTTTTTCATATTGCTTCCTCCATTTCAAACGAATCCGATGTTCTAATCAGCGGCTTTTTCCCCGTCTTGGGATTGGGCAGTATTTGATCCGTAAACCGCACAGAAAACTGCACATAGTCCAGCTGTTTTTCCCGTAAAATCCCCTGCATCTGCCGGAGCATCTCGGACTGTACCGCGGGGCGTTTGGCTGTATCGGGTACTTCTGCCAGCATTTCAAAGGTATCCGGAGCTGTCTGCTGAAACTGATAATCCACCAGCCCCTGGATGCAAAAGCCTTCCACTGCCAGCGGATGGAGGAAATCTCGATGCCCGTCCCCATCTTCAAACCACAAAAGCTCCTCGCTGCGGCCCAAAAGAATTTCCGCATGGGTGAAGGGGCTGCTGTCAACCGGTTCCCTCAGAATCAGGCGGTCTGTAATCTGGTAGCGGATCAGCGGCTGTGCAAAATTATAGAGGCAGGTGAGGTACATCACACCGTTTTCCACTTCAATGACATTCAAATCGTCAAACAGCAGCATGCCGTTCTCTGTCCCTGTCTCTGCGCCCAGCGCCAGAGATTCGCTGGCGCCGTAGATGTTGATCACAGGACAGCGGAAAGCCTGCTCCAAAAAGGAGCGAAGTCCGGCGCCAAGCGGTTCGCCACAGGAGACGACGCGAGAAACAGAGACCTTCACATCTCCCTTTTGCACCAGCTCCCCCAAAATTTTAATTGCGGAGGGATACCCGATGACGATATTGGGCCGAAACTTTTGAATCGCTTCAATCCATTCTGCAAGGGGTGTTTTGATATCCAGATACAGCTGGCTGCCCCCGATCCCGTCGATGCCATCCCCGACAGCCATCGCTCCGCCGTAACGCCCATCCGTTGCCGCGATATACACAATGCGCGGCCTGCCGAGCAGCAGCTTTAAAATCTGCGGCATCTTCATGTCCCAAAGAGCACCCCGGACAATCCCCAGCAGCATGCTGTTCCACGCGGCTTTATCATAGACAAAATAGCCGGGTGTTCCGGTGCTGCCGGAGGAATGCACCACATGGTACTTGCCGAGATACGGTTTGCGGTCCACCTGCACCTGGGCGTCAAACCTGCGCAGATCCGACTGTTTTAAATCCGGGAGGGTGACTAGCTCGTCAAAGTGCTCCATCAGGACGGTTTTATCAATGGTGGGAAACTCAGAGAGCGCAAGGTCTGCAAGCTGTTCTTTGTTGATCCCAGCTTTTTCAAAGGTTCTGCGGTAAAAGGCGGAATGTTCCCATGCATAAAAGAGCAGTTTCCTGAGTTTCTTTTGCTGCAATTCCTGCATCTGCTCTCTTGTTTTGCGTTCATTCTTTTTCAGGTGATACAGTTCGCGTAATAAGTGAATGTATTTCATGCGATATTCTCCTTCCCGCCGCTTTGATAAGCAGCCTGGTAATCACTGTGCTGGACTTGATACAAATCTGTTTTTCCTCCGGCTTTTTCCGGCTGTGAATTGAAAAGATGTTGCAGCTGTGGGATTTGGCTTCCGTTTTGCTTCACCACGCGACCTGGAATGCCCACCACCGTGGAATTGGGCGGCACATCTCGGAGTACAACAGCTCCAGCGCCGATTTTTGAGTGTTTCCCTATGGTGAGGGAGCCGATCACTTTTGCGCCTGCACTGACCATAACATTATCTTCGAGAGTTGGATGCCGTTTTCCAGTCTCCTTTCCAGTTCTTCCTAAGGTCACACCTTGATACAGTGTGATGTGGTCGCCGAGCACAGCCGTTTCCCCGATCACTACACCGCTACCGCGGTCGATGAACAGCCCCTTGCCAATTGTCGCCCCGGGTGAATTTCAATTCCCGTTTTTCTGGCGCCATACTGGGATAGCCAGCGCGCTAGAAAAGAGCCGGTGTGCGATGCGGTGCAGTAAAATTGCCCTGAAGCTGGGGTAAAGCAGCGCTTTCAAATCGGATTTGAGCGCAGGATCTCTGTCCCGGATTACCTGGATCTCTTCTCTGATGTAAGAACAAATCCCCATGCCGCACCTCCTCATTTCAAACGGAACGTATAGCTTTTTTGGTAGTTCTCCCGGTGATAGTATCTTGCTTCGCCGGTGCTTTGGTTGAAGACAGCACTCCATTCGGTGGACTCAAATTCCCCGAAATTATCCTTGCTCACACTGTCCAGCGCATCCCGCACATTCTGCATATCCATGGTTTCAGATGCGTTCAGTCTCCTCGTTAGGATATTGTATCTCTCGTGAGACTGCTGGGTTCCAATCCCCTGTTTTTCCCCTTCAGCGAGGTAGAAGTTGGTCAGCACTGGCGTTTCGATGACAACCATTTCATTGTTCACATATTCCACCGCCACGCTGCGTCCTGTGGAATCCGCAAGAGCGAAATGGATCATCATCCCCATGGAAGCGTGCAGATCGTATTGCCGCAAAAGCTCCAGAGCCTCCTCCACGTTGGCCGCTTGATTCAAAAGCAGGCGGATGGCTGTTGTTGTTGTGATATCCGGCTTGTCCGTATCCTGTGCGATCGCAGCAGAATCCTGAATCATATTGACAGAAACCGCAAGCCCTGCCTCATTCACACCGTCCAAAGGCGCATACAGCGCGGCCAAGGTTTTCACCTCATCCATTTGCAGGGCCAGGCCAACGGCACCACCCCCTGCGCCTTGACTGATAAAATCCATATTGACTGTGGAGAGAGAGGCATAGCCGTTTTCCGGATAAGCTGCCACCACCATGGCCTCGCAGTTCTCCCAATCAAAGTTGCGCCCAAACAATCTGTCCCCCTCCGGGCTTTGTACCGAAAGGGTACTGCATCCAAAAATATCGCCCAGCAGGTCGCCAACATTCAGACCCGAAAGCATATTGTTTGCCAAATAGTCCACGACCTCGCTGTCGGACGCTGCTCCCCCCTGAGAAAGAAATGCGTCAAATCCATCGTCGCCATCATACCGCACAGCGAAAAAACCGTCCTCTAATCGAATGATTTGCGAAGTGAGCGAAACGTCGTCATTCTGCTCTTGTTCCGCAATGAAAGAGTCTGAACTCGCTGCAATTTGGCTGGCTTGTCTGTCCGCTGTCCTTCCACAGCCAGCAGCGATACAGAGGAGCAGCAAAAGGGAACAACAAGCAAACCACGCTTTTTTCTTCATGCAAAAACCTCCTTATAGGTCTTGTTTTCGGTAATTTCAGTATAAGCTCTATCCCATACAATAGCAAATACTTATATTTTATAAGTTTGCATAGTTGAAAATTATAGATAGGTGTGTTATACTGAATCAAAGGAGGCGGTCAAATGGAACTACGTGTGTTACAGTACTTTCTTGCTGTGGCAAGGGAGCAAAGCATTTCGGCAGCGGCAGAATCACTACACCTTTCCCAGCCCACGCTTTCCACTCAGCTCAAAGCGATGGAAGAAGAACTCGGAAAACAGCTCTTGATCCGGGGAAGCAAAGGCTCCCGCAAGGTCACTCTGACAGAGGAAGGGATGATTCTGCGAAAACGGGCGGAAGAAATATTAGATTTGGTAAAAAAAACAGAAAACGAAATTTCGCTTTCTGATGAAACGATTCTTGGCGACATCTATATTGGCACGGGAGAAACCGATATCATCCGCTTTTTTGCCCAGGTCGCTAAGAAACTGCAAAAACAACATCCAGATATTCACTATCACATCTACAGCGGCAATGCTGAATTTGTGTTTGAATACCTGGATAAAGGATTGATTGATTTTGGCCTGCTCTACAGTACGATAGATCCACAAAAATACGATTTTATTTCTATTCCTGTGAAGGACACTTGGGGCGTGCTCATGCGCAGGGACTCCCCTCTGGCACAAAGGGATGTGATTTGTCCCGAAGATCTTTGGGATAAGCCTCTGATTATTTCCCATCAAAGAGGAGACGATCAGTATCTGGCCCGGTGGTTAAAAAAAGAACTCTCTCAATTAAACATAGTTGCCAGCTACAACTTGGTGTTTAACGCTTCCCTTTTAGTGGATGAGGGATTGGGGTATGCGCTCTGCTTTGATAAACTGATCAATGTATCCGGCGACAGCAATCTGTGTTTTAAGCCTTTTTCGCCTAAATTGGAGTCATCTGCGTGTATTGTCTGGAAAAAATACCAAGTGTTTTCTAAGGCAACAAAAATCTTTTTGGATTACTTGCGTAACTATCTCGGTAACAGCAAAAATGAGGATGTACTCTAACGTTACATCCTCATTTTTTATTTACAAAGATATGCACACGTCATCGTTTGGAAAGCGGTTGACTTCCTCTGGCGCATGGAACCAGCACCGCTGTAAGTTAGACGCTATCGCAGCGGCATAATTTCATTCAGAGGCTCCTGGACAATTAGGATTCATACAGTTCACAAGACTGGCCTGACAGATGGAAGATTTGCAAAATGGAGTCAGCGAGATGTATATCCCTCAAAACAGGCGGACAGAGGCAGTGTCTTTTTGTGCAGTCCGATAATCGGTTACGCCGGAATAACCGATTACCAGCGTTGTTACAACCCTGTCCCTGCGCATGAATCCGAGTTTGTTGCGCAGGGCATGGGATCGGTTCGCTGCAGTGGCAAAAAATCCGCTGTACAGTACGCCTAAACCGCAGGCTTCTGCCATTAGAGCCATATTGGAGGCGGCAAGCGCTCTGTTCACTGCATTTGGGGACAGAACCAGAATTGCGTTGGAGCTTTTTTGAAGAAAAAATGATCATCGATCACCAAGCGTTTGGTCAATGGATTGATTCACTTGGCCAGTGGGTGTAGACACCTGAAGAGCCGAACCGCTATTTCTTCAAATTCTTCCAGCTCATCCCTCAACACACATCCTGAGCGTTTCCGCCGGTTGGCGTCAGGTGTTCAGCTTCTATGATCTGTGCAATGAGTTCCAGGGACACTGGCTGTTTGGTAAACTGACGAATACTTCTTCTAGTTCTGATGGCATCAAACAGCATCTGGGAATCCAAAATCACCGGCTCCTTCATTTCTATCGGCAGTTCATCGAAACAGGTCATAAAGACTGCACCTTTGGGACAAACCACAACGCAATGCCCGCACTTGATGGAGCCCTGTACTATATTTTTTGTTTCAACAAGAATGTTGCCCGCAGTGCAGTCTTTTCTACACAGACCACACCCAATGCATTTTTTAAAATTGATTTCAATGGTGTGCTCTCTTTATTGGATTCGGCCCCGCTTTCTCAGCAAAAAGAATTGTCCATGGTATAGTGGCGTTGCTGTCCCTTTGATTTTAATTTGTACTCGATTGCCTCGGCAGGACAACCCCCGATACAGGCCATACAGTGTGTACAGCCTCCTTTACTGGCTTTCCATCCACAAGGTCAATGTTGTTCAGTGAATACCCCCGCATTTTCCGCAGGAGACACATTGGTCAGATACCCTAAACCCCTTCTCATGTACAAAGAATGTGTTAAAGAAAGAGTTGACCGGGCCGCTTTTCAGTTTGTCTTTTAGGTTGCGGACGATTGGGGAAAGCATTCACCCGACCGTGTCTGTTCTGCAAGTACTGCAATGCGTAGCTCTGGCGTTTCGTCAATCGCTCAGCAATCTGATTCATCGGGAGTGGGGAACTGTGCCAGATAGTTTTCCGGCATAGTCACTGTGGAGAGCCCGCAAAACCGCAGCCCTTTTTTCGCGCACAATTTTTAGGTATAAACCGCGGTGTTTCCACAGCTTCCCGCACAAGTCAATACGAAATAGGCGTCTCCCCTTACAGGGGGGCGACTACAGGTCTGGAACCGTCCTCTGCCATGGCTGGTATTTCAATCCACACTCCCTTGCGGGGAGCGACGGTGCTATTTTTATATCCTTTTTCAGATGGGAGGTATTTCAATCCACGCTCCCCTTGCGGGGAGCGACTTCCTTTGCGCACCCCTTCCCGGAACTTCCGGTTGATATTTCAATCCACGCTCCCCTTGTGGGGAGCGACCTCAGCGCAAAGGCTGCACACCCGGGCAGAATTTATTTCAATCCACGCTCCCCTTGTGGGGAGCGACCACTCTGCCCTCCAATAAAAAAACCTTTGGAAGGGATTTCAATCCACGCTCCCCTTGTGGGGAGCGACGCCGACAATATCTTCCACCATATCAGCAGTATCCTATTTCAATCCACGCTCCCCTTGTGGGGAGCGACCTGAAAAAAGTAAGAACGTTCATCGTCTACACAGGAATTTCAATCCACGCTCCCCTTGTGGGGAGCGACACGTCGTCAGTTATCCAGTATCCGCGCGCCTGAATTTCAATCCACGCTCCCCTTGTGGGGAGCGACCCGAGAGGCGCGGTAAGCCTCCCGGGTGCTGATAATTTCAATCCACGCTCCCCTTGTGGGGAGCGACCCGGGCGCGGGCTATGTCGTTTTCGATTTCGCGTAATTTCAATCCACGCTCCCCTTGTGGGGAGCGACGTGCAACGGCAATATCTGTTTACGGCGCATCCGGGATTTCAATCCACGCTCCCCTTGTGGGGAGCGACCCGCCTTTTTGGTCAAATAGAGCTCGAGCAAAGAAATTTCAATCCACGCTCCCCTTGTGGGGAGCGACTATTTGGAAATTGGGACAGGATGGTGAAAATACATGATTTCAATCCACGCTCCCCTTGTGGGGAGCGACGCCGTTAAATTTTATCCTGCAGTCCTGTGGCGCATTTCAATCCACGCTCCCCTTGTGGGGAGCGACTCGTTTCTTTCTGCGGCACAATCTGATCGGCTACAATTTCAATCCACGCTCCCCTTGTGGGGAGCGACCAACACGCGCTACAATGACTACAAGTCCAAGGACATTTCAATCCACGCTCCCCTTGTGGGGAGCGACCCGCTGCGCGATTCTGCGTAGTGGACGAAAACGGCATTTCAATCCACGCTCCCCTTGTGGGGAGCGACTCTGACCGCGCAAAATTAATTTCCCGCGGCGGCATTTCAATCCACGCTCCCCTTGTGGGGAGCGACCGCTTGTGTTGGTATCATCCATCCAAGCGTAGTAATTTCAATCCACGCTCCCCTTGTGGGGAGCGACTTGAAGTATCCGGAAAAATGACGAAAGGAGAAACATTTCAATCCACGCTCCCCTTGTGGGGAGCGACACCCGGAACTCGACCTGTTATACCACATCCCAAATATTTCAATCCACGCTCCCCTTGTGGGGAGCGACAGCAAAAATGCATAAACTACATCTTTGTAATACAGAATCTCTATGCGTTTTATACAAAACATTTTAATTGAATCACTTTTTAAAAAACAATTCGGGCAAATTGATCTATTTTTTACGTTTAAATTTGGTGCGAACCTCCCAGGGAAAGTCTGTTCACTTGTACTTCGCACTCAAATCATAAGCGTATCTTCGGGACGGTAATCATCAGTACGCCCAAAACATTCAATTTTGCTTTCATACCTCTTGCCGAGAGAATAAAAACGAAGGCTATCCTTTTCTGGATCCATAATAGCACACAATTTGGCCTGTAGACTCCGGTATTGAGCTGCGTCAAGCAAACACTCAAACACAGAACACTGTACACGGTGCCCATAGTTGACGCACTGCTTCGCTATCTGGCGGAGCCGTTTGCGTCCAGCAGGCGTTTCGGTGTTAACATCATAAGTAATCAAAACAAGCATTGTCTCTCACTTCCATAAAAATGGCGGATAGGCATCCAAGTCGCCCCGCAAGTGCCGCGCGAGAAGAAGCGCCTGGAGATATGGAATCATTCCCCACGGGAGCTTTTCCTGCAGATAGGGATGCTTCAGCATGTCTTTTTTCTTTTCCTGCCAACTCTTCAGAAAAACTCTTCTCCCATCGTCTGTTAGCAGCACTGCCCCGCTCTCCCGCTTGTCAAAATAATCCGCCCTCATCATCCGATTGTTGATTAGGGTCACTACAAACCGGTCGGCCATGCAGGGACGCAGCTCCTCCATCAGGTCGAGTGCAAGCGAGGCGCGCCCCGGCCGATCCCGGTGAAAAAACCCCACATAGGAATCCAAACCAACGCTTTCCAGAGCGGATGCGCAGTCGTTTGCCAGCAGACTGTAGGCAAATGACAGCAGGGCGTTGACTGGGTCAAGGGGAGGTCGGCGGTTTCTTCCGTGGAAGAAGAAGGTCTGTTTATCCTGCAGAATCAGTTCGTCCAGCACGCCGAAGTAGGCAGAAGCTCCAACCCCTTCCAGACCCAGAAGTCGTTCCGGAGAGGTTTCCTCGAGCACAGCTGGGAGCAGGCCTTGGAGGGTATTGCTGGCTTCCTCAAGCTGTGAACCATCAATCCGCAATCCGTGATCCCGCCGGGTCCGTTCCAAACTCCACCGAGAGTTGTAGAGCTTTCCAAAAATCATAGTACGGGCCAGCCGGCAGCTCTGCGCCGGGTCATCTGCCACCCGGTACTGTGTCCGTCGCAAGAGAACATTTCCATTGCTCTCCCCACAGGCCCGGGAGAGGAAACGTCCTCTGGGCGTACAAAATGCCAGGTTGACTCCCCTCTGACAGCACGCCCCCATCAGCGCGGGGGAAGCGCCAGCATAGGAAAACGAAATGATGCCTTGTAAAGTGTGCAAAGGATACCGAGCCACAACCTGTTTGTCCCGATTGGCCACCACATTTTCCCCATCCAGTGAGAGGTATATGTCTTCTGAAGTCACAAAAAGGGTGTTGAGTAATTGTTTCATTGGATCTCCTCCAGCGCTTGTGCAAGATAGTCTGCCACTCCGCCCTTGGTGCCCAGCAGGCCGGGCAGGCATATTTCTTTTAAGGAACAGGCGTTGCAGGATTTGGTCGGCTTGACCTTGGGCGTATAGCCCCGCTGGTAGTGCTGATGCATTTCCTGCAAATTATCCCGCACCGCCTGGCGCAGTTCTTCCGTAAAGGAAATGGTGACCCGGCGGCGCGTTTCGCCGTAATACAGGGCGCCTTCCGGAATATCACAACAGAGCATCTCCTCCAAGCAGAGCGCCTGCCCGCAGAGCTGTAAGGTATCCCCGCTGCGTTCGTTGAAGCTCCCCCGCTTGTACTCCACCGGATAGGGGCGCCATAACCCCTCCCGGCCTTTGAGAGGAACTCCGGCAGGGTCGCGGTGAAACTCCACGACATCGCATTCCCCAGAAACGCCCAGGCTCGCTGAAAACACATTCATTCCTCGCGTGACTAAAAGATCCCCTCGACTCTCCCGGAACCCCTTGTCATGGGCATTTTGGTGCATGAGGGCGCCATCCACTGTGCGAAGATTTTCCGCCCATTGGTGTTCAATGTGGATCAACGCCCATTGCCTACGGCAGAATTTGAAGTGCTGGAGACCGGAGAGCTGGAGGAAATCCTCTTCTCTATATTCCATCGATCTCCTCGCAGGTTAGCCCGGGCAGCGAATCAACCCTATAGACATAGTCCTGTGGGCAGTTGGGAACAGTACCCTCTTCTTTCAGCGCTACGTGTACCGAGTTGTGCACCTTGGCGGAGGAATACTGCCCGCCGGCGCAGTTGTGCTCCCACCAGAACAGCTTGTAAACCTCCATCGAACCCTCGGGGCGAGCCGAAGAGGTGTCGTTTTCAAACAGGGTGCGCAGACACTCCTTGACAATCTGCGCGTCCTCCTCGCTGAATCCGGTTTTTTCAGCCAGCTGAACGTTGATGGAACCTTTGATTTTGTACAGACCGTAGCGGATGAAGTGCTTGGTGCCCATGGTGTCTGAGCCGCGTTTTTCGGACGTCTCACTGTTGACGCTCTTGGTAATCTGCATCGACTGCACCTCCACCGGAGAGAGGCTGACCGCCTGGTGGATCGACACCGGGCCGCGGACGCCAACCGAGACGCTGTCCTGTTTAAAGGCGAACACCTGCCCAAAACTGCGCACATCCAGCCATTTTTCGCAGGCTGTGCGGGCATAAATCTCCTTGTCCTTGGTTTTTTCCATCGTTTTGGCGCGGTCGCTCAGGCTCTTGCACCCGTCGTCGTTGCGGTCGTCCGACTGCACAAAGATGGGGTTGCCGAGGTCCTGCATCCGGTTGCGGATCTTGCGCTTGATGCACACGTCAGAAATTTCGCCGAAGCCCTCGTAGTTGGTGCGGGGGCGGTTTCCGTTGAGCGGGTCGCCGTTGGGGTTCGCCATGGTGACTGAGACCAGTGCCACAAAGTCAATTTTGTTTTTCAGTGTTCCCATTCTAATCTTCCTCCGTTTCCAATGCTTTGTCTTTTTTGCGGAACAGCGCGCTGCGCTGGTGGTAGTACCCCAGCAGATAGGTGTCCTCCAGGCTCTTTTCGAGCTCCAAATCCTTGCTGTCGAGCATGTCAACAATTTCCTCGATAATCCTTCTATAACGAATGCGCGTGTTGGGATGCAATTTTTCAAAATAAGGTTTTAGTTGCTCTGTGATGATGCGGGACGCATACAGCGGCCGCCGGACAAAAACAGACTGCATCCGGATGGCGTTGGGTTCCCGGCCCTCTTTTTTGTCATAGGTGTTCCGTTCCACCTGTTCCATCACCGCGAGCCACCGTCCAAACAGATAGCTGCGGTCGTTGTTTGTTGTATCCAGTGCCAATTTCCATTCCTCCTCGTTTTCTTTCCAGTGATGTTCTCGGTCTGCCTTGCAGGCGTCGTCATTGCGGTATTTGCGGATAAGCGCGCAGGTAATCGTGAGAAGAGATTCCCGGTTTCTGTGATTGTAGACCAGTGGATTTCCAGCCCGTGTAACCAGCGCCCGCACCAGGTCCTTTGGAATCGGGCGGCAGTCGATCATGCAGCTGAGCACCCGCTGGGCGTGCTCGCGCAACAGCTTGTCCTCCACATCCATCCTGTCGCCCCGCTCGGTGCCGTAGGCAAAGGTGACGATGCGGCGCACAGGAGGGGATTGAATTCCATAGAAATCGCAGTCCCAGCAACAGGTTGTGTACCAGCGCTCGATGTGGGCGAAAAAATCTGAGCTCTTGAGCTCCTGGTAATAGGTGACGCTCAGCCGGCCGGTGGTGGCCGCGTCGAGTGCGGCGACAACCACGTCATCCTCCGGCTTGAGCTGGTTCTCGTAGCCGCCCAATGTCTTCTTCAGTTGATTTTGGTAACTGACAAAGTCACTCTTTTCCTCTTCTTCGGAAGTCCACAGGACATTCAAAGAGGGAACCGGCTTGCCCTCCGGGTTCCAGCAGAGGAAGGTGCGGCCACCCCAGATGACGCCGTGGTTGACTGACAGCCAACGCAGTGCGCTGTGCGCCTTTTGGGAAGCAGTGTACCCAATGCTGCTCGCCTGCCGGGCCTCTGTAAAACGGCCTCGGTAGGTAAAGCCGGAGCTGTCATTCGCCGAAATCAGCTTTGCCCCATAGCTGAGCGCTACAACCCCTTTGGGGTGCATCTCACAGACCATATCCGTCTGCCCCGAAATCATACAGAGGTCTTTGGGCTCCTCCTGATATTTGGAGGCATACAGGCGGGCGAAACAGTCAAACAAGGAGGGATTCTGCCAGCAAGCGGAGGGGTGATCGGGAATCACCCGCCAGCGTACCAAGCACTTTGCGTACTCGGTTCCCTCGACCTTTCCATCGCCTGGGACCCCGCATTCATCCAGCACAATCAAATCAGCATTCGCCAAATCCCTCAGGATGGTTCCGCCCTTGATGTAGGTAAAAACCGCCCGCACAGTGGGATGGGAAAAGTCTGATTCAGCCCACTCCTCCAGCTGGGAAAGGTACGCCACAAATTTATCGCCGCCGAACGGGGCAAGATAGCGCAGCTGGTCACAAAGGGGATGAGCCCTGCAATTATCCCCAACCCGGTTGGCGGATTCAATGGTGGCCGGCACAATGGTTTTGTTCTCCCCCTTTGGCACCGCCCGAGCGCTCTGAAAGACCCCCTCTTTGGACAGTGTGATCTCAATCTGCGCATTTATGACGATGTGGGAAATTGGCGTGAGCGCCTCTTTTTCCTCATCCCGCAGGGAACCTGCCCGGTCGGAGTAGGCCTCATAGGTCCGGTATGCAGCCTGAAGCAGTCCCATCTATTCCACCTCCCTTGCCAGCTCGTCCGCGCTTTGGAAATTCCCGAGTTCCTCGCCGAACGGCTTAAATTTCATCTCCCGCACCCTTCGCACGAGCTCACACTGCTCTGGGCGCAAAAACTCAATCACCCCACGGCGCATCACAGGACGCCAGAAGCGAACGGTCATGTGGTCTCTCGTCTCTTGGGAATAGGCCTCGTCCGCATAGGTAACCCCATGGTACATCAGCCCAAACGCGAGCTCCGGGGTGTCGTCATAGTGCCCCTTCCCCTCACCGAACGCGCAGGGGGAGACATAGCCCTGGCACTCCCGTGTACCGAGGAAAATGTCCCGGCGGCCGCCCCGCTCAATCATGCGGCGGGCGATGTTGTGATGCTTGTGCTCGTTGCGATCATTCGCCAGCTCCGGCCGGTTTTCATTCCATTCAAAGTGGGCGCGGACCTGGTAACGGCAGTTGCGCAGATAGGTGTAAAAAGAAAGGTCATTTCCGCCGCTATACTTGATGGGGCGGATGCCCTTGACCTCAGTCTGAATCGGATTCATCACCCGGACTGCGTCGATAAACCAAATAAGTGTCGGTTTCCAATAAACAGAACTCAAAATTCCCTTGAGCGCCTCGTAGGTGGGAACCTGCAGGGAGCACTTTTCCCCGCCGACCCGCATGACAGGATCGGAAAACAGGGCGTTGTCGCCGGTCACCTCAAACTCCACAGTATTTCGATAAATCATATCATACCTCCTCAAATAAATTCACATCCCCATAGGATGTAAGACCGGTCTGATCAGAATAAAATCCCGGTTGGAGAACCAAAATCTCTCCGCCGTACAGGGAATAGATTCCCCCGCAGTCCGCAAGCTTTTTGCGTTCATACTCATACAGCGAAATCGTGAAGCGGGACGCGTCGCGGAGAAGTTTTCTACGCTCTTCAAGGTTCCAGGCAGCAAACTGGGAGCCTAACGCTTCAATCAGTTTCTTCCCCTCGCCATAGGGCGTCACGACATCCACCGTGTTGTCCTCAAAGACGCGGAACTGCTCCCCCGCGGTGCGGAATCCCTGCACGAGCAGATAGCGGGACGCTGTGTCGCAGTGCCCCTCAGCCTGTCCATTGCAGGACAACAGCTGGAAGAGGGAGGTTTTGAGCTTGGGCAGCGGATAATCTTGGCTCCCCTGCGTCATCTCGGCATACAGGTCTTGATAATAGGTTTTGATGGCCTCCCTGCCGGTCGGATCACAATCAAACTTCTGCGGATTCTGCTGAAACTGCAGCAGCATACATTCCGCGGCCTGCTGCGCCTGCCGGATCTCGGGGAGGCGGCCGAGGTTTTCCCCGCGGAGCCGGACGATGTAGACCGGGCAAATCCGTCCGAATTCTCCGCTCCGATTACAGCGCCCAGCCGCCTGTACCACATTGTCCATCCCCGCCGCGATCCGGATGACGCAGCCAAACGAAAAGTCCACGCCAGCCTCCACCAGCTGGGTGGATACGCAGAGCACTGGTATCGGCGATTTGGGATTCAGCGCGTCTTTGATCCCCTCGAGTGTTTGTTCCCGGTGCTTGGTGCACATGGAGGTGGAGAGGTGGTAGAGTAGGCCGCTGTACTGCGATCGGATCGCTTCAAAAATCCTCTTCGCCTCGGATTTTGTGTTGCAGATCACCAGCACGCTCCCCGCCTCCTGCTGGCGTTCCAGTGCAAAGGCGGCGAGTTCCTCCACAGTGAGGCTTTTGCGCAGGTCGGTGAGTTCGGTACGGCGAAACACCCGCCAAAGCGTTTCGTCATAGGGAACCAGCTCGGGCTGCTCGGCATAGCGCAGACCGTGGTCAGTCTGGTCCAGACAGGGCTGGGTCGCCGAGCAGAGGACCACCGTCGCCCCACAGAATGTCGCCAAAAAATTGAGCGCCAGATTAAATTGGGAGAGCATTTTGCGCGGCACCGACTGCACCTCGTCGATCACGATCACACTGCCGCACAGGGCGGTCATCCGCCGAATGCAGGAGGTCTTGCCGTCAAACAGGGTGTTGAGCAGCTGCACCAGCGTGGTAATCACCACCGGGGCGCGCCAGTTTTCCAGCACAAGCTCGGTCTCATCGAGTTCCTCGATCTCTTTTTTGTCCGGTTTTTCCCGCATCACGTTGGAATGGTGCTCCAGAATAAGCTTCGGATCTTCCAGATACTTCCGGATCTCTTTCGCGTTTTGATCGAGGATGCTGAGCAAGGGGATGACAAAGAACACCCGCTGTTGGCCCTCCGCGGCGCGGGCCAGCGCGTAGCGCAGCCCGCTCAGCGTCTTTCCGCCCCCAGTAGGGACATTGAGCCGGAAGATACCGCCCCCGCGGGAAGCGGCTTCCCGACAGAGGTCGGAGATGTGTTTGCGCGCCCGGTTGATCTCTGAATCAGCGCGAAAGTCAGAGAGCTTCTCTTCCACTCGAGAGAGCAGCGCATCCCAGTCAGGCTCAGTTTCCTGCTGCGGGAGGGCATGCCCCTGATCAAACTCAGCGGTGTCCCGCCGGTCCCCTTCAATCACAGCGGACAACGCCATCCGTGCAATTAGGGAGAAATAAAAATAAATTTCCTCCTTGGTTTTTGAACAGCTAAAAAGAAGCTCCTGCGCCCTCACGACCTCTTGTTCGGCCTCCTCGAACAAGCGGTCCAACTCTTCGGGCGAGGCGCAGTACCGGAGATAATTTTCTATCGCCTCCTCGTAATCCACTCCCTCAGCCTCCAGACGGTGGAGGTATCCGTCCTTTCCCTCCAAAGACACACAGTCAAACTGGCCGTGGTGCGAACCGCAGGCAAACGCCAGGAGCTCAGCCGTCATGTTGTGCAGGGTCTGCCCGCTGTCCCGGTGCCATCGGTTGAAAATGAAGCGAACGCTTGCAAAGGTGTGGTTGACGCTACCCCGCCGGACCGATTCCCCCCTCGCTGCCGCGGTGATGTAGACCTTAAATTTCTCGGTGTATTTTCCCATGTCGTGCAGCAATCCCGCGAGGTAACAGAGCTGTTTCAACCCGTCGGGGGCTGCGGCAGCAGCGTAGTGCGCGCAGCTTCTGCAATGCTGCTCCACGGTCTGAATCCGCTCCTTTTGGGGCTCCTCAACCTTGATATGCGCAGGAAAATTCATACAAGAATCACTCCCAAACAAATCTATAATTAGCAATATTATACTACCATATTTGTGCGAAAAATGCAAATATTTTCATATTTCCTTCTTTTTCTCCGAAACACCAGCAATTGAATACCGAGTGTTTCCTCTCGCTGTGTTTTGTAAAACGGAGGCGACAACCGATGAACTGGCAGATGAAATTCGTGCTCTGTGCAGAATGAAAAGCAGGATTATTTTCATATCAAACCGCTGTGTGTAACCGGACTTTTCCCTCCTTCATAAAATAATAGAAACAAAACTTATCAACATTCGGTTTCAAGGAGGTTGAAACGATGTTCAGCCAGCAAAGAATCAGCGACGTAACAAAGAACTATCTCTGCCGATTTTATCAAATACTTGACAATATGATTGTAGAAATGACAGATGTAGAACTGACAGACAGCCTTTCGCACAATTTTATTGTGCAGATGATCCCGCACCACAGGGCAGCTATTGAAATGTCTCACAACATCCTGCGCTATACAACCTGCGTCCCAGTACAGGACATTGCCTGCAACATCATACAGGAACAGACCAAAAGCATTGAAAATATGCAGCAAATACTGAGTTGCTGTTCCAAACTGGAGAACTCCGAGCAGGAGTGCTGCCTCTATCAAAAGAGATTCCACCGGATTACCCAGACCATGTTCACCCAAATGCAGGATGCCTGCTCAACCAACGACATCAATGCCAATTTCATGCGAGAGATGATCCCGCACCACGAGGGTGCCATCAGCATGTCTCAAAACCTACTGCGTTTTCCGATCTGTCCGGAGCTTCTCCCAATTCTCCGCGCAATTATCACATCTCAGCGGGAAGGGGTGCAGAAGATGCGGCGGCTTCTGCAGTGCAATCCCGCATCCAATTGAGCAGAACGCAGGCACAGTGTGGTGTGCCTGCTTTCTACTGTGTTTTGAATCCTATAGGCCCGGCAAGAGCGTCTAAGAGAAAACAGTGCTTGGCTCGCCCATGTCTACGTCTAATCCGAAACTTCCCCTTTCTCCTGTAAAAACAGACCATGGGATGCGGACAATTCGCATTTTATCGTGGATGTCAGATCAATCCGAATCCTCAGCACGGTATGGAAAACTTCCCATTGCAAAATGATATCGTTTAAAAATCGATTGCTGAAAAAAGCCGCCTGTCCCCACTCATGTGGAACAGGCGGCTTAATCTGCAGTATTTTTTGTCTGCCCTTGTTACTTTGTCACTCAGTCTGCTCATTTTGGTACCAAACGTATCATCAATGTTTATAAGGGACTACATAGAAACGTATTTTCCAGGGGAAACAGTACATTGCATTACCTGTCCTGTACTTCGTTTGCAAGCCCTTGAAATACGGGGATTTTTCAGCTCCTAACTATCCAAACCACTCTGCGTTTTCATAGACAATTTAAAGTACCTATGCTATAATTGAGTCATCAACAAACTGGAATTTATGAGTAGAAAATATCAGAGGAGGAAACATCATGAGGAAAGCATTTTTAGAAATTTTAGCAGTAGTGATCGTATTATCAGTTGGAGCAACAAGCGCATTCGCAGCAGGTTCTAAAGCTGAACGTAATTTCGTCGATGTGGATGGCGATGGTGTCTGTGACCTTGCCAACGGTATTTGTGACAACTTTGGTGTAGAATATGGCAGGAATTATGCGGATGCAGACGGTGACGGCATCTGTGATCATGCTACGACTGGTCAAGGGTACGGACAAGAGGACAGCATCCGAGAAGGATGTAGCAGAAATTATGTCGACGCAAATGGCGACGGTGTCTGTGACCATGCTACAACTGGTCAAGAATACGGACATGAAGACAGCATCAGAGGAGAATGCGGCAAGAATTATGTCGACGCGAACGGAGACGGTGTCTGCGATCATGCTATGACTGGTCAAGGTCAAGGGTATGGACACGGGGACAGCATCCAAGGAGGATCCGGCAGAAATTATGTCGACGCAAATGGCGACGGTATCTGTGACAATTATTCCGCTGGTCAAGGGAGAGGATCCAGAAACGGATTTCGGGGCGGTCGCAGCAAATAAAACTAAAATTGTAGACACTCATTTCTTTAATGTGTTCTGCGAGAATTGGTTCCCGTTGGGCGTATTTGAAAAGGAACGATAACTTCCCATTGATTATGGAGATAGCAAAAGCCGAACTAATCAACGGTCAGGTGGACAAACCTTTCAGCACACAGCGCGATCCACTTGAACCAAACAAATCCGCTCAAAAAAATCCACGCTAGGCGATGTCTGCGGCGTGTTCTTATTGTCTGCAACGAGCCAAAACTTTTTTCTCACTCTCCGAACCCGTCTGTACTCTTGATGCGTCTCACCGATCAACAGGATTTACCGTTTTCTTCCGAAGTATCTGCAAACCTTGCTTTTATAATGAAGATACGTATCACCGAATACTCTGATCATATACTGTTCTTCCTGTAAGATCTGCAAATGGAGCATCACCATCGCAAAGACAGAAAACAGCAATAGCGGCACATTAAAAAACATAAGTACAAACCCCACATACACACAGTCAAACCCTAAAAATGCTGGATTTCTGCTCAATGCGTAGATACCATTTGTTATCATTTCTGTTTCGTCATTTTCCGCAAGACCTGCCCGCCAACTGTCTTTCATGGTGATCACTGAGAGTGCAAAAAGAAACGTTCCAGCAACACCCAGCACAATCCCACTCACGATTAGCGCCTGCGGCAGCTGAGGCTTTGCGGCAAAAATACTGACAACCTGAACAGCCACAACCGCATAGGTTGCAATTTTTAAAATCAATTCAGTATAAAACACCCGGTCTTTTTGCTTGCCTTTTGCGATTTGGTCTGTCTGTATACCTTTTCTTTTCTGAAGCATCATCTTGCCAAGATAGACGGAATAATAAATAACCAGTATTGTTATCCCGAATAGTTTCATGAAATCCCTTCTTTCAAATTTCGTTTTCTCCATTTAAATGATACCATACTCTTCAGAATATCTCCACATCTATCTGGTAAAACTGAAATACAGCTTTGTGTGGCATAAACCTGTGTGAGCTGCCGTCGATTATCTAGATCTCTGCACTCCATCAGCCGACCATGCATCCCATCCGAACAGATTTTGCATGACTGAAACCTTCTATAAAACAGCGAATGGAATTTCAACCCAACCTCAGCCTGTTTTAGAATACACAATAAGAACCCCCGGCTTCGCCGGGGGTTCTTCCTAAATGGGCAAAGCCCTTTGATACTAGCAGCACTCGCCACGTCGCGTTGGTATGGTCTGTTAATTGCGAAAGTTTACTTGCTGCCCGTAAACGAGATTAGAAATTCCCCATTGCCAGCTGCTTTCCGATCTTATCCTCTTCCATCTGACGCTTGATCTCCCCCTGTATCTTCTGTGCATTCTTTCCCCCTGTGCCGACAGAGTACCCTCTGCACCAAAACTCTCGATTCCCATAGTTCAGTTCAGGGTATTTTTCCTAGACCACTAGACTGCTTTTGCCCTTGAGATATCCCATAAACCTTGATACCGCTATTTTGGACGGGTTTTCTGCCAGCATATGCACTTGATCCGGGCATACCTCTGCTTCTATTATCTTGATTTTCTTCCAGTTGCTCAATTCCCCTATCTCCCACCGCTTTTCCCCGTAAACAAACTTTTCTCTAGTACTTTGAGGTAACACTATGTGATACTTGTCCAGCTCGTATACCCTAAGGGGCAGGCTCTGCGTTATGCTCTTCCTGTCATTCATTTCGAGCGTCCTCCTTTTGTTCTTCCTTGCTGTTGCCTGACCGCGAGCCTATTTTACAACAAAAGGTGTTCTTTTTTCCACATCATCGGCATTCGCCTTCTTTTGAACCACTCGCCTAGCGAGTGGTTTTCCTTATACAAAACAAAAAGCAGGCACAGTGAGTCTGTGCCTGCGCAGTTCATCGTTCAATCGGTCTAATTGTTCGTCAACTGGGTTTCTGGACGAATTGTCTTGATGCGGAAGGTAAAATAGAGCAGATGGAACAACCACACCGCAACCAAGCAGATCCGACCGATGGGAACGCTGTGCATCAAAATAAACCCGACAGACATCATGAGAGTCACGGTGAGCATAATGCTCAGTTTGGCTTTGAGGGTCATGGCACGCTTTTTCACAAAGCTGTCGAGGTGCTTTTTGTAGAGCTTGGTGGACAGAAACCAGTCGTGCAGCTTTTTTGAGCTCTTGGCAAAGCAAAACGCCGCTGCGAGCAGGAATGGGGTGCTCGGCAGCAGGGGAAGGACCGCGCCGACCGCGCCAACTCCCAGGCTTATGAGCCCTAAAATCAAAAACAGAATTCTCATGGATTTCCTCCCTTTTCTTTGTTCGATTCAATGACATGGCGAATGGCGAGGATGGGGTGATGCCATAGCATCCGGGGGCCGGCGTACCGCATCACTTTGCGGATTTGCTCCCGCTGCTCTTTCCGGTAACAGTGCACCTTGCAGTTGGAGCAAAACGTCTTTTTTTCCATAAACGGACAGAGATCGCTGCGCTCAGAGGCGTAGCGCAGCAGTTCTGCACAGTTGGGACAGAGTTCCCTGCAATGGTGGTTTCCCCGGCAGTAAATTCGGATCATCTCCCCGACTACGCGTTTTTCCCGTTCCCGTTTGCCCTGTACCGTTTTCATCAGCTCAGCCTCCCGTTTTCCACCGAATAGGTGACATCCGCGATGCCCATCGTGGACCTGCGGTGGGAGACGAGCGCAACTGTTTTGCCGCCGCTCTGCTCCCGCAGCGCTTTGAGGATCACCGCCTCGTTGAGGCTGTCGAGGTTGCTCGTCGGCTCGTCGAGCAGAATAAACGGGGCGTCGTGCAAAAAGGCGCGCGCAATGCCGATGCGCTGCCGCTCCCCGCCGGACAGGCTGTCGCCCAGCTCACCGACATTGGTGTCGTATCCGTTAGGCAGCGTCAGGATAAAGTCGTGGATCGACGCCTTCTTGCAGGCGAGGACAACCTCCTCATGGGTGGCGTCCAGCTTTGCGACCTTGACGTTGTTTTCAATCGTGTCGTGGAACAGCTGCGTCTCCTGCGTCACAAAGCTTTCGAGGCGGCGCAGGCAGCCGGTGTTGATCTCCCTGACCTCCTGGCCGGAAATCTCCACTTTTCCGCTGTCCGCGTCCCAAAACCGCATCAGCAGCTTGAGCAGGGTCGACTTGCCCGATCCGCTCTTGCCAGTGATGCCGATGATTTGATTCTGCGGGAAGGAGAGGCTGAGTCGGTCGAGAATGGTCTCCTCCCCATAGGCGAACGACAGATTGCGGCACTCCGCCCCCTCAAACGGGACGTCTGCGCCCCCGGTGATCTCCTCGACCACCGGCTGTTCGTCCAGGATGTCGAGCACCCGGTTGCCCGAAGCAAAGGTTTGAAGCAGGTTGTTGGCGAGGTTTGCAAGGGCGGTGACCGGGCCGAAGGATCCCATCATCGCAATGGTGCAGATCAGGACGCCGTCAAACCCGATTGCCCCTCCCGCGTACAGCCCTGCCGAGGCAAACAGCATGCCGACCGAAAACAGCAGGATCGCCCCGTTGGTGAGCGCCCCGGTCAGACCTTCGTACCAGCTCAGCTGCTTCTGTTTCTTTCCTAGACTGTCGGTGCGCGCCCCAATTCCGGCAAGCCGGCGCGCGCCCTGTCCGTATTGAATGATTTCCTTGAGCCCGCGCAGGCTGTCGAGAAAATAGCTGTTCATACCGCCAAATTCCCTGCGGTACTGCGCGCCCGTCTCTCGCCCCAACTTGGAGGTGATCACCGGCAGGACAACGCCCACAGTGAGATAGCCGAGCAGGGCGATCAGCGCAAGGGCCCAGTGGAACTGGCCGATCAGCAATACCATGAGAAGCGAGACGACAAACGCGATCACCACAGGGGAAATAGTGTGGGCGTAAAACACCTCGAGCAACTCGATGTCCGAGGTGATGATGGAGATGAGATTTCCCTTATCCCTCCCCTCGAGCTTTGCCGGGGAGAGTCGGCGCAGCGCGCGGAACACCTGATCCCGGATCAGCGCGAGCAGTCGAAAGGCGATGTTGTGGTTGCTGTACTGCTCCGCGTACCGAAGCACCCCGCGCAGGACCGCGAAGAGGATGACGCAGATGAACACAGTGGATACGCTCAGCGGCGTCGCATACCCGAGCAGGTCGAGCAGCGCGTAACCGCCAAAGATTGTGATAAAGATGGAACAGAGGTAGCCGAGCACCCCCATGAGGATGGCGAGCAGCATCAACGGTAACAGCGGCTTCACCAGCCCGATCAGCCGGCCGACAATTTTTACATTGCTCCGTTTCATACGGCGACCTCCTCTCTGGTGACCTGTTCGAGCGCTTGCTGGCTCTCCCACAGGTCCGCATAGGTTCCATTTCTGTTGAGCAGCTGACGATGGGTCCCGCTCTCGACAACACAGCCCTCCTCCAGCACGTAGATAGAATCCGAGTGCACCACGTTTGCGAGTCGGTGGGAGATGAGGATGACTGTCTTTGTCTGTGCGAGCTCCGCCACCAGCTTCATAATGTCGTTTTCACTCTCCACGTCGATGTTAGAGGTCGCCTCATCAAAGATGTAGACGCTGCTGTCGTGCAGCAGGGCGCGTGCCAGCGCGAGGCGCTGGCGCTGTCCGCCCGAGAGGTTGGCAGCGCCCTCCTCCAACCGAGTGTCCAGGCCGTCCTCCCCCTCGAGAAAATCGGCGAGGTTCACCTGGTCCAAAGCCGCCCACATCGACTGATCGGATGCGTTTGGCCTGCCCATGCGGAGGTTTTCTCGCACGCTTCCCTGAAAGAGATAGCTGTTGTGCCCGATGAGGGTGATCTGCTGCATGATGCTCTCTTCGGTGAGGGAGGAAAGCTCCTTGCCTCCGACCGTGATGCTGCCGCTGTAGCCCTGGTTGATCCCCATGAGCAGGGCGGCGATAGTGCTCTTTCCACAGCCGCTTTTTCCGACGATGGAGGTAAAGCTGCCGCGGGGGAAAACGAGGTCCACCCCGTGCAGGATTTCCCGCTCGGGTTCGTAGGAATAGCGCAGATCGGTGCAGCGAATGTCTGAAAACGCCGCTGACAACCGCTGGGTCTTGGGAGCTTTCTCCGGCAGGTCGAGGATGCGGAACATCTTGTCGCTCGCCGCCATGCCGTTCATGGCGATGTGAAAAAACGAGCCGAGCAGGCGCAGCGGAATGAAAAAGTCGGCTGCGAGCAGGATGATGGCAAGGCAGCCGGCAAAGTCGACGTTGCCCGCCCTAAATTCCGACACCGAGACGATTACCCCGAGGGCGGCCCCGCCGAATGCGATGAGGTCCATGAGGGTGACCGAATTGAGCTGCATGGTCAGCACCTTCATTGTAATTTTGCGGAACCGCTCTGCTTGCCGGTTCATCTCCTGGTTTTTGTGCTCATCCGCCTGGTAGATTTTCAGGGTCGTGAGTCCCTGCACATTCTCGAGAAAATGGTCACCCAGGGCAGTGTATTCACCCCAGTACTTTGCGAGAAGCTTTTTGGCAAATTTCTGCACCGCGACGATTGAAACCGGGATGAGCGGAACGCAGATGAGCAGCAGTACGGCGGACTTGAGGTTGATGAACGAGAGAACGGCAAAGAGAGTGATCGGCGCGAGCATGCTGTAAAAAAACTGAGGGAGGTATTTTCCAAAATAGATTTCGAGCTGTTCCACTCCTTCGACTGACACCTGAACCGCCTCGGAGGTGGGTACCTGGTCATTGTAAGAGATACCAAGCCGCAGCAGCTTTTGGTAAATTTGTTCCCGCAGCGTTTTTTTCACCTTTTCGGAGGCTTTGTAACTCATCTTGGCCGCCTGAACCGAACAGAGAACCCGGATTGCCAGGCTCACAAGCGCCATGGCCAGGGTGATCAGGAGCAGCGTTGCATCAAACTCCCGCTGCGCCAGCCGTCCGAGCAGGTTGGTGACCGACAGGATCAAACAGATATTTGACGCGAGCCCCAGCCACTGGAACACCACGTTGAACCCGATGTATTTTTTGGATCCACCGACCATTCCAATCAACCTTTTGTTGATCATCATGCACATCATTCCCCTTTCAACACAGGCTGAAAATTAGCCTAGGCTAACTATGGCAGGAAGAAAAAGGAGCTTTTGCTCCAGTTTTCCCACTCTCAAAGTTAGCATGATCTAACCGTATCAGTTTAGCACACCAGCTCTCTCTTGTCAACCCGTTGCCTCGAATTTCATCTTTCCCTCACACAGTCAGGACAAACTGTTTCCCCTTGACTGTGGCAACCTCCAAATCAATTCCGTACACCCGCTGGATTGTCTCGGGGACAATCACCTCTTCGGGCGCGCCCTGTGCGATCACCCGCCCATCCGGGCTGAGCGCGAGCACCTCGTCGCTGAAATACAGCGCCTGGTTGATGTCGTGCAGCACCATCACTATTGTGATTCCGTAGCTGCGGTTGAGCTGCTGCACCAGCTTGAGAATCTGGATCTGATAACGGATGTCGAGGTAAGTGGTCGGCTCGTCGAGAAAGAGGATGTCGGTGTCCTGCGCGAGCGCCATAGCGATCCACACCCGCTGCTTCTGTCCGCCCGAGAGGTCGCTGACGCATTTGTCCTTGTACTTGAGGGTGTGAGTGATCTCCATCGCACTCCTGACTTTTTCTTCGTCCTCCTTGCCCGCCCCAGCGCTGCCGAATGAGTGGTAGGGGGTGCGGCCGTAGCCCACCAGTTTTTCCACCGTCAGATCGGGCGGAGCGGTGTTGTATTGGTGCACAATCGACACCTGTTTGGAAAAATCCTTAAGCCGGATGTCGGTGAGGCTGTTTCCCCTCAGGCGAACCGATCCCTCAGCTGGACGCAGGTTTTTCGTCAGGAGGTTGAACAGGGTGGATTTTCCACAGCCATTGGCCCCCATAAAGGTTGTGATTTTCCCCTCGGGGAGGGAGAATGAGATGTTGTTGAGCACCTGGTTTTTGCCGTAGGAGAAGGACAGCCCTTCCACGGTGTATGCCGTTGCCTGTTTAGTTTCCATAGGTTTTGCTGCTCCTCCTCAATAATAGAATAAAGAAAGGTCCGCCCACGACCGACATGATGATGGATGCGCTCACCTCATAAGGCGCCGCGATGGTGCGACCAACCGTATCCGCAAGCAGCAGGGTAAACGCGCCGAGCAGGACTGAATAGGGTACCAGGACTTTGTGATCGCTGCCCACGAGCAGCCGCGCGATGTGGGGCACGATCAGTCCCAGGAACCCGATGACACCGATCACGGCGGTCGAGATGCTCGCGAGCAGCACCGCAATGAGCGAAACACCAATGCGCACAGCGGTGACGTTGACCCCGAGGGAGCGTGCCGTTTTGTCCTCGAGGGCGAGCAGATTGCACTTTCCGGTGACGATCACCGCGAGGATCAGCCCAACGAGGACGTACCACAACAGAGTGTTGAGGTCTCCCCAGGTCTTCATGGTGATGTTGGCGTTGACAATGCTCGCAGCGCCGGAGTAGGTACTGCCGGTCATCGAGTTGAACGCCTGCATCAGCCCGGTGAACACCGAGTTGACCGCAACGCCCACCAGAATAATGCGCAGCGGGTTAAGCCCGCCCTTCCACGAGAGGCTGTAGACGATCACACAGGCGGCCATCCCGCCCAGAAAAGCGAACAGTGGGGTGAAGAAATAGAGCGCGGGGAAGAAAGCGGTGATGATCACAGCCGCAAAGCTCGCACCTGAACTGATCCCGATGATGCCGGGGTCTGCCAACGGGTTTTTCATGACCGCCTGCAGCAGGACGCCCGAGACCGCCATGGCCGCGCCGCCGAGCATCGCGATGAAGATGCGGGGAAAGCGCAGGTCAAAAATTGTCGCTACATTTTCGTTGTAGCGGATAAACAGCCCCTCGAATAGCTCAGCCGGGGACACCTTGAGGCTTCCGGTATTGACCGCGATGAGAAACAAGCCGAGCAGCGCCGCAGCGGTGATCACAAAGGAGAGTATTTTTTTACGGACAGTTGGCACGTTGTTCCCTCCCTATTCCTCACCGTAAAGCAGCGGCTGAAGCTCGTCGAGCGCCTCGGGGTAGTTGAATCGGGCACTCATTCCGAATTTGTCATAGGACAGGTCGTACACCCTCCCCTCCTGGACGGCGCGAAAGTGTTTCCAGATGTCGTTGGTTTCAAATTCCTCTTTAAACATCTCCATCACGTCGTCGGGTAGCGCGTGCGCTGTGCGCAAAATGATGTCCGGATCTCGCTTTTGCATATCTTCGGTGTTGGCAGTGAGAAATTCCTCAGTCTCTCCCTCGTAGACATTGACCCCGCCCGCGAGCTTAACCAAGCTGCCAACATAGCTGTTTTCGGTTGCCACAATGTAGGAACCCGGCAGTCCCATGAGCACAAGCACCCGCGGTTTATCCCTGTCGGCGTTTTTGCTCTGGTACTCCTCATAAAATGTCTCGAACTCTTGGACCAGTGCTTGCGCCTGCTCCTCCCGTCCGAACTGCTCCCCGAGCTGCTGAATGCTCTTGTACATGCCCGGCACGCTCTTGAGGTTGAGAAACGCGGAGTTCACCCCAATCGTTTCGTACTTGGGCTGCAGATCGCTTTGCAAAGAGGAAGGGCTGAGCACCCAGTCGGGGTGGAGGGATTTTAAAATCTCCATATCGGGGGACATCGCTGTTCCCACAACAGTTGCATCCTGATAGCGCTCGGGCGTTTCGCTCAGCGTGCTGGAGGGGACGCCGACCAAGTCGAGGGCCAGCTTTTCCATGATCTCCACAACAGCCGGGGAAGTCGCGACAATGCGGGTACTTCCCGTCCCGGTCTGCACTGCCTCCTCAGGGTGTTGGTCGACACATCCTGTGGCGCCGAGCAGCAGGAGGGCGGAAAGCCCCCAGGAAATCAGACGTTTTGCTTTCATCACCGGTTCCCTCCCTTTCTGAATTTTTTGATGTACAGCAGATACCCGCCGGCTCCGAGCACTGCGGCCGCGATGACGCCCAGGGTCACCCACAAAACAACACCGGAACCCCCTTCGGAGGAGGCGGCGCTGCTGGTGGACGAGGTGTCGTTTACAGCGAAAACCGCCAGACCGGACGCCTCCTCAAGGAGTGCCTGCGCGCTTTTCATCTCTGCCGAGGAGGTTGAGGAAGTTTGTGGAGTCTCCTCGGATGAACTGCTTTCCTGCGGGGATTCGGATTGCCCAGAACTGGCCGGGGATGCGGCGGATGACGCAGGGGCTTCGGGCTGCTGTGCCTGCCCTGGATCTGCCTGCGGGGAGGAAACCGTCACGCTGGTGACAAAGTCTCCGCTGCCCTGCTGCAAACCGCTGAAACTGATGTAAAAGATGACGTTGCGCCCCATGGCGACCACATAGAAGGTGGCGCGCACAATCGCGTTTTCCGAGGGGATTGCAAAACGAAAATCACTGGTATTGTTGTTGAGGTCCTCCTGCATCACTGTCGCTGAGACGGAGGAAAACCCGCTGTTCGCGTCCGGCTGGACCGAAAACGAAGGGTTTTGTATATTGTCCATCAGCTTGAGGCGAACGGTGGCAAAGGTGTTCCCGTTCGGATCCACCTCAATCAGAGCCTTGGAATTCACCGCGCTCTCCACCATCGACTGACCGAGCACCTGGTTGTTGCCTGGATCTTCGACCACGCCGGTCACCGGATGGGTGTAGCTCGGCGAAGTGGTGGCGAGGTAGATTCCATTTGCCGCAGCGGATACCGGGGTGCACAAAATCATCGTAAACAGTAATACAGCAGAAAGGCCCGCCACAGCGAGCCTTTCCACCATACTACAAAAAATAGAGGTGTGTTTTTTTGTAGTACGCATTGTTTTCTCCTAACATTCGGCTACTGGCCTTTTTTCTTTCTGCTCAGGAGGACTGCGCCTGCTGTGAGTGCAACAGCCACCATGCTCGCTATGGGCAGAGTGTCTCCTGTCTTCGGCGTTCCGGTGGTCTGGCCTGCGTTCCCGGTTCCGGAAACTGCACTGCCCTTTTCCACAACCGCAAACCTGCCGAACTGGTTGACTGTGACCACATAGGAACCGTTTGTCACCTTGCCCGAAACCAGTGTTTTTGTCCCATCGTCGTTGATCCGGTAGACCGCCAGCAGGGAGCCGTCGGTACCGCTTGGAATCGGGAAGCTGATCTGCGCCTTGCCGTTGGGCTGGACGGAGGCCCCGTCGCTTGAAAGCACCGCAACGTCATAGAGATTGAATTTCTTGCCGATTTCCTGAAGCAGGGCAGCGGCCTGAGTGTAGTCGGCACCCGCTGTAATCTGGGAAACGCTGAGAGTGACCCCTTCAGGGAAGACTCCCTTGTCGGCGCTGACATTGATTCCGGTTGCGGAATCGGTCAGGTCAACTGCCGGGGACTGCTCCTCGGGTTTTTCGGGTTCAAAATCTTCCTCTTTTGCCTTTTGGAGGCTCGACCAGTCGATCTTCATCAGCACGTTCTGTGTGCCGTTTCCGGCGGCGATGGCCTCCATGATCGGAACAACCACCTGAAGCGGGACATAGTCGCCCTCGTAGGATGCCTTGTTCACAAGCGGGAAGCTCACCTGATCCGGATAGGGTGTGTCGACGGTGTTGTACTGGTCGACAATGAGGTCACCGTTTTCGTCCTTCTGGTGAGAAAGAACGGTCGCCTCCTGAAGTGTTCCGATCGGGTTGCCGTATTTGTCATAGGTAAACCCTTTGTCGTAGTAGCTGAGCTTGCTCAGATAACCAAACTGGTTGTAAATCGCAAGGCCTTTGAAATCGAGGGTTGCGGTGTATCCCCCATCTTTGACCTCGAGCTTTAAGGTGTGGTTGACCGCATTGTTGGCCATGGAATACTCGGTGCGGTTGGTCTTGATCATCTCAATATTGACCGAGTAGATGCCATCTGCGAGATTGTCTTTATCGAGCGGGGTTTCAGTCTGTTCCACAAGGTTGGCAATCACTGTTTCGAGCGCTGTGACCTGGGCGTTGACCTGCTCCTGGGTGGCATCCGGATCTCCGGCCACTTGTTTGGCAGCGGTCACCGCAGCCTGGAGGCCCGCCCAACTTTCAGCCGTGTAATCCGAGGCAGTTAAGCCGCTGATCTCTGCGAGTTTCGCAGCGAGGACAGATTTGTCGACCACGATCGGCTGCTCGGCCTCGACGAGAGATTTGACTGCTGTCTGAAGCGCTTTGACCTGTGCGTCCACTTGATCCTGAGTGGCATCCGGGTCGCCAGCCACAGCCTGCGCTGCCGCTACTGCGCTCTGGAGGGCGTTCCAGCTCTCCTCGGTGTATTGGGAGGAATCCAGCTCTTTGATTTCGGCGAGCTTTGCATTCAGGGCAGATTTGTCGACTACGACTGGGGGCTGTTCCGCCTTGACCAGGGCGTCAATTGCCTGACGAAGAGCTGCGACCTGCGCGTCAACCGCGTCCTGTGTTGCGTCGTCGCTGTCGGCAACCACCTGGGCCGCTGCAATTGCGGACTGGAGGTTGGTGAAGCTCTCCACAGTGTAGTCCTCCGGATGGTATCCGAGCGCCTCGGAGAGTGCTTCGTTGAGCGCTGTCTTGTCAACAGTGGGCTGCTGTACCGGCTCGGCGTTGTCATAGTCGAGTTTCACCAGCACCTCGGCTGCACCCGGAACCGCAGAACCGGGGTTAAAGACCTTCATTGCGTCCACGATGACAAACAAAAGGAATCCGTCTTTTCCGTTGTAGGTCTCTCCCGTCGGGACTGGGATGCTGACCTTCTCCGGATACTGCATCGTTTCGCCGGTTGTGGAGCCGAACACAAGGTCGGTATAGCTGCTCTCCACAACGCCCGCTGTGGTGTAATTTTCATAGTTGGAGTAATCTTTTAAGTAAGCGTTGTAGTCCTCAAAGGTCGGGAAGACTCTGCCGTTGAGCAGGTGCCCGGTCGAACCGAAGCTCGCAAGCTCCATCGGCTGGAAGGTGAGAGTCAGGGTTTCTTTGCCGTCCTTCACCTGAAGAAGAGCGGTTTCCTTCACCGCGCCCGCCGCCATGGAGGTGTCCCCGTTGAGCTTGCTCAGCTTGACGGGAAGGGTGTAGGTTCCGTTCGGAAGAGTGGACTGGTTTTGATTGGTTTTGAGTCCGGCAATCGCCGCGTCAAGCGATGCAATCGCCTCGCTGACCTGCTGTGCGGTGGCGTTGAGGTTTGCCGCAACTGCGTCGGAGAGGGCAATAACGCGCTGGAGCTCCGCATAGCTGTCGGACGTGTAGTCGCCCTGCTGGATTGCCTTTGCCTCGACGAGTTTGCTGTTGAGTGCGGTTTTATCCGCGATCTCCTGGAGGGAGGAGATTGAGTCGTTGAGCGCGGCGGTTGCCGCGTCGATCTGCTCCTGGGTGGAAGCGTCGCTTGCATAAATCGCCTGCGCCTTGGTGATCTCCTGCTGGAGTGTAGTAAAGCTTGCGGGGGTGTAGTTATCTCTGGAGAGTTGGGTTGCATTTGCAAGGGCTACCTTGAGATCTACGTTGAAGATGGTGGGCACTGCATTTGCAAGGTCAAAGCGGAGGATGCCCTCGCGCAGGCTCATGCCCAAGCCCTCCATCATGTCGACATTGACTTGGACATAGACGTCGCCACTGTCGGAATAGGGCAGAGTCGCTCTGAATAGATCAGGCGCAGTGACATAACTCTGAAATCCCTCTGCACCAGTGATCGTATCGGTCGAAAGGGAACTGCGGGTGAACAGAATATCTGCCTCACCGTCACAGGAATGCACCGACGGGTAAAAATCTTTGAGGGAATTGAAGTAGTAGAGGTGTTTGAGGTTGCCGAACATCAGCCCCATGCCGCCGAAATCAAGGGTGTTGACACTGACGTAAACCGTCATTTTATCCCCCTCGATGTTGACAACTGCGGTGTGGTTGAGTACGCTGTCTGCCATCGAGACGTTTTCCGGGCTGTCCGCATTCTGTATGTTAACATTGACCTGATAGGTTCCGTCCGAAAGGTGAGTCGCTTTGGCGAGGTAACCATTCTCGGAAAAGAAGGTTTTCAGTCTGTAAATTGCAGTGGAAAGAGCCATTGTGCTCTCTTCCTCGTAAGAGCTGCTCGATGTGGTCTCGGGATTTTCCAGAACAGTCCTGATTTTCTGCAAAAGCACCTGGAGTGCTTCGTAAGAGGTTGCAGAGTAATCACTTGCATCGAGTGCGTCAAACTGGGCCTGGTAATTGGAATAGTTCGTGCGGTTGTTGAGCATCGCGGTGCTCAGGCAGTTGGCCAAGCAGGTGCTGTGGTATTCGATCTCCTCCTGGGAGGGGGTTGCTCCTGCCTGGATCTCCCGCACCACTGCCTCCGCATTGTTGGCCGCTGTCTGCAAGACGCTGTAGGCCAGATCGGAATAGCTTCCCTTCTGGAAAGCTTTCGCCTGCTCATAGTCCGCAACTAGCTTCTGCGGCAGGGTCATGAGTCCGGCGATCCCGTTGTCCAGCTGTTCGAGCGCAGCATCCGCCTTTTCCTGGGTGAGCTTTGCATCAGCGAGCTTGGACTGCGCGTTGGTGATCGCAGTTTTCAGTACCTTGTAGGTGCTGTCTGTGTACTCTCCCTGCTCGATCGGAAGCGCTTCAAGCACCCTTTCAAACAGCGCATCACAGTTCACTTCAAAATCCGGCGTTTTCAGGCTGGAAACCGCGTTTTTGAGCATCGTGGTCTGTTTGCTGACCTCGGAGGAAGTCAGGCTCTTGTCAGGGTCGCTTGCGACAGCCTCGGATAGCTCGATGATCTGAGTGAGGTATGCAAAGGAATTGGCGGTGTAGCCATCCGCTGCAATCGCTTTTGCCTCGGCGATTTTGTCGGTCAAAGCCGATTTGTCCACCGGATTTTCGGTGCTCAGCGCATCAATCGCCGCCTGTAGCTTTTCAACATAGGAAAGGATTTTGTCCGCAGTGCTCTGCTCGGAGTAACTCACATTGCTTTTGGCAACGCGGATCGCATCCTGAAGACTTGTATAGGTAGCGGAAGAATAGTCCCCCTGTTCGATCGCAACAGCAGTGTTGATCAGGTCGTACAGCTGCAGCGAAGCCACTGCGCAGTCAAGCATCCGGACCTGCTGTTCCTGACGGAAGGTCGAAGTCTCACTGTCCGCAGCAACAGCCTCCGCTGTGGCAATCTGGTCCTGCAGAACCTGCCAGCCGGCCGCATCGTGCCCTTCGCTGCTCATCGCTTTGACCTCGCTGAGCTTTGCCTCGAGTTTTGCCTGCGACAAACGGGTGAGGTTTAAAAGCCGCGTGTCAAGGGCGGTGTACGCCTGATTGAGTTGGTAGTCGGTAGCCCCGTCCTGCGCGAGCAGGCTTTCCGCGGACTTGACCTCCTGATCGAGCGCCTTCAGGCTCTCGTCAGTGACAATGGACTGATCATCTGCAGTCGGGTCGTAGCTGCGGCCGATGTTTTTTTCTTTGACCAAAGTGACCAAATCTTCCAGGCGCTGCCGGGCGTCTGCGTCCTTGAGCCCGTCGATCGCCTGCGCGATCCCCTCAGCGTCGCCCGCGGTAATGGCGTCTTGCAGCGCGAGATAACTCGCTTCGCTGTAGTTGCTTCTGGCCACTGCGAGCGCCTGGCTGAGCACATCGGAGTCCGCCCCGTCCAGCGGGTCAGCGAACGCCTGGAAAGACAGCGCGCTTGTGAGCATGGACACCGAGAGCACACTGCACAAGATCCGTCCCCAAAGTTTGTTTGATTTCATTTTTTCAGGATCCTCCTTTTGTTTCTAGTTAGTTTCAGCTAACTACATATTGTGGCTTCACACTTCAACAGCTGCGGCAGCCCCCCTTCCTGTAAAACTCTGTTAATTCAGACCGAATAAAATTCCCTGCGGCCTTCCTTTCATCAGTTAGCTATAGCTAACTGATAGCTTAAAAAAGAGCAGCCTTTTCTGGCTGTATCTGGAATTTCTACCCTCATTATACAGGAGCTTTCTGGTGAAATCAATTCTTAATTTTGTTCGCACCCGACAACAAAAGAGTCAAACACTACCGGAACCCTCAGTTTTTTCAGCGTTGCGTGGGTGCAACAGCATCCTGCAACTTTGTAGGGATGAATAAATTCTACCTGTTGCATCAAAGGAAGATGGTAAAAATCACTTCGCCCTCAGGGCAGTCCTCGCAGCGTTTGCTGGGGGAAACTCGGAGCACAGTCCAGCCCTGCACTAGGCGTTTTTGCCCCACGCCACAGAACTGCATGCCGCTGACCGGAAAAAAAACCGTTTTCCCTTCTTTCCCTGCCTGCTGATAGCGGCAGTCTTCCTGATAGTAAACAGCTGAGTCAGGTCCGCTCTGCCGGAATGAGACCAAACCGCTTCCCTGTCTGACCGTCAATTCCCCCATGCCCTCCAGTTCCTGGATCGCGCAACAGCTGTGATCCGATTTCGCCAGCCGCAACAAAGTAAAGGATATCTCATACCGACCGCTGGGCAAAAGGCTGCACAATTCCCTTCCACTCAGCGTTTTTCCACCCTGAAACTGCTCTGCCAGCCGGGCGGCCGGAATGCTTTTGCGGACTGCCTCTGCTGTTTCTTCGCAACAGCAGAGCGAAAACCGCATCGCGTCCTGTTCCGCCGCATGGCTCGGCACCCCTTCGGAGACCAGCCAGTGAAACAGAACATCTTTCCGAGTCCGATAGATTTGGGCAATTTTTGCGCCATAAGGGGTAAGGGCCAGATTTCTCCCCTCCTCACGGCTGATCAAATTGTTTTGACCGCACCATTCCACCGCCCGGCTGACCGTTGACTTCGCCACCCCGAACAAACGGGCCAGGTGGGTGACGGTGCACCCCTCCTGCTCCAATTCGGAGAGGCAGAACAGGATTCTCATTTTTAAAACTGACATTCCATCAAGCAAACAAATTCCTCCCGCACAATTAGCTACAGCTAACCTCTGTGCATATTTTTCTGCTCCAAAGTATACCATGTGGAGAAAAGGACTGTCAATTCAAATCTCAGAAATTTACCGTTCTGTCGCGCCCTGCTGAGGAATCACCGATTCAATCGAGTAGCCGGCTGAGGGGATTGCACTGGCAAGCATCTAAAGACGCACTGACACAGCTGTCTTTGGCATTACTTGCCCTGCTGCCCGTAAACGGGCATTTCTATCTGCATGTTTTAGGCTAATGTAAAAACGTGTGGATAGTGGCTCGCTTTGCTCGATGCTTGACGCTTATGCTAGCGAGCTATCTCCACCAGCATTACCGGTGGTTTCCGTAACAACAAAAACTCACGAACAAGCGGTCTATCAGCCGCCCGTTCATTTTAATTGTACGCTTTAACTGGATAAGATCTCCGATTGTATCAAGAATAAAAAACAATTAATTATATCTGTTCTCATCTCAAGTGAATTCAACCGGTTTCCGAGTTGTCAGTAACCGTGATGCGATTTCTATTCGATGTCCCTTTGAAGGGCTAAGCAGTCAATTGTCACTTATTCGACCAATGCAACCACCCGTTCACGAGTGGTTTGCATTGGTTTCTTGATCTTGTAGGCGCAGCTATCCATGCGAAAAGCCCGGCAACTGCCGGGCCTTTCGCTTCTTGGATACCGATTCACCTTATTTTTTCTTTCTGCTGAGGATAGATGCGGCGCATGCCAGAGCCATGACAGCAACTGCTGCGGTTGACGCGGCGTCGCCGGTCTTTGCGTTGCCGGTCGCCCTAGTGGCATCCCCCGCTATAGCTGTGTTCCCCTTCTCCGGAACTGCATCAACTTTTACAAGGCCGTCAATCGCCGCATTCAGGCGGTCGACCGCACCGTCCACTTCGGCCTGTGTCGCGTTGGCATTGTCATTGATTGCTTTTGCCGCTGTATTTGCTGCTTCAAAAGCCGCAACGCTTTGAGCTGAATAGGACGCTGTATCAATTTCAGCCGCTTTTGCAAGAGCTGATTTCAAAACTCCCTTATCCGCTTTGTAGCGCAGGTTCAGCATTGCCTCGAGCAGTGCATCCACCGCCTGCTCCACATCGCCTTCAAGCGCATCGCCGTCATAGTAGCAGCCCTTTGCGTTTGCAACAGCATTGCTGAACTCTGCCTGTCCCGCCGGAACATACAGGCTCAAATCAAGAGCTTCTGCCTCAGAGATCAGCAATTCAAGCTGTGCCTTGTCGCCAGCCTGGAAGCCGAGCTTGTGTATTTCCTTCATTAGGATCATCCAGGCCCGGTTGATCTGTTCCTGGGTTGCCGTCCCATCCTGGTAGATGTTCTCCGCCTGTGCATAGGCGGCGTCAAAGCTCTCCTTCACGCTTGCTATCACACCGGCATACTCGCTTCCTGCTTTTGCCTGTTTTGCATAGTCGAGTACTTTTTCGAGGATCGTCCGGTCGATGTCAGTCGGTTCAACCGGTTTCCGGGTCAGCCCGGCGATTGCATCGCAGAGTTCTTTTGCCGCGGCATCGACCATATCTTGCCCCGCACTGGCATCCTCGTTGATCTCATTGGCTGCTTGGAGTGCGTCGCTGAATCTCATCCAGCTCTCCTCTGTATATGCATCCTGTTGTCCCTCATACTCTGCCGCCTCATCAATCGCGGCCTGCAGGGCAGTTTTGTCGACAACGACGGGAAGCTGTTCCTTGTAGATTCCGAGCTCTGCCAACTGGAAATAGTAGGGCTCTCCCGCAGGCGGTTCCCCCATTTTGCTGACATTTATCCGCACATAGCGAGCTGTAAGTGTGCTGTCAAATTGAAACACTTCTGCGATGTTGCGGCTGACCGGCGTTGAGTAATCACTGTAACTGCCGACAGTCTCATAGCTGGGAGACCCGTTCTTCCGAATCTGAATGGAAAAGTCGCTTGGGAAGGACGCCGCTTTTCCATCCGCTGTAGCGACATCGGTTCTCGGATACATCTGAATGCGGTTGAATTCCACATCCTTACCTAGGTCGATTTCTACCCAGACGTCCACATCCGGAGAGGCAAAATTCAGCGATGTGTAGCCGTAACTGCTGGGATTGGAAACTTTTTGTCCATCTGTTAAAAACGCCTTGTTCCAGCCGCTCCCCTGATCAATAGAGGAATTTGCGTTTACAGACATCCCCAAAGCGAGGTTTTCCCGATTGATTTCTTCATTTTTGACCGTTAGGCTGGTATCACTGGTCATTGGAATGGAAATGCTGTCTGTTTCTGAGGTGTAATTCCCCGAAATCGATGCAATTTTGTAATCGACGTAGTTCACCGGCTGGAACCGGAGAGAAAGGGCTTCCCCGTCTTTGCACTTCGCCTGGTAGGGAAGGGTAATCCACTCCCCGCCATTGATAGACACCATATTTCCGGCCGCTGCACTTTCGTTGGAGAGGGTGAGGGTGTGGGTGACTTCTAATGTGGAGCGGAATTCATACCGGCCGGAGCCAGCTTGGAACACCGCTTTGCCATCCTCCATTTTGACAAAGGTAAGGCCCTCTGCCTCTGTCGCCGCAATTCCGCTCTCTGTAACCGAATCCACATCTTTCGCCGGAACATAAATTTCCGCTGTGGTATTCGCGGGAATTTCCACTGTCATAGAGAGTTTGTTGTCCTTCAAATTCCAGTTGCTCACAATCGTTCCATAGCGGGAATCGTAAGAAGCGTTGACAAACTCAAGGCGGTCGTCCACCTGCGGATCGATGACAATCTCTTTGTATCCCGCTGCGCCGTCCTGGTTGCGAATGCCGGCAGAATAGTGATAGAACCATTCTCCCACCGAGCCGAACACAACGTGGTTGTAGGAGTTCATGGCAACTTCTCCAAATCCGTGTTCCAGCGTGTAGGAGTTCCAGCGCTCCCAGATCGAGGTTGCGCCGTTTTTCACCGTATACAGCCAGCTCGGATAACCCTCCTGCAGCAGCAGTTTGTAGGCGACATCCGAATACCCATTGTCCGAGAGGACGGGGAGCAGCCACTCGACCCCCAGGAAGCCGGTTGTCAGGTGCCAGTTGTGGGCCTTGATGTTTTCAACCAGCTGCTGTGCGACTTTTGCCTGTTGCTCCGTGTTGGACACCAAGCCATACTGCAATGTCAGCAGATACGCGGTCTGGGTGTCCCCTTTTACCATTCCGTTATCTGAAATGAATTGCTCTTGATATTGTTCGCTAATTTCAAGGAACATCTGATGGTAGGTGTTTGCATCCTCGGTCTCGCCGATTGCCGCTGCCATTTTGGAGAGCAGATCGCAGCAATAGGCGAAATATGCGGTTGAAATCACATCCTGAGGGGTGTCCTTTTCCAGATACAGCCAATCGCCCAACCCTGCCGAGACAATGAGGGAATCCCCACTGGTCAGAGATTGATACCAGCCGATGAATTTTTTCATTGCATCGTAGTTTTCCCGAATAATTTGGGTATCGCCGTAAGCCTGATAAAGCGTCCAGGGGAAGATGATCACAGCGTCTCCCCAACCGGATTTACCGAAGTCTCCCCCCAGCCCGATTCCACCGATTGGGACAAAGTTGGGCGCCCACATGGCGACGTCTCCATTTTCACGCTGATTGGTGGTGATGTCGAGCATGAATTTTCTGAGGAACTGGTTGACATCCATATTCATTGCAGAGGTCATGGCGAAGATCTGCCCGTCACCCGTGTACGGCATGCGTTCATCCCGCTGCGGACAGCCCTGAGGGCCGTCGAGAAAATTGCCTTTTTCGCTGCGGACAATTGCATTCTGGTATTGATTGATCAATTCATTGGAGGTTTCATAGCTTCCGATTTGCTCCTGTACGCCGCTCAGGACAATGCCGGTGACAGTGTCCTCGGTAACCTCCCCTTCGTAGCCGGTGAGTTCTACATACCGGAATCCATGGTAGGTAAAGCGGGGCTGATAGATTTCTCCCTCAGGATCGCCCTTCATCGTATAGTAGTCGGTCGCTTTTGCTGACCTCAGATTTGCCGTGTACAAGGTTCCTTCCGGGCCGTCCCCGGTGCCGGATGCATCGTTGAGCATTTCTGCAAACCGCAGTTTTACAGTTGTTCCGGCTTCCCCTCGGATGTTCAGCCGGGCAAATCCCACGACGTTTTCCCCCATATCAAAGATGTAGGTCCCGGGGGAGGGCTGGGTGATGGAAACGGGAACGCGCTCTTCAATCTGTTTGACCGTGGGGCCAACCTGCGCAATCACGCCGTATGGGTAGCCCTCCTGCCCTTCGTAGATGGAAGTATAGTTGTCCGGGTTGGCAACAGAGTGGTATACATATTTTGCCGCGCTGGTCCAGTTTTTGTCGGGTGTAAAGCCGGGTTCATCCCAGCCCGCGATCTCGCGGGTGGCGTCGTAAATTTCGCCGTCGTGATAATCATCCGAGAGAATCGGGCCATTCCCTGTGACCTGCCAGCTGGTGTCGGTGGGGATGATCTGCTTGTCCCCATTGGCATATTCTATTTCCAACTGGCCATACAGCACCGACCCGGTTCCGTATATATTCGGGCCTGACAAAAACTGATTGCCCGAATACCAACCGTGACCTGTGATGGCTCCAATGGCATTTTCCCCGCTTTGGAGCATTTCCGTCACATCATAGGTCTGATACATGACGTAATTCTGATAATTGGGGTTGTAATCGTACGCTGTCCAGGTCGGGGCAAAATAGTTGTCTCCCACCTTGCTGCCGTTGATTGAAAACTCGTAAATACCCAATGCCGTTGCGTACAGCCTTGCGCTTTTCACCTCACCTGAGACCGTGAAGTCCTTGCGGTACATCGGAGCAGAATCGACGGAATCATCCGCAAGCCCTACGGCGTTAATGACCTCCAGCTCGCCGTTTGTAACCGTCCCGATGGAAAAAGTGGATTTGGGCGCGCTGAAATCCTCGGAGAACAGCATCTCACCGGTGTCAGTGTTTTTGACTACGATGTTGTCAAAGGCCGCTTTTTCATCACCGCCCTGCCGGATACCAATTTTCCCATACTCTGCCATATCGTGTTCCCGCCGGTTGACCTCGGTGCCGTCGACCGATGTGATGATCTGGTTGCCCTGTACCTCAATGGTGAGGTGATGCGGGGTGTACTTGTCGCTTTCGGGAATTGTCTGGCTGATGTCAATCTCATCGATGCAAGCTGGCATACCATTTACCCATTGATGGGGACGGAATTTTGCGATCCCGCTGCCGTCGTCGGGCTGCACATGAAACTGCCACATCAGGAAGTTGTTTGCATCCTTTGCGCCAAACACAATTCCCGCAGCCTTGCTGATCACACGAAAATCCAGGTCAATGGAGTAATTGACTGGTGCTGGCAAATCGTCCCCCTCTTTGCCCAGTTCGATCCACTCGGCCTGCCAGTCGCTTTTGTCAAGCAGTCCCATCTCCCAAAACGCAGGTTCTGAAGTGGACGTGTTCCCCTTGTTATCGGTAACTGTTACCTGCCAGTAGACCCGCTGCCTGGAGCAAAGTGTTTCCCCGGAATAGGTTGCGCCGACCGATTGATCCGACGTGACTATACCGGTATCCTACAAGTCGTAAGTTCCCTGCTCAAGCTTCTCTTTGCTCGTCGCCGCCATGATGCGGTAGGATTGCTGTATGACGCCTCTTTGTGTAGACGAAATCTTCCAGCTCAGGTCGGGCGAGGTGTTGTCGATGCCAAGCGGATTGACCGTGGCATCGGTTTCCAGTCCAAATACCGACAAAACGGGTGATTTGTCTGCCGCTAAGACGCTCAACCCCGTCATCATCTGCAACATCAGACAGAATGCGAGTATCACAGCGATTGATTTTTTCCAACGTGTTTGAACATTCATTTTTGATTCCCCCTTTGGTTGACTAAGTTTTTATCTTCTTCTCAGCTTCCGGATCTCCTATCCCCCTCTCCGTCAAAATTATATGTACAGCTCAAAGCTGTCATATTCAATCGGATAGCTCAAACACGAACCATAGGTATTATAACACATTTCATTGTTTTTTCAATGATTCACAAATAATAATATCTATTTTTCATATATTTATAAAATCGGAAGCATCTGCAGCTCATGCGAGTATAAATCCTGTATTTTCCAAAGTGTTCTAAACAACCAGAACTATATTCGATTCATTCGTTTTGTGCGCTGCATTTGTCCCCCAAAACCGGACTCGTTCCGCCATTCCTGAGGTTACTGAGCACAAAAAAGAACCCGGTGATCACCGGGTTCTCTTAGTAAATTGTATCGTGGATCAGGAGATGATGCTATCTCTTCTTTTTGCTGACTATCAGTCCAGCACCTGCCAATGCGAGTACTGCAACCAGAGCGGCAACCGGTGTTGTTTCACCTGTCTTTGCGGTTGCGCTGCCGTTGGTTCGGGTGGCGTCCCCTTGAATCGAGGCCCCCTCTCCAACTATGCTGCCAGATGCTGCGTCGGTTGCCTCTAAGCGATCGATCGCTGCATGGAGCCTGTCAGCTGCGCTGTTGACTTCATCCTGGGTCGCATTCTCGTCTTCATAGACTGCTCTGGCATTGTCGTTGGCTGTTTGGAAGGCCGCTCTGCTTTCAGCGGTATATCCAGCCAGATCAATTTCAGAAGCTTTTGCAAGGACTGACTCAAGCACGCCTTTGTCCGCCTTGTAGCGCAGATTCATCATTGCCTCAAGAAGATCTGACTCCGCCGCGGAAACATCGTCCTGCATGGCGTTTTCATCCGCATAGGTCTCCCGTGCCTCTGCTAAAACCGCAACAAACTGATCCGCGGTTGTAGGAGTATAGCTGTCGATCTTCACTTCATATTGCGTTGCAACCTCAAGCAGAGTTGCGAGGGAGGTCTTATCTCCACGGACAAATCCCAGCTTGTGAATTTCAGTCATCAGTGTCTGCCAGGCGGCGTCGATCTCTTGCTGTGTGGCGTATGGATCAGCTGCGACTGCACGAGCGGATTCGAGTGCAGCTGTAAACGTCTCCTGCACAACGGCAATCACCTGTTCAAAGGAGGGATCCTCATACTGCTGCTGCGCATAAGCGAGCACCTTGTTGAGAATCTCTTTTGAGGTGTCCGCCTCAAACACCACCTGCTGATATGGGGTCACACGCACCACACCATTGACTCCAAGCAGTCCATTTTGCTTGAGCGGCATGGAAGACATCATTCCACCGTGCGCCTTAAACTGATTGTACAGAGTGGAGGCGACTGTGACCACGATGGTGTTTTCTCCCTGGTGGACATAGGGACCAATGTCCAGGGTAGTGTTGATCTGATTGGTAAAGGGAAGCTGTGTTCCGTTCACTTCGACGGTGTAGGTGTCCTCCACCTCGCCGAGTGCAATTGTCGCGCCGTAGCCTTGTTCCCAGCCCTTATCCAAGGTAAATGTCGCCGTATAGCGGCCGATTCCAGAAACATTTTTCCAATCCGGGTTGATCTCACTCCAACCGGCCAGGCTGGTCACAGTTGTCGGTTCGAGCTGGTTCCACACCGAGTCACGGAAGTAAATGCTTCCCTCCCCCGGTTCGATCGCGCTGATTTGCAGATCCCATGCACCGACAGTAAAGCTTTGCTGCACTTCTTCCACCGAAGCAGCGCACTGCGTGCCGTTGCTGAGAGTGGCGGTATGCCTGCCTTCTTCAGAAGCCCGCAGGGCAATCTCGCCCTGATCGGTATACACTGCCTGAGAGGATGAATCAAGCGCAGTGACATAGCTGGAACGGGGAGTTATGCCATTTGCCTGCGCCTCTTCATCGGTGAGCAGGGCGATGAGCTTTGCCTCATCCTCGTCAAAACTCAGTTTGAGGGTGACAGAGCCATTGTTGAGCTGATAGGAGGCGATGGGGGTGATTTCACCCGTCCAGCCATCGAGCAGGTAGGGCCGCCCCTCTCCTTTGAGGGTCACTTCGACGTCCTTTTCGGAGAATGCCATCTCCTTGTTGATGCCAGGATACCCGGTGCCTGCGGTTGCAAGGGTCGCGTTGGCATCCTCAGCGAGCATCTTGTTGTAGTTGTACAGATAGTAGTAATCACCGATTTCATCCACCTGGTGACGAGCGAGGATATCGGTGGGTGTACTGTACTGCGCGTCTGCAGTCACTCCCAGTGCAGCGAGTGCTGCCGGGACATCCGCATAGTCCGCAACCTGCCGAACATTGCCGTTCTCACAGAGGGAAGCCATCCCGTCGACGATCATCGCATCGGTGTATCCCTCATTGAGCTCACTCTGATACATGAGCTTACTCGGTGTGTCCCCAACCACGACAAGCTTGAGCCCAGCCTCCACCATTTCGGTGAGGGTGTCAAGCGTCGAGGGGGACATCCTTTCCTCATTTGCAAGCACAATTGCCTTGTAGGCAGGGCCGTTTTCATTGAGCACTCCGTTTGTCACTTTTGCGGTGTCGAGCGAGAGGATCGAGGGGCTGACAAACTCGTAGGAATAGCCGTTGGCGTTGAGCGCGCCGCCGTCAGGGTACCAGTCCTCTCCATCGTTTCCGCTGAGCATATAACGGTCCTCATAGGTGTGCCGGTAAACAGCGACATCGATTTTGGACTCCTTCTGCATGATGTAGTTGTAGCGGGAGAAGTACTCGATGTAGCTTCCCGCGTTTTCCTCCGAGGTGTTGCGGTTCCAGTCGTTGGAGATAAATCCGGAGAATCCCGACCAGCCCGGCCAGGAGGTCCCGCCGAAGCGTCCGTTCAGTGTTCCATCCTCCCACACACCGGAGTAGGAAGCGCCGTGCAGTACCTGACGGTTCATGCCAGCGGCCCAGCTGCGCTTGAGCCACCACGCCATGTCCTCGTAGCTCTGCCCATTCGCGTTGCCGAATTCCGCCGCCGCTTCAAAGGAATAGATCTGCTTGTCGGTCATGTGCACCGCAGACGCCATCATCCGCAGGTTGTCAAGGGTGGCGCGATTGAGGCCTTCCCCTTCTGGAATACCAACCGACAGCGCCGAAGTCTCAACCTCCATCGGCTTGTTGTAAGCGACCTGGTAACGGATGTTCATCCCGTGCTTCTCCGCCATCTGCTGAAGGGGTTTAAGGTGGTATTCGTTGTAGCAGTAGGTGACGACGTCGTTGTAGTCGTTTTTGATCCGCTGGGTAAGCTCCGAGTCGGTGAAGGAAAAATTCGGGCCTTCTCCGGTCTGATAGTACCCTGTACCTCCGATCACCGGGAGATAGGGGGTGATGTCATAGTCCTTTTGCTGCTCAAAAATCTCCTGGAAACCGCGGGTCCACTCCTTGTCCACCTGGTATTCCAGCGAGTCGTTAAAAATCGAGCTAACCTCATGCAGGTAGTTCTTTTCTTCCAGCACCTGTTCCCAGTAATCGATGCAAGCCTGCGCGCCGGCCCGGCCAAAATGGTCAACGATATAGTATTTTCCGCCGTATTGCTGGGCGGTCGGTTGCTCCCAAAAGCTGAAGACCATCCAGTCCTCCCCGTCGGGCGCAGTCCAGTCGAGGGTGCTCTGGGCAGGATCCTGCTCATTGAGCGCCACAGAGGGCATGAGGTCGATATAGCTGCTGTAGTCCACCGTCTTGTCCCCGGCCACGCGGTAGGCGGCGACGGCAAAGAGCTTGGTTGTCCCGCTCTTGCGCACCTGGTTGCGGGCGGGAACCACTCCGGTGTACCGCTCCCCGCCTGCGACGATCGCAGTACCGTAGGTCATCTCGTAGGAGGCTGCCTCGTCGTCCGCAGTTTCAATTCCCGGCATTGAGATCGGCCACCCCGGGCCGTTGGTGACGTCGACTGTTAAGCCCTGCTTTTTGGCCTCGTCCACAACGACCTCCATTGCCCTGTCCCAGTTCTCGGTGCCCCAGCGGTAGTCGTCGGTCACGCCTGAAGTCAACATGGTGAGCCCCATCACCTCGATGCCGCCATAGCCGAGCTCTGCAATGGTCTGAATGTCCCTGCGGACCTCCTCTTCCTCAACTGCCGCATCGGGGAGCCAGTAACGGATCATCGTCCTGCTCTGCTGTGGGGCGTTTTGAAACTCCTCTGCAAGGGTCGGCTCTCCTGTCGAAGCGTCTCCCGCCGCAAACACTCCGGCAGATCCGACGCAGGAGCTGATCAGGGCGGCAGACAGCAGGGCCGCCAGACACTTTTTCCACCAGTTCGCTGATTTCATAGTTCTCTCTCCTTATCGTTTTTTTCAACAAAATGTTCTGCTGATGTTCTCAGTATACTGGTTTTTTCACTCCCCAACAATCAGGAAAACCAGCATTGCTCTGGTAAAAATCCATCATCCTTTCGAGCCTTGCCTTGCGCCGGGAAATATGCTATAGTGTAAAAAAGGGGGAAATCAGATGACGCTGGAAGACTATTTTGAAAACTATCTTGACGCCATAAGCAACTGGAAAAACGAAAAAGAAGTGAAACCACTTCGCCCCTGCTGGATAGAAGCGATCGGGGCCTTAAGAATGATCAAACAGGATGACAGTTCCCAAACGATCTGGGTCAAGGAGGGAAAAGGGCTTGTCGTCAACCTGCATCCAAGCTTTTTAAGACTGGACAAAATCATTCTGCACAACCACAACTGTTTTGAGCTCGCCTATATGTACCGTGGTAGCTGCACCAATTATTTTGAGAACGGGTGCTTCACCATGAAAGAGGGGGACATTCTGCTGCTCAACCCCAACATTCGGCACGAGATCCGCACCGCTGGACCGCACGACATCCTGGTGAACCTCATTATCGAACCCGCCTTGTTTGAATCTTTTATGTCTTCCCAATTGTCGGGCAACCAGCTGATGCTCAACTTTTTTGCCAGCTACATCTACAACGTCGGCCAGTCCCGCGACTATTTTTACTTCAGCCAAATCAAGGACCAAACCGCCTATCGGATGCTCAACGCGCTGCTGCTCGAATACTGCGAGCAGCCGGTGTATTGGCAAAACGTCTGTGAGTCTCTGCTTGCCATCCTCCTCTCCCGGCTATCCGTAGCCTACTCGGAGCAGATTGGTCTCGATCCCGCTTCCCCCGAAAACAGTTCGGCCATCATTGAGATTCTCAGCTTCATGCGGGAGCACTGTGTTGATGCAAAACTTGAAACAGTTGCCAAAGAATTCAATTACTCTCCCGGGCACATCACCCGGCTCATCAAGCAGCACACCGGAAAAACCTTCATTGAGGTCATGCAGAATTTCCGTTTGGAGAAAGTCAAGCATTACCTGATCAACACCGATCTGTCCGCCGAAAAGATTGCCCGCCTCACTCGGTACAACGATGTGAGCTATCTGTACAAGCTGTTCAAGAAAAAATACGGTTTGACACTCAGCGAATACCGCCACGCTGCACAGCATCAAACCTAAACGAGTCCTATGAAAAACGTGCGTTTCCAGGATGCGGAAACGCACGCTTTTTGTTCGATCCCTGAACACACAAACCGGCGAGGTTGTCAGAAAAACTGAACCGCCCCATTCAAAGATAACATCTTTATTAGCCCCATAACAAAACGCAGTGAGAAGAAGGGACTGCCGCATGCTGGGAGAACCAGTAAAAACAATTGGGATGGATGAAAATCAGTTAAA
>EQ973343.1:59845-102735 GCA_000158655.1 [Clostridium] methylpentosum DSM 5476
TTTTCATCCATCCCAATTGTTTTTAAAGCATAGGTTTTCCGGTAACACCCCGGCGTCATCCCGAAGTATTTTTTAAAACAGAGCGTAAAATAACTCGCATCCCGGTACCCGACTTTTGCTGCGATCTGTGCTGTTTTGAGCTCCTTCTGCTTGCAAAGCTTTTTTGCTTCCTCCATCCGGAGCTTGACAAGATAATCGGTAAACGATAGGTTGAGCTTTTGTTTAAAAATCCTTGAGAGATAGGAGGGGGACACATAGACCGACTGTGCAGCCTTGTTTAAGCTTAAGCTTGGATCAGGGTAGTTCTGCGAAAGATAAGCTGCGACACGGTTGATCAAGCTGTCGGAGTTGGACGCATCCTCTGGAGACTGCCCGAGTTCCCGCAGCATGGCAAAAAGATCGTCCGCTGTCCGCAGACCGATGGCCTGTTTAAACAGGTCATCATTGTCCTGATCAAGGGAAGACAAGATTTTAAAGGCAGCGTATTGAATGTGGTCTGAGGATAAAACCGGCTGACTGTTGAGATGAGCGGAAAGCTGACTCAACGCATCTGCCCATCCGGAAGGATTCTGAATCTGGTTTTTCAGAAGTTTCATCAGCTGCGCAGGGATGGACAAACCGCTTACGTTTTTGCCGTATTGCGTGTAATCGACCAAAACGGTTTTGCTAAACCCCGACGCGAGGTGAAGCGCCTGTCTCGCCTGTTGATAAGACAGCTTGATTTGTTCTATACTTTCCACACACGATCCTGCGCCAGCTTTGATGCAGCAATGGTAGGAGAGTGACAGCTGTTGGATTCGGCGGACTGCGACGGTTCTTGCGGTCGCGCGGTCCGTGGAAGAAAATAGACTTTCTTTTGCCAAAAGCAGAACAATTTGCTTTTCTTTATTGAAAAACAAAATTCCGTTTTGCAAAACAGACTGTTGTAAATGATAAAAAACCGCCTGCCGGGCATTTTCCAGCTCCTCGGCGGATATCTGCCTGTTTTCACTCAATTCAAAAACCGCAATGCCATAAGCTCCGAAGAGCCGATGGCTGTTTAAATGCTCCGACAGAACCCTTGCCCCCTCTTCTTCGGAAAGGGATCCACAAACGAGCTCATTGAGCTCCTTTTGCCGCAAATAGTTGCGGAATTCTGCCGATTTCACCTGCTTGAGTTCAAATTGGGCCTCTTGTTTTTTCAGCTGGTTGATTGCTTTTTGAATCCCGCTGATGTAATCATAAGCCAATCCCGGCTCTTGAATATAATGACAGATGCCTTGATTAAAAAAGGAAACGATATGCTCGAGTGTGCTGTCGTTGGAAGATAAGATAATCTTTAAAACTGGGTTTTGCTCCAGCATCGTTTCAATTCCATACTGGAACAGAAACTGTGTCCGAACAATTAAGATCTGCGGTTGGTCATAAAAGAGTAGCTTTCTTGCCTCCTTTGGATCCAGCACAAGGCGAAACTCCGCCTGATCCTGAAAAAACTTTTCAATCTCAGTGAATTCTTTCAACTTACGCTGATATGAAACGGAATTCTGATCGCCAACGACCAGTACGCGATACATATCTTCACCCCTTTTTTAGTATAACATATTTGACAAAAAAAGCAATCGTATTTTACGGTTAAAAGAATAAAATTCTTATAAATAAAAATATTTTTTCTATAAAATGAAAAATAAATAAACAGATTTGATATTTTTTACCGCAATATAATTTTATTTTACTACAAGATTGCATGATTTTCTATTCTTTTCTTTTGCCGATTGTGATATGATGTCATTGCATGTAATTATCAAATGATGCAGTTTTAAAAGGAAAAAAGGAGGGCTAGACAAAGCAAGCAAATCAAAAAACCTACAAAATGAAAAAGGAGAAAACGATGAAACAAAAAAGGATGAATTTCAGCCGCATGGGCAAAACACTTGTCGCAGCCCTGCTCTCCGCAGCCTTGCTTCTCCCGACAGTTGGCACAGCGGTGCAGGCGTCTGACATTTTGAGTTCCCAAACAGAAACAGTACAGGTCATCCGCCCGTACATCACCGGAATGGAAACTGTGGGGACTGAACTAAAAGGAATGTACACCTATTACGACGTCAACGGGCGTCCCGAAGCGGGAAGCAGCTTCCGGTGGCTGCGCTGCGACACCAAGCTGGGTGTGTACACTGAAATCCCGGGGGCGACCGGGAGCAATTACACACTGACTCCGGAAGACGCAGGAAAATACATCCGGTTTGAAGTGACCCCCCGCACCTCGGACGAGGCGGGCAGCGCGCAGCAGAGCTGGATGATCGGCCCAGTGCTCACAGCCGAGCAGTACGAACGGATAGACAACCGGTTTGACAACGACAACGACTTCATGGCGAACGTCAACTCCATTCAAAGCGACATCGCCAGCCGTCTGGCAAACGCAGTTTATTTCACAGTGGACAGCGAAGGCCTACACGGTTCGGAGGTATTTTATAAGAACAACGTCCAAGGGGACTTTGACCCGTCGACCAAACCAGTGGTACAAGATGGGACGGTTTACGCCCCCGCAGCATTCTTCACACTCCTGCTCGATGCAGAGGCTCCGGACGTCGAGGCCACGACCATCGACGGCGCGACCTATTACAACCTCAAGCAGGCCGCAGCTGTTTTGGACAAACAGATGTGGAGCGGCGACGAACAGCAGAGCGAAATCGCTAACTTTCAGATGGAGCACCTCGGCCAGGGGCTGATCGTGCTCAGCGACACCGAAGCAATCTTTGACCCGGTCACCGACCGCGATCTCATCGACGAGGCGTGCAACATGCTCTATACTCTGCGCGCGACCGAGGAACAAATGCAGTGGTTCCGGGATGCGAAGTACGGCATGTTCCTGCACTGGGACCCCTCGAGCCAAATCGGGGTTGAAATCAGCTGGGACCGCAAGGCGTTCCGTCCGGCTGATATTGGAAGCAGCTACTACAACGCCATTGATCCGGAATATGACACGCTCGGTCAAACCTTTAATCCCACCGAATACAATCCGGATGAATGGATGCAGCTTGCCAAAGAAGCTGGGATGAAATACGTCGTTCTGACAACCAAGCACCACGCCAGCTATTCCAACTTCTTTTCGGATTATGACAACCACACCATCAAAGAAACCCCTTACAATCAAGACATTGTAGAAAAATACGTCGCAGCTGCTAAAAAGGCGGGACTCAAAGTCGGCTTTTACTATTCCGCCCGCGACTGGTACAACCCGAACTACCTCACCGCTGACCACCACCGGTATCTCGAATACTACTTTGGCCAGATCCAGGAGCTGATGACCAACTACGGCGACATTGACGTCATGTGGTTTGACAGTATTGGCACAAGTTCTCTCAACCAGTGGGATCCCCGCACCTTGCTGCGCCGCATGAAGCAGATCAACCCCGACGTCATTGTCAACAACCGCTATACAGCGGTACTCGCAGGGTATGACAAGTCCCCGTATGACGTCAACGGCGACTGGTACACGCCCGAACACCGCTTGGGCGGCTTTGACTCCTCCCGCCCCTGGGAGAGCTGCATGACAGTGACCGAGGCCCCTGGAGGCGGTTGGTCCTACCGCCCGAATGGCAGGGTCAAGTCGGTGGAGGAATCGGTCAAATACTTGATCAACAATGTGGTTAACGACGGAAACCTCCTCTACAACATCGGCCCGATGCCCAACGGAAAGCTCAACGAAACCCACGCCGATGTGTTCCGGCAGGTGGGCAAATGGCTCGAACCATACAAGGAGGCAATTTACAACACCCGTGGCGGCCCCTATCAGAACCCGCAATGGGGCGGCAGCACCTACCGCACCGATGAAAACGGCCTCGAAACGATTTACCTGCACGTCACCCCGCTGCTCAAAGGCTACACCCCGTCGGGCAATTCGCTGCAAATCGACGCCCCGGGCAACGGACAAACCTACAGCTCGGCCAGCCTGGTCAAAGACGGCAAAGAGGTACAGCTTACATACAATGAAGACGGCATTCTGTTGACCCTTCCCGAAGGGGAAAGCTGGGATGCTTACGACACGGTCATCCGACTCACCCCCGATATTGCCGCTACGCTGGCGAGCAAAATCAGTCAGGCGCAGTCCTATGCGGATTCCCTGACCTCCGAGCTGCTCGCAACAGTTCGACAGATTGTGGAAAATCAGGTAGCTGAAGCAAAACAAGTTCTGGACAGCGGTGAAACCAGCCGTTATACCGAACAGCTTGGACTGCTCAACAACTGTGTGCAGTACGCCCGTTCGGCGGAAGCGCTCGCCGATGCAGTTGTATCCGCTGAGCAGAAAATGGAGTCTGTTGCAGTGGGAACCAATCCTTGGGAATGCCCGCAATATCTCTACGACAGCCTGCAAAACAACATTTCTGCAGCGAAATCCCTGCTGGATGCCGCTGACTCTACCGCAGCTCAATTTGACAAATCAGCCTCTGCGCTCAACACAGCTGTCGAATCGCTCAACGATCTGATGAACTCCCTTGTCATCACCTTTACCCCGGATCAGGGCAGAGTGGACAACGGAACCACCTTCTCAATGTCACAGTCTTGGCAGGAGCTGAATATCCGCTACACCCTCGACGGCTCGGAACCAGATGTCAGCTCCGCCATTTACCAAGGCGAACAGCTCACCATTCCGGCCGGCATTATGACGGTAAAAGCCGCCCTGTTCGACGCGAACGGCAAAAAAGTCGGCGCGACCTGCAAACACACCTATCTTAACACTGAAAATGTACAAAACCTTTCCCCGTTGGCAAGCTCAGTGCAGGCCAGCTCCATCTACTCCGAGAGCTATACTGGTGCCAAGGCGTGCGACGGCAATATGAATACCCGGTGGGCGACTCCAGACGGGACGATCACCGCTACGCTAGAGCTTCAATTTGACTCCCCGCAAACAGTGAACACCGCGCAGATTCAGGAGTATCTGGATTCGGGTGAAACCACCCGAATCTCAAAATTCGCCATCGAATACTGGCAGGATGGCGGCTGGAAACAGGCGTACACTGGCGACAAGGTCGGTGCAAACAAGGTCTTCTCCTTTGCGGAATTCACCTCCGACCGCGTCCGGCTCAACATCGAATCCTGCATGAACGTGACAATTTGGGAGTTTTCACTGTTTCAACTGGAAGATTCTGTGGGCGTTACAGCGGACAAAACCAACCTGCGTCCGAATGAAACCGCCCAGCTTGCAGTGTCCGGCCAGCTCGCAGATGGAAAACCGATCACCCCAGAGATGATTGAAGATGTGACCTACCACACCGACCGGGATGACCTTGTCAGCATTGACGAAACCGGAAAGTTGCGCATAAAAGAGTTCAGCGACGAGATCTCGTTTGCCGTCTGGGCGGATGTCACCTTCAACGGCAAGACAGTCACAACTGAAAAACTTTCATTTAAGGCAAGCGTGCTCGGTGAAAACCTTGCGCTTGGCAAAACGGCGTCGGCCAGCAGTGTGTATGGCGGTGGTTTTGAAGCGCCAAAGGCGGTGGACGGAAATGACCGTACCCGCTGGGCAAGTAAAGTCTCTTCTTCGTATTGGTTCGAAGTTGACTTTGGCAAAGAGGAACAGGTGAACAACATTGCTTTCCAGGTCTATTCGGATCGATCCGACCCAGTCAATTACGAAGTGTACACTGATTTCAAAATTCAGTATTTGAAAGACGGCACGTGGATGGATGCCTACGATTCTTCCTCCATGACGCACCAGATCACCTATCCTGTATACAACGGGACCGAAAGCTATAATAACGTGTGGATTGACAGCAGCGGAACGGTAAAATCGACCGACTACCTCGTCTCGTTCGACACCGTGACCGCGAGCAAAATCCGACTGTTCAGCGACAACACAAAAAAAGACCCTTCCATCATTGAGTTCGGCGCTTACTATGTGCCGGAGCAAGCAATCGTGGATAAGTCCGGTCTTGACGCGGCCATCCAGCAAGCGGCGGAGTATGAGGGCAAGGAATCCGAATACACGGCGGACAGCTGGGCTGCGCTGTGCACAGCGCTCGAAACAGCGAATACAGTCTTTGACGATCCGGACGCAGACCAAGAGACCGTGGACGCAGCGGCAACCGCTCTTCAGGAGGCGATTGACGGCCTGGTGAAACGCGAGCCGGTGGAAACCAACAAGACAATACTGAAAAAGGTGCTCGACTACGCGGTGCAGGCAAAGGCGGGAGAAGAATATGCAAATGTCATTGCGAGTGTAAAAGCGAGCTTTGACGCGGCTCTCCTCGCTGCGGATAGGGTCTATCAGGACGCTGCTGCATCACAGGCGGAAGTCGATCGTGCGTGGATGGATCTGCTCAGCGAAATTCACAAACTCGGTTTCCAAGCGGGGGACAAAACACAGCTCGAGCTCTTACTCTCGTATGCAAAGACCATTGATCTGACCAACTATGTACAGCAAGGCCAGGCAGAGTACACGGCAGCCCTTGCAGCAGCGCAGGTCTGCTTTGAGGACGGCGACGCGCTCACAAATGAGGTAAACCTTGCTGCCCAGCAACTGCTCGACGCGATGATGAATTTGAGGTTAAAAGCGGATAAGAGCATTCTCGAAGAACTCCTCGTCCGGTCCGGCCGGATTGACACAACTCTGTATTCCGCCGAAACAATCGACTCCTTCCTTCAAGCGAAAAAGGAAGCGGAACGGGTATTCGCCGATTCCGAGAGCACTCAGCAGGCAGTTGACAGCGCAGCGGACAACCTGGAGCGTGCGCTTGAACGGCTGCTGCCCCTTGAGGCCCCTGCCATCCAAGGCCATCAGGGTAATTCCACATCCGCAAATGGAAGCCCCAAAACCGGGGATCCATTCTCAGTTGCCTGTATTCTCCTCCTTGCAGCATCTGGCAGCGTGCTGTTAAAAAAGAAACAACGCCCCGATTCCAACAAATAAAAGATTGATCTGCCCAAATAAAATACACACCTGAATCATTCAGGTGTGTATTTTATTTTGTATATGAAACTCATCGGCGTGTTTTGGAGCAGATAAGAACAGTCTACAAGGACCTACACCCAGACTACGGGAACGGGCTGCTGACAACAAGAAAACGTTATGTCCCGGCAAAGGTCATCCCGCCTTCTTGTGTGGAGGGTCAAAGGGACAACCGCCTGCACACGACTTTTTTGTAAAGTGCAGTGTGCTGTGCGCTCTGTCGGCGTTGCCGTGAAAAGACTCTTGCCTGTGGGGATGGCAAGGGCATTTGAAGCGGTAGGATAACAGAACTGTGATTGTGTTGCGTGGAGCCGCAAGCGGGTGTTTTTGTCAGAGACGGGGAGTATATGAAAATCCCCCTTCCCATCCCACTCCAAACTTCGAGACAGAGTATCCCAAACTTGTAGCCACACTCACGCAAAAACAAATGGATTTCTTCACGCAAAATTAGAAAGGGCGAAAAGCTATTTTAGTGCTTCTCCCCTTGCTTTCCTATCCGCAAAGGCGGGCGGGACTGCCAACGGCAGCGCATAAGATACACTGTTCATCTTGTCGTTGACTGGCTCGGCTGGCGTTGTGATCTCCCCAATAAACGGAAGTTATCGTTCCACAACAACTGTAAGTATCATTAAATCTTCTTTTCCTGTATTGATGATACTGTGTTCAGAACCTTTCTTACAAATATGACAAGTTCCTGCTTTTAACAGTTCTTCCTCTCCGTCACAAATAGCTTTTCCCGTACCAGAAATAATGTAATTGATGTCATCACTTGTTTCGTGCTTGTGTAAGCCAATCGAACCTCCTGCATGAATAGAGCATGGAATAACCTTGCCCTGTTCCTCCATATACATTTTTGCTGACATTGTACCTGTTCCATTGTTCATTCCAGGCATTGTAATTTCTTTGATATCATTAAAATCAATGAACATTTTTACCTCCATAACTACCGATTTTTTACTCTCTGCAACTTCCCGACAAGCGGGAAGTTGTCGCTACTATATCTGCTTACTCTGTGTATGCTCCACCCGTATTTTCTTGATTGAGAGTTCCCTCAACTTCAATTAACAGGCATTTAACCAATTCGTTACATATTGGACGATGCTTCGTTCCTTTAGGAATTATTATAAAATCTCCCTCGCATACATGTGTTAACCCGTCCTCAAACTCAATATCAAATTCTCCCTCAATACAGTAGAACATTTCATCAGAATTTTCGTGTATATGAAAATCTAAAGTTCTATGTTCCGCTTGCAACACATTTAACATATGGTTGTTCAATGTACCCACCCGCTTATAGAGGAACAGACCATTCATCGCATTTACATTCTCTTTCAAATTTACTTTTTGTATCATATGTTTCTCCTCAAATCCCGATTTGTCAATGCATTTATTATAACATAGCCATTTTAGAGTGTCCACGAAAATACAATTGGTTCAGGCCGTTAGGACTTAAAAATCCCCGTATTTCAGAAATTTGAAAATACCAAATGAAGGTTTTTATCTGTCCATAACCGCCCTTGCCACGCCTATGTGACCGAGATAAAATTAAGGTGACAACCTGTCAGGCTGTTGCAGCTGTGCAGTCACTTGTGAAAAGTAGTCAACTACAACAGATAGCAGCCGAACAGACCTTCACCAGTCACAATACATGACAAAGAGAGAGTCGGACAAATTTCATAGATAGGGATAGATACAGACTTTAAAAAGACTTGCTATGCAGGCGCCATACCGAAATGCAGCTGAGTGGACAATGACAAAAGCCTATGTTACAATAACCTCATTGTCAAAATTAGAATTTACAAAGAGGGGTATCTATGGAAATTTTAAAGCTTAGAGAGCATGGAAAATTGCTTGATAAAGCGTCTATATGGTTTCACTCAAAATGGGGGATACCGGTTGAAGCATACAAAGAAAGTATCGGAGAATGCTTGAAAAATAAAGAGATTGTTCCGCAATGGTATCTCGTACTTGAAGACAAGAAAATTATTGGGGGTGCTGGAGTGATTGAAAACGACTTCCACAATCGCAAAGATCTGTCCCCGAATGTGTGCTCCTTATATGTTGAAGAAGAACATCGCTGTAAGGGCATAGCGGGAAAACTGCTACAATATGTTTGTGATGATATCAATAGTATGGGAATTGATACGCTTTATCTGATTACAGACCATACTTCATTTTATGAAAGATACGGCTGGACATTTTTATGCATGGTCCAAGGGGATGGCGAACCGGATAAAACGAGAATGTATATTCACAAAAAAGCAAAATAGTCAAATTTCTGCTTGCTGGGAACAAAGCCAGTCGGTAAGTAAATCTTGTCTGCCCTTTCTAATAGACGAAATCCTAAAACGAATTTTCACCCATTTCAAGTGTGACAGAGCAGAGCAAAAAATCAGGTCAAAAGATAAGTTCCACACTGTGCAAAACAACATCGTGCTAAAGAACGGGCCTTCTATTTCAGAGAGGCGTGTTCTATTGTGTGACCTCAATCCTTCCGTTCTTTGTTTCTAATTCAACAGTTGCGGTTGGGTTGCTTCCCACAGTTCCTTTTGTGGTCTCTCCATCAACCACAGTATCTGTTTGAACTGGAGTAGAGATAGAACCATTTTTTGTTGTTGCAATAAAATAAAATTCCAAATCTTTTGGGAGAGTAATCTGCACAGCATCATTCTTGTTGAAAAACGACAGGTTACCGATCACTTCGGTATACACCACATTCAAAGTCCCTGAATTCTCTGCTCGATAGCTTCCAGAACCAACTGCCGCTTTTATGTCCGCGTTCCCGCTGGTGGTCTTATAGGCGACAGCACCATTGAGCTTTTCGCAGGTCACGTCTCCGCTGGTGGTGGTAATATCAATTTGATTTGCTTCCAAACTGCCGATAGCAAGGGTTCCTTTGGTAGTCGACAAGTAGATCTGAGACGCGGCTACTGTGTCTAATTGCATTGTACCAGCTGTACTGTCCATACGCAAAGTTTCCAACGAGAATTCTGTTTGTGTACAATCAATGTCACCATCCGTTGTCGTGACTGTTAAAGTCTGATGATAGGATGCCGGAAGATAGACTTCAATACTTCTTGAAAAATCACCCTAAAAAAATGGCTTTGCGCCCTCGTTGATCGTGATGCTTTCACGATCCTGAGCAACGTTTGCATAATAGCGTTCCTTATCAGATGTCATGTATTCCTTTATAATCAGTTCGTTGGTTTCGCTTTTAAAAAATGTGATAGGTTCCTCGTCATAGGAAATTTGAATTTCTGATGCTGCATCTAACGGGAAATGGAGTTCATTCACAAGCCTTAAATTCGGGGAATGAGAACATCCGGAAAACAGCAAGGCGGACATTCCCAGCGCTGCACATCCAGTCGCAATTTTTTTGATCATCGGTAAGCACTCGCCTCCTATTAATGAGTGAATAATTCATTCAATAGCAGTACAAAAATTAGAGGACGCAAAGGCCCTGCTAATTTATTTTTTTGTATGCCGCTAGGATATTGTCCATACAGATGGTTTTTGCCAGCTCCATTGAAATCGGCTGAGTCTCAAAAGAAGTATAACGAATGTCCATAGCCCACCATGACAACATCTCTATAATCAATGTTGTAGTCAACTCCAGATGTTGCAACGGACGAACTGTCCCAGCTTCCATAAACTTTTGTAAATACTGTGTCATGGTTTCAAAAAACTGTTTTCGATACCTTTTGTAATGCTCTGCCAGTTTTTTAAAATCAAACTGGTTTTTCTCGATAAACAGGCATCCTGCCGCATAGCGGGCCAGTAAGTCAAAAGCGTCTGATACGAGCAGTTCCAAGCTATACTGATCCGTTTCATGAAGGTGAGCGGCAAATTCCCTGCCGGACTGTTCAAAGCAGCTGATAATCTGTTCTTCCAGCCCAGCAAACAGATGGTCTGTAATGGGCCGGTCAAATTCCCGATCATTAAAATCCGGTTCTATGGTGCGTTTCAAAATAAAGTGCATGATTTCTTTTTTCCCGGTAAAATCGAGATAAATTGTGCCGACAGACACACCAACAGCTTTTGCAATATGGCTAATCTGCGTTTTCGCGTAGCCTTGTTGTAAAAATAAGACGGTGGCGGCTTCGGCAATTTCTTGAATGCGCTGGTTCATCTGTCCCCTCCTGAATGAATCATTCATTTTCTTAGCTGCAATTATACTCCTTTTTCACAAAAATGTCAATCTTCAAATAACCCGAATGCTTGTCCGGCTGGATTGGATCAAATTTCACAGTACTTTTTTGTACTGAGGACTTGTTGATTCGGCTACTTTTCGCTTTTGATGCTGGTATAACATAATTTAAAAATATCCATAAAGAAGGCGAGATTTCAAAGCGAAGAAAATGAATCGGGCAATAGGTACGATTCTTATACCGGCTGACTCAGCGAGAAAACTGGGCTGGATGGAACAAACCCATCTCACCTCTGATCCCCCTTTGACATTGTCGCTTACATAGCAGAATCAACGGGAAGGCCAGTGTGAAAACGAATTGATGCCGAACACATTGCCCGTTTATCCGCTACAACGACAATTCATTCTGAGGCGGCGCTGCCATCTCGCTGCCCTGGTACGCCTATCAAACGCATGGTGTCCTGAAAAAGTCCTGAGGTGCCATGCAAAAACTGATGATTTTAAACGACTTTTTATTGTAGGAACTCCGGAACGAAACACGCCGCATTGCTTTAAAGCGAACGTCTGGATGTATCCCGGCAGGAGGACGGTGTCACACCGTATTTTGAGCGAAACGAACGGCTTAGATAGCTTGCATCGTGAAACCCGGTGAGCTGGGCGATTTCATCGGTTGAGTGCGCTGTTGTTTCAAGCAAATGCTTCGCTTTTTCAAGCTTAAAGTTGCTCAGGATGTCTGTAAAGCTTTGACCGGTATGCTTCCGGATGAGTTTGGAGAGATAGCCGGAAGAATAGCCGAACTCCGCTGCAAGGCTGCTGAGTGTCACATCCGCGCTGTGCTGGTTGAGGTAGACGATCACGTCGACGATTAACTTGTTCGAAACAGAAGACTCAATGTGATTTTCCTGTGCAAAGATTCTTCCCAAGCGCGCAAACAGAATGACAAGTGCAGACTCTATGACTTGTACATATCCCTGTTCTTTGTTGATGTATTCCAAGATGATTTCCTCTAAAAACGGAGAAATTGCCTTAGTATTTCTGCTGGGGAAATACAGGTAATCCTGCGTCTTGTTGATGTGATACATATAATCAACAAAAAAGTTTGAGATCAGATGATTGTCGGACAGCAGCGGCAGCATGGACTGCTCAAACAGCTCCCGGCTGAGCATAATGTTAAACAAACAATCCCCTTCTGAAGTGGTAAAAGGGTCGTGTTTGGCATTTGGATTGAGCAGGAGTATATCCCCCTGGTGAAGTGTTATTTTTTCTGATTCAAATACATTAAAACAGCTTCCGCTGCGGACATACATCAGTTCAAAATAGTCGTGGTTGTGCAGCAGGGATTGCTCCGCGTTTTTTGCATTTGGAAGCCCGTGCAGATCGACAGCCACCTGTTCTTTTTTCGTCAGATAAAACTGAATTGGGACGGTGTAGAACCCGTTTTTCCGCGCCAATTTTTTGAGCATCTCTCTCAGCCTGCGCTGCTGCGAGCTGTCTGACAGCGCCCGCTGTTCCCGGCGTTTCTGGCTGATATATTCCTCTACTGTCATAAGACACCTCCCAATTCTTATCATAGCATAGTGAACCCGATTTTACAACGAAGCCGACCTAAAAATACATGGTTTCATCCAGTTGTTTTTACTATAATAAATTTATACAGACGGAATGTTTGTGTAGTTTTTGTAAAAAGGAGAGAAATTGAATGAAAAGAGCAAAAAGGGTATTTGCCGCAGTTTTGTCGGCAGCACTGCTCTGTTCCTGCCTTCCATTTTCTAGGGTGGCGGCAGAGCCTCAGCAGGCCGACTTGAGCTTCGCGCAACAGTTTGCATCCCCCCAAGGAACTGCAAAGCCCTACATCCGCTGGTGGGTGACACCCGGACTGATGAACGAGCAGGAAACCAAACGCGAGATACGCCAGATGGCAGAAGCGGGTTTTGGCGGCATTGAACTCGTTGCAATCGTTTCCATGGCCCCGTTCGGAAGCGACGGATGGAACCAATGCATGAAATGGGCGTTGGAGGAAGCCGCGGCCTGTGGGATTACCCTCGATTTTACCATTGGCCAGGGTTGGCCGGTCAAAACACCGGCGGTCTCCGATCCGGACGATGTGCGAAGCGAGCAGGGATTGTTTTATAAAAACGTCGCCTTTACCGCAACAGAGGAGCAAATGACCTATCAGACAGATCTCCTCCCCTTCCCTGATGAACAGTTTGAAGCTGACCGAAGCTACGAATTGGTCGCCGTCACTGCGGCAAAACAGATCGACGGGAAATATGATCCGGAGAGCGTGCTGGATATCACCGACTCTGTCATCGGGTTAGAGACCTCTTCCGATGTCTCGGGCGCAAGCCTGAGCTGGACAGCCCCGGAAAAAGGAGACTGGACTCTCTTTTATCTGTACCGTCAGGGAATATCAGCAAAGAGCAGCACGTCGCCGGTAATTGATCACTTCAGCAGGCAGGCAACCGAGGCGGTGACAGGCTATTGGGACAGCGCTTTGATGGCAGGAGAGCTCGCCTCCCTTTATGAAAACAACGGGGGAAATATCTTTTGCGATTCCCTCGAACTCGGTCAGAAGGATAAGGACCAGTCCGCCTTTTGGAGCCAAAACCTGCTCGAAGAATTCGAGCTGCGGCGGGGTTATGACCTGACGCCTTATCTGCCGGCTATTTTCATCTCGGGTTATTACCCCTACTATTCTCATCAAAAAGAGACAGATGCGCAGCCGGATTTTGATTTTGGATCAGCCGGAAGCCAGGTGCGGGAGGATTTTTACAAGACACTCACTGAACTGTTTACTGAAAATCATGTCTCAGTCATTCGCGACTGGGCAAATTCCCACAACATGCAGCTTCGCTACCAGGTGTACGGCGCGTGCATGGAGGTCACCGAGCCGAGTCTGGCAACTGATATTGTCGAAACTGAGTCGTGGGGACACAAAGACACGCTGGATATGTACCGGACGCAGAGCGGTGTGGTACACATGAACGGAAGCGGATTGTACTCCACCGAGTCCGCGGCTGTCATCAGCCTTGCCTGGGCGCAGACCTGGACGGGTTCACACCGCGCAGGGAACGAAAAGAGCGGCCCCTACTGGTCGGACGACGGCAGCAACTATGTGTATACCGACAACGGAAACGAGGATGCAGGTCTGCTGTATCACTACAACCGCCAGCTCGCAACCGGCGTCAACCGGATTGTCCTGCACGGCTTTTCCTACAAAAGCAGCATGATGCAGTCCTGGCCGGGCGACTCATTCATGAGTATGGGCAATTTTCCGAACGAGTGGGATGACAAAACCCCGATGTGGGAACACATCGGTCAGATGACTGATTACCTCTCCCGCGTACAGTACGTGATGCAGAAGGGACAGGCGGATGTCGATCTCGCGGTGTACCGCAACTACAACTATGAGGGATACCAGGCGTTTGACTGGTCGCTCAACGAGATTGAACAGGCGGGCTATACCTATGATTTTACCTCTCCTGCACTTTTAAACCTCGATCATGCAGTGGTTACAGAACAGGATGGCCGCATGGTGCTCGCAGCGGACGGTCCTTCCTACAAAGCGCTCATTTTAGACCAGCGCAATTTTACCGGTGAAGGCGGCGGAACCGTTGCATCGAGTATGCCGGTGGATACGGCGGAAAAAATACTCGGATTTGCACAAGCTGGACTTCCTGTTGTCATCGTCGGTGAGGCGCCAAGCCTGACAGGGACATTCAACGGTTCGCAGCAGGGGATGCTCGAACAGCAGCAACGACTTGCCTCTGTCATGCAGCAGCTCGAACAGCTCCCCACAGTCGCTGTCATCGAATCCCGTCAGGGAATCACCGAAGCGCTTGCGCAGCAGAAGGTTGCCCCTGACGCATCAAAAGAGGAGCCCTCAGCCTTACTCTCCTTCCACCGCACCGACAGCGATGCAGATTACTATTACCTTTACAATTCAGACTTGAACACTCCGGTTTCTCAAAGCATCTCTCTGAAAGGAGAGGGACGGCCCTACCTGCTCGATCCCTGGTCGGGCGAGATCACCCCAGTTGCTCAATACACCAAACAGGATGGCCGTATCACCCTGTCAGTTGACCTGCAGCCCAACAGTAACCTGCTCGTTGCACTTGCTGAGGACGGATGGAATGCCAACAGCCCGAAACACCACATCACCGACACTACGGCTGACCAGGCGATTTTTGATGGGGATTCCCTCGCCCTGCGCGCTACCCGTGCAGGAGAATACACCGCTTCCTTTGACAACGGTCTGTCCACAAGCGTGAAAGTGAAGGAAGTCCCGCAGCCGTTTACCCTTGACCGCTGGTCGATGACACTCTCCTCGTGGTCACGGGGAGATACCCCTCTTGACACGTTGAAAACAGAGCTCGGCCCCTATGAGCTCGATGAACTCAAACCGTGGAACGAGTTGGAGGGATTGCAGGATGTCGCTGGCGTTGCGACCTATACAGCAACATTTGACCTCGCCGAAGGATGGGATGCCGGCTTAGGCGCAGAAATTGATTTTGGCCGGGTTTCGGATACGATGCAGCTGACAGTCAACGGCCTCACCATCCCAAATATCGACCAGCTCTCAAATCATGTGGATATTGGCCGCTATTTACAGGCGGGTAAAAACACCGTTACGGTGCAGGTGACCTCCAATCTGGCCAATGTGAAGTCAAACTATACCCAGGAATTCGGCTTGATCGGCCCTGTCACCGTCACCCCTTACCGCCAGGTTTCCCTGAGCGTTCCCCAGGTCGATAAAGGAATCCTGGAAAAAGTAATCGACTATGCGCAGCAACAGGCGGATTCTTCTGCATTTGATCAGGTCATCCCTGATGTGCAGGCATCCTTTGCATCAGCGCTGCAACAGGCGAAAGAAGTGTACAGAGATGGCAGTGCGGTGCAGCAGACAGTCGATCTCGCCTGGCAGACACTGATGACTGAAATTCACAAGCTCGGCTTTGTGCGGGGAGACAAAACATCACTGAGGCTTCTCATTGAAACAGCTGAGGAGTTTCAGGCTAACATCAGCCGGTATACGCCGGCGACCGCAGCCCCTTTTACCGAGATACTCAATGCGGCCAATGGCGTTTACGACGACGAGAATGCGATGCAGAGCGACGTGGCAGCAGCGGAGAACAACTTGCTCCAAGCAATGCTCAATCTTCGATATCAAGCGGATAAATCGATCCTTGAAGGATTACTTGCGGAGGCTGCAAAGATAGACCGTTCCCTTTATACTTCAGAAAGTATGCAGGCTTTTGACACAGCAAAAGATTTGGCAGAAGTGGTTTTCGACAATCCCGATGCAACACAACCAGAAGTGGATGACTCGGCAAAAGCGCTGCAGCAAGCGATTGACGGATTGCAAGCTGTGAACCTCCCAAGTCGGGAAACAGGGGTGCAGAGTGACAGTAGTTTGATCACTGGAAGCGGCAATGTGAAAACGGGCGATGCATCCGTTGGGATTGTTTTCTCGCTGTTCGCCCTCGCAGGCGCCGGATTGTTCCTTGGCAGAAGGAAAAAATAAAGCTTCTTCCCGTTTTAAAGAAACAATCGTATAAACAAAAAAGAGCTCAACGATTTCAGTTGGGCTCTTTTTTCATCGGTCAACGATCTTGAACAAACACAAACAGACTAAGAGATCATTGCTCAAAATAATAAAACGAGAAATCCCGGGCACAGCTGGCGAACACAGTCATTGAAGTCTAGTGAATCCAGTTGAACTTTCTATGATATGGCTCGATCAAGAGCCACATCTGCATTTTCCCTAATCGTTCTGGTAAGTTTTTCGGTATTGTGCGGGTGTGACATGGAAATATTCCCTGAAAGATCGTTCAAAGGAGCTTCTGTGGGAATAGCCGACCAGCTCTGAAAGATCGCCCAGCGGAATATCTGTCTTGGTCAAATAGCGACAGGCAAGCTGTAACCGGTAGCTTTGCAGCAGCTGACGGAATGTCTTTCCTGTCTCTCTTTGAATAAAGCTGCTGATCGAGCGGACAGAGTAATGAAATTCCTCCGCCAGTTTTTCGATGGTAACTGTTTGGCAATTCGTGTTGATATATGAGAGAAGAGAAGAAATATCAATGCTGCTGTTGCGCTGCATGGGGGTATGGGGCAGACGGTTGGTATAACAGCACGCCAGGTCGGACAAAAGGCAGATCAGATAAGACGTCAGTGTTTTTTGACTGAATATGTTGTCCCTCTGGTACTCATGCAACATGAGAAACACAATCCAAGGGCTCACCGTCATCTGTTCTTTTTTAAACACCACATATTTCTGGTTGCTGTTGGGATTGTACAGTGCGTCGATAAAAAATCCGGTAATCAAGTCGTTGTCCTCCGCCATACTGAGGAACGTCTGATCAAACAGCTTTTTGCGGATGAGGACGTTGATAATCACATCCCCGTCGTTGGGCGTCTGCACGCAGTGTATCGCTTTCGGAGAATAGAGTCCAATATCCCCTTGGTGGAATTCGACCGGGGTATCTTCAATGGTACAGATACAAGTTCCGGAATACACATAGAAAAGTTCAAAAAACTCGTGGTTGTGCATATCCTTTTGCCGTCCATATAAATTGTATGCTTTATCGAAGTCAGTGATTTGCTCCACAGCGACAAGAACGGTCTGGTCAGAATGAAAATACCTGCTTTCCAAAAAAGTATGGTAACGAATTCCCTTATAAACACTCTCTTGGGGATGATAAGGAGGCATTTTGGAAAAAAACGGAAACTCACTTGTCCGGTGTCGGTCAACGTACTGCTGTATTTGATTGAGTAACTGCTCCACTGCTTCCCCTCCCCGATTGCCGAAAATGCTGCATTATCTTTGCTGGTAATGAGCTATCCATTTGGTTGTAACTATTGTATAATACAAACATCGACATGTCAATGGAAATAGCTACAAACCACAAGAAAGCCCTGATCAGGTGAGTTTTGAGAGAATGAGAGGAAAGAAAATGAGGAATCGCGTGAAAAAAGGAGCTGCCGTTCTACTGGCAATCCTGATGATGGGGAGCGCTGGCTCTGCATGGGCGTCTCCTACAGAAAAAGAAGCGGAGACACAAACCAGCCCATTCTTACAGGAATTTCAAAATCCCTCTGGACAAAACCGCCCGAAAACCAGATGGTGGATCCCTGGTTCCCATATGACAAAAACGGAAATTGAAGCAGAAATCAAATCTATGTCGGATGCCGGGTTTGGAGGTGCAGAAGTTGTCCCTGTCTCTTCGGGCGGAAAGGACGGGAGCTCGATTGACTGGGGAACGCAACAGTGGAATGAAATGATTCGTCATATGCTGCAGGTCGCGGGAAAGTACGACTTTACCATTGATTTTACCATGACCCCCGCCTGGCCCTTGGCGCTTCCGACCATTCAGGACTTAGATGACCCACAGTCGGGCGCTCAGATGGAACTCGACGGTAACCACGTGGACGGGATCACCAAAGAAAATCCTTATCACGGCAAGGTGCCAGTCGCAAAAGAACTGGACGCCGGCACCCCGGTTTTAATGGCCGTCACAGTGGCGAAATACGCAGAGAAAGAAAACGCTGTTTTAGACTACGATTCCGCCAAGACCTTAGATCTGAAAACACAGGTGGTGCACAACAGTGAGGACCCAACCGACTATACGGTGGAATTTACGCCGGAGGAGGAAGGAGAATATGTCCTGTTCGGCTGGTGGCAGCACCCGTCTGGGAACCGGACTTATGACAATTATCAGGTTGACCACTTTGGCAAAGGAGGTGCTCAGGCAATCATTGACTATTGGGAAGACAATCTGCTCCCCTATTACGGGGATGATTTTCAAAATACTTCCGCATTGTTCATCGATTCCCTGGAATTCCAAACCCATCTGGATTGGACCATCGGCCTGCTCGACGATTTCGAGCAGTTCAAAAACTATGATTTTTCTTCCTATTTGCCCGCTGTATACGATACCGATTCCCTTGGAAACCAGTCGGCAAACCCTCAGCCTGATTTCCAGTTTAACCGCAACAACGACGCCCTGAAAAATGATTTTAGGGACACGCTGACCCAACTCTACATTGAAAACCACCTCAAACCCCTTTCGGAGTTTTGTGACAAACACGGAGTGCAGCTGCGCTATCAAACCTCCTACGGAAAGAGTTTGGAGCTCGCGCAGACAGCTATGTATGTGGACATTCCTGAAACCGAAACGCTCTACAGCGCCGATGTCATCGACTTTTACCGCCTCCAGTCCGGCGCAGCTCACATGGCGGACAAACAGATCTATTCCATTGAAGCATCTCCAGAGGGAATGCTGCACCTGAATTTTGGCGGTCACGAAATCCATGTCCCGCAGGGGAACGGAGAGGACAGCCCGGGCAACTACCAACAGACCTGGGACAGCCAGATTTGGCATGTGCAGCGCGCCTTTGCAGGCGGTGTCAACCAGATCGTCTTCCACGGATACTCCTACAACGGTCAGTATGAGGGAGAGGGCAACGAAAACGGCTATGTACAGGGTACCAAGTGGCCTGGTTTCGAGGGATTTGGCGTTGACTCCTGGTCCAACAGCTGGGGAGAACGTCTGCCCAGCTGGCAGCACGCGAGAAACTACACCGACTCTATCGCCCGAAATCAATACATACTGCGCCAGGGCGAAGCAAAAGTCGATTTGGCAATCTATGAGCATGAGTATTGGAATGTGGGAAGATCGGACATTTACCAGGACGACAAGCAGTTGCAGCAGCAGGGATTTACCTATGATTTCATCAGTCCCTCAGCGCTGTCACTCGAAAGCGCGACGGTTTGCAACGGTCGGTTGAATGAATCCGGGCCCGCCTATAAAGCGCTGATTTTAAATCAGCAGCAAACGCTGACAGCCTCTGCGGCAACCAAAATTTTGAGCTACGCGCAAAAGGGCTTCCCCATTGTCATCGTCGGAGAATCCCCCTCTGCGGATGCTTTCTGTGACAACACCGATGTAGCCGGCATGATGCAAGAGCTCGTCACCTATCCCTCTGTCAAACAGGTGGCAGACACCGACTCGGTTCCCCAGGCTTTGCGGCAGCTCGGAATCACTGCGGATGCATCTTACGAGGAGCAAAGCTGCATTGTAAATGTCCATCGCCGTACAAGCACCACTGATTTCTACTATTTGTATAACGAGGGCAATGCGAAGAATTATCCGGCAGCCAAAGAAATTCAGCCAGTCACCACTGAAGTCACCCTGCAGGGATCAGGTACCCCCTATTTTCTGAACGCCTGGACAGGGGAGGTAACCCCAGTCAGCCAGTATACTCGAACCGCTAATGCCGTGACAATTCCTGTAACCATTGCCGGAAACGATTCTGTTACGATCGCGTTGACCAATGAAGATTGGGGACAAAACGATTTGCCTCATGTGACGAAGGGAAATTTAAACACAGAATACAACGAACACAATCAGCTCGTTGCAAAATCCTTTGAATCGGGCACAGAAACACTGACCTTAAGCAATCAAAACACTGTAACGGTAACCACCGGACAGGTCGCCCAGCCCATCACGCTTTCCAAATGGGACCTGTCGGTTGAAAGCTGGACAGAGGGGGAAAAACCTACCGAGACAAACAAGACCGTTCTTCAGGTTGGAACCATCGATGGTCTCAAACCGTGGAATAAAATTCCGGGTTTGGAGAAGGTATCCGGGATCGGAAGATATACGACGACGGTTTCCCTCGACCAGGGCTGGGAGCAGGGCAGCGGGGCGCTAATCCGTTTAGGGGACGTGGTGGACAGCTATCAGATAGAGGTGAATGGGAATCTCGTCCCGGCAAGCCAGATCGATACCACCATTGACATTGGAAAATATCTCAAAGCTGGTGAAAACACCATCACTGTGGAGGTGGCTTCCACTCTGCTCAACGCTGTATTGGACGCCCATGCATTGGATGGGCGCAACCCGGATGAGTATGGCATGATGGGACCGGTGACACTGACCCCATACCGCGTGACTGAGATTGCATTGCAGGACAAGCAGATACTAAACACCGTCATTGCATACGCAGAACAGCAGCTGGCAGATCCAGAGTTTGACCAGGTCATTTTGTCTGTACAACAATCCTTTCGAGAAACTCTGGAAAACGCACAAACAGTGGCTGTCAATCCAACGGCAACCCAGCAAGAAGTGGATCAAGCATGGCAGGCTTTGCTCAACGAAATTCACAAGCTTGGATTTGTCAAAGGTGACATCCGTTCTTTGGAAACACTCGTACAAGCGGCGGAGAGCTATAACATGAATCAATACGTCGAAAAAGGACAGGTAGAATTCATCCAAGCGCTGGATGCGGCGCAAACATTGATTGGTGAAAAAGACAATGCCATAGAGCAGGAGATCAGGCAAGCGGAAGAAAAGCTGCTCAATGCAATGCTGCGCCTTCGTCTGAAAGCGGATAAATCCCTTCTTCAGTCCGTATTGGAGGACGCCGCGGGAGTGGACATTTCACTCTATACTGCCGAGAGTGTAACCTCCTTTTATGCAGCAAAACATTCAGCGGAAACGGCGTTTGGCAATCCGGACGCTACCCAAGCGGAGGTCGACGATGCTGTTGAGGAACTGCAAAATGCAATTCGTGGGTTAAAACCCATGGGTTCTGTTTCAAACACCGATTTACAGGGAGATGATAATGTGACGGCTGGCGGGCGCAATGCGAAAACAGGAGAAACAGTTCCCCTGGCTGGGGCTGTAGTTTTGATTTTTGCCGGTGCGGCAACAGTTTTTTTAAAAAAACGAACAAAGCAGTAAACAGATTTGCAACACAGCTGTTGATCCGAAATTCATAATTGAAAAGAGCCATGCGCAGTAAAGGAAGTTGCATGGCTCTTTTTGTATCCACAAATGCGGTTTCAAAAATACAAGAGAATAAAAGCATACTGATTTGGAAACACACAAGACGATGGACAATGGCTGAGACGTGGAAAGAAAACAGAAAAGATCTAGCAATCAAGCGGCTCAATCTGTCACAGCAGCCCTTTCGCTGTCAAAACGGCTGTTGTGACAGAATGACGTAAGAGACGCCAATGCCACGAGATGAGAGTGAACAGGAAAAAGCCCAGCGAGACCGCCGGGCTTTTTCTATGATCCTATTCAAATTGAACCAGGGGATGATTGATCTTTTTTATTCAGAAACGCTCCTGTCCCTGCTCAGACAAGAAGGCAGAGAAAACTGCAATCAGAGCTGCTTTACCTAGCTTGCAGATGACAGAACACTGTCCTCGCAGGCTAGAGCAACTGCCAATCTGATTCTCGGGAAACACGTTTTTACTGCTTGTTTCTGCGCCGTGAGATCACAGCAAGGGATGCACCTGTGAGCAGGGCAACGAATGCAATCCCCGCCATTCCAGCAGTACCAGTGACCGGATTGTCCTCCCCTTGGCTCTGTCCATCAGAAGAAGACGGCTGTCCACTGTCCGAAGAGGAGGGCTGGCTCTGGCTGCTCTCAGAGGAAGAGCTCTCTTGCTGTTCGGAGAAAAGTGCGGCCTGTTGGCAGGTGGTGAGTGTCGCCAAGCCGTTGACGCCATAGCTCTGCTCCGGCATAGTGGTGTAGTAGTCGACAAATTCACTGTTGTTGATCATGTTGTTGAGAGTACTGGCGACTTTGACGATGATCTCATTCTCACCAGAGCGCAGCGCTTTTGCAATATCCGCCTTTCCGGTGAACTGGTTGACCCCAATCTCGGTGCCGTTGACGGTGAGATGCACCGTGTCGCAGACATCCTGCAACGAAAGCTCCGCGCTCTGAGAGGTATCCCAGCTGTCGAGGGTAAAGCTCGTGGTATAGGTGCCGATGCCGGAAACAGCGCGGAATGCTTCGAGGCTCGTCCAGGGAACCAGCGAATCGAGCTCCTGCTCAAACACCGTTTTTTTCATGTCGCGCACGTCGGTTTTGGCGTTGTCACCCGCTGTCCAGCTCTCCAGGCTGAGGTGCCAGGGAAGGTTGGTGAGGTCGAGGGAAACGCCCGCTCCTTTGACTTCGGTCGTCACGACGGTTCCGTCGCTGAGAGTGGTCTCATAGCTGCCCGGCTGGGAGGCCTGTACCACCAGCTTGCCGTTCTGATAGACAACGGCGTCCGCTGTGGTGCTCACCACGTGCTCCCCTTCCGGCTGGCAGCCGAAGTGGTCGCCCTGCGCGATTCCGATGATCCGGGTGTCCTCCGCCGTGATATCCAGGGTCAGGGTAACGGCGCTGCCATCCGTCTGATAGGTGGCAATCGGGGCGATCTCCCCAGTCCAAGGGTCGAGTTCGTAGGGGATTCCGGAACCGGTCAGCGTCACAGTGAGGGACTCGTCGGTATCCGAATTGTTGTAGAGGAAATAGTAGTCCGCATCCGTGTCCGCGCGGTGAACGCTCATAATGTTGGAGGCCGCCGCGTAGTTTGCCGCCGGAGTGACCTGCATCCCCCTGAGGGTTGCGGGAAGTTCCGCGGTGTCGGCGATCTGTTTGACGTTGGGAAGGCTGAGAAGTTCGGAGATAACGGTCTGAAGTTTGGCGTTGTCCTGCTCATAAGCCGCATAGAGTTCCTGCGCAGTTGCAGCAGAGGTAACCGGGTTGGTGACAGTGCGGCTCGGCGCATCTCCGATCACCACAATCGGGAGACCTGCTTTGGCGTACTCCACCAGCTTGTTTGCCACATCGAGGGTGATACAGTCCTCATCCCGGACTACCATCGCTTTGTAGGCGGGGCCGTCCGCATTGAGTACGCCTCCGCTGACAGACGCCGAGTCGAGCTCGAACAGCCCGTCAGTGAAGAACTGGTAGGTGTAGCCCGCTTGCCCAAGAGAGGGATCGGTGTAATTCTGCAGGTGTTCCTGCGCGTTGCGCTCGCTCTCATAGATTGCAATGTCCACCTTGTTGGCTCCAGTTTGCAGCACATACTGGGTTCTCGCTATGTAGGAGGAGATGTCCGCCATGTTGTCCCAGGTGGGCTGGCGGTCGCCCCACGCCTCGGCGAAGCCGCGTCCGCCGAATCCAGGGGAGAATGCCGCGAAGCCCGGCCACTGCGCGCCCGGTGCATAAGCGTAGGCATAGCCGTGGATCACCATCTGGTTGACGCCGGCTGCGTAGTTTTTATTCAGAGTCGAAAGCAGCTGCTTCCAGGTGGTGGAATAGGCTCCGCCAAAATAGGCGCCCGCCTCGTCCGACATCACCGTATTACCGCCCATGTCGCGGCCCGCTGCGAGATAACGGAATGCGTCGAGTCCGTCGTCGCCAAACGCAAGGGACTCGCCCTCAATGATGTCGGCAATCGCACCCGCTTTGGCCGAGTCGATGCCGAGGCCATAAGCCTGCGCGCGGTACTCCAGGCCATGGCTGTGCGCCCAGTCGGTGAGCTTTTGGATGTGATTTTCCAGGTAAAGGTCGTCCATGACTGACTGGAAGTCTGCACGCACCCGTGCGACAATGCTGGTTTCTTCCGTATCCGAGGTGATCTGAATAGAAGAGGAAGAGGCCTTTACGGTGTTCGCGCCGTTGACGCCGAGAACATAGGGCAGATAGGGTGTGAGGTCGTAGCCCATACGGGACTCAAATTCACTGAGCATGTCGGGAGTCCAGTAGCCGACAGTGCGCAGCTCGAGGGAATCCTCGAAGATCGCCCCGCCCACATCGGCGAGCAGCTGGATGATCTCGTCGTCGAGAAGGGTATCCTCCCAGAAATCGATGACGAGCTGTGCACCCTGCTCGTCGAGGTGGTCAACCACATAGGCGTCGGGGGACATGACGTCCTCTTTTTCATTGTTGTTGTACAGCATGTTGTTGCGCTGTCCGGTGCCGCGCTGATAGGTCGCGACAACTAGCTTCTGCCCGCCGTCCTCCGGCGCAGTCCAGGTGACTGTTCCGGTAGCTGTGTCCACCAGCGGGGTGATCTGTTCCATCGAGTCAAAATCCACCTTGTCGAGGGTGGACACTGTGGTTCCCCACGGAGTCTCGTTGACCGTCTCGCTGTGCTCGTCAAGATCCACCACTTGAAGGGCGATAAGTTCGTTTTCAATCGCGTCGCCGTTCGCCATCGCCGAGCTGGTCACCGATTTGGGGGCGAGAATCTCGTTCACAATCCCGTCGATTGTCTCGCCCGGCTCGAGGATGGCAGTGCCATAGGCGAGTTCCTTCGCCGCGCCCTCGTCGTTGGGGGTGATCCGGTTGGAGACAGCTGGCCAGTGTGGTCCAATGGTCAGGTCGACCTTGAGTCCGCACTCTTTAGCGGTTTGCAGGGCGAGCTTGACCGCTGCGTTCCACTTTTCGGTGCCGTAGCCGTAGATTTCTGGATCCAAGGCGTGGGAATCCTCATTGCTGATGCTGTCCCACACGTCGGCAATTTCAAATCCGCCGTAGCCCGCCTCAGCCATGGACCGGATCTCCCGCACCAGTTCGTCGGGGTTTTCCATGACATACGCCCCCGGCCACCAATAGCGCAGTTTGGGTTTGATCTCGCTGCCGGGGTTTGCAAATCCCGCAGCATAGGCGGAGGGCTGCTCCGCGGAGACGGTGGTGAACTGCGCCGCTGTCGTACCCGCCGCCAGGGCGAGTGCAAGCCCCAAGGCGAGCAGTCTGTTTCTTTTTTTCATTGTCTTTTCTCCTTGCTTCTTATTCTGGAAAGCGGGCTGGGTTTGCGCCCGGCCCGCTGTCACACACAGATTATTTTGCTTGACCGCAGTGGCTCGGAACCTTTTATCCCGGATCACTGCCCGCTGCACAAAACGGCGTATTCTTCTGGGAATCGCAGATTATTTTTGTTTTTTCCGCGTGGTGCCGACAACTGCTGCACCTGCGAGCAGGAGGCCGACCGCGAGGGAAATCGGAAGGGTCTCCCCGGTCTTGGGAGTGCTTGCAGAGGTTTGCACCGATGTGTCCCCAGCGACAGGGACGGCTTTTGTCAGGCCGCGGTAGGCCATTTCAAGCTTGTCGGCAGCCGCGTTGACCGCTGCCTGGTCATCCTCGCTGACCGTCTCGTCGGCGAGCAGCGCATCCGCCTCTGCGCGGGCTGTGTTGTAAGCTGCGACGGTTTCCGGGGTGTAGCCGCTCAGGTCGGCAACCGCAGTTGCGGCAAGGGTGGTTTCTAGAATGCTCTTGTCCGCTTTGAACCGGAGGTCGAGCATTGCGGCGAGCAGATTGTCCACAGCAGTGTCGACATCCCCCTGCATCGCCTCACCGTCGCCGAGGATCTCCTTCGCCTCTGCCAATGCGGCGGTGAATTCCGCCTGGCCCGCCTGAACATACAGGGTGAGATCAATGCCCTCTGCGCGGGTGATCAGGAAGGAGAGCTGGGATTTGTCGCCCTTCTGGAAGCCGAGTTTGTGCACCTCATTCAGAAGCTCCATCCAGGCGCTGTCCACATCCGACTGGGTGACTGCGCTGTCTGCATAGACCTGCTCTGCGTGGGCAAGCGCCCCGTCGAACGACACTTTCACCGAATCGATGACATTGGCGTACTCCTCGGTACTCTTGGCCTGGTTCGCATAGTCAATGACCGATTTGAGGATGGTTTTGTCCGCCTGCTCCTCCTGTACGAGGGTCTGCTGCGCATAGGGCAGAAGTACTGCGGAAGTCAGGCCATAGGCTTGGGATTTGTCCTGCGAGCCACCGCCCGGGAAACCTCCGCCGCCGAGATTGGAGTTTTCCACCACTGCGCGGTTGTTCATGGTAGTGGCGATGGACACTGTGATGATGTTTTCCCCCTCCTGAAGGTAGGCGCCGACGTCGTAGCGCGGCACGGTTTGGTCAAGGTTGCCGAGGGCGTGTCCATTGACTGTAATATCGGTGATCATATCCTTGCCGTGGGTGAGGGAGAGGACTGCGCCGTCCATCTGGCCGAGAGTCACCTTCATGGTGTAGGTGCCGATACCCGAAACCTCCTTCATGGCTGAAACCCCGGCGGCATCGAGCTTGTCCTGTGAAACCGCAAGGTTGGACCAGGTATCAAGTGATGTCTCCCCCACTTCGATCATCGTCTTTTTGGAAATGGTGGGATTGATCTTGTTCGCTTCCGCATCGGGGCCCCAGCTCTCGATCGAGAGGGCGGCGGACTCGATTGCAACTGGCTCCGCGACGGTGAGTTCATTTGTGACTGTGGTCCCATCTGAGAGAACCGAGGTGTAGCTGCCGGATTCATCCGAACGAATTGTCGGTTTGCCGTTTTGGTACATCGCTTTGGCGTCGGTGGAGGTAATATGCAGCTCAGGAGCTGCCGGGAAATTCGTCGTGTCTTTAGTGATGGCAATAATTGTCGTCTCCCCTGCGCCGAGGTTGATCACAGTCGAGACGGTTTTGCCGTCGGTTGTGTACTGGGCAACCGGAGCAATCTCACCAGTCCAAGCGTTGAGGGAGTAGGGGATGCCGCTGCCGGTGAAGGAAACGGGGACCGCAACATCTTCACTGCTGTTGTTAAAGACAAAATAGTAGGAGGTGCCGTCGGAATCCACCCGGTTGACGGTGCGCAGGTTGTACTGTGTATACTCCGCGTTGGGGGTGATGCCGTCTGTTCGGAGCTGTGCAAGCGCTGCGTCCTGGTCGGCAACAACGGTTGCGCTTCCGGTGGCGAGAATTTCGGCGACAATGGCCTGAATCTGTTCGTCAGTCACCGTCTCGCTCATCGCTTTCCCCGGCTGCTGGCCGACAAAGAGGATGGGGAGTCCGGCCTGTGCATAGCTGAGCAGTCGCTGTGCGCCCTCGAGCGGGATCGCCTCCATGTTGTTTACAACAACCGCCTTGTAGGATGCGCCATCCGCGCACAGAACCCCATCGCTGACAACGCTCGAGTCGAGCAGCAGCGCCTCAGTTGTGGTTATGTCGTAGGTGTACCCATTGTCGAGCAGGGTGTAAAAGGTGGATTTGTCGTTGTCCCCATTGCCCACCGGGGTCTGCTCAAAGGTGTTGAGGTCGTAGACGAGCAGGTCCATCTGCGGGGTGCCGTTTTGCAGCACCGCCTGGTTGCGGGCGATGTAGCCGGTCATGGTGTCCACCCGGTCCCAATAAGCCATGCGGGAACCCCACGGATCGGCAAACATCGAGTTAAAGGCGTGCCAGCCCGGCCACTGGTTCCATTGGTCGTATTCCTCCGCAAACGCGTTGGTTGAAGCGTAGGAGCTGCCGTGAATAATCATCCGGTTGACGCCAGCGGCAAAGTTTGTGTTAATGGTGGACACCGCGCTCTCCCAGGTCAGCTTGTAGGTGTCCGACATGTTGGCAAGCGCCTCTTCCGAGACGTATTTCTTGCCCGCGAGGTGGACGCCGCCCGCCACAGCCCGGAACCGGTCGTAGTCGGTCGACCAGGCGAGGGATTCGGTCTCTGCCACGTCGAGCCGGGCGGACGCGGCGCTCGTGTCCAGGGTGATGCCGTTGGTGTGATACGCCTGGGCACGGTAACCGCAGTTGAAGTTCTTATTAAAGTAGTTTTTGAGCACCTCAATGTGATTGTCCATGTAGGCGAGATCAATCATCTGGTCATAGTCGGAGGAGTAGTTTTCCCCTTCTACCGTAAATCCCGCCACCTTGGTGCTCGGTGCGCCGGGTCCCATGCCCGACTGGGTATAGGGACCTGCAGCGACGGCGGGGAGATAGGCGGTGAGGTCGTAGCCATTTTCCGCCTTAAATTCCTGCAACATGTCGCTGTACCAGAAGACTGAGCCCTTGTCAAAGTTGGTTTCGAGGGAGTCCTCAAAGATGTCCGCCCCCGACTCTTTGAGCAGGGTGCGCAGCTCACTGTCCTCGAGCAGCACAGTTTCCCAGTAATCGATAAGCTTCTGGGAGCCCGCCTTGCTGAACAGATCGAGCGCATAGGTAATCGCCGGCATCGGCTCCTGGAAGGTCATGAAGGATCCGCCGAGGGATTGGCCGGTGCCCCGCTGATAGAAGCCGTAGAGCACCCAGTCGCCTGCCTGAAGTCCCTCCCCTTCGCTCGGGGTGTAATCGGTAAGCCCGAGCTGGGAGAGGTCGGCGCGGTAGTAGTACTGGGTGTCCGCCAGCGGGGTGCGATTGGGCAGGGAGACGGGGTTGCCCGCCGAGTCCTCAAAGAACGCTGAGGCATCGGGCAGCGTGCCGCCATAGAGCCCTTTGACATATTCGGCGCTGGGGTCATCCTCCGAAATCTGCGGGATACCTGCGGCGGTGGTTTTGGCGCTGCGGTAGGTATCGATTGTCTGCATTGTCGACTCGTCGAGGATGTAGTTGCCGTCCGCGTCCACCTCTTTGACTTGTGCAACTGTGGCCGCGACGAACTCATTGACAAAGATGAACGGATTATTCGCCTTATCTTTGGTCGTGATTGCCGGCATGGGAATATCGGCAATTGCCGAGGGGTCGGTGATCTTTTGGTAGGCGTTCACGAGCTCCTTGCTCGCCTCGGCGTCGTTGGGGTCAATCGTGTTGAGGGAGGCCGGCCAGTGAGCGGTGACGGTGAAGTCGACCTTGAAGCCGCCGTCAATTGATTTGGCGATCTTGAGCACGTTCTTCATCAGGCTGATCCAGTTTTCCGAGCCAAAGCCGTACTCGCTGTTGTCAAACTGGGTGAAGTGCGGGACAAACGAAATCTCGACACCTCCAAAGCCGGATTGCGCCATATCGGTCATCTCGTTTTTGAGCTCGTCGTAGCTCGCACCCGCGTCGGGAATCCAATAGCGCAGCATTGGCTTGGAATCCGAATCGGGATTCTGGAACAGACTGATGATGTTGTCCGAACGGGTGTCAGGTGTGTAGGCTGCGTGCACCGGTAGAGCGCTTGCAAAGGCTGTCGCCGCGATCATCCCGGAGAGCAGCGCCGCGAGAACGCGTTTTGCCAGTTTCTGTTTCACGAAATCACTCCTTGTTGTTGTCTACAAAATTTTATATCCTTTGATACATTTATTATAGCATTGTGACATTCACCCGTCATTGACACAAGGTAAGATGATTGTCCCGAGCTGTCCACTTTCGCTGTCTCTTTTGTCAGGGATTTGATCTTTTTCGGTTTTTTTGGTATGATTTTAGAAAAAAGAAGGAGGGGTGTAAGGTGAATCTGGAAGAATATATTCGCAGGGCCCAGCAGCGTCAGGAGGAGGAAATTCACAAAATGCCCCCTCCCCCTGACGGCGGCTCCGCTCCCCCGCCGCCCAAGGACGGGGTCATGGTGCTAGATAACCGGTTTCTCTCCCGCAACTTCCGCCCCTCTGACATTCTCATCAATGCGCACATCCCGTTTTTTAACCGCAGCCCTCAGCCGCACAAGCACGACTTTTTTGAACTCGTCTACGTGGTGCGGGGCAGCATGAAAAACGTGGTGGACGGCAGGCGGATTCTGCTCGAGCAGGGGGATTTCTGCCTGATGAACCCCAACGCAGTGCATCAGGTGGAGACCGATGGAAAAGACCCTCTGGCCATCAATTTTCTGATGAAAAAGGAACTGTTCAACAAGGCGTTTTTGAGCATTGTCCTCGAAAATGAGCTGTTTGCCAACTTTTTTGTCGATTCGATCTACCACAAGAAAAACAAGCAGAACTACCTCGTCTTTTCCGCCCGCCACTTAGAGGAACCGATCATCAGCCAGTACCTGCTCCAGATTTTCCGGGAATACGAAAATGACCAGCTCTACAGTCAGCGGGTGATTGAATCCGCAATGTCCTGCCTGTTTGTGGAGTTTACCCGCAGCTACAAGCGGGAGCTCGAGTTTGAAAGCCTACAGGATCTGCCGGGCGGAAACATCAGCAAAATCATCTCCTATCTCTCAGAAAACTACCGGACCGCCACTCTGCAGACGACGGCAAAGCAGTTCAACTACCACCCCAAATACCTGCCCAACCTGCTCAAAAAATACCTCGGCCAAAGCTTTTCAGAAATCGTGCAGCAGTTCCGGCTCGCGCACGCCTGCGAGCTGCTCAAACAGACTGAACTGCCGATCTCCGACGTGGCACAGGAGTCCGGCTATACCAACCGCACCTATTTTTACAAGGTCTTTCAGCAGAAGTTTGGCATGAGTCCAAATGACTACCGCCATCAAAATCAAGCGCCGAGACCCCATTCTATCTCCTAATAGAAAAGCCGGTGGCAGTTTAAAAACGCCCGTAAGGCTCTGTACCAATCCTTGCCCTATTTTCTCCAAATAGTATTTTTCATTTACATTTTTATTTTGAGTATACTAAGTGGCGAAACGATTTCTATCCTTTGTTGTATCGTCTGCCTTTTGATTATTTTCACAGTTGCCAGTCCGCATTTTTACTCTTGCAAAAAGGGCTTTTTTGTACCCATCTCAAAAGATTTTTTGGAACCACCGGCATTTTCTATGGTTTCCATTTCACAACAAACAGGGCCGCTTCCCTTCCCGGGAAGCGGCCCTGTTTCATTCTGTCAAGCTATTTCTTCTTTCTGTTGATCAGGATACCTGCGCCTGCAAGCGCCATCAGGGTGACTGCGGCTGCAAACGGCGTCACATCGCCCGTCTTGGGGGTGCTTCCCGAAGCGGTGACCGAGGAATCTCCCGCCACTGGAACAGTCAAGTCAAGGGACAGAATCGCTGTGCGAAGGTTGTCCGCTGCGCGGTCCACATCCGTCTGGTCGTCCTGGCTCAGAGCAGGATTGTTGAACAGCTCTTCTGCCGCAGCTTTGGCTCGGTTGAAGGATTCCACCGAAGCCGCAGTGTAGGCAGAGGTGTCGATGGCATTCGCTTGGGCGAGCACCTGCTCAAGCACCGATTTGTCAGCTTTGTAGCGGAGGGCCAGCAGCGCGTCAATCAGATCCTGCTGTGCCTGTTCGATGTCGCCTGCAAGGGCGTCTCCATCAGCCGCAGTTTCTTTTGCCGCCGCCAGTGCGGCACCAAATGCATCCTTTGCAGAGCCGTCCACATAGAGGTCCATCTGAAGGGAATCCGCGTAACCAATCAGAGCGTTGAGGCTTGTTTTGTCCCCTGCCTGGAAGCCGAGTTTGTGGATCTCACTCATGAGGGAAATCCACGCGCTGTCCACCTCGCTCTGAGATGCGCCTGCATTGGAGTAAACCTCCTTTGCGCTGGCGAGGGAAGCTGTGAAGGAAGTCTGAACACTCTCAATCGCCCCTGCGAGCTCGGCCTGTACCGCATCTGATTCCGCGTAGGCGATCACAGATGCGAGAATCCCCTTGTCCGCAGTGACTACAGCGGTTTCAACATACGGCACAATCGAAGCGGAAATCAGACCGTGCTCAGTGCGGTCAGCACTCGAATGGGTGGCGTTGAACCGGTTGGTGAGGGTGCTGTCGATCTGGATGGTAATGGTATTTTCACCCGCTTTGAGGCAGTGGCCCAGATCAAGCGTGGTGGCAAAGGTGTCAATGCAGTCAAAGGTGGTGCCGTTGACGGTGACCGCGACGAGCATGTCGTTCTCGTGCACCGAGAAGTTGAGGGTTGCGCCGTCCTGCGCCGACCAGTTTTCAGGCAGGGTGAAGGTGGTGGTGTAGCGGCCGATGCCCGAGACATCCGCCATGCTCGCGACGCCGAGGTCACTCAGCTGCTCTTGAGTGACAGAGAGTTCGTTCCACGCACAAAGGGTGGAATCCGTAAAGTTGAGAGTCGTCTTTTTGGAGATTGTGGGGTTGACGTCGTTGACTGCTTCATCAGGGCCCCAGCTCTCGAGGGAAAGGTCAAAGCTTGTGAGAGAAACCGAGGGTTTTACCGACTCAATATTGATGTTGGCTGTGGTTCCATCCGACAGCTTGACGCTGTAGCTGCCCGCTTCACTGGCCTGATGAGTCACCGCGCCGCCGCAGGTTGTGACGTTGCCGCCGCTCGAGGAAACGGCATGTTTGTCCTGCACTGCTGGGAACTCACCGCCCGCCGGGGCAACCGCGATGATCACTGCATTTTTCGCATCGAGTTCAAGATTGATGGTGACCGAGCCGTTGCCCGCCTCGTATTCCGCGATCGGGATGATCTCGCCGGTCCAGGCATCGAGCTGATAGGGGACGCCGCTGCCTTCGAGGGTCACCTGGGTTTTTATCGCTGCATCGCTGTTGTCGTTGAAGAGGTAGTAGTAATCGCCCACGCTGTCCTGGCGGTGAGATGCTTCCAGACCGCTGGTGGAGGCGTACCGCGCGCTTGAGGTGAGCTCGAGGGATGCAAGGGCTGCAAACAGCTCCTCGTCGGTGGATACGCTTTTTACATTGTCAAGGCCCTTGAGGGTGTCCATTGCGGCAACCAGGTTGGCAACTGTGTCCTCCCCTTTTTCGGTGCCGTAAATGCGGTTGGGATCGCTGTTTTTAAGGATCACCGGAAGTCCCGCCTCCGCGTATCCGATGAGCTTCTCAGCGGTGAGAGCGGAGAGCATGCTCACATCGTCGAGGATAATCGCCTTGTAAGCAGGGCCGTTTTCGTTGAGAACTCCGTTTGTGACCACTGCGGAGTCGAGCCCCAGCACACTCTCGTCGAGGATGTTGTAGGAATACCCCGCGTCAAGCAGCGCCTGGTTGGAATTTCGGGTGATGAGGTTGAACGATTCCTCGGTATCGTTGAGGATGGCGAGGTCAACCTTTGCCGCGCCATTTTGCATGACGGCCTGGGTGCGGGTGATGTAGCCGGTCAGGGAATTGACGTCGTTCCAGTAGATCTGTCGGCCGTCCCATGCCGGGAAGCCGCTTCCGCCGCCCCAGTTCCAGCCGGGCCAGGAATCTTGGTAGTCGTTGAGGGTGACCGGATAGGCGCTGCCGTGTACAATGACGCGGTTGACGCCGTGAGAGGTGTTCTGGTTCATCTCTTTGAGGAACGTCTGCCAGTTGGAGTCCATTTTTGCAAAGGTGCAGGACTCGAGGGAGAGAAGCTTCTCCCCTTTCATGTTGACCGCGCTCGCGAGCTGGCGCAGCGCGTCTTTGTAGGTCGAGTTGTCGCCCTCAGTGACGTCGGTTGCGAGCGCGCCGCCGACAATGCTCAGCCCCGGCAGCGAATACGCCTGCGCGCGGTAATCGTAGTTGAATCCGTCCGCCCAGTCGCTGATGGTCTGCGCGTGCTGGGTTTCAAACAGGTGAGCGAGTGCGAGGTTGTAGTCCTCGATGATCCGCTCCGACTCGTCATCCTCTGAGGTGAAGATGAAATCCGCGTCGCGTGTGATGATGATGTCAGGCGCCGCCTGTCCGGGTACATCGACAAACTGTTTGGAAGTGCGAGCCGACATGTACACCGGCGCGTAAAGGGTCGCGTCATAGCCGAGATAGTCGCTCATGTCCTCCATAAGATCTGCCGACCAGAAGGGGCCGTCGTGGGTGGTCTCGATCGAATCCTCAAAGATGCTGCCGCCGTTTTTGGCCATCATGGCCCGCAGCTCGTCATCGAGGATGTTCTCGTTCCAGAAATCAAGCACCTTCTGAATGCCTCGCTCGTCAAAATAATTGGTGACGTAGGTGCGGTTTTTGGTGGTGGTGTTTGCGTTGGCAACCGCCTGTCCGGTGCCGCGGCAGTAGGTGCCAAAGAGGACGTAATCGCCCACTTTGAAAGTCTCGTCGTTGTCCGGGGCGTAGCCGACCAGATCAAGCGCGCTCAGATCGGTCTGGTAGAGATACTGCCAGTCAGCCATCCTTTTGCGATTTCCGTCGGCGTCGATCTTGCCCTCAAAATCATTTGTTGCGGGGTCAGGCCCGAATTTTGCGACAATCTGGGTGTCGTAGTCGATGCCGTCTGCCTCGGCGACTTCCCGGGAGGGAATTCCTGCGGCATAGCCGGCGTATTTGACCCCATCCTCTTCTTTGTAGGATTCCCCTTCGCCCGCTGTCTTTTTGGAGGTGGCGCCAGAGGCATCCTGCAGGGTGGTGAACTCAAAGATCGGCTTGTTGGTCTCTTCTTCAAAACCGACAACCTGGGCAACGCTCGCGGCGACAAATCGGTCGGTCATGTAGAAGGGCGCGCGGGCAAGGTCGGTTTTTTTCTGGGTGGGCAGGGGGAGGTCAACCGTTCCCTGCGCGAGATCATCCGCTGTAATCTTTTTGTAGGCATAGGACATTTCGGTTGCCGCCTCGTCGTCGTTCGGGTCGATTGTGTTGACAATCGGCGGCCAGTGGGGACTGATGGTAAAGTCGACTTTGAACCCTCCTTCAATGCTGTCCGCGGCTGCGAGGATCTTTTTCATCGTCTTTTTCCAATTTTCAGTTCCCCAGCCGTACTCGGCTGCATCGGAGTTGCTCATGTTGGAGTTGTCGGCGAGCAGGGCGATTTCCACTCCGCCAAATCCCCCCTCCGCCATGGTTGTGAGGTGCTCCTCAATCATGTCATCGTCAATTTCGCCCGCCTGGCCATCAACAAACCACATCCGCGCCATGGGTTTGGCGTCGAGGTCGGGGTTGTTGAAAGCGGAAACAATGTCGGATTTTACATACTCCGGCGCCGCTCCCGCGGTAACAAAACTCGCTGCAAGTACGCTGAGTGACAGCGCCGCCGACAAGGTCAGCGCCACTGCTTTTGCAAACAGTCGTTTCATGCAAATTTGCTCCTTTCTCTTCACTGATTGTTGTTTTTCTTAGGAAATTTTCACATCCTTGTTGTTCAGTATAAATGAAAAAACTGAGAATAACTACATCTTTTTTCTCCCTTTCAGGTTGCTTTTTTTGACTTTTTCAGCTACAATGCTTAGAGCAGAGAAAAAAGGAGCAACTGATATGTTTGATAGTGCCAAGTATGTGCAGCTCACCAACCAGCGCGCTTTTGAAAACGGCCCGCCAGAGGATGTGGTGTTTCATCAAGCCCCCGGGGAGGGCAGCAGACGGGAATTTAAAATTCAAAACAGCCGTGCCCTCAACCGGGGGAGCTATGTGGACGTCGGCGTCCATCTTGTCTCACCTGACCGGTCGTCAAAACAAAACATGCTGTTTCATTTTCACGATTTTTTTGAGCTCATCTATGTGCACACTGGATCGTTGCGCAATGAGATCGACTACACCGAACAGGTGCAGCTGGACAAGAATCACGTCCTGCTGCTCAACCCCAATGCCCGCCACCGACTGCTCTGCGACGACCCTCAGGCGGTGATTTTCAATCTAATGCTCAGCCGTTCGTTTGTCGAGCACACCCTACTGAGCCTGTTTGACGAGGACAATCTCATCTTTTACTTTTTCCTCAACTCGATTTACGGAGGCGATCGGATTCGCAGTTTTCTCTATCTTCCGCTCAATCCAGCCGTCGAACAGAGGATTCAGTGCATCATCAAGGAGCACTGTGACCGTCAGCCGCTTTGCCAGCAGATGATCGCTGCAAACCTGCTCATGCTCTTCGGCGAATTCGCCCGACTGCACAAGGAGGAACTCGACGTAGAAAGTGAACTGCTTGCCCAGAGCAGCGATATTGGGGACATTCTGCGCTATCTGCGGCTCAACTTCGCCACAGCAACTCTTGCATCCACTGCACGCAAATTCAACTATTCAGAGTCCTACTTCTCCCGGATGATCAAGCGGCAAACAGGCAAACGGTTTACCGAACTTCTGAGCGAAATCCGACTTGAAACCGCCTGCAACTACCTGAAGAACTCGGATCTTCCGGTGGAAAAAATATCCGAAATCATCGGATATCAAAACCCGGCCAATTTTTTTCGGTTGTTTAAAAAACACCTCGCCACTTCACCCAAAGACTTCCGCCGGCAGTACCGGGAATAAGCCAATACAAAGAGGCAATTTTTTCACGTCAGGCCGTTGGCAGCGACTCCGTTCATCAATTAATGGAGCTTGCTCCATCCCAATACACCGCCAGGCTGTTCCCTCTTTTGAAAGTGAAACATGCTCTGCCCGCTTTCGCGGCGTGCCTCAAGAATAATTCGCAATCTAACGATACGGCAATGCTACAACAAAACATGCAAATTTTTCGACTCCATTCCAACACACAAAGCACAGGCCATAAAAAACGTGGCCTGTGCTTTGTCGTCAGAGTCTATTCATGGACATTCGCATTTGTTTTTGTGCAACACCAGATTGGCCCTACAAAGACGAGTGCTGCTGTGAAAACGAATTCGTTTCCCCTGTTTTGGCGTTGCCGCTTCGGGTGGTCAGCTGGGTCCCTACTTCCGGTGATCTGTTCAAAATCTTTTCTAATCACCCAGAATCTATACATCGCTTTTAGAGAAAATCCGCTTTCTGATCCACATCTACTAAGATGGTGATAAAATAACCGATGCCGGAAACTTTTTACATCGAGCTGACACCTAGATCAGCGAACACTTGCTCCATAGATTCGAACCCGAGTTTCTCAAACTTCTCCTACGAGATCGCAAAATTGAACCAGGCGTCGAGAGAAACCGGGTCAAAATCAAGAGAGATGACCTCTGATTCAGAGGGTTTAGAGGGGACGTTAAAAAGAATACCGGTTTGCTCCTCCTCGTTCGTAATGCTGAATTTGGCGGAATCGTCTTCTGTCGTTGCTGCAGTGATGTTGGCTGCGATGATGGGTGCGACCACATCGCGGTATGCGTATCCGCCTTTGTCCGTACGTTCATTGTCAAACTCATCGAGAAGGTCTTAGAACCAGAAGGCAGTCGATTTGATCGCTTCAAGCGAATCCTCAAAGATGCTGTCGTTTTTGTTTGCGCGCATCATCTCGCGAAGCTTGTCGTCGACAATGCAATTGTTCGAGTAATCGATAATTGTTTGAATGCCCTCTTTGGTGTAGTAGGCAGACACATAGCAGCGGTTGTGCATCGGTACTGAATTTAGAATATCGTATCAAAAAATAAGACAAAAGGTTTGCCACAATGTGTTCGCCTTATCCCTTTATTCGATTTTACACATTTTTACTCTTGTTCTAACTGCTCATAAGGGCGTCAGGAAAATCTCATAACAAGATATGGCAAAGTGTGGAAATCGGAGGACTGTGATGTATGTGCGAATATATGATACCGAAGGATTTCAAGATGAACAAACACATTTATGATGAAAACAACGGTCTTTAGAACGAACTGCAAGACGATTGCTCTATCCCTTGTCTTACTTTACCCGCCAAGCCTATCGGCTTATGGGGACAGCGGCGCAAACGCTATCTGCAAAAACAAACTACACCACTCTACCAACAAGCGGCAAACTAAACAGCTATCCTGCCTATATTGACAAACAGGCTGAGAATATGTTTTCTCAGTTAGTAACGCAGCTGGCAGATTATGAGGGGCTGACAGAAAAGTTAAAGCAAATAATCAGCTTGAATAGGTAAGAAAAGTGAATACTGATTTGATATACACTTGATTTAGATAGATTAAAAGTTTTTGAACTCACTTGACATAGTAAGAGGCATCTGATATAATATGTAGCGCGCTACATTTAAAGAGGAGGTATATACTTTGCCTAAAAAAGATATCGGTTATCTTATTAAAAATATAAACGACAAATTAAAGGTTAAAGCCGATGCTGATTTAAAGCGATATAACCTCACACTAACACAAAGCCGTGTTTTTGCTTTTTTGAACAGCAAAGGCAATCAGGCGACGCAAAAAGAAATCGAGGTATTTTTAGAGGTATCTCATCCGACCGTAGTTGGCATTGTTTCAAGAATGGAGCAAAACGGTTATGTTACAAGTTGGATAGACCGAAATGACAAACGAAATAAAATTGTTAAGCTCACAAAACAAGCTGAAGCATTGGGGATGGATATGGAGCATCGTATTCTTTCTAACGAGCGAAAGATGTTATCCTCTCTCTCTGATGAAGATATTGAGCAATTGAGAGAAATGTTACTGACAATTTATAAAACTCTTGAATAAGCAAGCCGATATATTGGCGGCTTTTATTTAGACACAATATGTAGCGTGCTACACTAAAAGGAGGAGCCTATGATTAAAACATTAGCAAAGAGCCTGCGTGAACATAAAAAAGGCTCTGTTTTCACAATTCTCTTGTCCATACTCGAAGCAGCATTTGAAATTTTAATACCGCTTTGTATGGCAGAAGTGATCGACAAAGGTATCGACCTCGGCAATATGAGTGCCGTATGGAAATACGGTATTGCACTTTTGATATTTGCCGCACTTCAACTTTTTACTGGCGTACTTTCGGCACATATCGCCGCAAAAACCTCGGTAGGATTTTCCGCTAATTTACGGCAGGATATGTACGATAATGTTCAAACTTTTGCTTTCTCTAACATAGACAAATTTTCAACGGCTTCTATTGTAACCCGCTTGACAACCGATGTAACCAACATCCAGAACGCATATCAGATGCTGATTCGTATGGCAATACGAGGTCCTGTTATGCTTGTATTTTCGATGATTGTATCGTTCCGCATAAACAGTACGGTTGCTTTGATTTTCCTCGTCGTGATTCCTATTATGGCGATATTGCTTCTTTGGATTATCAGAAAAGTAAATCCGATTTTCAACCGTGTTTTCCATACCTACGATGAGCTGAACAACGTGGTACAAGAAAACGTGCTGGGTATCCGTGTTGTAAAGTCTTTCAATCGAGAAGATTGCGAAATTAGCAAATTCAAAGGAATATCCAAGAGCATTTACAACGATTTTGCAAAGGGAGAAAGATTGCTTGCGTTTAACTCTCCCGTTATGCAGTTCTTTATGTATGCGTGTATGATACTTATTTCTTGGATTGGCGCAAAAGCGATTGTTGCAAGCGGAAACAACGCCGCTTGGGGAATGACAACGGGAGATTTAACAGCATTGTTTTCCTATGCAACCCAAATCCTTATAAGCCTTATGATGCTCTCAATGGTTTTCGCTATGATTACAATTTCCATTGCTTCCGCACGTCGCATTGCGGAAATATTAGACGAGAAAACCGATATTGAAAATCCCGCTGACCCCGAAATGACGGTAAAGGACGGCTCAATTTGTTTTGAGGGTGTTGACTTTGCTTATACGTCCAAAGCTGATAAAAAGGTGCTTGACAATATCAATCTTTCCATATCTTCGGGAGAAATCGTTGGCATTATAGGCGGTACGGGTTCATCAAAATCGAGCCTTGTTCAGTTAATTCCTCGCCTTTATGATGTTACGGGCGGACGGCTTACGCTCGAAGGTATCGATGTGAGAAAATATGATCTTGATACACTTCGCAACGCTGTTGCTATGGTATTACAAAAGAATGAATTGTTTTCGGGAACGATCAAAGAAAATTTGCATTGGGGTAACGAAAACGCCACTGATGAAGAAATAGAACATGCTTGCAGGCTTGCCCAAGCCCATGAATTTATACAAGCCTTTCCCGACAAGTACGATACGCATATAGAGCAGGGTGGCACCAATGTATCGGGCGGTCAAAAACAGCGACTTTGTATTGCGCGTGCTTTGCTGAAAAAACCAAAAGTTTTGATTTTGGACGATTCCACAAGTGCGGTAGATACCAAAACCGACGCTTCCATTCAAAAGTCTTTTGCGGAGTATATTCCTGATACCACAAAAATTATTATTGCTCAACGCGTAAGCTCGGTACAGCACGCAGACCAAATTATTGTTTTGGACGACGGAAAGGTGATTGCCGTTGGCAAGCATACAGAGCTTTTGAAAAATTGTGATATTTACCGTGAAGTATTTGAATCACAGAAGAAAGGAGATGGGAGCAGTGAATAAGAAAAAGAAAATGCCTCCTATGAGTAAAATGCCAGAAGACATGCCGTCCAAAGCTCATTTTGACTTGAACTCTCTCGGCAGATTACTTTCCTATATGAAAGATTATAAAGGACAGCTTGTTTTCGTTGTGGTTTGCATATTATTAAGTGCCGTTGCTTCTGCCGCTTCTTCATTGTTTCTACAATCGCTCATTGACGATTATATTACTCCTTTGCTCGGTACGTCTGCTCCTGTGTTCTCGGAGCTTTTGAAAGCATTGCTTATAATCGGTGTAGTTTATCTTATAGGCGTACTTTCCACCTTGTTTTATAATCGTGTAATGGTTACGATAGCGCAAGGCACGCTCAAAAAAATACGTGATGAAATGTTTGAGAGAATGCAACGGCTTCCCATTCGTGCATTTGATACACGAACACACGGAGACATTATGAGCCTTTACACTAACGACACCGACACACTTCGTCAAATGATTGCTCAATCAATGGCACAGCTTATATCCTCGGTGTTTACCATCGTTGCGGTGTTTATTTGTATGCTTTACATCAGCGTGTGGTTGACGCTTGTTGCTGGCCTTGTTATGTTCTTGATTTTACAGATCGTAAAAATGGTAACGGGTAAAATCGGCGTATTCTTTATGATGCAACAAAAAACACTTGCCGACGTAAACGGTTATGTCGAAGAAATGGTAAACGGGCAAAAGGTCATCAAGGTCTTTTGCCACGAAGAAAAGACAAAGGAAGAATTGCGTGAGAAAAACAAGGCTTGGGCAATGAGTGCGGCAAGTGCAAACGGATATGCGAACTCTATAATGCCGATGATGAACGCTCTCGGTTATGTGCAATACGTTATCATTGCTATTCTCGGCGCATATATGGCAATTACGGGAGTAACAAATCTCAGGCTCACAGGAACGGGAACGCTTACACTTGGTATGATCGCTTCATTCCTCACGCTTTCAAGAAACTTTACAAACCCCATTTCTCAGATTTCCAATCAGTTCAATTCTATTGTTACTGCCCTTGCGGGAGCTTCTCGCATCTTTGCATTTATGGACGAAGAACCCGAAACAGACGAGGGATATGTAACGCTTGTGAATGCAAAAGAAGAAAACGGAGTAATTGAAGAAACCGAACAATGCACTGGAATGTGGGCATGGAAACATCCGCACCACGACGGAACAGTTACCTATACCAAGCTCGAAGGCAGGGTTGTTCTCGATAGTGTGGATTTTGGATATGTTCCCGAAAAGCAGGTTTTACACGACATTTCGCTTTATGCCGAACCCGGACAGAAGATCGCCTTTGTAGGTGCAACGGGTGCGGGTAAAACAACAATTACCAATCTTATTAACCGTTTTTACGATATTGCCGATGGAAAAATCCGCTATGACGGTATCAACATCAACAAAATTAAAAAGGCAGATCTTCGCCGTTCTCTCGGCGTTGTTCTGCAAGACGTAAATCTGTTTACAGGAACGGTTATGGAAAATTTGAGATACGGAAATCCCGACGCTACTGATGATGATTGTATTGCCGCCGCAAAGCTCGCCAATGCCGATGGATTTATCCGTATGCTTCCGCAGGGATATAACACCGTACTGAAAGGCGACGGCAACGGTCTTTCACAAGGACAAAGACAGCTTATTTCCATCGCCCGTGCCGCTGTATCAAATCCTCCCGTTATGATTTTGGACGAGGCGACATCCTCCATTGACACCCGTACCGAAGCGTTGGTACAAGACGGTATGGATAAGTTGATGAAAGGCAGAACGGTATTTGTAATTGCACATAGACTTTCAACCGTTCAAAATTCCGATGTGATTATGGTACTTGACCACGGTAGGATTATTGAACGAGGTAACCATGAAAAGCTGATTGCAGAAAAAGGAACCTACTATCAGCTTTATACGGGTGCCTTTGAATTGGAGTGACCTGCCATAGAAATACAGTGGAGATATTGTCCCATATGGAAAAACAAAACCCATAATAAAATCAGAGAGGATACGATTATGATAAATTTTCCGCTGTATTCTCTGAAATGCAAACAGGAAAGTTCAATCCATGCAAAGAATATGCAGAGAGCAGGTATTAAAAAACAGTAATGTCAATTCCTCATGTACGCCGCCGATTATGGGAAACACCACAACAGCGGTTTTTCTTTATACAGAAACAGGCCGCCATCTTGTTCAGATGGCGGCCTGCTTATTAGATTTTTCTTTGCTTCCTTCTGCAAACGATTAGAGTCGCCAGAATACCGCCGCTTGCCAGCAGTATCATGCTCCAGAAAAGATAATTGCTGCTATCGCCTGTCTTAGGAGTGTCCGGGTCCGTGTTGTCTGGGG
>EQ973343.1:103169-107017 GCA_000158655.1 [Clostridium] methylpentosum DSM 5476
ACCCACCTTGTCAAATGCAATCTCTCCACCGCCCGGCACAGGATTGCCTTCTCCGTCTATATAAGAAACATGGAAAAATTTTTCGGCGGGATCAACGGTCGGAACTACATCGAAATTGATGGCGTCTACATCGGCTTCAAGCTCTCCGGTTTCCAAATTTCTGGTCACTCGGACCGTTCTCTTATCCTGTTCAGAATCCTTTAGCGCAAAGCCGTATTTCTCTGCGAAATCTTCATCTGCTGCCACGATATTATCGCCTTCCGAAAGAACAGCTTCTTCCTGAGCCACTATATTTTCCTCGTAACGATAGATGACTGGGATCGTAATCTCACTTTGTCCAAAAGAAGGATCTTGTGTAGGACCTGTATAACTGACAGGCGTGCTGCGGAAAATCTTCAGCTTGTTGTAAGCACCTGTATATCCCATAACATAAAATTGTCCGTCATAGGTAACGCCAATATTATGTGTCGTTTTAATCTGACTGTAGAGGATGTCTTGATTTCCGATCCAGCTTCCGGTGGAAGCATCAAAGTTCCAAGTATCCACCATGCTGTCGCTGCCCAACCCCTGAACTGGACCAGTGACGATTACACCGCCATCCACTGCGCCAATTGCATATTCCAAAGTCTGCATCGGATCAAATTCGCTGTTTTGGTCGCTGAGGAACTGATCCTCCTCGTAATTGACCCATTCTTTTCCGTCATACACCATGGTGTTACAGTATTCGTTGGTCTCTTGTCCCAACATTTTCAAGAATACACTGTCATATCCACCGTACACAACTAAGGTATCGCCGGAAGCAAAGGCTTGAGCTCTGCTTCGCCCCTCCGGCAGATCCGGCAAACTGCCGATGACCTCACCAGTGGATGGGTCAAGAATCTGAACACTTCTGAGTGTTTCTTTCAGAGACATGTCATCATTTAATATTTCGCCGCCAATAGCCAGCAATTGGTTTTGATATACCACCAAAGCTTCGGTGATTCCGGTCAATTTGGTGTCCACTGAGGACCATGTACCGGAAACAGTGTCGTAAATCCCTAATTTCTGCTGTCCTGTCGTCGTAATATAGTGTAGATAGATCTTGCTCAGACCTCCGGCCATAGAGTAGAGAGGATAATTCAAGTCCCCAAAAATTTCTAAGTCGTCCAGCAAAGGTGCCTGAGACCATGTATCGCTTTTAATATCGTACAATTCCATCACCAGTTGGTTGGATTCCAACAGTACTCCCATAATGAGAATTTTGCCGCCGGCTGCCGCCATAGTGATAGGGAGAATGTCAGCTGAGGTGAGTTCATAGCCGTAGATATCTCCATAGGAAAAATTGGGGGTGGACAGTTTTTTATATCCTTGGGTAGCGGCGGTAATCTCAAAGAAATTACGGCCGTACTGACCGTCTTTGGCGGTTACCTGAATCTCCTCCAGACCGGACACACCCTCTGGCACGGTGAAGGTGACCACATTGTCGCTCCAGGAATTTACCGCTGCCTGCTGACCGCCTACCTGCACGCTACCTTGTTCTTTTCCAAAGAAATAACCTGTAACAGTAGCGGTCGTTCCATCTGTATCCAAGGAGTTGACCACTGGTGCCAACTGGCTGTCGTCAAAAGAAGCCGCCGCATCTACAAAACCGCCGGAAACGCAGATATCCTCCAAACCGATGGCTTCCTCGCGGTTGACGCTACCCTTAATGCGGGCACAAATCTCAGCTGCATCGTCGTATTGGGTGGAGAGCAGCGCCATGATACCGGTTACCATAGGAGTGGCCATAGAGGTACCATCCGCATAATAATAGGGAACCGCTTCCTTTCCAAATCCCACATCATCCATATGGAAGGCGACGCCGGGCTGTTTATCGGTCATCTTCGCTTCCAGACGAAGGGTGATAGTTTCCCCCTCGTTTTGGAGGAAAGAGTTGTCGTTAAGTTCCTGGGTGGATTGGTTCCAATTGTAGTCCATCATTCTCAACCGGGCGGGGAAATTCTCTCCACCCACCAATTGAGTCGACAGGAGGCGCTGCCAATTGCCATCCTTGTCCTGATAAAGGATGGGCATGCTTTGTTGGAGGCAGGACGAGCCCATCCCGGCCTGAAAGGCAAAATAAACCGCACTGTTTTTATCCACGCTGTCCAAAGCAACAAAATCGGACTTTTGGAAGGTCATTTCCACATAGAAGGTTTCCCCATCTTCCACGGCATCTAAGGAGATCTGTGTGCCTTTGCCACCCATATATCCAGGTGTCAGAGGGGTCTGATTGTCTTCTATGACTGTTCCGTCCGCATCCAATACGCGCAAAGTCACCGAAGAATTCCCATCTTCAAAGTCCTCATAAAAATAGGATTGATCTTTTTGCATAATTTGCGGGAGATACTGAGGCGGCATCTGATGCTCATTGGGAGCAGCTACGCTGGTGTCGGAGGTGGTAGGAGCCAAGATCTGAGCGCCAGGGGCAAAAACATCTACGGTTCTCTGGCCGTAGCAGGAGAAGGGAGCCCTGTGGCCCTGGCTCTCCAAAGCGCCCACAGTGATAACATAAGGGCTGGATACAATGGAACCCGTATTGAGATCGTTATTGACATCGTCATTGCCTGCGGCAAAGCAGGATATCACACCCAGTTCACCCAAAGCCTCGGTGGCCTTGGAAACGGAATGAAGTTGGACTCCGTTATATTCGGATGGACCCCAGGAGTTGTTGATGGCCACCACGTTGACGCCCGACTCTTTGGCAGCTTGGATATAGGCGTATCCTTTTAACGAATCAGCTATACTGCCATCTGATCCTCCTAAGAACTTAACCGCCATAATCTCGGCTTCAGAGCTTACACCAGCGCCGCCTTCCTCATTGTTCCACTGGGCGGCAATGATGCCAGCACAATGCGTTCCGTGACCAACTATAGTATCCATCGGATCGTCTGTTTTTTCCGGGCCGTCGCACGTGTTAAAGCCATAGATTCCGCCTCCCATCGCTGTCAACTCAGGGTATTTCAGGCCGTCGTCCCACATGACATTTTTGAGATCGGGATGCTTGTAGTCAACGCCGCTGTCCAACACAGCTACTACTGGAGTTTCGCTGGTGGAAGATGAGTTTTCCCATGCTTTTGCAATATTGGCGTCTACTGCTTTCTCTGTCCCCATCTGGTTTTCAAGTCCCCATTGATATTCGTAATAGGGATCTTCTGGGACATCATACAGTTTCACCTTGTAGTTGGGCTCTGCAAACTCTACGGTTGGGATTTTTTCCAGTTCTCTAATTAAGGACTCTGTATCCTGATCTGATTTTACCAGTGCCAGAGTTTCCTTCTGCTGAAGATTTACGCCATTTCTGTACGCAGAAGGAGAAGCCTCTTTATCTTCCGGCAGCTTCATCAGCGGCGTAATTTCAAGGCCTCTGCTTCTGTTCATCGCGTTGAGGGAGTTGACCTCACCGCTGACGCAAACAATCGCTTCCCCCTCCACATAAGCGGAAGACGTTTTCTCCATACTCTGTTTAGTCGGTTGTGCCAATACGCTGCTGGCACTGCTGGCCATCAGTGCCAGAGACAACACAAGGCTTATTGCTTTTTTCATAGTATTTCCTCCAAAAGTTGTTCATGTCTTTTTGAAAATGTTCTTATCTCAATCTGGTGGCTTCAAGATGATAAATTGCTTTACATGTGTTTCATATTCTTCTGAGATAACAGAAAACCAGCTGTTTTTTCGATAACGCCTTACCTATCAGGCGTTCCGCTGTTTTTTCCTGGTAACCAGCAAGGCCATCAAAGTACCGCCGCTTATCAGCAGTACGAAACGCCAAACCATTAAATCGCTGCGATCTCCTGTCTTAGGACTGTCCGGATCCGTGTTGTCTGGAG
>EQ973343.1:107451-140842 GCA_000158655.1 [Clostridium] methylpentosum DSM 5476
CCCACCTTATCAAATGCAATCTCTCCGCCGCCCGGCACAGGATTGCCTTCTCCGTCTACATACTTGACTTCAAAGGAATAGTCGGATGGAATGGCCTCCGGAATTTTGGTGGTCATAAAAGCTTCGCTGAGTTCCGAATAGAACGAGGTTTCGGTTGCCAGCAAATAGGCTTGGACGCAATACTCCATGTCAGGTTTCAGCCCGGTAAATTCCGGGGATTCCTGCCAGTTGCCATTCACAGAGTACATCGCCCCGTCGATCGCCTTCAGGGTAATGGAGGTATCGGTGATCTCCGCTGCCTCCACTATCGGTGCGGCGGGGCGCTTGGGAATAAACTCACTGAGAATTTCTCCGGTTTCCTTTACAGTAGCCGTCACCTTGGTTTCTTGCTCCGCGCTGATGAGGTGTGTAATCTTCTCTTGGTTATGAAGCTCATTGCCATCGGCATCCTTCACGCTATATTTATCGTCGTCAAAACATATTAATTCTGCTCCGTAATTATAGCTCAACATACTGCGGTAAATCTGCAGCGTATATGTACTGGAGGTTTTCCCTTCACCCTGCACCTCTACGGTGATTTCTGTCGTCTCTCCGGAAGAGAGTGGAATTTCATTGCTCCAGTCGGCGGAGTTCAAACCTTTTCCGTTTACGGTGATTTTGTCGCCGCTCTGGGCCATAATCCGCACATAGTCGCAATTTTGAAACAGGAAAATTTCCTGTTCCTTGAAGCCATCGGTTTCAAAATACTGGACGCCGTTTTGAGATTTTATTGCCAGATCGGTGAGCTGGGCAACTGCTTTTGTGTAAATCTTTTCAACTGTGTTGCCCTGTTTTCCGTTCTCTATTGCATAGGCGGAAATGGTTTGTCTCGTTTCCTTGGAAAAATCCAGGGTCAGCACGCCGGTATATTTCTGATACTCCGCGCCATCCACCGAATACCAGATTTCGTCCGCTCCCTCTGCGGTCAGCGTCAGTTTGGATTTATCCGCCAGAGGCCCTTCCATTTCGGAAAACCGGACGGTGGAAACCGCCTCGCCAGATTCCGGCAAAGGATTGGTAAAGCCCTTAATGCAGACGTTGGTGATATAAAAAATGTCATCGTGCAAAGAGCCTGCGACATCCTCCCATATCCCTTCACAGAGAACGTAGCTCTCTCCGCCGTTCCCCATATACTCCGGCACATAATCCGGATCATTTTCCGGCTTCAGACACCATTCAATGGGAAGAGGCGCTGCAAACTCAGGATTTATAAAATCCACCACAATGCTGAACCGTTCACCTTTGTTCAGCTTCACCGGCTCATCCAGCTCGATGGTGTGATATCCGGAATAAGGCTCTATTCCGGTCTGTTCTTTCAGCATCAGCTGGCCGGATTCTGGCTTTCCCTCTTCTACGCCAGTATAAACCGATATGGAATATTTTGTACCAGCATCTGTAGTGTAGAAGGACACCGCTTCCAGCATCTCATCGCCTTCCGCTGTAAAAATATTCGCGCCTGTCGCTTTTGTAGCTTCTTTGGGATCATGATTTACCGACATGGAATACGACCATCCCATCGTGTCGTACTGATAGTTTTTTGCGTAATTATCGTTTTCTTCAAAAGAAAAGGCGTTGCCGTTAAAAATTGTTTTATCCTCATAGGAAAGCCAGAAATAGCCGTCGTCACCCCAGTCAGTTCCCCAACTGTTGCGAATAAGCCACGCGCCGTCATTTTGCGGCTGGTTTCCCTCAAGGAAGTTTTCTTTTGGGTAATTGTCGTCCCAACCGACGATCATAACAACATGGTCAATGGAATTATACTGGCTGTTATACCAAGCAGAGGTTTCCTCGTTATATGTAGCCTGATCCGCCTTGTAGAGAACAGTGACCGGGCCGGTATCCATTACAATCTGTTTGGTAATGTCGTTTGAAACCGTTGTGTCCCACTCAGAATCGAAATACATGCTGGACGACATGTAATAGGCGTCCTGCAGATGATAGTCTGCTTCATGTCGCAGGTTTTCATCCGGATTTGCCTGATTATCAGGATTGAGCGGCGCCTTTGTATTGTAGATCGGGCCTTTCCACGCAGCCATTGTCGCAACGACCTGTAGGCTATTGCCGCCCACCTGATATGGGTCTTCTACATACAAATATTCCTCTTCCTCGTTTCCACGATAGGTAAACCAGCTCGTGTGAATGGGGGAAAAGGAGGTCTGGGGAAACTGCCCCAGCAGAGAACTGGCAGCAGCTGAATTGGAGGCAACTGCCCAGCAGATACCAAGTGATCCCTGATCGACAACCGGCTCAACCAGGCCGTAATCCCGCAAGTCATATTCTGCCGGTAGTAATGAGCTGTTCTGCATCGAGCGCAGCCGGGCATAGCTTTTTGCCAGATAGGAAAAATTCTGTGCAAAGGGCATCGGCCCCTTCTGCCCGTTTTCCAGCCATTCGATGTACTCCGGGCTCATCTGGGATTCATCAAAAAATTCTGCCAGCGGACTCGTGCCGATTTGTCCGGTCCCATCTCCGCCGTTCGCCCTCAATGCGGAAATCGGCACAGTTGACGTCATAACAAAGGCAACCAGCAATCCGCTGAGTGCTCGTCTCAACCATTTGTTTTTCAAAAAGATTCCTCCTTCCTATTTCATTTAATGATTGTGTCGCATCTGAAAACGTATCCACGGCTTCGGGCTGCCAGGAATCGTCCGCCAGCATGAAGAGCATTTGCTCTGTGGTGGCGGCGTATACCGCCCCGACCTCGCTGCCGAACGCTACCAGAAACTCGAACAAGCCGTATTCGCCTTCCGTATCCGCCGGTCAGCAGCTAGAGAATGCTCGTTTCGATTTTACCTGCTAAAAATCGGTGGATTCCTAGGACGCCAAAAAATTGCAATTAAAACTACAGCTGTTTTACTCATACCAACATCTTCTCGAATAGTTTGTCTATAGTTCTTCCATGCTTCGTTCTTCTTCCCAAAAATATTTTACAGGCATCTCCAACGAAACATCACCGCAGGGGATACGAGAATTTTTTCTCCCTCTTCCATGAGAAATCTTTCGGCGATTGACTGCAGGTATTGAATCCGTTCCAGTAGCTTCTCGCCTGATAGATCTAGTAGATTATTCGGGGCAAACATCATATCCACTGGATTACACATGGCGTACTCTGCTGCTCTGAGCCCACTGCGGTACAGAATGGTTGTTCTGGCAACCTGCCGCTCTTTCAATATCTCTGCATTTTTTGGTAAAAAAGCCCGTCATCATAACGTACACAGCAAATACCTCCTTTCTCCTCGATCTTATATTTATTGTATCAGCCCAAGCGCAACAAAAGCGCAACAAATCCGGGATCAAAAAACCTAAAAAATAAAAGATCCGAGGTTTTTAAAAACCTCGGATCTTTTATTTGGAATCATTGGTTCAATTGTCTTAGAAATGCTCAAAATCAAGTTCAGCGTTGCAGATCTCCACCAAACTACATGAGGGCAGGTAACTGGTTTGATTTTGATTGACAGCGACCGGACCGCCCTCTAAAAAACGGTAGAAATCACAATCGATTTTATCAAAATTTCGTCTGCGTCTGTTGTACTTATTTATTGAAATTGGGGACAAATTGGGGACAGCTTATTTTTCATATCTATGGATGTGCAAAATTTCTAATTACTTTTGGACAGCAAAAAACCCGTTAAGTCCGAAAACTCGGTACTTAACGGGTTGGTGCGGATAAGAGGACTTGAACCTCCACGGGGTTGCCCCCACTAGAACCTGAATCTAGCGCGTCTGCCGATTCCGCCATATCCGCATGTGAAACAAACTGCTTATAAATTATAGCATGATTTTTTTGAGGTGTCAAGTAAAAAAATCAAATTCTTTTAAAATTCTACTCTTTCATCTCAGCCACAAAGCGGTTGATCAGCGAATAACATCTGCGAACCTGGACAAACCTCGGAGGAAGGGAAAAGAATCCGTGCAGCGCATCGGGCATTCGGTGGATCAGTACATCGTTTCCCTCATCTTTGAGTCGCTGTCCATATGCTTCCCCTTCGTCCCGAAGCGGATCGTACTGCGCTGTTATCAATAGGGTTTTCGGCTGGCCACTCAAGTCTGGAGCGAGTAATGGAGAAAAATACGGATTCTGAAAATCCTCTGGGTCTTTGCTGTAAAGCTCCATATAGTCGCACACCCGCTTGGAAGTGAGCAGATATCCCATCCCATTTTCTCGTACTGATTCGAAGGGGGACTGCGGAGTGTGGTCATAATGGGTGGCGGGATAAATCAAAATCTGCCTCTTGGGCATAAACTCGCCCCGATCGCGGGCCATCAGGGAAACGACGGCCGCAAGATTTCCCCCGGCGCTGTCTCCGATGAGCGTGATCTGGTCGGGCCGCGCCCCCAGCAGATGGGTTTTGACAAACAGCTCCCGCGCCACAGCGTAGCAATCCTCAGGCGCGGCCGGAAAACGGTGTTCAGGGGCCAACCTGTAGTCCACCGAAACGACAAGGTGGTTGGTCGCTTTGGCCATATAGTGGCACACTTTATCATAGCTGTTGATATCCCCCGTCACCCAACCGCCGCCGTGAAAAAACAGCAACACCGGATGGCTTCCTGGGGAATCCGGCTGAAAAATCCGCACCGGAATCTGGTGATCCCCGCAGGAGATTTTGTGATCCCAAGTGCTGTAGTACGGTTTGCGCGCAGGGGGATTTGCCAGACGAATCACCCCGCGGTGCAGTTTATAGTGATTTTTGATGTCAAGATCCGGATAGGACAGGGCTTTTAAGGCCGCCCGCATCGCCTTGTTAATCGCCATATGCGCCTCCTATATCCGCGTTTTAGATTGGCTCCATTATAGCACACTTTTCCCGTCGCGTACAGAAGCTTTCCGGCTTTTTCTCAAATTGATCCTGAAAAACAAAGATCAGAAGCGTATATTTGACGAAAAAAAATATACTGTTATAATAGAATGAGTAATACAATTGGATGGAGAAATACTATGAACAAAATTAAACAGGCGTTTCAAACATGCTGGAATCTTTTTTTCTCGCGGGATTTTTTCTGCTTTGTCGTTATCGGTGTCATCAACACCTTCAACGGGACGTTGCTCTCCGCTCTCTTTTCCATTTTCCTGAACGCAAATCTCGCGTTTATTATTGGCTATCTCTGCAGCCTGTCAATCGCTTATCTGCTCAACAGCTTTTTCACCTTTCACGAAAAGCTGCATTGGCAAAAATATTTCAAGTTCTGTCTTTCCTATGTGCCGAACTTCATCATTCAAAATCTTGTTGTGCTGCTCGTCTACAATGTCCTGGGATTTCACAAAATCATCGCCTATCTGGTCGCTGCCATTTTGGGCATTCCAATCACCTTTCTCCTCACAAAATTTTTTGTCTTCGGCAGGAAAAGGTAGTATTTCCCTCTCTTATTTCCCACAATTCTGCGCATACTAAAGAAAAATTCAGCAGAAAAGAGGGATGAAATGACGTTCTATGTACAGAAGGAGTCTGAAACCGGTCACAAGTTGCTGATCAGCTACAACTGCGGCCACCGCCCGACCTGTGACGGCTCCCTTAGCTATGACAAAGAAACGCAGGAATTTGCCGTCCTCACTTTGTCTTCAGGTGCTAGCGTCCTAGACACTGAAAAGCTCTATCCAGCACTGAAACGGCTGATTGAACAATCCGCGCTCACCGAAGAAAAACAAAAAGTCGAAGAACACCCCGCTTCCCAAAATGGTTAGGGATAGCGGGGTGTCCTTTTTCCGAATATGGGATGGAGCGCTGGCAGAAAAACGTCTGATGAATCTGTGGTACATAGGATTGTCCATTCGGAGTGATTTCCTCTATTTTATCTCCATCCGTTTTCAGGTAGCCGCGACTGAAGGCAACCGCACCTTCTACCGAGACAGACCTGCGCGTTATGAACCACGACATCCTAGCAGTTGCTGACGGGTTTCTGCTCAAGTTTCCTCCAAATAGGAACGGATTTCATTGAGAAACTGCTCCCCATACCGCTCGAGCTTGACCTGTCCCACCCCGGACACCTCTAAAAACTCCGCGGGCGTCGTGGGGAGTCTTTTGCACATATCCGTCAAAGCCGCGTTGGTCAGCACAATGTAGGCGGGAAGGTTCTGCGCCGACGCGATTTCATGGCGCAGCTGCTTGAGCCGTTCAAACAACGCGGGATGCTCCACGCCGGCAGGCTGTGTCTTCGCCTTCTTTGGCTTTTTCTCCTGACGTTCCACCACCTTCATCTGAACCGGTTCCCCCTGAAACAAGACCTTTCCCGCCTTGCGGGTCAGCTTGAGGACGGGATATTGGTCATCTGTCACCCGCAGGTATCCCTGCAAAATCAGGGCGTGAATCAGATCCCGGAGCCGCGGCTCCTTGACCTCCTTCAAAATTCCATGGGTGGTCAGGCGGTTGAGGCCGAACCAGACAAGCCGCTCGTTTTCGCTCCCCCGCAGCACATCGATGATCATTTTGACCCCAAAGCGCTCCCCCGCACGCTTGACACAGGAGAGGATTTTCTGCGCCTCAATCGTGATGTCCTCGAGCTCGAACTCGCCGTTGCAGCTACTGCAATTGCCGCAGAAAGGCTCCCCCTGTTCTCCAAAATAGCGCAGGATATACTGCCGCAGGCAGTCGCTTGAGTGGCAGTAAAAGGTCATTGCCTTGAGGCGAATGCGCTCTCGCTCTCTGACCTGCTCCGCAGTCTCGGGGTCGAGTTCCTCGTTTTCCCCCGCATGTTCAATCAAAAACTGGTTGGTGATCACATCCTGTCCGCCGTAGAGAAGTATGCACTGCGCCGGAGAACCGTCTCTCCCAGCGCGGCCCGCTTCCTGATAATAGCTTTCAATATTTTTGGGCATGTTGTAGTGGAGGACAAACGAGACGTTGGATTTGTCAATTCCCATTCCAAACGCATTGGTCGCAATCATGACCGGGCAGCGGTCGTAGAGAAAATCCTCCTGGTTCTGTCTGCGCTCCTCGGCGCTGAGTCCGGCATGGTACCGGGTGGCGGGATACCGCAGGCTGCAGAGGCGTTCGCACACCTCCTCCACCGTCTTGCGGGTGGCGCAGTAAATTATGCCGCTCTGGTTCGGATTGGCGGTGAGGAACCGCACGACCGCTTCAAATTTATTCCGCGGCTTCTGCACTTCAAAATAGAGATTTTTTCGGTCAAATCCAGTGGTCACCAAGGTGGGGCTGCGCAGCTCCAAAATCCGCACGATGTCCTCTCGCACCTGCGCGGTTGCAGTCGCCGTAAATGCGGCGACCACCGGGCGGCTGGGGAGTGCGCGGATAAAGTCCAGAATTTTCAGATAGCTCGGGCGAAAGTCCTGTCCCCACTGGGAAACGCAGTGGGCCTCGTCAACACTGACCAGGGAAATTTCGCAGGAGCAGGCAAACGAGAGAAACTCATCGGTCAAGAGGCGTTCAGGCGCGACGTAGAGGATTTTGTACGCCCCCGCCCGCGCGTTATCGAGCGCCCGGCGAAACTGGCTGAGCGTAAGGGAGCTGTTGATGTAGGCAGCGGGGATTCCCGCCTGAGTCAGGGCGCTTACCTGGTCCTTCATCAAGGAGATCAGCGGGGAAACCACCAGCGTCACCCCGCCGAGCAACAGCGCAGGCAGCTGAAAACAGAGGGACTTTCCCGCGCCTGTGGGCATAATGCCCACAGCGTCCCGGCCGCTCAAAATACTGTCAACCAGGGGTTCCTGCCCCTCCCGGAACTCTGTATATCCAAAATACTTCTCTAATACCTGGTATTTTTCCATCATCTGAGATTCACCTCCCATTTATAGTAACACACTCATCGAAAAACCGCAACTAGGCGGTTTTTCCGTCGTGATTTTAGATGATTTATACAGAAAGAGATATCTTTCGTTCACACATATTCCAAATCGTTCACAAATTGCTTGCATTTATCCCCCATCCTATGGTAGAGTATAAAGGTATATCGCATCTACTGTGCGGACAAAAACACAAGAAGGAGCAATGTTATGAACAACAAAAATCCGATTGTCATCATCAGTGTCATGGCGCTGTACATGATTTTCATGGTTGTCATCGGCATTTACTACGCGCGGAAAAATCGCAATTCCTCCGACTATTTTCTCGGTGGACGCAAACTCGGCCCCTGGGTGACGGCAATGAGCGCAGAGGCGTCCGACATGAGCAGCTGGCTGCTCATGGGTCTGCCCGGTCTCGCGTATGCATCCGGCCTTGCGAGCGCGACCTGGACGGCGGTGGGACTGATCATCGGCACCTACCTTAACTGGAAGATTGTCGCAGCCCCGCTGCGCAAATACACCCACGTCGCCAACGACTCGATCACACTGCCCGACTTTTTCTCCAACCGCTTTCACGACAAGAAAAAGATTCTTATGACAGTCTCGGCCCTGCTGTTCCTCGTCTTTTTCACCGTCTACACAGCCTCCGGCTTCGCGGCGTGCGGCAAGCTGTTCAACAGCCTGTTCGGCTATGATTACACCGCCTGCATGATCGTCTGTGCGGTCATCATCGTGCTCTACACCTCGCTCGGCGGTTTTCTTGCCGCGAGCACAAGCGACTTTTTCCAGGGCTTGCTCATGAGCGCAGCGCTTGTCGTCATTCTGGTCGGCGGGGTGGTCTCCGCAGGAGGCATTGGTGAGGTCATCAACAACGTCAAAGAGCTTCCCGGCTATTTCAGCCTGCTCACAAGCTACGACCCTGCAACCGGACAGGCAGCCTCTTACGGCGCTGTCGCGATCATCTCCGGCCTTGTGTGGGGCCTTGGATACTTCGGCGTGCCACATGTCCTGCTCCGTTTCATGGCGATCCGCAGCTCCTCCGAAATTAAAAAGTCCCGCCGCATTGCAACCACCTGGTGCTTTATCTCCCTTGTTGCGGCGGTTGCAATCGGTGTTGTTGGACACGCGCTCTATCCCGACCTGCTCACTGGCACTGCTACCGAGACGATTTTTATTGTGCTCACCACTACCATCCTGCCTGCCGTTTTCGCGGGACTCGTCCTCTCGGGCATTCTTGCCGCAACGATGAGTACAGCGGATTCCCAGCTGCTCGTCACGGCGTCTGCGATTTCTGAAAACCTCTTTAAAGGGGTGTTGAAGAAGGAAGCGAGCGAAAAACACAAGATGCTGATCTCCCGCATCACGGTAATCGTGGTTGCGGTGGTCGCCTGCCTAATCGCACTTGACCAGAACAGCTCGGTCTTTGGCCTTGTCTCCAATGCCTGGGCGGGCTTTGGCGCATCCTTTGGCCCGCTGATCCTCTTCTCCCTCTTCTGGAAACGCACCACCCTCAAGGGAGCGATTGCCGGCATGATCGGCGGCGTCGCCACCGTGTTCATCTGGCTCTATCTGATCAAACCGCTTGGCGGCTGGTTCGGCCTTTATGAGCTCGGTCCGGCGTTCCTCGTCTCCTGCCTGCTCATTTACATCGTCAGCAAGCTGGATAAAGAGCCGTCCAAGGAAATTCTGGAAGAGTTTGAAGCAGCCAAAAAAAGTACAATTTAATCGGTTTAGGAGGTTCACCCCCAACAGATGAATCATGCGGCGCTTTGTGCACTGAATTTCTCATCGGCAAGAGCCATCCGGCAATTGCGGGGCGATTCCCTCTACCCATGTATTCCAACTCTAAGCCGCAGGCTAATTCAGTCTGCGGCTTTTTTGCGTTGAAAAGCCACACTGCCCCACCTTCCCAGCACGGAACAAAATGGGCGGAAAAATCGCTCCCGCCATGGCGCGTATCGCCCAGGAAACCCGATTTATGCACAAACCGCGAAACAGGTGGCTTGGACTGCATTCATGAGATGATCGAACCCGCTGATAGTTTTTCAATAAAACTCGCTCTGTGCGGCGATTCGTTTTCCAGAGGTTTAGGCCCGCTTCTTTTCTAGAGAATTTCCTTTTATCCAGCTTTGCTTTTCGGCAAAATCCCGCAAAATCATTGAAATTCAACCTATAATGTGATAAAGTAAGAACAACGACTTCTCAAAGGAGATGAGACTATGAATTACTGCCCTACCTGCGGCACCGAATACCAGGGCGAAGCCTGCCCCAACTGTGCGCCTCCTGCCCAACTCATCTGTCCGCGGTGCGGTGCAAGCTATACCGGCACCTATTGCCCCAACGGCTGCAATTCGCCGATTGCCCAAATTCCCTATCAGCAGGCCCCTCCGCAGCCGCCGTATCTCGCAAGCCCTCCCCCTGCTCCAAAGAAAAAACACACAGCGCTCACTGTCATCCTGATCGTTGTGCTCGTCTTGGCACTGGTAGGCGGAAGCGGCATCTTTTTTTATTACCAGTTTATGCAGCAAAAGCCTCTGGAGGAGTTTCCGGTTGAAGGGAAGAACTTTTTGGTCACATCGGAACAATTCCAGAAAAATTTCAACCAGCTCAATCCGAACAATCAAATCGCCCGATTTTCAAATACTGAAAGGGATGGCAGCCGTTATTATGTCGCGCAGCTCTCCGACAAAGTCACCCTTGTTCTGCTGTGCGACCCGACAACGGATTATGTGCAGATGATCAATCTTCAGGCGGATTGGGACGCTGATGGGAATGACTATGGTTTTTACATCGGATCGGTCATGCAGCTGTGCGACAGCGAAATAACCGAAGAGCAGGCCTCAGCGATCCTCACCGACGAACTCGAAATCGCAGACCCGCTGATCGGCAATACCAAAAAAGCAACCCGCGACGGTCTTACCTATACCCTTAACGCCTCTGTCAAATCCCTTTCCTTCTCCATTCTCCCCGAGGAGGGGGCTCAAGAGCCTATCGAATAGACGCCCAGGTTGTGCTTTATCGGATAAATACCGCGCATTTTGAATCAAAACCACCCGTTCACTCGTGGTATGCACAGGCCCGAGAAGGATCGATTACTCGATTCATCCCCGCAAGCAACCACAAGCACAGCAACCCGTATGGTCACATTCGCTTGCCATGAGAACAATATAAATGCAGATCGCTATTGCTCTGCGAAAACACCCTTTTGGTGGGCAAGCCTTTTTTTCTCCCCTCACCCAGATAGAACCGAGGATTTTTTCAAACGAAAACGTACAATAAGCGCATGGAACTAGAGGATTGTAGTTCCATGCGCTTATTATATAACAAATTTGATGCAGATCCGATCATAGGACTGCCGCCATTTCACTGGACACCCCGCTCCGATTGCACTGTACCCGTCTCAGAAAATTCCGCCACACGGTGCGGCCTCACCATAACTGCTAAACCAATTCGTTCGTGTGGAATAGAGGGATGCCGGTTGTTCTCCATTCAGCAAGTGAATACTGACCGACCGCTCTTGTAGGATACGGCTACAATACAAAAAATCCACCGTTATAGCCGGTGGTTCAATAGAAATTCTCGATTCGGTTCTCGAAAAATGGTCTGGCAACTGCAAGAATGGAGCGAAAGAGGGTCTAAAAAGGAAGCCCCTCTTTCTTTTCACACAGCGATTTTCCCCTCTCGAGATTCCGCCGTGAGGACTTTCCTCCCCTCACTTTGACGGCATCCTTGCCGCTGGAGAGTCCCCGAGGCCAAAAGCAGCTGCCAATCGCATCCACTCAGCTGTGTTGCACGCCAACAACACTACAAGCACAATAGGCGTTGATCGCCCTAACTTTTTATAATTAAAAATTGCCTTTCTACCGGTTGCTCTCCACTGGGTCGACCTGACTGAGCACTGAACTGATTTTAATATCCAGATGCACAGTTGTCTTTTCAAAATTTGTAATGACTCGGTTGATGACCTTTTTTCCATCTTCATAGGTTGTGATCGGTAGCATCAAAACAATCTGGGTGGAACTGTAGGAAGAGACGACATCCCCTTTGCGCAGGCTGCCTGTGATGCATTTTTTGAAATCCGCCATCACCTGACGGATGACCTCAGGCTTGGGTATGTCGCCCTGCAGATCGGTAAAGGTGATGAGTGCGATGTGAGCTGGATAGCCAGTGCGCCGCACCGAGCGCGCCTGCAACCTATAGATGTGTTTGAATATATCATAGTCGCAGTAAAAAGCGCCCTCATTCTCACTTGTCTCACGCAGATCATCCTTGATCGCAATGAGGTCGAGTTCCACATTGTGCATCACCTTGACGATGCTTTTGTACAGCGAAACCGTTTCAGGCAAAAGCCCGATTCCAAACTCATTGTAAAACAGCTCGGTCACATGCTGGTAGTGTTCAGTCAGTTTTTTCTGCTGACCGGTTTTGGCGTATGCCACCATGAGCAACTGGTGAATTTCCTCCTCATAAGGGTTGATGGTGTTTGAATACTCGCACAGCCGTATGGCGTTCTCATACTCGTTCTTCTGTAAAAGAAGTTTAACCAGACCGGAGACACAGCTATTAAACAGGGTGCTGTAAAAGGCGTCTTTAACGACCACCCAATCCATGAAGGAGGATTTTGGAAGAAACTGCCCCTGATAGAGCCCAAGCGCCTCGTTGTATTTGTCAATTCGCTGCTGCGTCGTGATTTCAGACTGTTCCGCCTCCCGAACCAGCTGTTCAAAATGCTCGGCGTCCACTTCACAGGCCAGCTGCATGTTCCAAGCGTAGGTATTGCGTTCAAATTTGATAAAATCAACCGGCTTTTCCCCCTTGTCAACCAGCGATTTTAGTGTGGTGCGTGCCCGGTAAACGAGATTTTTCAAGGCGTTGAGGGGATTTGCGCACTCCTCGTCTGCCCACAGTGTTTCGATCAGTTTTTCCTGCGAAATATCCTTGCCACGGTTTGCGAGTAAAAACTCAATGAGCGTCCAAACCTTTTTTGTCCTTCCACCACTTTCGGTCAATGTTTTGTCGCCATAACGGATCGCAAATCCGCCCAGCATTTGAACCTGTATCACGCCGTTTTTCTCAGAGGCCACTGTATGCATTGTCATGTTCATCCTCTCATCTGCTACCAATCCAGTTTGTCAACGTCCGTGCATTTTTTGCTATAGGTCCCTAAACCAATCGATAGTTTCAGTATAGCATATACCATTGAAAAACACAATTTTCTGTCCGAGCGGATCACATAAAAAAGCTAACAAAAACTTCATAAACAGATTCAAACTCTTCACACTATCTTAACACAAAACATGCTATGATAATTGAAAACAACTATGTTAGGAAGTGGTTCCAATCCATACCGTTCAAACGCGCGCGGCCGCCAACTTTTTTAAAACAGCTGGTGTACTCATTTCCTGTGTTCTGCTCTCCCTTTTCTTCAGGCAAATCGGCGTGGGGGACGCCAACATACTAATGACCTACCTCATTGGGGTTCTTGTGGTCATTCTACTCACCAAGGGGTATTGGTGGGGCTCTGCGGCATCGGTTGCGTTTGTTCTAATTTTTAACTTTTTATTTACAGAACCGGTGCATACACTGATGGTCAGCGACCCTAATTATCTGCTGACTTTTCTCATCTTTCTCATTGCCTCTTTCCTTGTGGGACGGCTCACTACCAAGCTGCAACGCCAGCTCGCATCCTCCAAGCGCACCCAGCGGCAGATGAGTAGCCTTTACCAGGTGAGCGCGGGCTATCTCAACCTCAAAGACCTCAGCGGAATCATCCGGCACGGGCTCTCCGGCCTGTACCAGATTCAGGATCATCACAGCATCCTCTACCTTGAGCAGAACTTTCAGGACCTCCTGCCGCCCCACTACCTGCCGGAACAGCTCAGCGATCCCAGCATCATCGAGCAGGAGACTCCGGCGCGGTGGTGCTTTCAAAATGCCTCTCCCTGTGGGCATGGAACCAAGGTCTATGGGAATTCCGCGTGGTATTATTTGCCGATGAAAATGAACAACAGCGTGCTCGGGGTGGTTGGAATATACTGTGAAACCGAGATCACAGAGGATGAGAGGATCTACATCAATATGGTCGTCTCCCAGATGGCGCTTGCCATCCAACGGGAACTTCTCTACCAGCAGCAGGAGAGCAGCAAAATTGAGCTGGAAAAGGAGAAGCTGCGCAACAACCTGCTTCGCTCCATTTCCCATGACCTGCGCACCCCGCTCACCGGCATTGCAGGGTCCGCAAGCTTTCTCATGGACAGCTACGACAGCCTTGACAAGCAGACAGCCCTTTCTCTGCTCTCGGATATCGGCTCTGATGTGACATGGCTCAACAACCTCGTTGAAAACCTGCTCAACATGACCCGGATTCAGGACGGCAAGCTGCTGATCAAAAAAGAAAACGAGGTGGTTGACGACGTGGTGTCCGAGGCGGTACGGCGGGTGGCCAAGCTGCAAAAGGAACACGACCTGCAAATCCATGTGCCGAACGACATTTTGCTGGTTCCGATGGATGGACGCCTGATCGTCCAGGTGTTCGTCAATCTACTCGGAAACGCCTTTGAACACACCAGAAAAGATTCTTCGGTCGAGCTCAATGTGTATGTGGAGGAGGGACAGGCAGTGTTTGAGGTAGCCGACAATGGCGGGGGTATTCAGCCTGAAATCCTGGATACACTGTTTGAAAGCTTTGTCTCCGCTCAAAATGACACCGACTCCCACCGCGGCATTGGGCTTGGTCTGAGCATCTGCAAGGCGATCGTGCAGGCGCACGGGGGAGACATTCAGGCGGACAACAACGACCGAGGCGGCGCAACCTTCCGCTTTTTACTGCCACTGTATAACCAGTTGCACAACTGATCAAAACCTGCTATACTAAATCAACCGGCAGCAAATCCTGCCAGATTCAACACATGCTTTCAAAAGTCCTGCTCATTTTCAGTCCACCCCTACAGAACCCCGAAACGGAGGCAGAATCCATGAACAACAACCCACGCATTCTGATTATTGAGGACGACACCAGTATTTTAAAATTTCTTTCAATCTCACTGAAAACAAACGGTTACCGTTATGATGCTGCATCAACTGGAATTGAAGGGCTCTCCCTCTTTCTCGCCAACAACCCGGATGTCATTCTGCTCGATCTCGGCCTCCCCGACATCGATGGACTAACCGTCCTGGAGCAGGTGCGGCAGAGCTCGGATATCCCCATTATCATTGTCTCCGCCCGCGGACAGGAACGGGAAAAGGTAGAGGCGCTCGACCTAGGGGCGGACGACTACATCACCAAGCCGTTTCACATCGGGGAACTGCTCGCCCGCATTCGAGTCGCCCTGCGCAAACACCAGCCCAAAATCTCCAAAAACAACCAATTCACCCTGGATGGACTGAGGATTGATTTTGACAAGCGCAAGGTGACGGTGGATGGAAACGAAGTACATCTGACTCCGATTGAGTACAAGTTGCTTGTCCTCCTGGTGGAAAACGCGGGCAAGGTGCTCACCCACAGCTTTATCAACAAAGAGATTTGGGGGTATACCAATACGGAGGACTCCCAGTCCCTGCGGGTGTTTATGGCAAACATCCGCCGCAAGATCGAAAAAGACACGGCAAAGCCCCGCTATATTCTCACCGAGGTCGGGGTCGGCTACCGCTTTGTGGATGAATAAAACGAGCGGCTTGCGGTCGGAGCGGAATTCCCCAAACTGAACATTATTGGCAATTGCATCTTCTTCGTTTTATACTCTTTCGACTGCATCCCTGCCTGAACTGTATACAGAAACCCCTGTGGGCAATCGCCTCACAGGGGTCTCTGCTTGTAGCTTTCGAATTTCTAACCCCCGATGCAGTCTGGAGATTAAAAAATTGCTTTGGTATAAGGCTTGTAGAGAACAAATAGTTGGGGAAAACGAATCCACAAAGCGATCTGGAACAGTTTGTCACTGGTTTTCTAGCGGTATCAAAGTCAACATCTACTAAATTTACCATAAGAGAATTCCACAGTGGTCACGGTTCTTGCCTCTCTGACGGCGGGAGAGGCGTGCCAAAACAGCCTTGAGGATGGAGGTAGAATCTTTATCCTCTCAAATGCCGGAAAACCGGCTTTCTCTGTCGGGGAATCTGGAACGCATGTTGCCGGAGTCCTCTCTCTGCTTAAAGAGAGTTCTGAACAATCTGCCGTCTCCTGCTGAGAGCGGAGTTTGTCTGCTGCGCCGCACGAAATTTGTCCCTTTGGGCGATCGGCGGCAAAGCACCCGTGAAATATTCACTCCCGTAACCTAAACCTTCCTTACAGCGCAAAGCAAACGCCCCTTAGTCTGCACGCCAAGAAACAACCTAAAATCCGAGTGATTCATCCAGGATGAGCACCTTGATGCGGTTTTGCTCTCGCTGCTGCTTCATTGTGACATAGGTGCAGCAGATGCGCGCGGGAGAGGAACAGTCCATGCACTCCCCTGTTTTTGTACAGGGCGTTTCGCAGCTGAGCCGGATGGTGTTGGCGGGGGCGGCAATTTTTTTCATCCGCAGTTCCGCTTCATCCAGATTGGCAACAATCTTGTTGTACCCCACAACGAGAACAACGCTCTCCGGTCCGAAAATCATTGCGGCAACTCGGTTGCCGCGTCCGTCGACGTTAAACAGCTCCCCGTTTTCGGTGAGCGCGTTGCTGCTGGCCAAAAATACGTCCGAGGTAAACGCGGCCTTCACCCGGCGGGTCACCTCGCTGCGGTCGATTCCCGGCTCGTCGCGGTCAATGAGGGAGATATCCTCTCGGCTGCGGAGGTAGTCGATCACCCCTGTCTCATACAGTGTCATCGAGCCGCCGAACGAAACGCTATTCCCTGCGGGAATCAGCTCCTCGAGCTTGTCAAACAGCTCCTCACGCGAATGGATGTGAAATCCCTGCATATAGTTTTTCTGAAGGTTGCGGATGGTCTTTTCAATGCGCTTTTCAGCCAACACCTGTAAACAGCGGTCCATAACATCAGCTCTCCTATCGTTTTTCTTCTATTATACACCCTCTACACAGGTTACGCAACGCCAAAGAGCAGCCGCACCACAAACCCGCTCAAAATCAGCCCCACCGCATCTCCAATCAGTGCACAGGGCAGAGTACAGCGGGTGCGGGTGGTCTTGACCGCGCCATAATAGACGGCGATTGTGTAAAAGGTCGTCTCAGTGGACCCCTGCATGACGCAGGCGACCCGGCCGATGTAGCTGTCGGGACTGAACTGGGTGAGCAGGTTTTCGAGCACAGCGAGGGACCCGCTCCCCGATACCGGTTTGAGCAGGGCGAGGGGGAGCACCTGCTCCGGTACCCCGAGAACCCTGGTCAGCGGCGCACAGAGGGAGGTTAGCGCGTCAAGCGCCCCGGAGGCGCGCAGCATTCCGATGGCTGTGAGCAGGCCGACGAGCACGGGCAGGATGCGAAAGGCAACCAGCAGGCCGTCCTTGGCCCCCTCGACAAACACCTCGAACACATCCACCTTTTTTACCAGCCCGTAGATGATAATCAGTGCGATGAGCAGGGGGACGATCAGATTGCCCAGCTTCATTCCGGCTGCCTCCTTGCAAAGAGCTTTACGGCGAGCACAGCCGCAGTCAGCGACAGCAGAGAAGTGATCAGCACCGCTGGAATGATTTCCATCGGATTGGCGGACCCGTGGGCGAGCCGCAGCGTGGCGACGGTGGTGGGGATGAGCTGCACCGAAGCGGTGTTGAGCACCACCATCATGATCATGTTGTTGGAGGCTGTCCCCTTCACCGGCGCCTGTTCCTCCAGCTGCTGCATTGCCTTGAGGCCGAGCGGAGTCGCCGCGTTGCCCAGGCCGAGCATGTTGGCGGTGATATTCATTGAAATGCTCTGCATGGCCGGGTCGTCTTTTTTGAGCCCCTTGAAAATCCGGCAGGTAATCGGAGAGAGCAGACTAGCTATTTTTTGTGTCAGCCCAGCCTTCTCTGCGATTTTCATGATCCCGCTCCAGAGGCAGAGACCTCCTGCAAGGGTTACCACCAGCTGAACCGCCCCCACGCTCTCGGAAATCGCCGCATTGGTCACCGCGTCGATGTTTCCGCTGAACAACCCGAATAAAACTGCGGCGACAATCATCAATCCGAATATCCATTTCATAAAATATCCATCCCCTATATTTGAATCTTTTTTAGATAATATGCAATAACGTTGCGTTACATACTTAATTCACAAATTTTTATCAAAAAAAATCATTACATTATTTGACATCTAACGCAAAATAAGTTATCATATAGTTGTACTCGACAAAATACCCTTTTTCAGCATCTAAAAAGTAGGAGGAATTCAGGATGAAATCAACAGGAATTGTCAGAAATACTGACAAAGTAGGAAGAATTGTATTGCCGATCGAACTAAGGCAATCGCTGTACATCGATGAAGGAGACGCTCTCGAGATTTACACTGAGGATGATAAGATTATTCTCAAAAAGTATAATCCCACCTGCATCTTCTGTGGAAGTGCGGACGACATGGATTATTTCAAGGGGAAATTCGTGTGCGCACAGTGTAAAGTAGCACTTAGCAACCGATAAAAACATGTACAGTAAAAAGGAGCCCTCTGTTCTTTGGGATGGAACAGAGGGCTCCTTTTTGTGTTACACTGAATGTAGCAAAATATCCGTTTGCCAAGGGCTTTCTCATCCGGAAACAGCTCAACCAAGCCGGCGGGTTGGAGGGCTCGCCTGTTTTCGGTTCCCCCTGCCCGTAGTTGGCTGCTGCTCCGAAAGATGTCGGGCTTGTGTGTCGCACATCCACAAGCCGCAGCCTGTTCAAAGACACTGTTTGTGCAGTGGGTATCGGTTGCCTCGTTTTTTCAGAGCAGGGTCTTTGACTTTTTAAAACAAAATCTTGTTTCCATCCGTCGCCGAAACCCGCCCTGTGAGCGGCCTGAATTTATTCCCTCTCCGCCGCGCTTACCGAGGGAAACTGGAGAATGGCTTTGAACAGGTCCCCGTCGATCTCGACATGGAAACGCCCGCCCAGCAGGGTGGCAAAGCTCTCGACAATCGAGAGCCCAAGCCCTGACCCCTCTGTGGTACGCGAATCCTCCCCCCGTTTAAACCGTTCCATGATCTCCTCTGCGCTAAACTGCATCTCATAATTGGAGATGTTTTTCACCGTGAGCTGTGCGATGCCATCCGTTGCGGAGATATCGATGTATACCCGTGTGCCTGGCATCGCGTACTTGACTGCGTTTCCGATGATGTTGGAGATAATGCGGTACATCTTCGGCCCGTCTGTCTCGACATACACCTTTTGGCCGTGGTCGCTGACACGGAAGTCAAGCCCTGCGCCCGAAATTGCCGCCTCATCCTCTCCGAGTGTCTGCTCGATGAGCTCCCCGAGCTCAATTGTTTCCTTGACCACCTCGAGGTTGCCGCTGTTGGCCTTGGCGACGTCAAAGAGGTCCTCCACCATTGTTTTGAGTCGGTTGATCTTTTTGTGCAGCACCTTGACGTAATCGTTGGCAAATTCGGGAGAGAGTTCCTCGTCCTGCAGCAGGTCGATGTAGTTGATCATCGAGGTCAACGGGGTTTTGAGATCGTGCGAGACGTTGGTGATGAGCTCGACCTTCATCCGTTCGCTCTTGATCCGGTTCTCCACCTCGTTTTCCACCTGGTCCCGGATGTCGTTGAGCCAGAGAGAAGGGACGTACAGGTCGGATTCCTTGGGCAGCCAGAGCCCGTGCTGAAAGTTGCCGTTGTGCATGCTTTCAATCATGTTAATGAGCGTTTGAGTATCCTCCTTGCTACGGTAGTTGAGGGAGTAAAACAAGAGTACCGAGACAATCAGCATCAGCAAGCCAATCAGCACAAACAGAAAAGATCTTCCAAGCGTCCCAAAAACCATTAGCACGAGGCCAAATACGCTCACCCCACAGCAGAGGGCAAACCGCAGGTCAATCCGCTGCTGAAACCTCTTTTTCTTTTCAAAGGCATGGTAGTGCGCGATTGCCGCCCGGATCTGATTGTGCTTAAACAGTTCGGTCCGGTTGATCGCCAAATCGCAGGCCAGCAGGAAAAAGAGCACCACCCCGGCGATAAAGAGATAAAACTGGACGATCCAAGGCTGATAACCAATATAGGGGGGCGAGACAAACAGATAGAGCAGCAGGACCGCCAGCTTGATTTCCAGGGTGATTTTGTTCATCCAGCCGCCGCACCATCGGGCCAACCGGAGAAACTCACGGAAAATTCTTCGGATGCCTCGGCCAATGGCACAGAAAAAGACTTTGGCGTGCCGCAGGAACAGGATGAAAAAGAGCAGACAGGCCAGGGTCAGAGCGCAGCTGCCGGCAATTTTCCAGGTGTCCATCGCGGTGTAGGTAATAGCATTGTAGTAACTCCGGTAACAATTCCGGATCGTCCCATATTGGTCGAGTGCTTCCATCGGAACCAGGATGCGAACGGTATAATCCTCATGCACACTTAAATCCTCAGTGAGATAGCGGTAAAACAGATTGGATTCAGCGTCTTCATCCCTGTTGCTCAGGTTTAAGTAGCTGTTATACAGCTGATCCACGTCAAAATAAGAGGAGGGCGGGATCGCGTAGTTGTTGTAATCCGTATGATCATAGATCAGAACTGGTTCAGCCATGTGATTCGGATCATAATAGGAGACCGAGATTTTGCCCAACTCCATAGTCAGCTCGATGAGGTTGTTTTGCTGTGTCATTCTATCGAGCAGGTCGGAATCCGGCGAAGCGCTGCCGAGATTGCTCACCGTATTGTAGTTGTTGAAGTTGGTGACAGAATAGAGCGTTGTGGCGTATTCGCTCCGCAAGTCCTGCTGTACCATCTCAAATGTGTGGTACACGTTATTCGCCGCACCGTCGTCCACCTTTCGGAGTTCCTCCAGGTTAGCTTCCTGTTCCAGCCCGGCGAACTGCACCATAGTGAACAGCTGTCTGATCGCGGTGTCGAACGAATTGAAATAAACCTGCCGCGGACTTTCCTCCACTGACTCTCCCCTGACCGCCTTGGCAACCGATTCGGCGCCCCAGACACCCCACATCGTCGCTGCGCCGATGAGGGTGGCAAAGAACAACAGCAGGCTGACGACGGCCAGCCAAAGTTTTTGCTGCCTTTTCTCCGGTTTTTCATTGGGCGGCTTTTCAAATGGCTGCTCCAGGATTTCTGAAAACTCCTGCATGCAATCCCCTCCTTATCTGCTTTCGATCTTGTAGCCAATCCCCCAAACCACTTTCAGGTATCTCGGTTCCTTGGGATTGATCTCAATTTTTTCCCGAATCCGGCGGATGTGCACTGCTACAATGTTGTCGACGTTGTAACAAGGCTCCTGCCAGACCTGTTCGTAGATCTCTCCAATCGAAAACACCCGGTTCTGGTTGCGCATGAGCAATTCTGTGATCCGGTATTCGATTGGCGTGAGCTTGACAAATTCTCCGTCCACAGTGAGCTGTTTTGTGTCGGTGTTGAGTTCGAGTCCGCCGGTGCGCAGGATGGCGGAGGCGGTTTGGTTGCGATCATTGCCCAGCCGGGTGTAGCGCCGCAGCTGGGATTTGACCCGGGCGACGAGCTCAAGTGGATTGTACGGCTTGGTGATGTAGTCGTCCGCCCCCATGTTCAGGCCGATAATCTTGTCAGTGTCCTCTGTCTTTGCCGATACCAGGATAATCGGGATGTTGCGCTTTTCCCGAATTTTTAGCATTGCCTGGATGCCGTCAAGCTTTGGCATCATGATATCCATCAGGATGAGGTGCACTTGATTTTCCGAGAGCTGTTCGAGCGCATCAAGCCCATCATAAGCTTTGATCACCCCGATGTTTTCGTTGTTGAGAAAAATGGCGACCGAATCGACAATGGCGCGGTCGTCATCCACCACCAGTACGGTGAGTTGTTCCATGGAGCTTTCCCCCTTTTCTGTCTATCTTAATCTTAACAGCTGTTTTTTACAAAGCAGCGAGTATATTTCTTACAAATTCCTTACAATCAAAGCCGCGTAAAATCCAGGGCAGAGAGCTGTCCAAATCGGCGAGCTTGTCTAAGACTTGCCGGCTGTTTGAATGATAAGCCCCCTCAGGCCGGCGGCCGCGCCGCCTTACCTATAGAATCTGCCCCTGCGCGTTTTTTCTGGACAAAAGTGCTGGATAGCTGCTCTTTGTCCACCCCTTGTGCAAAGCAAAATCTGTGCGCTCAAAGGCAGTCCCTTCTCGATGTGCAGTCGGCACAGGCAAGTGACAAGCAGAGCAGAAGGAGCACAGCCCTGAATGGGAACATTAAATGTCGGAAAGGGAATCCCAACCGACCTTGTTTTCCTGCAAAAAATCAATTTTTCCGGCGCGGCCAGCGAGCGAAGATGATCAAGCTACTTTTCCCTTTGAGAAACCCTACGAAACTGGACTCACTTATTTTTGGCAGTATCTCCACCAGCATGTGTGTATAGCCGTCGCTTCGATGGAGGTAGCCGACAGACTCGCAGGCGGTATCTACACAAGCATGTGTAGCATACTTCCGCGATTGTTTCCTGTTTTCAGTTGTATCGTTCCCGCAGTATTTTCCCAATCTCTGTTCTGTTTTCTCTCTAGAATATCTTCCTGCGATACTTTGGGACAAATACGATAGAATATTTGCAGTTGCAGGTTGTACACCCTCAGAGGCAGGCTCTGTGCTAAACGATTCATGTCATTCGACCTCACGTTTAGTGTCCTCCTTTTGAACCTTTATCCCAGTTAACAGACCGCAGCTTTATTGTATCAAAAGGAGTTTTTATTTCATACTCATCTCTTAAGCTTTTTGGAACCCCCGGCACAGACAGGGTTTTTCTAATAACAAGAAAACAGGGACGGGCCGTTTGGAAACGGTTCGTCCCTGTACTGGATTGCTAAACGATCAGTGTCACACCAAAGAGCAGCAGGATCAACACCAGCAAAACGATCATTCCGGGCGCGCTGACCAGCGTTCCCAGACGTTTTCCAAAGGAGAGACCTCTGTAGCCGTCCTTAATCCGAATGGACTTGAAGGAAACCAACACGACGACCACTGCAAGGATCACCATCACTGCCCAGACGAGCAGAATCACAAGGTTCGCCGTTTGTTCGGGATAATACTGGCTAAAGATCATAAAGGCGGAACTCAGGGCATTGTTAAAGAAATGCGCGACGACGCAGGGAATGATGGAGTTGGATTTCACTGCTATGTAGGCGAGTACAATGCCGCCGAGCGCCGTGGGGATGGTCTGCTCCAGATTTCCGTGGAACAGGCCGAACAAAATGCCTGAGATCAAAATTGCAAACACATTGCCGAATTTTTGGAGGCTGCGCAGGACAAACCCGCGGAACAAAATCTCCTCCAGGATTGGGGCAGCCACACAGGTGACGAGGAGATAAAACACCAGCGCTATCGGCTCGGAGGCGGAGACGTTAAAGTCAGGGGAGAGCGGATAGTGGTTAAACAGCGCATAGAATATTTGCAGGATGATGTTGACGAGCACCATGCCCACAATCATCACGCCGTAAAAGACCACGGTCCCTTTGATTGTGTTCTCCACCCCATCCACAGGCCGGGCAAAGAAACTCTTGACACGGAGCTTGGAGAGCTTCCAAAACAACAAGATTTCCACAAGGTCGGCAATCACCATGACCACCAGTTGAATCGCCCAGAGGATGGTGCTGTCGGTAAGAATGTTGACGTTGAAGGAACTGCTCCCCGCGTGGTTCATCACTGCGACGGCCACGAGGATTCCCTCGATGATAAAGGTGATGACAAAGGATACCAGCGTCACCATGGTCAGGCTCAAGCCGATGTTGGAGGAGATTTTTCTGAGCACATTTTTGTGCTCCACCGCCTCCGGCGGCTCTGCCGGCTTGGGCTGGGGATAGGGAGGTTGAACCTGCCAACCCGGTGGGGTTCCCGGCACGCCAAACGGCTGCCCGCCCACTGGGTGAGCATTTGGCGGACAGGGCTGGCCTGGCCCGTTCCCCGTAGGAGGGCCATATGGCGGATACTGCGGAGGCGGGGTCATTCCCTGGAACGGCGGCGGCCCGGACGCTCCTATATTCTGCTGCGGGCGGGCTTGCCCGGGCTGTGGCGGAGAAAATGGCTGACCCTGCGGCGCATACACATACGGCTGCCCAGGCTGCTGGTAAGCGGGTTGGCCTGGCTGCGGATATGGCGGCTGTCCGGGGTTCGGCTGGCAAACAGGCTGGCCCTGTGGCGCATACGGCTGTCCTGGCTGCGGCGGAGAAAATGGCTGGCCCGGCTGTGCTGCATACGGCTGGCTTGGCTGTGATGGATGGAAAGGCTGTTCCTGTCTGGGCTGGGCATTGCCCGAGTACTCATATGCCTCGCCGGGCCGCGGTTCAAATCGGGACTGCCCGGGCTGTGGTTGAAATGGGTGCTGGGTAAAAACCTGTTGATCCTGGGATGCAGCCCCCCGCAAAGTGTCCTCCTGACCAGGCATTTTCCTTTCCTGTGGCGAGAGCGGCTCCCCTTCCTCCTGGGAACCGGTCGGAGGCAGGATGTCCTGCGCAGGTCTCGGCGCTTTTTTCCTTCTTCCTGGATTGCGTCAACATCTGACGGCTCCCCTTGAGAGTTCGGCGGCTCAGGCTGCAAAGCGGCAGCTTTCTCCGGGAAGTCCCCTCCGAATGTTTTCTCAACCGTGTCATCTATGGTATCCATCTGCAGTTCCTGATCGTATTGTTTCTTTTCTTCCAACAGAACGTCACCTCATTTCAAACTATTAGTATAACTATATAATAAATCGCCTGAGAAGTCAACGGCAATTGTATACAGAACTCCTCGAGATTCGATTTAGTGAGGGGCCTCCGCCCTAGAGATTCCTGGAATTTCATGCCTATTTTTGTCTCTGCAGTGCTGCAAAAACGACTGGTTGTACACAGCAATTTGTGTGTTCTACCGACTGCGAAAGAGGGAAAACCACTGCTGTTCACACTGAATAAGCATCCCTCGGCGAAGCCGGGGGTTTTCTGTATACAAAAAGCAGCCATCCCATCCGGAATGACTGCTCTTTGATTAAACTATGCAGGGGTTACAGCTCCTCGAGAATATGGTCGCCCATTTCGGAGCAGGAGACAAGGGTGCAGCCCTCGCTCATAATGTCCCCGGTGCGGTAGCCCCTCTGGAGCACCCGCTGAACCGCCGCGTCGATGTCGTCCGCCTCAGCATCGAGGTCGAAGGAATAGCGCAGCAGCATCGAGGCGGAGAGAATCGTCGCAATCGGGTTGGCCTTGTTCTGACCCGCGATGTCGGGCGCAGAGCCGCCGCTCGGCTCGTACATGCCGAGCTTGGTCTCCCCGAGGCTCGCCGAGGCGAGCATACCGATCGAACCGGTGACCATGCTCGCTTCGTCCGACAGAATGTCTCCGAACATATTCTCTGTCAGAATGACGTCGAACTGCTTAGGGTCTTTGACCAGCTGCATCGCGCAGTTGTCCACCAGCATGTCTTCGAGCTGAACGTCGGGATATTCCTCAGCCACCTCGTGCACAACTGCCCGCCACAGCTTAGAGCAGTCGAGGACATTCGCCTTGTCCACGCTTGTGACCTTACCGCGGCGCTTGCGGGCGACGTCAAAGGCGCGCACCGCGATGCGGCGGATTTCATTCTCATCATAGGTCATGATGTCAGTCGCTTTGCGCAGCCCGTCCTGCTCCCCGGTCTCGTGCGCGCCGAAGTAGAGGCCGCCGGTGAGCTCCCGCATGATGAGCATGTCAAAGCCGTCCCCGATGATGTCGGCGCGCAGCGGACAAGCTTCCCCAAGCTCTTTGTAGAGCAGGGCGGGGCGGAGGTTTGCAAAGAGCCCGAGCCCTTTGCGGATGGCGAGCAATCCCTTCTCGGGGCGGATGTTGCCGGGCAGGGTGTCCCACTTCGGGCCGCCGACCGAACCGAGCAGCACTGCATCCGACGCTTTGGCCGCTTCGAGCGCCTCGTCGGTGAGCGGGACGCCGTGTGCGTCGATGGAACAGCCGCCCATCAAAAGGTCGGTGTAGTGGAAGGTGTGCCCATATTTTTCACAGATTTTGTCGAGTACCCGCAGCGCCTGGCCGACTACCTCAGGGCCAATGCCGTCTCCGCGGATCACTGCAATGTTTTTTTCCATTTGTTCTGTCCCCCGCTTATCTGTTTTTGATTGAGTTGAGCAGGCCGCCCGCCGTGATGATCTCTTTGATGAAATTCGGGAAGGGCTGCGCCTGATAGGTCTCGTTCTTGGTGTGGTTGGTGATCACGCCGGTGTCAAAATCGACCTCGACGTCGTCCCCTGCCTCGATTTTTTCGGATGCCTCAGGGCATTCGAGAATCGGCAGGCCGATGTTGATCGCATTGCGGTAAAAGATGCGTGCAAACGTCGCCGCGATGACAACCGAGATGCCGCTCTCCTTGATGACGAGCGGAGCGTGCTCGCGGGAAGAGCCGCAGCCAAAGTTGCTGCGGGCCACCATCACGTCACCCGGTTTTACATTCTGTATAAAGTCCTTATCGATATCCTCCATGCAGTGAGAGGCGAGCTCCTTGCGGTCGAGGATGTTGAGGTAACGCGCCGGGATGATGACGTCGGTGTCGACGTTATCCCCGTATTTATGTACAATGCCGTGTGCTTTCATCTGCTTCGTTCCTCCTAATCCATGATTTCTTCAGGCGAACTGATCTTTCCGGTGACAGCGCTCGCCGCAGCGACTTCAGGGCTTGCGAGATAGACTTCGCTCTCGACGTGACCCATGCGGCCGACAAAGTTGCGGTTGGTGGTGGAGACTGCGCGCTCGCCCGCAGCGAGGATACCCATGTGGCCGCCGAGACAGGGGCCGCAGGTCGGTGTGGAGACAACGCAGCCAGCTTTGACAAACGTCTCGAGATAGCCGAGTTTCAGGGCTTCGAGGTAAATTTTCTGGGTCGCCGGGATGACGATCGCCCGCACATGCTTGGCAACCTGTTTGCCCTCGAGGATTTTCGCCGCCACCGCGATGTCGGAAAGGCGCCCGTTGGTGCAGGAACCGATCACGACCTGGTCAATTTTCACATCTCCCACCTCGTCAATCGTGCGGGTGTTGTCGGGCAGGTGGGGGAACGAGACGGTGGATTTGATTTGAGAGAGGTCGATGTCATATACCGCGTCGTACTCCGCGTCCGGGTCGGGGGCATAGGCGGTATAGGGGCGGTTCACCTTATCCTTCATATAAGCGATGGTCACTTCGTCCACCTCAAAGATGCCGTTTTTGCCGCCCGCTTCGATCGCCATGTTGGCCATGCAGAGGCGGTCGTCCATGGTCAGGTTTTTGAGACCTTCTCCGCCGAACTCCATCGATTTGTAGAGCGCGCCATCCACTCCGATCATCCCGATGATGTGCAGGATGACGTCCTTGCCGCTGACCCATTTTCTAGGCTTTCCAGTGAGGTTGAACCGGATGGCGGACGGAACTTTGAACCAGGCCTCTCCTGTCGCCATGCCCGCAGCCATGTCGGTCGAGCCGACGCCGGTGGAAAACGCGCCGAGCGCGCCATAGGTACAGGTGTGGGAATCCGCGCCAATGGTGAGCTCACCCGCCGCGACCAAGCCCTTTTCAGGGATGAGTGCGTGCTCGATGCCCATTTCGCCCACATCGTAGTAGTGCAGCACGTCGTGCTGATCCGCAAATTCGCGGACCTGCTTGACCATCATTGCGGTTTTGATGTCCTTGTTGGGGGTGAAGTGGTCCATGATCATGGCTACCTTGGTTTTGTCAAACACGCTGGTGAAGCCGCTTTTTTCGAACTCGTTGATCGCGACCGGGGTGGTCACGTCGTTTCCGTGCACGAGGTCGAGCTTTGCTTTGATGAGCTGACCTGCCACAACGTGGTCCAGGCCTGCGTGAGCCGCCAAAATCTTTTGGCTCATTGTCATACCCATAAAAATCGCTCCTTGCTTTCATTGATTTGGTATTATTATAGTATATCATGAATCTTTTGTCAATAAGTAAAATGTATTAATTTTATTAATTACTCCTCATCTGTACATTGCTATAGCATCAAAGTTTCAGTATCCGTCAAGTATTCGTTGACCATATGTTGAATCGTACCCCTTTGCGTTAAAATAGGGAAAATTTAAAACGAGACAACAGCATGATTTTTGAAACAGAACGGCTCCTCCGTCTGATCAAGCAGGACGACGCACAGGGCATCGTTGGCTATGCATCTGAACCGAATATGGGGTCCAAGCAGCATGAGAGCCTTGACGAGACGCTGAAAATCATGGAAACGGTTTTGCTAAACAAAGAAAATGGTGTTTGGAATTGTGCTCAAGAAAACGGGAAAAATGGTCGGTTCCACCGTGTTGGTGGATGACCCCAACCGGCTAAATCATCAGGCGCGGATGGCTCGTCTACGCCCTTAGCGCAAAACACAGGTGCTACAGGACAGAGGCCATAGATGCGGTGGTACGGCTTTGAGACAACCAGACTCGATTTGGTCGCCTACTGCTACCCGTTTAACGAGCATTCCCGCAGGTGCTTGACAAGCTTGACTTCTAATATGAAGGAAGGCTTGCGCAGTGCGAACAGCTCGACAACAAGTGTTACTGGCTTGACAATCCGCAGCGAAACTGGACCAGACTTTTCCAGACACTCCGGCGTGAAGCAGCAAACCGCCGTCCGCGGTCATTCCGTGGGCGGCGGTTTTTCTATCCTGTTTTGAATCAGCCGCGCTCCTGCGCTGAGATGCCCGACTTGGTGAGCTGTTTGATGCCGTAGGGGCGGAGCATATTGATGAAGGAGTTGAGCTTGTCGTGTTCCCCGGTCAACTCAAAGGTGATGCTCTTTTCCGAGCTGTCGATGATCTTTGCGTCAAAGAGGCAGGCGATGTTCACAATCGCGGTGCGGCTCTCTTCCGAATTTTCCATTTTGATGAGCAGGTGTTCCCGACAGACCGCATTGTGTGGATTGAGCACCTTGACCTCCCGCACGTCGACGAGCTTCATCAGCTGCTTCTGCACCTGCTCGAGGGTGTCGTCGGTGGAATAGACGACAATCGTCATGCGGGTGATCGCCGGGTCTTCGGTCTCAGCCGCAACCACGCTCGCAATGTTGTAGGCACGGCGGTTAAACAGCCCCGCAACCCGAAGCAACAGGCCGGGTGTGTTGTCCACCAGAACGGATAAAACATTATACTTTTCCATACATTCTGCCTCCTAATCGTCAATTTCGATTTCAAGAATCGGCTCGTCGATCGCCGCGCCCGCCGGTACCATCGGCAGCACGTTGATGTCCCGGTCAATCACACAGTTGATCAGCACCGGCCCGTTTGCCGCAAGCGCCTTTTCGAGGGTGGGTCGAATTTCCTCCGGTTTGGCGATGGTATAGAACTCAATGCCATAGGCCCCCGCAAGTTTGCTGTAATCCACCCCGCGCTCGAGGGTGGTTTGGGAAAATCGCTTGCCGTAGAACAGCCGCTGCCACTGGCGCACCATGCCGAGCACCTCATTGTTGAGCAGCAGCTCGATGACTGGAATGTTGTATTTTGAGAGGGTGACCAATTCGTTGCAGTTCATCTGGAAGGAGCCATCCCCCGCGATGTTGATCACCTGCTTGTCGGGGCAACCGACCTGCGCGCCGATCGCCGCGCCAAGACCGTAACCCATTGTGCCATGGCCGCCCGAGGTGAGGAACTGCTTGGGATGCCGGAAGCTGTAGTACTGCGCCGCCCACATCTGGTTCTGGCCGACTTCGGTGGAGATTACCGCCTCGCCGCCGGTGAGCTCGCAGAGGGTTTCAATGATCTGCTGGGGAAGCAGCGCGTCGGGGGTGTTCCCCTTTTGCTGATTGGGGTATTCCCGCTTCCAGCTGGCGATTTTCTCCATCCAGTCGCTGTGGCTGCACTGCCCGAGCTGGGGATTGAGCCGCTGGAGCACGCATTTGACGTCCCCGACAAGGGTGTGATCCACCCGGATGTTTTTGTTGACCTCCGCCGGATCAATATCGATTTGAATAATTTTAGCATTGGGGGCAAATGCGCTGATCTTGAGGATGACCCGGTCGCTGAACCGGGTGCCGATGCCGATAAAGAGGTCGCATTCACTCACCGCATTTGCCGCGGTTTTGCTCCCGTGCATCCCGAGCATTCCCATGTAGCGCTCGTCGTAATTATCAAAGCCTCCCTGACCCATTAAAGAGGAAGAGACCGGCGCGTCGATGAGATCGACGAGTTCTCTGACTTCCTTTGCCGCATCCGAGGCAATCACCCCGCCGCCGGTGTAGACAAAGGGGCGCTTGCTCTGCTGGATCATCTGTACAGCGGTTGCAACATCCTCATCCGTCATTGTATCTGCATTGGGAACAAGGGCGGGAATTTGTTTGGGCTGATACTCGCAGACAGCTGCGGTGATGTCCTTGGGAATGTCGATTAAGACTGGGCCTTTTCGCCCCGAATTGGCGATCTCAAACGCTCGGCGGACGGTATCCGCAAGCTGGGCGATGTCCTTGACAATAAAGTTGTGTTTGGTGATGGGCATGGTGATTCCGGTGATATCAACCTCCTGGAAGCTGTCGAGTCCCAGCAGCGGGACCGGCACATTTCCGGTGATAACGACCAGGGGAATTGAATCCATAAAAGCAGTCGCAATTCCTGTAACCGTGTTGGTGGCGCCCGGACCAGACGTCACAAGCGCAACGCCGGTTTTGCCTGTGGCGCGGGCATAGCCGTCCGCCGCATGGGTCGCGCCCTGCTCGTGCGCTGTCAAGATGTGGTTGATCTTATCCTGGTATTTGTAGAGCGCATCGTAAATATTGAGCACCGAGCCTCCCGGGTAGCCAAAAATGGTGTCAACACCCTGCTCCAGCAGGCATTCCAGCAAAATCTCTGAACCGTTGCATTTCATACTATCACCTCATCAAAAAATTTAGTCGTTAAAAAAGCCCCCGCCTCTTGGTTTTCAAGAGGCGAAGGCAAAGCTGCTTCCGCGGTACCACTCTCGTTGTCATCATTGACCACTTTGACCGCATGGTGATTCCATGCGCCCTCACGGTAACGGGGAGGAACCGGACAGACCTACTGTGGTTTCAGCCTGACTGCTCAAGGGGGATTTATACGCCGGGAACCCGCTCCGCCTTTCACCAACCGGCGGCTCTCTGCACCGGGAAGCGCCCAGCCTTGTGCCCTGTCATCGCATTTTAAACTATTAAATTCTATGATAGTCGATTACGCTCCCTTTGTCAATAGTTTTTGCATAGAATGGTATCGATCTTTTTCGCCGCCCTGATTTTCACAAAAAATGAAACTTTTTGGTTGACAAACCGGATGTGATTTGCTATACTAAGCTCATAAAAGTAATTTACGAAAGGAATTTAACAAAATGGCAGCACGCAGTAATAGCTTCTCCTTTACATACTATTACTTTATCTGGGCTAACTTTTTTAGCGCGGACTCTTTGTGTTGTCATAAGTGTAAAGACCGGTAAGTAAATTTACAAAAGAAACTGTAAATTGAAAGGTTGATAGCTTTTGGCGACAAAAGCTATCAACCTTTTTTGATTTCCGAAAGGAAAAACAGAAAGGAAGATTGCCATGATTGTTATTCTCAAACAAAACGCAAAAAAACCCAGCGTCGACCACCTGCTCACCGACCTGACCGGACTCGGACTCAAAACCGACCTCATTTCAGGCGAACAAAAACAGATCATCACCCTCATCGGTGATGTCACCAAGGTGGACATCGAGAGTCTGCTCGCCCGCGAATGCGTTGAAAACGTCCGCCGTATTTCGGAGCCTTACAAAGAAGCCAACCGAAAATTCCATCCGACCGACACAGTGATTGAGGTAGCCGGCCAGAAAATCGGCGGCGGCCACTTCTGCGTGATGTCCGGCCCCTGTTCGGTCGAAACCGAGGAGCAAATCATCGGCGTGGCTGAACGGGTCAAGGCGGCGGGCGCAAACTTCCTGCGCGGCGGTGCGTTCAAACCCCGCACCTCCCCCTACGCTTTCCAGGGCCTGCGTGCCGAGGGCATCGAACTGCTCCTCAAAGCAAAACAGGCGACCGGACTCCCGATTGTCACTGAAATCATGAGTCTGCAGCACCTCGACCTCTTTGCAGACGTCGACGTCATTCAGGTTGGAGCGCGCAACATGCAGCACTTTGAACTGCTCAAAGAGCTCGGACACTGCGACAAGCCGATTTTGCTCAAACGCGGCCTGTCGAGCACCATCGAAGAATGGCTGATGAGCGCCGAGTACATCATGGCAGGGGGGAACCACAACGTCATCCTCTGCGAACGCGGTATTCGCACCTACGAGACAATGACCCGCAACACTCTCGACATCTCGGCAGTTCCCCTGCTCAAACAGATTTCCCATCTTCCGATTATCATCGACCCGAGCCATGCAACCGGTCTGACCACCCTTGTGGAACCCCTCTCCAAGGCGGCGATCGCCGCAGGTGCGGACGGCCTGATGATCGAGGTGCACAACGATCCGGGCAAGGCTCTTTCCGACGGTGCACAGTCCCTGACCCCCGATCAGTTCGACGGTGTGATGGATTCGATTAAACGCCAGCTCGCGTTTGAAGAAAAGACCATTGGTTAAGGACAGCAAGGAGGAATTTGGTATGACAGTCGCTGTCATCGGACTCGGTCTCATCGGGGGAAGCTTTTGCCGCACTCTCAAACAGCGGACTGACCACACTGTACTCGGCCTTGACACCGATGAGGAAACGATTCGCCTTGCCCTTGAGTCTGGGGCGATCGACCGGGCAATCACCTCTCAGGAACTCAGCGACGCTGACCTGACAATCATATGTCTCTACCCCAACCAGACGATATCCTTTCTTCAGGAGCACGCAGCTGCATTTCAGCCTGGTAGTATTGTCATCGACTGCTGCGGTGTCAAAAGCAGCGTCGTTGAACCTGCAGAACAGGCGCTGGCGCCCTATGGGGTGCGGTTTGTGGGAGCCCATCCGATGGCAGGGAGGGAGTTTTCCGGCTTTGCCTATTCAACTCCTACCCTGTTTGACCGGGCAAGCCTTGTCATCACCGAAGGCAGACAAACCGATCATGCAGCAGTTGAAGCAGTACAGGAGCTTGCGCAGTCGCTCGGCTTTCAGCAGATTGTGGTCACAACACCCCAGCGGCACGATCAGATCATCGCCTTTACTTCGCAGCTCGCGCATGTGGTGTCCAACGCCTACATGAAAAGCCCGACTGCCCAATACGAACGCGGGTTTACTGGAGGAAGCTTTCAGGACCTCACCCGAGTCGCGATGCTCAACGATAAGATGTGGGCTGAATTGTTTTCGCTTAACAAAGATCCGCTTTTGTATGAAATCGACACCATTATTCACCACCTGTCGGAATACCGGGACGCTCTGGAACAGCAGGATATGCCGCGGCTGCGTCAGCTGCTCTTTGAGGGAAGCGAGCTCAAAAAACGGGATTTAAAACGGTGATCCAGCCCGGAAGACAGGCTTTGATTCGAAACGGTTGTGTCGTACACAATATTCCCTTGATCTGGGGGTTTTAAATAGAGCCCAATCGAGCTAAATGAGGCAGTCCCTCTGTAGCCAACTCGTTGTCCTCAGATTTTAGAAATTAAAAAAATGGCTAGCGGATTGGAGCGTGCTCCAATCCGCTAGCCATTTTTGCCTGCGGCCGTT
>EQ973343.1:141287-154488 GCA_000158655.1 [Clostridium] methylpentosum DSM 5476
ATTTTTGCCTGCGGCGCCATCCTAGCATTTTCTCTACCAGATACGAAAGAGAGCGTTGCATGCAACGCTCTCCTTCCTTTAATCAATGTATTCCCGCACCCGGAACTCTGCACCAGTCTGCTGGCACAGCGCACGGCAGGCTTCTATTTCCTCCTGGCCAATCACATCCACCACTGTCATAACGACATGCGGCAAATAGGAAACTGCTTCTTTGGTAAATTCGAGAATCGCAGGAAGCGCGTCCAATCCGTACTTGGAATGGCAGATCTGATCGTATTTTTCCGGCGTTGAGGCATTGAGACTGACAGAGACTGTGTCCACCAATCCCTGCATCAACTGCGCAGTGGGTTGGCCATAAATTAAATCACTCAGTCCGCTCGTATTGACGCGGATCGGAAGGCTGGTGATCTTTTTCAGCATTTCCGCCACCTCAAGCAGCTGATTCATGCGGCACATCGGTTCGCCATACCCACAAAATACAATTTCCTGATAAGTCGTTAAATCCTCCTTGCAAATTGCCTCAAATATTTCGTCACTTGTGGGCTCCCGTTCCAGCCACAGACTGTTGGAGCCATCATAAAAGTCAGAATGTGTGCGCACACAGAAGTCACAACGATTGGGGCATTGATTGGTAATGTTGAGATAAAGGCCTTTCCCCACCTGATATGTAATCGTCATATGCATTCCATCCTCCATTTAAACTCCTATTTACTATAGCATTCCTCTCTTGGTTTTTCAACCGTATGATGTAAAAAATCAGGCGTATACTAAAGAAAAAACAAAGGAGCTGTCCAGATGAATATTACATTTCATGGAAATCTCATTCAGCTAAAGGGAAAACCTTTACAAATAGGAGATAAGCTCTCCGATTTTACTCTGCGAAAAAATGATCTCTCAGACTTCACAGCAAACGACCTTTCTGGCGTGACCGTATTTATCACAGTCCCCTCGCTCGACACACCGGTGTGTGACCTGGAGATCAAACGATTTCACAAAGATCTGTCCAAACTCGGGAAAGTGAAAGTTTACGCTGTCTCAGTAGATCTGCCGTTTGCCCAACAAAGATGGTGCGGCGCAAATGGAGTGGACGGTATCGAAACCCTCTCTGACTATGCCTACCACAATTTTGGGGAGGCGACAGGAACCCTCATTCAACCGTTGGAGTTACTCACCCGCGCAGTCATTATTCTTGGCAGCGATCGCAGCGTTGCCTATGTGCAGTATGTCCCTGAAGTGACAAACCATCCGGATTATGAGGCGGTCTATCAGGCGATTTCGTCAATTCAATAAGAAGGAACTACTTTTCTGCTCACAGGGATCACCGCAGGCGTTCTGTGATAAGGATTTTCTCTTATATCTAGAACACCCTTTTACTAAAACGTTTTTGATCTGGATCTACCGGCTTTCCCTCATGTTGACAAAAACAAAAGTTCAGCTCATCGAGCCTCAATTAAAATTCTATTTTTTAGCTGATCCCGAGATACTTCCATACACGGCAAGTCCGCAACAGTGGCTTGCCGTGTTTTGCTGTTTTGTATTCCCCAATACATGAACGACAGAACAACAAACCCATTGAGTTTGTGAATTGTCATCCTCCAAGTTCATCGTATCTCTAAAATCCCTTAAAAAGCACTCATTTAGATTTGAACTTGCTGCGATCATTCGGATGGGCTTCTGTATCATTATTTCCATCAGATACAATCCTAAAATCTGGCGTTCTGCATCGCCTGGTTTCTCCTACTAATAGCGGGACCAAGGAGGCTGTTCACACTCTCTGCATGAACTTCGGTTAAAGCTTATCTGCTTTATTGTTAAAAAGAAGCCTGTTTTGAAAATACACTGCAATTTATCCTTGATTACAAAAGGGGGCTGCATCTTGATCTAGCGCCAGCGACACTATGCAGAACTGGCTTTTATTTAACCGCATGAGCGAGACTGTTTCTCCCTCGAGCAAAGAAAGCAAAAAAAGAGAGAATTTTCGTAATTTTAGTTGACAAATCAGGTGGAATGGTGTATTGTTGTAACAAATAGAATAACAACTTTAAGGACGTGTAACCAATGAAAATCAGCAGCCGATTCACCGTAGCTGTACACTGTCTGCTCTTCATCTCCTGCTCAGATGAAAAAATCACCTCTGAAAAGCTTGCAGCCAGTGTCAACACCAACCCCGTTGTCATCCGCAAAGTACTCGGAAAACTCAAAAAAGCCGGACTCATTGAAGTGTATTCAGGCACAGGCGGCGCCGCCCTGTTAAAGCCTGCCTCGAGCATCACTCTGCTTGACATTTTCCATGCGGCAGATGTTGTAGACGACAATCAGCTCTTTAGCCTGCACGATCCGAATCTGGAATGTGCCGTTGGAAAAGAGGTTTTGCCCCTTCTTTCCAATCCTCTCAAGACTGCTCAGCAAGCGCTCGAGTCAAGCCTAGAAAAAACGACTCTGGCCGATCTTTTGGACCAGCTGAACCGAAAACCAGTACGATCGGTCAGCCGTTCTTCCATCTCTACTGTTCTGTTGTAATGTTTGATTTATTGCTCGTAGGCTGTGGTGGTTTTGTGGGTTCAGTTCTGCGCTATGCCGTTTCACTGGGGATTGCCCACATGCATCCGAATGGATTTCCCTTTGCCACACTCATTGTCAATGTTTTGGGTGGATTCCTCATCGGATTTTTTTCCAGTTTATTTGGCCAGTCGAACAAGCATTTATCCCTGCTTTTGACGACTGGTCTGTGCGGAGGATTCACGACCTTTTCCACCTTTGGCCTGGAAACGGTGCGCTTATTTGAAAATGGATCACACAGCCTCGCTTTGCTCAACGTTATCTGCAGCCTGTTTCTGTGTATAATAGGCATTTTACTTGGCCGCATCTGTGCAGGAATCCTAAAACAGAGTTAAGCCTTCCACTAAAAAGGGACAACCAAAGTTTGGTTGTCCCTTTTTAGTGGGCTGCTATGGAAAATGGGCGGCTCTATCGGGCACGTACCTACAGCGTTCAAGGCATAGGACTGCGCAATGTCGCAATTGAACAGACTGTCACAGTGTAGAGGTATCTACATAGTGTGTGCGCATTGCCTTGGCGTTTTACTTTTCCCCTGCAAGCCGATTGCTCAACAGGTGTTGAAACCACCCCAGCCCCATTGCACTGTGGCCTATTGTGTCGTTTTAAAATCTGATATGCCCTTAAAACTGCCAAATGATGTTTATATCGGATTTAAATCCATCTCTATAATCGCTTTAAAATCTGTCCAGATTCTCCCTTTGCCATCGGATTCGCCAGGAGATTCCTGCACATGACTCCCCTGCCATTTTGCTGACACAGGCCAGCCTCGGTTCAAAGCTCTCATTGGTACTTCTGAGAGAACTGGCGCAGTCGTAGGCTGTTTTTCCTTCATAGACACGCCTCGTTTGTCTTCGGTATGCAGTCCTGCATGGATTCGGGAAAAATCGGGCGTTTTTCGACCAGATGGTTTTTCACCAACATAGCCTATTTTTTAACCATAAACGAAACAGCTCCGGCATTTCTGCCGGAGCTGTTTCTGTTATCAACAACAATCAGTGATTGGGGAAAGCTTATTCGTAGAGGCAAGGTTTGATGTTAGCATCTTCCATGTTGTCCTTGTTGTACCACAGAGCACCTGTGTCAACGTCGGAAACGGACTCGCCTTTTGCAGCTTTGACAGCGAGGTCAACAGCGTTTGCACCGATGGAAACCGGATCCTGAGTAACGGAACCGATGAATTTGCCCGCTTTGATCGCGTCGAGCTGGAGTTTACCAGAGTCGAAGCCGATACCGATGACTTTGCCATCGCCAGTGCCGAGTTTGCTCAGGGTAGCATCCGCACGGATGATACATTTTGCAGAGAACTCATTGGAGCCGTAGATCGCAACAAGGTCGCTCTTGTTGAGCAGGGTGTTTGCAACGGTGTCGCCAGAAGCATCCTGGGTGTCAGAAGGAATACCTACATCGATAGTAACTTTGCCGCCGGAAACGTTGTTGTTGTATTTGTCGTGACCAGTAACGGTGACAGAACCTTCGCCCATGTCAGCTTCAATAAGCTCAACCATTTTGTCAATGTAACCTTTAGTACGATCGCCGATCGACTGAGAAGTAGCATCCTGAGCGACAACACCGATGCGTGCGCCTTCTTTGATAACGTCTTTTACGCCTGCTTCATAGGAGCTGGTCGCTGCGAGTTCGCCCGCTTTGTAGTTGTCGGTTGCAGCGTTTGCTTTAACTGCGCCTTCCGGAGCATCCGGAACACCCGAGTCAAAACCGATGATCGGAATGTTCTGGCTCTGTGCATTAGAGATGATGTCGAGCGCTGCCTTGGTGTCAAGAGCTGCGAAGCAGATCGCAGCAGGTTTTTTGTTCAGTGCGTTTTTGAGCTGCTCAACCTGCTGGGCAACAGCGGATTCACTGTCCGGTCCTACGAAGTTGATCTCAACGCCGAGTTCTTTCGCTTTGTTTTCTGCGCCGGTGCGGACTGCTTTCCAGAAGTCATGCTGGAAGCCTTTCGCAACTATTTCGACCTTCATGCCGGAAGCATCCGCCGAACCGGACGATGCTGCACCGGAAGAAGCCGGGGTGGAAGAAGACGCTGTGTCGCCACCGCATCCTGTCAGAGCAAGAGAGGCTGTGATAACGCCTGCAAGTGCCAGAGCCATAAACTTTTTCAATTTCATAACAATACACCTCTTAGTTATAAATTTTGGTTTAAGCGACTAATGTATTTTCCAGCTGAATTAACGGCTGGTTTTTCTGTTACGCACGTCAGCATAAACAGCAACGATCAGAACGAGACCGGTGATGAAGAGCTGATAGTGCGGCTGCAGACCAACAAAGGGGAGACCAGTTTTGAGTACCGACATGATGAAGACACCGATCATGGTACCTGCGACCGATCCAACACCACCCGAGAGGGAGGTACCACCGATAACAACACCGGCGATTGCGTCAAGCTCGAAGCCGTTACCTGTACCAGGCATGAGGGTGAAGTATGTAGATGCGTAAGCGATACCCGCGATACCTGCAAACAGGCCGGAAATCATGTATGCGAGGGTTTCCCATTTGACTACGTTAACACCAGAAAGTCTGGTTGCTTCCTTGTTCGAGCCAAGTGCGAGGATGTAACGGCCCGGACGGGTTTTGTTGAGGATGACTGCCATGATAATCGCAGCCACGATCAAAAGGATAATACCGATCGGAATCGGCATAACGCCGTTGGCGGTTTTAACGTCGATTCGGAACAGGGAGGAGTACCAGCCGTCGGGGTCGGTACGCAGCGGGTAGGTGATGGACTGGGTACCAGTCACGATCGAGCCAAGGCCGCGGGTGACCATCATGGTACCCAAGGTTGCGATAAATGCCGGGAGCTTCATGATCGAAACCATCAGGCCGTTGAGAAGGCCGAAGACAATACCGATCAGGATTGTGATGATCAGGCAGAGTGCTATCGGAACGCCCATTTTATAGAGCTGACCGCCGATCAAACCACTACAGATACAAACTGTACCGATCGAAAGGTCGATACCGCCGGTGATAATAACGAATGTGACACCGATTGCCATAAAGCCGATGTAGTAGGACATGTCAAAGATGCTGACGAGGGTCGACCACGACCGGAAGTCTTTGCTGGCAATCGCAAAGAACAGATAGATTGCAACTAACGCGATGACCGCGATCAGTTTCTGGGTACCAATAGACTTAAACAGTCCTTTGATACCTCCCGAAGATTTCGTGTTTTCCATTATATTCCCTCCTGGTTAATCTCTCATTGTTGCATAATGCATGATCTTTTCCTGAGTTGCTTCCTCGATGCTGAGTTCACCGGTTTTTCTTCCCTCACACATGACGACGATTCTGTCGCTCATACGCAGGACCTCGGTGAGCTCTGAGGAAATCATGATGATGGACTTGCCTTCCTTGACCAGCTTGTTCATCAGTTCATAAATCTCCGCTTTCGCGCCGACGTCGATGCCTCGTGTCGGCTCGTCGAAAATGAGGATCTCACTGTCTCTGATCAGCCATTTTGCAATAACAACCTTCTGCTGGTTACCGCCTGAAAGGTTCATAACGAGCTGTTCCACAGAAGGGGTTTTTGTTTTGAGTGCTTCAACATACTTCTGCGAATCCTGCTTGACCTTGCGGCCGTTGATCAGTCCGCCGGAAGTATAATTTTCAAGGCACGCCATAACCGAGTTGTCCGCTACGCTTTTTCCTACGATGATTCCATAGCGTTTACGGTCTTCGGAGAGGTAGCCGATACCGGCTTTAACCGCATCCGAAGGCTCTTTGATGTCTACCTTTTTACCGTCGACGTAAATCTCGCCGCTGTCCTTTTTGTCCGCACCGAAGATTGCACGGGCCGTTTCGGTTCTTCCCGCACCCATCAGGCCGGAGAAGCCAAGGATTTCGCCCTTGTGCAGGTCAAAGCTGACGTCGCGGACCATCTTGCCCGCATTGAGGTTTTTGACGCTCAGAACAACTGGTGCATCCGCAGGAACATTGCTGGTCTGCTTCGGATCTTCATAAACGACGCGGCCAACCATCATGTTGATGATGTCATCCTTAGTGGATGTCTGGCTGTCCACTGTGCCGACGTATTCGCCGTCACGCATGACAGTGACGCGGTCGGTGATCTTTTTGATCTCGTCCATGCGGTGCGAGATGTAAATGATACCGATGTCTTTGGAACGCAGGTCGCGGATGATCTTGAACAGATCTTCGATTTCCTTTTCGGTGAGCGCTGCGGTCGGTTCGTCGAAGACGATGACCTTTGCGTCGGACGAAATCGCCTTGGCGATTTCCACCATCTGCTGGCGGCCGACGGTGAGGTTGCCCATCGTCTCTTTGGGGTTGATGTCGATGTTGAGCAGTTTAAACAGCTCTTTTGCCTTTTTGTTCATTGCACCATCGTTGATGAAGACGCCTCCCATCGTTTCCCTGCCGATAAACAGGTTTTGCGCGACGGTTAGATGGTTCATCATGTTGAGTTCCTGGTGCACGATGACGATACCGGCAGATTGTGCTTCCTTCGGGTTTTTGTACTCGACTTCCTTGCCTTCATAGACGATCTTACCAGAATCCTTGCTATAGATACCGGTGAGAATTTTCATGAGCGTGGATTTACCCGCTCCGTTTTCGCCCATGAGTGCGTGAACTTCACCCGTTTTGAGCTCAAGCTTCGCCTTTTTCAGCGCATGTACGCCGGCGAAGGACTTGTCAATGTCCGTCATCGTTAAAATAACGTTTCCCACTATATCACCTCTTCCTATCTAAAGAACCTTTATTGAACGACACCTTTTGTCAGCAGCATGTTCGCATAAATCGCGCCTTCGCCCGTTGCAACTACTGCGTACGCTTTCTTTGCTCTGTCATAGAACTCGAAGCGCTCGATGTACTCAATATTCGGTTCTGTTGGACTATGCTTTGCAAGTATTTTTTTGTATTCCGCCCAGATCTCAGGCACGGTGGGGTCGCCTTTGACGACCTCCATCAGCCCGACCGGGTACTTGCTGTAGGTTATGTCGAGCGGGAACAGTTCGAGAATCGCGTCCAGAAGTTCCGGGACGCCGTGTCCGTCCGCCCGGACCACCCGCTGACCGTTGGTCTCAGAGGGGAAGTTCCCGTCTGCAAGCACCAGCGTATCACCGTGGCCCATCTCCGCGAGCACTTTGAGCAGCTCGGGAGAGAGAATTTTTGGGATATTTTTTAGCATTTCAAATCCCTCTCTTATTTATAAAGTGCGCCGTAGTGAGCGCATGCTCTGTAGTCAGCTGATTCAAGATCCTTGGTTCCGTAAGCGGACCAAGCGTGCGGCCGATAAATTTCATCATCATCTACATTGTGCAGGGCAACCGGAATTCTCAGCATGCTCGCGAGAGTGATCAGGTCTTTGCCAACATGGCCGTAGACGCTTGCGCCGTGGTTTGCACCCCAGTTTGCCATGACAGAGTAGACGTCTTTGAATGCGCCCTTGCCGGTGAGGCGGGGAACGAACCAGGTGGTCGGCCAGGTGCGGTCGGTTCTCTCATCGAGGATCTTATGTACCTCAGGGTCGAGGACTGCGGTGTAGCCTTCTGCGATCTGGATGACCGGGCCGATTCCATCGACCATGTTCATGCGGATCATGGTAATCGGCATCTCCGCTTCGGTCTTGAAGTGGGAGGAGAATCCGCCGCCTCTGAAGTATTCGTAGTTTGCACGGCACCAGTCGGTCGCGTCGAGGCAGCCGTCGATGTCGGAGTTGGTCATGTTCCACCATTCCTTCATGCAGCCGTTGCCTTGATCATCTTTCGCAGCGCCTGTGCCATCAAGAGCAGTCGCACCCGAGTTGATGAGGTGGATGAAGCCGTTTGCCGCAATGCCGGTCGGTTTTTTGCCGGTGACACGCTCAACCGCTTCAGGGCTCCAGTAGGTTCTCACGTCGGAGAACAGCGGCGCCTTGTTGGTGACCAGATGTCCGAGCAGCATGGCCGCGCCGTTCATGGTGTCGTTCTCGGTCGCAAAGGTGATCGGCTGACGAGCGCCGTTCCAGTCGAAGGTCGAGTTGAGGATCGCCTCCATGAAGTCGCCGTTCGGGAGCCAGTCGGTCCACATTCTCTGGCCCTGGAAGCCGCCTGCAATTGCATTTCTGCCCAGCGCTTCTTCATGCCAGCCCATTTCGTCGAGCTTCGGATTGCCGAGCATGACGTCGCGGACAACGAGAACCTGTTTTACAATGAATTCCCAGTCTTTATCAGCCGGGACAACTTTGGATTTCGTAATAATCTCGGGGAAGTCTTTGCCGGCGTTGCAGTCAAAGCCTTCCTTGCAGTTTGCCTTCACCCATGCGAGCGCTTTGTCGTACTCGTCGTGGTCATAGATGCCGAGGGTGATGCGGCGGAGGATTTCAGTCATGTCAACCCACTCTGCGCGGATGCCGAAGTACTTCTGGAAGAACTCGGCGTCGCAGAACGAACCCGCGATACCCATCGCGATCGAACCGAAGTTGACGTACGCTTTATTTTTCATTTCGCCCACAACAACTGCGCAGCGCGCGAAACGGAGAATTTTTCCTTTTACATCTTCAGGAATGCTGTTGTCGCTTGCGTCCTGAACATCGTGGCCGTAGATCGAGAATGCCGGCAGGCCCTTCTGCGCATGTGCCGCGAGAACAGCTGCGAGATAAACCGCGCCGGGGCGCTCGGTCCCGTTAAAGCCCCACACCGCCTTGACGGTGAGCGGGTCCATATCCATCGTCTCGCTGCCGTAGCACCAGCAGGGGGTAACCGTCAGGGTGCCGACAACGTTGTTGACTGCAAATTTTTCAGCGCATCTGCCCGCCTCGGCGCCGCCGCCGATGGTGGAATCGGAGATCACGCATTCCACAGGAGAACCGTCTGCATACCGCAGTTCGCTGCTGATCAAGTCAGCGGCCGCCTTGGCCATTGCCATTGTTTTATCTTCAAGGCCTTCACGAATGCCGCCCCATCTTCCGTCTATCGTTGGCCGAATGCCAATTCTTGGATGATTCATAAACAATACACTCACCTTTCTTATGATACATGCATCTTATACAAATTGGAACAACCCGAATAAATTGTTTCGTCGTATATTATTATAAACTAATTTGAGAAGTTCGCACGCTTTTCTTAGTGCTCAATTGGACAATTTTTGTGCGCTCATGTACAACTTGTATAAAATTATCGTTAATAATTTGTGTGTTTGTCCGAACGAAGCCTGAAATGCAAGAGTTTTGATCAAAAAGGAAACATATTTCTGATGATTAAAAAGAATTTTCTAAAAAATCAAAATTTTTACTATCATTTGAAACGAATTTTCTACACGTTTAAAGTTATTCGGCGAGGGTGCTAAATAGTCAGTTTTTTTATTATACAATAATTCTAATAAAAAGGCAAATCGAATCGCAATTTGTTGCATTTTTAAACAATAATAGTTAAATCTTGTCGCAGTCTCCCAAAATCAAACAAAAACAGCGTTTGACTGGGCATTTCAAACGCTGTTTTTGTTTCATTTTATATTGTGGGAGAACCAAGTTTAATTTGATTATACTCTTCTGCAATCCTCTGCCAGGTCACCGGGCCGACCGAACCGGTCACCGGCAGACCAAAGTCGCGCTGGAACGCCCGCACCGCCTCGGCGGTCTGGGGGCCGAAGTTTCCGGTCACTGGGATTTCGGGAAGATTGGTGTAGGTCCTGCCGATGAGTGCCAGGTAGGTTTGCAGGTTGGTGACATCCTCCCCGCTCGCGCCCTCGGTCAGGTAGTAACCGGGATAGACAGTTGCTCCCTCCCCCTGGTATCCCGGGGGCAGGCTGTTGATGACGTCGTAGTACACCCGCTGCAGGTTGTTCCAGGTCTGCGCACCGACGATCCCGTCGGAGGGAATGTTGACCATCCGCTGGAACGCCTGCACCGCCTCTCGGGTGGCTGGGCCAAAAATGCCGTCGATCTGTACAAACGGAATCTCAGGATAAAAGTAGCTGAGCACGCTCAGATAGTACTGAATGGTCCGCACCTCGACGCCGCTCATCCCCTCTTGCAGGGTGGGCGGGTAGGGCACCGTGACCTCCTCCACCCGCAGCCCCTCACTTGCGAGCTCCCCGAGCTGTTTGACGGCGGTGAAGATGTACTTGATTTTATACCAGGTGCTCTTGCCCACAATCCCGTCCTGGGTCAGATTAAAAATGCGCTGAAATTCCCGCACAGATCTGGCGGTGCTCTCCCCAAAGATACCGTCGGTCGAAGGGATCTTGGGGATGGACGGGTAGTTGTTGGCAATGCGGTTGAGCTGGGTCTGAATGGTCTTTACGTCATTGCCCGCCATACCGACCCGCAGCGCGACGCCGGGGTAGGACTCGATCGGAGCTCGGATTGGGGCGTTGCGCACAATGTCAATGTCATCTCCGTAATAGTACTGCAAAATCCCGTAAGGAGTGTAGCCCTGCCGGGCGAGTTCGACTGTCCCCCATTGGGAAAGGCCGTCACAGGTAACTGTTGTACCGTTGCAGAACTGGGTGAAATAGGGTTCGACGCTTCCCTGTCGACGCACATAGTTGTTGAAGATTTCGTCCACAATCTGGCTGACGTTGTCGAAAATATCCCTGCCCTGGATAAATTTTTGATCGTATTGGGTAGAGTTGGTGATGTCAAAGTCGTAACCGCGGCTCCGATACCATTCGGTGTAAATTCGGTTGAGGGCAAAGGAGATTTGGGCATAGATGTTGGCGCGGATGGATGATTCCGGCCAGGTGGGGTAAATCTCGCTCGACGCCACATTCTTGATGTATTCCGGAAAGGACACCTGGACGTTGGGAGCGTTGGAGTTCGGGGCGCCGAGGTGCACAGTGATAAACTCAGGTATGTACGGCAAAACTGCCTGGGCCATTGCATTCCCTCCTTATAGATCCTCCGGTTCCTGCTCGTAAATCTCCTCTGGCGCCATGTTCCCGTTTGTATCAGGGGTCATGGACACAGGCTGAATCGAGACAATGCCGTCAAAGATCGGAACGTTGAAATTCTCCACCGTGACATGCCCTGGATACTCGGTGCGGATGTTGTAGGTGGCGAACGGAACAGGTTCCCCCTGATTCTCCGGCTCTTCGGAGAGGCTTCGATCGGGCGCGGGAAGGGGAATAGGGGGAATCAATCCGTCCCGGTCGGTGATCGCCGAGGAAAATACATGGTCCTGCTCCCCGATTCTCCGGCTAATTTTCACCTGTGCGCCTTGAAGTGGAATCGCGCCGCGCGCGGTAAACACCTGCATTTTGAGAAAACCGATTTTCGGGTTCTGTCTGAGATACTCCTCGAGCGCCTCGTTGCCCGCCTCTTCAAAGGTGATCCCATCGATCTGCGGTCGTTCCGGCTCGGGACGAGGCAGATCCTCCATGATTTCCTCCGGGTCGCGCAGGTCCTCCTGTTCCAGCGTCTCCTGCTGCTCCATCTGCTGCGGTTCTATCGGCTGCGGCGCCGGTTCTGTCCGCTGCGCCGGCGGATTCGCAGGCTGCTCAGAAGCTGCTGGAGGCGCCGGCGGATCGGGTGCGCTGCTTGGCGGACTGGCTACCGCCGGCACAGCCTCAGGCTCTGGACTGCGCTGTTTGCCGATTTTATAGAAATGGAGCATCTGTCTTTTGTACCGTTCCATCTGTTCGTCAAACGAATTGTCCATACTTTCACTCCTCCTCGTTCATTCTCACTTTTATTCTTATGCAGGAAATCGGTAAAAGTTGACTGAAACGGCGTTGCAGCGGCGCTTTTGAGAAAAAATACGGGCAAAACAACCCTCCTTAGCTGCTGAAAAGAGGGTTGTTGGAAACGGCCGGTCAATACCGGCGGCTCGCAGTCACCAGAATCTCTTGCTGTATTGTCAAAGATGAACAGTCCGCGCCCCCCGCCTATTTCACAGATAGAAAACCTGCATTCTCTCTTCAACATCTGTGGCGGCAAAGCTCTGCCTTGATTCGGTCTTTTGCCCAGCGCGGACCGCCGGGTCATATAGCAATGGGAATCCCCCAGCAAAGCCAGGGATTCTTCATAGACGGGCAAAGCCCTTTGATTCTAGCAGGCGCGTCCCGTCGCGCAAGTAGGGTCTGACAGCCTCGAGAGTTTCGTTCCCTGCCGCCCGTAATCCGGCTCAGACATTCCCCATCGTCAGTTGTTCCCCAGCTTGTTCTTCCTCTATCTGTTATATGTACTCCTGTATCTTTTTCGCATTCTTCCACACTGTGTCTTCATAGTACCCTCGGCACCTAAATTCCTGGAATTACGGTACTTGTACCGCAATTTCGGGAACTTTTCCTATGTCATTAGGCTGTTCTTTCCCTTCAACTATCCCATAAAACCTGTTATTGAATTCTTAGGTAGAATCTCTGCTAGCATGTGTACATGATCCGGACTTACTTCCGCTTCTAGAATTCTCACCTTCTTCCAGTTACACAGCCCCCGCAGTATTTCCACTATTTCTCTTCATTTTTCTCCGTAGAATCCCTTTCGTCGATACTTCAGTGGGAATATTATATGATATTCTAACTCGTGTGTGGTCATCTATTTTCGTCGTTCATCTTTGAATCACCTCCCTTTGCTTTTCTTATGCAGTTGCCAGACCGCTCCCCTATTTTTTAGCAAACGGCGTTCTTCTGCCTACAGCATCGCCATCAGATTTCTTTTGAACCTCTTGTCCAGCGGGTTGTTTTCTTTATATAC
>EQ973343.1:155018-287767 GCA_000158655.1 [Clostridium] methylpentosum DSM 5476
TTTTTGTATACCCTAAGGGGCAGGCTCTGTGATAAACTGTTTATGTCATTTAGCCCCATCTGAATGACCTCCCTTTGCTACTCGTATACCGCACCTTCTATTGTAGCAAAGGGTGTTCTTTCGTCATCCTCATCTCCATAGGCTTTTTTGAACCACTGGCCTAGCCAGTGGTTTTCTGTATACAAAAAGCGGCGAGCAAACGCTCACCGCTGATCCTCCCAATATTGCCTGAGCAGCTTGGTGTACTGCTGAAAGGCGCTCGGCACTGAATACTGCTCCTCAAATTGCAGCTGGTCCGCCCAGACGCACTCCCCCTGCGGCGTGAAGCCGGACACCTGGATCAGATAGCCCCGCATCTTCCACTCGATGTGGCTGAAGATGTGCTTAGCCGCGCCGAGCCGCCGGACACTGGAAACCGGGACCCCGCAGTGTGCTGCCGCCTCTTGGGCGGAGAGGTGCCCCTCGAGGTTGAGATATTCCCAAAGCCCAGCCAACAGGCCGTTCGCAGGCCGTTTGGTCAGCAGGACCTTGCCCTCAGATACCACCAGGAGGATGGTGCGTTTTTCCTCTCTGCGCGGCTTTTTTGGAGCCTTGACCGGCAACTCAGCCGCACAGCCCCGCTCTCTTGCCCTGCACAGCCCGGCCACCGGACAGCTCTCGCACAGCGGGTCGCCGTTGGGAAGGCAGACAGTTGCACCGAGTTCCATAAGCGCCTGGTTAAAATCTCCCACCCGCTCGGCGGGCAGCATCTGCTGCACAAGCGCCTGATACGCCCGCTTGACTGGGGGCATGGTCACATCCGCTCGGCTGAGCAGCCAGCGAGAGAGAATGCGCAGCACGTTCCCATCCACTGCGGGCACCCGCAGCCCGTAGGCAATTGAGGCGACCGCCCCGGCGGTGTACTCCCCAATTCCGGGAAGCTTGACAAGCTCCTCAAAGGAGGCGGGGAGCTCTCCGCCGTGCTGCTCCATCACCGCGCGAGCCGCTTTCTGCATATTGCGCACCCGGTTATAATAGCCCAGGCCCTCCCACAGCTTGAGGAGGACCTCCTCTGGCGCGTCGGCAAGCGCTCCGACGGTGGGGAGTGCGCTGAGAAACCGCTCGTAATACGGCATGACCGCACTCACCCGGGTCTGCTGCAGCATGATCTCCGACACCCACACCCGATAGGGAGTCGGCTGCTGCCGCCAGGGAAGGATACGCGCACTGTGGTCATACCATGTGAGCAGGAGGGGGGGAATCTGGGCGAGCAGCTCCTGCGCCTGCTGCAGCGATTGTTCTAACTTTAAAACTTCTTTCATTAATCGCTCCACGGGCGTTCCTGTTCAAACCAGCCCTTCTCCTTCCAATAGCGTTTGTCGAGCATCTCATCGCCGTACTGCTCGATTTTGCGGCGCATCGCCTTGAACAGGATGCGCTGCTTGAGCTTGATGTCGAGGTTGTCCTTGTTGTCCATTGCCTTGTAAAACTTGCTGGCAGCCCGGTGGAGTTTCTGCTTGGTTTTGAGGGAGTCCACATCCTGGGAGAGAATGCCGATCGCATAAGAGCGGCGGAACCCCAGATAGTCGAACGAGGTGAGCATCGTCTGGTTGGCGCGCTTCATCCCGCCGCCTGAACCGGTGCTGATCGCCATGCCGACCGAAAAAAAGTTGGCCTTGCGGGGACGGTGAGCAATCCAGAGATAAGCGAGGTGGTCGAGCAGGTTCTTCATGCTGCCGCTCACATCCATCACATAGACCGGGGAAGCGAGGATGACCCCATCCGCCATGATGATGTCCTCGAGAATCGGGGCGAGCTGGAGATAGTGGGGACAGGTCCGCTCCCCATTAATGATGCAGCTGTGACAGCCGGTGCACAATTTGGGGAATTCCGAAGCGAGATCATGTTCTTGGAAGGAGAACTGTTCAAAGGTGGATAGGCTCTGCTTAAACTGCTCTACACATTTCCAGGTGTGTTCCCTTCGCCCGTTGGAATGGATGACGGCGATTCTCTTTTTCATGGGCTAACCTTCCTTTCTTCCGGGCGGCGCGTCCTGCTTCCAACTCATCAGGTACTCGGTGTGGCCCTTGCTGTCCGTCTGCTGCTCTGCGGTGATGACAAAACCGCACCTGCGGTAAAAGGCGACAGCGCGTGTGTTTTCGGTGTACACCGTCACGGCAAGGGAGGGGGAAAGCTGCTTACAATAATCAATGAGCTTAGTGCCGATGCCGACGCCGCGGTGGGCATGGTCGATGAACAGCGCCCCGACAAACCCGCCCTCGAGCATGCTGACAAATCCGGTGATCTCCCCTTCCCGCTCGTACACAAAGGTGCGGGAACCGGGCAGGTAGACCTGCTGCACCGCACTGTAGTTCTCCTGCCAGTAGCTGCGGGGAATAAAGTCGTGCGCCTCAAGGTTGGCGGAAAGCCAGATGTCCATGACGCGCTGTTCATCCTCCGGAGTGTACGGTCGGATGGCAGGGGCCTTTTCCTCCCGGCCGAACAGCCGCTCAAATTTTTTATTCTCACTTGCGAAATGGGTGACACGGCCGACCGGGACATCTCCTCCTGCCGCCTCGATCACCCGGCGGGTCATCCTGTCGTCAAACGCGCCGCACAGCTCAATCAAGTCGGGGCGCTCCTCGAGCGACCGCACCAGATCGCAGGCGGATTCGATTCCGTCCACCCCGCAGACGGTGACATTGGTGTATTGATTTTCAAAATGGGCGTTGTGGACGTGGCAGTCAAATTCCCGCCCCATGATTAAAAATAGGTAATTCATGCTGTTTCCTCCAGCAGGGCGGCGAGCGCCCGTTCAAACAATTGGTCCTGTTGCTTGGTTCGCTTAGCATTTCCCTTGAGCCGTCCGCCTGCGCTGCGTATTTTGCGCGCGGTGTGGCGGGCGAGCAGGAGCGAGTCGATGTTGTCATCGGTGTATACCATCCCGTCCTGATGGATGGGCACCGCTCGCCGGGCAAGGCACATCGCGGCCAGGCCGTAATCCTGTGTGACGACGATGTCCCCCGGCGCGACGAGGTTGACCAGGGCAAAATCCACGCTGTCCGCCCCCTTGGAGACGGTGATGGTCCGCGCTCCCTCCCGCTCGAACTGGTGGGAGGTGTCGCAGAGGATGATTGCCTCCGCCCCGTACTGTTTTGCGAGCTTCAGAGCACAGTCGACCACTGGGCAGCCGTCCGCATCGATGAGCAGTTTCATCCCTTTTCCCTCCAATTCTCGGTTTCCAGCCTGTGTTGCAGCACTCGCAGCTGTTCTTCCCGGCTGCGGTAATCGGGAAGGATTTTTTCAACAAGCTGCCAAAATCCTGTTGAATGATTGTGGTGCAGGGTGTGGGCGAGCTCGTGCACCACCACATAGTCGACTGCTTCAGGAGGCGCGAGGATGAGCCGCCAGGAAAAGTTGAGGCTGTTGCTGCCCGAACAGGAGCCCCACCGTTTGGCTGCGCCGTTGACCTTGACCGCCGAGGCAGAGAGTCCGGTGCGACGGCTGAATTCCTCCACCCGCCCCGGGAGGTGCTGTTTGGCAAACGAGCGGTAGAACTGCACGGCTGCCCGTCGGACATCCTCCGGCTCCCCTTGTGGGAGGAGAATGCGCTCCCCATCAAAGGCGGGGGACGCGCCCTGTCGCAGCGCTGCGGGGTACTCCCTCCCCAGCAGCAGGAGGCTCGTCCCGTCCTGGATGGCAAAGCTCTCCCGCTTCTCCCGCTTTTGCTGCGCCGATTGGGCACAGCTCAAAATCCAGCTCTCTTTTTGCTGTACAAAGCCGGTGATCAGCTTTTTGGGAGCGCGCAGCGGCGCGCGGACGATCACCTCCGCGTCAGCTGTCACCTCGATGCTGATTGTCTTTCGTTTGGAGCGGATTAGTTGATACTCCACCATGCTAATTCTGCGCCTCGATTTGCTCCGCAAGCTCGTTTAAATACACCCACCGCTCGGTTTTTTCGTCCAGCCTAGCGGTGAGCTCCTCCTTGCGGGCGAGCAGTTCCTCGAGCTTTGTATAGTCGCTCGCCTGCTGCTCAATCTGCCGTTCAGTCTCGGCAAGATCCTCTTCCAGGGCGGCGATTTCCCCGTCGATTCCTTCAAACTCAAGTTGCTCTTTGTAGGAAAATTTGAGCCTGCGGGTTTTCTCCCGCGGTTCCCTGGCCGCTTTGGACTTTGCCTCCCCCACCGGTTTCTCTTGGACACGGAGCCGCTCGTAATCGCTGTATCCGCCAAGGTATTGGCGCAGCGTCCCACCCGGCTCGAAGGCATAGATACTCTCGACCACCCGGTCGAGGAAATACCGGTCGTGCGACACCGTGACAACCGCCCCCTCAAAACCGTCGAGGTATTCCTCGAGGATTCTAAGTGTCTGGATATCGAGGTCGTTGGTCGGCTCGTCGAGCAGCAGGATGTTGGGCGCATCCATCAGCACACGCAGCAAGAAGAGCCTCCGGCGCTCCCCGCCGGACAGCCGGCTGATGGTGTTCCACTGCAAATCGGGCGGGAAGAGAAATTTTTCGAGCATCTGGCTCGCACTCAGCGTACCATCCGGGGTGCGGATATTCTCCGCAATCCCCCGGATGTAGTCGATCACCCGCAAAGAAGGGTCCATCTCCTCGCACTCCTGCGAGAAATAGCCGAGCTTGACCGTCTCGCCGAGCACCACGCTGCCGGTATCCGGCTGGAGCGAGCCGGTGATCAGCTTGAGCAGGGTGGATTTTCCGCACCCATTGGGCCCGACAATCCCCACACGCGCCCCGCGTGGCAGCAAAAGGTCAAAATCCTTCACGAACCACTGCCCGCCGAACTGCTTGCCAACCCCTTGGAGTTCCACCGTCTTTTTGCCCAGCCGGGTGCTCACCGAGTTCAGGTCGAGCTTGTCCGCCGCCTTGGGCCCCTCCTGCGCGCTGAGTTGCTCAAACCGCTCGATGCGAAAACGGCTCTTGGTCCCTCGCGCCTTAGGCCCCTGCTGCATCCAAGCGAGCTCCTTTTTGAGCAGGCTCTGCCGCTTGCGCTCGCTGCCCGCCTCCATCTGCTCCCGCTCCGCCTTGAGCTCGAGATAACGGGAGTAATTGGCCTGATAGGTGTAGAGCTTACCCCGGTCGATCTCCACAATGCGGTTGGTGACACGGTCGAGAAAATACCGGTCGTGGGTGACCATGAGCAACGAGCCTTTGAATCTCTTGAGATAGTCCTCCAGCCAGGCGACCATGCTGCTGTCAAGGTGGTTGGTCGGCTCGTCGAGGACGAGCAGCTCACATGGGGTGATGAGCGCCGACGCGATCGCAACGCACCGCTTCTGTCCTCCGGACAAGGTGGATATGTCTCGGTCAAATTCAGTGATGCCAAGCCGCGTTAAAATAGACTTTGCCTCGTATTCCTTCGCTTGCCGCGCCGCGGAAGCAGCGCCGGAAAACACCTGGGCGAGCACAGTTGTCCCCGCTGCAAAGCCTGGATTTTGGGGCAGGTAGCCGATACGGACCCCAGAAGCGGTCACGACCGAACCGCTGTCCGGCTGTTCCACCCCTGCGATGATTTTGAGAAGGGTGGACTTTCCCGTGCCGTTGATTCCGATGATCCCGGCCTTGTCCCCCTCCTCGAGATAGAGCGACACCCCGTCGAGCAGGTTTCCCTCCCGGTAGCTCTTGGTGATCGCTTCAGCAGATAAAAGAATCAAAATATACTCCCTCACAAATAGTTTTGAATAGAAACATTATAGCATTTCCGGGGGAAAATGAAAAGGGCTATGCAGACAATCCCCCTGCCCAGTCTGGGTGCAAAAAGGTCGGCCAATTCAACTTAGGCAGTGCGCTGTCTTTCCCCAACCGGCCTCAAAGCAATGTATGCTGCGCAGGTTTTTTCTTTTTGCGATCTTAGAAAACTCGATTTGTTTCGCAATAGCAGGACGTGCCGCCTCTTCAGATCCCAAATGAGGAATGATAAACTACCAATTGAACACAAATAAAAACTGAACAATCCATGACAGACTTTGTATTATTTTACAAGGTATTTTTTATCAAATCGTATATTTTGGGTTTGTAATACTTTCCAAATAACATAAAGTTCAATTGTGTAATACATAAAAAATAAAATTTATAGTTGATTTGCATTGAATATTTTATTGATTTATTAATTTTTTGTCGTTATTAAATCGAAAGAATACAAATGAGTGTTGAACAGAGAAAGGTAGGTTTGATACCAATGGGTAATTCAGCAATTTAAACGTTTTATTGTAATATATAGGTAAAGGAGAAAAGTAAATGAAAAATATTTCTTTTTTCAGTTACCACATTACTGATAGAAGTTATTCCATTAAATGTAATTGCTGAATCTCAAAACAATGGTGTTGAAGAACAGGTAAAAGATGTTCCCCGCTATGCACCTGACGAGTATGTAAAGGAGATTAGAGAAGAACGCGGCGAGTTCTCTAAAACATTCGAACGTGGTGACGGTACATACACGACGATTCTTTCAACCGAACCGATGCATTATAGAAATGAAAAAAATGAATGGGAAGAAATCGACAACTCATTAGAAACTTTGTCGGATCATGGCGGTTCAAAAATTGTGAATAAACACAATGATCTTAAAATTGAATTCCCCTCTCGTTTGAGTACCCAGGAAGATATTCACGTTTCAAAAGATAAATATAAGATATCATTTAAATGAATGGATGAAATAAATTCTGTCGAAGCGCACGTTGAAAACAACGCGCGATACCAATCATTGGATAATCAAAATGATGCGAAATCTTTTCTAAGTGAAACACCTTCCAAACTAGATTATCAGAACGTTCAACAAAATACCGATATTATATTTGAGCTTAAAAACGGTTCCCTTAATAAATCCATCATGATATACGAAAAACCATATCATCAATTACAATACAAATATCGTATAACAACAGAAGATTTAGTCGCTGTTCTAATGGATGATCATTCGATAGAATAGCGCGATTCCAACTCCAACAAGACAAAGTTTAAAATGCCCGCTCCTAGTATGGTTGATAGCTCGATTGACTGTAATATGTCAAACGCTATTGATATTTCATTTACAGAAATCGAAAAATCAGTATTATTCTAGTGGATATTCGTAGTTCTATGTATAATTGGAACCGAGATTTAAGTATACAAGTAAGAGCAAATATGGATATTCACTTTGATGCTGTCAACAAAACAATTTCTGTTTCTCAAGCTAAAGATGGAAATGCAAGAATCAACCAAGCAGCTCTCGTACAAAAGATTACCAATAAAGCGGGATCATTTACAAATGGTATAATTTCTTCCCGTCGTTCCGAAGATGCTTGGGGCACACTTTACACTATGTTTACATCATTGGGCGTTCTACCAAAAGGATCAGACGCTATTTTAGATGGTATTGTTTCAGCGTTTGGTATCGTGGATAAGCTGCGAGAGGTCTATTTGTGGCTCGGTGGAGCTGGTGATAGTATATCACCGGTCATTTCAATTGATAGCCATGTAATTGGTGCAAAATATGGCAGTCTAGCAAAACCAAATGACGATGTTGTAAACCCCGGCAGTCAAGGAACTGGAGATTTTGCGTTATTACAGGGCACTGTTGATCGAAATGGCTATTATGAATTTATGGATTACTTTACAATAGAGGTCGCTATAGCGGCCTTTGATAAGTATCCAAGAGATTAGCGAGAAATCCTATGAAAAATAATTTTCGCAAAATAAAAAATGTATTAATACTTTTTTGCATTGTTCTTTCCCTTGTTTTTGGAGGATGTGTCAACAATGCCGCAGACAATCCAGAGGCCAACACAAAATATCAATACGCAAAAGAGTTGCTTGTAAGAGACAAGTATGAATTGGCGATTGAACAGCTCATTGATATTGTAGATTATAAGGACGCCGAGAAAATCTTATTCGACAGCAGTATTACAATCTCCAATTTGTTATTGGGAATTGAAAATTATCAGCAAGTGATTGATTTGTTAGAACCGGTAATTCTAAAATTCGAACAAAATCATACCTCAAAAAGGCATATTGCCCTCCTAAAAGTCACTGCCGGAAAAGCGTATTATGAAATCGGCGAGTTTGACCACGCGGAACAGTATTTTCAAATTGGGAAAATTTACACTCATGAAGCAACAGATTATTTAAACCGGATTCGAATTCTACGTCCTTTTCAAGGCGATTGGCAAAATTCTGAATATTCAATTTCGTTTAGCTATCGCATATCTGGAGAAACAATTCATCATCTAACGGGGATAGACAGCGCATTTCACAGAAGGCTCATTATAAAAAGCGAAAACCATCTCGAAGATGAAAAAAGCGAATATAGTTTTTCTCTTTTGGATGAGGAGTTGTATCTGAACGCTTTAGGCGGAGCTACGTTTCGTGAAGGTCAATACTATAAGCTATCATTCAACTGAATTTTACGTTTGTCCAGTCAAAAACAGGGATAGAAGACTCATTTTTCCATCCCTCGATCGAAAAACCCGGTCTGCGATGCAAGCACAGACCGGGTTTCTTGACAAGTTGAATCCAGCGCATGGGCGCTAAACTGTTGTGACGACTCGGGTATCTGCAGACAGCCCGGTTAAGATTGATCCGAATCGGATGGAGTTGTCTGGCTTTCCAGTTTACTCTGGGCTTCCTCGAGCAGTTTGATGATAAATTTCGGCATAATTTTTGGATTGATGTGATAGAGATTTTCGCAGATTGAAATGCATTCGTTAAAAATAATATACACGCCAATTATCATTCCGAAGGGGGACTGAAACGGCAGTTCCACATTCACCCCGGTTTTGAGGGCTACTGGAATAAAAAAATCCATGAAAATGCCGAATGCGAGTGCGACGAAGCAAGCCATCTTTTTCCAAAACCCATCGTGGCCGCGTTCGCTATTCCAGCCGGTCCCCGCGATCTTGGCTTTGATGATTCCTGTAAGCCAATCTAAAAATACAATGACGGCGACAAGCGCGATAATCAGGCAATACTGCTTGCAAAATGTCGCCAAAGAACCGAGCAGCACCGCGACGCCAACTTTGATATATCCCAAGTCTGCTCCTCCTAATCTATTCATTGACGGTTACCCGTCTTCTATTAGGATATGACAGAAGAGAAAAAATCATGACAGCCAGAGGACTCGAATGGTTAAAGTTTCCTGTGATAGCTCGGCATAGACGCTTCCCCCCATCTGCTCGGCGAGCGTCTTGGTGATGGCGAGTCCCAGCCCAGTGTTCTGCCCGCTGCGCACCCGGTCAGCGGTGAAAAACCGCTCAAACAGACGGTCGGCATCCTCCTGGGTGAGGCCGGGGGCATCGTTGCTCATTTCGAGCGTCACCTGGTCCCCGCTCTGGTAGAGGCGGACTGAAATCCGGCTGTGCGCGTAACGCAGTGCGTTTTGCATCAGGTTGGTAAAAATCCGGACCGAAGCGTCTCGGTCAGCGTGTGCCATAAGGCGGGGAGAAATCTCGACATCCGGCTCAATTCCCTTGCAGGTAAAATCGTCGTAAAACGCCGCGACGAGCTCGCAGAGAAGCTCAGATAAATTGAGCTTCTCCATTTCCAGACGGTACTCCCCCGCCTGAAGGCGAGACAGGTCGTAAAAGCGAGTGATCAGTCGCTGAAGTACCCGGCAGCGCTGTTCAACAATCTGCAAATAGCGCCGTTTGTCCTCTTCCGAGGTCTCCTCTGACTCGATGAGCTGGACATAGCCCAGGATGGAGGTCAGCGGGGTGCGCAGGTCGTGCGAGATGTTTTCGATCGCGTGGCGCAATTCGAGGTCGGCGCGCCGGTATTCCGCAATTGCATCCCGCTTGGCGAGCAGCGTCTGATTGATCTCCTCCACAAGCTGCTCGCTCTCCGGCGAGGGGATCATCACGGTGAGCAGGCTGCAGAGGTGGTCGGTGCGGATGCGACGCAGCTCTGCCGTAAGCAATTCCGTCTCGCGCCGTTTGAGATACAGCACCAAAGCCAGCGCAGCGATCACCAGCGCGCAGAGTATCAAAAGCAACAGCAGAGCCACCACAAGTATTCCCCCTTTATTTAATCTCTTTTCTGTGGAAGAGCAGGAGCCCGACGACGGTTGAGACGGCAAAGAACCCCAAGCCGACCGCGACCGCGCGGAGAATCTCCGGCTGTCCATAATTGATTTCAGTCATGGCTGAAAACTGGGAGGGGATCAGGTATTGCAGGAGCTTGTTAAAGATGTCAAACTTGATCCCGAGGAGCTGAAAGACATTCCCGGTCACCCCTAAAAACGCGATGTAGGACGCCACAAATCCCACTGTGCTGCGGAAGATCATGCCAAACATTGTGGCAAGGCCGATACAGCCGAGGTAGAGAGGAACTGAAGCAGCCAGTCGACTAAAGAACAGCATCATGTTTTCGCCGCCAACCCCCACCCCTTTGGCAAAGGCAATTCCCGAAAGGATGACAGTCCCAAGCGTGAGGACGAGGGAAAGCACCGAGATGACAAATGTGACAATTAGCTTGCTGAGATAGATTTTCTCCCGGGACAATCCGAAAGAGACCACGTTTTTATAGGTCTGCGCTTTGTATTCCTCATTGCCGGTCATGTCGGCGAAAAAGAGAAAGAGGTAGATCACTGGGGAAAGCGCCATGACGAGGATGCCGAACAGCTGCTCGAGCATGCCGTCAATATTCATGGTGGCCATGAGCAGGGAAATTAAAAAAGCGAGCAGCACGAGCACTCCAGTCATGATGTATAGGTATTTGCGGTGAAAGACTTTATAAAATTCTGCACTCAGATAGTTAAGCATGGTGAGCACCTCCGACCAGATCGATAAAGTAGTTTTCAAGGTTAGCCCCCGACTGCGCAAGACGGGAGACAAGCACTCCGTTGACAACCAGAGTCTCGTTGATGAGCTCCGGCTGGTCGATGCACTGGTAGACTCGAATCTGTCCAGAATCGAGCACCTCGTAGTCGGTGCAGCCGAGTTTGCTCTCGAGCAGAGCAGCCGCCTTGTTGGCGTCGTCCACCCGCAGCTCGATGCAGTGTCGGCAGCTCCGGGACATTTCAGCCGCCGAGATCTGCTGCACCATCCTGCCCTGATCAATAAAGCCGTAGGTTGTCGCGAGCTGGGAGAGCTCGCTGAGGATGTGGCTGGAGATGATAATGGTGATTCCTCGCTCCCGGTTGATGCGCAGCAGCATCTCGCGGAAGTCCACGATGCCCATCGGGTCGAGTCCATTGGTTGGCTCGTCGAGGATGAGCAGATCAGGGTTTCCCATAATCGCGAGAGCGAACCCGAGCTTCTGCTTCATTCCGAGCGAAAAATTTTTGAATTTCTTTTTTCCGGTGTCCGAGAGGCCGACAAGGGCGAGCACTTCATCCACAACAGCCCGGTTCGGGATGCCGCGCACCCGGCGGTAATACTCCAGATTGTCTCGGGCGGAGAGATAGGGGTAAAAGCTCGGCGTCTCGATAATGGAGCCAATGCGCTTGCGCTCCTCGTTGAGCTTTTCCGAGCCAAACAGCTCAATGCTGCCCTGGGTCGGATAGGCGAGTCCACAGATCATCCGTAAGATCGTCGTTTTTCCTGCGCCGTTTTTGCCGACTAGGCCGTAAATCTCTCCGCGGCCAACCGTGATGTTGACATCACTGACCACTTCTTTGCTGCCGTAGCGCTTGGTCAGATGCTCAATGAGCAGCGCGGTGTTTTGTTTCATCCAAATCACCTTTCCTTTCATTCGTTGCTTTCAGTATACCTCCTATACTTCAAGATCAGCTAAAGCAAACATTAAGAAAGTCTTAAGCTGCTGCAAAGCAGTCCGCAATCCCTCGCGCAGCAGAGATCACGCCGCACTACATTTGATAAACAAAGATCTCCTTGCCGGAAACTGCAGATCAATCATAGAGCGTACCGGCCTTTTGAGGAGAGAGGGTTCGCCCCTTCCCCGCAACTACCCAAAAACCGCAAATTTTTGTAAAAACCGATTGGCATATAGTCGATTTTACGCTTCTCCTATCGAAAACAGCTTGACAACCCGCCGGTTCTGCCCCTCTACTGTGTGGCCTCATTCTGCCATTTTAAAGCCGATTCCCCACACTGTTTTGATGTATTCAGTCTCCGGATCAGCCTTTGCAAGCTTGGAGCGCAGGTTGCTCATGTGGACGTTGACAGTGTTGTCATCCCCCAAAAACTCCTCTTCCCACACCTGTTCAAAAAGATTGGCGCGGGTAAAGACCTTTTTGGGATAGCGCAGAAGCAACTCGAGAATGGCAAATTCCCGCGCTGTGAGGGAAACCGATTGTCCGTTGACAGACACCTCAACTGCATCCCGATCCAACACCAAATTCTTGTAGCGCAGCAGATTACCCGAGCTCCCGGAAGAAAACTGCTTGTACCGGCGCAGTTGGGCTTCCACCCGAGCGGCCACCTCGTCGACATCAAACGGTTTGACAATAAAATCATCCGCACCCAAGCGGAGCAGGCTGATCTTGTCCGCTTGGGCAGTTTTTGCCGACACCACGATCACCGGCATCGTTTTGGTGGCGCGGATCTCTCCAATCAGCTCCTCCCCCGTGATTCCGGGCAGCATCAGATCGAGCAAAATCAGGTCGTAATTGTACTGGGCAATACACATTCTGCCCTCACTTCCCGAAAAGGCACCGGTCACCTGAAAGCCCTGCCGGCGCAGAATGGTGCAGAGCAGATCGTTGATATCGGGGTCATCCTCCACCACTAAAATTGAGACTGTTTGCATAACTGCCTCCCACGTTTTTTCTTTCTATTATAGCGCGGAAAAATTCATTTGTAAAATCGTCTGGATTCAGTTGGATTATTTATGCAGAAGGTGTATAATAAGGAGTATAAAAAAGGAGGGTTTCTATGCCAATTCACAATATCCAGATCACAGCGGACAGCACCTGTGACCTTTCCCCCGAACTGATCAAACGATATGATATTGCAATATCCCCGCTCTACATTGTCAAGGAGGACGGTTCCTACCGGGATTTGGTGGACATCACTCCGCAGGACATCTTTGACTATGTCTCAAAAACCGGGACGTTGACCAAAACGAGCGCCTGCACCATCCAGGATTACATCGACCTGTTTACCCGCTACACAGAGCAGGGGCTTTCGGTGGTGCACCTGAATATCAGCAGTCATTTTTCAAGCTGCTACCAAAATGCCTGTGCCGCCGCGCAGGAGGTGGCGCCGGACAAAATTTTTGTAGTCGACTCGCTCAACCTCTCAACCGGCATTGGCCACGTTGTGCTCGAAGCCTGCGAGCGCGCCGAACAGGGCATGGAAGCGCGCCAAATCGCCCAAGAATTGCGGGAAAAGGTTGTGCCAAAGATGGAGGCGAGCTTTGTCATTGACACCCTTGCGTATCTCGCAAAGGGGGGCCGGTGCTCCTCTGTGATGGCGCTCGGGGCAAACATTCTAAAGCTCAAACCCTGCATCGAGGTCATGGACGGCAAAATGCACGTGGGCAAAAAATACCGCGGCAGCCTATCCAAGTGTCTTGGCCAGTACGTCACCGAACGGCTGAGCGGTCGGGATGACATCAACCCCAAAAGGATTTTTATCACCCACTCGGGCTGTTCCAAGGAGATTGTCGACCAGGTGCGAGGTTTGATTCAGAAAATCCGGCCGTTTGAAGAAATCGTCGAAACCACCGCAGGCTGCACGATCTCCAACCACTGCGGCCCGAATACGCTGGGAATTCTGTTTCTGAGAAAATAAAAAAGCTGTTTTTCCCCAATAGGCTTTCTTGGCGAATACTCTCTTTGCATCGCACTTAGAGAAAACGCTGTTTTCCCTTTAAGGAGCATAAATTTGGTAAAAGAATTGGTTTTATTCCTTGTGTCCGATCGTTTCATCCAGCCTGCATAAGCTCCGACCCGCCGGCGAAAAAACGGAAAAAAATTGCGCTGCCAGGTAAGCAGTGAACCTGGCTAGCTGTAAAGCAAAAATAGAAAATGCAGGGGCGGAATCCGCGCCGCCCCGACATTTTTATCTTTTTTTCAAAAAACTATTGACAAACCTTTCATGCTATGATAGAATAATTAAGCGCTGTTAAAGCGATGTGCGCCAGTAGCTCAGCTGGATAGAGTGACTGGCTACGAACCAGTAGGTCAGGGGTTCGAGTCCCTTCTGGCGCACCAGAATAAAGCCTGTAATCTCTAGGGGTTACAGGCTTTTTCTTTTTCTGCTACTCTGTTGAAAACTTCATTTTGGTGTTTATTTGGTGCTTATGGCATAGAAAAGCGGGTTTTCTCTTTCATTTTGAGAGAGTTGACCCGCTTTGTTTTTTATCCAATGTTTTCTTCCTTTTTCGCTGGGTTCAGGATGTTTTGAATGGTTTCCGCTGCCATCTCATCAGCGGTTTTGATTGCATGAGCGTACACCTTCGTTGTGGTTCCTGTGTCGGCGTGCCCTAGTCTCCCCGCAACCGTCGTCAGGTTTACTCCGTTCGCAATTAAGAGCGTGGCGTTGGTGTGCCGGAGACTGTGGACAGATACCGGAGGAAGGTCATTCTTCTGCACAAACTTGTGAAACCATGTGGTCAATGTGTCCGGGTGAATCGGCTTGCCCGTACAAGTCGTGAATATCTTCCCTGTGTCTACCCATGCATCCCCGAGCTTTGCCCGCTCTGCGTTTTGAGCGAACTTGTGCTGAATCAGCAGTTTGACCGCTTCATCTGATAGCTTGATCACCCGAGTAGAACTGTAGGTCTTTGTCGTATCTTCAAATATTCCTCTGTCGGGCAGGTAGAGGCTTTCGCGCTGAATGTAAAGCAGCTTGTGCTCCATATCAAAATCAGGCCATTCCAGCCCGCACAGTTCCCCGCGCCGCATCCCTGTGTAGATCAGAAGTAAAACCATTGTCTGGTACTGCTCCGGTTCTCTTTGCAGGCAGGTTATAAGTTGGGCGGTTTGCTTTTCATCCAGATAGCGGGCCTCCTTGCGCTCGAGCTTCGGCGGCTTTACCCGGTCACATGGATTTGAAAAAATGATCTGCCATTGAACCGCCGTGTTCAACATGCTTGACAACAATCTGTGGTGGGAATTGATTGTCTTTGCCGCAAGGCCGCGATCTGCGTCCACAGGTGTGAATAGCTCTTGTAGCTTTATATGAAAGGCTTCACAAATCCGGCGGGCTGATTGCCCTGTTATATTTTTTCCTTGCGACACGCTGTCGAGCGTTGCAACCGATACCCCAGCCCGCTTTGACAGCTCTACTTTCGTGAATCCATGCTGTTTTAAAACTTTCTTGAAGTCCGTGCTGCACCGCTGTTTGATGTCCTCCCGGATCCCGCTTTCTGAAAGGTTATCATAAAACTGAATGAGGTGGTGCGGCTGCAATTTATCCAGCTTGATATGACCCAGAGCGGGAAGAATGCGCTTGAGTAATTCATTGTAATGCGCAATGGTTTTCGCTTTCAGGTGCTTTTCCGCATATTCAGACATCCAGCGTTGTGCAAAATCGGCTAGTTTAATAGAACCACTGATAAACTGTCCCGAGCGGCAGTTTTCCTCAAAAAGAACCTTCTGCCTCTCCAACTCCTTCTCAATCTGCCTTTTCGTCATGCCGGGAGCGGGTTTCCATGTCATGTGCTGCCTGATCTGCTTGCCGCCCGAATCGTAGCCGCAGGAAACAGTGATCTTGTAGGTGTTACCGCGTTTCGTGATCGTTGCCATTTAGAGCACCTTCTTTGCTGTCAATATCGACAATTTCCAAACCTGCAAAGTCTTCCGCAGCAGTTGCTCGCTTTGGCTTTACCAATTGTTTGTTTCTTTTTAAAGTTTTTAATTTCTCAAGTATATCATCTAAAAGGGTTGACTCAATAATTTTACTGGCTTTTACTGTGACAATAGAATCATATATAAAACCATCCCAAGGGATACGCCCGTCTTTATTTTTAACCGTCGCAATTGTTCCACTTCCTAGTATCCTTGCTAGCTGATCACTGTTTAAACTAACTGTCAAGTAATTTTCAATACTACTTAGTAAGTTTACGAACCCCTTGCTTTCCCACTCTGCCATATCTGCATTATAATTATCTTCCAAAAATTCACCATCAAATCCATAGAAAGCAATATCTGGGGGAGGCGTGGCTTGTTCCAACAATAAATTAATAGTAGGAATCAAATACCCACCCTCAAAATAATCCTGATACGCATGCAAATTTTCAACTGCGGTTTCAGAAAGCCCTGTCGAATCACAAATAGCTGCTACAGTTGTGTTTGGTTTTTGAACCTCGGAGAGCCCAAGTAACCAATCAGCGGATACATTACAAAATCTAGCGATTTTAATGAGTTGTTCAGTGTTTGGTGTACGAGAACCGTTGACAAAATATGAAATTGTGTTATCAGCTACTTGTAGTTCTTTCGCTAAATCTTTCTGTTTCTTATTGCACAACGTTAATGCTTGGTTAATCTTTTCACCAATCATTTTTTTTGTGTTATACATACATTCTCACCAATCCTTTTAATAACAAATTCGTTATCTATATGAATAAAAATAACAAATTTGTTGACTTGTTGTATTTGTTATGGTACAATTGAATCATAACATAATTGTTATTGCATGTCAACAACAAATTCTAAATATAAAGGTGTGATCCTATGATAGCATGAAAAAGCGGCGTACCCCTCAACCGATCAAAGCGAAGGTGCGCCGCATAGCAGAACCCCATACGAAATAAGGAGTTCCCGCTCCTTATTATAAACCATAATTTACTACACTACAATGCAAAGGAGCAAAAAACATGTGTAATAACGACATCAGAACAGAAGCCAAGGCCGCAAAAGTGAAACTATGGCAAATCGCCGACGCGCTCGGCCTGCAAGACAGCTGTTTCTCCCGCAAGCTCCGCAAAGAGCTTTCCCCCGAAGAAAAAACGAAAATCCGTCAAATCATTTCCGAACTGAAAGCGGGTGAAGCACATGGCGAGAATGCGCACAATTAAGGACGCATACGCGGCGATCAAGCAAAGCGACCCCGAGACCTGCCTCACCATGTACGCCTTACGGTGCAAGGTGATTTCGGGGGAAATCCCATCGGTGAAAGCGGGCAGAAAGTACCTGATCAACATTGATCTTCTGGACGAGTATCTAAACAGCCCGTGCTCTCCTGTGGAATCAATCGGCAGAATACGCCCTGTGAGTGCGAGGTAGCCCTATGGACAATGAAAGACTTCAAAATATTCCAACACAATTAAAGGCGCTCCCGCAATGGGTGGTCAGGCGGGGGAAATGCCCGATTAATCCAGCGACCGGGCAGGGAGCAAAAGCGGGACAGCCGGACACCTGGACGACGTTTGAACGCGCTGTCCAAGCAAGCCGGAAGTATGACGGAATCGGGTTCGAGTTTCACAACAACGGGATTGTGGGAATTGACATCGACCACTGCATTGACGAGGAAACCGGGGAAATCGACCCCGCCGCGCTTGCAATCATTAGGACAATGAACAGTTATACCGAGAAAAGCCCGAGCGGCACAGGGTTACATATCTATGTCTACGGCGATATTCCATCCAGTGGCAGGAAAAACCCAAAGCGGAATATTGAGATGTACAAGGAAAAGCGGTATTTCACTGTGACGGGGGAAGTGTTCGGGGACTGTACCAAAGTTGCCCGGCGCCCTGATGAGGTCAAAGCCCTGTATAACGAGCTGTTCCCCAAGCCGAACAAACCCGCTTTGCTGAGAGGGAGGATGAGCCCACAGACCTCTGTTTCATCCCTTGACCGCGGATTACAGCATGACCGCGAGCTACAGCGGTTGTGGAGCGGGGAGCGGAATACCGGCGATGAGAGTTCAAACGATATGGCGCTCATGAACAAGCTCGCCTACTGGTGCAACCGGGACGCGGCGGCAATGGTACAGGCGTTCCGAGAGTCCCCCTATACCCAGCAGAAGGACGAAAAGCACCTTGCAAAGCTCGAACGTGACGACTATCTTCCCCGCACCGCAGAGCGGGCAATTGCAGACTGTCAGCGCACCGCGGCAGATGATCGGGACGAATACCGCCGCAACAAGGTTGAACGGGCAAAACAGGCCTCACAGCCTGCCTCTCCCATCACCGCTGAATCCTTGAAGAAATACGCCCTCAACGACAAGGGGGCGGCGCAGATGTTCGCAGACACCTACCGGGGGAGAACTCTTTACCTGCCAGAGTATAAAAGCTACTGGACATACAAAAACGGCGTGTGGATACAGGATAAACAAGACCTGCAAACCCGCCAGCTGGTGAAACGTTGGACAGATTACGTGCTCTCTGTGATACCTGAAAAACAGCTATCCCCCATCCAATACGACCCGACTACAGGAAAACCACCCGAGGATGAATGGGAAGTCTACAGGAAGCACTACGGCAAATACTGTTCCCTCCGCAGCCGTGACAACCTGATCAAGGACGCACGGGACGAACTCGCAGGCTACAGCACCGACTTTGACCGGAACCCCGCTCTGTTCAACTGTAAGAACGGAACGCTGAATTTAGAAAACCTTAAACTGCTTCCACACAACCCAGCGGATATGCTCTCAAAACAGGCCAATGTAAACTACGACCCCGCCGCAAGCTGTCCCCGCTTCCTTCAATTTATAGAAGAAATCACAGAGGGGAATGAGGAACGGGCGAACATGTTTCAAAAAGCATTGGGGTATGCTCTCCAAGGGGATGCAAACGAGGAATGTTTCTTCCTTGCTTTGGGCAAAAAGACCCGCAACGGCAAGGGCACACTGTTCGATTCCGTTATGAACGTGTTCGGGAGCTACGGCGCACAGATGGACTTCAACACCATTGCGCGAGGCGGTGTAAAAGACGGCAGCCGCGCCACTCCTGACCTTGCCCGGCTGATCGGAACGCGCATTGTCATCTCAAACGAGCCGGACAAAGGGGTTGCCATCAACGAAGCCCTTTTGAAGCAGCTCACCGGAAACGACGATATCACATGCCGCCCGCTTTACGGGGATACCATTCAGTTCAAGCCGGCGTTTAAACTATTTGTTACCGCCAACTCAAAGCCCTCTGTATCCGATGACAGTTTATTTGCCAGCGATCGCATTAAAATGCTTCCCTTCACGCAGCATTTCAAAGAAGATCAAAGGGACACCAGTCTGAAAGCCCTGTTCCGCAGCGAGGAGGCCAAGAGCAGTATTCTCAATTGGCTGCTCGAGGGATATCGCAAATACAAAGAGGAAGGATTGCGCGATACAGCCGAGATGAAAGCCCTTGCAGCGGAATACCGGAAAGAAAATGATTATGTCGGGATGTTTCTTGACGACCGTTTTGACCGTGACGCGCCCCGCTATACGACTGTGAAAGCCTTGCGGGCCGATTATGCAACATGGTGTGATTTCGTCGGAGCTAAACCAATGGGGCTAAGATTATTTAAGGAGGAGCTTCCAAAACATGACCTCCCACTCAGGACTGTCCACAAGCAGTTTTGCGTTTGCGGGGCTATTCGGCCTGAAAGAGACTACACCGGAGAGGCAATAGAAATGTAGGAGGGGGAAAAAGGGGGGAAAAGGGGAATTTCAACGGTTGTATTACTAGCGTTCCATATGAGTTCTATACCCCTATATGAATAACTATAAAAACAACGCTTAAAACTCCCCCTTTTCCCCGAAATCCCCCCTTTGGATTTTGAAAGGACTGATTTTCATGAATAAAGACTATGGATTCAACAACACACCCGCGGACTATGAAACGCTGTCCGGGGAAGAAAAAGAACAGTGCGGCCTGTGGATTCACTCGAGGCTTGCCGCTGTCAATTGCCGCCCCTGCAACCGTCTCAACAGCTACGGCCTAAAACACCACATGGAGCGGGAAACCGGGCTGTATGTGACGAACGGTCAGTTTAAGGGCGCAATGGAAAAAGCGGGGTACGAGGCATTCGACACACAGGACATCAATTGGACGTATAAAGTCAAGCTGATCGGAAAAGGACTTTACGGACATTGAAAGAAAAACGAGATTTTTTGAACCAATACGGAAATTACGGATGGTTCAAAAAACTTTCCGGTCAGATGAAGCTATAAAAATAAGGCGGCAAGGAATACCGCTCCCGCCGCCTTAAAGATCAAATTGACTCATTGAAATCAGTATAACATACGGAAGGAATGATTTCAATGAGAACCAATGAAGAACTCGCCCTTGCAATCCAGAGCGGGGACGTAAGTCTATATGATACCTTGTGGAAACAAATTGAACGGCTGATTCATACCAAGTGCCTAAAATGGTATACCCGCTCTCAAGAGCGTTTCACACGGTTAGGGGTGGACTATGACGATCTGGTTCAGGAATGTTACTTCGCAATGGTGGAGGCAGTAGAAGCGTTTGACCCGGAGAGCGAGCTAAAATTCACCTCATATCTCAATTTCCCCATAAAAAAGCGGTTGAACGCCATCTCTAACAACCGAACCTCCCGGCAGAAAAACGACCCCACCCTTTCTTGTACAAGCCTTGATATTGAGGTAGGCGCCGAAGGTGACTGCCCGCTGGGAGAATTGATACCAGACAAAACCGCAGGGATTCCTTTTGAAGTCATTGAACAGCAGGACTGGAACCGCGCTTTACAGGAAGCGATTGAAACGGTTTTGGACACCCTAACCGAAAATCAGCAGGAGGTAATACGGCTAAGATTCTATGAGGATAAAAGCCTGATAGAAATAAGCGAGGAGACGGGAAGGTCACGCGAACGGATACGGCAGATTCAGGGGCAATCATTGAAAGCCATGAAAAAACCATTGCCCAGAAAGATTTTGAAGCCATTCTATGATGAGATTAAAATTCCAGTACACTCATCATATGATCTTCATAAATCTACAGAACAGAACGCAATCAACCTCATGAAACGCAAAAGGAGGACTTTGGATGAACTTAAAAAAGTCAAAGACAATCTTATTCGGCATGCTGCATTGTGACATCTACACCGACGGCAAGGGTGAGTTCTATATGACCCGCAAGCAGATCGGGCAGGCGTTGGAATACTCTGACCCGCAATGGGCAATCGATAAGCTACACGATTCCCATAAAGAGAGATTAGACCCATTTTCAGTTACCACCGAAACGGTGGCAACTGACGGGAAAAAATATGACACTGTTCTGTACACTTCAAGAGGTGTCTATGAGATATGCCGCTACAGCCACCAGCCCAAGGCAAACCTGTTCTATGACCATATGGTTGATATTCTCGAGGGCTTGCGCGTTGGCTACATAAAATTATCGGTTGAAAAGGAATCCCCTGCATGGAAACAGCAGCGGCAGCAGGGCAAGGACACACGCCGCAGGGAAACGGACGCAATCAAACGATTCATTGATTATGCAAAAGCGCAGGGAAGCGAGCACGCCGAGCGGTATTACTCTAATTACACCCGGCTCACAAACAAGATAGCGGGCATCACAGACAGGGAGAACGCTACCACCCAGCAGTTAAACCTTCTGGAACTGTTCGAGAGCACCACCGCAAACTGTATTGATCTAGGAATCGTAGAGAGGAAGCCCTACAAGCAGGTTTACAGCGAGATCAAGGCAAGGCTTGAGGCAATCGGGGATCTGGTGAACATCACCCCTGTGGACGCAACAAGCCCCCGGCGCCGCCCGGTGAGACCGACCATCCCACAGCCTACAAGGGTTTAACCCCAAACAATACGTAGTTATCACAAAGATTTACACAATACCTACAAAGGAGGTGAACCCGGTGTTTTGCGTTGTGCAGGAAATCCAGTTGAAAAGGCCGTCTTTGGGCGACTACAAGGAATACAAAGTAATGTCCACATCTTTTACCATTGACGGCACGACCCGCACGCATTATTCATGGTATCCGAACCATGAAGCGGGACGGTTTGAAAGGCCTTGCCGGACATCTTACCGAATCAGCATCCATGAAAGCTACCGCAAAAACGGCAGGGTGAAGAAAAAGCAGTGTGTTGTGGGTTCCATAAGCTATTACAGCCTGATCGAGTTTGGGTTGTATGATTCTATCGATACAGGATTGAAACACGCATCCGAATTGTTTCACGCAGATTATGATACCCTCTATGATCTTGTAGAGAACAAGATGAACCCGATCCTAGAGCGGATTCGGCAGGAGTTCCAGCAGACCGAGGAATACAAGGTGGTTCAGGAGCGGGATGCATTGCAAAAGAGGCATGCAGAGGCAAAGCGGGCATTTGAAAAGAAGTATGGGGTTGACGAATACGAATACTGTTACAACATCTTCGGTGAACTGATGGAGCCGGAGTATTTAAAACAGATTCAGGCTCAGTATCGGGCACAGCAGGCCTACAGCCGTAGTTATCAGGATTACCAGCGCAATACCTACAGTTCTTATTCTGGAGGCAGCTATCAGAGTATAGGATGCAAAACCTACACAGACGACGAGAAGCGGATTCTCAAAAAGTGCTACAAAAAGCTGTCAATGGCTTTCCATCCCGACCTAAACCCCGGCAGCGACACCACAGAGGAAATGCAGATGATAAACAAATTGAAAGAGGAATGGGGGATTTAGTAACGTTACCATTCAGCGTTCCCTTTCATTTAACAGGGGAAAGCCCGTTCTCCCCGCTCCGTGCCCTTGCAAACCCTTGTTTTTATGTTAGTTTTTTGTCATCAGATTGTCCTAAAATTGTTCGAGTCTTTCCGAGTGGCGTGTAGCACTATTTTGCTTAACAGAAATACCGGAAAATACCCGAATCCATGCTACAAAATGATACATTTCCCATATCCACAGCCTGTTCATTCAATGTTGTATAACAAAAGCCGCATGTTTAGATTTTGGAGCCCCTAAAAAGCATGAAACATTGGCGAAAGCTCGTGGATGGGGTAGTAAATCGCTGCCCCTTTATTTTATGCAAAGGTTTACCAAAGGTAAAAAGGGCTCAGAGCCAAACGAGAGGGTATGCTTCAAATGGCAAGATTTTAGCAAGGTTGAAAAGGCTCAGAGCCAAAGCAATGAGATTTTGACGAGGCAGAGCAGACACGCAGCCAAAAGCCCGACAAGCCGCCGCAATTCATCTTAGGGCAAGTTCCCATAGGTAAAGGCCCTCAACCCGCTTTCCCGGCCTTGCCGCCTTTCGGGCCATATTCTCGGGCTTTCTCCGGGCTTAATTGCGTTGTGCGTTCTGCGTCATCAATTCGATGACGGCTCTACAAGGTGAAGTCAAATTGACTTCGCAGGTTCCGACCCTATACAGAGCGTGGTCTAAAATACGAATTTCGTACTTTTGAGCAGGATTATTTCATTGTAGGTTCCGACCCCATTCTGATGACGGCTTTCTCACGTCTTCCGAACAATGAACGAACAGAGAGAATGAAAGAATTATCTGTATGTTCAGGTGCTTGCGGTCTGCAAGGAACTGCTTACAAACGCCGTCCGAATTTCGGACAGCCTTTTCTTCGTCCGTTTTTCGGACGCACAAGTAAACCACAATTTCATACATAAAAAAGCGGGCTGACTCCTCATTGTGGAATCATGCCCGCTTTAATTTTTAAGCAACCATATTCGCATAATCGAAAATAGCCACGTCTCGAACCATTTTCTTAAATTTGTTTACAATCTCCTCAAGCTGCTCCGCTACATCATCACTGTAAAATGTCTCGCCGCATTGAGTGCATTCCTCACACGGCACATTCTTAATAATGATAATGCAATTTTGGAGGTTCACCACATGATTGGTGAAGCTGTTTTTTAATGTCCCTTTACAAAAAAAGCAACCCATACTTACCGCCCCTTTCTGGTTTTTAAATCACTTTCCCACTCGTTTGGATTCGGCCTATACGCTGTTATCAGCCATAAGTACCCAGCACCGCACCCGATGACGGTATGTAACGGCTGACCGTTGACACACAGCCCGAGTATCAAACAACTGGGGTGCGGATGATCTTGTGGGTACTGCTCTATGATTTCGCCACTCATAATGCAGTTTTTTACATCAGATGGATTAATTTCCCGCTGTTGCAGTCTCATTAATATGTGTGTTGTCCATTTGAATTTCCGTTCACTGCATAGCTTGCGCAGTTCCTCAATGTTTAACTCCAATTTATTCACCGTCCTGTTCATCGTCCACATACTCCATTATGTCGCCGGGCTGACAGTCTAAAATCTTACAGAGTGTGGAGATTGTAGAAGTATTTACATTATTGTCTTTTACCAGCCTGTCAACAATGGTTGGAGACAGTCCCCATTTTCTAAGATCAAATTTTTTAATGCCTTTCCGTGCCATAAGATCAAATAATTTCTTGTATGAAATCGGCATTTTATCACCTCTTTATATTCATATTGTACGCCTTAAAATACACAAAGTCAAGTAAAAACGTACATAAACATGTACAAATATTCATGTACATGTTTGTATACATTATCAATTGCATTTATGTATCGAAAGGTGTACAATATAGACACAGGGCAAGACAAACAGCCCAACAGAAAGGAGAAACCAGCATGAGAACACTCAACAGCAAAGTGATGTCAATCGCAAACAAACTTGTTGCCCAGGGGCTACAACCGGGCGAACGCCATGATCAAGGCGTGGGCACTTGTAAAGATGCCTCAGGTGATCACCAAGGCGGCCGGGGTTACATACGGGAAGAGGCAGAAAGCCCTTGAGCACCTTGCCCGCTATGCTCCCGAACAGATCAGCATTCGCTTAGAGCGGGAACGGAACAACGAGTTTGACCGCAACGCAGTGGCCGTAATTGCCACGGTGCAGGGCAAGGGCTCCTATTGTATGGGATACCTCCCCCGCGCGCTGGCAGCCTTTGTGGCTCCGCTCATGGACGCAGGAAAAGCGGTTCAGGGATTGTTTCGGCGAGTGAAAGGGCTCTATGAGCCATTCATGAACTATGGGCTTGAAATCGAGGTGAAGCTATGACCTATTCACAATGGAAAAATCAACTGTTCTCAGCCCTAAATGCCGTCCCTATACGGCTGTTCGACTTCACAGAGGATAGTTTTCCCACAATCGACTTGAAAGCCCTCTATCGGGCTGGATTTAGCCCTGAGAGGGCGGGAGAGCTCGCCAAGGGAATCAACTGGTTTACAAAACCGGAGTATAAAGAAAAGCCCTCTGCCACCATCCAAAGTTTCAGAGAGCTTTAACCTGCTCAAAAATGAGCGGGTTTGTACTTAGCATACCACACTCACTCTGATTAGGAACACTGGAGTATGGGGTTCAAAAAGTGTGGCACAAAAAGACATCTATTGACAATTCAATCGATTTTTCACAATTCGAGTATATCGATTAGGCGTTGTAACCATCTTTTTTGAGATAGTTACACTCGTTGGTTACGCCCTCAGCCCCCATTCTTCCTATATATTTACCAAATGTAACTATTGTAACTATCTTTCTATATAAAGATCCTGGGGAAATACATAAAAATTAAAAAAGTATATTTTTTCCCCTATATAATATAGAAACGCTTGGTTACGGTTACTTGGTTACGCAGGAGTGAACTATGAACCGATAGGTAAGAAACTCTTGATAAAAAAATCAATAGCTGTTGACAAAAAGATCAAGACCTCTTGTCAAAAAAGTCAAGAGGCTATTGACAAAAAAGTCAAACATAATAATACAAGTATTAATACTAAAAATTAACACTCTATAGCCGGACATTGTCCGACAAAAGAAAGAGGTAGAGTTAAAGAAAGATACTACTAAGGGCAAAAGCCCTGTTGAACAAGTGTTATGTGTTGGACAAATCTGTCCTATCGATTTACGAATGTGGTGAATGGAATGGACAGAATTGTCAAATGGGTGTGACAGAATTGTCGAATGGAAATGCCGAAAATGTCACACCTATACCAGATAGTAAACCATATATAAACACAGATAGTAAACCATATGTTATTGCAACCAGTATAGCACGACTGTCTCTACAAAGCAAGAGAAATACAACTATTTTACCATCATACTTTTTATATGCTGTGAGAGCGTCATAGATAGGCTTAAAATCGATTCTGTTTGATTTATCGTTAAACTATACTATTTTCAATAGACGCGTTGTAGAGCCTTGTAGAAGCCTTATGTGAGAATAAAATATTTTGAGAAAAGCATTGACATAGTGTGGCTACAGTATTATAATTAATGTAGCGACAATAAAAGAGAGGTGATAAGGTGTCGCCTAAAACAGGCAGGCCACCTATTGAAAACCCCAAGAATGCAATGATTCGGGTGCGCATGGATAAACCCACAGTGGATAAGCTGGATAGATGTGCCCAAGCCCTGAATCTTACTCGCAGTGATGTTATCAGAATGGGGATTGATAAGGTAGAGGCCGACATAAAAAAATAGAATAGCCGTCCTCACCTACCACAGAGCTGACGGCTATCCCAAACCACTACCACGAGCGCAGAACACTCATGGGGTAAATTTATTATACCCTTTTTTGAGTGTTCGCGCAAGTGGAAATTCAAGAAAGGGTTTTATTTATGGATATTACGAAAATCTCTTGACTTTTTGCAGAGGCAAATATATAATATATTGTAGAGGCAATAAATAGGAGGTGAACAGATGTCGCCTAGGACTGGCCGACCACCAACTGCAAACCCTAAAAACGTGAAAATGAACATCCGTATTACAGAAGAAACCGCAAAAGATTTACAGGAGTGTGCTGATAAACTTAACATTTCACGGATAGGTGTAATTGAAAAAGGTATTCAGTTGGTAAAGGCTGAACTAAAAAAATAGTGGAAACGCCCTCCCTACCACAGTCGTGCGTCATCCACTACCAAGCGAGATGTCTCCATCTCTGAAATCTATTATATCAGATTTGGAGATTTCTTTCAACAACGAAAGGAGTCTTTTTTATGGATATTATGAGAATCGAAGCACTCGCAGACGAGGCCGCAGGGCTTGCCGAACTGGTCAACGCGGTCAGCATAGCAAGCGGCATGAGTGAGGGTTATGACAAGGGGCTGTATTACTTGTCGGAGTTAATCGGTAACTATGCGGAACGCATGAAAAACCTGAAAACGGAAGTGTTCGCAGACGCAAAGAGATCGAGGGTTTGAAGAGGAAACGCCATGAGAAACAAACTTTCTTCCCTACTGATCGTCGGCGGCCTGCTCGTGCTGCTAGGAAGTGTGGGATCATATGAACACGAATCAATCAACCTTTTGCAGTTACTCATTCAGGCCGTTGTATCCACAGGCTTGATGATTACAGGAAAGGCCATGAACTAGGAGAAATACATGAAAAACATAGAGATTTTAGCGGACTTTATCGAACAGCTATGCACCCCGGAGGAAGCGTTCGAGCTTGTAGAGGATTTAAATCAGATTTTACCCAGTCTTGAAAGGAGTAATTTCAATGCAGGAATCAATTGAACAGGTATCAGCCATGATATCAAAGATGATCGACGACGCGAGAGCAGAGGCAAAGCGGGAGGAATACCGCGCGGAGACGTTGGCAGCCGTGACCCCGGAGGAAATCGAGTTTATCTTTGGGAAACAGGATTTCAGCCAGCTACAACTTGCAAACAGCATTTACAGGCACGCAAAATGTGCCAGCTACAGCGGGAGAGAATGGGCGATCGGTATGGTGTTCTGTGCCGGGAAGGTGCTGGGAATCCGGCAGGAGCGGGCGCGGAGAAGGGAGAGCGTAGAATGCTGAATATCTTAGACCATACCATGAAGATTGCAGAACACTGTGATGATCTCATCAAGCAGACGCAGGGCAGGCTGTGCCCGAAACAAGACTATTTGAGAATCCTAGTGCTTCACCGGGCAATCATTCGCGGGATGCTCTCAACCTATAACCAAGCTGTTGAGGAGTGGAGATACTACGAGCGGCACAAAAAGCTTATGGAAAAACAGGGGGTGTTCTTTCCTCTGGTGGATGTCTACATTCAAAACAACTCAAGCCTTGCCCGCTCTGTTCAAAAGAGCATTGCTCAGATGGGCGTTTACACAGAGGCTTTGTTGGACACATGGCAACAGGCCGGAGCAACGCGAGAGGAACTATATAACCTGTGTGGATTCAAGGGGAGCATCGATGCACCACCCGAGACTCGCTTCAGTAAGCTTGTATTCGTCCACAACCTTGACTATCCAGACAACGGGGACGACTTCATTGACATGCGCACAGACGCGCCGCTCACACACGCCGTCAAGGAGCTTTGGCTTGATCGCATGATCAACACAGAAGCAGGGCGGCAGGCGGCACACAACGCAATGGAGGCGGTGTTTCCTGATATCATGGAAAACGCTATGACGGTACGGGAGAATGAGGACGGTGTAAAATGCCTGTACGATCACAACGGGGAGCTGATCGGACCGTTGGAGGGTGAACTTACATAGCAACAGAGCGGGTGGGCATATGCTTGCCCGCTATTATTGTTTAAAATAATGATTGACTTATTGCTGTGTTTGTAATATAATATAATTAGTTTTACATTTTTGTTAATTATACGTAAATCTAATTTTGGAAGGAGTAGAAAATGTCAATAGAAAGAATAATTAGTCGACAATATGAAATTGCTAACGGCATTTCAAATGATATTGGTCTACCTAAATTTAAAAAATATGCGATGTGTAATTTACGAGGTGGAATCGGCAAGACAACGTTAGCTTTTAATCTAAGTTATTTAACGAATGATTTATTAGCAGTCGACACATGCCCGCAAGGAAATTTATCATATTTTTTTGATAATCAGTATTATTCCAGTCAAGCTCCAACCGTAAGAGATTTAATACTCCCTTACCTCGTTCCAGGTCTAGGAAAAGCTACACGTGTGGCATCTTATGTTGGCGCAACAAATGAATATTTTGCTGATAAAAATGTTTATTACATTCCATCCACTGAGGAATTGTATTTATTGCCTTCTCAGCTTATCACAGCAATAAATCAAGCGTTAGGATTACAAGGTGCTCAAAAAGAACAATCATTAAAAAGTATCCTGTACTCTCTAAAAGAAGAAATTGATAGGGAAATGGAACAAAACCAATTGGAAAGATGTTTGATTGACACATCTCCATTTTTTGCTGGCGCAACGCAATTAGCGTGGTATGCTGCTGATGCACTTGTCATACCAGTCCGTACTGACCAACAGTCAGTAAAGTCATTAGAATTGCTCATCAATACACTAACAAGTCCTCAAAGCGAATTTAGGAAGTACCTTCCTACAAATGATTTAAAAGTTCCCCAAATACAAATGGTCGTCCTAACACATTGTGGTTGGTCAACTGTTTCCGGAGCTAGAAATGAGCCAAATCAGCAGACAAAGGTTTATTTAAAAAAGGTGTTCGATATTCTATCAAGACATCGTACACTATTAAGCACAGGGGATCCGTCCAATCATTTGTTTATGCTGGATGATTTTTTAGGATCAGGAAGAATTTCCTCTGTAGAATCTAAACCTCTATCGCTACTTCATTCTGGAGAAACGAAAGTAATTGATCGGGTAAGAGTCAGTGTTAATAAATCAGTAGATAAATGTAAACACCAGCTACAGTATATTAACCAGCAACTATGGGGCTAATTTAATAGAATTTTAATAGCGGGTGGCAATATGCTTGCCCGCTTTTCATATGCAATCAATTGCCTGAGCTTCTACAATCCCCCCCCTCTTTTGCAGTTGCCGACATCTTGTCGGTATCTCTAAGGGCTCACCAGCTACCCACGATTTGAGGGTACCTCAACTACTGACAAACTGTCGGTAGTTTGGGTAAGGACAGACTGTCCCTGGGTTGTGAGAACGCAAGGAGCGCCCTAGAACAAGCGTATTGGATTCATAGAAGGGAATTATATTCACGAAACAAACAGCTGTTATACGGCTTTATTTTAGGGTAAAGCGGGCTGATTTTGATAACAAATTGAGCGTAGGGCTTTGAAATTAAGGAGCCCGCGACACGTTACCCCCCTTTTTCTGAAAATCCCGCGCATTTGGAAGGACTGCCCTTCCCCGGTATCCCATTGTTGCCCTTCGATTTCTCAAGGGAGGGGGGCTGTTTTTGTGTAGCTTAAAGGTAAATGTTTTGGTGTTTATTTGGTGCTTATTCTCGCAAATAAACACCAGAATTGAGTTGTGATAACAAGAGGTACAGCTCAATAAACCGCGTAAAATCGGGGTTTGTTTGAAGTGGCGAGAGAGCGCAAAATATAATATTTTCAGCTACGAACCAGTAGGTCAGGGGTTCGAGTCCCTTCTGGCGCACCAAACCAATATAATCCGAACTTGTTTCCGATAGGGGATGGGTTCGGATTATTTGTTTTCTTTTAATTGATGACTAAGTGTATCTGAATTTGCAAAAGAGTATTGCTGTTATATCTCCGAAAGGGTACAATAATTGAAAAGAGAGTAGTTGAAAGGAGTATTACAATGAAATTGGTAAGAGTAGAGTTTAAGAAATTGTTCGGATATTTTGATTATTCAATTGATTTCCACGATACTGTTACAATTCTTCATGGCTTAAATGGTTGCGGTAAGACTACAATGTTACAAACCATAAATGCCGTCTTTAATAAGGAAATGGATACTATTAAGTCCACTGACCTTCAGTCCGTAAGCTTTTTCTTTTCGACTGGAGCTATTCTTAAAATCGAGCGCAAGAAGATCTATTTAGATTCAGAAAAAGAAAAGGCAACAGGAATAACATATCTTGCGTACTCGATTATTGAGAATGAAAAAGAATCCGTTTTTGACTCTTTCGAGAATACTGATGAGTACCAAGATATAATAAAAAGGTTTTTAAAAGGATATCGTCCTTTTCCATTTCTGGAGCGCATAAATGAATCTACATGGTATGATAGAAAGCACGGAACAAAGCTTAATATGGAAGAAGTCATCTCGGAATATGGAGCCACCATATTTAGACGATATAGTAGAGAATATCTTGAAGATGATATTCCGCAACCCGTTCAAGATATCCTTAGTTCCATGGATGTTCGTTTAATTGCAGCCGACAGATTAACGGTAGCAGAGCGTGTCGAGCGCCAATATGGGGAAGATAATATAAAGATAGAACGTCGTGTAAATCTTATTGCAAAAGATCTTTCTCAAAAAATTCGTGATACTATTCAACAATATGCTCAACTCTCGCAAGCGAAGGATAGAACTTTTCCACTTCGGGCTATAAAACAAAATTCACCGTTGACTGTCAATGAAATAAAAAGCAAGATGGTAGAACTCGAATCAAAACGCAGGGAATTTATTGATACTGGAATCTTAGAGGAGGAACAAGATGATATAGGAATTCATGATTTAGTGGATGCGATTACCGAAAGCAATCGCCAAAACCTTTCACTATATGCAATCGACACAGAAGAAAAGTTAAATGCGTTATCCAGTTTGTCTTCTTCCATTAATCTTTTCCGCAACATAATTGATAAGAACTTTAATAACAAAAGAATTGTATTTAACAAAGATTATGGATTCCGGTTCGTTACAACATATTCTAATTCTACTATTTTGCCACAGAGCTTATCTTCTGGCGAACAGCATGAATTAGTTATGTTTTATGATTTGATTTTTAATGCATCAGAAAACACTTTGATTTTAATTGACGAACCAGAACTATCTTTGCATATTAAGTGGCAGCTTGACTATGTCGATGAGTTATTACAAATTATCAGTGCGACTAAATTCTCCGCAGTTCTGGCAACTCATTCACCACAAATTATTCATGATAAATGGGATTTAACGGTATCTCTATCTGAATAAGGTGAACAATATGCAAAAATATATAGACGAATATACAATACTTGCGGAAGCAAAAATGATGTATCAAGACTGCCATGAAACTTATATTTTGGTTGAGGGGCAAACGGACAAAACCTTTTTCGATGTACTCATGGGTAGGCAATCTAATATTCGTTTCCGGCCAGTCAGTGGTTGGGAACGAGTACATAAGACTATTCTATTAGCTCAAAAGGAAAGATTTAATAACATACTAGGAATTATAGACAAAGATTTCCACGTTCTCTTGCATGATGGCGTTACAGAAAACAATCAACTATTTTTTACTGACAGTAACGATATCGAAATGATGTTATTTAATTCTGTGTCGTTAGAAAAATTTTTGGCGATCTATGCCGATCAGAATAAGCTAAATGCGGGCGGAAAGCCTCGAAATCGCATATTAAATGCAGCCTCTTGTTTAGGCGCATTACGGGTGGTATCATTAGTTAATCGCTATAATTTGCGTTTTGATGGGTTTGAATGCAAAGACTTTATAGATAGAAATACACTACTTCCCGATTCCAAGAAGCTAATAAAGAAAATTACTCAGAGGACGATATCGAACGGAACTTCTGTTTCTGTAACGGAAGAAGTTCTAGAAAGCCAAGCAAGCGATTTAATGCAGGTATATTATCCCCATGATTTATGTAATGGACACGATGTGCTCGATATACTTGGAATTGCGATGACAAAATGTTTTTCATCATTGCCTGCTACTCAATATAATCCAGATACTATATTTGGATATTTGTTAATGGGCTATTCTGATAACGAATTCCATGAAACTCAGCTATATAATAAACTCACTATGTGGATACAATCAAACGCATAGCGATATGTTACAGCTCCCATATTACAAATCACTAGAAAAGGCGGTGTGATATTTATTATTGCACACCGCCTTTTTACAGGTCTACTCTGCCTTTTCTTGTTCAGCCATTTCTTTTCTTTGAGTTATCCATTCTTCAAACTCTTTCTGCCCCTCCTCGCTCTCATAGAAAGCCAGAATGTCAGGTAAAATGCAGCGGGCGATAGCCTCGATGTGATGCTGTGGAATGGCGGTGTTGTTGATCAGCTTTTTTCTTCGGCTCAAATACTCCCTCCGTCCGGTCTGTCAGCTTCAAGCTGTTGGTAGCGTTGCTGCTTTCAATCCGTCGGAGGCTTTGAACCTTCCACCATACTATTTCAAATTTTGTTACATCGGTTCCCTTCCCCTCCCTTCCTTTCCGGGGTAGTAACAGAAGAGCAAGCATAGGGAGTGTGGCTACACTCCCGTAAATCTCCGATTCGGGCAGATTGCCGGAGCGGAGATTTTTTCTTGTTGGGAGTATCCCAAACCCTCTCTTGTTTGCTTCGCTAATAATACGTTTGCATCGGGCTTTTCTACCCGCTATTTTCAAAAAAACATTGAATTGTTAATAATTGAGTGGTAGGATAGAGATGTTCCCAACAGAAAGAAGTGGTATCCAATGATAAAACTCAACGAAGTGCAGCTCCATGCAAAGCCAGTAGATTGCGACGTTTGCATGGAGTAAGAACCGTCGCATAATCAATATGCTGGCTTTGCTGCTTGATGATCATCTCAAGGAGGAAGCCTGCATGAAATACATCAATGCAAAAAATCTTCTTCCCGATGCGCTGGTCAAGGAATTGCAAAGCTATATTCAAGGGGGCTATCTTTATGTTCCCGCCGATCAAGCGCAACAAAAACGATGGGGAGAAGCGTCTGGCTACCGACAGGAATTGCAGCAGCGAAACCGCCAAATCGTAGAGGAATTTCGGAACGGAATCTCTATGGAGGAACTGGCGGAAAAATACTTCTTGTCCGTATACGCCATTCGGAAAATCATTTATCAGAAATGAACTGGCAGGGGTTGCAGAAATGCAGCCCCTGCTTTTGTGTTGTATACAGATTGATTCGGTATTGTCCTGTGGATAGAAAAGAAGCCATGACGGTAGTACGATATTAAGTAAAGAATACATCCACGAGAGAGGAAAAGACCATGTGTACTCGATTTGTCTACCGGGGCGACGATATGATTACCGGCTTCAATTTTGATATTGACCTTACCGTATGGGACCACAAAATCGTAAAAGAGAAGGACCGCTTCTATATCGGCATCCTGCGGCCCGACGGGGTACGTCATTCCTATCATGGCGTGAACCGCAACGGAAATGTCGGAACCTTGTTGTATGTTCACGGAAACCCGGAGGGAACCCATCAGGATTCCATAGGCTGCATGACAATTGCAGACCTGACAGAACAGTTTATTCAGGCAAAGATCAGTTTGGACGATGCGCTGCGAATGGTGCAGGAACGGAAGATCGTTTATGCACCGGATACCACCATGCAGGCCATGCTGTCCGACAGGCAGGGCCGCACCTTAATCATCGAGCCGGGCATTGGATGGCGGGAAGATGATGGGTGTTACTCGCTAATTACCAATTACTCCGTACTTGCGCCAGAAAGCACAAGACCCTTCATTGTACCGGGGGATGACCGATACGAAAGAGCCGCCCAACTGTTGAACACTTACGGAAAGCAGTTTACTGTCACCGATGCGTTTTCTGTACTTCGGGCTGTCCGGCAGGAGGGAATCTGGGCGACCAGGGTTTCTTTCGTTTACTCAGCGAAGGAACACGCCGTTTACTATGTGGAGAACAACCATTTTTCACGGATTGAGAGATACGAGTTCTCATAACTCAGAGAGGAGGGAAAGTCATGAATCCAGAGAAAATTTATCCTCGCACAAACGACCATGAAACGGTTTATTTGAAAAGTGTCGTGAAGAATCCCAACATCATTGTCGGGGACTTCACCATGTACAACGACTTTGTCAAAGACCCACGGCAGTTTGAAAAGAACAATGTGTTGTACCACTATCCGATCAACCATGATAGGCTTGTAATCGGCAAATTTTGCTCCATCGCCTGCGGCGCAAAGTTTTTGTTCACCAGCGCCAACCATACACAAGCATCCTTGTCCACCTATCCGTTCCCGATCTTTTTTGAGGAGTGGGGATTAGACGTCCAGAACATAACAAGCGCATGGGACAACAAAGGCGATATTATCATCGGCAACGATGTGTGGATTGGATATGAGGCTGTTATCCTATCTGGCGTTACCATTGGTGATGGAGCGATTATTGGCACTCGTGCCGTTGTGACAAAGGATGTGCCGCCTTATACGATTGTCGGTGGCGTTCCCGCTAAATCGATCCGCAAACGTTTCTCGGATGATACCATCTCGGACTTGCTAAATATCAAATGGTGGGACTGGCCCGAAGAAAGAATACGACACCATATTTCAGATATTCAAGCCGGGAGAATTGGCCGTTTGCAGACGTCATGCAAAGGAGAATCCCATGATGACCTATGAAGAAACTGTGGAGCGCCGCCGTTTTAATTCCTTTTGCAAAGTTGTCCTGCGCCATGAAATGCTGGACTGTTTTCGGGAATTCTCCTATCAAAACAAATGGCTGGTATCTCTGAATCATTTGCCGCCGTCGGCTTTAGACGGCATCTGCACAGCAGACCAGTACCCCAGCGATTACACAACTTTTTCAGCGGATGGTTATGCCCTGCAAATCAGCAATGAGCGGTTGGCAAATATCATCGAGAAGCTGTCGCAGCCAGAGCAACGACTTCTGATTTTACGCTTTGTACTGGAACTAAACGACCGTGAAATCGGCAGGATGATGCGCTGTTCCAGAAGCGCCATCCAGCGCCGCCGCACAAGTGTTTTGCGAAATCTACGGAAACAACTGATGGGGGAATTGCTATGAAAAATTTAAACGGCAAATACAAACCTCCACCACCCCTATCTGTTATCGAGGCAGCACGTTCAGGGGAAGCCGATGCAATAGAACAGATTTTGCAGCACTACGATGGCTACATCAACAAACTGTGTTTGCGAACGATAATCGATGAAAGTGGGCAACCCCATAAGCAGGTAGACCCATATATGAAAGGCCGTTTACAAAGTAAGCTGATGCAGGCCATTATGAAGAAGTAGCAAAACCGGGGAATGCCGTGCAAGGGTCAAGATGAACGCTTCGCGCCCTTGACGGCATTCCCCGGTTTTGCTGTGCGATAACCAAGTGGGTGCAAGCAGACAACTGCTTGCGCCCACCAATCAGTATCATATTTACGCATTTAGGGGGCAAAAGGTGTTGTGCCATGCGGCTTTGATCAGCGTGTTTGTGCCGCGGTAATATCATTCCTTGCGTTATCCCCAGAACGACTTTGAAATGCGTAGAAACAAGGAGGTTGAAGAGAATGAAAGCAGTTATTTACGCCCGCTATTCCTCCGACAACCAGCGGGAAGAAAGTATCGAGGGACAGATCAGAGAGTGTACCGCCTTTGCCGAGAAGAACGGTATCACCATCCTACGCCACTACATTGACCGGGCCTTTTCCGCCAAGACCGACAACCGCCCGGAATTTCAGAACATGATTAAGGACAGCGGCAAGCGCCTGTTCGATATGATTATCGTCTGGAAGCTGGACAGGTTTGCCCGCAACCGCTATGACAGCGCCCGCTACAAAACTGCTCTGAAAAAGAACGGGGTCAAGGTAGTGTCCGCTACCGAGGTCATTTCCGACGGAGCCGAGGGCATCATTTTGGAGAGCGTGCTGGAGGGTTACGCCGAATACTACTCTGCCGACTTGTCCGAAAAGGTTGTCCGGGGCATGACGGAGAACGCCTTAAAATGCAAATTCAACGGCGGCACCTTGCCCATCGGGTATCAGATCGGCAGCGACCAGCACTTCCAACTTGACCCGCTCACCGCCCCTTTTGTCCGTGAAGCGTTCCAGCGTTACGATGAAGGGGCCACTATGACCCAGATACGGGATTGGCTCAACGAGCAGGGCGTGAAAAACACACGAGGCCAGAAGATGACCTACAACAGCGTACAGCACCTTTTGAACAATCGCCGCTATATCGGGGAATATACCTATCGGGACATTGTTGTACCAGACGGCATTCCTGTCATCGTCCCCCAAGACCTCTTTGACCGGGTGCAGGAGAAGCTGGCAAAAAACAAAAAGGCCCCGGCCCGTCACAAGGCCGAGGACGATTATCTGCTGACAACCAAGCTGTTCTGCGGCTATTGCGGGGCCTACCTCTGCGGCGAGAGCGGCACCAGCCACACGGGGAATGTCCACCACTACTACAAGTGCGTGTCCGTGAAAAAGAAGCGTACCGAGTGCCACAAAAAGTCTGTCCGCAAGGCGTGGATTGAAGATTTAGTGGTCAGCGAAACCATGAAGATGGTGATGGACGATACCGCCATTGAAGCCATTGTGTCCATGCTCATGGACTTGCAGGACAGGGAGAATGTCAACCTGCCCCTCTATGAACAGCAGTTGCGGGAGGCGGACACGGCCATTCAAAACCTCTTGAACGCCATCCAGCAAGGCATCTTAACCAAGTCCACGAAAGGCCGTTTGGAAGAACTGGAAGCCACGAAAGAGGAACTGGAAACTAAGATTGCCTGCGAAAAACTGGCGAAACCCAAGATCAGTGCCGAGTTTATGACCTTCTGGCTTCACCGCTTCCGCAAGCTGGATGTGCGGCAGAAGTCCCACAGGAAGATGTTGATTGACACTTTTGTCAACGTCATTTTCCTGTACGATGACAAGATGGTGATAACTTTTAACTACAAGGACGGGACGGACACCATTACTTTTGATGACCTGAAAGCGGCGTTGGATAAGGAAAATACAGGTTCGGATTTGGATTGCTCACCTGCACCAATTGTTAAGGTTTTATGCGGCTTTTTGAGTATTTTATGTACTTAATTAACTGCATAAAACCTTTTTTCATTTTCAATAATAGTCCTGCTTTCTGTACAAATTTTCGTTTTATTTTTAGGTAAGCTATTTTCTTGCTAAGTACTATTGCTAATATTACTTTTTTAATGCAATCCGTGCAATTTTTTGCATATCAGGGTTTTCTTTGATTCGTTCAAAAAGTTCTTTCTGCAACGCGGGGTTATCCTGTGCCTTTTCAATTAAAAAGTTAAAAAGACGATCATTGCAGTTGATCGTGTTATCCGAAGAACAAGACGCTCCACGGTTGTAGAAATCCTGCTCTAACTTTTTACTGAGCTCTTGCCGACGTATACCTCTCGTATAACCCATAAATATTGAGTAGCATATCTGCTTTGGCATGTCCGGTATCTCCTTGAACAGATTTATAATCCCCTTCACTCAGTCCTAACTTATATGTTCAACCAGAATGCCGTATCCCGTGAAATTCAAGCGGAGGATAGTTTGTCCCCTGTTCCCTCTACCATATTTTGAACCACTTTAAAAATGGATATATGATAATGCCGCCACGTACAGCCTAAATAATTATCAGGGTAGGTCAGCAACTACATCACTACGTTGGACGATACGTCACAAATGTCGTGAAAAAAGTACAATTTTGTTATTTAAATAACTTCCTGTCCGGACAAACCGTACTGTACTATGGAATTACATAATGGAAATGTCAGTCAGGCGAGAATTATAAAAAACCAACCAGCGCCTGTTGAAGTGAAAAACTTTATTGAACAGTGGAAACAGCAGGTGTTATTTTCATCTATATAAAGACGCTGCGTAAAGTTAGGGGAAAATAATAATATTTATGCCGACCTGTTTTTACAAAGTCTCTTCCTTGTCTTTCCAGTTGGACTCGAACCAACGACAGCATTATGAACAGTCGCATACTTAAATTTCAACTTCTTTGAAATTTTGTTCAATAGCATTTCCTACTTGAATATAGTTAGTGTAATCTTTGGTTATCAAAATCGTAGCCATTTTTCCTGTTTTTAAAAATAAATCTACAGGATTCCTATTGCCTCAAATGACTGACAGACTTTCAATCAATACTATATAAAAAGAATTAGAGCAGTAAGTTTGAAATCTACTGCTCTAATCCTTTTTATAGTAGTTTTATAATAAATCGGGGGAATTTTTTACTTTGAACGATTTATTTTCTTTTTCTGCTGTGAACAAATGCTGCACCTGCAAGAACAAGTAAAGCTGTCACCATCGCAATAGGTGCAGTAGTTTCTCCAGTTTTCGCGTTCCCTTTTTTGGTGGTTAGGGTCTGATCCCCTGCTACAGTTACAGTCTCTGCATCCTCCAGCGATTTAAGGACCAATCCGTTGATTGCCTCTGTCAACTTGTCTGTTGCCGTGTTGACTTCCTCCTGTGTTGCATTTTCGTTCTCATAGATGCCTTTGGCCTCGCTCTTCGCTGCGTTGAATGCCATTACCGTTTCCTCGGTGTATGTCGCCGTGTCAATTTCATCCGCTGCTGCGATCGCCTGTAACAGCAGGTTTTTGTCCGCTTTGAGCCGCAGTTCCATCATCCTATTGAGAAGTTCTTCCGACGCCGCTTTGACATCGCCTTCCATTGCATCGCCATCCGCATAAGTGTTTCTCGCCTCCTTGAGCGCTGCGAGGAACTCCGCCTTTCCTGCATCCACATAGTTATCAATTGACGCTTCATAGATTTCGCCTGTTTGAATCAGCGTTGCAAGAGACGTTTTATCTCCCTGGACAAAGCCAAGTTTATGAATTTCTTTCATCAAATCAATCCATGCTTTGTCCACGGTATTCTGATCTACAGTTGTATCGAGCGCAACTTGTTTTGCATTGTCGAGCGCTGCAACAAAGGATGCCTGTACCGACTCAATTACAGTTGCAAACGATTCATCCGCTCTCTGTGCTTCTGCGTAATCGATAACTTGATTAAGAATGCTTTTGTCCGTATTGGAGGAGGTGATATAGCCATCTGCAATAGACACCTCGAGGGTTCCCTCTTTGACCGTGAAATCATATGCGCCCGATTTCAGTTCAAACTGGGCGACGGTTTCACTGTTGTGTTCCGTCATACCTACAAAACGCACGCCTGAGACAGAGGTAAAGGTATCTGCGATTTCTTCTGAAACCGGCAGGTAAAGGGTTGCAGTCGTGTTTGCGGGGACGACTGCGCTGTAACTGGTGAGCTCATATTTCGATGTCTTGTGATTCAGTGAGGATTCCCAACAGCTTTCAATCTGACCGTAGACCGATTTGTAGGAACCGTTGACCTGATAGATAGCGCCATTGACGTCAATCGACGGTTGGAGAATAAAATTCTGGAATCCAATATCGTTGTAATTCGCTTCGATGCCCGCCATGTTGCGATACATCCACTCAACAATTGAACCGAGAGAGTAATGGTTAAACGAGTTCATCGGGTCGGTATGGAACCCGCTCTCAACGGTATAGGAATTCCAACGTTCCCAAATCGTAGTCGCACCGTTTTTGACGGGGTAAAGCCAGGATGGATAAGAGGTTTCAGTGATCATTTTGTAGGCAGTCTCCGACTGTCCGGTCTGGCTCAGAGTTGTACCAATCCAACCGCTGCTTGCAAAGCCGGTTGTCGTGTGGTAATCCTCTGTTTGAATCGTCTCTACCATCGCATCCGAAAGCTGTGAGCGTTCCTCATCTGAGAAGTTGATGACCTGAAGGGCAACCGCATAGGCGCCCATTGCATGGTCGGTGAGCTGAAGCCTGCCGTCAACTGTGATGACAAAATTTGCTTTAAAATTCTCACAAAGCTCTTTGTACACGGTAGAAAAGCGTTCTGCATCCTCTTGATTTCCAACCGCTTCGGCAGCTTTGCTCATACAATCAAACACGTAAGCTGTGTACACCTGTGCAAATGTTGTTGATTTTGCAGTGACTCCGGAATAGCCCGGCGAAGCGTTCTGCATCGGGTTGAGCCAGTCTCCAAGAGTCCCGGTTGTGGTTTTGCGCATTCCTTCTCCAGTGGAGACGGTTTTTCCCTCCAAACCATCCGCATAGTTGTACATCACTTCATAGTAGTCTTTGAGAATACTCAGGTCACCCGATTGCTTGTAGGTGACCCAGGGGAGAATCACAGCGGAATCCGACCAGATATTTGTAAACGAACCGTCCCCTGGAAACGACATGGGGAGGCTTCCATCCTCTGCCTGCCAATCCTTCTGTTGTTGCATAAACCGGGTCATAAAGGCGGTGGTGTCGGTGTTATACACCCCTGAACCGATAAAGGCAACACTGTCTCCAGTGTATCCGAAGCGCTCGTCGCGCTGTGGGCAGTCGGTGGGCTGACTGAGGTAGTTCCCCCACTGCCCCCAAAGGGCGTTGAGGAAAAATCGATTGATGTCGGCATTGTTGGTTGTAATGTTTCCGGTGGTCTCCAAATCGGAAGAAATCACTTCTCCTTTTATGGATTCAATTGTGATCGAAGAATCTGCAGTGATTTCCGCATAGCGGAATCCGTGAAAAGTGAGTTCCGGCGCGTAGTCGATTGTTCCGTCTTCTCCAATGAACACGACGTCCATGCTCTTTGCAGAGCGGAGGTTCAGAGTGTAAATTGTATTTTCTGCATTATCACTTGTGCTGTTTTCCACTGAAACAGCGTCGTTAATCATTTCACCGTGGCGAATAATTACTTTTGTACCGGGTTCGCCTGTAATCGTTGCACGAACACGCCCGACCATATTCTGTTGGAAGTCATAGAGGAAATAGGTGCCGTCCTCTCTGTTCTGGCCTACCTTGGAAGTATCGGAAATATCTTTGATCCCCTGAATTCCATAGTCGCCCGGCTCCTCTGTGATCTCGTTGATAATTCTCACCGGATCGCCGATCTGAGCCATAATCTGAACATCGTCCTCGTGGAGATCAACTTCCTGCCAATCTGCAGTATCATCACTATAGGAAATTTCTTTCCCTTGATCATACACTTCACCGTCCCATAGATCGTTGAAGAGATAGGGGCCGTCGTCACATCCCTGCCAGCTCGCATCAGTGACGATTTCCTGCTCGCCGTTTTCATAGGTGATCACCAGTTTTGCCATAAAGTAGGGATCGAGCCCACCGTAGGTTGACCGGGTTATTCCTCCGATATACCAGCCGTTGCCAAGTTGCGCACCGATGACATTATCCCCGTTCTGGATATAATCGGTGACATCGTAAGTCTGATAGAAAGTGGTGTCCCTATAATCTGAAGCGTCCACCTTAAAATCATCGTATACTTTGTCTTCATAGTAAGGATTGCCTTCTGTATTATCGCTTCCGACTTCTTCATCATTTATGGTAAGGTTATACCAGCCAAGAGCAGTGGAATAAATCGTTGCATTTACAATTTCCCCTTTTCCGCTTTCGGTGCTGAATGTTTTGCGCACCATGGGAGCGGACAGGCCTTCATCAAAATTGTCCTGTAAAACAATCATTGGGTAAGAACCGATGCAGGACTGCAGCTCAAGCGCCTTGCCGCCGTGGTCGTCCACCACCATTGTCGGTTCTTCATCCACTTCATTCATGACATGTGCATTAAAGGGGGTGTAGCCATTTTCAAAATCATATGTATATTTTTCAGTGCCATCTGCGATGACCTTGAAATTGTCAAAATAGTTGTAGCTATCCCCGAATGTATCCGATTTCTGTTGACGAAGCCCGACTTTTCCATAACTAAGCTGGATACCATCTTTCACACCGTCCTCTTTGGAATAAGCCAAAGGATTGGTGATGCTCAGTGCTTGCTGACCGTTGATCAATACAGTCAGACAGTTTGCTTCTGCGTCTACATCAACTTTTATGTGAAAATACTCTTGAGCGTCGCTGACAAGGGAGGTAATGTCCACTTTGCTTGATTCGTCGGGATTGCTCTGGTTGGCCGGATCAATGAGCTGTGTCTGATTCTCCCCGAATGTCGGTGCCTTCTGTCCGTATTCCACCATCGGCATCAGTGTGATATTGTCTCCGCTGCGCTGCAGCTTCATGTAAAAATAGCGAATTTGATCCTTTGCACCAAAGATGATCGAAGTGTATTTTTCAGTTGAGAGCTTGACATCGGACTCGACGCTGTAAGATTTCACTCCGAGATCGAGTTGATTGTAGTCAAGGCCGATCCATTTCGCTCCACCCCAATCCTCAGTGTCCAAAAGTCCAAGACTGAATACGGCGGGAGCGGACTGGAATATATTTCCCGATGCATCCCACACTTTTACCTGCCAGATATATTCTGTTTCTTTCTCAAGCGGTTCGGCGCTGCCGGAGGAGCCATACTCAATATAGGTGGATTTGCTGTCTGCCTGCCTTTCACTGTCCCACATCACCTTTCCGTCCGACGCGCGGGACACAACGAGCTGGTAGGCCTCCTGTGACTGTCCAATAAGATTCGAGTCCATCTGCCAGCTAAAGCTAGGCGTCGTATCATCGATTCCCTTAGGATTTGTCAAATTGTTTGTTTTAAGGTTTACAATGCTTGTGGTTTGCTGAACGGCTGCTGCTGCCATCAGATTGGGGAGCGATATGCTTCCAACCATCAGCGACAGCGCCACTGCTGCAGCGAGAATACGTTTGCGCTGTTTCATCGTTTTCCTCTCCTTTATACAGAATGTTTTGCGACGATACCAACTCTTCCAAATGGCATCATCTCGATTGGCCACTCTCAATATTTTCTTTCTGTACAAAAACATTGACTTAAGTGCAATTTAATTGTATGATAGATTCAGCAACCAAACAAGGACGAAAAAATACTAATAAAATGTCTTTTGGTAACATTTCTGTTGCGATGAAGGTAAATTTTAAATGACTAGCTTAAACGAATATATTCAAACTGTTCGGCAGAAAGAAATCTCTCTGGAAGAACTGCGCAGGTCAGACCAAAGGCTGCGGAGTCTTTCTGTTACAATGCCGGAACCCATCTGCGTTTTATTTCACAGTGCGGATGGATTGCTCATTGACATTCAGCTTCACCCATATGAAAATGAACAGAAGAAATATCTCCGCCTGCATACACATACGTATTTTGAAATGATTTACGTCTATCACGGGAAAGCATACAACAATTTTGCAGATAGCAGCATGACGCTTCATACCGGAGATATTCTTATTCTAAACCCAAACATCCCCCACCGCCTTTACATTGAATCACCTGAGGACATTGTCTTTAACATCATGATCTCCAAAGATCTGTTTGAAAAATCCTTTCTTCTGCTCATTTCGGAAAACGACCTGTTCTCTAACTTTTTTATCAGTTATCTTTACCACATGAACCAGGCAAGTGATTCGATCCTGTTCCGTCACAATCCGGAATCAGGCATCACCGCCGTTCTTGACATGATGATTGAAGAGTTTTTCAATAAACCCATGGGATACGAAAAAGCACTCGAATCCTTTCTCGCACTCACATTCACCCGGTTGACACGGTCCTACAGCCATCAGGAAAATCTCGAAGAGCTCAAAAAACAACAAAAGATCATGCCGATCATTGCCTACATCCGTGAGAACTTTGCAGAGGCAACCCTTGTATCGACCGCGCAGCAATTCAATTATTCTGAAAAATACCTTTCCCGCCTGATTAAGCAGAGAACAGGAAAATCTTTTAATGAAATTTCAATTGGTTACAAACTCGAATACGCCAGGGAACTCTTGCTCAACAGTGTCTTGCCTATCAGCGAAATTGCCCAAAGGGTTGGCTATGCAAACGTGAGTTATTTTTTTAAGGCGTTTAAAAAAAGATATATGCAGACACCGTATCAGTTTCGCAAGAGCAATAGCGCGACGTGATGCTCTAGCACCTAGAAGAGTCCAGAAAGGCAAGAAACGGCATAGTGATAATTGATTGCAGTTTGCGATGACCATCAGGGAATTCTCGGAGAGTTCACCGCCGAGATCGAGAAAATCTCCTCGCAGCGAAATGAGATTCGCGCCTTCCCCCCTTCTTCAGATCTACTGCTGCTCATTAAGACCCCTGTAGAGGCTTACTTTCTTGACATCAATCTACCCGAGGTGGACGACCTTGCTTTTGGAGAAGCCTTTTTGCCAAAAATACCAAATCCTGTAGTAGCGAATCGGATTGTAGAGCACGCTCCCACATAAACAACCTCCTATTAAAAATAGGAGGTTGTTTTTATGTGTCTTTAAACGTCAGATTAATGGAACATGTGGCCAGGATAATAGCAAAAGGATGTGTATTGTGATAATAGCCAAGAACTATATCCTTATTTTGCCGAAATGGTAGAAATTATGCTATTTATATATAATTATTAAATAAATTAGTTGCAAAATATATAAATTTATGAGACTATATTCTTGTAGAGGTTAATTTTGGTAACTAGCAACAGAAGGCAGGATTGATACCAATGCACAGTTAAAATCAATTATATAAGATATATTATGAGCAGACATAAGGAGGAAAAAATGAAAAAGAATCATCTACATAAAATGGTAGCTTCTATTCTGGCAGCGACAATGTTACTGGGAATCATTCCATCCAACGTAATTGCAGATTCACTTGAAGACAAAACCGATGAAATTGAAGTACAAGATGCGTTTCACCAATATGCCCCAGAAGATTTTGTACAAGAAATCACTGAAAAACGAAGTGAATATTCCAAGACATATGAGCGAGGTGATGGTACTTATACTACCATCCTCTCAGCCGATCCTGTTCACTATAAAGACAACGGCGACTGGCAGGAAATCGATAACTCTCTGTCGCTGGTTTTAATTGATGGTGAGCAAAAATATGTCAACAAACAAAACGACATGAAAGTGGAACTACCTTCACGAATGAGTACAGAAGAAGAACTGAGCATTTCAAAAGACACAAATAAAATCTCTTTCAAGCTAATGAACGAAATCAATTCTGTTCCAGCATGTATTTCAAATAACAAATCCCTTAATAAAAGTCTTCCTAATAATGAAAACGATTTGAAGTCCAAAATTGGATCCTCTGTTCCATCCATAAATTATCAGGACGTTCGTCAAAACACAGATATTTCCTATGATATTCTACCAAATGGGGTAAAAGAATCCATTGTACTATATGAAAAACCATACAACAAACTCAGATTTGTGTATCAGATTTACACTGGGGATCTTGAGGCAAAACATCTTAATGATAATACGATTGAATTTTTTGATTCGGTGCAAGAGCTTAAATTTAAAATGCCCGCTCCAGTTATGTTTGACAGTAGTTCCGATAAAATGCAGCTATCGGACAAAATTGATATCTCGTTAAACTATTTGGAGAAAGGAGTCTATGAACTAATCTATCAACCAGATATGACCTGGTTCGAAAGTCAGTTGTCTTATCCAGTTACAATTGACCCTACCATTTTAACCGATAAGTATTATAGCATCGAGGACGTGTCTTTAAAGAAAGATCATCCTGATAGCAGTATCGCAAATTCACCCAATTTGGATTGGACGAAATCTACAATCCGACAAGATGACGTGGATAATAGTAGTGTCTATTTAGAAATAAGAAATCTTCCTGACATTCCTAAAGAATCTTTAAAAAGTGCAAAATTATATTATCACACCTATAAAACTACAGGTGACTGGAATACGTGTGACTGTTCTACGATTGAAGAAAACTCGAGCCCGGAAACAAAGGCAACCATGACAATATACGATGCTTTCACAATGCCGAGTATGGACATTAAAGATATGACGCATAACAATACCACTATATGGAGCAGAGAATATATTTTCCCGTTAGTCCCCATACAAAGCACCGCAAATGAACGATTTGTATTTGATTTTACAGAAACCTATAGCACAGCTAAAAATTACTCGCTTTCATGTGAACCTAATGATCCAGTGAAAGAGCTCGTTTCTTCCAGAGGCAGCCGGTTTAAACCATTTGTATTAATAGATCATTATGCAGATGATACGTTCCCAAATGATACAAAGGTAAATATCCGTTCAACTCCAACGGCAGTCTTTGAAGATCAAAATATTATTCCGATAAATGATAAAAGCCAACTAACCGCAACGTTCGACAAGGTGTCCTTATTGTTCTCTGAAAGCGCACAGAGGCTTGGTGGATTTCTGACTTTTCATGATGGAGATACAACCATGTCTTATTATTTTGCACACTACATTTGTCAAAGCCATCTCGATATAACAGGAAACCGTTCCTTGGTTGCTGGAGTTACAAATTACCCAATAGATCAGGGTTATGTTTTAACGAATTTTAGAATTGAAGAAAACTGTGATTCGTTAACCCTTATGCCAGCGAATCAACATTTAGAAGGAAAAACCGTTGTTAGCATTGGATTGCTTAACAAAGCAACCAATAACATGTACTATATGCAGCAAGAGTTAGAGGGGTTATCATTCGACACACTGTACCAAAAAGCAGTCCCCAGTGATAATGACTATGCTTTTAAAACACCGAATAACTTAGCCATATCAGCAAGAGCATCGAATGATTCTAATACTGACTTAGGTGCAGAAACGGAAAAGGCTTACTTGTTTTTAAAACAGCAAACCGGTGTGGAATCAGGTGATATTGTAAACCCTGAACCAGATATAAACCAAGCTATGGTGATGATTGACACCGAAAGTAATGAAGTTCGCCCAATGTTTGAATCTAGTTATCCATTCCAAGAACCAAAAGCAATAACCGTTGATAACATGAGAAATAATTTAATAACACTCCAAAATAAAAGGGTGGCTACAACAGATCCTAACAGCCAATCTGGATTGCCTTATTTAAGCCATATGTCCAGCGTTTCCTACCCTGTGCCGCATCAATGGACTTATCATTGGGTTGGATTTAAATCTACAGATTCTGCTGCAAATAAATTACATCCTTACTTCTATGCTATCTATGGATTTCAATTAGCTGGAACAGATAACAATGTGGCCACCATTATGTTGTTGGATTTTTCGTTTACAAATCAAGGTATGCACTTTTCAATGTCCGCACAGGTCAGTGCCAACATGGATATTGCTTACAACACCAAATCCAAGCAGTTGACAGTATGGGAAATGACCCGAGGAAATGCTATTATTGAGGACTTTTATATGGGCCAACATTCACTTGGATCACCAAACTTAAAATATATAGATTCATCAGCAAAAACTCAGGTGACACGCCCACCCAATATCTACGATCTGCTTCCTCTAGCTAAAATTGCACTTGGTTTTCTAACTGGAGGAGCTAGCGAAATAGGTGGTATATTGATCAATGAATTTACAACTGCGAAACAACTTTACGAAGCAGCATATATAGCCGATTCAAAGCCAGTAGGTCCAGATATAGAACATTCCGTTTCTGGTAAATGTAGTCACAATACAATAACATGTAGATACGGACATTTATATGCTCCAGATGGTAAAATTGGTGATTATGGAGAAATTTCGAATAGTGATTTCGCGACACTAACGGGTACAGTTAACATTCCAGGGGAATTCTACACAAGATATTTTTATTGCGTTAAAGTAGCTTGTATTGTTTATGGTAAATACGATTACTAATTGAGGTGATAGAATGAAGAAAAGAAAAACAATCATTATAATTTGTATTGCTGTTGCCTTGACTAGTTCTTGCTTATCTATTTATCTAAGTCAGCACAAGAGACTTACCGATATCGGGGATATTATCATGGAACAAAATGAAGGTTATGATCTTAATATAAAAACCGATATATTGTCCCTCAATTCTAAATTTAAGTTAGAGTCTATGAAATATGATTCACAAGAAGTTTTTAAGTATGTTACCTTTGATCCAAACAGCAATAGAATGATCGGTATATACAAGAAAGATCAGTTTCAGCCGCAGACTATTGTGTATTTAGTGAAAGAAAATAATAGATTGCGGGTGGAAGAACTTATTTATACGAATAATTCGGATGATCTTATTTCTTCTCCGAAATCCGTGCCAGATAGTGAAAAGATAAGCTTCCGGCAAAACAATTGCTACTATATCTATGATCCAACAAAAAATACCACAGAAAAACTGGATCTCCTAAACGCACATAATGTGGTGTGGTTGGACTCTGATACTGTGATCTACACTTCAATACGATTCCCACGTATTGAGCGGGTGGAAATTAGAAAGTATTGCGTATCTACTAAAGAAGACCAACTTTATATCGAAGGCGGATACGGAAGCTCATTGTCTTATAATCGGCGATTTCTAGCATATGGTATGTCAGACGACCCAACAGCAATCCTCATTCGGGATTTGCAAACAGATGAAATTAAATCTTTTCCTGTAGCTCCAGCAACATATTTAGATTCAAGTAAATACACAGCCTTTACAAATAAATTCAATGATTATCAATATGTCAATATTGGAGATGCAAGAGGACTATTGGCGAGTGATTTCCCCATCCTTGCTGTTTTATTGGGTGATGAGGATATATATGACGGTTGTTTCTTTCAGCCTTCATCTGATGGAACCGCCCTACTCTACGCCTCAGAAAAAGAAAATCTGAAATGCTATTATTTTGAAGAGAATAGTCCAAGGAATATTAGTAAATTTAAGCCCACTAGTTTTTCCTGGAAAACATAAAAATTTTATAACAGCTTGACGACTTATAATATCAATTGAGTAAAGAATAAAAGTAGGAGCATAAGATTAAGCTGATTACTCCTACTTTTGTCCTTTACTTCAGTCTGTCGAAAAAGGCTTAGCCAGTGTTCGACAGACTGAACCTTCTGTTAAAAATAGGAGGTTGTTTTGTTTGTAGACGATCCATTCATAATCAAAAAATCAAAAGCGTCCCCGTTTTTCAGACCGTCTTTTCCAATGAAACAGTCAATCGGATAATCGGGCTTCTCTCCTGCACTGTGTGGGGAGGCAAAAAGGGTCCTGGATTCATTCCAGGACCCTTTCGGTATTTAGTTATTTCTCTTGTTTTTTTCTACGAACTGCAACAAATGCCGCTGCTGCGAGCAATCCAATCGCTGCCGTCGCGACAGGCAAAGACTCGCCTGTTTTGGGGGTGGAGCTGGAATGGGATACACTGCTGTCTCCGGTTACCACGGGTGTCTCAGTCTGGCTCTGCGCATCGTTCAGAACCAGCCCAGCGATGGCATCCTGGAGGTCGGACACTGCCTGTTCAACCTGTTGTTCCGTTGCATCTTCATTCTGCATAACTTCGTTGCCCTGTGCAATTGCCGCGTTGAACTTCTCAACGCTCAGCGCCGTGTAGGAAGTTGTGTCAATTGCATTCGCCTGGTTGAGCACCTGCTCAAGGATCGATTTGTCGGGTTTGTAACGCAGTTCCTGGACCGTGTCGAGGAGTTTGGAAAGCGCTGTGCTGATCTCGCTCTCAAGCGCGTTGCCGCGGTCGTCAAGCACCGCTTTGGCTGCGGCGAGCGCATCCGGCAGAGCCGCTTTTGCATCGTTGTTGACGAAAAGATCCATGTCGAGGCTGGAGGCATACTCGTAGAGGCTCTCGAGCATCGTGGCGTCGCCCCGGACAAATCCGAGCTGGTGAATCGCATTCATGAGTTCGATCCAGGCAGAGTCGATCTGCTCCTGAGAATCGTGGTTGGCAAGCACTGCTTTTGCGTTGGTGTACGCGTTGTTAAAGGTATCCTGAACATCCTGGATAGCGGCGTCAACTTCTCCCGATGCGATTGCTTGCTCCGCGTACTCGATAACCTTGGAGAGGATCGAGGTGTTGAATGCGGATTTTTCAACGACTACTTTGGTGTAGGGGGAGAGGACAACCGACTTCAAGCCGTATGTCTGTGCGCCCGCCTGCATGCCGGGATGTTTCTGAGTACCGTCAAACGCTTCGTTTTCCACAAGAGCGCGGTTGAGAAGGGTGGTAGCCGTCTTGACGACAAGGGTGTTTTCCCCGCTGTGGAGATAGTTTCCGATGTCCACTGTGTCGGTGAGATTGCTCACGCTCAGTTCGATGCCGTTGACCGTCACGCTGAGCACCTCTTCCTGATTGTATGCGAGGCTGAGCTCCGCACCCATCGAGGAATTCCACTCATCGAGGGTGACATTCTTTTGATACACCCCAATACCCGAGACGTTTTCCATCTTATCCACGCCGAGCGCTGCAAGCTGCTCTGCGGTTGCCGGCAGGTTTTTCCAGAGGGAAGATTCTGGACTCAGGTCGAGTCCTTCAAAGCTCACTTCAGTGATCGCCGTCTGGCTCGGGTCTTTGTAGACAACCCGCTCTTTTCCATCGATTTCCGAGACGACAACCTTTTGGATGTTGTCCTCGCTGTAGTCAGGGCCAAAGCTGCGGATGGTCAAATCCCAACCGCTGCTCAGATCGATTGCATCGTAGCTCTCAGCCACGGTCACGGTCTGGCTGCTTCCATCCGAGAAGGAGAGTTCGTAGGTTCCGGGGGTGTTCGACTGGAATACCACTGCGCCGTTTTCATAGACGACATCTGCGTCAGCGTCGGTTGTGACGAGTGCGTGGGCGGATGTGATCTGCGGCAATTCGTCCTGGTTTTCCGGCGAAACGATGCCGATGATCATCGACTCTCTCGCCTTGAGCGAAAGGTTCATCGTGATGGTGCCATCCCCGTTGTCGGTGTAAGCGGCAACCGGGGTGATCTCGCCCGTCATCGCATCGAGGAGATAGGGGGTTCCTTCGCCCTTGAGGGTGACCGATGCGTTGATCTCAGGACCGGATTTCAGGTTGTTGCCGACGCCGGCGTTGAGCATACCGCTGTTCGCGTTGGAATTGTAGTCGTTGTAGAGGAAATAGTAGTTGGAGCCGTCCGTCTCATCCTCATAGTGGGTGGCAACCAGATTGTCGACGTCATCATATGAGGCGGCGGACTGGATGCCATCCTCCTCAAAGGCTGCCAGCAGCGATTCATCCTTGTCCGCGACTTCGGTGACGTTTGCAAGCGCCTTGAGCTCGGCGAACTTCGCTGTGACATTGGCAACGGTGTCTTCTCCCTTTTCGGTGCCCGAAACCGCATTGATGTCGGTGTTGACCAGATAAATCGGGAGTCCCTGCTGTGCGTATTCGATCAGTTTTTCGATACAGGCGACCTTCATGGCGCTCACGCCGCTGAGAACAATCGCTTTGTATTCGGGGCCGTCGGCATAGAGAACCGTTTCGCCCTCTTCGTTGGTCGAGACGGTTGCGTGATCGGCGTTGAGCAGCATCGTCTCGCTCACGATATCGTAGGTGTAACCGTTGTCGAGAAGGGTATCCCAACTGTTTCCAAAAACGGCGACATCCTTTTTGTCCTTACCGGTCTGCAGAACAGCCTGTGTACGCGCCATGTAGCCGGTGAGGTTGTCAGCGTCCTCCCAGTAGGCCTGGCGATAGGAGTAGGAGTCGGCGAAGCCGCTGCCAAATGCCGACCAGCCCGGCCACTGCGCATTGTAACCGTTGAGCGATTTGGAATAGGGGGTGCCGTGCAGGATGACGTGATTGACGCCCTGCGAGTAGTTCTGTCCCACCTCAATGAGCACGTCAGACCAGTTGAGGGAGAGGTTTTCCATGCCGGTGACCGCCTCCATCGAAAGGATGTCCTTGCCCATCAGGTTTTTAAAGGAGGTGCGCTGGCGCAGGCCGTCCCCTTTGGTTCCGTTGTCGCCCTCGATGATGTCGATGTTCTCCTGAACTGGTGCGCAGATGTCTGATTCGATCTGCACGCGGAAGCCGTAGCCCGCGCAGTGTTCTCTGGACCATTCGCTGACCGCACCGTAGTGCTCGGTGGAGTAGAGGTAGCTCTTGAGGGTGCTGTAATCAGTGTTGATCTGCGAGGTGATCTCGCTGTCCTCATCCTCAAAGCTCAGACTGCTGTTGTTGTTCACTGCGGTGACAATCGGAAGAGCAGCTGCATACGCGTAGTCCTCGCCGAACGCATTGGCAATGCCCTCGGCCATCTTGCTCGACCAGAGGGTGTTGCCCACCAGTTCGAGCGAGTCCTCAAACAGCATCGGATCCGCCACCTTGGCGTTTTCTTCCATCAAGGCGAGCATTTCGTCGTCCAGGATGTATTTATCCCAGTAATCGGTGATCACCTTGATGCCCTCTCTGTCAAGGTAGTTGGGGACGTAAAGGTTGTTGACCATCGATTCGGAGTAGCCGCCGAAGCCGCCGTCCGAAAAGACCTGTCCAGTTCCGCGGTAGTAGGAGGAGACGACGATGTAGTCGCCCGCTGCGATCTCATCCCCTTCACTTGGGGTGTAATCACTGAGCAGGCCGCTGACATCCGCTTGGTAGATGCTCTGCCAGTCCGCCATGCGCGCGCGCTTAAAGTCCTTATCGATCTTGTTCGAGACGTTGTCCGCTGCGTCGGGGTCAAAGTTTTCGGGTTCTTCTCCGAACACTTCGACAACTGCGCTGTCATAGGTTCCGGTCCAGCCATACGCGTCTGCATAGGCGTTGAAGGTTGCCTCGTCCGGAACGCCGGCCGCCCAGCCCTCTCCGTCCACAGTGGAGACGTTGTCGGTGATGTCAATCAGGCTGTCAAAATCGAGTGTGAGCTCGCCGTTGTCCCCAACCGCAGAAACCTTGACAAGCGCTGCGCTCGAAAACTTATCGGTGAAGATAAACGGGTTTTTGAGCGCATCCTTGGTCCGCATGTCGTCGGGGAGCTCGAGGGTGACGTTCGAGCCGCTCACCTTGGTGTAGGAACTCGTCTGGATGCTGGACGCTGCGTCGTCGTTGGGGTCAATCGTGTTGATGCACAGCGGCCAGTGAGCGGTAAATGTGATGTCAACCGTGAATCCGCCCTCGATCGCGTTCGCCGCTTTGAGAACCTTTTTCATCGTCTTTTTCCAGTTCTCGCTGCCCCATCCATAGCTCTCTGCATCCACATTGGAGTAGTTGCTGCCGTCCGCCAAGTAGGCGATCTCAACTCCTCCGAATCCCGCTTCTGCGAGCTCGTTGATCTGTTTGGCAACTGTGTCGAATTCGTCTTCGCCAGCCCAGCCGTCAGGGAACCACATCCGGCACATCGGTTTCGCGGTGGAATCCGGGTTTTCAAATGCCTGGATGACTGTGGAACCTGTTTCGGCCGCAACCTGCTGCCCGTTCGTTGCCGACGCGGGGATCAGGGTTGCGGAACAGGCGATGGCGACAGCGAGCAGAGCTGCCAAGATTTTCGATTTCTTCATAGCCAAGTCCTTTCTCGTCATGAGTTTTAATAAAAAAGATTCTCAGTCAGAACCATTTTTATTCCTTTTGATCACATCTCTATGCTACCATTTTCGATAAAACTGTACAATATCACCAGATGACCTCGTGCTATTCATTTTTTGACCTCTCAGGCTTTGCCAGCTCAATCGTTTTCGTGTATAATAAATGAAAACCACCAGAAAGGAGGCGGATCGATGTTCGACCCTCTCTATTACCAGGAACTCGTGCAACAACGGATCATGGAAGGCGGAAGACCGGGCAGGGAAAATCCGCGTGAACAGCTTTTGGAGGAGATCAAACGAACGGGAGAGTATCACATCCACGACAGTGCGCGGCTGGAACGCAGGCTTCCGATCGACATCAACATCCACCAGCCCGGAGCCACCGGACCCCATGCGGAAAACCCACACTACCATGATTTCTTTGAACTGCTCTATGTCTATCGCGGCAGTGTAGTCAACGTCGTCCACCGCCAGGAGCGTGTGACAGTGGACAGCAAACACGTCCTGCTCATGAATCCGAACAGCCGCCACCTTCCCCTCTGCGACGAATTGGACACCATTGCCTTTAACATCATGCTGCGCCGCTCCTTTATCGAAGAGACGGTTCTCAACCTCATCGGGGGCAACAATTTTGTCTATCACTTTTTTCTCCACTCCATTTACGGGGAGAACGAAATGCGGGACTACCTGTTTCTCCCGGTCAACGACGAAATCGTGGGACACATCCACAGCATTATCCGGGAACACTGTGAGGAAAAGCCGTTTTATGAGCAGATGCTCGTCTCCAATCTCATTCTGCTACTCGGCGAATTCGCCCGCATTCAAAAACAGGAGACCGATCTGGAAAGCGAACGCCTGGTCGGTAGCGGCAAACTCACCGACATGCTCCGCTATATTCAGCTGCACTACGCCACAGTCACCCTCCAGTCGGTGGCAGAGCATTTCAGCTATTCCGACGCCTACCTGTCCCGTCTGATCAAAAAGGAGACGGGAAAGAGCTTTTCGGAGATCGTCAGCGGTATTCGGTTTCACACCGCCTGCAACTACCTCAAGCACTCCACCCTCACCATAGAAAAGATCTCGGACATTGTCGGGTATCAAAATGTCGGAAATTTCTTTCGCGCCTTTAAAAAGAATTGCGGCGTCTCCCCCAGCGACTACCGGAAGCAAAACCAGGCCGGAGCATCCGTGTCCCCGTGAAGCGCTCTCCAAAGGATCAAACAGGAACGACTTTACTAGGCCGCGGCCACAGGCTGGCATTTTTTCTGCTGAGCAAGAACTCGCACTGCAGACAACCCTGTCAATCAATTCAACAGTTTCCTCAAGCTCACCGATCAATAGGAGAAGAAACGCCGCTCGAAACGTTCGGCTTTTGGCGCAGAGCTCAGAACCACTCGTAAATGAGTGATGTGCACAGACCACAGTGACGAAATACATATGTAGTCCCTCAAGGGGCGCTGAAGTTTGACGCTGCATTCCTCTCCCAGGCAGCTGCTTCAGCCGCTTGTGTTTCTAACAGGTCCGCCTGTTCTATAATTGGCAACAGATCGCTGGGGGAAGCCTCCTCTGGCTGCGGGAAGTGGAGTTTATGCATTGATTTGGTGCGGCTGCACCTTTCTCATCCCCGACTCCAGAAATGTCTGTAGCCGCATATATATTCCCATCGTTCCATAATCATCAGGCTGCTATTCCCTTTGAGATGTCTTACCAACTGCGCAATACCGAGAAACGGAGGCATGCTCACTGGATGTGATCTCGCTATGCATTCGGTTTCAACATTTCTGCCTTCTTTTCCTTAAATAACTTTTAAAGTGACTGACCGATAGCCGATTTCTTTGTACGAATCCATCAACGCGTAGACTCGTTGATACTAGCATCTTCATTTTGAAAGTGATGAAGATTTTTCCACGTTAGAACCCTCCTTTTTTGTCATGCAGTCGCAAGATCATTGACTACTCCCCTTTAAAAGGTTTTTTCCAATAGAAACGAGGGAGTACCCAAGCAGAACAAACAAAACCACCCGTAAACGGGTGGTTTGCACAGGCCCAAGCAGGACCAATTTCCGGTTTTACCCTTAAGGGGCGTAGAATTGCATCACACGCACGGCAACCCGTAAACGGGTCACATTCACCTGCCATACTGTGCAATTTTCCTTTCCTTCGGCAGACCTTTCACCAAAGCTTTCTTACTCCTCCGGTAGAACCGAATTTTTTCAAACTAAAGCGTACAAAAAACGACTGGCTCTGTTTCAAACAGAACCAGTCGTTTTTTCGGGTAGCTTTCACCTCTCCGTCAAATAGGAAGGAAAGTCGTTATTTTTTCCTTTTGCTGAGGACAACACCCGCGCCCGCCAAGCTGAGCAGGACAATTCCGACCGCAATCGGAGCGGTTTCACCCGTCTTTGCACTGCCGTTGCCAGCGGTCATTTGGCTGTCCCCCTGCACCGTAGTCCCTGTTTCAGAACCGGCGAGGGTTTGGAGATCGTCAATTGCGTTTCTGAGAGAGGCTGCGGCTGCGTCAATCTCGGCCTGGGTCGCATCCGGATTGCTGTACACCGCCTCTGCTGCGCTGTTTGCCGCGTTAAAAGCCGCTACACTCTGCGCTGTGTAAAGCGCTGTATTGATTTGAGCCGCTTGGGCAAGCACTGCCTGGAGGACTGATTTGTCCGCCTTATACCGCAGGTTGAGCATCGCTTGGAGGAGGGCATCCTCCGCCTTGGTGACGTCATCCTGCAGCGCGTTGCCGTCGGCGTAGGTCTCCTTGGCCGCTGCGAGCGCTGCGACGAACGGCTCCGCGGTCTCAGAGGTATAGCGATCAATGTTGTCGTTGAAGCCGTTTGCTGCCTCAATGAGCTGCCCAAGGGAGGTCTTGTCCCCGCGGACAAATCCGAGCTTGTGGATCTCGGTCATCAGCGCCTGCCAAGCCTCATCGACAACCGCCTGGGTGGCGGCGGGATCCTGCTCCACAGTGCGGGCGTATTCGAGCGCAGCGGTGAAGCTTTGCTGCACCATTTCGATGACGTTGTCAAATTCTTCTGAATCGAACTGCGCCTGTGCATAGGCGAGGACAGAGCGGAGGATCGTCTTGTCCGCATCCGTAGGCTCAGGGACATCCGCCACATTGTACACACCCATCTCGGCGAGCTGGAGGAAATAGTAGTTCGGGTCTGCCTGCGCCGGCTCGCCCAGCTTGGTGACGTGCAGGCGGATATAGCGGGCTGTCACCGCTTCAAACTCAAAGACCGAAGGTTTGCGCAGCTGCGCCTGATAGTCGGTGTAGGAGGAGACGGTGGTGTACTCCTCCGCCCCATCCTGTTTGACCTCAAACGAGAAGTCCTTCGGGAAAGAGGCGGCGCCTCCGCTGACGCCGACCGTGTCGGAACGAGGGTAGAGCTGGACGCGGTTAAAGGTGGTATCCTCTCCCAGGTCGATCTCAACCCAGTAGTCGACGTCCGGGGTGTGTCCCTGCTGGGTGGTGAAGCCGAGGCTTCCGGGCTGGCTGGTCAGAATTCCATCAACGAGGTTGGCGCTTGACCAATCCGCGACATCCCAGCCGTTGTTGCTGGTGACCTGTTTGCCCTGCGCCAGACTGTCGTGACCAGCCCATTTGACCTGGGCGGTCAGGCTCAGGTCCTGCTGCGGGATCAGTGTGATGGTGTCTTTATCCGAAGTCAAATCGCCTGTCCAGCCGGAAATTGCGTAGTCCACATCATTCTCGGGCATGGCCTGGAGAGTGAGCGCGCTTCCCTTTTCCACCTGAATGCTGGGAGGCATTTTCTGGAACGCACCGCCGTTAACCGAAACGAGGGTGTCCACCGCGGAATCCGACTGGCTGAGGGAAATTGTGCAGTACTCGGTGACTGAGGTGGCGAAGCTGTAAGAACCGGCAACCGCCTCAAAGACCGCTTTGCCGTCCTTGGTCTCCACATAGGTGAGGCCGTCGCGCTCGGTGGTGACATCCTGGACATCCTTGCCGTTGACGGTGAGAGACGCGCCCTCCTCGACGGGGATGTAGATGGTTGCAGTGGTGTTTGCGGGGATGGCTGCATCGTATGCGAAGCTGCCGTCGGAATAACGCCAGTTGCTGGTGATGGTTCCATAGGCGGAGTCATAGGAGCAATCCACCTGCTTGATCGACTGGTCGGGGGTGGGCTGCAGGATGATGTGCTTAAAGCCGGGCTGGTTGACGTCGTACAGGATGCCCGCCATGTAGCCGTACATCCATTCTGCGACCGCGCCGTAAGCGTAGTGGTTGAACGAGTTCATGCTGACCGGCCCAAAGCCGCCTTCGATGGTGTAGGAATTCCAGCGTTCCCAGATCGTCGTCGCGCCCTGGTCCACCGAGTAGAGCCAGGAGGGGTTGCCGCGCTGGAGTAGCAGCTGATAGGCAACATCAGACGCGCCAATGTCGCTGAGCGTCTGCATGATGATGGCGGTTCCCAGGAATCCGGTCTGGAGCTTGTTGCCGTTGCGTTTGATGTTGTCGAGCAGCGCCTGTTTGACCACCTCTCTCGAGTTGTCGTCGGGCAGCAGGTCCATTTTAAGCGCCATCAGGCAGGCGGTCTGCTCGGTGCGTTTGAGCGAGCCGTCGGGATTGACGAACAGCTCCTGGAAGAATGCCTTTTCCTCCTCGTAAACGGCCTGGTATTTTGCAACGTCCTCGGTTTTGCCGAGCACGGCCGCCATTTCCGCCATCATCTGCGCATCCCATGCGAAATAGGCGATTCCATAGAGGTTGTTGATCTCGGTGGACTGGTAATCCTCGTACGCGAGCCAGTCGCCGTGGTTGTGGCCGCCGCCGTATTTGTTGGTAGACGCCATAAAGACATCCATAAATTTCTGCATGTTGGGGTAACACTCTTGGATGATGGAGATGTCGCCGTACATTTTGTAGAGGTTGTACGGGATGATGACGCCGGCGTCTCCCCAACCGAGCTGGCCGATTTCACCGTAGCCGTTGTAGGGCGCGGTGTCAGGGTATGCCCCGTCGTAGAATCCGCCCACGACCTGGGAGTCGTTCATGTCATCCATATATTTTTCGAGGAAGCCCTTGACATCCCCGTTGTAGGATGCGGCGGTCGAGAAGACCTGAGCGTCCGCTGTCCATCCCTTGCGCTCGTCGCGCTGAGGGCAGTCGGTCGGAACGCTGAGGTAGTTGCCGTACTGACCCCACACGATGTTGCTGATGAGCTGGTTGACATCCGCGTTGGAGGTGGTGAGGCGACCGGTGTCGTTTGCCACCGAGGTCAGCACCAACCCTCTGACACGGTGGATGGTCACCGGTTTGGTGGTCGTGATCTCGAGGTACTGGAAGCCGTAGAAGGTCGTGGTGGAGTGGTAAGTCTCGGTCCCCTGCCCATTCATGATGTAGCGACCGGTCGCTTTGGCAGAGCGCAAGTTCGCGGTGTAAAGACTTCCCTCAGGGCCGTCGTTGCCGCGGGACTTGAGACCCTCGTTGTCGTTGAGCATCTCGCCGTGGCGCATGGTGACAACCGTCCCCTTTGCGCCCTCGAGCTGGAGCTCATCCCATCCGGCGAAGTTCTGCCCCATGTTGACCACAGCCGTCTCGCCGGGGTTGAGGGTGAAGGAATCTCCGTCCTGATAGCTGCCGATGACGTTGATGTTGCCATACTTGTCCTCGGCTGCCCCGGTTGCCCCGTCGTAGACGGTGATGGAATCCGGGGTGAGTTCGAGGTCCTCCCGGACACGCACCGGCTCGCCGGTCAGCGAACAGATGATGCCGCTGAACTCCCGGTTGATTTCTGCGTAATTCCATTTGGAGTCATCGTAACCGCTCTGGCGGAAGGAGAGGTCGGCATTGCCGTCGTAGGTCTCGCCGCCGTAGATGTCGCCGTACACAATCGGCCCGCGGAAGGAGGTTTTCCAGCTCGTGTCGGTGCCGATCACCGTCTGACTGCCGTCCGCATAGGTCAGCAACAGTTGGGCGCGGAACGCCTCTTTTTTGCCGTAGTGGCTCGTCATGGCGCCCGACCACCAGCCGGAGGTCACATGCGCTGAAATCGTGCTTGTGCGGCCCGAGTCGAGCAGTCCGGTGACGTCGTAGGTGCTGTAGATGGTGCGTTTGGAGTGGTGGGTGTAGCCGGGTTTGAGTTCGTCGTATACGACTGAGCCGTCCGGCTGGGTCGTGCCGACTCGGGTGCCGTCAATAAAGACATCGTACACGCCGAGACCCGCGGTGTAGAGCTTCGCGCTGACAAGGTCTGCTTTGGGAGTTACCTCTTTGCGGAAGGTCGCCGCGCCGCTCGCCTCGATTGGAAGCAGGATACCGACGCCCGCGGTGTGGAACACCCCGTTTTCGACCGAACCGCCCAGATAGGGGTTTTCCTCCTCAAAGGTGTAGTCAAAAACGGTTTTTCCCTCTGCATCGTCTGTGTAGTCGGTGAGCTTGAGGTTGTCCACTGTGCCGCTCTCTGCAAGATCTGCACGGAAGCCGAGATAGCCGGTCTGCGCCGCAATCCCAGTGGTGCCCTGGTCGCTGCGCTCGCCGAATGTGAACTCGTCCACCAGCTGACCATTGAGGTAGGTGAAGATCTTCTGCTCGGTCACATCAATTTTCAGCTGCACCGGATTGGCGCGCAGACCGTCCACTCCGCCGACTAGGTCGGTGACATCCTTGTTGTGGCCGGCGTAGGTCGCGTAAGCGCCGTCCTTCCAGGTGTGGGGCTTAAACAGCACCCTGCCCGGGTTGTCCTTGGTGTTGAGCTGCATCATGTAGAAGTTCGCGGTGTCCTTTGCGTTGAACAGGATGCTGATGGCATCCTTGTCGCAGGTGAGGTCCGCCTCCACGACATAGTGGATGGGCTCTGCCTGTTGCTCCTTCTCTTTTTCAAGGGAAATTGTCTCGGTGCTGGTGTATTTGGTGTTGAGGCGGCCGTCTTCCACAACGCCGTCGTCAAACGGGTTGACGCCGTCCTCAAAATCGTAGCGTTTGAGCACTGCACCCGACTCGTCGGTGACGACGATGTTGTCCATATAGCCCGCCTCGAGCTCCTGCGAATGGGAGCGGAAGCCCAAGCGGCCCATGGTGCCGTCAAACCCGACTCCGCCGAGGTCAGAAACCGGGATCGTCTCAATCAGGTGGCCGTTGAGGTAGGTTTTGACCGACTCCTCAGTCACTTCAATGGTCATGTGCTGCACGTCGGTGCTGCTTCCGTTGAGATATTCGTCGACATTCATCTGGCGGATGGTGTTCCAGTTACCGTTTTTGCGGAAATGCGGTTTAAACTCCATGTAGCCGTTTTTGTTGTTGAACTGCCACATCAGGTAGTTGCTCTTGTCCGACGCCTCCCACAGCAGGCTGACGCTGGTCTGGGCAATCTGGATATCCGCGTCGATGGTGTACCGGGTGATCCGAACGTCTTCTGATGGTTCGGTGGAACTGCCCACCTGGATCCACTCGGAATCCGACCAGGCGCCTTCTCCCAGAAGCCCCATTTCAAACGAGGCGACGTCGGAGCGGACGGGAGCACCATCCTTATCCCAGGTGGTCACCGCCCAGTAATAGGTGGTAGAACTCTCGAGCGGGGCCCCTGCGTACTGGATTCCGACAGATTTGTCGTTGTCCTGCTGCTTTTGGGAGTCCCACACGATTTGGGTGAGCCCCTCGTCTTTTGCCACAACGAGCTGGTAGGCTGTCTGTTTCTGGCCGGTGACAGCGGAATCCATTTTCCAGCTGAACACCGGGTTTTCGGTGTCAATTCCAACCGGGTTGACCAGGTCGTTGGTCTTGAGCCCGACGAGAGTTGTGGGTGCGCTTGTCTGCGCAAAGACGTTGAGCGGCGTGATCATCGAAAGCGTCAACGAAAGTGCGAGCAAAAGCGCGAGAATGCGGTTTCTCTTCTTCAATTTTGTTTTCCCCCTTAAAATTTGTGTGGTACGGAGATCCCTTTCCCCGCCTGCATGTTGTTTTTCTCCAACAAATGCAACCATTATTATACCATATGTTCTGTTTTTTGCATAGCTTATATTTTATTAGAAAATCTACAATTAAATGACTTTTTTTACCAAGCATCATCCTTGTTACAATGTCACATGGATGGTTGCGCGCTTTGAGAAGTGCCTCTCTTGCAGAAGGATGGAGATACGAAAATTTTGTTTCCCGCTAGGTTCTTCGTAAAAGCAATAAAAGAAGGGACTGCGCCCGGTTTACCGGGTACAGTCCCTTGTTTGCGCTGACCCTGTTTGGTCAAACGCAGTGGTCACTCGATTGAATCAGGGGATGATTTCAGGGGGAAGAATTGTTTAGTGTTTCTTTTTGCTCAGGAGAACGCCTGCGCCCGCGAGGACGACCAGGGCTGCTGCTGCCGCAAACGGTGCAGTATCGCCTGTCTTGGCGCTTCCAGTGCCGGTGGTTACAGTCTTGTCGCCCGCAACAGCGGTGTCTGCCGGGGCCGGTGTAGCTGCTTCGACCGGCTGCAGGGCTGCAATCGCCTCTGCGAGCGCAGCGTTGGCACTGTCGACCTCGTCCTGGGTCGCGTTTTCGTTTTCGTAAACTGCGTTTGCGTTGTCGTTTGCCGCGTTAAACGCTGCAACGGTTTCTGCTGTGTAAGCTGCGATGTCAATTTCCGCCGCGGTTGCCATTGTCTGCTCAAGCAGGCTCTTGTCCGCTTTGAGTCTGAGTTCCATCATGGCGTCGAGCAGGGCGCTCGCTGCGGGGTCTACCTCGCCCTGAAGGGCATTGTCATCTGCGAGAACTTTGCGCGCGTCAGCGAGGGCGGAGACAAATTCAGCCTTGCCTTTTTCGACGTAGTTGTTCAGGTTCGCCTCAATGGTGCCCGCCGCGGAGACGAGTTTTTCGAGGGAAGCCTTGTCGCCCTGCACAAAGCCGAGCTTGTGGATCTCGCCCATGAGGGTGATCCAGGCGTTGTCTACTGCTTCCTGGGATGCGATCATGTCTGCTGCGACCAGTTTTGCGTTCTCAAGTGCAGCCTCGAAGGTCTCTTTGACCATCGGGATGACCGACTCGTAGGAAGCGTCCGCTTTCTGCGCTTCTGCGTAGGCGATGACGTCTTCGAGGATGGTCTTGTTCGCTTCTGCTGCTGCGACATAGCCGTCCGCAACGGTTGCGACCAGAGCTCCGTCTACAACTTCGAAGTCGTAGGAACCGGAAGTCACGCGGAAGGAAGCTGTTTCCATATCTCTGTGGGTGGTCATGCCGGTGAAGATAATGCCAGGGATGTTCTGGAAGTTTTCAACTGTCGATGCGTCGACCGGGAGGTAGAGGGTAGCGGTGGTGTTGACCGGGACGGTCGCGTGATAGGAGGTCATCTCGCCGTTGGCAGAGGTCCAGCCGCTCTCGATTTCGCCGTAGTAGGAATTGTAAGAAGCGGAAGCATAGTTGATGCCCTGAGTCGGGTCGAGTGTGGGCGAGAGGTTGAAGTGTTTAAAGCCAGGATTCTGCTCATCTCTTGCGATACCGGCCATTTCCTGATACATCCACTCCAGGCAAGCGCCGAAGGAGAAGTGGTTGAAGGAGTTCATGCCAGGCGAGAGGAAGCTGTTTTCTTTGGAGTAGGAGTTCCAGCGCTCCCAGATCGTGGTTGCGCCCTGATCGACCGAATAGAGCCAGGACGGGAAATCACGCTGCTGGAGGAGCGAGTAGGCGGTGTCGGTTGCGCCGGCGCCCGAGAGGGACGGAAGGATGACGTTGAGGCCGAGGAAGCCGACAGCAAGGGTGTTCTCGGAATAGCCGGGACGGAAGGAACCGTCTTCGTTTCTGATGCTTTCAAGAAGTTTGGAGAGGATGTACTGTTTGTGTTCTTCGTCGCGATAGAATCCGAGCTTGAGTGCCCATGCGATCGCGGTCTGGGAGTTGTCGACATACTCGTCGTGGTAGGTGTCGCTCTGGCCGAGCATGTTGTCAGCGGTTGCGCTGAGGATGTTGCCCTGCTCGTCGACGTATTTGTTCATGAAGTACTCTTTGGTGTCTTGGAACATTGCGTTGTATTTCTCGACTTTGTCTGCATAGCCGAGCGCCTCTGCCATTTTGGCCATGAGCTGCGCGTCATAGGCGCGGTAAGCGAGGTTGAGGTACTGGATGGAGCAGGCCTGAAGGGAAACCCAGTCGCCGTACCAGCGGGTATTATAGCCTGCGCCGTAGTCGCCGATAGCGTCCATGTATTTGTCCATCTGGTCATAGCTGTTTGCAATGATCGAGATGTCGCCGGTCTGCTGATAGAGAGTCCAAGGAAGGACGATGCCGACATCGCTCCAGCCGCTACTGACGTTTTTGCCGTAACCCTGCTGTGCCGGCATGACGGCGGTGTATTTGTTATCAAAGTTCGCCGCCTGGTTGTCACAGATCTTGACATAGTTCTGGAGGAATGCAACCGAGTCAAAGTTGAATGTGCCGGTGCCTGCAAAGAGCTGCACGTCGCCTGTCCAGCCGCAGCGCTCGTTTCTCTGCGGGCAGTCGGTCGGGATCGAGAGGAAGTTGTCCATCTGGCTCCAGAGGACGTTGTTAAACAGCTTGTTGATGCCTGCGTTGTCGGTTTCAATGTGGCCGGTCTGGGCCATCGCCGAGGTGATCGGTTTGCCGACTACCTTTTTGATGGTGACAGGCTTGGTCGCAGTGATCTGCACATACTGGAACCCAAAATAGGTAAAGCTCGGGCGGTAGGTGACTTCGCTGTCGTCGCCAAAGGTGTAAACCGAGGTTTTCTCACCGCGCAGGTTCGCGGTGTAGATCGTGCCCTTCGGGCCGGTGCTTCCGCCGCTTGCCATATTGGGGTTCTTGTTGCCGTCGTTGAGCATTTCCACATGGCTGAAGACAACGGTGGTGTCCTTGTCCGCTTCCATGGTGGTCTCGAGGACGCCCGCGATGTTCTGACCGAGGTTGAGGATCATCTTCTGGCCGGGCTGAATGGTGACTTCTTCTGTGTTCAGATCGAAGGTCTTGTCGACGACGACTTCGCCGAGGACATGCTCCGAGGTGCCGCCCTCTTCCACCGATTTGTTGATGTTGGTATAGAGGTAGGAATCCGACTGCGGATACTGGTCGTTTTTCTCATTGTAGTAGGCAGCCGCCGCGCCGTTGCTCGAGACGAGATCCCCCTCGTAGGTAACGATTCTCGCGTCTTTCCAGTCGCTTCCAAACTGCGGGGCAGTAAAGCCGGGCAGTTTCCAACCCTCTACTTCTTTGTTTGCGTCGTATTTTTCGCCGCCCCATTTGACGCCGTCGACAAACGGGTCGGCGTCAGGATTGAACGATCCGTTCGAATAGAAGTCGTGGTTGTAAACCGGGCCGTTGTTGTTATATTTCCAGCTCTCGTCAGTTACAATTGTCTGTGTCTCTCCATCTTCATACTGAATGACGAGCTTGCCGATGAGCGCGAGGTCGAGTCTGCCCTCTCCGCCGATGGCAATGTCTCGGTAGCCGTTGGAAGAGATCGAGCTCTTGTACCAGCCTCTGCCCAGCTCAGCGCTCAGCGCAAGGGTGCTGCCCGAGATGTAGTCGGTCACATCGTAGGTCTGGTAGTTGATGTAGTCGTTGTAGTTGACCCAGCCCGGATCAAACGCGGTTTCAATCTCGCCTTTGACGAGCTCGCCGTTGATGTAGGCTTTGTAGATGCCAAGAGAGGTCATGTAAAGCTTTGCACTCTTAACCGCTTTATCCTGAATGGATTTTTCAGTGCGCAGCATCGAAACCGCATAGTTAGTTTCGCCGGGGGAAACCCATTTCGCGCCGCCCCAGTCCTCAACGCCGGTCGAGAAGGTGGATTCTGCGGTCGCTTTGTTTCCATAGTTATCCCAAGTGGTAATGGTATAGATGTAGTCGGTCTCCGGGGCAAGCGCGTTTTCACCCGCATACTGCACCGAGACGCTGTCGTCGCTCTCGACGACTCCGCTGTCCCAAGCGAGGTTTCCAGCCGCATCCTTTACCACAATCTGATAAGCTTTCTGCTGTGCGCCAATCTGGTTGGAATCGAGTTTCCACCCAAACCGGGGCGCGTCCACGTCAATTCCCTGGGGCGCGTCGACAAATTCGACCGTCAGGCTGTTGACATTCAAGTTGGATGCAAGGTCATTCCCCTGCGCGCTGACTGTCGTAAAGACGGTTGCCGCCGTCAGGGCGAGGGCGAGCATCGAGGACAGGATCCGGATGCCCATCTCTTTTCTTTTCATCTCTCAATTTCCTCCTTATCTTATGAGTATTCTGTAGTTTGCAAAATTTGACATGCGTGTTTGTTGTTTCAATATACCTCCTAAATCTAAAATGATTGCGGTTTTTCTCTCCCGCAGGCTAGGATTGGTCGGGCACTTGACAGCGCGTTTTCCATCCTGCCATGTGGCATCTGCCACGAGTCCATTGTACAGGTCTGGGGCAATTTTGTATATTGTCTGCTGGTCCAAAGGTTCACTTTTTAGGCAAAAAGGCAGTTAACATTTGGATGAAAAGTTCTCTTATGGGTACATTTTTCTAAAAAAAGATACCTTTTTTGCGAATAATCTGATAAAATAGACTTAAACGGGATTTGGAGGGAAGAAAATGAATAAAATATTCCGAAAATTAGCGAGACTCATTATTTTTGCGTTTGTGCTCATTTTTCTCATCTCAAACGCAATTATCAGCCTCTCTTATTATAATTATTTTGAAAAAATGATGGCGGCAAAGCTGACCCAGTCGGTTTCAACTTCATCCACCGCGTATATTCAAAGCTTTTTTGACACGATCAAACGGGAGGCTCTCAAACTGATCGAGGAGGAGCCGCTCAAAGGATTTTTAGAGGGAAGCGCTGAACCGGAGAGCACCGAGGATTTTCTGCGCTACCGAACCGATGTGTCGGCCTCTGAATTTATTGAGGTGTACTCCGCCAAGAGTGGGATCGCAGTCGCCTATGACGAGCAGGGGGACTATTTTTACACAGGGGGAAAAAACCCGGACCTCGACTTTGGAGATGAAAGCTGTGTCTTTCTCCCCTATGCAGTCCCGAAAAAGCCGGGCGCCACAGTTTACGGCAACTACGTGCGGGATTATGCGGTCGTCTATCAAAAAATCGGAGAGGACGGCTCCTACATCGCAACTGGGTTGTGCGCCCATGTGACGAGGAGCGTCATCCTCTCCGGGCTGATTCTTCCCGAAAATGTGAGTTACAAGGACATCCGCGAGGGGCTTGTCGACAACACCGACAGCAATATGTATCTGGTGAACCCGGACGGGATGATCCTCTCCGACTATTTTCTAAAATACGCCGGTCAATCGCTGACCGACTATGATTTTTATGAAACCTTTCACAACTCTGCATTTGACTCGGACCACCGCCTTTTTTCCTATAATGAATCTTCCTATTTAATGAGCTGTGCCTATCAGCCCAAACCGGGGCTGTATGTGGTGGGTGTCATACAAAAGCAGGATATCATCGCTGCCATCCTCCCCACCCTCCTGATCCTCTCCCTTTTAATCCTCATCGCGCTCTCGGTCTTCTGCGCGCTCTGCCTGCTGCTGCTTTACCGTGCGTTTTCCCCTTATGAAAAGCTGGTGCAAAAGGTATCCGAGACCTCTAAATCAGAGCTCTACGGTGCGGAATTGCTCGGTGAGGCGATCCAAAAGGGGGCAGCTGCCGAGCAAAAGGCGTATGAGATGGTGCTCAGCGACTACCTCCTGGATCGGGAAATCGACCTCGACACCCTTTCGGAGATCGAAGAACAGTATCCCGGGGAATACCTCCCGATCACCTGCCAAATCGACGATTACGAGAGCCTCTCCCCCAGTACCCGATGGCTCCACACCTGCCGTGAGGTAGCTGAGAGCATTTTCTGCTTTATGGACAAGGTGCTCTGTGTCTCGCTCGACAAGAACAAGCTGCTGCTCATTCTGTGCGGTGACAGCGCGCAGGTTGACATTGAGGGTGTTTTGGCCGAGTGCCGTTCCACCCTTGCCGAGGCGGGCGTCAGCACCTCGTATATTCTCGGAAAGGCACAGAGCAAACTCAAGGATGTCAAGGAATCCTATTACGACATGCAAAAAATCATGTTCATGTCGGTCTGCTACGGCGCCGGGAGCATTATTTCACAGTTTGGCGGAGAGGATCATGTGGAGTTCCCCTCCACCGCTGTCACGACGCTGATCGGATGTCTCAATACCTGCGACAGGGAAAAGATCAGCAAGCTGCTCGACCAGATTTTTGACGACTTCGAGGGCAAAAAGAGCTCGCTCATCTCCATTTATCTGCACCAGATCACTCTGAGTCTCATCAGTCACATCGCTTCGTTTGACAGCGAACAGACGCTCATTGACTACCAGGACATCCTCAACCGGGTCACTGCAGCGTCCAGCCTGTCCGCCGCAAAAACGCTGATTTCCCAGCTCTGCTTTGACTCCTGCGACTACCTGGCTTCGTTCCAGAACAAGGCGCGGGGGAAACAGGAGGTTGAGGCGAAGATCATCGAGTATTTGAACGAGCACTACAGTGACCCGAATCTCTCCCTCACCCTGCTGTCCAACATCTTTGGTTATTCTCCCAAATACCTGGGGCGCATTTTCAAAAATTACACCAATCTCTTTTTTACCCAGTACCTGACCAAGCTGCGGATGGACAAGGCCCGGGACCTGGTACTCAATACTGAGATGCCAATTGCGGAGATTTTTGAGTCGGTGGGCATCACCACCCTGCAGCATTTTTACAGACTGTTTAAAAAAGAGTTTGGCTATTCCCCCGCTGCGATGCGCAAACACCGGGGAGAGCTGCTGGAATAATGCCGTTGTCCGCACACACCGCAAACTGCCCGGAATTCTAAATCCAAATGGCTATTTTTCAAGAGTGCTGTGTGATGCACCCATTTTACCGCCTCAAACCGTCACATGTGTTCTTTCGATATTTTCCCACAGATAAATAGAAAAACGTTGTGTGAGCCCCAAAGCAAACTGGTTTCTTGAGCAGCGCCGAACGCTTTGAACCTTCACCACGCAGCAAATCGGACCGCGCTCTTTGAGCGCGGTCCGATTTGCTGCTGTCTTAAACTCTCCGGTTTTACCGAGGGAGAGAAAAAAGCGAAAAGATGCGAGCAATATGCGGGGCGAAAGAAGGAGGATACGAAAAATGAAACCTTCCCATACACGAACAGAGATTTGGCGACCGCATTGCTAACGCACAAGGAGACATAATCAGCGAAAAACAGCAACGATGAATTCAAATGCCAGTATTGTTTTGCACCGAAGTATGAAAAAAAGAGACATACGAGGCGCTGAAAAAAGATATTGTCGAAAACTCAGGGACGCCAGCTCAAATGCCGGCGTCCCTGTGCTTTGAATGCATTGTTTTATTTGCGGAAGACCCTGGGTTTCCACACAAGGTAGGCCGCCGAGACAAACCCGGCTGCACAGAGAACTAAAAGCGGTGTTTGTTCCCCGGTGACTGGAAGATCGGAACCAGAGGCCTGCGATGAAGATCCGTCGTCTGAAGACGGGTCCTGCTCCGTCGGGACGCTGCTGTCCGAGGAGGAGTCGCTCTGCGTCGGGGGATCCTCCTGACGCTTGACAAGAGGGACTATCTGAACCTGCTGAAGCGTCACCGAACCGCCTTTTCCAAGCATTCCATATGCCTGCGCAACGGGTTCCAAATCCCCAGTAAACTGCCAGATCGGAGAGATCATCCCATTGACGAGCGCCGCATTGATCAGGGTACTCGCCGCTGTGACGGTGACGGTGTTCTCCCCTGTTTGCAGATAGGGTGCGATGTCGATGCAGGGATCAAATTGATCCTGCGGAGGGAGTTGTGTCCCGTTGATGGCGACGCGGTAGCTGCAATTGGAGATTGTCCCGAGATCAAGCAGCAGCGCATCCGGCAGGGAATCGAGCACAAAGGCTGCTTCGTAGGTCCCAATGCCCGAGACGTTCTCCATCCCCTCAAGACTGTTCCAGGGGACCAGTGTGTCGAGCTGTACAGGGGCCAAGTTTGTTTTAGCGATCACTGCGTTGTTGGAGGGGTTGTCGCCAGGATGCCAGCTTTCCACTGTGAGAGTCCAGCTGTCAATCCTCTCCGAGACAGGCATCTGCTCCGCCTGAACGGTTTTGACCGTCCCGTCGCTGAGTACAACAGTGTGGGAATCCCCATCTGCAATCAACGCGACTAGATTGCCGTCCGCGTCGTAGGCGACTGGACAGTCGCTCTGCACCGCGTGAATACCGGCCGTTTTCCCCCCGCTCAGGTTTTGTTGCGAAAAGGCGTAGAGAGCGGTTCCGTAGGCGGGAATCGTCACCTCGATTGTGACGTTTCCTCCCTCTTCGCGGTAGCAGGCGACCGGATCAATCCTGCCGTCCCATGCGTTGAGCTGATAGGGCGTCCCGTCCGCGGAAAATTCAACCGAAGTGGTGACCGGTTCTGAAGAGGGGTTGTACAGATAATAATATTCCTCCTCCCCGTCGGTGCGGTGGAGGCTGACGAGATCACACGGCTCGCTAAAATCAGCGTCCGGCTCAATGTCGTTTGCGCGCAGGGCGGCGGCAAGCTCGTCGGAAGAGGCGAGTAGCACGGCGTTGGAATGGGCTTTGATCTGTTGCATGACTGAACAAAGCGCGCTGTCCTGCTGCTCTGCATCGGCGTAACCAGTGGTCATGGAGGGCAGTTCCCCAATGAAGAACACCTTAAGCCCTCCGTCCAGATAAGAGAGGATTCGCTGTGCAGTTTCCAGTGGCATGTACTGCTCGTTATCCACAACCAGCGCCCGATAGGAGGGGCCGTTTGGCGCGAGCACCCCGTCCTTAACCTCTGCCTGGTCCATGCCGAGCAGATAGGGGCTGACAAAGTCATAGGTGTATCCGTTGTCTTCCAGATCGGGGGTGACCAGATCGGCGATCACCTGGACCTCAAAGTACTCCATTCGGTAATAGGCGAGATCGACGTTCTGATTCCCCTGCCGGAGCACATATTGGTTGCGGGCCACATACCCCATGCTGTCGCTGAATTGAGTGAAATCAGGAGTCCGGTCCCACGAGTTGGAGAAAAATCCGTTCATCCCGTCATAACCGCCCCAGGTGCCCTGACACTCCCCTTGGTACACACCGCTGTTGCTGTAACCGTGCACCACCGAGAGGTTGACCCCGCCCGCCAGGTTGGAGTTGATCATATTGAGCAGGTCCGCTGCGCTCTGTTCATAGGCACCGCTGCGGATGGGGGAGAGTTCGGAGGAATAAACCTCCTTTCCGGTGAGGTTGACTACGCCGCCCTGCAGCCGGTAACCATCCCGGGTGCCCGCATCCATAAGCTTGGGGGAGCCGTTTCCAGGGAGCTTGGCAAAATAGAGCGACTCGGTCTCCGCAATGCCGGCCTCCGCCGCGGCCTGAGTCATTTCCATCGGTGCGCCATAGGCCACCTGGCCGCGATAGTTCCATCCATGACCCTCGCACCAGTCCTGCAGCGCCTGGATGTGATTCTCAGCGTAGAGGTCGGTCAGTGTCTGGTAGTAATCCATCCGCACCCGTTCTCCGGCCTTACTCAGGGTGTCAAAATCGGCCGGGTCGCTGGTCGAGGGGCGGCTGGTGGTGGAGAACTTGAGCCCGTCGACAAAAATCAACGGGAGATAAGGGGTCAGGTCATAGCCCCGGCGCTGCTGAAACTCCTGTAAAAATCCAGGGGTCCAGAGGGCGTCCGGGTCCAGCTCAAGGGAGTCCTCGAAAATGCCGTCTACCACCTGGTTGAGTTCATCCCCCCAAGTGATCATCCGCTCGTCCCAATAGCCGGTGAGTGCGTCGGTCGCAGCTTTGCTGAAGTGGTCGATCGCAGGGTACTCCTCATCGCTGCCCGCCTGCATATAAAACGCGAGCAATACCCAGCTGCCCTCGTCCGGCGCGGTCCAGCTGATGCCACCGTCCTGACCGTCTTCCCCGGTGAGGACGGTCAGGGAATCCTCCTTGAGGTATCGGGTCTTTCCTTCCGCCGGGCCTCTTTCGTCGAGCTGGGCGGCGACAACGGCGAGCAGTGTGTCGCTCCCGGTCTCCGTCTCAGGCTTGGGGATCGCGCCGGTGTAGCTGCTGCCCGCCCCAATGACTTGGGTTGAGCCGTACCCGATCTGTTTGATCGCCAAGGGGTCGTCACAGCTCTGAATGGCGGGGGTGACGGCTGGCCAGCCGGAAGAAATGGTGAAGGTCAGGTGGATTCCTGTCGACTTTGCCTCCTCAAGCGCCACCTCCATGCAGTGTAACCAGGCGTCGCTTCCCCAGCTGGTCCCGTCCTCTCCGTCAAACGAGCTGCCTTTGCAAATTACCTCGGCGCCGCCAAAGCCTGCATCTGCGATGGAACGGATCTGATTCCGGATCTCCCCGTCGTCCACCAGTCCGTCCGGCCACCACCAGCGGATCTGGGGCTTTGCGCTCTGTGCGCCGGCAAATTCCTGTGCAAACCCGCTTTGGCTCGAAATATCTGCCGAAACGGGTTGCGCCGCCGCGCCGAGCGCGCTCAGCGCCAGCAGCAGGGCAACCGATGCCGCGAGCAGCCTGCGGGCTGGCTTTCTCTGTGTGTTCATACTGTTTCCCTCTTCTCAATTGGTATTTCAAGGCGGTCGGTATTTGACAAAACAGGTCGTGGGTTCTATAATAAAGCCAACGAGATTCTGTCTTTTTCACCGAAAACCTGATAACTTATTTTAACATCTTTAGACACAAAGCAGAATCAACAGGGGAGACCTCCTGTCTCGCCTTTTGATACCTGTTGTAGCAAGAGGGGGCAGCTATGCATCCAGTCATCGAATCCATCCGCCGCATCTCGGTAGAAAAATTTTATGCCAGCCGCGGGCAGATGCAGAGTATTTCCGCCCAGAACGGGGAGGTTTCTGTGCTCAGTGAGCAGTTCTTTTTCTCTGAAAACTGCGACCTGTTTGTCAATATGCATCTCTATCGTCCCCCGTTCGCCCTGCCCGAGCCAAAGCCTCCCCAGCTGCACAAACACGATTTTTACGAAATCGTCTTTGTCTACGCCGGAAACGCTGTCAATACCGTGCAGTCAGGGGGAAAACTCACCCGCCTGGCAATGGGACAAGGGGATATCTGCCTGCTCAACCCCAACGCGGAACACCGGCTTGAAATTGGGTCGGAAGAGGACACTGTGCTCAACATCCTCGTCAAAAAGCAGTTCTTCAACCTGGGTTTCCAGGAGGCAATCGGGCAAAACAACCTGCTGCACAGCTTTTTCACCGACTCGCTGTTTGAGAAAAAGGCGGTCGACCACTACCTCTACTTTGAAAACCGCCTTTGCCCTGGGATGAAGGACTCAGCGTTTGCCCTTGCTGCTGAATCTGCACGCGGGGATATCGACTCTCCTGTCAAGCTCAAGGGATATCTCTTTCTCCTCTTCGCCGACCTGCTCACCGCCTATCGCAACGGCCTTGACGAGGGGAGTCTTGCGCTTCCCACCAGTTACAAGATCTCTGAAATCCTCTCCTATCTCATTCAGAACTCCCGCACCGTCACCCTTTCGGAGGCAGCGGAACACTTTCACTACCACGCCCAGTACCTCAGCCGCCTGCTCAAGCAGTACACCCAAAAGGGGTTTTCCGAACTGGTGCGGGAAATCAAACTCAAAAAAGCGGTCTCACTGCTGATGGACAGTTCCAAGACAGTCTCTGAAATTGCTGAGGAGACGGGGTTCCAGGACGCCTATTTTTACAAGCTGTTCCGCGACAGATACGGTTGTTCCCCAACAGAATATCGGCGCAGGCTGCAGCGGGAAACCGGCACATTCCGCAGGTGAGTGGGTGCATCTGCCTCCTGAACACCGTCAATAGGTGAGGCCAAACGGAGAATCGATTCGTCCGCTATGTGTTCTGCCACACACCCGTCACTGTCTAAAACCGAGAGCTTACCGCCTTCCACAGTGAAGATGTAGTTGCCCGCCTAGACCCTGAATTTGGGTGTTGTCCAGCCATCCAGCTCCGCCATGCCGAGGAAGATAACGCCGTCGATGCTGCGCATTCCACTGACTGTATCCGCATCGACCAGCAGGTGCAGAGTTTTTTGACCTGAGCCATTTCAACCGCCGTTTTATAAAACGCTACAGCACCACACCGGGGCGATACCGGAAACAATCTGATACCTGACTGAAACACTCTCAATTAAGATTTATGCAACAGCTTTCAAATCGGGGCCCGGTATGTATGCTTCCCATCGGGACGCTGCCGAAAGAAAACTGTAACCTAGCCGAAACATTCGCAATAGCAGCTCTTATCCAACAGTTCCCCGCCTTCACACCCCGCTGGATTGTCCCGAAAAAAGACAGGGTGAGAGCAAAAAGGCAAATAATCCACACAAAGAGGCAAAATAACCACAGTTCATCTCCTTGCTTTTTATGATATCATAGGAACAGGAATTCATTTACGGGGAGATGATTGCTGTGATTGAAGACATCGGGGTCTACCTGCAGGCAGCAGAGCAACAGATGCAGGAGTACAAAAAAAGGATCGCCCAGGCTGGCTACAGCCTCCAGCAGCGGGTGAGCGAGCAGAATCAAAAATATGGCTACAGCACAACGCCGGACGAGGAGTGGTTTGTCTTTGGGGGGCAGGTGTTCATTCTGTTCCACGGCTGCCCCTGGCGCAAAGAACCGGCGAGAAACCCCAATCCCTACCCGCACAACCACGATTTTTTTGAGATGAGCTATGTCTACAAAGGGACTTTTCACAATATCATCGGCGGGCAGCAGATCGACCAGCCGGAGGATTCTCTGGTGTTGCTCTCCCCGCAGGCCAAGCACCGGTGCTTTACACGGTCAAGTGAAGACCTTGTCTTCAACATCCTGATCAAACGGGAGCTGATCGAAAAAATCTTTGTTCAGATGCTCTCGGAATCCGAGTCGGTCTGTCGCTTCTTTTTGGATTCCCTCTACAACGTGCGTCAGAAGCAGCCGTATCTGTTTTTCTCCTGCGACAACGCTTTGACTGAGCTCATCCACAGCATCATTGAGGAGTATTTTCAACAGCAGGACTTTTATCAAAGCATCATTCAGGCAAAGCTCATCGAGCTTTTTTCCAAGCTCTCAAGGCTGCATCAAAAAAATGCGGAGGAGACGCCAGCCGAAACCTCCAACTTTCAGCTGATACTCCAGATTGAGGATTACATCGAGCGGCATTACTCGACGGTGACCCTCTCCTCCATCGCAGAGCATTTCAACTACACGCCGAGCTACCTCTCCAGGCTGATCCAAAAGCAGTTCAACCAAAAATTCTCCTGTTTGGTGCAGGACATCCGACTCAAGCACGCCTGCCGCTATCTGGCCCACTCTTCCCTTCCCATCGACCAGGTGGTAGAAATTGTGGGCTACAACGATGTGAGCCATTTTTACCGCGTCTTTAAGCAGAAGCACAATGTATCCCCAAATCAGTACCGGAAAAGCCACGCCCTGCGGCCCGCCGCAATTCAATAGACATCCGAACAGCCCCGATGGGAGAATAAAATGCCACAAATTCGGTGATAAAACGGCGGGGACATCGTTTCCTTCTCTGGCGTGCGAAAGTCCTCCGGGATCCACCCGCCTGTCTCTGGCCATTTTTCCCTGTCTCCTTTCCACCAATTTCTCTGGAAGCAATGCAAAACCAAACACAAACCCTGCCGTTTTGAAAGAAACAGATTCAATTCTCTCAACCCGAACTGCAGCGTTCGGCTGACCAGGTCTCAAAAACCAAATCCCCGCCCGGTACGCGCCGAGTGGGGATTTTTTCTGATTCCCTCACCCCTGTGCAAACAGCATAAAAAAAGCCATAAACACCTCAAATTACCCCCTAAAACGCACAGTGCAGATTTGCTAAAATAGAATCAGACAAACAATCCATTTTGTCAAACTGTTTGAAATTAGGAGGAATCATGATGAAACGAGCCCGAAAATTGCTCGCATCCCTGCTGGCGGCCGCGCTGTGTGCCAGCTGCCTGTCCGGCATCGCCCCAGTAGCGGCGGCCACACAGCCAACCAGCTTTGCCACAGAGTTTGCCAACCCAATGTATGAGGATTCGATGCTCAAGGTGCGCTACTGGCTCCCCTCGGGTTATCCCGCATCCTCTCCCGAACTGCTCGAGGAGATCGACCGGGAGATGGCAGAACTCGCTGAGGCAGGCTACAGCACAGTGGAACTCGCCAACGTCTATGAAGGCCTGACCGAATCGGAGTACAAGGCGCTTGAGGAGGGAGACGGAGAGGAGAGTTATCTCTTTGGAAGCTCCTACTGGACCGAAACGCTGCGCCAGGTGCTCAAATCCGCCAAAACCTACGGCATGACAGTGGACATCACAATGGGACCGCACTGGCCGGCTGCATCGGATGAGATCGACATCGAGAGCGACGCTGTAATGAAGGAAGCGGTTTACGCGGCAAACGAGCTGAGCGCCGGGGACCGCTACACCCAGCTCACAAGAGACTATGTGGCGATCACCAAGAGCGACGCTTCGGTCAATCTGCTCGGCGTGTACGCGGCAAAATACGAGAGCACCAAGGAATTCAGCAAAACCAGCGGCTACGGGGACAGCGCGGTGACAACCAAATGGCTGCAATACGCTGTTGACGACAGCACAATGGTCAAGCTTGAGGCGGATGAGAACGGGAACTACGATTTCACCGCTCCGGAGGACAACTACGTTGTCATCGAGGTGTACGAGCACTCGACCGGCGCGACCATCAAATACAGCACCTACAACAACCCAGACACCAACTACACCGGGTACTGCCTCGACATGTACAACGAGGCAGGAGCGCAGGAATTCATCCGCTACTTTGAGGAACACGTGGTTGACGATGAAATCGAAGCGCTGCTCAAAGAGGTGGGCGGTAACTTCTTTGAGGACAACTTCAGCTACAGCGCACAGAACATCTGGACCTCTACACTGATGGATACCTTCAATGAAAACAGCGGCTACGACATGCTCGACGTCCTGCCCTACACGCTGGGCATCCCCTCCAACGGCCACTCTTCGGAGCGCAACAGCACCGGGATTGACCTCGAATCCAGCGCGCCGTTTGTCATTGCAAACGACACCGAGTACAAGTACAACCGCGTTCGCGGAGATATGATTGACTCCTGGGCGGGCTGCTACCTCAACCAGCACATCGCCACCATCATGGACTGGGCGGAGAACCGCTTTGGCATGGGCTTCCGCACCCAGACCTACGGCGGCAACATTGACACCGGGCTGTGCGCAGCAACCGTCACAATTCCGGAGGGGGAGAGCATCGGCTTCTCCGACGGGTTCGACGGGTTCAGCATGCTCGCCGCCGGGCGCGATATGGGGGGCAACACCCCCATCCTCTCCTCCGAGTTTGCCGCGAGCTTTTCGCAGGGTGGCGCCTACGGCTATGCCTGGGACGACCTGATGAAGGCGGCCTATAAAAACTACTCTGCCGGTGTCAACGCCCTGGTGTTCCACGGCTACAGCTACCTGTACTCCCCCGAATCGGTCTGGCCGGGCAACCACGCGTTTGGAACTGCCTGCTCGGGCACCTGGAGCTCCCGTGACCCGCAGTGGACCCAGATTGCCGACCTCTCAGGCAATCTGCGCCGCTTCCAATACACCCTCCAGCAGGGCGTGCAGAAAACCGACGTCGCGGTATATGAAAGCATGGGCAACGCGCAGGGCGGCGGCCCATTCTATGACGGAAGCGCTCTGACTGCAGAGGGCTACTCCTACCAGCTGTTTACCCCCGAACTGCTCACCCTTGACTCTGCAGCTGTCACAAACGGCGTCCTCAACGAAAACGGTCCCGCCTACAAGGCGATGGTGATTGACAACGAGACCGCAATGTCCAAAGAAACGATGAGCAAACTCATCTCATATGCAGACGCAGGACTTGCTCTCGTCTTTGCCAACCAGCTCCCCTGCATCTCCACCTCGCTCACCGAGGACAACGCAGAAATCGCCGCGATGATGCAGACGCTGCTCGAAAAAGACAACGTCGTAGCGGTGGAGAGCACCAGCGATATTGGCAGGGCCCTCCTGGAGCTCGGCGTTGCTCCGGCAGCGCAGAAAGCCGAGTCGGACACCGCGGTTCTCCCGATTCACCGCTCGATGGATGGCGGAGAGATCTACTACTTCTACAACACCTCGGATCAAGAGACCACTGTCACCGTCACCATGCAGGGCGACGGCGCCCCCTATCTGCTCAACACCTGGACAGGTGAAGTCATTCCGCTCGCAGAATATACAAGCGATGGCAAAAGTGTTACAACAACGGTTACACTGACTGGAAACGATGCGGTTCTGTTCGGCATCGGCGCGGCGTTTGGCAGCGGCGAAGAGGTCCATGCGACCAAGAGCACCGTCAAGCTCGGCTATGACAACGGTACACTCACCGCAAAAGTGGACCAGAACGGCCCCTACTCGGTCACCACAAGCGAAGGTAAAGTTTACACCGGGAACTGCACCGATCTCGCCTCCCCCATCGAAATCAACGATTGGGACCTGAGTGTTGAGAGCTGGACCTCTGGCGACCCGGACGATGCAAAAGTCACTGCCAAAGAGATCATTTATGAAGGCCACACCGACGCAGTGCCCTGGAGCAGCATCCCCGAAGTGGGCGGCAATGTCTCGGGCATCGGCAGATACACCACCACCTTTGAGATGACGGACACCGCCAACACAGGCGCAACCCTTTCATTCACCGGCGTCGGAGAGACGTTCCAGGTCTATCTCAACGGCAAGCAGCTCCCCGCGGCGGATCAGGTGACCAAGCAGGTGGACCTGGACGGATACCTCAAAGAGGGGGAAAATGAACTGACCGTCGTGGTCGCAACCTCGCTGCAAAACGCAGTCAACGCCCCGAACAGCGCGGCCAAGGTGTACGGCATTGTAGGAACCACCCTGATTCAGCCCTATCAGAAGGTCCAGATCAAGGAAACCGCGAACAAAGCTATTCTGCAGGCAGTCATTGACTACGCAGTTGCGCAGAAAAACGCCCCGTCGTTCAGTCAGGTCATCGGCTCAGTGCAGGCCTCCTTTACCGCAGCGCTCGATCAGGCGCAGGAGATCAACAGCTCTCTCAGTGCAACCCAGCAGCAGGTCGACCTCGCCTGGCAGACCCTCATGACAGAGATCCACAAGCTCGGATTCATTCAGGGCGACAAAGCGGCCCTTGCATCCCTAGTTACACTCGGTAACAGCTTCCATGACAACATCGACAACTACACCCCTGCGACAGCTCAGCCGTTTACCACAGCGCTTGCAGCAGCTCAGGCAGTGCTCGAAGATCAGGACGCACTGCAGGGCGAAGTCGACGCGGCGCACAGCGCACTGCTCGACGCGATGATGAACCTGCGCTACAAGGCGGACAAATCCATTCTGGAAGCTGTCCTTGCGCGTGCAGACAAAATCGACCTGTCGGTCTACACCGAAGCCAGCGTCGCCGCCTTTGCCTCTGCGAAAGCCGAAGCAGAAGCAGCTCTGAACGACCAAAACGCAGAGCAGGCGGGTGTGGACGAGGCAGCGGACAACCTGCAGGCTGCAATCGATCAGCTCACCTGTGAGTCAGTCGTTCCTGCGCCCACTGTGCACGGGGATGCCTCTCTCACCAGTGCGGGCTCCTCTCCCAAGACCGGCGATACAGCGCCGCTCGCAGCGGGATTTGCAGTCCTCGCCCTCATCGGCGCGGCATGCGCTCTGACATCCAAAAGAAAACGCTGATTGAGACAGCAAAAACGACAGCCGGGCAGAACTGCCCGGCTGTCATTTTTTTGTTCCCCCAACGAATGCTACCCCTTGTTTTTTTCATCTTCACCCGGCGGCTTCTTTGCTCTGGCCGCATACTTTTTTCCCATCTCCAGAATCCACTTTCCGTCAAGCGGCCGAAACCGATCGCACGACCAGGATGCAAACACCACTTCATATGGGCTGATCAGACAAATACCGTAACCAAACGATCGGTAGCACTCCTCAAACCTGGATTTCAGATAGATTTTGTGAAAAAAGAAGCAGTCTTTGCAGCTATTTTCTTCCATGCTGATCCCTCCTCATACTAGCACTATTATACACTATTTTAAATAAAATAGCAACATATAGCACCAATTGTAATATTATGATGCTGTCTGTATAATAATAGAGATACAGATGAGGGAGGGAATCCAATGCCAGAGCCCATGTTAAAATACCGCACACGCTTTACCTCTTCGATCAAAAATGAGCTGATGGAATCATTGAATGATCTAGCGGATAAAACGAGAATTCCAAAATCAAGGCTGTTCGACGAGGCGGTCGAAGACCTGCTCAAAAAATACGAAAAGCTCTATCAAAACCAAGAAAAATAGGCGTTTGCAGTTGGGACCGACGGCAAACGCCTATTCCCTTTTTCAAAGCCGCCGCATTCCTATAAAAGCTTTTTTACACGCCCTGCCCATGCAGAAAAAAGCGCCTGCAATCCTTGCAGACGCTTTTTTCTTAAAGAATAATGCAGATCAGGCCGCCGCAGCCCTCGTTGATGATCCTCTCGATGGTCTCCTGAAGCTTGAGCCGCGCATCGGCGGGCATCCGGTAGAGCTTGTTGTGCAGTCCCTCGTTGACGAGGTCGTGCAGCGATTTTCCAAAGATGTTGGACTCCCACAGCTTCTGCGGATCCTCCTCATAGCCGTTGAGCAGATACATCACAAGCTCTTCCGACTGCTTCTCGCTGCCCACAATGGGGTTGACTTCGGCGGTGATGTCCGCACGCATCATGTGGATGGACGGGGCGCTCGCCTTAAGGCGCACGCCGTATTTTCCCCCCTGTTTGACCATCTCGGGCTCCTCAAGGGTGAGCTCGTCGAGCGACGGCATCACAATGCCGTAACCAGTCGCCTCGACCTCTTCGAGTGCGCCCGCGACTTTCTCGTACTTTTTCTTGATTTCGGCGAGCTCGATCATGCAGGGCATCAGGCCGGCTTCGCCGTCGATCTGGATTCCTGTCGTCTCGCCGAGGATGGTGTAAAACAAATCGGGGTTGAGCAGGATACGAATCTTTGCCGAGCCGCTTCCGAGGTCGATTGAGTCCACGTCACACGACGAAACGTGCTCGCACTCCTTCATCGCGTCGAGCTTGGGGCGCACCTGCCAAATGTGGGCGATGTCGCGGTAAATCACTTTGATGCGGTCGAACAAATCGCTCTTGAGCCAGTGGTCCTTTTTGAGCATGGTGATCCACCGCGGCATATCCACCTGGATTTCCTTGACCGGGAACTGGAACAGGACCTGTTTGAGCACTTCACGGATGTCAGCTTCGTTGAGTTCGAGGCAGTTGACCGGCAGAACGGTCACGCCGTACTTGTCGCTGAGTTCCTCCGCAAGGGACCGTGAGGCGGAAGAACCGGGGTTCTCACAGTTGAGCAGGACGATAAACGGCTTGTTGATCTCCTTGAGTTCGGCGATGACGCGTTCCTCCGCCTCTTCGTATTCGTCGCGCGGAATGTCGCTGATGCTTCCGTCCGTCGTGATGACAAGGCCAATGGTGGAATGCTCGGTGATGACCTTTTGGGTGCCCACCTCAGCCGCCATATTAAAGGGAATTTCTTTTTCAAACCAAGGGGTCATGACCATGCGGGGCATCTCATTTTCAATATAGCCGAGGGAGCTCGGGACGATGTAGCCCACACAGTCGATGAGGCGGACATTAAACGCGGCGTTGTCGTCGAGCACGACCTTGACCGCCTCTTCGGGGATGAACTTCGGTTCAGTGGTCATGATCGTCTTGCCCGCCGCAGACTGGGGCAGCTCATCGGTTGCGCGCTCCTTGCGGAAGGCGCTGTCTATGTGGGGAATGACCAGGGTTTCCATAAACTTTTTAATAAAGGTGGACTTTCCCGTGCGCACGGGGCCGACGATTCCGATGTAGATATCCCCGTCGGTGCGCTTGGCGATGTCCTGATAGATACTGCTGTTTTCCATACGATTCGGTAACCTCCTTATTTACAGCATGGGTTGCGCACGATCGGCACGCTTCCGCCGCGCAGTGCAGCGGAACCTGTTTACTCTACAATCGGGATGAGAATCATCTCCCGCTCGCGGATGGTGTCCCCGTCCAGGTTGTTTTCCTCCATGATGGCGCTGACTGAGGTGTTGTAGCGTTTGGCGATGTCCCATACCTGCTCCCCGCCGTCCGCGTAGTAGATGGTGAGGGCGCAGTTTGCTGTCTTTTCCTTGGGTCGCGAGTCGTCCGCCGAGATGTCAGTGAGCACCCGGGTTCTCGCCTCAGCGCACACCCTGCCGCAGACATAGAGCGACACCCGCAGTTCGACAGAGTCTCCGTTGAGGGATGCCTCAGCTGAGCAGGGTTCAGCGTGCGCAATGACCATCGCGCCCGGCTCGAGCGGGGTTTCAGAGGCAAACCGAAATTCAATCGGGATGGTCTTTTCAACGGCACAGGGGAGGTTCTCGTTGTCAAAGCCGATGAGCACGGCGTTCAAATCCGCCGTAAACCCGATGCTGTCGCACTCAGCAGTCCCGATCAGATTGGAGACGGTGCACCAGACGTCGCACAACTCCTGGAGGTTCTGCACTTCAAATGTCTCCTTGAGGCTCACCGTGTCCGAAAAGAGGCTGAGCAGTTTTTCTGTCCTGACTTCTTTTGAACTTAGGGCGGTCTCGTAAAGCGTCGAAAAAGCGTCGCAGACGCCCTGCATCTCTTTGTTTCGGAAAGCGTCGCAGCAGGCGGTAATGTCGAGTTCCACATGGATTGTTCCCTCCGCGTCGTTGTCGGGCTCCACCCGGATGGATGTGACGTCGAATGTCGTGCAGCACTGGTAGGATTCGTCCACCCCGGGCAGGTCGATGATCTGGCTGATTTGCAGGGTCTGGTCGGACACCTGCAGCGCCCCGTCGTCACTGTCCGGACGGTAGAGGATGTGAAGGCAGACCTCCCCTTTGGTGACAATCTTGTTGGAGATGACTTTGCAGTCGTTGGCAAAAGCAGTTGCCTCACAGGAGAGGATTTCTCCAACCGGGGGCTTGCCATAGCCGACGTCGAGCTGCTCTTCAATGCTGAACTGCTTGGTAGCCCAGAGGTGTTCGCTGCCCATGCTCATGCTCGATTTATTCAGCTGCATTCCCATGCCCTCGGCGCCTGCGACGACCTGTTCCTCCTGCTGCTCGCACACTTTGATGTAGATGCTCGCAGCTCCCCGCAGGTCAATTCGTCTCGGGTTGATGACGCGGCAGTTGAGGTAGTCGCCCTTGGCAGAATAGGAGATGATCGGGTTGTGCGCCTCTCCCCGCATGTCGACCGTTTTGGAAAACGGCTGCTTTTGTTCAATGGAATGGATTTGATTGCTGTCCTCGTCGAGGTAGAGAAGTTTGAGGCTGATCACCCCGTCGATTACCAGTTTGTCGCCCGAGGTCCGGCAGGAATACACCTTGGGGCAGATACGACATTTTAGCACTTTGAAGATGCTCGGGTAATAGTCGGGCAGGGTGTAGTCGAGTTCCACCGGCTGCTCCACCATTCCGTCGAAAATCGTTTCATTTATGCTAATCATTTCATGAGTGAGATTTAGCTCCATCTGATTCCGCTCCTTATTCAGTTTATTTTAGTAGCCGCGCGCCATTGTGCTATAATCTTATGCCCAAGCTGTTTGGGATATGCCATTTTTCCGGGAAAGACTTGTCAACTTTCTCAAACTTTCCAGAGCAGCCAAAGCGGCTAGCCCAAATGAGGGGCAGAGAAAAACGCAGCGAACTGGTGTCAACTCCGCGGGAGGAGTATACCACGGTGAACTGACGGCAGCTCCACGGAGAGGAGTATACCGTGATAAACTGATGTTAGCCCCACGGAGGGAGTATACCGTGGCGAACTGATGTCAACCCCACGAGGAGGAGTATAACGCAGTGAGCTGATGCCAACCCTACCGAGAGGAGTAAGACGCGGCGAACTGATGCCAACCCCACGGAGAAGAGTATACCGTGGCGAACTGATGTCAGCTCCACGGAGAGGAGTATATCGTGGCGAACTGATGTCAGCTCTACGGAGAGGAGTATACCGTGGTGAACTGATGTCAGCTCCACGGAGAGGAGTAAGACACGACGAGCTGATACCAATCCTGCAGGGAAGAGTATACGCGGTAAGCTGATACCAACCCTACCGAGAGGAGTAAGACGCGGCGAATTGGTATCAATTCTGCGGGCAGTCGGAGTGGTGCGAGCCGTTCACAGAACAAAAAAATAACCGCCATGAGTTGCATCACCACGGCGGTCGAGGAAGTTCCCCACATGTATCTATATGGTTGCGTGAAAAAGCTTGGCGTTGTCCTGCCAACAGTTGGTTCTGTTTTCAAACGACAGCTGTACATCAACTTTGCCCAGCCTTAAATGGGCATCATAGAGGAACTGAAAACTCTCGGCTGTATCACGCGCACCGTAATTTCTAAGGCAGATATGGCCCCTTCACCCTGGCAAAACGATTTTTGTCCTTTACTTTCCACAATGCTGAAAGCTTAGGTCTTTTCCGACTTAGCCCCTTGTTAAAACTACAAATAAAGATCTCCCGGCGGAGCAGGGGCATTTCCCATAGCAGGCAAATCCCAAAATGACAGGTGTCACGTTACGTTAGTGTGGTCTGATAGTTGCGAAAGGGTTGCTACTTGTAGACAAGCTGTTTAAAAATTTTATCTAGTTTTTCTTCCAAATGTTTTGTATCTGTTTTGCTTTCTTCCCCGCTATTTCTAGGCAATATCCTCTGCACCGCAATTTCAGATTCCGATAGGATTCTTTTCACAGATCATCCGGTTGCTCTTCCCTGTGAGATGCCCCATGAAACTGAATATCGCAGTCTTAGGCAGTCTTTGCCAGCATGCAGATGATTCGGGCACACTTCTGCCTGTATCATTTTGATCTATTTCCAGTCGAAACCTGTTCTCAGGTTTTCTCCCACCTCTTAGCGAGGACGCAATGTAGAACCGTCCACAGGTTGATACCACCCGAGACCTGTTAAGCTCTTCCAGGTTCTCTTTTCGCCGGAGCTGTGATATTTGCGTATGTCCTAAGGGGCAGGCTCTGTAACAAGCTGTTTGGGTCGTTGATTTTAATGTTTGCCTGTTGTTCCTCGCAGTTGTCAGACCACAAGTCTTTTTTCCAGTAGAACGAGTCCTCCTTTCCTCATCAGCGGAAATCGTCTTCTTATGAAGTTGCTCAGCGCGTGGTTTTCTGTATACAAAAAAGAGGACCCATGGGGATGGGTCCTCGGGAAATGGGAAAGGAGATTAAAATGAAAAGGAATTCCAGGAAGGTCCTTTGGGGAGAGAACCTCTCTTGGACTGGTTTTAGTATACCTAGTTTATGTGATGGGAAGTTGATGGATGGTTGAACATTTCTAAAAAGGTTTTGTATTCTCACAACGCAAAACGCCCTGGTCCGGAGGCCAGAGCGTTTTGCGTGAAATGAGAAACTCAAAGACTAGCTGCGTTTTTTGCGGCCGAGCATTACTGCGGCTCCTGCTATCAGGAGCATTGCTGCTGCGGCTGCGACCGGGACTGTCTCGCCTGTTTTGGCGGATGCTCCGGTTGTGCGAATGCTGCCGTCGCCGTTGACTGAGATTCCTGCGGGTGTTCCGTCGCTGTAGGTGAGGCCTTCAATTGCTTTTTGCAGGCCTGCTACTGCGCCGTCTACAACCGCCTGGTCGTCTTCGGAGAGATCTTCATTCGCGAGTGCTGCCTGTGCGTCAGCGTAAGCTGCGTTGAACGCATCGACACTCGCCTTGCTGAATCCATTCAGGTCGAGTTTGCCCGCGTCGGAGACCAGGGCCTCAAGCACGCTCTTGTCCGCTTTGTAGCGCAGGTTCAGCATTGCGGTGAGCAGGTTGTTCATCGCCTCGTCCACCTGTTCCTGCGTTACATTCGCTTCCTCAAGAACAGCGTTTGCCGCGTCGCGTTTTGCCTGGAATTCCGCCCAGAGGGAGGGAACATAGCGGTCCTGCACATAGCCTTGGGTGGAATCCACGAGGGTCTGGAGCGCCTCTTTGTCGCCGCGGAGCACAAGCGCATTTGCCGCTGCGACGAGCGCTGTATCTGCCGCGGAAATCTCAGCATCCATGGCATCCCCGTCGTTCAGGACTTTGAGCGCTCCGTCCAGTGCAGCGAGGAAGTTGTCCTTCTCTGCGCCGTCCATGTAACGGTCCATATCGAGCTGGCTGTAGTAGTCGTAGTGCTCCTGCAGGGTGGTCTTGTCACCCGCGATCAGGCCGAGCTTGTGAATCTCGGTCATGAGGGCTACCCAGCTGCGGTCGATGGTTTCCTGGTCAGAGGTCGGGTTTTCGTTGACTGCAACTGCATAGTTGTACATTTCCATGAAGCTGTTGCGCACGCTTTCGATTGCCTTGTCCACCTCGCCGCTGTCGATCGCCGCTTTTGCGCCTGCGATGACTTTTTCAAGGATGGTCTTGTTGGTTTCAATCGGGTCAACCTTCACCGGTTTGTAGAGCTCGAATTCCCAAATGGAAGGATTGGTTCCGGCCAAAATATTCAGACGGATGCGGTCCGCTGTGAACTCTTCAAAGCCGAAAGTCTTATTGCTCTGTCTGTCCATCGAAGCACCTGTGAGCGCGGCAACCCAATCGGTTCCGTTCCAGTATTCGATGTTGAAGTTGGTGATATCGTTCTTTCCGTTGTAATAGTACTGTCTAATCGCTGCGGAATCAACCGTGACCGGTTGTGCGAAGACCAGTTCGAGGGTGACAGCGTTGGTGTTGTCTACCGTTGCCCAGCGGGTGTAGGTGTTTCCGTCAACCGCCTGTTTTCCGTCATAGCCAGAACCATAGTTGTTGTCCTCAATGACTTCGGTCGCTGTAGGCGCGACATTTTCACCGAGGGTGCCGGTAATGAACGAAGCGGTATAGACGTCGCTCATCCGACGGGTTCCGCTGTAAAGCGCCGCTTTGACGACCATGCCGCCGGTCGGAACAGTCAGAGGAGCGGTGTAGATGTTGGAGAAGCTCATCGGCTCGTTGCCGTCGGTGGTGTAGCGGATTTGCAGGTCGCTGAACTCGCTCGAAAGGGTGACCTGCTGTCCTGCGTTGACCTGCCCGCCCTGCGGCGAGATGGAAACGGTCAGACGGTCGCTGAGTCCGGTCAGCGCCGTGGTTGCAGCGGTGAGAGCTGCCTGCACTGCGCTGTAATCCGCAGCAGTTGCCCCCTCACGGGTCAGCACTTCTACCGCTGCGTCAATTTGAACCTTGAGGTCTGCGGCAAGCTGCTGGTAGGTCGCCCAAGTCTCATCCGGATCGACATCGCCGTAAGCGAGTCTGCCCGCTGTGTAGGCATCTTTCAGGCTGATCGCCGCATTCGCGGTCTTGCATGCCTCTGTGAGGAGAACCTTCTGGTCGTAGTATTTATCAGCTTCTTGGTTTTCAATGATCTGCTCAGATTCTGCGATGCAGCTTTCGAGGGCTGCTTTCGCTGTGCTCAGGATATCTTCCTGCATCTGCGAAGCGATCTCTTTTGCGTCGTCAATCTGCAGCTGGAGCTTTGTCGGAGTGTTGTTGAAGTCGATGATGTAGCTTTCGCCTTCGGTGGTTTCAAACGAAATTCTGCTGTCCGAAAGTTTGGTGGTCTCCACCGGGGTACCGTCGGATGTTTTTACCGTGTAGGCTGCGAGGTTGTCGTATTCGCCGGTAAAGGTTCCGCCGACTTTTGAGGTGATCACAAACCGGTCGGCTTCGCCGTTGGACCAATCCATATCAATCTCAAAGTTGCCGCGCGCCATGACGCCGCTGATGCTTCCGGTTGCCCACGCTTGCGGCAGCGTCGGAAGGAACTCGGTGTAGCCTGCCTGGCTCTGGATGAGCATCTCGTTCATACCCGCTGTGAGACCGTAGTTACCATCGATCTGGAACGGCGGATGGGAGTCGAGCAGGTTGTCGAGGATACCGTTCTGGTTGCCAGCGATCATACCGGTGACCAGGGAGTAGGTGTCTTCCGCACGGCCTGTCCGCGCATACATGTTGATTTTATGTGCTTTGGACCAGCCGGTTCCGCCCATGTTTCTCTGCTGGAGGGAAACCACAGCCGCATCCATCCACTCGGGAGTGTCTTGGTTGATCAGAGTACCGGGGTACAGGCCAATCAGCTGAGAGGTGTGACGGTGCACAGAACCCGCGTTGGCGCTTCCGCCCGCTCCAAAGTTCGGGATATTGACTTCTGCAAGATCGTCTACCTGGCCTTTGCCGAGGGTGGATTCTTCGTACCACTCCTTGACCTGACCCTGGGAACCGATGATGATCGGGTTGAGCTGGGACTGCTTGTCTTCCCAAACTGCACGCTGGTCTTCATCTACGCCGAGGATTTCGGAAGCTTCGATCGCCATTTTATAGAGCTCCCACACAATCGACTGGTCGTAGGTGGTGCCGTTGACGGTCGGGCCCTGTTCTGCCGAAACAGACGGACCGACGACGAGGCGACCCTGGTAATCGCTGTACCACAGGAACTGGTTCCAGAAGTTCGCCTGCTCTTTGAGCATCGGATAGATTTTATTTTTCAGCAGCTCTTTGTCGCCTGTGTAGAGATACTGATCATACACATTCTGCAGTGCCCAGGAGGAACCGCCGATGTTCCAGCCGTATTCCTGGCTGCCGAACGGCGCGGTGCAGCCGAACGGGTTGTTCTGGGTGTTGACGAGGAAGCCGTTTCCTTCGCCGATCGGGGTGCCCGGCTCGGTCGGAAGAGCAGCGGAAGCGCCCGCTGTGACACGGCCCGGCTCCACGAGGGATTCCATGTAATCGGTGAAGACCGATCCGCACTCAGCGAGATTGGTCTGGTAGGCGGGCCAGTAGTTCATCTGGACGTTGACATTGAAGTGGAAGTCCGCGCCCCAGTAGCTGCCCGCACTGCCAATGAGCCAGAGACCACAGAGGTTGGTCGGCAGCTCATCCCCTTCGCGGGAACCGGCAATGGTGAGGTAACGGCCGAACTGGTAGACCATTTCCTCTGCCGCATGGCTTGTCTCGCCGCGGCGATAGGCCTTCATCATCTCGTCAGTCGGCACCTGCGGACATTCGCCGCCCAGGTCGATTTCGAGACGGGAGAACAGCTCCTGATAATCTGCCAGATGAGCGTCCTTGAGTTCCTGATACGATTTTGCCGCCGCCGCGTCAACCGTTGCGGTGAGTTCGTCGTGGGGATCGTCGGTGCGGTAGGTCGGCCAGTCGTTTGCATAATCGGTGCCGGTCGTCAGGACGATGGTAACCGCATCTGCACCCTCAACCGAAACAGTGCCGTCATCGTTGCTGGTGAGGGTACCTCCCTCGTTGATCACCTGCGCCTGCATCTCGCACTTCATCCCGTTGTTGCGCACAGTGCCGGCGAGGGTGATCCGTCCGTCCTGCGCGGTCGCAGTTGTGGTCAGGCCGGATGCCGCCGCTACCGAGGCGTCAAAGGTGAGTTTGCCCGCTTCCGAGGCGGTCAGGCGAACTGCCATAACCTTGTCCGGATGGCTGACAAAGTACTCGCGCTCGTAGTGCACTCCGTCATAGTCGTAGTTGAGAGACGAGACAGCGGTTCTCATGTCAAGATCGCGCACATAGTTTGTGGCGTTTGCATCTGTCATACCTGTTTTGGAGAAATCGAGGTAGAGGTCACCGAAATCCTGGTACTGCCCCATGCCCGAGCCGTTGCCCATAAAGTCTCTCACGCCGCCCGTCCCTAACGGGAATACGGAGGTGGAGTGGTCGTCGGCCTGCTCGCGAATTGCGTCGAGCTGTTCTTTGGTGGTGGGGATGGTCCGGTTGCCGCCGTTGTAGTTGGAGACCGAACCCGGTCCGCCGTTCCACAGCGTCTTTTCGTTAAAGTGTACCCGGTCTCTTCCTACTCCGCTGAACAGAACGCCGCCCGTCGAGCCGTTGCCGATGACGAGGCAGTCGTTGGTCCAGTTGGAGGCTGGTTTGGTGTACCACATACGCAGTGTGTTGCCATCCGCCTGCGGCAGATTGCTGAGTTCAGTCGCAATGGCAGCAGAAGCTGCTGGTGCTCCGGCAGCGAGTACCGAAATGCCCGAACTCATAGCCGAGAACAGCATTGTAACTGACAGAATAGCTGCTAGAATTTTTCTTTTCATTTGGAACCTCCTCTTTTTCATTTGATTTCTTGTTAGAATGCTCTATGTAAATTGAAAAGGACCTCTCATGGCAGACACTGTCTGTCGCAGTTTATTCACCTCCTCGAAAACGGATCCCCTCTCAGGATTTGAGCCATATATCATTATAACATCTTTTTTTTGTAAAAAAGTTGAAATTTTTAATCAGTTTATCTAATATTTTAAAGCTCCAAAGAGGATTCCACAGAAAGCGGCCGCTTTCTACAATGTGGGTTTTTTCGAAATTCAGTTGGAGAGAGCCCAATGCTCTTTTTAAAACAGACCGCAAAATATTTGGAATCGTGGTATCCCACCTCAGACGCGACGGTGTGGATACTGGATGAGACATCCTCGAGCAGCGAAACCGCCTTTTGCATCCGGTAATGGGTCACATATTCGGTAAAGGATACCTTGACAACCCCTTTAAACAAACGGGAGAGGTACTGCGGGGTGACAAAGACATGCTGTGCCACTTCCTGCAAGCTCAATTCTGGGTCCTGGTAGTGGTTTTCAACATATTTTTTCGCCTTGTCAACCAGAGCCTGAGAATGGGTCAGGCTTTTACGCCGCACCAAGCTGCTTATCGCATCCAAAAAGTCCTCGGAGCAAAGTTTGAAATCGCGCAGTGTATTGATGGCATGGAACCGCATCAAATAAGGGGTCTGCTCGCTCTGTATCATAAAATGGTAATGGATCGCCTTCCAACTCACACGGTAGACCAAATCGAGGTAACTGAACTTCAGCCCGTCCTGCTGGATGCCGCGGTAGTCGGCAAGAGCCTGAATAATCTGAAGGAATTCCTCCTGGTACGGCTCGTTCTGACAGATTTTCTCCCCAATGACATCTGCAAGCTCTACCGGGAAAAGGCGCAGATCCGGCAGGGAACCAAATTCATAAGATCCAGCTATTCCCGGCTGCTCCAGATCGAGGTCGTAGATGGTATGGCGCAGGGCAGTTTGATAAGAGATGCTGAGCTCAGTGAGAGAACGGACAGTCTGGCCGATTCCAAAGTGAATCAAACAGTGATTTTCCCTCTCAATCCGTGCAATTTCCCGTTTTATCAGCTGACATTGATCCTTCCGATCTGAAACATGCTCTTCCAAATCCCGCACCAAACCGATAATCCTCAAGTTGGGCTGAAAAAACAGCAGATAGTAGGGAGGAGTAAAAGCAACCATTTCCCGAAAGATCTTTTTTTGGAGTTCTTCAAACTGTCGCTTATTTAATTCAAATGAAACGATCTCGACAGCGAATACGGTATAACTGTTCCAATTGAGGTTCAGCCCTGAAGAGCTGACAATCATTTGGGCAAATTCTTCCGACAAATTGGGATGGAGGAGAGCGTCCAGGCAGAGTGCCTGAAAATCCGGTCCAGGACAAGCTGCATAGCTTGCAGGTACATCGCGTTCAGAGACCAGTTGGCGAACAAATTCCGCGAGTTTTTCTCTGTCTTTCCACAACAGAAAGCGGGTTACACCTGCGTTGAGTGCCTCGACCGCCTCCTCAAAGCACTCCGAGTCGCTGAGTAAAATTGTCTGAAACGGAAGGGCAGTGAGAGACCACGCCGGAATCCGGTCGGTAATCAGTATGTCAAACGTTCCCGAAGGCAGGGGGGCTTCGCTGATCAAGGGGTGTTCAAGGAGGATCAAATTGGAGCAGTAACGCAGAAGATGTTTAATTTGTTGGAAACGCGGATGGGATATATAGACGGTGTGCAATTTGATCATCTCCTTTTTGTTTCGAAAACAATCCTTTTATGCATATTATGACACAAAAAAATCAATTTGTCTCGATTATTTTTGTCTAACGCTAGTCATTTTTTGTGAAATTCATCCTTTTTTTATCTATCAATTTGTTTTTTTCAAAAAATGTCCTATTCGTATCTGTTTCCGTCAGCAGAATACAGCGCTTGAAAAACTGTGTAGAAAGGTCGCCGGTCTCGGGGACTGAGGAGGCTAAGTTTTGCGGTCATCCAGAACGAAACGATTTGCCTCAAACAGCTCCCCTTTTTCCAAGCACAATGTCAGGCGTGATCTCTTCTGCCAACAGAGCTGCGGCCACTGGCGGCTGTTTCTCATTGGTGCGAGTACCAAAAACCGTGAATGCACTGCTTCAACTCCGAGCTGCTTGGAATTTTCTCGTCATACCGGGCTTGCATTCTCCGCCTGGGCGGGTGCAACTGCTTTGTACACAATAGTAATCCCCCGGCAAAGCCAGGGATTCTTCATAGACGAGCAAAGCCCTTTGATACTAGCAGGCTCCTCCTGTGCTCAAGTACGGTCTGACAGCCGCGAGAGTTTCGTTCCTTGCCGACTGTAATCCGGCTCAGATATTCCCCATCGTCAGTTGTTCCTCTGCTTGTTCTTCCTCTATCTGATGTTGTACCTACTCCTTTTTCGCATTCTTCCACGCTGTGTCTTCACAGCACCCTCAGCGCCTAAATTCCCGGAACTGAGGTACTTGTATCGCAATTCCGGGAACTTTTCCTATATCATTAGGCTGCTTTTGAACCACTCGCCCAGCATGTGGTTTTCTTTCTATACAAAAAAGCCTAGCTTTCGCTAGGCTTGGAGTGTGTCGATAAAATCGATTGTGTGAAAAAAAAATTCGCCTTCGATCCTGTGCGGTTTAGTAATTGACGCAGCGCAGTTCAAAATATGCCTGGGGATGTGCGCAGACCGGGCAGACCGACGGAGCGGATTTTCCAAAGTGGATGTGTCCACAGTTACGGCAGATCCAGGCGAATTCACCGTCTTTTTCAAAAACTGCTCCATCCTGAAGGTTTTTGATCAGCGCTTTGTAACGGTCCTCATGCTCTTTCTCGATCTTTGCAACCGATTCAAACAGAAATGCAATCTTCGTAAATCCTTCTTCCCTTGCTTCCTCTGCAAATTTAGCGTACATATCAGTCCACTCGTAGTTTTCGCCCTCCGCCGCATCTTTCAGGTTTTCAGCGGTGTCTCCAATGCCGTCGTGCAGCAGCTTAAACCAGATTTTCGCGTGTTCCTTCTCGTTGTTGGCAGTTTCCTGAAAAATTGCAGCAATCTGCTCATAGCCTTCTTTTTTTGCCTGGGATGCATAATAGGTGTATTTGTTGCGTGCCTGGGATTCCCCTGCGAATGCAGTGGCGAGATTTGCTTCTGTTTTTGTTCCTTTTAAATTCATATTAACTTACCTCTTTCTTCGATTCATTCAGTTTGTGTTGACAGGTATGACAAACGCCAGTTATGATGACGTCGTATCCATGGACAGTAAAATCGGTCCGGGAGGAAATCTCCTCTTCGAGCTTGCTCAAACAGTTGAGTTCTATGTCGAACACCTCTGCACACTCTTGGCACACCATGTGGTAATGCCGATCCATCCGGCCATCAAACCGATCGCGAGCATTGGGAATGCAGATTTTACGGATGTCTCCGTTTTCAGAGAGCAGGTTGAGGTTGCGGTAGACTGTGCCAAGACTAAGATTGGGGTGATCCTTTTTCAAAAAATGATATACATAATCAGCAGTTGGGTGCACCCGGTTTTCCCGCACCGTTTTGAGGATCAGCTCACGCTGTTTTGAATATTTCATATCACTTACCCTTCCAAAATATAAAATATTAATAATTATTACTATTATTATATATTACGAATTTCTCTTTGTCAAGGGTTTGCCCTAAAATTTAATATTCTTTTTTTTAAAAAAACCTGGAAAAATAATCCAAGTAACTATTGCTTATTTTGTCAAACAATGTTATATTTATAAGTAAATAGTGAAAGAATATGCAACCATCTAGGAAAGGCGGAACACCATGAAGCAGGCAGTGCTGGAAAAAAATTTGAATAAGGGGAAAACGAACATCAGGTTATCACAGCCGGACGTTGCTTCACAGGAAATCTTCAACAGCGCAAAAAACGTGGACAAACAACTCACTTTCCGCATTCTCAATGAGAATGGGTCGACGAAGTACGCGTGGATATTTAATAACAAAGAAATCCGTGAACGCACTATCGATGTCAATCTCGCCCTATCGCTGGACGCCGAGCCTGACCCTGTCCTGGCTCAATTTTTTGAACAAGAAAATGCGATAGCGATCACCTTCCGTCACCGCGGCAGTTTGCCCGCCCCCGCAACAATCAAGCTGTACGTCGGGGACCGCTATAAGGACGGCACCGTTTTAAATCTCTACAGTTACGATGCTGCCTCCCGGGCGATCGCTGATTTTGCCACCGACCTGGTAGTCAGCGGCGGATATTTGGAATTTCCTATCGAACACTGCTAAGGCGCCGGATGCTTTTTCTCCAACCTTCAAAACCTTTTGACGGGATACAGCGACGCGGTCACCACCCCGTTTCTTTTCTACATCAGCTGTTTTTTGCTGAGGCTTTTTTCATCACCAGTGTTGCGGGGCCGCATCAGACGAAAACAGAAAAAGCAGGGGACAACCATTTGGTTGTCCCCTGCTTTTTGATTCTATCCGTCCTGACGAAATATCCGGGGTCCTCAGTACGCTCCTCATTCGCGTCAGAGCTACTCAGCCAGCAAAATCCCCCGGCCTGGTGAGTTTTCCAGTATAGAGCTCGCAATCCGGCACGCAGGCAAATCCTGTCCGTCTCCTCTGGCATGCTTCCGATGGCTTCGAGAAACCAGGACCGAAATTCAATCCAGGACAGAGAAATCAGCGCGGCAGCCAGGCGAGCACCTGCTGGATCTGCTCATCCCACAGCCCCCACTCATGCCCGCCGGGCCGTTCCACATAGGTCAGCGGAAGGTTGTTGCGCTCAAAGCAGTCCCGCAGCCTGCGATTCATATCAATACAGAGCTCGTCCTCGGTGCCGCAGCTAAGATAGGCGCTGGGAACCTGCTCCTCCGATCCGGCAAGACGCCCTGCGAGAGTGAACAGGTTGTTCTCCCCCTCTCGGCAGGCTTCCACGCTCCCAACGGTGTTGCGCATCATTTCACTCATATCAAATTGTTCGGAATACTCGGCCACCTGCTCGATATCGACCGCGCCGGAGAGGGAGGCGAACGCCGCGTACCGATCAGGATAGCGGAGCGCCGCTTTGCAGGCGCCATATCCTCCCATCGAGAGGCCGGCGATAAAGGTATCCTCCCGCCTGGATGACACTGGAAAATTGGCCTGCACAAAACGGGGAAGCTCCTCGGTCAGATAGGTAAAGTAGGCGAGGCCGTGCGCCATGTCGGTGTAAAAGCTGTTTTCCCCAAATGGCAGCACCAAGGCGATCCCGCTGTCCTGCGCGTATCGCTCCACATTGGTCTTGCGCAGCCAGCTCGTCTCATCCCCATTCATCCCGTGCAGCAGGTAGAGCAGCTGATGCGCCTGGCCGGCGGGATAGATTTCATCCAAGCTCAGGTGAGCGGTCGCCGCACTTGACGGAGACGGAAGGGATACCACCACTCTGGTGGTGGTGCGGAGGATTTTTGAAAAGAAATTACAGTGAAAAAGCGGCATAAAATACACCCTCGATTCTAAAAACTTGACTTGCTCAGCCGGATTTGCTATAATTAAAACTAATTTATTTGAAAGGCGGGTGGACACTGTGACAAACTATTTTAAAACGAGCAAAACAATGATCCCATTTCAGGAGCCCAGTTGTCCAATCAGGCCATAACCAGCCGGTGCGGATAATTGGATGATTTCGAGCGCTTCTGAACGTGGGGAGCGCTCTTTTTTTGTACCCATACAACGAAAATACACAGGATAACGCAGAGGAGGCGTTTTTTTGATCACCCTTAACGGAAAATACAACTCCGCCACTGTCTACACCGATGTTGTGGACGAAGCGTCGATTGCTCAGATCATCCAGCTGTGCAATCAGGAGTTTACAAAAGGCAGCCGTATCCGGCTGATGCCCGACGTACACGCGGGCGCTGGCTGCACCGTCGGCACCACCATGACAATCACCGACAAGGTCGTCCCCAACCTCGTGGGGGTGGACATCGGCTGTGGTATGGAGACGGTGCGGCTCGAACAAAAGCACATTGAGCTGCAAAAGCTCGACAAGCTCATCTACGAAAAAATTCCCTCCGGATTTTCGATCCGCGATAAGGCGCACCCCTATTTTGAACAGGTCGACCTCTCACAGCTGCGCTGTTTTGACGCGATTGATCCAATCCGGGCAGAAAAAAGCCTCGGCACCCTCGGCGGGGGCAATCACTTCATTGAGGTGGATCGGGATAGCGAGGGCGCCCTCTATTTGGTCGTCCACTCGGGCAGCCGCCGCCTCGGGTTGGAGGTCGCGAAGTACTACCAAAACGAGGGCTATGCCGTTCTCAACAAGAGCAGTCAGGCGGACATCCAACAGCTGATCGCGCAGCTCAAGGCGGAGGGAAGACAAAAGGAGACTTCCGCCGCAGTGAAAAAGCGCAAGCACACCAAGCAGACCCAGATTCCCGCTCCACTTGCCTATGTCGAAGGCAGGCTTTTTGAGGATTACATCCACGACATGAAACTGGTGCAGCAGTACGCCATGCTCAACCGCAGGGCAATGGTGCACGAGATCCTCAAAGGGATGAAGCTCAAGGCGGCGGAGCAGTTCACCACAGTGCACAACTACATCGACACTGACCGGATGATTCTGCGCAAAGGCGCGGTGTCCGCTCAGGCCGGGGAAAAGCTGCTGATCCCAATCAACATGCGAGACGGCAGCCTCATCTGTGTGGGAAAGGGCAACGAGGAGTGGAACTGCTCCGCCCCCCATGGAGCTGGACGGTTGATGAGCCGGGCAGACGCTAAACAGAGCTTTACCGTCTCCCAGTTCAAAAAGGAGATGGCGGAAATCTACACGACTTCGGTCAGCCGGGAGACGCTGGATGAATGCCCCATGGCCTACAAAAGGATGGAGGACATTGTGGACAACATCGGCCCGACGGCGGAAATCCTCAAAGTGATCAAACCGATTTACAACTTTAAAGCGGGGGAGGAACGCTGAACCCGTATCCTATATTGTATCAAACCAGAGGAAAAATGTAAAGAAAAGGAGTGGTTGCGTGAAGGTGGTCCACACCTCAGATTGGCACATCGGACGAACATTGGGCGGCTACAGCCTTCTGGAGGATCAGGAATACTTTCTCAAACAGCTCGCTGCCTTCCTAGTGAAGCAGCGGGCGGACGCGCTCATCATCGCAGGGGATCTCTACGACCGGGCAGTCCCCTCAGCGCAGGCGGTTGCCCTGCTCGACCGTTTTTTGAGCGATGTTGTGCTGCAAAAAAAGATTCCTGTTCTGGCAATAGCGGGAAATCATGATTCCCCGGAGCGGCTCTCGTTTTCCAATCGGTTTCTTGAACAGGGTGGCCTATACTTGCAGGGGACAGTTGAACAGGGCGTCAAACGGGTCGACCTGGGACAGGTGCACTTCTATTTGCTCCCCTATCTTGAGCCCGCTGCTGTACGGCAGTTGTTCCCCGATGAGGCCATCCACAGTTTTGACCAGGCGGTGGAGGCTGTCGCCCGCCATTTCTTATACGATGAGTTGAGCGGAGGAAAAAATATACTGATTTCACACGGTTTTTGGATCAACCAGTCGGATTCTCACGAAAACTCCATCCAATTCTCCGAGTCGGAACGATCGGTCGGTGGTAGCGATGCGGTGGATCTCAGCCGCTTTTCGATGTTTGATTACGTCGCGCTCGGACATCTTCACGCGCCGCAGCAGGCCTCTCTCAACGCGCGCTACAGCGGCTCCCCTCTCAAATACTCAGTTAGCGAGGCAAAACAAAAAAAATCAGTCACGCTGCTCGACATCGGAGAAAACGAAATCAAGGTTTCCGCTCACACCTTTGCACCGCTGCGGGATGTGCGGGTGGTTGAAGGCGCCCTTGCAGAGGTGGTAAAATCCCCGTCGGACGACTACGTCTTTGTCAACCTCACCGATCGGGAGTACCAGCTCGACGCCATCGGCAGCCTGCGCGGGGCGTTCCCCCACATTCTTGGGCTTCAGTATGTCCGCATTCAGTACAACAACGTAGCCTCCGGCGCCGAAGCGGTGCTCAGCAAGTCCCCACTCGAGCTGTTTGAGGAGTTCTATCAGAGCAGCACTGGGGAGCCGATGCAGCCGGAGCAGAAAAAACTCATCGGGCAACTGCTCGACGAACTGGGAGGGTCGCAGCATGAAACTTCTAAGCCTTAAACTGAGCGCCTTCGGCCCGTTTAAAACAGAACAGCAACTCGACTTTTCCTGCCTCGAGGGGGCGGATATCTTTTTGATCTCGGGAGACACCGGCGCAGGCAAGACCACCATCTTTGACGCGGTCTGCTTTGCGCTCTATGGTGAGACGAGCGGCGGTCGCAAAAACACCCGCACCCTTAAAAGCGATTTTGCCCCGCCTTCCCAGCAGTGCTTTGTGGAACTCACCTTTGAATCCAACGGCAGGGTGTACCGCATCCAGCGTAGCCCAGAGCAGCTCAAACCCAAGCGGGGGGGTGATTACACCACTGTGTCGCACAAGGCAGAACTGCTCCTCCCCGACGGCAAGGCGGTCACCAACCTCAAGCAGATCAAAGAGCTGATCGAAACCGAAATCATCGGCCTGGACTGCGGCAACTTCAGCAAAATCGTCATGCTCCCTCAAGGTCAGTTTCAAAAGCTGCTGACCGAAAAAAGCTCTGATAAAACCGCGACCTTCCGAGAGATTTTTGGCACTGAAATCTTCCAGAAACTGACCGGCAAGCTGTTTGAACGCACTCGGACCACAGAGCAGCAAAATCAAACCCTGCTCGCACAAAACAAACGGCTGCTCGCTGACATCCTCACCGATTCCCCCGGGCTGTTACAGCAGCAGGCGTCCGACTGCCCCGATTTCACAAAGGTAGCCCGGCTGCTGTCCGAACAGAACAGCGCGGATACAAACCGCCTCAAAGAGCTTGAAGGGGAGGCCGCACGAATTTCCCGGCTCGAGCTCTCGCTGCAAACCGCCTGTGCGGAAGCAGAGCAACTCAAACAGGATTTCGCGCGCCGAGAGGAGCTGCAACTCCAGCTGGATGCACTCCATGCTGAACAGCCGCGCATTGAGCAGCTGACCGTCCTCTGCCAAAAGCTGCGCCAAGCCGAGGAACTCCTCCCGCTCGAAGAGTCCACCCTCCAGCTCATCGAACGGGTGGAGCAGCTTGATGAGGAGCACCGCAAAACCCTCGCGCTGCGCCAGACCCAAACCGAACGGCTCGAAAACCTTCTCCCCTCCTACCAGGCACTCGAACAGCTACGCTATAAGGAGGACAGTCTCAAGGAACAGATCCGCGAGCTGCTTCGGGCGGAGGAACAGAAAGCCGGCATTGCAGCAGCCCAAAAGCAGCTTGATCACCTCGATCAGCGGATAAAACAGGCATCTAGGGAAATCGAAGCTTGTGAGCAGCGGCTTGCCCTTGACCTTCTACAACAACAGCTCGGCGAGTTTAAACAGCTCGATGCCCTTCAAACAGAGAGCGAACAGCTTGCAAAATCACTTTCAGATGCGGAAAAGGCCTACCAGCGGGCATGCACCCACTTTTTTGAGGAACAGGCGTGGACAATGGCAGAAAATCTTCAGGAGGGGGAGAAATGCCCTGTCTGTGGATCGGTGCACCATCCTCAAAAAGCATCCCCTCCAACAGAAGGAATCACCCAGGCGAAGGTGCAGCAGTACCAGGCAAAACGAGACCGGCTGGTGGAGCAGGCTGCCCGCCTAAAACAAAAACAAAGCCAGCTAGTGAACCAACTCGCGCCACTTGACCGAACAGAACTCACCCAGCGCCATGCAGAACTCACCAGTCGGTTTGAAGGCGGCGGCCTGCCCAGCGGGGATTGCTCCGAGCAGATTCGCCTGCTGACTGCGCAGCGCGAAGAGGATGCCCTTGCTTGCGAACAGCTCAAAGGGCAGATTGCCGCAACGCGCCGGGGACTGTTCGATTCCTCTCCGGGTCTAATCGAACGTCTCAACAGGGAGCAGGGTGCGCTGTCAGCACAAATCAAACAGACCGAACGCGACTATCAAAACTGTCGGCAAGAGCTGAGCTCGCTGGAGGGCAGGCTGAGCGAACAGCAGAGCCGCGCCGCTCAGCTGCGGCAGGACGCCGCTGAGGCACAGGAGCGCTTTGACGCTGCCCTGTCCCAATCCGGGCTCGACCAAGAGTATCCGCAGCTCAAACACAGAGTGTCGGAACGCCCTCCGGCAGAACAGGAAATCGCGGAGCACACAGCTCGGTTCCAAGAGGCTGCCCTCCTGCTTCAAAGCCTGGAACAGCGGCTCGCTGGCAAGGAGCTGCCCGACCTGGAATCGCTGTGCCGTCAGCTTGACGAGACATCCAGCAAAAGGGTCGCAATCCAGAAGCAGAAGGATGCTCTGAGCCAAAAACTCGCTGTCAACCGGCTACAGGAACAAAACCTGCTCCACAACCGCAGAAAATCCGAGCAGCTCGAGCAGGAATACCGCATGACCAAGCGGCTGACCGACCTCGCGCGGGGCGGTGTGAAGCGAATGAGCCTGGAGAAATTTGTTCTCGCCTCCTATTTTGATGAAATCATCGCGTTCGCCAATCTAAGGCTCAGCCGGATGAGCGGCTCTCGTTACCGGATGTCCCGAATTACCCGGGCGGACTCGGACGGGCTCGATATCGAGGTATTTGACAACTACACCGGGCGAATGCGCCACGTTTCCACCCTATCGGGCGGGGAGACCTTTCTCGCCTCCCTCTCCCTCTCATTGGGGCTTGCAGATGTCGTCTCCCAGCACGCAGGGGGCATCCAGCTCAGCACCATGCTCATCGACGAGGGATTCGGGTCCCTTGACAGCGAGGCGCTCAACTTGGCAATCGACTGCCTCACCAGCCTGCAAAACGGCGGCCGCCTTGTCGGCATCATCTCACATGTGCCCGAACTGCGGGAGCGCATCCAGGCAAAACTGATCATCTCCAAGGGCAATGCGGGCAGCTCCGCCCAGTTCTTTCTACAATAAGCGATTATTGTGTTCACAGCTAAAGCTTTTTCTTTGCCAGCACAGCTGGTGGATTTTTTACTAAATCAAGACCACTAGTAAACGAGTGGTTTGCGCAGACCCCAGAGGGGACAGTACTTGCTGACCCCTGGAAGGGGTACTGGTTTGACATCGCATCACCATTACAGGCAGCCGCTTAAAGCGGCTGTTTTCTTTTGCCTACTGTCTCTTGTTACCCGTAAACGGGTCCATATACTCCTTGAGGGAGATTCGATCACTGGCCAAGTCTTCCTCTAACTTTTTGAATATATTCCTGGATCATTTTCGCGTTCTTTCCTACCGTATCCACAAAGTATCCTCTGCACCAGAAGTTTCTGCTCCCATATTGATACTTCAAATTTGCATGCCTATCAAAGATCATCAACGCACTTTTACTCTTGAGCGTCTCTATAAACTGTGCTATACTCATCTACGGCGGGATACTTACTAGAAGATGAATGTGATCCGGACATGCCTCGCCCTCGATTATCTTCACCCTCATTTCTTTACATAGCCTTTTTATAATTACGATAATATCTTTCCGTACGGCCTTATAAATCACTTTCTTCGATACTTCGGCGCAAATACCACATGGTGTTCACTATGATTTATTTCATTTTTCACTGTCTAAAACCTCCTTGCTTTTTCATGATGTGGTTGCCAAACCATCTTGATTCTAGCACGGAGGTTTTATTTGCCAAGGCTTTTTTACTTGCCCCTGATAGAACCAGGGATTTTGTTAAGCCTAAAGGTAACAATAAAAACCTCTGGTTGAGCAATAGCTCAACCAGAGGTTTTTCAATGCTTAATTTTATTCGTTGATCGCGGTAACAACGCCGGAACCAACAGTACGGCCGCCCTCACGGATAGCGAAACGAAGACCTTCTTCGATTGCGATCGGGGTGATGAGCTCAACGTCCATGGTTACGTTGTCGCCGGGCATGCACATCTCAGTGCCTTCCGGAAGGGTGACAACGCCGGTAACGTCGGTGGTTCTGAAGTAGAACTGCGGACGGTAGTTGTTGAAGAACGGAGTATGACGGCCGCCTTCATCTTTTTTCAGGACGTAAACCTGGCCTTTGAATTTGGTGTGCGGGTGGATGGTGCCGGGTTTGCAGAGAACCTGGCCTCTTTCGATTTCAGTTCTCTGGATACCACGGAGAAGAGCACCGATGTTGTCGCCAGCCTCAGCATAGTCGAGGATCTTGCGGAACATTTCGATACCGGTAACAACGGTTTTCTTTCTCTCTTCGGAAAGACCGATGATCTCAACTTCGTCGCCCGAGTTGAGCTGGCCTCTTTCCACTCTACCAGTTGCAACGGTTCCACGACCAGTGATGGTGAAAACGTCTTCAACAGGCATGAGGAAAGGCAGGTCGGATTTACGCTCAGGAGTCGGGATATAAGAATCGACAGCATCCATGAGCTCGAGGATCGGTTTGTAAGCTTCGTTGGTGATATCGTCCGGAGCTTCGAGAGCCTTGAGAGCCGAACCCTTCACGATCGGGGTGTCGTCGCCCGGGAACTCGTACTCGTTGAGCAGATCGCGGATTTCCATCTCGACGAGATCGAGGAATTCCGGATCGTCAACCTGGTCAGATTTATTCATGAAGACAACGATATACGGAACGCCAACCTGACGGGAGAGCAGGATGTGCTCACGGGTCTGGGGCATCGGGCCGTCAGCAGCGGAAACAACGAGGATCGCGCCGTCCATCTGAGCAGCACCAGTGATCATGTTCTTAACGTAGTCAGCATGGCCGGGGCAGTCAACGTGAGCGTAGTGACGGTTGTCGGTCTCGTACTCAACGTGAGCGGTGTTGATGGTAATACCACGCTCTCTCTCTTCCGGAGCCTTGTCGATGTTTGCGTAGTCAACATAGTCCGCCTGGCCTTTCATGCCAAGAGTCTTGGTGATCGCAGCGGTCAGAGTGGTTTTACCATGGTCAACGTGGCCAATGGTACCGATATTAACGTGGGGCTTATTTCTTTCAAATTTAGCCTTTGCCATTCTTAGTTTCCTCCTCAGATTTGTAAAAATTCTACATAAGAATATTCTAGCATAAATCTAAAAATATTCAAGTATTTTTACAGTATTTTTTTATTTTATTGTGCGAAAATTAACGGCTGAATCAGCAGACTAGTCGTTTTTCGCCTTGGAACTCATGATCTTCTCAGAAATCGACTTCGGAACCTCAATGTAGTGGCTCGGTTCCATCGAATACTGTCCACGACCCTGTGTTTTGGAACGCAGGTCGTTGGAGTACCCGAACATTTCGGAGAGCGGGACGGATGCGGTGATCTGCTGGACGCCGTTTCTCGCCTCCATGCCGCCGATCTGTCCACGGCGGGAGTTGAGGTCGCCGATGACATCGCCCATGTAATCCTCTGGAACGATGACTACAACCTTCATGATCGGCTCGAGGATGACCGGATCAGCCTTTCTCATCGCCTCTTTGAATGCCTGCGAACCACAGATCTTAAACGCCATTTCAGAGGAGTCAACCTCGTGGTAGGAGCCGTCGTAAAGGGTTACTTTGACGTCGACAACTTGGTAGCCTGCGAGCACGCCGGCCTGCATAGCACCCTGGATACCTGCGTCAACAGCGGGGATATATTCCTTCGGAACCGATCCGCCGACGATCTTGTTGATAAACTCATAGCCCTTGCCGGATTCATTCGGCTCGACAATGATTTTAACATGACCGTACTGACCTTTACCACCCGACTGGCGGGCGTATTTGTGGTCGACGTCGACTTTGCGGCGAATGGTCTCTTTGTAGGAAACCTGCGGCGCGCCGACGTTTGCCTCTACCTTGAACTCACGGAGAAGGCGGTCGACAATGATCTCGAGATGGAGCTCGCCCATGCCCGCGATGATGGTCTGGCCGGTTTCTTCGTTGGTGTAGGTCTTGAAGGTCGGGTCTTCTTCTGCGAGCTTCGCAAGAGCGATGCCCATCTTTTCGGAGCCCGCCTTGGTCTTCGGCTCAATTGCAAGGCTGATAACAGGCTCTGCAAATTCCATCGACTCAAGGATAACCGGATGGTCGGGATCACAGAGGCTGTCGCCGGTTCCGGTGTTTTTGAGGCCGACTGCCGCAGCGATTTCGCCTGCGTAGACGGTTTCAATGTCCTTCCGGTTGTTGGCGTGCATCTGCAGAATGCGGCCGATTCTCTCATTTTTGCCCTTGTTCGCGTTCAAGACAGTGGAACCCGCATTGAGGACGCCGGAGTAAACGCGGAAGAAGCAGAGTTTACCGACAAACGGGTCGGTCGCAATCTTAAAGGCGAGCGCTGCAAACGGCTCGTCGTCAGAGGAGTGTTTGATGATCTCCTCACCAGTGTCCGGATCGGTTCCGCGGATCGCGGGAACATCGGTCGGAGCCGGCATGTAGGCGACGATGGCATCGAGCAGCTTCTGGACGCCCTTGTTTTTATAGGAAGTACCGCAGCAGACCGGAACGATTTCGTTCGCAATGGTCCCTTTGCGGAGTGCTTTGTGGATTTCCTCCTGGGTGAGTTCTTCGCCCTCGAGGTATTTTTCCATCAGCTCTTCGTCGAGCTCAGCAACTGCCTCAAGGAGTGCAGCGTGATACTCGTCAGCTTTTTCCTGCATGTCTGCGGGGATACCTTCCTCGTCAATCGTATTGCCGAGGTCATCCTCGTAGATGTAGGCTTTCATTTCGATCAGGTCGATGAGGCCCTTGAAGGTATCCTCCGCGCCGATCGGGAGCTGAATCGGGACGGCGTTACAGCCGAGCCTTGTTTTCATCATATTGACAACGTTGTAGAAATCCGCGCCCATGATGTCCATCTTGTTGACGTACGCCATGCGGGGAACGCCGTAGTTGTCAGCCTGGCGCCAAACGGTTTCAGACTGAGGCTCAACGCCGCCCTTTGCGCAGAAGACTGTGACCGAGCCGTCGAGCACGCGGAGCGAACGCTCAACCTCTGCGGTGAAGTCAACGTGGCCAGGGGTATCGATAATATTGATGCGGTGGCCGTTCCAGTGGACGGTCGTCGCAGCGGAGGTAATGGTAATACCTCTCTCCTGCTCCTGAGCCATCCAGTCCATCGTGGCAGAACCATCGTGGGTTTCACCAATTTTGCGGTTGATACCTGTGTAGTACAGGATACGCTCGGTGGTGGTGGTTTTACCTGCGTCGATGTGGGCCATTATACCAATATTGCGAGTCAAATCGAGAGATACGTCTCTTGGCATAATTTCCTCCTAAAAATCGTGGGTTATTCATAAAATGGCACAGTCATAGCTGTGCGTGAAGTAAAAGCGTTTGAAAACAACATTTGATGTCAACAGCGACCGAAAGGCAACAGCTTGTCCCGCACCGGGAGGAACTCCCGGGGATAAACCGCTGCCTGTTTGGATCGTATCTCTGTCTATTTTACCATCTGTAATGAGCAAAAGCTTTGTTCGCTTCAGCCATTCTATGAGTCTCGTCACGTTTCTTGCATGCGCCGCCGTTGTTGTTGAGCGCATCCATGATCTCGCCAGCAAGACGTTCTTTCATTGTCTTTTCACTTCTCTGACGGCTGTAGAGGGTGACCCATCTCAGGCCGAGTGTCTGGCGCCGTTCGGGACGGACCTCCATCGGCACCTGATAGGTTGCACCGCCGACGCGGCGTGCTTTGACCTCTAACACCGGCATGATGTTCTCCATCGCTTCCTGGAACGCCTCGAGGGGCTCTTTCCCAGTTTTCTCCTGAACGATTTCGAACGCGCCGTAAACGATTTTCTGAGCGACACCCTTCTTACCGTCGAGCATGACGCTGTTGATCAGACGGGTGACCAGTTTGGATTTGTAAAGCGGATCTGGCAAAACATCACGTTTTGCAATTTTACCTCTTCTTGGCACTTCGCTTCCCTCCTTCATATTCTGAATTCATTGGTACTCGAAAGCAAGAACTCCCGTACGTGCCAAATAGGTTCTATCTCAGTGTGCCATGCGCACCTTTGTAAGAAGCCCTATATGGCCGTGTTTGCGGTCAGAACTACTTTCCAGCTTTCGGACGTTTCGCTCCGTATTTCGAGCGAGCTTGTTTTCTGTCTGCAACACCCTGGCTGTCCAGAGTACCGCGGATGATGTGGTAACGCGTACCCGGCAAGTCCTTGATACGTCCACCACGGATCAAAACAACGCTATGCTCCTGGAGGTTGTGTCCCTCACCCGGAATGTAGGATGTTACTTCGATTCCGTTCGACAAACGAACACGGGCAACTTTACGGAGAGCGGAGTTCGGTTTTTTCGGGGTCATCGTTCTAACTGCAGTGCAGACGCCGCGTTTCTGCGGAGAACTCTGATCGGTCGAAACCTTCTTCATCGAGTTAAATCTCTTGCCCAGTGCTGGTGCGTTGGATTTGCTCTCTTTCTCTTTTCTGCCTTTGCGTACAAGCTGGTTAAAGGTTGGCATATGGCACCTCCTTACTTGGTTGATAAGATTTTTCTATATGAAACGCAAACATTTGGCGGTCTGATCGCTCAGGCCGCCAAACTGCGCCACACATCTACTAACTATAACACTTAACCCTGCTGTTTGTCAAGTGTTTTTTCGTTTTCGACAACTTCAACATTCTGATAGCAGCTCATGCCGGTACCGGCTGGAACAAGCTTTCCGATGATGACGTTTTCTTTGAGTCCCAGCAGCGGGTCGACCTTGCCCTTGATTGCGGCGTCGGTGAGCACTCGGGTGGTCTCCTGGAAGGAGGCCGCCGAGAGGAAGCTCTCTGTCGCGAGCGACGCCTTGGTGATGCCGAGCAGCACCGGAATAAAGGTTGGCATGACCAGCTGTTCGCCGGTGTCGGCCATTCTCTTTTTGAGCTTTTTGACCGCTTGGATCATCTCGCCGCGCTCGATCGTGGTGCCGGGGAGGAGTCCCGAATCGCCCGGCTCGTCGACGCGCACCTTGCGCATCATCTGGCGGACAATGACCTCGATGTGCTTGTCGTTGATGTCAACACCCTGCATGCGGTAGGTCTTCTGAACCTCGGAGATCAGATAGTTCTGAACCTCCTGCTCGCCTTTGACCGCGAGCACGTCGTGCGGGTTGATCGGGCCCTCGGTGAGGGGTGTGCCGGGGGTGATGGTCTCCCCGTCCTCCACCTTGATGCGGAAGCCGTAGGGGATCGCATAATCCTTCTCGTCCCCATCTTCGCTGGTCACGAAGATGTGACGGGTGCGCTTGATCTCCTCCATCCGCACCTTGCCGCCGATTTCCGCGATAATCGAGGAGTTTTTAGGCCGTCTGCCCTCGAACAGCTCCTCAACGCGGGGAAGACCCTGGGTGATGTCCTCGGCGTTCGCGATACCGCCGGTGTGGAAGGTTCTCATGGTGAGCTGGGTGCCCGGCTCACCGATCGACTGGGCGGCGATGATGCCGACCGCCTCGCCGACTGCGACGGTGTTGCCGGTCGCGAGGTTCATGCCGTAGCACTTGGCGCAAATGCCCTGCTCGGATTCACAGGTGAGGATGGAACGGATTTTGACCCGCTCGATGCCCGCGGCCACGATGCGCTTGGCGTCGTCCTCGGTCATCATCTTGTCGCAGGACATGAGCAGTTCGCCGGTGTTGGGATCGAGCAGATCCTCCACCAGGTAACGGCCGGTGAGACGCTCGTGCAGCGGCTCGATCTTTTCGTTGCCCTCTTTGATCTCGTAGACTTCGATGCCGTGGTGAGTGTGGCAGTCCTTCTGCCGGACAATGACCTCTTGCGAGACGTCGACGAGGCGGCGGGTGAGGTAACCCGAGTCCGCGGTGCGCAGCGCGGTGTCAGCAAGGCCTTTGCGCGCGCCGCGGGAGGAGATGAAGTACTCGAGGATGTTGAGGCCCTCGCGGTAGTTCGCGCGGATCGGGATTTCAATGGTGGTACCCGAGGTGTTCGCGATGAGGCCGCGCATGCCGGCGAGCTGGCGAATCTGGTTGATGCTTCCGCGCGCGCCCGAGTCCGCCATCATGAAGATCGGGTTGTACTCGCCGAGGTTTTCGGTGAGCGCGTCGGAAACGCGTTTGGTGGTTTTGTCCCAGGTGTCGATGACGCGGGCGTACCGCTCGTCGTTGGAGATCAGACCGCGGCGGTACTGCTTGGTGATCTTGTCGATCGCCTGCTCCGCCTCGTCGAGGTACTGTGCCTTCTGAGGCGGAATCTCCGCGTCGCAGACTGCGACGGTGATCGCGCCGCGGGTGGAGTATTTAAAGCCCTGCGCCTTGATCCGGTCGAGCACCTCGGAGGTCGTGGCAACGCCGTGCTTGCGGATGCAGCGGTTGACGATGTCGCCGAGCTGCTTTTTGCCCACTTTAAAGGTGATCTCGAGATCAAACTGGGTGTCCGGGTTGCTTCTGTCCACATAGCCGAGGTCCTGCGGGACCGGCTGGTTGAAGATGATCCGGCCGACGGTGACGTCGATGAGCTTGGAGACCACCTTGTCGCCGACGGTGCGGGAAACGCGCACCTTGACCGGCGCGTGCAGCGTCACGTCTCCTTCATTGTAAGCCATGATCGCCTCGTTGAAGTCGCGGAACACCTTCCCCGCGCCCTTGTCGTCCTGTTTGACGAGGGTGAGGTAGTAGGAGCCGAGGACCATATCCTGGGTCGGCACCGCAACCGGGCGGCCGTCCGACGGCTTGAGCAGGTTGTTCGCCGCGAGCATGAGGAAACGGGCCTCCGCCTGCGCCTCCGCCGAGAGCGGCACGTGGACCGCCATCTGGTCGCCGTCAAAGTCAGCGTTGTAAGCGGTACAAACCAGCGGATGGAGCTTGAGCGCCTTGCCCTCAACGAGAACCGGCTCAAACGCCTGGATGCCGAGACGGTGCAGGGTGGGCGCGCGGTTGAGCATGACCGGGTGGCCTTTGATGACGGTTTCGAGAGCGTCCCACACTTCAGTCTTGGCGCGCTCGACCATCTTTCTCGCACTCTTAATGTTGTTGGATACCCCGGTTTCGACCAGTCGTTTCATGACAAACGGCTTGAACAGCTCGAGCGCCATTTCCTTCGGCAGGCCGCACTGGTACATCTTGAGCTCCGGACCGACGACGATAACCGAACGTCCCGAGTAGTCGACACGCTTACCGAGCAGGTTCTGACGGAAGCGACCCTGCTTACCCTTAAGCATATCCGAAAGGGATTTGAGGGGGCGGTTGTTGGGGCCTGTCACCGGGCGGCCGCGGCGGCCGTTGTCGATGAGGGCGTCCACTGCTTCCTGCAGCATCCTCTTTTCGTTGCGCACGATGATGTCGGGCGCGTGAAGCTCGAGCAGGCGTTTCAGACGGTTGTTGCGGTTGATCACCCTGCGGTAGAGGTCGTTGAGGTCGGAGGTTGCAAACCGTCCGCCGTCGAGCTGTACCATGGGGCGGATGTCGGGCGGGATGACCGGAACCACGTCAAGGATCATCCACTCGGGGCGGTTGCCCGACTGCTTAAAGGTGTCGACCACCTCAAGGCGGCGGATCGCCTTGACCCTCTTCTGTCCAGTTGTATTTTCAATTTCGTCTTTCAATTCCTTGGAGAGCTTTTCAAAGTCAACTTCTTGGAGAAGCTCCTTGATCGCCTCCGCACCCATGCCGGCGCGAAAATCGTCCTCGTATTTTTCCCGCATGTCGTCGTACTCTTTTTCGGTCAGCAGCTGGCCTTTTTCAAGCACGGTGTTGCCCGGGTCGATGACAATGTATTTTGCAAAATAGAGGATCTCCTCAAGGCGGCGGGGGGAGATGTCGAGCAGCAGTCCCATTCTCGAAGGGATGCCTTTAAAATACCAGATGTGGGAAACGGGAGCGGCGAGCTCGATGTGGCCCATACGCTCGCGGCGCACCTTGGAGCGGGTGACCTCGACGCCGCACTTTTCACAGATCTTGCCTTTGTAACGCAGGCGTTTGTATTTGCCGCAGTGACATTCCCAGTCCTTCTGCGGCCCGAAAATACGCTCACAGAAAAGGCCGTCGCGTTCGGGTTTCAGTGTGCGGTAGTTAATGGTTTCGGGTTTCTTGACTTCGCCGTAAGACCACTCTCGGATCTGGTCGGGCGAAGACAGACCGATTTTGATAGACTCAAACACGTTAAATTCCATTCCGACCCCTTCTTTCACTAATCTTTATCATCAAACACATCGTCGGCCAGGTTAAAGTCCAGGTCTGCGCCCAGATCCTCCGGCTCGTCAATGTCGTATCCCTCAAAGTCCTTCTCGACTTCTACATGTTCTTCCTCAAACACCGGCTCGTCTTCAATGACCGGCTGGAGGCCCAGGTCGTCATCGTCGTCAAAGGTCTGCTGAAGATCGATTTCCTCGTTGTTTTTGTCAAGTACCTTGACGTCGAGCGCAAGGGACTGGAGCTCTTTGATCAGAACCTTGAATGCCTCAGGCGCGCCCGGCTTGGGCACGTTCTGACCCTTGACAATCGCCTCGTAGGTCTTGACACGTCCAACCGTGTCATCCGACTTGACGGTGAGGATTTCCTGGAGGGTGTAGGCGGCGCCGTACGCTTCGAGCGCCCAAACCTCCATCTCACCAAACCTCTGGCCGCCGAACTGCGCCTTACCGCCGAGCGGCTGCTGGGTGACGAGGGAGTAGGGGCCGGTAGAACGGGCGTGGATCTTATCATCAACCAGATGATGGAGCTTCAAGAAGTACATATAGCCGACGGTGACCCGGTTGTCAAACGGTTCGCCGGTGCGCCCGTCGTAGAGCACAGTCTTGCCGTCTTCCGCCATGCCGGCTTCTTTGAAGCACTCGCGGATGTCGGCCTCATGCGCGCCGTCAAAGACCGGCGTCATGATCTTCCAGCCAAGGGCTTTTGCCGCCATACCGAGGTGAACCTCGAGCACCTGCCCGATGTTCATACGGGAGGGAACGCCGAGCGGGTTGAGCACGATGTCGAGCGGGCGGCCGTCGGGCAGGAAGGGCATATCCTCCTGCGGCAGGATGCGGGAAACAACACCCTTGTTTCCGTGGCGTCCCGCCATCTTGTCTCCGACGCTGATTTTTCTCTTCTGAATGATATAGCAGCGGACCACCATGTTGACGCCGGGAGAAAGCTCATCCGAGTTCTCGCGGGTAAACACCTTGATGTCCTGGATAATGCCGTATTCGCCGTGGGGGACGCGCAACGAGGTGTCGCGCACCTCTCTCGCCTTTTCGCCGAAGATGGCGCGCAGCAGACGCTCCTCTGCGGTGAGCTCGGTCTCTCCCTTCGGGGTGACCTTGCCGACGAGGATGTCACCCGAGCGGACCTCTGCGCCGACGCGGATGATGCCGCGCTCATCAAGATCCTTGAGTGCGTCTTCGCCGACGTTGGGGATTTCACGGGTAATTTCCTCGGGCCCCAGCTTGGTGTCACGGGCCTCGACTTCGTATTCCTCGACGTGGATCGAGGTGTAGACGTCCTCGCGGACGAGTTTTTCGTTGAGCAGGACCGCGTCCTCGTAATTGTAGCCCTCCCAGGTCATAAAGCCGATGAGAGCGTTTTTGCCGAGGCTGACCTCGCCGTTGTCGGTCGCCGGGCCGTCTGCGATGACCTGGCCCTTGGTAACCTTTTCACCCTTGTCGACGATCGGCTTCTGGTTGACGCAGGTGGATTGGTTGGAGCGCATATATTTGATGAGCTTGTAGGAGTGGTTGACTCCCTGCTCGTCGGTGATGACAATTTCGTCCGCCGACACCTTTTTAACCACGCCGCTCTCTTTTGCGACAACGCAGACGCCCGAGTCAACCGCAGCTTTGTACTCCATACCGGTGCCGACAATCGGGGACTGGGTTTTGAGCAGCGGCACTGCCTGGCGCTGCATGTTCGCACCCATGAGCGCGCGGTTGGCGTCGTCGTTTTCGAGGAAGGGGATCATCGCGGTCGCGACCGAGACAACCATCTTCGGCGAAACGTCCATGAAGTCGACCGCTTCCCGCTCGATCTCAAGGATCTGGTCGCGGCAGCGAGCGTTGACTTTGGGCCGGGCAAAAGTGCCTTCCTCGGTGAGCGGCTCATTCGCCTGGGCGACAACGTAGTTGTCCTCGACGTCAGCGGTCATATAAACGACCTCGTCGAGCACCTTGCCGGTCTCTTTGTCCACCTTGCGGTAGGGGGCTTCGATGAAGCCGTACTCGTTGAGGCGGGCAAACGACGCGAGGTAGGAGATCAGTCCGATGTTCGGACCCTCCGGGGTCTCGATCGGGCACATGCGGCCGTAGTGGCTATAGTGGACGTCGCGGACCTCGAATCCGGCGCGGTCACGGGACAGACCGCCCGGGCCGAGCGCGGAGAGACGGCGCTTGTGGGTCAGCTCTGCGAGGGGGTTGGTCTGGTCCATGAACTGGGACAGCGGGGAGGAGCCGAAGAACTCCTTGATCGCCGCAACCACGGGGCGGATGTTGATGAGCGCCTGGGGAGTCACAACGTCCATATCCTGCGCCTGGAGGGTCATCCGCTCCCGGATGACACGCTCCATACGGGAAAAGCCGATGCGGAACTGGTTCTGCAGCAGCTCGCCGACGCTGCGGATGCGGCGGTTGCCGAGGTGGTCGATGTCGTCGATGTTGCCCACTCCGCAGGCGAGGTTGTTGATGTAGTTGATGGTGGCGAAAATATCGTCCTTGATGACGTGTTTGGGCACCAGGGCGTCAACCCGCTGTTTGATCAGCTCTTTGACCTCCTCTTCATCCGAAGCGGACTCAAGGATGTCGCGCAGCACGCGGTAGCGCACCTTTTCGTGGATGCCGTACTCGTGCGGGTCGATGTCGACAAAGTCGGTAAGGTCTACCATACCGTTGGAGATGACCTTGACGATCTCCCCTTCCACGTCGACGTAGGCGGTGTCGATGCCGGCGCGCTCAATTTCCATGGCGCGGGCGTGGGTGAGCACCTCGCCCTTGTCACCGAGAACCTCGCCGGTGAGTTCATTGACAACAGGCTCGGCGAGCATCTGACCGGTCAGCCGCGCGCCAATCGCGAGCTTTTTGTTGTATTTGTACCGGCCGACGCGGGAGAGGTCGTAGCGGCGGTCGTCAAAAAAGAGGTTGCGCAGGTGGGTGACCGCACTGTCAAGCGTCGGCGGCTCGCCGGGGCGCAGCTTGCGGTAGACCTCGAGGAGCGCCTCCTCACCGTTTTTGGTGCTGTCCTTTTCGGTGATAGTCTGAATCAGCCGCTTGTCCTCCCCGAAGATCTCAAAGATTTCAGGGTCAGTGCCGTACTTTTCGGTGAACACATCGGTGTCGCCGGGGACGACGTTGTCCTTGATGCGCAGCAGGGCGCGGATAAAGACGGTAATTGGGATTTTGCGGTTTTTATCGATACGGACATAGAAAATATCGTTGGAGTCGGTCTCGTATTCGAGCCAGGCTCCGCGGTTGGGGATAACGGTGGAGGAAAATTTCTTTTTACCCGTCTTGTCGTATTCGCTGCCGTAATAGACGCCCGGCGAACGGACGAGCTGGGAGACGATGACGCGTTCCGCGCCGTTGATGACAAAGGTGCCGCTCTCGGTCATGAGGGGGAAATCGCCCATGAAAATTTCCTGTTCCTTGACCTCGCCGGTCTCTTTGTTGATCAGCCTTGTTTTGACGCGCAGGGGAGCAGCGTAGGTGACGTCTCGCTCCTTGCACTCAATCACGTCGTACTTGGGTTTGTCGTCAAATCTGTAATCGACAAACTCGAGAACCAGATTGCCGGTGTGGTCCGAAATATAAGCCGCGTCGCGAAATACCTCTTTCAGACCCTCGTTGCGAAACCATTCGTAGGAATCCTTTTGCACCTCGATGAGGTTGGGCATCTCGAGGACCTCGTTAATGCGCGCAAAGCTCATTCTCGTGTTTTTACCTAGTTTCACAGGTTTGACATTCACCATAGGCTTATTCCTCCATTCTATTTTCAACGCCACAGCCGCTGGGAAAAACCACCTGCACCCCTGTGTGCATATCGGTAAAATTTTTCCGCAAAATACTATTGCGTTTTGTCCGTTTGTGTGATACAATACTACTAAGCAAGGTATACATACCCATTTTGATACAGTATATTATTATATAATAAATATTTTCATTTGTCAATATAAAAATGCAAAAGCCCAAGAAATTCTTGGGCTTTTTTCATTTCTTCGCTTTTCTGCCGCCCGCTGTCCCTGTCCGGCACAGCGGATGCAGCCAATTTCAATGCCGGCTTTTTTGACAAAGCTGCAAACGAACCGCCCGGAATGAGAACGGCACCCTGTTGCTCCTATGCGGCGCAGTTTTCTCATGCGGGAGGGCATCCTATCCAACCAAAGCACCTGGATTTTAATCCAGCGAAAGAGCTGTGCACTTGTTGTCAGCCGAACTTTTCTGTAGAGCTTTTCCCCGCTGAGGTCTCCTCTGCATTACTGTGATACCGCGCGAGCCACTCTACCGCACTCTCTGGGCGTCTGCGCTCCCCGGGACAAACGGCGGCCCGCTAGCTGCGGCCCGCAGGAAGCTCCACTGTGATTTCCACCACCTCGGGGCGATTGAACACACGGAAAGGAAACGAGCTGTTGCCAAGGCCGCGGCTGATGATCAGCGCGGGACGCTCCCCATGCCTGCCCTCGGTGTAGCTCGGCCGGATCCCCTGCCCCGGGGCAAACACAGCGCCGAACAGCGGAAAACGGAACTGCCCGCCGTGGGCGTGCCCTGAAAGCATCAGGTCAAAATCGTACTTTTGATAGGACGGTTCCCCGATGGCGGCAAAATTCTCAGGATAGTGGGAGAGCACCAGCCGGAACCCCTCTTTTTGCTCAAATGCTCGAAACAGCGCGTCATAGCTGCGATAACGGTATTCCCCCCGTTTGCGCAGGTCATACGCTTCATAGGAACCCTGGTTTTCATCCAGGCCGAGAATGTGAACCGGGTTACCGCACACCTGGGTGGAAATCAGCGCATCCGCCAACACCCGCACCCCCTGCGTTTTGAGTCCGGCGAGGATTTCGCTGTAGAGCCCGGAGCGGTGCTCGTGGTTGCCCGGGATGTAGACCACTGGGGCGAGTTTGGTCAGCCGCCCCAGGAACTCGATCGCAGGGGAAATGTTTTTTGCGTCGTGGACAAGGTCTCCGGTAAAAACGATCAGGTCAGGCCGGCAGGAGGCGACCATCCGATAGAGCCTGCGGTTATCTTTTCCAAATTGCTTGTCGTGTAGGTCGGAGAGCTGCACCAACTTCATTCGGTTTTTGACCTCTGCCCTGACCTGATACCGAGTGAGCTGGAGGACATTGTCCTCAAACCACAAAAAGAAACAGCCTGCTCCAGCCAAGACCAACACTGCGCCCAGGATCATCCAAATCATAAAGTACCTCCCGCCAGCAGTAGAGTCCTGCTCTGCAAATCACGATACAGGCGGCCTGTTGCAAAAAAATTGACCACTGCAAACAGGTTCCCAATACAAAACCTCACCACTGTCAGATAGACGGTCTGGCCGCCGCACCTGGCCTTAAGCAACCGGCCCAGCCCGTGCAACCGGAACAGCTCCACCGACTCAAGCCCGCTGAGGGGAAGCGTTTCACCGCCCTTCCCGCGTTCTTTGATTGTCACAACACCGTCCACCTCAGTGAGCAGAGCATTCTTCACCTTTGTGTGAATGTCAATCGACTCGCCGACATGGTATACGACTTTGTACCTCATGCTCTTTCCTCCTGTATCTGCAAAAAAGCCGGGATGTCTCCATTCCCGGCTCCTTTTATGTAGTTAAATCAGCTGGTCGAACGTCACGCCCGCGAGCTGTTCCCGCACCAGCGCGCTGATGTTGGAATAGATGCTCTGCACCTTGCAGCGCTCCCCCGAGCACCACTGACCGCACTCGTGATCCTCCCCCAGACAGCGGCTGAAGCAGTAGCGCCCCTCCACCGTCTCAATGATCTCGAGCAGGGTGATTTCAGAGGGATCGCGCGCAATGAGGTAGCCCCCCTGAATGCCCTTAAACGACTGCACCACCCCGGCCGCAACCAGCTTGCGCAGAATTTTGAGCGCAAAGCGCAGGGTGACCCCGGTGTTTTCCGCAATCGTCTTGGCGTCGAGCTTTTCCCTGCGTTTGGCGAGAAAGCTCATAATGCGCACGGCGTAATCTGATTCGAGTGTGATATACATGGGGCAACTCCAAACTTAATCCAGGAAATCCTTTAATTTTTTTGAACGGCTGGGGTGGCGCAGCTTGCGCAGCGCCTTGGCCTCAATCTGGCGAATGCGCTCTCGGGTGACGTTGAACTCCTTGCCTACCTCTTCGAGGGTGCGGGAGCGTCCGTCCTCCAGCCCAAAGCGCAGACGAAGCACCTTTTCCTCCCGCTCGGTCAGGGTGCCGAGCACATCGCCGAGCTGCTCCCGCAGCAGGGTGTGGCTCGCCGCCTCTGCAGGCGCGGGCGCATCGTCGTCCGGTATAAAGTCGGAGAGATGGCTGTCTTCCTCCTCGCCGATCGGGGTTTCAAGCGAGACCGGCTCCTGGGAAACGCGCATGATCTCCCGCACCTTGTCAACCGGCATGTCGAGCTCTTCAGCGATCTCTTCAGCGCTCGCCTCATGGCCGTTTTTGTGCAGTAGCTGGCTGCTCACCTTTTTGACCTTGTTGATCGTCTCAACCATGTGCACCGGGATGCGGATTGTCCTCGCCTGGTCGGCGATGGCGCGGGTGATCGCCTGGCGGATCCACCAGGTCGCATAGGTGGAGAACTTAAAGCCTTTTGTATAGTCAAATTTCTCAACCGCCTTGATCAGGCCGAGGTTGCCCTCCTGGATGAGATCGAGGAACTGCATTCCCCTGCCGACGTACCGCTTGGCAATGCTCACGACAAGGCGCAGATTGGCCTCGGAGAGGCGTTTGCGCGCATAGGGATCGCCCGCGGACATCTTCTGTGCAAGGTCAATTTCCTCTTCAGCGGTGAGAAGCGGAACCTTTCCGATTTCCTTGAGATATACCTTGACGGGGTCATCGATATTGATGCCCTCGGCGGCAATCGTCGCTTCCAAGTCCTGGTTGAGGTTCACTTCAAGCGCAAAGTCGAGGTCAATGTCGTCGTCAATGTCCTCGACGACCTCGATGTTAAAGTGCTCGAACGACTCATAGAGCTTCTCAACCTGGTCGACGTCAAAATCCAGCTCCTCGAGCGCGACGGCGATCTCCTGCGAGGTGAGCTTTCCCTGGCGTTTACCCCTCTCGAGCAGCTCGGCGGTCACATTTTTTGGTTCTGCAGCTGGATTGACATTCGCGTTGGTATTTGCATTCGCCATGTTGTATACCCCTTTCAAAAGCAATTCGCTTGAAAGCCCGGCGGGCCTTCTACTTTCCTTTATTTTTCAAAAGCTCCTGCCGTCTTTTTTCATATGCATCTACCGGCAGGTCGAATCTGTCTTCGTCCTTTAGTCTATTCTTATGCTTTAGCAGCACGTCTATATAATCATCAAGGCTCTGTTTCGTGTTGCTCAGTTCCCGAAACCTCGCTAAAATCCCTGAAAATCTCCCCATTTCATCGGGGGAGAGCTGCTCGTTGAAGAAGCTCAGCTCTATCGGAAGGTTATTTTGTATTTTATCCACAATCAGCTCAAATAAACGTTTGTTCCAGCTCGTCGGAAAATCGCCGGGTTGTATTTTCCCGAGAAGATACTCGAGATAATCCGGATTTTTACACAAAAAACCGATGATCCCCTCTTCCGCCGCCGCTTCTTTGGGATATTTGGCGCTCTCGGGGTTGAGCCGGTCGGGAGGAGCTGCCCGGCCCGACTGGATGTCGCGCCATTCCCTCTTCTTCTGGCGGCCGAATCTGCTTTTGCGGATTGCGGCAACCTTGTCGAGCACAACCTCTTTGGTCAGGCCGCACTCGGCGGCAAGGGTGCTGGCGTAGACATCCCGCTCGAGGGAGTCGTACAGCCCGGCGATCACCCCACAGGCCTCGCCCAGATATTTGATCTTTTCGTCGGGCAGCTCGAGGTCATATTTTTCTTTCAGGCGTTTGAACTTACTACTCGTCACATTCTCAGACTGTTCGAGCAGCACCTGGAACCTGCCCGCACCGAATTTTTTGATGTATTCGTCCGGGTCCTTGGCGTCTTTGAGGACGAGCACCCGTGCCTCCACCCCAGCCTCTTCAAACAGGCGGGATGCCTTAGCGGTCGCGATCTGGCCCGGCTCATCCGAGTCGTAGGCGATGATCACATCGTCGGCGTACTGGGAAATCAGCCGCGCCTGCTCCGAGGTCAGAGCGGTGCCGAGGGTGGCGACGACGTTGTGCACTCCGGCCTGATACATGGCGATGACATCCATGTAACCCTCGGCGAGAACGAGAGTTCGCTCCTTCGCCTGTTTGGCAAAGTTGAGGGAAAAGAGGTTGCGGCTCTTTTTGAACACCGGGGTGTCCGCCGAGTTAAGGTATTTTGGCTTGCTGTCGTCGAGCACCCGCCCGCCGAAGCCGATCACATTGCCCCGCAGGTCAATGATCGGAAACATCACCCGGTTGCGAAACTGGTCGTAATAGTTTCCCTTCTGCGATTTGACTACGAGCGCCGCCGCCTCCTGTTCCTCATAAGAGTATCCCTTGGAGGAGAGGTGGCGCAGCAGGCTGTGCCAGTCGTCGGGCGCATAGCCGAGCCCATAGGTCACAACCGTCTGTTTGGTGAGCCGCCGCCCGGCAAAATAACGCAGGCCCGCCTGCCCGGCAGGAGATTTGAGGTTGGCGTGAAAAAAGCGCGCCGCCTCCCGGTTCATCTCGAGGATTCTCGCCTTGAGTCTCGCCTTTCGGTCGTCCTGCCCGTCCTCCGGCACGGTCATTCCGACCCGGGCGGCGAGAAACCGGACCGCCTCTATGTAATCGAGGTTTTCGATCCGCATGATAAAGGTGATGACGTCCCCGCCCGCGCCGCAGCCAAAGCAGTAAAACGACTGGGTGTCTTCATAGATCACAAACGACGGCGTTTTTTCCAGATGAAAGGGACAAAGCGCTTTTTTGTTGCGCCCCTCCCGCTTCATCGGGACATAGGAAGAAATGATCGATTCGATGTCGCACGCCAGCTTGAGCTGGGTGATAAAGCTTTCACTGATCATACCTTCACCCCATTCACACCAAAAAACTATCCTTTCGACAAAAACTGGATACAGTTTTCCCTCTCGCACAGCCCATCCTATGCCGAGAAGCCGCACCCTGCGCCTATTCCCAGGATTTTGGGATAAACAAGTTGCAATAGGTATCCACAATATAATTGTCGCTCATGCCAGCAATGTAGTCGCAAACTGCGCGGTCCATATCCTCTTGTTCCGCAATGCTTTGATAAAATTCCGGCATCTTGCGGGGATGTTCCTTGTAGTATTGGTACATCCGGCGGACGATCTCCTCCGCCTTGCCCTCTTCCGCCTTGGCCACCGGGTCGCTGTAGACATAGTCAAACATAAACTGACGCAGCTCAAGGTGGGCATCATAAATCACCGGGTCGCAGGAGATATCCTCCGCGCTGTTTTGGATGATGGAGGTCAAAAGCGTGGTAATCCGCTCGCTCTTGGTGCGGCCCAGAATATAAACGCAGTTGTAGGGAAGCTCTTTTTCCTCAAGAATGCCCGCGCGCACCGCGTCCTCAATGTCGTGGTTGACATAAGCGATCTTGTCACACATCCGGACCAGCCGCCCCTCCAGAGTGGCAGCCACCCCGTCGGTGTGACAGGCGATGCCGTTCTTGACTTCATAGGTGAGGTTGAGTCCCCTGCCGTCTTTTTCCAGAAATTCGACATTCCGCACGCTGTTGGCAGCGTGCTTAAAGCGGTGGGGGCAGATGTCGTCGAGCACCCTTTCCCCCGCGTGGCCGAACGGGGTGTGGCCCAGATCATGGCCGAGGGCTATCGCCTCGGTCAGGTCCTCGTTGAGCCGCAGCCCTCGCGCCGCTGTCCGGGCGATCTGTGCCACCTCCAGAGTGTGGATCAACCGGGTTCGATAGTGGTCGCGGTTGGGCGAAAGAAAGACCTGCGTTTTGTTCTTCAGTCGTTTAAACGAATTGCAGTGCAGGATGCGGTCGCGGTCGCGCTGGTAGGCGGTGCGGATGTCACACGGCTCCTCCGGGCGCGTCCGCCCCCTGGTCTGAGCGGCTCGCTGTGCATACTGGCTGAGGGTCTGCCGTTCGAATTCTTCTGTTTGTTCTCTGACGTTCAAGATTCTCACCCGCCCTTTCTAAAATTCCGAGAAGGTGTCCTCCAAAACAGTGATGTTGACCTGCCCGTTCGACAGCTCGACCAAATCGTCCTTGAGCTGCTGCGCCTGAGTCTTGCGCACAAGCAGGGTCAGCGTCACGGTGTCGGAAAAGTCGGCGTCCTCCTGCTTGAGCTGATAATTCGGCAGGATATAGCTGACCTTTCCATATAAGCTGTAGTCAAACTGCGCCCGCAGCCGCTCGCCGTCGCACATCGTGATGATCTGCGCGGCGTCGAGTGCGATTTTGCAGCCATGGGAGTAGGCGCGTACAAGCCCCCCTCCCCCGAGCAGAATTCCGCCAAAATAACGGGTCACCACTGCGCAAACATCGGTCAGTCCCTCTTTTTTGAGGACATCAAGTACCGGAATACCGGCCGTTCCCTGTGGTTCCCCGTCGTCGGAATACCGCTCGATCCGCTCCTGTCGGACAATGTATGCGGAGACGTTGTGCGTCGCGTCGCGGTGGCGGGCCTTGACCTCGGCGATGAACGCCTCTGCCTCTGCCTTGGTCTGCACCGGACGGATGTAGCCGATAAAGCGGCTCTTTTTCTCCACAAACTCTGCCTGGGCGGGTTGTTTTACGGTAATATAATCCATAAGTTTTATTCCAGAAAAGCATGAAAGCGGTGTAATTCTACACCGCTTGTTGTAATCTTATTATTTGTCGAGATTGTAACGCTTTTTGAATCTATCAACGCGTCCACCAGTATCGACGAGTTTCTGTCTGCCGGTGAAGAACGGGTGGCATTTAGAACAGATTTCAACTTTGATGTCCTTTTTCGTTGAACGAGTTTCGATCACATTGCCGCATGCGCACGTAATGGTCGTCGGCTCATACTTAGGATGAATTCCCTGCTTCATTGTCGGTCACCTCCGAAACGTATCATTTCTATTTTAGAATCCAAGCATTCTTAAAAATACTCTATCGTTTATTAATCATATCACAACGCTTGACAAAAATCAAGCGTTTTTTCAAAATAATTTTTGGAAACGAAATTTCCGGATTTAACCCAATCAGTTGGAGAAACGCCGGCCCTTCGCCTCGTACATCCTTTGGTCGACACATTCCAGGAACGCCTCGGTGTCCCAGCTCGGCTGGTACTGCTCCAGCCCAATGCTGACAGTGACCTGAAAAGGGGTTTCCTCTCCCCCAAAGGAATGGGCGGCAAACCGGCGGGCGAGTTCGTCACACCGCTGCTGCGCCCCGGCAAGCGGCTGCTCGAAGACCAGGAGGAACTCATCCCCGCCCATTCGGGCGGCCCAGCTCTCCCCGCTGTCCACCGCGTCGCGGATGTAATCGCAGAGGACCCGGATGACCTCGTCCCCAGTCCGGTGGCCGTACTGGTCGTTGACCTGTTTAAATCGGTCGATGTCCACAATTGCGGCGGTGATCGGACACTCCTCCTGCTCGGCCCTGCGAATCACAAGAGGAAGCTCGGTTTCAATGTACTGCTTGTTGTACAATCCGGTAAAATTGTCCTTGATTGCGACTTCGTTGAATTCAAGAATCAGGCTGGTGATATCGGTGTTGTCCTGATGGAGGACATCGCTGACCATCATGCTGTCGGTCACATCCCGCGCAAGCTCTAAGGAATACACCTTTTCGTCCGGCAAAGTCACAGGGATAGCCCAGATCAGGTGCACCCTGCCTTGGAGGTACTCCATCTTCATGATCTGGCGGCCCTGCCCGCAGGCGCGTTTGGAGATACAGTTGCGGCAGGGGCGGGTGCGATTCCAGATGTCAAAGCAGTGCTGGCCGGTTTTTAAAAGCTTATCGCCACGGTACCGAAAAACCTCGTTGGTCTCAGGGTTGACGAGCCGATACAGTTGAAAAATCCGGTCGGTCGGGCACTGCTGCCGCAGAGTTTCTTCCATTTCTTGTATCGCATCCACCTGCTTTTCCCCCCTCTCAAACATTAGGTGCCTATTATATCACAGTTGACCTGATCCGGCAAGTCAATTTCCCGGGCGTCCTCCCTTCCAGCGGCAACGAAACCTGGAAAACTCCAATACAGTCAGTTTTGCGCTTTCGGTGTTCTCTTGGATGCTCAGTCAGAGAGAAGCCTTTTCTGGAGGAGGCATGCTGTCGATAAAGCGGCGTTTTTCCAACCCAGAAGCTTTCTGTACGAGCCTCAAGACTTTCCTGCCTGGACATCCGACGCACAGGTGGCCGGAATGCAGGTTTCTCGGTTCAGCGTCGAGTTGGCCGACAATTACTCCTGCGATAGAGGTGGTATTCTGTGAAGCTTTAACGGTAATAAACATCCAACCGCATAGCAGGTGTTGTTTCCTTTTCGGGCATAGCCCTAATACCACTAGCTACGCACAAGTGCATTTTTTATTGGCCTGCCAGCCACGTCTGGAATTGCTTGCTACCCGTAAACGGGTCTCCCGGGTCAAATAGACTGAATTGATCTATCTCCCGATTCTACTTTAGCTGGTTCGCTTATAACTTTTTATTTCTGCTGTGTTCTCTCCTACCGCATCGGCATAGTATCCCTTGCACCAAAACTCTCGGTTTCGGTATGCAAACTTCATATTTCCATGCTTCTGAACTATCATTAAATTGCTCTTTCCTTTTAAATCCCCCTTAAATCCGAAACCCTCATTTTGGGCGGGATACTGAGCAGTAAGTGAATATGATCTGGACATCTTTCTCACTTGGTGGTATCTACGCCCTTACACCGACATAACGTTCTAATACTCTCTCGGATGTCTTCTCTTTTTTCATGAAAGAATACTTCTCTTTAATATTTAACCGAAACACGATGTGATATTTCCAATTCCATTTTGTATACCCTAAGGGGCAGGCTCTGTGCTAAACTTTTTGCATCTGTATTTTGTTCTGACATGATACGGTCTTCTTAATCGTGTTTTACTTACGTAACTAGCAGGTCACGTTTTATTATACACATTATATCTGAATACATCGCTCCAACTACGCGACTATCGCGTGGTTTTCTTCATACAACAAGCCGGCACCCGAAAGTGCCGGCTTGATTCTTCGTCTCTGTCTTGGTCAACAGATCTGTTTCTTATTGTGCGGGGAGGGAGAAACGCAGTTCAAACGCCGCGCCCGGCCACATGGCAGCAGTCGAGGAGCGGGTGACTGTGCAGCTTCCCTTCCCAGCCATCTCCAGGCCTTCTCTCGATTTTCCCCTGGAAGTGTTGGCCTGCATAAGCTCTTTAAAAGCCGAGAATGCGTTTGAAATCCGTGTTGAGCTGCTGCTCCACTGCGTCGGCCTCATCAAAGGTCTTTCCGGTGGCAGTGTAGTATGCTTTGATTTTGGGCTCGGTGCCGGATGGGCGGAGGATGACGCTCGCCCCTCCCTCGAGGCGGTACTCAAGCACATCGGATTTTGGAAGCTCAATCGCACTCTTTTCCCCAGTGAGGAGGTCAGTCGCCTCGGAGAGCTTGTAGTCCGCAAAATAGACCACCTTGCGCCCGCCGATCTCTTCCGGGCGGTTGGCACGGATATTTGCCATAACCTGGGCCATCCGCTCCATACCGGTCGCGCCCTCGCACACAAAGCTCGACTGGGTGTGGCGGAAGACACCGTACTTATCATACAGTGCGCTCAGCGCGTCGAGAATGCTGATCCCCTGCTGGCGGTAAAACGCCGCCATTTCACAGATGAGCATCGAGCCGACAACCGCGTCCTTGTCCCGGACGTAACTTCCGGCGAGATAACCGTAGCTCTCTTCAAAGCCGAAGATGTAGCGGTCCTGTTCCCCGTCCGCCTCGAGCAGGCCGATCTGCTCGCCGATGTATTTAAATCCGGTGAGCACGTTGCGCAGCTCAACGCCGTATTCAGCGGCAATGTGGGTGATGATATCCGAGGTAACAATTGTCTTGACGCCAACCGGCCGTTTTGGCATGGTGCCGAGCTTGGTGCGCTCCTTGCAGATGTACTCGAACAGCAGCGCGCCCACCTCGTTGCCGGTGATCAGCACATAGTTCCCCTCTTTGTCCGGCACTGCGATGCCGACGCGGTCCGCGTCCGGATCGGTTGCGAGCAGCAGGTCGGGCTTGACCGCCGCGCAGTCGCGCAGGCCAAGGGCGAGCGCCTCTTTGATCTCAGGATTGGGGAAGGGGCAGGTGGTGAAGTTGCCGTCCGGCATCTCCTGCTCTTTGACGACCTGGACATCCTGAACCCCCATCTGGTCGAGCAGGGTGCGCACCGGGACGTTTCCCGTGCCGTTAAGGGGAGTGTAAACCACCTTGAGATTGGCTTCTTTAAGCGCCTCGGGGTGAATCGACTGCGCCTTGACGTGGTCGAGATAACTCTGCTCGAGTTCGGGGCTGATGTATTTAATGAGCCCGTTGCCCACCGCCGCGTCAAAGTCTACGAGTTTCACACCCTTGAACGGGTCGATCTTGGCCGAGTAGGCGAGCACCTTGTCCGCCGACTCGGAAGTCATCTGGCAGCCGTCGGGCCCATAGGCTTTGTAACCGTTGTATTTCGCCGGATTGTGGCTCGCTGTGACCATGATGCCCGCCTTGCAGCCGAGCTGGCGCACCGCAAACGAGAGGCAGGGGGTCGGCATGAGCTGGCGGTAGATGTGCACGATGATGCCGTTGGCCGCGAGCACCCGGGCCGCCTCCCTGGCGAAGATATCCGATTTGATGCGGCTGTCATAACTGATGGCGACCGCCGCGTCACCGTAATCCGCTTTGAGGTATTCGGCGAGCGCCTGGGTGGTTTTGCGCACCACATAGATGTTCATCCGGTTGGTTCCCGCGCCGATCACCCCGCGCAGACCAGCCGTGCCGAATTCGAGCTCACGATAAAAGCGGTCCTTGATCGCCTCGCCGTCGCCTTCGATCTGGGCGAGCTCGCGGGTCAGATCCTCGTCCTCCAGCTGTTGTTGTTTCCACTGGGTGTACAGTTCCATTTCCGTCATCGTAAAGTCTCCTTTATCAATAGATTTTCACTGCTGCGCCTTGCACGCGGCAAAAAGTGGTCCGCCTATTCGCTCAAGACAATATAGGATTCAATCCCGAGGGATTTGAGCGCTTGGATAATCGCGTCGTTCTGCTGCCCGGCTGCGATGACCGGGACGAGCTGGGTGTCACTGCCCGCGGCTGTCTGCGCCTGCTGCATCAGATAGGTGGTGATGTCGCCGGGCGTTGTGAGGGTCGAGCCGTCTGGGAGCGCAAGCCCCTTTTTGTATTCGCTCAGATCAATAATCGGGGAAGCAGTGTCCTCCCCATAGGTAGTTGGATCGCCGCCGTAGAGCGAGGTAGTGAGCCCGGAAAGGGCGCTCCATTTGTAGGCCACAAGGATGTTGCCCGCGTCCTCAAGCTCTTGGATAAACTGCTTGAGGATCTGGTCCTGCGGCACCCCACCGTCCTGCAGGTTCGCCTGCTTGAGGCTCACTGGCGGGAACTGAATTCCGTCGACCAGCACCTGCTTAAAGCCCGAGGTGATGAGCTCGTTTGCAATTTCACAGATGTACTCGCGGGCTGACGACTTGTAGGGATTCAGCCAGCTCTTTCCGCCCTTCTCCTTTGCGTTGTCCAACCAGGTGGTACCGGTGGTTGTGCCGTAGGTAATCGCGTTGTCATACGCTGCATTGGAGGCGACATCATCGAGAAATGCGTAGATGTGGGCAATGGGGGTGAGCCCCGCTTCCTCGACTGCTGTGGCGACCGCCGCCGCGTCAACTGCGCCGGGGGCGATCGACTTCCAAGTCGCCGCCTTTTCAAGTTTGGAGGCGTAGAGCAGGTTGCCCTTCTGGTCTTTCATCGGGATGAGAACAGAAGTGTAGCCGTCCGCTTTGGCCTGCTCCACAAACGCCTTGATTTTCACCGTGTCGGAGAGCATTGCCTGAGGCAGCTGCACTGCACTGACAAGCTGTGTTTTGGCGGGTTCCGACGAGGTGCTCGACGAGCTCGGCTGCCAATCCGACGCCGCCGGCTCCTCCGACGAGGCCGAAGCAACCGGCACGTCGCCCGAGGATACCGGGTCGTGCGCCCCTCCCAGAAACTTGGATGCCAGGAAGTATCCCACTGCGACGATGAGCAAAAACGCAAGGATCATCGCAATGACCTTGAGCGCGCCGCCAGGGGAGCTGTTCCTGCCTCCGTAAATATTTCCATACCGTTTGATTTTCTTGGGTCTTGCCACTTGAGAGCACCTCCAAATATTTGATGACTTCTTAGACCGGAAGCTGATGCCCAATCAGGCCGTAAAACGCGAGGGAAAGGATACCCACATAGATCATTGTGATTGGGAAGCCGCGGAATGCTTTTGGGATATTGTCGCTGTTGAGATAGTTATAGGAAATCGCCAGCATCAGCGCGGCGAGGGTAAAGCCGAGTCCGCTGCCCAGGCCAAAGCCGATGGTGGAGGCCAGCGTCATCTTGTAGGAATTCGCGAGCAAAAGAGCGCCGAACACCGCACAGTTAAACGCCGAGAGATGAATCATCGGGACGAGTTCTTCGGCGAGGCGCTTGAGAAGCCGTTTGACAACGATAAGCGCCACAACATAGACCAACGAGATGATCAGAACATAAACGATGGGGGTCACATAGTATTTATTGGGGAAATCCGCAAGCAGCGGATTGATCCAAAATGCGAGTACCGATGCGATCACTGTGATCAGGGTGAGCACCACTCCGAACAGAAGCAGGTTCGCCTTTTTACGCAACATGAGCAGCACGGTGCTCGTGCCGAGCGCGCGGGTAAACACTGTGTTTTCGAGAAAAATCGCGAGGATCAGCATCGAGAAAAAGGTGCCGGTGTAGGTCACCGACGAGCCAAAAATTGTTTCCATTAGCGGTCACTCCTTTCCCGTCTTGCTTTGAGCCAGTTGACCAGTGCAGCCAGCATACCAATGAGGAGAAAACCGGAAAACGGCAACAAAAGGGCCGGAGCAGTCTGGAAACTGCCGATCGCCTTGCCCCACAGCGTCGCCGAGCCGAACAGCTCGCGCAGGGCGCCCACCAGGCAAATGACGATTGCAAAGCCGATGATGTGGCCGATAAGGTCAATGATCATTCCCCGTTTGGTGGGGATTTTCCGAAAGCGCGTCTCGCTCTTTTGGATCACCAGGGAGTTGGTAATGAGCAGCGGCAGGAAGATGCCGAGCTTGTACACCAAACCGGGCTGGATTTGGTCGACAGCCAGCGCCGCTGGAATAAACATCAGCGCCGCGACAACGACGTTGAAGATCACCCGAACGGCGTAGGGAATCTTTTTGGGGATAAACGAGGCGAACACCACCGTCACAAAGGTGATGATCGCAAACGCCAATGCGAGCGCCGCGGCATTTTTGAGGTTGTAGGCCATGACGACGACCGGGGCCACGAGCAGGCCGCGCTCGAGCACCATGTTGGCGTAGAGCAGGTCCTTGAGTTTTTCGACAATGAGATGTTTGGTACTCATACAGCGGCGTCCTCCTTTCTTTGCGGCTCCTCCTTCGACGTGAACCGCGAAAATGCTTCCCGGCTCCAGAGAGCGAGCTTGTCACACAGGTCGGACATGGCGTTTGCGATAAGCAGCGCATAGATAAAGTCAAATTCATTGATGCCGAAGTATTTAAAGAGCATGGTAAAGAAACCGAGGAATACGCCAAAATACACCTGCCCAAGCCTGCTTCTGGGAATGGTGCTCGGATCGTTTGCCATAAAGACGCTCCCAAACAGCAGCACGCCCGAGATAAACTCAAACATCAGGATGTGGGAAGGAGTGGTGTGGATGCGGGGCACCAGCAGCGAAATCACCGAGGTGGTGATGAGCAGCGCCGCGGGAATGTAGATCTTGATCGACCGGCGGATGAGCATATACACGCCGCAGGCAAACAGCACGATCGCCACCGTCGCCCCGATGGGGCCGGCGAACTGGCCGAGCAGTGCGTCCATCGCCCGAATCTGTGGAACGCCGCCCATGCCGAGCTGATATTCCGGCGAGTTGACAAGGGGTACCATCACATCCCCAAACAGCGGGAGACTGACATGGGGCGAGGGGTAGGAAAAGGTCAGCTCCGGCCAGCAGAGTCCGACAAACGAAAGCCCGATTGCCGCGGGATTAAAGATGTTTTTCCCGGTGCCGCCAAAGGGGTATTTGCCGATGATCAGCGAGAGTGCAACCGCGACGCAGACCAGCCAGTGCGGAGCTGCGGCGGAGAGGAGCAGCGTGCAGATCATCGCGGTAATGAGCGAGGTGGAGTCGTAGGCAAACTTCTGCTTTCGCTTTGAAGAAAAGATTTTTTGTGCCGCAAACTCGATGACGAGCGAGGTGAGCGCGGCGAAACCGAGCATAATCACAACTCGCAGTCCATAGAAATATATCGGTAGTACAAAAACGGCCAGCAGAGTGATGAGCATGTCGGAACGCTGGCTTTTGGTCGTCTGAAATGGTGCTTTCATAAATCCTCCGAACTCCGAAAAATGTGAGTAATTGCGCCTATCCGTCCCACAGATAGGACCATTGCCCGCCGCCTGCTGGGGCGGGGACTTTAAATTGAACAACACACCGGCCGCCGGCCGGGCTGTGAAGGGGTGAACCGGTTGACAATCGAACAGTTGGATAAACAGACGATTAAAGTCACCCTGTCGCCTGGCGACATGGATGGATACGAGCTGACCTATGAGGAGATGGACTACAACTGCCCAAACACGAGGCGGGTCATCCTCAAACTGCTCCAGGAAATCAAAACCGAAACCAAGCTCGACCTGAGCAGAGGCAAATTGTTTATTGAAGCCTTTCCCTATGCGGAAGGAGGGTGCGTCCTGTACATCAATGTCATCAGCGAGCCTGAGGGGAGACGCCGCAGCAAGGCCGGTCTCAACACGCCGCTCATTTTCTCCTTTGACACGCTCGATACCCTGGCTGGGGCGTGTGCCAACCTCGAGTGCAGCTACAGCCATCTCATCCTCAAAAGCGCACTCTATCGGCAGGAGGGCCGCTATCTTCTGCTGCTCTACTCCTTCTTCAAGATGGACGACAAGCTCACCGCAATCGTGCGGGAATTTGGCCGTTATCAGGGAAAAGGCGAGCTGCGCGCCGCAGCGATTGCCGAGCACGCTGACTGCCTGCTCGAACAAAAGGCGATTGAAACGATCGCAGACTGTCTGAGATAATGCCGCTGCCGCTCCGGACTTTCTCTCCGGCCGGGGCGGCTTATTGTTTGAGGGAGGCGATCGCCTGCGCCGCATCGGGCGCGCCGAACACATACGACCCGGCCACGAGGATGTTTGCCCCCGCCTGGACCGCTGTTTTAGCCGTCTGTTCATTGATGCCGCCGTCCACCTGAATATCGAACACCGGACGAGCTGTGCGCAGGGCGCGCACCTTGTCCATCATTTCGGGCAGGAAGCTCTGTCCACCGAAGCCGGGTTCCACCGTCATGACGAGCGCCATGTCCACCTGATCAAGGTAAGGTTCAATTGCCGTGAGCGGAGTATCCGGCTTAAGTGTGATTCCAACCTGCACTCCATGGGCGCGCAGTCTGCGGATGCACTCTGCGGGGTCGGAATCGCTCTCCACATGAAAGGTGATCAGATCCGCGCCCGCTTTGACAAAATCATCTATGTAGCGCAGCGGATCGGAGATCATCAGGTGCACGTCGAGAAACATCCCGCTCTTTTGGCGCAGGCAGGCGAGCACCGGTGCGCCGAGGGTGAGATTGGGGACAAAGTGACCGTCCATCACATCGATGTGCAGCATGTCCGCCCCCGCTTGTTCCATCCGCCGGGCTTCCTGCTCGAGATTTGCAAAGTCCGCCGACAGCATCGACGGGCTGATTTTTATTTCATTCAATCGCAGACACTCTCCATCATAAATTGTAAGTACATCCAAAGTATTGCAAAACTGTAGATGAACCATTAAAACTCAATAGATATACTTATTTTAACTGATAACCGTGGCGGAGTCAATAAAATGGCGGGGTTTTCGCATTTTTTATTTTGATCGGATTCGACAGGTTGTTTGTATTTCATAAAAAAGACGGGCAAACTCCCGAAAATTCCCCCTTGCTCACAGAAAATGAACAATCGATTGATTTTTATTCCAAACAGGCCTATACTTAATACAAAAAACGCAGGAGGCAGTTATGCAGGCCGGACTTACCATTCTCAACCAAGTTTTCATCATGTTTTTACTCATTCTCACAGGCTATTTCTGCCATCGGCTCGGGCTCATCTCCGCGCGTGCCAACAAGCAGCTCGCAAATCTGTTGATCACGATTGTCACCGCGGCGCTCATCATCGACACCTATCAGACCGACTTTGATCCCGCTGCGGCACGCAACCTGCTGATTTCATTTGCCCTCTCGTTCGGTATCCTCTTTCTCGGCGTGGTGGTCTCGCTGCTCATGAAGCGAAAAGGGAGCGAATACAGCGTTCCCACCGAACGGTTCGGCGTCATCTACTCCAACTCGGCCTACATGGGCATCCCTCTGCTTCTGGCAACCGTAGGCCCGACCGGGGTGTTTTATTCCAGCGCCTTTATGGTTGCGTTTAACGTCATGACGTGGGCACAGGGGGCGACAATGCTCACCGGGCAACGGAGCCTGCGCCAGGTGCTGCGGGCGCTGGTCACACCGGTCACCTTTAGCATCCTCATCAGCCTGCCGATGTTCTTTTTCCGCATCCGCCTTCCTCAGCCGGTCGGAGATGCGATCGGTTACCTCGCCTCGCTGCTCACTCCCCTCTCGATGCTTGTCTCGGGGGTGTTCATCGCCCAGACCAACCTCGTTCAGGCGTTCACCAGTTTGCGGGTGTACGCAGTGTCCGCCCTGCGGCTGCTCGTTATCCCGGCAATTACCCTATTTGCGCTCTGGGTGCTGCCGATCGACGGGGACCTCAAGCTCACCATGCTCATTCTCTCCGCCGCGCCCTGCGCCACCGGCACCATGCTGTTTGCGAGCCGGTTCGGCGGGGATGTCCAGCGGGCGAGCGGGGTGTTTGCCGTATCCACCCTGCTCTCGATCGTCACAATGCCGCTGCTGATTATCGTCGCTGAAGCGATCTGGTAACTGAACGTTCTGGAAGTTTGGGGCGGAATTTTCTTCTCCTGCAAAGGTCAAAAAATCGATATAGGGCGTCGGACACCCCGGAATGGGTGTCATCGAATTTTTCTTCTTTTCGCTTCAAATGGCTTTTTTGTACAGCAGCTAGACGCTGCCCCCGCCAAAAGCTCTCTCATTTTGACAAAAATGGTTGTCTCTTGTTCACAGACATGTTATAATAAATTTTTTAAACACTTGACAACCTGACCAGTTAGACAGGATGTAACACATGAGAAAACACAAAAACACGATCTTGTTCGTGATCAGTTGGGGACTGTTTATTGGATTGCTGCTGTTTTCGATTATCCGGCTGCAACAGGATTCCAAAATTGTCAACTACACTGGGATCGTCCGGGGCGGAACCCAGCGACTTGTCAAGCTTGAGCTATCCGGCCAGCCCAACGACCCCCTCATCGAATCCCTGGATCAAATCCTCGAGGAACTCCACACTGGAAATGGGCCCCATCACATTTCCAAAAGCCACGACCTGGCCTTTACCGAAAAGCTACAGGACCTCAGCGCCATGTGGAAAGACCTCAAACGGGATATCGAAGCAGTGAGAAGCACTGGAGGTGCGCTGGAACGCGCGGCGCTTCTTCAGAAAAGTGAAGCGTACTTCACCCTGGCCAACGAGACGGTGTTTGCGGCGGAGCAATCCTCTGAATACAAACTGACATTCTCTCTGCTGTTGACCGCGCTGCTGACATTCGTTGTCTTTTACGGTTTGATGCACCTCAACAAAAGGCAGAATGCCAAACTCAACCGCCTGCTCTACACCGATCCTCTGACCGGGATTGCAAACCAGTCAGCCTTTGCAGACCGGGCGCTTTATCTACTGCGGGACAACCCATCGATTTCTTACGCACTGGTGTACTTTGACATCAACAATTTTAAATATGTCAACGATGCCTACGGCTATGAAACGGGCGATGCGCTGTTGCAGGCAATTGCCCAGTATTTTGACCGCCACCTGAGCAAAAGCGAGCTGTGCGCACGCATCAACGCGGACCACTTTGCACTGCTCACCTTCAACGGCGAGGAGAGGGACATTTCACTGACGAAGCGCATCCGGGTGTGTATTGACCAAGCGGTCAGCGATGGGATCGAACTCAACATCGCCGACTCCCTTTCCTACTCGTTCGGCATCTACCAAATTGTGGACCACGCCGAGCCGGTCAACAGTATGATGGACAAGGCAAACATCGCCCTCAAGCAAGCCAAAAACCATGAGGAAATGCGGACTGTTTCCTACAATGACGCCCTGTTTGCCAAACTACAGAGGGAGCGGCAGATCGAAGCCAGAATGCAGTCAGCACTGCAAAACGCCGAATTTCTTGTCTACCTCCAGCCAAAGGTGGAGATTTCAACCAACACGATGATTGGAGCGGAATCGCTTGTGCGATGGGTCTCCCCCGAGTTCGGGTTTCTTCCGCCCGATGAGTTCATTCCGCTGTTTGAAAAAAACGGGTTTATCGCCCAGCTTGATTTTTACGTTCTCGACCGGGTGTGCCGCAAGATGAGACAGGTGATTGACGACCGGCTCAGCGACTCGTTTTCGATCTCCATCAACCTCTCCCGGGTCACCCTCTACCAGGACGATTTTTTTGAACGGTTTACCCGCATTGTCGAGCGCTACAAAATGCCGCCCAGCCGAATCGAATTGGAGGTGACAGAGAGCGCCTTCATCGGCAACCAAGAGGGGATTCTCTCGGTACTCGAACGGCTCAAGGGAATGGGATTTCTCATCGCTATGGACGACTTTGGCTCGGGCTATTCCTCCCTCAACCTTCTCAAACTTCTGCCGATTGATGTGCTCAAGATCGACAAACAGTTTTTGCGGGAAAGCTCCAAGGGAGACCGCTCCTACCGCATCATCAAGTGCGTTATTGAAATGGCGAAGGCGCTTGACGCGCAGGTGGTGTGCGAGGGGGTGGAGACCAAGGAACAGGTGGATTTCCTCGCCCAAATCAACTGCGACATTGGACAGGGGTATTATTTTGCCCGGCCGATGGCCATCGCCGACTTTGAAGTCGCTTACAATCTGCATTAAAAGGCGGCTCGGTTGAAAAGACGACAGCCTGTTCTCCCTCCTTATAGCAAAGAAAAG
>EQ973343.1:287941-341270 GCA_000158655.1 [Clostridium] methylpentosum DSM 5476
CTCCGGCTGAGCCGGAGGCTTTTCTTTGCTATAAGGAAACGGACAGTGATTCTAGGATAAAGGCAAATCACAATTTTTGCATCTTTATCAAGTGCAAAATTCTCTTTTGTCTGATCTGTGCTTTGAGTGCAAGCAAGTGCGCTACTTTGTGTCAAACCCAATAGCAGTTTGCTATTCCTGCCTGTTTTCGCTGTCACTTTCATGCGTCCCCAGCCTTGTTCTAGCCATTTAAACCTGTCTCTTATTTCTAATGACATTTCTTTTGGGAGTGAAACAATAGTCCAGCCAACCCCACCGAAGATGAATACTGGTATGCTTTTGCTTAAAACTCAAATTGTGTTTGTTTCTGTTTCCCTTTGAAATCTTTTTGGTAAACCCTGTCTCTTGACGAAAGATCTCAAAATGAATTCCAGATGAGCCGAGTGGGCATTGTACCGCAAACAAGAGAGTGCCGTCAGAATTCCGGTCAAAACACTTCTGTTTGACCCGGCTATTCTTTGCTCCAACGTTTGAGCGCAGGGAAAAATTCCCGCATCATCTCACGGGCCTTTTCCTGCGTCATGCCATTGTTTCCGGCAGTCATGTGGGGCACACAGAACTCAATCATTTCCTCCATTGACAAATCAGAGGTGAAGCTCCCTTTTTGGTAACAGTAGGAACAGTAATCCTCATTTTTACTTCCATCCGCATTGGTTCCCCAAGGTGCGTCGGCTCCTTCCATCGGCATACCGCAGGACTGGCAGAATTTTGTATTCATAGTTTGGTCCTCCTTTGTTTTTTTAAGTATAGCACAGCAAACCAGACAACAGTGTGTCATATTATAAAAATTGTTTGTTATCTGCGGCGAGTGTAAATCGCCCGGATCGAGCTCCCACACGCCTTGAGCTGCTCCAAACGAAGTTCGGTCAGCGGATTTCCCTGCCGAAACAGCGGTATTCCACTGCCGAGAAGGACCGGGAGAATCGTAATATCATAGACGTCAATTGCATCCGCCTGAATCAGCTGGCTGACCAGCTCCGCCCCGCCGCAGACCCAGATATCTTTGCCCTGTTGTTTGCGAAGCTGCGAAACGAAATCCGCTGCATCCCCCGAAACGAACTCGACGAACTCGGTGCTGTGCATTTTCCGGTGGGTAAACACAACGCTTTTCTTTTTCCGGTAGGGCCAGTTGTTGGGGGACAGCTCTGTGACGATCTGCAAATAAGTTTTCATCCCCATCAGAATGGTGTCGACGCCCTCAAAAAAGGCGCGGTACTCGTCGTCCTCCGCTCCTCCTGGGTGATAGACTTCAAGCCAGTCAACACCGCCGTCTGCATCTGCAAGGTAACCATCCAAACTAACTCCAAGATATAGAATAACCTTTCGTTTCATAGATTCCTCCGTTTTTTTCAGGCTGACTCCGCACTGGCTTGTCCGGGATGATGCCTCGCTGTTCAGTCCTGCCCCGTTTTTCAGCTGCACTTGCTTCTCTCTCCTTCTGTATCATACTTCTATAGTATAGTGTAAACTTTCAAAAATATCTACCGTCCCATAAAATCATTGGTTTACGAAAACAAAAGTCCATTCTCCGCACAAATCCCCTAAAATTGAGTGGAGGAAATGATTCCTGACGAAGGTCCCACCCCAATCCTCGCATCATTCTTGAGACGAAATCTCTTTTATTTCCACCTCTATTTCTCCAGACGACCCTGTTGAAAAACAATTGACTCAACGTTTTTATCCCGACCGGCTACAGTGATACTGCCACTAGAGTGGATGAGCAATTTTCAAAAGGTCTTGTCATTGATATCACCCCCTGTAACCACGGAATAACAAATCCGGCAGAGCACACATTGCCATCGAAAAATCGATAATAATCTGCAACAGTCCGCTTTCTAAGTCCCGAAGATTGTTTGTCTCGTTTCGCTTTGGTCGGTTCCTTTCATCGAGCAAACCTTGTGCAAAACAATTTGCATTTTCCAGCACAACTAAAAGATGACAATGATGAGATAAAAACGGGCAGCCGGACGCACTGTCCGGCTGCCCGAATGCGAGCTCCACTGACTGAAGTCCCCAAGCGAATTGCGGAGAGGGCCTCCCCCTCCGCCAACCGCCTGGCCGGAGAGATCTATCTCCGGTCTATGTGAAGCAGGCGGGTCCGGGCCGTTTGAGTCCGCCGGGGAAAGCTCCCCAGATGGGCGCCAAGCGCCACTTTCCCCACCCGCCTGCGGGTTTTCAAATAAGAGAGGTGTCTGTTCCGGCGATGAAAATCACCGCAAGCCCGATCGGGCTCATTCCCATCTTATGCTTCTGGCTGCGGTTCGGCTCACGATTTTTCCCCTCTGTGCCCCTGTCCAATTCTGAATCTCCCCCTTTTCCCAGCTGGACAGTCCAGTTAGACTGAACAAACAATACAAAACTCTCCCAAAAAAATAGTTTGCAGCCGCCGCTTTGGGGAATTGTCAGAAATGTAACAACTCGCTCTTGTAAAAAGTCGAAAAACAGTTTATAATAATATCGATTGGGGCGATCCCGCCTCATAACGCGCCGCCAACGGGCGCTGCGTCAATTTGAAATCGAACCGAAAGGAGTCTCTTTTATGAACTATTCACATGAAGTTGAAAACATGTGCACTCTCAAAAAAGGCCCGAATCACGGCCCCGCTCCGATTCCTGAAGAAGGAAAATGGGTAAAAGCTTACGAAATCAAAGACATTTCCGGTCTCTCCCACGGCATCGGCTGGTGCGCTCCTCAGCAGGGCACCTGCAAGCTCACCCTCAATGTCAAAAACGGCATCATCGAGGAAGCTCTTGTTGAAACCGTCGGCTGCTCCGGCATGACCCACTCGGCTGCGATGGCGGGCGAAATCCTTCCGGGCAAGACCATCCTTGAAGCGCTCAACACCGACCTCGTGTGCGACGCAATCAACGTTGCAATGCGCGAGATCTTTAAACAGCTCGCATACGGCAGAACCCAGACCGCATTCTCCGAAGACGGTCTGCCTGTCGGCGCAGCACTTGAGGATCTGGGCAAAGGCCTCTGCTCCCAGGTCGGCACCACCTTCAGCACCCGTGCAAAAGGCGTGCGTTACCTCTCCCTCGCAGAGGGCTACATCATCGACGTTGCAATCAACGGCGGCGAGCCGACCGGCTACAAATTTGTCCGTCTCGGCAAGATGATGGAGGACATCCGCCACGGCGTAAACCCGGCGGAAGCTTATGAGAAAAACATCGCTACATACGGACGCTATGACAACGCGGAGCAGTACATCGACCCGCGTGAAGAATAATTGAAGGAGGAACGCAAGCATGGCTAATTTTGAAAGTAAAGAGAGAAGAATGCCGAAAATCGAGAAATGTCTCGCTGAGTACGGCTTAGCTACCCTCGAAGACGCGCAGGCCCTCTGCCTCGAAAAAGGCGTAAAATGTGATGAGATCGTAAAGGGCATCCAGCCGATCGCATTTGAGAACGCTGTTTGGGCGTACACCCTCGGTTCCGCGATCGCAATTAAAAAAGGCTGCAAAACCGCTGCTGAGGCAGCCGAAGCAATCGGTATCGGCCTCGAGGCGTTCTGCATCCCCGGCTCTGTCGCTGAGCAGAGAAACGTTGGCCTCGGCCACGGCAACCTCGGCGCAATGCTGCTCAGAGACGAAACCAAGTGCTTCTGCTTCCTCGCAGGCCACGAGTCGTTCGCTGCGGCGGAAGGCGCAATCGGCATCGCGAGAACCGCAAACAAGGCCCGCAAAGAGCCCCTGCGCGTTATCCTCAACGGTCTGGGCAAAGACGCGGCCTACATCATTTCGAGAATCAACGGCTTTACCTATGTGGAAACCGACTTTGATTTTGCCACTAGCACTGTCAAAGAAGTCCGCTCTGTCGCTTTCTCGGACGGCGAGCGTGCTCAGGTCAAATGCTACGGCGCAAACGATGTCCTCGAAGGCGTTGCGATCATGAAAAAAGAAGGCGTTGACGTTTCGATCACCGGTAACTCCACCAACCCGACCCGTTTCCAGCACCTCGTTGCAGGCACCTACAAGAAATGGGCGATTGAAAACGGCAAAAAATACTTCTCGGTTGCTTCGGGCGGCGGCACTGGTCGTACCCTGCACCCCGACAACATGGCGGCAGGCCCTGCTTCCTACGGCCTGACCGACTCGATGGGTCGTATGCACGGCGACGCCCAGTTCGCAGGTTCCTCTTCGGTTCCGGCGCACGTCGAGATGATGGGTCTCATCGGCATGGGCAACAACCCGATGGTCGGTGCGACTGTCGCATGTGCTGTGGCTGTTGCTCAGGGTCTTGGCAACATCTAAAACCGCAGAGAATCAGGATTTATTTACTAAAAAGCTGCTTCGATTTGAAGCAGCTTTTTCTTTTTATCGCTTCTAGCAAGAGACATCCCCGAATCGGCCGGAGGTGGAAAATAGCTTTTTCAAAAGAAAAATCTTCTACAGAAAATCATCTGGCGATCACATTTTGAAAAAATAGCGGGAGGTTTTTCTGTGGAAGGAAGCAAAGAACCGGCACATGCAAAGGAGCAAACAACAGGTAAGGTGTAAATCGACCTGTTTCGGATAGTGAGAACAAGTAGTCAAAAAGTCAGCCAAACAGCTGTTACAGTGGTCAAGCCTTTGGGCCCTTTTAGGGCCTCTGTCTACCATCATTGTAATTCGCATCCTGTAAATGCCGACGATCAAATTCCGCTGCACTGTGATTTGGGTAAGAAAATGATTATCAGCTTTACAAAATGCTGCTCGGTAAGGGCGATCCCTCTGGCAAAATGTCCGTTCAAATACCAAGCAACAAAGCTTCTTAAAAATGGTATAAAAGCTGGAGACACGAAAATGAACTGCACTGGATACCTGTGAATTGATTTCCACAGCCCTGTGTGCGCTCTCCTAGTGCAGGTACAGGATGGAAGATCATCGGAACAATGTTTTGCATACGATGGGTTAAATTGGCTTTTATCGAAAGGAAGCGATGCATATGAAGGAAGCAAAGCCGGTTTCTTCCCTAAAACGATGTCTCGGCCTGCGAGAATCCATCACCATCACCACTGGGACAGTGATCGGGGTCGGGCTGTTCACTGTCGGCGCTAATGTGGTTGGGTTGCTCGGTTCCACTGTGATCTTTGCCACACTGGCAGCCCTCCTGATCAGCATTTATCCCGCTTTGCTTTACGCAGAGATGGGGGCGGCCCTTCCTGTCTCAGGCGGCACCTATCAGTACGCTTCTCTCGGTTTGGGCCGTCCCTTCGGCATGCTGTCCGGCTGGTGCTTCGTTATCTCGATGGTATCAGTTGCCAGCGGCGAGGCGCTCGCCTTCAGCTTTTACATACGGACCCTATTTGAAGCGCTGGGGATTCCTCTGCCCATTGACGACCGTTGGATCGCCTGTTTTGCGGTGGCGGGGTTTCTGCTCCTCGCGGTGCGTGGGGTGGAGATGACTGGTCGGATGCAAAACGGGTTTCTCTTTTTCTTCTGGGGGGTGGCTGTCGTTTGGATCTTTTCCACGCTGCCCTCAATGCAGTTTGGCGGGGGTGTCACTGTCCCCAATCCCGACAGCCTCAGCCTCACCGGGTTCCTCCCCTGCGTCGCCATGATCTGGTGGTGCTTTGCCGGCTTTGAGACCTGCTGCGCCATGGGGGAGGAAATCAAACATCCCCAGATCAATCTGCCCCGCGCGTTGTTTTTGGCGCCCTTCCTCGTGTTTGCCGTCAACGGCCTGTTTCAATGGGCGCTGGTGTGTATCGTTCCAGCTAACAGCCTGGCCTCTCTGGCAGCGGCTGCGGCCCCCTATGCCGAGGGCATGAAGCTGGCGGGGGTGGTGGGCTTTCCACTGGTCCTGCTCTGCCTTGGAATCGCCTTTGGAGGGGATTTTTCCACCCTCAACGCAAGCGTATCCGCCCCTGCGCGGTATCTCTATTCCATGGCAAAGGACGGAGCGCTGCCCGGCTTTCTCGCAAAGCTTCATCCCCGTCACAAAACGCCGGTGCCGGCGATCCTGATCCTAGGCGGGCTGATGCTGGCCCTCATCGCCACCGATTCCCTTTCCATCATCGCGTCCCTCTCGCTGTTTGCCACCTTGCTGTACTACGTCGTCGGCATGGCCGCCGCCTGCGGACTGCGGGTGAAATGTCCTGATTTAAAGCGCCCTTACCGTGCACCTCTCCTGTGGATCGGCGCCCCGGTCAGCATTTTCATTTACCTGATTTTGATGACCCAGCTCGATAAAACCGCAGTGATTGCCGGCATCATCTGGTGCCTCCTGGGCTTGCTGCTGTTCTGCCTCTGCAGGCGGCGCTACAAGGAGGGCAGGAGCGGGATTTCCCTGCCCGCGCTTCCCGACCCACCGACACCGGAAGAAAAGCAGCGTATGGACCGGGAATACCGAGTTTGGTTTATTCTAGTGGCGGCTGCCGTGCTGCTGGTGCTGGGACTGCACCTCTCCCTGTTTTTTTGACATACAGCTTGTTTCCTTCGCATATGGATAAAGCAGAGCATTGCGCTGAGATTCAATCTGCTTTTTGAAGTGTAGGGAGGGAGACCGATGTCCAACAATAGACTGCTCACAGAGGGAAGGCCCTTTCCCACCCTGCTGCGTTTTTCTCTGCCCTTTCTCCTGTCAAATATTCTGCAGGCCTGCTATGGAGCGTCCGATCTGTTCATGGTCGGGCGCTTTTCGGATTCCATCGGCGTTTCCGCTGTCGCAACAGGCGGCCAGGTAATGCAGACCATTACTGGTCTATCGATCGGATTAACAGCGGGCGGCACAGTACTCATCGGCCGCTATTTCGGCGCCCGTCAGAAGCGAGCTATCGCCCATGCCATCAAAACCATGGTGATTGTGTTCGGCTTGATTTCGCTGCTGCTCACCGCTGTCACCATCCTGCTGCTCGACCCCATCTGTACTCTGATGCAGGTGCCGCCTCAGGCGGTGGAAACCACCCGGCAATACCTGTTCGTCTGCGCCTGCGGCATCCTCTTTATCGTGGGCTACAACGTTGTCAGCGGCATTCTGCGGGGGCTTGGCGATTCCCGCACCCCGTTGATCCTCATCACAATCGCCTGCGTCATCAACGTCTCCACCGACCTGCTCTTTGTAGGCGCTCTGCGCATGGGCGCCTACGGCGCTGCTGTTTCCACCGTCATTGCGCAGGTCGTCAGCCTTGTGTTGGCCGTATTGTATCTGGCGGCAAAAGGCCTGTTGAGAAAATACTTCCACAGCGAACCCTGCTTTCGCCTGTATGCGGCCAAAGGCGTGATAGCGGCGGGACTTCCCATTGCCTTGCAGGAGGGCCTGGTCAATGTCTCTTTCCTGGTTCTCACCGCCATGATCAACAGTCTAGGTCTGATCGCATCGGCATCGGTCGGGGTGGTTGAAAAGCTCATTGTTTTCAGCATGCTGCCCACCACGGCTTTTTCCGCCGCACTTTCCGCCATGACGGCCCAGCATTATGGCGCCGGGCTGATGGACCGGGCGCGGCATTGCCTGCGCCTGTCGATCGGGCTGTCCCTCCTGTTCGGAATGGGCTGCCTGTTTCTTGCGCAATGGAACGCTCCCGCTCTGGTCGGTTTGTTTACCGCTGACCCACAGGTCATTGCCCAAGGCGCGCTGTATCTGCGCTCCTACAGCCTCGACTGCGTGCTGGTCTGCTTTGTCTTTTGCATAAATGCATTTTTCAGCGGCGGGGGCCACACCTTTTTCCCGCTGATTCACAGCCTTGCCGCCACTTTTTTGGTCCGCATTCCGGTTTCCTGGCTGCTCGTTCACACAGCACAACCCTCGATGTTCCACATCGGCTTTGCCGCGCCTGCCGCTTCTTTCCTCTCGATGTTGCTCTGTCAATTCTTCCTCACCAAGCATTATCCGGATGGGACAAAGACAAAAGGGCGCGACCTTGTTCGGCCGCACCCGCAAATCTGATCAGAGGGTTATCTGTCTGGAAGGACAGTCTGCAGTTCCACTACTGCTTCCAAAAACGAGCGGTTGGTGTGGGGACCGGAAAGGCACTCAATTGCTTGGTTCAGCCGCTTCGCCTTTTTCCCCGTCCGTTTTCCGCTCTGAAGATAGGCGCTGAAATGGGGCAGTAGCCGGGAGAGATCGCTCCGGTAGAGGCTGACGCTGTCTGTGTTCTGGGCCAGGCGGACGGCCAGGCAGTGGAGAGCGGGCAGATCCTGATACAGCGGCTCCAGTTTGCGGTTGAGGCGGACCTTTTCCAGAGCGGTGATGGTGATATCGAAAATGAGAAAGGTGAGCATGGATTCGAGCAGCGGCGGGACCAATCCGTCCGCAATCAGGTGATGAATGGGAGAACCCAGCAAGACAACCGACGGCAGCTTTCCGGACAGCTTGATGCAGGTGGCAAAAATGCAAAGCAGGCCCATGGCGAAATACAGGGCAGGGCGGCACCGCATGAGGAAATGAAGCGCAACCAGCCACAGTAGAAAGAGCAGATACCGGCATGCATAGGTGAGGCCGTCCCGCAGCCCCGCAAACCGTTCGCTAAAGTTGAACAAGCCGGATAAACTCGTTCCCTGCTGTTGAAGATACTCCAGATAGGCTGTGTTGTCCTCCAAAATTTCTGCCATCTCCCACTGCTCTTTGGTCAGATAATCCGCAATGCCGGACAGGCTTTTCTCCTCTACAAGCCCTGGCAGACTGCCCGGAATACCGAACCGTTTGTCAGTTTCTTCCGAAAAGTAGATGTTGTCAGAAAACTGTCCATCTGTGGCGTATTGATAAAGAAGCTCGGTATGCTCCCGTTCCAGCCATTGGTAAAGATTTTTGCCCAGCAGATCCGACAGGAGAAAGACCAACAAAAAGAGCCCGACAGCCGTGACCGCTTTTGCAATTGTTTTGCACATCTATGACACCCGCATTCCGCTCTGTTTTTAATAGTATGGAGACAAACGCCTAAAATAAACCGTGTCGGCAGAAGGAACACAGGGGCTTGGTACTTTTAGGCTGCAATTAAATGCAGTGAAATGCGCTCATTCTGACATCAACTGTACAAACAGCACAGACTGCCTGCCCTCTCTAGGGCTGAATCAGGCCTTTTTCCATTTTAGCTGTGCTGCAAAACCTCAGACTGCTGCCATATACACACTGCCTTTGACAGACCGAGCAAACTGTCTGTGCCATCTCCTTTCGGCTTCTTTCAACCCGGCTATCCCCCGGTCTTCAGGGGCTCTCTGTTTTTACAGCCCCCGCCGCCCCCTGAAATCATGCAAAATAACTGGCCCGCCTGCCGGACAGAACCCACCGACCGCGTATCCCCCTGCTCGTTGAGGAGGACGTTGCATTTCCACAGGTGACCCGACTGTCATCCATCACCAGCAGGCCAGTCAGTTCATCGCTGGACTCTTGCTGTTTTATCTGAAAATTCTGTCGCCGCGGTAAAATGCAAAGCATAGGAGCTGACTCACAGGAAGATGCTTGCCTTCAATAAAAAATAAAATGGGACTAGTTTTTAGCCGTTCATCACATATTCGTCACAAACGCTTGTTATACTTTGTTCATCCCTTAAAATTAAAATCGAAAAAAGGACTGACGATATGAAAAAGATCATTTGCATTGCCCTTGCAGCAATTCTCACATTCGGGGCGCTCAGCGGCTGCGGAAAGGACGCGTCCTCAGCTTCTTCTGCCAGCTCATCCACGAGCAGCGCAACAGAAAAAACAGGCTATCTGACGGTGAACGGCGAAACAGTAGACGTCCCCTTTGTGATGAAATTCGACGAGTACGAGGTGCCCATTGAGCATTTCCGCTACTATTACCTCAACATCCGCGACCAGTACTCCTACAGCGCAACCGACACCACCGACCTCGAGCAAAAGGTGATGGACGAAACAATGGATTACCTCAAAACTGATTTTGCCCTCAAAAAGCTTGCAGAACGGGAGGGCATCACCCTCACTGACGACGACAACGCCACAATTGAGCAGAGTATCCAGACAACAGTATCCAACATGGGGTCGGAAGAGGATTATCAATCCCAGCTTGAGCAGAGCTACATGACGGCAGACTTTCACCGCACACTGCTTGAACTCGATACCCTCAATTCCAAGCTGCTCTCAACCCTGTTTGAGGAAGGTGGGAAATACGCGCTTTCCGAACAGGATATCACCGACACAATTCATCAGGAATTTATCCACGTTTCCCACATGCTGATCAGCGACGAAGCGACCGCCCAGGAGGCGCTGGAACGGGTACAGGCAGGGGAAGACTTTGATTCTCTTGTCGCCGAATACAGCGAGGACAGCGGCATGGGAGAAGAGGGATACACCTTTACATACGGCGAAATGGTACAGGAATTTGAAGATGCCGCCTATGCCCTGCAGGAGGGAGAAACCAGTGGATTGGTGCAATCTACCTATGGTTATCACATCATCAAACGCCTTCCCCTCGATGAAACCTATATCAGTGAAAACCTCGACACAATGACCTCATCGGTGAAAAAATCTGAGCTCAACAAGCTGCTGGATGAAATCTCCGAGGCATTTACCATCACCTATTCGGATCAATTTCAATACATCAACACTACCTCTTTAAGCTAAGGTTTGACAGCATGGGCTCTGGGCAGCTACCTCCACCCAGTATGACCGAAAAAGAAACACCCGGCATTTAAAATGCCGGGTGTTTGAACATTCTGGCACAATCAGAACTTCTGAACAGGTGTGATTCGATTTCCAAAAATTACAAAAACCACATTTCATGCCGAGGAATCCGCCGCGACTGTCGCCGGATTCCTTTTTCTCTTCCTAAAAAAAGTTTTTTAGCGTATTCAATCCGCTGTATGGATTCGTCTGTTCACCCCTCTATTGTGAACACAAGCCAAAATGGCCTGTACATCTTGGCACAGCGTTTATAAAACATCCGATATGGAAGCCCTTTATTGAAAAGTTTTAAACCATTCCAGCGTAGACTGTTGAAAAATTATTTGGCTCAGATTTTTATTTAGCCATATTGGATACAAAAAGTAATTCATCCTCAATATAAAAAGTCCATCGTACCTCCATCTTTGAAGTTAGTTTTTTGCGTGGAAAATGACAAAGTATTTTTTTCGACTTTTTTTAAAAAAGGTGTTGACAAAAACAATTTCACTTGGTATAATAATAAAGCTGACTCCGGTCAGTAAAAAATACTGGTAAATGCGAGTGTGCTGGAACTGGCAGACAGGCACGTTTGAGGGGCGTGTGTCTTATGGCGTACGGGTTCAAGTCCCGTCACTCGCACCAAATAAAAACCTTGTAAAGCACCGAGTTTTCGAGCTTCGCAAGGTTTTTATTTTGCTCTTTAATGATTTTGGTCGTTGTTTGGTCTTTATGGTCATATTTCTACCTATAAAAAATACAAATAGCGGGTATGCTACTGTGCATTACCCGCTATTTTTTATGCTCTTTTTCGGTTCTCCTAAATCCAATGATAGAGCGTTTGAAATGACCTCCGACGCTTTTGCTTGTGATTCCTGAAAGGTATGTGCGTAAATATTCAGGGGAGTTGATACCTGCGTGTGCCCCAGTGAAGCGGATATTGTTTTTGCATCTACCCGGTTGTTGATCAATAAAGTGGCGTTCAAGTGCCGGAACTGGTGAACCCCTAAAAAACGTTGTCCGGTTCTCTCACAGAAACGTTTTAACCATGTGTAAGGTGAATTAGGATGCATCGGTTCCCCGTTCCATTTTGTAAACAGCCGATCAGTGTCAACCCATTGGTCACCCACCCGCGCCCGGTCAAATATCTGTTGCGATTGATACCGTTTTAATACCTGCAGTACTTCATCTGCTATTTTCAGGCTGCGTTGTGAACTCTTTGTCTTTGTGGTATCCGTGAAAGTTCCCTTCCCTTTTGTATAGAGAGAAGAACGCCGAATACTGATAACTCCGGTACTGAAATCAATATCTTTCCATTCCAGCCCCAACAGCTCGCCTTTACGGAACCCACCATAAATGGCAAGGGTAAAGAACGCTTGGTATTTCAGCGGTTCTTTTTGCAGGAGATTTAAAAATTCCTGTGCTTCCTCCAACGTATAGCAATCAAGTTCCTTCTGTTCGGCTTTTGGCAGTTGTACATGCTCGCAGGGGTTGTTTTTTACCATCTGCATTTTAATTGCATAGCTGAAAATCGTGGATACAAACGAAAGGTAATGATGAATGGTTTTTGGCGCGAGTCTGCCGCCTGTCGTCTGGTTTATGCCCTCTTCGCCTAAATTGTGGATAAACTTCTGAACGTGCCGAACGGTGATCTTATCCATGTGAAGATGTCCCAGCGCGGCATAGGTACGGGCTTCCAACTGCCGATATCGGGCGATTGTGCGTTCTCTCAGCTTAACTTCTGCGTATTCCTTAAACCACTGTTTTGCGAACACCTCAAATTTAATATTACCGCCGACTGTCTGCCCGCTACAGCTTTCTTCAAAAAGCACCTTCTACCGTTCAAGCTCCTTTTCGATCTGCCGTTCAGTCATGCCGGGAGCGGGCTTCCACGTCATTGTTTGCATGATCTGCTTACCGTCGGGCGTGTATCCGCATGACACCCGTATGCGGTAGGTGCCTCCCCGCTTTGTCACTGTAGCCATTACAGCACCTTCTTTTCTTTAACTTCTTTGAGCCATGCTATAAATTCTTCTTCAGTTTTAACCCCTGCTTGTATATCTGCTTTCCATTGCTTTGATAGTATTTGAAATTCAGAAAAATCCTGCTTGAATTTCTTATTCTCACATCGTTTCATTCTGTTTCTTTTAGCGTTATAGATTTGTTTATATAGTCTTGTGCCCTCATCAGTTCTTGTTTTTGCCAAATACCTCATATAGGTCATATACTCTCTACAAGTTTTATTTGGATTCTGAGGACTCTTTAGCGAACAATATTTTTGTTTATGCTCCGATCGTGATGTAATAAAATACCGGCCGCAATTCTGACATTTATGTATTCGGTATCCGTTTTCATAAATAATATTCAAACATGTTGTACATGCAGATACAATAGATTCAATTAAATACCGCACTATATTATTGTTTTTATTCACTGGATATTTTAAATTAATGCTATAAACCGTACTTACAATATTAGAGCTCTCCTCATTATATTCGGTGTTTTCTTCGTTTGGCATTGGGTAAACGGAGAAAGCATTGGGTAACCAATATGTTAAATATTTACTTGATATTTCGTTCGTTTCAGTTCTATAATTAAATAATTTACTGTTAGAATTTAAATAAAGATAATAAAAATTAGGGTTTCTGCAACATTCATCAATAATGTTCTTCATTCCGAATATAGGATCAAGAAGACTTTTAAGCCATATTTTATACTCGTTATCAGATGTAAAAAATTCATCATAAATTGATCTTCTTGTTTTTGAAATATTAAGCGTAAAAAACGGATGTATTGTTTTTAGATAATCATTCATTCCTGTTTGCGTATAATAGACTTCTCCTGAAGTTTTTTTTATAATAAATTTTTTTGGAATATCGTCGGCAATATTATTTATAACTTGATCAAAATCTAATGAAATAAAACTTATAAGCATCTGCCCAATTTCTCTTGTCGCAATAAATTTTTTGTTATAATTTATTTTACACTGATCTCTATCGTAATTATAATCACATTCAAATCTATGAGTACGATAAATCTCACAAATCTCGTTGCAATCATATTCATATGTTTCTGTGTTAGTAGCTTTATCAAATAATAAAATCATTGCGTTCCCCTTTTGTTGTTTACATATTTTTTATTACACAAACAACAACTAACAACGTTTTTTTAATCTATAGCATTTACTTTGTTGTAATTATTGAGTATAATACAATCATAAACAACAGTTGTTTGTAAGTTTATTATATCATAAACAACAACATAGTCAAGCGTTTTGAAAGGAGAATTTTCTATGTGCAACTTAGATATTAGAGATGATTTAAAGAAAAACGGAGTGTACCAGTGGCAAGTAGCTCATGAATTAGGAATCTGCGAAATGACACTCGCCCGGTGGCTTCGGTTCGAGATGAGCGAAGAAAAAAAGCATAGAGTACGCGAAGCAATCAAACGAGCTGCTGAAAATTTTGGCAAGCGGTAGCAAAAGGCAGGTGAAACGATATGGTTACAGCGACTATCCCCCGAATGCGCGGTATCAAAGAAGCAATTGCAGAACTAAAAGCCATAGACCCTCAAACAGCGGTTACAGAAACCTATTTGCGTCGCCTGATTAAATCCGGTGGATTCCCCGCCCACCACGCCGGAAAAAAGATACTGATCAATTTTGATCTTTTGTTATCCTATTTGAGCGAACCCGCTTTAAATGATCAAAGTGATCAAAGCTATAGCGCTGCAACGTCCGGATATGGGACGATCAGGAAGGTAGAAGCGAGGTAAGAACCATGTTGCATGAGTCTGATCTCTTTAATCTGTATCCTACATATCCACTGGACAACGCTCCGAACACAGAAAAAAGCCCTCTGTAATGTTGGCGCATTACAAAGGGCAGTAAAACACATTATCCATTTGTCAAGCTATTTCTTCGATTTGAACACCCGTGGAAATAGCCTGTTCAAGTGCACCCTAGTGCGAAAATAAAAGGGGAAAAACCTCTTTATTTAGGCGGTATAGGTGCGCTTTGACATAAGTGTTTATTCCAGTATACAACACCGAAACGCTTGTGTCAATCCTTCAAAAGAAAGCGGGCTGACGACATGCAGGTATGGGATAAACTCATCTATTCAGGCGCGGTATTAGAACGGGAACGCTATCAATTGTTCAGGGGCGGGGGTATCAAGAGCAGGCGCCCAAATACAAGATTCTCCACAGATAGGCAGAGAAAGCTAAACACCATCAATTCAAAAAAGAAGTTAACCCGGCTCATCAATTCCAATTTTGTGCCGGGTGATCTGTTTGTCACCCTTACATACGACTCTGAATTTTACCCGGCCGATATTGAGAAGGCTGATCGGGATTTAGAGAACTATTTCAGGCGAATCAAGTATGCGTTGGAAAAAGCGGGCATTAAGAGCCTAAAATACGTGGCCGTAACTGGAAGAGGCTCAAAACGGGGTAGAATACACCATCATTTCATAGTGCCCGCTATGGGGCTTGAAATCCTTCGTAGCCGCTGGAAAAGGGGTAATGTGAAAATAAAGCCCCTTAAGAATTATCGGGACTACACCGGGCTTGCCTTGTACCTATACACCATTACACAACCGGAAAACGGTGGAAACAAAGTCACTACTTAAAGCGGCCAAAGCCGAAAAAGAAGATTATGAAGCGGCATTTTCGCCCAGACACCCGGCCACATGTACCAAAAGGATGCCGACTCATTGAGGAAAACACTCAGTGCAACGACATTACCGGGATACTACAATATTTCAAGTATATCAGATTGGATTCATAACAAAGGGAAACAGCCCCTTTTAAGACTTGATACAGACAGTATTATTACAGCGAAAAAAGAAGCACAAACCTAAGTAAACAGTAAAGAAAGCGGGTAGGAATATGAACAGCTTAATCAAAGTATCTTATGACAATGACCGTCCAACAGTTATTGGAAGAGAACTCCATACTTTTTTAGCAGTAGGCACCCCATACTATAAATGGTTTACCAGAATGTTAGGGTATGGATTTACTGAAAACGTGGATTATATGACGGTGGACAAAAATGTCCTCCGTGTTGATGGAACAGAAATGCCACAGGTTCAACACGATCACCAACTGACAATCGAAATGGCAAAAGAAATCTGTATGCTTCAAAGGAACGAGCGCGGCCGTCAGGCGCGGCAATACTTTCTTGAGCTTGAAAAGCGGTGGAACACGCCTGAATTTGTAATGGCGCGCGCCCTGCAGTTGGCCAACGCCAAAGTAAACCAGATTGAACAGGAGAACAGCGAACTGTTGTCCCTAATTCAAAGTGATCGGCCGAAGGTGGTTTTTGCCGAAGCCGTAGCTGCTTCGGATGATTGTATTCTAGTGCGCGAGCTCGCAAAGTTATTAGCCCAGAACGGGGTTGATATAGGGGAAATACGTTTGTTTGAATGGTTGAGGGCACAGGGATATTTGATCAATGTCGGCCGCGATAGGAACACGCCGACGCAGTTGTCAGTCAATAGGGGACTCATGCGCATGAAGAAAACCACAGTTACCCACAAGAGCGGGCACACAACAGTTTCAACCACGCCACTAGTAACGGGTAAGGGGCAACAGTATTTTGTGAACCTGTTCTTAAAGCGGGATCCAAATCATACTGACGGTACTCTGGTTCAAAGTAAAAAGAATACTGTTGGACAGTGATCCCCCCACCCTATGGGTTTCCCAACTGCAAAGCGGGATACCGGGGGAAGAGAAGTCCTTCCAAATGCGCGGGATTTTTGGAAAAAGGGGGGTAGCATACTGCACCCCCATGAATTCAAGGCTTATTTCGGTCAAAAGCACTCATTTTTATATTAAAAACTTACTAAATTTCTGATTATCTTTTCATAAGTTGGTAAATGCCGATATATCCCATATTTTCGGGCTTTATTGGCATTTTCCTTTTGGAAGATACCTCGCATAAGATGGCATTTACCAGCATGAAAATGCAACCAAAAGTAGTAAATAAGTAGTAAGATACATTTTCGATATTAAGAAGCCAGCCTTTCTAATTCAGCCTTTGCAGACTGGAAAGTACCGTGAGCATAATACCCTAACGTCATGGTTATGTTTGCGTGTCCCATGATGTATTGCAGGGTGTTAGGGTTCATTCCCTTATTTGCCATGTTCGTACAGTAAGTATGTCTGAATGAATGGGGCGTGATGTTTGGCAACTTGTCCTTATGGGTCTTATTGTACTTCTTAATCAGCCCACGCACCATACTTTCATAATTTCCTGCCACCTTTGGCAATCCCTCACTGTTCAAGAACAAGAAGTTGCTGTAACCGTCAACAACAAGCGGTTGTGCTTTTCCTCGGTTCTTTAAAATTCGTTCAAGTGCCTGATATGCTCTTTCTGTCAATGGAAGCTCACGCTTCCCGTTTTTTGTCTTAGGTGTGGAAATATAGTAACCCACCTCTGTATCACGCAATAGCTGGTGGTCTATGTTAATCACACGGTTAGGCATATCAATGTGTGTTGTCAATCCGCATAGTTCAGAAATACGAAGTCCCGTTTCCAGCAGAAGAATAACTTCATCACGATACTTGCTGTAAACATTATCCGTTTCCATAAAGGCAAGAAGTTTTTCTTCCTGCTCTGGCGTTAGGATAACCTTTGCTTCCGTATCATCTTCCAGAACATCACTTAGCTTGAAATGAAAAGGATTTTTTCTGATACAGTCGTCTTGTATCGCCATATAGAATGAAGCCTTTAAGGAACGCTTATAGTTATCTATCGTCTTGTAGGAATAACCTTTGCCATTCATTCTGATAGCCCATTCTTTAGCGTCGGACTGCTTGACCGTATCAATCGCCCTCATACCCAATGGGTCATTTTCCAGTACGTTCATAAGATACTGTCGTCCTAATTCCGTGTTTCTTTTGATGTTCTTTCTTTGATTGTTCTTCTTTTCGTAAAGCTGGCAGACTGTCATTTTACCGCCCACCGTGTCGATACCGTCGTCAAGGTCTTTTTTTATCTGCTTTTCTTTTTCCCTCAACGATATATCATCACGTTTTCCAGCAGGTGTCTTGTCTGTGGGTACAAGTTTCCAAGCATATACAAACTGTGGCTTCCCGAATATATCGGTATATTTATAAACGTATCTTCCGTCTTTTCTCTGGCTCTCTCCAAGACGCAAATTGCGTCCTCTACTGTCTTGTCTTTTCATTTTTGACATCGTGTAAAGCTCCTTTCCGTCATGGAATGAGCCGTGATACGCTAGTAATATTATACCATATCTACGGCTCTAAGACATCAGATTTCGTCCAGTGTATCAATAATTTTTTCAAACTGTTTTCGCTTTATCTGAATACGATTTCCATTGACGATAACCCAGCCAGAGTCCAGATTTTCCTCGGCAAGTCTACGCAACTTCTTTTCCCCGATACGAAAATATCTGGACGCTTCTTCTATACTAAGGGTGTATTTTTCCCAAATCGGCACATCAGTATTGTTCATGTTGCAACACTCCTTTCTGTGTGTCTTATCATAAGCAGACAGACGGCTTTGGAAAGCTCCGTTAGTATCTCAACTATTCCCATTCTTGTGGGCAGAACCGCACCATGCGGACGTGTCATTATTCTGTGATAGCAGGTCATGGCAAAACGACCATTCCACAAGTCGCTCTCGGATCACTGCGTGGGTCGCTCGCTTTCTTGTTGGAAAGGTCATGGCGTACAGTCCCCGTGGCTCGCTGTATCACAAACGTATCTGTCTGCTTTATTCAATTTTCAAAGACCAGTTGGCGAAAGCATAGGCTTTCATGTATGAAAGCAGGAGCAGGGCAGAAAAGAGGGGGATTTAACAAATCATGCCCTGCTGGTATCTGCTTATTCTTCTTCGATTTCTATATCAATCTCAAAGTCCAAAATCATTTTGATTAAGGCTTCTCGAATACGTCCCTTTAATTCCATATCGACAACGATATAGACATTGCCGTATTCATCATATAAAGGACGTAAACAGCATTTTGATATGTACGGGTCATAGAACGCCAGCAATTTCTCAATCGCAGTTTCGTCTCCGTCCATAGCTGATGAAATCAAATAATAAGACGGGTGCTTGTACTTTTTCTTCATTTCTATTTCTTCTCCTTAAGTATCTCTTTCATAGTTTCTAGTGCACGGTGTCTGTGTTTGAACACAGCCCCTCTGGTATAATTCATAATATCTGCAATCTCTGTATCGCTCATTTCCAAGAAGTAATACATCAATACATTGTTACGTTTTTTTTCGGGTAGCTGTTTGAGAGCTTCTGCAAGTTCATCATCAAGGACTTTAATATCTATGCCACACACATTAAAAATTGTGTAGTTTGTTTCGTAGTCGTCCCATGTTGCCAGACTTTCTACCGTAATGTCTGGTAATTCGCTAAAAGATATTTCCTTGTTTTTTCTTCGTTTTAATTCTTTACGGTAGTTCCAGATAATACCTTTGACAACTTTTTTCAGCTTACATTCAAACTGACACTGAATTGTTTTTTGGAAGTCAGACGGTTTCATAATCTCACCTCCTTTCCAGCTATGAATTGAAAAGTGTTTATCCCTCTTTCCGCACCATATCTGTACAGCAAGGTGTGATTTGCTTCCAAAAAAATGAAAATAATTAAAAAAACCTTTCGGGTATTAAAAAAGCCCGCACAAAATATAAATTTTGTACGAGCTACTGGTATAGCGTATTTAATTGTAAATAGTATGCTGTTAAATTGGGCTTGAATATACTGAATTGTACATAAAGCGTTTCATACGGCAAGCCCCCTTTACAACATTTAAACCTTAACCTTTGTCTTTTTGGTAATCGTATAAATATATTCCTCTGGTGTTGGGCGCTTATTTCCAAAGTATCGTTTAAAATTTGCCTGCACGTCTGGGTCTGTACTTTCCATAGTTTTGTCTATGGTATCTTGTAGCATAGCCCTAAATTCAGATACAGAAACACCTTGAGCTTTAGCACCAACTTTCATAATATAATTCATATCTCGTCTTTTAAGTCCTATCATTAGAACCAACTCCCTAAAATAAGTTAATCTTCTTTTTCAAAAATTAAATCTATCTTTCGCATACAGCCTTTTGCGTCAATTTCTGTGGGTACAAACCCTGCGTAGTGATACCCCGTTTTTGCGTAACTGTCAATAATTTCTTTGTGTTTATCAGTACAAAGGAATACAACTCCTTTCGCATTATAGTTAATTTCTACATACTCATATTTTTTCATTCTTCAAAACTCCTTTCAAATACAAATTTATCTTTGGATTTATTGACTTTTACAAACTGGAATTTGTTATTCCTATAAACTAAATTTTATTGATTAGAAACAGACCAAACAAATAACGGTATATAACAACTTATTAAAACAAGCCTTTGCCAAAGACCGCCATATCTCAAAACAGTATTTGCAAACTTTTCCTTCTCACCCATAATAAAAAAGCAGAAGAATATGAATGCTATTGTAAAGCACACCAGTGAAATTGCGCCTAACACTACTTTTGTTGTTTGGAATTGCAGAATTGCAAAGAGCAAAGGAACGACAAGCAAGGCCATAAATCCGATTGCCGATGTGCCGCCGTGAATTTTTGTAATTATATCTTCGTCTTGTCTATTTTCATTTAACGGGCACACTCCGGAAATGATTTCACACCCGATGCCGTATATAGCAAGAAGCATCCATATAGCGATTGCCCATCCGCTATCGTTCTCTTGATACAACGCATACGGAGCGATACAAAATACCACACCTGATATAATGCACCACACATTATATATCCATTTCACCGGGCTTTGACGAGAGCCAAGGACAGATAGTGCCATTTCTTTATGCTTATAGTTTGGATAGAAACGAGCAAGCAGTAACGGCAGCAGATTATCTGCCATAATAATAATGATCCATAATATTTTCATAATATCACCATCCCATCAAATTCTAATTTATCAATTTCGTATCTTCTTGTATTCTTCTATTTTCAAATCATTACCCTCAAAGATAAAATTATTGATGTCAATCGGTAAACATATTAGAACGCAAATTATAGTGTTTGGTTCTAAAGAATTTATTTTTTTTGTAGAATTATAGCAATAAAATTCAGATAATCTCCACCGCCAGCTTCTATTGCCTTACGGTCATTTATTGCATATTCATTATTTTGCTTTATCCAATCCGACCAAACTTCCGAATTACTTTCCATTTCATATATTGAAATTAAATCTGCCTTTTTACAATGACTAATTATGTTAGACCAATATGTTATATCATGTATATAATCAAGTTCTTCTGGTGTCCATGATAACAATAACTCTTCTGGAAGTTTCTCATGGCAATCTTTCTTCATGCCAGGAACTGTGATATAAACAAACCCACCTTTCTTAACAAATGGAAGCAATTTTTCATCTAAATATATAGGGTCACGTCCAAAATAATTATATGAATCTGTACTTACTACAGCATCAAAAAACTCTTTCTCAAATTTAAGTTCATTGGCGTCAGCTTTTACAGATTTAATTTGTGCAGAAGATAATCCCATTTTTTTGAAAAATTCTTCATTTTCTTTTGGCTCACTCCATAAGTCAACTGCAAAAACAACAAATCCATATTCTTTTGCAAGAAATACAGAAGTTAAACCTTGTCCACTTCCAAGGTCACAGACATAGCTGCCAGACGGGATTTTATGATTTTGTAATAGTTCCTCTTGTAATTTTATAGGATTCGGTCCCATAATTTTTGTCTGTAAGTCGGGTGTAAAATATTTTTTACTGCGAATATATTCCATTTTCTCATCTCCATTATTGTAATATTTTAATAGTTAATATTTGTGACTTATAACAATATTCATTTTGAGTTTCTCTGCTGAAATTAAAAAGTTAGGTTTATATTTAGGACAGAATAAAGGATTATTTTACTTTCTCATTTATAATATATTTCTTGACAAATTGTTTAACGTGTGTAGTTAATTGAGTTTTTAAATCCCAACAATTTTCAACTGCGTCTGCTACACTTATCAATAGAAATAATGGCGCATAATATTCAATAGCAAGCTGTTTTGTATCACACTCTTGAAGAACACCTTTTTCAATCATTTCATTAAATATATCTTCTATATAACTGATAGGACCATTTACAAGACATTTTTGATAAAGCATATTCATTTTTAAATTTCTATATTGCTCTAGTATTAACATTTTGCGAAAATTAGACGCAAATTCATCAGTCACCCAAAAATCGTATTGTGCAAGAGTAAATGTTATTAGACTTCCAATAGTTGTATTTCTGTATGCATTAGGGGTTACCTCTATTGTGCTTTCTGGTACTTGATAATCCTTAGCTCGCTTATTATCAATTTGATACATACGTTCTACGATACAGTCAAAAATATCTTGCTTATTTTTATAATGTTTATATAATGCTCCTTTTGTCATTCCCAAGGCTTCCGCAATCATACTAACAGAAACAGCCTCATAACCATTCACTGCAAATAAGTGTAGTGCAATTTTTAATATATTTTCTTTTGTGTCAGACATTTACAACCTCCTTCTTTAGTAAACGAACGTTTACTTCTTTAAACCATTATAGTAAACGTTCGTTTACTTGTCAAGTAGTATAAAATGTAGTGTGCCTTTGGTTCATAGGTTGATCTCTCGATCGCTGGTGTTTTGTGCCTTGCACCATATTTCCTACATACATTTCTCTATGCAAAAGACTGTTGATTGTAAAGAATTGTACTCAAAGCTTTCCTTAACGTTAGCCCCCCTTAAAGCACTTTCTAGTATCTAAAAACATCATTCTACAACATAACAGATTTCAATAAACCTTAATACATCTTGTCGTCCTCGCTATCTTTTGAACGATTGTTAGAATTTCTCCTTTGGTTATACTTCTTCATAATTACAATTTTAAGTAAGCCAACGACAATCAAAACCACAACAATGATAATCCACCAGTATTGTTCCATAACCTACTTCCCTCCTTTCCCTTTCAATAGCCTTAAATCATCTTCCCTGTCCTATGCAGAATAGAGAAGTTCATTCGTATTAACATGTACCATACAATGTTTACATTGTGGAAAGTTGTTTTCAATCGTTTGATGGACTCCCTCAGCAATTCTATGAGCGTCATAAAGAGCTAAATTACCATCAGCTAATATTTCAATATCTACATACATTTTCGCTCCAAACATGCGGGTTTTTAATTCATCAATACCATCAACCCCTTGCTGCTGAAGCACAACTTCCCTAATCTTTGTTTCAGTAGCATTGTCACAACTATGGTCTACCATTTTGTTAATGCTTTCTTTGAAAATGTCCAAAGCAGCTTTTAAGATACAACCGCAAATCACAACGCTTGCAATAGGGTCGAGAATAGCATAGCCTAAACGCGCTCCTAAAATGCCAATTAAGGAACCAACCGACGAGAGTGCATCAGAGCGGTGGTGCCATGCGTCAGCCATAAGTGCGTCAGAATTTGTATGCTTTGCAGCATTTCTTGTAAACCAGTACATCCACTCTTTTATAACAATGGATAAGACTGCCGCCGTAAGTGCGATTCCACTAGGGACAGAAAGCGTATTGTACTGTCCTGAAAAGATTTTCTTGATACCTGAATATCCTATTCCAGCACCCGTTATAGCCAATGCAACAGAGAGAATAATGGAAGCCACACATTCCATACGTTCATGCCCATAAGGATGTTCTCTATCAGGCTGTTTTTCTGATATTTTAATTCCAACCATCACAACGATTGTGCTTACTACATCAGAAGCCGAATGTACAGCGTCCGACAGCATGGCACTTGACTTTCCTATATATCCGGCAGCAAATTTAAATAGCGATAAACTCAGATTGATGATTAGTGTAATTTTGGAAACCTGAATAGCCTTATTCATATTTTTGTTTTGCAGAAGTCTACCTTTTTCCATAATATGCCTCCTTATCCTGCCAGCTTCCGAAACAGACGTTTTGTAAGGAAGTAGTACCAGACTAAAGCTACCACCAATCCTATAGAGAAATAAAGAACCGCCTCATTCTGCATGGCTTTCGCTACCCAAAATGATGGAAGGAAGCCAACCGCGAACTGGTAGTAACTATCAATAAAAAAGGGGGCTGGTATTCCGAGCAATGTAAGTGCAGCTAGTTTTGTAACTGCCATACCCTCTAATTTATTGCTTGATAATGTGATAATCATAAGTGAAACAATAATTGCCTGTACTGAGCCGAGAAGCGCCAAACATATTGTCATTCCAATGGACAACTTTTCTAATGAAAAAAGTAACAGTACAATAAAAGCGATGACCGCCGAAATAATTGAGGGTACTCCCAACCTTGTAAAGAGATACCCCGACTTACCAAGAGGGGTAATCGAAAAGTACCGTGACACTTTATCGTCGATTTCCTCCAATGTAATCATTGCAAATGCAAAGCAGAGCAATACAGGAGCCATGATAGAAAGTAATAAATCAAAAATCGGATAATACACTTGTAAAGAAAACTTCGTTATTCTTTCAAGAAATGGAATACCAAACTTAATTAAAGTCCCCATAATAAAAGGGGAGAAGCAAGCCGCAAACATCATAGGGTCACTTTTGATTTGCTTAAATATCTGTATGGTGCTGGATAATATCTTTTTCATAGCTTTACACCTCCCAAACTTTTCCACATATGCTCAACTGTATGTCGAGCAACTATGTAGAGGATAATCAACGTAGCAATTACAAGTACCATATCAAACGATAGTAAAACACTTTTTCCAGTTATAAGGTTCATGCAAGCTGTGAATGGAAAAAAGCGGAACAGATATGGTAACTTCACAAACAGACCAACAATAGGTGGTACAAAGCAAACAATTTCTATCGGCATAATCACAATGAGAAATTGGTTCAAGTTTGAAATTTTTGTAGCTGCAATAATTCCAAGCATAGTAAAGATTGCTGAGGTCAAAGCCGTACCAACTGTGATACCAAGTAAATGATTGCTGCCGGAAACTACCCCTAATATCAATGCGATTACCGTAGAAATAGCAATCAACGCAACTGTTTTTGAAAGTATATATTCCGATATTTTTACAGGAGATACCACCATAGCATTTAATACCTTTTGACTTTTTTCCAAAAGAACAATCGCTCCCATGAAAAACAATCCCATTGCTGCTGGGTCAGAGTAGATCATAATAGAAGCAATATCCGTTTTCCAATGTTCTGGCAAAGCGGCAATCCCGCACACATATAAAACTGTTAATATAAAGTAGATAAAATAGAAACCATATTTCCATTGGAAATGTATATCACCACAAATTAAACGTCCCAATCTCATTGAAGTGTCCTCCCTGTAATATCAACAAAAATATCATTTAATGTAGGCTCACTACTATGAATAGAAAGCAAAGAGTTTTCGGAAATTAAACTTTTTAATAACTTATCTTCTGTGGTTCTATCAAGCAGACATTCTCCGGTTTTCTCGCCTTTATCATAGTAGGTATATTGTATTTTGGCAGCTCCCCTTGACATAATCAAATTATGCGGGCTATCCAATGCACTGACTTTTCCGGCAACGATAAAGGCTACTTGGTCACATAGCTCTGTTGCGTCAAACATATTGTGAGTAGTAATGATAATCGTTTTTCCGCGTTTCTTTTCCGCAAGAATAATATCTTTCATTAAACGACTATTTGTAGGGTCAAGACCGCTTGTAGGTTCATCAAGGAATAATATATCAGGGTCATGGACTAACGCTTTAATGAAATTCAAGCGAGAACGCATACCTTTGGAAAAGTCAGCAACTTTTTTGTCCCCGTCATTTTCCAAGCCTACCATATGCAATAATTCATCAATAGACCGAGGTTGCTTTTCATATAGAGAAGCAAAATAGGCGAGATTTTGTCGTGCTGTGAATTTCTCGTAGCAGGTTGAAAATTCAAAGTCTACCCCAATATTTTCATAAAACTGATTTGTATGCTCCCTTATTTCTGTACCTGCAACTTTTACGCTGCCTTTATATCTTGTATTAAGCCCAGTTAAAACTTTTTGAATAGTTGATTTTCCAGCACCAGAGGGTCCTAAAAAACCAAAAATTTCTCCTCTCCCAACATGGAAACTTACATTCTCCACAAACGGTTTGTCAGTATAGCTAAAATACAGTTTTTTTACATCAATCATTATTCATTCCTCCTTTAACTTTATGACGTTTATAGATATATAGTCATATAAACTGTAAAAAATTTGTTTGGCTACCTGCCTGTCAAATAACCAAACAAAATTGTTACTCTGCTACTACTTGCTGAATAATACCATTCACTAAAAGATTTTGTATCATATTCAGTTCTTCGTCCTCTTTGAATTGTTCCAAACAGGATAAAACAGAATACAGGGATTTTATAATAACCGTATGCGGAACCAAAAATACAACCCCTAAATCTTCCAATATCTCCAATATACGAATATCACTGTACATATGATTTTCAAAAATATCTGACGATATTTTTCTTTGCAGATAGTCCATTAAAGATAAATCAATCTGTGAAAGAATAGGCGAAGTAATCACCCCCGTTAAACTTAGCATGATAACGTCCTTTGCTAAATCTCTATGGTTCTTATACTTTTTCTTTTTAATGGTTGTTTCTATACTTGTAAATAACTCTTTTTGTAAGCGAAAATTGATTTCAACATATAGATGTTCTTTACTGGGATAAAAAGCATAGAAAGAACCTTTTGATATGTTTACAGCAGCTACTAAATCATCAACTGTTACTTTTTTTAAGCCGTGTAATGCAAACAGCTTTTCTCCCTCTATCAAAAGTTTACTGTTTATGATTTCTTTTTCTTGTTCCGTAAATCGTGGCAAACTCATAACCTCCTTATGACTAAAATATTTATATCGTCATGAAAAGTATAACATTTACTGATTATATAATCAATATGCTATCCAAGATATTTATGCAAGGTAGCTTCCAATGCGTTTATTGTAGTGTCCGTGTCCTCATTAAAAATCATGTGACGATTAAGCTCTAAAGCAAGTAATTCCTTTTGCGGCGCATGGATTAAATCAAATACTTTGTTGGTATAATCAAAGCTAAAAAGCGGGTCGCCTTTGGCTGTAATTAAAATAACAGGACATTGTATTGAGCCGTTCTCCAAGCACGATAAGTCAGCATTAAATAAACTGGCGACAAATCTTAAAGGATAATATGGTAAAAGCATAGGGTCGTTTAAGCAATCTTGTTTTGCCTGTTCGCTATAAAATACTTTGTCATAGTCTAAATAAGCGTCTCCCGGAACCTTGTAGTTAGGCAACAACTTTCCGCCCACACGAAAGCCCCACTGTATCAGCCCCATAAAACGGTGTGTCCATGCAGGATACTTTGTTAAGCTCATAGTTTCTTTTAGTGTAGTCAGCATGATATTATGTGGAAAAACGGCTTTTAATCTTGTGTCCCTACCTGCCGCCATTGCAGCTAAAATCCCGCCTTGACTGGAACCCATGATAGCTATGTTTTCACCGAAATTTTCTATTCCGTAAGTTGTTGCGTCATATACATTATGCAACATATCTTCCATTGTATAATTTTTTTTGATTTTAGGGCTTTTTCCGTGTGAAAGATAGTGAACACCTATTATATTAAACCCTCTTTCGCTCAATCCACATAGAAAATTCTCATACATGAGAGGGTGTGACATAGTACCCGGCAAAAAAACAATGGTAGGACTACTTCTTTCTGTATACCAAATAGAAAGTGTTATCGGAACATTATTTGAAGAAATGCCAACTTCTTTATACATACACCATACCTCCTATATGACTAATTTGATTTTATAGTCATATTATAGCTTATTGCAAGCAGAAAGTCAATAGCTATAAATATATGATTTCGGGTAAAATTGTCAAGAAAGATTTCATTGCTTAAAATACAATGAAATAGCTTGTCAGTGCAGTACATTTGCTACAGAAAAGGCAGACTATATCCGAAAATAAAGCCTGCCAACAAAATGTCTTACATAATAATCTTCCAGTTACTATCCTTATATAGTACAAGCTCATACTGCGAAACTAAAGTTGCCTTTGTCTGATTATCAAGGAATTTCACGGCAACTTTGACTTTCACATTGCCCCCGTCTTTTGTAAAGACTGGGTTTATCAATTCAGAATAAAGATAGTCCCTGCCGATAGGTTCAAGTACATTATCAGATACATAATAAGCAAGCTCTTTTTCCGTCGCTGTTGGGTACAGCTTAAAGAATGTTTCCAAAAATGAAGTAGCGTCATTTATGGTATCAGCGTCCACACTTGCGCCTGCTTCTGGTGTCTTTGGCTCATAGTCCGATTTTTCGATTGTTGGTGCAAGCGTAGGGTTCTGTATGATTACCATATCCCCGTCAACGTCCACATAGACTTTTACCGTATAGGTTGCCTTGACTGCTGTTGTCTGTTCTCCCTCTTTTATCTGCTGATCTACTTCGTAGGTAGCAGAAAAAGTGTCCGTTCCTGACTGTTCGATATTCCAAACAATCACATCTGTAACCGTGGAACTGGTCGGTATATCGGTTCTAATGGTATCAACATTCAAGTCCTGCAATTTCTTTGTTAGATAACCGCTGATTGCCTGCATGGTACATCTGATTATTTCCCACATAGATACCGACGTGCGTTACATACGAACCAGCGTTATAGGTTGAATGGAAAAAGACCAACTCCCCAGCTTTTGCCTGCGATAAAGGGATATGCTGGGTTGCGTCATACTGTGTTTGTGCCGTTCTCGGTAAGTAGATACCAGCTTTTCCATAGCACCATTGCACAAGTCCGCTACAATCAAAGGAAGTGTTGGGATTGCTTCCCCCAAACACATATTTCCACCCTTGATACTTCAACGCTTCATTCATTACCTTTTGTGCCAGTTCCCCCGACACCTGCGGAACAGTTAAATACTGATTGACTAATTCCACATAAAACATATTTCCATAGCCATACCGCCAGCCCCCGTTCTTTGCAACGGCTATCGGGTTGGCGTAGGTTACTTTCTTTCCACCCGATTTCTCACGGGCGAAGCTCTCTGCAAGATTAAAAGTGTGCTTTTTCCCTTTTCCTGCCACATAGCCCACATAACCCCCGCCATAGTTGTAAGATTGTATCGCTACATTCAAATCGTCGATACCTTGATTTTTACAGGAAGAAAGCAGGGACGCAAAATACTTACACCCCTGCTTGATTGAGCTTTCCGTGTCTAAGGAATTAGGCGGTAGTCCCAGACTTTCTGAACTCTGCATGACATCTTCTGCCGTACCACCACTTTCTACTTGAGTGGCATCTGCAAATATCACAGAAGTAAAACTATCGGGTGGAAAACATACACTTTTTTCTTAATAAGATAACTCTTAAAAAGTTGAATTGTGGATAACTCAAATATAAGAAAAGCCCAGACGAGAGTCCGGGACTTTGTCTACAGCCTGAGGTACCTTATTTTTAAGGTACCCTTATCGTTTTATTTTTATAATATACTCTCTGACGAATCCAAATTCCTATTAAATGAAAAAAGCCCGCACAAAACATATAGTTTGTACGAGCCTTTAAAGCTGTATTGCATTCAATTTTTAGTAAAGCTTTATTAGATTGTATTTGATTGTGTGGAATTGTACTTAAATCTTTCCATAACGCAAGCCCCCTAAAGTACTTTCTTAAGTATCTAAAAATCTCATTTCCCATAATTATATAGGTTACTTGTCTCAACGATAATACCTTGAGATTACGTATGTGAAAAATATTTTTATTACGGTTTTACACATTTTATGGCATAACGAATTTCAATAAGCCTTAATACATCTTGATATACATTATTTTTAGATTTTAAGTCTATCATAAGCCACCTTTGTCCATTTCCCTCTCTAGTGTTACGATAAATTTCCTGTACATATTCAGAAAGCCTAGGTAACAAGTTTTCAACATCTTCTTTCTCTTTATTACCTACAACCACCAATACAGTAAAGTAGTTCTTCTTCGGATAGACAACACACAATGATTTCCCAGATTTTTTAAACTTTACGTTCCAACCTCGTGCCCAGACATCTTTACTGTATTCGATTTTGCAAACTGCTTTATATTCATTGTTCATATGCTGATACAACTCATCAAATGCAGAGTTTTCAATATAAACGCTTATTTCACTAATATTAGGTACATAATTTATATCTTTTATGTTTATCACAACGGACTATGCCCTCCTTTATAAGCTTTCTATTTCCTTTTTATTACGTCAGATAATTCCTATTTAGCATTTACTGTTTACACAGGAATTATCCATATTTCCATATAATTAATCTCTGCATTTCCTTTGTAATATTTTTCTGCCATGAATGGCTTTGTAACCAAATTATGATTTGGAAGCCAAGTTTCAAACAGATACTTATTTGCTTGATTTAAAGCAGTAGTAACAAGTTCTTCAAAAGATTCTGCCTCAATTTTGCATACAATATACTCACCTGCTGGTAATGTATGTTGTACCATATTTTTAGGACATACATCTGTTGATGAAACCATACCTCCTGCAAAGTAAAGGAATGTTCCTTTATCTGGACTTGCTAAGTGAGATACACCAAGTTCAATATCATTGTTAAAAATGGCATTTTCGGTTTGCAGTTTCTTTGCATGGAATTCGCGCCATAGCTGACCTGGAACATCAATTCCTGTACTTTCTCCAGCAGGAATTTGTTCAGCAATATTTACTATTTTTTCAAAACCAAAATATGTTTCATTTGTTCTTAATGTTTTTCTTTGAATTTCCAAAACAATATTTCCTACAATCAATGGGACATTTTCATCAATCATGATATAACGTGAAGAAAGTTCTGGCTTGTCAAATGTATTTAACATAGGAACATTCTTTCTGTATTCATCGGGAGTAATATGGTAAACTTCTTTAAATGCTCTTGTGAAGTTAGCATGGTCTGAAAATCCATATTTTAAAGCTATGTCTAATATTCTTTCCTCTGAATTATTCAATTCTGCTATTACCATTGCTAAACGGCGAAGTTTGATATACTCTTGAACTGATTTCTTAACTAACCTTTTAAACAAGCGTTGGTAATAAAATGTAGAAAGACAGGCAATTTCCGCCAGTTTCTCTGTTTCGATTTTCTCACTTAAATGTTGTTCAATATAGTTTAATGACATTTCAATATTTTCATATGCGTACATATCAGTACCTCCTTGTATAAATTATAATCAAAGTATACATGAAAATTTTTTGTATAGCTTGTCGCACAATGCCATTATCTTATAAGAAATCAAAAGATATAAAAAACCAATTTTGTCTATATGGTAACTTTTATTTCTTTGGTACTTTTTAATGAGCCATATCTAATAAATTCATCACATATCTTTTAATGCTTTTCGTATCATAGACCTTTGGAACTGTATTGTTCATTGCTTCGCCAATCGTCGCTTCAATATTAGCCATAGCACCACCTAGTGATATAATCAGATTTTAAAATTCCATATAGGTAGTAGTCGCAATAGGTATTTACCATTTTCCCCCCTCGAATATGTCCTTCCCTTTGAAAACCGACTTTCTCCAATGTCTTGTAAGAAGCATGATTTAAAATATGCACATCTGTCCATATTTTTTGTAATTCTGTTTTTGAAAAACAAAATTCAATTACGTTTTTCAACACTTCACTCATTAGTCCATTACCTTGATAATGCTTAGAAAGTCTGAAAGCCACTTTTGCCATTCTATTATTTTCAATAAGATATATCCATATTTCACCAATCACTTTGCTATCTTGTTTATGGACAATACCCCAATGAAAACTTTTAGTAGATTTTTTTGACTTATCAAAGAGTAATTCTGGATTTTTTTCGCTTTTTGAAGGACGTTTCCCCCAATACTCGTATAAAGAAATATCACTAATCCATTCTTTCAAATCATCTATGTCATTTTTATTCATTGTTCTTAAAATAAGATGTTCTGTTTCAATTACTGGTTTTTCAAAAATGTAGTCCTGCAAACTCATGGTTCATCACTCCTTAAAAATTGAATTCGCTTTCCCATGCAAAAGAAGCAGATTCTTCTAAGCTGTGAGGCCAATGACTACACCAATCTGGAACTTGCGGATTTTCCACTCTATCCAAACTCGGCGTGTATGGTTTAATATCCAAGATAGGCGTTTTGTCATTAGCGTCAATATAAGCAATTTGTATCAGCCCACTCATATAATCAATATCGATAATTTCTACTGCTGATAAAGCAATCGGATTTGGGCGTACTGGCGACCTTGTTGCAAAAATCCCCATTTTCTCTGGAGCTTTTTTATAAGGTTGGTCTGTTTCCAATACGCTTCTAAAATCCGCATTGTCAAAATCGCTGAACCACCATAAAACATTGATATGACTGAATCCGTCTAATTCCTTTAATGCTGGAATATATGGTGCTTCTAGTTGAATGAAAGCACCTTTTTCATTGTTGCAGATAGTACCTATTGAATTTACTTTATAAGTTGTCATTATATTTTCCTCCGTTTTCTTCTTGATAAATAAACGATAAACCTTAACACCATGTTAAAGTCAAGGCAGATTATCATTTTTTACAAGAGATTTTCTAAAGGAATTTGGATTTCTGTTAGATAGTTCTCTGGATTTTTATCGTTCCACGGTCCACGATGAACTATTTGACGGCTTGAACCTTTCATCTTATATTGACTGTTTTCTTGAAGCCATTTAGCAAATGAACGATAAGCATAAGAAATATTAGAAAAATCTCCATATACCATAGTACAAGCCATCATAGAAACTGGTTCGGTAAAACGAAACTTAAAATCACCTGTAGCTTTTCCTATTTTATTTACAATGGCACATAATTCTACATCAACATCTTTTTCTTTATATTCTTCATTGTGATATATTGAGAATGTTTCATCAGAAATATTTATTTTATTTTCTTTAGCAAAAGCAGAGAGTTCTTTCCAGAGTTCGCCCTCATAATAATAATTTGGTATTTCTTTTCTTAAAGATAAAACGCAATAACTCGGTATCTCTTTTATGGTTATGTTAAAATACAATTCACTTTTGCCATGTAACACTTCTTTTTTAGCAATCTCAATTTTCTTTAGTTTTTCTTGTTCTTTTTGTATATTATCCATAATTTCAATAGACTTTTTATCAAGCTGTTCTATAATGGCATTATTACTGCAATCAAGGGCTAATGCAATTTCAGCGACATTGAAGCCACTATCACGTAAATATATAATTCTATTTAAAGTTGAGATTTGTTCTGCTAAATACATACGATATCCAGTTAATGAATCAACTTTAGCAGGTTTTAACAAACCCATTTCATCATAATAACGCAACATTCGAGTAGAAACTTGTGTCAATTTTGAAAACTCACCAATTTTGAACATTTTATCCCTCCATTCATGTACCTAATTATAATTATTGATTATTGATACTTCAATATGAAAAGGGCTTGCACACTATAATTATGATACAAGCCCATTTCCATGTTATCCTACAATCTTCCAGTTACTATCCTTATATAGTACAAGCTCATACTGCGAAACTAAAGTTGCCTTTGTCTGATTATCAAGGAATTTCACGGCAACTTTGACTTTCACATTGTCCCCGTTCTTTGTAAATACTGGGTTTACCAGTTCAGAATAAAGGTAGTCCCTGCCGATAGGTTCAAGCACATTGCCAGCTACATAGTAGGCAAGTTCTTTTTCTGTCGCTGTTGGGTACAGCTTAAAGAAAGTTTCCAGAAATGCGGTAGCGTCATTAACGGTGTCAGCGTCTACGCTATTGTCGGCTTCTGGTGCTTTTGTTTCATAGGCTGATTTCTCGATTGCTGGGGCAAGGGTAGGGTTCTGAATGATTACCATATCCCCGTCAGCGTCCACATGGACTTTTACGGTATAGGTTGCTTTCACATTATTTGTCTGTTCTCCCTCTTTTATCCGCTGATCTACTTCGTAGGTTGCAGAAAAAGTGTCCGTTCCCGACTGCTCGATATTCCACACAAGTACATCTGTAACTGTGGAGCTGGTCGGTATATCGGTTCTAATGGTATCCACATTCAAGCCCTGCAATTCCTTTGTCAGATAACCGCTGATTGCTTGCGTCCTTGCTTCAATCGCTTCTTTGCTGTTGTTCCATGTGTAATAGGACTTCGCAAAGTTCTTCACGAAATTTTCAATCCCGTTAGTATCGGTAAGTCTTAATTGTATGGTTTCTGTTTCATGTACGGTGTGCATATCAATGGCGGTAAAATTCTTATATACCCCAAAACTTACACTTACGATAAGCACCACCCAAAACGCAATTACAGTTTTCTTATGTGTGCCTACCTTGACAGTACGCACCTTTTTTTCTTTGACATTTTCTGTCTGTTTCTTACTTTTCTTAAACATATTTTCTAAGTCCTTTCTTTTATTTTACTCGTCCTGCACCGATTAAGTGCTGTTGCCAGTAGCTACTATTGAGGTCTGCATATCCTATCGGGTCGCCTGCATGGTACATCTGATTATTCCCGACATAGATACCGACATGGGTTACATACGAACCAGCGTTATAGGTTGAATGGAAAAACACCAAATCGCCAGCCTTTGCCTGCGACAAGGGGATATGCTGGGTTGCGTCATACTGGGCTTGTGCCGTTCTCGGTAAAGAGATACCCGCTTTTCCATAACACCATTGCACAAGTCCCGAACAGTCAAAGGAAGTGTTCGGATTACTGCCACCATAGACATACTTCCAACCTTGATACTTCAACGCTTCATTCATTATCTTTTGTGCCAGTTCTCCCGATACCTGCGGTACAGTCAGATATTGATTGACCAATTCCACATAAAACATATTTCCATAGCCATAACGCCAGCCCCCATTCTTCGCAACGGCTATCGGGTTGGTGTAGGTTACTTTCTTTCCACCCGATTTTTCACGGGCGAAGCTCTCTGCAAGAGTAAACGTATGCTTTTTCCCTTTTCCTGCCACATATCCCACATAGCCACCGCCATAGTTATAGGACTGTATCGCCACATTCAAGTCATTTATTCCTTGATTTTTGTAGGAAGAAAGCAGGGACGCAAAATATTTACACCCCTGCTTGATTGAGCTTTCCGTATCTAAAGAGTTGGGCGGTAGTCCCAGACTTTCGCTGGACTGCATGACATCTTCCGCTGTACCGCCACTTTCTACTTGAATGATAGCCAGTAATACATTGACATACTCGGAAATGCCGTATTCTCTGGCGTACTTTTCCACCATAGGCTGATGTTTCAAGACTTCTGCGGATAGGTTCAAACCCGTAATACCAGAAGAAAAGTTGCTGTTTTCGTCGTCGCTGTCCGCACTAATCAGCACCCCAAAAAAAAGGACTATGGAAAAGAGGATAGGAAACAGACTGCCGATAAGAGCGATATGTTTCAGTTTCATTTTTTCTTCTGTCCTTTCTTCGTTACAAGGTTATGGTTTTTCTCTGTGGTCTGCTGGTTCTTCTGGACGCTCTGCGTCTGCTGAACCTTTGTCCTGCGGTCTTTAACGTAATTCTGGCGTGTTTCCTGCGATACCACTTTTTCTATATTCTGCCTATGTATTGGCTGTGCCGACTGGGTTGCTTTTCCGTCAGAAGCACCCGAAGATAGCGGACGCTCTTTGATAACATTTGTCTTGACTGGCTCACTTGCTTTTGAAGTCGGAGTTGTGGCAGGGCGTTTGACTTCCTGCACTTTTTCCACACTCGGCTTTGAAGCTGTGGCTGGTCGCTCATGGGGACGGGTAGCTCCCGTTGTCGCTGATCCGTCAGCCTTTCGTGCCTGCCTTGCTTCTTGTGCCTTTTGAAGCTCCATACGCTTGTTAGCGATATTTTTTTTACGTTGTTCCTGCTTTTCTAAGCGTCCCGTCTGTCTGGATTGCTGTTCCTGCACCATGCCACGCTTGAAGTCGGACACGCTGGACTTTGCCTTTTCTTTTGCAGAATACACCGCATAAGCGGTCTGTGTCGGCATATCCTTAACATTCTCTTTGACAGCATTTGCCTTGTCTTTCACTTTATTTTTCGTATCTAAGACAGCGCCTATCTTTGAGCCTGCACGCTGTCCCATGCTGGAAGTGGTATTGCCCCGATTTTCCTTTGTAGGATTGTTTCTTGTTGTCCTTGCATTAGAAACGGTACTGCCAGCCAGCGCACCAGCGACACCGCCCGAAATACCGCCAGCACTTACCGCCCTTGCCATACGTCGCTCCATTCTTCTCGCTCTATGTCGCATAAACAGATACGGTCTGCGGAATATCCTGCGTCCCATGCTTTGACTGTCGCTGGCATTAAGTGAGAACATACTCATTAAATCGCCCAGCTTCATATAGATACCTGCAAAACAAACTATCTGCAAGAACGCCACCATAAAGAACGGGTAGTCTGTGGAGATATTGTAAAACATACTGGAAATGCTGAACGCCACCGTTACAATGAGCGTTATTCCTGCCCGTGTCATTATGGTATTAAATACCCTCACGATTGCCTGCTTTGCCATGCTTTCATAGCTCGGTATCATAGAGAGCAGGAAACTAATAGGCAGGAACATTGCAAAGATAATAAAAAGTATCTGGCTGAACAACATCATGCCCGTAAGCAAGAATACAAATATCGTGATACCTAAGTTGAAGAACAAGAGGAAAAACACCATACCTAAACGGTTTACTACCTGCGGTATCGTCAGAATGTTGTTGTCGTTATCCTCGATTTCTGTTTTCACGATTTCCTCTCTGGTTTTTCCGTCCTCGTCCTCTGGGCTTACCGATACCAGAGCTTCCACACGGTCTGTCCCGATTTCCTCTGCGTTGCTGTTCCCAAATTGTAAGAGTAGCCACGGCTGTTCCACTTGAATAGAAAATAGGCTGTCCCGTATCAAGTCCACGCTGTCCTTGCCCTCGCTGTCGGAGTTTGGGAGCATGATTTTTGTTCCCAAATCAAGTGAAGCGGTACTGATGTCGCTTGAAAATTCGTTTATCTTCTTGATGTAATCGGGAGCATAGGCAATAAATGAAGCCGATAATACAAACACCACCACAAAGTTGATAACGGCGTGAAGTGCCTTGCTGGTTTCTCTTTTTATCAGTCCCGTGTATGCAACATAAATTCCCACCACTAAGATAATGAGTAGCAGGAAACCGACATAGAAGCCCGTAGAAGAAAAACCGTTCTGTGTTACGCCTGCTAAGGTCTGTATGCTCTGCCCGATACTGTCTGCCATATCGTTAATAAAATCCAGTTTATAGGCTTCCTGCACCACATAACCCGTTGCATTGCTTAAATACAAACTGATAGTCCAGACAAAGTTGGTAATGCAGTAAAGCCCGTACTGCACCGATTTTCCGATACCGTCCAGCCAGTTCCACGGAAGCCACGACCAGCTATTATCCACATAAAAATCAAGCTGGTAGTTGGATAACGGATATTTGGAATAAAGATTTTCAGCGTTTATGGTATCGTCCACAAGTCCCGTTGCATGAGCCACCGTCCCCAAAAGTGAAAGCAGGATAAGGGAAAGTGCCACCACGAACAGAGCCATTTTGAGAAAGTGAAGTATCTTCCTTTTTGTGAACGCACCTTTTATCCTTTTTTTCATCACTCCACCTCATTTCTCTGTATGGGCGGTCTGGTATCAAAGGCGTGTAGCAGTTCTTCAAAGACGGGGTGTATCTGTACCACGCCGACACGCCCGTATAAGTCCTGCAATAAGCATTGTCCGTTCTCCAAATCACGCAAGCGTTTCTGGTTGTTCTCGTCGTCCTTGTCGATACCGAAAAATTCTAAGGTCTGTTTTATCTCGTTGATGTCGGTACTTCTAAATGCAAACTTCAAGCCGATATTGTTTTTCAGACTTTCTTTTGAAACATCATAGGCAGACTGGGTAACGAAATAAACGCCTGCCTGCATAGCTCGTCCAGCACGCACCAGCTTGTTTGAAAGTGTTTCGCCTTGTGCCACATTTAAGAACGCCCACGCTTCATCTAAATCCACAATCTTAAAAATGCTTCTGTCGCTGTGAATAAAATCTAAAGCAAAGGTACTAATGACAATCAGCATAGATACCGACAATAATTCAATGGTCGTGTATTCCTCAAAGGTGGTATCTTTATCTGGCAATACTAAGTCTGCTACTTGAATGATATTGAGCTGGTTATCCAGACTGATAGCATTTTCCACCATACCGTCTGAAAAAAGCAGATGTGCAAAGTCGTAGTCCGTGAAGCTGTCGATATGGTCTGCGATATTGCGTGAGATTGCGGTATCTTCTTTTCTAAGCTCGTCTATCACATGGAGCAAGCCCCTTGTTTCACTCTGGGTAACGGAACGCACCGCCTTACGAAGTACGGGGAATTTTTCGCCGTCCCTAGAGGAAATACCCGTAAGGAATGTTAAGATGTCGATTGCCAGACTTTCAGCGTCTTTTACATTCTTCATAATCACAAACGGGTCAAGAAGTCCTGCATTGTCCTTGTCGCTGGTAAGGTTTACGATATTGATTTCATGGGCGATTTCTGGGAGCGTTTCTTTCCAGTTGCCACGCTCTGATTTAGGGTCTAAGATAACCGCTTGACCGCCAAACAAAACAGAATGGTACACAAGCAGGTTATTACAGAATGATTTCCCACCGCCAAGACTTCCCACAAAAGCAGAAGCCAAAGCGTTGGTAACTGTACCTTTTACGCCTTGACTGGCAAGGGACGGTTGCAGGTACACATTTCTTCCCGTATCAACGGAATAGCCCATATAGATACCCGTGTTTTCCCCTAACTGCTGGGTCGCACCAAAGCCAAGCCCAGCTAGAAAGTCTGATTTTACATACTGCACATAGTCGTTGATATATCGTTTGCTGGCTGGAAGAAATTCAGAATGAAGCCCCAGCATATCCCCAGCAGAACGCACCAGCTTTACATTCAAATCGTCGTAAAAGTCCTTGACTTCATCACAACGGCGTTTTAATTCGTCCAAATCATCAGCCGATACACGCACTACATAAGAGAGCTTATACATACTTTCTTTTGTCTGGTCTAAGTCCGTTTCCAGCTCGTCCACGCTGTCTAATGCGTCCACCACATTTGAGCTTGTTTCACTTCCTGCTTGATAGGCGTGATTGTCAAGGTCTTTCAGTTCCTTTTTCTTGTTGCGGACGGTTGTTAATGCTTTTCGATTTTCCACGATTTCTACATTCATGGAAGTATCAACGGGAAAGGTAAACTGCTGTTGCTGGAAATAGAAGATTTCAGAGGACGGAAAATCAAGCTCGCCCACAATCGCATTGATGGTAAAGTAGGACACATAGCTTTCCTTGTCCTCATGTTCCAATCGTAAATACCGCTGCCTTTCCTCAATCACACACCTTGTCGGACGGATAAGGTCGTAGTATTTTATCAGCGTTTCTTTTTTATAGTTCTTCTTTGGTAGCTGGTACTCATAATCTTCATAAGCAACACCGTCCCTGCCGTAAAGATGTTCCATAAGATACCCAAAATCGTTGATTTCCAAGCGACGCACCTTGAAACGCCTTGAGATTTTATTTTCCAGTAACTTTTCCATTTTCATGTAACGGTTGATTTCATCATTCGGCATGGAAACAAAGTCATTCATCAGCGTGTGGTTCACTTCATGGAGAAATTCCTTAAATGTCAGCCACGCCGATTTTTTCATGTTCTTCAGATTGAATGGTTCTTCCGTTACCATGAGCTTAAAGCCAAGAAAAAAGCGGTAGTCTACTTGATTGTCCCCAATCATTGATACTAACGCTTCGGTCTGTTCGTCTATCTTCTGATAGGCAACTTCCTTTAATTTCCCCGTTACTAATCTTTTTGACTGCTCCTGCATACTTCTAATTGAGCTTTCTGTGGCAATCTGCAGCGCATGGATTTTACCCTCACGGGACTGTGCAATTAGCTGTCGAAAGCTGTCATGCACGATAAATTTCTGCTCTGCGGATAAGAAAGAATAGTTGTACGGTATCAGCTCATAGTAGGCGAATACCTCATTGTCCTTGTTCCAGACAAGGTTGTTGTCGATATATTTAATCGGGAACATACTTCACACTCCTTACTGCCGTGATTGTTTCGTTGAATACCTGCTTATCCAGTTTCACGGCTTTTCCTGCATAAGTGGTTTTAGGTCTTATCGCATAGGTTATCTGTGATTTCAAAAAGCTGTACGGCTTCTTTCCGTCAAAGGTTTTCTGCGACATGAACCAAGTAAGGAAAGCAGGAATACCGAAGTATTTTAAAAATGCTCCCTCAATCATGGAAAGTGGGGGCATATCCCCAAACAGAATGATGATAAATTCCGTAATCACAAACCATGTAATCTGTGTAAAGGTAACGGGAAAGGGTAAGTTAAAGTCATTGATTGCATACAAGACTTTTTCCACGTTCCAGATACCCGTATAAGATTTAATCTTTTTCAAATTTTTTTCAACTCCCTTCTTTGAAATGGAAAAGGACAGCCGTTTTCAGACTGTCCCTTAAAGAGAAATACGCTGTCAGTAGCAACAATCCTTGTCGCTGATCTTCCAGCGTTAATATGGTATTTCACACATACCTCGGCTTGTTTCAATGAAGTAACCGCCCATATCCAAATCTCGCCCAAATGCTTCATAGTCAATGTAGTTCTGCAAGTTAGGGGGAATGTCCCCAAGTGCCTGCAATTCGTCTATGTAAAAATAGGCAACATCTGTCATGGTTTCACAATCGGGATAATAGTAAATATCGTCCTTGTGTTCCACGACTTCTTCCAGCGTCCCGTAATGACCAATAAATTCGTCCAGACAATCCACGATATAGTCGGGAAGTTCCTCTATCATTTCATACATCTCATTGAGTTCTTCAATGGAAACATACTCCCCAATCTCAATAGGGAAGTTATCGGTATCATGGATTGCGTATTCTTCATACTGTTCATTCAAGCCGATTTTTTCTTTCACATCTTCCTCGTCAATGGGAAATGTGAACCAAGCACCCACTAAATACCCCTCGTTGTACTTACCGAGGTTTGCAATATAAACCGCCATATCATCAATCATAAGCACCACCTCATTTCCTACTCTGGCAGTTCAAAGATACCGTGTTCTGTTACTAAAAATTTCCCGTGTTCCTGCAAGTGAGAAGCGTAGGCTTCAAAGTCAAAATAATATTCTTGACAATCCTCGGATAAATGCTTGAACGTCGGGTCGCTCATCAGCTTTTGTCTTGCAACGTCAATCATGCTTTTGCAGTCGGGATAAACGGTAATCACGTTCCTGCAAATATAAAGTGCTTCTAAATTTTCATACACCGTAAGTAGTGATACATATTCTTCCTGCATATCACTTGAAAGCTGGCGGTACATATAATCTAATTCGTTGAGCTGGTATACGCTTGTATGTTCATGGACTTCATCAGCATAGGGCAACACCTTTTCGATAATGCGGTAATCTTGACTTTCTGCACCGACACCTAACTTTTCTTCAAACTCTGCAACATCTATTGGCAGGTCGAACCAGTATGACGTTGTTTCTTCGCCAGTTGTTCCGCTCGTTTCCACCAGCACCCTTGTTTCCTGCATTGTTCCTCACGTCCTTTCTGCTGTTTTATCACATCTTTTAAGGTCTGGTATGACATACCAAACACATACTTTGAAAAATCTTCTAACTGTTTTTCTTCGTAGTCGGCAATGTTCAGTTGCTTCATTTCATGCCACACCTTACGCTTGTAAGAGGGCAGGTCTGAAATGTTTTCACAGCTAACCTTTTCCTGCATATCCTTAAAAATATCGTTCATTACATCACTCCAATCTAATTTTTAGGTAAGAAAAAAGCAGTCAATCCTAAGACTAACTGCTTTGTGTATATGGATATGAAATTGTCAAGCTGGAAGTTATCTCTTATTATCCCTTATTTATCATGTAAGATTGTAAGCTTTTTTGACAGCCGTTCTTTTCATAAAACTTCTCTGCTTCTGGTTGAGAACCGAAATATAACATTGTAGGTGTATTGTCTTTTGCAAGTTGAAGAAGTTTACTTCCAATACCCTGTTTTTGATATTGAGGAAGAACAAGTAGCTCTGTAATTGTTCCAAAATAGTAACCATCGGAAAGAATACGCAAACACCCTACTAACTTTTTATTGTCATAGGCTGTTATGTTTAGTGTTTTAGATAATGCTTGCCTTGTTTGTTCCATATCATAATCGCCCTGCCATACTTGATTGACAAAAGAAATAAACATTGATGCATCAAGGTTTTTATCATCTACTTTGTAGTCCATTATTGTTCCTCCAACTTCTAATTTGTTGCTTTCTTCATATCCATATCATACCATTTCTACACTCACACTACAATAAAATTTTATGCACCGATAATCTTGTTGAACAGCTCTAACAATACGTCTTTCACACCGCCAGCGTTGAATACCAAGCCAACGGCAACAAGAGCAACTACCAAGAAGCCGATAAGTTTTGAAAACTCACGCTTAAAACCTAAGTAGATACCGATAACCACAATCGCCATAAGCACTAAACTCTGTGCGTTGCTTAAAAACCAAGTGTATAAATTTTGTCCAAAATTCATTTAATGTTCCTCTCTTTCTTTGATTTCTTCCATACATCTGTCAGCTTCTTTGCCGACAGTTAAAATGCACATCAAGACTACGCCGATACCCATTCCCAGAGATACCAGCAGTAAGTCTTTCAATAATTCCCACATTTTTCATCACTCCTTTACTTTGGCAACCATTTCTTCAACCGTGGCTGTCTGTTGCTTGATTATCTGGTGGTGTCGCTCGGTCAGTTTTGCCTGCTTCTCAATCGTTTCCAGATACTCCGTCTGATTGTCCTTGTCTATCTGTTTCAACATCTTCAAGGTCGGTGCAACCTGCCTTTGTAGCCAGTTGAGTGTACGTTCTAACGTGTACGGTTTTGGCTTTGTTGTCAGCTTTACGGGTGGTCGCCCCTCGCCAATGAACCAAGCCCAGCGTACATTTGTTTTCCAGTCGCTTTTTCGCTTGTCTGGTTCTTTATCAGCAAAGCGGATATACTGGTTGATAATAGAAAATGCTGTCTGTTCTGCGTCATAATGTGTCAGCAGTTCCACAACAGCATAATAGGCACGTTCATTTTTCAAACGTATCTCAAATCTATTTTTTATGGGGACTTCTTCAATCGGTATGCCAAGTTTTGCGTACTGTTCGTAATTCTTTTCATAACAGCAGAAGTATACTTCACTTGAAAATGAACCGATATACAACGTGTGTCCCATACCGTATTTATCCGTTTCGTTATGCTTTACCAGTTCCCCAGAACCATAGCTTTTGAAAGAACGGAATTTAGAAATACATTCCTCATTCTCGCATTTTCGTATCAGCTCTGGAATATCAAGTAAACCCGTTCGGTCATTGATTGCCAAATCAAGACGTTTCATCACACCGCCCTCAACCAATGCGTCCGTGAAGAAGTCATACCAACTTCGCTCTTGTGCCAGCAGATAACTTTCAAACTGACGACAGCCTTTGCCTTTGAGTTCTAGCAGGACACCTTTTTCCTCGTCCTGCGATACATACACAAACACATCTCCGATATGATAATACTCGGTGTATTTATAATGTCCGTAATCTTCGTGAAGCATATAGTCGATATTGAGCTTTAATATATTCTTGATGATATGCTTTATATCCATTGTGGGAAAACGGATACGCACATAATCAAACAGCAGGAACATGGGATTGTCGGGATTGAATTTTTCCACCGCTTCTAAAAGCGTATGTTTCATGTCCTCAGTCAGCGTTACCTTTCCTGCTTCGATACGGCTCAAATGTTCACGGCTGATATTTGCCATGATTGCAAGCCTTGTCTGCGATACGCTGTATGCACAGCGTTTCTCTTTCAAGGCGGTTAAAAAATCAGTTTCATTCAGTTGTCATACCCCCAATCGTGATAATTTTGTGATATTGTGATAATTTCAAGGTTTTATCACAAAAGGCGAGATGTACGAAAAACCCTCATTCCATGCGGTCTTGCAAAGGTTTTTGTGGAAGTTTCCGCCGTAATTGTGCCCCTCTGTTAGATAATGAGGGGCTTGTTTCTGCTGGCGTGGCTGACGCCACACCAGCAACGGCTAGTCCGTGCCGTCGCCTTTCGCTTCGCACGTCGCCGTCCCGTCCTGCCTTGCATATGCAAGAGAACCTATGGTCTGCAAAAAATCATATCCTTTCGGGACTAAAGGCGTGTAAAATTCACTTATGATGCTTGTTCCCACATCACAATAGCCACGCCCTTTGATACGCTTCTGGAAAAACTGTTTTTTCACATCAGAACCAAACAGCATACCGTAACCTAATTCGCTGATACGTCCCAACCCTACACGGAAATTGAAGTTATCTCTGATACCGTCCGAGAAATATTTTGCGTCTGGTCGCTGGCAGGCAACGATAAGGAAATACCCTGCTTGTCGCCCCAGCATGACGATTTTCTTTAACTGGCTAAGTAAACTCACGCTTTCCTTTGTCCCCAGCATTTCAAAAAACGCCACATATTCATCAAAGATTAAAAAGCAGGGCGGTAAGCTAAGATAGGCGTAGTTTTCTCCCGTTTTATAGTTCGGGTGTTGCTTCATTTCTTCGCTTCGTTGTACCATGCCCTCATAAAAGGCATTGACGCAATCAATCATTTCTTCTTTAGTGTGATACACGTTTCCCATGACTGTTCCCAAATCTGCAAGGTCAGCGTTCTTTGGGTCTAAGATGTAAAGGACAGCGTTGGTATGCAGTAGGGCTTCAATGAGCGTCAGAAGAAAATAGGTTTTACCGCCACCAGTCCCACCAGCAATCAGAGCGTGAGGGAGTGCGTCATATTCCCAGACAAGATTTTTCATCAGTCTAAGACAGCCGTTTTCTGCCCGTACTTCATCAATAGTAATGCGGTTTGCTATCATGTCATAAAGCAGGGTATATTTAATATAGCCGTCATGTAAGGTCTTGTCGGTCAGCTCGCAATACAAGCCACTTTCCAATTTATCCTCTAACCGTAAAAGTTGGTCTTGATATTTTCCTAATGTGATTTCACAGCGGATATGAAGCAGTCCCTTTTCCATTTGATAATAAATCTTTGGAAACCAGACGATTTTTTCCCTTGATCTGCTTTGCAGGTCAGTAAAAAAACCGCTGTCTTGTACGGTATCGGCTTCATACCACTTATTTTCCAATATCATTCGTGCCAGCTTTTGACGGTGCAGTAGCTTCTTGAAACTGTCGTAACAGAAGCGGTAATACAGAAAAGCGACCAATGCACAAACACCAGTCGCTATCAGTATGGTTATGAAGTTATAAGGGGAAAGCGTCAAGCCGTTGTCTAACAAGCTGAAATGTTCCCAATCGGTACGTATGAGCTGTTTTATATTCAGTAGCAGGAGAACCGCCACGAATACAATCAGAAGCGTTCCCAATGAAAAGCGATAGACGAGGTTCTTATCGCTGGCTCTGATACGGTGTCCTTTATTCCAAATTATTCGCATAAATCAATCACTCCAATCTTAAATTTAAGTATGAAAAAAGCAGTCAATCTTAAAAGACTGACCGCTTTGTGTGTATGAATATGAAGTTGTTACATTGTAGGGTATGTTCATTATATATGCTTTGTTGTTTTAACTCTTGATTGTGCAATTTCTTCAAATAGCTGTTTTTCGTTTAGGTCTTTAAAAACTCTTTTGGGAATTAACGTATATATTCGTGGTGCTTGAATTAAGTAATAAAAATCATGGCTTTCCCATAGTGCAGAGTAAATGTCCCACTTCATTTCTGATTCAATGCTTTGTGTTTTAAATTTAATGGTTTCCTTAGAAAATACCAGCGTATATTCCTCATGATATTTTGCAGTTTGTTTGAATTTCAGTATAGGCATTAGGATATATAAATAGCTTCCCAATGCAGTTACAACAATTATCAATCCAAATATTAAAATACTAAATACACTAAAAGAGGAGAACAGCATATAAACGACTGACAGCAACAAAAATACAGCGACTAAAGCAATATCATATTTATGTATATTTTTACTAGAAATTAAATATTGCCTTTCTGCTTTTATATATTCACTTTGAGTATATTGAAATCTTAATTCTACTGTTTCCAAAGGTATTCCCCCATTCGTCATATAAATAATCTTTGCTACAATTTCAAATTTGAAAATCACTTTTTCTTGATAAGTTTCAGTTTTATATTTCTCCTTTCAGCAATCTTCTGAAACACCTCCACCACATACAAGCATTGTGCCTTAAATGGTAGTAAGGTCAATTCGTCATTGGATTGTATTTGTTTCATTGCTTCTTGTAATTCTGAAAGTTCTAATAAATTGACTGCCACACAAAAGAAAGTCTTTCTACGCCCGTCATTATAGTTAGAAAGTAAGTAAGAAAGAATTTGTGTTTTTTCCTGCTGTTCAAGATTATATTGCTCAATGCCTATGTTTTTTGCTCTTTCTAAATCTGCTTTTCGCCGTTTATGCGTGATGAAAGAATCATAATCATCAATGTGTTGATATTTTTCGCATGGATATTGTTTGCATTCATAGCAATATTCAATCTGTCCATGTTCAAGACTACATTTTGCAATTCTGCATGATTGATTACCATTGCCACAACCGCCACAGTAATTTCCCAAAAGCATAGGGCATAGTCCGCAATTCAATCCGCAAAGAGAAAATAATTGGTTTTTTCGTTCAAATCCTTTCATAGTACCAGTCTCCTAACTTCAAATTTATCTTTGTATTTATTGACTTTTACAAACTGGGATTTATCTGGCAGACTTGTTTATCCACTCATCAAGAAATTTCATTTGTTCTTCCGTGTGAAACCAATGCTCTCCGTTTCTCATAACAGTAAGTGTTGCATTAGTTTGTTTTGTAAATTCAGATATAGTTGCATAAGAAGTCAAGTTATCTTTCTCACCAAATAAAATATTTGTTGGAATTTTCCATGTAGTTGGATTTTCTTTTACATAACAGAGATATTCCCATGAGAGTGTTTCTCCAAAAGTTGTTTTAATTTCTTTTTTATCTCGAAGTTCATCTTCTGTAACATTTGCCCAATACATCATATCTGCAATCAGTTTTTCCATATTCACAATAGGTGAAATAAAATATGCTTTTTCTATTTGCTTATCTGATAAGGCGTTCATAGCGAAATAGGCACCTATGCTATTTGCAACTATTTGAACAGATTTGTAATGTTTGCAAATCAAATCAAAAAGTGATGGAAATTCTTCTTTTGCTTCCCATGGATATTGTGCAGTATAGTTGAGTCCAACCACATCACAATCACTAAAAAGAGGTTTGTAATGTGAAGACTCCTCTGCATTTCCACCTTTACCATGTATATAAATAACTACTTTATCCATAATAGTTGTCCTCCTCAACTTCCGATTTGTATACTAAATTGAAGTATAAAATCATCATTTCCTGTTGGGCTTTCTTTTTATTCCCAATAATTTAACAAAATCATTAAATAAGATTGTATCTGTTGGCTCAAACATCAACCATTTTCCGTCATGATAGGTTTTTGTTTCATCATAAATTTTTTGCACTTCTTTTGAATAACTATTTCTATCTGTATCAAATTTTAATCGTTCATCTTTCCCTAAGATAATCATAAATCCTACACAGTTTTCCCTTGCGTACAATGCACAAAGCGTTTTTCCGCCACGACGATATTTATACTCATAAGTCCACGCTTTACCACCTTTGTTCCATAAACATTCCATGTCATACTTTTCATCAATTAAGGCACACAGTTTATTCCATATAGCATATAATGATTGCCCGACTAAAGCAGTCATTTCTTCTGCATTAGGTATTTTATCCAGCATACTCATTTCTCCTTTATAACTTCTTATTTATCTTTGTATTTATTGACTTCTACAAACAAGAATTTATCTCATACAGGCATTTATAAATTTCATAGGCACGTCCATGCGTTCTGCAACTTGTTCTGGTGTCATTCCGCTATTTAAGAAACGCTTGCATACTATTTTCATGTTTTCTCCAACTTCGATAATATGTTTATCTGGGTCATAAAAGCGGACTACACGTTGTCCCCATGAATGTTCTATAATAGGGTGGACATATTCAATATCATATTCTTTCAGCCTATCAGCAAATTTATCAAAATCATCTTCTTCAAAATAGACTTCAAAATTTTTACCGCCAAAAGAAATATCACTTGTACCGATAAACTCTTTGTATGTTTCACTTGTCTGTAAGGCTAAGCCACCTGTTAAAGTTTTATTTGCTCCAAAATCCATAATTACACGAAGTCCAAAAACTTTTTTATAAAACTCAACTGATTTATCTATATCAGTCACTACCAACATAGGATTTTTAAATTTCATTTTCGCTACCTCCGCAAGTTCAAATTATCTGTTTCCATACCCATATTATAACAGTCACTTGTATTTGCTACAATGAAAATCTAGTTTGCCAGTTTATTTTTTTGTTGTCCTTGTGGTGCAAGGTTCTGTGGATTGTTGTTCTGTGGATTTCCTGCTGGCTGGTTGCCTTTGTTCTTCAAGATAATATCGTCAGCCTTGATGTACCAGTCCACATCAGCCCCTCTAAAGTTGGCATTTGCCACCGTATCAGCTACGGGATTGATTAACTCCACTTCCGCATTATAAGGAAAGTCCTTTACGGGAACATCAGCGGGGATTGACACTTGTATCATGCGTTCCTGCACACTACATTTCAAATCATAAGTACGACGCTTAATTTCATCACTTGTCGTTCCGTCCTCATTTTCTACACGCACCTCATGTCGAAGTGCAGAGAATTTCAATACTCCAAAAGTTTTTTCGTTATCTAATACAATTCCATTTGCTAATCTCATAATCAAATACCCCCTTATTTGCTTTCTGCTGGTAACATATCATCAGCCATTAAAATGTAGTTTGTAAATCCACGTCCTTTGACGTTGTAACCCTCTGCGGTAATGCGTGGGTTAATCAGTTTTACTTTCTGCTCTGGCTTAAAATGCTTCTCGCCAGCTTTTGCAGGCAATACAACGATAATGTCGTCGGCTCTCTGAATATCCGAATACAAGTTGTAACTTCTTGATACGGGAGTGTAACGCCCATTGATACGTTGCTGGTCTACTTTGTTTTCCCCTGCAAATTCCAAGTTTCCAAAAGTCTGTGCCACATTCGGCACGATATATTTTAATTCCATATTGTTTTACCTCGTTTCTTTCTATTAGTTTGATTGTTTTGTATTCTGGCAGTTAATGAGATACCAGCAAGCCCAGACAGTAAAGGGTAAACTGTATGCTGACGCACTCTTGACGATCTGGGTTCTTGCAGGTAATCGGCAGACAAGCCAGAATAGAAGTAGTCTGCCTATTTAAGTTACGGCGGAGAGCGTGATTTTTCTTTTCTCATGCAGTTACCGCCTTATGATTTCTTCATCTTACGGCGTTTGAAGAAGTATGTACCAGCCAGACCGCCAGCAGAAACAAACATCATAATCGCAAAGGCAAGAATATTTGTATTGTCGCCCGTTTTTGGACTGTCTGTTTTCGTTGGTGTATCTGGTGTAGTTGGCTTCTCTGGTTCTTCTGGCGTAGGTGTTTCTGGTACTTCCTTAATAGTAACCGTCTGCCCGTCGTCCTCAATGTCCTTATGCTCCGTAACTTTTATCGGTTTGTCTGGATTGCTTAAATCGTATAATTCCTCAAAAGTTACAAACTGTTTACCGCCAAGAGCAGAAGCGTCAAAAGTAAATGCAATCTTTACTTCCATAGTTTCACTGTCAGACGTAAATGTGTAGTCATTTTCAACTTTTTTATCATTGATGATAAGCTCTGCATTTTCTTCTTTTAACATCTGCCAGCCCACAAGCTGATACTTTGTACCGACTTCTAAGCCCTCTAACTTGACCGTATCAACAATCGTTACGTCCTTGCCAGCTTCAATCTCTTTCTTGCCGTCCTTGTCCGTAGCTGTGGTATGGATTTTGATGATACGTTCTGTGATAAGTACCGTTTGTCCGTCGTCCTCAATATCTTTATGTTCCGCAACTTTCACGGGTTCTTCTGGATTGCTTAAATCATACAATTCTTCAAAAGTTACAAGGTTCTTACCGCCAAGAGCAGACGCATTGAATGTATAAGCGATTTCCACTTTCATAGCTTCATCATCAGCGACAAAGGTATAATCACTTTCCACTCGTTTACCACCTACAAGAAGCTCGGCATTTTCTTCTTTCAACATCTGCCAGCCTTTTAACTGATACTTTGTACCTTTTACAAGACCGTCTAATTTGACCGTATCAATGATAGTAACGTCATTCCCTGCAAGGATAGTCTTTTCGCCGTCCTTGCTGGTAGCTGTGGTATGGATAGTGATTTCTTTTTCGTATTCATCAGTCAGCGTACCTAAATCAACGACAACCTTATTTCTGGAAATAACAATCTCAAACGGTGGAATAATTTTGAAGCCTTTGTTGCTTTCACAACGTAATTCTTCAATGATGTAGGTATCATAAAGCAAAGCACCTTTGCTGTCGTCTGGTTCAGAAGTACCAAACCACACACCGTCCTCGCTTGTTTTTCCTGCATTGGTATTGTGCTTGTGGGAAGCCCAATCAGAAGCAGTAGAGAATTGTCCGTTATCATCAGTTACAACAACATGACTTTCGCCCGTCGTCTTGCTTGTGATCCTAAACGGAACATCTGCAAGACGCTTGTGCGAACCTGCACCAATTTTTACGCCCTCAATATCGCCACGTTTAATCTGGTTATAGATAGAGTGGGCTTCGTCAGTCAAATCTACGATTTTTCCATTTTCTGTGATTTCAAAGTCAATCTCTTTTGCACCCTCTGTCAAATATCCCTCTGGCGGTTTTTGTTCAGACATCCTAAATTTTCCGTAAGGTAACAAATCAGCAGAAGTAGAAGCGATACCCTCAATGTCGGTATAGATTGTCTTTACTACTTCATTTTTCTTGTATAGCTTGCCCTCAACCAAGACAGCATTATCATTTAAGGAAATGATTTCAAAGGTGGTATCTTTCAAAGTCGCACCGCCTTGAGCTTTCGTGTCACCCGTTTCTAAATCTCGTTTTTGGATTTTCACACCGCCACGAATGACTTTATCTGATACATGGTACTGATTACTTCCAGACAATACGGCAAGGTCGCCGTCCTCTGTAATCTGTGTCAGATATATTCCTTTTATCTGTTCTTCGCTACCGTCTCCCTGCATATATGCACCCTCTAATAAGTAACCAGACGGACTTTTTGTTTCTTCGACGGTTAGTGTTCCTAAAGGAAGCACGTTTTTACCGTCCTGCATATAGAAGCTGTCCCCAGATACTTTATAAGCGTTAGCTAAACGGGTAATGTAATGGATAGCTCCGTCGCTGTCTTTTTCAGCGATAGTCTTTGTTACCCATGTTCTTGTAGGCTGTGCTGGAAGATTGTTCTTGTTGTAATATCCAGCGTAGAAGTTCCATGTAAACTCTGCTCCCTCTAAAGAAGCGTTTCCCTGCGGATTGGATTTCTGTGTTTCCATGTCAATCTTGAATAGCTCAATCAAGGTATCTGTTACTTTTGGTGTATCAGATACTTTTAAAGTCGCTGTTTTTCCAGCTTCCACAGATAAAGAGTAAACTGTTTTATCAATTTTAAATCCTGCTGGTGCAGAAAGTTCCTTGATATATACTGTAGTGGCTCTTACTTCAACGGCTTCTGTATTTCCGCTGGTATCAGTCGTAAGGGTGGCAAGCTGTTTCGTGCAGTCTTTATCAGAATACACACCGTATGTTGCACCAGCGATTGAATAAATCCCGTTGCCGTCTGTAATATTGGCATTGGTGGAAGTCTTTTGAAGTTTGGCATTTCCGACAGCTAACTTCGCCCAGAATTGCCCTAACTCTTGACCCTCGCCAGAATAGATATATCCGCCACAGTCATAACGTCCTTTGTTTTCTTTAACAAAGGCTTTTGCTCCTGCGAATACTTCATCTTGTACGGCTTTTGGGATTTCATCATAGGAAGCTCGCACATTATCGCATTGCCAGTCAAGCTGAACACTTAATCTCTGCCAGACAACAAGCTGTCTTAATAGGTAGGCGTGTTTACTGCTTATTCCGCTGTGGCTGTCTGTGTACTGTTTCACATACTCAATAGATAAGGCAACGTCGCTTATCCGGTCGGCACTCATGCGTGAGCTTGCGTCTGTTCTGGTCTTATAGCCGTTTTTAAACGCTGTGTTGATGTCAATACAATAAGCGTCCTTGCCCTCAACGGTTAAATGTCCCTCATTAAAGGTAGAACTGATAGAACCGTCATTCATTACTTGTTCTACGATACCGACACGCTCTTTACTTTCCGTCCAATACTGTGTATTAGACGCATGAACCGTTGAACTCGGTAAAGCGGTAACGACAGTTGCAAAGGCAAGAAAGCCTGTACACAATCGTTTTAATATCTTTTTCATAATTCTAAATGCTCCTTTCATTTTGGTAGTAAAATAGCCGTCCACTAGGAACGGCTGGAAATAGAAAAGGAACGCTGATATTGTGCGTTCCGTAGTCTATGAAGTATTCAATTTTTCTTGTTTCAATACTGATGTGCTGTACCGTATCTTTGCATATCTGGGAAATAGGACGTATCAAGGCTCATTCAATCGTAGTAAATTAGTAGTATTTTGATGTGTTTAGCTCCTTGATAATGCCGATAGATACAGCGTTTTAGCGGATAATCAAATTTTTAGTGTGTTTTTTTATGTAAAAATAAGCCTGTTTTACCCTCAAATAAAGCCGTATAACAGCCGTTTGTTTTGCCCTTTTTAACTTCTCTATGCACTCAATAGGCTTGTTCTAGAGCGTTCCTTGCATCTTTATGGCCTTTTGGTTCATAACCCACAATATGGCGATACCACATTGAAAGGACTGTTCCCATGGCGGGGGTAGTCAAAAAAGTATGAAGCAACCGCGGGACAACGGTGCAAGGGTGAATTCTGTGCAAAAAACTCCCCGATCAGTTTTTAAGACAGTTTCCCACTGCAAGATGTAAAACCTTCTCGGCTAGGGGGTATATCAAAATGTTTTGAGGTCACGTTCCCCCAACGCGTTGATAGGTTTCTTTCCACAAAATTCTAAATAAAAAATATTTCCCCCTTATATAATAGAAAAGCAGAAGAAAAAACAGTTCAAGCCGGGCGGCACCCTTGTATTTTATGCTTACCGAATCTTTGAAGGCCAAAAGAGAAAGTTGAAAAAGCTTGAAAACAGGATAAAAACAGCGCAAAAATGTCTATTTAGCTTCTTTTATTTGATTAAATTAAGGGTTATTGTGCATTACAACGAGCTGTTTTCTACTTACTGCTACTCTTTTTCCCATTCTTTTGATCGAACAAATTGTCCTAACTAATCATTGCACCCTTATATAGAAAAGCGGGCAAACCTGTTTACTCACCTGCTTTAAACGAAAATATTAATTCCTAACATACACACGCTTTTCGAGAAATCCATAAATGTACCCATGTGGTGAGCTATTTCCCTAATGGAAACTTTTCCCTCATACTAGACTGACGAATGTTTCTAGTCCTCAGTGAAGTAATAAGTAATGTTTGAATCTAAAGCCTATCTTAATTTTAGAAAATTAAATATTGTAATATCTTCTAAATAAAAAGGAATCTAGTTGTGAACAAAGCAGAAAATTTATTGTCTGTTCGGAAAATTTTAAACAATCTGTTGCAATCTTACAAAGATA
>EQ973342.1 GCA_000158655.1 [Clostridium] methylpentosum DSM 5476
AAAAGCAGAAGGGAAAACAAACTGTGAAATAGCGGAGTATTTTGGTTTTCAGGACAAATCTGCGTTTTTCTACGCCTGGGGCTTTTATTCTCTGTCCGTTCCCTCTGGTGCACTGTAAATAGAGCAGGGGGTGTCTTTTCAGGTGCGAGACAGCGGTGGTTCTTCGGTAAAATACGACGCGTGGGCATAGCCGATGTGGTCGCCGGCCCTCACAGCGAGCCAATCCCCTCGGCGTTCGAGGATGTCGACCAGATTGCCAGCATTGAGCAGCCGTATGATGTTGGCGCTGTCGGATGTGTCCGGCTGAGTGCGCACCCGCACGCTGTTTGCGGTGCAGCAGGCTTTTGTAAGCGCTCCCCAAGCTGGGTTTGTCTGGATGTATTGTCAACTATTTTGAAGGCTAAACCAAATGCCGTTTTCTTCTCAAAACAATGGAAGAAAGATACAGAAGGGCCTGGAAAAAATGCCTTTTTTCGTGTCACAGAGTGAAAAAAATACCGGTTTATTTAATCAGAATTCCTAATTTTGAATTGCAATCCGATTTAGTAATGATAGAAAGTCATGAAGTGGCCGTTTTGAGGCCGGATTGATTGACAAATGATCGGACACTTTGTATAATAAATACATAAATTGTCGAATGGTACAAAAGGGAGGGGAAGCAAGCTTCTTATGGAATTGACGGTCGAAGCCAAACAACAATTCATTCAAACACTGACCAAAAACCTGCCCGTCCTGCGCGCAAAGCTGGGGATGTCCCAGGCGGAGCTCGCCTCAAAGGTGGGTCTTGCGCGTCAGACCATTGCGAGCATTGAGAATGAAAAACGCCCCATGATGTGGCAGACTTTTTTGTCGATTCTCATGCTGTTTTACTGCAACCCCAAAACAGAGCCCCTGCTCTGTGCACTGGGGATTTACAACCAGCAGCTCGAAGAGTTTTTTGTGAGTTAGAAATTGATTTGCCTCAATTACGGATTGGGATGGGAGGGTATGCGGCGTGCACTGTCAAGCTTTTATTATGGAACAAAACAGCCTGCGGGCTGCCTGTGTGCGGGCAGCCCTTGCGGGTGTTGGCGTAGCGAGAGGCGACAGTGAAACAACTGCCGCTGTTTTTACGTCTGAGGCAAAAAAAGGAGACTGTAATCGATGAACAAGAAAATTTATCTATCCTCCCCCACCATGCATGGGGAGGAGCAGGCGTTTGTGAAAGAGGCGTTTGACCAGAACTGGGTTGCACCGCTCGGTCCAAACGTCAACGAATTTGAAAAGGAACTCGCCGCCTATGCCGGCGCCGGCCATGCGGCCGCGCTCAGTGCAGGCACTGCGGCGCTGCACCTCGCGATGAAGCTCGCCGGAATCAAGCCAGGGGATCGAGTGTTCTGCTCTGACCTGACCTTTTCGGCCACTGTCAACCCGGTGTCCTACGAAGGGGGGCAGCAGGTGTTCATCGACAGCGAATACGACAGCTGGAACATGGATCCCCGCGCGCTCGAGCGGGCGTTTGAACTCTATCCAAATCCCAGCGCAGTGGTGCTGGTGCACCTGTACGGCACCCCGGCAAAGCTGGATGAAATCAAGCAAATCTGCGACGCCCACGGCGTGCCGCTCATCGAGGATGCGGCCGAAAGCCTGGGGGCCACCTACCGTGGAAAACAGACCGGTACATTTGGGCGGTATGGAATCTTTTCGTTCAACGGCAACAAGATCATCACCACCTCGGGGGGCGGCGCGCTTGTCTCGGACGACGCGGGCGCAATCGAAAAAGCCCGTTTTTGGGCGACTCAGTCGCGCGATCCCGCCCGCCACTACCAACACTCTGAACTCGGCTACAACTACCGCATGTCCAACATCGTCGCCGGCGTCGGTCGGGGGCAGCTGCTTCACCTGGAGGAACACATCGCCCGCAAACAGGCGATCTATCAGCGCTATCAGGAGGCGTTTGCCGACATCCCGGAGATTTCGATGAACCCCATCCCCGCTGACTGCGAGCCCAACTATTGGCTCTCCTGCGCACTGCTCTCCCCCGAAAGCCGGGTGAAGCCGCTTGACATCCTGCTCGCGCTCGAGAGGGAAAACATCGAGGCCCGTCCCCTCTGGAAGCCGATGCACCTGCAGCCGGTGTTTGCGGATCGGGCGTTTGTTCAGGTCAAAGAGGGCGTTTCGGTCGGGGAGGATCTCTTCAACCGCGGTCTCTGCCTGCCGAGCGACATCAAAAACACGCCGGAGGAGATGGACAAGATCATCTCGATCATACGGAATCTGTTTGAATGAACTCCCCCCTTTTGAATCGGCTGCTTGCGCTGCCCGTCACGTTCGCGGCTGCATTCTGCCTGAGCAGGGCCGGCCGATGGTTCGCCTCTGCGTCGGGAAAAAGATTAAAATTCAGTTGAGGTGCGGTTCATGTATCAAAACTATATCAAAAGAATCCTAGACATTGGCTGCGCTGTTGCCGCGCTTCTCGTCTTTTGCTGGCTCTTTGCCCTCGTCGCCCTGTTGGTGCGGATCAAGCTCGGCAGCCCGGTGCTTTTTACCCAGGACCGTCCGGGCAAGGATGAAAAAATTTTTAAGCTCTATAAATTCCGCACCATGACCGACCAGAGGGACGGAGAGGGGAACCTCCTCCCCGACGAGGTGCGGCTGACCAAATTCGGAAGACTGTTGCGCAAAACCAGCCTTGACGAGCTGCCCGAGGCGCTCAACATCCTCAAGGGGGACATGAGCGTAGTCGGTCCCCGGCCGCTGCTGGTCAAATACCTGCCCCTGTACAACGAGACCCAGCGCCGCCGCCACGAGGTGCGTCCCGGCCTGTCTGGGCTCGCGCAGGTCAACGGCCGCAACGCCTGTTCTTGGGAGGAGAAATTCGCCTACGACGTGGAGTATGTCGACCACATTTCCTTTTTCGGGGACGTCAAAATCATTCTGCAGACGGTGAAAAAAGCGTTTGTCCGGGCCGAAGGGATCAGCGCCGAGGGTGTGGCCACCATGGAGGAATTCCACGGCGCCCCCGCACCCGAGCCGCACAAGGAGGAACTGCATGTCTGAGATCATCATTTTAGGGGCCGGGGGGCACGCCAAGGTGCTCGCCGATCTGGTTGTGAAAACCGGTCACACCCTGCTCGGCTTTTTGGACGACACCTCCGGCCATCCCCCTGTGCTCGGTTTTCCCATCCTCGGGCGGATTGAGGAGGCCGGGCGGTTTTCCGACCGGGCCCAGTTTTTAATCGGCATTGGTTCCAACGCCGTCCGCAAGCGGTTTGACGGGGAGCTCCCAGTGCGTTGGGCAACCCTTGTCCATCCCTCCGCCACAGTGGGACTTGGAGCGGAGATCGGGGAGGGGACGGTACTGCTCGCCGGCGCGGTCGTCAACCCCTGCGCCCAGGTCGGAAGGCACTGCATCCTCAACACCGGCTCGGTGGTTGAACACGACTGCCGCGTCGGGGACTACGTCCACCTCTCGCCCAATGCCACCCTCTGCGGCACCGTCACAGTTGGGGAGGGCTCCCACGTCGGGGCGGGTGCGGTGGTGCGCAACAATTTGACCATTGCCCCCGGCTGCGTGCTCGGTGTGGGCTGCGCAGTGGCGCGGGAGATCACACAGAGCGGCACCTATGTCGGGGTGCCTGCAAGGAGACTGGAACAGAGATGAAACGGGTGTTAATCCTCGCCAACTTTGACGTTGGCCTCTATAAATTCCGCAAAGAGCTGATCGGGGAGCTGCTCGCCCGCGGCTGTGAGGTGTTCCTTTCCCTGCCGGACGGGGAATTCATCCAGCCGCTTGTTGCAATGGGCTGCAAATTTCTCAACACCCCGGTCGACCGCCGGGGAATCAATCCGGGAACGGACTTGAAGCTCTTCCGGCGCTATCAAAAATTGCTCAGGCAGGTGCGGCCGGATCTCGTGATCACCTACACCATTAAGCCGAACATTTACGGCGGCATCGCCTGCCGGCTCGCGAAAGTCCCCTACGCGGTCAACATCACCGGGCTCGGCACCGCCTTCCAAACCGAGGGGCTGTTCAAGCGCCTGATTGTGCGGCTGTACAAAACCGCCTGCAAACGGGCGAAAGTCGTCTTTTTTGAGAATGAAGAGAACCAGCGGGTTTTTGTGGAGCACCGCATCGTCCCGCGGGAACAGACCTGTAAGCTCAACGGGGCGGGGGTCAACCTCGAAGAGTATCCCCTTTGCGAATATCCCCCGGAGGACGGGGAACTGCGTTTCCTGTTCGTCGGGCGGGTGATGAAGGAAAAAGGGGTGGACGAGCTGTTTGAGGCAGCCCGCCGGATCCGGCGGGAGCACCCCTCTGTATCATTTGACGTCGTCGGCCCCTTTGAGGATGACTACAAGGAAAAAATTGACCGGCTCGTCGGCGAAGGGGTCATTCGCTACCACGGCTTTCAGTCCGACGTCCGCCCGTTCTACCAGCGCTGCCACTGCTTTGTGCTCCCCTCCTACCACGAGGGGATGGCCAACACCCTGCTCGAGGCGGGCGCGACGGGGCGTCCGCTCATCACCAGCGACATCCCCGGCTGCCGCGAAGCAGTTGTAAACGGGGAGTCGGGAATTCTGGCAAAGGCGGGCAGTGTGGATTCCCTCACCGACGCGCTCAGAGATTTTATCGGACTGCCCTATGAACAAAAAGCATACAGGGCGGCGCGATCGTTTCAATACGTTCGAGTGCATTTTGATAAAAATGAGATTATCAAACAGACAATAAGGAATTTATATTTATGAAAAAAATTGGAATATTAACGCATTACACGGTCAACAATCAGGGTGCAATTCTCCAATTATATGCACTCTATCATCAATTAAAGGATATGGGCTATGAGCCGTATGTCTTGACCTATCAGAAAAATTTTGACTTTGCCGATGAGGACACCCGTAAGAGATACCACATTGGACCGGGCTCCTATGGATATTTTATAAAAGAATATTTGATCAAAAAGGGCTTTCGGATCACCTATTTCAACTATAGGAAAAACCAAATACTTTCCCGTTTCAAGCAGGAAGAATTTCGTTTTACCGATTATCAGGACGATTCGATGGACGTCGCGATTGTTGGAAGCGATGAGGTATTTAGCATTCCAGTTGGTATCAATCAAATGATGTACGGGTATGGGGTTGGAGCAGACCGGCTTGTTTCTTACGCCCCTTCTTTTGGACAGACGGATCTCGCTCTTTTGCAACAGCATAATTGCGTGGATTTGATCAGCAATGGGCTCAAGAAGTTTGACAGTCTTTCGGTGCGCGACCAGCACTCGGCAGAGATGGTTCGCAGCTTAGCGGATGTGGATGCTCAGATTGTCTGTGACCCCGTTGTTTTGTACGATTTTAGCAAACGTCCGATTGGGAAAAGAAAAATCAGTCAGGATTACATTTTAGTTTACGCCTACGACAAAATGATGAACAATCCTGAGGAAATAGAGGCCATCCGCGGATTTGCGAAGCGGCGGAATTTGAAGGTTGTTTCCGCTGGAACATACCATAAATGGTGTGATTACAACATTCCATGCGATCCGGTGGAATGGCTGGATTACTTCCACTATGCGAGTTATGCTGTGGTGGACACTTTTCACGGACTGCTCGCCTCTCTTGTGACAGGGTCCAATGTCGCCATTTTGGTTCGTTCGATCAACACGAACAAGCTCAATTATCTGGCAGTCCAGTTTGGAGTAGAAAACCGGATTGTGCGCGGGGACCTGACGCGGCAGCTTGAGAAGGTGTTCGACGCCGAACCGGATTATGAAACAATAAACGGATGCATCAATGACTTGCGGAAAAAGGGGCTCAGTTTTTTAACTCGGTCGATTGAGGGCAGTGTCAATGAACAATATCAATGAGAAACAGGACAGCCTGTGCACAGGGTGCGGCGCATGCTATGCAATATGTCCTCACAATGCAATCAGCTATGAGATCGGGCCAAAGGGATTTTTTATAGCGCATGCAGAGGAGGATCGGTGCACACACTGCGGATTGTGCACCAAGAGCTGTATCAAATTTTCTATTCATCGAGACGACTGCGCAGATCTTTTTCAGAAAAGCTTGTACGCTGCACAGAGCAGCAATCCACAAGATTTAGAAAGCTGCACTTCTGGCGGCGTGGCGCAGGCATTTTCAAAAATGGCGGTTTCGCAGCAAAGAACTGTGTTGGGCACTGTCTATGATCCTGACAGGCAGATTGCAAAAACAGTGTTTGCTGACACACAGCAGGAGTTGGAGCCGCTAAAGGGGTCCAAATACCTGCAAAGCGAGACGGCGCACGCTTACCGTGAGCTCATAAAGGATATGCGGATCCATTTACATAAACAGTATCTGGTGTTTGGAACTCCCTGTCAAATCTACGGATTGTCCGGTATACTCAGCCACTTGGGCCTGAGGGAACGGGCCGTGCTGGTTGACCTATGCTGCCACGGCATCCCGTCCTACCTTGTCTGGAACAATTACTTAGAGCATTTGAAAAACAAAAAGGGATTGAGCAAAATTGACCAGGTTGTGTTCCGCGATAAAGTGTATGGCTGGCACAATTACACCATGCATATCCGGGGCAATGGGAAAGAATTCTATGAATGCAGTGAGAACTCCTTGCTGTACCAAGCTTTTTTTGACAATGTTTTTCTCAATACGCCCTGTCTAAAATGCGAGTTGAGAAGGAAGTATTCCAGAGCGGATATTCGACTGGGAGATTTTTGGGGAAAAGACTACATTCAAAGGGACGACGGAGTGACCGCTGTATTTGTGCTTACCCAGAGGGGAAAAGAATTTTGGGATTCGGCGAAGGAGAATCTGCACATTCTTGATCAGCACCAGCCAGAGGATTGCCTTGCGTACCAGAGCTTGCACATCTACAATATTTCCGAGCAGCTCCAGACCGAATCAATTGAGGCGCTTTCCAAAAACCATAACTTGAAAAAGACAATGCGAATTTATCGAAGGTCATTTCCTTTTCGGTATCATGTCAAGCTGGCGGTGAAAAGAGCCAGCGCAGGGATCCCCATGTCGTTGCGGATCCGTTTGAAAAAGTCATATCAAAAACGAACATCATCAGAAAGAGAGTAAAACAGTGGGAAAGAGTGGTCGATACATCCTTTATATTGGCGCGATGATCATGCCGGACCGCAATGCGGGGGCGCAACGGGCCAGATCAATTTTAAAGTCCATCCAGGAAATAGGTTATCAAGGGGTTGTAGTAGGACTCGATAACCAGCTTCCCAGTGGGAGCGACGTGCTGAGCACCAAAGCTGTTTATCATGGTACGGACTGCTACTGTGTCCGCTATCCGGCTACTGTGGGCGAATGGCTCAATAGGATGTGGACAATCCAGCCGTTTGTTCAGGTTATGGAAGCATATGGAATTGAGAATTTCAAGGCAGTGCTTGCAATTGACTACGAAGTTGCTGCTCTGTGTCGGCTCAGACATTTTTGCAGAAAACATGATATTGCGTTGATCGCAGATTCTATGGAATGGTATGAAAAATCAGATCTCCCATTCCCGCGCAACCTTGTCAAAGACCTCGACACCTCTCTTAGAATGAAATGGCTTTACCCAAAATTCAAAAACATGATTTGCATTAGCCAGTATTTATACAACCATTTTCATGGTTTGGTCGCGAATGTAGCCAAGGTTCCAGTATCAATTGACCGCACAGAGGAAAAGTGGAGCAAGCTACCTGACTATCGGCCGCAACCGATCTGTACGATCGCATATGCGGGGAATCCAGGCGATCACTGCATCAAAGAACGGGTTGATTGGCTCATCCGGGCAGCGTGTGAGTTGTCCGCACAGGGAACTGCATGCCGCCTCAGGTTGATGGGATTTGATCAGGAATGGTTTGAAGGACAAAATCCTTCCTTAATGCAGCTTGCTGGTTACCGAGAAACAGTTTGTTATCTAGGGAAGCTTACACATCGGGAATGCCTGTCTGAGCAGGCGCAAGCGGATTTCTTTGCCATCATACGGGAGGACAGACTGGTGACACGGGCGGGATTTCCCACCAAGCTCTCGGAGGGAATTGGATGCGGCACGCCAGTTTTGGCAACTCCTTTTAGCAACATTGCAGAATATCTGCAACCCGGCGGAGAGGCCTGCCGTGTTGGCTTCCTTTCATCTGGATTTGAATATCAAGATGTCGTTTGGCTTGTTCAACAGGCAGTGCGCTGTAGTGAAGAACAACGAATGAACCTTCACCAGCAGTGCAAGGAGTTTCACGAACTTGATTATAACCGTTTTAACGATGAATTAGAGGATTTTTTAAATGGACTGTACGAATGAAACAACTCAGCAGAGCCGGTATATCAAGGCGAGGACAGCGAAAAAACACTCAATTCCCCTCTGCCTCATTCTCTGTTTTTTATCTGTTTGGTGTATCTCACCGCCCCTTTTTATCAACGGGGCTGTTCGCTATATTTCTCTTTTCGCGATGTTAGCTGGTCTGGTCTATACAGCCTTTTGCATGAAAAAGGTTGACTTTTACTCCGCAGTTCTCTTGTTTTATGTTGCATACAGCTGTTTTGCTGGCGTGAACCTCCAGGGAAGCGATTACATCCTCCAAAATGTCCAGTTGTTCATTTTGCTGGGTATTGCATATATGGCTTATCAGAACCAAAATAAAGAAGCCTACATCAAAAGCAAGGCGTTTTTGTGGGTCGTTCTTTGCATTTATCCAGTATGGATGTTTTTGACGATTCAGACATACGCCGTAGTCCCCAACATTTCTCGAGCGCTTGCGGGAAACGACAGAGCGGACACCATTTATTGGAGCCTTCGGGGCGTAGGCGGGTATGGAATGGTCTATTCCATTGTCATTATGATCCCAATCCTCATCTATATCCTCAAAAACATTCGGTTTCGCAACAAGTTTCAAACGGCCTTAGTCTGGGTGAACCTCATCCTTTCGGTTGCGCTGATCCTTATGGCGGGATACAGTCTGGCGTTGTTGATTTCAGTGATAGGAATCTTTTTTATTCTATTGTACAAACAGCGCGGACTTGACAGCTTTTTGAAGATTTTGCTCGCTGTGATTGCGCTGCTGATCGTATATATCTTGTTTCGGAACAATTTTTTGAATTGGATTGTAGATATTACGAAGGGAAGCATGTACGAGAGGAAAGTTGTTGACATCATCAACTCAATGATGGAGAATCAGTCCACTGGAACGCTTGAAGCCAGGGTGGTTCGCTATCAACTCTCCTGGGAAACATTTATAGAACATCCTATTTTCGGTTGTTTCATTCAAGGAAGCAACGATGTCGGTGGCCATTCCTATTTCTTAGACATGTTTGCCCGGTTCGGGTTGTTCGGCGGACTTTCCTTTCTTTATTTAGTGATTGCGCCGTTGGTAAAAATGTTTCGCAGCAACAGAAACCCAAGCATGTACCTCACTGCAATCGTTCAAGTGTTAGTCTTGGGCTTTACAAACAACTTTTCCGCTGCAATGGCGCCCATCCTATACCTACTTCCCCTGGCGGTTGAGCAGTATTGCGGCCTTTTTGGAAATGAAACTGGAGGTTGTCAGAATGAAAAACCCGTTTAAGCTGTTTACCGTTCCTTTTCGTATGTTGCAAGCCCGTATTTCCCCTGAAAAATACGCTAGGAAAATTGGGGTCAATGCAAAAGGCTTTTTTCGGATCTATGGGGATGCCTATTCCTGTTTTGGTACAGAGCCTTGGATTATTACATTGGGAAACAATGTTCACATCACAAAAAACGTGGAGTTCATCACACACGATGGGGCAACTCTCCTGTACCGTGACCAGATACCAGATTTGGAGATCACGAAACCGATTATTGTGGGCGATAATGTGTACATCGGTGTTCACACAGTCATTCTTCCCGGCGTAAAGATTGGAAACAATGTGATCATTGGCGCGGGCTCTGTGGTGACAAAGGACATCCCGGACAACTCGGTTGCGGTCGGCACGCCTGCTCGGGTGATCAAATCATCGCAGGAATACCTTGAAAAGGCAAAACGGGAATCACTGCATCTTGGGCATTTGAAGGGAAAAGAGAAAGATGCTGCGTTGAGGAGTTATTATGGATATGAATCATAATCCTGTCAAGCACAAAAAAAGTAAAGTGCTGTGGGTAACCAATATGATATTTCCAAAGGTTGCAGAAAAATTAGGATATCCTCCGATTGCGAGCGGGGGTTGGCTCACCTATTTTTTGGAAAAGCTTGAGGAGCGGACAGATGTGGAATTGGGGGTTATCTCAGCCTATCAAGGCACCGAGTGGAAGGCCATAAAGATTGACCAGGTGACCTACTACTTAATTCCAATGAGTCGGCGTAGCTTTCTGTTTGGCTCAACACATACAGACGACTTTCTGAACCGGGCTGTTCAAGACTTTGACCCGGATCTTATCCATATTCATGGGACAGAGCTCCCCTTCGGGCTGCGCGTAATTGAGCTGTATCCAGACAAACGGATTGTTGTGAACATTCAAACCATTGCTCGGCGCATTTACGAGCACATGAATGACGGAATTTGTTGGCGGGATTATCTCAAGTCAATCGCCCCGAGAGAAATCATACAGCTGAAGGGGCCGCTGATGCGTAAATTGTTTGCGCGATCCCGCGCCAAAAAAGAGGACGCTTATTTTCAAAAAGCTCATATTTTTATCGGAAGCACCCTGTGGGATCAGACCTATATTCATTCTCAATGGAAACATACCTCGTATTATTGTTGCCCCTACCTTTTCCGAAAAGAGTTTTACGAGGGGGATCCCTGGGAACTGTCCAAGGTGGAGCGCAATTCAATTTTTACAGGACAGGCAGCGGCTCCGCTCAAAGGGCTCCACATTTTAATCCAGGCGGTCGCCTGTGTCCGCGATAAAATACAGGATGTGAAGCTGTACATCCCGGGGCAAGATCTTCTCAGTGCAAACTTTCAGAAAAACTACACCTATGCTCGGTATATCAAAAAGCTTATAAGCCGCTACAACCTATATGAGAATATTGTGTTCACTGGAATCCTATCCGCTTCACAGATGGCGGAGCGGATGGCGCGGTCACACGTTGCAGTGGTTCCCTCGGCAGTTGAACTGGGTTCCTCGACCGTGTGGGAGGCGATGCTGCTTGGAACCCCGATCATTGCTTCTTACCGTGGAGGAATGACGGAAAACTTTGAACACGGAGTGAGCGGCTTCTATTATGATTACGGCGAGGTGTATATGCTTGCCGAATATCTTTTTAAAGTTTTAACCGACGATGCGTTGTCGGTCCGGCTTTCCTCCTCCGCTCGCAAGAGGGCTTTGGAGCTGCATGATCCGGACCAGTGTACCCAAAATTTTGTCAATGCATATCAGAATATACTGAAGGAAAGGGAATGACATGAACGATTACCAAACACAAACCCCCGTGCTGCTGATCTTTTTCAACCGCCCGGATCATTTGATAAAAACGTTTGACAGGGTACGCCGCGCCAGGCCGAAAAAACTGTACCTGGCTCAGGACGGAGCCCGCCCCGGACACCCTGAAGATGTGGAGGGAATTCGCGCCTGCAGGGAGATTGTCAGCCATGTGGACTGGGAATGCGAGGTGTCCGAACGATACTGCGACCAAAACCATGGCTGCGGGCAAGGGCCCTATCAGGCGATCTCCTGGGTATTTGACCAGGAAGAGACAGCGATCATCTTGGAGGATGACTGCGTAGCGGATATATCCTTCTTTCCCTTTTGTGATCAGTTACTTGAAAAGTATAAAGAGGACACTCGGATTGGTATGATTACTGGGCTAAACCATTTCACTACCTGGGAGTGCGGTGATCAAAGCTATTTTTTTGCAAAAACCGGCGCAAATTGGGGTTGGGCAAGCTGGAAAAGGGTGTGGAAAACCTACGATTACTCTTTTGAGGCGGCAGGTTGCGAACCCTTGCTGCACAAGCTCGAAGACACATTTATTAACAAACGGATTGCCAAGGACACCATCCGCTGCTGGAAGCGAAGCAAAAGGCTGCTTGAACAGAACCAAAAGATTTCCTATTGGGATTATCAATTTGAGGCGAATAAATACCTCTATCATTGGATGGCAATTGTCCCCCAAAAAAACTTGATCAGCAACATTGGGGTAGGCAATGACTCCACTCACAATCTTGTGAAAGCGCCCTACAACAACCTCCCAACATTTGAGATGGGGGAAATCAAACACCCCAAATACATCATACAGGATATCGGATATGATAAGAAGTATTATAAAAGAGCGTGCCCACCGTTTCCTGTAAAAGTAATAAATAAACTCAAAAGTATGGTGTAATATGGAATCAAACAAGTTCATTTCGATCATCATGCCTGTGTATAACAGCGAACACTATTTAAAGCAGGCAATCGACAGCGTTTTGTCGCAAACCTATCAAAATTTTGAGCTGATACTGCTTGATGATGGTTCTACCGACGCAAGCGGATCCATGTGCGACGCAGCCGCACAACAGGATCAGCGGATTTCTGTGGTGCATAAGCAAAATGAAGGGATTTGCCGCACCAGAAATCTGGGGATTCAGTTGGCAAAAGGGGATTACCTTTACTTTATGGACAATGACGACACGATTGACCCAAACGCCCTGAGTCTGTTGATGGACGTTGCGGCAAAGTATGATCCAGATCTCATTTTATTTGGAACAGAGCTGGTCAGTGTCAAGGATGGAGCCGTCCGCTCTGTGCGCAATCGCAACCTGGAACGCCGCATTTGCAGCTCATTTGAACAGGTGGGGGAATACTATCCCCAACTGCTTGCCGAAGACATGTTAGTCTGCGTTTGGGACAAGTTTTACAAGGCCGAATTGATTCACAAGAACGGTGTATTTTTTGATCCCTTTTTTACGCACGGCGGAGAGGATTTCCATTTTAATTTGCAATTGATCCGCTCGGTGAACAGGCTTGTCAATCTACCCGATGTGCTGTACCACTATGTCATCCGTGATGTGCAGAGCACTTACTGTAAATTCAATCAAAACACCTATGAACACGCGATCAAAAACTTAAAAGTGATGATCGAGCTGCAAGACACATTTTCAAACCAGCAGCAACAAAAACAGGTTTTATATTCCAAATATGTGGAGTATCAGCTGCGTTTGGTGCTGATGTTAACCAGAGCGGACAGTGGGATGAACTTTCGCGAAAAAATAGATTTTTGTAGAAACCAGTTTGAGAAGGATGGCATACCGGACGAGTTCCGCCGCCAGGCGTTTGAATGGTATTTTAAAAACAGCAAGGATTCTGCCAAAAAGAAGTGGATCCTGCACATGCTGTACCGGAAACAGTATCGGTTTGTGTTGTGGCTTTTGTCGATCAAGATGGGGTAATGCATGAGAAGTTTGAATTCATTAAGAAATATATCTTATGGCGTTGGCGGGCAACTTTTAAGTAACATTCTGAGCTTTGTCAACCGCACCGTTTTTATTTACACAATCGGAATTTCCTATTTGGGAATTACCGGACTGTTTAGTAATATTTTTTCACTGCTTTCCCTTGCGGAATTGGGCGTTGGCTCTGCAATTTCCTACAGCCTCTACAAGCCGCTGGCAGAGCATGATATTCCAAAAATTCAGGCGCTCATGAACCTATATGCCAAGTCGTATCGGTTGATCGCCCTGATCATCGCTGTCGCCGGTCTTGTAACATGCCCGTTTATCGAATACATCATCAAAGATTGTCCGGATATTCCGTATCTCAAAGTGTATTACCTACTCATGCTTTCGAGCACGGTCGTTTCCTATCTGTTTACCTATAAGCGCACAATCTTTATTTGCGACCAGAAAGCTTACCGGGATACTCGAAACAAGTATTTCTTTTTGATTTTACAGACGATCTTGCAGTCAGTCAGCCTGTTGCTATTGGGAAGTTTTACAGTTTATTTACTGATCGCTACTTTGGCGACTTTTGCAGCGAACCTTGCAATTTCTTACCAGGCAGACAAGGCGTATCCTTACATACGGGAAAAAGCGGCTACAAAGATCGATCAGGAAACCAAGCAGACGATTGTTAAAAATGTAATTGCCATGATGATGCACAAGATCTCCGGAATCATTGTATATTCATCGGATAATATCATTCTTTCTGCGTTCTTGGGACTTGAAGCAGTTGGCCTTTACTCCAACTACTACTTGATCATGAATATCATCACCGTTTTTCTCAACCAGATTTTTACAGCGATCACTGCAAGCGTTGCCGAACTCTATGTGACAGGGAATGTGGAGCAAAAGAGAGAGGTTTACCACACCATCTATTTCATTAACTTTTGGATTGTGCTGTTCTGCTCTCTGAGTTTTTATTTTCTCCTCAATCCCTTTGTTACACTTTGGCTTGGGGAAAAGTTCCTTTTAGATAATCTGACCGTTGCGGTGCTTTGCTTTTATTATTACAACCAGAACATGCGGCATACGGTTGGCACATTTAAAAACACAGCAGGCCTATACTGGAACGACCGGTTCAAACCGATTTTTGAATCTGTCATAAACATTGTCAGTTCGATTGTATTGCTCAAATTCTTTGGAATTGCCGGAGTTTTTATGGGAACAATTGTAAGTCTAATGACTACAAGCTTTTGGGTGGAACCGTTCATCGTTTATAAGCATGTTCTGAAAATGAAGTTCCGTTTTTTCCTCTTGGACTATTTGAAATATTACTTTTTTTCCGCGGTTATCTTCGGGGTAGTTTTTGTATTAAACAGTTTCGTTCCTAGCGGTGGCGTCATCCCTTTTATTATCAGATGCTTTATTTGTCTGATTGTTCCAAATGCAATGATGTTGATCATGTTCCGCAAAAGCAAACGGTTTAAACGAGCTGTTTCTTTCCTCTCCCCCGTATTGTCCAAACTGGGGCCTTTGGGCCGAAAAATAAAAAAATTAGGTGAATAAGATGAAGAAAGTCAATATTGTCGTTGTTACTTTTAATCGCAAAGAGCTTTTACTCAGATTGCTGAAAAGATTGGTTGAACAGAGTTTCCAGCCCAATAAAATTATTGTAATTGACAATGCAAGCACTGACGGTACACCGGAATATGTGTCTGAATTTGTCTCCGCACACGAACAGCTCATCCATTATTGTCGGCTGAAAACCAATACAGGTGGGTCGGGAGGATTCCATACAGGTGTAAAACTTGCATATGAAATGGATGCTGACTATATCTGGGGGATGGATGACGACGCGTTGCCGGATAGGCGGGCGCTTGAGGTGCTGGTTGAGACCGCGCAGACAAGGGATGAAAAAAGCTGCTTTGTCTCGTACACCACTCCCAAGACCGATCCCGACACCCTTGCACAGATCAAAGAAACTAAACCAGAGCTGATTTCAAAAAGAACGTTTCTCTTTTTAGGATTCTTCCTGCCAAGAGTGCTGGTGGAGGAAATTGGATTTCCGCGTGAAGATTTATTTATCTATTTTGACGATATTGATTATTCCACCAAAGCGTTTCTTGCAGGCTATCAGATCTACCAAGTAAGGGATTCGATTCTAGAACATCCGGACATGATGCAGGAGACAAAAAGGTTCAATATCCTTGGGAAAAAGTTCACCATTCAGAAAATGCCCAAGTGGAAATGGTACTATTACATGAGAAACGGCATTCTTGTCTTTCCTCCATCCCAACAGGAAAACAAGCTTTTTTATAAGTATCACGTCAAGCGCCTGATCGGCGTGTTATTTGCGTATCCATCCTGTTTTCCGGCAGCGTGGAAAGGATATCGGGATGGGAAAAAAGGAGTAACTGGGAAAAATGAGGCGTTGTAACGGCAAAACGCTACACAAACCTCGACGTATAAGTGATTTTATTTGTAAAGAACAGGAGGATAGATTATGTGCGATGTTGTTATTGTAGGGGCTGGTTTAGCAGGAGCAGTTTCTGCCAGAAAGCTGGCTGAAATGCAGAAAAAAGTTTTGGTGTTGGAAAAGAGGGATACGATCGCCGGAAATGCCTACGACTGTCTGGACGAAAATGGGGTGCGTATCCACGTTTATGGACCGCACATCTTCCATACCAACCACCAGGGCGTGTATGAATTTCTTTGCCGTTTTTGCAACATGGTTCCGTATGAACACCGGGTTCTCGGCAGGATCGACTCAAAGCTCGTACCCATTCCGTTTAACTTTCAGTCGCTGGAAATACTCCTGCCAGAAAAGGCAGATGATTTGAAGCAGAGGCTGCTCACAGCGTTTCCGAACACTTCCAAGATATCCATCCTGACGCTACTTGACCATTCGGACAAAGAGCTTAAAAAGCTCGGGGAATTTATTTTTGAAAAGGTATTTGTTCATTATACGGCAAAACAATGGGGAATCCCCATTTCCGAGGTTGACACTTCGGTGATCAACCGCGTCCCGGTTGTTCTGGGATATGATGACCGCTATTTTCAGGACACCTATCAATGTATGCCAGAAAACGGTTATACCGAACTGATTCGCGAAATGCTCAATCATCCGAATATAACCGTAGAACTGAGTTGTGACGCCACGAAAAGACTCTGTGTCAACGAATCCAACCAGATTCTATTCGACGGGAACACTTGGGAGAAACCGGTAATTTATACTGGCGCCATTGACGAACTATTTTCCTATCGGTACGGCAGCCTTCCCTACCGCTCTTTGCGGTTCTCGTTCGAATCGTTTGAACAGGACTATTTTCAGGCAGCAGCGGTGGTGAACTATCCAAACGAAGAGGATTTTACCCGTATCACAGAGTTTAAACATTTTACAGGGCTGCGCCCTGAGGGCAGCACAACCATTGTAAAAGAATATCCCCTCATGTATGACAAAACCAATCCGGAGGCGGATATTCCGTACTATCCAATCGATCAGTTGGAGAATAAAAAATTGTACCGTCGGTATCTTGAAGACGTAGAGTGCTGCAGCCAACTTTATTTGTGCGGAAGGTTGGCAGAGTACCGCTATTATAACATGGATGCTGTCGTAGAGAGCGCCCTGCGGCTGGTCGAAAAGATCAAAAAGGGGTGAGAGGAAATTGGCAGAGTTGCAAAATCAAAACCGGAGCGCCTTAAATGATGGACTGTCGTCTACACGGCAGTCCTATGCCGCAATTGACCTGTGTAAATTTTTCAGTTCAATCTGTGTCATCATGATTCACTGTCCTCCCTTGCTCAGTTTTGGAAACCAGGCAAACATCTGGTTTTTTATCGTCCGCATCGCAGTTCCCTTCTTTTTTCTCAGCTCCGCCTATTTTCTGTTTTCCAAGATCAACCGAACGGAAACACTGTCCGGGAAAAGAAAAGTCCTTTGGAACTACGTTGTTCGCCTTGTTAAGCTCTGGCTGTTCTGGTCTTTTGTCTACCTCGTAATCCGCCTCGTCCCCGCCGTAATACAACACAAACCGCTTTTGTGGGAAGCAAAGCTCATACTGCGTGATTTTGTATTTAGCGGGATTAGCAACCACCTTTGGTTTCTCCCATCGTTGATTTTTGCCTGCCTGTGTGTGTATTTTCTGGAACAGCACTGGGACAGCCGCGTTATCCTTTCGGTGGCCGCAGTCCTATTTGTCATCGGCCTTTTTGACAACACGTACGCCTTTGTGTTGCCGCAATCGGTGCAGCCGCTCTTGCTCAAGTTGAATGCTCTGTTTTGCGGGACCAGAAACGGACTGTTTTTTGGCTTGATCTATGTTGCCATTGGATCGTATTTGAGTCGAAAAGGACAGTTTAAAATCAAACAGGCGGTACTTTTGGGCGGCATAGCCGGTTCTCTCCTGCTGCTCCTGGCGGAACACCTCTTCGTTTACCCAAGGACAGAAACGTATACTTCCTTGGATATGTGGATTTTTGCTGTTCCGGCAACTGTGTTTCTCTTTATTTGGTTGACCCGTCTGAATTTGCGAAACACTCCCTTAACCTTCAGGTTGCGGGAGATGAGTCTTCTGATTTATCTCATTCATCCTGCATTTATCACTGGACTCGGCGCACTTCTCCCTCTTCTTGGATTTGGGACACTCTATGAGAGCAGCTTGCTCTATTTTACTTTGACGCTGTTGCTTTCTGTTTTGACCGCGTGGGCCATTGCCAGTTTGAAGAACCAGAAACGGTCTGGTGACAACCCTTCCAGAGGATAACCTCATTTAAGAAACACGAATCACTTTAGAAATAGGGGAAGATGTCGGATGAAAGTTAAAACCATTACCTATCACTCAGTTTGCAATTATGGGGCAATGCTGCAGGCGTATGCTCTGCAACAGGCGATCCTGTCGTTGGGGCATGACGCAGAGATCATCGATTACCACGACACGGAACACCAGGCAGCGAACCGGATCCTGCAACCGTGCGACAGACTCGGATCGATTGTAAAAAATCTATTCGCGCTGCTCTACTATCCTCAGCTCAAACGCCAAAAGCGCCGTTTTGAACTGTTTCGCAGCGAGTATATGAAGCAAACCAGAAGATACAATACAATAGATGAATTGCGGAAAGCGCCTCCTGAAGCGGATTTGTTCCTTGCTGGCAGCGACCAGATTTGGAACTGTGCCAATCGATTTATTGAAGCCTACTTTTTGGATTTTGACACCAGAGGCGCTCGAAGGGCCGCTTATGCCGCCAGTATAGGGACAGACACCGTATTGCCGGAACGCCGGGAAAAATTCGGACATCTTGTGCGCAGGTTTGACTGTATCACTGCACGCGAACCACGTCTTCAAACAGTTTTAAAGGAACTATATCAATTGGATGCAGAGGTTGTTTGCGATCCCGTTCTACTTTTGCAGCGAAAAGAGTGGGAACAGTTGTCGTGCGGCGATGCCCCGATGCAGGGACCGTATATTTTCTGCTACGCCTTGGGCAGATACGATGAGGTGAACCACTGCCTGGAGCAGCTCAAGCAGCGCACCGGATTTCCTGTTGTAACAATTTGTCAAAATGGGGTTTGCAGAATTCATAGCAATACTGTCATCCGCGATGCGGGACCAGTTGAATTTCTTCGTTATTTGAAGAATTCAGATTATGTTGTCTGCAATTCATTTCATGGGACTGTTCTATCCACTCTATTTGAAAAAAATTTTTACAGCGTTGTCACCCCGGTTTCCTCGTCAAGGGTTACGGGTTACTTAAAAATGATCGGGTTAGAAGATAGGATTTATCATCAGGAAAACAACTTTTCAACAGAGTCGATCAACTATAAAGGGGTACACCCAAAAATTCAAAAATTTTCGGAACAGTCAAAAAAGATTCTTCAAGCAATGATTGAAAATCAATCTGGCACGATGATGGAAAAGGGAGCTAAGTGATGCAAAAACTTGTTACAATTATAACGCCTTGTTATAATGCAGCAGAGTATCTGCAACGTTATTTTGATTCGATTCTAAAACAGAACTTTCGACCTCTAGAGATCATTCTGGTCGATGATGGTTCTTCCGATGATACAAAGCAGATGATTGAGGCATTTCAAAGTGAAAACAAGGATCCTGAGCTCAGCATTTGCTGCCTATCCCAAACAAATCAAGGCCAAGCGGCGGCGCTGAACCGTGCGCTCAAACACGTCACAGGTGACTTTCTTTTACTGCTGGATTGTGACGATTTTCTCTATCCTGATTGTATTCAGCAAAGGGTGGCCTATTTAAATGATCATCCCTCAATGGGTTTTGTCGCACAAAACGGCGAGATATACACAGAGGATGCACTCAAACCAATCCGTCCTGTGTTTGAAAAGTATAAGACGAAAAATCTATTTGCGCAGATGATCAAAGGGAACTATATCTGTAATCTCGCCTACCTCTTTCGGATGGACAGTCTTCGATCGGTTTTACCCAATTTAGAAATCTCCACACTGCGGGCCGGCCAAAATTTACAAATTCTTCTTCCGATGGCATTGTTTTTTGAATGCGGCTATCTTCCAAATACTAGTTTTGGAAGAGTAATGCGGCTGCAAAGCCATTCCAACACCGCGGTAAAAACCGATTTTGGACAACGGCTTGAGCGGTGCTCACAGATTGCAGAGATCACCTATCGTTCTGTTTCCTATCCTGAGGCTGCAGAGTGGGGCCCTTGGATTTTTTTGCAGGATCTCTACACAAAATGCTTGACCTGCATTCAGTGCGGCGATCGCGATAAAACAAAGCTGTATAGCAAAAAACTGAATCGTGCTGTTTGGAAAGTGATTCGATACGGAATCCGTTATTCGTTGACAATCAAAAAAGCACGCCTTCTAACAAGAAAACCAAAGGAGAAATAGAATGTTTCAGAACAAGACGCTTCTCATCACCGGAGGAACCGGCTCGTTTGGCAACGCAGTGCTGAACCGTTTTTTGGATACCGACATCCGAGAAATCCGGGTTTTTTCCCGTGATGAGAAAAAACAGGACGACATGCGCCATGAATTTCAGGCGAAGATGCCGCAACTTGCCGACAAAATCAAGTTTTTCATCGGGGACGTCCGGGATCTGGCATCGGTCAAAAATGCGATGCACGGAGTGGACTACATTTTCCACGCCGCTGCGCTCAAGCAGGTGCCGAGCTGCGAGTTCTTCCCCCTCGAAGCGGTGAAAACAAATGTAATTGGGACGGAAAACGTGCTCACTGCAGCGATTGAAGCAGGGGTACGCAGTGTGATCTGCCTGTCAACCGACAAAGCGGCCTACCCAGTCAACGCGATGGGCACAAGCAAGGCGATGATGGAAAAAGTCATCGTCGCAAAATCGCGCACCGTTTCCCCGGAAATGACTAAAATCTGCTGCACCCGATATGGAAATGTCATGTGTTCCCGCGGTTCGGTCATTCCGCTTTGGATTGAGCAGATCAAGGCGGGCAATCCGATTACCATCACCGACCCGTCAATGACTCGTTTCATCATGAGCCTGGACGAGGCGGTTGACCTGGTGCTGTTTGCCTTTGAGCACGGCGTGTCCGGGGACATTCTGGTACAAAAGGCGCCCGCCTGCACCATCGACGTGCTCGCGCAGGCGGTCAAGGAGCTGTTCGGCTCAGAGGCGCCGGTTCAGGTCATCGGCATCCGCCACGGCGAAAAACTGTATGAGACGCTGCTCACCAACGAGGAGTGTGCCAACGCCACCGATATGGGGGATTTTTACCGCGTGCCCTGCGACAAGCGCGACCTCAACTACGACAAATTTTTCAGCGACGGCGACCGGGAGCGCAATCCCCTGACCGAGTTTAATTCCAACAACACCAAACTGCTGACCGTGGAACAGGTGAAGGAAAAGCTGCTTTCACTGCAGTACATCCGCGATGAACTCAGCGAGTGGGAGAACCGATGATGAATGTTTTAGTGACTGGGGCCCGGGGATTTGTGGGCAAAAATCTCTGCGCAGCCCTCAAAAACATTGCAGAGGGAAAGGACCGTTCCTTTCCCCTCAGTCCTGACCTGCGCGTTTTGGAGTACGACCTGCAGACCGATCCGACGCTGCTCGACGGGTACTGCAAAGACGCTGATTTTGTGTTCCATCTCGCTGGGGTCAACCGCCCGAAAGAACAAGAGGCGTTTATGGAGGGGAATTTCGGCTTTACCTCAACGCTGCTCGACCTGCTGAAAAAGCACCGCAACACCTGCCCGGTCATGCTCTCCTCCTCGATCCAGGCGGAGCTTGACAACCCCTATGGACAGTCCAAAAAAGCCGGGGAGGACCTGTTGTTCCGCTATGCGGAGCAGACTGGCGCAAAAGTGCTGATCTACCGGTTTCCCAATCTGTTCGGCAAGTGGTGCCGGCCGAACTACAACTCGGCGGTCGCGACTTTTTGCCACAACATCGCGCACGACCTGCCCATCCAGGTCAACGATCCCAGCCACCAGATGACCCTGGTTTACATTGACGATGTGGTTCGCGAGCTCATCCATGCCCTCTGCGGGCAGGAGACGCGGGACGGAAAATTCTGCCGAGCCGAGCCGGAGCATCATGCCACCCTCGGCGAGATCGCAGAACAGATCAGAGCGTTCAAGCAGTACCCCCAAACCCTCGGGGTGCCCGACCTGACAAAAGATTCCCTTGTAAAAAAGCTGTATTCCACCTATCTGTCCTATCTTCCCGAAAGCTGCTTTGCCTACAAGCTCAAAATGAACAAGGACGAACGGGGCAGTTTTACCGAGATCCTCCGCACAGCCGCGAGTGGACAATTTTCCGTCAACATCTCCAAACCGGGGATCACCAAGGGCAACCACTGGCACAACACCAAAAATGAAAAGTTTGTGGTGGTGCACGGCCGCGGTCTGATCCAGTTGCGCAAGATTGGAACCGACGAGAACAATCAGCCCTATCCAGTTGTGAATTACGAGGTGTGCGGCGAGGAGATCACAGTGGTGGAGATGATTCCCGGCTACACCCACAACATTGTCAACCTGTCGGACACCGAGGAACTCGTGACCTTCATGTGGGCAAATGAGACCTTTGACCCGGAAAAGCCGGATACATTTTTTGAGGTGGTTGAATAATGGAAAAAAAACTCGATTATTCCCGTGTACAGTTTCAGGATGACGGCAGACTCAAGCTGTTGATCATTGTCGGCACCCGCCCCGAGGTCATCCGCCTGGCCGCTGTCATCAACAAGTGCCGCAAATACTTTGACGTCATCCTGGCGCATACCGGGCAGAACTACGACTACAATCTCAACGGGGTGTTCTTCCACGACCTCAAGCTTGGAGATCCCGACGTCTATCTCGACGCGGTCGGGGACGACCTGGGGGCCACAATCGGCAACATCATCGACTGCTCCTACAAGCTGATGGTGCAGACAAAGCCGGATGCGCTGCTGATTCTGGGCGACACCAACTCCTGTCTTTGCGCGATTGCGGCAAAACGGCTGCACATCCCGATCTTTCACATGGAGGCGGGCAACCGCTGCAAGGATGAGTGCCTGCCGGAGGAGACCAACCGGCGGATTGTGGACATTATTTCAGATGTGAACCTCTGCTACAGCGAGCACGCGCGCCGGTATCTGGCGGAAAACGGCCTGCCCAAGGAGCGCACCTATGTCACCGGCTCCCCCATGGCGGAGGTGCTCCACCAAAACCTCTCTGAAATCCAAGCGAGCGGCATCCATGAAAAGCTCGGGCTCAAAAAAGGGGGCTACATCCTGCTCTCTGCACACCGTGAGGAAAACATCGACACCGAAAAAAACTTTCTCTCCCTGTTTCGGGCGATCAACGCACTCGCCGAAAAATACGACATGCCGATTTTGTATTCCTGCCATCCGCGGAGCAAAAAGCGGCTGGAATCCAGCGGATTTGCCCTCGACCCGCGGGTCATTCAGCATGAGCCGCTCGGCTTTCACGACTACAACTGCCTGCAGATGAACGCCTTTGCGGTGGTTTCGGATTCGGGCACGCTGCCGGAAGAAAGCTCGTTTTTCACCTCGGTGGGCCACCCGTTCCCGGCGGTCTGCATCCGCACCTCAACCGAACGGCCGGAGGCGCTCGACAAGGCCTGCTTTATTCTGGCTGGGATCGACGAAGCCTCTCTGCTGCAGGCGGTGGAAACCGCGGTTGAGATGAACCAAAACGGCGACTACGGCATTCCAGTTCCCACCTATGTGGAGGAAAATGTCTCCACCAAGGTGGTCAAAATCATCCAATCCTACACCAATGTGGTCAACAGAATGGTCTGGCGCAAAAACTGAGTTCTTTTGCTGTGCGCAAGAGCCCCGTACACCGAGACGGGGCTCTTTTTGCGCGCTTTTTGGACGCATAGCCGCTGGCAAGCCTCTCAAGAGGCCCTGAAACGCATCCGCTCACTCCGCTTTGAGGAGCAAAAACCGAAAAGGATTGCCCCGACATGGTGTTTGTGGAACCGTTGATACTGTTGTGAATGCATACCGGCTGCCTGTAGCCTCTATCTTGTCTTTCGACACCTCCAAGCTGTGCACCTCCTCGGCCACGACCGGATGAACCGGGCTGAAAAGACAGGCGACGGCTGCCGGGAGCCTCCCGAGCTATGAAACTGCTCTTTTGGCCCTCCTGTCGAAAAAACGGCCACCCGACGCAAGGGGCTGCTCAAGGCCGACACAGAGGTCCTAGCTGGCAGCTGGAGGTATATTTATTGAATGTCTGCTAATCTTATTTACTGGACATTCAGCCTTGTTTTGGAGCTGCCGGCACGGTTGGGGCAGAGTTCGAACGGAGAGGCTGAAAAGGCAAAGAGAAAGGGAGCTGTGCCGATTTGGCACAGCTCCCTTTGTTTCTGGATGTTTTACCGCCGCTCTCCGGTCACAGCGGTGAGGGCTCGCACCCCTCTTCGCTGCAGATGATCTTTTGATTGACGATCCGGACCCGTTTGTTGCAGATGCTGAGGGCCGCCTTTTTGTGGGAGACGATGACCAGCGTGTAGGCGCGCAGCTCCCGGAGGTTGCGCAGCAGCTGTTCTTCGGTCTGCTCGTCGAGCGCAGAGGTCGCCTCGTCGAGCGCAGAGGTCGCCTCGTCGAGCAGCAGAACCGGAGCGCCGCTGAGCAGCATCCGGGCGATTGCGAGCCGCTGCACCTGCCCTTCGGACAGCCCGGCCCCCTTCTCCCCGATCACTGTGTCGAGCCCCTGGGGCAGCTGGCGGACAAACGCCTCCGCACAGCTGATCCGGATCGCCTCGTCGATCTGCTCCTGGGTGGCGTCGGGGCGGATGAGGGTGATGTTCTCCCGGATGGTGCCGGAAAACAGGTAGTTCCCCTGCGGCACATATCCGAACAGCCTGCGGGTGCTCCTGTCTGCGGGGATTTCCCCCTCCCCGTCCGTCTCGAGGTAAATCCTGCCGGCGTACCCGGGATAGAGGCCGAGCAGCAGCTTGAGGAGGGTGCTTTTCCCAATGCCCGAAATCCCTTCGATCGCGACAAAATCGTATTTGTCAATCTGCAGGTCGGCGCTCTCAAACAGCGTCTCCCGGTCGTAGCGGAAGGTCAGATTCTCAAAACAGATGCCGCGCAGATCGGCGTAGAGAGCTGCCGCATCCCTCTGAGTCGACGCGCCGGCTTCGTCGGGCAGCTGTTCCATCTCGATAATCCGTTCGGCTGAGGCGATCATGCTGTAGTACTTGGGCAGAAAGCCGGAGAGGTTGGCAAACGGCTGCTGTACCTGCCCGACCAGCTGGAGCACCGCTGTGAGCGAGCCAAAGCTCATGCTCCCCTCAAAGAGGCGGAAAGCGCCCCACAGCAGGGCGTAGAGATACCCCGTTTGAAAAATCAGGCCAAATCCCGCGTTTGCCAGAATCCCGACGGTGCGGCGTTTCATCCTGGCGCGGTAATGCTCCTGCTGGATCTGCTCCGACTTGGCGAGCATCCTGTTTTGAATGTCAAACACCTTGACAATGGCGAGGCTTCCGAGCACCTCCTGCAAAAAGGAGCGGACCTCCCCGTCCTTTTGCTGCACCTGCTTGTGCATCCGCTTCATCCTGCCCCGGAACACCCGGCTCACCGCAAAGAGCAGGGCGCCCCCGATGACAAAGACAAGGGCAAACATCCGGTCAAACAGGATGAGCACGCCGAGCGCGCAGCTGATGCGGGTGAGCAGCGAAAAGAGGTTGGGCAAAAGGGTCGCCACCCCCTCGCTGACCACCACCACGTCGTTTGTCAGCCGGTTGAGCAGCTCGCCGCTGTGAAACTGCGTCACCTCGGAATACCCCTTTTGCAGCAGCGTTTCAAACAGGCCGCTCTTGTAGAGCATTTCGAGCTTCGCCTTGATCCGCTCCTCAAGGGAACGGCAGGCGAGGCGGAGGACAAACTGGGCGAGGATGATCCCCAAAAGCGCGGCCGCGTAAACAATGAGTTCCTGCCGGTCCTGTGCAACCGCCCCGTCGATCACACCGCGGCAGGCGAGCGCAAACAGCGCCGCAGTCGAGGCGAGGAGGGTGTTGCCGAGGATCAGCAGCACCATGGGGACAAGCTGCTTCTTGGATGTGCGAAACAGCCAGCGCAGCGCCTTGGTGTTCTCTGAGCGTCGGGCCATCCGACAACCTCCCTTCCCCTGCCTCACAGACCCAGTGCGCGGTAGAGCTGTTTGAGCTGTGAAATTTCCTGTTCATCCAGATGTTTCATCGACTGCACCTCGGCGTTTACATAGTTTGAGCGAAAGAGCGCCGTCTTTACCAGCCGCCTGACCCAGTAAAAGGGCAGCAGGCCGGGCGCGCGCTCGAGCTTTGGAAAGATGTATTCCATGGCCTGGCGGTTGGGGAAGAGGCGGCGCAGGGTATAGCGCAGGCGGGGTCCGGGCGACACCCCCTGTTGCTTACTGCGCATCAGATTGAGGTTAACCATCGTCTGCACCGTACCCATCGCGCCGCTGCGGAACAGAAACGAGCCGAGCGTATCGAGCATCTCCGAGCTGCACTCCTCCGAGAGGGAGGCGAAAAACGGGCTGATTTCCCTGCATTCGGGAAACAGATGCGGCCCGAGCTCGAGAAAATGCCGGTGCACCTTGCCCAGCCCGTAGCGCTCGAGCTGGGCGTTTACCTCCTCCCAGTTCAGCATGTCCGCATACCGGAGGAGGAACAGCATCTGATCGAGCACCGAGCGCAGGCCCGCCCCAGCGGCGCGCAGATGCTTGCTGGTGTGCAGCATCAAATAGAGGTAGCTGTCTTCCAGGGTGAACTGGCGCACCGCTTGATACTCCTGATAGGGTACGGTTCGTTTCCACGCCTGTTTGGAGAACTCCCGCCAGCTGGCCGGGGTGTGAAAGAGCTTGTTGTGAATCTCGACGTTGAGGTTGGGCGCCTTGAAATAGACGTCGTGGCAGCCGCCGCGGTGCTGCAGAGTGTAACCGAGCGGGCTCATCACCTGTTCCACCTGTCCGAACTGTCGGGCGTCGCAGAGGATGTCGACGTCGACCGACAGCCGCAGATAGGGTTTGGGGTAGAGCTCCTTGAGCAGCAGCCCTTTGAGCGGCACGCAGCGCACCCCTGATCTCTCCAGCGAGGAGAGTATCTGTTGCGCCTCGACCTCCTGTATCGCCTCGCGGGCAACCGAGCGGTTGCGCATCTCAAGGCTCATCGCGAGAATGTCGGCAGGGACGTCGAACGCAGCCCGCCGAAAGCCGTCGTAGAGAAACCCGCTGAGGGAGGAGTGGGCCGCAAGGCGGCACATCTTTTGGTAGTCCATCTGCTGCGGGGGAGGGGCAAGCTCTTTTTCAAAGAGAACCGCCCCGATGAGCTCGATAAAATAGTTTTGTTCTGCCGTCTGGCTGATCACTCGCCGTCACCTCACTTTCTTTGCGCAGATCCGCGCCGGAAAAACACCCGGCGCACCCAGTGCAGCTCCCGGATCGCCGCGCTGCGCAGCGGCCGGCAAGCGGTCCACACCGCGGCATACCCGCGGTAGAGGGGGGAATCCACTGCGATTTCCCTCTTCCCGCGGGTGAATTTGATCAGGACGCCCGCGATTTGCTCCGGGCGGACGCCCCGTTCCACTCGGTACTGATTGTCCCCGCAGAGGGAAAATCCCCCGCCGTCCTCCTGGCCGACAATGCGGTGCAGCCAAAACTGCCCGTTGTCCCGACGGTAGAGGACGACGTCGTACTTTCGGGGCGGCCTCTTCGCCGGGCTGCACAGCAGCACGGTGTCCCGCCGCTCCCGCAGCATTGGCAGCATGCTCCGGCCGGTGGGGCGGAAGCGGAAGACGCCGCCCTGTGCGAACACCTCCTCCATGAGCTGTGCGATCTGCTCCATCTTGAGCGTCTGGGGCTTGGGGTTATTCTTCGACAAGGCCCGCCTCCCGCGCCTTGTGCAAAAACGCGTCCACATCCTGTGCCGCCCTCTCCTCCGACACCTCGTAGGCCGCGAGCAGCGCTTGGATCAGCCCCTGCCGGCTGGTTTCCCGCTGCATGGTCTCCCACAGCAGAATCCCGGTTTCGTTGAGGGTGGCCATCCCGTTAAACCGCTCCGACGCTTTACCAACAGGGGCCACAACCCCCATTCCGTCCATTTTTCTGAGCAAAAAGCCCTCTTTTATTTTCATTGTCCCTACCTCCTAACATTTGTGGCCGCCCGCCATCGCCTGGTGTGCAGTGCGGGCGGCGTCCGTCCCAATGGTGCACTGCATCCGGTAGAGCGGCGCGGTCTCGAGCACCGACTGCAACACGCCCAGCAGCCGCTCCATGTCCTGCTGATAGAGCGAGTGAATGGTCTGGTCAAACAAAAAGGCGACCGCCTCCCGGGGGGAAATCCGCCAGATCCGGTTTTGACTCCCCCGCTCGAGCAGGCAGATCCCACCGACCGGGACGCACCGGTTCTGGCTGAGGGGGGTTTTGCCCGAAAAAGGGGTGCCGCAGGCGCACAGCTGCCCCCCGATCCAGCGCAGCGCGGGCTTGTCGTCGTTGAGGATTGCCGCGCGCTCCCCAAACAGCTTCAGCCACTGGGCGGTGTGGGTGGATTTTCCAGTTCCCGAATGGGCGGTGAACAGGTAGGCGCGCCCATCCAGGGCGACAGCAGACGCGTGCAGCATCATGCCGTCAAACCGCAGCAGGGAGCGGTAAAAGCAGGAGCCAAACCGCAGGTACTCGCACTGGTCCGCCCCGAGCGACGGGTTTGCCTGCTGCATCCTGTCAATATAGCCCTCCGGCTGGCGGATCACAATATCCGCCCGGCGGCCCGGCGCGGGCAGTCGGTATGGGGCCGCCCGGCTCGAGAGGGTGGGGTGAACCGGCTCCATGTCCACCACAAGCCCCGCAATTTCATAAAGCGCCATTGGCAAATTCCTCTGCTAAAAACTGTTGAATATTCATTAAATAAGAATAACAGAAAACAAAGGGAAAATCAATGCAACCGCAAAAATTCTGTAAATAAGGAACCCGCGGAAAACATTCCAGCATCTTCCTGAATTTCCTCTCGTTATTTTTCATCACAACCCTGTTTTTATGCAATAAAATGTTGACAAAAGGATTCAAATCCCTTATATTAAAATAAATAGATATGTGTTCTAAATACATCTCTATATAATAAGAAAACTTTTCCAAAGGAGGAAACGAATGCATGAAAAAGATCTCGAAACAACTGCTGTCTTTGATGCTGGTATTTGCATTTGTATTTGTATCAGTGCCAATCACAGCGAGTGCTGCCAGCAAAGTTGAAACAATCACATTAAAAGCAGTGGAAGGACTCACCTATTACGACCAGGATGGGTTTGAGTTTTCTGAGGACGACAATGAGATCTACCAAGAGGATTATTCGTATACAATCGCAATCGATCCGTCGAGCGGGGATATTACGTTTACAGCCTCAAACAGCGTCATTCCGAGTTTTGCATTTGGCATCGGCCTTGCGCAGGACAAGGAGATCAGCATCACCCACGATGCGACCCGTGCAAACTACACCGAAACCACCGCAACCAATCCAAGCCGGAAGGTGTATGAGTTTAATCTAAACTCCTGCCGCTCCACCGCATTTACGATCACCCCGGTTGTGGCCGCGGCTCCCCACACAGTGAAGATGCCGTCTGATCCCACGACGCAGTACGAGCTGAGCGCATACGGCGCGCAGACAGTTGAGGACGGAGCAAACTACAGCTTTGACCTGACTGTGTACAGCGAATACGTCAGTTATCTGCCGGTTGTCCGGGTAGGCGGCGCAGTCCTCGGTTATTCGTCTGACAGAGAGGACGAGGCAGGCAACAAGATTTACAGCTACACCATTGAAAATGTCACAAAAGACCTCAACGTAGCGGTGAGCCTCAATGCTCCCGTCATTGTCACACTCCCCTCTGGGAGCGGCTACAAGGCCGAATCCACCAGCGGCTCCAATTTAGTCGCGTACGGCGGTTCCTTTGAATTCACCGTCACAGTGGAAGAGGGCTACGGCGCCCCCGCAGTCGCCTCCAACGGCATCGCGGTGGAGCCGAGCAAAACTACCGGTTCGGTCTACACCTACCAGCTGAAAGACGTGCGCCAGACCCAAAACGTGAGCGTTGCGATTTCTAAACAGAATCACACCATCACAGTGCAGCAGCAGGGCGACGGCTTCACCACCACAGCTGACCCGTCCACTGTTCTCGAGTACGGCAGCAGCTACAGCTTCACTGTCGCAGCGACCCAGGGCTACAACGAGCCGGCTGTCACTGTGACTTCTGGCAGCGCAAGCAGCTTGAAACAGTCGGGCAACACCTACACCATCAACAAGGTCACCGAGGATTTTGAGATTTTGATCACAGGCGGGGGCAAGCTCTCCAGCCAGATCACCTTTAACAGCGGTGAAGGCTACACCGTGCTCAATCCGGCTGACGAATCTGTTCTCACAACCGCGTCGGTCGAATACGGCAGCGCCTATACCTTCTGGGTCAAGCTCAACGAGGGCTACACCCAGTCCGACCTCAACGTCACCGCCAACAACATCAACCTGACCAAAACAGCAGTGGAGGACAAAGACAATACCTTCGCCTACACCATTCCCGCCGTGCAGACAGCGCAGGTCGTTTCGGTTTCCAACGTGGTGAGAAACGCCTACAAGGTGACCCTCATCCAGGGCGACGGTTACACCCTCTCCGCCAGCAACAGCACTTCAGTGCAGCACGGGGATTCCTTTGAATTCTCGCTGGCAGTTGACCCGGCTTACAACAGCGCATCTGCCGTCGTCAAATCAACTGGCACCAACCAGCCGGTTTACAACGCGGAGACCAAGACCTACAGCGTGACTGTGACTGAAGATGTCTCGATCTCGGTGGAAGGCCTGACCCCCAACCAGTACGAAGTATCCTACACCCCAAATGCAAAAGACTACACCATTTCCACTTCGAGCAGCACTTCGGTTGGCTACAACGGCTCCTTCTCCTTTGCAGTTGAGGTAAAACCCGGATACATACTCACTGCTGTCAACGCAGTGAGCAATGGAGTTGTAACTCCTCTGACCACCATCGGCAACAACAACTATGTGATCAATAACATCACCGCAGACCAGTCAATTCAGATCGTCACTACCAAAGCTTCCTACACCGTCTCTTATATCGACGCGAAAGGAAACGGCGCGGGCACAGTGGTGTACAATGCGGACAGCGCTGAGTTCAACGCACAAACCGGAGAAATCACCCTGAAAACCCCTTCGGCCAAAAACTATATTTTTGCCGGGTGGCAGGATGGAACCGGAACCAGTGTGGAAAAACTCACCCTTGCAAACGAAAACAAAGAGATCACTCTGACCGCAAACTGGGAGATCGACTGGGAGAACCTGTTCACCGTGCAGATCGGCCTGGACGAAAACGGCTGGAATAATGTAAATGGAAAGTATTCGATCCGTCTGGTGATCCCGTGGGCAGCGGATGACATTGAAGAGCTCGCCGATGCGAAGATCGTTAGAAGCGGCGTCTTCTATTCCAACCAGCAGATCGCAAGCAGCCACAACAACGACGCGCTCAAAGGCTACATCGATCAGTACACCGTAGAGGGCGCCGGACACAAATCGGTTCAGATCGGGTCCAACCCCCTCTTCCTCTACTACACCCAGTACACCACCCCCTTCACCGACCTCAACGGACAGTTTACTCAGTCCTTCACCGGCATCAAACCGGGACAGGCCCGTTACGCAACAGCGTGGGTGGAAGTGGAAATAAATGGTGTTCGCTACACCTATTTCAGCGGACAGTGGGACGGAACTGCCCCCACCGCGTAATCCAAAAAGGAGTAATCGACATGAAAAAAGCTTACCAAGCACCTGAGTTAGAGGTTGTCCTGTTTGAAAGCGACTGCCGGATCATGGGAAACGAGGCCAGCGTTGTGGACCCCGACCCGTTTGCAGAGTTTTCAGATGACATCCCGCTTGAATAACCTCATACCTACGGTTTATTCTCTGTAGAACAACCGCCCGCCACAGTGTAATCTGCGGCGGGCGGTTTTGTTTGTGCGTCGCAGCAGCGACCGCCAAATAACCGATTTTTGACCCCACCGTTGCTACCGCTTTGCCGATTCCACATAATATCCAGGCCAAAAACAACCTACAGCTACAACCAAGCCTAAGAAAACCCCAGCCGAAGTCTCAGCCAAAATCCCAGTCAAAACCCTAGTCAAAATCCCAGCCAGATCCTAGTCAAAAACCTAGTCAAAACCCCAGCCAAAACCCTAGTCAAAACCCCAGCCAAAACCCTAGTCAAAATCCCAGCCAAAACCCCAGGCCAAAGCGCCAATCAAAACCCAGGCCAAAGTGTCCAGCTGGACCCGGGGCAAACAGCCCTGCATACCGCTGAGGACAGTCTGTCCGCTGGGGGAAACAGCGGCGCATCGGTTGACTTTACCTTGTTGGAGGGTGTATACTGATAATAAACAACAATTGTCTACTCTGTATTATGTGTATATTATTTGCTATGACGAGGAGGGTTTTCCCATGGGCATCCTGATTCCCCAAACTGGGCTCACCGACGACCTGTTCGCCCGGTTTGCGCAGTATCTCGACGCGAGCCCCCGCACAGTCGATACCTACGCCCGTGCGCTCAAGCAGTTCCGCCTATGGCTGGCGACACAGGGCATCGGCTCCCCCACCCGGGCGGATGTCCTGCGTTACCGTGACAGCCTGCGCCAAACCCGCAAGCCGGCGACCACTCAGCTCTACATGGCGGCCATCCGGCAGTTTTTCCGCTGGACCGAACAGGAGGGGCTGTATCCCGATATAGCGGCCCACCTCAAAGGGGCGAAGATCAGCCGGGAGCATAAAAAAGACGCCCTCACCCCCGCCCAGATGCAGGCGGTACTCGGCGCGCTGTCGGGACACGACCTCATGAGTCGGCGGGATTTTGCCCTTGTATCCGTCGCGGTGACAGGCGGACTGCGCACCGTGGAGCTGGTGCGGGCAGATGTGGGGGATTTGCGCAACCGGGGGGAACACACTGTGCTCTACATTCAGGGCAAAGGGCAGATGGAAAAGGCGGACTATGTCAAGCTCCCCTTCCCGGTGCTCGAGGCGGTCAACGCCTATCTCACCATGCGGGGAAAGACCCGACCGGAGGACGCGCTGTTCGCCAGCCTCTCTCACCGCAACGGGGGCGGACGGCTCACCACCCGCAGCGTGAGCCGGATCGTCAAGACGGCGTTTCGCCGGGCGGGGTGGGACTCCGACCGGCTCACTGCCCACAGTCTGCGCCACACTGCGGCCACCCTCAACCTGCTCGGCGGCGGCTCGCTCGAGGAGACCCAGCAGCTGCTGCGCCACAGCGATATCAACACCACCATGGTCTACCTGCACCACCTGGAACGGGAAAACAACCAGAGCGAGGAGCGGATCGCCGGGGTGATCTTTCAAAAAAAGGGGTGAGATTCCCCTCACGGCTGCCCAAAAGGGGGCGTAGGCCAGCCGGGTGCGCAATTGATACGGTTGTTGGCGCCTCGACTGTTTGGCTTTCGGAGCGTTTTCCCAGTGCCTTTTTTACCGAATTGTTCACACTGGTTTGACCGGGCATTGGTTCCGCCCGCCTCCACCGACAGCCGGCAGTCAATGCAGTTGCCGGCTGCTCTGTCGCACCGTGGAACACAGCGGCCGCAACGCGCTGTTTGAAACCACTCCATCCGTTCAACCGATGGGCAGCCGCCCCTGAAAAGGGCGCTGCTCACGGGCACAGGGCAAACTGTCCGCTGCATCGCCAGCGCTGTGCCTGCCGCGGTTTTTCCGCAGCGTTTCACGCTCAGGCAAACGATTCCTGTCCGTCCCCTCGAGTTTTGTTCCCGCCGCCAGGGCGGCTTTTGCAGCATCAAAGGTCTCAGCGGCTGCCGCGCCTTACCCGTCAATGCTGACAGTTTGGGGAATGCAATCCTGTTTTTCTACTTCTTCCCCGCAAACGCCGAACAATCAGGCATTTTTCCGCAGGCTGCGGGATGATCTATTTTTTCGCTCCGAACAGGATCGTTTGGAAGTCAAAAAAGCCCGGCTACTGCCGGGCTTTTTTTTAATTTATTCGATTCAAATCGGGGGATGCTGTCATCGTTTCTTTTTGTTCAACGCCAAACCAGCGCCCGCCAACAGCAGGGCAGCGAGTGCAGCGCATACCGGTGCAGCGTCGCCTGTCTTGGAATTTTGACTCTTGGTTATCGAGGCGCTGTCCCCGCGAATGAGGGCGTCCTCAGCCGCTGCCTGGTCCGGTTCTGTTGCAATCTCAACCAGCGAGTCGATCGCCCTTTGCAGCTCGTCCGCCGCGCTGTCGACCTCAGTCTGGGTTGCATTCGCGTTTTCGCTGACCGCTTTTGCCGCTCCGTATGCCGCGCGGAACGCTGCGACACGATCTGCTGTATACCGTGCGGTATCAATTCCAGCCGCCCGGCTCAGAACCTCTTGCAGCACGCTCTTATCCGCTCTGTAACGCAGGCCGAGCATCGCGTCGAGAAGCGCTGACTCAGCTTCCGCGACATCCTCCTGCATGGCGTTTCCGTCCTGGTACACGGCTTTTGCTTCGGTCAAAGCAGCTGTGAACGGTTGGGCCGTCACCGGGGTATAGCGGTCGATTTGTGCGAGGAAGGTATCTGCCAGCTGAATCAGCTGTTGAAGGGATGTCTTGTCCCCCCGGACAAACCCGAGCTTGTGGATTTCCGTCATGAGGGCCTGCCATGCGCTGTCCACCTCGTCCTGGCTGGCCGCCGCATCCCGTTCCACCGCCTGCGCCGCCTCAAGCGCCGCAACAAAGGACTGCTGCACCATCTCAATCACATGGTCAAACGAAGGGTCTTCTCTCTGTTGCTGCGCATAGGCGATGACCTTTTTCAGAATTCCCTTGTCGCTCTCCTGCGCCCCGACAACGGTGGTCCAGACATAAGGGGTGAGGGTCACCGGGGAGAGCATGCCGTATTCATCCGGAGAACGGGTGTCGGCTGGATTGGAGGCGAGCACCGCATTGAGCAGGGTGGAGGCGACTTCTACCGTTATGATATTCTCCCCAGCTTTGAGCCAGGGCCCGATGTCAAGGGTGGTGTCGATCTGGTTGGTGGTCAGGGTGGTTCCGTTGACGGTGATCCGGTAGGTGTCAACCACATCACCGAGTTCAATGACTGCTCCGGTTCCCTGTTGCCATCCGTTTTCCAGCTGCACCGTGGTGGTGTATCTGCCGATGCCGGATACCTTCTCCAGCCCTTCGAGCTGGTTCCAGGGGCGCAGTCCGTCGATTGTCCCGACGTCAATGTTTGTTTTTTGGCTCTCCGCCGGCGTCGCGCCCTCGCTCCAGCTTTCCACCGTCAACTCCCAGTTGATGAGTGGAATTTCGGCGGGAACTTCACCGGTTACAACTGGGACGACTTCTCCGTTGTCAAGAGTTACCTGCTGGGTTCCGGGCTCAAAGCTCTTTGCGATCAGGCTGCCGTCTTGGGCGTATGCAGTTTGCAGCCCGCCGCTCACAACGTGGCTGCTCACGACCGCGCTGCCCTGATACCAGCTCTCCGGGGCAATTGCGACCGCCATGCTGTCATTGCCGCCGATCACCGCGTCAATGGTCACCGTCCCGTTTCGGGCGGTATAGCTTGCAATCGGGGTGATCTCACCCGTCCAGGTGTTGAGGAGATAGGGTTTGCCGTTCCCCTTCAGGGTAATCTTGGTGTTCACGTCGGGAATCTGCTTGGCGGCCGGGTAGTTGTCCGCGCCCCCCTCGTTGTACAGGTAGTACAGATCAGCGTTGTCCAGCGCGCGGTGGACGCTCAGGAGGTTCTGCGGCTGTTCAAAACTCGCATCGGGGGAAATGCCGAGTTCTTTGAGGGCGTCTACAACCTGTTCGGCCGTGTCCACGATCCGGACAGAGGAATAGGCAGCGAGCTGCTCCATTTTGGAGGCGATGTCCGCCTGTTCGCCATAGGCGTCCTGATCCGGCATTCCGCCGACAAACAGGAGAGGGAACCCGGCCTGTGCATATTCGAGCAGACGGTCCGCTGTCTCGCCCGGCAGGCTGGTTTCGCTGTCAAAGACAAGCGCCTTGTAGGCGGGACCACTCTCATCCAGCCTGCCGTCTGTGACAACTGCGTTGTCCAGACTGAGCCCCGCAGGGCTGACAAATTCATAGGTATATCCGTTTTGTCCCAGCGCTCCGCCGTCCTTGTAGATCTTGTCCGCGCCGGAAAAATCGATGTTTTCCCAATAGCTGTGGTGGTAGATGGCGACGTCTACCTTTGCAGTTCCCTGGCGCAGCAGGTACTGATTGCGGGCGATATAATCGGTATAGTCCCGCGCATGCTGCCAGCTCGGCAGACGCTCTCCCCAGCTGTTGGACCAAGAGGACTGGCCAAACCCTTCAAATCCCGGCCAGGAGGTGCCGGCGACAAAGCCGTTTTCATTGCCCTCTCCCTCGTACTGGCCGTTGTAGGAGTACCCGTGAAAGACGATCTGATTGACGCCGCCCGCCATGGCGCGCTGGACGTGCCACAGCTGGTCCTCCCAGGTCTGCTGGTAGTTGCCCGCGCCGTCTTCCCCATTCCCGCGGAACAGGTTGTAGACAAAGCTTCCGAAATTGATCGAAATATTTTGTTCGGGAGAGGCCTCAACCGAGTAAATTTCCTTGTCGGTCAGGTGGACCGCGCCGGACTGAAGCCGGTAAAAGTCGATGATGTCCTTGCCATAGAGGGTTTCGGTCTCGGGGATATCCACATACATGGCGGTCTGGGCAAGCTCAAGGCTTTTGCCGTAGGACGTCTGATACCGCAGATCCACCCCAATTTTGTCACAAAATGCAGAGAGGGGCTCCAGATGGTTTTGAATGTAGAGCTGGGTCAGGAGGTCTTTGTAGTCGTTTTTGAGCGCCTCGTTTTGTTTGTCAAACTGGAAATCAGGTTTGGGATCACCGGAAAAGTTTCCGCTCGAATCGGTGTCGTACACTGCGGGGAGGTAAGCCGAGAGGTCATACTGTTTTGCCGCTTGAAATTCGTCGAGCAGGCCGATCGTCCAGTCGAGATGGGTTTCAAATTCGAGCGAGTCGATAAAGAGGGCGGACGCGTTTTTAAAATCCTCCCCATAATAGGGGAGCAGATTGTTCTCCCAATAGTCGATCAACGCCTGTGCCCCGGCCCGGCCGAAGTGGTCGAGCTGGTAGTTGCCGTATTTTTGGTTGCCGGATGGGTGCTGCCACCAGCCGAACAGGACGTACTCCCCCTCCTCTTCAGGAGAAAATGAAACGGTGTAGTCGGTCGGGCCGTCCCCACTTTTGACGACTTCTCGGCCCATCTCAAGGGTGCGGGCGGAGTCGTAGTCCAGGGTTTTGGTTTCCTTGTCCGCGTATTTGGCCACTGTCACAGCGAGCAGCTCGGGGGTGCCCGCGTCGAGCTCAGAGGCGACTGGGACAGGTCCGGAATAGGGGGAATCCTTGGTGATCCCGTCCACATGCGCCCCGTCCGCTTCCATCTGCGCGCCCTGGCTCGGGTCGTCCACATCGGTGATGGTGGGCAGCGCAAGCGGCCAGGCGGGGGTCATGGTGAAGTCAATGGTAAAGTCGTATTTCCCGGCGACCTGAAGCATGTGCTTGATCATCTCGTTCCACTGCTCGGTCCCCCAGTCAATCGAGCTGCCCCCTTCGCCGCCCGTTGCTACCGGAACCACTTCCGCGCCGCCAAAGCCCGCCTGCGCCATGGATGCGATCTCTTTTTCAATCTCCTCTTTAGTCATGTGGGAGCCGGGCACCCACCATCTTGTCTTGGGCCGCGCCGCTGACGGCGGACTGGCAAAATCGCTTGCAAAGCTGTGTTGCGCCGCCTGCACAGGCGACGGGGCCCCGAGCGCTGTGACGCTGGAAACGAGTAAAAGCGCGGCGAGGCAGCCGGCAAGCCCTTTTTTGAACAATGGATTCATACTCTCTCCTCCTCATTGGTTTTTCTTGGGTTTTGTCCTGTTTTTCTGGACTTATGGACAGCTTTATTATATAATAATGCCAAACCAAAGGCTATTTCAGAATCGGAAGAAAATGATACATTTTCGGCAAAGGGGAAATGGTATGGATCCTATTTTAGAGACGGTAAACGAATACATTGACCAGCACCGCAGGGGGGTGCTGCCCTCTCAAAACAGGCCGCACACCCTTGAAAATTTAATTTTCGACCCGAGGCCAAAATTTTCTCGTGGGATCCGGTATTTCACCTTTCTCGAGGACCGTCTTTTTGACAGAGACGAACAGATCCACCTCGACATTGACCAGATCACCGAGCTCGACAAATCGCAGCGCACTTTTTTCCGGCAAAAGCTCATGCACAACCACGAGTTTTTTGAAATCTTTTACGTCCACTCTGGGCGGTGCATCAGCACGATCAACGGGGAGGACCGGGAATTCTCCGAGGGGGATATCTGTTTTTACACCCCAAATGCGATTCACTGCATGCAGACGCCGGAGGAAGGCGACGTGGTCATCAACCTTTTGATCCGCAAAAGCCTCTTTGACGAGACCTTTTTAACCCTGGTGCGCAACAACGACCTTGTCACCGGCTTTTTTATCGACTCCCTCTACAACACCAACAGCCAACAGCGCCACATTGTCTTTCACAAAAACCAGGCGACCATTGCCCGGCCCATCATTTTGCAGATGTTCTATGAGCAGCTCAAACACGACGGGTTCAGCCAGGACATCCTGCGCTCCTATCTCGTCTGCCTGTTTTCCGATCTCGCCCGCAGCTACACCCGGTCGCTGACCGAAACGCCGAAGTTGAGCGGCAGACAGCTCGACATCAAGGAAGTCGTCACCTACATCGGGAGACGCTACAAGGACTTGACGATTGAGGAGCTCGCGGATGTTTTTGGCTATTCAGTCCGCTCGATGAGCGGATTTATCTGCAGCAGGACCGGGAAAACCTTCCGGGACACCATCAAAAGCTTTCGGCTGCGCAATGCCAGCCGTCTTCTCTGCGAAACCGACCTTTCCCTCGACGCAATCGCTTTTGAGGTCGGCTACACCCAGCGCTGCAGCTTTGAACGGGCGTTCAAAAACAACTTTCACATCTCCCCAGCGGAATACCGCAAGCGATACCGGCACTAGCGCTGCTCCACCAGCCCAGTCAACCGAAATACCACGATCGGAATGCTGTAAGCGCCACTGACACGACGTCCTCTCGCAACAGCGGCTGCCCGCACGGGTGCGCAGCCTGCTGTTTTATAAAATTGTGTGTCTTCCATATTATATGTATAATACTCAATATACATATACAAAAACAGAGTTCAGCCGCTTGGCGGGGCCTCCGGATTCCCATAGCATTGATTCGGGCTGTTTGCGAACCAATCGGCGCGGAAATCTGCCCACAAGGTTTGAAAGAAACACGATTCCCCTGCCCGCGCGCTGTCCCAGCAGCCCTATGGTATCATATCTGTATCATACAGAACCAAAGGATTGTGCGTATTTTTTCTGCACGACGGACAAAAGGTCGGCTCTCCAGTCTCAGCGGCTTTGCGGCTGCCTTGGCTGCTTGCGCCGCGCTCTCCCCCCGACCCCAGGCTGCGTCAAAACCACAGCTGTCCCCATTTGAGCGAGCTTCCCCTCACTCCTCCGACCGGACAGCCTGCGGCGTAAAAAAGAACCGGACGTGTTCCGGTTCTTTTTTACTGAAGTTCCCGTATTAAAAAGGGAATCCATTTTCAGTCCGCGTTTTGCAATCCTAAGTCTGGTTCTCTGTTCGACCGATTCTGCTTGACATTGCGGACCGATCCTGTGTATACTAGTTATAAACAATATACAGATAAAGTGTATAGATAACGGGAACGCTGTCGAATCGGGCAAGCGGGCAGCATTGTTTAGCAGGTAAACACATAGTCTGTATTCTATGTATATGTATTCTGTGTATAAACAGGCCATGCTCTCCCACAGCAGGGCAATTGAGGCCGCCGATCGATTCACTTCTACTCGGCGGCACCGGCGCGCAGAGCGATCTGTACCCGTCTTTTCACTGGGTGCAGGCTGGCGGCCTTATGGATCACGATTCACCGAAAGGGGTACGATATGAAAGAAATTATCACGATTGCCAACCAAAAAGGCGGGGTGGGCAAGAGCACGACCGCCCATGCCCTCGGCTCCTGCCTGCGCGCGCGGGGAGAGCGCGTCCTGTTTGTCGACCTCGATCCCCAGGGCAACCTCACCTACACGATGGAAGCGGACCCCTCCGGCCCCACTGCCTACGAGTTGCTCACCCGCCAGGCAGAGCTGGCCGACTGCATCCGCCAGACCGAACAGGGAGACCTCATCCCCGCCTCTGCCCAGCTCGCAGCGGCTGACATGGAGCTCAACTCGACCGGCAAGGAGTACCGGCTCAAGGAAGCCCTCGCGGCGGTGGCAGAGGATTACGATATCATTCTGATCGACACCCCGCCCGCGCTCGGCATCCTCACCATCAACGCCCTGACCGCATCCGACAGCCTGCTCATCCCGGCGCAGGCGGACATCTACTCCCTCCAGGGCATCGGACAGCTGTATTCCACTGTGCAGGCGGTGCGCACCTACTGCAACCCCAACCTCTCCATCCGGGGCATCCTGCTCACCCGCCACTCCGCCCGCGCGGTGCTCACCCGCGACCTCACCGAGATGATCGGGGAGACAGCGGCACAGCTCGGCACCCAGGTGTACTCCACCGTGATCCGGGAAAACATTGCGGTCAAAGAGGCGCAGGCGCGGCGGGCCGACCTGCTGCGCTACGCGCCCAAGAGCAACGCGGCAAAGGACTACGCCGCGTTTGCAGAGGAATTTACAGGAGGACAAGACGATGAGTAAAAAGAGTTTCCGGGAAAACAACCCCGCCCTGCAGTTCATCACCCCCGCGCCTGTCCCAGAGGCCCCGGCGGTGCAGCCGAGTCCGGCAAAGGAAAAACAGACAGATTACACAGACTATACTCATAATACATCTTCTACACAAGATACACAAAATACAGAGAATATCTCCAAAAAGCAGGAGACCAAGTCCAAGCGCCTGAACCTGCTCATCCAGCCCTCGCTGCACCAAGAGCTGACCAAAATCGCCTATGTCCAGCGGGTGAGCCTCAACGAGCTGATCCTGCGGGCGTCGCGGGAATACGCCGCCGCGCATCAGGACGCAGTGCGCAAATACGATGAATTTACCGGGGAGTAATATATGAATACACATGATACACATTCTGAGCAGAATGAATACAATACACAGTATTCTCCCAATGCGCGCGGCAGCGACAGCGGCTATATCAAAAAGGTGACCGGCTATGTCGTCGGCCCCGTCAAGGGAGGCCCTTCAGGGGAAGACGTCGGAAGGCTGATGCTCAAAGACCTCTGCTGGACCTGGGAGCAGATGAACGCCGGCGGCAAGGAGACCCCGCACAGCAGGGACATCTTCAGCGCAGAGGAAAAGTCCGCCCTCGTCTCCAGCCTGCGCACCGAAGAGGACATTCGGGAATACAACATCTACCGGGAGATCCACTCAACGCTGGTACGGATGCCCGAGCGGTTCTCCCTCGCACGCACCCGGGCGGAGCTCGCCTTTTGGCGGCTGCACGCTCTGGTGCTCAACTTCCACCAGGTGGAACAGGAACACGCCGAGAGCTATGAACACCCCCGCATCCTCACCGAGCAGCAGTTTGCAGAGCTCACGCAGCGGTACACCCGGCAGGAGCTCGGCTCCCTCTGCCCCGGCGGGATCGCAGTGCTCCGGGGGCCTTCTCCCCACATCGACACAGAGGGCTGCTACGCCCCGCCCCCCTTTCCGGGCAGCCACAACTATGCGGCCGAGCACCTGCTCGCGCTGCACAGCCGGGTGATCCGCGCCTTGTTCGCTTCGCTTGAGTCCGCGCTGCGGGAGTGTTACGCCCTGCTCGAGGGAATGAACCTCATCGCCGAACGGGTGGAGGTGCCCGAGCTCAAGCGCTACATCCAGGAACAGCCCCCCGAGGAGGACGTCGCTCTGCTCAACCGGCTCATGGAGGACGTGCCCGACCAGATTGTGCGGTTCCACCGCTACCGGCTCGGTGTGGATGAAGCACAGACGCAGCAGCTGCGGCAACAGGTCAGGCAGTTGCTTCCCCCAGTCGACCTTGAGGCCCTCAAGCCTGCGGCCGAGGCGGTGGAGCGCGCCCGGGCGTTTCTGGAGGACATCACCGTCATCTACCGCGACACAGGCAGCCTCTTTGACCTGCTGGAAGGGGGTACCGCGTGACCGGTCAGCCCAAGAAAAAGCCGAAATACGAGGCGGTGCTGCTCAAACCGCCCTCCACCTCCCCGCCGAGCACCGGGCCGGATCACTTCATCCCCCCAGCGCCTCCGGCCGACTTTTTCAACACCATCCACCAGGGGGAGGCGACCAACAAGCTCGCCCGCATCAAGACCAAGATCACCGACCCCGGCCAGCTCGACCTCTACGGCAACGGGGTGGTGACCTCGGAGGACTTCAAGGTCTTTATCAAGGAGTATGAGAAGCTCTCGGGCGGGGTGCGCCCCACTGCCAAAAAGCTGCTCGACGCGCTCATCATCACCGCCACCGAGAGCGGCCAGACCGACACCATGGTGCGGCTTCCCCTCGCCCAGTACATGCAGATGCGGGGGCTCAAGGACGTCAAGGAGGCGCGCAAGCAGGTGCGTCAGGACATCGAGGCGCTCGACGCGATCTCGATCGAGTTTCGGGAAAAACGGCGGGGCAAAACCGGGGATTACCTCAAGATGAGCATTTCAGGGGGCACCAACGGGCTGGTGCGAGGGGTGATCCTCTACCGGTTTAACACCGACTTTTTCAACGTCATGCTCAACTACCCTGTTATGCCGTTTCCCAAAGAGATTCTGCGGCTCAACTCCCGCCACAATCCCAACAGCGAGTTTTTCCTCCGCCGCATCGCCGAGCACAAGAATATGAACATCGGCAAACCCAATGAGGACATTATCGGGGTTAAAACGCTGCTGCTCTCCTCCCCCGAGCTTCCGCGCTACGCGGACCTGGGGGAAAAGGGGCAGGTCTCCCAGCGGATCATCGACCCGTTCGAGCGGGACATGGACGCGCTCGACATCCTCGAATGGCACTACTGCGGCAAAAACGGTGCGCCCTGCGACCCGCCCAAAAACTACGCCGAATTCGAGCGCACGCGGGTGCGGATCGTGTGGAAGACCTACCCCGAGCGGCTGGACCGGGGGAAAAAGAAAAAATAGATTGCAAGCATTGGGGGGGGCGCTTTTTTCCCGCCCGCTGATGCCGTCATGTGATCCGGTCCAAAGATCACCGGATGGCTTCTGTTTATGCTCTGTATTTTCTGTATACTGTGTATTCTACATAATATACAGACTATCAAAAAACTCCTTTTTAAGCAGAGAAAAAATCCGACGCCATGCGCGTCGGATTTCTGACATTTTGGGACACCTCCTTCCCCAAAGTGACGGATACACAGCAGGATAGCTTGCCGACAAATCCGGCTGTGCTCTGGGGAAGGGACAATTCCCATATCTCGCCGAAGCGGAATTTATCGAGGATGCAGCCGCCGAGTTGCTCCTTCCGCAAAGTTTGTTGTTTATTATATGTAGTATGCACAAAAGAGTCCCCGCAGTTCGCTGCGGGGACTCTTTTGTGCCTGAACTCAGGTTGTCGCGGATTCGATGTACTTGACTACAAGCACGCCAGAGGTATCCTCCGGCGGGAGGGTGCCGGCGTAGATGTGACCAAATAAAGGAATGAAAAAGGGGAGAATCTAAAAAACAAAAATCACCTGATAAACCATGGGGATCAGATAGATGATCAGGGCGATCACGGCAATGGAATAATATTTGCGAATCGCGGATGCCCGCACAAATAGATACACCACAGGCAGGATGCAGAACCACAGATATTTTTTTGGAAACAAGCGGCCTTTTTGCCCTAACCTTTTGATGTCCCAATAACCAATCAGCGCATCGATTGCGAACAAGACAGCGGCATACAGTATGGCGGAAGGCATCGTGGTCAGCGGAACAATAATGTGCAGGAATAGTATATTGCAGGCGTTCAAACAAAGTTCTACAACAAAAAGCCAAGCAAAAATATTATCTTTTTGCGTCAACGGGGATGATAAAAGCTCCTGTGCCAGGCTTGACTGGCTAAAAGACTTCCAGCCGTTGGCACCATCCTGGCAAGTTTTCGTCAGCAGCGTCACCGTCCCGTCCCAATAAAGTTCCTTCATTTGCTGTTCAGTAAACGGCCCGTAAACCTGTTTCTGCTTTAAATACCACCAATTCATACGGTTTCCTCACTATTAAAATTTCTTTTATCCTACCATATCAGCAAGGAAAAGGCAAAATTAGGCTGATTCTCACCATCTGAAGCCAAAATCGATTCATCGAACAAATTCAGACCTGTATTTGATCTACACTTTTGAGATAAAATAATTGCCAAAATATCCTTTTTGAGATATAATAAGAGAATCATCTGTGGAAAAATGCCCATCATCGGAAAGTTTAAATGGAAATTAAGAGGATAGAGAAAATCATGAAAACAAAAAGAGTATTGTCAATTGTTCTTTGCCTTGTTTTAGCTGTCTGCACCGCCGGATGCGGTGATAAAAAAGAGTCCGATGTCCCACAGCCTGACATGGCGATGAAAACCGTTTCCCAAAACAGCAAAGAGGATTATGTAACATTTGAATTTCAACTTCCAGAGGATTGGATCAGCGGTTCTACAAATCAATTTTCTGCAGTTGCATGTCCACAGAGTGTTGCTGAAAAAGAATTTGACACAATGGAGCAACTCCCCTATGTAGTGAATATAGTGAATTATTCCATTCAAACAGATTCCGAAATGGAGCAAGTATATAGAGATCTTTTTAAGGGAAACCCTGAGACCTATAGAAATCATATCAATCAGCCGCCCCCAACCATTGACAATGATTCAGAAAATAGTTTTCTTGGATACTTAAATGCTTTGGCTCCTGAAAAAAATGAAAGTGCCCAGCCTTCCTATGGGGATAACTATATTTCAGATTTTCAATATAAGCTCTACCAAGGGAAAAATGGAAAAATTGCAGAAGTACAATATAAATTTCAATTCGAGGGCAAAGAATATCATACAATTGAATGTTACCGTGAAGATATCCCATATCGAGTGAGTGGAAATTTTGATGATCAGGTAGATCTGTCATCTGGTGAACTTGCGCTCTGGGTCGCAGATTCTTTACAAACAAAAGAACATTTTACTTTAAAAGATGGCAATATAGAAAAGAAGGGCTGAGTTTCAGCCCTTCTTTTCCATTTTAAACTTACTGCCTTTCATTAGGCTGATTCTCACCATCTGAAGACAAAATCGATTCATCAAACAAATTCAGACCTGTATTTGATCCATACTTTTGAAATCAAATAATTGCCAAAATATTCTTTTTGGGATATAATAAGAGAATCATCTATGCAATATAGACACCTATTATTGGAAAATTTAAAAATAAATTGATGAAGAGTATGGAGCGTACTATGGATAAGCATTCTTTCAAAAAATTTGCAGCCATCCTATTAGCAGGTTGTTTCTGTTTTCTCTGTTTCACTTCCTGCAAACAAAAGGATGACTACCATGGGAAAGGATACACCCAGGAAGAGCTGATTTCGACTTTTACCTCTCAAAAACAACTCTTTCATGAGACAGCTGATGTTATTATTGAAAACCAATCCTTTTGGGAAAACGCCCGCAAATATCAGAGCGCTGGCCCTGCTTCCCTAATGTCCCCGAACGACACCTCAAAAATGAACCTTTTTACCCAAACACAACAACAAACACTCAAAAATTTCTTTGATCAAATCCAACCCTATCAAATTTCTTTAGAAAACAAACACACCAGCCAGCAGGACGTCATGATTCATTTTGTGAATAAAAATTATAGTAGTGAAGACAATGACGGCTTCACAATAGTCTATTATTTTGGCGATAAGACAGGGGTAATTGGCTATGAATCGAATGATTTTGAAAAATGGATTTCTAATATCAAAGATACTTATTCAAATTTTATTGTGTTAGAAGATAACTGGTTCCTTTATTATTAAAATAGTAACTAGATGAAAAAGAAGGGGCAAAAAATCTGCCCCTTCTTTTTCGTATTTACTAAGTTCCTGGATTTAGAATTATGTCTCCAATAGCGGCTAGTAAACCCTTTTCAACCGGAATCCCTTCAAATCCAACTTCTGGATAATTAGGATATTCTGACTGAAATAACTCATAACCATACTGAATCATTTCATGATCGTTTACATCATCTCCATAATAAGGAGGAGTATTTACCTCACTATTGTTTAAACTTCCTTGCGCTGCAACTCCTCCGCCCCAATACAGAGTTACATCGCTGAATCCTGTCGCCCGTCCGGTATATCCAAACATAATATTTCCTGCATCTTCTGCGGATATTTTCTTTCCTTTGTATAAGAAGCCTTTGTTCGTTGCACCCAAATATGCTACGTTTGGAAGTGCCTCTTTCCAACGAGCTTCCCGTTTGATATCCCACGCTTTATTGTGGTTCACCTGCCCGTAGAACCAGGAAAAAGAACCCAATTGCATACCTGTGTGTTGTGATACAGATGGGGTGAGCAAACTTGAGATTTCTTGTAACCATTCGCAATACTGCTCCCAGGACATGCACCGGTGATCCTCACACTGTGCTTTTGCATTGTGGAAAAGATTGTCCAGGGGGATTGTGTAATCAAGATAATACTCTCCCTGATGGAATACTACCCTTACCCCTGCATCATATTCTTGCTGCGTAATCGTTGGCTTTGCTTTTTCTTTGATCACCATTGCCTGCTTCGAAATGCCGTTGTATGCTAATTCCACAGATTCTTTGCTATAGTAGGTTGGTGCCTGGGTTCTGAGTGGGTCGTTAAAGATGTAGTTGTTGTCGTCATACCCTACCAAAAGCAGGCAGTGCAGGGGAGCAATCCAAGTGATTGACTTTCCGTTGTAGGTCCAGGTTTTTCCCTGATAGGGAGGGGCCATGTCGATTGTTCCCCAAAAAATCACCGGGATATCGTTGTCGATATAATGCTCGTTTTTCCGCCCTCTTCTTCAAGTATAAAACGATTGCCAAAATATTCTTTTTAAGATATAATAAGAAAATGATTGAGATGGCAGAAAGACCGGTCATCGGGGAAGTTTTTTAATAAATTGCGTTGTAGAAAAAGGAATTACTCTATGAAAAAAATAAAATTATCTTTCGCTTTAATATGGCATTGTTTTATCGCTTCTGTATCACCTATCATCATTGGATTTATTTATATGTTTATTACGGGTCATGGAAAAGGCTATGGTTATGATTTAAGAGGCGAAGCAGATATTTATATTATGATTGGTTTAGTTGCTTTATTTTTTTGGTTAGCGGCAACAATTCCTGTCGCGGTATGGCTAAGTAGAACATTTTATAGAATAAAAAAAATGTTATTTTGGGTTCCAATCCTATCATTTTTTTTATTTTTTATAATAGGTGTTATACTCATCGGTTGGCAAAATTTTATAAGCATGTTTGGAATTTAGCAACATATAACAAGGGATAATTTGTAATAGCAACCTGAACAAAGAAACTGTTTGAGACAAAAAGAAACGCCTTTGAAAATGGCTTTTTAAAGCTAAATTCAAGGGCGTTTTTGTGCAACTTTTTCTGGGGAACTATTTTGCAACGGTACCTTTTTTAATTATATTTATTAAAAATAGTAAACCACTTTGCACAATCTTTACCGTAATCATTTGGCAAATCAGAAATAGAATTATATTTTGTAAAAATCATCGCTATTTGGTCCATATTGTAATTTTGATAGTCTTCCGAATACCCTAATGTTGAACGTGCTTCAAATATTAAAGTTAATGCGGCACATTTTACATTAAAATCGTCATCATCTTTTAATTTATACCATATAGTTTTTAAATCTTCAAGGTTTTCCGCATTATATGATCGTTCATCAGTGATAATACCTTGTAAAACTGCATAATTAATAGCTTTTATTGCAGTTGCTCCAAATATTTGAGCCAATCCAGTACTGCAATCATGCCTATATCCAATCGGAATTTCTGGCAAAGGAGTGACTAATTGTTGTGCCGGTGATAATGCCTGCCAATCATCAAGTGCTTTATCATAAAAATATGATTGAATAACAATACTGTCAGCTACATCATCTGCAAACCATACAAATCTTTGTTCTCTAAATATAACAGTTTGAAGCAATGCCTTCGGTATATCAAAACGATTGCTATATTTTGTAATAATATCATCATAACTTAAAATGATATCTAAAGCGTCTTCGCTGGAATGCCATTTTCCCAATTTATGAAGCCAGTCTATATCATTCTCTACCGCTGGAACCAATTCATTTTTTAATGCTTCATAATTTGTATGATCAAAAGGCGGTTGGTTGGGATTTTCCAATATAACTATTGCTTGCTTATATACTCCGTTATAAGCTGCTTCAACCGATTCTTTATTATAATAAGTTAATGCACGAGTTGTTAATGGGTCATTAAATATATAGTTATTATCATCATAACCCACTAATAACAAACAGTGCAATGGCGCAATCCAGGTAATTGTTTTTCCATTATATACCCATGAAGAACTTGCATGCGGGGATTTCATATTGATGGTACCCCAAAAGATGACCGGAATATCTTTATCAATATATTTCGAACACAGCGTTGGAATAGATAATCCTTTAAGTTCCTTTGCATAATGTGATTTACCGGATAAGATTCTGTCCATCGCCTTTTTAATGACCGGCGTATAGCAGCCCCAGCCGCTGTTCAACCTAGGATTCCCACCAAACGAGACATTTGGATCAAATGGCCATGGTCTCTTGTCTAGGTATTTGTCGATAAACGTGTCCACAGAAATATCAAAACCCGCATAGTTGAGCGCCATGACCGAAGACACGCTCTCGCATCCGGTGGGGTAGCGGCCCAGCTGGGAAATGAACGGGGCCTGGATGATCTTGCATGGACCGGACGGGGTGGGCGGCGTGTCGCTGATGCCGTTTTCCTCGAAGATCCGGATTTCAATGCCGTTGATATTCTGCCCCTTGTTGCCGGCGTAATAGGCGTCGTAGTCGAGCACTCCGCCCAGGCCGTATTTGTTTTGGACGCTGCGCATCCACTCGGGGTCCGCGTTGCTCACCCACGGGATCCAGCTGTCCCCGATGTGCACACGGTACATGACGACAACCCCTGTGGTGAGCTTGACGCCGTCGTTGCGGTAGACCTTGATGCTCAGCAGCTGGGTCGGCTGGCCCGGATAGCCCGCATAATCGTTGTAGGCAGTCCCCCTGCTGTCGACGTCGGGGTAATAACCGGATCTTCCGGCGTTCCACGACTTGTAGACCAGGTAATACGGCTTGCTCGGGTCGGTCTGAATTTTGATTCCGTCGAGTTTGGAGGAAATCACACTGCCGCTGAAAGGCGTCCAGTTGGACAGGCTGTCGTTCATGTAGCTCAGCGACGGGACATACTCTGTCCCCGAGAGGTTCCCGACCGGGTTGTTGTTGGTTGTCCCGGTAAACGCCCGGATCTCCACTCCATCGATGTTCTGGCCTTTGTTGCCGGCATAGGTGCTGACTGTGTCGAGCGTTCCGTCGAGGTTGTACTGCCGGAACACGCTCTGCATCCACTCGGGATCCGCGTTGCTCACCCAGGGCAGCCAGACGCCGGCCACCCGGACTCTGTACATGATCACAACGCCGGATGTGAGCTTTGTCCCGTCGTTGCTGTAGGCGCTGATGCTCAGCAGCTGCATCGTCTGCCCGGGGTAACCCGCGTAGTCGTTGTAGGCAGTCCCCCTGCTGTCGACCACCGGATAATAGGAGGAACGCCCTTCGTTCCAGGACTTGTACTGCAGATAAAACGGCTGGCTGCTGTCGGTCTGGATTTTGATCCCGTCAATATCCGACGAGACGACCGACCGGCTGAAGGGGGTCCAGTTGGACAGGCTGTCGGACATATAGCTCAAATTGAGGTTGATTTCAGAACCCGAAAAATTGTCTGAACCCGCATTGTAGGAGTCGTCTTCAAAAATGCGGATTTCCACACCGCTGATGTTCTGCCCGGCGTTTCCGGCGTACACACTGTCCACGTCAAGGGTTCCGCCCAGACTGTACTTGTTCTGGGCGTTGCGCATCCACTCGGGATCCGCGTTGCTCACCCAGGGCAGCCATTCTCCCTCTGCAAAGGCCCGGTACATGACAATGACGCCGGATGTGAGCTTTGTGCCGTCGTTTCGAAACACCTGAATCGCAAGGCGTTGAATCGCCTTTCCGGGATAGCCCGCGTAATCGTCCTCTGTACTTTTGACAGTGGGGTAATAGGACGAGTTTCCGGCGTTCCACGTCTTGTACAGGAGATAATAGTCCTTGCTCGCGCTGGTCTGGATCTTGATGCCGTCCATCTGAGGGGCGAGCGCGCCCTTGCTAAACGGACTCCAGTTCGACAGGCTTCCCACCATATAGCTCAGGGAAGCGGAGACCTCCCCTCCGGTAAAATCGCCGAGCGATCCCTCTTCATACACCAGAATCTGAACGCCGGTGATGTTCTGGCCCGGATTTCCGGCATACACGCTGTCAACAGCGAGAGTGCCGCCCAAATTGTATTTCTGCTGGACGCTGCGCATCCATTCGGGGTCCGCGTTGCTCACCCACGGGATCCATTGATCTCCATTTTTGACTCGGTACATCACCACAACGCCGGAGGTCAGTTTTGTCCCGTCGTTTTTGTACACCTGAATCTGAAGCCTCTGAATCGGTCTGCCGGACAGTCCGGCAAAGTCGTCCTCCGTGCTTGTCACGTAGGGGTAGTAGTCGGATCTCCCTTCGTTCCAAGTCCGGTATTTGAGATAATAGGAACTGTTGGGGTTGGTTTGAATTTTGATCCCATCCATGGTATTCTCGGCCTGGTTGGTAAAAGAGCTCCAGACGCCGTTTTTGAGATAGGACAATCGAATATTTGATACAAGCATACCGTATAATCTCCTCTGACAGCTATCGCGTGCATCCTTTCCCAAAGCAACCGTCTGTGCGATCGGGGAGCAGGAAGCAGCAATTGCTGCAACGAACCTGTGTTTCTATGAAAAAATCAGAAAGGGTGACAAACTGCATCCGGGATGGGAATCCGACCAACCTTCCCGGCGAAGTCTGCCGGATTCCCTGCTTGATTCATCGGTCTCTTCCTGACTGGACTAATGTACCACATGCGGACGTCCTGCAGTTCCTGCATTTAAAAAGTCCTCAGACGATAGGGGCGGACGTTGCGGGGAAACCACGGGTAATTGCGCTGCATTTTTCTATTTTCCATCCCTAAAATGCAAACAGGGCGCCTCTCAAAGGGCGCCCTTGTTTTTATGTGTATTATAAGTATAATATGTATTTTATGTGTTTATTTACCCATACTGGAATCGATCTGCGGATGCTGAAACAACTTCGTTGCCAAGGGTTGTTTTGGAATTTTGCTTGTTGTCACATTCACCGCAGCGCCGTCTTATCTGTATTTTATGTATTATGTGTATTCTGTTTATCAACTGTATTGTTCTGCAATCGTTGAAGCTCTTGCAATCGGCTCTGGTGCGCCTCAACGGCGCGTTGGATCCGGGCGGCGCTGTCGGGATCGGTGGGGCGGGCCGCTTTGAGCCGGGCGAGCCTGTCCCGCACCTGGGCAAGCTGCATTTGAAGGGGAACCGGTTCGAGCAGCCCTTCCCCATAGATGGCCAGCAAATCGGCGCGCCCCTGCTCGAGCAACAGGGTGTCCCCAGTCATCAGGCTGATGCAGGCGAGCGCTTGCAGCAACAGGGCAAAGGGATCCTCCCCCGCCGCGATCCCTTTGAGCAGACCTGTGCGGGCCGCCTCGCTGCGCAGAATGTTGTCCGCCTGTTTCTGCCAGAGAGCGCGTCCCTGCCGCGCCGTCTCTGCCTGCTGCTCGAGCAGGGCGTACCGCTTCGCCTCTGTGCCCTCTATAACGCCCTCAGCGGCGTTTTCTCCATTTACCTGTAGGTTTGACTCTGCGCCTTGTAGGGGCTGGGAGAGGGCTTCCAGCGCGTCAAAGTTGAGCTTATCCATTCTCCATCAGGTAGTCCGCCATGGCAGTCCCCTCCTCCTGAAAAAAGTTAAACAGCGGATAGTAACTAAATGCGACGGTTCCTCCGGTGGGCCCGTTGCGGTTTTTGAGGATTTTGAGCTCGATTTCCCGCGGATCCCTCCGCTTTGCCTCGTCGATGCGGAACCCCTCCGTCCCCGCGCCTTTTGCCTGCAGCCCGATGAGCACATCGGAGGAGTACTCGATCGCTCCGCTCTCCTTAAACGCCTCCATGGTCACCGCCTGTCCGTAGTTCTGACGGTTGAAGCTGCTCACCGCGAGCACCGGGGTCTTGCAGTCCCGGCTGATCCGTTTGAGCTCGAGCACTGCGCGGTCGGTGTTCTGCTTGTCGCTCGCCCGGATATCCCAGGGGGCGAGCAGCTGGAGGTAGTCGACGAGCACCACCGGGGTGCGCCCGGTGAGCCGGATGTGGCGCTCCACCGTCTCACGCACCTGTGCGGCGCCGATTTCCCCCATCCCCTCGTGGAGAAAGAGGTTCCCCGCATAGCTGGAATACGCCTCCACCGCCCTTCGGATGAGGGCGCGCTCCTCGGGGCGGTAGCCGGCATACCGCCGCCCGTCGGTGATCCCCCGGGCGGTTTTGGCGTCCCGCGGGTGCTCGGCGTGAAAGAGGGTGAGCCGGCTCACGCTCTTGGCCATCAACTCGCTGCGGGCCATCTCAAGGGAAAAGATCACCACATCCTTTCCCGCGCGCGCCACCTGGTCGGCGAGCTGCATCGCAAAGGTGGTTTTTCCAAGGCTTGTGATGGCGCCGATGCAGTACAGCCCCTCGTAGAGCCCCCCGTCGAGCATCTCGTCCAACTTGGGAAACCCGGTCGGGATGCAGGGGGTGTCCACGCTCGCGGCGATCCCGTCGAGGAACTCCTGCAGATGGCTGCCCGCGCTGGTGGCCAGGTACTCCTCCCGTTCCTTTTGGCGCTCCAGCTCCTCAAGGCCCTCCGCCTGTTCCACCGCGTGGCGCACTGCGGCGCAAAACGCCTCCCTTTCGGCGGTGAGCGCCTCGTTGGCGTCCTTGTATTCCCCCGCGATGTTTGCGCGCACCGTCTTTACCCCGAGCGCGCCGAGCTCCTCCTCCAGGCGGGCTGCCGCTTTTTCCCCCTCCTCGTCGTTGTCCAGACTGAGGATGAGGGGGCAGGCCGGAGGGCTCACCCGGCAGAGCTTGACAAGCTGCGGGACGTTTGCCGTGCTGCCCAGCCCCACGGCCTCCCCGCCCGCCTCGTAGACGCTCAGCGCGTCGAACTCCCCCTCCACGACAAAGACAGGGGTTTCCCCCTCAAGCGACTCGTAGGCGAACAGAGGGCTTCCCCCCCGCTTGCGGATGCGGTCGTCCTTGCCCTTGCTGTCGAGGTTGCGGGCGAGGTAGCAGCCCCGTCCGGTGGGGACGATCGCCGCCCGCCAGACTGCGGGGCTGCCGCCCTCCTGGGTGCGGAAGGCGGGGTCGTATCCCAGCCGGAACCGCTCGATGATCCCGGCGGACAATCCCCGGCGGGCAAAGTAGTCGGTCGCTGCCGCCTTGCGGCAGCACGCCTCAAGATAGGGATCGTCCTGCTGGGGTTCGCTGTGTTTGCGCAGCGTGAAGAAAGAGGGGGTAGCGGTGAGGTGAAACAGCTCGTCCGCCTTGCGGAAGATCTGCGCCGGTTCGCTCAGGCCGTAGTCGATCCCGATGAGGTCGTAGATGTCGTAGTCCGCCCCGCAGGCAAAGCAGTGTGCTTTGTTGCGGGCCGGATCAAACCGCATACTCGGATGCCTGTCCTCGTGTTGGGGATTGAGGCAGCGAAACGGCTTGTTCAGGTCAATCCCCTTGTTTTGAAGGTATGCACCGCATTGGGATTTGACCCATTCCTTATTTTGCTCCCGGTTCATGGTGTTCTCCTTTCGCTGTGTGTCCTTATATTTATTATAGCATCCGCCCGCTTGCAGGGCGGACGGATGCGTTCCCTTAAATATATTAAATATATTTAAATATATTAGGAAAAAAAGGGGGCGAAAAAGCCCGGAAATTCGGGGGTTCAGAGAATCGTCACCTCATCGCTACCCCCCGTAAACCTCACCGCCACCCCCTCTCTACCCTCATCGCCACCCCCCGTTTACCTCACCGCTACCCCCCTTTTTTAGATGTCTCAGCTGGAGGAAAAAGAAAGGCCCCCTGCTCCAAATT
>EQ973341.1 GCA_000158655.1 [Clostridium] methylpentosum DSM 5476
GTGGCGGCATCGAACTATCTTCCCAGGCCGTCGCCAGCCAAGTATTGTCGACGCGGATGAGCTTAACTTCTGTGTTCGGTATGGGAACAGGTGGGACCTCATCGCCATAGACACCGCCTAAAAGGGCTAGCACCCTCAAAACTGAATAAGTAAAGTCTTTCCAAACTTTGTTGCCAAAGCATTTTGTATGGTTAAGCCCTCGACCGATTAGTACTCGCTAGCTAAACATGTCACCATGCTTACACTTTGAGCCTATCAACCTCGTAGTCTTCAAGGGGTCTTACCTGGTTAACCCAGTGGGATATCTTATCTTGAGGGCGGCTTCACGCTTAGATGCCTTCAGCGTTTATCCGTTCCGCACATAGCTGCCCAGCCGTGCCACTGGCGTGACAACTGGTACACCAGAGGTGCGTCCATCCCGGTCCTCTCGTACTAGGGACAGCTCCTCTCAAATATCCTACGCCCACGACAGATAGGGACCGAACTGTCTCACGACGTTCTGAACCCAGCTCGCGTACCGCTTTAATTGGCGAACAGCCAAACCCTTGGGACCGAATACAGCCCCAGGATGCGATGAGCCGACATCGAGGTGCCAAACCTCCCCGTCGATGTGGACTCTTGGGGGAGATCAGCCTGTTATCCCCAGGGTAGCTTTTATCCGTTGAGCGACGGCATTTCCACTCACATACCGCCGGATCACTAACTCCAACTTTCGTTCCTGCTCGACCCGTCAGTCTCGCAGTCAGGCTCGCTTATGCGTTTACACTCAAAAGCACGGTTTCCGTCCGTGCTGAGCGAACCTTTGAGCGCCTCCGTTACCTTTTAGGAGGCGACCGCCCCAGTCAAACTGCCCACCTAACAATGTCCCCCTGCCAGATTCATGGCAGCAGGTTAGAATTCCAGCACTCCAAGAGTGGTATCCCAAGGTCGGCTCCACAGAAGCTGACGCCTCTGCTTCCAAGCCTCCCACCTATCCTGTACATGAAATACCGAAATCCAATATTAGGCTACAGTAAAGCTCCATGGGGTCTTTCCGTCTAGTCGCGGGTAACCGGCATCTTCACCGGTACTACAATTTCGCCGGGCGGGTTGTTGAGACAGTGCCCAGATCGTTACACCATTCGTGCGGGTCAGAACTTACCTGACAAGGAATTTCGCTACCTTAGGACCGTTATAGTTACGGCCGCCGTTCACTGGGGCTTCAATTCAGAGCTCTCACTCCTCCTCTTAACCTTCCAGCACTGGGCAGGTGTCAGCCCCTATACTTCATCTTTCGATTTAGCAGAGACCTGTGTTTTTGATAAACAGTCGCCCGGGCCTATTCTCTGCGGCTCTATTGCTAGAGCACCCCTTATCCCTAAGTTACGGGGTCAACTTGCCGAGTTCCTTAACAACCCTTCTCCCGTTGGCCTTAGAATCCTCTTCCTACCTACCTGTGTCGGTTTGCGGTACGGGCTCCTCAGATATTCACAGAGCTTTTCTCGCCTTCTTCCAAGTGTGCTTCCCTACTTAAATTTCGGTCCCTTACGACCGGGTCTACCATCGCCCGGCTCACACCCTTCTAAAGTGTCCCTCTGCTTAAATCTTTTGGAGGCTACGGAATTTCAACCGTATGTGCATCGGCTACGCCTTGCGGCCTCACCTTAGCTCCCGGCTAACTAGGAGCGGACGAACCTTCCTCCTAAAACCTTAGGCTTTCGGCCATTATGATTCTCACATAATTCTCGCTACTCATTCCGGCATTCTCACTCGTATACAGTCCACCACCGCTTCCGCTATGACTTCTCTCCGTATACGACGCTCCCCTACCCCGCATGTTTAATCATGCAGCCCAAGCTTCGGTGTAGATTTTAGCCCCGTTAAATTTTCGGCGCAGGACCACTCGACCAGTGAGCTATTACGCACTCTTTGAATGTGTGGCTGCTTCTAAGCCAACATCCTGGTTGTTTTCGCAATCCTACATCCTTTTCCACTTAAATCTACTTTGGGACCTTAGCTGTGGGTCTGGGCTGTTTCCCTTTTGACAATGAGACTTATCTCACACTGTCTGACTCCTGTAAATCAATTATCCGGCATTCAGAGTTTGATAGGTTTCGGTAGCCTCTCGGCCCCTAGACCATTCAGTGCTTTACCTCCGGTAATCTCTTACAAGGCTAGCCCTAAAGCTATTTCGGGGAGAACCAGCTATATCCGGGTTCGATTGGAATTTCTCCGCTATCCACACCTCATCCCCTACCATTTCAACGGGAGTGGGTTCGGTCCTCCATGACGTGTTACCGTCACTTCAACCTGGACATGGATAGGTCACCCGGTTTCGGGTCATACACATGCAACTATACGCCCTATTCAGACTCGCTCTCGCTGCGGCTTCGCACCTGAAGTGCTTAACCTTGCTACATACGTATACTCGCCGGACCATTCTACAATAGGTACGATATCACGCTTTGACGCGCTCTATCTGCTTGTAAGCACAGAGTTTCAGGTTCTATTTCACTCCCCTCCCGGGGTTCTTTTCACCTTTCCTTCACAGTACTTTCCGCTATCGGTCATCAGGTAGTATTTAGGCTTGGAGGGTGGTCCCCCCGTATTCCCACGGGATTCCTCGTGTCCCGCGGTACTCTGGATACTGCTAGCTCTGATCAAATTTCGAATACAAGACTTTCACTTTCTCCGGTGTGCCTTCCCATGCACTTCTTCTATTCTTTCAGATACACATTGCAGTCCGAACCCCGGAAACATTACTGCTTCCGGTTTGGCCTCTTTCCCGTTCGCTCGCCACTACTAGGAAAATCTCGGTTGATTTCTTTTCCTCGCCCTACTTAGATGTTTCAGTTCAGGCGGTTCCCCTCGTATACCTATGTATTCAGTATACGATGACAGTGCTTCTCACTGCCGGATTGCTCCATTCGGAATTCTACGGATCAATGTCTGCTTGCGACTCCCCGTAGCATATCGCTGCTTACCGCGTCCTTCTTCGGCTCCTGATGCCAAGGCATTCTCTCTGCGCTCTTTATAGCTTAACCATTGAATTATGCTTTGCCAACTTTGTTTGGAAATTGTAGTAATATCTTTACCCAATTAAATTTCTCTAATCGCGTAGTTATTACTTTGCTTTACTTATTCAGTTTTCAAGGTGCTATCGTTTCCTTTGCAGGAAACGTTGGTGGGCTCAAGTGGACTCGAACCACCGACCTCACGCTTATCAGGCGTGCGCTCTAACCACCTGAGCTATGAGCCCATTTAGTTATTGTCGGCGCTCATCCTTCACCCTTTGGTGGAGATGAGGAGGATCGAACTCCTGACCCCCTGCGTGCAAGGCAGGTGCTCTCCCAGCTGAGCTACACCCCCATAAAACAGGGTTTAGGATTGCCGTTTTTGAATCCCACTTTGAAGACCTTACGGGCCCTCAAAATTAAACAATATGATCTGCTTTCTCGAATTTTCCTTGTCTTTTCGTCGTTTTTGTTCCTATCGAACTATCAACATCTCTCAATGTTGCTTGTCTCCATAGAAAGGAGGTGATCCAGCCGCACCTTCCGATACGGCTACCTTGTTACGACTTCACCCTAATCATCAACCCCACCTTCGGCAGCGTCCTCCTTGCGGTTAGACTACTGACTTCGGGTGTTGCCAACTCTCATGGTGTGACGGGCGGTGTGTACAAGGCCCGGGAACGTATTCACCGCGGCATGCTGATCCGCGATTACTAGCAATTCCGGCTTCATGTAGGCGAGTTGCAGCCTACAATCCGAACTGAGACTATTTTTAGGGGTTTGCTCCACATCACTGTTTTGCTTCCCTCTGTTAATAGCCATTGTAGTACGTGTGTAGCCCAGGTCATAAGGGGCATGATGATTTGACGTCATCCCCACCTTCCTCCGTTTTGTCAACGGCAGTCCATCTAGAGTGCTCTTGCGTAGCAACTAAATGTAAGGGTTGCGCTCGTTGCGGGACTTAACCCAACATCTCACGACACGAGCTGACGACAACCATGCACCACCTGTCTCAACTTTCCCCGAAGGGCACCTAATGTATCTCTACTTCGTTAGTTGGATGTCAAGACCTGGTAAGGTTCTTCGCGTTGCTTCGAATTAAACCACATACTCCACTGCTTGTGCGGGCCCCCGTCAATTCCTTTGAGTTTCAACCTTGCGGTCGTACTCCCCAGGTGGATTACTTATTGTGTTAACTCCGGCACAGAAGGTTGACCCCCCTACACCTAGTAATCATCGTTTACGGCGTGGACTACCAGGGTATCTAATCCTGTTTGCTACCCACGCTTTCGAGCCTCAGCGTCAGTTAAAGCCCAGCAGGCCGCCTTCGCCACTGGTGTTCCTCCTAATATCTACGCATTTCACCGCTACACTAGGAATTCCGCCTGCCTCTACTTCACTCAAGAACTGCAGTTTTGAACGCAGTTTATGGGTTAAGCCCATAGATTTCACATTCAACTTGCAATCCCGCCTACGCTCCCTTTACACCCAGTAATTCCGGACAACGCTCGCTCCCTACGTATTACCGCGGCTGCTGGCACGTAGTTAGCCGGAGCTTCCTCCTCAGGTACCGTCATTATCGTCCCTGAAGACAGAAGTTTACAACCCGAAGGCCTTCTTCCTTCACGCGGCGTCGCTGCATCAGGGTTTCCCCCATTGTGCAATATTCCCCACTGCTGCCTCCCGTAGGAGTCTGGGCCGTGTCTCAGTCCCAATGTGGCCGTTCAACCTCTCAGTCCGGCTACTGATCGTCGACTTGGTGAGCCATTACCTCACCAACTATCTAATCAGACGCGAGCCCATCTTACAGCGATATAATCTTTGATAACAAAACCATGCGATTCCGTTATGTTATGCGGTATTAGCGTTCGTTTCCAAACGTTATTCCCCTCTGTAAGGCAGGTTGCTCACGTGTTACTCACCCGTCCGCCACTAAGTTGAATCAGTTCCACCCCGAAGGGCTTCTCCAAAACAACTCCGTTCGACTTGCATGTGTTAGGCGCGCCGCCAGCGTTCGTCCTGAGCCAGGATCAAACTCTTAATTAAATCCTTTTAAAAAGCACTTATGTGCCGTTTAAGCTCAATTACTCCGATCCGTAGATCGGGTACGCTGTGCGTTACTTTTCGTGTAAAAAGCAACTATTACTCTTGAAATTAACAAGGGTTTTAATTCGTTACTTGCTTTTCATATTGTTTAATTTTCAAGGTCCGTGCCGCCTCGTTTCGACGTTTAGCGACTAGGTTATTATACCAGATCGCCTCAGTTTTGTCAAGGCTTTTTTTATTCTTTTTTCGAGGTTTCTCTCGGCTGCCGTTTGAAGCAACTTGATTATTATATCATGTCCTCGCGAGTTTGTCAAGACCTTTTTTTAAAGAAGCCAATCTTTTTCTTCTGGACCGCCGCCCTCGCTGACAGCTTGATTATTATATCATGCTTATCCTCGACTGTCAAGGCCTTTTTTCA
>EQ973340.1:0-5589 GCA_000158655.1 [Clostridium] methylpentosum DSM 5476
GAATTGAAGCCCTGTAAACGGAAGTTTACAGGGCTTGAATCTTTTAGCAATAAGAGGAAGCGGAACAGAATCGCATTGCTATACAATTTTAATACTGATTTTCAAAGGCCCAATTTAAATAATTGGGCCTCCTTTATATTGAGAAAGTATGATTAAAGAAAAAGATTACCAAGAAATTAATGCCAAAATCAGTATTAATTTCTAATAAGTAGTAGTTCTATGCAACTATTCTTTCTTATAAATTACAAGATAAGCTTAGGACAATTTTGATAGCCGCTCCTGATATCTGAATTTACCTGGGGAGACTCCAAATTGATTTTTGAAGATTTTACTAAAGTAACTCACATCGTTGTAGCCAATCTGATTGATAATTTCAGAAAGAGTGTAGTCGGTATGGAGCAATAGGACCGCGGCGTTTTGCATCTTAAAGTTATGTACAATATCCTTAAATTTGTAACCGGTATATTTTTGTATATAACTAGAGAGGTGACTGATTGAAAAGCCAAAATGTTTTGAGACACTTTCCAGTGATACAGACGCATAGTTATCCCTAATATAGTTTATCATTTGCTCAAGATCTTGCGGATACTGGTTGAGCTTGTTTTTCTGCATACTTTTCTCGTTCTTTTGGCGGATAAACAAGCTGCATAACTGAATAAAGTTCGAGACGAGTACTTGCTGATAATATGGCTTGTGGTCAAAATACTCCTGAATCATTTGATGAAGGAGAAACCGGATGATCGGTGTTATTTCAAAGAGCATATAGGGTTTCATTGGGCTCATACCAAGAGAAGAGTTTAAAAAAAGGTTTGAAAAATTTGCGTTGCCAATGATTGTTCCACCAAATAAGCTGGATGAAAACGCTCTGCGCACGACGATGTTAAACAGCAAGGTAGCTTCATCGTCGAGAATTGGAGTGTGGAATGCAAAAGGGTTCATCAATAAAATGGTATTGGTATCTTGATGGAACGAAGTGTCCGGTAAGCAGTTGGTGATCCCGCCGCGATAGATGTAATTCATCTCATAAAAATCATGGTTGTGTAATTTTTTAGGCCTCTGTATGTTTGAAGTGCCCTGATCATATTTGGTTCCAGGGATATGAAGAGAAACGGCGATGTTTTCATCATTTGAAAAAAGAGGTTCTGTATCCAAACGGTTGAATGACAATCCGTTGTTCTGTTCAATTGAAGTAAATCCGTCATTGTTTCTAATTCGGGTTAAATATCGATTCGATTGAAGGACGGCTTCTTGAAGATGGTTTTCTAAAGTGCCGAATGATTGCAGCTGGTCCATAAAATTCTTCATCTGTTATTCCCCCATTTGTCTTGTATTATCATTCTTATTCTATCATAAAACGATTCAAGTCGTCATCATTCAAAAGGATAAAAGCGAAAAAAACACCATGAATTCTATAAAAATCTATCTAACGCCTTTTTTGTAGAAATAGTATAATAATATCAGATGAGTTACAAAATACTTGTCAACAAAAGCGATATCAGCTACAAAAAAGGAGGAAAAAGAGGATGAAAAATCAAAAAGGCTTTAAGCGGCTGCTCGCGGTTGCCCTGTGTGCATCCATGGTTCTCGCTTCAGCGGTTCCGGCTGTGAGCGCCCGTACATCGGATAGCCAAGATACGTTTGTACAGAAAATGGACAGCGTGTTTTCTGATCCGACGAGGCAGCAGCGTCCCGGTGCGCGTTGGTGGCTGGCAGAGGGTTCTCACACAGATGAGACGCTGATTGAATCCATTCACGAGCTGTATGACAGCGGGTTTGGATCGCTTGAATTTGTGGCTTTGGACGAATCAGCGTATCTGGACGATGCCACTTATGCGTGGGGATCGGAGGAATGGATTCACGATTCAAAGGTCATTGTCAACGAATGTACTAAACTTGGCATGGGGGTCAGCTTTACCAGCGGCACGCACTGGTCCACCGCAAACTTGACAAGCATCAAGCCTGACGAAGAAGCTGCTGCACAGGAATTGGGTTACCGTACAATCAATCTGGCTGCCGGTGAAACGTATAGCGGTTTATTGCCTGAAGCAGAGCTCACACAATTTGCAACCAAACAAAAACTGGTCAGTGTGGTTTCGGCAAAGGTGACAGGTACTGCAGAGGATGGCACCGTCAATCTGGACCAGAATTCTATGACCGATGTCACTGAGTTGGCCGGCCTGGACAGTGCAGGAAACTGGCAGATCAACTACACAGCTCCTGAGGATGGGAATTATATTTTGTTTGCCTTTTGGCAATATGGAACCAGCGAGAATTACAAGCCTTCGGTTGACAAATCCTTTACCATTAACTATTATTCCAAAGAGGGTGTGGAAGCACTGATCGAGTACTGGGAGGAGCACGTGCTGACTGAGGATATGCGTGAGCTAATTTCCCGCAACGGTAATGTTTCGATGTACATGGACTCTTTGGAATTACAGGTAAAGGGTAAAAACACCACAGGAAATCTTTGGTGCACAGATTACCTGGAGGAATTTGAAGCCAGGCGGGGGTACGACGTAAGTGAGTATCTGCCTGTGCTGATCATGGCCTCTCCTGGTGGGTTATCAAGCGCGGGCAGTTATTCGTATGGATTGGAGGGGAACGAAGAACTGGCTGCAAAGATCCGCAGCGATCTTTATCAAACCAACACCGACCTGTATATGGAGGAGTGCCTGGACCTGCTGACACAGTGGCTGCACAGTTTTGGTATGACGCTTCGGGCAGAAAACTCCTATGGCAAAGAATTTGAAATTTCTCAGCCGGTCAAGTGCCTTGATTATGTGGAAACAGAGTCACTTGAGTTTAGAAGCGAGCCGGATTTGTTCCGCGGGCAGGCAGGAGCCGCACACCTGTACGATATTCCATACTCCTCTGAAACCGGTGCAATTCTATCGGAAAATTATTGGAATAACAACAATACCTTCCGCCAGATTTTCTATACTCAGTTTGCCTCGGGAATCCAGAAAACGGTTACGCACGGCTACTCCGCCGCTTATGGCCCGGAAGAGCACTGCGCGTGGCCGGGCTTTGAGGGGATGATGCCGATCTTTGCAGAACGTTTTAACAAACGTCAACCGAGCTCTGTCGACTATAAACAGCTTTGGGATCACGTGTCGCGCTTGCAGGCGGCTCTGATGCAGGGAAGCGCGCAAATGGATATCGGTATTCTGCGGACGGACTACAATTACTATATGGGTAGATACAGAATATCTGACTATGAAAACAACTACCTGCGTCAGAATAAAGGCTATTACTGGCAGGATACGGCACTTCAAAATGCGGGTTACACATACGATTATTTCTCCCCCTATCTGCTACAGGACAACGAGATTACATGCAGGGATGGACTTGTTCAGCCGGAAAGTGCAGGCTATCAGGCATTGATTGTATTTGAAGAAGAGATGCCGTATCAGAGCGCACAGGTTCTCTATCAATGGGCACAGGACGGCCTACCGGTTGTCATCGTAGATGGGCCAACCGAAGAGATCATTTCAGAAACAAGAGTCAAATACAATGAACGCGCCGCCATAACCACCGGTGCGAATGATGGGCTGGATGGGCAGCTTGCTGAGGTAATGGCAAATATCAAGTCACTCGACAGCGTCAAAACCGTGTCGTCACAGGCGGAAGTCAAGGACGCGCTAGCTTCTCTCAATGTGCGACCTCGCGCAGAATACACCGAGTCTAACCAGAATCTGATGTCAGTCCTTCGCAAGGGCGACGACGCGAATTATCTGTATGTCTACAATTATATGTATACAGATAACCAGAATTATGTGGGACAGATTTCTCTCGATGGCGTTTACAAGCCGTATCTTGTCAATACCTGGACAGGCAAGACCGATGCGGTAGCGGAATATCCAATTCAAGATGGCCGAACCATTTTAAACGTCGACCTTGCCCCTGGAGAAGTGATGCTGTTCGCTCTTGATCCAAACAGTAAAGAGGATGTCACCGTTGTTGCAAAAGGCGAAACCGTCCGAGAGGTGATACTGCAGGACGGCAAACCGGTGATGATGGTTACGGAAAGCGGAAAGGCAAAGGTTGAGTACAGCGACGGATCAACATATGAAACGGAAGTAACGGCGCCCGGAGAAATTGCCCTGAGTGATTGGAGCCTCTATGTAGAAGACTGGCAGCCGGGCGACAAGATCAGTCGGACAGAGGACCGTGGGCTCGGCTACACCACGACAGAAGTGACCTACGACACCAAGAAGATTATTCGCAATGCTGGCAAAACAGAGCTCAAACCATGGAAAGAGATCCAGGAAATCGGCCCAGATGTCTCGGGAGTAGGATACTACACGGCCTCGTTCACCCTGCCCGAAAACTGGTCAAAGCAGGACAATGGCCTGATCTTTAACGCAGAGTCGTTTTGCGGCGGAACCGCTGCACTGTTTGTCAATGGCAAGCAGATAGCAGTCAATATGGACAGCAGATGCGCGGATCTTTCGGAATACGTAACTACTGGTGTCAATCATCTCGAAGTGCGTGTGACAAGCAGCCTACGTAACCGGATGATTGTACAGGGATATGAAGCCAATTGGAACGCCCTAGGCAATACGCATGAGGTTGTTCCGGACAGTTTTGGAATGACAGGCGAGACTTCGTTGACCGCCTATGTCAAAGTCCCTGTGAGCGCTTCAAACGCTGATAAATCGATTCTTGCCAAGGTCATTGCCTATGCGGAAGAAAGATATATGTCGTCCGAATTTGAAAACGCAATTGCGGACGTACAGGCATCCTATACCAAAGCGCTTGAAGATGCCCGTGCGGTCAATGCAAACATCGGCGCTTCCCAGGATGAGGTCGACAGCGCATGGCGGACCATGCTGACTGAAGTTCACAAACTCGGTTTTGTGCGCGGAAACAAAGATACGCTGGGACAGCTCATAGAAACAGCAGAAGAATTCTACACAAAGCTTGACCTCTACACGCCTTCCACTGCTGAGTCCTTTGCATCAGCGCTTACAGAGGCGAAGAACACATACAACGATGACAATGCGATGAAGGATGATGTTGCTCAAGCAGAGAACAGCTTGTTCGATGCCATGATCGCACTCCGATTTAAAGCGGATAAATCGGTGCTTGAATCGGTTCTGAAGGAGGCTGCTTTAATTGATACCACACAGTTTACTGCTGAGACGGTGGAGGCATTCCTCGTGGCATCCAAAGAAGCCGTGGCAGTGAACAGCGATCTCGACGCCACGCAGCAGCAGGTCGATGCAGCGGCGGAAGACCTCAAGGCTGCTATGAACAACCTGCAGGCGGCGGCTGACGTTTCAGAAAATCTGACGCAAGTGCAGGGCGATCAAGTCTTGACTGCAGGTGGAGGAAACGCCAAAACAGGTGAGACTGGTACCATCGCAGTTGTTGTTGCGTCCATCACCCTTGCAGGCGCTGGATTGATGCTGAGCAAAAAGAGAAAGTAGGAATCATCCCCCGATTCATGCAAAATAAATCAACAGGAAAAGCACAGTGAAAACTGTGCTTTTCTTGTTGATATCTTGTTGAGGCTGGGGGCTACAAGTGCAGATACTTCTTCCGGTATTGGGCCGGGGTGATCAGGTATTTTTGTTTAAATGCTTT
>EQ973340.1:5780-12618 GCA_000158655.1 [Clostridium] methylpentosum DSM 5476
TTTCCGGGGTTGCGGTTTTATAATGGTTGCCGCCAGATCACAGCAGAATTGCATAACCGAAGCATACCCTTAAACCGCAAGACGGTGCAGAGACTTATCAAGGAGCTGGGTTTGGTTTGCCATGTCAAGATAAAGAAGTATTGTTCCTACAAGAGCGAAGTTGGCAAGATCGCCCCAAATCTGCTGAATCAAGACTTCCAGGCCGAATGCCCAAACCAGAAGTGGGGCACGGATGTAACAGAATTTAGTCTATTTAGAGAAAAACTCTATCTCTCGCCGATTCTTGATCTGTACAGCAGCGACCTGATCAGCTATATGATTTTAGACCGCCCTGTTCTGAGCATGGTAACCACTATGTTGGATCAAACTTTTGCAAAGATACCGATTGGAACCAATCTGATCTTTCATTCCAATCAGGGCTGGCAGGATCAGCGAATACTCCAGAAGAAGGGCATCCGGCAGAGCATGAGCTGAAAGGGGAACTGTTTGGATCATGTCGTCATGGAAAATTTTTCCGGTCTACTCAAAAATGAACTTCTCTATCTGCAAGAATTCGACTCTATGGCGCACTTCCAACAAGATCTCATTGTTTATCTGACTTATTACAACCCAAGGAAAACTTAGGGGCTTGCCGCCTGCTCTTCACAGACAGCATGCCCTTTCCTCTGCTGAATCAATTTTTTCAGAAATATTATCTACCTTTTTGGGGTTACTTCAAACTGCGGGGGATACTTATTTTACAGAATTTATGGGGCCGTAAATTATTGTAAAGAGCTGAATGTTTTACGATATTCTGCTGGTGTCAGATGATACTCCTTTTTAAAGCTGCGAATAAAGTGTGAAACGTCGTAAAAGCCAACAATTTGACCAATATCCACAATGGGCATATCTGTGCTTGTGATAAACCCGGCAGCGCGTTGCAGCTTTTGTTGGGAGACGATTTGACTGAAGGTTTTTCCGGTGCTCTGACGAATCAACCGCGAAAGATAATTGGGGGTGTATTGGAAATGCTTTGCCAGAGAATCCAGCGTAATACTTCTGCAGTTTTGTCCGATGTAGTTAATGATATCATAACTCAATGTATGATGGTTTTTCGGCAAAACATCAATTGAATGATTCTTATAATAATCGCGGGAAAGCTGGGAAAACAGCAAAACCAGATACGCGTCGGTCATATTTTGATAAAAAGGACGCTGCTCAATGTATTCTTCAATCATTTTTTCAGTGAGTAGAATCGAGTCCGGAGAATTATCTGTGAAATTTAAGTATTTTTTATCCTGGCTGTCAAAATACAAATATTCCATGAAAAACGAAATCAGAAGAGAATTATCTTTTTGCAGCGGGATAATTTTCTCGCGAATCATTGGATTACTGATAAAAATATTAAAGACAATATCATCATCTCTTTCCACATAAGGAGCGTGAAGGATATTGGGATTTAACAGCATGATATCCCCCTGTTTCATACGGACCGTATGATCTGGGAACACGTTTACAAAACCACCGCGATAAACATAAATCATCTCAAAATAATCATGCCGATGCATATAACCCTTTTGATCTTCCACATCGGTAAATCCATGTACCCCAACTCGAATAGACTCCTTTGTCGATTGACTAAATCCAGAGCCTAATACATAGTAGCCATTTTGTTTACATTGTTGGATCAGTTGATCCCAAATTCTAGGTTTTCCCTGACGCGCCAGTTCCAGTTCGAAGTTCCTGCGCTTTTGTTTTTCTCTTGTGGCATACGCTTCTAAATCCATAACAAGCTCCTTGTTTGATGCTACGGTTGTTTTTATCCGTTTCAATTATAGCATATACATTATAATTTGTATATAAAAAGCTCTAAAAGATAAAATGATACAGTGAATTGTGCACATAACGCACTGTGATTATAAAAAAATATCGAGTATAATAGGAATACACCGTTCCTAGGCAGATAACGGGTGTAAAATGATTGAAGGGGGGTTCAAAGCAAAATTAGGCAAACAGAGGAGCAACATTTTTCTACAAAGAAAAAAGGAGAGGGAAGCAATGAAAGCAAAAAAACTGATATCCTTTCTAGTGGCGGCAACAATGTTGTCTAGTATTGTGGTCGGTTCTGTTCCCACAGTATCCGCCCAAAATTCGCAACACACTCGCTTTGCATCCAAACTAGAATCAGACTATGTAGATCCAGATCGTGTTTACAGCTCTGAACTGCGTTGGTGGATTGGTGAGGCGGCGAATACGGATGAAGCTTTATTGGATGAAATTCAGGCACAGTATGATGCGGGTTTCCGCGGTGTCGAGCTCTGTATGCAGTCAGATAATAATGCTGATAATATGACCTATGCTTACGGCTCAGACATGTGGTCCCACAAGTGGAAACTGATGATGAATAAGTATCTGGACCTCGGTATGACGGTATCTCTAACCTCCGGTACCAACTGGTCTACCTCCAATGTTCCGGGGCTCGATCCGGATAGTCAGGCGGCAATGCAGTGTGTTACAAAAGGCAGTGTGACGGTACCGGCCGGCACAACTCTGTCTACACTGGCAGCACCAACAAAACATCGTGACGTTGGAAAGTTCCTCGGCGCATATGCGTACAAAATTATAAAAGAAGAAATCAAGAGTCAGACCAGTTGGGGTCAGACGACTTATACTACCGTCTACGAAGTCGATTATGACTCCATGATTGATTTAACCGCCCAGGTTACAGAGGGTGATAGTGTTTGGACACAGAATTTAAACTGGACCGCTCCAACAGATTCCAATTATGTTGTATTTGGTTTATGGACAGAAGGCACTGCCCACAGCTCCAGCCCTTCTGCAGAAACATCTTATGCAACCAACTATTTTGACATCAGAGGTGTTGAAGCACTCAAAGCTTTTTGGGAAGAGCATTATCTGAACGACCCAGAATTGAACCAAAAGATTTTGGATGGCGACGTACAGTTGTTCATGGATTCCCTCGAAATTCGCACCGGAAATGGATTTGGCTGGTGGGCAGAAGATTTTGCTGATGAATTTCAAGCTCGGAAAGGCTATGATATTTTGCCCTACATCTTCTTAGTGGAAGGCGCTTGTGACAGCTATTGGAGCAATCCCTATCAACCGACCGAAGGGAAACACAGTTTAGCAGAGAATGACGAACTTGCACAGAGCATTATTGTCGACTATTTGGATGTTGTCACCGAGCTTTATATGGAAAGAATGCTGACGCCATTGAAAGAGTGGTTGAACTCGGTTGGCATAAAAACACGGGCACAGATTTCCTACGGAAAACCGATTGAAATTTCTGAGCCGATCATGGCGGTCGATTATCCAGAAGCAGAAAACCGTGTCATGTATAATCAGATCGATTTCTTCCGCCTCTGGTCCGGCGGTGCCAAGCTGCAAAACAAGGTGCTTTCCTCCGAGTGCAGCGCACAGAGCAACTCTCAGTACGCTTTCAGCAATCAAATGCATTTGATGGATGCCTATTCTCACTATGCTGCTGGATACAGCCGTATGATCTGGCATATTTGGAGCGCAGCATACAGTTATGGAGAAAATCCTGAGTGGCCGGGTTGGGGCTCCAGCTTCTACCGTTTCGGCACACGCGAGCCTTCTGCCAGAGATTACGATGAATTCAATTCCCATATCGGCCGTATCCAACAGCTTCTTCAAACCGGTGTTTCCCGTACTGATGTTGGATTTATTCACAACAAATGGGTACAAGGCCTGGTAGACAGCGGCGAAGGTCCTGAAGTCAGCATGAACTGGATGAAAGCGCATCAGGGCGTTTTCTACCGTTCTACCGAATTACAGGACAACGGTTATTCCTATGATTATTTCAGCCCGGAATTCCTGTATGCGGATGATGTTTATTTTGATGAAGACACCAAGACCATTGAACAAGCTGGCTACAAGGCAATTGTTTTGTATCAGAACTGGTTGGATGTCAAAGGTGCAGAAAGAATCTTAGAGTGGGCGAAGAAAGGGCTCAAGGTTGTCATCATTGACGGCGCCGCTGAAAAGACTCCTTTCAATGACAACGAAGAAGAAAAACTAGCTTCGATACTCACAGAGCTGAAGCAGCTTCCAACGGTTCGCACCGCGGCAATCTATGATGCTCCGGAAGACTTCGATTACATGACCACAGTTGGCGGAGCCTTTGACGACGGCGTTTATGATGCGCTGCAGGACCTTGGAGTGACTCCTTACGCCGAGTATATCGAGCCGAACCATCAGCTGCTGACCCAAACCCGCCAGGATGACGATGGCAACATGTATCTGTATGCCTACAACTATTGCAGCAATGACTATCATGAAAACAGCTACATCGAAGCGGTGCAGGAGGAAGACCACGGCACCAATATTAAAACAGAGATCAAAATGGACGGCACTTATGTCCCCTATACGATTGACGCATGGACGGGTGAAGTAACCGAATTGGCTGGATATTATTATGAAAACGGCCAGACAGTGTTCCCCATTGACCTTGACTATGGAAATATCGCTTTGTACGCATTCGAAAAAGTGGAGAATGAGAAATTCCATCTCACAGACACCAACGCACAGTCTGCTTTTACAACGGAAGATGGCCCGGTCATCCGTGCGACCGAGAGCGGCAAATACTACGCATCCACCAGTGATGGCAAGAGCTATACCTGTGATATGGAAGTTCCAGCACCTTATGATATCACAAACTGGGATGTCACTGTAGAGTCGTGGACTGCTGGTACGGACAAAATCAAGAGCGAAGAAACCATTGGCGATGTTCATACGATCAACACCAAGATGGCTACGGTGAAAACCGACATCAATGTTAAACTTGACACCTTGACCACCTGGGACAACATTGCTGAAGTTGGCAAAGAGGTTTCGGGCTTGGGACATTACAAAGCAACCTTCCAGTGGGATGCAGATGCTGCTGACGGAGCCTATCTAAACTTTGGAGACACACTCAATGAGAGTATGAAAGTTTGGATCAATGGTGTAAAGGTTGGCGGCGATGTCAGTACCAATCCATCCAAGGCAACGCAGGATGTAAGCGAAAACCACAAAGGCGTAGACCAGTATACCGGCGGTATCAACTGGATCAAACCGGTTGCTGATATCGGTGAATATCTGGTAGACGGTGAAAACACCATTGAAATTGAATACAGCTCGAGTCTTACCAACGTTCAGCTCAGCAGAGGTGTGATTAAACCAACCGATGCGATCTATAATTGGTTTGATTATGTGCTTGACTATCGTTCCTACGGCCCGGCACAGGCAGTTGTTGTACCGTATGTAGATGTAGTCGTTCCAGCAGTCGACCAAAACAAAACAATACTCAATAAAGTGATTGAATACGCAGAAGCAGCGTACGAATCGGACGAATTTGACAAGGTGATCGCATCTGTGCAGCAGTCGTTTACCGTAGCGCTTGAAAACGCCCGTGCAGTGGCCGCAGATCTCGGTGCAGATCAGACGGCGATTGACAGCGCATGGCAGGCGCTGATGAAGGAAATCCACAAGCTCGGATTTGTCCGCGGCGACAAGACCTCGCTTGGTATCCTGCTCGAGATGGCAAAGGAGTGCAGCGACAACATCGACCTCTATACCGAGGCGACCGCAGCTGTCTTTGGCCCGGCATACGAAACAGCCTTAGATGTGTACAACGACGGCAACGCGATGCAGGACGAAGTGACAGAAGCAGAAAACGCTTTGCTGGATGCGCTGGTACAGCTGCGCTACCGAGCAGACAAATCAGTGCTCGAGGCAGTTCTTGCAGAGGCGTCCAAAGTGAACACCACAGTGTACACGGCAGAGACCGTGGCAGTATTTAGCGCGGCAAATGAGCAAGCCAACAAAGTCAACAGCGATCCAAACGCAGCGCAGGATGAGGTGGATGCAGCAGAAGAAGCCCTCAGGGCGGCAATCGACGGACTCAAAGCAGTGGAAACAGCCGACGAGACGGCTACAGTCCAAGGCGACAAGACCATGACAACCGGAAGCGGCAACGCGAAGACAGGTGAAACCACTCCAGTTGCAGCGGCGGTTGCAGTGCTCGCCCTTGCAGGCGTATGCTTTGCTGTCAGCAGAAAGAAAAGATAACCTTTCTTCCCCCTGATTCACAACAGAATTCATCCAATGGATCAAAGAAAAAACTCAGCCCATGCGGCTGAGTTTTTTCTATATAGAAGTCTCAAAAAGCGATTTTTATACAGATCGATGTGCATGTACTGTTCTGACCGAGCGAATGATTTTAGCTATCTTTTAGCTGGTCAGCGCAAATCCACTAAAGAAACTGCAGAGCTGGAAAACCAAAGGGAAAATGAGCAGAGAGGAGGAGTTCTCGGTTGATCTAACATGTATTTAGGGTGAGTCAATCAAGTAATCCTGCGTGTTATTATGCTGAGTGGCCATTGGTTTGAGTCCAGCCTGAGAGCTGTCCAACGGGTTGGATTTTCTTACAGAGCTCGAATATTAGCAATACGTCGAGAAGATGCAAAAAGTCGATGCAACGGCGAAAAATCTTCAATCTGTTTCTGGACAATCAACGGGCTGTGGCTGGCTCTGTAGAAAATACTGTAAATGCAGAGAGAACAACCCTTGACCACAAGTTTAGAAAACCCCAAGACAGGCGAGGGTGGCGCCATTGCAGTTGTTGCGTCCATCACCCTTGCAGGCGCTGGATTGATGCTGAGCAAAAAGAGAAAGTAGGAATCATCCCCCGATTCATGCAAAATAAATCAACAGGAAAAGCACAGTGAAAACTGTGCTTTTCTTGTTGTTATCTTGTTGAGGCTAGGAGCTACAAGTGCAGATACTTCTTCCGGTATTGTGCCGGGGTGATCAGGTATTTTTGTTTAAACGCCTT
>EQ973340.1:12809-17967 GCA_000158655.1 [Clostridium] methylpentosum DSM 5476
ATTCCGGGGTTGCAGTCTGATAGTGGCTGCCAATATAGGAGAGAATCGAAGAAAAGGACCGGCCGGTTTCCTGCAAAACCGATTGCTCTAAATTCTCTTTGTGCTCTTTGGCCAAATCATTCAAAAAGCAGATGAGCAGCGCCTTGAGGGTGTTTTGGTCGGAAGGCTCGTCAGAATTGTAACCTAAAATGAGCTGGAGGAGATAAAACTCCACGGTTGACCCGGGCCGGCAGTTTAAATAGATAGTCCTCTGATTAGGGTCGTGAAGAAAGAGGGAATTGATATAAAAATGCTGAATAGGGCTGGAAGCAGACAGCATATTGACAAAAATACTTTCAAATAGAGATTTCTTAATTAAAATATTGATGACAACCGAGTGTTCATCGTCCAAGGTAATGCTGTGAAGCGCCGCAAGATTAAACAGACAGAAATCGCCTGCTACCAAGTGGCGTTGTTTTCCACTGACAACGTTGATACACCCGCCCTGATAGACATAGACAATTTCAAAAAAATCATGTTGGTGGAATTTGATACGGCGGCGCCCCTCTTTTGGATTGACAGGCGATGATACAATTCTTTTTGCATACTGCTGATGAAGCTTTGCTTTTGCTTCATCTGGCAGAGAATAGAATAAATCGATTGAAACCACAATCTCTTCTGCGCCGGAAAAGTAATTGGTTTCCTGCATGATCAGATAGGGAAGTTTTTCTGGTGTTTCAAAAACTTCACCAGAAGCGGCCGTCCATAAAGGCGGAGATGTAGGCGGTTTTTGCAGCATCTTTAAGATGAACTGGCGCTGGCTGTCCACAATTTGATTCACTGCGTGATACAATTCAGAAAAATCCATAGGCCCCTCAGTCAAAGGTTAAAATCATATTTTATTTTAGTATAGCGTTAGCCGAAACAAATGTCAACACAACGCGAATTTTGGAAGAAGGCGTTGATGACCTCTCTTTTTTACATAAACGATCTGTCGTTTTTGCATAGTATTTTTGATGGCGGTTGGATATAATTTAGATGCATCTAAGAACTAGGTGCAACAAAAGAAAAGGAGAAGGTAACATGAAAAAAAGCAGAGTCAAAAGATGCCTGTCTTTGATTTTGGCCGCAGCGGTTGCTTGCTCGGTGCTCGCAACCTCTGCCTCAGCTGAGGATTCGGCGGATACTCTCAGCGAATCTGGCATGGCATTTCAGCAGAGTTTTCAAAATCCGGATGCATCATCCCGTCCAACTATGCGGTGGTGGATCAGCGTCGCGGCGGATGAGGAACGGATCCGAGAAGAGGTGCGGGAGATTGCTGCGGCCGGATACGGGGCTGCTGAAATTGTCCCCTTTGACATCAAAACCAATTCCGGTGTTGACCTCGACGTTTACGGCTGGGGGACGGAGCACTGGTCAAAACTGATGAAAGCCGCATTGGAGGAAGCGGGAAAGTGTGGGATCAAACTGGATTTCACCATCAGCATCGCATGGCCGATCTCTTCACCGAACATCAAATCCACAGCAGATCCTGCATCTGAAGTGAAACTGGATGTTGGAAGGATCAACCTCACTTCCGGCCAATATTACCTCGGAGAATTGCCCGGAAGTGCAGTTGAAAATTCCAAACTGCTCTCTGTTTCTGTCGCAAAACTCGCTGAAGATGGACAAACCTATGAGTTTGACAGTATTGTTGACATCACAGACAACGCATTTCGCGACCCGGACAGCCGAACAGGTTACAAAGTGCACTATCAAACGCCGGACGATGGGGAATACGCCCTGTTCGCGAGCTGGGAAGCACCAACCGAAAAACTCAAAAGCGGGTTTTATGTTATCGACCATTACGGGACGGCCGGTGCGGAATCCATCCTCAAATACTGGGAAGAAGAATTTATTCCGAGCGTTGGGGAAGACTTGTTCCGCGCCAATGCGCGCTCTATTTTCTGCGATTCCCTGGAGCAGTCGGGCAACTGGTCCCGCCAGTTTCTTGAGACCTTCCAAGAGGAAAAAGGATACGATATTTCCCCATACATCTTCCACCTCGCCGGCGGACACTACAACGCGACCTACAAGCTCTCTGACAGCGAGCTCTCTAAGCAGATTCAACGGGATTACTACGATGTTCTCACCACCTGCTTTATCGATTACCATCTGAATCCGATCCGCGAGTTCTGTCACAAGTACGGCAAAACCCTGCGTTACCAAACCGCCTACGGAAAGACGCTGGAACTTGCTGAGACAGCGATGCATGTTGATATTCCGGAAGGCGAATCCATGATGATCCGCAACACGATTGACAATTTCCGCGCGCAGGCGGGTGCGGTACACACCACTGGGAAGAACCTTTACACCGCTGAAATTCAGGCGGAAGGCTCTCGGAACTATGTCCAGGATTGGGATGATTTCCTCTGGATTTTGCAGCGGCAGTGGGCCGGCGGCATCAACAACTTTACCCAGCACGGCATGTCCTACCGAGGAGACTTCCACGGAGAGGATTACACCCCTGAAAATGGGTACATCGACGGTCTGGAGTGGCCGGGCTACGAAGGGTTTGGCAGAGCGAACTACTCAAACAACTGGAACCGCCTTCCATCCTGGGAACATATTTCGGACTACACCGACTACGTCTCCCGCACCCAGACAGTCCTGCAGCAGGGCAAAGCGGACGTTGACCTCGCGGTGTACCGCAACGATTACATGGACAACATTTCCGGCTCAGACGGAAGCTGGATTGCCAAAGATGGGGACTATATTTACAAAGACGGCGGCCAGCTCGAACGCGCGGGCTATACCTATGATTTTGTCTGCCCGGCCAATCTGGCTCTCGAGGATTCTGTTGTACAAGACGGAGTGCTCTGTGCGGATGGGCCTTCCTATAAGGCGATGATCATTCAGTATCAAAGTTACATGTCGACGGCAACTGCGCAGAGGATCCTGGAGTATGCGCAGAATGGATTGCCAGTGATTCTCATCGGAGATACCCCGACAGTTACATCAAATTTGACTGAAGACAACACTCAGCTTGTTGCCTTGATGAAAGAACTGCTTGCGGTCCCCAATGTCAAACAAGTCGAGAGCTATGATGATGTATTGGGTGCGCTGAATGCCTTGTCCGTCCAGCCGGACACCTTTTTCTCCCAGCAGGAAGAAGTGCTGACGGTACACCGTTCCGCTCAAGATGCAGATTTCTACTATGTCTATAACTTCGGGCGCTGCGACAACACCAAAACAGTCAGCGAGCCGGCCCGAGACAGCATCAAGCCTGTTGATTTTGAAGTCTCCTTTGTCGGGGAAGGCGTTCCCTATCTGCTCGATGCCTGGACAGGCGAGATCACACCAATTGCCGCGTACAAGGCAGAGAACGGGCGCATCACCGTCAACGTAAAGCTCGATTCCAATGAGTCCAAGCTGATTGCCTTCGCTTCTCCCGAGTGGGGCGGCGCCACCCAAACCAGTCATGCGGTATCGAGCGCGGGCGGAGAGGTCATGGCCGCTGAAAACGGTCTGCTCAAAATCAGAAGCTTTGACAACGGCACAGCTTCAGTAGAACTTGACAATGGACGGGCCTGTCATGTAACAGTCGAAGACATCGAGGCACCAGTTGAACTGACGGATTGGAATCTCACGGTGAAGGATTACTGCCCTGGGGACACCCCGATTGAAACGGTGTTCCGCACCATTGATGTCGGTGAAACCACACTGAAATCCTGGACGGAAATTGACAGCATCCGCAATGCCGCCGGTATCGGAACCTACACCACCTCGTTTACCTTACAGCAGGGATGGGAGCAGGGCAAGGGGGCCATTCTGGACCTCGGCCGCGTACAGGATTCCTTCCGTGTCACTGTCAACGGGACAGCGCTTGCGCCGTGCAACCGCTATACCTCAAAAGTGGATATCGGTCCGTATGTTGTTGCCGGAGAAAACACAGTTGTTGTAGAAGTGGCGACTACCCTTGTGAACAAACTCATTGAAGTCATTCCGGGAGAAAGACGTACTGTACAGGATTACGGCCTGCTCGGCCCTGTCACCGTGACTCCTTACGCCGATGTTTTGATTGCCCCCAGCAGCGGAGCACTTGAAACATTGATTGCAAAAGCGGAGCAGCTTAAAGCGGATGGAGCGCTGGTGAACACAATGCCTGCGGTTGTCACCGAGTTTGAAGCAGCGCTTGCATCTGCAAAAAGCTTGCAGCAAACCTATGCATCACAGGAAGAGATCCGCGCCGCTTCGATCCGCCTGCTTGATGCAATCGGCATGGTCAAATGGAAGATTGCGGATAAAGATGACTTGTCTGAAGCAATTTACCTGGCCGAATACATCACTTCGAACATCGACCGCTATCTCGACGAGGGCAAGGCTGAACTCGACGCTGCCCTCAAGGGTGCAGTAACTGTCATGCAAGACGACAACGCATTCCAAAGTGAAGTGGACACCGCATACCTCAATCTGATGGAAGCAGTCACCAACATGAATTTAAAACCTGATAAGAGCAAATTGCAGAGTCTTGTTGACAGTGTGAGCCAGATGGACCTGAGTCAGTATACTGCTGCAAGTGTTGAGAGACTCAACGCTGCACTGTCTTCTGCCTGTGAGGTGCTTGGGGACCAGAATGCAGTTCAAGGACGTGTCGACGAAGCAGAACAGAATTTGCAGGAGGCAATTAATGGCCTTGAAAAAGTAAATTCTCCTGTCGTAGACACTGCGGTACAGGGAGATAAAAATGGTACCACGGCCAGCGGCAATGCGAAGACCGGAGAGACCATACCGTTTGCAGTGATACTATCCCTATTCGCACTCGCCGGCACTGGACTTGCTCTGAGCAAAAAGAAAAAATAGAATTCCCCGATTCACAATTGTCTCTTTGGTCAATAGAAAAGGCTCAGCCATTCATGGTTGAGCCTTTCCTATTGTTGCTTAAGCGAAAAAGAACCCCCGGTTTTACCGGGGGAGAAAAGCTTTAGAAAAGGAAAAACCCACTGATGTAAAATAGTAAAAGGTTTGGCGAAGTCATTACGAAAGAACATCAGGAGTTTTTTGACATGGGAGAAAGAAAAGAATCGGCACATTCAAAGTGGAGATGCGAAAACCATATCGTATCCGCACCAAAGAATCGCCAGAAAGAGATCGATGGGAAGTAGAAAGCAGATGTCGGATAAATACTGAGAAAGCTATG
>EQ973340.1:18332-29456 GCA_000158655.1 [Clostridium] methylpentosum DSM 5476
GGAACTAAGTCCGTATTTAGCCCTTTTAGGGCCTGTACATACCACCAGTTCACTGGTGGTTTTGATTACATGTGAAATAACGCCGAGCACCATTTAACAGTTTATAGGATAAAAAGCACAGGTCCTACACACAATTGATTGATTCAAGGAAGCAAGCTATTGTTTCGATTCATACAGGTTGGTATGCTGTTGACGGTATTGATTCGGAGACAGACCATATCGTTTTGAAAATACTTTCGAAAAATAGCTTGCATCACTGTAGCCGATAATTTCATTGATTTTTTCAATACTTAGGGAGGAGTGGGTCAAATAGTTGCAGGCGCTTTCCAGTTTGTATTCTTGTAAAATATCAGAAAAATAGCGTCCAGTGTGCCGCTTGATGATTTTTGAAAGGTAGTTGGGGGTGTAGTTAAAAAATTCCGCTGCCTTTGCCAGGCTGATTTCCCTATAGTTGACCTTTATGTAGTTCAGGATATCGGCCACATCCCGCTGCTGAAGAAATTCGAGATCCTTTTTGCGACGTGAATCGTCCTGCTGCCTGGAAAGGATGGCAAACAGCTCAATTAATTTGGAGAACAGAATCTGCTGATAGCAGGCTTTTTCTTCAAAATACTCTGCAATCATCTGGTGAAAAATCCGAGTGAGTTCGGGCGTATTATCCAAAATCAAATAGGGCGCCATTCGGTTGAGACCGTAAATCGAATCCAAGAAGAAATTAAAGAATCCATGGTCAAAGGAAAGAAGGCTGGCAAAGACGTTTTCCGCCCAGGAACGGTCCACCAGCAGATTGAACAGGACGGTGTCCTCATCAATCGGTTGCGGGTTGTGTACGGCATAGGGATTCATCAGCAGAATTTGGCGATTTGTCTGGACAATCGGTTTGTTCTCGAGGCAGTTACTGACTTTTCCACGATAAACATAGTTAAACTCAAAAAAATCGTGCCGATGGACAAATGGTTGGTGCGCTGTATTTTTCATGGCAGGACGTTCCTGTTCCAGTAGCTCCTTGGGCAGATAAGCGGTTTTTAGATAGGATGTCGCCTGGACTTTGACAACGATAATCTCCTGCTTGTGGAACATCACGGAAGCAGGTACAGTAGCGGGCTGTTCGGGGTGTTTCAAATCTCTTGGAAGTGTGCTGTGCTGTTTTTTTCGGCGGGACTGTAAAAACTTCGTCTCCTGAATCACTGCCATTTTCAAATAAGATTCCATGGACTCTGGCATTTTCGTCACTCCTTTTTCACAGGATCTAGTATAGATGGTTTGAAGCGAGTTGTCAAATATGTTCTAAAAATACTCATATTACAATCTGTAATTATGCATTATTTCGATAAATCACCAAAAAGAGTGTGGTAAATTACCTTTTAAAAAACGAATCAAACGATTATGATAAAAGAGAACCGCAGTTCAAATCATAGATCAAAGGAGAGAGAAACATGAAACAGTCTAAGCGAATCCTTGCAACAGTGACCGCACTCATTATGATGTTCAGCTGTCTGCCGACAGCGGGCGCTCTGCCAGTTTCGGCAGAGGGAACATCGAGCTTTGCACAAAACTTTGCAGACCCTGACACCAAACACAGCATGAAAATCCGTACCTGGTGGCCGAGCGCCGACCTTTCAGACGAGCAGATTGCAGACGAGGTCCGCCAAATCGCCGAGGCCGGCTTTGGCGGCATGGAGATTATCTGCATTCCCCAGGGGTATGACACAACCCAGATCGACACCGAGAAATACGGCTGGGGAACCGAAGGCTGGAACCGCGCCATGGTCAAGGTGATGGAGGAAGCGGAGAAGTACAACCTCCAGGTTGACATGACAATCGGCCCGAGATGGCCCGCAGGTGTTCCGGGACTCGATGTCAATGGGGACTACTCGAGCAAAAAGATCGTGACTGCGACCAGCCACCTGGAGATTGAATCAACTGGCTCGGCAGTTTACCCGCTGCCGCAGCAGCCTGTGTCCGACTATGATCAACAATTTGTCGGACTGGTGGTGGCGAGAACGGACGGTGTGCTTTCTGACAACGGCAAGGTGTCTGAATATGCGCTCCGATCCGATACCCTGACAGTGCTGGACGAATCCTGCATCGACTGGGAGGGTGGCACCTTTACCTGGGCGCCAGAGGAACAGGGCGAGTGGACGGTGTTTGCCTTCTGGTCCACTGCAACGGGCCAAACCTCGGGCACCACGTCTCCCACCGCTTACGTCATCGACCACTTTAGCTTCGATGCGACCAATCAACTGCTTAATTACTGGGATGATACCCTGCTGGAAGAGATTGTGAATCACTGGGCAAAATACGGCGGCAACATGTTTGAGGACTCTCTCGAGCTCACCTCTACCGACATCCCTTGGAGTCCGGTGCTGGAGGAGTATTTTCAAGAAAATTACGGCTATGATATTCTTCCCTATCTGCCGCTGCTTGTGAGCCAGTGCAAGACGGGAAATCTCTCAGAAACCTACACTGCAGTGGACAACGACACCATCAACAGAGAAGTGTACAACGACTTTTTCTACAATCTGAGTGATATGTATGTGGAAAACCATATCGACGTCATCACCGAATGGTGCAGCAAATACGGCATTCAGTACCGCGCGCAGGCGCAGGGCACTGGTGATATCGAATGGGTGGAACCGCTTGACGCCCAAGGGCATGTGGACATCGTGGAGGGGGAAAGTCTCGGAATGGGCGCGAGTCCGGATGCGTTTCGATCCCTGGCGGGCGCAGCCAATATGAGCGGCACCGAAATTGTCTCGTGTGAGTTTGGGGCGGAGTACGGATCGCTCTACCAGATCACTTGGCAGTGGCTGACCGAGCTTGCCAACAAATGTGCGATGGCAGGTGCAAACCAGTTCTATCTCCACGGCTTCGCCTCTCAGGCGCAGCAGACCGGAAGCAACAAATGGCCCGGCTGGATGCCGTTTGATTCCCCAAAATTCAGTGAGACCTGGAATCAGTCCCAGCCTTCTTGGGATTATATGGACGAAGCCTTTGTCAACTACATCTCCCGCCTGCAAACCTTCCTGCAATATGGAAAAGGGGATGCGGATTTTGCGGTTTACCGGTATGTACGCGGCCTGCGCACCGACGGAGAGGGGCATCCTGACGGCGTCCTTTACATGAATGAAGACAAAACTTTCCCGGGCGAAAACCCGGTCACCAACATCGGCTACAGCTACAACTACATCTCCCCCTCCAACTTTGATCTGGAAGGGGCGGTCGTCAGGGACGGCGTGCTCAATCCTGACGGCGTCGGATATCGCGCCCTGGTCATCAACGACGAATCCACCATGGAACTCGACGCTGCCCGACAGATTCTAAGCTACGCGAAACAAGGGCTCCCGATCATTCTGATCGGCGGAACTCCAGTAGCAGACGGAACCTTCCGCGCGGACGACGATGCAAAACTGGTTGCCCTTTTTGAGGAACTCAAGCAACTTGACAATGTGTATCAGATCAGCGATGAAAACGAGCTGCCTTGGGCTCTGCAACAGGCGGATGTCACCCCTTCTGTCAGCTATGACAACGCCTATCTCGTCTCTCAGCACCGCCATGACGCAAACGCTGATCTCTACTACCTCTACAACACCACCTCCTCACGGGATTACTACAACACCTTCTCCGGTCCCACTGGCGGAGACTATCACGACGACAACGCGACGATTGCGACGACAGTCACCCTTGAAGGCAGAGGCAAGCCATACTCCTTTGACCCCTGGACAGGTGAAATCACACCGATCTTAGAGTATATCGACAATGGAGACGGCACCCTTTCCATCGATGTGGAAATCATGGACTGTGAGGCCAAGCTCATCGGCATCACCCCTGAAGACTCTTATTTTGGGAGTTATAACACCGTTCCGGTGCAGCAGACCAGCGGCGCAGGGGAAGTGATCTATGCCGGCGACGGCATGATGTACCGCACGACACAGCAGGGCGCTTACTCTGTCAATGTCAACGGCTCAGAAGTGTCCGGAACTGTTGGAAGCGTTGCTTCTCCCGTCCGCTTGGATAACAACTGGATGCTGAATGTCACCAGCTGGCAGCCGGGCGATCTCGCGCAGGACACTGCCGATCCCTCCTATGACGCGGCGGACACCGCCAAGGTGCCTCTTCCTGAAATTGAGCTCGAAACGCTTACCGCGTGGAGCAATCTAGAAGCCTTGCAGGGGATCTCGGGACAGGGCCTTTACACCACAACCTTTGTGTTGGACGGTGATTTTACCGGCGCTTATCTCGACCTTGGAGAGACTTATGACAACATCCTTGAGGTCACTGTCAACGGGATCAAAATGGATCCGGTTGACCAATTCAACCACATTCTCGATCTCGGCAATGCGGCGGTTGAGGGGGAGAATACCCTGACCATCCGCACAGGAACCACTCTCTGTGCCGCTGTCCGGACGTCGGGCGGCAACACCAAAGCGACCGACTACCATCCAGTGTATCCCACCACCTATGGACTGCTCGGCGGAATTTCGGTCGTTCCCTATGCCGACATTGACCTTTCCATCAGTCAGCCTGACAAGAGCATCCTGAATAAGGTGATTGACTACGCACAGCAGCAGTACGACGATCCATCATTCGGCGATGTGATTGCAGATGTCCAGTTGACATTTGAGGCTGCTCTGGATCACGCCAAAGCGGTTGCTGCGAGCAGCACTGCATCCGAACAGGATGTGTTGGATGCATGGGTGTCCTTGATGAACGAGATCCACAAACTCGGTTTTGTTGTAGGAGACAAGACAACACTCGAACAGCTTATCTCCATTGCCGATCAATACGCTGTAGCCATCGATCGCTACACTCCGGAGACCGCGGATGCATTTCTCCCCGTACTTCAGATGGCAAAGACAGTGCTTAGCGACGGAAACGCGATGCAGGACGACGTCTCCAAAGCGGAGAGCGATCTGCTGGCAGCGATGATGAGCCTGAGGTTCCGGGCGGATAAATCCGTTCTTGAATCTGTTCTTGCAGATGCGGCAGGGATCGATACCGCAGCATACACAGCTGCAAGCATAGAGGCCTTTCAAACAGCATACAACAAGGCGATGACAATCAACGACAATGCAAACGCAACCCAAGCCGAAGTGGACGAAGCGATTGGCAGCTTAAAAAATGCCATTGATGGCCTTGTGAAAGTTGAACCGGACGCATCCGGTACTGCGGTACGAGGGGACGCTGTTCTCACAACTGGAACTGGCAGCGCGAAAACCGGTGAAACCGTTCCTTTTGCAGCGGCAGCAATGGTACTGCTGGCAGGTGCCGCAGCAGTTCTTCTCAAGAAAAAGAAATAGGAGTTTTCCCCCGATCCCATTGTATAAAAAATAAAAATAATCAGCTCGGAATTGTGATTCCGGGCTGATTTGCGTTTCACATAGTTTTTATTGTTGGCGCGAGCGCTTTCGGTATTCAGACGGTGAGATACCGTAGCGCTGTTTAAACACCTTGGCGATGTAAAAACTGTCCTGGAACCCGAGGATCTCGCTGATCTGCTCAAGGGTCAACTGGGTGTTTTTGAGAAAATTGCAGGCGCTTTCGATGCGGAAATCCCGCACAATCTCCTTAAATGTTTGCCCAGTTTCCTTTTTAATCAGGTAGGAGAGGTAGGACGGGGAGTAGCTGAAGGTTTTTGCAGTCTCCGACAGGGTGACCGTTGCGTAATTCTCCCGGATAAACCCGATGATTTCCGCCATCCCGGGTTTTGCCGGCCGTGCGGGTTGGTTAGTTTTGCGCTCACTGTACACCCGCGCGAGTTCGGTAAACAGATTGATGATCCAGCCGATCAGAGACTGTTCAAACAGCGGGCGCCTCTCACAATACTCCTCTACAATGCTGCTTATGATCTGGTCTACCCGTGGAGTGCGGTCAACCATCAGGTAATTGCTCGCCCCGCTGATTCCGTAGATGTAGTTGTAAAAAAAGTCAAACAGAATATTGTCCCGGGAAATCAAACTGGCAAACGTTCGGTCGATCAGGGGCTGCTTAATCAGAATGTTAAGGACTAAATCCGAATCGCGTTCGATGTAGGGGGCGTGTACCTGGTTTGGATTGAGCAAAATAACCTGATCCTGCCCTAAAACGAGCGACTCGCTGTCTACAACACTGTGGAATTGCCCGGAATAGACATAGACGAATTCAAAAAAGATGTGCTTGTGCGGCTTCATGGGATGGGTGTTGGGCTGCGGCGCCCCATACCAGGAAGGGAGGTGGTGCACGTTAATCGCCACCTCCTCGTGCGGCGCAAAAATATCGTCCGCGCTTACGATCCAAGGATCGAGCTGATCTCGGACAAAATGGCGGTTTTGCGGACTTTGCACGCGCTGACGTTCACACAAAACCAATTGATCAATAAAGCGTTGTTCCATCACAATCCCCCCTCCTGTATTGTAGTAGCTGCAGAGCGTTTTGTCAAATCAAACAGAAAAATCGTAGAATTGTCCTGTAAAACAGCGTATATTTTTCCATTCCGCACAAAACGTTTAGCTGGTAAAATGAAATTGCATTCAAAACATATAATGCAGAAAAGGAGAGAGATCAAATGAGGATCAAAAACAAAATCAGTCGGATGATCGCGGGGATACTTGCACTTGCAATGACCGCTGCGGTCGCCTCGACGACGCTGATTCCAGTAAGCGCGAGCTCGGCGCAGACGTGGACAGGGCAGATGAGTTTTGCCCAGGAGTTTGCCAATCCGCCCTCGAGCACCAAACCGATGACCCGTTTCTGGTGGCCTAACGCGCCGCAGGATCTCGACGAGCTCGAGCGGGAGGTGCGCGCAATCGCAGAAGCGGGCTATGGCGGAATTGAAATCGCCTGTGTCGCCGACAGCTCGGGCTGGGTGGACCCGGTTGAGTACGGCTGGGGCACTGAGGGGTGGAACAACGCGGTCCGGCGGACGCTGCAAACAGCAAAAGAAGTCGGCATCAAGGTGGATCTAACAGTCGGTCCCCACTGGCCGCTCAGCATCCCCGGGGTGAATCCCGACACCCCGGATTCCGCGAAAAAGCTCAGCCAGGGTTCTGTTAAAGTAGAGGCCGGGACGACCTACGCAGGAGAGGCGCCGGCCGCGGACGAACCACTCAAAGAACCCTGGACAGTGGACGAGCTCAAAGCGGTCACCGCAGCAAAAATCACCGGCTATGACGAGGAAACCGCAGCCTATACCTATGACGTCAATTCGATGCAGGAGGTGACTGCCGGCGAAGACGGCACAGTGCACTGGACAGCCCCGGACGACGGCGACTACATGTTATTCAGCTACTGGATGCGTGGAACCGGCCAGCGGGCGCAGCAGGCGATGAACCCGAGCTTTGAGCTGTCCGATCCGATTCCCTACACAGTGGACCACTTCAGCCTTGCGGGAACGAACGCGTTCATCGACTTCTGGAAGGACAACATGCTCCCCGACGACATCCTCGCGCTGCTCAGAGAGGTGGGCGGGTCGATGTTTGAGGACTCTCTTGAGCTGAGCGGAAACCAGTGGACTGCCGAACTGCTCGACTACTTTGAGGAGCACCGAGGGTATGACCTCACCCCCTACCTGCCTGTCATTGAGGGGGCAGACGTCGCGGACGCTGAGACAACCGCCCGGATCACCGAGGATTACAGCCAGACCCTCAACGATATGTACATCGATTATCATGTCCTCCCGATGCAGGAGTTTATGAATTCGATCGGGCTCACCTTCCGCACACAGTCCTACGGCGGCTGCGTGGATTCCTCCCAGACAGGCAGCCTTGTCGACATCATCGAAGGGGAGCTGCTCACCTTCAGCAGCATGGGAATTGGCGCCGGCAAGGACAACACTGTTGGCGAGTGGACGGCGGACAACAAGTTCAAAATGCTGCGCGGCGGCGCAAATCTCGGCCGCTCCAACATCCTGTCAGATGAGATCGGTTCACTGCTCGGCGCAGGATGGAGCCTCTCGCTCGACAACATCCTGTCCTTTATGAACAACGACTTTTCCGCCGGCGTCAACAATATGGTGCTGCACGGGTTCCCCTACCGCTATGCTCCGGGTGCGAAGTGGCCGACCTATGCGGCGTTCTCCCCGCTCAACTTCCGCGGCATGGACTTCGGCGTGTCGCTCAACAACTACACCCCTACCTGGGAGGCGCTCGATGAGATGCTCGACTACGTCCACCGGATGCAGTATGTGCTGCAATCCGGAAAATCAACCGTAGACATCGCGATCTATCGGCACGAGCTCTCCACAAACGGCAAGACGATTCCGGACGGGACGCTGGTGGACAAGGGTTATACTTACGACTACGTCAGCCCAAACGCATTTGACAACGAAAAAGCGTATGTCAAAGACGGAGTATTTGCCCCAGAAGGGGGTGGCTACCGCGCGATGATCGTTTATGACACCGAGTACATCACCCTTGACGGCGCACAAAAACTCATCGAATACGCCGACGCGGGCCTGCCGATCATCATCGCCAAGCAGATTCCCAGCAAAACCAAGGGGTTTGGACAGAAAGACAGAGACAGCGAGGTCGCCGCACTTATGACTGAGCTGCTTGCAAAGGATAACGTCAGCTTTGTCTCCGAGGACAGTGAGCTCACCGCAGCAGTGGAGGCGGTCGGCATTCTGCCTTCAACTGAGTTCCAGACAACCGAGCCTAAGCTCACAACGGTGCGCAGAGAACTGCCCAACGCAGACTACTATTATCTCTTTAACCGCTCCTACGACCGGGCGGTCGATGTCGATGTCACCCTCCAGGGCGGCGGAATCCCTTATCTGCTCAACGCCTACACCGGTGAGGTGACCCGGCTGAGCAACTACACTGTTGGTAACGGTACCATTACGACCCGCGTCACCCTCGATTCGCGCGACACCCAGCTGATCGCCATCGGCGGGGAGGATTGGTACAGCGACGACAACGCCTCACTGGCTCACGTGACCTCCGGCAATGTACAGACCAAGTTTGATCAAAACGGCCTGAGCGTGACCGCAGAACAGCCCGGTGACTACACAGTCACCCTCAGCGACGGAACAACTGTAGAGACAACCGTTTCCGACGTCTCACAGCCGGTGACACTGAACCGCTGGCACCTTTCTCTTGAATCCTGGGAACCGGCGAATTTTGACGCCGAGGGCAACGAGCGGTTTGAGACCAGCAAAACGACCTATGAGACCGATCTCGACACCATTGTCCCGTGGAGCGAGATGGAGGAGTACAAAGATGTCTCGGGTATCGGGACCTACACCACGACGATTTCTCTCGATCAGCCCTGGACAGGCGGATACAATGCAGTCCTTGACCTCGGGAACATTGAAAACGGCTTTGAGGTGTTTGTCAACGGTGAACAGGTCATGGCAAACCAGATCACCCACACTGCGGACCTCGGAGGACACCTCCGCCAGGGGGACAACGAGATTACCGTTCGGGTGGTCAGCGAACTGATTAATACCCAGATCGTCCTGCGCCCTGACAAATACGAGGGCCGTACCCGCACCGTCAACGGATTGACCGAGAATCCGGTGCTCACGCCCTACGGCGTTGCACTTGTCCAGACCAATCAGAAGGTCAGCAAAGACATCCTAGAGAAGGTCATTGCCTACGCACAGGACCAGAAGGACAACGGAGCGCTCGACAACGTGATTCCGCTGGTGGCGGAGGCGTACAACACCCGGCTCGAAGCGGCAAACGCCCTTCTGAACAGCCTGTCAGCCACCCAGCAAGAGGTGGACGAGGCGTGGGCCTCGCTGATGGAAATCATCCATTACCTCGACTTTATCCAAGGCAACAAGAATCAGCTCGACACCGCGATCGCCTACGCGGAGTCCCTCAATCTCAATGATTATCAGGAACAGGGCCAGGCGGAGTTCCTCGCAGCACTCGCCGACGCAAAGAAAGTGCAGGCGGACGAGAACGCGCTGCAATACGAAGTGGACGAGGCCAGGGACAACCTGACCGAGGCGACCCTACACCTGCTGCTCAAGACGGGAGACAAGGCGCAGCTGAACCTGGTGATCCGCTACGCGCAGCAGCTCGAACTGGAGAACTACCTGGACAACGGCAAACAAGCCTTTATCGAAGCGCTCGAAAAAGCGGTCGCAGTACAGGACGACAAGACGGCGGTGCAGTCGGCCATCGACGCAGCGGTACAGGAACTGACCGACGCGTTGCTCGAACTGCGGCTGAAACCGGACAAAACGCTGCTGGCAAATCTGCTGCAGGAGGCGGGAAGACTCGAGCTGAGCGGCTACACCGCAGAAACAGCGGAGTATTTCGCCTCGGCGCGGGAGGCGGCACAGGCGGTATTCGACAACCCGCAGGCGAGCCAGGCAGAGGTAGAACAGGCAGAGAAAACGCTGAAAGCGGCAATGGAAGCGCTCGAAGCAGCCCCTGTAGCACAGATTCAAGGAGATGGAACAGCCACGACGGCAAACAGCTCACCCAAAACAGGTGAATCCCTGCCTGTGGCAGCTGCAGCACTCCTTCTGTTCGCAGCCGCGGGACTGACCATGTGTAAAAGAAGAAAATAGTTTCAGTGGATCTTGCTCATCCCCCGTCGCAAATCAATCCAATGACAAGAATGGATTGACCCTGAAACGCTAAAAAGAATCGAATGAAGCAGCACAAGGGCTTGCCTCCGCTCTCCGCAGATGGCACCCTTGTGCTGCTTCTCTTTATTTCTTTGGACGCAGAAAGACCGGTCTGCTCTAAAAACGGCTACAGATCACATAGAAAGCTCCCCTGGTTACAAATGCTGTGACCAGGGGAGTTGCAGTATGCTGTGATGGCAGTTTGTGTATTTCGAATGCCTGCAGTTCAGCGATGAAAAATCTAGATTCAAGCAGTAGAACAGGCGGTTGTGAACCATGTTGTCATTGATTTGACCCCAATAGGAAACACAGAAAAAATCCCTAGTTTTACCGGAGGGAGAAAAGCTTTAGCAAAAGAAAAACCTACTGATGAAAAATAGTAAAAGGTTTGGCGACCGCATTACGAAAGAACATCAGGAGGTTTTTGACATGGGAGAAAGAAAAGAATCGGCACATTCAAAGTGGAGATGAGAAAACCATATCGTATTCGCACCAAAGAATCGCCGAGAAGAGATCGATAGGAAGTTGAAAGCAGATGTCGGATAAATACTGCGAAAGCTATA
>EQ973340.1:29821-87287 GCA_000158655.1 [Clostridium] methylpentosum DSM 5476
GGGACTAAGTCCGTATTTAGCCCTTCTAGGGCCTTGTACATACCACCAGTTCACTGGTGGTTTTGATTGCCTCGTTCGCTTGGCACATCCCTCAGTGAAAATAGTTATAGCCTGAGCTTTCCCAAAGGGAAATGGGCCCTTGAATTGCAACACAGATTCTTATGGGATGCAGATTTAACCTGTTCACGTGCTGTGCGTGTGGTGTCATCTAATGCTGTGTTCTATGAAGTGGTTCGGTCAGTTGACCCTGTATTCGGATGGGGCTTTCCCAAACTGCTTTTGAAACTGATTTCCAAACCAGGTGTAATTGTGGTATCCGACTTGATTCATCACTTTGGTGATTGAAAGCTGGCTGTCTTCCAAAAGAGCTTTCGCGCGGCTCATGCGCAGGTCGGTGAGCAATTCAGAAAAATTCTGCCCTGTTGTCTCGCGAAGAATGCGGCTGAAATGCTTGGGATGATAGCAAAAGTGGTCAGCCAGGGACTGCAGCGTTATGGTGTCGCAGTGTTCCCCCATGTATTCGATCACTTCTGAAATCTTATATTTGGTTGACTTTTTGCCGATTGAAAGATTGTGCTGTTGCTGATAATTCCGAATGAGCTCAATGAGCAAGCAGTCAAATAGATAAATCAGCTTTGATTCCTGATAGAGCGCCCCCTCGTTTTCGTAGTATTCTGTGATGATTTGCTGACAGAGCTCGGTGCACTTCTCTTCTTCAGATTGTTTTGAAAAAACGATGTAGTTTTTCTCAGCGCGTTGCTTTTGCAGAGAGTTCAGAAAAAAGTTCGCCACAAAGTCATTGTAGGAGAGGAGCTGGAAATGGGAGCTGCTCAAAACCTCCTTGCCGACAAGGAGGTTAAAAATGATGGTGTGATCAGGCTCCGAACACCGGAGGGTGTGAAAGGCATGGGTGTTCAGAAGGCAGATATCCCCTTCCTTCAAAGGTATTTCCTGATCGTCCACAAGGTTCACACAACAGCCAGTGTGCACATAGACCAACTCAAAAAAATCGTGGCTGTGGAACGGAACGTCTTTAAAGGCTGCATGGGGGTAGACGCCAATGCTGCAGTTTTTAAAGCTTGTCTTTAAGCCCTGTTCAGAAATCTTTTGATCCACAATGCAGCTTTTGCCTGATGGAGGCTTGCTGACAAGACGGTTGTAAAGCTGGCAAATATCCATTCTCCATTCCCCCTAAAACAACATTTTATTGCTTTTCTATTTCTCATTATACCCAATAAAAAATATGCTGTAAAGTAAAAAACAGAGGAAACTACAAAAAATGCTCCTATCTGTAACAATTTATGCTCCCTCAGGTTGTTGTTAGAAATTCATAAAAATTGTAAACTAGGAGATGAAAAAATTATTTTTTCAAATTTCGACAAACAGTGTACTAGGAGGAAAAAATGGAGTTAAAGAAGATTTTAGCTGCTGTGCTCTGCACATCGATGCTCGTGTCCACAGCATCGGTATTCGCAAGTGCGGCGAATTCCAGACCAGATTTTGCGAGCCGAATCGAGTCACGGTTTGAGAACCCTTCGATGGAGCAGCGACCCGCCGCACGGTGGTGGATGGCGGAGGGCCTTCACACCGACGAGACAATTCGGGAATCGATCCGGGAGCTCTACGACTACGGTTTTGGAGCTGTCGAATTTGTGACTCTGGACGAATCGGAGTATCTCGACGACGCAACCTATGCATGGGGTTCTGAGGAGTGGATTCATGACTCCCAGCTGGTTGTGGAAGAATGCACAAAGCTCGGGATGGGCGTGAGCTTCACGAGCGGCACCCACTGGTCCACATCCAACCTTGTCAGCATCAACCCGGATGAGGAGGCGGCCTCTCAGGAGCTCGGTTACAGGACAATTGATTTGGCGCCGGGGGAAACGTATGACGGGGTGCTCCCACAGGCTGAGCTGACAGAAAATGCGACCAAAATCCGTCTTGTGAAAGTCACTGCTGCAAAAGTGGCAAAAGCCACCGAAAGCGGGGCAACGAATCTCGAGAGCGATTCACTCACCGATGTGACCGACCTTGCCACCCAGAATCCGGACGGGTCCTGGAGCATCCGCTATACCGCGCCCTCCGACGGCAGCTACACCCTGTTTGCCTTTTGGCAGTATGGGACCAGCGAAAGCTACAAGCCGGCAATTTCCAATTCCTACACCATCAATTATTACTCCAAAGAGGGAGCCAATGCTCTGATTGACTATTGGGAGAAAACAGTTCTGACACCAGAACTGCGTGAGCTCATTAAAGAAAACGGCAACGTCACCATGTTTATGGATTCCCTGGAACTCAATCCCAAGGGGATTGATAACACTGGAAACCTTTGGAGCAAAGATTATTTGAATGAATTTCAATCACGCCGTGGATATGATGTGAGTGAATATCTACCTGTGTTAATAATGTCGGAGTATAAGTTTAACATGCCTAGAGTTTATCCTTATACACTGGACGACGCTGAGCTTGCAACCAAGGTTCGTAACGATCTCTATCAGACAAATACGGAACTATATATGGAAAACTGTCTTGATGTCATACGCGAATGGCTGCATGAGTTCAATATCACGCTGCGTGCACAAAATTCTTACGGTAAAGAACTGGAAATCTCCACTCCAGCTAAAAGCTTGGATTTTGTAGAGACAGAATCTCTTGCCTTTGCCACCGATCTGGATAGCTTTCGCGGTCAGTCGGGTGCGGCTCATCTATATGACAAAGTCTATTCTTCCGAAACAAATGCAATTATGTACGGCGATTATAAGTATAGTAATAACTATCTTTGTCAGGCGATCTACACTCAGTTTGCATCCGGTATTCAGAAGACAGTAACACATGGTTACTCCTCTGCGTTCGGCCCGGAGGATAATTGTACCTGGCCTGGATATGAAGGTATGATGCCGATGTTTTCGGAACGCTACAACAAACGTCAACCCAACGCAATTGATTATCCAGCAGTTTGGGGCGAGCATATTGCACGTTTGCAGTCTGTTTTGATGCAGGGCATTTCTCAAATGGATATTGGAATCCTGCGCACAGATTACGTCTATTGTAAAACAAGACACCGTGCCTTTCCCCGTGAAGATCATCAGAATCAAAACTATCTTCGCCAGCATAAGGGCTATTATTGGGAAGACACCTCTTTGCAGGATACAGGCTATACTTATGATTACTTTTCACCCTACCTGCTGCAGGATGAAGATATCACCTGTGAAAACGGAATTGTCCAGGCGGACAGCGTCGGCTACAAGGCATTGATCCTCTACCAGGAAGAACTGCCGTTGGAAAGCGCAAAAGTACTCTATGAGTGGGCCAAAGATGGCCTGCCGGTTGTCATTGTTGACGGCACAACCGTAGAAGACATATTTGATGGTGCAATTAAAACCAATAAAAGTGCTGCGATCACTACTGGAAGTAACGACGGCAAGGACGCCGAGCTTGCAGAGGTGATGGCCCAGATCAAGGCGCTGGACACTGTCAAAACGGTCAAGACACAGGCTCAGGCAAAGGATGCGCTGCAGTCGCTCGGTGTAAAGCCCCGCGCAGAATTTGTGCAGCCCAACCAGAAGCTTCTCACCACCATGCGCAAAGCAGAGGATGCCACCTATCTCTATGTGTATCACTACATGTATGAAGATACAGATAATTATACCGGACAGATTTCGGTAGAGGGGATTTACAAGCCCTATACCTATGACACCTGGAGCAACAATGTAGAAGAAATCGGCGCGTATTCTTACTCGGATGGACGAACCGTTTTAAATGTTGACATTGCCCCAGGAGAAGTCGTTGTGTTCGCGCTGGATCCAAATGACAAAGCTGCCAAAACGGTCATCGAAACCGAAAATGTAGAGAAGGTCACGGTGGAAAACGGCAAATTTGTGTTGCAGGTTCCGCAGAGCGGCGCTGCTGCTGTCCGCTACAGTGACGGCAGCACCGATCAGGTGACGGCAGAAGTGCCGGATGACATCACGCTCAACCAGTGGAATTTGACGGTGGAATCTTGGGAACCGGGCGACAAGGTCACCCGCACTGAAGACCGCGGGACTGGCCATAGTTCCACCGAAGTCACCTACACCACAAACAAGGTGCAGATTGAGGTGGGGAGAACCGCACTGATACCGTGGAAGGACATCGAACAGGTTGGGCCTACGGTTTCCGGCGTCGGGACCTACAGCAACACCTTCACCCTCCCGGACAGCTGGTCTGCACAAAATCGCCTCGTATTCCAGGCGGATTCGTTCTGCGGCGGGACGGCAGCCGTCTTTGTCAACGGAAAACAGGTGGATGTGAATATCGACACCTGCACGGCGGATCTCACGGGGGTTGTAACCCCGGGTGAGAACACCATTGAGGTGCGTGTCACAAGTTCTTTGCGCAACAAGTTCCTGCCCGAAGGCTATCCCGGATGGAGCAACTATATTCCTGATTTTGCCGATTATGGCATGACTGGTTCCGTCACGCTGGCTGCATATACAGCTGTTGCAGTTGAGGAAACGGACACTCCCTCCTCCTCTGACACACCATCCACCTCTGAGCCAGAGCCCTCCACTTCCCAGCCGGACAACTCCTCCGAGACGGGTGCGTCTCAGCCGAGCACGGGCGACAATACGGCAATGATTTTTGTGGGCAGCATTCTGCTTCTGCTCACTGGAGCGGCAACACTTGTGTTCAAAAAGAGAAAAATGCACTAAAAAATGATACAATAATAGAATAGATTGAATTTTACAAGCGCCGGATTCCATTTTGGAGTCCGGCGCTTGTTTGGTTGATCGGTCCATCGGTTCTTAAAATTGGAGAGAAAGCGATTCGGCAAAGTGTGAATCATGTTCCCTCTTGTAACCATTCCTGCTCCCTGGCGTTGTTGTGTGAATTTTATAGAAATGATAAAATAAAACTGTAAAATTCAATGCAGATTGCAGTGGGTTTTGACAAAAATTAAAAAAGAAAAGAGGTGTAGAACAACCTGTCATCAAGGGATGGCGCAGCACAGTTGTGTTTTAAGAGGTTCATGTAAGAAAGAGCCACCCAGCAAGAGAGAGTCCTTTTGACATTGTAGTACATGACAATTCTACCAACTTTGTATCATTCAAAAATTGAGGAGCGTGATCAAGAAATGAAAAAGAGAAACAGAGTTTTGTCGATTGTTCTCGCAAGTGCGCTGACGTTTTCAGCCCTCTTCTCGGCAACCGGGGCAATGGCAATTCCAGACCAAAGCATCAGCTCGCAACTGAGCTTGTACGACTTTACAGTGGAATATGTGGAACAGCCACAGGGAGTTGATGTCGATTCCCCGCGGTTTGGCTGGAAAATGGATTCCAACCGAATCGGCGCAGCTCAGGCGGCCTATCAGATTGTCGTCAAGGATGCTGACGGCGTTGTGGCATGGGACAGCGGGGTTGTGGCAAGCGACGACAGCATCGCTGTTAAGTACGCAGGGGAAAAAGAGCTGGAGCCAAACACAGACTATTCCTACAGCGTAACAGTTTGGGACAACCAAGGGAACTCCGCAACAGGGGAATCCACATTTTCAACCGGTATTGACAATTGGGACGGAGCAGAGTGGATCTCTCCCGGTGAAACCGGCTATGCAGTCTCAATGCTGAGGACGGAAAAAGAAATTTCATCCGAAAAGACAGTGAAAAGCGCCAAGCTTTACATGGCGGCTCTGGGAATTTACAAGGCGTACATCAATGACAAACTGGTCAAAGGTGAAATTGAAACCGCCTTTGATCCGGGTTGGGTGAACTACAACGACTACATTACTTACCAAACCTTTGATGTAACCGACTACTTAGACGGCGAGAAAATCGCCTTGTCAGCCGAGCTTGGACGCGGATGGTATAAGGGTGACATTGCCGGTGGGCACTATCGCAATATTCTCAAAGGTGATAACGTTGGCGAGTCCGACCTTGCACTCATTGGAAAATTGGTGATCGAATACGCCGACGGGTCACAGGATGTCATTGCGACGGACGACAGCTGGAAATACGACAACAACGGCCCTATTTATAACCATGATTTTTACAGCGACGGCTCTTTTGACCCCGACGCAACAACCGACCCGGAACACTTTGTGGACGGCGTGACATGGGGCGGTGAAAAATACGACGCGAACAAAGAGGTTTCGGGCTGGAAACTGCCTGGTTTTACATATGGCGAAGATTGGAAGGACGTCAACATCGTCACTTATGAGGGCGAGCTTCTCTCCAACAACGGCGCTGCCGCTTCCTATTACAACGAGGCCAGAGATCAGTACCCGCAGCCCAATTCCTTCCTGTATACCGACATCAATCCTTCCGTCCAGGATGGCGGAACTTCTGAGCATGTACTGGGCGAAGTTGTTGTCGACAGATACGTTGACTTTACCAAAGACGTCACCATCCTGCCCGGCCAGCGCCTCATCGTCAACCTTGGCCAGAACATCGCAGGTGTGCTCGAAACCGAGATGGAAGCAACCTCTGGAACGACGGTTGTGTTCAGCCATGTTGAGATGCTCAACGACGGAAATGAAAACCCGAATTTTGAGGATCCCAGCCAGGCTGGCAGCACCGGACCCAAAGGCACCATCTATACCGAAAACCTCCGGGGCGAAAAAACCGCGGTTTACACTTTCGGAAAAGACCAGCAGGTGACCTACCGGCCCGACTTCACCTTCTTCGGGTTCCAGTATGTCCAGATCACGGCGACCAAACCGGTCACCATCAAAAATGTGGTCGGAAAACCCATCACGTCTATTCTGAAACAGACAGGCGAAATTCAGACCAATATTCCAGAGCTCAACAAACTGGTCAGCAACGTCATGTGGAGCCAGATGGACAACTACCTCTCGGTTCCGACCGACTGCCCGCAACGAGATGAGCGACTCGGCTGGTCGGGCGACGCCCAGCTGTTTGCTGGAACTGCTGTGTTCAACTTTGATTCTGTATCCTTCCTACAAAACTATATCGACATCAGTGACAACTTCGCGGCGAACAACAATGACATGTACGGCGGCGTCATGCCGATTGCCATGTATGGCGGTTCCACCCCGAACAGCGGCTGGAGTGATACAGGCATTGTCATGCCGTGGACTCTGTGGCAGCAGACAGGCGACCTTTCAATTGTCGCAAAGAGCTTTGACCAAATGGATAAGTACATGGACGCTGTCGGCGCAAACGGCGAGGCGTACAACAAAGTCAATTACGGCGACTGGGTTGCCCTCCAGGCGTGCTCAACCCCTTACCTGAACGTGATGTACCGCGCATACGATGCGCTGCTGATGGCGCAGATGGCAGAGGCTCTGGGCGATCAGGACAAGGTCGAAAAATACAACACCATCTTTGCAGAGACAAAAGCGTTCTACATGGACAAGTACCTGGATGCGCAGGGAAACATCCTGAGCGCATCTGCGGACAACATGCAGGATGACCCGGGCAACGACTACCATTATTCCTATGTGGACAATTCCCAAACTGCGATCTGCTGGGCTTTAAAACTCGGTTTTTACCGCGATGAAGCGCACAAGGAGTACCTCCTTTCCAAGCTGCTCGAAAGCATCAAAAATGAAAACAGCAGCATTCGCCCCGGATATGCAGAAGACACCCTTGCGGTTGGCTTCCTGGGCTTAAACGTGATTCTTCCCTCCCTGTCCGGCGCAGGGGCAACCGATTATGCCTACAAGCTCCTCACACAGGACCAATTCCCATCCTGGCTCTACTCTGTGAAGAGCGGCGCAACCTCGATTTGGGAGCGCTGGAATTCCTATTCGGTTGAGGACAGTTTCCTCAATCCGGGCATGAACTCCTTCAACCATTACTCCTTTGGAGCCTGTTTGGAATGGATGTACCAGGAGATGCTGGGCATCAGCAGAGACCTTGAAAATCCTGGGTTCAAACATACAATTCTCGCACCAAAAATGGATGCGAATGGAACTATTACAAACGCAGAGGGTTCTTATGAGAGCTATTATGGCGCGATCGAGTCCGGCTGGACAGCCACAAACACGGGTGAAATGACCTCTTACCGTGCAGTTGTCCCGGCCAACACCACTGCAACGCTCTATCTGCCGGTCAGCGTAGACGCAGTCAGTGGTTTCACAAACATCGATGGCGTCTCCTTCCAGGGCATGGAAGAGTACAGCGGGCAGATGACTGCCAAATTCAGCGTGCAGGCAGGCGGGTTCTCCTTTGAAATGATCGATGGCAAGCTCGTCGCTGCTGTTGATGACGGTTTTGTCTCCGAAACAGCTTCGGATAAGACCATCCTCCGCTCTGTTCTCGCATACGCAGAAGCTGCTTACAATTCCGACGAGTTTGACAACGTCATTGAGTCTGTACAGGCTTCCTTCACCGAGGCGCTTGTCAACGCCCGTGCGGTTGACGCAGACCTCAAGGCTGACCAGGCATCGGTTGACGCGGCATGGCAGACCCTTATGACCGAAATCCACAAGCTTGGATTTGTCCGCGGAGACAAAACCTCTCTCGGCAAGCTGATCGATCTTTCAAACGGTTTTTATGCACAGATCGACCTTTATACCCCGGCGACAGCAGAGCCGTTTGTCGCTCAGCTGACTGCTGCAAAAGCAGTTTTTGATGATGGGGACGCAATGCAGCAGGATGTCAGAGAAGCGGAGTCCGCTCTGCTTGACGCAATGATGGCGCTGCGTTTCCGCGCAGACAAATCGGTACTCGAGGCAGTGCTTGCCAAAGCATCGTCGATTGACATGGCAGCTTACACAGCAGAGAGTGTTGCAGCCTTCCATCAGGCAAATGAGGCGGCCAGAATCGTAAAAGAGGACGAAAATGCTACCCAGGCTGAAGTCAACGATGCCGTTGATGGACTGAATGCAGCAATTGACGGACTGATTGCGGTTGAAGCGTCTGCCCCCGCAAAACAAGGCGCTGCGTTAGAAGGTGACTCCAAGCTGAGCACCGGAAACGGCAACGTGAAAACAGGGGAGACAGCGCCGATCGCCGCTGCGATTACCTTACTGACCCTGGCAGGAGCTGGATTTGCCCTGTTGAAAAAGAAAAAATAGAATCATCCCCCGATTCGTTTTTTATAAAAAAATGCTCAGCCAGTACTGGCTGAGCATTTTTGCTGTAAATTAAAAATCACTTCTGTTGTAGTTGAACAGGTCCAGGAAAAACGGCCACTAGACAAAAACCCTCTGATGTAGGAAAATAGGATTACATCTTAAAAACAGGAGTGGCTCCGCTCACGCAGTGCCACTCCGTTTAAACACAATATTTCCTACATAGGGGCTTTTTTCGGCTGCCCGCACAAACTGGGGCTGTTCAGTAGTCCTCCCCTATTTCAAAGGTGATTTCTTTGCAATGTCTATTTTTTCGGAATAGTTCAATTGACAGTGGTTTTTGTGCAGCTGAATAGGCTGCGCGCCGGGTCCCCTTCGGGGGAGCCATGGCTGGGTTATGAGATAAGAACTGCCAGCTGGTTATCTCGCAGGGTGACAGAAAGCTTGCTCCCGGGGAGAATGTCGCTTGCAATGATCTCTTTTGCAATAAGGGTCTCCACTGCCTGCTGGACAAACCGTTTGAGAGGCCGCGCGCCGTAAACCGGGTCATAGCCGTGATCAATGATAAACTGCTTCGCCTCTTCGCTGACCTCGCAGGAGAGCTGTTTGGGGGCGAGACGGCGATTGAGGTCTGCGATGAGCAGGTCGACGATCGCGGTGATATCCTGGCGGGAGAGCGGCTTGTAAAAGACGATTTCGTCGAGCCGGTTGAGAAATTCGGGGCGGAAAGTGCGTTTGAGCAGTTCGTTTACCTCAAATTTTGCTGATTCGGTGATCTCGCCGTCTGCCCCAATGCCCTCGAGCAGGCTGGAGGAGCCGAGGTTGGAGGTCAGGATAATGATGGTGTTTTTAAAGTCCACCGTGCGGCCCTGAGAATCGGTGATCCGTCCGTCGTCAAGCACCTGAAGCAGGATGTTGAAGACATCGGGGTGCGCCTTTTCCACCTCGTCGAACAGTACGACCGAATAGGGTTTTCTGCGCACTGCCTCGGTGAGCTGCCCGCCCTCCTCGTAGCCGACGTAGCCAGGAGGCGCGCCAATGAGGCGAGACACTGAGTATTTCTCCATATATTCGGTCATGTCAATGCGCACAATGCTGTGCTCGTCGTCAAACAGGCACTCGGCAAGCGCCTTGGCGAGTTCAGTTTTGCCCACGCCAGTCGGACCGAGGAAGAGGAAGGAGCCGATTGGGCGGTTGGGATCCTGGATACCTGCCCGGGAGCGCATGATCGCCTCGGTCACCTTGGTCACCGCCTCGTTTTGACCGATGACTCGTTTGTGCAGCGTGTCCTCGAGATGGAGCAGCTTTTCTCGCTCTCCCTCCATCAGGCGGGAGACCGGGATGCCTGTCCACCGTTCAATGATCCTTGCGATCTCCTCCTCGGTGACCTTGTCGCGCAGCAAGGTGTTTTTCTGCGCGCTCGATTCAGCGGTCTTTTCCGCCTCCTCAAGCTGTTTTTGCAGCGCGGGGAGTTTGCCGTATTTGAGTTCAGCGGCCTTGTTGAGGTCGTATTCCTGTTCCGCCTTTTCAATTTCAGCATTTAACTGTTCGAGATTTTCCCGCAGCTTTTGCACCTTGCCGATCGAGGCCTTTTCGTTGTCCCACTTTGCCTTGAGGGATTTGAATTCTCCGCGCATTTCGGCGAGCTCTTTTTGAATTTCGTGCAGGTGCTCTTGTGAGAGGGCATCCTTTTCCTTTTTCAGCGCCGCCTCTTCGATCTCGTGCTGAATGATCTTGCGCTGGATGACGTCGAGTTCAGTCGGCATCGAGTCGATTTCGGTGCGGATCATTGCGCACGCCTCATCCACAAGGTCGATCGCCTTGTCGGGCAGAAAGCGGTCGGAGATGTAGCGGTTGGAAAGGGTTGCCGCGGCGATGATCGCCTGATCCTGAATCTTGACGCCGTGGTACACCTCGTAGCGCTCCTTGAGTCCGCGCAGGATGGCGATGGTGTCCTCCACTGTCGGTTCGCTGACGAGTACCGGCTGGAAACGGCGCTCGAGTGCAGGGTCCTTTTCAATGTACTGGCGATACTCGTTGAGGGTAGTCGCGCCGATGCAGTGCAGCTCCCCGCGGGCGAGCATCGGCTTTAAGAGGTTGCCCGCATCCATTGAGCCCTCGGTCTTGCCTGCGCCCACGATGGTGTGCAGCTCGTCAATAAAGAGGATGATTTTGCCCTCACTCTTTTTGATCTCGCCCAACACCGCCTTGAGCCGTTCCTCAAACTCGCCGCGGAACTTCGCCCCCGCGATGAGGGAACCCATGTCAAGGGAAAAGATCGTTTTGTCCTGCAGCGAGTGGGGGACATCGCCCCGCACAATCCGCTGGGCCAGCCCCTCGGCGATTGCGGTTTTACCGACGCCCGGTTCGCCGATGAGCACCGGGTTGTTTTTGGATTTGCGCGACAGGATGCGGATGACGTTTCGAATTTCATCATCACGACCGATCACCGGGTCGAGTTTTTTGCTGCGCGCCCGCTCCACCAGGTCGGTGCCATAGCGGCTGAGCGCATCGTAGGTCGACTCCGGGCTGTCACTCGTGACGCGGGTGTTTCCACGCACCGAGACGAGTATTTTTAAAAATTTATCCTTGGTGATGCCAAAGGTACGGAAAATTTCCTTGATCCTGTCGTTGGGGGACTGGAGCAGCGCGAGGAAGATGTGTTCGACCGAGACATAGTCGTCCTTCATGTTGGCCGCAATTTTTTCCGCCTCAATCAGTGTGCGGTCCATCTCGCCCGAGACATAGATTTTACCCGCCTCCCGGCCAGGGCCGCTGACGTGAGGAAAGCTGTCAACCGCGCGCTTGACCTCCGCCTCAAACCCTTCGAGGTTGACCCCCATCTTGAGCAGCAGCTGGGGGATGAGCCCCTGTTCCTGCGTGATCAGAGCGTAGAGCAGGTGTTCGGCTTCAATCTGCATGTTCTGATGTTCCAGGGAGAGTTCCTGCGAATTTTGAATCGCTTCGAGTGATTTCTGGGTAAATTTTTGTGCGTTCATCAACTTTCCTCCTTGGTGCTGATTTGAAAAAGAGGCGCCGGAGATGCCGGCACCTCAAAATAAAATGATTCTATGTGAATGGTACTGGATACTGGCCTAGCTGATTGCTACACGCCGTTGGTTCAGAGGAGCAATCCCGCGAAGCCTGCGATGCGGCACATCCGGTTGCAGCAGAACTCCGGTCAGACAGAGGTGTTTTCTGCACTGGATCCGGAAGTTTTTGTGAGGACGCCGCAGGGAAGTGGAAGCTGGCGAGAGCGGGTTGGGAAGGGGATTCTTCTCTGTGCCCGCTCTGCGAGCCGGGTTATTTTACTTCGATTTTTCTGCTTTGCGGCTCAGGTAGCGCCTGTTTGGGCAGTTTGAGCTCGAGTACGCCGTTGTTGTACTCGGCGGAAATCGCGTCGGGGTTAATGCCCTCGGTGCTGAAGCTGCGGACGAACGAGCCGTACTTTCTCTCGCGGCGGATGTAGTTGCCCTTGTCGTCCTTTTCATCATTTTGTTCGTTGTGCTCTGCCCGGATGGTGAGCGCGTTGTCGCTCAGGTCGATGTTGATATCCTCTTTATGGAAGCCCGGCAGTTCCGCCTGAAGGAGGTAATGATCTCCTTTATCCAGAATGTCGGTCCGAAATTGTGCAAAGTCAGTGCTGAGGTCGCCAAAGAAGTTTTTCTCAAAGTCGTCGAAGAAATTGAACAGGTTTCTTCCTCTGTGTTCAAAAGGCATCAGATCAAACATACAAATCCCTCCAAAATAGCATCGATTTTTGTAAAGTGAACGGATTGATCGAAACATCGGGTGCACATTGCAACCATCTTCTTTCTTATAGCCTTTGTTTCTTTCAACAACTATATTCTAATTCTAAAAAATGAATAAATAATAGATATTTTATTAATAAACAGTTAAAATTAGCACTCTATAATTTAGAGTGCTAATTTATTACCTTTATTTATAAGTCGTGTGCTGATTTATCCCTCTGTTTCGGGTTGGAGTAAAGAGAGAAGTTCTCCTGCTGCGCGCTCATAATTGCTGCGACGGTCTGTGTCAGAGAGCCGCGAGAGCTGTTCGTTAACTATCTCCTCGACGTACGCATAATCGCTTTGTCCGAACGGCCCGCTGTCTGGCACTGCGCCGTGATCGATCAGCAGTTTGACCAGTGAGAGCTGAAGCTCAATCTGCTGCGGATCGTAGCCGTCTTCCATCGAGATGAGATAGGTGAGGGCAGTGAGCCCGTCGCTGGTGCGGTAGTTGACGTCTGCGCCGTTTTTCAGCAGCAGACGGGCGGATTCCTCCGATCGGTAGGCAGCGCAAGCCTCGGCGAGCGGGGTATAGAGATCCTCGTAATCCACTGCATTGACGTCCGCCCCCGCTTCAATGAGCCTGCTCACCACCTTGGGGTTTTCCCCCGCATACATCAGCGGAGTCAGTCCGCCGTCCGGGCTGGGGCAGTCGGGGTCCGCCCCGTATTCGAGCAGTAGTCCGACCATCGCTTCATCGTTGTTGATGCAGGCCATGATCAAGGCGTTGAGGTCGTCATCTGGATAGGCGGCGTTTGGGTTTGCACCCTGCTCGAGCTGTTGCCGCGCTTCGCTCAGCATCCCTCCCTCAACGGCGATGAGAAACTCCTCCTGTTCCACCTGGCCCAACGCATCCTCCAGCGTGGGGGAGGAACGGGACGAGGTCGTCTGGAAGCTCACCGTCAGCTGAGATATGGGTGGGCAGACGACCAGCAGGCCGCCGATGACAAACAGCAGAATCACATATCGCTGCGCCCGCTGCCAGTTCTGAATGAGATGTGGATAGGCTACCCGTTTGGTGCGCAGCCCAGCCTGCAGGCAGCCCGCTGCAATGAGGGCGGCGATCCCGATGGCGACAAGGACAACCACGAGTAAAAGCTGAGTAGAATCTGTCACGAAAATCCCCCCTGAAAAGCATTCTTATTGTTTTTTATTGTAACATGCAGGGAACGGGATGTAAAGAAAAACGCAGGAGAATGCCTTCTCCCGCGCACAACTTCTATGCCATCGTCAGCCTGCCATGCTCCTCGTAGCATGAAACCGTTTGAACGGCGTTTTCTCCGTCGACAAAGACCACCTTGGGGCGATGCTTTGCCGCCTCGTCCGGGGACAGCTGGCAATAGGCCATGATGATGATGTGGTCGCCCACCTGCACGCAGCGGGCAGCCGCGCCGTTGAGGCAAATCATCCCAGAGCCGCGCTCCCCTGCAATCGTGTAGGTCTCCAGCCGGCTGCCATTTTCGATGTCCACCACCTGTACCTGCTCGTACTCGAAAATGCCCGCCGCGTCGAGCAGATCGGGATCGACCGTAATGCTGCCGACGTAGGAGAGCTCTGCCTGTTTGACAACCGCGCGATGGATTTTCCCTTTGAGCATTGTCAGTTGCATTCCGGTCCCTCCTCAAAAACAAAATTGTCGATCAGCCGGGTTGTGCCGATGCGCACCGCGATGGCGGCGAGCACCGGGCGGTCCGCCGTTTCCACCGGCTCGAGCGTCTCCCAGTCGACGAGTTCAACGTATTCCGGCTGGGCGAGCGGTTCGCTCTCCAGCACGCCCCGGATAATCCCGGTGATTGCTTGGGCGGACCGTTCCCCCTCTGCGAGTGCCTTGCGCCCCTCTGCGAGCGCTTGACTGAGCACAACAGCAGCACGGCGCTCCTGCGGGCTGAGATAGGTGTTGCGGGAGCTTTTGGCGAGCCCGTCCGGCTCCCGGATGATCGGGCAGCCGACGATTTCCACATCCATGCTGAGGTCCCGCACCATCCGCTTGATCACAGCGAGCTGCTGGGCGTCCTTCTGTCCAAAATACGCCCGGTCAGGGGTGACGATGTGAAACAGTTTGGACACCACAGTGCACACCCCACGGAAGTGAACCGGGCGAGAGGCGCCGCACAGTCCCTTGGTGAGGCGGTCCATGTCCACATAGGTGCAAAAATTCTCCGCGTACATCTCGCTTGCTTCGGGGTGAAAGACCAGATCTGCCCCCGTCTTTTCACAGAGGGTGCAGTCCCGTTCAAAATCGCGGGGATAGCTCTCCAAATCCTCCGACGGACCGAACTGGATTGGGTTGACAAAGACGCTCACCACCACCCGGTCATTTTCCCGGGCAGCGCGGGCGATCAGGCTCTGATGTCCCTCGTGCAGATACCCCATCGTCGGGACGAGCCCGACCGACAGCCCCTGCCGTTTCCACTCCTTGACCTGGCTGCGCACCTCTGCGATTGTAGTTGACACCTTCATGTTCTTTCCTCCTCAAACAAGTGTTGCAACAATTTGTTCGTCCATCTCAAACCCGTGCTCCTGTGCGGGGAACGACCCATCCTGCACTGCGCGGATGTAGTCGGTGAATCCCTGCTGCATCAGCTCCCCGACCGGGGCGAACTGCCTGACGAACTTCGGTGTGAGCTCTGAGAACATCCCGAGCATATCCTGATAGACGAGCACCTGTCCGTCGCATCCAGCCCCCGCGCCGATGCCGATGGTGGGGATGGAGAGCTCCTGGGTGATCCGCGCCGCCAGGGGACCGGGGACGCATTCGAGCACAACTGCGAAAGCCCCTGCCCGCTGCACTGCCCGCGCGTCGTCGAGCAGCTTTTGCGCCGCCTCTTGGGTTTTTCCCTGTACCTTGAAGCCGCCGAATGCATTGACCGACTGGGGAGTGAGCCCAATGTGTGCCATGACCGGGATCGACGCCCGGGTGATGGCCTCGATCTGTTCGGCAAATGCCGTCCCTCCCTCGAGTTTGACTGCTTGGGCACGGCCCTCTTTGACCAGTCGCCCCGCGTTGCGTACCGTCTCGCTGGTCGAGATATGATAGGAAAGAAACGGCAGGTCTGCAACCACAAGGGCATTTTTTGCCCCGCGGGAGACCGCTGCCGTGTGGTGGATCATATCCTCCATTGTGACGGATAGGGTGTCCTCATAACCGAGACAGACCATGCCCAGTGAATCGCCGACAAGGATGGCGTTCACACCCGCCCCGTCGATCAGCTTGGCTGTCGAGTAATCATAGGCGGTGAGCATGGTCAGTTTATTCTGTTCCTGCTTTGCCTGTGCAAATGTCACAACTGTGTTTTTCATTGCCCGTTCCCTCCAAAAGTTTTTGAAGAGCAGTATCCTTCCTCCCGGGATGCTTTGTGCGCGCAATCGGGAGGAGCTTTGTGGACAGCAATCGGTACAGCTCCCGGTCATCCCCCTCGAGACAGGCGAGGTGGGAGGCGATCGTCTGGCTGTCGCCCCGCTCGACCGGTCCGGTCAGAGCGCCTGCGACGCCGTGGGAGCAGATGTTTTTCACGTTTTGGGTGAGCAGAGGGGCGAGCGCCTCAATGGCCTCGGCTTCGGAAAAGCCGCAACCCGAGAGGAGCTCCGCTGCCGTCTGTGCGAGGGCGACGACGAGATTGCTCGCAATACAGGCAGCTGCATGGTAGCTCGGTTTGTCCTGCGCGCGGATCACCCGCACCGGGTTGCCGCAGCGAATGAGAAGCTCTTTCAGCGGCGCGACTGCGCGGGGGTCTCCTTCTAGTGTGAAAAACGAGTGGGCAAGCTGCTCGTGTGCGCGCAGCTTGTCGCTGATTGCCAGCAGGGGATGCATCGAGCAGGGGAATGCCCCCAGCGCTTCGATGCCTGAAAAAACAGCAGATGAGAGACTGCCGCTGCAATGGCAGAGAATTTTATTTTGAATCGACAGCTGTTTGATGCGGTCCCATATGTGGCTGATCTCCCCATCCGGTGTGGTGATCAGCAGGGTATCACTTGCTTTTACAACTTCTTCCAATGTTAAATACTGTTTTGAACCTGTAAATGCTGCTGCCTCTGCGGCGCTGTGCGGACTGCGGCTGAAATATCCCGCGAGTGGGATGCCGCGCTCACCGAAATATTTGCCCAGGGCAAATCCGGCCTTTCCAGCGCCAAGAATTCCAAGTTTCATGCGATCACCCCCAAAAAATTTGAGCGTGAACCCATGGGATCGTCCCGTTCCATGGCGGATACAGGCTGTGATTAAAATAAAGAAGCTCATCCGATGCAGTTTCGTGAGAATACCGCTCGTAATTTTACTGTAACACAATCCAAAAAAAAATTCAACTCCCTTTTTGTCCCGTAAAAAAGCAATATTTTTGTATAAATCAGGCAATTTGTTCTATTGTTTTTTTAAGTGTACTGGTTTATTATTGAGTTAAAATAGAATCAGTTTTTTTGATTGGATTATTTTGTGAAAAGTGCATCGTTGTACAAAAATCTCATTGTAGCATTCAGAAAAAACGGATGAAATCAAAAAGAACAAAAGAGGAGGAGAATGATGAAAAAAAGCAAACGCATCCTGAGCCTGCTGCTCGCAGCCTGCCTACTCGCCACCCCGCTGGCCAGCAGCGCTGTAAACGCGGCGGCACTCCCGGATGAGCCGGGGATACTGTCATCCCAGCCCACCGGTACGCTGCGAGTTGGAGAGCTGACGGTGGAAAACCATCAAAATCCGCTCGGAGTCGACATCGCACAGCCCAATCTTGCCTGGAAGCTGAGTTCCGACGGGATGAACCAGGCGCAGACAAAGTACCGCATCCTCGTCGCATCCTCAGAGCAAAAGCTTGACAATGACGAGGGGGATTTGTGGGATACCACACAACAGTCCGACAAAAATTCCTGTATCCTCTACGGGGGAACTCCACTACAGTCCCGCCAGCGCGTCTACTGGAAGGTCATGGTATGGGATGCAAACGGAACCCCTTCCACCTGGAGCGATACCGCCTGGTGGGAGATGGCGTTCACCGAGGAGTCCGACTGGAAGGCCTCCTGGATTGGCAAGGACACGGCGGTCACGACCAAGCACATCATCACCAATTCCATTGAACCGCAAACTGCGCGGTACGTCCGGCTCAAAGTCAACGAGGTCGGCCTGCGGGCAGCGGCGGAGAACATTCAGAGACTTCAATTTATGGAGTGGGAGATCTATTCGAGCAGTGCTCCTTCGGTTAACCTCGCGGCGGGCAAGTCGGTCACTTCGACCAACCAGCTCACCCCCTCCGGTTCCTGGTCAGCCTCCTGTCTGACCGACGGGCTGATGGACGGCTCGCACGGCTATTCCACCGGCGGCCTGGCTGGAACCGACCTCAGCGGCGATCCGATTTTGATCACAATCGATTTGGGGGAGAGCACTGCGTTCGATACCTTTAAACTGTATGGACGCACCGATGCGGTTTCGATCGATGGGGACATCTGCCCCAACTATCCCAAACAATACGATGTTGAGATTTCACAAGATGGGGAAACGTTTACCCCAGTTTCGTCCGTTTCAATTGACCGGGAATCCGCTCCCCGCATTGAGGGGAATTCCACCGCTCTGCCGCTGTTTGCCAAAGAGTTTGAGGTGGACAAGGATCAGGTCGCTTCCGCCCGGCTTTACATCACCGGGCTCGGTCTCTACGAGGCGCGCATCAACGGAAAAAATATTGCGGATACAGTCTTTGACCCGGGTGAAACCGATTTCAAGGACAGGGTGATGTACGTCACCTACGACGTGACCGATTATCTGAATGACGGCGGCAACGCGATCGGCGTCCAGCTCGGCAACGGGATGTACAACGTCGGTTCCACGCCGGGGCGGTATCAAAAACACGATTACAAACTGGGAGAGGACAAGCTGCTCGCACAGCTTGAAATCACCAATCGGGACGGTTCGGTTCAAACCATTGTTTCGGATGAATCCTGGAAGCAGACCGACGGCCCAATCGTATTCTCAAGCTGGTATGGCGGCGAGGACTACGACGCGACCAAAGAGGTGCCCGGCTGGGCGGAATACGGCACCGATCGCTCGAGCTGGAGCAGCGCGGGAATCGTGGATTCTCCCACAAAGGAGCTTTCCGCCCGCAACATGCCCCCTCTCCGGGTGCAGCGGGAGATCACCCCAGTTGGCATCAATCGGCTCGACAACGGCGATTACGTCGTCGACATGGGAGTCAACTTCGCGGGTACTTTTGATATGACGCTCACCGGACTCACCGAGGAGCACCGCGGCGCCAAGATTGAGATGTGGCCGAGCGAGCTGCTCAACGCCGACGGCAGCGTAGACCAGGGCGCGACCGGCTCCCCAATCTGGGATTCCTACACCGTGAAGGGGACAGGGGAGGAATCCTTCCACCTCACCTTCATGTATCACGGATTCCGATACCTCCAGGTGAAAAACTGCCCGGTCGAGCTCACAACTGACAACTTCCGCGGCTACTTCATCCGCACCGACAACGACAAGGTCGGCACCTTTGAGACGTCGAGCGATACGCTCAATCAGATCAACGACATCATCAACGTCTCAGTCGAGAGCAACATGTACAACACCCTCACCGACTGCCCCCACAGGGAAAAGCTCGGCTGGCTCGAAGTGAGCCACCTGATGTATTACTCTATGGCGTACAACTTTGACATCCAATCCTGGATGAAAAAGATCACCCTCGACATGACCGAGAGTCAGCTTGAAAATGGGATGATGCCGAGCATTGCACCGGAATACCCCGTGTTCAGCGGCGGCTTCCGCAGCGACCCGACCTGGGGCGGCGCGGCGATTCTCGACCCCTGGTACACCTACCAGGTCTATGGGGATGACTCGCTGCTCGAGATCGCCTATCCCATGATGGCCAAATACATCGATTACATCAAATCCCAGTCGCAGGACAACCTCGTGAACTTCGGCCTCGGCGACTGGGGCGGCTACGACACCTCCACCCCGCTCGGCCTGGTGGTCAGCGCGACCTATTACAACCTCGTTGACGTGATGAGCCAGATCGCGGACAAACTGAACCGTCCGGAAGATGCGCAGGCTTACCGCGAGCTCGCCGCAGAAATCAAATCTTCTTTCAACAAGACTTATTATAATGAAGAAACCGGGCAGTACGGCTCGGGCAGCCAGGCGAGCAACGCCTGCCCGCTCTTCGCGGGGCTTGTGCCGGACGACCAGATTGACCGGGTGCTCGACAACCTCGTCGCCAACATCGAGAGCCGCGGCTGGCACCTCTCCACCGGTGAAGTCGGCCTGCGCCAGATGTTTGTGGTGCTCGGCAAATACGGGCGTTCCGATGTTGTGTACAAAATGGCAACCAACAAGACAATGCCTTCCTATTGGTATTTTATCGAAAACGGCCGCACCTCCCTGCCCGAGTTCTGGGATATGAACGCCTCCCAGAACCACTGCATGATGGGGCACATTCAGGAATGGTTTTACCGCTATCTCGCTGGGATCGACCATGCGCAGCCCGGCTACAAACAGATTGTGATCAAACCCTACCTGCCCGACGACCTTGAGCAGGTCAAAGCATCCACCATGACCTCCTACGGGAGGATTACCTCGGAGTGGAATCAGGATCTCACAAGCGGCAGGCTGACTATGCACGCTGAAATCCCGGTTGGAACAACGGCAGACCTCTATGTTCCGGCGCTTGGACGGACGTCTAACACTGCGGTCATCAACGGTCAGACAGTTGCCGGCTCACTGGAAGACGGTTATATTGTGTACAAAGGGCTCGGTTCGGGCAGCTACGATGTGGTTCGGGAGCCGGCCCAGGTAGTCGCGATCAACGCCGCAATTGATCGGGAGATCCTTGAAATCGGCGAGATCGCCGAATACGCAGGTATTGCAGCAGATGCTCAGATTACCGTCACCGCACACACCGAGGAAGGAGATACCCTTTCTCTCGCACCCAAGGCGATGAGCTATGCGGTGGACAATCCCGACATCCTCTCGATTGATCAGGAGACTGGAATCGTGAAAGGATTGCGGGACGGAATTGCGGAAATTACCGTCCATTACGGGGAACTTTCGCAAACGCTAAGCGTCCGCGTCAACACATCTCAAGTTGTATCGATTGCAGTTTCTCCTTCAAAGCCTGCGCTCAACTATGTCGGAGATGAGGTTTGGCTGGAGGTGACCGGAACGATTGACAGCGGGAAACAAATCGACCTAACCGGTTTCAGCGGGGTGGAACTCACAAGTGACAGCGAAGAGGTTGTCATCCGCCCCTCCGGTTCGATGGCACTCACCGAACGCGGCACTGTGGGCAAGCCCATTGTGGTTAACGCTTCGTTTGACGGCCTTTCGGGTCAATGTACTATTCTCAATGGCGACGCGCCCAACCTCGCGCGTGCCGAGGAAACCACTGTCCGCTCCTCCTCCTTTACCAAAGCAGAGTGGGGGGATTACTCCAACGAATCTGCAGTGGATGGAGATCGGACGGGCAATAAGTGGGGCAGCCAGGGAGGCTGGTCGGACGGAACACCAGGCGTGTGGCCTGACTGGTACCAAGTGGATTTTGGTTCTGTCAAAACGATCTCCGCCATTGACCTGACCTTCCTGCAGGATAACTTTGGCACAGCGGGAGTCCCCACCCTTGAGACCAAGGCCGCCCGATACGGAATGACCAATTACAAGCTCCAGTACTGGGATGGGGCGGAGTGGCAGTCCCTTGCCGCTGTTACGGGCAACGACCGCGCCTGGACACAGGCGAGCTTTGAGCCGGTGTCCACCAGCCGCGTTCGCGTTCTCTTCGACGCGCAGGAGAGCGGGGACAACCAGGCGCGTATAGTGGAGATTGAAATCTGGGAGTCGGCTGAGCCAGCTGATGTCTCCTTCCCGGTTACATTCAATGGCACAGAGCGGAAAGACCTTGCAACTGCTGTGTCCGCAGCCGGTTCCTATTCAGTGAACTTTGACGACCAAAAGCTGCTCGAGGCAGTTGAGGCTGCCAGCGGTCCGGTCAGGATTGAACTCTCAGTGGAACAACCGAAAATAAACAATCTTCTTGAACTGCGCAGCGAGACCCTTGCTGCACTTGCAGACAAAGAGGTCACCTTTGTGCTCAGATCCGGCGTGCAGTCGGTCACTGCCACAGCAAACGAGCTCTTCAATTCAGAGGCGATTCAGGCGAATTCCAGCGTCTCTTCCCCGGCAGATGTATTCCTCCGTCTTACCGTCGGCGAAACAGTGACATCGGGCGTCCGCTACACCAATTTTGACTTGACAGAGGAGCTCCCCCTTCTCCCCGTGGTTGAGACAAACAAGACAATCCTGAAAGCGGTACTTGATTACGCTGCCGCGGCGATTGAAAGCGGCCAGGTTGACTCCCTCATCCCAACCGTTAAAACACAATTTATGGATGCGTTTAACCACGCAACCAGAGTATATGAAAGCACAGCCTCGACCCAAGAACAGGTGGACCAGGCATGGCCTGAGCTTATGAAGGCAATCCATCTGCTCGACTTCCAGGCAGGGGACAAGACTCGCTTGAATGAACTCATTCAGGCTGCAGAGCAGCTCAACCCCGACGACTACGACAATGCGCAACCGTTTGTGGACGCGCTTGAGGCAGCCCAAGCAGTTTCGTTGGATCCCGATGCCCTCGTTGGGGAAGTGGATGAGGCGGTAGAGCTTCTCGAAGCGGCAATGGAAGCCCTTATCCTGAAGCAGTGGGACTCTCTGCGTGCGGCGGTTGCCTACGCTGAAACAATTGATTTGACACACTATGTTTCTGCTGGACAAGAGGAATTTACCCAGGCGCTCAACACTGCCCTCGCAGTACTCGACAATTCCAAGTCTACCCAGCAGGAGATTGACAGCGCGGCGGACAGCCTGCTGAATGCGCTTCTCGCCCTCCGGCTCAAGGCGGACAAAACATTGCTCTCTCAGCTTGTCCAACATGTGGCAGACATCGACTTATCAGGCTTTTCTCCCGAATCGGTGCAGGCGTTTGAACAGGCTTTGCACGAGGCGGAACAGCTTCTCGACGATGAGACGCTGACCCAAGAAGAGGATCAGGGCAGGGTGGACGATGCCGTCCGCTCGCTGACAGCTGCCTATACAGGGCTCACTTCACTTCAAGGTGCTTCGGCGTCCAAACCCGCAGCAACCGGCGAGGCGGACACGCTTTCCGCGCTGATTTGCGTTGCTGCTGCATTGAGCCTGTTTGTGCTCAGAAAGAAAAAATGCTAACCCCACTCTCTCCTTTTTGGTTCCCCGGACTATTTTTAGTCCGGGGAACTTTGCTTGGTGTCTTTAGACGTGGAAATAAGCCCCCGGTTCTACCGGGGGAAGAAAAAAGAGCGGAGCTACAAGAAAGAGGGCGAGCTTTATGCAAGCCCAGCTGACGTTAAAACCATGCTTAAAATTATCGTACAACATCGGAAGAAATCTTGTGACCCGTTCACGGGTTGAAGTGCGTGTGATGCGATAATATAATTCAGTGCCCCTTTTAGGGGCTAAGCCGGTAATAACCCCTTTTAGGGGTGGAGCAAGCCATCGGTTGAACCGGTGGTCTTGACTGTAAAGAAAAAACTCTGGCAATACCGGGGGTTCCAAAAAGCTTTAGCGGTACATATGCAAAAAGACTCCTTTTGATACAATAGAAGTGTGGTCTGCCAACTGTACAAAGAGTATCAGAAGGAGGACAAAAGACATGCATCATTTAGCACAGAGCCTGCCCCTTATAGGAAACAAAACGGGTATTCAAGTACTACATTGTATTTATCCCCAAGTTTAGATGGAATAATAAAGTTAAACGTTTTGGATTTAGATAGGTCGGACGGTAAATGGCGTCCTCTGTGATGAGAAGTGGCAGTAGGTCTTTGAGAAGCTGGTTGTTCGGAGAGTGGGGAATTGTTGCTTGAACGAAGAGTCTTGTCATTAAAACACAACGGCTCCTTTCACAGTTGTGAAGGGAGCCGTTTTTTAATTGGTTAGCTGTTTGGGCGATTGCATCTTTTTTTGCGATTCATATCGAACTCGGGGTTGAAAGCATAGAAGTTTTTGGAGTTCAGGTTATCCTGAGTGATGCGCAGAGACTCGCCAAACCTCTGGAAATGGACAATTTCGCGTTCACGGAGGAATTTGATCGGATCGCGCACATCGGGATCATCGACCAGACGGAGGATGTTGTCATAGGTCGTACGCGCTTTTTGCTCTGCAGCCATGTCCTCGTGGAGGTCGGTGATCGCGTCACCCTTGGACTGGAAGGTTAATGCCGAAAATGGGGTGCCGGAAGCAGCCTGCGGCCAGAGACCTGTCGTGTGATCCACATAATAGGTATCGAAGCCGGATTCTTTAATCTGTTCCATGGTAAGGCCCTTTGTGAGCTGATGTACAATGGTGCTCACAATTTCCATGTGTGCCAGTTCTTCTGTACATAGAAGATGTCACGGATTGGGCCGCAGCTTTGGAAACAAGGTGAGCTCGAAGCAGTCCGGCGCGTCGTGCCATCGCCCATTGACAGTTTTTAAGTAAGATACTCCATCCAGGAGTTCCCGAAGCATGCTGTTTTGCGCTGCGGGATCAGGCAATTCGTTGTAGAGGTCCAGTAGATGGATGACTGTTGGGAACGCCAGACATTCCTTTACAGGCTCTCTGTTGACCCGTTGTTCAAGCAGCAAACGGTCTTGGTGGAGCCGCCGCATTTTATCTGTCAAAGCCTGTGAGCGGGTTTGGTAGAGCTCGACGCTATAGATTCCTTGTTCCAGCAGGTCACACAGCTGTCCCAACTGTTTTTCGGTTGCGGCGAGTTCGCTGTCAATCCGTCTGAGGGCCTTTTCTTGCAGCTCTGGATCGGAGGGATTATCCGGGGGATTATCGGATGGTTGCCAGGTCATGATACTGTCGCCGAGTAATATTCTGAGCGCTGACAGCACCCGAGATTCGACCAGGTGCAGCGGCGCGCTGACGTTGTCGCACTGGGAATCTGGGCAGAGGAGGATGTCTCCCTCAGGGCGGGGGCGGCGAACCATGCTGTGACCGCATTTGGCGCAGATCACCAGACCAGCCAGGGGATTTTTAAGCTGGCGGTTTACAGGGAGAGGACGGTTCCCCGCCTCCGCAAGTCTGGCCTGCACCTTTTCCCACAGGCTTTCCGAAATGAGGGCCGGATGCAGGCCGTGCGTCAAAATCCATTCCTCTTGCTTAGCCTTGGGGCGGGATTTAAGAATTTCCCCACCCGCGGGGCGTTTCACCTGCCTGCGGCAGTTCCAGCGTATTTTTCCGATGTAGACTGGATTGGCGAGGATCTCCCGGACACTCGACAACGACCAGTGGTCATTTTTTTGGGGCTGGATGCACAGCTGGTTCAACCGGCGTGTGATTCTCGAAATGCCGAACGGTTCACAGCTTGAATGTTTCCCCACCTCGCCTTCGGCGTAGAGGTGGAAAATCATCCGGACGACCTCTGCCTGCTCCGGATGTGGGGCGAGGGTAAATCCCTTTTCGTGCTCCAGTTTCTTTTTTACATACCCGTAGGGAGCCTGGCTGCCCACATATTTTCCCTCTTGAACCGAGGCGAGCCGTCCGCGTTGCAGGCGGCGGTTGATCGTCTTGTATTCCCTGCGGGACATAAAGAGCCCAAATTCAAAGTATTCCTCGTCAAATTCGTTGTTCGGATCATAAATTTTACTCGGTGTGATGATTCTGGTGCTGCTGTACTTAAATGCCTGGGCGACGATTCCCTGGTCGATTGTGTCCCCGCGCGCCAGACGTTCCACCTCCATGACAAATACCCCATCCCACAGGTTCTGTTCCACCTCTGTGAGCAAGCGCTGCATTACTGGGCGAGCGGAAATTGTCTCACCCGAAACGATTTCCTCATAAATTGTGTCAACCGGAAGCTTGAGCCGTGACGCGGTTTCCGCAAGGGATTTTTTGTGCCGCGCAAGGGTATCCCCTTCACCGTGCAGCTCCGCTTCGACATCGACGCGGGATTTTCTCAGATACATACAATAGGGCATTGTGACCCCTCCCTTAGAAGCCTTGCCGCCGCATAGGGCGGTTTCTATCATCTTATGTTCCATCTTCCACCGGACATTCGTCTTGTTCTGTGCGCATCGGTACAATTGTCAATTGGGGAAGGAAATACACCCTCTAGCCTTTTCTCTGTATCTGCGCAAAGAAGAATCCAGCGTACTTGTCGCCGGATTCCTGTTGTTTTCGCCTAAAATAAAGTTTTTCAAAAGACTCGGTTTCCAGGATAGACTTATCTGTTTCCCCCAGCATGCGTTTATCTGCATATACTTTATATTCTGCACAACTCGCATACCCGTCAACTGTTTGCAGTGCGGTGAGGCAGATTACACGTACCAGTGTTGTCGGATGTGTTTTCTCGCCATCTCTGCCAAATCGTGTGGGCTGGATCAATGATTCTGTCACAAATACAGCGTTCTCCGGTGATGTCGTGCCGTTCGGCGAGCTAAAGCGTTGGGGAGAAGAGCAGGAAGCATAGGACAAGCCCGCATCTCAATAGACTGTAAGGGGTGATGGAATGAAACTGTTTGAGCAGATGCAGCAAGAGACGGTTACTCAGTCCTACTGCATTGAACACACAACAATTCGCATCGCGGATTCCCATTGTTGCGATTTGAATGCAGAGGATGCGCGTCAGAGAATCAAGCGGATCAAACAGATCTATCTGATGTCAAAACAAATCCGAATTCCACAGACACAAACAGTGTCTGGAGGGGAAGAGATGGCAGAAAAAAGGAGACACTGACTTGCTGTGTGGCTAATTCAATCTGGATTTTTGACAATTGAACCGGGGACCTCTGGCCGTCTGCGTCAATTGCTGTTGCAAACTCAGGCCGGGGACTCCGACTCCAGTCTAAATTTTCGGCAATCAAAGAGGTGTTACAGAGCAGAACCTCGCATTCCACTAGACAGGACTGAAGCAGGGACTATCGAAAAAAGCAAGGGTCCCTTGCCCTGAATGCGGACTGGCTTCAACGAAAACAGAAAAAGGCATGGCTCCCAGGCGGTGGGGCCATGCCTTTTGATTGTACGCTTTTGTTGGAAAAAATCCCTGATTCTACCGGGGGCAGTGAGAAAAAATATTGGTATAAGGATTGCCAAAGGAAAGGGCAAGACCAACATCCGGCTGTATGTTCCGGAGGATTCAGGACCGCAAGGACCTCTACCATGTCTGCGTCTATCAGAAGTGCGATCGGGAGGTGAGCTCCCAAGCGACTTGCTACACAACCGGAATCCTCGCGATGAAAGGGGGATTTCACAAAGTGAAAGCAGAAGATAGGGAAATTTGAATCGATATCCATTCTCCTGGCAAGCGAATGTGACCGGTATACAGGTTGGCGTGGGTGTGATGCTGTGATTCTCAAGGGGAGAATCCAGCAATGGACTCTCTAGGACCTGTGCATTCCACCCGTTCACGAGTGATTTGGATTCGCCAGCCATTTTTGGTACAGCCGGTACAGTTTGAGCCATGCTGGACAGATCAACAGGTTTCACCGGATCCTTGGGATTGCACAGTCTCATGAACTGCATTGGAAAAGCTGTTCTCACTCATCTACAATTTCATTTACATCAACTGAATCTGGGGAAAGGAATAGATGTCTGATGGCTTGGTATCTGTCGCCTTTGCCGGGATACTCGACCAAATCGTCAGGGCGATGATTGCCGCTGCCAAAATCAGAACTGCCGCTCGCTTCATTTTCTACACTCCTCGATGATGATAGTTTTATTCTACCACATAAGGATGTCGTGTTTTGTACTTTTCAATGAGGAAATCCTTACGAATTTCTTACGGTCTCGTAAGGAATTAAAATGCTGAACCGAGTGGATTCCGCGTCGCTTTGCACACCGATCCTGCCGCCGTGCAGCTCGACAATCTGCTTTGCAATCGCGAGGCCGAGTCCAGAACCGCCGGATTTGGAAGAACGGGCTTCATCGAGCCGGTAGAACTTTTCAAAAATTTTGTCCAGCTTGTGCGCGGGAATGGGATCGCCCTGGTTGGACACGGTGACAACGGCCCAATCCTCCCTGTGTGCCGCAGTGACGAGAATCTCACTGTTTTCATCGCTGTAGTTGATTGCATTACGGATGACGTTGTCAAACACCCGCGCGAGCTTGTCCGCATCCCCCCACACAATCAGATTGGGCTCTGCGGACAACCTTCCTGTCAGAGCCTTGGGGGAGAGCAGGGGATAGAATTCGTCAACGAGCTGGCTCAGCAGCAGGGTCAGATCGATGCGGCGCGGCTCGAGGTTGATGCTCTGTAGGTTAAACCGGGTGATATCAAAGAATTCGTTGATGAGCTCCTCCAGCCGGTAGGCTTTGTCCAGCGCAATCCCCGTGTACTTTGCGCGCTGCTTGGCCGGCATATCCGGCGCCTCGGAGAGCAGGCTCAGATAGCCGATCACCGATGTGAGCGGTGTTTTGAGGTCGTGCGCGAGATAGACGACAAGGTCGTTTTTGCGTTGCTCAGCCTCCTTCGTCTCGAGCTTTTTCCGCCTGAGGGTGTCTTTGACCTCGTTGAGCTTGTCCTCCACCGGACTGAGCTCGCTTGGCAGAGAAATTGGGCGCTCATCCTCAAACAGCACCTGGTCCATAGCGCTGTTGATCCGATTGAGGTAGCGGGTGATGCGGGAGAGGCTGAAATAGAAGACGATAAGCAGGAGAAGGATATAGCCGACCACCAAATAAATTTCTTTGTTTTGACGGAACAGCTTCGCATAAATGATGTGGGCAAAATCGTCATTCGCGCCCAAGCCGCGCATGGCTGAAACGAACCAATCGGCAAATGGATTTTGCAGCACCCCGTCCACCAACCAGGTGACGAGCACAAAGCCGACGATTCCAATGAGAAGGGCGGAGAGCAGGACACGGACAAACAGTTTGCGCTTGAGGGATCCAAATTTACTTTTCAATTTTGTAACCCACCCCCCACACGGTCTGGATGAACTTGGGGTTGCGCGCCGGCTCGTTCATCTTTTCCCGGATTCTTCGAATGTGCACCATAACGGTGTTGTTGCTCGATTCAAAATATTTTTCTCCCCAAATCTCGTGGAAAAGCTGCTCGGAGGAGATTACTTTGCCGCAGTTTTCACACAGCAGCCAGAGGATGGAAAATTCGGTCGGTGTGAGGGGGAGCTGTTTGCCATAGAGGGAACAGGTGTGGGTGTCCTTATCGATGACCAGGCCGTGCAGTTCGATGACCGCGCTGTTCTGCTTTTGGCGGCCTTCGTTGTAGCAGGTGTACCGCCGCAGCTGCGCCTTGACCCGCGCCACCATTTCGAGCGGGTGAAACGGTTTGGTGATGTAGTCGTCCGCCCCGATCGTCAGGCCGGTGATTTTGTCGATGTCCTCCACCTTGGCAGTGAGCATGAGGACGGGGAAAGTGTACTTATCCCGGATTTTGGCGCAGAGGGCGAACCCATCCATTCCGGGCATCATGACGTCGAGAATCGCGAGGTCGACCGGCTGCTCCTCAATGCAGGCGAGCGCCTGCAGGGGGTCATAAAATTTATAAATCTCATAATTTTCATTTTTTAAATAGAGCTCTACCAAGTCGGCAATCTCTTTTTCGTCGTCGACAACAAGAATTTTTGTTTTCATTTTATCCCCCCGTTTTTCTTTTCAGTATAGCATAATCAGATTTATCCGGTCAATAGTAGTACTATGCGCATGTGTCCGAATCAGATCAGTGTGGGGGCAGTTATGGATATCATTTTATTTGGAAATCAAAAAGAAATAGGTCTGCAAAAATTTTTGATTGAGCATTTGATCAAACGCTACGACCTGACTGCGATCAACGGCAGCAGCCTGCTGTCTTCCGGGCGGTCGAGCGACATCCTGCTCCTCGAAACCGACAGTCTGCGGTGTGTCAACTCGCGCAGCTGCCTGATCATCCTCAAAAATAAGGCAAACCTCGGCGCGCTGCGCAACATCCAGGGAAACGTCAATGTGCTGGTCAATTCGGGAAACCAGCGGCAGGTGGAGGCGGTTGCACGGCTCGGCCTGCCCGCAATCACCTGCGGCATGTCCCACAAGGACACGCTGACCTTTTCGAGCATTGGCGCGGACAGCTCTGTGATTTCGCTGCAGCGCCCAATTGACCTTGGTGGAGGGAACATCCGGGAACCGCTCGAACTGCCGATCCGGCATTCCGCCCCGTTTGAGCACTTCCCGCTGTTCTGCCTTGCGGCCGTGCGCATCCTGATGGACGATACCGACAACCTGAAACTGGAACTCTGACAGGGACAACTTACCAGTTATAATAACAGGCCGGACGCCCATAATAATACTGCAAACGCGATAACAAATCAAATTTTTGAATAGATTAAGGAGTAATTTATTATGGCTAACAATAACAACAACAATATCATGGTTCCCCAGGCGAAAGAAGCTATGGAAAAATTCAAAATGGAAGCTGCGTCTCAGGTAGGCGTGAACCTCAAACAGGGTTACAACGGCGACCTCACTTCGAGAGAAGCAGGCAGCATCGGCGGCCAGATGGTCAAAAAAATGGTTGAAGCTTACGAGAACTCTCTGAAGTAACACCCAAACCCACTCAGCCCGGGGATTTTCCCCGGGCATTTTTTTATGGGTATTTGGGATGGCTGTGCAATACCCATCTGAAAAAACGCGTGGCAGACGTGATTACGCTTCACTGGAAGTGTCCGCGGACAAGGCAGAAGCCTTTTTAAAGGATGGGGGAGGAGTGCCCAGTCATTTTCTCTGCAGAGAAGAGGGGCAGCAGTAGACAGGTGATCATAGAGATGATTTCTTGTTCTGAGTCCCATGAGCTTGCTGGGTGATTTTCAAAACATTTCCCCATTCAAGCAGGTGGTACACCTGGCGGGGATTCACTTGCGGAGCTTTCGTAAAGTGTGTAAAAAAGAAGCCTCCGCGCGGGGCGGAGGCAGCTGTTATGATTCGACTTTGTTGTCGATGACAAGGGTTTTTTTGTTGCCTTTGGACACCCGGTCTTTCATAAGCTTTTCGACCATGTCCTTGAATTCAGCAGACGCCATGCTCGCACCGGCTACGGTGTCGACCTTGCCGATGTCCTGCGAATCCATCAGCCGCTCTGCAAGAGTTTCGCGAGCGATGTTTTGATTCATGTCAGGATTGACTTTTTCCCAGGTGGCCTTGTACTCCTCATCTTGGCTTTTGAGCTTGGAGTGATCGTCCGCCTGCATCCAGTCGTAATTGACTGCGGTGATTTTTTTATCTGCGTCCACAGTGATCTCGACAAATGGAATGTAATCGTGCACTGCGTTTTTATATTCTGCCCGGTAGGTGGTCGAAACGTCTTTGTCGCCGCTGCCATTGTTGTTGCTGCATCCAGCGAGCATAGACGCAGTCATGACGCCCGCCAGGAGCAGACAGATTGTTTTTTTCATAGCAACCTCCATAGAATAGAGTTTAGAATTGTTTGCTTGACTTTATTATACCAAACTATTATCATTAAATGTAGACTTTGAAAAATTAAATTTTGGGAGTTTGCTCTATGAAAAAAAACGTGATTATCATTCTAATTTCTATTCTTCTCATAGTTGTCGCACTCGGCGGCGGGTACTATTTGATACAAAACGTGCCGCTGCGCCCCGCGCCCGCCTCTTCTACAATTCAGCTCGAGCCGGTTGAGAGCTCGGACTTTGTCATGGATGTGCTTGTGACGCAAAAAGGATATGATGAGAACTGCAAAGAGACGTTTGCTGGGGTGATCGCCACATTCCAGGAGCTCGAGGGCCGGTTGTCCCGCTACGTTGCCGGTTCGGAAATTTCCCAGATCAACGATGCGGCCGGGCTGAATTCGGTTTCGGTGAGCGAGGAGACCTACAACCTACTCAAACAGGCAGTTGCGCTGTGTGAGGAGTCGGGCGGCGTGTTCGATATCACCATGGGCGCGGTGATCGATTTGTGGGGATTTGGAACCGACACTCAGCGGGTGCCGTCGGATGAAGAGATTGCCTCCGCACTCGAGCACACCGGTTATCAGAAAATTGTATTTGACGACGAGAACCGCACAGTCAAACTCCCCGACCCGTTTATGCGGATCGACCTGGGCGGAATTGTCAAGGGATATGCGACCGACCTCGCCGATGCGGCCTATACCGAGGCGGGGCTTTCCTCAGTGCTGCTCTCGACCAACAGCAGCATTCTAATGAAAGGCCCCAAGCCGGACGGGGAGAGCTTCACCATTGGCGTGCGTGACCCCCGCGGGAGTGTCAACGACTACGTGGGCACCCTGACGATTGACAACGCGTTCATCGGAACCTCGGGCGATTACGAACGCTATTTTGAAATGAACGGCAAACGCTATCACCATATTTTTGACCCGGCGACCGGAAAACCTGCCCAAAATGGTTTAACCGGGATTACTGTTGTCCATACTAACGGTATGCAAGCCGACTACCTTTCGACCTATTTGTTTATCATGGGCAAAGACTATGTCGTCGAGCATCTCAACGACTACGAAATCATTGCGGTGGACGATGAGAAAAACGTGTATGTCAGCGACAAGCTCAAGGACAAATTTAGCTTTGACCAGACAAGCGGCTACACATTAAACTAGGAGTAAATATGGCAGAGCGAAAATCGACGCTGCACCGGTGGGAGCTGATTGCATTGGCAGCGGTGGCAGCTGTCGCTGTCGCAGTGTTTTTGCTGATGCGGCGCGGACCTGGGACCAATCTCGAAGCCCGCATCTATCACAGCGGGGAACTGGTCAAAACCGTTGATCTGGACCGCGTGCCGGATGGGGAAATCGACCTTCCAGGCGAGCAGAAGGTGCATTTTGAGGTAAAAGACCATCAGATCCGGTTTGCACGGGTGGACTGCCCGGATAAAATTTGTGAGCAGGCTGGATTTTTAAAAAAAGAAGGGGACATCGCAGTCTGCATGCCCAACCAGTACCACGTCAAGCTCTATTCCAAAGGACAGGGGGCAAACGGATGAAAACCAATGTGCGCACAGTGACCAACCTGGGGCTTTTGTTTGCGCTCTCGGTTGTGCTGTCACTGGTGGAGGGGCTGGTCCCCCCGCTCGTCCCCTCGGTGCCCGGCATCAAGCTGGGACTCGCCAATATCGTCACCATGTACTGTCTCTTTTATGCCGGATGGCGCTCCGCCTGCCTCGTCACTCTGCTCAAGTCGGGCTTTGTTTTTTTGACCCGCGGTTTTACCGCGTTTTTGATGAGCTTTGCAGGCGGATTGTGTGCGGTGGGGATCATGCTGCTCCTGCTCTCCTTTAAGCGGCTCAAGCCCTCCTATCAGATGGTGAGTGTTTGCGGGGCGGTCTTTCACAATATCGGGCAGCTCGGCGCCGCCTCGCTGTTGCTGGGGACTCTGGTGTTTGGCTACCTCCCGGTGTTGCTGCTCGCGGGGATTGTGATGGGGCTTATTACAGGGACACTGCTCAGAATTGTTCTTCCTGCACTAAAAAGATTTCCGGATTTGCAAAAAAGAGGTAAAATTATTGACATTCTTTTGTTTTTTGTGTTAATATAAAAAATAAATATAGAGTTTAACAGAATCCTCGTCCCCACAGGAGAGGATTTTTTTCTGGTACATCTCAAAATATCTGTTTAACGGAGTGAAGCAAATGCCAATTATCAAAGCGAAAAAGAATCTCCCAGGCATTCACCTCAAGCACTACAAAAACACCCACGATTCCCCCACCGTGCGCATGCCGGTGCCGCCGCAGGTCAAAATTGTCATGTCCCAGCACATGGGCGCGCCCTGCATCCCTATGGTCAAGGTCGGCGACGAGGTGAAAGTCGGTCAGAAAATCGGAGAAAACCGTCAGAAGCTCTCCGCCCCGATCTATTCGAGCGTCTCGGGCAAGGTGACCGGGTTGATGGACTACACTGCTTACGGCGGTGTGGTCGTTCCCGCCATTGTCATTGAAACTGATGGAAAACAGGAGGTACACGAGTCGGTCAAGCCGCCCCGGATCACCACTAAAGAGGAGTTTCTCGAAGCGGTGTACGAGCAGGGGCTGGTCGGGCTCGGCGGCGCGGGTTTCCCAACCCACACCAAACTCTCGTTTGGAGAGGACGTCAAAGTCGACATCCTGATCATCAACGGCGCCGAGTGCGAACCCTACATCACCTCAGACAACCGCGAGATGGTGGAAAACGCCGACGACATTGTCTACGGCATTGAGCAGGTTCAGAAATTCCTCGGCATTGAACGGGCTCTCATCGGAATTGAGGACAACAAGCAGGAGGCGCTCTCCCTCCTCGCCCAAAAGACGGAGAGCAGCAAGGGGATTGAAGTCGTCTCGCTGAAAAGCCGTTACCCTCAGGGCGCGGAAAAGGTGCTGATCTACTCGACCACCGGGCGGGTCGTCCCCGAGGGTGCGATTCCGGCGGAGGTTGGAGTTGTTGTGATGAATGTCACCTCGATCTCGAAATTCGGCCGCTATCTGCGCACTGGGATGCCGCTCACTGCAAAGCGTTTAACCGTGGATGGGGACTGCATCACCAACCCGCAGAACGTGCGGGCGCTCATCGGCACCCCGGTTCAGGACGTCATCGACTTTTGCGGCGGGTTCAAAAAGACCCCGAAAAAAATCCTCTGCGGCGGTCCGATGATGGGAGTTGCCCTCCTCGATACCAGCACTCCGGTGATCAAAAACAACAACGCCATTCTCGCGCTGTCCTCCGACGTGCTGCTCGACCAGCCGACCACTGCCTGCATTCGCTGCGGAAAATGCATCGGCGCCTGCCCGGTCCACCTCATGCCGGTGTCGATTGAAAAGGCGTATGACGCGCAGGATGTGGAGATGCTGCAAAAGCTGTCGGTCAATCTCTGCATCAACTGCGGGTGCTGCTCCTACGTCTGTCCCGCAAAGCGCAACCTTGCGCAGAAAAATCAGCTTGCCAAAGACCTGATCCGTCAACAAAAGTAAGGAGTGTGAACCCCGTTGGATAAATTGGTTGTTTCTCCATCCCCCCACATCCGGGCTGACCGAAAGACGAGCGACATCATGCTCGATGTCCTCATCGCGCTGCTCCCGGCTCTCGTCGCGGGTATTCTGGTGTTTGGGCTGCGCGCCCTGCTCGTCACTGCCGTCACTGTCGCTGCCTGCGTCGCGTTTGAATACCTTTCCCGCAGATTAATGAAACGGGACAACACGATCGGCGACCTGAGCGCAGTTGTCACCGGTGTGCTGCTCGCCTTCAACCTGCCCGTCACCATCCCGTTGTGGATCGCAGTGATCGGCGCGTTTGTCGCCATTGTCATCGTCAAGCAGCTGTTCGGCGGCATCGGGCAGAACTTTGCCAACCCCGCCATCGCGGCGCGTGTGGTGCTGCTCGTCTCGTTCACCGGGCAGATGACCCACTGGATTGCCCCGGTCCGCCCATCGGTTGACGCGGTCGCGGGCGCAACCCCGCTCGCAGACTTGGACGGCTACCACCTCATGACCCTGTTCGTCGGCAACCACGCCGGCTGCATCGGCGAGACCTCCGCCCTGGCGTTGATCCTCGGCGGGATCTACCTGATCCTCCGCCGGGTCATCAGCCCCACCATCCCTGTCGTTTACATTGGCACTGTCTTTGTCTTTGCCTGGCTGTTCGGTCAGGATCCGGTGCGGCAGATCCTCGCCGGCGGGCTCATGCTCGGCGCGTTTTACATGGCGACCGACTACACCACCTCCCCGCTCACCGAAAAGGGCCGGCTGATCTTCGCCTTTGGCTGCGGCCTGATGACCATGCTCATCCGCCAGTTTGGCAACTACCCCGAGGGCGTGTCGTTTGCCATTTTGTTTATGAATATGCTCGTGCCGTTCATCGACCGGGCTACCAAATCCAAACCATTCGGAAGGAAGCAGAAACATGAAAGTGTCTAGAGATATCGTGAAACCGACGGTCACGCTGGTCATCATCGCCCTGCTTGTCTCCGCTGTGGTCACGATTGTTTACAACATCACCAAGGTGGATGAGGACGGGATGTCGGCCGACGCGATCGCCGCGGCGTCAGAGCTCCTCGGAACAGAAGAACTCGAGCCGGTCACCAGCAACGTCTTTACTGAAAATGTCAAGGCCGCCGCCAAAACAGCGGACGGTCAGTACGCGGTCAACGTCACTTCCAAGGGCTACGGCGGGCCAATCGAACTGCTCGTCGGATTTGATGCGGACGGCAAGATCAAGGGCGTCAAAATCATCGCCGCCTCTGAGACCCCCGGTATCGGAAGCAACGTCACTGAAGGGGACTTTGTGAACCAGTTCGTCGGGCTGAGCGGCGAGATCGAGCTCGGCAAGAACGTCGACGGCGTGGCCGGTGCGACGATCTCCTCCAAAGCGGTCACCGCCGGCGTCAACGAGGCGTACCAGGCGTATGAGACGATCAAAGCCGGAGGAAACGCACAAGCCGCCGGGGAAGGGAGGAACGCCTAAATGTCAAACATGAAAATTTTTCTCAACGGCCTGCTCAAGGAAAACCCGGTGCTGGTGCTCATGATCGGCATGTGCCCCTCTCTCGCCATCACCACCGCCGCGTTTAACGGCATCGGCATGGGCCTGGCGACCACCTTTGTGTTGCTCGGCTCCAACGTGGTTATCTCGCTGCTCAAAAAAGTCATCCCCAAGGAGGTGCGCCTGCCTTCCTATATTGTCATCATCGCGGGCTTTGTCACCATCATCGGCTTTTTGCTCGAGCGGTATTTCCCAGATCTGAACAAATCGCTCGGCATGTACGTCGCGCTCATCGTCGTCAACTGCATCATACTCATGCGGGCCGAGACGTTTGCGAGCAAAAACTCGGTCGGCAAGTCGGCGATTGACGCGCTCGGCTGCGGACTGGGCTTTACCCTCGCGCTCGTGGTCATCGGTTCGATCCGGGAGATCCTCGGCGCTGGGAGTTGGTTTGGGATGCAGATTCTCCCCGAATCCATCCCGCCGATGACGATCTTTGTCAACCCCGCGGGCGGATTCTTTGTGCTCGGCATCGTCATCGCGGTGGTCAACCTCATCATGAACACCCGGGGCAGAAAGCCCAAGGTCAAAAGCTGTGAAACCTGCGGCGGCTGTACAGCCTGCAGCGGACAGGAAGGGGGAGCTGAATAATGCAGAACTTTTTACTCATCTTTTTCAGTGCCATCCTGGTCAACAACTTTGTCCTCTCGAAATTCCTCGGCATCTGCCCCTTTCTCGGGGTCTCCAAAAAGCTGAATTCCGCCTTCGGGATGAGCGTGGCAGTCACCTTTGTTATGGTGATGTCCACCGCAATCACCTACCCGATCTACAACGGACTCCTCGCTCCATTCGGGCTGGAATACCTCAACAAAATCGCCTTTATCCTCGTCATCGCGATGTTTGTCCAGCTGGTGGAAATCGTGATCAAGCGGTTTATGCCTCCGCTGTACACCTCGCTCGGCGTTTACCTGCCGCTCATCACCACCAACTGCGCGGTGCTCGGCGTGACGGTGCTCAATATCGACGAGGGTTACACCTTCTGGGAGTCGATCGTCAATTCGTTCGGCGCGGGCGTCGGCTTTTTGCTCGCGATGGTGCTCTTTAGCGGCATCCGGGAAAAACTTGAGCAGTCCAACATTCCCAAGGCGTTTAAAGGAATGCCCTCCACTCTGGTTGCGGCTTCTCTGCTCGCGGTCTCGTTTATGGGATTCAGCGGGATTGTCGAAAATATATTTGGTTAAGGAGTAGGTCTGATGTTTGAAGTGTATATTCTTCCCGTTCTCATCTTTGTCGTGCTCGGCCTGATCGCCGGCCTGCTCCTCTCGTTCGCCTCCGCCTATCTCGGAGTGAAAACCGACGAGAAGGAAGAGGCGGTGCGCAGTGCGCTGCCCGGCATCAACTGCGGGGCCTGCGGCTTCAGCGGCTGTGACGACTACGCCAAGGCCGTGGCGGGCGGAGAGAAAACCAATCTCTGTGTGCCGGGCGGTGGAAAGACCGCCCAGGATCTCGCCGCCATCATGGGAACCGAGGCGGAGGACGTCGAGAAAAACGTCGCAGTGGTCCGCTGCAACGGCATTCACGGCGCGACTGGAAAGAAATATGAGTACACCGGCACCCCGAGCTGCGCCGGGGCGAACAAGTACTATTCGGGGGACGGTCAGTGCCCCTATGGCTGCCTCGGCTATGGCGACTGCACCCACGCGTGTATTTTTGACGCGCTGCACGTCATCGACGGGGTGGCGTATGTCGATCCGGAAAAATGCACCGGCTGCGGCCAGTGCGCGCAGGAGTGTCCCAAAGGTTTGATCGACATCAAGCCGCTGAGCAAGCCGGTGGTTGTGATCTGTGCGAGCCAGCAGAACGGCAAAAACACCCGTGCCGCCTGTACCAACGGGTGCATCGGCTGCCGCAAATGCGAAAAAACCTGTCCCTACGATGCGATCCACGTGGACAATTTCCTCGCGCGGATTGATTATGAGAAATGCACCGCCTGCGGCAAATGCGTCGAAGTCTGCCCAGTGAGCTGCATCCATCGCTGCTATTAAGGAGAAAAAATAGAGAATCAAGGGATATCACCTTTTAGACGGTGATTCCCTTGTTTTTATTTCACGGTCTGGCGAAACAGGATCAATCCTTATGGAGCGCGGTCGGTGCCCGTAGTAAAAGTGGAGGGTACTGCTACCAAGCAGTACCCTCCATTTTTAGGATGATTAAGCAGAAATTATAAACCCTCTTATTTTATCTCATCAATCCAATAGGGGTGCGGATCATCAGTCAATTCCAGTAGATAGTCAACACTTGTTTTGTAAAATAAAGCGAGTTTAACAATCAGCTTTATGGGAAATCTGCGTTTGCCAACTTCGTATTGGGCATATGTGCTTTGGCTGATTTGTAAGAGCCCCGCAATTTCGCCTTGGGTATAATCATGATCAATACGCAGGTTGCGAATTCTTTCATAGGGCAGTTTTTCTACTCTCATTTTATCACCTCTGCACCAGTATAACTTATTTAGCCAAAAGAGATAGACTTTTATCTCAGATCAAGATAAAAAATGCGATCTTACAGTAAATTAAAAGCGGTCGTTAAAAACAACGACCGCTTTTATTTCAGTTAAAGGTGATAGGTATTCGCTACCTGCTATAAAAAGAAGGCTGCTATGTAAGTGGTTTAGAAATAGCGTTTCAGGAGGCCTTTGAAGCCTGCGCCGTGGCGCGCTTCGTCTTTTGCCATCTCGTGGACGGTGTCGTGAATCGCATCGTAGTTGAGCTCTTTGGCGCGTTTTGCGAGCTCGAGCTTGCCAGCGCATGCGCCTGTCTCAGCCTCGCAGCGCAGCTCGAGGTTTTTCTTGGTGCTGTTTGTGACGCACTCGCCGAGGAGTTCCGCAAATTTTGCTGCGTGCTCTGCTTCCTCGAATGCATATCTCTTGTATGCGTCTGCGATTTCCGGATAGCCTTCGCGCTCTGCCTGGCGGCTCATCGCGAGGTACATGCCGACTTCGGTGCACTCGCCGTTGAAGTTTGCAACGAGACCCTCGTAGACTTCTTTGTCAATGCCCTGTGCGATGCCGACTTCGTGCTCGCAAGCAAAACCAGCGGCCTCTGCCTGCTCGGTGAATTTAGAACCCGGCGCCTTGCACTGGGGGCAGAACTCCGGCGGCTGATCTCCTTCGTGAACGTAACCACAGACTGGGCAAACCCATTTTTTCATGATAAATTCCTCCATTAAAATAAATTTTTAGCCTGGAGCAATTGGCGAATACAATGACACAAGTTCGGCGGAAAAAATGGCGCGGAAACGGCGTTGTCGTTTTTGGCGGCCTCCGTCTTGTTCCACACTATTTTTCCTCGCCTCCTTTTGTGCCATTCTACTCACTGATTGCTCTAAGACGGCTGTTGTTTGCTTCATAAATCAGTAACGATTCCTGTTACTGACTCTATTATATCCTGATCTTTCCAGTTTGTCAAGTATTTTTCAAAAAAAATTTCATTCGGCTAATTTACGTGCAAAATCCACCGGAAAACCGATGGATTTTGACTGTATGGTTTGAAAAGTACAACGACTTCGTGAAGCGAACGTTTTGAGGACCGGGGGTATCCCAGTCAATCCGCATTGGTTAGGATTTTGTCCGCAGCATCTGAAACACTGCGCTGAGCTTAGGCGGTGTGCCATAGAGCAGCACGCCGAGCCGGTAGATCTTCGCGCTGAGCCAGCCCACCGCGCCGATGGCGAGCGTGTTGATCAGGATGGAGAGCAGGATCTGCACCATGCTTACATCTGTCATGCAGATGCGTCCGAACATCACGGTGGGGGAGATAAACGGAATGAAGGAGCAGACAACGCTGAGGGTAGAATTCGGATCCGCCATGGTGAGGAAGCCGAGCAGAAAGCTCACAATGAGCAGGAGGATCACCGGCATGGAAGTGGTGTTGATATCCTCCACCCGGCTGGCGAGCGAGCCAATCGCCCCGAAGAGAAAGCCGTAGATGAAGAACCCGAGGATATAAAAGATCACCATGTAGAGGATGGGCCCGGCCGACTGCCCAAAGATGGTGTTGATCACGTCAAACTGGCCGTAGGAGCCCTTGTTGAGCGAGTAGAACAGATAGGACGCGCCGATGAGAACCGCGATCTGGGTGAGTCCCGCAAGACAGGAGCCGATGACCTTGCCAAACATCAGGTTGAGCGGCTTTGCGTGGGTGATGAGCATTTCCATGGCGCGGGAACTCTTTTCCCCCGCCACTGCTGTTGCGACGAGCTGGCCGTACATCATGATGCTCATGTAAAGAAGGAAAATGAGCACATAGGCGAGAAAATAGGAGGAACCGAAGCTCTTGCCCGTCTCGACGACGTTGAATTCCACCTGGTGGCTCATGACCTGTGCGCTATCCTGCGGGGTTACCCCGAGCTCGGAGAGCTGGGTGACCTTGTAGGCGCTGTTGAAAAACGCCTCAAGCTGGCTGGTAAAGCCCGAGAACATCGAGTCCTGCTCCTGCAGGAGCTTAAAGCTGTCGGGGGATTCGATGAGCACTGCGGCCCGGATCTCCCCGTTGTTGATGCGATCGGTAAGCTGCTGTTCGGTTTTGTCCTCAAAAGCAAATGTATATTGTCCCCCGAACGCCCCGCTGTAAAGCTGAGGATCGCTGTAACGGCCGGTTTTATCGGCGATCACAATCGTCTCGGTTTCTTCTGTCTGCTGGGTGGAGGAATCTTTGTCAGAGGAAAACATGCCGGTGATGCTCGGCAGGCTCAGCAGAAAAGCGATGAGAATCACGCCGATGACTGTGACAATTCGGAACACCTTGTTTTTGAGGTATTCGGTGTATTCAAATTTCAGGATGGTGAAAAACTGTTTCATATCGTGCTCCCCGCCTTTTTCACAAAGATTTCTTCCAGGGTTGGTTCGACCACTTCAAATTTCAGGATGTGCAAATTTTTCGACACGAGCTCCCTCAGCAGGGCGTCTTTCTCTGAAAGGTTGCGCAGGGTGACTATCCATCCGTCCCCATTGGGGGAGGCATGCAGTGCGCTGCTGAAGAGCTCGGGCGCAGCCTTTTCTTCGAGCTCGATGTAGAGCTGGTCTCGCGCAGAATTTCGTTTGATCTCTTTGAGGTTGCCATCGAGTACGATGCGGCCCCCGTTGAGGATGGCGATGTTCTCACAGAATTCTTCTATGTACCCCATTTGATGGCTCGAAAAAAGGACGATTTTGTCCTGCGCCACCTGCTCTTTGACAATGTCTTTGAGCAGCTGGGCGTTGACCGGGTCGAGGCCGGAAAACGGCTCGTCGAGGATTAGAATCTGCGGGTTTCCGATCAGGGTCGCCGCCAGCTGGATTTTCTGTTGATTGCCTTTGGAGAGGGTTTCGAGCCGCTTGTTGTAGTAGTCGGCAAGCCCCACCCGGTCGAGCAACTGTTTCGCCTGGCTTGCCGCTTCGTTCTTGGTGAGTCCCATCAGCGCGCCGATGTAGCACAGCTGGGTGCCGATCGGCTTTTTGGGATACAGCCCGCGCTCCTCAGGGAGATAACCAATTTTGATTTTGCCGCGGTCGATCGGACGGCCGTCGAGCAGCACCTCGCCGCTCTCCGCCGGGAAGATCCCCATAATGATGCGAATTGTCGTCGTTTTGCCCGCCCCGTTTCGGCCGAGCAAGCCGAGCGCGCGGCCGCTTTCTGCTGTCAAGCTGACTCCATTCAGAACGTGTTTTTCGCCAAAGCTTTTGTCGATCGATTTGATTTCGAGTTTCATAATTTCCTCCTATTCGAGATTCTCTCCGTTGGAGAGCTTGCGTGAAACAACCAGGGTGTAGACATTGATGAAAAGCCAGATGGCGGCCAGCACAAGCTGGGGGAGCACTCCAATGGGGAAAGTAATGCCGAGGAGCATAAACAGGACAAACAGCCCGAGGATCACATACCGCAGCGCGTTGAGCGTCTTGTAGGACGTGATGTAGGTGACCTTCCGTTCGAGTTCGTCACAGCTGTCGATCCACTGTTCAGAGAATTTGATCGAAAGAGGATCGCCCTTTCGCTTGGGGTAGATGTTTTTGACCAGCCGTATGTAGGTTATTTCCATAACAAATGCGCAGGCGCAGGCAATGAGGAAAATCAGAGTTTCCCAGCCGCGGATTTCTGTCTGTACAGCGAGGGAAAAGAGGACGAACATGATGATGTATAGGCTGGAGTTGATGACGATGCCGATGTCGAGCCAGGGGGCGATTTTGGCGTCAATCCGGTCGTAATCCTCTGCATAGAGCCGTCTGCGCCGCTGGCAGACCAAGTAGATCGCAAGGCTTCCGGCGAACAGCAGGGCAAAGCACACGATCTGTATTGCCAAAATATTGCTGAACAGCCAGTTGTAGACCGTTTCAAACAGCCAGGCCAGGGAGTGGTCGTTGAGCCCAATGACAACGGCGAGCACGCCGCCGCAGAACCCGCACACAGTCAGCATGAGAACAAAGCCTATAATAGATGATTTTTTCATGAATCTTCTTCCTCCTGCAGCTCGAAAACTTCCTCCACTCGCACTTCTAAAATGCGGGCGAGTGTCAGCGCAAGGGTGATGGATGGAGAGTAATTGCCCCGTTCGATCAGGCTGATGGTCTGACGGGACACATCCGCGCGGTCTGCGAGCTCGGACTGGTTGAGCCCGTGTCGGGCGCGCAGCTCCTTGAGATGATTTTTGAGAATCATCTGGTCACCTCCTGTTGCTCTGATTATAAAGGATTCTTGTCATTTTGTCAAATATATTTGTCAAAATGAATAGGAAAGTTTACCTCGCAGGGCGGAAAACTCTATTGCAGTAGGTTGTTTTGCACTGTCCGCGCAGCTGGAAAGAACCAGCTTGGTTCCACGCAGGTCGTACATCCCGCCCGCTGTCCTGAAGCCTATGGATGCGTGGGCCAGCCCGCTGCATCCATGTGAGTATATGTGCAGAACTTGCCATCTGCGACAGGATCACCGGAGTGCGGTGCGCACGGGCCTTGAAAAAACACATAAAAATAGGGCGGAGTATGACACCGCCCTGATTCTGTCTGTTGTTTTCAATCCCTGGTACTGCCGGGGAAGACAATAGGCTGTAACGTCAGGCGCCCCACGGGGGAGAAGAGACCTTTGGCAGCAGCCGACAGCCGTTTCCGAGTTGTGGGAAGTGTGAGGCGGCGCCCCTTGAGAGGCTATGTCGGCATGAAGTTTGTGCATCCCATCCGTTTACAGGCGGTACTGATTTGCCGCCACATCCTCTTTTTGTGCCGGAACCCGCAATTCCATGCAAGACGGCGCTGTCACCCGGGGGCCAGCACTGCCCTGTTTTTTCGCAGGCAACAACAGGATGGAGAACCTTTGCACCCCGTTGTTTGTCAGCTGCGCAGGATGACGCCGCACCCCATTTTTGTGTCAGACCCTGTGAACTCATGCAGCACGGCGGTGCGCCCGACGACGTCATTCGGCACGAACTGATCGGTGAAAAACACCTGGTAGACGTATCCCTGGCAGGGGAGAAGGCGGCTGTCCCGCGCCGCAGGGGCTGCAAGCCTCTCTCCGGCGTCGGAAAACGGGTCCTCCACTGTTCCGGAGCACCGGCCGCCCCGGTGGAGCTGCAGCGCATAACAGGCTCCCTCCTGCCTGGGCAGTTTGTAGAATTCGGCCGCAACGAGAGTCCCGCCCTCCGACGGATAGAACTCCACATAGCCGTGCAGCGAGGGGAAGCTGCGCGATCCCTTGACCATCGCCCGCGCCTGCGGCTTGTGGGCGAGAATCAGCTTGGAAAACGCTCTGCTGTTCTGTTTGGTGTAAAAGGGGAGAAACAAACGGCATCCTCCTTTGGCGTGAACGATCAGCGGTAAATTGCTTTTTCCATTCTATTCAACGCCTACCCGGGAGTTTCCGAAAGCAATCCGGCCTGATTCCCCTCAGTGGGGAGATTTGGTGGATTTCTTACAGTGCTTGTCAAAAAGCCTGCTGAATGGGCTCAACGGATCTCACGCCCCGTTTGTCCGAGAATGAACCGGATGAATCCGGCGGATTTTCCTCGGTTCCAGTTGGGAAACTCACTGGGTGCGTGTCACAAATCCCTCTCAACACCTGCCAGAAAGCACACTGGAAATACTTGGTGGTATGACACTCTCCACTCGCCTGAATTTTATGAGATGAGCGCGGTATACTCCTCCGCGTTGTGCCGGTTGGCCTGAATCTCCTCCTCAGTGAGTGACCGCTTGATGCGGGCAGGGGAGCCAAGCACCAGAGAATTGTCCGGGATAATGGTGTTTTGGGTGACGAGCGCACCCGCGCCAATAATGCAGTTTTTGCCGATGACCGCGCCGCCGAGCACAATTGCCCCCATGCCGACGAGGGAGTTGTCCCCGATCCGGCAGCCGTGCAGAATGGCGCCATGGCCCACCGTCACACCCTCTCCGAGTAGGATCGGGGTATCGTGGTCGACGTGCAGCACACTGCACTCCTGGATGTTGCTGTTGTCCCCGATGGTGATCGGGGCGATGTCGCCGCGCACGACGGCGTTGTACCAGATGGACACCCGTTTGCCAAGTGTCACCTCACCGATGACAACCGCCCCGGGAAACACCTTTGCGGACGGGTCGATCTGCGGAATTTGTTCCATTTGTAAAACCTCCATTCTGTATTGGTATTATACCACAGCTTGGACAGAATAATAAATGTAAAATCGGTATGAAAAATCAGGCGCTTGAATTGACTTTGTCGCCTATTCGTACTATAATAGTCATACAACCCTGTACAGGGGAGGGGAGGCAGCGACAATGACTGACGAGAAAAAACAGGCGGTAATTGCACTCAAAACCTGCCGGGGACAAATTGAAGGAATCATTAAAATGATTGAGGACGAACGCTACTGCATCGATGTATCCAATCAGATTCTGGCGGCTCAATCGATGCTCAAGCGGGCGAATAAACTCATCCTTGCCGGGCATATGAATACCTGTGTGCGCAACGCCATGCAGAGCGACAAGGATGTGCAAGTAAAGACTGACGAGCTTACCGATTTAATCAGCAAGCTGTTAGATTAATGAGTAAAGGTGGAATCAACGATGACAAAGGTTTTCATCAATGGAATGTCGTGTGAGCACTGTGTTAACAGGGTCAAACAGGCGCTCGAAGCGATCGGTGGACTGTCTGCGGTCAGGGTCGACCTGAACGGACGCTGTGCCACATTCGAGGGAAAGGCGAGCAACGCGGCTCTCATTTCCGCCATAGAAGAGATTGGATTTGAAGTTTCCAAAATTGAAGACGACGAATAAATACACAAAGGGAGAGTAACACAGATGAAAAGGACAGAAATTTCCGCGCTGTACGCAGGCTGTGCGCAGCTTGATGGAACAAGCGTAACCGTGTGCGGCTGGGTCAAAACCATCCGCGATTCCAAGGCGCTCGGTTTTATCGAGCTCAACGACGGAAGCTGCTTCAAAGGGGTGCAGATTGTCTTTGAAGAGAGCAACCTGAGCAACTTCAAAGAGGTGACCAAATACAACGTCGGTAGCGCGCTGATCGTCACCGGCAAGCTGATTGTTACTCCCAACGCCCGCCAGCCGTTTGAGATCCACGCGGACGAGATTGTGCTCGAAGGCGCCTCCACCTCGGATTACCCGCTCCAGAAAAAGCGGCACAGCCTTGAGTTCCTGCGCACCATCGCGCACCTGCGCCCCCGCACCAACACCTTCAGCGCGGTGTTCCGCGTCCGGTCGGCGGCAGCTTTTGCAATCCACAAGTTTTTCAACGAGCGCGGCTTTGTCTATTCCCACACCCCGATCATCACCTCGAGCGACGCCGAGGGCGCGGGGGAGATGTTCCGCGTCACAACCCTCGACCCCAAAGCCCCGCCCCTCAACGAGGACGGCACGGTCGACTTCACCCAGGACTTTTTTGAAAAGCCGACCAGCCTCACGGTGTCCGGCCAGCTCGAGGCGGAGTGCATGGCAATGGCGTTCGGCAAGACCTACACCTTTGGCCCGACCTTCCGCGCCGAGAAATCCAACACCCCCCGCCACGCGGCGGAGTTCTGGATGATCGAGCCGGAGATCGCGTTCGCCGACCTTCAGGACGACATGGACCTCGCGCGCGACATGATCAAGTCGGTGCTGAGCTATGTGCTCGAGACCTGCCCGGAGGACATGGCGTTTTTCAACGCCCACTACGATAAGGGGCTGATTGAGCGGCTCAATAGCCTGATCGAGTCGGATTTCGGCCACATCACCTACACCGAGGCGATTGAAATTCTCGAAAAACACAAGGAAAAATTCGAGTATCCGGTTCACTGGGGAGTGGACCTCCAGACCGAGCACGAGAGATTCCTCACTGAGGAAGTGTTCAAAAAGCCGATTTTCGTCACCGACTACCCCAAAGAGATCAAGGCGTTTTACATGCGACTCAACGACGACGGCAAGACGGTTGCTGCGGTTGACATGCTCGTCCCCGGCGTCGGGGAGATCATCGGTGGCAGCCAGCGCGAAGAGCGCCTCGACGTGCTGCTCGCCCGCATGGAGGAGCTTGGGCTCCAGCCGGAGGATTACTCCTGGTATCTCGATCTGCGCCGTTACGGCGGGAGCAAGCATGCGGGCTTTGGCCTCGGCTTTGAGCGGCTGATCATGTACATGACCGGCGTCTCCAATATCCGCGACATGCTCCCCTTCCCCCGCACCACAGGTTCCGCGGAATTTTAAGGGCAGGCGGTTTCACACCGTCCTGCAGCTCTTTGGTAGTGCCAGATTACGAAAGTTGATACAATGCCGGGGTCCCATTCGGCCCAGTACATCGCGCCGCCGGTTGAGCGTTCCCATTCGACTGTGCGCACCAGCAGTTCAGCAGAACGCAGTGCCTACAGCTTTGATGGGGTTGTATTGATCCGGTAGAGCTTTTACAATGATTTTAACAGGCCGCCCATTCGTCAGAATGGGCGGCCTGTCTGCAATTCCAGGGCTGATTTACTGCAAAAAGAATCAGGTGGTTCCAAAAAATTCATTTTTGTCCTCAGAGCGTCTGACAGCCTGTCCTTAGAAATGAATTCCTGTCCCGCTGATCCGCCACAACAGCGGAAAACTGAGCGAAAAAACTGCTGAAACAGCTCAGTTTTGCAGGAAAGCTGCCGGAGTTGTTCACTTTCACAGATTCAACCTGTCTTTCTCGGGAAAGTTCGTGAAAATTTAATTTGCAGGATTTTCATTTTGTTCTTGCAAAAGGAAAAATTTCTAGTATAATAGATATAGAAAGAGAATTTTGAAAGGTGGAGCACAATGGCTGCATACAACACGATGTCGGTTGAGCAGTTGACCGAGATTAAGGAACAACTTCAAAAAGAATACGATACATTCAAGGCACAAGGATTGAAATTAGACATGTCCAGGGGAAAACCGGGCAGGGACCAGCTCGACCTCTCGGTCGGTATGATGAACAATCTCACCAGCGACGACCTCGTGACAACTGCGTCCGGTGCAGACACCCGCAACTACGGCATGCTCGACGGCATTCCGGAGGCAAAAGAACTATTCGGCCAGCTGCTCGGCGTGGATGCGTCCCAGGTGATTATTGGGGGCAACTCCAGCCTGAACATGATGTACGACACCATTGCGCGCGCCATGCAGTTCGGCATTCTGGGCAGCACGCCGTGGAACAAGCTTGACAAAGTGAAATTTCTCTGCCCTGTTCCGGGTTATGACAGACACTTTGCAATCTGTGAACTGTTCGGCATCGAGATGATCAACATCGCGATGGACGAAAACGGCCCGGACATGGACGAAGTGGAGCGCCTTGTGAGCTCTGACGCTTCGGTCAAGGGCATCTGGTGCGTCCCGAAATACTCCAACCCGACCGGTGTTACCTATTCGGACGAGGTGGTCAAACGCTTTGCCGCACTCAAACCCGCTGCAAAGGATTTCCGCATCTTCTGGGACAACGCCTACTGTGTGCACCACCTCGGTGAGGAGCAGGATGAGTTGCTCAACCTCTACGAAGAGGCGGCGAAGAACGGCAACGAGAACATTGTTTACCTCTTTGCTTCCACCTCCAAAGTGACCTTCTCGGGCGCAGGCGTCGCGGCGATGGCGTCCAGCCCGGCGAACTTTAAGGACATTCTCCAAAAGATGACCATCCAGACGATTGGTTATGATAAAATCAACCAGCTGCGCCACTGCAAATTCCTCAAGAATGTGGAGATGCTGCAGGAACACATGCGCAAGCACGCCGCGCTGATCAAACCGAAGTTTGACGCGGTACTCGACACCCTGAGCGCGGAGCTTGACGGGCTTGGCATCGCGAGCTGGTCCCATCCAAAGGGCGGATATTTTATCTCGTTCGACACAATGGATGGGTGCGCGGAACGGGTCGGCCAGCTCTGCAAGGAAGCGGGCGTCGTCCTCACTCCTGTCGGCGCGACCTTCCCCTATGGCCAGGACCCGAACAACCGCAACATCCGCATTGCCCCGACCTTCCCGCCGATCGGAGAGCTGCAGCAGGCGCTCGACCTGTTCTGCATCTGCGTGAAGATCGCGAGCATTGAACACATCATCCAAAACAGCGACGTGATCTGCACCATTCCAGACCAGGTCAACGCATAAATAGAACATAAGCAGAGGTTCTGGGAAAAGGCCCTGTTAAATGAACTGCACTGCCCCAGAATATACGGACATCACAAAAAACCTGCGTAGGAATATTCAGTCACTTTAAGATTAATCTATTTCCTTTTACTCATAACAATCCCCCTGATGTAGGTTTATTATCCTACATCAGGGGGGATTTTGTCTATTGTCCGTTTTTACTGGTTCGGTGCATTTGCCGGGGGGTCATTATTAGACTGTTCAAAGATTTTGTTCCGAGCGAGACAACGGGCAGTCCGACATGCGCGTCGGATCGCTCCAAGGCAAATACAAAACGGGGAAAGGGTGGGGAAGGAGCACCTTTCTCTAAAACAGACACGCGCAAAAGGGGCCGGTTCAACCGGGCCTTTTTGCGCGTGTCTGTTTCGTTCCCAATCAGCGCAGGGGTTTACTCCAGGGACAGGTCTTCCTCGCTGAGCGGGATTTCCCCGTTCAGTTCCTCATAGCGCGAAATTTCTTTCTTGACCAAATAATCGATCATATTTGTAAGAGAACGGTTTTCCGCTGCCGCAATCTTTTTTATCTTAGCGTGTGTCGTAAGATCTAAACGTAGGGTAAACTGATTTTTTATGACTGCCATGTTATCACCTTCCTGTCAAGATGGTATCATATTGACTGAAATAAATATGGTGCATTTATGGTGTATGATTGACACCTAACTGTTTTTATGTTACCCTGTAAGAGGGTGATTTATCATGACAATCCACTGTGAAAACAAGCTGTGCATCTACTGGGAGGATGACCACTGCCTCTGTTCCAGCATCGAGCTCGACAATCTCGGCATGTGCGCCGACTGCATCTGTATTTCGTTCAGCGAGGAGGAGCTCGCGGCGAAAAGAAAGCAGCTCCGGCAAAAACTGGACAGGGAATACAGCGCCTTTCAATAGCAAATACAGCCAAAACCTGGCCCGTTTTCAACGGGTCTTTTTTGTTTTGCGGCATTTATAGCAGCCAACTTTCTGCGTTTAGGTGCTGAAAGGCAACTGCGCAGATGCAGGCGCATCAAAGACGTCGTTCCGGCAATCAGGGCACCCTGCGAAGCCCCAATTTCTATAAAGTGGGGAAATCCTGCAAAAATCCTCCTATTTCGATGTGTCTTTTTTGTTTTAGACTTGTGAAAATTCTGAAAATATGCTAAAATAAACTAGTTCATGTGTAAATACAATTTCCCTGCGCATCAACATTCCAATAAAATGGAGGCAACAAAATGAGTAAAGAAATTTACGAGAGCCCATTTTGTACCCGCTACGCCAGCAAAGAGATGCAGGCCATTTTTTCTCCCGACACCAAATTCAGGACGTGGAGAAAACTTTGGGTCGCTCTGGCAAGGGCGGAGCACAAGCTGGGGCTTCCGGTGTCGGAAGAACAGGTCAGGGAGCTCGAAGCGCACGTCGACGACATCAACTACGACGTGGCTGAGGAAAGGGAAAAGCTCGTCCGGCACGACGTTATGGCGCACGTTTACGCGTACGGCCAGCAGTGCCCCCACGCAAAGGGGATTATCCACCTGGGCGCAACCTCCTGCTACGTCGGCGACAACACCGACGTCATCATCATGCGGGACGCGCTTCAGGTCGTCAAGCGCAAGCTGGTCAACGTGATCGCTCTTCTCTCGGATTTTGCAGAGAAGAATAAATCGATCCCCTGCCTCGCGTACACCCATTTGCAGCCCGCCCAGCTGACCACCGTCGGCAAGCGCGCGACCCTCTGGATCAACGAGCTGCTCATGGATCTCGAGGAGCTCGAGTTCCGCATTGCGAACCTCAAGCTGCTTGGGCAAAAAGGCACCACCGGCACTCAGGCGAGCTTTGTCGAGCTGTTTGAGGGCGACACCGCAAAGATCAAGGAGCTCGAATCCATGATCGCCCGCGAAATGGGCTTTGACGCGGTCGTCCCGGTTTCCGGCCAGACCTACTCCCGCAAGGTGGATTACGCGGTGGTTTCTACCCTCAGCGCCATCGCCCAGTCGGCGATGAAGTTTGCAAACGACCTGAGAATTCTGCAAAACTTTAAGGAGATGGAGGAGCCGTTTGAGAAAAACCAGATCGGCTCGTCCGCCATGCCGTACAAGCGCAACCCGATGCGCAGCGAGCGGATCACCGCCCTGGCGCGCTACGTGATGATCGACGTGCTCAACCCGGCGTTCACCGCGGGTACCCAGTGGTTCGAGCGCACCCTCGACGACAGCGCCAACAAGCGCATCGCTGTGGCGGAGGCGTTCCTCGGCATCGATGCGATCCTCAACATCCTCATCAACGTCACCGACGGCCTGGTGGTCTACCCCAAGGTAGTCGAGCAGCGGGTGATGAAGGAGCTGCCGTTTATGGCAACTGAAAACATTATGATGGAGGCTGTCAAAAAGGGCGGCGACCGTCAGGAACTCCACGAGAAACTCCGTCAGCACTCGATTGCCGCCGCCAAGGTGGTCAAGGAGGAGGGCGGGGAAAACGACCTCATCGAGCGCGTCTGCGCCGATCCCTCTTTCAATCTGTCTTATGATGAGATTCACGCGATCATGAAGCCGATCAACTTTGTCGGCCGCAGCGTGGAGCAGGTGGGCGAATTCCTCGCGGAATGCGTGCGCCCGGTGCTTGAGCGCAACAAGGATCTTTTGGGCGAAAATGTCGAGTTAACGGTATAATGCTACGTTACTGATAAAAAACATGTCTGCCCAGCAAGATAATTGTTGACTTGCGCCAAATTATGTCTTATAATAAGATTTAGATTTTATAAAAAAACAAATACTTAATCGGAGGAAAGGTCCATGAAACGTAATGGAAAATCTGTGTTTTTCATTGTGGCAATCCTGCTGGTCGCCTTTACGGTGGTCACTTTTATGGGAATCAGCACACAATGGGGAGACACGAAAACCGTTTACATCAAGGGCGCTGATGATATCAGATGGGGCATCGATATCCGCGGCGGTGTTGATGTGACATTTGCTCCCCCGGCAGATACGGAGGGCATCACCAACGAGCAGATGGATGCTGCCGAGGCAATCATCAAGCAGCGTCTGATCTCGCAGAACATCACCGACAGTGATGTCTACACCGACTACAACAAGCACAAAGTCATCGTCCGCTTCCCCTGGCCTGCGGATGAGACCGATTTTGATGCGCAGGCGGCCATCGCCTCCCTCGGCGAAACCGCACAGCTCACCTTCCGCGAGGGCAAGGAGGTCGACTCGTCGACTGGGCTGCCCACCGGAACCACCGAATCCAACATTATCCTGACGGGTTCCGACGTCGTTTCCGCCAAGGCCGGCTACCAGCAGACCGACAGCAACAAGACCCCGGAATACGTCGTTTCGCTTGAGCTCACCTCGGAGGGCGCGACCAAGTTCTCCGAAGCGACCGGCCGTCTCGCCGGCACTGGCTCGATCTCGATCTGGATGGACGACACCATGATCTCCGCCCCCACGGTCAACACCCAGATCACCGACGGCAAGGCGATTATCTCCGGCTCGTTCACGGCGGAATCCGCGACAGAGCTCGCCAACAAGATCAATGGCGGAGCGCTGCCGTTTAAACTCGAGACCACCAGCTACAGCACCATTTCGCCGACCCTGGGCACCCAGGCGAGAGACGCGATGGTCGTTGCAGGTATCATCGCATTCGCACTCGTCTGCGTCTTTATGATCGCTTTGTACAGACTGCCCGGCGCGGTTGCCTGTATCGCGCTGATGGGCCAGATCGCCCTCTCGGTTGCGGCGGTCTCCGGCTTCTTCGCCCCCTTCCCGAGCTTTACCCTCACCCTGCCGGGTATCGCGGGTATCATACTCGGTATCGGCATGGGCGTTGACGCCAACATCCTCACCGCGACCCGTATCCGCGAGGAGCTCGACAACGGCAAGTCCCTCGACGGCGCGATCACGACCGGTTACAAGCGCGGCTTTACCGCGGTCTTTGACGGCAACATCACCGTAATCCTGATTGCGGTTGTCCTCATGGGCGCATTTGGCCCGCCGGACAGCATCTTTGCGACTATCCTCAAACCTATCTTCTTTATGTTCGGTTCAGCGACCGAAGGCACAATCTACTCGTTCGGCTACACCCTGATCGTCGGTATTATCGGCAACTTCATCATGGGCGTGACCGCGAGCCGCGTGATGCTCAGATCACTTTCGAAATTTAAGTGCTTCCGCAATCCGAAACTGTATGGAGGTGCGAAATAATGAAAACTAGAAATTTTGATGTGGTCGGCAAGCGTAAGATTTTTATCCTGATTTCCCTGGCAATTATGGTTGTCGCCATCCTCTTTACGATTTTCAGAGGCCTGAGCGTTGACATCAAGTTTAAGGGCGGTACCATCATCAACGTGCCGTTCACCGGTGAAATGAACCTGGGCGACGCTGAGAGCTTTGTCGGGGACAAGCTCGGCAAAAACGTGTCAGTGCGCCAGACAACTGATGAGAAAAACAAGACCAACAACCTGGTCATCACCCTGTCCGACAACACCGAGGTGACTGCGGAGCAGGTGGACGAACTGACCACCGCCCTCCAGGAGAAGTATCCGGACAACATCCAGCTCCAGGACGCTTCTACCGAAGTGGTTGTGACAAGCGTCAACCCGCAGGCAGGTAAGGAATTCTTCTTCAAATGCCTGGTCGCGGTCGTCTTCTCCTTCCTCGTCCTCATCGTGTACATCGGCTTCCGGTTCCGCAAGATTGGCGGCTGGTCCGCCGGCCTGATGGCAATCGTTGCGCTGCTGCATGACTGTATCATGGTCTACGCTGCGTTCGCGATCTTCGGAATGCCCATCAATGACAACTTTATGGCGGTTCTTCTGACCATTCTCGGTTACTCGATCAACAACACCTTGGTCATTTACGACCGCATCCGTGAGAACAAGCAGATCATGGGTTCGGGCACGTCTCTTAAGACGCTGGTCAACACCAGTATCAACCAGACCCTCACCCGTACGATCAACACTACCGTCACCACAGTCATGGCGATGGTCGTTGTCCTGATTGTCTGCCTGGTCAGCGGAATCACCTCGATGATCAGCTTTGTCTTCCCGCTCGTCGTCGGCATGGTCGCAGGCGCGTACTCTTCTGTCTGCCTCTCCGGCCCGCTGTGGGTTCTGCTCAAGGAGAAAAGAGCAAACAAAGGCAAAAAAGACGTAGTCGAAGTATAATTCAAAGAAATCGAATCCCGTGCAGCATCTGCACGGGATTTTTGTTTATTTTTTTACAAATTCCCTTGACAAACGACACAAAACAGTGCATAATATGAAGTATACTTTAGCGCCTAAGCGCATTAACTTGCTAAAGCGAAAATAGACAAAAGGTGGGGTTTCCCTTGCAAAAGTACATTATCATCTGGACGACAATCGTTGTGTACGGCATCTTTATGCTCGTCATTGGCATCGTCAATTCCAAATCAACCAAAAGCGTGGCCTCTTTTACAGTCGGCAGCCGCAATGCGGGGGCTTGGTTATCTGCGCTCAGCTATGGAACAGCCTATTTCTCCGCAGTTATGTTCATCGGCTACGCCGGTACCTCAGGCTGGAAATACGGCCTTTGGGCAATTCTGATTGGCCTCGGCAACGCGGTGTTCGGCTCCTGGCTCGCCTGGAAAGTGCTCGCGCTGCGCACACGGGAGGTCTCCCACCGGCTGAAAATCAAATCCATGCCCCAGCTCTTTTCGCTGCGCTTTGCCAGTGAAAAGATGAAGGTCTTTGCAACCGTTGTCATCTTCATCTTCCTCATGCCTTACTCGGCATCAGTCTACAAAGGTCTGGGAAGCGTCTGTGCGGTGCTGCTCGGAATCGACGTCAAGGTGTGCATGCTCGTTATTATGTTCGCCGCAGCGATCGTCCTCGTAGTCGGCGGGTATCTCGCGACCCTCAAGGCGGACTTTTTCCAGGGCTTTATCATGATGATCGGCGTTGCGCTGCTCATCGTCTTTGTGATGAAGTCGCCCACAGTAGTCGAGGGCGGCAGCATCGCGGGCATGTGGGACTTCATGAAGGCCAACAAGCTCGCGCCTCTCTCCTCCTCAGATACCATCGCGCTCATTGCGACGATTCTCATGACTAGTTTCGGCACTTGGGGCCTGCCACAGATGATTCACAAATACTACGGGATCCGGGACGTCAAGGAGGTCAAACGCGGGACGATCATTTCAACAGTGTTCGCCCTTCTCGTTTCGGTCGGCGGCTACTTCATCGGATCGCTCTCCCATCTGTTTTTCACCGAATTGCCGGAAGGCGGGGCGGATTACCTGATCCCCAACATGCTCAACGCCTCCGCACTCCCGAACATCCTGCTCGGCGTGGTGCTCGTGTTGCTCATCTCCTCCTCAGTGTCCACCCTCTCGTCCATCACTCTGACCGCCTGTTCCTCGGCTTCGATGGACCTCATCAAGCCAAAGTTTCTCCCCCGGCTCAATAACCGTGGGATCGCGGTACTCACCCGGGTGCTCTGCCTCCTCTTTGTGGTTCTCTCCTATGTCATTGCAAACACCGACACCCCAATTCTCGACATGATGTCCTACTCCTGGGGAATCATCTCGGGATCCTTCCTCGCACCTTATGTCCTTTCGCTTTACTGCAAATCGCTCAACCGGGCGGGCGCCTGGATCGGAATGCTCGGAGGGTTCTTCATCGCGTTGATTCCCGCAGTCAGCAAAATCCTGTTGATCATTCTGGGCAACCCGACAGATACCACCGGCGCAATCGGACAGCTCAATTCCTTCGCAGGCCAGGGACCGGTCTACGCGGTTGCTGCAATGATTGCTTCATTCGCACTCTGTTTGATTGGAAGCAAAGTCGCTGCCTCCCTCAAGCTAAAAGCCGCGGAGCAGGATGACTTTTTCTACACTGGGACAATTGCAGAAGAATAAAAATTCGTCAGGCGCAGCCAAATCACCGGCTGCGCCTGATGTTTTGTAACACTAGGTTTCGGCGGAGAGATCCCTCCCTTTGTATTGCTTTTATTCTGGGCAATCTGGAAATGGTACATCACTCAATTAAAACACAGCTCAAATGAGGCTCACAGACCGGGAAAGCGCTCTCCCTGCTTTGTTAGAGAAAGTCACGAAAGGAGCTTAGTCAGTTGTATCGCGCCAGTTTTGCAGTCTGTAGCCTGCCGCCTGCACAGCCTTGACCTGTCCACCAGTTGTAGAAAAGTGCGCTGAATCATCCCCAAATCACGTTCGGAAAGTTTTTATCTGTTCAATAACAGCCCTTTAAAATCAGTGCGATAGAATCCGCTCAGTGGGCTGTTGAAAAAGTCTTCCCCCTGGTCAACGGATTGGAATGGGACAAGGCAGAAAGAATGGGAAAATAAATGACTGGTTAGCTCAAGTCTGCACTATTGCCAAGCCTGTTTTTTGTGGTCTGTCTGTTTTCCGCACAAATGCATCTAAAGAATAGCGTACAATTTCTGTTGACGCGGCAGTCTCTTAATGTTATACTTTTGACAAATAGAGAGTATGGAGGTTGTCACTATGAGCTACACCATTGGGATTGATTTGGGCGGTACCAACATCGTTGCCGCGGTCGTGGATGCGGATTTTCGGATTGCAGCCAAAGCGTCGTGTAAAACCAACCTGCCTCGCACAGCAGACGAGGTTGCAGATGACATGGTTAGAATGAGCCGGCAGGCAGCGCAGCAGGCCGGTATCCAGTTTGAGGAGATTAGCAGCATCGGCATCGGTTCCCCCGGCACGGTCAATCCGATGACCGGGCGAATTGAGTACTCCTGTAATTTTGATTTTTACGACGTTCCCATGGCAGAACTGATCGAACGTCGGACCGGGAAGAGCTGCCGAATCGAAAACGATGCCAATGCCGCCGCCTGGGGAGAGTATCTGGTGGGAGCAGGCAGGGGGACCAAGACAATGGTAGCAATCACCCTCGGCACCGGGATCGGCGGGGGCGTTATCCTGGACGGCAAGATTTACTCCGGTTTCAACTGTTCCGGAGCGGAGCTGGGGCATACGGTCATTGTTTTGGATGGCCGGCAGTGTGCCTGTGGAAGAAAGGGGTGTTTTGAAGCCTATTCCTCTGCCACTGGGTTGATTAAAACGACACAGGAAACAATGCAGCGCTGTCCCGACAGCAAGCTGTGGACGTTCGCTCCCTCCCTTGACCGAGTAAATGGGCGCACCGCCTTTGACGCCATGCGAGCGGGAGACGAGGCGGGAGAGCGCGTGGTGCAGGAGTATATTCGATTTCTCGCCTGCGGCCTGACCAACATTGTCAATAGTTTTCAGCCTGAAATCCTCTGCATTGGGGGAGGTCTCAGCAGGGAGGGGGATACCCTGATCCAGCCGGTCGCAGAGATCATCAGCCGAGAAGATTATGCGCGGTACAGCAAACGGCGCACCAAAGTTGTTGCAGCGCAGCTCGGCAATGACGCCGGCCTTATCGGTGCCGCCCTCTTGGAGAAGGCAGATCAGTCTAACCCCCTTTCCTGATCCCATCCACTCAGGGAGGTGTCTTTTACTGCCCAAAAGGGTGAACCTCTCGTTACCTGAGAGTTGTTTGTCTATCTGAATCAGGGAAATGCCCTTTGTTACCTGAGCCAGGCTTCTCCAGCTGTATCGGGTGGCACTCCTTTAGATATTGGGCAGGGGATTCATATAAAAACCGAATACTTGTGAGCGTGCAGGTCAGAAAACAAAACTGGCCTGCTTTTTTGTATGAAGAAACCCAC
>EQ973340.1:88015-144869 GCA_000158655.1 [Clostridium] methylpentosum DSM 5476
TCCTATTCCATTGTTTCTCACTGATTCATGTCGTTTCATACTACTTATTTTATCATTTCGGCTCTTTGTACACAATTCCAGGGTTTTAAAACAGACTCTAGGAGAGAGATTCAAAAGAAGCCTAATGGAGATGATGCAGGCAGAAAAATCCCCAGCTTTGCCGGGGATGTATTATTATATACTTTATTTTAAACAATACCTTGACAGACGAGGTATATTGTGTTATAAAATATATAGAGATTTTAAATACTGAACTGAGAGGAAGGAGCTGACGCCATGTCCATCGCGTCCGATCTGATTCGGGGAAACACCGACATGATTATCCTCTCCCATCTCGTCAAACGGGACAGCTACGGTTATGAGATCAACAAGTCGATCTCAGAGAACACCAACTATGAACTCGAGCTCAAGGAGGCGACGCTGTACAGTGCCTTCCGACGGCTGGAGGCGGCGGGTATGATCACGTCCTATTGGGGAGACCAGACCACCGGCGCGCGCAGGCGATACTACACCATCACGCCGGCGGGAAGAGGGTATTATGAGCAGAGCGTCAACGAGTGGCGCAAAGCAAAGCAGTTGATTGACAGGTTTGTACAGTGAAGGAGGAGTTGTCATGTACCGGCAAATTCGGGAATATGTTGAGTCTTTGTTTGCAAACGCGCCGCCCAGCGCGAAAATGACAGATCTCAAAGAGGAGATCATCACCAACCTCAATGATAAATACACCGACCTCATCTCCAATGGCATGGGGGAGGAGCAGGCGTACAACCGGGTGATTGCGGGGATCGGCGACATCGACGAGCTTATCAGCAGTCAGGGCAGCCCTGTCGATTACGCTGAAGTGGAACGGCAGAACAAGCGCTCCGCCTTCCTGACCGCGTTGGCGATCGGTCTATATGTCTTTTCGCTAATTCCAGTTCTCATCCTCGACAGCTTTGGCTTTCTCGAAGACATCGGCGCTGCACTGATGTTTCTCATTGTGGGTGTTGCGACCGGGCTGATCATTTACGCCAACTCGGTGCGTCCCAAGCGGGGAATGCTCGCGGACGAGGCGCAAAAAAAGCGCGCACGCACCATGTCGCTGGCCGTTTCGATGTATATATTTGCGATCATCCCTCCGGTGCTCATCTCCAGCAGGTTCAGGGGTCTTGACAATCTCAGCGCCATTTTGATGTTCCTCATCGCGGGTATCGCGACCGTCATTCTCATCTACAGCGTGATGAGCAAGCCCAAATACGTCAAAACCGACGATACAATTGTCGAGGAGTTCAAACAGTGGCAATATGAGCAGAAAAATGTGCATACCACCTGCCACACCATTCAAACGATCATCTGGATTCTCACAGTCGTGCTTTACATCGCCATCAATTTTCTGTTGGGCGCCTGGGCAGTTTCCTGGCTGCTCTTCGTCATCGCCGCTGTGATCAACAAAATCATCCGGCTCTGTTTTGAGCTGGCGGAATAGGGAGGGCAACAAGATGAAAAAGAACAACATTATCGTTCAGATTGTCCTGTATTCGATTTTAGCGCTGGTCTTGATCAGCCTGCTCGGCGGTCTTTTGAGCGGACACCGGTTCCGTTCCTTCGGGCTCAAATGGTTTGGCGATGACATCAGCATCAACTCGTTTGAACATCGTTCGTCCTCCTATGTTTCCGATCAGATGACCGGTTCGCAGGATATCTCGGCGGATCAGCTCGCTCAACTGACCAAAATCAGCATTGAAATGCCGAGCCAGCACATCACCATTGTCGATTCCACCGATGGTCAGATGCACATTAAGCAGTATGGAAAAAGCGCAAAATCCTCCTTTACCACATATACTGAAAATGGAGTACTCACAATCAAGGGGGATCCGTCCTCCAGACACAGGGTGCTTGACTTTTTCGGCTCTTCTTACGCCAGACAGGCGATTGAAATCGCGCTGCCTGACTCCTACACAGGGGATCTGAGCATTGATACTTCGGCGGGGGAAACTTATTTTGAAAAGCCGATGAAGCTCAAAAACATCTCTCTCAACAGCTCAGCTGGGGAGTTTGCCAGCAACTATCCAATTGAGTGCGAGACAATTCAGGCAAATCTCTCCGCCGGCTCAATCGATTTTTATCAACTCACTGCATCCGATTACAACATCACTGCGACAACGGGTGATATTGAAGTGGAACGGCTCTATGGAGGCGGCAAGATGGGGATTACCATGGGGGAGATCGATGTCAACATCTATGGAATCACTGGCAAGGCATCGTTTGACGGGACGCTGGGAGACATCAACCTTGAGGTTCAGCCAGGCGTGGAATTCAGCTTTACTGGGAACAGAACGGTCGGCGACCTAGAGGTCAATTTTCCCTGCCAGTACAACGACACATCGGTTACCGGCCAGGTGGGCAGTTCGGCGGAAAACCAGCTCTCCGCCTCGATCACGGCGGGCAACCTCAGCGTGGAAATTGACGATTAGAGTTTTGTCAGCCCGAACTGTGCAGCCCGCCCGGGCTCAGCAGGTAGGGAAGAAGTTTCATCTTCGCTCACCGCAGCACTGCACAAGCGATGAAGAACGGATACTGACAGCTTTGAGGAATGCTGTTGCACGCTGTAGCCTGGTGGGAGCAGTTCTGCTGTTTCCGCTGTCTTGACGGAGAAATTTGTCAGACAATTAAAAAAAACTATGGATTTCTGACAATCCCCTGGTGAATCCCGCATTGAATTTCACACAACTGACAGTCTTTGTGAATATCAAGTGATTTTTCTTTGTTTACTCTGGATTTTCCCCGCCTGCTGTATTATAATAAGCAATGCAAACCAAAAACGAGAATCAGGGGGAATGAACCTTAATGAACGCCTCGTCGCACATGCATGTCAGTGCCATCATCCGCCGTCAGCTCAAGAGCGAATTTGGAATTTACCTTCCCGCCGCAGTGTTCACCTATGCCAACTGCCGGCCGGACTTCTCAGTGAAATATAAAAAAATTCCACATTATAAGCCCTATATGTACGACATCATCAAACAGGAACTTCGTGATCTTGCATCGTGTGACAAATCAAGGCTCAACTCGGTCGTGCTGGCCGACAAGCTTGGCGTCATCTGCCATTTCATCTGTGATTTTTTCTGTTACGCACACACCGAAAAATTTGAGGGCACCCTCGTGGAGCACCTCAAATACGAAAGCCAGCTCAACCGCTACATCAAAAAGCGCCGGATGGTATGCAGCGACGTCGATTTTCTCATTGACGTTGATCTCAACACCAGCGTGGAGGATCTGCTGAGCAGTCTTGACCAGCGGTATGAGGATTACATCAGGCTGGACGCCTCGCTCGGGTTTGACATGGTCTGCGCCGTTCAGGCATGCGTTGAGATTTCGGCTCGCCTGCTCTACATCGTCGCGAGCAAAAGCCAGCTCAATCGTCGAGTCAATCGAGCTCCTGCTTATCAAATATAACAAGTATTTTTGCCGCTGGGACACTGTCCCGGCGGGTTTTTTTGTATGAAGAAAACCACACGATAGTCGCGTGGTTGGAGCGATGTATTCAGACATAAAAACTTCTAATGTTATATCAAAACGTGACCTTTCAGTTACGTAAGTAAAATGCGTTAGGAGGACCAGTTCATGTCAGAACAAAATACAGACGTAAAAAGTTTAGCACAGAGCCTGCTCCTTAGGGTATACAAAGTGAAATTGCAAATATCATGTGGTGTTTTCACTAAAATATTAAAAAAAGCATTCTTTCATGAAAAAAGAGAAGACATCCGAGAGAGTATTAGAACGTTATGTCAGTGGAAGTGTGTAGATATCATCGAGGAAGGAGTTCAGATCATATTCACTTACTACTGAGTATCCCGCCTAAATTGAGGGTTTCAGATTTAAGGGGTATTTAAAAGAAAAGAGTAGTTTAATGATAATTCAGAAGTATGGAAATATGAAGTTTGCATGCCGAAACCGAGAGTTTTGATGCAAAGGATACTATGTGGATACGGTAGGAGAGAACACAGCAGAAATAAAAAGTTATAAGCGAACCAGCTAAAGCGGGATCGGGAGATAGATCAATTCAGTCTATTTGACCCGGGAGACCCGTTTACGGGTAGCAAGTAATCCCAGACGTGGCTGGCAGGCCAATAAAAACGCACTTGTGCGTAGCTAGTGGTATTAGGGCTGTCCGAAAAGGAAAAAACTCCGCTATGCGGGTGGATGATTATGGTGCGTTTGGGTCTGATCAACCCCCGATTCTACCAGTGATAGCGAAAAAATTTGGAGAAAGGCTTGCCGAAAAAAGGAAGATTTTGCAGAGCAAAAGAAAAAGAAATAGGGACCAGTTTTCATGAAAAGTGAAGGCGATCGGTATATAGGTTGGCGTGGGTGTGATGCTTGTCCCTTGAGGGGCGAAACGGGTAATCGGCCCTTCTTGGGCCTGTGAAGACTATCTGTTCACGGGTGATCCTGATTGTGTGAACTTGACAAGGAAGGTAAAATGGTGTAGACTTAACTCAAAACCAGGGGTGTCGGATTCGTCCGGCTGAGAGGGGGCCAGCAGAGGCTTCCAACCCTTTACCTGATCTGGATCATGCCAGCGTAGGGAGTATACACCGATGCGCACAGCCGCGTTTTGTTGTCCTCTCCGGATGATCTGGAGGGGATTTTTTGTTGTTTTGAAAGGAGAATCCATCATGAACGCAAGTGTTGCAATCCAGGTATTACCCGCGGCAAAGGACGAGGAGGATCTCATCCGCATTGTTGATGAGGTCATCGATTACATTAAGGGCACTGGGCTCACCTATTACGTCGGCCCCTGCGAAACGGCGATCGAAGGGGAATATGAAGAGCTTATGGAAGTGGTGAAAAACTGCCAGCTCATCGCGATTCAGGCGGGGTGCGCTTCGGTCTCTTCCTATGTGAAGATCACCTATAAGCCGGAGGGCGAGGTGCTCACCATTGACAAAAAAGTTACAAAGCATCACCAATAAACTCGCTCCGGCGGCGTTAATTGCGGCAATCCTGCTGATTTGGCAGTTGGTTTCCTCAGCTGGCCTGGTGCCCAAGTTTATGCTCCCTTCGCCCACTGACGTGGCGGCTGCTTTTGCGGGAGATTTTTCCGCGCTGATGGGACACCTGGGAACCACCCTCTACGAGGCGTTTTTCGGGCTCGCCCTCGGGGTGGGCCTGTCGTTTGTAGTGGCGTTTTTGATGGATCGTTTTTCCTTCCTGTACAAATCGGTCTACCCGCTGCTTGTCATTACCCAGACGATCCCCGCAATTGCAATTGCGCCGCTGCTCGTGCTCTGGATGGGCTATGACATCGCTCCCAAAGTGACGCTTGTGGTCATCGTCTGCTTTTTCCCGGTCACCGTCGGACTGCTCGACGGGTTCCGGACCGCTGACCCTGATACAGTCAACCTCCTGCGCTCGATGGGGGCAGGCAGGTGGCAGATTTTCCGCCACATCAAGTTGCCCTCCTCAATGGGGCACTTTTTTGCAGGCTTGCGGGTCGCGGTGGCCTATTCGGTCGTCGGCGCGGTCATTGCCGAATGGCTCGGTGGATACAATGGCCTGGGCGTCTATATGATCCGGGTGAAGAAATCCTACGCATATGACAAGATGTTCGCGGTGATCTTTTTGATCTCGATCATCAGCCTTGTGCTGATGAAAGGGGTTTCACTGCTACAAAAGCGTGTGATGCCGTGGAACAAGACACAAAAGAAAGGATAATTGTATGTTCAAAAAGATTGTTGCAGCTATTTTATCGCTGACTCTGCTTGTTTCGTTCGCTGCCTGCAGCAGCGGCAAGAGCGGGGAGGGGAAGGTGGAGAAAATCACCTTTGTTCTCGACTGGACGCCTAACACCAACCATACAGGGGTATACGTCGCCCAAAAGCTCGGCTATTTTGAAGAGGCGGGGATTGAGGTCAACATCGTTCAGCCCCCTGAGGACGGCGCCACTTCGCTTGTCGCGTCTGGAAACGCTCAGTTCGGTGTGGATTTCCAAGACAGCATCGCCCCCGCCTTTGGCACCGAGGAACCGCTCCCTGTCACTGCAGTCGCAGCGATTCTTCAGCACAACACATCGGGTATTATCTCCTTGAAAGGGAACGGCATCGACCGCCCCAAAGGGCTTGAGGGCAAGACCTATGCGACCTGGAACGCCCCAATTGAAAAGGCGATGCTGCAAAACGTCGTCGAAGGGGACGGCGGGGATTTCAGCAAAGTGAACCTGAGGCCGAGTACGGTTAACGATGTGATCGCCGGGTTGCAAACCGATGTGGATGCGGTGTGGATTTACTACGCCTGGGACGGAATCGCTACCGAGGTCAAGGGAGTCGAAACTGATTACTTTTCCTTCCGGGACCTCAATCCCGTGTTCGACTACTACACTCCCATCCTGGTTGCCAACAACAGCTTTTTGAGCGAAAAACCGGAGACTGCGAAGAAGTTTTTGAAGGCAGTCCAACAGGGCTATGAATATGCGATCAGCCACCCTGAAGAAGCGGCGGACATCCTGCTTGAGGTAGCACCGGAGCTCGATCGGGACATCACAGTCGCCAGCCAGAAGTGGATTGCCGACCAGTATAAGGCAGAAGCGGAACAATGGGGGATCATCGATCCCAGCCGTTGGAATGCCTTTTACAACTGGCTCAATGAAAATGGTCTGGTAGAACAGGCGATTCCTGAAAACTTTGGATTTACCAACGATTATCTTGCAGGATAGGCGGACATTATGAAGAAACTGGTTGCAGAGGGAATTTCCAAGCGATACGGGGAGCGTTGGATCCTCCGGGATGTCTCCCTAGAACTACACGAACGGGAGATCGTCTGCCTGCTCGGAGTGAGCGGGGCGGGAAAGACAACACTGTTTAACATCCTCTCCGGCCTCCTATTGCCCGAACAGGGCAAGGTGTGGCTCCAGGGGGAGGATATCACAGGCCAGGCAGGGCACATCAGCTATATGCTGCAAAAGGACCTGCTGCTGCCCTACCGAAGGGTGCTCGACAACGTCGCGCTTCCTCTCATTCTGCGCGGCGAGGGGAAAAAGAATGCCCGTGCTCGGGCGGCGGAGCATTTTGAAGAATTCGGCCTTGCGGGGACGGAGAAGTGCTATCCTGGTGAGCTCTCAGGAGGGATGCGCCAGCGGGCGGCGCTGCTGCGCACCTATTTGTCTTCTCAGGGAGTCGCGCTACTCGATGAACCGTTCAGCGCACTTGATACCATTACAAAGGGCGAGATGCACCGTTGGTATCTCGACGTCATGGGCAGGATTGACCTGTCCACCCTGTTTATCACCCACGATATCGATGAGGCGCTTCTGCTCTCTGACCGCATCTATGTGATAACCGGTCAGCCGGGACAGATCACCGATGAGCTGTGCATTGCCGAGCCCCGGCCGCGGGGACAGGAATTTTTGCTGACAGAGCGGTTTCTCGCTTACAAGCGTCAGATTTTAGGGCTGCTCAAACTCTCCAAGCAGCAGTAGAAGAGTTTTGACTTTACGCAGACAACTGTATGAGAGTCATTTTGGATCAGTTTTCCGTCTGGATGAGATGATTTCAGAACAGCTCGAGTGCTTCCAACAAACTGAGAAAAGACCCTGGACTCCGCACGCTGTGCGGGGTCTTTTTCTGTATCAGGGAGATCTTGTACGGACAGATTCTTCTGTACCGATGTCGGTTAAGATGCCTTTTACCTCTTGGTAGGGCATTGTGTACCGTTGTGAGAGGTAGCGCTGTGAAGCGCTTAACTCGCCGTCTGGCCCACCACATTGTAAATAGATATGAAAATACCCGATGCAGGTTTTGCACCGGGTATTTTTACTCTTACACCGCCTTGCGGGGGACAATTTCAAGATGGCAGCCGAGCGCTGAAACCACTTTCAGCAGGGTATCCAGCTGCGGGATGACCTTTTTGCTCTCCATCCGCGCGATGACCGACTGGGTGAGATGGGCAGCTTGGGCCAAATCCTGCTGCGTCATCCCTTTGAGTTTCCGCTGTTTGATCAATTCGTCGATGATGCTGACGCAGCACTCAGGCACTGGTGACACCTCCAACCGAGATGCCCTCCTGATAGAGCCGCTCGGGCGCTATATCAATGTCACCGTCATTCCAAACAGGAACGCCATAATCAATGTAAACGGCATTGAAAACGGACTGATCAGCGAGTGGAGCGAACGCCGGGAGGTTCAGAAGCGGCTTAAAGTCAAAAATCTTTGCTTCCCCTGTGCTGAATCTTACCCACAGTTGATGGTCAGTCATTGGACGGACACCATTTACCTTGATCATGGGGGCGGGGTCTCCCGCGTAAGCAATCCCATCAACAATATACATCAACAATACCTCCTTATCTTAACGGCTCAATTTTACCAAACGGCACATTTTTTACAGCCATATTCCATGCTTTGTAAAGCTCTTCTTCGTGGATCGCGGCCCATGCCTGCACCAGCTTCAGCTGTTTCACAGGGAGGCTGCCCGCCAGCAACTCACCGTCGACGCCCACGGATGCTTCAAACTCGGCATAATAGACGTGAAAATGCGGTTTGTTGTGCTGTCCGTTATCAGAATAAATCATCTTGATTACGATGTTGTAAAATCTGCAAAGTTCCGGCATTTGCTCATCTCCTTTATACCTTTTATTATAGCAAATACGCTATATTTGTCAACAGTGTATTTGCTGTTTTAAAGATAATAAAACACATCTACAGTACCCTTGGCTCGATTAAAGACAATGTGATCCACAAATGAGCGGAGAATCTCGTTTTTCTCGCTCTCCGAGATAGTGGGGTCTTTGAGCTTCTGAACTGAATTTTTATTCTTCTCAAAGAACTTTTTTCGCAGATCAACCGGGGGAGTGGGGGTGAGTTGGGCTTTCAGACGTTCGATTTCCGTCAGGATTTTTTCCTTGTTGGCTTTGTATTCTTCCAGCGTATCGACTTCGTTTTCATATGCTTCCCGGATCCGGTCAAGCTTGCGCTTCTCCCGCTGGATTTGCTGCTGGATCAGCGCGTTTTCATCGATCGATTGTTTTGAGGGCTTTACGGTAAGAGGGAAGACGCCCAGCCGGAAAGTCGCCTCAATGCTCTCTATCACTATTTTATTGATTTTTGGCAGTGTTATACTATGCGAAACCTTGCAGCTACCCCGGCCATAGGAATGGCATTGAAGGGACCCGGTAGATGCGTGAACCAGGGTGCTGCCGCAGTTGCTGCACCGCACAAGACCTTTGAGCATAAAATCACAGCGCTCCCGCACGCGGGCATATTTCGGGTAAGTGCGTTTCACCTCATCCAGCCGGTCTTGTACTTGCTCCCACAGTTCGCGAGTCACAATTGGTTCATGAGATCCCTGCACAACCATGACATTACTTTTCGTATAATTTCGGCTTATTTTACCCTCTGGGCTCCAACGGATCATCCCAATATACACCGGGTTGCGCAGAATGTATTCGACAGTGCGGTTTTCAAAGGGGTTTCCCCTTGTGGAGCGAATACCCATGTCGTTGAGCTTGGTCGCGAGATCCCGGCAGCCGGCGCCGGCGGCGTATTCCTCGAATAGCGACCGCACGATCGGCGCTGTCTTCGGGTTGGGATAGTATTGTTTTTCTTTTATAGAGTAGCCGAAGGCTGGAATGGACACCGGTTCGCCGCGCCGCACTTTTTCGGTCATGCCGCGCGTGACTTCTTCGGATAGGTTGATGCTGTAATACTCATCCATCGCTTCGATCATCGCCTCGATGAGGATGGACATTTTGTCATCGCTCAGAGGCTCGCTGACCGAGATGACGTCAATCCCCAACTGCTTGCGCAGCATGGACTTGTAGACCACGCTGTCTTCGCGGTTGCGAGCGAAGCGGGAGAATTTCCAGAGCAGGATGACGTCAAATGGCTTTGGCTTTGTTTTTGCCGTCCCAATCATCCGCTGGAAAGCCTCCCGCTTTTTTGTTTTTCGGCCGCTGATTCCATCGTCCTCTATGTAGATGTAGTCTTCGGGGATTACAATATCATGCGCTTTGGCGTATCGCCTGATCTCAATCAACTGACTGTCTGGACTGTATTCCAGCTGATCGTCCGTACTGACACGAATATATGCAGCAGCTACTCTCATAGATTCTCTCCCCTTATATTTCATCCACAGTGCCCGCACAGGAATTGACCAACTATTTCCGGTTTGGAAACAGTTCCTGTTGCAATCTCAATCCACAGTACTCATGTGGGCACTGACATTAAACTGGTCGAAATCGACCACTTTTATTTCATTTAAATCCACAGTGCCCCGTAGGCGCTGACAATGTTTGGTTGTATTTCAGAAGAGTAGACAAGTAAAAATTTTTAGGTTGAAAGTTGTCCTATTTTGTCGAAAAAATGGGTTATATAAAGTGGAGGCAGTGTGTTTCAGATGACACGAAGGAGGTCTTCACTATGACAACTCAGAATCGAAACAGCGAATTTGTCAAAAGAGCAATGGCGCTGAGCAGGCCGCGAAGGATCTTACTTATCGTCTATCTTATTTGGTTGAAGCTATGTAGATGCAGAAGAAAGAGTGAATGAACCCAGCCAGTGAATACAAAATTCTAAGTTATAATTGCCTCCAAAAGTAAAATGATAGCTCATCGCTGGATTAGGCGATGAGCTATCATACATTACCCTAAATCTCATAGCCAGCAATACTTTATATTCTCGCTAGAAGAGGTAGCCTTTGGAGTAAAAAGAGACTTACCCTACACATTTTTTGCATGGTCCGAGACCCCGACGCAATGCTTCGTCCAGGGTAGATTCTCTATAGGATCCGCCATTACAGTGGTTGTTATAATGATATTTCTTTCCTGTAGGAGTTATGTATACAGTTCTTGAATTTGGTGTATTATTGCCTTGGTTGCCTTGATTTCCACCATTGTTTTGATTCCTTTGTGCTTCTGCCGCAGCTGCCTGTGCTGCTGCATCAGAAGCAGCTTTTTCAGCAGCAGCTTTCTCCGCTGCGGCTCTTTGAGCTTCTTGCTCAGCTTGTAATCTGGCTTGTTCTTTTTCTGCCTCTAACCTAGCATTTTCAGCTTCCTGTAAGCTTTTAAACTCAGCTTCAGCAGCTTGAAGAACAGTATAGTTTGTGACCAATTTTTGAATCGCGCTGGAAGACTGATCATACTGTTTTCGGGCTGTTTCAATGTCGCTCTTGCTCTCCAGGGTCACTTCGCCAATTTTATCAATTTCAGCTACGATCTTGTCCGCTGATTGCTGATCTTGTTTCGCTTGTTCCTTCGCTTTATCTTTGACGGTTATTTGAATGGTTTCGCTTTTTAATTTTCCATCTGGGGTTTCTGCATAAATAGTTGTTGTGCCTTCTTTGATTCCTGTTACAATTCTTTCATCCGTAATTTTTATGATAGATTCATCTGATGATTTGATTGTAACATCTTTGGTATTGATATCAGCTGGCTGTCCTTTTACCGTAACACGAACAGGATCATCTAGATACAATGTTTGAGAGGGAATTGAGATGCTGATTGATTCAAGTTTTGGATCTCCGCATGAGGTCAGGCAGCAACTGAGCAGGACACAAATAAGTAGCCATGTCCCAAAATGTTTGATTTTGTCGGATATTCTTTCCATTTTAACAATCTCCTTCCGTCTTGACATTTGTTGTCAGACATTATAAAATATAGTTGGAGATTGTGATATTCTTGAAAGACTATCCCGATCTTTAGGCGCTTAGTAGGCACATACTAAGCGCCCTTTTTTATTGTCTTTTCTTCATTGGTAGCTTACGAGCGTCGACTTCAAGATTTGTTTTGATCAGCTAGGGCTTCGAGAAAACCTTCAACTTTTGCTTGGGATTTTTCATCCAGAGAATCAAAGAGTTCTGCTACTCTCATTGCCTGTTCAGATACTTCCTGCTTATCAGGTCTTTTTGTATTAGTTAAGCCCAATAAATAATCTACAGAAACATCAAAATACTGAGCCAATTTTACTATCGCATCTGTTTTTGGAAATGCTTTGCCCTTTTTCCATTCGGATATAGCGCTATTAGAAAGTTCTAAATCTAATGTGATAGCTTTATCGGTTTTTCCACTTTTTTTGATTAAATTGAGTATTCTATCGATCGATAAAGTGGGCAAAAAAAGACCTCCTTTTTAGAATGTTCTAAAATAAGTATTGACAAATTAGAAAAATCTAATTATAATACAATTGTACCAAACAAATGTATTTCGATACACGACACCAAGACGAGCGTCGACCCCTTACGGGTGTGTATTGAGATTCAGCCAGGCAAAGGCGGCTCCGATGATGGGGATGTTACCGTCCCCTTGCGGGTGAATATTTAAGGTTTGTTTTGATCAGCCAGGGCTTCGAGAAAACCTTCAACTTTTGCTTGGGATTTTTCATCCAGAGAATCAAAGAGTTTTGCTATCAGCTTTGCCTCAGGAGAAAACTCCTGACCATCAATGTCATCAGAAGCCCCCTTTTTTTGACCTAATAGATAGTCAATCGAAATGTTAAAATAATTTGCAATTTTCTGCAAGTTATCTATTGAAGGAGAAGATGTGCCTTTACGCCATCGACCGATCGTAGCTTCTGGAATGCCAGTGTCCTTGTACATCCGATAAGCTGAAACCTTTTGTTCTTTTAATAGGTTATCAAATATCTGAGCAAATTCCATATCAGAATAACTCCCTAACGAAATACTTTCAAAAAAGTTAGTAAACCTATTGACTACTAACGTAAATGTTGGTATAATACAAATGAACGAACTAAATGTTACCAGTTCAACCCGCATTCCAATCCACGACGCCCTCAGAGGTGTAGACAGGAAGGAGAACCGATAGTGGCTAAATATTTGCTGTATGTAAAGCTGCAGTGCTAGAGCTGTCCAGGCCCCTTACGGGTGTGTATTGAGCTGAAAGCTCGCTGAATCTGGCCAGGAGATCTCGAAGTTACCGTCCCCTTACGGGTGTGTATTGAGATTGTCAAAAATGTTTGAGCAATACTCAGCCCTCGGCGGGTTGCCGTCCCCTTTCGGGTGTGTATTGAGATGAAAAAACGGAGGAAAAATAACATGACTAAAATCGTTGCCGTCCCCTTACGGGTGTATATTGAGATTCCGAGAAATTAAATATCCCATATCCAAAACTTCATGTTGCCGTCCCCTTACGGGTGTGTATTAAGATTTGTCCTGATCTGCCAGGGCGGCGAGAAACCCCTCTGCTTTGGCCTTGGATTTCTCGTCAAGAGAATCGTAAAGTTTCAGGATCAGCTGTGCATCTTGAGGAAGCTTTGATGCTGTTATGAGATCATCACCTTTTAATAGGTAATCAGTCGATACATCTAAATAATCTGCCAGTTTTACCACGAGTTCTGCGGAAGGGGAAGAACCCCGTTTCCAGTAGGTACCATTAGCGACACCAATCCCTAAATCTTTTAAGACAGCAGATATGGTGGTGTTTTTGGCTCCACAAGCCTTTTTTAATTGTGCATAAAATATAATAATCACCATCCAAATATGTCAATACACACAATAATACAGCAATCTTAAAATATCTATTGACTATTTCAGTATTCTGAAATATAATACAAATGAACCAACTAAATGTTACCAGTTCGATTCATATTTCAATTTATGACACCCTGACGAGCGTCGCCCCCTTACAGGTGTGTATATTGAGATGTATGCCGTATCCACCCGCTGGCAATAACAGTGATGTTGCCGTCCCCTTACGGGTGTGTATTGAGATCGCAGCCAAAGAGAGCCTGAAACAGGCTAAAATGCGTTGCCGTCCCCTTACGGGTGTGTATTGAGATTTGGAATCTCGACAAGATAGGCGACGCTGTTAAAGTTGCCGTCCCCTTACGGGTGTGTATTGAGATGTGAGCAAGACGTGATGGTTGTCGATCAGCCAGGGTTACCGTCCCCTTACGGGGGTATATTGAAATGGAATAGGATCGGTTGCTGAAAAATCCTTACAAACAGGTTACCATCCCCTTACGGGGGTATATTATGACTTGCTCTGATCTGCCAGGGCTTCTATGAAACCTTCCACTTTGCCCTTATCCTTGTCATCTAGAGATTCATACAGTTTCAAGATTTTCTGTGAATCCTTTGGTAATGTGGGCACTTCATGAATAGATAGATCACCTGTAAATAGAAAGTCAACTGAAACATTAAATTTGTCGGCTATTTTTTTTAAAATATCCGCACGGAAGTTATCTTTCTTCCAGGTTGGAATATTACCTTTACTACCAGTTAGTTCGACACAAAGGCCGGTAATAGTCATCTTGTTTTTTTCACAAAGCATTTTTACATTTTCAAAAATCATAATTATTCCTCGATAGATCGAAAAATAATACCATACTATTGACAGGTACTAAATTTTGATCTATAATACACTTGTAACGACCAAATGATTATGGTTTGGTTAACAGAATGACCATTAAAACAATGCGTCCAAATAGTTGATGCCCGCGGCGCTTGCTTCGGCGCGGATATCAACCCCGCATTTTTTTACCTTAATACCCTGATAGTATACCCTAAGTTATGTGTGGCTTCATAAGAGCCTAACCGTTATACTAGTCCATTAAGCAAGATAGGACATTTGTTGGGGTACTTCGCCACTTAAGCGGTGCGATTCCGCTTTAAGTATTTAAAAAATACCTAACCCGTTAGCTGGCGAAACATAGGTGCACAATGCGAGCGTAGATGGTAGCTACAAGCATTCCACGCATCTACTTTTAAGGAGCGGGATTTTCAAAAATTCGGTCATCAATAAGACCACCGCCTTTCAGAAAATTACCCGTTAGGGCGCATTTTTAATGGAATTCTCAATCTATGATGCTGTGAGGGTATCAAATTATATCGCTTTTAGTGTGTCTAGATTTTTATCCACGACATCCTCAGAAGCGAAGACAGGAAGGAGAAACGATAATGGTTAAATATTTATTGTACGTAAAACTGCAGTGCTAGTCGATCAGTTGTAATAGACACCATGGAGGTGAAAGAGATGGAAACCAAAGATTTATACTGTCTTCACTGGCACTTTAAGCACCTATACGAATCTTGTATAAATGATTTGCCAAGCGATTTAGCTATCATATGTATGAAATGTAAATATGCTGAATCCTGCAAGTTTGACCACGTTGCAGCAATGCAACGTATGCAACAAATTACAGGTATTAGCATTTGTTATCTAATTAACCCTCAGGAGCACTTAGATAGATGGGACAATTATTTGGATCAGGGAAGAGGTTGCCGTCCCCTTACGGGTGTATATTGAGATTTTTGCATCAGGCAGCAATTCTAAGGCTTTTATGGTTGCCGTCCCCTTACGGGGGTATATTGAGATCGTCATCTACCGCGATGAGAACCAGTCGATTCAAGTTGCCGTCCCCTTACGGGGATATATTATGATTTGTCCTGATCGGCCAAGGCAGCGAGAAATCCCTCTGCTTTGGCCTTGGATTTCTCGTCGAGAGAATCGTAGAGTTTCAGGATCAGTTGCGCATCTTTAGTAATATCTTTCTTTTGTTCTACAGTATTAGTGTCAAAATCAAACAAATCTCCAATTGGAACTTTGTATAGCCTCGCTAACATTGTCAATGTGTTATAATCAGCCTCACGCTTACCGTTTTCGATGTTTGTATAGGCAGCACGTGTTATTCCTAAATACTCTGCAACTTCAAGCTGTGTTAAATCGCGTTTATTTCTTAATTCTTTAAATCTCATAAATTTCACCTTTAAATTTATTATAAGGTTTCAATAAGAAACTAGCAAGTGAATGACAATTATTGTTTCGATAAGAAACTTTTATTTAATAAAAAGCTTGACAAAGTTTCGTAATGAAACTATAATAAAAGTGTCATAATGAAACATAGAGAGCGAGTGATATTATGAAATGTGTCTGGCTTGTTGAAGCGAGGGCTAAAATAGGCCTTACGCAAAAAGAAGTATCCGATAGAACAAACATTTCACGTTCACATTATACAAACATCGAACAGGGGGTACGCCGTCCCAGCCCAGAGACCGCAAAAACAATCGGTGAAGTCTTAAATATTGACTGGCAAAAATTCTATGAATCAAAAAGCTAGTGAATAAGAGGAGATTACCATGAATGCTATAAGACACTGGCGATTAAAATCCGGACTGACGCAGAGCGAAATTGCAAAAACATTAAAAATAGATCGATCAACGATAGCAAAATGGGAAGCAGGGAAATCTCAGCCCAGATTTGATAAATTGCCGCAATTAGCCTCGATTTTATCCTGTAACATCAATGACCTATTTGAGCATTAGACGATTTTAAAGGAGGAATCACATTGAAAATTGAAACCCCTCAATGGGGAAAAGAAGTAAAAAAGAAACTGGTCGACGAGGAGTGCAGCGTCACAGAGTTTGCCAAGCGGATCGGTATGAGTCGGAGTCGGGTTTCCGGTCTAATCAACGGTTCGGCAGTCAGCCCGATCGGCCAGAGGAAAATCTGCGAGTACCTTGGCCTGTATGACTACATTTAAAGTATACCCCAAAAAGAAGGTGAAGTGAATGCCGAGGAAGCACCGGAACATCTATAAAATCGGTCGGGAAGATGCTGGATTGACGCAAGAGCGGGCATCCGAGCTCATCGACATTTCAGTTGAGAGTTTGAGGGCCTATGAAAACAACATCCGGATCCCTCCCGATCCCGTAGTGATCCGGATGATTGAGATCTACGATGCAAGGTATCTGGCGTACCAGCATCTAAAAACCAGCGCTGAGGTCGGAAGAAAATATATGCCCGACATCGAACTCAAGGACCTGCCGATGGCAATCCTGAACCTGCAAAAAGCGGTTGCTGATTATTTAAAGGTGGGAGATGAGGTGATCGATATTGCATACGACGGGGTTATAGATGATGAAGAACGCCCCCGCTGGGAAACGATCCTGCAGATGTTGGATAAGATTTCCGAGGCTATACTGGCTTTAAAATTTGCAAAGGAGTGATGCGGGTGATCACTTAAAATCTTTATGGCAATATCATTTCATCAGCCGATCGCTTGATGAGATGAGACAGAATTCTGGACGGAGTGACCAGCTGATAACTGGAAGATTTGTCTTCCCCTGCGTGCCTGTAGATCATCCAGCGTAGAAAGGAAGTGAGAACATGGCAAGACCCTGTAAAAGAACGATAAGTATCAATACATTGAATCTATTGGCTGATGAAATAGAGAAAGCCGTTAGCGCCTTAGAAAAAGAAAACGGCCAGGGTAACTGGAATACCCAAGCCGTTTGCAGACTCAATAAAGTTTGCGACTATCTTAGGACAAATGAATCATCATCCGATTCATCTATGGAAAGAAAATCTATTGCATCCTGTGGCAATTCATAGTAGTAACCTGTTTTCGGAATCGCGAAGGTAAATACCACACTGTCTAATGTTGTGTATTCACGCAAAATGTTTGTTACAAAATATTCATCTGGTGATACAAACAGGTGGGATACTTTGTCTTTCGGGGCGCAATAAAGCCAAAGATTGTCGCTCAACCTATGATATCTGCTGGAATAATCAGCAATTTTTGTTTCTAATTCCGCAGAAGTACAACGGAGAGTCGAGAGGTCGCAACAAAACATATAGAACAAAAAAACAACTCCTTTCCAACTCGATTATAACATGATAAGTGAAACGGAGCGACAGACAAATAGTAACATCTAGCAGACCAAACAATATGAATAGGACAATCTGTTCTCTCAATAAAATGCAGAAGGGAGGCGATGCAGATGGCGCGCGGAAAGCCACTTACTTCGACAAGCTATGTGAAGCTGCCGGATGGAACAATCAAAGAGATACTCAGAATCGATGAAAATGGAACGGTTACATGGACAATGGATGAAGAAGAGTGGGCCGTGTACCGGGACAAGATGCTTGAACGTATGGGACGGGAAATGTCGCTGTATTATTCCAGTCACCCTGAGAAGGACCCTAGCGTGTGGAGCATAGAATCTACATAATAAAGAGAATCTTCTGTCAGACCGGCGCCTGGCCGGTCGGCTCAAAAAGGACAAGCTTTCATTTGATCATCGGGGCGCAAAAATTGAAGTGAACGATCAAGGAGAAAGCAGAAAAAAGGAGGAAGCATTTGAAAAAGCGAATTGCAGCTGGCCTATGTCTGATTCTAGAGCTGTCGTTCGGAGCGGCAACAGGTTGGATGGTTTCCGTTTGGCTGCTCCCCTATGCCAGGGAACAACGGGGATACAGCGCGGTCGGCGGGGAATGGATCCTCATTCTTGCGGCTGGTGTCTTAGGTGTGTATTTGGCGGATCAATTTATTGACCAGCTCAAGGAGATGAGATTGCATGGCAAACGCAAGGTGCCACAGGTGCAACCGGCGGCTGAAAGACCCGGAGTGCATGGAGGCCGGCTATGGGCGGACCTGTTACAGCAAAACATTCAACCGGCCGTTTCCTTCCAAGGGAAGGACAGCATCATTCCGGTCAACGAACAAAACACCGGGCAGATCGAGCAGTTCAAACGGGTCTCCAGCAAAAGGTGAACCTGTGGAAGCTATCCCTCTTTTGGCGCAGACTGTGGTCTGCAAACGGTTGGCAGACCGGACCCCCAGCGTCAATATCCCACATCTCGTGACGCACCACAGCCCGGATGGATTTGAATGGGGGTATGCCGGCAGCGGGCCGTCCGAGCTGGCGCTCAACATCCTTGTTGTGTACATAGGCGAAAAACGGGCGCTTCCGCTGCATCAGGAGTTCAAGCGAAGCTTTCTAGAGTCCATGCCTTTCGAAGGCGGGACGATCACAAGGGCGGACATTGTCGATTGGCTCAAACGACATGGAGAGGAGGAGCCTTATGGGGTGTGCGCGAATTGAAATCAACCACCGCATTTCGGATGTCAACCTCTTCATCAGCCGGGCAGTTGATGTGCTGAAGCAGAATCCTGGCCGGAGAGACCAGCCGGTGACCAGAAGGTTCGTCTGCCCCTGCGGCTGCATTACAGCTCAGGCAATTATCCGGAATTCCAACGGGGCGCCGTCCGCACGCTGCCCAAAGTGCGGTATGAATTTTTGAAAGGAGGTGTTTCAATTGCGGAATAAAAAAAGCTCCCTGGGGCGCTGGCACGCCGACAAGGAGCAATCAAAACGATACACCTGTATCATACATCATTTTCAGAATGAAGTCAAGAAAGGATCATATCATGGAGTATTTTAATGATTTTGCTGTCGTAGACGGATTTCATGTGCAGCCGGGATTTTTCCGATTTCAGCTGGATGGGACCGATTATTTCTCCAGCGGGATGCAGTGTTACAAACATCTCAAAGCCTACTATTTGGACAAAGATATAGACCAATATTGTGAAGTTTGGCTTGATCCAGCAGAACATCCGATTGCCGAAGTGCTGGCGGAGCGGGATGAAAATGAAAGGTACAGCAAGTTTCAACAATCACTTGGAATAGAAACCGGTTTTACCGACTACTGTTTCCTCGACGATCGGCGGAAGGAAAAGCAGGTATTCGAGTCCTTGATTGGCAAATTCGGACTCACTCCGAAAGAATGCGCCTACATTGCAGAATACATCGTATCGGAAGAGATCACTCCGGAAATCAAAGAGATTACCGACCCGGACGAGTTCGCGGAAGAACTCACGCTTGCCAACTATGGCACTTACCATAGCTGGGCAGGGAGCCATGGCCAAACAGAAAAGGGAACCGTCTTAATTGGAGATCTAAAATGGGGGAAAAGCCTTTCTACGTGTGACCAGCATGACGGGAACGGGGATCCGCATTATGAGGAATCCTATGAAAGACCGAATTTTGATATCACAAAAAAGGCTGTTATACACATTTTTACGGAGATCTGGGATCATTACAACAACAACGATCAAGAGGAAAACACCGATCATATTGTGATCTACAACCCTGCGGAGAGCAGCATAAAAGAGTTGACAACAACTGCGCAGAATGCCATTCAGCTGATCGAGGCATCGAGAAAGGAGAGCCAATGAAACTACTTAAGCTCTCGCTGACAAATTTCCAGGGCATCCCGCACGCGGAGTTCGACTTTGATGGACAAAGCGCAAGCATCTACGGCACCAACGGCACAGGAAAGACGACGGTGTTCAATGCAATGACCTACCTTCTGTTTGACAAGGCGAGCACAGGGGAGAGGAACTACACCCCGAAAACGACCGACCACGACGGCAATGATGTCCACTTCCTCAACCATATTGTAGAAGCCGTATTCCAGAAGGAGGACGGCAGCAGGATCACCTTGAAAAAAGATTACCATGAAAAATACAAGACCAAGAGAGGAGCTTCAGAAAAGCTGATGGACGGCCACGGCGTCGACTACTTTGTCGACGGGGTACCGGTTAAGGAGAAGCAGTTCAACAACATGCTGTGCTTTGAATTCGGAACCATAGAGCAGTTGAAAATGCTCACGATGCCGGACTATTTCTGTGAGAGCCTGGATTGGCGTTCCCGCAGGGAGATCCTGCTGCAGCTCTGCGGGGATGTCACCGATGAAGACGTCATCTCCAGCTGCGAAGAGTTGGGAGATCTCAAAAAGCTATTGCTCAAACCTGGGTCTGCAGATCAGTACTATTCTGTGGATGAATACAAGTTAATCGCGAATGCCACCAAGACCAAACTCAACAAGCAGCTTCAGGAGATTCCCGGCCGCATTGATGAAGCGCAGAGGGCGATTCCAGACACAGAGGGGATGGAGCTGGAAGCGATTCAGAACAAGCTGGATGCCTTGTACGAGGAAAAGAGCGGGTATGAGGCAAAAAAGGTGACAGCCCTGTCCCAGGACAGGATGCTCGCCGCCATCAACGTGAAGATCTCCGAGGCGGAGGCCGGGCTCAAGCGTGCCGAAGCCGAATACCTCCGGCAGCAATCCGAGGAGGGAAGGTCGGTTTACAGCGAGATCGACCGGCTTATGGAAGAGCGGGCAAAGCTCCGTGACCGCCTCCTGGATCTGGAAAAGAAATTGAGGCAGGGCCAAAAAGAATTGGGGAACCTCAACGATACGAGAAAACGCTTGATGGAGGAGTACCGCCGGGAGAAGGACAGGCAGTGGAATGACGAGGACAATTTTTGTCCTACCTGCAAGCGGGAGCTTCCTATCGAGAAAATCAAAAAGGCAAAAGAGGAATTTTACCTGCAGAAAAGCAGCAGGCTGGAGCAGATCAACCAGAAAGGGAAGACGGAGGCCAGCAAGGATCTGATTGCCTCTGCAGAAAAAGAAATCCAAACCAATGCTGACGGCATCCGACAAACCCAGAAAGAAATCGAACAGATGGATGACCGGATGGACAAGCTCTCCTCAAATTTGAGGCAGAGGCCGAAGTTTGAATTTACTGATACATACAATCAGATTTTTACCGAGATCCACAATCTCACCCTGCAAAAACAAAATCAGGAGGAGCTTTCCGCAAAGATCGTGCAGAAGTACGATGATCAACTCGCCGCCCTTCAGGCAAAGATCAATGAACAGGAAAACTACAAGACAATGCTTGAGATTACCCAGGGGCAGCAAAGGCGTATTCAAGATCTGCAAGAACAGGAGCAGGATCTCGCAGGTAAATTTGAAGAGGTTCAGAAAGGAATTTACCTCTGTGACCTCTTTGTGCGGGAGAAGGTTTCACTGCTCACGAGTAAGATCAATTCCAGGTTCCGGACCGTCCGGTTCCGCCTTGTGCAGAATCTCGGTTCCGGGGGAATCCAAGAGGTCTGCGAGGCGCTAGTGCTGGATGACAGCGGCAACCACACGCTATTCTCCTCAGCGAACAAGGCAGCAAAACTCAAAGCCGGTCTGGAAGTGATCCACACTCTGTCCGTCCATTGGAACCGGTCAATGCCGGTGTTTGTAGATAATGCAGAGAGCGTTGTCCGTCTCAAACGGGAGGTAGACCAGCTGATCCGCCTGGTCGTCTCAGAGAAGGATTTAAAACTGCGGACTGTCATTGAAGAACAGGAGGAATCGTAGTGGAAAAAGGAAAACAGGTACTCGCTGAAAAAAAGCCGGAAGAAAACATCCGGCTGGATGAAAACAACATCTTCACGGGGTTCAGGGAATTCCAGGTGGCCCAGAGAATGGCCACTGCGCTTGCGAGCTCGACGATTGTCCCCAAGGACTACCAAAACAACCCTGGCAACTGCCTGATTGCGCTGGAAATGGCGAACCGGCTGAAAACCAGCCCCATGATGGTGATGCAGAACCTTTATGTTGTCAACGGCCGCCCCGCCTGGTCAAGCCAGTACATCGTCGCCATGATCAACAGCTCGCGCAAATACAAGACCGAACTGCAGTATGAGATGAAGGGCAGCCGGACGGATGGTTCACTGGAATGCACCGCCTGGGTCGAGGATTACAATGGCCATCGCGTCACCGGTCCGACGGTCACGATGAAGATGGCACAGGAGGAGGGGTGGATCGGCAGAAACGGATCAAAGTGGAAGACCATGCCGGAAGTCATGATCCGGTACAGGGCGGCTTCGTTCTTTGGGAGACTCAATTGCCCGGACATGATTATGGGGATCTACTCCGAAGAGGAGGCAATTGAGCTGGAACCGTCACAATTTGAGTTTGTGGACCAGGTGAAGGCAGCAGAGCAGGAGATCAAAGATAATGTAGGTAGGCAAGACATTGACGTCGATGTTCACACCGGTGAGGTGATCACAAAGCCAACCGCGCAGACACAGGTTGAGGAGGAATCCGGCGAGCCTGATCTGGAGACCCAGATGAGCATAGAGGAGCCTGATTTTTAATGAGAATTATAGCGCTGGCATCGGGCAGTTCGGGCAATGCTTATGTTATTTCCAACGGGCAAACCAAACTTCTTCTGGATGCCGGTATTCCGATCCGAAAGCTTCAGAAAAAGTGTGAATTTAACCTGATTGGGATTGACGGTTGCTTGGTGACGCACTGCCACAAAGACCATTCAGCGGCCGCACAGGCGCTTACACGGTACGGGATCGATATCTATACATCAAGCGGTACAATCCAGGCTTGTGACCTTTCTGGGCAGCATATCAAGCCTGTGAAAGCGAAGCAATCGTTTTCAGTTGGCTCGTTTGTGATTCTTCCTTTCGAAGTACAACATGACGCGCCAGAACCACTCGGGTTCTTGATCGCTTCACCTACCACAGAAGAAAAGCTGCTGTATTTCACCGATACCTATTACCTCAAATACAATTTTAACGGTCTGACTCACATCATGGGGGAATGCAACTACTCTATCCCTTTGGTTCGAAAAAGTGTGCAAAACGGGCAGATCCCTGAAGCCCTTGCTAAGCGTCTGATCAAAAGCCATATGAGCCTGGAACACTTTAAAGAATACCTACAGGCCACAGACCTATCCAAGGTGAGGCAAATCTACCTGCTTCACCTGAGCGAGAACAACAGCAACAGCAGCTTATTCAAACAGGAAATTCAGAAACTGACTGGTAAAGAGGTGTATGTGTGTTGAAGCACCGGCTGCCATCCGTCACCTGCCGGCAGTGCCGCTACTATACCAGGTGCCTTGAGCACAGCCGGCTCTACCCCTGCACTCTGTTTCAGCGAAAAAAGAAGCACCGCAGAAGATAGGAGCAAGGTATGTCAAGACCTCTGAAAGATGGACTTGATTACTTTTCTAAAGATGTGGATTACTACGATGATTTCAAGATCATGGAGCTGCTCAACGAGTTTGGACCGTTGGGGCAGACGATCTATGATGTAATCGTGACAACTGTTTACGCAAACGGATACTACCTGGCGGCCCCATTAGACCAGATTGCATTTAAAGTGATCCGGACAATAGGAGGCAAGTGGGTAAAAAACAAACAGGTTGTGTTGCAAGTGATTTACTTTTGCTCGGATATAGGCCTTTTTGACAATGGCCTCTTGCAGCAAGGTATTATCACCTCTGCTGGCATTCAGAAACGCTACGCAAAAGCGACTGTTAGAAGGCAATCTAAAAGCAGGAAACCATATTGGTTGTTGGATTCGGACGGCAACCTCTTATTAAATGCACCCCAAAACCAGGTTTCTGCTTACAATAACTCAGTTTCTGTAGACAATAACCCCGTTTCTGTAAACAAGAATGCCATAAAGGAAAGTAAAGTAAAGAAAAGTAAAGAAGAAATAAATAAAGAAGAAATTTCTGTATACAGAAACTCATTGCAGGTTCAGCCGGATGAAATTGACGCTGTAGCCTTATTCGAGGAGTTTTGGAATGCTTATCCGGAACACCGAAGGCAGCACCATGCCAACGCGCAGCGGATCTTCCTCCATCTCCTGCATTTAGATCCTGATGTTCTGCCCAAGGTGATGCAGGGGCTGAAAAGAGCCAAAGGCAGCGAGCAATGGCAAAAAAACAGCGGGCAGTTCGTCCCCTGTCCGGATAAGTTTTTGATGGACCACAGGTGGGAAGACACCTACACTCCATTCCAAAAGGCCAATACTGGCGGAAACGCTCCATCCTACGATTTGGACAGATTGATTCAGCGCGGGATGAGCATTCCTGAGCCTGAAAAATCAGAATGAATCGGATCAGGTGATATGACTCATGGAGGTTGAAGTATGAAAATCTATGCGCAAAAAGGGTCGCGGCTCAACGACGATGACCGCTTGGAAATTGCCCGTCTGCTGATCAAAGCAGGCTACACAGTCCGGATCGGGCGGGAGAAGAAAGATGGCCAAGGCGTTTATCTGAATTTTGTCGAGTATCTGGGGAAAGGGGGACAGAACGGTGAAGAAGCGTAGCTGCAGACTGACCCCTGAAGAGCGGACAACGCACATAAATGCGGTCAAGATCCGCAAGATGACCGATCAACAGCTTGTTACGTTCGTCAACGAACAGTTTTTGAATGGCTTTGAGACAGCCTATGAGCACAGCACTGCAAAATTTCTCGAGTATCTTGAACGGGACATCGGATCTGGAAACGGGATCGGTAAGATCACTTTCAGCCGCCTGCAAAAGATCGCAAAGGAGGGTGGTTTCATTGGGGTATAAAGGCTGGGAGGAGTACAATCCTGCTCAAAAAAATTATAAGGATCCCAGGAAGCAGCTTCAGGGCTCGAAAAATCGTCTCAGAGGCTTAACATTCGAAAACATGATAGATTACTCCTGTTTGCAATACCGCCTCAAAAAACGGGCAGAAATCGAGAAGACGCCGGAGCCACTGGAGATCGAAGGTTCCCCAATTGGACATTCATTTCGTACACACTTTACGAAAAAGGCACAGCCAGATTTCAAAGGGACCCTACGGGGTGGAAGATCAGTTGTCTTTGAAGCGAAAACGGTGCAGAAAAACCGAATCTACCATTCGGCGGTGACTCCGGCTCAGCAAGAGCAGCTCGACCGCCACTATGAATTGGGCGCGCTTTGCTTTGTACTGGTGTCGGTTGGCCTAACAAAATTCTACCGGGTACCGTGGCGAGTCTGGAATGACATGAAGCGGATTTATGGCCGTAAATACATGACACAGGAGGAGCTCGCAGAGTTTCAAGTAGAAGAACGCAACGGAGCCATCTTGTTTCTGGAAGGAGCTTGGCAATGATCATACAAAAGTCGAAGATCTCACTCTTCCTCAGCAATCTCAAGGTATTTGCGTCCCAGGTGACACCTGTGTTCCGTGACGGATCCCTCTTCGCCATGGTGCCTCCAGTTCGGCAAAGCAAATGACCCTCTCGTTTTTTGAGAGGGTTCGGTTTGATAGTTTGTATCAATTGGAATAAAAAGGGAGTGATTTAATGATCCCCATCAATTTGCCAAAGCACGAAAACTGCAAGAACTGTGGTGTCTGCTGTGGTACGATTCCAGTCATGCCATACGAGCTACAGGAGATCATGTCCTACTTAACCCAGCACCCGTTGGTCAGGCATCAGGCGCAGCAGAACAGCCACCAGCTCTTCACCTGTCCATTCAGGGATGAAGCAAACAAAAAATGCATTGTTTATCCCGTGCGTCCGATAATTTGCAGAATGTGGGGCGTGTGTGATCGTCTTGACTGCCCCCATGGAAATACGGCACACATTGATGGCCGGCCGTATATCCAGGATCACGACTGGGAGAAGATGATTGTTATAAATCTATTGGATTGGGAGGAAGCGGAATGATCATGTCACCAATTATGTTTGCCGTATTCACAGGTTGCATCTTAGCGGCTGGAGCCGCATCAACTGCAGTTGTTTTGCTGTTGTTGGAGCGATATCCTCAGAGAAAGGAACAGAAAAAATGGGAAGAACCAAAGAACAAAAGCTAATGATTGCAAAGGCGTTCTGCTATGATAATAAACTCACTCTGGAGCAAATGGATAGGATCTGGGAGTTCATGCTTGATAAAAACTGGAAGGTTGCGAAACTGACAGACGAGGGCCTTGACTGGACCGATTTAAACCCAGTCGCCATGACTTCTCTCCTGGATCTGTACCATCAGGCTTTGGAGAAAGGAAAATTGAATGATGCTCTGCTCCATGGTCAGTTGCAATGCACGCTTAAACCGGGAGATTTAGTAGTGATGGCCGGTTGCCCGGAAGCGAGAACCTACGAAGGCGAGGTGTGGACCGTAGCAAGTGATCCTTGGATCGAGGATGGGTCAGAGGTCATCCGCCTCAAAGACTACAAGGGCGGATTTCTGGTAGATCATCTTTTGAAAATTGAATGCTAAGCTGCAAATAAAAAAGAAGGAAGCTCTCGCTCCCCCCTGAACAAATTCTATTATACACAATCACTTCAAATTGTGCAAGAGCGGAAGGAGCGAGAGGAATGGAACTACATAACCAGGTTATCATATCGATGGACAGTCTCATGGAACTGGTCGCAGAGGCCGCGGCCAAAACGGCGATCGGTGTCTACAATGAGGAACACCAAATGAAACAGAAGGAGCGACGCCGCCAAATCCTGCGCAATACGAAGTTGCTGCTTGAGAATTACCGGTCTTTTAAAACGCATATTTCCAGATCGGTCTATGACCTTTCAACTGCGACTGAAAGTGCAGTGGATCTACTGGACATGATGTGGGATGGAACGGGAAACACGCTCAACATTCAAAGCATTAAACAAAGTGTCCTCCGGACCGCAGTCATCATGGACCATATCACGAAAATGCTGAAAATCTATAAAGGATATTGCAGACAATCTACCCCGGAAGCCCAAAGACAATACCGGGTGATCCGGAAAATGTACGTCATGGACCCGCCCTTAACAGTAGAACAGATTTCTGCCGAGGAGAATGTGGATGTGAGGACGGTTTACAGAGATATTAACGTCGCCTGTAAAGCTCTCAGCCCCCTGTTTTTTGGTATTGATGGAATTCAGAGATGACTTCCCATGTCAAAAACCTGTCATTGACCTGTCAATCAAACCGTCGTATAATAGAGAGTGTAATATTCTGTTCTAAAGGCCATCTTCCGGTTTCCGGAAGGTGGCTTTTTTAATGTCCAAAATGCGGTACAACATAAATTGAGGAAGGGGGTGATCGATCGGTGGACAACGATGAAAAGCGCAAACTTGCCCGTAAGGATTGGAAAAACGGGATGAAATACAAAGAGATCGCAGAAAAGTACCAAGTCTCTTTGAGCTGCGTAAAGTCATGGGCATCCCGCTATTGGAAAAAGGATAAGGTTGCGTCTTCAAAAAAGAAAGTTGCAACCAAACGCGGAAAGAAGTCGCAACCATCTGGCGAGGAGTCGCAGCCGCGCAGGCCGCCGGGCGCTCCCTTGGGAAACCGCAACGCAGTGGGCAACTGCGGTGGTGCGCCGATCGGAAATAAAAACAACTACAAGCATGGCCTCTATGAAACCGTCTATTGGGATACTCTGACCGATGATGAAATTGAGATGCTTCAGGGAATGGGCTTTGATGAGGAGGGCCTGTTGAAACAGCAGATCGCCCTTCTCACTGTTCGGGAGCGAAGGCTCTTAAAATCCATTGAAACCTACAGAGGACAAAAAAGTGGCTCTGAGCTGGACAGCGTAGTGAAACGGAAACTAAAAATCCAAGGCAATGTCCTAGAGGATGATTTCCAAAAACAGGTTGAAACAACGACTAAAACCCTTCCCACCTTTGATGTCATTTACAAGCTCGAAACCGAGCTGACCCGGGTGCAGGCTAAAAAGACAAAATGCATTGAGGCCTTGAATAAGATCAGAATGCTGTATGATCCGTATGTGAATTCGCTGGGGACACCGGCGGCAGCAGCCGACCCGCTGCAAGAAGATGCGGAGGCAGTGGTTGTTTATATACCGGAGAATGGGAGGAAAAAAGAGTGATTATCAGACCACAGCCCGGGCCGCAGGAAACTTTCCTCTCCAGCCCGGCCGACATCGTGATCTACGGCGGTGCGGCAGGCGGAGGTAAATCCTACGCGTTGCTCTTGGAACCGCTGCGGCATATCAACAATTCAGATTTCGGCGCAGTGATTTTTCGAAAAAACGCAAACCAGATTTTCAGCACTGGCGGCCTTTGGGATACTGCGGTGAAAATCTACGTATCATTGAAAGGGAAGCCGAGTCGCAGTCCAAAACCGACTTGGCGCTTTCCCTCTGGGATGAAGGTCGGGTTTGCCCATCTGGAATATGAGAAGGATCTGTATGCCTGGCAGGGCTCCCAGATCGCGATGATCGCCTTTGATGAGCTGACTCACTTTTCAAAGTCGCAGTTCTTTTACATGCTCTCTCGAAACCGTTCCACCTGCGGTGTCCGCCCCTATGTCCGGGCAACAACCAACCCGGATGCCGACTCCTGGGTGGCAGAATTCATTCAATGGTGGTGGGATCCTAAGACAGGGTATCCGATTAAAGAGCGCAGCGGGATCATCCGATACATGGTCCGCCTCAACGATGTGATCCACTGGGCGGACACCCCGCAGCAGCTGGTGGAGCAAACCGAGTGTGACCTTAATGACTGCAAGAGCGTTACCTTCATCGCATCTTCGCTCAAGGACAACCAGATTCTGATGAAGAATGATCCAGGATACCTCGCCAATCTCAAGGCACTGCCTCTGGTCGAGCGGGAACGCCTGCTGTCCGGCAACTGGAAGATCAAGCCTGCCGCAGGTATGTACTTCAAACGCAGCCAGATCGGAGCGTTCCTGGATGAAGTACCCAACGATGTGCTTCGCTGGGTCAGAGGCTGGGATCTCGCAGCAACAATCGATTCGGAAACTGGAAAGCCGGCAGCAACTGCCGGTGTGTTGATAGGCAAGCGAAAAAGCGGGCGTTACGTCATTGCGGACGTTGTGAATGTGCGACTAAGCGCTATGGATGTCCGAAAGACAATCAAGAACACCGCCTTGATGGACAAGGCAAAGTACCGCAGGGTGAAGATCAAGCTGCCTCAGGACCCTGGACAAGCTGGAAAAGACCAGGCGGAGAGCTTCATCAAATTTCTGGCTGGGTTTGATGTCATGACAGAGCGAGAGTCCGGAAGCAAGGAGGCCCGCGCTGAGCCGATGGCAGCCCAGTGGCAGGCCGGAAATTTTGATGTTGTTCTCGGTCCATGGAACGAAGAATATCTGAACCAACTGGAGAGTTTTCCTGAGAGCGTATTTAAGGACATGGTGGATGGCTCCAGTTCAGCGTTCAATGAGCTGGAAAAGGGGAACACATCCAGCCCGCCGGTGCCCACGGAAGTCCTGGCAAAACATAGTTATTGGAATGGGAGGTGAGAACCAAAGATGGCTGGACTATTTAGGGAACAGGGAAAGATCGGGCAACGCCGGTCTTTTGGCACTTTTTTTGAAGAATTCCTCCCCGAGCTGAGGGGCAAAAAGGGCATTGAAGCCTACCGGGAGATGGCGGACAACGACGATATTGTCGGCGCGATCCTCTTCGCCTTAAAGATGCTCATCCGGCAGGCGAGTTGGAAGGTGGATCCCGGCGGCGATACGACGGCTGACATTCAGGCAGCCGAATTTGTGGACAGCTGCCGAAACGATATGCAGGACACCTGGAGCAGCACCATGTCGGAGATCCTCTCCTTTCTGGTCTATGGCTGGTCTTATCACGAAATTGTCTACAAACGCCGCATGGGGAGGAGCAGAGATCCAAAGCATCGCAGCAAGTTTGATGATGGCCTGATTGGATGGAGTAAGCTGCCGATCAGGAGCCAGGATACATTGTGGGAATGGGCCTATGACGAGGGGGACAACCTTCTGGGTTTGTGGCAGGCCCCTCCACCTCTTTATGAGCACATCTTTATTCCGCGAGAAAAGGCGCTGCATTTTGTGACAGAAAGCAACAAGGGCAATCCAGAAGGCCGCTCCATACTTCGCAACGCCTACCGGGGCTGGTATTTCAAAAAGCGAATTCAGGAGATCGAAGGAATCGGGTTGGAACGCGATCTGGCAGGTTTCCCAGTCCTAACCGCACCGGAAGGAATGGATATTTGGAATACGGACGATCCTGACATGGCAAAGGCTCTGCAAGCCGCAGAGGCAATCGTTACCAGCATCAAACGGGACTCCAGAGAAGGGCTGGTGCTTGCACCGGGCTGGACGTTGGAACTGCTCAGCGCGGGCAGCCGCAGGCAGTTTGATACAGGGCAGATCATCGAACGGTATGACAACCGGATCGCCATGACTGTGCTCGCCGATTTTATTTTCCTCGGGCATGAGAATGTGGGCAGCTTCGCCTTGTCAAGCGACAAGACGGAGCTGTTTTCAGTTGCCCTTGGGGCATATTTGGACATGATCTGCGAGGTGTTCAACTCACAGGCCATCCCCAGGCTGATCGATCTCAACGAGAACGCTTTCAGAGGGATAACTGACTATCCCGTGCTGTGCCACGGGGACATTGAAACCCCCAACCTCACCGAGTTGGGCAAGTTTATTTCGGATATGGTCAATGCATCGGTTCTGATACCGGATGACAGCCTGGAAGACCATGTGCGCGGGGTAGCCAGCCTTCCACCGCGACAGGAAAGCCCGGAAAGTGAGCCGCGAGCGCCGAAAGGCAAACAGCCGCCGCAAGAGAACGCTCCATCCAGTGATGAAGATGAGGACACCCAAAAAGCCGTACAGGCCCGGAAAAATCTGCTCAGCGGTGAGTATAAGGAGCGGTGATAACAATGCCTATTTTGTTTTATGGCACTGTGGTGAAAGCTGCTTCCCGTGACGATGTTCTTAAACTGCTACGGTCATTCCTCGATCAAAGGGAGAAATCCTTAGTGCGGATCCTTGTACGATTTTGGGATGAGCAGAAAAAGGCGATCACCTACAAGGAGATCCGGGAGGCCATTTTAAACGGGTCGCTCGACATTGATAAACTGACAGTATGGCAGGAGGATTACGCGGTATTTGTAGCAAAGATCTTAGCCCCAGAGTGGGCCAAGGCAATGAACGCGGGGATGAAGCAGCTCAAAGAGAGGTTCCCCGGATGGGAATATGATGTGACTTCCGACCGCATTGCCCGCTTTGTGAGTGAACGGAGTGGGCTTTTTGTGACCAACTGTGCGCAGAACCAGCTGGAAGCCCTCAATGAGCTGCTCAAGATGGCAGTGGATACGGGTATGCCAGCCGACCAGCTGTCCCGGGCGATCCGCCCGCTGATCGGGCTCACTAAGCGTCAGGCGGCCACGAATTTTCAGTATTACTGTGATCTTCGAGCAGGCGGGACTGGACACAAGGCCGCTTTGGACAAGTGCATCCGGTTGGCGGGAAAACAGCACCGATATCGGGCGATGAACATTGCCCGGACAGAACTCGCCTGGGCCTACAACAAAGGCGAATATGCCGGCGTGAAGCAGGCACAGGCGGAGAAATTGCTCGGAGATCTAAAAAAAGTGTGGTGTACAGCGGAAGACGAACGGGTATGCAGCATCTGCGGGGAGCTTGACGGCCAGGAGGCCCCGATGGAGGGCAGCTTTCAGTTTCCAGGCGACAGCCTGTGGGCAGGGTTCAAGGAAACACCACCAGCACACAACGGCTGCCGCTGTGTGCTGCTGTACATAGAAATCAAATCGCCTTTTGGGGCAGAAAGAAGGTGAACACAATGAAAGCACAATTTTTTTCGGAACTGTTGAAAACACTTCCAGATCCTCTGCCAAATGGCACAAGTGAACACAAGGAGTTTGCAATTGCAAAAACAGTTGACGATCAGCACCTAGTCTTTGGATGGGCGAATATTGCCTTCAAAGCGGACGGCGAGCAGGTCTGTGATCTGCAGAGCGATCTGATTGACACCGAGGATCTTGAAAAAGCTGCCTACATCTATGCCACGAACTACCGCGCGGGTGGCGAGATGCACATTCAGGATATGGCGCACAAAAATATTGGGACCATGATCGAGAGCTGTGTCTTCACCAAGGAAAAACAGCTCGCCATGGGTCTTCCGGAGGGAGTCGTCCCAGAAGGTTGGTGGATTGGTTTTAAGATCCACAGTGATGAAGCCTGGGACAAGATCAAGGACGGCACTTACAAGATGTTTTCCATTGAGGGCACAGGTGTTCGTGAGGAGGTTGGCGAGCAAGATGAATAGGTTAAGAAGAACGCCGCAATACGGCGTTTTTTATCGTAAAGCCATAGAAAGGAGGTGTAAGCGATGAAGAAAACCAAACTGAAATGCCTGAAAGTAACCAGTGTGGATCTCTGCCCGCAGGGAGCCAATCCGGAAGCGCATATCGAGTTATTCAAAAGTGCTGGTGAGCCTGCGGTAAAACAGCCTGAACGAAACAATTTGCTCAAGAACATTGGGTACCTTTTTGGGAAACTGCTCGGCAAAACACCAGATGAAATAGATCAAGTGATCAAGGATACAAATCCCCTTCAAGACGATACAGGCGGGCAAGGACTGCAATGTATCAATGATGATTTCTGGGAATTCACCTATGCGCTGCAGAAAAGCCTGAACTCAATTATTTTGGATGACAGCCTGGATCACGGCCAAAGAATCACCATGATGGCAGAGTCAATTTCCCAATTCAATGATATGATTTCCAAAGCCGCAACAAAATGGGTCGATGGAGAAACAGTGATCAACAAGGCCTGTGGCGGTCGAAAGGAAAGGCTGGAAGCCCTTCAAACCAACATCGCCGAAGCTCTGAAAAATTTGGATCAAGGCGACGGAGGGAAAGCAGAGAGAAATACGCAATTTGGAAAAGGAGTGAGCGAGATGAAATTTGAGAAAAGCAAAATGAGCCCGGTAGAGCTGTTGGCTCTGGAAGAACTGGAAAAAAAGTACGCGGTGCAAGAATCGGCTATTTCGTCTGCCAGTGCAGAACAGGGAGGTGATCCCGTCCCTGCCGAGCCTGCAGGGACGCCGGCAGTGGAAAAAAACTCTACATCGAATGGCCAAGATGTTGCCAAAGCAATGGCTGAAATTGAGAAACTCAGGGAGGAAGCGCTACTTCAAAAAATGACTGCAGTTTCCCAGAAATACACGCCTCTCGGAAAAAAGGCGGAAGAGCTCGCCCCAATCCTCGTGACCATGCACAAAGCAGGCGAGGAAGCCTACAACAGCTATGTCACTACTCTGGATGACAGTCTTAATTTGATTGAAAAAACCGGACTGTTCAGCGAAGCGGGCAGTTCCCGACCCGGCGACATTGGAGAAAGCTGGGGAAAGGTGGAAGCAGCTGCATCAGCACTCATGAAATCAGAGCCCAATCTGACTTATGAGCAGGCAATTGTGAAGGCCGGTGAGATGAATCCCGAGCTCATCAGCGAATACGAATCCAACCGATAAAAACAGAATAGGAGGAATAGAGTATGTACGATACCAGTACCATCAACACGTCCGCCACGATCGTCGCACCTACTGGAGTTGCAATCCAAGATGGCAGCTTCTTGGCGGTCAAATTTAATGATGCGGGAGCTTTCGTTCTTGCAGCTGCAGGGGATGTCCCGGTCGGAATTATCCCTGGAGGCGTGCAGGACACCTTGAGTGCAGGTGAGGACCTCACCGTACAGATCAAGGATATCGGACTGTGCAAGGCTGGCGGTGTCATTAAAGCGGGCGCACTTGTAGCCTGTGGAGCGAATGGTGTCTGCGTTACGGCGGCAGCCGGTGCTAACGTTTTGGGCCAGGCGCTTACCCCTGCGACAAAAGCAGGTGATGTGATTCAAGTGCAGCTGTTTAAAGGTGGCTGCGCAAAAGCTAGTGCATGATGAAAGAATGAACAGGAGGAATGAATAAGATGTTTGATATGGCAAATACGCAAACCATTCAGGCGGCGGTCAGCAAGGGCTGGAAGCCAAACGCCTACCTGACCAACATGTCGATCGCCTACTTCCAGAATCAGAGCGACTATGTGGCAACCCGGATGTTTCCGATGATTCCAGTGCAGCTCTCCACCAGCAGCTACTATATTTTCAGCCGCGCGGATCTCGCACGCGACAATGTGGCGCGCAAACCCGCCCTTGGAAAAGTCCAGCCGATGGTCATCAGTTCTGACACCGACACCTATCGCTGTGATGTCGACCAGGTTATCCTTGGCCTGGACCAGATCGCACAGACCAACATTCAGCGTGCGAACACGCCGGGTGCATCCGATCCGAGAAAAGCAAAGGTACGGGTGGCAACCGAGCAGATCATGACGCATCTGGACCGCGTTTGGGCGGGTAATTTCTTCAATGATGGGGTTTGGACCAACACCTGGAGAGGAGTTGCCTCCAATCCGACTGGGAAACAGTTCATCAAATTCGGCGATGCGAATTTTGACCCAGTGCACTTCTTTGACCAGCGCAAGGATGAAATCCGAAAGGTCGGCCGCCGTATGCCGAACAAGCTGGCGCTCGGCACCAATTCGTGGATTGCGCTGAAAAACAATCCGAATATTCTTGAACGTGTTATGGGCACCGGCAGCACCCTCAACCCGGCACGCGTCACGCTTCAGGCGGTTGCTGAGCTGCTCGGTTTCGATGAAGTCATGGTGTGCAGCAGCACCTATAACGCCACTGGTATCGGGCAGGCAGAAGATATGCAGTATATTTGCGACAGCAACGGCGCTTTGATGGTCTATACCCCGCCGTCCGCCGCGATCGACACTCCTTCCGCTGGATACACCTTTGGTTGGGATATGCTCGGCAACGGCCAAACAATTGCCTTTGATCAGTTCGCAGGGGAGAAAGGGACGCATGCGGAGTTTATTGAGGGCCTTTGCTCCACCAGCATGAAGATTGTTGCGCAGGATCTCGGCATGTACTTTGCCGAATGCGCCTAAGGAGGAACTATGGTAGGATACAAAATTTTAAAGCCCTGTTTGCTGGCAGGGGTGGAGTATCAGATCGGTGCAATTGCCCCTGCGGGGGCTGTGCTTCCCGAACGGGAGGGCAGCTTGATTCGCAGGGGCTATCTTGTGCGGCTGGATATACCGCAGCCTGCTTTACCTGAAGGGAACGTCACACCGATTCAGAAAGGAATAACCATCCATGTCGGCCAGGATCAAGACATGACAACCGTGGTGTTGAATGAGAGGGCCCTGCAGCAATTCTTTGACATTCTTCAGAGGACGGCAGAGGAGAGCGTCAGATTTGTTCAGCAAATTGAAACCGTCGACATTCTGCCTTTGCTCGTTCAGGCAGATACTCGCAAAACAGTGCGAGATGCCGCGACAAAGAGGATGAATCAGCTGGTAAACAAGAATCAAGAGGAAGATAGGCCGGATGAGGAAAAAACAGGTGATTCAGAATGGACTATACCTACAACCCCGAAGATATCATAAATCCGGGAAAAGACCGCATGCGGTTTGAGCTTGGCGACACCGTCGTGGACAAGGAGCACGAGGCCGCTGCGTTGTCGGACCAGGAGTATATCGCAATCATCACCGCAGCATTTGAAAATGAAAAAGGCTGGAAATATGCGAAACTAAAATGCCTGGAAGCGATCTGCATGAAGCTCAGTTTTGAGGTTTCCACCACTATCGGACCGCTGGAATACCAATATGGACAGCGGGCGGAGCGCTGGCGACAGCTTTATCAGGAGATGAAACTGGAATTCCGAACGTCCAGCGCATTCCCTTCCCTCGGTAAACAGAGTGGACAGGACCCGTATTTTTATACGGGAATGCATGAGAATTTGAGAAGAGGTGAGTGAGATGCATCATTTTCACCGGCCGGGTCAGGCATTGATCTGCTTTCAAATCCTACGTCCTTTGAACGTTGTGACTGAACGTGGGCGTATTCGTCAAAGAGGAGATCAAATTGTGGAACACATATGCGCTGTGTTGGCGCAGGCCGACCCAAAGCAAAAAGAACAATGGAAGCAGCAAGGACATCCAATATCCCATGTAATCGTGCAGAAATTGCGGGGAGTGACCGCCCAAACAGGAGATATTCTCTTATACAGAAACCAAAAATTTGAGGTGCAGGGCTGTCAGAATCCTGGAGAACTGAATCACTACATGCTGTATTACTGCATGGAAAGGCTGGACAAGAATGGGTAAGGCGGCCGACCAAATGGGCCAGAATGCAAAGCGGGCAGTGGAAGAGATTGAGTCACAGATAATATCCCGAACTACCCGTGCAAGCCTTGTGCTGCGCAACAACGCAAAGTCGGTTCTCCGCGGACAGCGGCACGGTCGAAGGTACAGAGTGCCATATACCAAACGGTTTTACACCGCGTCTGCGCCAGGAGAACCACCGGCAGTGCGCACTGGGGCTTTCCGGTCAAGTTGGAGAATGCAGCCAAGAACAGAACGGGTAAACGGAAATCTATTGACGCACGCTCGAATTGTATCCGGCCTGAAGGTGAACGGTCACAGGTTGGGCGACTTGCTTGAAAACGGAACTACTCGCATGGCACCTCGCCCATACAAAAAGGACATCATAGATAAGTCAACTGGGCAGGTTCAGCGCATTTTCAAAGCACCATACTTGCGATAAGGAGGATATATGATCGAATTGATTTTTCAGCGGCTGATTTCTAATACAGGATTGACTGAAAAATTGACCACCTACCGGGATGCCCCTGCTGTGTTTTATCAAAATGCGCCGGTAGACACCGACACCCGGTGGGGAACCCCGCAGTATCCCCGGATTATCTTCCTGGTTGAAATGCAGGATGATCCAGAGCGCAACGTCAGCGGGCAGATGGCTGTTGAGATCCAATGCACCGGCCGGACCTGCGAGCCGGAGGAGATCGAGTCTGCGGTCCTCGGCCTGCTGGACAATGTCTTTTTCACTGATGACAGACAAGTCACCACTGCAGTGACCTGGAGAAATACAGATGCATTCGATGAACCTGGGGATGTTATGGGAATGGTTGTGTGGTTCGATATCATCGAGTTTCCGGTGCAGTCAACCTATACTGATCCAGATCCAATTCTGTCCTTACAGGACTGGACGAAACGATTCTACCCGAACATTCTCAGGATCGGACAGGATCTACCGGAGATTTATCTACCCGCGGAGGAGCAGCCGGCTGTCTATTGGAGATTTGAACGGATGGCAAACTCCGGACGGGACAGCTGGCAGGTGAGGTGGTTTGACATATCCATCGCCGGTCACATTATTGCCCCAGACTACGCAACGGCGGTTTCGATCGCCAACCAAATGATTGTCCGGATTCAAATGAACGGCAGAATTTCCCTGTTGGATGGGAGTTGGATGATGATTGACCGAATCCAAAACCAACCAGGCGCCCATCCGCTCAAAGAAGGACAGATAAAAATGATTGGAAGGTTTGGTGTGCTTTCAGTGGAACAGGATGCGCCGCCGCTCCGACCGATTATGGATTTAAAAGAAAGGAGTGTGACTCATGAGTGAAACAAAGCAAACTGCAGCCGCAAACAAGGCCATCGCGCCAAAGCCAGATGTTTACTCAATTGAGGACCTGTGTGCTGCTGGAGGCAAATTACAGGCGTCTCAGGACATTATTCGTGCCGCCTTAGTGGAACAGGGAAAATCATCTGCAACCTACGAAGAGGCGGCAGCAATCGTCAAGAACTTCAAGGAAAGAGAGGTTAAACACTAATGGGTGGATTTTTTAATGCCGGGGAACAGAAAATTCGGTCCGGTGTCTATCAGCGCATTGAGAACAACGGTGGAGCAATCACAGCGGGCGCGGTGGACGGCATCTGCGCTGCAGTCTTCAAATCTGATTGGGGGCCGCTCGGCACCGTGATGGTTCTCGCATCCGAAAACGATCTCAATAAGCATTTTGGCAGCGGGCAGACGGTAGACGTTGCGGTCGAACAGTTCCGAGGTGGCGCCAGGACGGTAAAAGCGGTTCGGTTGGGAACTGGAGGAACGGTGAGCAAAGTATCGCTCAAAGACAATGGGGCGTCCGCAGTCAGCGTACTGGATGTAGAGAGCAAGTATCCTGGTACCAGATCCTTTTCGGTCACAGTGCGAGATGCGTTGGAAGATGAGACAAAGCGGGAAGTGCTGATCTTTGAGGGGACCTACCAGAGAGACAAGTTCTCGGTTGCCAAAGGGGACAACGAAGTGAGTGGACTGCTCGCGGCTTTCGAGGAACAGGGAAGCGATTGGGTGAACATCAAAAAGGCGTCCTCCTACAAAGATGGGGCTCTAGCCGCAGTCAATCAAACAGAAATGACGCCTGGAACCAATCCCACAGTGACCAACGAGTCTTATTCGGAAGCATTCAGCCTCCTCGAATCTCAGGACTTCAACCGCCTGGCAATCGATAGCGAGGAAACGGGGGTGCATCTGACGCTTGCCAGCTACATGAACCGAATGTACGGACTTGGAAAGCTGACCGTTGCGGTGATCGGCGAGCCCTCAAATGTAGATTTCTCCACCCGGGCACAGCACGCAGCAGCGTTTAACTCCGAGCTCATCGAGTATGTTGGTGGCGGATTCTACGATACGGCCGGTAACAAGTACGAGGGATATCGAGCGGCCGCTCGGGTCAGCGGGATGTTCGCGTCGATCTCCTCCAGTGGGAACTTCACACACGCTGTGGTTTCCGGCGCTGACATTGTGACTGAGACTCTCACCAATTACCAGTATGAGACAGCAAAACAAAGTGGCATGATTCTCTTCTCCACCAGCGCAAAGGGCGCCGTGTGGATTGATGAGGCGATTAACACCTTAGTCTCCCTGCCCGAAGACAAGGATGCCGGCTGGAAAAAGGTTAAACGTACAAAAATCCGTTTTGAGCTCATCAATCGCATTAATGAGTCAATCTCTGAACTGCAGGTACGGAATAACAACAATGGCCGTTCTGCGGTCATACAGACCGCCCAGGGCGTCTGCAACGACATGGTTGGGGAGGAAAAGCTTGAATCCGGCGCCCTTGTGGAGCTTGATTCCAACAACCCGCCGCAGGGTGAGTCCGCGTGGTTTACCATCACAGCGGATGACATCGATGCGCTTGAAAAGATCTATCTGACCTTCCGGTTCAGATTCAGCAGCTAAAGGAGGAATGAGTCATGAACAACGAACAAAGCATTCTGGACACCAGGAGACTTTTGAGCGGAAAGGATGGGCGGCTGTTTGTCACCACAAGCTCCGGCACACAGATTTTTTTGGCTGAGGTGGACGACTTCACTGCCAGCTTGAACATCAACAACACGGACTATCAGCCAGTGGGTAGCGCACTTTCATTCGCAGTGCCCACTGGCTATACGATTTCTCTTACCCTGGTGGAAGCTGTAGTGAGGGATGACGTGATGCTCAAAGAGTTGATTGACGATTTGAGAAACGGAAAATTTCCTTTCTGGGACTTCCAGGGTGCGATCACCCGCTCAGAAGACGAAGAGGAACGTCAGATCTTCCGAAACTGTATTCCAGATGGTCAGATTGACCTCATGAACCTCAAGCCAGGCGAGATCATCAAGAGAAATTGGAATTTCCGCGTCAATGGGATGCCAGAGTATCTGAGCTTGTTTAAAACCGAAGTATAATACGATACGAATAGACGAAATGGAGGAAATATTACATGGCAAATGAAAAAGAACTGCTTTCGAAGGAGGAGATCCTGATGAACGAGGACGCCCTGATCTCCGGCCTGCTTGAAGCCGCGAACTACAAAACGGATGAATCGGTGGTCAAGACCGTTCGGATCCAGCGCCCCACGGGAAAACTGGATGCAAATGGGGAGCAACAAAAGAAGCTGCTGTTCCAATTCCACATCCGCCCTCTCGGTGAAGATGAGCTCTTCACCATCCGCAAGCAGTCTACCAAGTACAGTCAAAACCCAAATGGCCCCAAATTCCCCCGGATTGAAGGAGAAATTAGGATCGCCGAGTTTCGTTCGAGGAAAATCTATGCTGCCACTGTCAAGGAAGACCGGGAAAAGCTCTGGAATAACCAGAAGGTGAAAAACAGCCTCGGCGCCATGGAGGGCTGGGAGGTGATTGACCAGGCCCTGATGGCTGCCGAAAAGGACGCGGTTCTCGATCTGATCGATGAAATTTCAGGTGAAAATACCGATCTTACCGACTACCTAAAAAACTGATTTCGGCCGGGGGTAAATGCTACCTGATGGCAAAGGTGTTTTGGGCAACAGGTAGGACGTTCACCGAACAGCTTGCCTGGTCCGAATTAGACCGCACGTTCGCGATGGCCGCCGCAATCCAGGAGATCGAAGAGCGGTCAAAGCGGATGTCGGGTTTTACCCACGGTATTGATACATAACAGGAAGGGAGGAAACACCTTGCCTTCAAACAACGAAGATGTCGTCATTATCGATATATCCGCCCGGTTTCAGGACAAGACGGAACCCGGTGTATCGAATTCCAGAAAGAAGGTCGACAAATTTGAGGAGTCTATAAAGAAGACTCAAAAGGAAATCGACAAGCTCAACAAAATGAAGTGTAGCGTGGAGATGACAGCCAAAGACAAGGCGCTCTCCGTCGCAAAAAAGACAGCTCTGCAGATCAAGAAATTGACTCTGCAGAGCTTTTCTTTTGTCCTTTTGGCCAAGGACAAAGCCTCGAAAATCATTGACTCAGTCAAACAAAAGGGAAAACAGCTTGCTGGTAAAACAATTTCGATCACTCTGAAAGCGGTGGACCTGGTGACCCGGCCGATCCGGGCAATCCTATCTGGACTAAACTCGGCTTTGGGTCTTTTGGGGATCAGCGCCGGAGTGGCAGGGGGAATTGTGATCCCCCTGCAGATGGAAGCAAAACAGCAAAACATTGAGACAGCGTTCGAGGTACTGCTCGGTTCAGCTGAAGCAGCCAAACAGCGGGTGGAGGAACTGACCACTTTTGCGGGGAGCACCCCGTTCACTCGAGATGAAATCTATGAGTCCAGCCGGATACTGCAGGTCTTCACCGGAAATGCATTGTCAACTGGAGATGGCCTCAAAATGGTCGGAGACATAGCAGCGGGTACCCAGCAGGAATTTGGGGATGTCGCACTATGGATCGGACGAATGTACGATGCCATGAAGAGTGGCAATAAGATCGGGGAGATGACCAGCCGACTGCAGGAGATGGGAGCCATCAACGGCGAAGCGCGAAAACGACTTGAAAAGCTCGCTGAATCTGGCCAGGACATCTCGAAGAAGTGGCCGAAAGCGACGAAAGAGTTTCAGAAGTTCGATGGGATGATGGAGAAGATGTCTGGAAACCTTTCTAATCTGTTTTTGGGTGTAAAGTCATTTTTTAACAACAACATTCTGAAACGGATGGGAACGGGGTTGTCAAATGCCTTAACTCCCGCGCTTGAAAAGTTTCGTGAGTGGCGTAAACAAAATCCAGAGACAATCCAAAGGATGGGGGACACAATTGAAAAGACTGTTGAGCAGTTCACCTCATCCGCAATCCAAAAAGTTGAGCAGTTGATGGGAAAAATTTCAGACATTACTTCATCTCAGGAATTCCAAAATGCGGATTTCTTTGGAAAGATTCGCATTCTCTGGGATGAAATTATTGCAAAACCCTTTGGCGAATGGTGGGAAACAGATGGCCTAACTTGGGCGAACGATGCATCCAGTAAAATCGGAAAAGGGCTGGGCTCCGCGCTGGAAGCTGGAATATTAACCCTGTTGGGAGTGGATCCAACCGGGGCATTAGAGAACGGCACATCGATCGGATCCTCCTTTGCGGATGGATTCCTCGAAGGATTCGACGCAAAGAAGGTACTTGATGCCATTGTTGAGAAATTTAAATTAATGTTTAAAGACGCAGGGACTTTGCTTTCCGATGATCCCTCCAGCACGAGCTGGTTTTCTGCACTAGTTCTTGGGTTCCTGTTTAAAAAACTGGGAGGATTTAAACTTCTCGGCGGCTTGGGCAAAGGAGCAGGATGGCTGGGGAAAAAAATCTTTTCGGGTTCAGGGAAAGATGGAACGGGGCTCCCGGTAGAAGGCGGACAGGGAAAATCCTATGGATCGTTTAACACCGAGACGATGAACGTTACAGCAAATGTGGTCAATGTAAATGGAAAAACAAGTGGCTCTGGCTCAGGCGGCAGTGGAGATGGTAAAAGTGTTGCAGATACCGCAAAAAAAGCACTTCAAGGCGCAGCAGCAAAAAAAGCGATCCAAAAATCAATCGAGGTTGGAGCGCAAAAAGGCTTAGAAACAGCAACCAGAAAAGGGATAGGATCGGTTGCTGAAAAATCCTTACAAACAGGTGCAAATAGCTTAATGACAGATGCTGCTGGAGTTTACGCGGGATACGATTGGACGATGGGAATTGGATATGGTGTATTGGCATTGGGCGCCCTTGGAATCATTGATGAAATGAAAACCAGATATACCGCAGGAAAAACGCAAGAAGAAACTGTAGATAACTATCGAGAATTCCTGGAAAAAAAGTCGGAAGGAAAAGATGTAATATGGTATGCAGGTAATCATAGACAAGGTGTTGCTGGAAACTATATAGAATCTGAAAATGGTATGGATAAGGCATTGATACAAAAGAAAGCCGATTATTCAAAAGACAAAAGTGTTTACACATATGGTTACGGAGATACCGGTGAAGAATTAAAAGCTGCTCCTCCAGAAGCTCCAAAAAGCGAACTGATTTCCAACCTTGGTGTATTGCCAGGTGAACTTGAATTCGGTAAAAAGCTTGATACATACGCCAAAGATGCAGTGAAAAACGTAGAACGAAGCAAACAAAACTTTTTTGAAGCACAGTCGAAATACTTGATCTGGTCATCAAAACAGGATGGGATAGGGAAGCTGTTGGAATATCAAACCTGGAAAAAGGACCAGGATTATTACTCAGCGGCAGGCCGGTATTTTGATTATACAGGCGAGTGGCTCACGTATGAAGACTGGGAACAAGAGAAGGATTCTTGGAAATTTGGGGCAAGTAAAGTTCCTATTTCGGATCCGAGGTATATAGGTCCTAAAACTGTGGCGCAACAGATTCAAAGCGACAAGGAGTTTATGGGCCCTATCTATACGGTACCTTCTCAAATAAAGAAAGAAACTGAAGACATCGAGACAATGTGCAATAGTATACCAGTGAATGTTGGAAATGAAGCTGCTTCATCGATTGACCAGGTCATGAAAAATCAGCGTTTTGGCCAGAACAATTTTGATCAGGGCGTGTTCACTAGGGATTCATTCTCTGGCAAGCCCCTGGAAGGGAAACCGTTCTCAGAACAGCCGTTTTCCTCCAACTGTTTTGCAAATGCTACCTTGCCAACTCTGAAGGTCAACTGGTCCGCAAACGTACCGGCCGGTACCCCCACCGTTAATCAGACATGGAACCAGTTAGCGGGTAAGGAAACGGCACAATCAAGTTCCAGTTATGGTCCCACTCTGCCCGGTTGGGCCAAGCACGCGGACGGAGGTATCACCAACACGCCGCATGTTGGTCTTGTTGCAGAAGATGGCGCGGAGGCGATTATCCCTCTCTCTGCCAAGCGGCGTAGCCGCGGACTGTCGTTGTGGGAGCGGGCTGGACGGATGCTGGGCGTCCGGCCGTATGCTGATGGTGGGCTCGCCGGAAGGGTAGCTCCGGCAAGCTATGCGGGTTCGTCAGCGCAGGCAGTGGAATCACCAATTACAGTCAGTATTGCAGGTGTCACATTTGAAATCAACACGAACTCAGCTGACCCAAAGGCTATCTTAGAAGCCATTAAAAACAATGCCCCGGTTGTTACAAACCTGCTTGCAGCGCAGCTGGCCGCTTCGCTGCAACAGGTTTTTTCCAACACACCCAGAAGATCGGAGGGGTTATAGTGGACATCTATTTGACAGACAAGTACAACAACCGCATCCGTTTTCCCCTGCTTCCTGAGACTATCTCGGTCAATGAATCCTCCAGATACCAAAGCTATGACCTCATGGACATCGGTGAGGTGAAATTACCGGCGGGTGAAAACCTGCCGGTTATTTCTTGGGAAGGGGTTCTTCCCGGGGAAGCGAGAAAAAGCGATCCATACATCCACGGCAACTGGACGCATCCAAAAGAGATCGTAAGCACGTTATCCCAGTTTCGGAGCTCAGAAGAAAAGGTGACGCTTCTAATTACCGAAACACCAATCAACAAATATGTCTATATCGACGAGTTCCAGGTGACCTATGAAGGGTTCGCCGTTGACAGCAGGTATTCGATTATCCTGTCAGAGGCGAAGGATCTCAACGTAGCTACAGAGATGGCGGCAGCCCCGCAGCCGGTTTCCCGACCGGCACCCAAACCTTCCAACACCTACACCGTCGTCCGAGGAGACTGTCTGTGGAACATCGCAATCAAGTTTTACGGCAAGGGCTCGCTGTATACCCGGATCTATGAGGCAAACAAAAACCAGATCAAAGACCCGCACTGGATTTATCCGGGACAGGTTTTTGTGATTCCATAGGAGGTATACAAGTGGATGTTTTAAGGATCAAATACGATATTTACCTGTACACCAACGAGGGCGAAAAGATCACGTTAAACAATCTGGTTCAGTCCGCTACATTGGAAGAACAAAAGGGACAACTGGCACAAAAAGCCTCTCTGACGCTCTATAACAAGGTGATCAGCGGTGTGCGGATCAGCAGTAAATTAAAGCTATGTAACAAGATTTTCGTATATGCAGATGGGAAAGAGCTATTCCGCGGGACGATCTGGGAGTGGAATCCCGAAGAGGAGAACCAGAGCCGGATCGTTTCTATCATTGCCTACGACAACCTGATCTTTCTGCAAAAGAGCCGATATCACAAGTATTTTTCCGCCGGCACGAGTACCCGCTCGATTGTCGACAACTGCGCGGCAGATCAGGGAATCGTGTTGGACTACCGTTGGGCAGAAATCTCACATGCTAAAAAGCCGTATCAGAACCAGTACCTCAGCGACATTATACTCGATGCTCTGGAGGACGTCCGCAAGCAGGTCAACAGCAAATACGTAGTGCGCAGTGAGCAAGACGTGATGGTTGTGGACCAGCCGGGAACGAATACAGAAATCTATCTGTTTGACGGTAGCAACACCATGACGATTTCGACCAGAATCACAATGGATGGGCTGCTCACCAGAGTCGCAGTTTACGGCAAACGGGACGATGACGGAAGGTCTTCAGTTGAGGCAACAGTTGTCGGTGACACCAGATATGGAACGTTGCAAGCCGTCATCTACCGCGATGAGAACCAGTCGATTCAAGAGGCGAAATCCGAGGCGCAGACGCTGTTGGACGAGCATAAAAAGCCGGAAGAAACCAGGACGGTTAAACTCCCCAATGTACCGTTTATCCGAAAAGGCGACCGCATTAAAATGAACGTCGGGTCTATGAATGGCTACTACCAAGTGATCGGAACGTTGCACAACATTGATACAAAGACTATGACGCTCAACCTGGAGCCCTACGAGGGAACAGTTGAGCTTATTTAATTTATAGGAGGGTATTTTGAGTGGAAGAAACTAGTAACGGCATAGCGAAGCTTTCCAGCGTTTTAGACACCAGATCAAAGGACTTGGGGGACAGGAACGTACTGGTTGACTTGGGGACAATCGGAATGGATTACAGTCTCAAGCCCAATAGCTTTCCGGTTGCGATTCCACAAGGTGATTATATGATCTGTCGGTCAGCTGCCTATTCAGGCGGCGTTTTTGGCAGCACATCTGAGGAGCTGGAGGAAGAATACGCACATTCCCACTCTGTAAGTTACCCCTCTGCGATGCGCCGAGTGCAACCGGGAGACACGGTGCTTATCGTGTGGGCTGGGAATGATGCTGTGGTGGTCGATCTTGTCTACCCGGCAGATCGGAGGTAATAGCGCATGCCCGAAATTTTCCCTGTTTTTGATGTGCCGGAAATCCCAGCGCAGGAGGTGGGAACTCAAAGATACTATGAGAGTATGCTGTTTGATTTTAACATCGGAGATTTTGTGCGGGATGGCAGCAACAAGGTCGTACGGTGCGACGGGAAGACCGCCTGGCTGCAGTGGTGTGTGAAAACTGTGCTGACGCAGCGCTTTTCCTGCTTGGCATACAACTCCGATATCGGAACTGAGCTGGAGGAGGCGTTTGCCGAAACCGATCGGCAGGCCGCGCAGTCTTCCCTCGAACGGACGATCACCGAGGCTCTACTCGCTGACCCCGCGGGCCGCACGCAGTGCGTGAAGAATTTTTCCTTTGCCTGGGGGGCAGACCATGTTGACGTTTCTTTTGAGGTGACCGGTGTAGAGGGTAGCACAGAGCAGCTTTCGATAGAACTGAAAGGGGGATGAACATTTGGAATACACAATACCAGAGTTTTTAAAGAATCAAAGTGTAGATGAAATCCACCAAAACATGCTCGGAAACCTGCCAGATGACATTGATAAATCTCAGGGACAATTCCCTTGGGATTTTACGAGGTGTACGGCAATTGAAAAATCCCGTATGATCGAGTTCCAACTCAACGAGACGATCAAACTGATTTACCCCATGTTTGCCTACGGTACTTGGTTGGACAAGCACGCTGGACTGCGGGGATTGACTCGCAAAGATGCCAACCGGGCGACCACAACGCTGCTCGTTACTGGCATCCCGGGGACGGTGATCCCGGATGGATTGAAATTTTCTACCCCTTCCACCAACCAGGCGGCAGGCGTGGAGTTCCAGTCCACCCAGTACTACACCGTCCCGGAAAGCGGGTCATTAGAGATTTTTGTGGAGGCTGTGCAGGGTGGCATTGCCGGCAACGTCGCCAAAGGGACAATCAAACTGATGACCTCCCCGATCGAGGGAATTATTTCAATCACCAACCCTGCGGCAGCCACCGGGGGAACAGAAATCGAAGATGACGAGTCGCTACGGGAAAGGATCCTGGAATCGGACTCCTCTGATGAGAGCTCTTTTGTCGGAAACGACAGCGACTATGTTCGGTGGGCACGCCAGGTGCCTGGCGTTGGCCAGGCAATTGTCGTTCCAGAATGGAATGGTGCGGGCACGGTGAAGATCATCTGTGTAGATTCCCAGGGGCAGCCGGCAAATCAGCAGATCAGGGACGATGTCTATGAGCTGATCGTTTCCCCATCCGATCGCTCAAAACGTCTCGCCCCCATCGGGGCGACGGTTACTGTTACGGCGCCAACTACCATTGATATCTCGGTGTCCGCGTCAATTGAACTTTCTAAGGGGCAGACCAAGGAGGTAGTTTCAGACCGGTTTAAAACGGCACTGCAGAGGTATTACCTCACAGCAATTGAAAATTTGGAGATACGTCACACCCAGGTGGGCGCCCTGCTCATCGGAACCGAGGGGGTAGCGGATTATGAAAACCTCCTGATCAACGGCAGCGCATCAAACATTCAGGTATCAGCCGAAGAATATCCGGTTACAGCGGAGGTGGTGTTTCATGTCATCTGAGGGTAGTTTGAGGGATCAAATTCTGACTAGCGAAACCGCTCGGAATATTGTGGATTACGACGTCACCTCCGCGTTTTATGATAAGAGCTATGTGGGGCTATGGCTGTTCGAAGTCATTGGGCGTGCGCTCGATGATCTCAACGCCTGGACGGAAGAGACGAAAGAACAAATTTTCCCCCAGACCGCAACCTGGGGGCTGGACTATTTGGAGCAGGAGTACTCGATTGCTCCCGACCCCACTCTCTCGATCCAGGAGAGGCGGGAGCAGATTTTGGAGAGGATGTCGAGGAAGATCCCGATTACCCCTTACCGGATTGAAACGGTGGTACAGGAAACAACCGGGTTTTCCGCAACAGTGATCGAACATGTGGCGGACTACGCCTTTCAGATCTACGTATACCTGAAGGGCAGCTACAATGTCGATTTCGATGCCTTGAAAAAGAAGATCGACCGGATTAAGCCGTCACATCTCTCCTACGAAATCAGAACCGTTGCGGAGACAAATGCGGAATTGCAATACAAGATCTTGGCAGTAGCACAGAGCTGCAGCCGATACGAAATCGAGGTGGACTAAATGGCAGTATGGCCAGCATCACAAACGGTTTTAACAAAGAAAGGACTAGAATTGAAGGCAAAGCTTCAGGGCGGCGCCCAGATGGTTTTCACAAAAGCGATTTCCAGTACTGGGACGACAACGGCGAGCAATTTAACAGACTTAACAGCGGTCACATCGCCAAAACAGACACTGCTATTGGGAAATGCCATCCAAGATGGCGGAGGAAAGGCCACCCTTCCAGTGACAGTAGTCAACAGGGGGCTCACCCAAAGCTATACGCTGTAGCAGATTGGTATCTATGCCCAGGACCCAGATGTGGGGGAAATTCTCTACTGTATTTCACAGGCAACGCAGGCGGACATTGTGCCATCTGAAAGCCAGAATCCAAACTTTACCATCTACTTTAACTTTAAGTTTGCCCTGCTTAACGCATCTGATGTGACTGTTCAGCTGAATCTGGACGGAATGGTCACTCAAGGTGATCTGGTGAACCACAATAAGGCCACAGATGCCCACAAAGTTCTATTTGATAAAAAGATGGACCTGAGTGCGGCCTCTTCTTTCGCAACCGCTGCGCAGGGGACAAAGGCGGATAACGCCCTGCCTGCATCCGAGTTCACGCCGGAAAATGTACTGCTCAAGGTGCAGGAAGCGACTGGCGGAAGCGGTGGAACCCTGGATGCGGGGAGCGTCAACGGCAGAATCGTCAATGATGCAAAGACTGACACCAATTCGATTTGGACAGCCTCTAAAGTGGATACCGAAATTGACAGCAGAATTGGGAGAATTCCGGATGCCACAACGACAGCCCGCGGGCTGATGACGACCACTCAGGTCACCAAACTCAATGGGATTGCTACCGGGGCAAACAAGTATGTGCATCCGACCTCCCACGCAGCGAGTATGATCACACAAAACGCTTCATACCGATTCTGCACTGATACAGAGAAATCTACCTGGAACGGAAAGGCTGCCGGTAACCACACCCACGCAGATCTGTACTACACGAAAAGCGATGTCTACTCCAAAAGTGAAAGCGATTTGGCGATTGACAACAAAATCTCCGCCATACCGAATGCAACGACAACAGCCCGAGGGCTGATGACCACCACGCAGGTCACCAAGCTCAATGGAATTGCAACAGGAGCGAACAACTATACCCACCCATCCAGTCATCCTGCGAGCATGATCACGCAAAGTTCCACTTATCGGTTTTGCACCGACACCGAGAAATCCACCTGGAACGGGAAAGCTGCCAGCAACCACAACCATGACAGTACATATCTGGGAAAAAACGCAGTCGCGGCGGATAGCAGTAAACTCGGAGGGCAACTTCCTAGTTACTACACCATATATGAAAATTTGGTTGACGCTCCGTTTGTTGAGCAATCTTCTGGCGTAACATCTGGTTATAAAACACGCGGAGAGAAAAAGTTTTTTACATTCGGCAGCCGGCGGGACAACGCGGAAGTGGGCTGCGGGCAGTGTAGCCTCACGAGCGGCTTCTCCATCACAGCGGCGGGAACAAATGCAGCAGCATTTGGAAACGGCACAATCGCAAACGGTGATGCTTCCTTTGCATCAGGTAGCAATTCCAAGGCATTTATGGAAGCTGCCCACGCGGAAGGACTCACGACCACTGCGAACAACATCGCCGCCCACGCGGAAGGTGGCTCGACCAACTCCTACGGGCAATACGCCCATGCGGAAGGATACGGCACAAGCTCCTCAGGAAACGCTGCTCATGCAGAAGGCTGCGCAACGTATGCCCGGGGGGAGTATGCGCATGCTGAAGGGTTTACCAGTCAGGCAAACGGAGTAAATTCCCATGCGGAAGGTGCCATGACAATTGCAGGGGAGGATTCCGCTCATGCGGAAGGGCTCAATACACAGGCAAACGGCAAATATGCACACTCGGAAGGATACCTCACACGTGCAAATGGGGAAGTATCCCACACAGAGGGGTTCAGCACTTCAGCAGAGGACTACGCACACGCTTCCGGGTATCATACGACTGCGAAAAAATGCAATTTTGTGGCGGGAATTTACAACAGAACCCCCACGGCAACCGATGTGGATGTGACGACTGGAGATCTCTTCGTCCTTGGAAACGGCAATTCTTCAGCACGGTCAAATGCCTTTCGCATACAAAAAGATGGGACGGTCAACGCCACAAAATCTTTTAACTCTACCGGTGCAGACTACGCGGAGCTGTATGAGTGGGAAGATGGAAATCCTGCAGGTGAGGACCGCGTGGGGCGTTTTGTTTCCCTGAATGGGGAACGGATCCACCTATCGTCCGCTGGGGAGGAACCCTGGGGAATCATATCAGCAGAGCCGGGTGTACTGGGAGATGCCTACAACGACCAATGGCACCAGATGTATCTGGTGGATGTTTTTGGCCGGAGGGTGGTTCAGGATGGTCAGTGGGTCATAAACCCCGAGTATGACCCGGATCAGTCCTATCTACCGCGGCAGGAACGGCCGGAGTGGGCTGCTGTTGCTACATTGGGAAAACTCGTTTTGATTGACGACGGAAGCTGTGTGGTAAACGGGTACTGTGAGCCGAAAGACGATGGAATCGCCACTGTCAGCACTTCAAAAACCGCCTACAGGGTGTTGAAACGAATTGATACTACGCATGTTCGGGTTGCGGTAAAATAGAAGAGGGGCCGCCATATTTCGGGGTCAGGGACAACCAAATAAAAGCAAGGAGGAAAAATCATGTGCTGGAGTTTATAGCAACATACTGGATGGAATTTGTATTCGGCTTGGTGGTATCAGCCCTGGGGGTCGGATACAGGTTTCTCTATAAAAAGATCAAACAGCAGGATGCGGTGAAGGATGGGATGCAGGCGTTGCTGCGTGCCCAGATCATTGAGGACTATCATCACTACATGGAAAAAGGATACCTGCCCATCTACGCACACGAAAATGTGAGCGGGTTATTTACCCCTTACACCGATCTGGGCGGAAACGGGGCGATCCAAAAACTGATCGACAGCCTATATGATCTGCCGACTGAGCCGCCAAAGGAAGAAAAACAACCCAAAAAGTGAAAGGAGCTTAACGATGGAATTTAACATGACCGACTTTATCAAACCAGAACTGATGGTGCTTGTCGTCGTCCTCTACCTGGTGGGACTTGCGCTGAAGAAGTGGGAATACATACCCGACAAGCTGATCCCCCTTGTGCTGGGGATCTCCGGCATTGTCCTCGCAACTGTCTATGTTTTTGCGACAACCACCGTGTTTGGAGCGCAGGGAACCCTAATGGCGCTGTTCGTCGCGGTCACCCAGGGAATTCTTTGTGCGGGGGCAAGCGTCTTCGTAAACCAGGTTTACAAGCAGCTTCAAAAAGAAGAATAAACGGACCAAGGGCGGAGAATCTCCGCCCTGTTTTTTGAAAGGAGAACAGAATTATGACGGAACAGAATAAGAAAGAGATCATCAAATCCTTTGCCTATGAGATGACCGCTGAACAAGTGGCGGCTGCAGAGGAGATAGACCTGCAGGAGGCCGATGCATTCCAAAGCGAGCATGCAGCCGAAATCGCTGCGATGAACGACTATCTGAAAGAACAGGAGATGATATAAATGAAAGGAATTGACGTATCCTATCACAATGGAGAGATCAACTGGGCGGCTGTAAAGGCTGCAGGATATGAGTTTGCAATCCTCCGCGCAGGCTACGGACGGTACATCAGCCAGAAAGACAAGAAGTTTGAGCAGAACTACGCAGGCGCCAAGGCGGCCGGAATAAAGGTTGGGGCCTACTGGTACTCCTATGCGGTCAGCCCGGAAGACGCGGTCACCGAGTCAAAGGTGTTCCAGCAGATCCTTTCGGGAAAACAGTTTGAGTATCCGGTATATTTTGATATTGAAGATAAATCACAGGTTGCCCTTGGCAAAACGGTGATTTCAAACATGATCCGGGCATTCAACGACAGCATGCGGGCGGCCGGCTATTATCCGGGTACTTACAGCAACACCAACTGGTTTACCAACTATATTGACGCCGACATCTGGACTCGCGACACGGTATGGCTTGCCGATTATCGTGCAAACTTTAACACCACGATCCCGCGGGACATCCATCAGTACACGAGCAGCGGAAGCGTGCCGGGAATCAACGGACGTGTGGACCTCAACAACGCCACCCGAGACTTTGCAGAGATTGTACAGGGAGGATACAACGGATTCAGCCCTGCGCAGCAGCCTTCTGATCCAAAGCCTGAGCCTGATACAACATATCACCTCGGCGAAACCGTCACGGTATCGAGCTACTACAAGTCCTCGACAGAGACTGATTCCAACAAGGCGACCGTGCCCTCGGAGTGGAAGGTTGGGACCATCACAAGGGTGATCCCCGGCGCGCGCAATCCCTATCTGCTGAGCGGCGGTTCACTCGGCTGGTGCAACGACGGGGACATTCGGGGCCGCGGGGATATCCGCAAAGCGGCGAGTAAACCTGCGGCGTCCCGCACCTATACGGTAAAATCCGGGGACAGTTTGTGGAAGATTGCACAAAACATGCTTGGAAACGGGGCGAGGTACCCTGAGATCAAATCGCTCAATGGGCTAACCAGCGACACAATCCACCCTGGAACGGTTTTAAAAATCCCGAATTAAACGAAGAATCCCCCGCTTTGGCGGGGGATTTTTTCATGTAAAGGGGGTACATCATGGAAATCAAAGTACTGTTAAACGGTTTGATTCAAAAAACAGCGCTCAGTCTCCAGCAGTTCAACGATCAAGTCGACCGGATTGATTTTGTGCTGGACCGGTATACGGACAATGAGGTGGACCTGAGTGCCTGCAAAGCGTATGTCTACACCAACGCTGTGGGACAAGCGCCCGACATCATAAAGCTGACCGACCCGACTACAGAAGGCGGTCAAATCCGGACGACTTGGATTCCTACAGTACATACGACTCAGTTTGTTTCAAAACACATCGGAGAAGTGGCATTCCAACTGATCTTTAAAAATACGGGCGGAACGCCTGCCTGGTGGTCGCGGCCTACGCCGCTGATTATCCCGGAGAGCATTGACGCAGAGGGCTATGTTTCAGCAGAAATGCCGTCGTTTTTTCAGCAGTGGGAAGACCGCATGAACGCTCTGGATGCAGAATACGAAAAGACACTTAGAGAGTGCAAGGCCTATTCCGAAGAAGCGGGAAAAAGCGCAGATATTTCTTTTGACGGAGCGGCCACAAGTACCAATAATGCCTACAAAACATCAGCGGATGCTGAAAGCACAGCCAGCAACGCACAAAAGGTGGAACAGGATCTTCAGAAGGTGGAGTCCCACCGGCAGGCGGTAGAGGAGATGACACGGGAGTTTGGACAACAGGCGGGGAAGCCTGGCGGATACGCAACACTGAATTCCGCTGGAAATGTGGAACAGAATGCGGGGAATGCTTTGAGGCTGGGAGGGTTTTCTCCGGAACACTTTGCCACCTCCAACTCTCTTCAGGATCTTATCCCCACGATCAATGCAAAGATTGAAGAACTCACCTATGATGCAGAAAAGGGCGTTTTGACCGCGACGGCAAACGGGACAAATACCTCCCGGCAGATCATCGGCCTTCTCGACAACGTCACAGAGGACACGACAAGCGGAGACGTGTATTTCAATTACCGGGACGGTGGACAGACCGTCTGGCACAAAGGGAAGGACAATTTCATTCAGACAGCCTATCTGGATAATGCGAGTAATGAGATCGTTATGGTGTTTGTCAGCGGCAACGAAATACGAATCGATGTCGCCTCACTGATTGACGTCTATGATGGAGCACAGTCCTCCTCCGCCACGGTGTCGGTGGACAACCATGTGATCAGCTGCAACGTGCGGATCAGCCCGGATGTGGGAAACATCATTGGAACGAATGAAAACGGCCTATACGCACAGCATCAATCTCTGGCTGCTTATTCGACCACTGTGCAGAATGACTCAAAGTATCTTGGAGTCAATGCCAAAGCAAAGGACTCCGAAAAGCTAGGTGGAAAAACAGAAGCTCAGTTGAATGTAAACAGTGCAAATACGGCGACCAAATTAGGGACGGCCCGCAGCATAATCGTTGATGGCGTAGCAGCTGGCAGTGTGCCGTTTGACGGCTCTGCTGATGTCACAATTAACCTCATTCACAAAAACGTACCGTTCCAGATTGCAGCGGTGGAAAACAACGCATTTACATGGCCTACAGCCTCCTGTGACAGCTATGTCATAAACAATAGTAATCCGGTTATGGTGACGCTCGAAGGCGTTACAAGCGGTTTTTACGGCATTCTGCATGTCTACGGAAACAAGCTTGACGAGGCGTTCTTAGAAACGCAGGGATACATTTTGCCGGATTACTGCAAAGAGATCGAGATCTTATCCAGCGCGGAGTGTTATGAGTATATCTTTGCATTCGATGGCGTGAAAAAGTCAGTGACCAGGGCGGTGATCTCATGATCCGTGCCAATCGAGAAATGATCAAGCGTCTGCGGGATAGGGCGCGGGTCAGGACGCACTGGGTGCGCATCGCACCAGAAGCAGAGTATGCTGCTGCCCCTTCCCTTCCTGTCGCCTTAGCTGGCGATGGACAATACACCCTGACTGCGGATCAGCTCTACGCATCCGGTACTTACGCAGTTGACCTCTCCGGCATCCAATGGCTTGTTGAAATAGACACAGATCTTCAGCCCGGAAGTGTCCTGCGCATCGATGTAATACAAAGAACAGTCTATCTCGATGATTCTCCTATGGAACCATTGATCGAGCTTGATCTCAGAGAAGACACTTCCACTATCGAGATCGAAAAAACGGTCAATGCAAGAATGAGATGTTTTTCAGTGAATGGTGCAAGCTGCCAAAACGTTATTGAAGCCAGCCAAAATTTGCTTGATGAAGAACGATTAAAAGACGCTGCTAATTGGACAGAGGCTGCGGGGGGAATGGCCGATATTGTGCTTGTGCTTGCCCCCGATACCCAATATACCCTCAGCCGCGCGGACACAACCGGACTCGGCAAAGGCGTGCTGTTTACCATAAAGTCAAGCACGGTCACCGACCTTGCGTCCACATCGATTATCCAGTCAACCGTCTCGTCGTTAAACAAGCAGGCCCGTACCATCACAACCGGGACCGACGGCTGCCTGACTCTGAGCATCAGCCGGGGAGCCGACCTGCAAGCGACGCTTGACGATCTGTGGACCTGGATTGGATACCTGATGTTAAACACTGGGGACACAGCCCTGGCCCACGAGTACTACCACGCGGCTTCCCCATCCCCCGAGAATCCATCCCCTATCTTGTCTCTTGAAGATTTTGACGTTGTTGTCCGCGGACGCAATATATTGGATTGGCATGGGGCTATTGATTACAATTGCTGGCATACAACGGCGTTGGATGATGATCATCCATATGGGTATTATCCATACTTGGTTGTGAATGGATTTGTGCCAGGAGAGACCTACACCATTGCAGTTGACAGTATCCCGGAATTAGGTGCAGCGGATCTGTATTGTCTTTTAGGTACCTATCCCGGAGCAAACAAAGGGCAGGTAAACTGGGTGTACCACAAAACGTCAGATGCCCTGTGTAGGCCTGTACGCACATTTGTGGCAGATGCCTACACCTATTACCTGAATTGCAACGGATGCAAAGCCGATACAGTCAGCCAGGTTGTGCACGACTGGCTGCCCAATCTGCGCATCTACCAAGGCAGCTACACTGCGGATACCATCCCACCCTACACCCCGTATTACCGGCAGGTTGTGCATGTCCCAGTTGCGCTACGGGCAATTGGGGATAGTAGAGACCAGTTGGAAGTCAACCAGAAGGTCAAAAAAGTGACCGTCACGCGGCGTGTTGACCCAGAAAAAATTGACCCAACCAAAAGCATTTACGATAACCCGGAACAATATCTGCTAGATCAACCGATTGTCGAGGACATCACCGACACAGCAACAGGGCAGGCGTTGCTGCAGCTTGCTACATACTACCCGGAAACCATCATCGAAATCCAATGCGCAAACGGACTGACCGGGCTAATGACAGCGCAAATGAAAAAATTGGGCAGGGGACGTATTTACAACTGTATAATCCTCAACGAAGGCGATTTTCTCGTTGATAGTGAAGGTGAGGTACTAGAATGGAGATGATGAGAATATGAAGAAAGGCAGTAAGCGAATCGATGAGCTGCGTGAAATGATCAGCAATTTATAATTCGCTGCACTAACGGAAGAAATCGGAGATACGAAATGATTGATCGAATGACTTTACTTGCCAAAATATAAGACTCGGTATTATATAGCAAAGCCCTCTGATGTAGTTGTTTTTCTACATCAGAGGGCTTTTTTACTTTTTCAGTGCGCATCTTGTCGCAATTGCAGTCAGCCTGCTGACAGTGGCTTTTGTCTGCTAGTCAGCAAAGAAAAAAGCTTCCCGAGATCCTGCCAGATCAACGGGAAGCAACCAAAATATTCAATCCAAGTATCCCCTGAATTTCAAATCAAACATGATGACTGAAGCAAAGGACAGAATCTGTGTAAAGGCTAGGACTGCAACCTAATTTGTGCATTTTTCTTGACACGGCCTGTTACATACGAAGATTTATTAAATTGCAAATAAAAAATATATAGTAATATCTTCCAAATACAATAGAATTCAGTTATGAATAGCGTAGAAAATTCGTTGTTTGTTCAAATAATATTCAATAATCTGTTGCAACATCACAAAAATG
>EQ973339.1:0-22615 GCA_000158655.1 [Clostridium] methylpentosum DSM 5476
TTATGTTTCCTGTAAAATAGAGGGCGGGTAGAAGTATACTCGCTCGCATTTTACGTGAATCATGCGCCATTAGCTCAGTTGGTAGAGCAACTGACTCTTAATCAGTGGGTCCCGGGTTCGAATCCCTGATGGCGCACCATTATGGCCCGTTGGTCAAGCGGTCAAGACTCCGGCCTCTCACGCCGGCAACGCGGGTTCGATTCCCGCACGGGTCACCATTTTCTTGCAACTCATTATGGGCCTTTAGCTCAGTTGGTTAGAGCAACCGGCTCATAACCGGTCGGTCCCGGGTTCGAGTCCCCGAAGGCCCACCAATTATAGGGGTATAGCTCAGTTGGTAGAGCAGTGGTCTCCAAAACCACGTGCCGAGGGTTCAAGTCCTTCTGCCCCTGCCAATTTACTGCTGAGCCTGCGGCGGTCTGGATTGCAAGGCTCACAGTAATTTTCAAATATGCTGCTATGGCTCAGGTGGCAGAGCACTTCCTTGGTAAGGAAGAGGTCACCAGTTCGAATCTGGTTAGCAGCTCCAAAAAAAGTCACAGGATGCACTTGCTGAATGTGACTTTTTCAGACGGTGTCTATGGCGATGAGGTCCCACCTGTTCCCATACCGAACACAGAAGTTAAGCTCATCCGCGTCGACAATACTTGGCTGGCGACGGCCCGGGAAGATAGTTCGATGCCGTCATTTTTTGCGGATTTAGCTCATCTGGTAGAGCGCCACCTTGCCAAGGTGGAGGTAGCGAGTTCGAGCCTCGTAATCCGCTCCAAAAGTAAAGTGCCTTGAGAACATCAAGGCACTTTTTTGTATACAGAAAACCATGCGTTGGTCAGGTGGTTGAAAGGTCGATGATAAAGGTGTCCTGTCAACTACAGAGAACAACAAAAGGGGAAAGGTGAAATAAACGATACGAGCAGCTTGTTATATACAAAATGAAAGTGCAGTTATCATATTTCTTCTGAAAGAACGGCCGGGAAAAGCTCAGCTAGGTCCACTAGATAACTAAAACGGTGTCTGATCTAACTACCTATGTAATCGACCCGGGTGCCTTTGAACTTTCCTATATCGTGTTCGCACCGAAGTATAGAAGAAAAATCTTTGATATAGAAAAAAGAGGAGAGAAATTTTGACAACACCTTTCGGCTAAAAGATAGAATTTCAATGGCTGCCCAACTACCGACAGTAAACATGCAGCTTCTCTGATTTGTTGACAAACGATCTGTAATCCGATAGACTAAAGAAAGAATGATGTGTGGAGAGGTGACTTATGAGACCATTGAAATCTTGTTCAGCAATTCTCCTTTGCGTTTTTCTTTGCAGCGCTTTGACAGGCTGTTGGGACAAGCCGCAAACAAGCTCGGTACCGGAGGCCCCTTCCTCGGTCAGTGCACCGGCAAGCTCGCAGGAAAAAACATTTGTGGATCTTTTTCAGGATGAGCGGTACAGCGCTCTGTCTTGGCTCATGATGGAGGAAACGGATACCTATCGCCTGGAAATTCCACAGGTGGATGGCGACAGCTCCGAGGCCTCAGAAATTAATTTAAGAATCAAGACAATGTTTTACGATGAGGCAAAGACATTAGTTGATGGGGAACTGTCTCCCCCGACAGATGAGCCGTATGAGGTGATCCCCTATGTTATACAAAATGGGGATGTGCTCAACTTAATGATTCTGCAAACGCCCACTCAAGAGGTGCTTAGCGATGGAGAAATGTTCTGTGTGGCCTACGATAGGGTCAATCAGAACTACCTCACAGTTGAAAACGCCCTTGAGCAGGATGGACAGACCGAGCCAGAGATTCAGGCTGCAACAATAAAAGCTTATCGAACTGCTTTTCCCGAGGTTCGCCCCGAAGATATCGCATCGATCAGCGTCGAAGGGGTGCTCAACATCGAGGGGAAGAACGAGTACATTTGTTATCTCTCTGAGTTTCCCCAAGGTGGAATCGAATATCGTTATGTAATTGGCTACAGTCCGGCTTCGGATGAGGTCTACACACTTTCCCGCTATACAGAATAGGAGGCGGCGCAATGAAACAAATCAATTGGGGAATTTTAGCGGCTGGGAGGATCTCCAGCTGGTTTTGCACCGCCCTGCGCACCGTTGAGGGGGCGAGAATCCTGGCAGTCGGTTCGCGAACAAAAGAGAAGGGGGAAGCGTTTGCGGCCCGTTTTGAAATTGAGCGGGTGTATGCGAGCTATGACGAACTGGTTGCTGATCCGGAGATCGATGTTATCTATATCGGGGTGCACACAAGGTATCATTATGAGAATATTCTGCGTTGTCTGCGTGCTGGGAAGTCGGTGGTGTGCGAGAAATCGCTGACTGTTAACGCTGCGCAGGCAGAGGAAGTGATTCGTTTAGCGCGGGAGAAAAAGCTGTTTTTGATGGAGGCAATGTGGAGCAAATGCCTTCCGGTTTATCTGCAGGTCAAGCAATGGGTGCAGGAGGGGCAGATCGGGGACATCAAAATGTTCAAAGCGGAGTTTTTTACACCGGGAAAATTTGATCCACCCCACCGGCTCTACAACCACAGCATTGGGGGAGGGGCGTTGCTCGATCTCAGCGTCTATCCTGTGGCCTATATCTGCTCGCTGCTCGGAACGCCCGACCGAGTGGATTCGACGGCTTACATCGGTGAGACCAATGTGGATGTGGATGATTCCATTGTTCTGCGCTGGAACAGCGGTGCATTCGCGCACATCTGCTGCGGCTTTAATATTGCCCAGGAAAATCCCGCTGTACTCATCGGCTCGAAAGGAAAAATTACAATTGACCACAATTTTTTGAGTGCGACTTCCGCGCAACTGCGCGACCTCAACAATGAAATCGTTGCCGAGGTCTCTATTCCGTATGAAGTCAATGGCTATGAATATGAGGCCAAAGAGGTAAATCGGTGTCTGCTCGAGGGAAAAATCGAGAGCGCGCTGGTGCCGCTGGATGAGAGCCTGACCGTGATGCGGGTGTTGGATGAATGCAGAAACCAGTGGGGATTCCGGTTTGCCTTTGAGTAATCTCTCTTTCAGAAATCCCTCTTTTATTTTTCATTCAATTCGTGTATAATAATAAAGATTCGTTTTAATCAGTTGGAAAACAAGGGAGTCAGTATTGTGGAACAGTATGATCAAAAGACATTAAAGAGACTGCACCGGATTGAATTGGAAATTTATAGAGATTTGAAGGCCGTATGTGAACGGCACAACATCCCCTTTTTTGTTTATTATGGAACGATCTTGGGCGCTGTGCGCCACCAGGGGTTTATTCCATGGGATGATGACATCGATGTGGCGATGTTCCGGGAGGATTATGAACGGTTCACTCAAATCGCGGCCAAGGAGTTGGGGGATCGGTACGATTTGCTCACGATGGATACAGTGGACGGATATGTGATGGGCTTGGCCAAATTGTCCCATAAAGGAACTATTTTTGTCGAGGCAACGGATCAGGACCGAAAGTATCGTTCAGGGGTATTTCTGGATATTTTTCCTTTAGACAAGGCGCCGGAAGACGAAAAACTGAGAAAAAAAGTGACAAGATCCACCTGGCTTTGGGGGAGGCTTGGCGTGCTGAGCGAGTATAAATCCCCCAAATTGCCAGCAAACCTTTCCAAAGGAAAAGTTATTTGCGCCAAGGCGGGATGTTTTATCATCCACTATCTGCTCAAGATTTTTCGGCTCACACAGAGAAAGTGCTATCAGCATTACCTCAAGGCCGCTACACAATTGCGCAACAGCGACTCCACTCTTTATATAGACTATGCCTCTCCGCTCGCCTATTCTTATCCAATCCGCAAAGACGATATCCTCCCTTTGAAAGAATTGGCCTTTGAAGATACCACTGTAATGGTTCCTGGAAATTACGATAGAGTACTCACTCAAATGTATGGGGACTACATGACCCTGCCACCGGTAGACCAACGTATCAATCACATACCTGCGGTTTTGGATTTGGGAAATGAAGGAGTTTTATAAGGGTGATACTTGATTCAGCTCACGACTGTTTTAACGCAGATCCCAGATCAATAGAAGCCTACAGACCTAGGCGTGCTGCATTATACAATCCATTCAGCTGTTCAGTTGCGGCGGTGGACCGGCAAAGCGGGGGCTGTCGCCGGACAGCTGTCCAAGCGTGCCAAACAGATTGGTGTGGGGGACTCTGCCGTTTAGGTCAATGAATTTAATGAGCTGCAAAAATCAACAGAAGGGGAAAGGGAGTTTTCCGTTCCCTCAGTATTTGCAACAGGATGACATAAACTGCTCCGCACGATAAGATAACGAATTCTTTGCTTCCGGCAGATGTGATGCGCCGGGTTAAGCAAAGAAGGAAGAAGGATGATGTAAAATCGTAACGTCTCAAAAAAAACTGTCTGTAAAGCAGAATATGTTGTTCAATTCAGTGGGGTCGATGTTTTATCTGGTGTGCCAATGGCTGACGACTGTTCTTGTCGTACAGCTCTCATCTTATGCAGATGCAGGTAATCTCTCACTGGCGGCATCCATTACAAATGTGTTTTACACAATTTCAACATTTGGGATTCGTATTTTTCAGGTTTCTGATATCGAAAACAAATACAGCACTTCTTTTTACGTGACGACCCGGTTGGTCACCTGCCTTGCCTCCTTAGTCCTCTGCACCGGGTTTGTGCTGCTCAATGCAAGCTATTCGGTCGAGCAGATGCTCTGTATTATTATTTACATGGCATTTCGGTTGTCCGAATCGTTTGTCGACGTGTTGCAGGGAATTCAGCAAAAAGAGCAGCGCATGGATTATATAGCGATCTCATTTATCATCCGCGGCATTTTGCTGCTCAGTTCGTTCTGTTTGGTGCTTCACTTTACTGGAAGCTTGCTGCTTGCGATTACTGCGATGGCTGTCCTGACTATGCTGGTCGTCTTGCTGTTTGATGTCTTCGTCAGCCAGTCCTTGAGCCGGTTCCGGATTCAGCTTAATTTAAAAGCGTTAAAAGAAATACTTCTCGAGTGCCTGCCCCTAATGCTCACTTCTTTGCTGATGAACAGCGTCGTGTCGATTCCGCGCTATTTTTTGGAGCAGATTGAGGGAAATCAGATTTTGGGGATTTACAGCTCGGTTGCCACTCCTGCCGTTATTATGCAAACTGCATGCACTTTAATTTACAATCCTTTGATCACAGTTTTTTCAGAGTGTTACAGCAAGAGGGATCGAAAGGGGTATTTAAGCCTGTTTGCCAAGGCAATCCTCGCATTGACGGCTGTTGGCGCGGTCATTTTTATCGGCGCTGCGATTTTTGGAAAGTGGGGATTGCACCTGTTGTTCGGGGATGGTATTTTACCCTATGTCTATCTGTTGATCCCAGTGTTAGTGACTACGATGATGATTGCGATTACCTATTATTTTAACATGCTTCTCACAATCTCCCGGCGGCTAAAATCTATTCTGGTCGCCAACGTTGTCTCTTCCCTTATTGCTTTGTGCGTGTCGTATCCTTTGATCCGCGCGTTTGGGATGGATGGCGTCAACTATACCCTCTATCTCTCAATGGGAGCCAATATTTTGATTATGGTCTGTATTTGGATTATTGACCAGAAAAAACAGTTTGGCTCTGTCCAACCGTGAGGTCTGCCTTGCACACACGGCTGGATGTCAAAACCTAGAATTGACAAACGAAGCTTTCTGTGGTAAAATAAATTGTTATCATTTCGGCGTACTAGTAACATAGAAACTGTGGAACGGGGAAGGAATTCCCCGTTTTTTTAACTTGACCGCATTGTGTTCTGAAGGAACCGGCGCCTGTCGCGCCCAGCGGTGGGGAAATCGGTGCGTCGCTATCATCATATTTTCTGAAAAGAGGAACTCAATGAATTCTATCCCATTTGCACAGCTAAATTTATCCGATGAAACCGGGCAGGCGATCGAGGCCATGGGCTTTGACAATGCAACCGACATCCAGGCGCAGTCAATTCCCCTCATCCGCGCGGGCTACGACGTGATCGGCCGTTCCCAGACCGGGACGGGAAAAACCGTCGCATTCGGGGTCCCAGCCGTGGAGCTGATCGACACAGAGGAGCTGCGCAACAAGACCCAAGTGCTCATCCTTTGCCCGACCAGGGAACTTGCGGTGCAGGCCTGTTCTGAAATTGAAAAGATTGCAAAATACAAACGGGGCGTCCGGGCGGTGGACATCTACGGCGGTGCGCCGATGGATCGCCAGATTATGCGGCTCAAACGGGGAGCGAACATCGTTGTCGGCACCCCGGGCAGAGTAATGGATCACCTCCGCCGCCGCACCCTCAAGCTCGACCACCTCAAAATGATCATCCTCGATGAAGCGGACGAGATGCTCAACATGGGTTTTCGGGAGGATGTGGAGACCATTCTCAAACAGACCCCCGATGAGCGTCAGACCATTCTGTTCTCTGCGACCATGCCCCCCGCGATTCTCGCACTCACCAAGCAGTATCAGAAGGACCCCCAACTCATCGAGATCAACCGCAAACAGGTTACCCTTGACAACATTGAACAGCAGTTTTATGAGGTGCCGATGGGACGCAAAATGGACGCGCTCGGGATCATCCTGCAGTACCACGATCCCGCCCTTTCGATCATCTTCTGCAACACCAAACGGATGGTGGATGAAGTCACCGCATTCCTCGACCGCAGCGGGTACTCCGCTGAAGGGCTGCATGGGGACATGAAGCAGTCCCAGCGCACCAAGGTGATGGACAGCTTTAAGCGGGGCAGGACGAAAATCCTCGTGGCAACCGACGTGGCGGCCCGGGGGATCGACGTCAACAACGTCGACTATGTCATCAACTATGACGTCCCGCAGAACCAGGAGTACTATGTTCACCGCATCGGCCGCACCGGACGGGCGGGCAAGGAGGGCAAGGCTGTCACAATTTGCAGCGGCCGCCGCCAGGTTGATGAACTCTATCACATCGTGCGGATGACCAAGTCCACCATCAAGCGGGAAAGCCTCCCGAGCGGGCAGGACATCGAACGCCGCAGCAACGAAGGGGTAGTTGCGCGGATGGAGCAAAAGCTCGCTGCAGCCGAAGAGCTTTATTACAAAGAGGTGGCTGAGGAGCTCGTCCAAAAGGGGTACAATCCCACCACCATCGCCGCTGTGGCGCTCGAGATGGCGTTTGGGAGGCCGAAGACCGACTTTCCTGAGATCAAGCAGTTTCGTCCCAAAGCAGGGCTTCAGGGGCCGCGTGGGAGCTTCCGCAAAATTGAAATCAACATTGGGCGGGAAAACCACATCGCGCCCAACCACATTGTCGGCGCTATCACCGAGCGCTCCGACCTCTCCGGTCGGGACATCGGCAAAATTGAAATCTATGATGACAAGACGATTGTGGCAATTCCTGACAGCCAGATTGAGAGCACAGTCAAGGCAATGGACGGCTGCAAAATCTGCGGCAAGCCCACTGTCACGGTGGCCCTCAAAGGCGGGGACACAGCAAAGCGCCCGGATTACCGGCCGGGTGGGAACCGAGGCTATCGCCCGAGGAACAACCGCAAACCGCGCACCAGCCGCAGGGGATAACATCAAAAAAGGGCTTTGGGGAACATGTTCCCCAAAGCCTTTTTTGGTGTCTTTAGACGTGGAAATAAACCCCTGGTTCTACCGGGAGAAGAAAAAAGAGCGGAGCTACAAGAAGGAGAGCGAGTTTTATGTAAGCCCAGCTGACGTTAAAACCATGCTTAAAATTATCGCACAACATCGGAAGAAATCTTGCGACCCGTTCACGGGTTGCAGTGCGTGTGATGCGATAATATAATTCAGTGCCTCTTTTAGGGACTAAGCCGGTAATAACCCCTTTTAGGGGTGGCGCAAGCCACCGGTTAAACCGGTGGTCTTGACTCATCCTTGAAATCCCGTATAATAGGGGGAGAGGAGGCGGTTTGTATGAACGGCAAGCGATGGCTGGTGTGTGGCATTTGTATTCTCGCTGTGGGGGCGGTTCTAATCGTCCTGTGCGGGAGGCTCGGTTTGCTGCCGGAGAAGACCTATACAGCGGAGGATTTCGGCATTGAACGGGTAACGAGTCCCACCGACTGCAACCAAAATGGAGTGGACGACTACACCGACATTCTGCTCGGTGCGCGACAGGACGCCCGCCGCCACCCCCGTTACCACAGCGCCTATTACGCCGGGGGATATCCGCCGGAGGATGAGGGTGTGTGCACCGATGTCGTCTGGCGGGCGTTTGCCCACGCAGGCTATTCCCTCAAGGATCTGGTGGATGCGGATATTGCCGCTAATATCGGAGAATATCCCCGGGTTGAGGGTCGTCCGGATCCGAACATCGACTTTCGGCGGGTCAAAAATCTCAAGGTCTATTTTGAGCGCAACGCGACGGCGCTCACCAACGACCCCGGTGACATTTCCCAGTGGCAGCCGGGGGATATTGTGATTTTTGGGGAGAGTCACATTGGGATTATCTCGGACAAACGAAACCGGGACGGCGTTCCTTATCTCATCCACAACGCGGGACAGCTCAAGCGGGAGGAGGACGTCCTGCAAAGCTACCATCGGCAAACGCCGATATCGGGTCACTATCGATTTGAACGGTAATCGCAGGGCCTTTACTGTGCCGGTTGAGAGCGTATTGTGCCATAAAACAGTCATCCCCATTTGCGGGAGAGATGTCCAGACGGATCAGCAGTGTAAAAAAGAGCAGAAACCCGGCAGGTCAACGCCGAGTTTCTGCTCTTTTCGATTCTTTTCCCGCCTTGCAGAAATTTCAGTCAGTCACTGCATCGGACTGTTCATGCTGTGGGATGGTCAAATCGACCAATTGGCTCCGGTCCTCTGGGAGAAAACTACCTGGCGGACTTTTGCGGCCAGGGCACTGATGCGCCCTCTATCCTTTGTTTTTTCGGCTCTCTTTTTTCCTGCCCACTCGGCAGAGGATGAGATAGGCTGCAAACACAATCCATCCCGCACCCGAGACGGCGAGCCCGGCTTTGAGTCCAGGCGTGGTGTATTCAAAACGGATGTCATTTTCCCCCTCAGCCGCGGCAACTGCCATAAACCCGACGTTTACCTTCTCAATCTTGGTTTCCACCCCATTGACATAGGCTTTCCATCCCCGGTCATAAGGCACTGAAAAATAAACGAGGTTGTCTTTTTGCAGTGTGATTTTGGATGTGAAACCGCGGTTGTCGATCTCAAAACTCTCTGCAGTCTCGTTTTTGAGCTCGTCACAGTCTGTCTTGAGGCCGGTGATTGTGTAGTCCCACCGGTTTTTGTTTTCTGAGATCGGTTTGAGCAGATCTTTGTAGGTTTCAATCTGTTCGTCACTGAGCAGCATCCCTTTGAGGAGGAGGCGGTCGCGGTGCTGTTGGTTCATCGTCTTAAACTGGGTCTCATCGAGGTAATAGTCGTAGGTGTAACCCATGGGAACATAGTTTTCGTTGAGATAGATGTCAAATCCATTCTGGGTGTCGTAAAATTTGTATCCAGCGGGCGGGGAAAATCCACTCTGCTCCTCCTTGACAAAGAGGTATTTGACCGAGGTGAATCCGCGCACCCCTTGCTTTTCAATGTCAGGCGTTGACATGACAAACCGCTCCACCCCGAGCTGGGGATACAGTTCCATCACCGAAGCGGGGACGATGCTGTGGAACGCCTGAATGGTGGGGAGGCCCCAGTACATCGCCTGGTTGTTCATCCCGTTGTAGACATCTACCCGGTAGAACTCATCCCCCTCCAGATTAAATTCCGCATTGAGGCTGCGGTCAAAGATCTGTTCGTAGGACTCCCCGTCAATTTTACAAAAAGCGATTGAAGTCATCCCGTACAGAATGGAAATACAGCAGATTCCGGTCATCGAATACACTGCCAGCTGGCGGGGGCTGCGGCGGAATTTTTTGATGAGGCGGGCGGCGAGGAGGAGAGAAGCCACGGCGAGCAGGATATTGCACCAATACATGGCCGGGCTGCTGGGGATTCCGAAAAAGGTGAACGATCCGTTGTTGATCCGGGGAAGAATGCCGAGCAGGACAAAGGCGGTGAGAAAAATACCGCAGAGTTTGAGCCCTGAGTTCATCTCATACCGGCGCTGCTCGAGTATCAGCGCGGTTGCAAGCGCCATCATCAGCAGGAACATGTAAAACCATCGCGCGTAGTATGTGCCGTTAAAGAGCACAAATGAGCTGTTGAGGATGGGGACGAATGCAAACACAAAACAAAGAATCAACAAATACTTGAGCCAGTGCCGACGTTTGTGCTGGAGGAAGGAGAAGACTCCGCACATCCCGAAAAGGGGCAGCCAGGCGGCGACTGAACGCCAGGTATAGCCCTGGTTCATCGTGGGAAACAGATTCGGGTAACCCTGAATGTCAGCGGGCATGGTGAATCCCTGCACCAAAAAGCCGTAGAGCTCAGGGTATTGATAGGTAAACGCTGTCTTGAGAGTCATCATCTCGTCGAGCCGGGTGCTCCCCTCAAGCGCCAGTGCGGACGGGAGCAGGAGAAACATGCCGAGGCAGAGGCCGAGCACCGCCTCGAAAAACAGCGACCCGAATTTGCGCAGTGACATCTGAAACGCCGGATCCAGGCAGCGCATAAAAAAGTAAAGGCAGGCAAACACCGCCTCGCCGACAAAGAACCAGTAGTTGACAATGAGGTTGAGCGCCACCGCGAGGGCGAACACCCCCTTGCGCCGATTGAGCACCAGCTCCTCCATGCCGATGAGCAACAGCGGGAAAAAGGCCACGACGTCGAGAAAATGATTGTAAAAGGTGTTTGAGATCATAAAACTCGAGAAGGTAAAGAGCAGCGCCCCGACCATTGCAAACGACTGGGTGCGGGTAAACCGTTTGATAAACGCGAAGCTCGTCACCGCGGCCACCCCGTATTTGAGGATGATAAGCGGCCCCATCAGATAGGGGATCCAGCTGGTAGGGAAGGGGAGCGTCAGCCAGAAAAACGGGCTGCCAAGCAGGTAAAAGGAGTAGGAGCCGATGAAGTTGGCGCCGAGGTCGGTGTTCCAGTTCCAAAAAATGTTGCCGCTGCGGATGGCGTCGTGCGCGAGGCGGGTAAACGGGATTTGCTGGTGGTTAAAATCGCGGTAGATCAGCAGTGCACCGTGATCGTAGATCAGAAACGGGAGTAGAATTAAGGTGATTGTGAGCACTGCGATGAGAAAGATGGTGAGATAACCGGATCGGTTTTTTTTGAGTTGCACAGTGATTTCTCTCCTGTTGATGGAATCGGGTGTGCTATTTGCAAAAATCTGTTTAGAATGCGGCAGCCGGGAATGGAGTTAAAACCTGCTGGGGATCTACGGGGAAGGGGTGGCCTACCATTTTACCCGAATAAAAAAGAATATGGCGATACACCATATTCTCAGCCGCACCTGGTTGTCTGGTAAAGGGTCATATCCAGTATTATACTATACTTATAGAAATTGAGCAAGGCGAAAAAAGGGGCCCGCCGATCGGGCGGGCCTGTCACACCGGGTAAAAGAGAATGAGGAGGAATTTTCGGTACAAACAAAAAGGGTTATTTCAGCCGCTGATAGAGCTCGCTGGCACAGCGAAACTGCTCTTCACAGTGGGCGAGTGCTTTGAGCAATACCGGGTCAAAGGCAGGGCTTTGCACAAGTCGCTCAAAAACAGCCTCGTGGCTGCACAGGGCAGAAGGCGTGCGCAGCGTTGTGCAGCTGTCATAGGCGTCCGCAATCCCGCACGCTCGGGCGTAAAGGTTAATTTCCTCCCCACACAGGCCGTGGGGATACCCTCGACCGTTCCAGCGCTCGTGATGCTGCTGTGCAATCAAGACGGCAGCCTGCCACAAAAAGGACTGTCCAGGGCGTCCGGGAATTGCACCCGGCACAGCCATGCAAATCAATTCAGCGCCGAGGCAAGGGTGCATCCGAAACGATCCCCGCTGTTTCAGAGCAGCATCTGATCGAATTCGAGCAATACCGATGTCGTGGTAGCGCGCGGCATAGCCCGCCAACGAGATGCGCCGAGGGGTGAGCATCGGGTGCTGGGGATACAGGTTTTCCTCGTACGCCTTGCGCAGCAAAAGTTCAGTGTAAATGCTGACCCGTTCGCAGTGTCCCCGCAGTTGAGGTGGGAGGGCAGAAAATGCCGATTCAATTGTCGGATGAAATCGGTTTACATGTTCAAAGGGCATAGTTTTATCTCTTTCAATCAGTGGTACAAGCCCTTGCAGGGAAGCTGACCGGTTTGCGCAGTACTTTTTTTAAAAATTCCTCAAAGTAGTAGGGATCGCCTCCCAATGTCTGTATCAGCGGTATGATGTATTTTTTTCCGCCCGGTTTGGCGTGGATGGCTTCACTGATTCTGGTCGCAGGCACGCCGAGTTGCGCTGCGAGGTCTTTTTGTGTTTTTCCCTGAAGAGCGAGCTGTACCTTGACCCAGGTTGTGTATTCATTTTGATTTGTGATGGGATATTCCATAGGATACCACCTTTGCCAATTCGTGATAAGTTACGATTTTTGGTTTACTCTACCTTATAGTTGTGGTACAATAAAGAAGAAAAGTTAATTTTTATATTTATTGTACTATCAAATATGAGAAATGTCAATCATTAGTGATTATATTTTCTAAATTTTGTCGGAGTAAATTTTTATGAACATGGCGGATCGAATCAGCAATCTCATCAAGAGTCGGGGTCTGACAAACCATGCTGTCGAGAAAAAGCTCGGCTTTGGCAATGGTGCGATACGCCGGTTTGCCACGAGCTCTCCTTCAGTGGATAAGATTGTTCTTTTATCAAATTTTCTAAATGTTTCGGTGGACTATATTATTACTGGGAAATCCGGAGAACCCTGCGATGAATTGCCAGAGGAAGAGCGGGAGATTCTCTGCTATGTGGATCTTCTCACAGAGAAAGAAAAATATATTTTGATCGGAGAATTGAAAGAGAGAACCAAGGGACGAACAAAAAAGATCGGGTAATCCGGTTGGGCAGGATTCTTTTCCTCCCGCTGCTCCGCTGATTTTAGCACACCGGATCGCTCGTCTGTAAACCGTTTGTTTGTGCTCTACAGGTGGGAGCGGGGAACAGATTTCGCCCTTGAGAGAAAACACTGCCCAAAATATCAGACTTTTTGCATTTGGGATCTGATTGGCTCCTTTTCAAAGGGATATGACGTTGGCAGGGGATGAATCGGCATACGACCTCCTTTCACACCCGATCCAAAATGAGACTGCGGATCAATAGCAGCCCTTTAGAGATCAAATTACAAATACACACAGTTCATCCGCTGCATCACACAGGTAGTCTGCCAAAACAATTGGTTTCCATCGCTTTTCAAAATGAACGGCCGATCCGTCTTATGCAGACCTTTTCGGGAAAACTTATTTTATCACCAGCTGCGCTGGTGATTTTTTATGAAAGCAAATAGAAAAGGAACAATCCCGAGCACATGCGCTCGGGATTGTTCCTTTTTAAATCGTCGCTTCCGCGTTTCAAAACTCCCGGTTTTACTGGGGAAACGAAGCATTCACTTCAGAGTTCCCGCAGGAAAGGGCTCGATCAACAGCCTCTTTTTCAGCGGAAACTACCGGCGATGGAAAAGGTCGTTTTCGCGTCGTCTGTGAGGTGTATTCCCTTTATGGGGCGAGCCTGGAAGACCTAGAGCGGCTTATCGACGCACTAATGATCCGTTATTTCTTTTTTCTCAGGAGGAACGCTGCCGCTGCGAGCAGAGCGGTTGCCGCTGCGAATGGCAGGGTGTCTCCGGTTTTGGGGACGGAGGCAGATGCTGTCGCTGCTGTATCCCCTGTGACGGTTGCCTGCACAGACAGGGCAAGTCCGGAGATGGCATCTGCCAGGTCTCTCTGCGCCCGGTCCACAACTGCCTGGTCATCAGCGCTGAGGGCGTCGTTGGCAGCGATCTGTTCGGCCGCCGCCTTTGCACGCTCGAAGAGATTCACCGATGCAGGGGTGAACCCGGCCAGGTCAATGGCGTTTGCCTGTGCAATCGTGCGCATCAGCAGCGTTTTATCCGCTTTGAGCCGAAGGGCGAGCATCGCCTCGAGCAGCGCGTCCGCCGCCTGATTGACCTCAGACTGCATTGCGTCGCCGTCTGCAAGGACAGCTTTCGCAGCGGTTAATGCATCGGTAAACGCCTGCTGGCCTGCCTGCACATAGTTTTCCAGCGCAATTGTTTCCCCTGCTTGAATCAGGATGCTCAGGTTTGCCTTGTCGCCCGCGATCAGGCCCAGCTTGTGAATTTCGGTCATGAGCGCCATCCAGGCTGCGTCGATCTCACCCTGTTCAGCGTAAACGTCTCCATTGACTGCGGCTGCGTATTCTACTGCCGCCCGGAAGCTTGCCTGCACGCTCTCAATGGCGCGGGCGGCCTCCGCCTGTACCGGCTCGCTCTGCGCGTAGGAGAGAACAGTTTGCAGAATCGACTTGTTGGTTGCAGGGGGCTCAAAGTGGGTGTTGTAGATCTCAAATTCAGCGATCTGCATCCGGACACGGTTGCCGTCCATTGGATTGGGGCGGAGTCGGGTCCCCTCGAATTTGACAAACCGGGCGCTCACCGGCTCAAAGTCGAGGTAGAGCGGGCCGGAGGTCGGACGCTCCACATCGGTTGCAGAGAGCACAGTGGTCCAGTCGGCGCCGTTTTGGGAAACTTGCACATTGTAGTCGATTGGGATGCCGTAACCGTTGTTGGTGCCGTCGTAGCGGGGGTAGAGCTTGACGCGGGACACTTCGGTTTCTTCCCCGATGTCGATGGTCACCCACTCGCTGCCGCCGTGGTTTTCCGCAGAGGTCCAGCCCTCGTTGACGAGAACAAGGGTGTCGGTCACTCCGTCGTTGATGTACTCAGGCATGAAGTAGTTGGGAACAGTCTGATTGGAGGAGTAGGTAAACGGCTTTTTGAGCGCGTAGTTGTCGCTGACCGCGGTGTAGGAGACGGTGTCGGTAGTAATGCTGCCGTATTCGTTGGTGATGGTACAGCGGTAGAGGCTGCCCGACGCCTTGAGGGTCGCCTCAAACGAGTAGGTAGCCGAATTCGCGCCTTCGATCTCATTCCAGGTGATTCCACTGTCGGTGGAGCGCTCCCACTGGTAGGCTGCCACAGCAACACTCAGCGCGCTGACCTTGAAGCTCGCCGTGGTGCCGGGGCGTGTCTCACAGTTGTCGGGCTGGCGCTCGATCACCGGTGCGGTCAGGGCTGCGCTTCCATCGTACACTTCCACTTCGGACGCCTGGAAGCGTGTGCGGTTGCCGTCCATGGGGTTTTGACGCAGCCGCGAGCCGTTGAACTTGATGTAGCGCGCCTGCTGACTTTCAAATTTGAAGGTGTGGGCGCCTGAGACAATCCGCTCAATGTCTTTGAGCTCGAGGACAGGGGTCCATGTCTGCGCGTCGTTGGAAATGAGGATTTCCAGGTCGAGCGGGATGCCGTAGCCGTTGTCGGTTCCGTTGTGGCGGGGGTAGAGCTTGACGGTGTCAAAGCAAGTTTCCTCGCCCAGGTCGACGTAGAACCACTGGGTCGGGGAGGTCTCGAGCGAGGTCCAGCCCTCGTTTTGGCCGGTGATGGTGTACACTCCGTCGGTGAGCTTGCTGATATCAAACATGTTGTTGGTGATGTTGGAGGACGCGGTGCAGGCCTTGCCGAGCGCAAGGTTTTTGCCGAGGGTTGAGACAAACACCGCTTCGAGGGAGATGTCCTGATCCAGGGTGATGGTGTATTCCGGATCGGCCGAGACGATGTCTCCCGTGTCGCTGCGCCAGCCGACGAACCGGAATTCCTCCCCAGCATCTGCCTTAATTGTGACCGACTTGCCGCGGTCGAGGAGGTTGTTGTAGGGGTTCATCACCGCGCGGCCGTCCACGTACAGCTTGCAGTCGGCGGTTTTGCTCGACAGCGAGAGGTTTGCCCCCTCAAAGGTCCAGGCGCGGACAAATTCCGGCGCGAGCAGAAGGTCGCTGTTCATCGTCACGTTTTGGACTGCTTCCCGTGAGCCGACTGAACCGCCGAAGAGGTCAAAGACAAACCCTTCGTCCGCCATCGCCTCGACTGTCACCTCGGCGCCGCCGACAAATTCCTGGGAATATGGGGTCTGCACCGGCTGGCCATTCACGAGAGCGCTGCCGCCCGAGAGTGCGGGGATGGTTAGGGTGTAGCGCTCCTTGGGCGCGGTGATAGAAGGCTGCGCGCTGAGCGACCAGTCGCCCGGCTGCGCTTCAAAGTAGATAAAGTTTTCGTCGGTGTGGGAGAACACCAGGCCATCCACTGCATCGGTCACAAATCCATTGTTCCACACCGGTTTGTTTTGGCAGACTGCCATGGTGGCCCCGTTTTCCAGTCTGGACACTCCGATGAGGGCGGTGCTGCCGTCCGGCACGTTGACGCTCAAATCGAATTGATTCTCCGACTTGTCCGCCACAACCTGGATGGTCCCTTTGAGGGTGGGCACGCCCGCTTCAATGTGATGAATCGAAGACATCTGCGGGGCCACGATGAACTGTTCAAATCCGGGTTTGGTGGGACGCACCCCCGCCGCGTAACCGGAGAGGGAGATGAGCCCGCCGCCCGACCAGCCGTGGTTTTTGGTGCCGCCTCCGCCCCAGCCCTCTGAGAAGGTCGGGTCGTCGAGCGGGACGTCACGGGAATAGCTCTCCTTCATCCGCTGCTCCGCTTCGGCGGTGTAGCCCATGAGATAGAGCGCCTCGATCGAGTACTTGACCATATAGGGGTCTGCGTACTGGTTGTTGAGCAGGATGTCGCGCAGAATGGGGTATTTGTCAGGTGAGGCGAGCCCTGCGTAAACGGCGAGCGCCTGGCCACGGTCATCCGCCGGGCCGTTGTAGGATTTGGAGCGGTATTCGCTGCCGTTCCAGAATGTCGCGTCAAACCGCGACTTCATCGAGTCGCGCAGCGCCTGGTACTGGGCGAGGTTTTCGTCGTCTCCGAGCGCCTCGGCAAAGTCGCACAGCGTCTGCACCCCGATATAGGCCCAGATGTTGAGGCTCAGGTGCTGATCCATGTTGGGGCCCCAGTCAATCCAGTTGTGGTGCACCGTGTTGGTACCCGAACCGCGCACAAACGGGTCGGTGTAATTCTGGTCGTCGAGGTCAAACATTTCCATATAGCTCTGGAGAGCAGGATAGGCGTTTTCGAGCGTCTGCTTGTCGCCAGACCAGAGGTAGTACTGGAACCAGGACATCACGCCTGCGAGCGACTGCCCGGGTAGCTCGGCATACTCGTTGTCTCGGAAGGTAGTCGGTGCGGTCGTCGGGATCACTCCGTCGGAGTTCTGCCAGTTGACCCGCACCGAGATGTCTTTGCGCACCGCGTCAAAGACAGTCGGGGACATCGAGTAGTAGGCGATCATCATCTCGTTGACCGCGTCGCCGAGCCAGGGGGCGCGCTCCCGGTCGGGGCAGTCCATAAAGGTGTCGCGGATGTTGACATAGGCGGTGTCCCGCGCCTTGGTCCAGAGGGTGTTGAAAAAGTCGTCGTCGCTGTTAAAATAGCCCTCAAACTCGGTGTTGTAGCCGGTCTGGCGGTAGCCGAATTCGAGCACCTCGACATCCTCCGGCACCTCGTAGTTGAGGAACCACCAGTTGATCCAGGAGGGGGACTCATACTCCTGCACCCCGTCTTTGGTGGTGTAGGTGACCGAGGTGTTGCCCGAGTTGGGGCAACTCATCTTGATCGTCCGTCCCGCCGGGGCGTTGACTTTTATGTAAGGGGTGAACTGGATGTTGGTCGGCAGGTCCACCTTGTAATGGGTGCTGTCCACCTTTGTGACCTGTTCGTCCCCCGGGGTGTAGGTCACGAGATCCCACACCTTCCACTCGGGGATGGTGCGAGGCCACAGCTCGTTCCACGGCTTGTCCCCCGCCTTGCCGAGCACTGCGGCGTCCTCCCAGCCCGAGACGTCAAAGTCCGGCTGGGCAAAATCGTCGAACCCTTGCCGCGCGTCATAGTTGATGTGGTACTCCTGGGCGTATCCTCCGATGCCGCCCGACGGCTGGTAACCCTTGTGACGGCTCACCTTCCAGGAGCTGTCCGACAGCACCAGATTGTCTCCCATCTGGGATTCAAACAGGAAGCCCCCCTTGCCGCTGCCTACGTGGGAGTGGCCCTCGTTGCCAAAGTACCACACCAGCGCGACAATCGAGTTGTTCCCCTCCTTGAGATAGGGGGTGAGGTCAACCTCATCGTAATAGGTGGCGACTTGGGTCAGCATGTGGTTGAGATCCGGCTGTCCAGTCGTGCCCTTGAGGTAAATGTCCTTGTCGAGTAGCGCGGCGCCCCGCTTGAGCTGTCCCTCAAACACCGCGAGCTCCCCGTTGATGTAAAGCCAGTACTTGGTGTCCGCCGCGATCCGCGCCGTCACTTTTTCGGGCACAGAATCGAGGTGCACATCCTTGCGAAAGCTCATCCAGCGGTTGCCCTGTCCATCGTCCGATGGGCTCCAGATCCAGTTGGCCTGAAATGCGTGGCTGCTCTTTTGGAATGCGTCGTCCCCCCGCGCCACAGTTGCCACCGCGTTGTTCGGCGGCGCAGTCTGTTGCTGCTCTCGCGCTGCCGCTGAGATGGGCAGCATAGAGGCAAGCAGCGCAGCTGCCAACGCAGCGGCCAGCCCTTTTTTGAAAAATCCAGTCTTTTTCATTTCTCTCCTCCTTTGATGAAACGGATGTTGTGCAGAATGGATAAAAATATCCCATTCTAAAACGCTGTTTTATCTCTCTTTTATCGTATCGGATTTTACCAGAATCTTCAATAGAAAATCTTGCTCAAGTATGCAAAAATATTGCCCAATTTCGCTGTCAGAATTAAGCAAATCTTGTCTTTGCTGGGAAAAGAAGCTATAATAGAACTATCTTGATACAGGGAGGACTTTTCGATGTACATCGCCGATCTCCACATCCATTCAAAATACAGCCGCGCAACCAGCCGGGACTGCACCCCCGAACATCTGGATCTCTGGGCCCGCCGCAAGGGAATCGGGCTGCTCGGCACCGGGGATTTTACCCACCCGGCCTGGCGGGAGGAACTCAAGCAAAAGCTTCGTCCTGCAGAGGAAGGGCTGTACGTCCTGCGGGAGGAATTCCGCCTCGAAGATCCCGCCGCGGGAGGAGAGCATCCACGGTTTGTCCTCTCGGGGGAGATCAGCTCGATCTACAAGAAAAACGGCAGAGTGCGCAAGGTGCACAACGTGATTTTACTCCCCGGTCTTGCCCAGGCGGAGGAGCTTTCCCGCCGACTGGAGGCGATCGGCAACATCCATTCGGACGGCAGGCCGATCCTCGGGCTCGACAGCCGCGACCTGCTTGAAATCACCCTCGAGGCCTGCCCGGATGCGATTTTTATCCCCGCGCACATCTGGACGCCGCACTTTTCCCTCTTTGGCGCGTTTTCTGGGTTTGACACGATTGAGGAGTGCTTTGAGGACCTCACCCCACACATTCATGCGCTCGAAACCGGACTCTCCTCCGATCCGCCGATGATCTGGAGGCTCTCCGCACTCGACCGGTTCACTCTGGTGTCCAACTCGGACGCCCACTCGCCTGCCAAACTGGGGCGAGAGGCGAACCTCATTGAGGGGGAGCTCTCCTATCCCGGCCTTTCCCGGGCAATCCAAGGGGGACAAAGCGCCGGATTTGCCGGAACAATTGAGTTTTTCCCCGAAGAGGGAAAGTACCACTTTGACGGGCACCGCAACTGTGGGCTCTGCCTCCCTCCGTCCGAGACGGTGAAGTATGGGGGAAAATGCCCGGTTTGCGGAAAAAAGATCACCATTGGGGTGCAGCATCGGGTGGAGCAGCTCGCCGATCGGGCAGAGGGGTTTGTTCCCGCAGGTGCGGCGCGGTTTGAAAGCCTTGTCCCGCTGCCCGAGGTCATCGGCGCGTCCACTGGGCGGTCGGGAACCGGTGTGCGGGTCCAGAGGCAGTACGAACAGATGCTCAGCGAATTGGGTGCGGAATTTTCAATTCTCAGGGAGGTGCCGGTTTCTGATATTGAGCGTGTCGCCGGCCCCTGCGTCGCCGAGGGAATCCGTCGGTTGCGGGAGGGCAGGGTGGAGCGCACCCCCGGGTTTGACGGGGAGTACGGCAAAATCAAGCTGCTCGATCCCGCGGAAATCGAGGCGCTCAATGGGCAAATCTGCCTGCTGGGGTTTGAAAAGGCTGTCCCCAAAAAGAAACGGACATCCAAAAAACTGGAACCACCCGTTCAGCCCGAACAGCCCAAAGAGGAGAGCGCACAGGAGACGCTGCTCCCCTCCGGTCCGCTCGACTCTCTCAACGAAGAACAGCGCTGTGCGGTCACCGCTGAGGAACGGGCGGTCGCAGTCATTGCGGGGCCGGGAACCGGCAAGACCAAAACCCTGGTCTCCCGCATTGCCTATCTGGTGGAACACAAGGGGATTGATCCGGCGGAGATCACTGCGGTGACCTTTACCAACAAGGCGGCAGGGGAGATGCGCCAGCGCTTGCAAGCCGAGCTTGGGAACCGCGCTGCAAAACTCACGATCGGAACCTTTCATTCGATCTGTTTGAACCTGCTCACCGAATCCGGCGATGAGGTGAGGCTTGCGGATGAGGAGGAGACCCTCGCCCTCGCGCAGGAGGTGCTCCAGCAAAGGGAGCTCAAACTCACTCCCCGGACGTTTGTGCAGGAGGTTTCCAAGCGGAAAAACGGGCTGCCAGACAGCCTTGACGACGGGGCCTATGAGGAGTACTGCGCCCGCCTGGATCAGGAGGCTGGCGCGCTTGACTTTGACGACCTCCTGCTGCGGGTTCTCACCTTGTGGGAACAGGGGGATAAGCATCCCCGGAACCGCCGGTTTTCTCATCTGCTGGTGGATGAGTTCCAGGATATCAACGGGATTCAGCACCGGCTTGTCCGGGCGTGGAGCGGGCAGGGCGAAAGCCTGTTTGTCATCGGGGACCCGGATCAGTCGATTTATGGATTTCGCGGTTCGGACGCCCGCTGCTTTGACCGTCTCCGGGAGGAACGCGCCGATCTGCGGGAAATCAGGTTGGTGCGCAACTACCGCTCCACCCCCGAAATCCTCCGTTGCGCCCTGCCGGTGATCGGAAACAATCCGGGACCCGACCGCACGCTTGAGGCGCAGCGGGAGCCCGGGAGTCCAGTCGAGCTGGTCACAGCGGAAAGCGATCTCTCGGAGGGCATTTTTATTGCCAAGGAAATCAACCGGATGGTCGGGGGAATCGACATGCTCGACGCGCAGAACCGGCTACCCGGGGAGAGCCGCACCCGGGATTTCTCCGACATCGCGCTGCTTTACCGCACCCATCGCCAGGCTGCAATGCTCGAAAAATGCCTGCGCACCGAGGGAATTCCCTATGTGGTCAGCGGGCGGGATGACTTTTTGCAGGACAGCGCGGTGCGAGGGACAGTGGGGTTCTTCCGCTTTTTGCTTGATCCGGCAGACAGTCACTCGATGCGAAGCTGCCTGCGGCTGATTTGGGACTGCCCACAGGAGAGGTGCGATCAGATCTGTGAGTTTTGGGAATCGCTGAACGAGGGAGATTTCCTGCAGCGTGTTGACCGCCTGGTTTCAGGTGTGGGTCCAATCGATTGCCTGACTGAGTGGGTGCGAATCGCCCAGCAACTTTTCCCCATTGTCAACACAAACTCCCCCGCAGAGCTGATCGAACAGTGGGCCGCCCTGGCGGGGCTGTCGGAGTCTGATCCGGTCAAACGGCTGGCCAATATGGCGGCGTTTCACCCCGATCTTCCCTCATTTGTCCAGGCGCTGCTGCTTGGGCAGGAGGCAGACTTGATGCGCAGCTCGGGTAAGGACTATACCTCTGGGGCGGTCTCATTGATGACGATGCACGGCGCAAAAGGGCTCGAATTCCCGGTGGTCTTTTTGTGCGGCGTGCGAAAGGGATGTATTCCCCACGAGACAGCGGGCCGCACCGCTGACATCCAAGAGGAGCGCAGGCTTTTTTACGTCGGTATGACCAGGGCAAAGGAAGAACTGCTTTTGCTGACCTCCAAGGATCCCTCTCCGTTTCTGGAGGAGATCCCCGCAGAATCGGTTCAGCGCCGGGCGTCGCGCAAGCACAGTTTTTCGACAGGCGTGCAGATGAGCCTGTTTTAGTCGAAGTAACGCGAATGCTGGGAAAGATAGCAGTGGAAATTGAATGGGGGTTGAGGTGTCCTGCTTTCGCAGAAGTTTTGTTTTCATCTCTTGCCAGCATGTTGAAACAGTCTTTCGCTGCTCCTGCCAACAGCTTGCCGCCTGGGATATGGACGGTACAGCGGTTATGCCGCCAGTACTCCTGCACAGCGGATCGGTCAATGACGGACCTGTTGTGCGATTTCGCACTGATTGGAGCAGAAAAATCCCCAAAAGAGAACAAGTAGTTCCGTTTTCTGCAATACCGCATCTGATTTGCAGTGGCAGCCTCTCTGGCAGGAGATTGCTAGGCGCTGCAAAAATGAGCTTTGGCCTCTGTGGCCCTGCTCACCAGCAATTTTATTCCACCAGAACTGCTACAGAAAAAAACAGCCCGGCACTCTAGTGTCGGGCTGTTTTGAATGTAGCTTAAGCGAAAAAAATCCACCAGCTAAGCTGGTGAGAATAAAAACCTTAAGATACAAGGAAACCTCCTTTTGCCAGAATGGAAGAGGTTCGCCAACC
>EQ973339.1:23088-86783 GCA_000158655.1 [Clostridium] methylpentosum DSM 5476
CGTATAGATAGCCGGATTTCTTTTTTGGGGAATAGGGAGGGGAAAGGTGGCCCTTTATCAACAGCTTGAACTGTACTGGTAGATTCAAATCCACGGCACAGCGGATTTTTTGCAACATCTGTGTGAACTGCGCCTTTCTGGCCTATTTGGCACACTGGACAGCATCGGTGGTTCAGATCAGGAAGAGGGGCAGATGGGCACAGCTCAGGCGGCAAACGATGGTGAACAGACCCGCGACCCATCGTTTGGGCAGGGGAGAGGGAACTGTTTGCTGGGTTGATACAAGACGCTTCAACCCAGCCGCTGTCAGGATCTTTGGCTGAGTCTGTGCCGGACACTCTGTATTTCTCTGACCCGGGGAGGGGATTGACTGCACACACCGATTTGAGATCTGCCGCTCCGCGCTGACCACAGGTTGTTCAAATTCTTTTGTCCCTGTTCATCTAATTGTGTCTAATGAAATACGTGTATAAACATACATTTCTGATGAATAAAAACACAGTTCAGTTCTGAATAATTTTGGTTTTTATTATGAATGGTATATTCGCTTTCCGTATAAATATAAGCTGTGTATTGAAGAAATAGTCAGTAGGTACAAGTAACAAAATTGGGGTATTCTTTTTTAAAGGGGTTGGGAAATTTTTCACCCATTAGGAATTGTCCTTTTAAGCGTAATCTGGAGAATATACCCCCGTGCCGCGAAACGCCCTACGCCTGTTCCTGGCAGAGCTTGCGGTACTGGCTGGGGGTGAGTCCGAACTTTTCTTTAAACAGCCTGGAGAAGTACTGGCTGTCCTGAAAACCCGCCTCTTCTGCAACCTGTACCACGCTTGTGCCGGTGTTTTTGAGGATTTCCCGCGCGCGCTGGAGCTTTGCATTTTGCACCAGCTGGGTAAAGCTCTGCCCGCAGTGCTGTTTGATCAAACGCGAAATATAGCCCGCTGAATAGGAGAATTTTTCCTCAAGCACCGCCAGGCTGACTGTCCTGCTGTTTTGGTTGATATAGCTGATGATGTCGAGCAGGGGGGAGAGCTTGGTGTGCATGTCGGTGTGGATTTGGTTTTGCTCCGCGTAAATGCGGGCGAGCAGAGAGAACAGCACAGCGAGGAGATGCTGCACCACGCTTGCGCTCCCCGTCGGTCCCCGGTCGGAAAACTCATAGATGAGATTGGTCACGATGTCATCCACCTGTTCGTTTTTGGGGGAGGGGAAATAGAGAAATTCCTGGCTGGTGTTGATCTGATACAGGTAGCTGACGATAAAGTTGCTCAGAAGCTTGTTGTCCGACAGGAGCAGCAGCATCGATTCCTCAAACAGCGAGCGGCTGAGCATGATATTGAAGACGCAGTCCTCCTCCCGCAGGGTGTGGATGCTGTGCAGGACGTTGGGGTTCATGAGCAGCACATCGCCCTGGGACAAAATCACCTCCTGGTCGCGAAAATTGTTGACGCATCCGCCGCGGTAGACATACACCATCTCGTAATAGTCGTGGTTGTGGAACAGCGGAGGGCGTTTTTGCTTCATCGGGGGCCCATGTAGAACAATTGAAATCCCGTTGATCACAGCGTTTTCCTCGTGTTCGATGGAAACGGTGAAAAATCCGTACTTCTGGATTTGCTGAATGTATTTTTTGGAGGCAGTATGGCCCAAACGCACTGCTTTTTCCCGTTCAGACTCAATTAAATAGTCAATTTGCATAAAGATTCCCCCTCCGATTTGACAGATCGTACAGGATAGGTATTCTTACTCCCTGTTTTACGGCGATCCATTCTCTTGTTGAAAATTTGGCGCTTTGTTACAATTAGTATAACACATGTGAGAGGAAAAAGGAAACCACCGACAAAATTTTTGGCGGCAGACAACCGATCACAGGTTGACTCTGTCCGGCGTTTTGCTGCGACGGCCGGCCATTTTCCCGCTTCAAACGGGAAGGCTGGTCGGTTTCGTTGAGAAGGAAGAAAGACAAGCGCTTGGAACAGAGGAGTAGTTTTACCGGCCGGTCGAGTCCGGCCAAATGATCATAAGGAGGATGGAACCATGAAAAAGAGAGCAATGCGCTGTTTCGCCGTATTACTTTCAGCTGTGATGCTGTGTTCACAGGGGATTACAGGCATCGCCTCGCCGGTTGGCGAGGAAACAGAGGCGCTCACCCCGTTTGAACAGGCGTTTCTCAACCCAGACGACGACGCAAAGCCGTTTATGCGCTGGTGGATTGCACCGGGGCGGATGAACGAAGCGGAAGTGCGGCGGGAAATCAAGGAATTCGCAGACGGCGGATATTCCGGCGTAGAGCTGCAGTGCCTCGAGCTCGCTAAGGACTGTGTCATCAACGATGAGACCTGGAATGAGACGATGAAATGGATTCTCAAGGCGGGCCGCGACTACGGCGTCCAAATTGACTTTACGATCGGGCAGATGTGGCCGATCGCAACGCCCGCGATCACCGACATCGACGACACCCGCGCAGAGCAGCAGCTCTTTAACGCAAGCGCTGATTTCACTGCTTCGCAGGATTCTATGACCTACACGGCGGATGCCTATCTGCTCCCCAGGCAGCTCGACGCCAACCGCGACTACGAATTCATCGCCGTCACAGCGGCGAAAAAGCTCGCCGACGGCAGCTACGACCCTGCAACAGCCGTCGACCTGCTGGATGAAAGCCAATCAGCTGCCTTTGATGAGGCGACCGGACAGATTTCCTGGACTGCGCCCTCGGAAGGGGACTGGACCGTCTTTTATTTCTACCGCCAGTCCGCCGGCCATATGGTGGGATTTGGCGTGGAGCAGTATGTCATTGACCACATGAGCGAAGAGGCCACCCGCGCAGTCACCCAGAACTGGGAGGACGCGATGAACAGCGATCCGGAACTCAAACAGCTCTACGAAGAAAACGGCGGCAGCCTGTTCGGCGACTCGTTTGAGCTGCGCAGCAACCTGTGGACCCCCAATATGCTCGAGGAATTCAAAGCCCGCCGCGGCTATGACCTCACCCCCTATCTGCCCGCCATCAACAGCACTTTCAGCGAGATCGGCAGCCGTGTCCGCGACGATTTGTACACGACGATGACTGAGCTCCTGGCGGAAAACCACATGGGCGTGTTTAACGAATGGGCCGAGTCCCACAACATGACCCTGCGCTACCAGGCGTACAGCAGTGCGGGAAGCAGCGTGTTTGAGCTGACCTATCCGGCTATGAACACCGACATTGTCGAAGTGGAATCCTACGCGATGAGCGGCACCAACCCCGACGCCTACCGCCAGCTCAGCGCTGTGCCCAACATGCGTGGGGACAAGATCTTTTCCGCAGAGGCGGCGGAGATCGGGAACGACTCCTGGCGCGAAACCTGGACCGACACCAAGCTGCAGAGTGGCAGTGACAGGCGCCACCTCGGGTTCTTCTACTATGCCAACCGCCTATTTGCAGCAGGCGTCAACAAAATGGTCTTCCATGGCACTACCTACAAATTCACCGATACCGAGCACACCTATTTCCCCATCAGAGTCACCTGGCCGGGCTATTCGGCGATGTCCGCACTGAGCTACGGCAACGAGTGGGATGACAAGACCCCGATGTGGGAAAACGTAGACATCATGACCGACGCCCTTTCCCGCACCCAGATGGTGCTCCAGCAGGGACAGGGAGATGTGGACCTCGCCATGTACCGCGCACTGTATGGCAAGGGCAACACACGCAACTCGATCACCCCAGTGGAAGAGGCCGGCTACACCTACGACTACGTCACCCCAAGCATCCTCGAGATGGAGAACGCCGTTGTGGGAACACAGGACGGCAAAACGGTTCTCGCCGCGGATGGGCCCTCTTATAAGGCACTCGTAATCGAACCGCTCGCCGACGGAACCCCCTCTGAAATGCCGCTGGAGACTGCGGAGAAAATTCTTGCGGACGCCAAAGCCGGGCTCCCGGTTGTCATTGTCGGCGAGGCGCCCAGCAAAGTGAATTCCTATCCGGGCAGCGATGAGGCAGTCGGTTCGACCGACGTGCTCGAAGATGCGGATTCCAAGCTTGCAGAGTATATGACCGAACTCGCTGGGCTTGCCAACGTGAAAACAGTTGCAGACCGCTCCGAGCTTGTCACCGCGCTTTCGGAGCTGGGCATCTCCCCCGATGCGCAGCCGGAAACTTCCTCTCACGTTTACTTCAACCACCGCAGCACCGAAGATGCGGAGCTCTATTTTGTCTACAACGACGGTGCTGACACCAGCTCCCAGAGCCTGACCCTCAAAGGCACAGGCATCCCCTACCTGCTCGACCCGTGGAGCGGGGAAATCACCCCCATTGCCCAATACACATCCGGCAATGGCACCGTCACCATTGACATCGATCTGGAATCCCAGGACTCCATGCTCGTGGCCGTCGCAAAAGCGGGTTGGAGCAGCAAAACCCCCAGTGCTTCGGCCGAGCAGACAAACGCTGACGAAGCCGTTTATAACGAAGAGGCCTCTAGCCTGGCGCTTCGTTCCTCCCAGGGCGGGACACTCAGCGCCGTCCTCAACGATGGGACAACTGTCACTGTAAACGCGGAGGCCGCAGAGGCGCCGATCAACCTCACCGACTGGACCATGGTGCTCAATCAGTGGACGCAGGGTGAAAACGTCCATGACACCAGAATTGTCCCCACCGATGCATATGATCTCTCGGAAACCGGGTTGGTGCCTTGGTATGAAATCGATCCGGACAACCTGAAAAAGGTGGCGGGCGTCGCAGTTTACACCTCTTCGTTCGAGCTCGAAAAGGGCTGGGCGCAGGGACAGGGCGCTTACCTTGACTTTACCGACGTCTCAGATGTGGGCCGCCTGTTCGTCAACGGCACCGAGGTTCCGATGAACCAGCTCTCCCTGCGTGTGGACATCGGAAGCTATCTGACCGCGGGAACCAACACCATTGAGGTCGAGGTTTCGAGCAACATGGCAAACGTCATGTTTGGAACTTCCTCCAACAACACCTATGCGTTTGGCATCATCGGCGACGTCACGCTCACCCCCTACACCCAGACTGAAGTGGAGATTCCCCAGGCGGATACCTCCATTCTGGAGCGGGTTGTTCGCAATGCAAAAGAGCAGATTGACAGCGGTGTGGTTGCCACTCTGATCCCGTCGGTGCAGCAGAGCTTTAACGCTGCATACGAACATGCGGTGGACGTTCTTGAACACTCCAACAATCAATCGGAAATCGACGCGGCGTGGGTCGCTTTGATGACTGAAATCCATAAACTGGGCTTTGTGGCAGGGGATAAGACCCAATTGCAGCAGCTGTACGACGAGTGCGCTGCACTGGATTTAAGTCTTTATCAGGATGATGAGGCGATGGCAAACTTCCGCGCGGCAATGCAGTCGGCAAAAGCGGTTCTGGACGATCAGGACGCTTTGGTGCAGGAAGTGGACGATGCATATGACCTGCTGCTGACAGCTGTCAATTCCCTGGTGCTCAAAGCGGACAAGGAGCAGCTTAGAAACGCTGTACAAATTGCGTCGGGCTATGACAAAGACGCCTACGTGCAGGGCAGCAGCTGGGATGCATTTGAGCAGGCGCTTGAAGCGGCAAATGCTGTCCTCGCGGATGACCGAGCAACAGCCGATCAGATTGAGGTCGCACTCAACCAGCTCATCGACGCGATGCTCAACCTCCGCCTGCGGGCCGACAAATCGCTGCTTGCAAAAATTGTGGCAGATGCAAAGGCGATTGATTTGAGCCAGTACACCCCGGCAAGCGTGGCGGCCTTCCAGGAGGTAATGGCCCAGGCCGAGGCAATGCTTGACGACGAAACCTTGGGAGAGCAGGACGAAGCAGCCATCAAGGCCATGGCAGCCAAGGTGGAAAACGCGGTTCAAAGCTTGGTTCAGACCGAATTGGCAGCCCCAGTACAGGGAGATGCCGGAGTCACAAGCAGCGGCAGCACCCCGAAAACCGGTGACAGCCTGCCAGCTGTCGGCATGACCGCACTGCTGCTCGCAGCGGCAGTACTCGGACTGCGCCGCAAAAAACGGTAAGTAAACTTCCTTTCTCTCTTTTTATAAAACACAAACAGCTCCGGCTTGCTGCCGGAGCTGTTTGTGTTTTCTCGAGGAAGTGTTGAGGAGGAGCCGGTGGCAATTCTTTTTACAATCTAAAATCAGTCTACTCACTCGCAGCAGAAAGCTAAAGAGAATTGACGTGGTGATGAAGCTGCGACAAAATCCAGATCAAATCAATAAAAATCAGAAGGAATGGGTGCGGCAGGGTATATAGTTGTCATCCAACTGAACGCAGGGATGGGCACACAGGATTCAGATCGCCGGGCAAAGCTCAGTGCAGGCAGTCCAGAGAGCTGGAACAGGTAGATCTGAAACTGGACAGCTGCGGACAGTCCGCAAGCGTGGCGCTCTCCGACATGTCCCTGTATCGGCTGCAGTGATTAGAGATTTTTAAAATTTACTCCAATTACTGAAACACCGGCAGGCGGCTGCCCCCATTTTGTATTAGATCCATCTCTAATTTCTGTGATTTACTTGACGAATTCTATTTTTAAAAGGATGATCCAGTCAAAGCTTTGATGTTGTTTGGTGCTGATCGTCAGCTTTTAAGGCTATTCTCAACACAGTGATCTAATACGCACAGAAGAATTCGCAAACGTCATTGCAGCGGTGCAGCAGTTGAGACCGAAGTCCAGGGCGACAGCAACCTGACCAGCGGGAAAGGCAGCGCCAAAACAGAGGAGCGCATCCCGCTGGGAGCAGCTGCTTCCCTGCCGATGCTGGCAGGAGTCGGATTCGCGCTTTGCCAAAAGAAAGGATAGATGAAATCACTGATGCAGGGATTCTATCGAGAGAATGTCCGCTGCAATCAGGCATAGGATGACAGGCGACACGGTCCACTGAACCGGCTGTGCGCACAAGCTCAAAACCGATATTCTCAGATGTACTCAACGATCTGTTCATTGCATTTCTATTAAAAAATCGCATTTGCCTGTCATTTGACGCCGTAATTTGGTCGTTCAGGACAATTCTATTGAAAAGAAAAGTATTGTTCCTTAAAATGTAAGTGAGAAATTGAAAAGCCTGATTGAAACAACAGCGTATTTTTGTGGTGCCGTTGTTTTGATCAAACCTTGACAATAAGGAGGTAAAGTATGAAACACAAGTGGAAAAAAAGAATTGCCTGCACCGTGCTGAGTTTGTGTATTCTACTTCCCAGTTCAATCACAACATTAGCTGGAACAGTGACTCACAATGTCCCTGATCGCCGCGGTGCGATCACAAGCATCGTAACTGGAAATTGGGGCGCTTTGGGGATGGAGTATTTGGAGCGCGCCGTCATGTTCGGTGTGGGCCAGGCGGCCAGCCACACGGATGGGACCTTGTCCGACGTACTCAGCTTTACAAAGCGGATTTTAGGCAACCCGCAGAGCGCAGCTCTGGGGAAAATCACAGAGCTTTGTCAACAAATCAGTCAGCAGATTACCCAGCTGCAAGGGGAACTGTTCAGCACAACCGCCCAGTTGGAGGAGAATATCCAGAAGCTGCAAACTTCGGTGGACCGCAACAATTACGATGGATACCACAATCAACTGGTGAGCTTTTACAACAAATACCTCGGTGTCTACAACGACTATGCATCCTTGACCAATGCGCTGAATACCTACGCCACCGAGCCCACCAGCGAGCATTTGGAGGCGCTGCGACTGGCCTATCAGACGATTGAAAACTTTTACAACACGACCTCTGACCCGCACACCGGAAAGGAGTTTAATTTCAACAGCGACCTGAATCAGTTTTTGCAGGTCATCAGCCCCTATCCGGCTACCCAGGCGGTACACGCGGATTTGGAAGTCTCCGACCGCAGCGGCTGGGGAAATTCGACGGGTTCCACTACCTATCTGAACGCTTTGTACACTTATCTGACCGACGGGTATGCGTTTGAGCACGATGTCTACACCAACATGACGGCCGGAATCAACGAGGCAACTGGTTATCTGAGCACCTACCTGTCCGCCTATCGGCTGTATGTGGAGTTCGGCGCGGCGCAAATCAATTCCGATCCCTCGTTGAGCGAGGCGGAGAAGCAGAATCAGATCAGTTCGCTGTGGAATGATTTTTCCAACGCCTCTTACCGCGGAATGCGCGGAATTGAGCAGATGATGAGCCTGTACCACAAGGATCTCTCCGCTTATATGCGTCCGTATGACTTTGAATATACCCTCAAAATGAACTATACCTCCCAAAAAAATTACAGCGTAAAAATGCTGAATGCCGATGATCGGTGGGTAACCTGCAACTACACGTTTAGTGCCAAAAAAACAAAAGAATCCTACCAGGCGTATCAGGTCAAACCCATCGGCAGTTCCACTGCTTACACCATTTTAAAGGGGGACAGCGATTCCGATTCAAGCAAAAACAACGCGCCCTTCCACAATGGGGATTTTGTCTCGGTCGCGGTGGATGCGACATGGCATGATTACCGCATCTTAAATTTGGATTTTGAAAATTTGAAGGACAGCCATTCTCCAAGCTGGTACCATATGCCAAAGGATGCAAGTGAAATTCAAAGCCTGTTGAATACCAAACCCTATAGCTCTTCCAACGGGCATCTGGTATCCTTCCTGAAATCGCAGGGACTGACAAACCTCCCCGATATTGCGGAGCGTTCTACCGGCTCGTACGATCACAACACGCTCAAAACCGGAAATTTCATGCTGATGAACAACATGGAGTGGGACCCCAGAATGGATATCTCAGGGGGGAAAAACGGCGATGCCGACACGACATGGCTGAATGTAACCCAACCGGTTTACGCGAACAATCTGAAGCAGAGTCAGGTGACCATTGATGTAGAAGATGATATTTACGACCACAGCGATGTGGCAAACAAAGAACCATTGGTGGTTTTAACCGGAAATCCAAGAATCAGCCTGTATTACAACTACACTGGCAACGGCTCCATGTCGGTCTATTCAGCGGACGAAGAGGGAAAACCGGTGGGCAATGCCTACAATGGGGCACGGGAAGTGGTGAGCAGTGGACAGCCTCTGGTTGCAAAGATCAAGCCGGAAGAGGGAAAAACGCTGAAATCATTGACACTGTCTGCGAATAATGGCGCATACAAAATCGACCTGATCGGAAACACGCTGATAACCGACAATGCGCAGGCTACCTCTGCCGAATCTATCCTCTCCTATCTCGAGCAGGATGATGAGGGGAATTATCTGGTCAATTTCTCCTGTCCCTATCAGGATGCGACAATCTCGGCAGAATTTGCAGAACCAGCCGCGGAATACACTGTTCACGCCGTCAATCTGGAAAAAAGCTCGGACGGAGAGACACAGTTTTCCGGTAACAACGGGTTGTTGAGCCGTGATTTTCAGGCAGGGGAACCGGTCGAACTCAATGTGCGCCCCTACCAGGGAAAACTAGTCGATACCGTCACGGTGACAACGCAGGATGGCCAATCGGTATCGCTGCTTGACACCACCTCGGATGAGTTGCGGCTCACCCCCACGTCAAAGACCTATCAGTTTAACATGCCGAGCCAGGACGTCACCGTCCAGGTAACCTATCGGGATGGGTACATCGTTTCTTTGGGAAACTCCGCCAACGGATCGCTGCAGTTTACAAACATCGGCTGTGCGAACTCGGAGTGGCTGCACTATCCAATTACCTTTGCACCCGGCGATACAGTCTGGATTGAGTCCACGCCCAACAGCGGTTATTTTGTCTCCAACTACACGGTGGTTGGCAATCAAAGCTATGACAGGATCCCTTCCATCCCCGGTAAAAACAGCATCCGATTTGAAATGCCGCAGGAAGATGTTTCGGTTTCTGCGGAGTATTCGGCAATCACGCCGGGCAGCCACACGGTACTACTGCAGTCTTCAGGAAATGGAGTTTTGAAATTTGCAGTCGATGGAATGCAGTTAAATAGCTCGGAACACATCTTCCAGCCTGGGGAAACTGTCAGTTTTACCGCGCAGCCGGGTGAAAACGCTGAGATAGAATCCATTTCCGTGCAGGAATACAGCGGAAAAGAGCTCGACGTCACCCAGGACGGGGAAAAATACTCCTTTGTCATGGGAGAAAACAATGTCACTATCTCTGTGAAGTTCACGGATTTTTGTGTCGTCACCCTGAACAAGGCGGGGCTGGGGACAGGAACTGTGCGCTTTGCAGAGGACACGCCGAATGTGGTGGGAAATCAGGCTTTCATTCCCCAAAACAAAACGGTGAACTTTGAGGTGTTCTACGATGAGACCAGCGAGTTCAAAAGAGAGAACATCCATGCAGCGGACAAGAACGGAAATACAATTGAGGTAACAGAGGAGTCGTTCGCTCCCGGCCACGGAGTTTACAGCATCGAACTGGATACTTCGGACGTCGAAATTACAGTGGAAGTGATGAAGCGGTCAAAGGTGACCCTTTCCCCCACTTCCAACGGGACGATTGCCTTTGCCGATGGCAGCGGAGAATACAATGTGGCGGGAACAGCTGTGCAGGTAAAGGTCACCGCAGACAACAAGTACTACACAGACAAGGTTACTGCGGCGGATTCCGATGGAAATGCAGTTGAGGTGACCGAGCAAGGGGACGGAATTTATTCATTTGTTATGCCCGAGAAAGCGGTTACAGTAACAGCAGACTTTGTGGAAATGAAACGAATTTCGTTTGGAAACCTAGTCAACAGCCCCATTGATTATTTTTATTCAGGTCTTCGGTATGTGGAAGACGGCACCGGATATTTCATTCCCGGGGACAAGATTGCCTTCACATTCAAAGTGGATACCTGGAGCGGAATCGCTTACACATTTGAGGTGCTGGATTCTAATGGAGTAGAGCTCGATTTGGATTATTCACAGATGAAGCTCGATATCAATATACATTACAGCACCTATTCTCTCATTGCTCCAAACGATAATCTTTCAATTCATTTTGAATACAAACAACACGTTGTTGCGCAAACGCATACAATCACCTTTCAGTATTACGACGAAAACAGAAAAGAGAATGTTGTTGTAGGAACACAGCAAATCCAGCACGGGCAACTGGCGGAATTTCTGAATGCCCCTGAACGCGGCGGGAAACGCTTCTTGGGATGGTTTTTGAACGGCAAGGAGTTCGACTGGAATTCTCCGATTGAAAAGGATATCGTGCTCACAGCAATCTATGAGGATCAGCAAGCAGGGACAGGGAACAACAGCAATCCGGCGACAGGGGACAGCGTCCCATTCGCCGCAGGAGCAGTAGCGCTTGTATGCCTGTCTGGCTGCACCTTGCTCAAGGTGAAAAAATCGAGGGAGAGAAAAAAGGTCAGATAGAGCATGACAATAGCATCCAAACGGAAAAAACATCCCGGAGGGCTGAAGTGACCCCAAAAGGTTAGACAAATATCTCCAACTCAAGTTGTTCAAGCAGTTAAAAGGGCTTGTTGTCTGTGAAGAGCAGGCGGCAAGCCTTTTTGTTTTACTTTGATACGGGTGGTGTAGTAGTAATCGAGAGATCGAACGAGTTCCTGTTTGAAGTGCTCTAAGGATTCAAACTCTTGCAAATAGAGCAACTCACTTTTGAGCAGGCCGAAAGAGTTCATTGGCCAGGCAGTTTCCTTTCCGGCTCATATTCTGCCGGATGCCTTTCTTTTTAAACTCCCTGTGTATCTCTTGTTTGGTTTTTCCTTCTATAATAAAAGCACCCCATTTGTTAGATAAGTATATCATACTTATCTAACAAATGGGGTGCAGTTCAGATTTTGCAGCGGTTTAACCTTTCGGTCGCCGTGTGGATTCCATTGGGTGTTAGGTGGGCACACGGTTCACCAAAAGCAGGCGTGCAACAAATTTTTGTTCCTTTTCATCGAGATGCAATTCGAGATTTCCATGATATTTCTCTGCCATGGCTTGAACGGATTTTAATCCCATTCCAGAATGCCGGCGTTTGGTGGAAGCAAAGAGACCGTGCATTGGGACGAGCCTGCCTTTATAACTGTTTTGAATTTCAACCATGAGGTTGGAGTGGCGGTAAAAGATCGTTGCGTATAAAAAACGGTTTTGCTGCGGGACTTTGCGGCAGGCTTCCACCGCGTTTTCCAAAAGATTTCCCAGCATGATGCAGATGTCCTCGGAAGGGATCTCAACAACTGCTGGCAGCTGTACCTGAAACGCAGTTTGAATCTGTTCCGAATTTCCCACAGAGGCATAGTAGCGCAGCAGCACGTCCAGGTTGTAATCCTCGCAGAATGAGAGCTCAGAGGAAAGCTCCGGACGCCTGTTTAACCGATCCAGATACTCCTGTGCCTGTCTGTTTCGCCCTTCCTGCAGATAAAGTTGCAGCGTTGTCAGGTGGTGGCGCAGATCGTGTCGAGCAGAGCGCACCTGTTCAATCTGCGCGGCAAGGTCGCGGTAATGCTCCTTTTGCATCTGCAGCCGCATCGCCATCTGCTTGCGGTCCTGTTCGAGTGCGAGCTGTCGGCGCTGTGCGGAGATCGTATCCACCAATAGGATGCATCCGAGAACTGCCAGCATAAAAATACCCGCAAGTTCGGTAAACCAGCCAAAAAAGATTGGCTCAAAGAGGGGGAACAACCGATCTGCCAGCAACGCGCAGGCAAACACACCGCTTGCAGCCAAAAGGCCTGGAGAGTAGACGCGCGATCGAAAAACGCCGACAGCTGCCACTGACAGCATCCAAGCCGAGCAGAGGAGCTTGTAGACCGATGTGCAGAGTGAAAACCCATGCATCACCTGTGCGGATAACAGCGGCGCTGTCATCGAAGCGACAAATGCGGCAATGCAGAACAAACCGCCAACCATGACACAGCTGAGCGAGATCTTTTTTGAGACGCCGCACAGGCTGTTGATCAAGAGGACAAACAGCAGATAAACCGCATATCCAGCTGCAATTTCAAGCGCATACCACGGCTGTATTTCCAATCGAAACAGCCTGTGCAGCACGGGATATCCCACCGAACCGATCAGGCAGAGGCAGAGCAGGGCAAACAGAAGGAACCGGCGGTTTTTGAAGGGAAAGGCCAAGCAGAGATAAAACAGGCCGACGAGCAGGGCGATGGAGCAGATGAGCAGAGAGAATGCAAAGCGTGTATCCAACGCAGAGGCCACCGCATCGGGCTTTCCAAAGGCAGGCGGATACACCATTCCACTGTAAAGATGAGAAAAATCCGAGACGGTGAATGTGAGCACAGTGCTGCCAGCAGCCTGAAAGGAGATGGAGCCGGTTTTTGTCTGTGGTGTGTAACCATCCGGCTCCGGATTGCCAGATGAAACCAGAAGGGTGTCGTTGAGGTACAGCCGGTAGGCAGAGTAGATTTCGGGCAGCTCGAGCGTATAGATAGCTTTTTCCTCCGGCAGGATCAGATTGAGCCGGTAGGTTGCGCTGCCGTGAGGGCCTGCATGCTTCTCTGACTCAAAGCCGCTGTATTGACCGATTGCAGTGTACCGATCTGGAGATGGGTGTTCCGCTGCATAATCCTGCGGCGTAAGCAAACGGTTTTGGTACAGCTCCCATCCGTTGATCAAATAGATCACCGGGTGTTGGTCGAGCTCTCCCTGGTTCAAAAAGAGGACGCCGCCCATGGCCTGAGGGGAGTGTGTGGTATATTTATTGTCATAGTGGTAGGAAAGCGAAAAGACGCCAAATGAGAGCAGGCAGGCAAGCACAAGGGGCAGTGTGCTCCGCCAGATGCTTCTGGCCTTAGCAATCATGTTTGAGCCTCCTTCGACAGAAGAGGATGGCAAGCAGAACTGCCGCAAAAAGGAAAAGACCGCCTGTCACGCCGATTCCAACGGCCAGACTGGTGTGCTTTGGTCTATCTTCAACAGCCTGACTTGCCGGACGATCAAGGCCGGACGATACCCGCGTCTCCCTTACCTCAAATAGACCGGTTTGCTGTACATAAAAGCAAAGGGCGCCATCTGTTTGTGAATAGGTGGCATCTGCCAGAGCTACCTCTGCATCGTCCACAATCTGAAAAACCGCACTGGGATCGCTCGGCGAGTAGGGCATCGTGATCGACATCTCAGGAACTGGATTCAGGGGGGTTCCATCCAGGGTAATTTCCAGGGAAAACGAGCTAGGAGAGAGAGAACGAATTTCCACGCTGAGCAGAGATTCCTCCGAGAGGGATGCAAACGCTTCGGCATCCCAGGGAATCTGGACGCGGATGCCGTGTTTTTCAAAGGTGTAAAAACCGCTTTCCGTTGTCTCTTTGATTGTTAGCAGCCGCCTGCCTGACCAGACGGAACGATCCTGTGTTTCCTCTTCTCCCGCAGGCATCTCGCGTGGGGAGCTGCCTTGCGCTGCATTCGCAGGGAGATCCTTTTGACTGGGTTGTTGGGACGGCTGTGTACTTTGATTGGCGTCAGTTGAATTGGAAGTATTTGGAATTACCTGTTGATTCCGGTCCCCGCCGTCCCGGTCGCCATCGTGCAGAGAGGCGGCGCAGCCATCCTCTGTCACAGTGAACTCCACCCAGTTGGAGATTTCCCCGCGGTAGCGCACCCGGTAGGCATAGGTGTTTCCAGCGATCCACTGGCGGCTGGCCAAAAGGATCATTTGGTTCTCCTGCAGGCGAAACCAGCCGTCGCCCGGACTGTTGGGCGCGGCAGCGGTCCATGAACTGCCGTTGACCGCGTATTCCAGAAAAAAATTTTCCGGGTCGTCCACCTCATAGAGCCACTGAAAAAGGTAGGAGCCGTCCGATCTGGGAGTAAAGTACGATAGATCGATTTTTTGAGGGTCCATAACATAGTAAGGATAGGAATAAGACTGCAGGTGATCCGCTATACCGATTCCTTCGGGAGGAGAAACTCGGCCCGAAAGTTGATTCCATCCGGTTTTCCCGGTCTGGAAGGTGCTCGAGTCATACTCGACCGAGCAAAAAATAGAATCACCCGAATCGGTGGTTCCGATCACCGTTTGAAAATCCTGAAAACCCGCGAAGGATACCAGAATGTCGGAGGAAGCTCCCAGCGGAATCAGGAGGCCGGAGACTTCCCCTGTCTGCAGCTGAGAGATTGTGTCAGCTGTCTGGCCGCCCGGTTCATAGATAAACACGGGGAGGGAGAGCGCGGCCGCCGTGTCTGAGACGGTGTAGCCGTCTGGAGGGATCAGCCGGCCGGGAACGGTTTTTCTCCCCGGTGTGGAGGTGTCCACCTGACTCGGGAACCAAACTGCCCTGCACCAGGTTCCCCCGTTTTCGGTCAGGCCGATTACCCTTTCGGGCAGAGAGAGCCCCTCCGTCTGCCCGGTGAGCTGCGTCCCAACGGCAAACGCGCGCAGCTCTGGGCCTGCATAGAGATCTACGGCTACAATTTCGCGGAGCGCGGCGCTCAGCTGGATCTGCGCTTGAACGTGCGGTGAAAAGCACAGCAGACAGGCAACGCTGAGAATCGCCAGTACGGTGTGCCGAAACAGAAACTTCATTTCATCATCAGTCTTTCTTTGCCGGAAGAATCAAACAAATAGTTTTGATACGCCCGCTGTACTGCTTTGCGGTCCGCATGCCTTACCGGAATGGGGATAAAGGAACCGTCGGTCATATGAAATCCGTCCTGTTCCAGGTGGTCCGCTTCTTTAAAATTGATCAGATAGCTTCTGCTGCTCCGGAAAAACGGGAGGCCCCCAGCATTGCTTCAATTTCATCCAGGCTGGTGCGGGTTGTCAGCTCTCCGGAAGAGGTGTGGAACACACTTTGATGTCCAAACACCTCTACCCAAAGAATAGAGCACAGCCGCAGGCGTTTGATCTCTTTGCCACATTTGATCTCGATATATCGGGATGAATCGGCAAAGCGGGAACAGCACCGGCGCAGAGCCTGTTCTGCTTCTTCCCAGCTGACCGGCTTCACCAAATATTCCATCGCTTTTAGCCGATAGCCGTCGAGCGCGTGGTCTAGGCTGTTGGTGATAAAAATGATCTCACAGCCACTGCCCGCCTTGCGCAGTGCTTCGGCTGCTTCGACGCCCGACTGTCCATTCATATAGATGTCGAGCAGCAGCAGGTCATAGGGGTTTTTTCTGTATTTTAGCAGCATCTGTTCCGCTTTGGAAAAACATTCAATCTCAGCCTCAAGCAGGTTCTCCGCTACAAAACGGCTGACATAGTAGCTAATTCTCTCCAAATCCGACGCATGATCGTCGCAAACTGCAATGCGCATGAAATCACTCCCTTTGATTCTACGATTCCATTCTTATTTTAACATATTTTAACGTCATTTGAAAATACGTTTGGGTCGTCAGACAGCTGTTCAGGGTAAAGAAATTGTATGTTTGGGAAAGAAGTAGTACAATATGAAGAGATACACAGAAAAACGAAGGGAGGCACAGGGGGATGAGGGTTCTGGTTTGCACAACGCTGCCACAGGAATACGAGATGATCGAGCGGGCAGCGGAACAATTTGAGAAAAAGCACGCCGTCCGATTGGAACTGACCCGTTGCTCGAATGGGAAAGATTTTTATCAACTGCAGATGGAAACCCGATTTGACATTCTGTTTGTCTGCTTGAGCGGAGCGGTTGGACAGGAACTCTCGATTCAGGCGAAAAAAATCCAGCCTGACGGGAAAATCGTTTGGGTGAGCGACGACCCAATCTTTGCGGTTGCAGCGTACCGCATACGGGTTTGCAGCTTTCTGCTGAGACCGATTTCCGTTCCACAGCTCTGTGAAACTCTATTTCGCTGTTGTTTGGATGACTCAGATGATCGGAATATCCAACTTGCACCCAGAGCGCCTCAGATTTCGTGCTGTACCAGGCCTTATTCCACCATCAAAATGAAAAGAAAAAGGGAGCGGAGAATGGAATGAAACGCATTCGACTGTTTTGGAAAGTTTTACGGATGACTCACGCGGACGCTTTTCTGTATGGATTTTTTGCCTATTTTGGCATCACTGCAATTTTAATTCGAATCGTTGAACCAAACATCCGCACCATTGGCGAGAGTATCTGGTATTGTTATGTGTCTTGTGCTACAATTGGTTTTGGGGATTACACCGCCGTCACCACATTGGGACGGATTCTCACGATTGTACTGAGCGTGTACGCGATCTTTATCATTGCTCTCATTCCAGGGGTTCTCGTCAGCTATTTTATCGAGGCCACCAGGCTTCGGTCACAGCAAAGTGTTGTCGCTTTTCTGGACCAGCTTGAACACCTCGACAGGCTTTCCACTCAGGAACTGAAGGAACTTTCCTGTAAAATCAAGCGGTTTCGCTGTCATGAGGAATCCCGTTTCAATCAAACCGAATAACGGCGCTGTTTTACCTAAAAAGAACCTCATGAATAACAAAATGAAAGAGAGATGAAATTATGTTCAAAAAGACACTTGCTCTGGTTCTTTGCTGCAGCATTGCCTGTACGGTATTGCTGGCTGGGCCATCCGCCTCGGCGCAGGAAGCCACAGAGACAGAAGGCAGTGTGACAATTGAGGTTGTTCACACCAACGACATCCACGGGCGCAACGCTTACCAACCCGATTCGGTTGTGGGATTTGACAGGCTCAAGACCTATATCGACCGAGAAGATCCAGATTTTGTGCTCGATGCGGGAGACCTGTTCCACGGGCAGGCGTTTGCGACCCTCGAACAGGGGCAGAGCATCGCCGAGCTGGTCGCGGCGGTGGGGTATGATGCGATGACGCCGGGGAACCACGACTGGAATTATGGCAAGGAGCGGCTCAAGGAATTGGGAAGCCTTGCAAACGTCGCCATTTTAGCGGGCAATGTGACAAGCGGCGGCCAGCCGTTTTTTGAGGGGAGCGGAAGCCTGATCAAAGAGGTGGATGGCGTCCGTGTAGGGGTGTTCGGCGTGTTTGACCCTCAGATTCAAAACGACACCGCGCCCGGCAACATTCAGGGTCTCACCTTTCTCGACGATACGGCCTATGCCACACAAACGGCCGCCGAGCTGCGGGAACAGGGCTGTGAAATCATTATCGCTCTGTCCCACCAGCTCTACTGCGACGAGTTCATCGCGCAGACCGAGGGAATCGACCTGCTGATCGCCGGACATGAACACGCCACGGTGGATACCACCTATCCGGATGCCCAGGGCCGTCAGGTAACCGTAGTGGAAACCGGAAAATATTTTGAAAACGCAGGGAGCCTTTCGATTACCTATGACACCGAAAAAGACAGCATCACCACAGTTGAGGAGACGCTGCTCACCGCCAAAGACGCCGCAGAGCTCGAGCCGGATCCTACTGTTACCAGCCTATTGCAGGCAATCAGCGACCGGCAGAGCAACCAGCTCGCTCAGGTCATCGGACTGACTGGCCAGGACCTTGAGGGCAGATGGGAAAACCTGCGCATAGGGGAAACCAATCTCGGCCGGGTGATTACCCAGGCGTATCTCGACGAAACGGGAGCGGACATTGCATTTGAAAATGCGGGCGGAATCCGGCTCGGACGTGTCCTGCCCGCGGGCAACATCACCTACAAGGACGTGATCGACATCGCTCCATTCGGCAATTACATCGTCACCAAGCAGATCACCGGGGAGGCGGTTTTGTCCATTCTGGAACAGTCGATTGAGGTGGGGCTTCAGAGCAAGGTTTCCTATGATGAATGGGTGCGCACCGGATCAGACCAGGTGCGCTGGCCGGACAACAGCGGAAGCTATCTCCAATTCGGCGGCATCACAGTGGTGTATGATCCCGAAAAACCTCAGGGGGAGCGGGTGCAAACTGCACTGGTCGGCACCGAAGAACTCGATCCGGACAGGCTTTACACCATTGCAACCAACAATTTTGTCGCGCTCGGAGGGGATTATCCCGAACTGGCGGAGGCTCCTGAGTGCAACCAATACGCCGCCTGTGATGAGGCGCTGATCCGATTCATCCAGCGCGGACAGCAGGTGGTGGACAGCGCCGCAAACAAGGTGAATTTGAGCGAGAAAACAGCGTCGCTGCCCGACGACCCCCAGGAGAAACCAGACGCCTCGAGCTCTTCTGAAGACGAAACCAATCCCCCTCCAAAAACGGGCGATACCTTTGATTTCGCAATCGCCTGCCTGCTTTTGATCGGGGCCGCTGCGCTCTCCATCCGCTGCAGAAAGGATGCTAAATAGGAAACAGCAAAAATATGTTTTACATCTTTGGGCTGTGCTCGCCCCGCCTATGGCTGTCATCGTGATTTGGTTGATCCAGCTGCTCCACTCGGCAACCGTGCTGGAACGGGGCAAGCCCTCGCATTGATCAGACCGCCCCTCGTAGGGAGGGTCCTACACTCTGCACAGCCTACTTCTAATGAACGGAGCATGGATTCATTGATTCTCACCTCATGATCTTTAGGAGTGAGGGTATCAGAGTTTTGGCCAGCCCACTACATCCGGCCCTTAGGGTGCAACTCGTTTTTTACTCAGGGCCTGTCTTCCCCGTTTGCTGGCGGCGTCGCGGCAACGGATCCAGGAAACGATGCCATCCCTTTTTCCCATTCCAATACCAGGTGTTCCCCGCGGCAAGCTGTTTTCCTTTTTGCTGATGCTGGGACAACTATGTGATCTCATCCAGGCTGTGACGTCTATTTGAGCTGGAAAACGGGGTGGATGCGATTCGATTGCAAATCCATATTGCGCTTCAGACTTCCTCGGAGAAAACTTCCAGGCTACAGGTCGTCTATCCACACGAGAGCGGTCACGCCGCCCGCTGTGATTCGCAAAGCACAGGTTAACAAAGAGAACAAGACAACGGAGGAATCTCATGATCAAAAAAATAGTGTGTTGTGCACTCTCGCTGCTGTTGGTTGCAGCAACCCTGAGCGGATGCACCGATCGGGAACAAAGAGAAACTGTGGCGCTGGTTCCAAAGCCAATTGCACAAAACAATGTCGTCCCCAATCCCTATATGGCGTCCAACGAATCGATCGTTCACAACGACGCCTACAGCTCGGATGTGAGCGGCGGCGTGGTACCGCTCGGGATTTATCCCGAGATCACAACGGCATACGAAACGGAGTCCGTCAACGCCCCGCCGTCCATCTTTTTTGACGATGATTCCTCCGCCATCACCCCCTATCTCGGCGGCGTCGCGATTCGGGATTTGACGCAGGAAACCATTCAAACGCTGGGCTGCTTTGTTCCCAGTCAGGATGATAACCAGCAGTACTCGGTCCAGATTTCCTATTCCTTTGTGGACCAGCTCGGCAATATTGTCGTTCCTACCACCCATGGACATGTGATGATGCTCAAAACCAAGAATGAAGACGGGCAGATTCTGCCGCGCTTTGAAAAGGTGCTCGACGTGGATGTGTTGACGCCTGCACTTGAGCAGCTCGGCGGGGACATCGACCGCAATCTGCTGAGCATCGTGTTCGATTACCAGGGAAATCTGTGGTTTGTCACCGGCGGATTTCGAATCTATCCGGATCGCAGCGGGCCTGGGTTTTTGGGCTATCTCTCCCGCGCTTATATAGACGCGGTTCTGAACGGGGAAAATCCAGATGTCTCCCAGGCGCTCCACTATCTCAAACTGGAGAAAGGGGAGGGCGCAGAAAATGGAATTTCTTCGAATCCGACCGGAACGGCAGTGCTGACCAATCAGGCCTGCTACATGCTTCGCGCCTCTGAGAGCGGTGTGGAGACGCTGTGGCGAACCCCTTATGAAAGCAACGGGGCCAACGACGCGCAGGAGGGTGCGGAAATAACCGGAGGCGGACTCGCATGGGGCAGTGGGACAACGCCGACTCTGACCAACGAGCTGGTCTGCTTTACCGACAATCTCGATCCGGTCAACCTGATTGCTCTATCAGCGGAAACGGGAGAAGTTGTCGCGCAAATTCCCGTCCTCGATGACCTTCCGGAGGGATCACAGGTTGCAGTGGAAAATTCGATTCTCGTCTATTCAGGCAGCGCTGACAGAACCTCTATCGTGGTCTGCAACTGGTTTGGCGCGGGAAGTCCTGGGCTCTCAAAACCTGAAGCGGATTCGAGTATCCAGAAATTCTCCAACATCTACAGCGAGGACTGGACCAACCAGGGAAACAAGATGCTCATGCCCGGCGCAGAGCGGGTGGATATTGTCAAAACTGAGGACGGATACACCGCCCGAAAAATCTGGGAACGCAAAGACCTGCGGGATACCTCGATGATCAAACTCTCCACTGCGACCGGTTATTTGTACGGCTATGTGCAGAACCTGGACACAGGGATGTGGTGCTATCAAATGTTTGACTTTGACACCGGGGAAACCGTGCTGGAGGTGCCGGTGTCCAGCCGCCCGGAATACAACAACATGGCGGTCGGCATGATGATCGACGCCCGGGGCAACTCCCTCTACTGCCCGACCAACAACCTCGAGCTGCTCCGGCTGCAGGATCGGTTTGTTTACCTGCCCGATTCCCCTTATGCCAAGGTTGACCTCGATCTGACCGGGCGTAAACGGCTTCAGACCGAAGAATTCCGTTCACTGACTGGGACGCAATTGTCCCCTGTCGGATATCTGTCTTCGGCTGTTTTAAAGCAGACAAAAGAGACGACGGTGGCCTTTTGGATGAACGGCCTATCCGGACGCCTGGACAGCTTTTCTCTGTTTGGACAGGACAGCAGCGGAAAACTGGTGCAGATCGACCCCTCTCTGTGGTCGCTGAGGGACGCTCAGGGAAAAGAGCTCTCTCGCAATGCTTCCCTGTCAGAAAGCACCCTTTACCAAGTGTGGGTTCGGATAAACGACCAGTCGAAATTTGATTTGGATGCAGAAGAAAAGCAGGTCAAATTGGCAGTGATTTTCGCAATGAAAGGGTGAGCCTACATACCGCCTGATACACAGATTCGGTATTCGGGGATTATTTGCAGCGTGTGGAGATCTGTGCCGCGCACCAGAGTGTAGGAGTGACCTGAAGAAAAACCAAAGAGACTGACGCGAAAAAGGCCGTTTTCCACGGCCTTTTTCGCGTCAAATTATTGTAGCCTAAAACCCCCAGCTATGCTGGGGCCAAAAAGAGCTTGAGCGATACAGCAAAAAAACTCCTATTGGTAGTTTAAAAACTGCGGTCTGGGAACTGCAGAAGAACCAAAAGGAGGACGTTGAATGAACGACAAGAATAGTTTAGCACAGAGCCAGCCCCTTGGATATTCAAGCTGGAGATGCAAATACCATATCGTATTTGCACCTTGAGGTGCCGCTAGCACCATAGGGCTTTGCCCGCATATGAAAAACCCCCGGCTTCGCCGGGGGATTCTTTTGCGTAGATCTTCTTTTGGTAGAATACGATGTGGGGCTTGCCCCTCTGTTGTCTCCAAAAGGAAAGTCCTGTGGAAAGCGCTGCTGCATAAACCGATGTGTCTTTTGCCTTGCGGCATCGGAGCATCACTTTTGTGCCGGAAGGAGAATTTTGCCTCAGTGAAGTAAGAGGTTGTTCAGACTGTGAAAGTCAAAACAGAAATGGCGTCAAAACCTTTGGAAATATACAAAGAAGTATTGGGAGAGATTCAATTTATGAGTAAGAAAATTCAAGACAGCAGAAAGAACTCTTTATAAAAAAGATGGAATAAATCAGTAACCGACTCGGTTCCTGATTTATTTGTCTAAAGAAAACCACAGGCTGTGCCCGTTGTTCAAAAAAGGCGGAAGCCTGTGGAGAGAAAATAAAAATGGCTTCATGTAAAATAGAAGCGGGTTTGCCAACTGCGACAACACATGAAGGGGGTCATGTGAAATGAACGACATAAACAGTTTAGCGCAGAGCCTGCCCCTTAGGATATACCAAGTGGAATTGCAAGTATGACATAGAGTTTGTGCCAAAATACCGCAGGCAAGTAATCTATAGAAAAATAAGAGCGGGTGTAGGACAAATACTATGTCATCTCATTTATAGATTAGTTGAAAGTGTAAAATACAAAAAACTTATACTTAAATGTTGCAACTCATCGTCAGAAACGAATGAATAATTTAGATTTATTTATAGATTGTTGGAAATGCCTTCGTTTTCTCATATATATATATATTGATTCTAATTTTAATAAATCTTTTTTACTTTTTCTATGATATTTGGTTTATAGATAAGCTCAAAGTGTAAAATACAAAAAAATTGCATTTAAATATTTCAGTTCGGTGTCTGAAATAAATGAATAATTTTAATTTATTTATATGTTATTAGCAATATTATTATCTTTTTTTCTGTCTTTTTTTAATATATGTATTGACTTTTTTATGTTGTTTATGTATAATCTAATTATAATTTTGACAGGGTTTCTGATGTTCTATCTTGGTGCAATTATCATTTTTATGTCTGAAAAGACGCAGAATCTCAGAGAGTTTCTGTATTTTAGTAAGCTTTTTCTGATGATTTTGTGACTATCCTCGCAATTATTTTTGTTCAGAAGACGCATCATTGCCAGTCAAATTTTATGCAGAAAAAAATAGTTCACAAGGAGGTATGATTGAAGGGAGCAATAACGAATACATAGCAGACAGATGTTACATGAAATTAGGGGACAAAGTATGAAAGGAGAAACACATGAAAGGATTATTCAAAAAGGCCGTAGGCGTTGCTCTAGCTGCTGCCATGTGCTTAACAGTACTTCCGACAGCTGCTTTAACATCGCCGGTTACGGACTTGTCTCAGAGCAGTGCAAATGATAATCTGTTGAGAATCTGGTACGATGAGCCTGCAACCGATTGGCAAACAGAGGCTCTTGCGATCGGAAATGGTTATATGGGGGGTATGGTCTTTGGAGGCGTTAAAAGAGACAAAGTCCATATCAATGAAAAAACGGTATGGAATGGCGGTCCTACTGAAAACAACAACAGATACAATTACGGAAATACCAATCCTACCGAAACCGAGGAAGATCTGCAAAAGATCAAAGATGATCTGAATGCAATTCGTGAAAAGCTGGATGATAAGTCGGAATTCGTTTTTGGTTTTGATGAGGATTCCTATCAAAGCTCCGGAACCAGCACCAGAGGCGAAGCGATGGACTGGCTCAACAAACTGATGGGCGATTTGACCGGTTATTCTGCTCCGCAGGATTACGCGGATCTGTTTATTACAAACAACGCAATCGATGAGAGCGCTGTCACCAACTACATTCGCGATCTGGATATGCGCACAGGCCTGGCGACTGTCAGCTATGATTATGACGGCGTGCACTACACACGCGAATACTTCAACAGCTATCCGGACAATGTACTTGTTGTTCGGCTGACCGCAGATCAGGGCGGCAAAATTAATTTTAATACAAATTTAACCGACAAAACTCGTGGCAATAATCTGACCAATACTGCCGAAGGTGACACCATCACCATGAAGAGCAGTTTAAGAAGCAACGGTTTGAAGGTAGAGGCACAGCTGAAAGTAGTACCGGAAGGCGGAGACATTTCGGTAGATGGATCTTCTATCAACGTAGCAAATGCTGATGCAGCAACGTTGATTCTTGCTTGCGGTACCGATTATAAGATGGAACTTCCCACTTTCCGCGGCGAAGATCCCCACGCGGCAGTGACTGGACGTATCAGCGCTGCAGCTGAAAAAGGCTATGCTGATCTGAAAGAAGATCATGTGGCAGACCATTCTGCGCTGTTCTCCCGTATGGAAATTGGATTTAACGAAGAAATTCCCCAAATTCCAACCGATGAACTGATCAAGAAATACCGCAATATGGTCGATAATAATGGCGGCGAAGTTCCGACCGAAGCAGAGCAACGTGCACTGGAAATCATCTGCTACCAGTTTGGCCGTTACTTGACCATCGCTGGTTCCCGTGAGGGATCGCTTCCGACAAACCTTCAGGGCGTCTGGGGTGAAGGATCCTTTGCCTGGGGCGGTGACTACCACTTCAACATCAACGTTCAGATGAACTACTGGCCGACCATGGCAAGCAACCTTGCTGAATGTCATGTTCCTTACAATGACTATTTGAATGTTCTTCGTGAAGCAGGACGTGGAGCCGCGGCTGCCGCCTTTGGTATTAAGAGTGAACCGGGCGAAGAGAACGGCTGGCTTGTTGGATGCTTCAGCACCCCCTATATGTTCGCAACCATGGGACAGAAAAACAATGCAGCCGGCTGGAACCCGACAGGTTCTGCATGGGCATTGCTCAACTCTTATGAGTACTACCTCTTCTCGGGGGATACCGAATATCTGAAAAATGAACTCTATCCGTCTATGAAAGAAGTTGCAAACTTCTGGAATGAAGCGCTTTATTGGAGCGAATACCAGCAGCGCTACGTATCTGGACCTTCCTATTCTCCGGAAAATGGACCGATCGTAAACGGCGCATCCTATGACCAGCAGTTTATCTGGCAGCACTTTGAAAATACAATCCAAGCTGCAGAAACCCTTGGTGTGGATGAGGATTTGGTTGCAACCTGGAGAGAAAAACAGTCCAAACTGGATCCGGTTATCGTCGGTGATGACGGTCAGGTGAAAGAATGGTTTGAAGAAACTACATTTGGTAAAGCGCAAGCTGGCGATCTTGAAGAGATCGACATTCCCCAGTGGAGACAGAGCCTGGGCGCAAGTACTTCGGGACAGGAACCGCCGCACAGACATTTGTCTCACCTGATGGCACTGTATCCTTGTAACATTATCAGCAAAGACAATCCGGAATACATGGATGCTGCAATGGTTACACTGAATGAACGTGGTTTGGACGCAACTGGTTGGTCCAAAGCTCATAAACTGAATCTCTGGGCACGTACCGGTCATTCTGACGAAGCATTCCAGATCGTACAGTCCGCAGTAGGCGGAGGCAACTCTGGATTCCTGACAAACCTCTTCTCTTCACATGGCGGCGGTGCAAACTACAAAGCTTATCCGATCTTCCAGATCGATGGAAACTACGGCTACACAGCAGGTGTTAACGAAATGCTTCTCCAGAGCCAGCTTGGTTATGTTCAGTTCCTGCCGGCTCTGCCAGAAGAATGGAACACTGGTTTTGTAAAAGGCATGGTAGCCCGCGGCAACTTTGAAATCGATATGGATTGGGCTGACGGCACAGCAAACACCTTTACTGTAACATCCCGCAACGGCGGTGAATTCAGTGGCGAATACAAAGGCATTGCAAATGCAACTATTACAGATGCAGAAGGCAATCCAGTAGAGTTCACAAAGAATTCTGACGACCGTGTTACCTTTAATACTGAAAAAGACGGCGTATACACCATTACTTTGCCGCAGCCGGAACCGGCAAACAAAGCCATCCTCAGCACCGTGCTTGCATACGCTGAAGCACAGTATGCTTCCGACGAGTTTGCCAACGTCATCGACTCTGTCCAGCAGTCCTTCACCGCGGCTCTCGAAAACGCACGTGTTGTGAACGCTGATCCAAAAGCTTCCCAGGAAGCTGTCGACGCTGCCTGGCAGACCCTCATGACTGAAATTCACAAGCTCGGCTTTGTCCGTGGAGACAAATCCACTCTCGCTCAGCTTGTTGAAATCTCCAACTCCTACAACGACAACATCGACCGCTATACTCCTGCTACTGCCGATCCGTTTGTCGCAGCACTCGCTTCTGCTAAGGCTGTTCTCGACGACGGCGACGCCATGCAGGACGATGTTGCAGCAGCAGAGTCCGCACTCCTCGACGCTATGATGAACCTCCGTTTCAAAGCGGACAAATCGGTGCTCGAAGCTGTGCTCGCGCAGGTCAATGACCTTGACCTCTCCGCATACTCTGAGGCGGACCTCGCAGCCTTTAATGCAGCCAAAGCAGCGGCGGAAGCTGTCTACAACGATGTCAATGCAGAGCAGGATGCAGTTGATAAGGCGATAGCTGACCTCCAAGCGGCGATTCCTACAGAGGAGCCCGCTGACACTACAGATACTGACCTCACACAGACAGATACTGAAACACCTACACAGGGCGACGCTGCTCTCACCACTGGAGGCGGCAACGCCAAGACCGGGGAAGCAACTCCTATTGCACTTGCAGTTGCTGCTGTTTCCCTCGTCGGCGCAGCTCTCTTCATCTCTAAGAAGCGCAGCCGCTAAAACCTACCCTGATTCATTTCCACAAGATAGCAAAGGGCGTACCATTTGGTACGCCCTTTGTTTTTTGTCGCCGAGTAGGCAAGAAAAAACCACCAGTTGAACTGGTGGTCAAAAAAGTACGCTATAATTTGGATGCGTGGAGCAATCGGCGGCAGAAGCTGAGTCGGTTTAAGGTTCAAAAAAGCTGTTTCAATACAAAATAAAAAAGTCAGCAACCTGTATGGTTACTGACTTTTTTGTGGTGGAGTGCAAGACTTCAAATCCGAACCAAAAGCCGCAGAAACGCCTGCCAGCGTCACCGCCCGTGTCCTATTTTTGTAATTATATATGAAAATCAGCTGGTCATCAAACACATAGAATATTATCGATCGTCTGCCGCTGGTAATCTTTATTGTCCGGATTGCCGTACTTGAATTGGCTAATCCACTCGATAATGTCCTCCCGACTGTATTTGAGACGTTGCAGCTCTGCCTGCAAAATGATGGTCTTTAATTCTTCCCCTCAGCTTTTCCAGTTCTTCCAACTGTTCTTTGGTACTGCTAGTCAGAATTCCCTGATGAATGGCGTTAAGCATATTTTCAATCTCTCGGTTAGTATCTGCAAGCTACTTACGCAATAGAGAAAGTTCACTGTCCCTTGTATTTTGCAGTTCCACCAGTTTGTCTGCAATTTGGGCAATCAGTTCATCCTGAAAGATCCGCAGTATACTGCACAGCGATGCGTTCCATCCAGTCTTTCTTTACCTCCTTTTGTGGAAGTCTAACCTTCTTTTGGCTCCATTGCATTTGTAGTAGCGGTGGATAACACCTGTGTAAGATTTTCCACCTTCCCCAATCATCATCCGCCCGCAGTGACCGCAGAACAGCTTAGTCGTCAGCAGGTATTCTTCTTCGGCTTTTGTTCTCGCTGGAGTCCGCCTGTTCTTTTCCACCCCCATCTGCACCCTTTCAAACAAATCTTTTGGGGTAATACTCGGCGCACCGTCTGGGATGCGATATCTTTGTACCGATATTCCCCGATGTATTTTCGATTGCACAACACGCTGTGGAGGCTGTTGGGACGGAACGGCTTTTGTTTTTGTGTCAAGATATGCCGTTCGTTCAGCGAAGTAATAATACTGCGAACGGTTTCGCCTTCCGCATATCTCTGTTAAATTTCTCGCACAATCGGGGAGGTCAAAGGGCAAAGGCAGGCTATCCATGTGGATAGCCTGCTCCCTCTATATATTGAATTTGAATTGGTTGGATAGTCAGATGGATTGCCAACAAGCTTTATGGTTTACTATGCATCTGCAAACAATATCCGACTTCGCGAGCACTGCGTATGCTGCACCTTGAGTCTTTGCTAAAGTTCAATTTTCTTCGAAAGTTTTGCGCATAATGTCCCACGAGTTCCTGTCCTGTTCCGCAGTCTAGTTCTTTCCACACATTTTCATAAATTGGGTAAAAGTAAGGACTTGGTTGGCATTTTGAATGAGGTACAGAAAGATATCGTATTCTTTCCTTGTACTTGTAAGGGTAATTTCAGAATTGCTTAAAAACACCCGGCGTTCTGATTGGTGAATGGTTAGATCCGAAGCAACTCTGATTTTTGTCTCATCCCCCGTTAAGATTTGGACATCTGCGCCATGGGATGAAAGCAGTGAGAGGATAGAAGAAATCATCCGGATCGTCCAGCTTTAAAATAATTGCTTCTAATTATGTCTAAGATGTGATAGACGTGTCAGATAATATCCAATCCATATGAATAACCCCATGATAGCCAGATAATTAAGGAAAAAGAGAAAAATCGGCTCATCAAAATCAAAGAACACAAACTGCGTTCTCAAAAACATATACTCTGGGAAACCTCTATGTACAAAAGCGTACATTCCATATCCGGCAATGCCGACACCGAGTACGCGCAGAACCATGCGGCGCGCTCTGGAAGGCTCAGTGCATTTTTTTCGTGCAATACCTATTATCATGTTCCAATGAACTCCTAAGTGAAGGGCAAGCATTACAAATCCCCAATACGCACAAATCATATGCAGCATCCGGCCAAATGCTCTCCCGCCCGAAATAGGCATAAAAGCAAACACCTCCCTGGAAATCAAAATACTACTGATAACGGAACCCAGCATAAAGATCAGAACAAGGATAGCCACTGCAGTCTGCAACACACGGAACGGGGTATATTTTCCACCAAACAAGTTTTTACTCCAGTTCCGGTTCAAAATATGGTGGATGATGAATAGTACAAACATTCCCATCCCGATCCACTCATGTGCTGCCCGGCCTATCAATTCAAAGGCCATAAGCAGCATTAAAAGAATTGTCATGCTAACATCTATGGTGATTTTTCCGAACACTTTTGATCTCACATCGGTTGCCTCCTGTTCCTGCTTCTTAATCGGGGTTCTTGCGGACAAAATTGGTAAATATGAAATCCTCCTTTGGTGGCAGGGGAACAAGTTTGCTGCCAACATCTTTACACTTGAGGAAATAGGCCATGTTATGCCCCAACATCCTCATTGTCTGCACCCCTTCCAAGTCCTGGCGAACTTCTTCCGGTGTTGTTCCATGCACCATATTCCAATACCGGGAAGTAATAATCGGCATTTGCATCAGCCCAAAATATTTATTCAGTTGGTCCCAGGTTGCGGTTGTCCCCGCGCGGCGTGCGGAAATCACTGTCGAGGCAGGTTTCAAATAAAACCGTTCTCCACCGGCGTTCAAATCTGCATAGAAAACTCTATCCAAAAAAGAAGTCATTGCTCCAGACGTTCCGGCCCAATGAACCGGGCTGCCAAACACGAAACCGTCATAATCTTCAGCCAAATCTAAAAACTCGTTGACGCTATCTTTGAACACACAATGATTTAGATCGCTGCATTTATGACAGGCAATACAGCCGGAGATCGGCTTATTACCGATCCAGAAAATATCCGTATCAATACTATTTTGATTCAAAGCGTCAGACACCGTACACAAAGCTGTATAAGTGCAGCCTTCCTTATGGGGACTTCCATTGACAAGTAAAACTTTCATTTTTATTTTCCTCCTTTATCGTGAGCGACGATCCATTCCAAGATGTCAGTTTCATCAAATACTACATTTCCGCCACCGTGATAATTTCCTGTAACGCCGCGCTCGGCAAACCATTCGTTGTCCGGGGTTTGAATTTGCAGGACTGTATCAATTTCATCTGCTGTCCATCCAGCATTTTCATAGGCAGTGCGAAGGCTACTATACGCATTCAGGGCACGCTCCGAGCCATAATACTCATCGTTTTCTGCCATGAAGATATATACCGCTACGCTGTTCTCCACAACAGGGGTAAATTCTCCATCCCACTGAGAGGCCCCGTGAAGATAGGCTGCATACAGATCCGGGCGCATGGATACCGCTTGGGACATGGTTTCCCCACCAGCGGAGTATCCCGCCGCATAGACATGGTTATTATCCACAGAAAAGTGGTCGATGAAGTATTCCGTCAACTCAATTGCTTGCCGGGCAGAGGTCTCATGCCAATCGGTAAGCTGAGCGGAAACAACGATCATATCCTCCGGGAGCTGTGCCCAGCACAGAAAACCGCTCCAGTTCAGATTTGCTCCAGAAGATTCTTCTCCAAACCACATCATGTCATAGCCAGGCATGGCCACCATGAGCGGATATTTTTGATTTTCGTCATAATTTTCTGGAATGAAATAACTGTAATGGATTGTTCCCGTCTCGCCCTCTAGAACCTGTTCGGAGATCATCCCTGTCTGCATTGGTGTTGTCCCCTCCGATAAATTTTCACTTCCCTCGGAAGATGAGCTACTCTCTGCAGGTGGGGAACTCTCCACGGAAAAAATGTCTGTTTCCAAATTGGGTGTTCCGGTACATCCTATCAGGGAAAGCAAAAGAACAGACGAGAAAAATGTTAAAAGGAGCTTTTTACCCCATCTTGACATATTCGGGTTCCCCCTTTCCTTTGATTTCTGATTCTATTTTAGCGTTTTTTTCACAAGGGCAGAAGTTTCGATTAGTTACATAGTTTTAACCAACAGGTTTATACTAAGAGGCATTAAAAAAGCAGTAGGGTTCGTCCTACTGCTTCTTTCTATTGATACCGCAGCCACAGCACATCGTCTTCTAATGCTTTTACTTCCTTTAGGCGAAAAGCTACCGGACCATGATCTGGCAGGAAATCCGCCCGCTCAAAAATCGACACCGCCGTAGTGCTGCCGTCTGCCACCGGAGCTATGACTAAACTCAGTTCATCAATGAGCCCTTCGGATAAAAATGACCAGTTTGCCGTGCCGCCGCCAGCCACCATTAACTTTTTGATGTCAAACAAGCTGCGGAGCTTTTTCAGCAACAAGGCGCAGTCCAACCGCTCCTTTCCTGCGAACAGATAAGATATTCCTTGCTTTTGTAAATAAACCAGATATTCTGGAGAGGCCTGCTCTGTCAGCGCCTCGATCACATGGGAAGCGGGTCGGCCTTTCTTTTCGATGGCATGAGAAGAAAAGGCAAGCTCCCCTTTGGGATCTACTGAAACGATGAAACTGCCCATCGCTTTCCCAACCGGATTTACCCAGTCCTCTTTGAGTAAATTTTGGGGAGAGGCGGACAGGTGCGTCACCCGCCCATCGGAATAGCCGCCCAGCATGGTGGTTGTGCCGTACAGGGTGGCTTGACAGCCGTAAAAGCCACGCAAATCACCATAGATTTTTAAGGCAGGAACGGTTTTGGGCGCGCCAAAAAACGCTCCATCAATTTTCCCGTCCAGCGAGGTAAGCATATGGCAAACAACAAAAGGCCGTTCCATCTTATTCCTCCCCATAGACATCCTTTGCTATCCGCAGAGCCGCCCACGTCTTGGGCCAACCTGCATAAAACGCAAGCTGTGTAAGTGCCTCACTCATTTCGGTGGCGGTGACACCGTTTGCCTTTGCCCGCTCAATGTGATGAAGAAGCGAGCTGTCCAGAATCCCGCTGGCCATTAGAGCAGATACTGTAATCAGGCTGCGATCACGGGGTGATAACTTGTCCTCGCGCGCCCACACTTCCCCAAAAAGGACATCATCGTTTAGCTCCGCAAATTTAGGAGCAAATTTACTCATGGCATCTCTGCCTGCCGTTACTTTATCCATAGAAATTTTCCTTTCTGCGCGCCTCATTTTAATTTTTTATATTCAGCTTCATCTACGGCTTCCAGCCACTCGGCAGAAGCGCCATATGAGCAAATCAACTATCCGGCGCTGCGCCATGCCAATGCTTGACTAGTTGATGGGATGTTGACTACAGCTGCCCCCATTCCTGATAATACCCACGGCCTGCTGTGCAAAGTAAAAGCTACCCACCTTTATAATGGATGTGCCAGTTATTCCGGCATCCGGGTTGAAAGAGAACATTGTAAGCCAAAATTTCCTCTGTACTCAAAGGGCAAAGATAACTGGCTCCGCTGAAATACTGTTCCGCAACGGTATTTAGTTCTCCCTGTGGGAAAAGATTTTAGAATATTTCACTTATCACAATCACCTCGTTATTTCAGATTTGAGCCATCATGGAAAGCATTCCCTATACGCTCTCCCAGCACATGATAGCCGTTGTTCGCGGGGTCAAAGGAAATCGGCTTGAATTTTTTCATATCCAAATCGCCTGTTTCGCTCAGGACACCTTCGTCAATGCTGACATTCACGATCTGACCGACGATATTGCCATCCTCGGTCATTTTGAGGAACTTACACTCCAGCGCTACCGGCAGTTCATCAATCAGGGGAGCGTCCACAAATTCGCTTTTGGTCGTGTGAAAACCGGATTTTTTCATCTTTTCCGGCTCGTTATTGGCGGAAACCAGCCCCACATAATCTGCCGGGATCACATGAGCTGCATCGGCAAAGCTGACGGTAAAAGCGCCCTTTGACTGGATGTTCTTAGTGGTCTTATGTCCAGTGCTCAGACACAGCACCACCTTGTCGGCGTCATACAAGCCGCCCCAGGCGGCGTTCATTGCATCAGGGTTTCCGCCATCATCATAGGTGCCAATGATGAGCACCGGAAGCGGGTAAAACCAAGATTTTGCTCCAAAATTTTTACGCATGATTCTTTTCCTCCTTATTTCTGTGTATCCACTGGCGGAACCATTTTCACATAGCTGTTCAGCATTTCCGGCGTGCTGGTGTAATAGCGTTTCTGTTTGTCCATAGCGGCAATCTGCGCCATCTCATTGTCTGTCAATGCAAAATCAAACAGGTTGAAATTGTCCCGGATATGGGCTGGGTTCTTGGAACCAGGGATGACGATGTTGCCATCCTGAATGTGCCAGCGAAGGATGATCTGGGCATTGCTCTTGCCGTACTTTTTGGCAAGTTCCGCAAACAGCGGTTCATGGATCAGCGCCTCGTCACCGTGGCCCAGGGGATACCATGCCTGAATCACAATATCTTCTTTGCCGAGGAACTCCTTCAGCGCCTTCTCCTGGGAGTAGGGATGTACTTCTGTTTGGAGAATGGCGGGCTTAATCTCGCAGATGCTCAAAATTTCTCTGATCTGTTCCTCGTTGAAGTTCGACAGGCCGATGGCCTTCACCTTGCCCTCTTTATAGGATTTCTCCATCTGTCGGTAACCGGCCACATAGTTCCCAGCGGGCTGATGGATCAGCAGCAGGTCGATATAGTCCGTGTCCAGGCGCTCAAGCGTTTTCTCCACCGCGTCATCCTGCTCATAAAAGCTGGGCCACAACTTTGTTTCCAGAAAGATTTCCTTCCTCTCAAGGCCCGACTTCTTCATCGCCCTGCCCACGGCCTTTTCGTTTACATAGGCATTGGCCGTATCAATCAAACGATAGCCGCATTGAAGGGCAGAAAGGACGGAAACCTCCGCCTCGTCAGGGCTGAGTAGAAAAGTACCGATTCCAGCCATAGGCATTTTTACCCCGTTGTTTAAGGTTGTGTATTCCATAATAGATACCTCCTAAAATTGATGATGTAAAGTTTAATTCTTATTGTTTCAAATCTGTTCCGCCGAATACGGCAGACATTTCCATTTTGCCAAGTGCATCATCCAGTATTTGAACTTCACTGGCTGATAATTCCACCTCGGCGGCACCAGCATTTTCCCTCATACGCTCCTCTTTTCGGGTGCCAGGAATGGGTACGATCCAAGGCTTTTTGCATAGCATCCACGCCATGGAAATCTGCGCCGAGGTCGCGTTTTTCTCCGCCGCCATATTGCGCAGCAGTTTCAAAAGAGCAGTGTTCTGCTCGACGGCCTCATCCATAAACTGCGGCATGGCGGCCCGGTAGTCGGTCTTGGGATCGAAGTGTTCCCCCTTACCGTATTGGCCGGTAAGGAACCCATTGGCCATAGGAGAAAAGGACACCAATCCAACGCCAAGCTTCTCCAGAACGGGAAACAGGCTCTCGTAATGGCGGGCCATCATGGAGTAGCGGTTCTGAACCGCCGTCACCGGACATACAGTGTTTGCGCGGCAGAGATAATCCTCGTTGGCTTCTGAAATACCCCAGTGAGTGATCTTGCCCTCACGGATCAGATCAGCCATGACACCTGCAACTTCTTCCGGCTCCACCTCTGGGTCGATCCGGTGCTGAAAATACAGGTCGATATGGTCGGTGTTCAGGCGTTTCAAAGAACCTTCTACCGATTGACGGATGGTTTCCGGCTTAGAATCTGGGATCAGCGGAATGGGGACTTTGCCACTTTCAAAATCAAATCGCAAGCCAAATTTTGTGGCGATTACAACCTTATCTCGTATTGGAGACAAGGCTTTTCCCACAAGTTCCTCGTTGATGTGGGGATTATCTGGTGTACCATAAACCTCCGCTGTATCGAAAAAGGTGTATCCCAAATCGACTGCCCGCCGCAGCAGGCGGATAGTCTCTTTTTCGTCCGTGGGTGCCCCATAGGCATGGGAGAACCCCATACATCCCAGACCAACAGCGGAAACGGTCAAATTCTTTAAAATACGAGTTTTCATCTTAATGCTCTCCTTCTTTCTCTTTGATTGTATTGTAGCTCTATGAAAGGAAAAGCAGAAGTCTCCGTTTGTTATGCAGTTAAAACCCCAAGGTTATGTCTGTTTCCATAACTACCTCTTTGAAACAAGCGGCAGTCCCTTTCCTCAAGCAGAAAGAGCCTGTTGATAGATAATAGCGATGTGATAAAGTGGAGACTGTCAATTACTCATAAAGATTTCAGACAGCCACATATCGTATGTAGGAATCCAATCCCCGCTGGCCCCAAATCCATGAGGCATCCCATCCAGTTGCAGGCGCTCTACCAAAACTCCAGCGTCTTGTGCCGCGTCTGCGTTAGCCAAAAACTGCTCGTAGAACGGATCGCGTGCTCCATAGCAGTAGAAGGTAGGGGGCAGATTCCCGGAACGCAACAGCTCTGCATCCGTGGTCCCAAAACTCAATCTTCCATAGAAGGAATAGATCATCCCGCAGGCCGCTGCATCGGCAGAAATACTATCCAGGCCATCCGGCTGATACTTGGGATCAAGGGTAGAGGGACTTACATCCCCGTCAAAATTCAAGAGCATTTCTCCACTTAAAATTCCGCCTGCGGAAAAACCCATCACGGCAATATCTTGTGGGTCAATGCTATATTCATCTGCATGAGAGCGGACGAACCGTACTGCCCGCGCCAGGTCAAGAGCACCTTCCTGTTGCGTATAGGGGCGCAGGCGGTAATCCACTACAAAGCTCTGGTATCCCAGAGCACTGAGCGCTTCTGCCACGTCGATCCCTTCCGGCTGTTCGCTGCGGAACTGGAACGCTCCGCCAGGGCAGATAAGCACCGCGCCTTTCACCTCCACACCCTTCGGCACTGGGAAGCTGGTGATGTAGGGCCTGAAATCTGGATCATCGGAATAACCTCCATTATTGATGGTATATTCCGTCTGGGCAGGGGCATTACCTTCCTCCCACAGATACAATACCTGTTGTTCCTGTGGAGTTACAACCCCAGTGGCCACAGTGTTAGAGCCGCTGTTTTCCGGTGCAATATCATCCCTGTCAAGGTTTAGGTTTTCCGCCCACTCCCTGATTTCTGGTTCGCCGGTATCTGAAGTCATCATCAAAGCGGAGCCTCCGAATAAGGCGCCGGGCTGAAGCTGCGAAATAGCAGAAAAGATAGAATCAGGCTCATTTCCTTCTCCCAGCACAAAGGGATAGATCGTCCGGGCTCTAAGGCCATCATTTTGCAAAAAAGTCTGCACCGCCTCCGGCAGAGCATTATCCTGCGCAGCGAATCCAAGCAGTACAAATTCATAGGTATCTGACTGCAATCCGCTGCTACTATTCATGTCGCTCAGATCTCCGCCCAAAGTTTCCTCCAAAACTTTTGCGGCCTTTTCCACATCCTTCTGTGAAGAATCATACACAATCAGAATATTGGAATCCGTTTGCACCATTTCGCCACTTCCATTCCCGGAACTCATTTCAGATGTGGGAGAGAGCTCCTGTGTGCCGCCGCAAGCGGCAAGGCCCAAAACCAGCAGCATGGAAAGAATGATTGTAAAGATTCGTTTCATCGGGAGCACCTCCTATCCAAAATTTAGTCCAGATTCAGGCCATCCAGCCATTCCTGCACATCTGCTTCACTAACGCTGGAGCGGAAGCGCTGCCCATCCTGCCAGTCACCGGTTCCAGCTAGTTCTGCCAGTAAATCTCCACTTTGGCCTAATCCGGAGCTGGCAGACGTGCAGAACGGAATCACAGTTTTTCCGGTAAAATCATTGGCCTTCACAAAGGTATTGACCGGCCAGGCGGCAATTCCCCACCAGATGGGATAACCGATCAATACGGTATCATAGCTATCCCAATTTTCCACCGTATCGGACGTCAGCTCCACATCCCGTAGACTTTCATCGTAATATTCCTGGGAAACCCGGCTGTTATCATCCGTCCAGTCCAAATCGTCATTGGTATATGGGTCTGCAGGTTTCAACTCGAACAGATCGCCTCCGGTGATCTGCGCGATATAGTTGGCTGCTTCTTCGGTGTTGCCACTGGCAGAGAAGTAGACCACCAAGGTCTTGCTGGTGTCAGCATCTGTATTTTCAGAACCCACAGATGATGTCTCATCCGATTCACTGGTGGCCTGCGGGACAGATGTTTCGGGTGCGCTGGATTCGCTGGAAGAAGGGGCTCCGCTGCTACACGCAGCAAGGCCGACTACCATTGCCAGACTTAAAAACAATGCGGTTAATTTTTTCATAAGTAATTGCTCCTTTCAAATTTGGTTTTATTCATAGCACTCCTGAAAGATTGCTAGAATTTCCTCGTGAGTCATAGTTTTATAGCTGCCCTGAGAAATACTGCAGGAATCCGCAATCTCATTGAGCTGAGATTTTTCTGCACCTAATTCTTTCAATGTGGTAGGCAGGCCGAGTTCTTTGATGAAATCCGCCAACGCGTCGATACCAGCCAGCGCCAGTTCCTCATCAGTCTTTCCCTCCTGGGCAATACCCCACACATTCTGAGCAAAGCGAACGAACTTGGGCAGGCCCGCTTTGTAGATATGGCGGTAATAGACCGGGTGCAGCACCGCCAGACCGCAGCCATGATTGCAGTTGGTATAGGCTCCAAGCTGATGCTCCATATTGTGGCACTCAAAGTCGCATTTTTTACCCATCTTGATAACGCGGTTTTCTGCCATAGTAGAATCCCACATCAGGTTGGAGCGGGCAACGTAATCCTCTGGGTTCTTGATGGACGCCCGCAGATTGCGGATCACACTTTTCATCAAAGCCTCCATGATGTCATCGGAAACGTTGTCCTCGTTCGGCTCGCTAAAGTAAGTCTCCATGATGTGGGAGAGAATGTCGAACCCGCCGGAAATCATCTGCTTCACTGGCACGGAGTAGGTGTAGGTGGGGTCCATCAGGGCAAAGCTGGGATTGAGCTGCGGATAATCCCGGCCAGTCTTGATCTTTTTCTCCTCATGGGTAATAACAGCGCCGCCGTTGCATTCACTGCCTGTACCCGCCACTGTGACAACTACGCCCAGAGGCAGTGGCGCAAAGTCAATCACACCGGGCCGCGCCCAGAAATCGTCCCAGATGTCGCCGCCATACTGGGCGGCCAGAGAAACAGCCTTACAGCAATCCATAGTGCTGCCGCCACCCACGGCCAGAATCATGTCCACATGGTTGTCCCGCGCCAGCTTTGCGCCTTCCTGTACTTTGGCGTAGGTGGGGTTGGACATGATGCCGGAGAACTCCACAATGGTTTTGCCAGCCTCTTTCAGAATACCGGTGATCTCATCGTACACACCGTTGTGCTTGATACTTCCGCCTCCATAGGCCAGCAGAATGGTATCTGCTTTCCTTGTCAGACAGGCCAGATATTCCTTCACGCAGCCTTTGCCGAAGTAGACCTTTGTGCCGTTTTGAAAAATAAAGTTGTTCATAGCAGTGCTTCCTTTCTAAAAAATAATCTATGTCAACGGGTTCTCACATCTGCTCTTCCCAAAAGGCAACTGCCTTGTCGAGCCAACCCTCTGCCGCAGTGTCGGTACCCAGACCAAATCCATGAGGCAAACCGGGGTAGTGGTGAAACTCCGTGGGGATACCCAAGGCACTCATGGCGTCCAAACGACGCTGCATGGTAAGCCAGTTGGCAATGCCATCGTTTTCCCCTACACAGGCAAAAGTGGGCGGATCGTTTTCTGCGTAATCACTGTGGCCAGTGTACTGCATGATGACCGCTCCCGGCTGGGGAAGATTGTCACCGCCAAATGCCGCTGGGCCGTAAGAGCCAAGCCATGCTGCCATCCGAGCTCCTGCCGAACCGCCCCACAAGGAGTAGCAGTCAGTGTCCACTTCTAATTTATCAGCGTTCTCAAAAATAAAACTGATCGCACGGGCCAGATCTTCACAGGCGGTTTGGGCTCCGGGGCGATAGACCAAAGCGAAGGCGTTGTAGCCACGTTTGGAAAGCTTCAGGGCGTGAGGGAAGCTGTCCTGCATTGCGCCTACATAGGAAAAACCTCCACCTGCATTACATATAGCAAACTTCTCTCCCGGTTCACCCTTAAAGAAGAACAATCCAGTATCCTCTTTATCGGGATCGACGGCCTTTTCTGCATCGCTGTAAATATCGTAGAAAACGGTTTCTCCATCATTCGCCCGCTGCCACAGGGTGTTGACGATTTTTACCGTTTCCGCAGGGTCAATGTAGTTGTACCAGGTGAGCTGTAAATCTCCCAGTGTATCGCCGCTCATATATCCGTCATCTGCTGGAAAAAGAAGCCGTCCATAATCGTCAAAGACGGGGTCGTTTTTCACCGTATCAATGCTTGTGTTTTCATTAAATGGCTTTTTCATCATTTCCAATTCTGGCACAGAATTTGTTTTCAACTCCTCCTGCTGACGAATCGCTGAAGTGGACGAAACGCTGTCTGGCCCTTTTTGTCCATTGCATCCCGTTAGGCAAAGCAGTAAGCATAATCCGGCTACAAGAATCTTCTGCCCTTTCATTTTTCACCCATCTTTCTCTCCACTGCCTTTATTATAAAAAAATCGAGGCTTCAACAGAAGTCTCGATTCGTTATGCAGTATTTACTCAAAGGTTAATAGTGATGTAGCCATTACGCTTTTGTGATATTATCCACAGCCTTCAAAAATTTTTTGACCGCTTCAGATGGTTCTGGTGCATGGAGCAGCCCGTAAGGAATCGTGTATTTCCAATCCACAGGCAAAATTTTCAACAGAGGATGGACATACTGCCACTTGGGGACAGCCATCAAAACACAATTATTGTTTTCGCACTGATTAAAAGCCCCCACATCGTAGAAATCAAAATCCACGATTTGAATTTGAGGATGGTTTTTCCAAAGATCATCTCGCAGTAAATCGACATAGTGGCTCCATTCTCGCTTCATAAGCATCAGTTTTTCCCCGTATAAATCCTGTACGGTCAATCTATTTTTTTTTGCCAGTTTATGATGGACGGAAACAGCGCAGCAGATGGGTTCTCTGGAAATCTCTAAGCCTGCGCACTGGCGTAGGTTCAGCATCGTATCATCAAAAATTCCAGCCACTACATCAATATTCTTTCCCAGATTGCCGAGGATTTCCCGTGCGTTTTCCGGCGTGTTGTCAAAGGGGACAAGCTGAAACTTCGTATTGGGGCAGTCCTCCTGTAATTTGGGCCACAAGTCTACCAGCACCTGAGCAGGAGTCATGGGAGAAGTCCCGATACGGATGATTTCCTCATCCTTTTGTATGGCGTTTTTTGCCCGTGTTATGGAATCTTTACAGTATTGAATGATGTACTTGGCATCCTGCACCAGAGACTTGCCAGCTTCCGTCAACAAAAGCCCTCGATGAGTACGAACAAAAAGCTGCAAGTCAAGGCTTTCTTCCAGAAGATTGATCTGTTTAATAACTGCAGGCGGGGATATGTATAGCTTCTCTGCTGCCTTATTAAAGCTGCCACACTCAGCGACACAGAGAAATGTTTCTAACTGAGGGTTATACACGATGGGATTTCCTCCTTTCTTCTTCGTATTCGATAGATTGTATGGACTTTCGTCTGCGGCTGTACCTTGGTTTTTCAGCATCTTTGGGGATCATCCAAGAGCGGCCAAAGCGCAATACACCGTCGATTCGCCCTCCCTCACAAAGCTTTTGTACTCGTCTTTCAGAAATTGCCCATTTGGCAGATGCTTCTCTGACTGATATATAATCCATAGTAGCTCATTCGTTTATCCGAATAATATTATAGCTCTTTTAATCCAGAAAATCAAAATAAAATCGCACAGTCCTCCTTGAAAGAGAACTGTGCGATTTTATAGCTTGATATGGGACAAGTTTCAAGGTAATAAAACAATAAATCCGAACCTATCGCCAATTGGCACAAGGTTCGGATTTATTTGTTGTGGTGGAGACGAAGAGGATCGAACTCTCGACCTTACGGATGCGAACCGTACGCTCTCCCAGCTGAGCTACGCCCCCAGGATATAAACGAAACCCGCACAGACGAGTTTCGCTATTTGGTGGGAACAATAGGGCTCGAACCTATGACCCTCTGCTTGTAAGGCAGATGCTCTCCCAGCTGAGCTATGCTCCCGAAGTGGTGGAGATGAGGGGGATCGAACCCCTGACCTTTTGAATGCCATTCAAACGCGCTCCCAACTGCGCTACACCCCCATAGGACTTGAACTATTATATCATCTCTATCTGCAAAATGCAAGAGTTTTTTTAAAAAAAGTTGTGAATCAACCAAAAAAATTTATTTACTAATTTTTTACGCTATAGGCAATATTTTAATTTTCTGGGACAGAATAATGGAAAGATGTCCTTTTGATTACAGATAAAGGGGAATACCCTCGAAATTGAGATCAAAAATGACAAAACGTTTACAATTATTACAAAATTGAAATCGGACAATCTGTTATAATAGAATTCGTTCAGTAAAAAGAAGGAGGCGATGAATTGAACAAATATGTAATCCGTATTGTGAGCGCTGCATTAATGGTTTCAATGTTTGTAACTATTTTCAGTATATCGAGTTCGGCTGTCCCGCTTGCTGCGACCAGCGAGCTTCCCGCCGAGACGAAATCCACCACCGAAATTAAACCGACGCTGATCAGACTTGAAAAAAGCGTTGGCATAGAAATCGAAGAACGCCGCATTCAGGCCGAGCAGGAAGCAGCTGCGAAAGCAGAAGCAGAGCGCATTGCAGCAGAGCAGGAAGCAGCCCGCATAGCTGCGGAGGAAGAGGCGGCCCGCAAGGCTGCGGAAGAGGAAGCGGCAAGACAGGCGGCGGAAAAGAAAAAACAGGAAGAAGAGGCGGCGGCAGCAGCTGCTGCAAAGAAAGCAAGCCAATCTTCCAGCAAACAAACGACAACCAACCAGCAGAACAACACTGCAACAGCGCCGAGCTACAACGGCAGCATCGGTGAGCAGATTGTTTCGATTGCGCGCAGCAAAATCGGCTGTCCCTATGTCAGCCCCGCGCAGGGTCCGAACAAATTTGACTGCTCCGGTTTTACCAGCTGGGTGTACCGTCAGGTCGGCATCAGCCTCTCGGCTTCCTCCGGCGTGCAGGCGAAAAACGCCTATGCAACCGGTGCCCTCTCCAAAAGTGAGCTCCAGCCGGGCGACCTTGTGTTCTGGTCGAATTCCTACGGCCGCGGCAAAGGCAACTTCATGGGCATTGGCCACGTCGGCATTTACGCCGGTAACGGCATGGTCATCGACGCGAGTTCGGATCATGGCAGAGTGGTTGAGCGCGCGCTGTACGACAGCGCAAGCGGTTCCAAATTTGAGTTTGGCGCACGCGTTTATTAATGAAAACAAAATCCGGCTGGTATCTGCCAGCCGGATTTTTCGTCAAATTATTTCCAAACATTCGGGTATACTAATGGGAGAAAAATTGTTTGGCAGGACAAAAGAATCATTTGGAAAGTCGTTTGGAATGATTTTTAAATGGTTCCTGCAATAAAAGAATTGGAAAAGGAGTCGATTAAAATGAGTAAAAAATTGGATCTGTACAAATGCAGCCGTTGCGGCAATGTCGCACTGCTGCTCAGCAATGCGGGCGTTCCGTTGATCTGCTGCCACGAGGAGATGAAGGCGATCGAGCCGAATACCACAGACGCTGCGCAGGAAAAACACGTTCCGGTCATCAGCCGGGAGGGCACTGTGGTCAACGTCTCGGTCGGGAGCACGATGCACCCCATGACCGAGGAGCACTCGATCCAGTGGATCGCCGTTGTGCAGGGCCAGAACCTGTTGGTCAAATGGCTTTCTCCCAACGAGCAGCCAGTCGCCAGCTTTTCAGTTCAACCGGGCGAGGAGATTACTGTGTACGAATACTGCAACCTGCACGGTGTGTGGAGCGCAAAGGCGTAAGCAGTTGACTTTTTTGACAGAGGTGTTCTAATACAAATAGAAGGGCGCTGTCGCGGCGAGCGGCTTGTCCCAAATACTGATCAAAGAAATAACCGAGCTATTTGGAAGCTAGGCGGTTGACTTTTTTGACAGAGATGCTATAATACAAATAGAAGGGCGTTGCCGCGGCGAGCGGTTTGTCCCAATCAGTGAAATAGAAATAACCGTACTAATTGGAAGATAGGGCGGTTATTTCTTTTTTGTTCCATTATTGAGTATCCTTTCAATTAACAACAAAATGATTGTTAATAGAACCAGATATTCCATGGCAACACCCCCTTTCACCTATGTAAAGTGAGGGGGGACAAACCGCCGAGCCGCTCTATTGGGCAACGCCTGGGTTTAGTATAATACAAAATCTGGAAAAAGGCAAGGGCTCCGTCGTTGGACGGAATGCATAGAAAAACAGGACTGTCAAGCGGCAGTCCTGTTTTTTGTTTAATAGAGGTTATTAGCGCGCGTTTTCCTTTTTGAAATGTTCAATCAAGCGGTAAATGACATCTACCTGTTCCAAGGTGAGGCTTTTCAATAGGTTGTCTTTGGAAATGCCAATCAGGTAGTCAGCCGAAATATCGTAAAATGCAACCAACCGAGCAAACACTTCCAGGCTTGGAGTTTTGATTTCACTTTCATATTCTGAAACAGCGGTCGTTGAAATACCCAAATATTTCGCAACTTGGCTCTGTTTCAAATGTTTTGCTTCTCGAAGAATTCGTAGTTTATCGCCCAGCCCATATAAATATGACTTATCTGCTGGCATTCTAATTCCTCCTGGATGTTTGGAATGAAAAGTAGGGCAGTCGCAAAGACGTTGTTTAGTCGTCGGACTTTTCTGCCTGGCGAACTTCTTTGAGTTTGGTGATCATGCTGCTGATCAAGCCGATATCATCATCGGTCAGGCCCTCGACAGAGAGCGTTTGTTTCTTGTCATAGCCCAGAAGGTAATCTGCGGAGACGTTATAAAAAGCGCAGAGATCCGAAAATACTTCTAAACTGGGAGTTGCAGTATCATTTTCGTAGCCTGAAATAGCCTGGGGCGTTACTTTAGAATACTTTGCTATGTCTTTTTGCTGAAGGTGTTTTCCTTCACGCAGTCTGACTAGCTTATCTCCTAAACCATAGATCATAGTTCTCTCCTATGTTCCGCTTACTTTTTGTTGCTTCGCCGGAACTGTTCCACAATTTCGTTTACAGCATTGATTTGATCCTCTGTTAGGCCGTCGGTTAGAATTGGTCGAGTGTGGGTGAGATTCACGAGATAATCGAGAGAGGTGTTGTAGAAATACGCGATTTCAATCAGTGTTTTTGTGGAAGGTTATTTCACTGCGCGTTCGTAGTCAGAAATTGTGTTGGACGATAACTGAAGTCTTTTGGCTAATTCCCGCTGGGAAAGATGTTTGGATTCCCTGAGCTGAATTAGTTTTTGATCTAAACCACAGTCGTAAACTGGCTCTTTTTTCACGGTTTGCCCCCGGGTTTTCATTTTGATTGGAATAGCGTAAGGTTTCAGCGCTCATTTTCCTTTTTGAAATGCTCAATCAGGCGGTAAATGATATCTACCTGTTCTGTGGTGAGACTTTTCAATAGGTTGTCTTTGGAAAAGCCGATCAAGTAGTCGGCTGAAACATCATAAAATGCAATCAGCTGGGCAAACACTTCCAGACTTGGCGTTTTTGTTTCGTTTTCGTAAGCAGACATAGAAGCGGGAGCAATACCAAGTTTTTTCGCAACCTCCGCTTGACTGAAATGTCTGGCTTCCCTTAAAATTTTTAATTTTTCACCCAACCCATAGAGATATGTTTTGTCTGCTGACATCATGAATTCTCCTGACTGTCCGACATGAGGAGTTCAGTGCAAAATGCGCTGTAGAATTTTGCTTAGTCGTCGGTTTCCTCTGTCTGGTGGTATTCTTTGAATTTGGTGATCAGGCTGCTGATTAAGCCAATTTCGTCATCGGTCAGCCCTTCAACGGAGAGCATTTGTTTCTTGTCATAGCCCAGAAGGTAATCTGCGGAGACGTTATAAAAAGCGCAGAGATCCGAAAATACTTCTAAACTGGGAGTAGTTGTATCGTTTTCATAACCTGAAAATGTAGATGGCTTAACGCCTAACAGATTTGCTGCTTCATTTTGTTGGAGGCGTTTGCCTTTTCGTAATACTTCTAGTTTTTCACCTAACCCATATATCATAAGTTTGCCCTCTTTTTCTTTATATGGTTTTAGCATAGTTATATTTGGATGTTTAAAACGGATTTAATTTCGGTTAAACAGTTGACTAGGGCGTTGGGCTGTGTTATAATTGGAATATCGGGTCGCCATATAATACCTGTAACCGATCGCGGCTGTTAGGGAAGCCTGCGGCGATCTGAGACGCGCGCGTGAAAAAACGGGGCTGTAAAGTAGGAACAGCCCCGTTTTTCTGTGTATTTTAAACTGTCCACTGGACAGTTTAAAAGGGAAGTGGCGTTGAATTTGCCGCTTTTTTAAGAGTCTTGCGGCCTGCGGGCGCGGGTGTTTCGGGGCTCTGCCCCAAGCCCCGCTCAAGGGGCGCGCCCCTTGAGAATCCCAAGATGCGCTCTTAGTAAGACAGTGCGAAACCAGAGCTCAGATGTACCCCCTACGCGAGAGGATCACTCTGCACTGCAATCCCTACAGGACGCGTTCCGGCCGTGCGCCCTGCGCACTAGTTTTTGTCGCCGGATTTGAAGATGAGGGCAATGAGGAAGCCGAAGAAAATGGCGGCTGCTATGCCGGCTGCAGATGCGGAGAGGCCGCCGGTAAAGGCGCCAAAGAATCCGCTTTTGGCCACTGCCTCCTGCACGCCCTGAGCGAGCAAATAACCAAATCCGGTCAGAGGAACGGTTGCGCCTGCACCTGCCCACTGCACCAGAGGCTCATACAGGCCGACTGCACCGAGCACAACGCCGGCCACCACAAACGCGACAAGAATTCTGGCTGGGGTGAGTTTGGTATAGTCAATCAAGAGCTGGCCGACAATACAAATGGCGCCGCCGACCAGAAATGCTTTTAATAAATCCAAAATCATACTGTTTAGCCCTCCCATTTGGTGTTGGACAGGTGCACCAGGTGCGCGATGCCCGGAATAGATTCGCCCTGCTGATTGGTGACGGTGGACATGAGCGCACCGGTTGCAACAAACAACACATTTTTGAGTTCTCCACTCTGAATGCGCTTGAGCACGTGGGAACAGAGCACCCCTGCGCTGCATCCGCAGCCAGAGCCGCCGGCGTGCACGTCCTGCTTTTGCAAATCAAAGAGCATGAGTCCGCAGTCGTTGTGCTGCTTGCTGATGTCAATCTTTTCACTCATGAGCAGCTGGTTCAGCAGGTCAGAGCCCACCATGCCGAGGTCGCCGGTTAAAATCAAATCATAATCATCCGGTTTGGTGCCGGTGTCGTGCAAAAAGGTTTCAATGGTGTCTGCGGCAGCTGGAGCCATAGCTGCGCCCATGTTGTTGATGTCCTTGATGCCCAAGTCAATGATTTTGCCGACGGACACCCCTTTGACATACGGCGCGCCTGCGGATTCCCCGACCACAGCGGCGCCGGATGCGGTGGCTGTCCACTGGGCGGTGGGGGTGCGCTGTCCGCCATATTCGAGCGGATAACGGAACTGCCGTTCCGCTGAGCAGAAGTGGGAGGACGTCACGGCGAGCGCGCGGGCGGAGATGCCGTTGTCTACAAAGAGGGAAGCCATCATGAGGCTCTCCGCCATGGTGGAACAGGCGCCGTACAGGCCGACAAAAGGAATGCCGAGCTCGCGCAGCCCGTAGTTGGAGCCGATGCACTGGTTGAGCAGGTCGCCGGCAAAGGCCACGTCAATGTCCTCGGGGGTGAGCTGGGCCTTTTGAATGGCGCGGTTGGCTGCGTCCTTTTGCAGCAGGCTCTCGGCTTTTTCAAACGTCTTTTCCCCTCCTAAGCTGTCCTGGTAGATCACGTCGAATTCCTGGCCAAGGGGGCCATCCCCCTCCTTGCGGCCTGCGACTGCGGCAAATCCGATGATGCTGGGGGAGCTGTTTAACTTAATGGTAGCTCGTTTGACTCTCATAGCGCCCTCCTAAAACAGCCCGATGATCCACAGCACAATGCCGTAGACAATCGAGGCGAGTGTCCCGTAGACAATGACAGGTCCGGCGATGATAAACATCTTTGCGCCGAGGCCGAGCACCATGCCCTCTGTCTTAAATTCCAGGGCAGGGGCGGCCACTGAGTTGGCAAAGCCGGTGATTGGCACAATGGTGCCCGCGCCGGCGAATTTGGCGATATTGTCAAAGACATTGAGCCCGGTGAGCAGGGCGGTGATGGCAATAAAGGTGATGGACACCCAGGCGCTTGCCTCCGGCTTGCCGCAGCCCCACTGAATGTAGAGCTGGCGCAGCAGTTCGCCGAGCATGCAGATAAAGCCGCCGACAAAAAAGGCGGCGGGCACGTTTTTATAGGACTTTGATTTTGGCGAGGCCTGCTTTGCCATCTGATCGTATTGGGTTGCTGATATTTTCACGGTTGATCACCCTTTTTCTAAAAACTTTTACGGCTAGTATTTCCCTGAAATGAAAATATATTCTGAACTTTATCGATTTACTGCGATAAAACAATGATTTTGGCTTGCATTGCCCTGCCAGTTTTGCTATAATGAGTTTGTGTTTGAATACGGCGTACTGTGCGCGGCCTCCGCTGCTGGATGATCTGGCTGGCCGGTGTGCGGCGCATTGTCCGGTTGATTCATTTCAAAAGAGTAATTTTAGTAATTTAAAGTGAGGTATGCATTTATGCCTGCAAAAGTAGTTGTCGGCGTTCAATGGGGCGACGAAGGAAAAGGTAAAATCATCGATATACTCGCATCCCGCGCAGATGTTGTGGTCCGCGCTCAGGGCGGAAACAACGCGGGACATACAGTGGAAAGCAACGGCCAGGTGTACAAGCTGCGCCTGATCCCCTCGGGCATCCTCTACCCCGAGACCCTCTGCCTGATCGGCTGCGGCGTGGTGGTCAACCCGCCCTCCATTCTCGAGGAGATGGACGAGCTCGCAAAACGCGGTATCCAGTTTGATAAATTTTACATTGACCCGCGCGCGCATGTGGTCATGCCGTGGCACATTGAGCTCGACGGCCTGAGCGAGAAATTCCGCGGCAACAACGACATCGGCACCACCCGCCGCGGCATCGGCCCCTGCTATATGGACAAATCGGAGCGCAGCGGCCTGCGGATGTACGACCTGGTGCACCCCGAGGTGTTCCGCGCCAAGGCAAAGCCGCTGGGCGAACTCAAAAACCGCTTTATTTCGGAAATTTACGGCGAGAAGCCGCTCGACGTGGACGCGATCATCGAAGAATACATCGAGTACGGCAAGCGCCTTGCGCCTTACATCGCCGACGTGTCGGTTCTCGTCTACGAGGCGAACAAGCAGGGCAAGGAAATCCTCTTTGAGGGCGCACAGGGCACGCTGCTCGACCTCGACATGGGCACCTATCCGTTCGTCACCTCCTCCAACCCGATTTCGGGCGGGGTGTGCACCGGAACTGGCGTTGGCCCGACGATGATCGGGGAGGTCATCGGCGCGGCCAAAGCCTACACCACCCGTGTGGGCAAAGGCCCGTTCCCGACCGAGCTGTTCGACGCGGTGGGAGACACCATCCGGGAGCGCGGCAACGAGTTCGGCACCAACACCGGACGCCCTCGCCGCATCGGTTGGTTTGACGGGGTGATCCTGCGCCACGCGGTGCGGGCAAACGGCCTGACCGGGCTTGCGGTCAACAAGCTCGACACCCTGAGCGGAGTCGGCTCCCTCAAGGTGTGCGTCGCCTATCAGAAAAAGGACGGCACGGTGCTGAAAAACTACCCGGCCTCCCTTGAGGAGCTCGCGGAGTGCGAGCCGGTTTATGAGGAGTTCCCCGGCTTTGACGAGGATATCACCGGCTGCCGCAGCTTTGACGAGCTGCCGCAGGTCTGCAAGGATTACATCGCCAAGCTCGAAGAGGTCTGCGAGTGCCCGATCAAAATGGTCGGCGTGGGACCTGCGAGGGACCAGAACCTCGAACGATAAGTGTTTGAATGGATACAAAACGGGGCTGTGAATCTGCACAGCCCCGTTTTTCCGCTGTCCTGATTCACAGCCCGGAATTCGTCCGTATGGGAGATGTGAGAACCGGGGGTGATTCCAATTCGGTTGGCAGCCGGTCAGACACAACCATCCGGCGCTGACCCTGTTTGCAGGACTGCTGCCACAACATTGCGAAAGGCGCGGCCGCTCCTTCGCCGCTAATTTACAAATAGCACTTGAAATGAACGGGGAAATAGTGTTTAATAGAACTGTTACAAAAGGAGCAGAGGAAAATGAGTGTTTTGAACATCGTGCTCGTCGAGCCGCAAATTCCGCAGAACACAGGCAACATTGCCCGCACCTGCGCGGCGACTGGGGCGCGGCTGCATTTGGTGAAGCCGCTCGGCTTTGCGATCGACGACAAAAAGCTCAAACGGGCGGGGCTTGATTACTGGCACTATCTCGACATCACCTATTACGATGGCCTCAAAGATTTTTTTGCCCAAAATTCGGGAGGAAATTTTTATTATTTTACCACCAAGGGGCAAGCTAACTACAGTGAGGTGGCATATCCGGACAACGCTTACATTGTATTTGGCCGGGAGGACGCGGGACTGCCCGAAGACCTGCTCTTTCACAACCCTGAAACCTGTGTGCGCCTGCCGATGCGCGGCGGCATCCGCAGCCTCAACCTCTCGAACACCGTGGCGGTGGCGACCTACGAGGTGCTGCGGCAGTGGGGATTCCCCGCACTCGAATCACAAGGAAACCTGACAAAATATAATTGGGAGGAAGCAACATGTCCAAAATAAAAATCATGACCGATTCGGCCTGTGACATTCCAAAAGAGCGAGAGCAGGAGCTCGGCATCCGGATTCTCAACTTTCCCCTCACTGTGGACGGGGAAGGCTACCGCGAGCGGGAGGATTTCACCGAAGAGGAGTTCTATGATATCCTGCTCAACTGCCGCAAGGTGCCGACCACTGCGCAGATCACCCAGACCGAGTTTCTCGACGCCTACAACGAGTATTACGAAGAGGGTTACACCGATCTCATTTACGTCTCGATCAACGCCAAGGGATCAAACACCTACAACTCCGCCCTGCTGGCCAAGCAGCGGTTTGAGGAGAAGCACCCTGACGCAAAGTTTGCGATCCATGTGATCGACTCCAAAACCTACACCATCGCCTACGGTTACCCGGTGATGGAAGCGGCAATCAAGGCGGAGAAGGGCTGTCCGGTCGAGGAGATCCTCGCCTATCTCGAGGACTGGTTTGACAGCGTCGAGATCTACTTTGCCCCCTATTCCCTCGACTTTGTGAAAAAGTCAGGGAGGGTGAGCGTTGCGGCGGCGTTTGTCGGGGAGCTGATGGGGCTGCGCCCGATCATCAACTTCAACGGCGGGGATCCCCAGATTGTCACCAAGGTGCGGGGGGATAAAAACGTCATCCCCGGCATCATCCGGCTGGCTTCCTCCGCCATGGTGCCCCAGACCCCGCACATGATCATCAGCGGCTGCCTGCCCGAACGGACGGAGGAAATCACCAAGGAATTCGCCAAACAGGTGGGGTATCCAGGCGTCGGCGTCTTCAAGGCGGGGGCTGCGATCGCCATCAACGCGGGGCCGAAAATTGTCGGCATTATCGTGAAAGGAAAACGGCGCTCCTAAAGGTGGAAAATACCGTTTATTTTGCATGAAAACGGTGAAAACCCCTTGAAAAATGCGGGGTGTTCGGGTATAATACTCTTTGGATTGTTACAGGTGTAACAAATAATAAAATTCGTTCCGTCCGCTCTGGGCGGCTGTATTGAAAGGATGGCTAAAATGACCTCTTTAAACAAAAAGACTGTCGACGACATCAATGTGTCGGGAAAAAGAGTTCTTGTGCGCTGCGATTTTAACGTCCCGCTCAAAAACGGCGAGATCACAGACGAAAACAGAATCGTCGCTGCGCTTCCTACCATAAAGAAACTGATTGCGGACGGCGGGAAAGTGATTCTCTGCTCCCACCTCGGCAAACCCAAGGGAGAGCCGAAGCCCGAGCTCTCGCTCGCCCCGGTTGCCAAACGCCTTTCCGAGCACCTCGGCAAAGAGGTTGTTTTTGCCGCTGACGACACTGTTGTCGGAGAGAACGCAAAAAAAGCGGTTGCTGAGATGAAAGACGGCGACGTCGTCCTGCTCCAAAACACCCGTTACCGCAAAGAAGAGACCAAAAACGGCGAGGAATTCAGCAAAGAACTCGCAAGCTTGGCGGACGTTTATGTCAACGACGCGTTCGGCACTGCGCACCGCGCCCACTGCTCCACTGAGGGCGTGACCAAATTTGTGGATGAGACCGCGGTCGGCTACCTCATCGGCAAAGAGCTCAAATACCTCGGCGACGCAGTTGAAAACCCGGCGCGTCCCTTTGTTACCATCCTCGGCGGCGCAAAGGTCGCAGACAAGCTCAGCGTCATCGAAAACCTGTTGAACAAGGCGGATACCCTGATCATCGGCGGCGGCATGGCCTACACCTTCCTCGCAGCCAAAGGCTACAACGTCGGCGATTCGCTGCTCGATGAAACCAAGATCGACTACTGCAAGGAAATGCTCAAAAAAGCAGAGGAAAAGGGCGTGAAGCTGCTGCTTCCGATCGACTGCACAATCGCAACTGCATTCCCGAACCCGATCGACGCGGAAATCGAAGTGCAAAACGTGGATGCAGACAAAATTCCGAACGGCTACCAGGGTCTTGACATCGGATCGAAATCCGCTGAGCTGTTTGCAAATGAAGTAAAATCCGCTAAGACCGTTGTATGGAACGGCCCGATGGGCGTGTTCGAGAACCCGGTTCTTGCAAAAGGCACCATCGAAGTTGCAAAAGCGCTCGCTGAGACCGATGCGATCACCATCATCGGCGGCGGAGACTCGGCTGCTGCGGTCAACACCCTCGGCTTTGGCGACAAGATGTCCCACATTTCGACCGGCGGCGGCGCTTCCCTCGAGTTCCTCGAAGGCAAGGACCTCCCGGGCGTCATGGCAATCAACGATAAATAAGTAAATATTTTTTATTTGAGAGGAAGGCTATCCATGAATAAAACACTGCGTGAAGCCATCATTGCTGGCAACTGGAAAATGAACAAAACCCGCCCCGAGGCGAAATCCCTCATCGAAGAGCTCAAACCCATGGTTGCAAACGCGAACTGCGGCGTTGTGATCTGCGTCCCCTTCACCAACCTCGAAACCGCCCTCCAGCTCACCCAGGGCAGCAACATCAAAGTCGGCGCGGAAAACTGCCACTTTGAAAAATCCGGTGCGTTCACCGGTGAAATTTCCGCAGACATGCTCGCCGAGATGGGCGTTGAGTATGTGGTCATCGGCCACAGCGAGCGCCGCCAGTACTTCGGCGAGACCGACGAGACCGTCAACAAGAGAACCCGCGCTGCAATCGAGGCAGGCCTCAAGGTCATCCTCTGCGTCGGCGAGATGCTCGAGGACAGAGAGAACAACATCACCGAGGAACTCATCTCGATGCAGACAAAGATCGCCCTCAAGGGTGTGACCCGCGACGAGCTCAAGAACGTCATCATCGCTTACGAGCCTGTCTGGGCAATCGGCACCGGCAAAACCGCGACTGCGGACCAGGCTGCTGAAGTCTGCGGCTTCATCCGCGAGACCATCGCCAAGATCTACGACCAGGAAGCGGCAAACGGCATGACCATCCAGTACGGCGGCTCGATGAACGCAAAGAACGCGGCCGAGCTCCTCTCCAAAGAGGATGTGGACGGCGGCCTCATCGGCGGCGCTTCCCTTAAAGCTCCTGACTTCACTGCAATCGTCAACGCAGCCAACGAAGGCTAAACTATAATACGAAACACAATCCGCTTATCACATCACTGATAAGCGGATTTTACTCCCAACTGGCCGGCGGGAGGTGCGGCGGGACGCTGTCCCGGACCCTGCTTAGGGAGCCTTTTGAAAAAGGCCCCCTAAGAACCCCCGAAAACTTTAACTTACGCCCATCTCAAGGATGGGCGTAAGTTAAAGTTCTTGGGGATTGTTAAGGGGCTTCTTTCAAGAAGCTCCTTAACCGGGGTTTGGGGCAGAGCCCCAGCGCTCCCTCCGGGCCGAATCGAAAGGATGAAAACGATGGCGAAAAAACCTTTGGCGCTGATTATTTTGGATGGGTTTGGAGACAATCCCTCGGATTACGGCAATGCAATTCACGCGGCGAACACGCCGACACTGGATAAACTCATGGCGGAGTGCCCGCATGTGGACATCGGCGCGTCCGGCATGGACGTGGGGCTTCCGGATGGGCAGATGGGCAACTCAGAGGTTGGGCACACCAACATCGGCGCAGGCCGCATTGTGTACCAGGAACTGACAAGAATCACAAAATCCATCAAAGACGGCGATTTCTTTGACAACGAGGCATTTTGTAAAGCGGTGGACAACTGCAAAAACAACGGCACGGCCCTTCACTTGATGGGTCTGTTATCGGACGGCGGGGTGCACAGCCACAACACCCATCTCTACGGCCTGGTGGAGCTCGCAAAAAAGGCGGGGCTGGAAAAGGTCTACATTCACGGGTTTATGGATGGCCGCGACGTGCCGCCCTCCTCGGGCATTGACTTTGTCAAGGAATGCCAGGCAAAGCTCGACGAAATCGGCGTGGGCCAGATCGCAACTGTGATGGGACGTTACTACGCGATGGACCGTGACAACCGCTGGGAGCGGGTGGGCAAGGCCTACGCGGCAATGGTATACGGCGAGGGAGAACGCGCAGAAAATGCGGTGCAAGCGATGGAGAACTCCTATGCGAACGACGTCACCGACGAGTTTGTCCTGCCGACGGTCTGCGTCGAGGGCGCGACGATTCAGCCGAATGACAGCGTGATCTTTTTCAACTTCCGCCCCGACCGCGCGCGGGAGATCACCCGCACTCTGGTGGATCCGGATTTCACCGGGTTTGAGCGCAAAAACGGGTTTTTCCCGCTCGTCTTTGTCTGCATGACCCAGTACGATGTGACTATGCCCAATGTGGAGGTGGCATTTAAGCCCCAATCGCTGGTGAACACTTTTGGCGAATACATCAGCAAAAACGGCCTGACTCAGCTGCGCATTGCGGAGACGGAAAAATACGCACATGTCACCTTCTTTTTTAACGGCGGTGTGGAAAAAGAGTTTGAAAACGAGGACCGCGCGCTGATCAATTCCCCCAAGGTCGCGACTTATGACCTTCAGCCCGAGATGAGCGCCTATCTTGTCACCGACGAGGTCGAAAAACGCATTGCGTCGGACAAATACGACGTGATCATTCTCAACTACGCAAACTGCGACATGGTGGGCCACACCGGGGTGTTTGACGCGGCAAAAGCAGCAGTTGAGGCGGTGGACACCTGCCTCGGCAGAACCCTCAAGGCAATCCTTGACAAGGGAGGCTGTGCGCTCGTCACAGCGGACCACGGCAACGCGGATAAGATGTATGAGGAGGACGGCTCTCCGTTCACCGCGCACACCACCTTCCCGGTGCCCTTCTTTGTGGTCGGCAACGGCGACTGCAAACTGCGCGAAGGCGGCAAGCTCGCTGACCTCGCCCCGACAATGCTCAAGCTCCTCGGCCTGCCCAAACCGGCTGAGATGGACGGCGAAAGCCTCATCGTGGACTAATCTTTCAACAAAATACAGGCCGGCGGTTGAAAAAACCGCCGGCTTTTTGTCGTCTTTCTAAAAGCATGACTGTGAGCTTTTCTATAGATTACCAAAATAATCATGATCTTTGAACCCTAAAGCATAGTAATTGAGTGAAAGAATCTTAAAAAGATCCATATAAGTGAGCATCAGCTCAAGGAGCTTTTCCTGACCCTTGCGATCGAGTTGCTGGCTTATTTCATCCGAGAGAGTGCGTATCTTTTTTTGCAGCCTTTTTTCCAGGAGTTCAAAAGCCTCTGAGTCGAAGTCGTGTACTTGAAAAAATTTTTCCACAAATATCCCTCTCTATAAAAATGCTTAAGATACTACTATTATAGTCCTGTTTGGGACTAATGTCAATATATCTATTTGAATATATGGTAGCATGGTGACGAAAACTAAACCCTACGGAGGAATCGACCATGTTCTATATGCAGAGATTAAAAGATTTGCGGGAGGATAGAGATTTAGATCAAGTCGATGTTGCAAAAATACTTGAAACCACACAATCCCAATATAGCAAATACGAAAGGGGCATGCGGGAACTGCCGATCCGCCATCTCAATACGTTGGCGGATTTCTATCACACTTCAGCGGATTACATCATGGGTCGCACTAACCAAAAAAATCCATATCCAGAAGCGAGAGGATTAAATAAGAAATGAATCTTTTTGATAATATAATTACAAAAAGAGCTAAACCTATATAGGTTTAGCTCTTTTCAATAAAAAATTAGATTGATGCAGGCACCATTCTAATAAAAACATATAAAATGTTTTTGTTCTTCGTTGACCATTATACCACTTTAGAATAGTAAAAGTCAACGATTTTTTTGAAAAAGTTATAATAAGATGAAATTACATCATTATTATTAAAATAATTCTTATTGCGTGTAAAACGATTGTCTATTAACTCTTTTAACTCTATCATAGTATTTCGTTTAATATTACTTTTATTCGCTATACGATTAAATACATATAAGGTAACTACTAAATCATGAATAACAGGGTTATTCATACTGGTAATACGCTGAGTTTTTCCGATATTAGGTATCTTAGAAATTATTGTATTAATTTGTTTGTTCCTGTTAAAATGAGATGAATATGGAGTTTTTAAGCTGTTCAAAAGACAATTATTATGGGCAGCGGCATTTCGTAAAAATTTAACAGACCACAAATAGTTGGATAAATTATTTGTAGAGTTGTATTCTTTATAGTACAAATTATAAAGATTTATAAAATCTCCAAAACTAAGCACTTCTACAATATTCCAGATTGCAAAATCCTTATTAAATTTATTTATAAGATTACAACAAACATAGGAATTTCTTCTTCTATCGATATTATCTTTAATATACGGATAATTAGATAACAATTTATTTATTATAGAGTAACCATCCTCTTGTTGGTTTTCTACAAAGTCTTTTAATAATTGAGTTTTTAGAAAATGCTCAATATCTATAGTCATTCTTAAAATAAATTTTCTTAAATACATATCTAATGTAGAAAGCTCTTGTAGATATGCAAACTCAAGATTTATATATTTGTCCTTATTGGGGCCGTTTTTGTATTTATCAAAATTTTTAGCGTAAGATTTTATTCTAAAATAATATGAATTAAACATTAAATATTCTTTTGCCTTTTGTTCATTCACTATGTTAAATTTTATTCCACGGTTATCTCGCATATGACTAATTTGTTCATCAATTGAGAGTTTGGGCTTTTCCATTATACTTCTCCTAAACCAAACTAAATTTCTATTTCTATTATAACACAAAAAATAAAAATATGGAAACAGATGGATTAAGAGATAATTAAAGAAGATGTAAATATTCCCGTATTTAGACTAGCCTTTAATTATTATATTCTAAAGCATGTCCTTTTGTTCAAGTATTTAGTAGTAATTGGTTGATTACCAAATCAAAAATAAATTCAGTATGATTTTTATTAGTATATAAATGAAAAACATCCCTGCTGTTCTAAGATAACCGCAAGGATGTTTTTTCTCAATGAATGTGGCAGGATTCCGCCGGGGGGATTTCGCCGACGATAGGAGTCGGGTCGATGCCCCTGCGCTGATAGTAGTCTGCAATCGCCGCTTTGATCGACTGCTCGGCGAGCACCGAACAGTGGATTTTGACTGGCGGCAGGCCGTCGAGCGCTTCGACAACCGCCTGGTTGGTGAGTTTGAGCGCCTCGGTGATCGGCTTGCCCTTGATGAGGTCGGTCGCCATCGAGCTTGTTGCAATCGCAGAGCCGCAACCGAAGGTCTTAAACTTCACGTCGGTGATGATGCCGTCGTCGACCTTGATGTACATCTTCATGATATCGCCGCATTTTGCGTTGCCGACCTCGCCGATGCCGTCCGCGTCCTCTATCTCACCCACGTTGTGAGGGTTCATAAAGTGTTCCATTACCTTGGGGGAGTATTCCATTGCCATACTCGTTACCTCCTTAATCCTATCCTGTGCTCGGTGTACCGAGCCTCTGCTTCTATGGTTCAAGTGTATCCGTTTTTCGTTCAGTATAGCGAATTTGCTTATTTCGATTTCCACGTCTTTGGCAAGGCTCGAAAACAATTTGTTTTTCAGTACCTTCACCCTGTAGCGCCTAGAATGAGCTGGTTTTTCATCGTCTGTGTATCCGTAAAGACATGAAAGAAAGGGCCGAAGGGCTGTTTTCATACGCTTTTCTGCGAATTCTATGCCTGCCAGACTGGCGACATATCGCGCAGCCTCTGGATGATTTTAGGCAGCACCTCGAGAATGTAATCCACATCCTCCTCGGTGTTGTTTTCGCCAAACGAGAGGCGAAGGGAGCCGTGCGCCTTTTCGTGCGGCAGTCCGATGGCGAGCAGCACATGGGAGGGGTCGAGCGAGCCGGAGGTGCAGGCCGAGCCGGACGAAGCGCAGATGCCATGCATGTCGAGCATGAGCAGGATGGATTCCCCCTCAATGCCCTCGAATGAGATGTTTGCGTTGCCGCTGAGTCGGTGCTCCATCGAACCGTTGACCCGGACCTTGGGGATCGTTTTCACCACCCCGTCGATGAGTTTGTCGCGCAGCTTGGCCACTTTGGCGTTTTTGCTGTCTATATCCTTTGTCGCGTCGGTGATTGCCTGTCCCAGGGCGACGATAAAGGCGTTGTTTTCGGTGCCCGCGCGGCGCCCGGCTTCCTGTCCACCCCCGTGGATGAGGTTGGGGATGCGGACCCCCTTGCGGATGTAGAGCGCGCCCGCGCCTTTGGGCGCGTGGATCTTGTGGCCGGAGAGGGAGAGCAGATCGATGTTCTGCTCCGCAACATTGATGTGCACATGTCCCACCGCCTGCACTGCGTCGGTGTGAAAGAGTACATTTTTTTCCCGGCAAATTGCGCCGATCTCCGGGATGGGGAGGATAGTCCCGATCTCGTTGTTGGCGTACATGATGGTCACCAGAGCGGTGTCCTCCCGAATCGCATCCGCCACCTGCTGCGGGGTGATCAACCCCTCCTCGTTGACCGGGAGGTAGGTGATCTCAAATCCCTCTTTGGCGAGCGCCTCGCAGGTGTGCAGCACGGCGTGGTGCTCAAAGTTGGTGGTGATAATGTGCTTTTTGCCCTTGGCGGCGCCGAGCTGAGCCGCTCCCTTGATCGCCCAGTTGTCCGACTCGCTGCCACAGGAGGTGAAGAAAATCTCATTCTTCTGTGCGCCGAGCGCTTCGGCGACCTGCTTGCGAGCGTCCTCAATGGCGAATTTCGCTTCGTGCGCAATTGAGTAGATGCTGCTCGCGTTGCCGTATTTCTCCTTTAAAAAGGGGAGCATTGCGTCAAAGACAGAGTCCGAAACCTGGGTGGTAGCAGCGTTGTCTGCGTACACAAATCTATTCATGTTCATCCTTCTTTCGATGATGGGTGTTTTGATTCCAACTCTATTGTATACATTTTTAGTGTATTTTTCAAGGGGGTTTCAAATTTTTAGTAAAACGCTCGGTTTTTGAGTTTGCTGGATGAAATTTTTGGTAGAGTCAACAACTATTTGGCGTATTTCTGCGACTGAGCCACTGCGAGCTGATCGCACCGCTCGTTTTCCGGGTGCCCGGCGTGCCCCTTGACCCAATGGAAGGTCACCTGGTGTTCTTCGAGCAGGTCGAGCAACTTCCCCCACAGATCGGGGTTGAGTGCTTTGTCCTTTTTGTTGCGCATCCAGCCGTTGGCGCGCCATTTTTTCGCCCATCCCTGCTGTATGGCATCGATAATGTACTTGGAATCGCTGTGAATCGTGATCTCACAGCTTTCCTTGAGCGCCGAGAGCGCTTGGATCACTGCGGTTAACTCCATGCGGTTGTTAGTGGTGTTTGGCTCTCCGCCGGACAGCTCCTTTTCGTGGGGGCCGAAACGCAGAATCGCCCCCCAACCACCCGGGCCGGGATTGCCGGAGCAGGCCCCGTCGGTGTAGATGTCAACTTTTTTCATTTAAACGTCCTCCTGAATGAGATAGGGCGCGGTGAGGTCAAACAGCTTGTGGTCCACCAGCGCGTCGACAAGCGTGCCCTCATCGGTGAACCGCTCCTCGAAAATCTTGCCCTCCAGCCGGATTTTCGCGATCAGCCCGGTGTCGCTGTAGGGAATGAGCAGCTTCATCCTGCGAGAGGTCTGCTCAAGGGAGGAGGCGATCTTGTGCAGGAGATTGTCAAACCCAAAACCGGTTTTTGCGCTGATCATCACGCTGTCCGGCTCGCTGAGATAGGGTTGGAAGGGAATTTTATCGCATTTGTTGAGCACGGTGAGCACCGGTATGCTGCCGCAGCCGAGTTCCCCGAGCAGCTGGTGGACCACCTTGACCTGGCTTTCCACCTCGTCGTTTGACACGTCGCAGACGTGTAGGATGAGGTCGGCGTTCGCCGCCTCCTCAAGGGTCGACTTGAACGCCTCAACGAGATGGTGGGGCAGCCGACTGATGAGTCCGACGGTATCGATGAGCAGCACGCTCTTGCCGTCGGGCAGCTCGAGGGCGCGTGCGGTCGGGTCGAGGGTGGCGAACAGCTTGTTTTCCGCGAGCACCCCCGCATCGGTCAGGGCGTTTAAGAGGGTCGATTTGCCCGCATTGGTGTACCCGACGATCGCAACCGAGGTCACATTGTCCTTTTTGCGGCGTGTGCGCATCATTTCGCGGCGCTTTTCGAGCTGCGAGAGCTCCTGCTCAAGGGATGCAATGCGGCGGCGGATGTGCCTCTTGTCGGTTTCGAGTTTGGTTTCACCTGGGCCGCGGGTACCGATGCCGCCGCCGAGCCGAGAGAGTTCAACTCCCATTCCCGCAAGGCGGGGAAGGCGGTAGCGCTGCTGAGCGAGTTCGACCTGAATCTGCCCCTCTCGGGAGCGGGCGCGCTGGGCGAAGATGTCGAGGATGAGGGTGGTGCGGTCGATCGCCCGCACGCCGGTCACCCGCTCGATGTTGCGGGTCTGGGTGGCGGTCAGCTCGAGGTCAAAAATGAGCAGGTCGACGTCGTTGCCCTCGCAGAATTCCTTGATCTCGTCGAGCCTTCCCGCCCCAATGCAGGTCGCGCTGTCGGGGGCGTCCCGCCTTTGAGTCACAGTGCCCGCAACCTCCACCTCTGCGGTGCGGGCGAGCTCCTCCAGTTCCTTTAAAGACTGCTCCGCATCAAACTCTCCGGTGTCGATGCTGACGAGGACAGCCTTGGTTGTTTCCATCGTATTTTCGTGCATAGCTTCTCCTTGCTTGTCATACTGGACATGTTTCCAATTTATTATTACCCGAAAGGGAAAAAACTTCAATACTTTTTTGTGAATTCTACGGTTTCTTGCGCAAACCTGCTGAAATTCTTCTGCGAATGTGCTATAATAAATTGTTGTATCAAAAACAATCCGTCCGACAGAATCCGAATGCAGGTGAATGAAGTGGAAAATTATGATGTAATCATTGTGGGAGGCGGCGTCGCAGGGCTCAACACCGCGCTGCACCTCGATAGCAGACTGCGGGTGCTGCTGCTGTGCAAACGGGAGAGCACGCTGTGCAACTCCTCTCTCGCCCAGGGGGGCATGGTGTCGGTGTACGATGAGGCCAACGACAGCTGCGCGCTGCACATCGAGGACACGATGATCGCGGGGCGGGGGGAGAACAACCGCGAAGCTGTGACCGTCCTCTCCCGCGAAAGCCATTTGGCGGCGGACGAACTCATCGCCCTCGGAGTGGACTTTGACCGGGATGAACAGGGGAATTACCACCTCACCCTCGAAGGGGGTCACTCTCGCCACCGCATCCTTCACCACAAGGATTCGACTGGCCGGGAGATCGTGGACAAAATGCTCGCTGCGGTTCGGCAACGGGAAAACGTCGAGCTGCTTGACAACGCGCTGGTGTGCGACATCAAGCAGATAGCGGGTGGCTACAGTCTCAACGTCCTGCAAGGCGGGGAGCACCGCACGCTGAGTGCCCGTTTCTGTGTCCTCGCGACAGGGGGACTCGGCAGGCTCTACCAATACACCACCAACTCGGCGATCGCAACGGGAGATGGCATTGCGATGGCCTACCAGATGGGGGCGCGGATCCGCAACCTCAGCTACATCCAGTTCCACCCCACCGCATTTCACAACGACAAGCGGGAGTGCTTTCTCATCAGCGAGGCGGTGCGCGGTTCGGGCGCCTATCTGCTCAACTGCCATGGAAAACGGTTCATGGATCGGTACGATGAGCGACTTGAGCTCGCGCCGCGGGACGTCGTTTCCCAGGCAATTATGAAGGAGCAGGAGGCGACTGGGAGCAAGGATTTCTATCTCGACATCTCTCACAAGGACAGCGATTACCTGCGGGGCCGCTTTCCGATGATCTACACCAACCTGCTCGAGCGGGGATTTGACCTGACCAAAGAGCCGATTCCGATCTACCCCTGTCAGCACTACCTGATGGGTGGGATTGACGTCGACCTCTATTCCCGCACCACCCTGGACGGGCTGTATGCAGTCGGGGAGTGCTCCCACACCGGGGTGCACGGGCGCAACCGGCTCGCGAGCAATTCGCTGCTCGAGGGAATTGTGTTCGGTCGGCGCGCCGCACTCGACATCAATGAGAGAGCAGGGCAGTCTGGGGAGGAGCTTCGGCCGTATCCCTTTAAGCCGGATGTCTACACGGCGGACATCCCCAAGGGGACCCGCACCGAAATCCGTTCGATCATGCAGCGCAGCCATTTTGTGCTCCCCAACCGCCAACTCGCCGAAGAGGGGTTCATCCGGATCAACGACATCCGGTTCCTGCTCGAACACGGACAGTTCCGGCAAAATGCCGATTACGTGGAGGCAAGGTCGCTTGCCACCTGTGCCTATCTTATACTCAGAGAAATTATGTAGATGGAGGAAAAACAATGATTCCACAGTTTACGATTGACGATGTTATCAAGCGCGCCATTCAGGAGGATATCAATTATGTCGATGTGACAACCGATTACCTGCTCAGCGACGACGCTGTCACTACTGCAAACTATGTCGCAAAGGACAGCGGCGTGGTGGCGGGTGTCGGGATTGCGGTCCGGGTGTACGAGCTGCTCGATTCAACCGTGGAGTGCGAGATTTTAAAACAGGACGGGGATGCGGTGCAAAAAGGGGACATCATTCTCACCCTCAAGGGAAAAACCAAGACCCTGCTCAAGGGGGAGCGCACCTCCCTCAACCTGATCCAGCACCTGTCGGGCATTGCGACGATGACCAACAAGTGTGTCGGGCTGGTCGAAGGGACGAACGCCACGATCACCGACACCCGCAAGACACTGCCCGGCCTGCGCGCGCTGCAAAAATACGCGGTGACTGTCGGCGGCGGACGCAACCACCGCTACAACCTCTCGGACGGGGCGATGCTCAAGGACAACCACATTGACGCCTACGGTTCGATGACAAACGCTGTCAACGCCCTGCGCGCCAAGATCGGCCATATGGTCAAAATTGAAGTCGAAACCCGCAACCTCGACGAGCTGCGCGAGGCGCTTTCCGCCGGGGCGGACGTGATTATGCTCGACAACATGTCCCTCGAGGAGATGCGGGAGGCGGTCAAGATCACTGCGGGTCGCGCCAAACTCGAGGCGTCGGGCAACATCACCGACGAGAACATCCGCGCCGTCGCCGAAACCGGGGTGGATATCATCTCGCTCGGCGCACTGACCCACTCGGTCAAGGCGTTTGACATCAGCATGAAAATTGCACTCTGATAGGACAGCAATGAAGTAGGATTGGGGAGAAAACTGCTCTTGAAGAAACGTGAACGCAAAAAGCTCGTTGTGGATGAGAACTACGAGTTTCTGCCGAAAAATATCTTTTTTCGCTTTTTTTCCGCTGTGCTGCGTGTGCTCGCAGTTGGCTTTATGTATTTGTATAACACCGTTGTGTTCGGCATGAAGGTGGAGGGACGAGAAAATCTAAAGGGCCTTCCCTCCAAAGGGTTTGTGTCGGTGTGCAACCATGTGCACGGGCTGGACTGCACGATGGTCGCCTGTGCGTTGGGGGTCACAAGTCTTTACTACCCCTCCCGCAAGGGGAATCTCGACCTGCCCTGGCGCAAACGGCTCATTCACATCCTCGGCGCTGTTCCAATTCCCCCTTCCTCGGTCAAGGCGTTTCAAAACTTCCAGAAGGCCATGGCAACGGTGCTCCGGGAAGGAAAAGTGGTGCACATCTTTCCAGAGGGATACCTCAAACCGTACCACCCCGAACTGCGGGAGTTTAAACGGGGCGCGTTTAAACTGGCGTACGACAACCGGGTTCCTGTGGTGCCATTGGTGATCAGCTACCGGCAGTCGACAGGCTGGAGAAAGCTCACCAACCGCAAGCCGCTGCTCACCATCTCGATTCTCAAGCCGTTGCTTCCCGATCCTGATCTGCAAGAGAAGGAAGAAATCAAACGGCTGTTGAACGCGTCCTACCATGAGATGGCAGAAAGGCTGGAGAGCCGTCCGGCATAGCGCATTGTCTGAACAGCCTGAGAGCGTTCTGTTGCCAAAAGAGTTTTGCGGTGGACAGTCCCTCTTCCCGATTGGACATGTGGTTAGACGGTTTTACCCTGTTCAATTAGAATGCGCTCGAATCGCTCAACTGCCGATTTGCTGGGAGCTGCCTGTTGACAGGCTGTAAAAACGCATATCCCTTTGACAAGTCCTGCAAAA
>EQ973339.1:88583-100287 GCA_000158655.1 [Clostridium] methylpentosum DSM 5476
AATTAAGGATCTGTTACAATCGGGGGATGTCTGCCGCCCGTTGAACGGGAGACAATTTGAACTGCGTACAGTTCCCGCATTTTATGGGTCGGGCGAGGAGATCTTATTTTCTCTTCCGGGAGAAGGCGATCGCTGCTGCGCAAACCATGAGCACTGCTCCCGCTGCAATTGGGAGGGTTTCGCCGGTCGCCGGGGATTTTGCTGCATTGGTGGTGCCTGCGATGCCGGTTGCAGTGGTGGTTGTTTGAGCTTCAGCTGCAATCAGTCCGTCAATGGCTGCGCTCAGCTTGTCGGCTGCATCGTTGACCTCAGCCTGAGTTGCGTTGTCGTTATCGTTGACCGCTTTTGCCTCTTCGTTTGCTGCGTTAAAGGCTGCTACGCTTTGCGCTGTGTATGCTGTCGCATCAATTTCAGATGCTTTGGCAAGGACAGACTCGAGTACGCTCTTGTCTGCTCTGTAGCGCAGGTTCATCATCGCTTCGAGCAGCGCAGACTCAGCTGTTGCCACATCGTCCTGCATGGCGTCGCCGTCTTCTTTGACTGCCTTTGCTTCTGTCAGGGCGGTGGTGAACGGCTCTGCAGTCACAGGGGTGTATTTGTCAATCTGCGCATAGAAGCTTTCTGCAAGTTCAATGAGCTCGTTTAAGGAGGTCTTGTCTCCGCGGATAAAGCCGAGCTTGTGAATTTCTGTCATCAGGGCTTTCCAGGCATCGTCGACTTCCTGCTGGGTTGCAATCGGGTCTGCATAGACTGTTTCTGCGGATTCCAAAGTTGCGGTGAAGGATTTCTGCACGCTTGCGATGACGTTTTCAAATTCTTCACTCTCTGCCGCTTGCTGTGCGTAAGCGAGCACTTTGCCGAGGATGCCTTTCTCTACGGTCACATTTGCGATGGCCGCATCCACATAGGGTGCGATCACTGCACGAGACGGTCCGTAAGCGCTGTAATCCACATCGTGGTGCCACCAGTTTTCCCGATTGATCTGAACGCTCATTTCTCCTGTGGAGAGAAGCTCGTTGGTCAGGGTGGAGGCGTAGATGATTTTGATGGTGTTTTCCCCATCTTTCAGGTATTTAGAAATATCTGCAACGGGTTTGGTCATGCTCACGCCGCCGGTGGTGGTGCCGGGCTTTTCTGCGCTGTCCACACCGCCGACTTTTGTGCCGTTGATGTACACTTCCAGGCTTTCCACCAGTGTGTCGCCGAGGTCAAGCATTGCCCCGTCCGCGGCTTTCGCGTCCCAGTTAAAGGTCGCTTCGTAGGTGGCAATGCCGGATACGTCCATGCCGACTTCTGGAATCTGATCCCAAGTGGTCATGGTGTCGAGTTTTGCAGAGATGTTTGTCTTTTTCGTGGGGGTTTTGCCGTTGACAGTTGTCAGGGTGGAACCGTCTGCGAGGGTCATGGTCTCTTCAATGTATTTGATTTCTTTGCTGTCTTCCCAGGACTCTACGTTGACGTTCCAGCCAGTGATATCGTAAGCAGCCGGAACAGTGATATCGGTTGTGTGAATAGTGCCGTCATTGAGGGTGGTGGTGTAAGTTCCGGATTCATTTGCGCGGATGTTCACAGTATTGCCTGTCACATAAGCGGAGGCTGCGTCTGTGGACACGACGTGGCGTTTCTCGCTCTGCACTTCTTCAAATGCGTACAGCGCGATGTTGTTGTAGTCGAGGTCGATGGGGAAAATTGTCTGGCCATTTTCATAGCGGTACTCGCCCACTTCGGTCACTTCGCCGGTCCAGGAATTGATTTCGTAGGGGATGTATTGGCCATCCATTTTGATCTCGGTCTGGATGTTGGTGCCGTGGTCTTCGCCCTGCACACTTTCGATGTGGCTGTTCTGATGGTAGTCGTTGGTGCAGTAGTTGTAGGCGTAGAGGTACATGTTGCCGTCTTCATCCTGACGGGACTGGGTCAAAAGCTGGTGGTTGGGCTCGATGAATTCCGCGTAGGGGCGCACGCCGAGTTCCTGCAGCATCTCATAGACATTGTCCTCGTAGCCCTCCGCCACCTGGTCTTCGTACCGGAAGCCTTCCGACGCGTCGTAGATTTCCGCAACTCTGACAGTTGGGAGAGATTTGAGTTCCGTCATGATGGAAGCGAGCTGTTCGTCTGATCCATCGTTGAAGGGGGTGCGGACAGCCGCATTCTCCATTACAACAACTTTGAGGCCCTGTTTTGCCCACTCGAGGATCCTTTCAGCGCCTTTGACATCCAGCCAATTCTGGTAAAGTACGAGCGCTTTGTAGCCTGCCTTTTCAATGGTCTGGGTCTCGGTGTTAAAGTAGACGTCGTCGTCAAAGAGGAAATCAGGGCTGAAGTAGTCGTAGGTGTAACCGTTGTCCTGAAGCTCGGTGGAACGGTAGTAGATGCCCTGGTGTGCGAGCATCCAGTTCATGGCGGTCAGGTCGTTGCCAGTGCCGCCGCCGAAGCGAATGCCCTGGGTCCAGTTGTTGTGGATAAATCCGATATCGGTTCTCGACTCGCCGGTCTGCACCAGCTGCTGGACGCGGCCGAGGTGGGCGTTGAGTTCATCGTAGTCCTTGTAGCCCGGGTTGCGGGTTCCGAAGAAGTGGAACATGTATTTGCCGAAGCCCGGCGAGAAGCCCGGCCAGCCGGAGGAATCGCCGTAGCCGTAGTCTGCTGCCCAGATGTGCCAGACGGCGCGCTGGAAGCCCGCTGCGTAGGAGGCGTAAGCGTCTTCAAGGTGTTTCTGTGCGGTGTAGGCGTACGCCATCGGCGGCGCGCTCAGCTCGGTGGAGAGGACCTTGTTTTCCAGTTTGGAAGCGCCTGTCCAGAGGCGGAAGATATCGATCTGGTTGTACTGGTTGAGGTTCTCTGCCTCTGGGTAGTCGACATCCATGGCAGGCTCGGAGATTTCAAAGGTTCTGCCGTAGGAGATCTGTGCGCGGGTCTTGATGCCATAGGAATTGAGCCATTCCTTGAGCGGGACGAGCATTCTCTCGCGGTAAACGTCGGTCATCACTTCAAGGTAGTCGTTGACGATTTTCTCCCGCTGGCTGTCGTCCACAATGCCATAGGTGCTGCTCATCTCGTGATAGGGGTTTCTGACATTCGCGCTGACCCCGTCGAGCAGGAACAGGTAGGGGCGGATGTCGTAGTTTTTGCGCTCCATGAAGAGCTCTGCCATATCCTCGCACCAGAAGGTGATACCGGTCGCAGGGTTGATTTCAAGCGAGTCCATAAACAGCTGTACATCGCCCTCTGCGATTTTTGCGACGAGCTCGGGGTCGTTGAAGTAGTGGTCGTTCCAGAAGGTCTGGAGCGCCTCGATTCCCCTTGCATCAAAGTAGTTGGTCGCATAGGAGGGAATCTGTGAGGGGCTTGCCGACTGCGCGGTCCCCTGGCTCCACAGTGCAAATACCCGGTAGATGCCGTCTTCCGGAGCTGTCCAGTTGACGATTTGCTCCCAAACGGTTTCGCCTTCAGCGACTTCGGACAGGGGGATGTAGGTCGAGGTATCCACCAGGCCCTCGTCGTTGAGCCGATACGCATACGCCGTGACAAACTGCGCCACAGGCCGCATCCTACTCGGGGTCGGCAGGTTTTCGAGCGTCTGGCCGGCTGCAACTTCCACTGTGCCGAGCGCGACGTTCTGCATGGCCGCCTGGGAATCAGGATCGAGACCCGGCACGTTGGAGGTGGCCCAGTTGGTGCCGGAGGTCAGATACACTCCCATGCCGAGGTCGAGCAGCTTGTTCATCATGAGTTTCCATTTGTGGGACCACATTTCAGAACCGTAGGCATATACATCGTCAGGAGCGAGCCTGTCGTTTTGCATACAGAGCTCGACCCCCCGGAAGCCCGCGTCGTACAGCGCTTGAATCTCGTCGAGCAGTGCTTCATCGGTGTTGGCAGCGTCGCCGATCCACCAGCGGATGTCGGTGCTGTACACCCTGTCAGGGTCTGCATATTTTTCGGTGAGTGCTGTCTGGAACGCAGAAGGGGCGTTCGGATCAGCCGCAGCTGCGCTCACTGAAGTGAACGCGCTTGTGATGGTGCCGGCCATAATCGCCATGCCGAGCACCAACGACAGAATTCGTTTTTTCATTGTTATCTTTCCTTTCCCGCGCAAAAAGTTTTGCGCCTCTCTCTTGATCTCTTTTATTCCCTACTCCGATTCTGTTGTGCCGCATCCCTCCCCATAAGGTCGCTATAGTGAATTATTTGCTGCAAAAACAACTGTGATATACAAGTATGCAACAATTTAACTTGCTTTCTGTATTAGATTATAGTACTATTAGATAAAGAAGGGAACCTATCGAATCGATCACGTTTCTATACCGATGAGGTTTTTTTCATCCATTGAACGAAAAAGGAGGGCGCATCTGATGCTGACAATGGAACAGTGCATTGAGCGATTTATAAACGGCGTCAAGGAGTATCGGCAGAAACAACAAAGGCCGTTGCAGCCGTTTTGCAAAGACTACACGATTCCCGGGAGTTCCTTTCGGATTTCAATTCATTTTGATCCGCCGGGATTTAAGCATCAGGCATTTCACAACCACGATTGTTTTGAAATGATTTATGTCTATCAGGGGGAATTAGAAAATGAAATGCCGGCCAATCGGTGTACTCTGCACCAGGGGGACATCCTGCTGCTCAATCCCAACGTCTGGCACAACGTTTACCGCAATGATGAGAAAGATATCGCATTTAACATCGCGATTCCCAAAGAGTTGTTTCAGACCTACCTCTCCAATATTCTGGAGGACAACCAGATGTTTTCCTTTTTCTTCTCGGACTACCTATACCGCGACCCCAAATCGGAGCGCTATCTCTATTTTCAGAACAGTGGCGACCCTTGGGTGAGGGAACCGGTCGAGCGGATGGTGCGGGAGTATTTCAGCAAGCAACCCAATTGGAACAGCATGACGCTCGCCTGTCTGATCGCGCTGTTTTCTCAGCTGTCCCGCACCCACCAGGAGGAGAGCAAAATCGCTGCATATGAGAACGACCGCAACCGCATCGTGTACGAGATGGTGGCCTATGTCAACGCCCATATGCAGGACGTCACCCTAAACCAGATGGCCGAGCACCTCAAATACTCCCCCGGGCACCTTTCCAAGCTGCTGCGCAAGTCGGGTAAAAATTTTTCCCAGCTATTGCTCGAATGCCGTATGAACAAAGCGGGTTACTACCTGGAACATACCAATCTGCCGATTTCTGAAATCATTGAACGGATCGGTTACACCAATGAGTTTCACTTTTACAAGCTGTTCCGGCAGTCCTTTCACACCACCCCCACTGAGTACCGCAAAAGCGTGCGGTCATAGGCTCATTGTGCGTAAGAAATCCTACAGCCTGCACAGTCAGCTGAGGTCATTTTGTCATCAAAACCATCTGAGAACAGATAGTATACGCTGATCGAAAAAGATCCAATGAACGAATTCTGCCCTGCAAGGGAATCGAATAGAATCCCAGCAGCGCAGGCATGGCAATCCGTAAACAGGCCACATTCACCTGTCATATACTGATATCGGTTCGAATCGTTTTTTCTCCCCTTTTGCGTTGTAAAAGATTTTTTTGCTTCGGCGGCCTTTCGCATACGCTTTTTCTCTCTGCCCTCGGTTGGACCGGGACTCAAGTGAAAAGGTATAAAAAGGCCCACCAGCAAAGCGGGTGGGTCATTCTATTCGGAAACTTGCGGCGGCGCCTCAAGGTGTATAGAAAGGATTCCACAAGGTCGTGGGGTTTAGGATCAACAGGTTTTTCGCGTCTGTTGGCGGGATGTGCGGCCGTTCTCTTTTCTCAGTGGAATAACGCCTTGTGCACGCTGTTCGATTTGCGTCTCTGCATTTCCTATGCAATGCGAATGCTTCTGGCACAGCCGGGATTTGAATCGACAAAAAGAGAGCCCCTGCATCAAATGCAGGGGCTGACAGAAAAGCTGTTTTAGAATTTTACGAGAACATCGAAACAAAAGCCGCGACAATGACGACAGTGTAGATGATTGCGATAACCCACAGGGCAAGGCCTACAATTCCCAACGCCATGCCAGCTGTGCCCATCGATTTTTTGGAGGATTTTCTCCCCGTTTTGCCAAAAACAATTGCGAGGATACCAAGTACAATTGCTATCAGCGGGCTAAAGGGGATGCTGAAATCGGTGAACATCAAGGCGCTCAATACCGTTGAGATCAGACCGAAAACGAGAGACAGAACCGCTTTGTTGGACGGGTCGTAAGCAACTGGCTGCTGGGTGTACTGGACCTGCGGATTATACGGTTGCTGTGCGCCGTTGGTCGGTTGCTGAGTTGCATTTGTGGTGTAGTTTTGGTTGTTGTTGAATTCATCCATAGTTCATTCTCCTTGTTTTACATTTAATTTAGATGATTTAAGCTTGCACCGGCTGCTGTACAGGGGGGATGCAGAGCTGGTTGATCAGCTTATCCACATCCTTTTTCAGTGATGCTTTGGGGACTGCGGCGAAAAAGCCGGTTGTACCCATCTCTCCTACATAGACACCTGGAAGGATCGGATATTTTAGCCATGCTTCGATATGTACTTGGCCGTTTAAGAACCCAACTTTCAGAAATTTGGGCGCTGTCATGACGCCGTGACCTTTTTTCCAGATTGTCTCTCCGTCACGATTTTGGAGTTTATACCCTTCTTTTGTCAAATAGTCTTCAATAATAAATCGGATCATGTCATCCGGTTTATTAATTGCGATGTTTGTTACAAATCTCGCCACAATTACACCATCCTTTATTCATATAATAGGATCTTATAATAATATTATAATAGAAAGTTCATATATATGCAATAGTTATTTATTACAAATATTTTATCAGTGACTAAAATGCTTAAAAAATAGTCTCTTGGCGTCTGATTTCAAAAAATCTTATCAATAAATATTTCCAATGAATCCGAGGGGGATTTGCCATGCAGACAACGCCTTATATTGTCAACAAAATGACATCTGCGAAAGGATTTCTACTTGCTGTTTGTCTCCTTGAAGTATCCCCATGGTACTGGAAATTGCAACTTTAGAAGGCCTCTCTACCAGTCTATGCAAGACGATCCGAACAAATCTCTGCTTGTGTCTTATTCCAGTTACAACCTGTTCGCAGGTTTTTCCCGTATCTTTTGTCCTGCACTTCGGTGCGAATAGGATGCAAAGCAGGCCAGCGGTATCCTGCCGGATCACATAGGTCCACAGGTTCATTTCGTTGAGCTCCGTTTGGATCATTTGGTGGAACTGATTGAGTTTTTTCAGTAGGGGTGTGATATTTGCATGTGACAAGCTGTTTGTGTCGTTCATTTCAGTCCCCTCTTTTTGCTGTTCCTTGCAGCTGCCAGACTGTAATTTTTTACAATACATTATCGGTATTAGCCTTTTTGAACCACGCCCTCAGCGTGTGGTTTTCTGCATACAAAAAAGCCCGTCCAAAAAGGACGGGCCGGATGGTTATACCGAATGGTTTTCAAGTGCTGCACGGATGAAATCCGCGAAGAGAGGATGGGGACGGTTGGGGCGGGAACGGAATTCCGGGTGGAACTGCACCCCCACAAACCAAGGATGGTTTTCAATTTCGACTATCTCGACCAGCTTTTCATTGGGGGAGATGCCCGCGAGGGTCAGGCCCGCATTTTCAAGCTGGGTCCGGTAGTTGTTGTTAAATTCATAGCGGTGGCGGTGCCGCTCGTAGATCACTTCTTCTCCGTACAGCTCCCGGCATTTGGTGCCTGATTTGAGCTTACAGGGGTAAAGACCCAGCCGCATGGTGCCGCCCTTTTCGGTGACATCCTTCTGATCGTTCATGATGTCGATCACAGGGTTTTCGGCGTCTTCAGAGAATTCAGTTGAGCTTGCGCCGGCCAGGCCTGCGACATTGCGGGCGTACTCGACGACAGCCATCTGCATGCCGAGGCAGATGCCAAAGAAGGGGACGTTGTGTTCGCGGCAGTAGCGGACGGTGGACACCTTGCCCTCAATGCCCCGGTCGCCAAAGCCTCCGGGAACAATTACTCCGTCACAGCCCGCGAGCTTTTCAGCGCAGTTGTCGTCGGTGATGTCCTCTGAACTGATGTATTTGATCGATACCTTTGCATTGTTGGGAATGCCGCCGTGGTAAAGGCTCTCCGCAACCGAGATGTAGGCGTCGGGGAGTTCGACGTATTTACCGACAAGGCCTATGGTGACATTTTTATCCGCCCCTTTGACCTGCTGGATCATTTCGATCCACTTGGAGTGGTCAGGCTGGCGGTCCTCAATTTTCAGATGGTGACAGACGGCCTTTGCAATGCCGTTTTTCTCAAGCATAAGGGGAACTTCGTAGAGGGTGCCCGCCGTCAGGTTCTGAATGACATCCTGCGGCCGGATGTTGCAAAACAGCGCGATTTTATTGACCATGTCGTCGGGAATTTCATAATCGCTGCGGCAGACAATCACATTGGGCTGGATGCCAAGAGAGAGCAGCTCCTTGACCGAGTGCTGGGTGGGTTTGGATTTGAGCTCGGTCGAGCCGGGAACGGTGGGAACCAGGGTGACGTGGATGTACATCGCGTTTTCACGGCCCACCTCAGTGACCACCTGGCGGATTGCCTCGAGGAAGGGAAGGCTCTCGATGTCGCCCACCGTGCCGCCGATTTCGGTGATCACAATGTCGCTCGCGCTGCTCTTGCCCACGCGGTACACCCTGTCTTTGATTTCATTGGTGATGTGGGGGATGACCTGAACCGTTCTGCCCAAGTAGTCCCCGCGGCGCTCCTTGTTGAGCACAGTCCAGTAAATTTTACCCGTGGTGACATTGGAGTTGAGGGAGAGGTTTTCATCGATAAACCGCTCGTAATGCCCGAGGTCGAGGTCGGTCTCAGCGCCGTCGTCGGTGACAAACACCTCGCCATGTTGATAGGGGCTCATTGTGCCGGGGTCCACATTGATGTAGGGGTCAAATTTTTGAATCGTGACCTTATAGCCGCGGTCTTTGAGCAGCCTGCCGAGAGACGCCGCCGTGATGCCCTTGCCCAGGCCGGATACAACGCCGCCCGTTACAAAGATGTATTTTACTGACATGAGTCGAGTACCTCCACAAAATTAATCAATCAAATTTATTCTACTATTTTTTTGTGATAAGGTCAACTGTTTTAGAATTATTTTTGTTGTGTGACAGGTTTTTCTGTGGAGGAGAGGGGAGAATCGTCGAATCCGTCAATCGATCGGGATCACCGCTACATCGGACAGCAAAATAGAAATGGGAGAAAATCGGCCGAGGACGTATTCAAATCGATCGGAGTGCAGCAGGGGGGGATTGGGGTCCTGGTGGATCGGCAACAGTATGGAAACGGTTGTCCCGTGGTTCAGGGAGCTTGAGACAATGCATTCGCCGCCGTGAAGCCGCACCACCCTCTGCGCATAGGAAAGGCCGAGGCCGATTCCAGCGTAGCTGTTGGTGTTCGGGTCAAAGGAGAAAAACGGGGTAAAAATGCTTTGCAGATTTTCTGAGGGGATGCCCACCCCTTTGTCGGACACCCGCACGGTAATCGTCTGTTTCTGACGGCCCACTGTCACCATCACCCGGTTGCCCGGGCTTGTAAACCGGCACGCGTTGGAAATTAGCTGAAGCAGGACAAGGTTAATCCGTTCGCTGTCCGCATTGGCAATGAGAGGTTCCTCACATACCTGATAGGAGAAGTCGGTGCCCGAGTGGATGAGCAGCAGCTTCACCCCTGCCAGCAGGTTCCCCAGCGGCAGGCGCAGGTCAACCGGCTGCAAACGGCAGTAATCTTTTTCATAGAGCAGCCGGTTGAATTCAGTGCTGTTGTAAATGAGTTTCATTATATTGTAGGAGTGATCTGCGATGTCCCTGAGGTATTCGATTTCATCGTACAGGTCATAGCGCTCAAGGGTGGACTTGAGGAGAGGGAGGGTATTGAAAATGCCGGCGAGCGCAAAACGGCTCTGAAGCGAAAACATGCTGACAGCACATTTGTTTTCGCTTGTTCCGTCGGATCGGAACACTGTTGGGGATTCGACTCTCGGTTGACGGCGAATGAGGACAAAGCAGCAGACAAAAGCCTCATTTTCCACAATGGGCTGAAAGCTAAACTGAATCTGAAACTCCTGCTCCTCAAGCTCCACCTCAAAGCCGCACTGATCTGAAAGATGTTCCATGATGTATTCGGCATCGAGGCGGGGAAAGCAATCTGTGAGCTTTGGCTGACCGCTGATCCCCAGCCTCTTCGCAGCCTCATCATTAGACCAGATGATCCGCAGACGGTCATCGCAGCGAAGGGCGGGGATACTGTAGTACTTGTAGTACCGTTGAATTGAATCAATCTCTATCTGCGCCATAGGGACCTCCTTTGGCTGGTATGGTTTTGACACGGCAATTGAGCGGATCGATATCTGTCGAATATTGTCGTTTCTAGTTACTATTATAATGATTCCAAAAGTAAATGTAAAGGGAAATATGAAATAGAGCCATCATAATTTCCCAAATTGAAAATTTCATGGGCACAAATTCTATTGTTGATACTTCGTTCAAAAGTATGCGAAAAAAATTTGCAAAAAAATTCTGTTAAAATTTTGTCTAACTCTTGTATATTTCTTTGATTTGGTATAGAATAGAGGTAGAAAAATTATTTGGAGGTTTTACAATGGCTATTAAAGTTGGTATCAATGGCTTTGGCCGTATCGGAAGACTCGTTTTCCGTGCAGCTATGGCTCAGCCGGAAAAATTTGAAGTTGTCGCGATCAATGACCCGTTCATCGATCTGGACTACATGGTTTACATGACCAAGTACGACACGATCCACGGCAAATTCAACGGCACCCTTGAAACCAAAGACGGCAAATTCGTCGTGAACGGACAGGCTATCAACGTTTATGCCTGCATGGATCCGAAAGACATTCCGTGGGGCGAAGCTGGCGCTGACTACGTTGTCGAGTCCACCGGCGTGTTCACCACTACTGAAAAAGCGAGCGCTCACTTTGTCGGCGGCGCGAAAAAAGTTGTTATCTCCGCTCCTTCCGCTGACGCTCCGATGTTCGTCATGGGCGTAAACAACGACAAATACACCAAAGACATGAAGGTTGTTTCCAACGCTTCCTGCACCACCAACTGTCTTGCACCTCTGACCAAGGTTATCAACGATAACTTCGGCGTCATCGAGGGCCTCATGACCACCGTTCACTCCACCACAGCAACCCAGAAGACCGTTGACGGCCCTTCTAAGAAGGACTGGAGAGGCGGACGTGCTGCTGCTGGCAACATCATTCCCTCTTCCACCGGCGCTGCAAAAGCAGTCGGCAAGGTTATCCCCGAGCTCAACGGCAAACTGACCGGTATGTCGATGCGTGTTCCGACCCTCGACGTTTCGGTTGTTGACCTGACTGTCCGCCTTGCAAAAGCGGCAACCTATGAAGAGATCTGCGCGAAAGTAAAAGAAGCTTCTGAAGGCGCAATGAAGGGCATCCTCGGCTACACCGATGACGCTGTTGTCTCTTCTGACTTCTACTCTGATCCGAGAACCTCCATCTTCGATGCCAAAGCTGGTATCGCTCTGAACGATAACTTTGTCAAACTCGTTGCCTGGTATGACAATGAGTGGGGTTATTCCAACAAAGTTCTCATGCTCATCGAGCACATGAGCACTGTTGACAACGCATAAGTCAGCTTGCTTTTAAAAGAGCTGTGTACGCCGGGAGGTGTACACAGCTCTTTTTTGTATGTTGG
>EQ973339.1:101628-111831 GCA_000158655.1 [Clostridium] methylpentosum DSM 5476
TCAGGTTCGTTCTCTCATCGACGAGTTTATCTGGTTTTACAACCATGAGCGCATTCAACTCAAATCAAAGCTGACGCCGCTTCAAAAACGACGCCAGCTTGCTTAATTCTGCGTTTTTCTATGCCTGGGGCTTTTATTCTCTGTCCGTTCCCTCTGGTGCACTGTATAACTACATAGGGGGCCTTTTGTGATGCTGGAAGCGATAAAAAACTGGAGTGGCGCCGCTGACGCTGCACCACTCCGTTTAAAACTTAATATTTTCCTACCAAGGCTGCTTTTCGTACTGTCCGTACAATCTGGGGCGGTTCATTTCGCGCCCGCCTTTTTGTTGTTGCGTTATTGCTCGGTAAAAGTAATGTGTATGCCGCCGTTGCTGTTGGATATGGTGAGGATTTTATCCGATTGAGCAATCCGGCCTTCAAGGTTGTTGCTCCCATTGGTGGTGTTGGCGATAATGCCGTAATCGCTCTCTTTTCCGGCGATTGTCCCCGAGACTTTTCCATTGCTGGTGCGCAGGCTGAGGTCGGTTCCGGAAAGCCGGTCGACTTGAATCGCTCCGTTGCTGGTCACTGCGCTGAGGGATTCACTTGCAGCTACATTTTTCAATGAGATTTTACCGTTTGAATTCGACGTGTTGAGGGTGTCAATCTTCATAGCTTCAAGCGAGACGCTGCCATTGGAAGTATTGATGGTGGCGTCTGCTGCCTGGATGTCGATCGACCGGATTGCACCGTTGCTGTTTTTTGCAATGAGTTGGTCTGCTGAGGTTACTCCGATGAGGCTCACGCTGCCGTTGCTTGTGATGGCTGAAACCTTTTCCGCTGTAGCGTTTTCAATTTCAATGGCACTGTTGGAGGTCTGACATTCGAGGTTTTTGAGAGAGACATCATTTACCCGAATCGGAGCATTTTCGTTGTGCAGCCTGACCGCGCCGGAATAATCAGCGGGGACCTCAACGAGAATCTGTCGATCGACAAAATTAAAATCTTTGAAGATGCCGTAGCGGAAGGTATCAAACCAGCGGGCCCTGTTTTTAAAATCAACCGAAAGCATCCCGTTTTCTGCTGAAATCTCGCAGCTGTACTGCTCGCCTTCCGAATAGTGCACCTGAATCTCTGACCCGCTGGTGGGAACGAGCCTGATTTTGAGCTCTTCGGAGTGGATGTTGATTTCGGTGATTTCTTCGGCATTGACTGAATAAGACTTTTCCTCCAGCTGGGGGGAGGCTGAGATTTTTTTGATATCGAAACCCATGCAGGAGAATGAGACTGCGCTCAGCACAAGCCCCACTGCACAAAGAGCGCCTGCAATTGTCAGGAATAGTTTTGTTTTAGACATAGTATACCGCCTTTCTGCTGTGGGAACGGAGCAGTTTTCCGTTCGATCTCAGGAGTATCGTTTTCACAATAAATCCGGCAACGCAGAGGATTCCGCCGAGTGCGAGCAGGTTTTTAAGTTTATTCATGACGGCGCACCACCCTCCGGTTCCATACACCGACCAGTTTGGAACCCAGTTTGGAGGTCGCCTTGATCAGCAGCTTTGTGAGGGCGACAACGCCAAACGCCGCAAAGATGCCGAGCCCGCCGCAGAAGAGGCTGGCGCCGATCTGGAAAAACCCGGCCAGTGGGCTGTGGAACAAAAAGAAAAAGGTTGAGAAAAAACCCACGACAAAAATGATGAGTAGGCTGAGTACCACGGCGTACAGGCTGATGAGCACCGACCAGGCGACGATATAAAGGGAGAGGATGAGGATCGCGACGGTAAGTCCGAGCGAGAGCCAGAGGGGACTGCCGAGGATGAGGGCGATTGTAATCCACACCTTGGAAGCAGTGGAGCGGCGGGGCGGGTTTTCAGCAAGTATTTTTCGCGCGAGTTCATTGATATCACCGAGCCCCGCAATCACCTCTTCTTCCTTTTCGCCTGCTTCAACCCGGTCATCGATGATTTCAGCGTAAAACTGTAGGGCTTTGGACCGTTCAGAGAGAGGCAGCACGGCGATGAGGGACCCCAGTTTGTTGAGAAATTGTTGTTTATTCATCTTTTTCCTCCTGAACAATAAAGTCGTAAACACGCATAATTTCGGGCCATTCTTGGATAAACGCCGCGATGCGCTCCCGCCCGGCGGGCAGGATGCTGTAGTATTTTCGCAGACGGCCGTTGTGCTCCACCGCATAGGTTTTCAGGCAGTTGTCTTTTTCAAGACGCTTTAGAATGGGGTAAAGCGTTGATTCCGAGATTTCAATACAGCTGGAGATATCGCGGATAATTTGGTAGCCGTAGGAATCTTCACGGCGCAGGATTGCGAGCACGCATACCTCGAGAAGGCCCTTTTTGATCTGGACATCCATCAGAACACCTCCTACTGCATAATATTATATAATGCATAGTATTGTTTGTCAACTCCTTTTTTGAGAAAAGAGTTTAGCTCTCTTTGGGAACTGTGCAGCTCTTGAAAAGAAGAGATCATTTGAGTTTACACGAGTTTCCGGAAATTTGACGCGCAGTGGATGCCGGATACCCCCACAGTACAAGGGGATTTTCTTTGCAGCATGTTCCACCAAAGGGTATGCTCTCCGTTCAAATGAAGCGCTGTGGGGAGGCTCTGACGGCGCAATCGGGACAGCTTTGCAGGAGGGGAGCAGCGCAATTAAATGGAACCCCAGCAGAATTGAAGAGCAAAGCAGGGAAGCACTCGATTTGCTATCAGCTAGCGGGGGCTGCAAAGGCGGGGAAATTTGGCAAAAAAGTTCCCCCATCAATCTGAACGGCGTTTTGTTCAGGTCGATGGGGGATTTTGCTGTTTCTGTTCCGCTTGGCAGCTGTGATTGTACAAAACAGCTTTGAGAACGGAGGGGTTCGCTGAGTCTTCGTCTATTTTCGGATCGTGAGCTCCTGCTGCCACAGTGAGACAAATTCCCTGGCCCGCTGGAGCTTTGGTTTGCGCACAGGAATGGTGAAAATGCGGCCGGGGTGCACCTCGCACTGGATGCGGTAAAACCGGTCGATAATGAGCTGAACATTGCGGATTTCCCGCCAGGGCAGGTAAGAGGCATTGACGCTGTCGTGGTCGCACGAATCGATGATCACGCTGCCCGATGGCATCAGCGAGACAAAGTATTCATTTTTGTCCGACGTCCGTTTGATCGGCTGGCACTCCCAGAAATAGTAGAACATCACCGGGTCGAGCCGGTAGGCGAGCTTGCCGTAGTTGAACATCAGCGGGCTCTTTTCTTTGAGCGCCTCGCAGAAGGGGTTTTCATGCTGGAGAATTTTTTTCTCGTAATCCACCGGCTGATGCAGGGCGATGTTGAGGATGGGGATAAACACCCGCTCCATGACTGAGTTGTAATGAAACTGCACTTGGGTGCGCCTGCCCATCTCAAGATAGTACAGGGTGATGCAGCAGTCAAGGAGAAAGGTGTGGTAATCCATGTAGAGAATGTCCTGGTTGCAGATGACTGTCTGTTTGATTCCCCCAAAAGGAGTTGGAGAGAGGAGCATAATTCTGTCCTCATGCCAGGTGATCACGTATTCTCCCCGTTCCTGGGTCTTAGAGTTGAGATACGGGATAAAGGTCGCATTGGTTACCGGCATCCCTTTGTCCATCCAATCCTGGATGTAAGGCTGATAGGGTTCCGGAAGCTCCTCAAGACCAAAGACCTGCTGCGGCCAGGAAGAGGTGGTGGAACCGCCGGACTCCGGGGGGCGAAATGCAGAAAACATAGGTCGTACCTCCTCTCGTTTTGATCAATCAAACTGTGTTACATCTGCTGGCTGGCTTTGTATTCCAAAAATTCCTCATAGGTGGACATCCGGTCGAGCAGCTTCCCATTGGGGGAAATTTCCATGATTCGGTTGGCAATCGTCTGAATAAACTGGTGGTCGTAGGAGGAGAAAAGGATGTTGCCCTTAAAGTCGATGAGCCCGTTGTTCACCGCGGTGATCGACTCGAGGTCGAGGTGGTTGGTCGGCTGGTCGAGCAGCAAAACATTGGAACCGAACATCATCATGCGGGAGAGCATACAGCGTACCTTTTCTCCCCCTGAGAGGACGGAGACCTGTTTGTTGACATCGTCCCCCGAAAAGAGCATCTTGCCGAGAAAGCTGCGCAGATAGGTCTCGGTGTTGTCGGAGGAGTACTGCTCGAGCCAGTGCAGAATGCTAAGCTCGCACCCCTCGAAATAGCTTGTGTTGTCCTTGGGAAAATAGGACTGGCTGGTGCTGATTCCCCATTTAAAGCTCCCTTCGTCGGGCTCCATCTCCTCCATGAGGATTTTAAACAGCGCGGTGATACCGATCTCATTTTCTCCGACAAATGCGACTTTGTCCCCCTTGTTGAGGCGGAAAGAGATATTGTCGAGCACCTTGACCCCGTCAATCGTCTTGCTGATCCCTTCAACTGCGAGAATCTCCTTGCCCGCTTCCCGGTCCATGGTAAAGCCCACAAAGGGATAACGGCGGGAGGAAGCGGGCATTTCCTCCACCGTCAGCTTGTCGATCAGCTTGCGGCGGGAAGTCGCCTGCTTGGATTTGGATTTATTTGCGGAGAACCGCTGCACAAAGCTTTGCAGTTCCTTGATCTTGTCCTCATTTTTCTTGTTTTGGTCCCGGATCATCCGCTGCATCAGCTGGCTCGACTCATACCAAAAGTCGTAGTTGCCGACGTAGATTTTAATCTTGGTGTAGTCGACGTCCACAATGTGGGTACAGACGTCGTTGAGAAAATGGCGGTCATGCGAGACGACGATGACGGTGCCGGGGTAGTCGAGTAGGAATTCCTCCAGCCACTGAACTGAGGGCACGTCGAGATGGTTGGTCGGCTCGTCGAGCAGAATGATGTCCGGCTGGCCAAACAGCGCCTGTGCGAGCAGGATTTTGACCTTTTCTTTTTCCCCGATGGAAGCCATCGGCTCGCTCAGAAGTTCGGCAGACAGCCCGAGGCCCTGCAGCAGCCGGGCCGCATCGGTCTCGATCTCCCAGCCGCCCATCTCGGCAAACTCCCCTTCCAGCTCTGAGGCGAGTACCCCGTCCTCCTCTGAAAAGTCCTCCTTGGCATAGAGGGCCTCTTTCTGCTGGATGATTTCGTACAGCCGGGGATTGCCCATGACGATCGCATCGAGCACGGGGTATTCGTCGTAGGCGTAGTGATCCTGCTTGAGTACCGACATGCGGGTTTTGGGATCGATCGCGACTTCACCGGTGGACGGCTCGAGATCCCCTGAGAGGATGCGCAGAAAGGTCGATTTGCCCGCGCCGTTCGCGCCGATGACGCCGTAACAGTTGCCGGCGACAAACTTGAGGTTGACGTTTTTAAACAGGCTCTGCCCGTCGAAGTTAATGCTTAAATTTGAGACAGTAATCATGAGTTCCTCCAGATTTTTGGTTGTTGCGCCCGGCGACGAAAATCTTTTCGCTTCGCCAAAAAATCCGACGCACCTGTCGCCGGATTTTGAACTTGGGGGTACTTTCTGCTAATCGCCGGCATATTTGAGCAGCTTCTCAAACACTGCGGCATAGCTGGGCGGGATGTGCTTATCGACATGGTATTTGCCGAAGTACCACATTTTGAACGAACAGTGGGTGCGAATCTGCTCGAGCACCTCGTGGATGGTGCCGCTGTCCTGGAGCATCTCCTCCATACAGGGCTTGATGGAGAGCGGAGGCTCATAGGAGACGATCAGGTCGACTTCTCCCTCCGCCTTTTTCAGGCTTTCGATTGCGTTGCTGATCTCCTTGTCGGTGGGGGCCTCCGCCTTCCACCAGGAAATCCCCAGGAGGTCCTCGTCGTGGTTGTCGCTGATGCCCCCGCCAAAGGAGAGCACCTTTTTTCCGTCGATCTCGTAGAGTTCGCCCCGCATCAACTGATAAATGTTGTCGGCGAGCTCTCTGGCCTTTCCGCCGCAGAAGTCAACAATCGGGTAGTGGGAGAGCAGGTCAAAATTTTCATGGCAGCCGTCGACAAACGCGATGGTGTATTTGCGCTTGTCGAGCCACTTCAGGTTTTTCATTTCCTGCTTGGAGCCGTCCCACACAAAGCCGAAATCTCCGCAGACGATGAGGGTATCCCGCTTCTTGATCTTTTTGTAGCGGGAGTCTTCCTCAAACGCCTCAATCTGGCCGTGCTTATCTCCGGTAATCCAAATCACTCGTGGGTTCCTCCTAATTGGCGGATGCGCGGATCGCCTGATCCAGATCCGCAATGATATCGTCGCAGTCTTCAATGCCGATCGAGAGACGGACGGTTTCCTCTGAAATGCCCGCTGCCTTGAGCTGCTCAGAGGACAGCTGGGAGTGTGTCGTTGTTGCGGGATGGGTGACAATTGATTTGCTGTCGCCCACGTTTGCGCAGTGGATAAACAGCTTGAGCGCCTCGACAAACCGACGTCCCCGTTCGCGTCCGCCCTTGAGTCCGAAGGTGAAGACAGCGCCCGCGCCGTTGGGGCAGTACTTCTGCACCAGCGGATAATCGGGGCTCGAGGGGAGCATCGGATAGTTGACAAACGAAACGTCGGGATGCTGTTCAAGGAACTGCGCGACTTTCAGCGAGTTCTCACAGTGGCGCTGCATCCGCAGATGAAGGGTCTCAAGGCCCTGTAAAATCATATACGCGTTAAAGGGGGACATGCAGGCGCCGAGATCGCGGGTAATCAGCGCGCGCAGACGCAGGATAAAGGGGGCGTCGGTGTCCGCAAAGACCACCCCGTGGTAGCTTTCATCCGGCTCGTTGAAGAGGGGGAAGCGGGGGTTGCCCTTAAACTGGAAAGAACCTGCGTCGACAACAACCCCGCCCATGACCGCGCCGTGGCCGCCGAGGAATTTGGTCGCCGAGTGGATGACCAGGTCGGCGCCGAACTGAATCGGCCTGCAGAGGTAGGGGGTGGTAAAGGTCGAATCGGCGATGACCGGAATGCCGTGCTTGTGGCCGATCTCTGCGATTGCAGCGATGTCGGCGACGTTGGCATTCGGGTTGCCGATCGTCTCAAAAAAGAGGGCTTTTGTCTTGTCAGTGATTGCGTTTTCCCACTCCTCGAGGTTGGCGGGATCGACAAATTTGACTGTGATGCCGAGCCGTTTGAGTGAGACGCCGAGCATGTTGATCGCGCCGCCGTAAATCTGAATCGATGAGACGACCTCATCTCCGGCGGAGGCGAGGTTGACAATGGTGTTAAAAATCGCCGCGTGGCCGGAGGCAAAGCCGAGCGCAGCGGCGCCGCCGTCGAGCTGTGCGATGCGGTTTTCCATGATGTCCACCGTGGGATTGGAGAGGCGGGAATAGATGTTGCCCGGCTCCTTGAGGGAGAACAGATCCTGAGCGTGCTGAATGCTGTCAAAACTGTAGGCGTTTGTCAGATAGAGGGGGACTTCGGTCGAATGTGTGGTGGGTTCCCCGTCATAACCGCCGCGTACGGCGATGGTTGCCAGCTTGTAGTTGGTTGACATAGTGGTTTCCTCCTCAGATTTCTATGTAGTCATGCGGACAAGTTTCACGAATCCTTCACAAATAAGTGACGGTTTGCAATTGAAATTGCCCCGCTATTTTGTTATACTTAATTTAAATAATACACTATTTTGAGGAGATTGTCTATATTGAAGCGATTAATTTTTCTGCTACTTCCCTGCATCGTCCTTGTCTCGCTGTTTGCCCCGCTCACAGCGCAGGCGGCCTATACCCCAGACTTTGAAATCAACAGCGAAGCGGCCTATCTTGTCAATATGGAAACGGGCAAGGTCATTTATGAGAAAAACGCACAGACGCAGTATCTCCCTGCGTCGACGACAAAGATCATGACTGCGATTATTGCCCTGGAAACCATCGACGACATCGACAACACGATGGTCACAGCGCCTGCCTATGTGTTTGACCAGCTTTACGGGCTCTCTGCCTCCAACGCGGACCTGCGCGTCGATGAACAGCTTTCGATGAAGGACCTGCTCTATGCTCTCATGCTCCGCTCTGCCTGTGAGGGGGCGAGCATAATCGCCGATTACATTGGCGAGGGGGATATTCAGAAGTTTGTTGACATGATGAACGCAAAGGCGGAAGAGATCGGCTGCACCAACACCCATTTTGTCAATGCTCACGGCCTCGACGAGCCCGACCAGCTGACAACCGCTTACGACATGTACCTGATCACCAACTACGCGCTCACCAACGAACAGATCGGTGCGCGATTCCGGGAGATTGCCACCACCTATTCCTACACGATGGCGGCGACCAACAAACATCCTGAGCCGCGCGTCATTTCCCACACCAACAAGATGATGTCCTCAAACACCGACTTGAACGGAGGGTACTCCCGCAGCTATGTGCAGGGCATCAAAACAGGGACAAGCAACGAGTATTTTAATCTGGTCACAATGGCGAAGCAGGACGGCTACACCTATTTGCTGGTGACCCTTGGCGCGCACGGTCAGAACAGCTTTGTCACCTACTCAGACCATGCCGCCCTGTACGACTGGGCGTTCAAGACCTTTGAGAGCAAAGTGCTCGCCCGCCCGGGCAGCAAGACGATTCCGAATGATGTCAAGGTGGAGTTTGCCAAGGGGACCGACTCGCTGGTGCTCACCACCCAGGACGCGGTGTCCGAACTGCTGCCCAAGGATGTCAAGGAAGAGGCTGTGATGTGGGACACCTCCAGCCTGCCCGAAACGGTGCAGGCGCCCATCCGCAAGGGGGATAAAATTGGAGAGGTGCAGCTCAAGCTCCAAAACGAAGTGGTGCAGACAGTGACGGTTGTCGCCGCAGAGGACGTCGACCGCAGCCAGATCGCCTATACCCTGTATCTGGCCAAAACCGTTGTCACTTCCTGGTGGTTCCTGTTGATTCTCGCAATTCTAATTGCGTTTATCATTGCGTATATCGTGCTCGTCGTGCTCTACAACAAGCGCAGGAAAAAGAAAAAATACACCAGGCGTTACAAATAAAGACTGCTTGGTGGACTTTTTGAAAGGTGAAGGTGATTTCTATGTATGATGTTGTTGCTCTGGGTGAGATGCTCATCGACTTTACCCCGGTCGGGGTTTCTGCAAATCACAATCCAATTTTTGAACGCAATCCGGGTGGGGCGCCCTCCAACATGCTGTGTATGCTTGCCAAACTCGGGTGCAGTGCCGGGTTTATCGGCAAAGTGGGCAACGACCCGTTCGGTCACGCTCTGAAACAGACGCTCGACGACAACGGCGTCTCTTCCCAAGGCATGGTGCTCTCGGACGAGTATCAGACGACCCTTGCGTTTGTCCACCTGAGCGAGACGGGGGACCGTTCCTTCAGCTTTTACCGCAACCACACTGCCGACGTCATGCTCTCCCCAGAGGAAGTCAACCGGGGGATGATCGACGACTGCCGTATCTTTCACTTCGGCTCGGTGTCGATGACGGCGGAGCCCTCCCGCAGCGCCACATTTGCCGCAGCGGAATACGCCCGTGAGAAGGGCAAACTCATCTCCTATGATCCCAATCTCCGTCTGAATCTGTGGGAGAGCGCTGCGCTTGCCAAAGAGTGGATCCTCAAGGGAGTCGCCTATGCCAACATCCTCAAGCTCTCGGAGGAGGAGCTGGTGTTCCTGACCGGCTGCACCGATTTTAAGCAGGGCGCGCAGGAGCTGCTCGACCGCTATGAAAATCTCAAGGTTGTCCTCATCAGCCTCGGTGGGGATGGAGCTCTCGCGCTCAACCGGGAATGCACCGTGTCGATGACCGCATATCCGGTCAAGGTGGCGGACACCACTGCGGCAGGGGATTCCTTTATGGGCGGATTCCTCTACAAGATGCTGCACGCGTCCGCCTCTCCCGAGTCGCTGTCCCAGCAGGAGCTGCTCGACTGCCTCTCGTTTGCCAATGCGACCGGGTCGATGACCACCACCCGCAAGGGTTCGATCCACGCGCTGCCTACCATGGAGGAGATTCTCGGGCTGATGAATTCTTAATGGAAAGAATGGTCAATTGAAACCACCAGTTGAACGAATGGTTGACACCAGCCCTCGAAGGGCATCATACCGGCCCGCCTCTCAAGAGGCACTGAAAATCGGTCAATCGTATCGCCTGTACTGCGACTGCAGAAATTTCCTTATGACTTTTCGTGTTGAGCCAAATGATTTTTGTCGTTCGCTTCGTCCTATGTTCAAAGCGAAAACCTTTTGTTGTGGTTTCTTTTCACTAAAGTTATGACAATAAAAATCCGGTGCTATACACCGGATTTTTTG
>EQ973339.1:112573-116332 GCA_000158655.1 [Clostridium] methylpentosum DSM 5476
GTTGTTCCATAGAATGAGGGACAACGTGGGTTTGAATAGACGAGGGCTTTGGTTCTGATTTCAACTATTGCACCCTGTCTTTTGAGGTGTATGACAACAGCGCGATCAGCCGGACGGCACGGTTGGCGTCCTGTGCACCCTCAATTCACTCGGTTGACCGGTGTGCCGCCTAAAAATGCCTTGACGTTGTCCACCGCGATGCCGAGCAGCCGTTTGCGGGTCTCAAAGCTCGCCCAGGCGATGTGCGGGGTGATGATGCAGTTTTTTGCCTTGAGCAGGGGATTGTCCGGACGGATCGGCTCTTTGGAAACCACGTCGACCGCAGCGCCCGCGATCAGTCCCGCGTTGAGCGCGGCGGCGAGGTCTTTTTCCACCACAACCGGCCCACGGGCGGTGTTGATGAGCAGCGCCGACTGCTTCATCAGGGAGAGTCGATCGAGGTTGATCATCCCCCGGGTTTCGTCGTTGAGCGGGACGTGGATGGAAACCGCGTCGCTTCGCTTGAGTAGGTCTTCCAGGCTGGTAAAAGCGAGGCGGTCGGTCTCAAGCTCCGGCTTAGGATGGCGGGCGTAGACCAGCACCTCCATGCCGAACGCCTGGGCGAGCTTTGCTACCTCCTGCGCGATGCTGCCAAAGCCGATGAGCCCGATGGTTTTGTTCCACAGCTCAAAGGTGGGGTAGTAAAAGCAAAAGTCGTCGCAGCGTTCCCAATCCCCCCGCTTCACGGCTACGTCGTGTGCGGTGACCTTGTTGGCAAATTGCAGCAGGTAGGCAAAGGTCAGTTGGGCGACCGCCCGGGAGGAATAGCTTGGGATGTTGGTCACCACAATCCCCTTTTGTGCGGCATAGGTGGGGTCGAGGATGTTGTAGCCGGTTGCGAGAACACCGATGTATTGGAGATTGGGGCAAGCGTCGATCATCTCGTTGGTAATCCTCGTTTTGTTGGACAGTACGATTTCAGCGTCTCCGATCCGCTGGACCACTTGATCCGGTTCGGTGCGGTTGTAGTTGGCGACCTCTCCGAACTGGTTGAAATCGGTCAGCGGGAGGTCGTTTCCCGCAAGGGTGTGGCTGTCGAGAATGACGATTTTGATAAGAACTCCTCCTTTGAGATTGATTGGGTCTTTTACCTAGGTTTCATGAAAAACTGGTTCAGAATGCGTGTGCGGCTATACGCTGGTTGTCAGTTGCCAGCTAGGGGGATCAGCCGAAAACGGGAATGCGCGGCAGTGCCGGCATTCCCGTTGTGTGTTGTGTTAAGAAAGTTGTTCGATTCCCTTGCGGATGCGGCGCAGGCTCTCCTCCTTGCCGAGCAGGGCGCAGATTTCAATGCCGCCGCCCGGGGTGAACTGCTTGCCGGATGTCGCAACCCGCACCGGCCAGAGGATCCGGCCGTTTTTGACTTCGAGCTTGGCGATGAGGTCAAACAGGGCGGTGTGAATGCTGTCCATGTTCCACTCGTCGAGCGCTTCGAGCACAGGAAGCACTTCTTTGAGTGCCTCGAGGGAATTTTCCTCGTTTGTCTTCATCTTTTTGTGGCAGTACATGGCGTTGTCGTATTCCGGCAGCGCGTCGATGAAATCGACCTGTTCCGGGATGTCGGTAAACAGCTCGCAGCGGGGGTGCAGCACCTCGGCGAGCAGTCTCAGGTCAACGTCCTCTTTTTTGCAGGTCTGGCGGATGTAGGGGGTCGCCATCTCCTGGAACTGCTCGATGCTCATTTTGCGGATGTATTCCCCGTTGATCGCCTTGAGCTTTTGGTTGTCAAAGATCGCGGGCGACTTGGAGATGCCGTTGATGTCAAATTCCTGGCAGAGCTCTTGCAGGGTGAAGATTTCCCGCTCCCCTTTGGGGCTCCAGCCGAGCAGCGCGATGTAGTTGACCACTGCCTCGGTGAGGTAACCCTTGGCGATGAGGTCTTCAAACGACGCGTCCCCGTTTCGCTTGGAGAGCTTTTCAGTGGCTGTCTTCATGACGGGCGGGCAGTGAATGTAGACTGGGGGCTCCCAGCCAAAGGATTTGTACAGCAGGTTGTATTTCGGCGCGGACGAGAGGTACTCGTTGCCGCGGACCACATGGGTGATGCCCATGGTGTGGTCGTCAACGACGTTAGCGAAGTTGTAGGTCGGCATGCCGTCGGTTTTGATGAGGATCTGGTCGTCGAGGGTGGAGTTTTCCACCGTGATGTCCCCGAACACCTCGTCGTGGAAGGTGGTCGTGCCCTCGAGCGGCATCTTCTGGCGGATGACATAGGGGACGCCCGCGTCGAGCTTTTCCTGGATCTCCTCGGGGGTCAGATGGCGGCAGTGGCCGTCGTATTTGGGGGCGATATTGGACGCTTGCTGGATTTTGCGCAGTTCCTCCAGCCTGTCCTTGTCGCAGAAGCAGTAATAAGCCTCGCCTTTTTCCACGAGCTGGAGGGCATAGTCCTTGAACATCCCCATCCGCTCGCTCTGAATGTAAGGGCCGTAGTCGCCGCCGATATCTGGGCCCTCATCCCAGATCAGCCCTGTTTTGCGCAGGGTGTTGTAAATGATGTCCACCGCGCCCTCGACATAGCGCTCCCGGTCGGTGTCCTCAATGCGCAGGATAAAGGTGCCGCCATCCTTCTTGGCGAGCAGGTAGGCGTAGAGCGCGGTGCGCAGGTTGCCCACATGCATATAGCCGGTTGGGGAGGGTGCAAAACGGGTTCTCACTTTGTTTGCCATTCTAGTATTTCCACCTTATCTGATTCTATTTTTTGTCTGGCCGTGTTTTTTGAAAGACGCGGCTGCAATTCAGTATTATAGTACCATGTTCCCGGGAAAGCGTCAAGAATTTGGCTCAATTTTGATTGGGAGCAGGGTGGAGGGGGTGGTGTGCAGGGCGAGGGCGAGATAGTGGAGGTGGACCGAGTTGAACTGCTCGGTGATGACACCCTGTTCCGCCCGGCGTAAAAGCCGCTTGGGGATGCCGGTGATCGCGGAGAGCTGCCGGATGGTCAGGTTGCACTGGATTCGATGAGTTTTTAGGTTGTAGCCAAATAAACGAAATTCCTCTTTGTGTTTTTCTTGCATTTCGAATCACCTCAAGAATATTATACTATATTTTTTTGTTTACACTGAGTTTTAGAAAAAATTTCGCTAAACTTTTTCCATTTTAGCATATTACATCTTTTGAGGTCGGGTTTTGGCTCAAATTAGGGCATGAAATCTATATCGATGAATCGGAGGATAGCGAACAGAGGGCAATAGACTGATAAAAACATTGTTAACAGAGTAAAAAGTACTCAATAGATTTTTGAAGTAATTGATTTGTGTTTGGAGAATCACTTGACAATGTGGCTTGCCCGGCTTATAATAAAAGTAGCAAAAGGTTGCCGTCAAAAGACGGCTGGCCCATCGCAAATGTATCTACATGATTGAGCCTTTGGCTCAATCAAGCGACCATCACTTGTGGGAGTGATGGTCGTTTACTTTTTATGTATTTGATCAGCTCTTTAAGCGCTTCCAAAATCAAAAAAACAATGATTAAGGACATCAAATCCACAAACACCACCCCCTTTCACAAGGGCGTGGCCAACCATCCTCCGGGGCTACCTTTTGCTACCAGTACAGGATACCATAATTTGTCGAATATTGCAACCTGATTTGCAATGGGTTTTTGAAGTTATCCGGATATTGACATCCTGCACAATTCAGTATATAATAAAAGCAGCAAAAGGTTGCCGTCAAAGACGGCTGGCCCGATCCAATATGATTCATGATTAAGCTTTTGGCT
>EQ973339.1:117099-131397 GCA_000158655.1 [Clostridium] methylpentosum DSM 5476
CAATGATTAAGGACATCAAATCCACAAACGCCACCCCCTTTCACAAGGGCGTGGCCAACCATCCTCCGGGGCTACCTTTTGCTACCAGTATAGGATACCATAATTTGTCGAATTTTGCAATTTAAATCTTTTGATTTCATTGACGGCATCCAGCCCCTGGTTTATAATAAAAGCAAAAGGACAACCGTGTTGATTGTGTTGGCAGAAGAGGGAGCATTGTTGTGGATGTTCTGGACTGGATTTTTTCTGATGTGCTGAGGAGCTTGCTGTGCTTTTTCCTCGTTTTTGTATTGGTGGAGGGGATTGTTTTTGCGATCAATCTCCGATTTGCACTCAAAAGGGAAAAAAATCTCCGCATTTTATGGGAACAGATGGATACCGTGCGCTACATACAGGAGACGAAGAGATGGCTTTCCCGACTGGTCCTGCAAGCTCACATTCACACGCTTCAGTCGGATTTGGCGCACGCCTATTACTTGCAGGGGCAGTACGACGTTGCCATCCGAATTTTATGGGAAATTCAGCCCCCCAGATCGAAACGCATGAATAAAATGCTGTATTACAACAATCTGACCTGCTATTATCTGGCGGTCGGCGATCTGAAGTCAGCGGCTGCCTGCTTTCAGGATGGAGAGGAATATATTGAAAAAACCCTCCAAAACCAGTCTCTTTTTTGTCGCCCCTATCATTCTAATTTGCTCGACACCAAAGCGCAGCTGCTCTACCATCAAGGTGCGCTTCAAGAGAGCGAAAAGCTTTTTTTGCAGGCGCAGCAAAGGGGGATTCAAATCTAACAGCTAGCTGTGACCTCTATTTAGCAAGGATTTATCTCCAGACAAACCGGGCTGAACAAGCAAAGATTCTGTTGGACTCGGTTCTCATGCATCCAACTTTTCCTTGTTATGTTGCCCAGGCAAAGCAGCTCAAACAGCGCTGGATGGCAGAGTCACAATCCAGATAAACGGATCCCGTCTGGGCAGATTGCAAAGAGAAGAACGGCAGAATGTATGAAAAGCGATCCCGCCGTGAGTTCCTTGCGGACTCTTTCACAATCGAGCGCGCCATCTGATTCATGTTTTCTTTTAAAAATTAAGGTTTTTCTCTGAAAACTGTTTGATCTTGTTTTCTTTCTCTTTATTTTTTGAATTTATTGTCAAAAATATGCGATTTCATTTTGGCAAAAAAGACAAATTTGAGGGTGTCTCTAAAACGCAAAAAAACGCGCTGCCAATTTGGCTGCGCGTTGGTCTGAAAAAAGCGTGTTGCCTGAGTTCAATGCGCCGGGGGAGACGCGAACTCAGGCAACGGGGGGAGAGAAGAAGATATATTCTAAATAGAGAGGTCTGTCAATCTTTCATGCAGTTTCTTTGACTGCACTTATATTATACCCCAATTCTCGAAAAGATACAATGTCATTTGACTACTTATTTATGGTGTTTTTTTGACAAGTTTTTATAGAAAACAGCTAAAAAAGTACATTTTACTAAAAAATATGAGAAAAAGAACCAGATTTCAAACAAAAATCCACGTCCTAAACTGTTTGACAAAGAAGGGGAACTCTCCTATAATAATTCAATATACCAAGAGAGGGAGATGACAGGATGGTTCGCTTTTTTATCCGAAAATTTGGCGGAGATCCGGAGCGGCCGGGGTACCGACAGCGGGTCGGTATTCTGAGCGGGATCGTCAATGTGCTGTGCAATATTTTTCTATTTATCATCAAGCTGATCATCGGCATGGTGTCGGGGAGCGTCGCGGTCACCGCCGATGCATTCAACAACCTATCGGACACCGGTTCCGCTTTGGTGACCATTGCCGGCTTTCAGTTGTCCAACAAGGCTCCGGATCAAAAACACCCGTTTGGCTACGGTCGCACCGAATACGTCGCGGGCGTGGTGGTCTCCGTCCTGATTCTGATGGTGGGCTTTCAGTTTGTTCAGAGCTCGGTGGACAAGATTTTGCACCCCGCCAAAGTGGAATTTAACCTGATCATGCTGATTGCGCTACTCGCTGCGGTGGCAGTCAAACTCTGGATGGGCTACGCAAACAGCGCGTTTGGCAAGGCGATGGGCGGTTCCTCCACTGTGAAGGCTGTCATGTTTGACAGCCTCAGCGATGTGGCGACAACGACGGTTGCGATCATTTCGCTCGTGCTGAGCAGATTTGTGGGGTTTCCCATCGACGGCTACCTGGGGGTGCTCATTGCGTTGGCGGTTCTCATTGGGGGAATTAAGATCCTGCTGGACACCATCAGCCCGCTGCTCGGCCAGCCGCCCTCCCCCGAACTCGTCACCAATATTCGAGAGCTGGTGCTCGGCTATGAGGAGATTGTCGGCATTCACGACATTGTCATCCACAATTACGGTGCGAACCGGGTAATCGCAACGCTGCACGCCGAGGTGCCGGCCAACAACGACATCCTGTTTGCCCACGAGATCATTGACCGCGCAGAGCGGGAGATTGGTGCAAAACTCGGCATCACAGTGCTCATGCACCTTGACCCAATTGTAACGGATGACCAGAGGGTGAACGAGATGCGTCAGATCGTCGTCAACACGCTGGCGGAAATCAACCCGGAATACGATATGCATGATTTCCGGATGCTTGATGGTCGACAACAGATCAATTTGATCTTTGATGTGCTGGTGCCTTACCGCATGGAGATGAGCGACAAACAGGTTGAGGAGGAGATTATCCAAAGACTCAAGTGCAAAGACAGCCGCTTTCACCCGATCATCACAGTGGACAAAAGTTTTCTCGGATAAAAAAACGACCGCAGTTCAGCACCTGCGGTCGTTTTGCTGTGGAGAATTTGTGCGCTCTTGGAGAAGTTGGGGAAGGACTCCAAAGCTGCACTGTACTCTAAAAATGGGAATAGGGATGAAAACGGAGAGTGTACAGCTCCCCGGATAGAGCGTAGGAAAAAACTCCATCACTTATAACAACCCTAAAAAATCGCAAAATGGGACAACTTTTTACAAAAAAATCGATATTTCAGCGTATTTTGTATGATTAAACAAAAACCAATGAATTTAAATCTTTATTTTATGCTAATTTTAATTAACAAAAATCACCATAATATATAAATATTTGAATCGCTTACATATTTAAAATAATATTGAAATTGACGGAAATCCTATAACGAAGCACAAGGTTTGCTGTTAAATAGTCAGTTTGAACGAAGAAGTGCAGGAACTTTGCGGGATGGATTGTAAAATGAGCGAAAAAAACCATTGATTTACATTTTACGAGCATTGTTCACAATCTTTCGCTTCACAGTTCATAAACCGTACATAAAAAAAACAGATAAAATTCTTTGTTGTATGATATTGTAGAATACATCTATCTATTGTCGAAAGGTTGATGATTTTGAAAAGCCTCTCCCGAAAAAAGAAGATTGTCATTGGAGTCGTTGTCGCTTTGGTGGCGCTATTGGGCGCCGGCGCAGCGTACGCCATCTCGATATTTGGAAGTTTTCATCCGGTAGAATTTGTCCACACCGATTCTGATTTGGGGATCTCGTCCGGCAATGAGCCGCTTGACGACAGCTCGAAAGAAATCACCAATATCGCTCTGTTTGGCGTTGACAGCCGCGATAAGGATTCCTTCAAAGGCAATTCCGACTCGGTGATGGTCATTAGCGTCGACAAGCTGCACAACAAGATCAAGCTTACCTCGATTATGCGCGATTCCATTGTCGAGGTGGACGGCTATGGCGACCGCAAGCTCACCGACGTCTACGGACTGGGGGGACCAAAGCTTGCAATTCGGACGATCAACGAAAACTTCGGCCTCAACATCCGGGACTACGCGACGGTGAATTTTGCAAACATGGCGGAAATCGTCGATGCAGTGGGGGGCGTTGAGATTTATGTCACCGAGGAAGAGAGAGTAAACGCAAACGCGAGCATCGGCGAGCAGATTAAGGAGCTCGGACTGAGCAAGGACACGCCCGGCATCAATCAGGCGGGGCTTCAGACCCTCAACGGGATCCAGGCGGTGGGATACGCCCGCATCCGTTATGTGGACAACCCCAACGGCTCCTATGGCGACTACGGCCGCACTGACCGTCAGCGCGAAGTGATGGAGCAGATGTTCAACAAGGCGCTCAAAATGGATTTTTGGGAATATCCGGAGTTTATCCGCAAAATGATCCCTTTGGTCGAGACTAGCCTCACTTATGATAAAATTTTTGACATGGCCAAGATTATGACGCGCAACGTCACCTTCTCTCAGACCCGTGTGCCGCTGGTGGAATACACCCTTGATGCGGACTACTACATGAACGGGCAGTCCTGTGTCTACTACAACCTGAGCTACGCTTCCCAGGTTCTTCGGGCGTATATTTACGACGACGTTGAGCCAGAGCAGTACGTCGAGGAGAACGTGCCGCCTACGACGGGGCATCGGGTGCAAAAGTCTGAAAAGTACAGCTCGTCGAACTCGGGTCGCAGCTCCTACAATGACGATGATGACGACGATAATACCAATACGACGAGCAGCTATCGAGCCCCCAGCAGTTCGAGTAAATCCTCCAACAACGGGGGAACGACGAGCAGCAGCGGAAACACCTCCCAGAGCCCGCCGAATCACACCAGTTCCATCGATCCGCCCAACGAACCTACAGAACCGGAAGACCCGCCGGAATCCTCTACTCCGCCGGAGTCCGGCTCAAACGGGAATGAGGATGGTTCTGAAGCAACTGAATAAAAGATGCCCCGCCCTTTTCTGAAAGGACGGGGCATTTCTTTGTTTTGCGTAAGTGAACTACCGGCTCTGCCAGTGGAAAAGAAAAAGCTTAAGCTATGGACAGAATGAAAACTCCCCAATAAACTAAAGTTAAGGTCTGCAACCTAACTAAAAATATCGAGGAGGTCTTTTCCATGACAGAAAAAGACATAAACAGTTTAGAACAGAGCCTGCCCCTTAGGGTATACGAAGTGGGGGTGTTAATATCACATAGTGTTTGCACCGAAATATGCAAGGAATCTAAGGCATAAAACAATACCCCTTCAGGGGTTGCCCGAATCAGCAATGCAGTTAGCAGATCTTTTCGGGGCGTTGTCCGCACCATGCTCTTCTAGGGCTATCTCATGCCTCCGGCTTTACCAGAGGTTTTGACTTGTGCTGAGAAACAATCAAGGGAATCTTGTACCCACTTTTGCTGCATCAGCAGGCCTTTTCTAAGGGGCAGAGAAAGGGCGACTGCTGTGCTTACAAACAAAATGACCCAGGCTACAGACACAGCGCTGGAGACTGCTTTTTAAAGCGCTCTCCAGCCGGAATTGCGATCAGATACCCTTGCTAAACGCAGTCGGAATGACATGGCAAAAGCACTGCGGCAGGGGCAAGTGCAACTCGGCTTGGGGAAATTTGATCTAAATGGGATCTGCATTTTTTTGGTAGAGAATCCTGAGACCCTCAAGGGTGAGGTTGGGGTCGTATACAACCTTGTGTCGGCAGAGGGGGAGAATGGGCTGGGCGAGGCTTCCGGTCGCAACGGCGGTCATCCCGTCGCCGAGCACCTCCCGGTAGCGCTCGATCATTCCGTCGATCATACTGGCTGTACCAAAGAACACACCGGATTTCATCGAATCTGCGGTGTTCTTTCCCACAACCGACGCTGGAGGCTGGTCCAGGCTGATCTGGGTCAGCTGCGCGGTGCGCTGGGAGAGCGCGTCGAGTGAAATTTTCACGCCGGGCAGGATGGCTCCTCCGATGAACTGCCTGTCTCGGTTGATCGCGGCGATTGTGGTGGCAGTGTCCATCTCAAAGACGATGAGGGGACAGGAGAATTTGTGAATCGCCGCCACCGAAACGCAGACAAAATCAGTGCCGAGCTGGGCTGGGTCGTCGATGCGGATGTTGAGCCCCGTCTTGATGCCAGGGCCGACCACTAGGCTGTCAGCGCCGCTGAGCAGCAGGATCGCCTGCCGGATTGGGGCCACAAGCGAAGGGACGACTGACGCGAGGATTGCCCCGGTGATCTCCCGCGGGCTACACTCGTGCAGCTCAAGGGTGGATTTGAAAAGCACGGCGTATTCATCCGCTGTTTTGAGCCGATCGGTGCGCAGGTTTGCGAGAAACCGCAGCTGATCGCCGCAGTAGCCGCCGACTGCGATGGTGGAATTTCCGATGTCAATGGTGAGGACCATCGAGCTTCCCTCCTACTGAATGTTTTCTTTCAGTATAGTCGAAATGCGGGAAAACTGCAAGCCAAACCACCAGCGACTGGTTCAGGGCAGGGAATCCTAACATTTCCTGCCTTTAGAACAGCACAAGCCTGAAAACACGCCTCTCATACAACGTTCCTGTGGAGAAAACTGCCTTTTTGCGCCTATATGCCGACGCTGTCGTGTGAAAGGATCTGTTCGCCCACATTCCCGGAGCATTCGTACCTGTCACCTGAGCAAAGAAAATCGAAGAGGACAGGCGCAAATGTTCAGAGTGCGCCGCTGATCGGTACAGAAACCGGAAAGCGACGATCAGTCGGCCCAAGCGGCAACTTTTTAATGCGGATTCGGCAACAGTATCAGACCGTCAGGGTGCCGCCGTCGCTGATGTAGAGCAGGAGAATCTGGGCTTCCTCTCCCGTTTCCACGTCAATGTAGACGAGCACCTGCTGCCCGTCCTCCGCGGTACAGCGGAATTCGTAGCACAACTGCTCGTTGAGCCCTGAAGTGGGGATGAGCGCCAGCCGGGGAGCGTCTGGAGTGAGCAGCGGACTGAGCGACTCCTGCGCCTGCTCTGCAGAGATTTTGCGTTCGGGGTAATCGCGCTGTTGGTGGTTGGTGAGGTAACCCCGCGCATCGTATCCGGTCACATCCCCCTCGTCGAGCGACACGCTCACCTTGACCAGGTCGGTGTAACAGGTGATGTCGCCGTCCTGCGCCGCGTAGTTGATGGTGACGACCTGCCCCGAAACTTCATAGTAGGTCTGAACCAACGGGCCGATCTCAAGGCGGTCCAACCAGCTGCGCGCCCGGTTGAGCGCCTCCTCCACGCTGATGCGGGCCTCCCCTACAGCGCGCGAGTTGATCAGATAGCAGAGGTAACCTCCGTTTTTGGTCACGGATGCGGTCAGATCTCCCGAAGAAAATGCGTAGGAAGGCATCTTTCCATCCTCGTCATTTCCATCCTCTAGCTGGCTTGCGGGGATTCCCGAGCAGTTGGAGGCGAGTTCCCTCGCCTGATCCCGCGACACCTCGGCGGCGTCTTTGGTCATGCGGGGCTCCCGTTCGAGAATGTGGTCGGAAAACGGGCCATCGTAGATCAGTGAGGGGGTGCCCTCCAGGCTGTCCTCAAATTCCTGAAAGCCGTCCCCAAAATTCCCCGCCTGCTGCACCTGCTGGTCATCTACAAGGTTGCCGATGCTCTGCAATTTTTGAAAGCTCACCCCTCCGGTGAGCAGCTCGTCCTGCAGGAGGTAGAGCTGCTCCTTCATGCTTTGACAATAGTTGTCGAGCTGCTTGAGGGAAGCGCGTTCCTCGTTGGAGAGCGGGTCCCCTGCAGCAGTCTTGTGGGCGAGGGAGAGCGCATAGTCCCCCGCCTGGGAGAGAAACTTGTAGGTGTTTGAGAGGTTCATCCCGCTTGTCGGGATCTGTTCGAGGGAATTTTTCGCAAGGCCTGCCTGCTGGTAAATTCGCGAGCTCAGCTTGGAGAGCTGGAGGGGAGTGCCGGTGTACATGCTTTTGGTCAGGTCGGTGTGAAGATCCTCGAGGTAGGATGTGAGTTCATCGACCGCACGCATATACCCCGCCTCAAGCTGTCTGCGGTACTCCTCTGCCTTCCGGTGGGAGGAGTACCACCCGGTGCCGAGCAGCAGGGCGAGAGCGAGGGCAAAACAGTAAATCCGGACAATTGTCCGCTTTGAGAATTTTCGTTCCATAAGGGAAACACCTCCGTTTCAATGTATAACAGTATTGTTTGCGGGGGCCACCAGATTTATCCAATAAAAATTCACATCCTGTCAACTGGATTTTCGACCGGATATGATGTATAATGAATACATTAATCTATTCTGGTTGGAGAGGGACATCATGAACGAAATCTATTTTGACAACGCCGCGACGACTCAGGTCTGCGACGAAGCCGTCCAGGCGGCAATTCAGGCAATGACAGCGACCTATGGAAACCCCTCTTCGCTCCACCGGATGGGGTTGGACGCTGAAAACACGGTAAACAGGGCCCGTAAAATCCTTGCGGGCGCGCTGGGCTGCCAGCCGGGAGAGCTCACCTTCACCTCGGGAGCGACTGAGAGCAACAACCTCGCAGTGTTCGGCGCAGTAAAAGCCTACCGTCGCAGCGGAAACAAAATCGTGACGACTTCAGTGGAACACCCTTCGGTCGCGGGTCCTGTCGCAGAGCTGGAACAGCAGGGATTTGAAGTCGTGCGCATCTCGCCGGATGCAACGGGGCATTTTCAGGCACAGGACTTTGAGGATGCGGTGGATGAAAACACCCTACTTGTCACTTTGATGCACGTCAACAACGAGACGGGCATGAAGCTGCCCATCGAACAGATCGCCCAGCGGGTGAAGCGGAAAAACCCCGGCGTCATCCTCCACGTCGACGCGGTGCAGTCGTTTTGCAAAATCAGCTTTAAGCTGTCCAAGACACCGGTTGACCTGATGAGTGTGAGCGGACACAAAATTTACGCCCCCAAAGGAATCGGCGCACTGTTTGTCCGCAAAGGAGTGCGGGTGCTGCCGCAGGTGTTCGGCGGCGGCCAGGAGCGGGGGCTGCGTTCCGGCACCGAGAGCGTGCCGCTCATCGCCGCGTTTGGTGCGAGCGTAGACAAGTTTTCCACCAACATCAGCAAAAACCGGCTGCTCTACGTCCGGTTGAACGAGCACCTGCGGGAGCTGCTCAGCGAGATTCCCGATGTCACGGTCAATTCCCCTGAGGACGGGGTGGAATACATCCTCAACTTTTCGGTTGCGGGAATCCGCTCCGAAATCATGCTGCACTTTCTCGAGAGCAGAGGAATCTACGTCTCGAGCGGCTCGGCCTGTTCCAAGGGCGCCCGCAGCGGGGTGCTCGGAGCGATGGGCCTGCCCGCTGAGCGGATTGATACCGCCATCCGGGTGAGCTTTGGCTACACCAACACCGACCGACAGGTCAGGCAGTTTGTTCAAGTGCTTCAGGAGGGAATCAACACCCTGGTTAAACAGAAATAAAACGCGCAACTAAAGGAGCCATTCATGAAAGAAATTATCCTCTTAAAAGAGGGCGAAATCGCCCTCAAGGGGCTCAACCGCGGGACATTTGAGGACATCCTCGTCAAAAATGTCCGCCACCGCATCGGAAGCCTCGGTAAATTTGAATTCAAACGCGCTCAGTCGACCATCTATGTGCGGCCTCTCGACGAGGAGATTGACCTCGACGAGGTATGTCAGCGGGTGGGCAAGGTGTTCGGCATCTCAGCCTACGCCCGCGCGGCGGTTGTGAGCAAGGACTTTGCGCTCATCCGGGACAAGGCGATCAAATACCTCGCCGAAGATCTCAGTGCGGCGGCGACCTTTAAGGTGGAGGCCAAGCGCTCGGACAAGCATTTTCCAATGAAATCCCCTGAAATCACCCGGGAGCTCGGCGGCGCGCTGCTTGAAGCGTTTCCCCACCTCAAGGTGGACGTGCACAACCCGGACGTCACCGTCCTGGTCGAGATCCGGGAGGTGGCGGCGTATGTGTACGCAAACAAATTCCCCGGCGCGGGTGGAATCCCGGTGGGCTCGAGCGGAAAAGCGATGCTTTTGGTTTCGGGCGGCATTGACAGCCCTGTTGCAGGCTACATGATGGCCAAGCGGGGGCTCCAGCTTCACGCGGTGCATTTTGTCAGCCCCCCCTACACCAGTGACCGCGCGCGGCAGAAGGTCGAAACTCTCTGTGAAGAGATGGCCCATTATTGCGGGGACATCACATTTCACTGCGTGCCGTTTACCGAGATTCAGGAGGCGCTCAAAGAGCACTGCCCGGAGGAGCTGTTCACCATCCTGATGCGGCGGCTGATGATGAAAATCGCCCAGAGGCTGTGTGCCCAGCAGGACATTCACGCCCTCATCACCGGGGAGAGCGTCGGCCAGGTTGCGAGCCAGACCCTCGGCGCAATTGCCTGCACCGACGCGGTGTGTGAAATGCCGGTGTTTCGTCCGGTTATCGGCATGGATAAAAACGAAATCATTGAAATTGCCCGCCGGATTGGAACCTTTGAGACATCTATTCTGCCCTATGAGGACTGCTGCACCGTCTTTACCCCCAGACATCCCCGGACTCGGCCCAAACTCGAGTTTGTGGAACAGGCGGAGGCGGGCTTTGACTTTGAGCCTCTGATCCAAAAGGCGGTTGAAAACACCGAGCTCAAGGTGATTAAGCTAAACTAGGGGAGGCTGCCCGCAGCAGCTTGCGGGAGAATCCCCGTCCAGTCCATCCCAACGGGAGGTTTTTGCTATGAATTCAGAAATTATTGCGGTGGGAACCGAGATCCTGCTCGGAGATATCTGCAATACCCACGCGCAGTTCCTCTCTCAGGAACTCGCGTCGCTGGGCATCAACGTATTGTATCACACAACAGTGGGAGACAACCGGGAGCGGCTGCGCCAGACGGTGCAGCGCGCGCTTGACCGCAGCGATCTAATCGTCTTTACCGGCGGCCTCGGGCCGACGACAGACGATTTGACCAAAGAGACGGTGTGCGAGCTATTCGGCCTTGAGCTTCGTCCTGATGTGGAAACACAGCAGAGGATTGAGGACTATTTCAGCCACCTCGGGCGGGAGATGCCGCGCAACAACCTCAAGCAGGCGATGGTGCCCGAAAATGCCCGCCTGTTTCCCAATGAAAACGGCACGGCTCCCGGGCTCGCGGTGCAGAAGGCGGGAAAATGCGTCATCCTGCTCCCCGGACCTCCCCGCGAGCTAGTGCCGATGTACCGCCGCAGCGTGCGCCCCTTTCTCGAGCAGTTTATGGAGTCGACCATTGTGTCGCACAACATCCGGCTGTTCGGAATCGGGGAGTCCAAGCTGGACGAACTGCTCGGGGAGCTCACAGAAAATGAAAACCCAACCGTCGCGCTCTACGCCAAACGTGGAGAAGTGCTCGCCCGGGTGACAGCCAAGGCGGCGAGCGTCTACGAGTGTGAACGGCTCATCGGGGAGACGATCGCTCAGATTGAGAAGATCGCCGGGGAGTACATTTATGGAATTGACGTCGACAGCCTGGAGCAGGTTGTCGTCCGCCAGCTCATCCAAAAGGGAAAGACGCTTGCCCTTGCAGAGAGTTGCACCGGCGGGCTGATCGCTCAGAAGATCACTTCGGTCCCAGGGGCGAGCGGCTGCTTTGAGTACGGTCTGGTGTCCTACTCCAACCGGATCAAGGCGGAGCAGCTCGGGGTGAATCCCCAGCTCATCGCGAACCACGGGGTTGTGAGCCCACAGGTGGCCCAGGCAATGGCGGCGAGCGCACTGCGCAACGGCAGGGCGGATATCGGCATCGGGGTGACTGGGATTGCCGGCCCCGACGGGGGCACCCCAGAAAAACCGGTGGGCCTGGTCTATCTCGGCGTCGCGGTGGGCAACACCACCCGCGCCGTGAAATTAAACCTCGGGCGCGGCCTTGCAGACGACCGGGGAGAAATCCGCTACCGTGCGGCGCTGCATGCGCTCGACCTCATCCGCCGCACCCTTTCCGAACTCGAATAAAACGGGCTCCCCGTTTTAAGGATACAACAATCACTTCAGAATGGAGGCTGATGCAGAATGTCACAGCAAAACGACACAGCGGTCAAAAAACCGCCGCTGATCGTCCGCTTTCTCAAAAGTTGGCTGCCCTGGAAGGGGGACGGCTTCGGGGAAGTCATCCGTAAAATTATCTTTTTAATCGCACTGATCGTGTTTATCGGTTCGGCGGTGTACATTGGAAACTATTTCCTCACCCGATATGAGTCGGAGAAAAAGATCAACGAGATAGACACCATCTACCACGATACCAATATTGACCCCGATCAGGTTGCCAATCTGCCCGAAGGGTACGGCGAGCGTTGGGCGAGCCTGTATTCCATCAACAACAACATCAAGGGCTGGATCAGCATTGATGACACCAATATCAGCTTTCCGGTTGTGCAGACCTCTGAGGAGGATCCGGAGCATTTTCTCTACCGCGATTTCAAAGACAAGTACGACACCTTTGGCACCCCCTTCCTCGACGCGCGCGCCAGGCTGACGCTTGAGGAGAATTCGGACAACTGGGTCATTTACGGCCACCATATGAAGGGGAAAAAGGTGTTCGGCCAGCTCACCAACTATGAGGATCTGGATTTCTACAAATCCCACCCGATCATCCAGTTTGACAGCGTGTACAAGGACATGAAATGGAAAATCGTCTCGGTGTTTGTGACCAATACAAACCCCAACCACGACAATGGAAACGTCTTTAATTACCACGATTACATAAACTTTGAAAATGAAGAGGCCTTCAACGACTACATCGAGAAGGTCAAGCAGCGTTCTATTTTGGATACAGGCGTGGACGTCGCGTATGGGGATCAGCTCATGACGCTCTCCACCTGTACGTACGAGTTTGACGACGCGAGGTTTGTTGTTGTGGCGCGGCAGGTCCGAGACGGAGAGGATCCCGACGCACAGGTGGAAAACGCCGTCTACAACCCGAATACCCTCTATCCGCAAATCTGGTACGATAAATTCCCGCAGTACAAAAAACCGGCATCTGAAGCAGACAACAGCGCAGTGACCGAATAATGGCTGGCGGGAGATTTGGGGAAGAATCCTCCGCTGCAGGGTGACAGAAAGAAGGAAGTCTATCAAAAAAGAAAAAGGGGATAAGTGATGTCTAAAAACATTGTATTCAGGGTCGTATCCATCATTTGTGCGCTCTGCTTGGTTCTGGTGGGGGTTGGCATGTCGTTTGACGCCAGCCGTATGCTGGGCAAGCAGGTCAGCAAGCGCGAAATTGAGACAATTGAACTGTACAAAACCGAACCGATCGTCAACCGGGAGGAGCTCCCCTATGTGGAGATCGAAGAGCCCGAACCTGAACCGGAACCCGTGTCGGTGCAGGAGAGCTCCCAGCCGGTACGCACCACTCCGGTGACGCCGAACAAGGCGGAGCAAAGCAGCACGCCGAGCGAGACCAGCAGTCAGTCAGAACAAAGCGCATCCTCCCAGAGCAGCACGCCGCAGAGCAGTTCCTCAAGCGAGACGTCGAGCACGAGCGAGTACTCTGCGCCCGACCCGGATGTGGACACCAGCAACACCGAGCCAATCAGCAGTTCGGTTCCTGAGTCCTCCTCCGAACCGGAGAGCAGCAAACCGGTGGAACCCTCCTCCACCCCCTCTGAATCGAGCAAGCCGGAGAGCAGCGAACCTTCTTCGTCTTCGTCTTCGAGTTCGTCACCGTCGAGCAGTTCCTCCCAGCCCGACCCGCAGCCCGAGCCGGATCCCACGCCGACCCCCGATCCCAGCAGGCCGACCCTCATTGTGATTCAGAACGGCCAGCAGGTAAAGGTGGACGCCCAGGCGGCGCTCGAGCGGTTTGTGGCCTCTGAAATGTATCCGTCCTGGAACATCGAGGCGCTCAAGGCGCAGGCGGTTGCAAGCCACACCTATGTCAAGTATTACAACGACGTCCTGAACAAAGCAGTTGCACTGCCCAACCCGAGCGCGTCCAACATCACCGCGCGAGTCAAAGAGGCGGTCGCCGCTGTCTACTGTGAGATCATCACCCTGGGGAACGGGCAGCCGATCAACGCGCTCTACACCGCAGCCACAGCGGGAAGCACCCGCTCTTCCGCGGATACATACGGAGGCAGTTTCTCCTATCTCACCGAGGTGGAGAGCAAATACGACTGCCAGGATGCGAGCAACTGGGACAAGGTCACCTATCTCAAGGTGAGCGACGTCAAAAAATATTTGCAGAATTCGACCGGCCTCACCCTTGGGGACGATCCGAATACATGGATTACGATCGATTCCCACACCGCCGGGGGATATGTTGGCAATGTCACAGTACACGGAACCAACGGGAGCAGGACCTACCGCAGCAACTATTTCAAGGAATCCGTCATCGCCAACAAGCTGCGCAGTACCTGGTTTACCTTCGAGGTATCGGGTGACAACTTCATCTTTACCACCCGCGGTTACGGCCACAGCGTGGGGATGAGCCAGTGGGGTGCCCAGCTGTATGCGAAAAACGAAGGCTGGTCCTACCGCCAAATCCTCAGCCATTACTATAAAGGAACGACAATTCAGTAAAAAATTGATCCGGGACAGCTCAACTGGCTGTCCCGG
>EQ973339.1:131763-180933 GCA_000158655.1 [Clostridium] methylpentosum DSM 5476
TCAGTGGCAGGATTTGTGGAATTTCTAAAGGGAAAAAGCAGATTAATTCTACATGAACGGGATGGGGATTGGAAGTATAAATATGGAGGCTGGCACTTTTGGTGTCGAGGGTATTATGTAGATAGCGTTGGGAAAAAAGAAAAAGCAATTGCAGAATACCTGCGGAATCAATTGAAAGAGGATCAAATAACACAGAGGAAATTTAAAGACCCGTTGACGGGTACCAAGTAACAACTTTTTCGCAGATACCAGATCGTATTTGCGCCTTGAGGGGCCGCTAGTACCATAGGGCTTTGCACGCATAGGAAATACCCCCGGCTTTGCCGGGGGATTCTTATTTTCTGTTTGGACGTCCAGAAAAACGGACGCAGAGAAAAGGCTTGATTCGACAGAAGGCCTGTATGTGGCCACGAACAGGTTAGCAACAATCCGCGAGAGCATCAAATAGCCGTTGGTGTATTTTGCAGTACTTAACGGAACCTGTAGTAGCGTAGGAAGCGGTACACCTTGTTCTGCGCCCGCGCGAGGGTGCGGGAGACGGTGGACTTGTTGATTTTAAGAAGTTCGGCGATCTGAGTCGTGTTGAGGCGCTGGTTGTAATAGAGCTGGATGATCTGCCGCTGCCGGGGGGTCAGCTCTGAGTCGATGATTCCAGCGACAGCGCGGGAAGCCTGGTTGATCTGGCTGCGGTTGCTGTCCCCCGATTTTGGGGAAAGATAGGCCTCCGGTTGACCGAGTGCTTCAAAAGATACAAATTTCGGCAAAAACAATCTCCTTTCAAAATTACCGTTTTTTGACGCACATGGTATCATGTAAATCGCAGTTTGTCAAGAGATTTTTGGGCAGATCGCTGAATTGTCGGAAAAAAGTATTTCCTAGATAATTTTAGGATTATATGCGCCATTTTGAATATACGTAGAGTAGGTGGAGGAATCTCAACAGTTTTCAACACGGCAAAAAGATTGTTAAACAAGAAATCATCGAACCTTTCAACTCTTTCAACCGAGTTTTCAACTTATTCCAAATTCTTTTCAACTCTTTCCACCAAGTTTTCAACGGTATATTGACAAGTTTTCGATTACATCCTGTATAATTTTCTGATGCCCGCCAACACTTCGAATAGAAATGATTTTGAGGCGGTGAAAGCAATGATTAGAGGCGTCAACAAGCATATCATTGAGGTGGTCAACACCAACAATGAGTATTTTGAAAAGGCCATCCTCTTCGTCAACCCGGATAAGGCCGATTCCGGCCGGAGTGAAATAATGCATGTGGCGAGGGATTACCTGGGCAGCATGGGACAGCCGGCGGGAAAAAAACGCAGCGCTCGCAGCATCGCTCTTGGTCTCCTCCGGCTTGCGCTAGTGTTTGCACTCGGGGTTGCAGTGACAGCAGCCATGTTTTATTATTTCGGCTGAACTTTCCGCAAACTTTGCCGAAAAACGTGCAAAACAACTGTCATTATGCTATAATGTTACAAAGTAATGCTTTTGAACGGAGTAGCTTATGAGAAACAGTACATTTGATCAGGATAGAGACACCATTGTCGGCCGCAACGCCGTCATCGAGGCCCTCAAAGCCGGGCGGGAGATCGACACAATATTTGTGGCAAAGGGCGAGCGCGCCGGCAGCATCGGGCAGATCGTATCCCTTGCCAAGGAGCGGGGCATCGTTGTCAAGGATGCGGATTCCCGCAAGCTCGACGCGATGAGCGGCGGCGCAAGTCATCAGGGGGTGGCGGCCATCCCCTGTGCGGCGAGCTATGCGACGGTGGAGGAAATTCTCGCCTCCGCCGAGCAAAAGGGGGAGGCCCCCTTTGTGATCATCGCGGATGAAATCGAGGATCCGCACAATCTCGGCGCCCTCATCCGCACGGCAGAATGCGCAGGGGCGCACGGCATTCTCATCCCAAAACGGCGCAGCGCGTCGCTGACCCCCATTGTCTCTAAGACGTCGGCGGGCGCGGTGAGCTACCTGCCCGTTGCGCGGGTGTCCAACCTCGCATTGGAAATTGATCGGCTCAAGGAGCGGGGGATCTGGGTGTACGGCGCGGACATGGACGGAGAGAACTGGTGCGCAACCGATTTTTCAGGCGGTGTCGCACTCGTCGTCGGTTCGGAGGGCAGAGGCCTTGGCAAGCTCGTGCGCTCCAAATGCGACGTGATCGTCTCGCTGCCGATGCGGGGACAGGTTAACTCCCTCAACGCCTCGGTCGCTGGGGGAATCCTGATGTACGAAGTGATGAGACAGCGTTTGAACCTAAAAGCAAAGAATTCCAAATAGAAAGAGTTGGGTTTTATGGGAACGAATCAAAAAGAAGGGGCGACCTTTGAGGAGATTCTCGAGGAGCTCAAGCGGCAGACGGGAGACATCCCCGCCGCGGAGGACAAACCAGCGGACAAAGCCCCTCCACAGGAGCCGCCAAAGATTACATATCAGGAGGAAGCACCACCTCCGCCGCAGAAGGAAAAATTGGAGGAATTTCTCAACGCCTCCACTCAAAATATCTACAGCAGCACCAAGCAAAAGTCGAAGCCGCTGCTTTTCGGTACAGCGACAATTCACAGCTTTGAACAGGAATTTCAACAGGACAAAAACCAGGCGACCCGGATGTCTGAACCGGTGATCGATGCAAAGACGCTGCGCCAGTACCAGAAATTCAAGCAGCAGCGGGTGGAAAAGGCGAGCGACTTTAACCTCGAGCATGAGGATGAGCCCCCGCTTATCACCGAGCCCGAAGAGTTTGACAACGAGCAGGAGTTTAATCGCCCTGAGGACGCAGCCCGAATCGAGGGAGATCTCATTGCGCTCAAAAAAAGCCTGCGCCGGCGCGGGCTGATCCTCTCGGGTATTTCACTTGTGAGCGTATACATTGCAGCGGCTGCTCAGTTTGCGCTGCCGGTTCCCGCGCTCTTTTCGATTGATTCCCCGGTGAGCTATCTCATCACAAACCTTGTCCTGCTGCTCGGGGCAATGGGAACGGTCTTTTCCACCGTGATATTTGGGCTCAAGGGGATGCTAAAGCTCAAAATGAACCGGGACAGTCTGCCGGTCGTGACCGCACTGCTCTGCACATTGCAGCTTGTGTTGATGCTCATCACAAAAGGAAATGGACTCGCCGCAGGAGGCAATACGTTTGTGCTCGCACCAATTGCCATTGTGGGGTTGACCTGCAACAGCTTTTTTAAATCCATGATCGCCAGCCGCACAGTGAAAAACTTTAAGTTTATTTCGAGTGAAAAATACGAACAGTATTCGAGCGGAGTCATGGCAAATGAGGATTTGGCCGAGGTATTTACCCGCGGCACGGTTTCCCATCGGCCGGTCGTCTCCTTCAACCGCAAGGCCGGTTTTTTGACCGACTTTATGTACTACTCCTTTTTGGAGGACATCACCGATAAATTCAGCTTTTATCTCGTCCCGGTCGGCATCGGGGTTTCCCTCATTCTCTCGTTTATCTCGGGATTTATGGCGGGAAGCTTTGCCGTCGGCCTGACGGCGTTCACCGCAGGCATCTGCATTGCCTCCCCGTTTTCCTACCTGCTCGCCGCCAACCTCCCGCTCCAGCGGGCGGCCAACAAGCTCAGCAAGGTTTCTGCTGTGCTGCTCAGCTACGAGGCGGTGGAGGAATTCAGCAACCTCAACGCGGCGCTCACTACCGCTCATGACCTGTTTCCCGCCGGGACGGTGAGCATGCGGGGGATGAAGACCTTTGCGGGCGCGCGGATCGACGACGCGATCCTCGATGCGGCGAGTGTGTTTGAGGCGTCCAACAGCATTCTGCGGGATGCGTTCATGCAGGTAATCCTCGGGGAGACGAAAATTCTCAAAAAGGTGGATTCGGTCGTGTTTGAGGACATGATGGGAGTTTCCGCCTGGGTGGACGAGCGCAAGGTGCTCATCGGCAGTCGGGAGATGATGATCCGGCACAATGTCGAGGTGCCGACTGAGGCGGAGGAGCGTTTCTACCGCCCTGACGGGCTCGATATCATCTATGTGGCGAATTCCGGGATACTCACCGCGGCGTTTATGTTCACCATGCAGGCGGACCTCAAGGTGCGCGACGCGCTCGACGACCTGGTGAGCAACGGCATCTATCTCGTCGTCCAGACAGTCGACCCGGTCGTGACCAAAAAGAGGCTGTCCGACACCTTTGCTATTGACGAAGAGGCGTTTAAAATCCTCCCCGCGCGGTTCCACGAGTCCTACAACAAACAGGCTGGGGAAGTCGAGCGCGCCTCTGGGCTCGTCTCCAACAACGGCAAGTTTTACTCCTATATTGAGGCGGTAGTCACCGCCAAGCGCCTTAAGCCCCTTGTGCTCTTCTCGATGACTCTGGTGTTTGCGAGCATTGTGCTCGGCATGATGCTGCTCTGCGTGCTCGGCGCAGTGGACGGACTGTCAGAATTCGGGGTGATCACCATGCTTCTCTACGAACTGGCGTGGACTGCGGCAGTAGCGGTTCTTCCCCTTCTGCGCAGAATCTAAGCGTCGGCTCGGATTCTGTTTACTGAGGATCGAAAAAACCACAAGTCGGCATCCCTACAGGCACCGTAGATTATACTTGGTAAATAATACAAAAAAGCCATGCAGCTGGAGGTGCCGGGATTGGGGTACTCCTCAACCTCTGTCAGCACCCCCATGGTGCAGTCGATTGAAATATCATGGTATTGGCGAAGCTTACCGACTCCGCGACGTCGGCACTCGGAAGGGGACGGCAACTTTTTGTGGTATTGGATTAGTTTAGGACTTAAAATTTCAATACACACCCCCAAGGGTGCCGCGAATTGAAATAAAAATTTTAAAGGGATCCCGTCCTTACATATCGAGTCGGCACCCCTAAGGATGCCGTGGGTTGAAATTCCTGAGCGGAGCGTCCTTCGGCGTTGATCATGTCGGCACTCACAAGGCGCTGTGGATTGAAATATACAGAAGTATATCAGCATTGCATGGATCAAAAGTCAGCACCCTCGCGGGTGCTGATTGGAATCGAAAAGGCATCGTATTCCATGAACCCGTAGTCTTATTGCTCCCCGTGAGGGGTGTCATGGATTCACACGACCGCGTTTTGCGTTCATGATCAAAAAGTGCAGATTAAAATGCCGATCCGTCTACCCGCAATGCGCGGGAAGCACGTCGGTGCCTCTCAGGTGTCAAAAATGGAAATTTGACGTGATTTCAACTCAAAATAAACTTAAATACCCGACTATTTTTTCACAGAGCCACAAAATCTTTCTGCTGCGGTTGACAACGCAGTTTTCCAGCCGTATAATAAGGGCAACAGCTGAACAGGCAAGATGACAAGGGTGTCACCCAATTGGTGACACCCTTGTTTTTTTGCGTCTTCATCTGTCACAATCAACAGGAAAAGGAGAACGCTTATGAAACAAAAAAGACTTTCTCGCGCCCTCGCAGGACTGGTCGCCCTCCTGCTCGCAGCAACGGCACTCGTTCCAGCGGCATCGGCAAAGCCTGCCGGAGCGACCGACACCACGATTGAACCGGGCGAACTGGCGGTTGTCAACTTCGCGCCGGTGTGGGGCGACAAAGAAGCCAACAAGCAGAGCATCCTTGACTACATGAAGCAGGCGGATGAACAGGGGGTCCGGATGATCCTCTTTCCCGAAATGTGCCTGACCGGTTACGCATCCTCCAGTGACCCTAATTCAGAAATCTATCAGATGGCAGTCAGCCAGGCAGAGACAACCACCAGTCCGATCACCCAGGAAATCGCCTCCTACGCCGATGAATACGACATGTGGGTATTTTTTGGAACATCCGAAAAAATCCCTGGGGACAACGAGCACGCTTACAACTCGGAATTCGCCTGTTCCCCAGACGGTGCAGTGACCTCCTACCAGAAAATCACCCCGGTGGAAGGGAGCTGGTGTACCCCCGGTCAGACACCTGTCATGGTGGATACCGAGTGGGGCAGGGTGGGCCTGAGCATCTGCTACGACACCTATGCGACCCCTGAACTCGAGCGCTATTACGCGGCCAAGGGCTGCGGCATCGTACTCAATCCAACTGCGACCTCCCGTGGTTACACCGATCTGGACGGCGACGGGGTTCGGGATGACCAGGGTTGGGAATGGTACTACAAAAACCGTCTCGAGAGCATCACCTCCCGCGAAGGAATTCTCATCGCAAGCGCAAACCTCGTGGGGGGCGACGGTCCAATCAAGCCGGACGGCTCTTCCACCTACAACTTTCCGGGCGGCAGTGTGATCGTCGCGGGCGGCTTTGACGGAGGAAAGTACTACGCGGGCGCAAATGGAACCGACATCATTACAGCGACTGAGGGCATGCTCTCAAACACTGCGAAAATCAACCTCGGTTCAATGCCCAGTTCCACCTGCAAAGTGAGCTCCGACTTTCATCCAGATGACTACGCCAAATGGTACAAGGAGCTCGCGGACAAACAGGCTGCGGGAGAATCCCTTTCCTATTCCTCCGACGTCACCGACGGCCCAGTTGCCGCAGTGGCCAATGTCTCAGCTAAATGGGGAGACAAAGCAGCCAACCTCGAAATGATGATCAGCTACATTGAACAAGCAGCTGAGAAGGACGTGGACATCCTCGTCTTTCCCGAAACCGTGCTGACCGGCTACAGCTGTGAGGATCCCGAAACAGACGGCATCGAGGGCGACCAGTACATGCAGGTTGCGCTCGCCGAGACCATCCCCGGCCCGTCGACCAATATCATCTCGGAATATGCCAAGCAATACGGCATGTACATTATCTTCGGCATGCCGGAGAGGACAGACACCCCGATATATGAGGATCTCTACGGAGAGACGGTGGAAAAGGTGTACAACTCCGCTGCCATCTGCAAACCGGACGGAACGGTTGACTCCTACCAGAAGATGCATCGCGCGGGTATCGAGTCCTACTGGTCGGTGTGCGGCGACACCCCCTATATGCTCGACACCGAGTGGGGAAAAATCGGTGTGGACATCTGCCGAGACGGTCACTTCTACCCTGAGCTCGGGCGCTATTACGCAGCGATGGGGTGCACCATGCTCATCCACCCGACCGCAACTACCGGCGGCCCTTGGTACCGTGAGACGAGAATCGGCTCCTACACCGACCGAGACGGCATGGCGGCGATCACCTGCAACCTGCTCGGGCCGGACGGCATCTACAACGAGGAGTGGGACTCCTGGTCGGGCGGGGTGTTCGCAAGCACCAGCCTGATCATCACCAAATACCACGATGAAAACGGCCGGGTGAGCTTTGATCCCGAAACCGGCTCCGCGATCGACCTCAACGGCACCGGCTCGGCATCCGAAGGGTTTGAGGAGCGCGGCACCAGCCCCGAGGGTCTTGAAATCGCCAAGATGGATTTGAGCGGCTGCGGCTTCAGCATCTCCAACTTCAACCCGCTTCTGTTTGCCAAGATGTACGACGAGCTCGCAACCGAGTCGATTGAAGGATACCAATCCATCTTTTCCACCAACAAGACCACCCTTGACCAGGTGATTGCCTACGCCGAGGCGCAAAAGACTTCCCCTGCATTTGAAACCGTCATCCCGCTGGTACAGCAGTCGTTCACCGATGCGCTCGAGGCTGCAAAACTCGTTCAGGAAAGCAAATTCGCCACTCAGCAACAGATTGATCAGGCATGGATTGGCCTGATGAACGAAATTCACAAACTCGGATTTGTCAAGGCAGACCAGACTACTCTGCGCACCCTCTACGCCTACGCAAGCGGCCTGGAGATGGATCTCTACGCAGATGGTCAAGCAAAAACCGCCTTCCTCACCGCCCTTGAAACAGCGGTAGCAGTAATCGCGGATGAAAACGCGATGGCGGATTCGGTTGACCCGGCCTACAGCGCGCTGATTGAAGCGGTCTCTGCGCTTCGGTTCAAGGCGGACAAATCGGTGCTCGACCAACTGCTCACACAAGCCTCCGGCATTGACTTGACCCTCTACACCAACGAGAGCGCAGTGATCTTCCAAGCGGCGTTTGCCGAAGCTCAGACTGTGTACCAAGACACCACCCTCTCGGTGGACGACCAAACTGAGGTTGACCGCGCAGCCGCAGACCTCCAGGTGGCGATCGACGGACTTACCCTCCCGCAGGCCGCTCCAAGTGAATCGGCTGCATCAAATGCATCCGCCGCAGATAGCGTATCGGATGGCTCAAACGTTATTGCGGGAGACGCAACAGCAGCCATCAAATCAACCTCCGCCCCGCGCACCGGGGAATCCGACGTCCCAGTTGCTGCCAGCACGCTGCTCATCCTGGCGGTTGCGGCTGCAGTGGCTGTCCGCAAACGGAATCAATAGCCTGCGACTGTCTTTACGACAGGAAAATGATCTTTAATAGCATGTTGCACCCAAAGAAAAGAGACCTGGCGAAATCCACCGGGTCTCTTTTTTCTGTTTCAAATCAGCTTCTAATTGTCCACCTGTGGGAGGCAGCACCGAGATTCCCCTCTCCATCCTGGTCCACGGAGAATTTCAATCCACCCATGGCACCCGCAGGGGTGCCGACTTCCAGCATATTTAAGGTGACATTCATAAAGAAATTTCAATCCACGGCACCCGTGAGGTGCCGACCCGCGTCACCTGTGTACCGGCCGTACAATCATTCCGATTTCAATCCACGGCACCCGTGGGGGTGCCGACAGCAGCGTGGGCTCCTTGATCAGTGTTTTTAAGGCATTTCAATCCACGGCACCCGTGGGGGTGCCGACCTCTTTTTATAATAGCTCTTATTATCATGACTCATTTCAATCCACGGCACCCGTGGGGGTGCCGACTGATGCCTCAGTGTACTTTTCTTTTTCAGCTTCATTTCAATCCACGGCACCCGTGGGGGTGCCGACCGGATCATAGTGCTGGGCAGCGTAGCAAAGGGCATTTCAATCCACGGCACCCGTGGGGGTGCCGACTTCCGCCGTCAAATTTTCTTCTGGTAGCTCTGCCGATTTCAATCCACGGCACCCGTGGGGGTGCCGACATCAACGCAGCTTTTAAACCAATCGAAAACAAAATTTCAATCCACGGCACCCGTGGGGGTGCCGACTCATGGAGTTAAGGCCCTCAACTGACCCAAACAATTTCAATCCACGGCACCCGTGGGGGTGCCGACGCCATTCCGGGTTCCAACATCCCGACCGATACTATTTCAATCCACGGCACCCGTGGGGGTGCCGACAGCAGAATAGCACAAGAAAATGGTGCAAAAAGCTGGTATTCTTGTGTGATCTGCAAAAAAATATTAAAAGTTTTATTGGGGCTTGAGGGAGTGCTTGGTTTTGTTGTAGTCTAAATGTCACTTTTTTGGTGCGAACCTCCTAGGGAATTTCTGTTTGCTTGGACTTCGCACCAGACTGTCTGGTAGAGACGATCTGAAATAGGGCGGGGACCGGCTCGGGCGAGCCTTGTAAAAATTTTGAGTGAGTGTCAGCAGTACAACTGCGCCAATGGGTGTAGGGAAGGAGGAATTCTAACAACTCTGTGCTGATGAGGAAAAAATTGTGCGGTCAGATCTGATCCCCGTTGTCGAGGAAAAAGAAACCTTCATATTTGCAGTCAAGCGCTTCTGCTATCTTTTGCAAATCTTTTTCGGAAAAATTGTCCCGTTTAAATTTGTTATAAAGGTTAGAGGGCTTTGTGTCCAACAACTCGGCGAGTTGTGCCCCTGACATCTGTTTTTTAACCAAAAGAATTTTGATTTTCTCGGTCATGCCCATTGTTCTACCTCTATCTATGATCGGGATATTTTAATGCGTATTTATACGTGTTACAAGATTATTGTACACGAATTAGTGGGCAAAGTAAACTTTTAGATTTTATAATAGAAATAAAAAGTGATATATTTTGCTTGACATAATCACTTTTAAATGATATATTATCACTATAAATCGATTTATAATATAAAATAAGTGAAGGTGATACGATGAAAAAATTTTTGAAAACTTTATATGAATCCGCCCTGTATCCGATCAATGACGGGACGTCTGAATGGTTCCAGGCGCGCGAAGAGGAGTCTAGACTGGAAAACGATATGTGTAGCCTCATCGGGGAGGACGAGCGGCTGCACTCCACTTTTTTCAAATACATGCGTTCCAGTCGCGCACTCATTGAGCTAACTGGACGGGATCAGTTCGCCCGGGGAATGAAATGCGGGGCCAACTTGATCCTTTCGGTTAAAAAGGAGTGATCCCGCCAGCTCTGCGCTTGCAACTGGAGTATGACTCTGCGCGGGCCGAACAGTTTCGTTCCCATCATCCCACACCGGAGAGATTTACCTTATCTATACGGTTTACACCTACATAGCTAATACCAGTGAGGCTGGACTTTTGCGTTCTGCCTTTTCACTCAACCTCAGCTTTTTACTCCATTGCCCCAAATGTGCTGTTTGACTGAGCACATCTCGTTCCTTTCTCCTCAGTTTTTCCGGTGACGTTTAAAATGGATTGAATTGTGATCAACGGACCGCCAGCTCCTCCACCCCACAGGCCGATCATACCTAAGACAGGAGACGTGCGTCGTCACCACAATCGAACCAGCTTCTTTATCCCGCAGGCTGATCGTATCCGAAGCCATGGGGAGTGCGTCATCATCGCAGCTGACCTAGCTACCCCACCTGAAGGTTGATCATACCTAGGACAGGGGGCGTGCATCGTCACCACAACCGAGCCAACTTCTTTATCCCGCAGGCTGATCGTATCCGAAGCCATGGGGAGTGCGTCATCATTGCAGCTGACCTAGCTAACCCACCCATAGGCTGATCGTATCCGGGACAGGGAAAGTGTATCATTGTCTCAACTGAGCTAGCTTTTCTCCCCCGCAGGCCGATCGTATCCGAAGCATGAGGAGTGCGCCATCACCGCAATCGACCAAGCCCTTTCACTCCGCAAGTCGATCGCATTCAGGGTAAAAGCGAACTGGAACAATACGCTACACTTCAGATTTCGCTCTCTTGGGCAGCAGGCATCTGTGGGCTGAATACAGATCGGATTGAAAACGCAGGCGGCTGGGATTGATTCCGAAGGTAGGACCAGGGTGCAAGCGCGCCCCTATCCCGTAAAAGTGAAGGATGGGATGGACGCCCCGGCGACAAACGCCACAAAACCGGACTGTGCAAAAAAGGACAGGGGAAGAGAGAACCTTTACCATGGCGAATGCGCCCAGCAGCGCTCTAATTTGATACTTTCTGTTAATAAATAATAAACTTTTAAAATAGTATTATGCAGTTTGCACAAGGATGTTTTTCAATTTTGTGCATCTTTGAGTTGTATTCTTTGTTGTCAAAGATGGTGAAATATGATATAATTTATTAGTATCACAGGCTTATATTATTCAACTTCACCACATTCAGACAAGCCTGTTGAATCTAGTCTTTTTAGTCTGCAATGCAGCATAAAATGAACTAATCAAATTTAACAAAGAATGGAGAGAAACTCATGAAAACTTATTCAGCAGACAGAATTAAAAACATTGCAATCGTCGGCCACGGCGGTTCGGGCAAAACTTCGCTCGTTGAGGCTCTGCTGTATCGGGCAGGCGCCACCGACCGCCTCGGAAAAATCACCGACGGCACCACTGTGAGCGACTACGATCCGGAAGAGATCAAGCGCAAAGCCTCCCTCACCCTTTCGGTTCTCCCACTCGAATATAATGATTATAAAATCAACCTCTTTGACACTCCCGGCCTGTTCGACTTCGCCGCAGGCATGTACGAGGGCATCAACGCCGCAGACAGCGTCTGTGTCACCATCTCGGGCAAATCGGGCGTCACAGTCGGCGCGAAAAAAGCGTACAAGCTCGCCAAGAAGGACGGCAAGCCCACCATGTTCTTCGTCAGCAAGCTCGACACCGAAAACGCCGATTTCTACAAGGTGCTCGAAGACCTCAAGGCAAACTTTGGCCCGTCGGTCTGCCCCCTCATGGTCCCGGTGTACGACGGCCACACCATCGAATGCTACGTCGACCTCATCAACATGAAGGCCTACCGCTACGAGGGTAACTTCAAGCGCACCGAGGTGCCGATGCCCGACATGGCGCACCGCCTCGAGGGCCTGCTCGCCGCGATCAGCGAAGCTGTCGCTGAAACCGACGAGGAGATGTTTGAAAAATACTTCTCAGGTGAACAGTTTACCCACGACGAGATTGTCAGCGGCGTTCACGCGGGCATCAAAAACGGCAGCATCTGCCCAGTGTTCTGCGGTTCCGCCGTTTCGCTCGAGGGTATCACCGTACTGCTCGAAGGGATCACCCAGCTCATGCCGAGCGCAAACGAGGCGGTGCAGCCGCTTCCCTGTGACCCCAACGGCCCGCTGTGCGCCTATGTGTTCAAAACCATTGCCGACCCGTTCTTCGGCAAGCTTTCCTTCTTTAAAGTGCTCTCCGGCAAGCTCTCCGCCGAGTCGGAGCCCGTCAACATGACCACTGGAGCGCCTGAGCGCATCGGCAAGCTGATGTTCCTGCGGGGCAAAAAACAGGAGGACACCAAGGAGATCACCGCCGGCGACATCGGCGCGGCGACCAAGCTCAACGTCAACACCGGCGACACGCTGTGCAGCGGCACCGACGTCAAAATCGATCCGCCTGAATTCCCAGAGCCCTGTTATTCAATGGCTGTCCAGGCCAAGGGCAAAGGGGATGAGAGCAAGATTTCGGCTGCGATCACAAAACTCCTCCAGGAGGATCTCACCCTCTGGTACCACAACAACACCGAGACCAAGCAGCAGGTGCTCACCGGCCTCGGCGAACAGCACCTCGACGTGGCGGTTGCCAAGCTCAAGAGCAAATTTGGGGTCGACGTCGAACTCACCGACCTGCGGATTCCCTATCGCGAGACAATTCGCAAAAAAGTAAAGGTCGAAGGAAAACACAAAAAACAAACCGGCGGGCACGGCCAGTTCGGGCACGTTTGGATTGAATTTGAACCCTGCATGGAGGAAGAACTCGTCTTTGAGGAGCGCGTCTTCGGCGGCGCAGTCCCGAAGGGCTTCTTCCCAGCCGTAGAAAAGGGACTGCGCGACAGCTCCCAGAAGGGCATCCTCGCCGGCTACCCGGTGGTCGGCCTCAAGGCAATCCTTGTCGACGGCTCCTACCATCCGGTCGACTCCTCCGAAATGGCGTTTAAGACTGCGGCGGGCATCGCCTACCGCGAGGGTATCCCCCAGGCGTCCCCCGTCATCCTCGAACCGATCTGTACCCTCAATGTCCTCGTGCCGGACAACAACACCGGCGACATGATGGGCGAGCTCAACAAGCGCCGCGGCCGAGTGCTCGGCATGAACCCGAGCGATGAGGAAGAGGGCATGACGGTCATCGAGGCAGAGGTCCCGATGGCGGAGATGCAGGACTTCACCATGCTGCTGCGCCAGATGACCCAGGGCTCGGGCAGCTTTAAAATGGAGTTTGCGCGCTACGAGCAGCTCCCCGACAGCTTGCAGGCAACGGTCATCAGCAAGGCCAACGCCATGAAGGCGAGCGAATAAATCAGACAACTCCGGATTTCCCCGGCTCCTCCAACTGGGGAATCAGACGGTGACACACCCGAGCAGGGCGGCTGAACCGCTGCTGCCGGGCGTCCCGTTCTAACCGATGGAGAACCCTCTTACAACTGTTACCAGCGCACGGCCCGTTGCGGTACCTTCCGCATGCGGGCCGTGCGTTGTTTGGGGAACTATCTGCCAGCCCGGAAGAAAGAACGGGCTGGAAGATTTGATGAACTCTCCGCACAAAGACAGGAATCCCTACTGATCTGAAAACGGGTTGCAACTTGTCTGACCTAGCAGATTGCTGAGTGCATCAGGCTGCCGGGTGGTGAAGAGGGCGGGAAGGGCAGGCTAGTTTCCAACCAACTACCCTTGCAGTCTATTTTTCCAATTTGCAGGATGTGCGCTAATCTGCAAAACATCTATTGGCAAGTTGGAAATAATGGGCAGATGCTTTAACGAGACAACTCTCTACACAAACGGCAAGCAAGTTTTGACAATCTGGAAGGGAGCAGACTGCCTGCGGGTTGGAAGGGACATCACATGTGTGCATCAGGCTGCCGGATGACGCAGAGACGGCACAATATTTTCGCCCTAAGTGCCCTCGTAATCCATATTCATGGCTTGCGGCCGTTCGCTGGTCTGTTGTTAAATATCTGCCAGTCCGGAAGAAAGAACGGGCTGGGACTTGAATGAACTCACCGCACAACCACAGGAATCTTTGCTGATCTGAAAACGGGTTGCAGGTTGTCTGACCTGGTAGAGTGCTGAGTTTATCATGCCGCCGGGTGGTACAGAGGGCGGATTAGTCTCCAACCAACTACCCTTGTAACCTGTTTTTACAGATTGCTATGCGCCAATCTGTAACATATCCGCCAGACGGCGGAAAGAATAGGCCGATATTTTCACAGAGCAGTTCTGTTTTGCGTAAGTGAACCACCGGCTCTGCCAGTGGAAAAGAAAAAGCTTAAGCTATGGACAGAATGAAAACTCCCCAATAAATTAAAGTTAAGGTCTGCAACCTAGCTAAAAATATCGAGGAGGCCTTTTCCATGACAGAAAAAGACATAAACAGTTTAGAACAGAGCCTGCCCCTTAGGGTATACGAAGTGGGGTGTTAATAGTGTTTGCACCGAAATATGCAAGGAATCTAAGGCATAAAACAATACCCCTTCAGGGATTGCCCGAATCAGCAATGCAGTTGGCAGACCTTTTCGGGGCCCCTTTCGGGGCGTTGTCCGCATCATGCCCTACTAGGGCTTTCTCATGCCTCCGGCTTTGCCAGAGGTTTTGACTCACAGAGGCGGAAATACTCTGCCAACTGGGAAACAAGTTGAGAAAGATTTTTAATCGAAAGTCCCCATCGGTTGCCTAGAAATGAGGCGTCGCTTGCATTGCAGCATTATTTGCAGTTGATGCGAGAAACGGAGAGAACACGCCTCCGACCATGAATTGTCGATGGAATTCTGCTCTTGTCCAGCAAAACAGGATGCACTCCTGGAAGGTCTGACGAGCTGATCCGCCTGTCCCTGGCAGGATGGGGAAATCCAGCAAATCGATCGGGCGGTTTTGGACGTGATGCGTTTTGCTTCTGGTTTTGAGCGGATCTGCCGTTTCTTCAGATAGCGCACATAGACAGTGGGAAAACGGGACAGACAATCCCAAACTGACCAATCGAACAGGGGAGGCAGACCGGAGTCGCCAAACTGTACTATTTCGGTTTCAGGGCGCATATAAATGACTACAAGACTGTTAGGAAAAAGGGTGAGAGGTATGTTTGTACTGTCATTTAGAGCGTCCCGTCGGAAAATCGCAGCAGTGATCGGCGTGCTGGTTTTGGCGGTGGTGATCGGCACTGTCGTTGTGATCGGGCAGGGGACGACGGCTGCCTCCGCCAAGGCGGGGGCCTCCCTTGCCGCGTCCACCAATGAGGAGCGGGTGGCCTACCTGCAAAGCTTTGGCTGGGAAGTGGAGACCGAGCCTGCGGAAATCGTCGAGGTCGCAATTCCCACTGAATTCAACGAGGTTTACCAGAACTATAACAACATTCAAAAAAAGCAGGGATTTGACCTGACCGATTACCGCGGCAAAAAGTGCAAACGGTGGACCTACACCGTCACCAATTACCCCGATGGCCAGACGGGCGTGCGGGCAAACCTGCTGACCTGCAACGACAAGATCATCGGCGGGGATATTAGTTCCACCGAGATGGGCGGGTTTATGCACGGATTTGAAAAGAGCTAACCGCCCCGCTGGATGATGCATTTTCCATTCATCAATTGACTTTGCGCCCCGGATTCGGTAGAATGGTACTGAATCCGGGGCTTTGCCCTGTTTGTGAAAAGGAGAACGAGTGTGAAAATCAGAATTGATAAATTCCTCTCCACCCAAGCGATCGCGACCCGCAGCCAGGCGAAGGAGATGCTGCGCGCAGGGCGGGTGCTCGTCAACGGAACTCCGGTCAAGGCCGCGGACCTCAAGGTTGACCCGGAAGGGGATGAAATCCGGGTGGACGGGCGTGTGTACGGTTATCAGGAGCACCTTTACCTGATGCTCAACAAACCGCAGGGGGTGGTGAGCGCCACCGACGACAAGGTGCATCGGACCGTGCTTGACCTCGTCCCTCCGGAGCTCCGGAGGCGGGGACTTTTTCCGGCTGGGAGGCTCGACCGGGACACGGTCGGGTTTGTGCTCATCACCGATGACGGCGAGTTTGCCCACAACATCCTCTCCCCCCGGCATCATGTGCCCAAAACCTATGAGGCGGGGCTGGACGGGCCAATCGGAGAGAATGAGCTCTCGGTTCTCGCACAGGGCGTGGTGCTGGGCGACGGGACAAAATGCCGTCCCGCTGAGTTGACTGTTTTGCAATCCGGAGAGCGGCCGCTCATACAAATTGTGATTGTGGAGGGGAGATACCACCAGATCAAGCGGATGTTTGCAGCGGTGGGGCGCAGGGTGCTCACCCTCAAACGGACCAAAATCGGCGGGCTCGCGCTGGATCCCTCACTCAAAGAGGGGGATTGCATTGCGATTTCCCCCAGTAATCTGGAGAAAATTCAGATGAAAACCAACAGTTTGACGGAGGATGGTGAAGATTAGTCAAATTTTCTAATTTGGAAGTTAAAGTTTGTCCAATTGACCAGTTTCCTTTTTGAGGTAAGTTTGTTATAGTAGGAGATAAGAATGGAAAAAGAGAGTCTGTTTTACCCTTCGCAGGCCTTCCGGATGAGTGGCAAAAAGCAGTGCGGCAAAACGTTCTCAATTCTATAAGCTCATAATTTAGGAGGCTGCCATGGCAAATATTTCGTTAAAGAATGTTACAAAAAAATATGGCAATGCAATGACTGCAATTCAAAATTTTAACCTGGAAATCAATGACGGCGCGTTTATGGTACTCACCGGGCCGGCTGACTGCGGAAAGTCCACCATCCTGCGGATGATCGCGGGGCTGGAGGACGTTTCGGAAGGACAGATCTGCATCAACGGCAAATCGATTGGCAATCTTGCGCCGCAGGAACGCAAAGTGGCGATGATTCTCGAAGACAGCACCTTGTACCCCAACATGACGGTTGCGGAAAACCTCACCTACCGGCTGCGCAAGCAGCGCAGGCTGGACGCCGCCCAAATTGAGCGCCGCCTTGCCGAGACGGTGGACACGATGGGGATCAGCGAGTACATGGAGCTCATGCCACAGGAGCTCTCTGAGTTTGAACAAAAGCGGGTCGCGCTCGCACGGGTCGTTATGGGCCGCCCCGAGCTGCTGCTGTTTGACGATGCGATGAGCAGCTCGGAGAGTGTGCTGAAAAAGCAGCTTCGCATTGAGCTCGCGCGGATTCATGCAAAGCTTGGCATCACGGTGCTTTACGCGACAAGCAACGAGGAGGAGGTCGCCGCATTCCGCCGCCCGACCATTGTGATGAAGGATGGTAAATTGCAGCAGATCGGCACGCCGGAGGAGCTGTACAACCATCCGGTCAACCTGTTTGTGGCGGGCTTTTTCGGCCGACCCGAGATCAACACGGTGGAAGCGCACCTCGCAGAACGCAATGGACAGTGCGGCGCTGTTTTCGGCAGCGGTGACGCTGAACAATTCTTGCCAATTGTGCGCACCAAACAGCTTCCCCAGGACTTTGTGCTTGGGATCCGCCCAGAGCACATGTCCGACCGGATGGAGGATGTGGGGGAACCCTGCGGTATTCTTCATGCCCGGGTCCAGAGTTCTGAAATTGCCGACAGCGGATGTTTTCTGCACCTGCTCTGCGGGGGCAGAGAGATCACTGCCAAGGTCTCAGACGAGTGCGGCATCCGCTCAGGGGATGAGGTGGACATCGCTGTCAAACTCGATCAATTATATTTCTTTGATCGCAAAAGCGAACGTGCAATCTGATTGAATGAAAACAGAACGGGCAGGAAACTTCCTGCCCGTTTTTTGTCTTTGTTCTTGTGCTATAGAACGGAATAGAATACAATGAAGTGAAAGTCAAGGGGGGAAGTTACGATGCTGTTACAATATTGGAAGAATTTCCGCAGGCGCAGTGCGGTTGTGATGAAGGAGTGTAGGGAGGATATCATCCAGAGCAATCTCTCGATGCTGAAAAAAATGAGTGTGGTCGCACTGGTCCTGCTGTTTGGGTATTCAGTTGTAACTGCATTTATGTTTAAAAACCAGCAGCTTTATCTGATCTATCAGGTGTTTTTATTCATCCACGCGGTTTTTGTCCTGTTTGCCTTTTGGTATGCAAAACAGAGGCGGCACTCCCTTGCAGTGACCCAGGGAAGCTGCATCGCTTTCATTCTCTCCATCATGATGTTCATCACCATCATCAGCGTCGTCCCTTATCGGCAGCAACCCGGCATCTTTTTTCCCATCCTCTACATTACGGTGTATCTGTTGTATCTGTTCCCGTTTTGGGTAATCAACCTTGTGATGACAACTGTCTACGCTGCATTCAGCACCGCAGTACTCCTGCTGAAATCCCCTGAGGCGATAAGCTATGACCTGTTTGGCGCAACCACAGTGTGGATTATCGGAATCTGCTTGTCCTTTTGGAACATTGATTTGAGACTGCGGGAGTACGAAAGTAAACTAGAGCTGAAAAATGCGAGCAATTTAGACGAGATGACCGGGCTCCCCAACCGGCGCTACTTCAACGATTTTATTGCCTATAAATTTAAAGAAAGCGCGCGCAAGTCTCTGCCGTTTTCCATTTTGATCTTTGATATTGATGATTTCAAATACTACAACGATTCCTTCGGACACCTCGCGGGGGATGAATGTCTTTCAAGAATTGGCAGGGTGATGCTCGACTATATGATCCAACAAGATTTGTTCATCGCCCGCTTTGGCGGGGAGGAGTTCATTGCTGTGCTGGCGGGGGAGGACGCGAGACGCGCGCAGGAGCACGCGGAAAATCTGATCCAGCAGATCCGAAAGTGTCCGATGCCCGCAGCTTTTGGGGAGAGTACCCACGTGACGATGAGCGTCGGGTTTGCCCAGATGGAGCACATCGGAGAGACCGCCTCGTTCCATGAGGTGATCAAAAATGCGGATGTCGCACTCTATCGCGCCAAGGCGAATGGAAAGGACAGAATCGAACGCTACAGCCTGAGCAGGGTGGTGCACACCTGCCCTGGCTCACCGAAGTTGTAATTAAAAATTTCGAAATTGTTACAAATGGAAAAAGGGCGCTGTCCGGCGAAACCTGCCGAACAGCGCTATTTTCGTGATTTTGCCAGTACCAGTTTGCTGTAGTCCACAAAAAAGAAGGGGGGAAAAGAGAAAAATATCAGCAAATTGGCATTTAGTCTGTTGACAAAGTTTTTCAAAAGTGTTATTATGTCATTGTTGCACATAAATTTTCAGCTAATTTGAACATAATGACGGCATAATTTGGAGATATAGCCAATTTGTAACTGAAACGTAACCAAATTTAACGAATTATTTTCGTCAGATTGTCTCATGCTCTAGCTGAATAGAGACGGCCCAACCGCCGAGGGAGCGCTAGATGCGGTTTTTTCGCAAAACCGTAAAGATTTTCGCGTTGTGATTTCATAATTTCTTAACATAACAGCAGGCGAAATATGTTACAATTTGTAATAGTTTAGCGCAACGCTCTTGTTAAAATTCTCTGCGGCGTTTGTCGATAGGTTCTGAAAACAAAAAAGCAGCGAAAATTTTTTTAACAAAGGAGAATCATTATGTCAAACAGACTTTTCCAGGGTGTTGTGCACCAGATGAGGGATACGATTGACCGCGTCATCGGCGTTGTGGACGACTCGGCAACGATTATCGCTTGCAGCGAGCTCTCCAAAATCGGGGCTTACAACGAGTTTATCTCACTCGATCTTGCAGATTCCCACGAGGTGTTTGTGCGGGACGGTTATACCTACAAGCCCTTTGGCTCTACCATGAAGCCGGATTATGCCGTTTTTGTGGAGGGCGTTGACGAAACCGCTTCTAAATACGCGCAGATCCTTGCGATCACCCTCTCCAGCATCAAGCAGTATTACGACGAGAAATACGACCGAAATAACTTCATCAAAAATGTTGTGCTCGACAACATCCTTCCGGGCGACATTTATATCAAGGCGAGAGAGCTTCACTTCAACACCGACGTCAGCCGCGTCGCGCTGCTCATCCGCATTCTCTCGTCCAACGACGTCTCTGCTTATGACGTCATCCAGAACCTTTTCCCTGACAAACAAAAGGACTTTGTGTTTAACATCAGTGAGAACGACATCGTTCTGATCAAAGAAATCCGTGCGGGCATCGAGACTAAAGATCTGGAAAAACTCGCCCGTTCGATCGTTGACACCCTTTCAAGTGAATTTTACACCCGCGCTGTTGTCGGAATCGGCACAGCTGTTGTCGGCGTACGGGATCTCGCCCGCTCCTTTAAGGAAGCGCAGGTCGCTCTTGAGGTCGGCAAGGTATTTGACACAGACAAGGTCATCATCAGCTACGACAATCTCGGAATCGCGCGCCTGATCTACCAGCTGCCGACAACACTCTGCGAAACCTTCTTAAGAGAAGTCTTCAAACGGGGTTCCATTGAATCACTCGACCAAGAGACCCTGTTTACCATACAAAAGTTCTTTGAGAACAATCTAAACGTCTCCGAAACGTCGCGCAAGCTCTTTGTCCACCGCAACACGCTTGTGTATCGCCTGGAGAAAATTAAAAAACTCACCGGCCTTGATTTAAGGGAGTTTGACCACGCAATTGTCTTTAAGATTGCACTGATGGTTAAAAAATACCTGACCGCCAATCCTGCGAAACTCTAATTTGAATCAAGGACATTTGGGTTGAGAATAGGGAAAGTGTTTACGGCGCGCTTGGGTTGTTTCGGGCGCGCCATAATAAATGCTCGTGAGGAGTACCCATATGATAGACTTGAATAACGTGTCGTTTGCCTACACAAACGGCAATCCAGCGCTACATAACATCACCCTGCACATTGACAAAGGGGAATTTGTCTTTGTTGTGGGTCACTCGGGAGCGGGCAAAAGCTCGCTTTTGAAGCTGCTCACCCGGGAAAACGTCGCCACTTCCGGCACGGTGATTGTCAACGGCTACAATCTGAGCCGGCTGCGCAAAAACCAGGTGCCGTATTTCCGCCGTTCGCTCGGCATGGTGTTTCAGGACTTTCGCCTGATCCCCAACATGAATGTGTTCGACAATGTGGCGTTTGTGCTGCGGGTCACCAACCATTCCAACAAATTTATCCGCAACCGCGTTCCCTATGTCCTGAATCTCGTGGACCTCGGGGACAAAGCAAAGTCCCTGCCCAACCAGCTCTCAGGCGGAGAGCAGCAGAGGGTGGCGATCGCCCGCGCGCTTGCGACCGATCCGCCTTTTATCATTGCAGACGAACCGACCGGCAACATCGACCCCGGCCTTTCGCTGCAGATTGTCGAGCTGCTCAAGGACATCAACAAATACTGCGGCACGACGATTATGATGGTTACACATGAACACGAGCTTGTCCGCCACATCGGGGGCAGGGTCGTCAGCATCGAAAACGGCGCAATCGCCTTCGATGAGGTGATAGGAGGATTCGATGAGGGGCAGTAGTCTGAAATATCTATCTAAGGAGGGGCTCAAAAACGTCTGGGCCAATCGGCTGATGTCGTTTGCGTCGATCGGCGTTTTGACCGCCTGCCTATTGTTAGTGGGATTTGCGGTGCTTTTTACCGCGAATATAGACAGCATGATCGGCTTTGTGGAACAGCAGAGCGACATCGTGATTTTCATTAAAGATGACGCAACGGATGAGCAGATTCAGGAAATGCGCGATGCACTCGAGGAGATGGACCAGGTGCAGTCAGTGACCTACATAAACAAAGAGCAGGCGCTCGCCGAGTACAAACAGCAGCTCGGTGACCCGGCTCTTCTCGAGGGAATCGCTGACGACAACTTTCTGCCCGCCTCCTTCCGCATTTCTGCAAACGATCTAGGGAGCATTGACCAGGTGCTCGACACTGCGAAAAATTTCAGTATTTTCGAAAGCTGCAAAGCGCCTACCAACGTGGCCGACACCATTCACAGCCTGAAAAACACGGTGACCGCGTTTGGCATCGGTTGTACCCTGGTGCTGGTTGTTGTTTCTCTCGTCATCATTGCCAACACCATCCGTGCGACTGTTTTTTCCCGCCGTACCGAAATCGGTATTATGAAGCAGGTGGGAGCGACAAACAATTTTATCCGGGTTCCCTTCCTGTTTGAAGGGATGATTTTAGGCCTGATTTCAGCAGTCATCGCCTTTGTGATCATCTGGCTCGGATACGCTTCGGTACTCAACGCGCTGATGGGAAATGCTTCTGTCTTTTTACAATCCATGTACCAGAGCATTATTCCATTTAAAAATGTTGCGTTCAGGCTCGCCGCCTGGTTTGTCCTCGCGGGGATCGCCACCGGCGCTACAGGCAGCGTACTCAGCCTGCGCCAGCACCTGAAAGTGTAGGAAGTCGCTAGTAGGAGGAAGTAATGGATTTCAAAAAAAGGGGAAATAAACTGGTTGCCGCCGCGCTTTGCGCCGCACTCGTGTTCACGATGAACGGTGCGTTCCCGGTTGGGGCAGCTAAAACAACAGACGAAAGAAAACTTGAAGATCAAATTGCAAATTATGAAAAGATACTGAATGAAAAAGCCAACGACATCAGCCAAAAAGAGGAGTACAACAAAACGCTCGACGCACAGATCGCTGTGATGAACGAAAAGATTGACGCCGACCAGGCGAAAATCAATGCGCTCAATAATGAAATCAGTGCAAAAAACGCCCAAATTGCAGAACTCGAGGCACAGATCAACGCCAAACAGGAGGATATTGACGCGAAAAACGCCGATATCGCCTACAAGGAGGAGGAAAAGCAAAAAACGGTTGATCAGCTCAAGGAGCGCATTCGCGCCTCCTACATGGCGGGTCAGACCTCCACCCTGGAGATGCTGCTCAGCTCGGAGGACTTTGGAAAATTCCTCTCCAATTACGAGTATATGAAGCGGATCACAACACATGACCGCAAACTTGCCGAAACCTATATGCGCCAGGTGCAGGAACTCGAAACGGCACGCGCTGAAGTGGAACAGGCAAAGAGCGAGCAGGAGGACGAAAGGGCCTCGATGCAGCAGTCGATCCAGGAGGTCGAGACGAAAAAGGCGGAGCTGACTGAAACACAGCAGGGCCAGCAAGCCACCCGGAGCAGTCTGCAGCAAAAGCTCAAGGACAACAACCGCGAACTGGGTCAGATGAATCAGGAGTATGAGGCCTCGCTGGAAGAGCTCAAGTCCATGCAGGCAGATTTGGAACAAATGTCCAGGGAAAGCATGAACTCAACGCCCCCTGCAAACAGTTCTTCAAACACGAATTCCGGCGGAAATACAGGTGGAGATTCCTCAAACAACGGCTCCTCAGGCGGAAATAACTCGGGCGGCAGCAACAATGACAACACCAGCAGTCAGCCGTCGGGCGGCGGAAATAACGGGAACAACAACTCGGGCAACTCCAACAGCTACGGCTTTGTCTGGCCGGTTCCGGGCCACACCTACATCAGCCAGGGTTACAAAGGGTTGGCGCACACCGGAATTGACATCCCCGCCCCTGTCAACACACCCATCGTCGCGGTGAAAGCGGGCGTTGTCAAAGAAGCCTATCCAAACGGCAGAACAGACGGAAACGGCTGGTGGACCTACGGCAAATACCTGATTATTGACCACGGCAATGGCGAGCTTTCGCTGTATGCTCACTGCAACAGTCTCAATGTCAGCGTGGGCCAGCAGGTCTCACAGGGGCAGAAGATCGCTGGCGTGGGCAACACAGGCAATTCATTCGGCAATCACCTTCATATTGAACTGTACCGCAATGGCGGACGGGTAGATCCTCAGAGTTATCTTCGTTAATCTGGTAAGATTTTCGGGAGGATACATCCAATGGGACATAGACAAAACCGCAGCCGCATCCTTGCAGCGCTGCTCTCAATTTCGATGGTGGCGGCAGTTGCCGTCCCGTGCAAGGCAGGAGCAGAGGCGCTCTCACCGGAGGAACTGCAACAAAAAATAGATCGATATGAATCACAACTGCGCGATAAACAGAACAATCTGGATAAAAAAGAGGAATACCAAAAGACCCTTGACGCGCAGATTGAAACGATGAATGAAAAGATCGACGCGGATCAAACGGCGATCGATGCACTCAACGATGAAATCAGCGACAAAGAGACTGAAATCGCCCAACTTGAAACCCAGATGAACCAAAAACAGAGTGAAATTGACGCAAAAGGCGCCGAATTGGAACAAAAAGAAGCTGAGAAGCAAGAAACTTCCCGCCTGCTCAAGGAGCGAATGCGCGCTTCCTATATGTCAGGCCAGACGACGACCCTTGAAATGCTGCTCAGCGCGGATTCCTTCGGAAACTTTCTCTCTGTCTACGAGTATGCCCAGCGTGTTGCCTCTCACGACCGCAATCTGGTCGACACCTTGGTGACACAGATGGAGGAAATCGATGAGGTGCGCGCTGATCTTGACCGGAGCAAGCAAGAACTCTTGCAGAAAAAAGAGGCGCAACAAGCCTCTGTAGAGCTGACCAAGAAAAAGCGTGCCGAACTCACGGCAGCGCTCAACAGCCAGCAGGAAACGGTGGATTTGGTCAAGGAAAAGCTCGAGCAGAACAACCGGGATATCTCTGAGATCAGCCAGCAATATGCGCAGAGTCAGAAGGAACTCGAACAGCTGCGGCAGGCTCAGGAGGAATTCGACCGCAAGGCCGAGGAGCATCAGAACCAGGTCAACAACGGAGGTGGCGACGGTTCTGACGTCTCCTCGAGCGGGTTCCTCTGGCCGTTGCCAGGCCACACCCATCTGAGCACTTATTTTGGGCAAAACGGTCACACCGGCATCGACATCCCCGCACCCGAAGGGACCTCGATCGTTGCCACGAAGTCGGGCAGGGTTGAAGCATGGCCGAATGGCCGGGGCGGAAGCTATTGGAGCTACGGAAACTACCTCATAATTTACCACGACGACGGCTCCACCTCCCTGTATGCTCACTGTTCCAGCGTGGATGTGCCCAACGGGTCGTATGTCACCCAGGGGCAGCACATCGCACAGGTGGGGCACACCGGCCGAGTATTTGGAAACCCGGGCAATCATCTTCACTTTGAACTGAGAGTGGGAAGACTTGTGAATCCCCTCGACTATCTTTCCAGATAAGTCCACGCGATACCAGGAGGTGTTTGGGATGCGAAAACGCGCAGCAATCCGGCTGTTGAGCGCCGCCCTTGCGGTGACTATGAGCCTGGCCGTCTGTCCACCCGCTTCTGCGCGGACGACGGCAGAGGATTATCAGCAGCGCCTCAACCAGCTCAATGAAAAGCTTAACAGCCTACAACAGCAACAGGGCAAAGAGGCAGAGGTTCAAAAGCTTTTGGATCAACAGATTGCGGAGCTCAATGAGGATTTGGCCACATATCAAGAGCAGATCAGCGCTCTCAACACCGAAATCAGTGACGGCAATGCTCAGATCGCACAGCTTGACAACCAGATTCTGACCACACAGGATAAGATTGAGGCCAAAACAATCGAAATCGAGCAAAAGATTTCCCAAAAAGAGGATACGACTTCGTTATTAAAAAAGCGTATTCGGGCATCCTATATGGCAGGGCAGACATCCACCCTTGACGTCCTGCTCAGCTCAAAGAGCTTTGGGGACTTTCTTTCCAACCTGGAATACATCAAGCGGATCACTTCACATGATCAGGATTTGATCGACACCTTGCAGCAGCAAACCGACGAAATCACTGCAGCGCGCACCGAGCTCGAAAATGCCAAGGCGCAGATTGAACAGGACAAAACCGACAAAGAGGTTTCGATCCAGCAGGTCGAGAAAAAGCGCAACGAGCTCTTAGAAAAGCAGGAGGAGCAGAAAAAGGCGGCGGACGAGGTGAAACAGCGCCTTGCCCAGAGCAAAAACGTCTCCAATCAGCTCAACCAGGATTACGCCAAGGCAATGGAGGACCGTGCTGCGATTGAACGGGCTCTGGAGGAGGCGAATCGGGAAATTGACCGGATCGGTCAGGAGAGCGCTGAAAAAGGCGAGCTCACGCCGGGCGAATTCATCTGGCCGCTTCCAGGGCACTCTTATATCAGCTCCCCCTATGGCAACCGCACCGGGGAGGTATCCGGTTTCCACACGGGAATTGATATCCCTGCGCCGGCCGGAACGACTATCATCGCCTCCCGCTCAGGAACCGTTGCAGCCGCCTATCACAACGAGACGGCGAGTTACGGGAAATACGTTGTCATCGACCACGGCGGCGGTTACACCACCCTGTATGCGCACTGCAGTTCGCTCGACGTCAATGTCGGCGATGTGGTCACCCAGGGGCAGCCCATCGCCAAGGTGGGCAGCACCGGCAATTCCACTGGAAATCACCTTCACTTTGAAGTCCGGATCGGAAAGCAGAACCAGAATCCGCAGAACTACGTCACTTATTAATCTGTGTTTGTGAATCTGCCGGGGAAGATCTCCCCGGCGTTCGCAAACAATTTTAAACTGCGCTCATCCACACGATGAGCGCAATTTAAAATTGTTGCAAACTTGAGACAGAATTTACCTGAAACCCAATTACAGGAAAGGTTGTTACTTTGATGAACAAGAAAATTTCTCTCGGCGCAGCGGTCACCTTTTGCGCGATTGTTGCGGCAATCACCTTTGCAATCACTTGGATGGCATCGAGCGATACGTTTGACGGACTGGTTTCAAATCTCACCCAGCGGGATGAGATTTACCAAAAGATGGATGAGATAGACAAGTATGTCCGCACCAACTACCTCAATCAAAACGAGGTGGATGACCAGGCATTGCAGGATTCCATTGCAACTGGTTATCTGGCGGGACTCGGGGACAAATATGCCGCCTACTACACCGCGGACAGCCTCAAACAGAAGGAGCTCGACTCCAAAGGCGTCATGGTTGGCATCGGCGTCACTGCTTCGGAGGATGAGAGCGGCTACATTAAAATTATTTCTACCTATACCGACTCCCCTGCTGAGGCAGCGGGAATCCTGCCGCAGGATTTGATTGTCAGCGTCGACGGGGAAGATGTCAAATCGATCGGCTATCTCAAGGCGATGGAAAAAGTCAAGGGCGAGGCGGGAACCACCGTAAAGCTGGTGGTGCGCCGCGGCGGGCAGGATTCCGAGATGGAAGTTTCCCGCAAACAGATGGAAATCCCCACCGTTGAGTACCGCATGGAGGGCCAAAACGGCTATATCAAAATTTCCAGCTTTAAAGAGGCGACAATTGACCAGTTCAATAAGGCGATTGACGAGCTCACTGCCCAAGGCGCCCAGGGGCTGATCTTTGACCTGCGCGAAAACAGCGGCGGAACGCTCGACAGCGTGAGCAAAATGCTCGATAAACTCCTACCTGAGGGCGTGATTGCCACCAAGGTCAAAGCGGATGGCACGAGCGAGGTGCTTGCAGAATCCGACGCGGTGGAAATCAATCTGCCAATGGTGACAATCGGCAACAAAAACACCGCGAGTGCGGCGGAGCTGTTTATCTGCGCGCTGCGCGATTATGACAAGGCAAAACTCGTGGGCACTACGACCTATGGAAAAGGTGTGATGCAGGAGCTACACACCCTCAAGGACGGCAGTGCGATCAATCTCACGACAGGGTATTTTAACCCTCCAAAGAGCGAAAACTTTAATAACAAGGGGATTACTCCTGATTTTGAGGTCAAACTGACTGAGGATCAGCAGAAGCTGTTTGACGAGCGGGCTCTTGAGCTTGAGAACGACCCACAGTTCACCAAGGCGGTCGAAGTGTTAAACACAACAAAGTAATTTTTTGATTATGTAATACAATTAGTATATTTTGCACCGGAAGCATACAACCTGTTTTGTCTTTTTTGCAAAAATAGAGTTAACATGCATTGTGTCTCTCCATGCTTCCCAGGTGACAGATCCCTATTTTTTCTCGGGAATTGCGACTGGTTTTCCTCGCTGGGCAGCTAAGCGGATCGGGTCTGTGAACAAGTCTCGCCAGCCCTTGCACGGGGAAATTGTAAAAATCGCTTTTCCCCCAAAGCCTCTGGTGTGAAACAAGTCATGCCCGCACAACACAAGATTTACAGTAGGTACAAGCGGAAGACAGATGCCTTCCGCTTTTTGCTGTTCTGCAAATTGTCTTTGCCAGCGCGTTTGTTTTGTCATCAAATTTTGTGTGAGAACCGCTTTGGAAATTCGGATTGATAAAAGTATCTTTCAGTATCAGGTGGCATTGTTTTTGCCTGGAATGGACGGCGAACGCCTGAAATCCTGCACAGATTAGAGTTTGTTTTAAAACCCTGGAATTGTGTATAAAGAGCCGAAATGATAAAATAAGTAGTATGAAACGACATGAATCAGTGAGAAACAATGGAATAGAATAAGAAATATATTTCCGACAGATTGGTTGTTTTGATGGTTTTAAAACAGACTCTAGGGACCCACAAAAACTCTTGTAATTTGCGCCGCTTTATACTACAATAATAAGTACTACATATTTGGAGGATGATTATGGTAGAACTGGGAAATGATTGGGACGAGCAGCTCGCTGGAGAATTTGACAAGGAGTATTACCAGCGGCTGCGCAAAATTCTTGCCCGCGAGTATAAGACGCAGACAATCTATCCCGATATGCACGACATCTTTAATGCGCTCAAGCTCACACCTTATCACAGCGTCAAAGCGGTGATTTTGGGGCAGGATCCCTACCACGGGCCGGGACAGGCACATGGCCTTTCCTTTTCGGTCCAAAAGGGCGTCATTCCGCCTCCGTCTCTAAAAAATATTTTTAAAGAGCTCGAAGACGATCTGGGGGTAGTTCCGCCCGATCATGGGGAATTGACCGAATGGGCAAGGCAAGGGGTGCTGCTGCTCAACACGGTGCTCACTGTACGCGCCTCAAATCCCAACAGCCACAAAGAAATCGGATGGCAGATCTTCACTGACAATGTCGTGAGAAAGCTCAATGAGAGAGAAAAGCCGATGGTCTTTCTATTGTGGGGGGCAAATGCCAGGCGCAAGGTAGAGCTGATTACAAATCCAAATCACCTCATTCTCACCTGTGCCCATCCTTCTCCCTTTTCGGCGAACAGCGGCTTTTTTGGCTGCCGTCATTTTTCCAAAACCAACGCCTTTTTAGAGGCGCGGGGTCAAGCGCTGATTGACTGGCAGATCCATTGATACACAAGTTGTACCAATCGACTCGTCTGGGAAGAATTTGTGCAGAGCAGGAGCTAGAATCAACCGGGGAATTTGACCACCCATTTTTTATGGTCAAACAGCCATTCTGTCTGCGGAAAAACGTTGAACGGTCTGTTTTGTGACGGCCAAGCGCCATTTGACTGTACAAGCGTCAAGCTCAAACAACGCTGCCGGGCAGAATGTGTTTTGTCTGCTCGACAATGAAAGATTGCATGTTTAATCATTTTTGAGTATACTAATTTTATCTGATAAAACGGAGGATGTTTAAGATGAAAATCGGAATCATCGGGGCAATGGAGGTCGAAGTAGACGGCCTGCGGCAGTGTATGGAACAGGGACGGACCGAGCGGATCAGCGGAATTGACTACCACTGTGGAACAATTTGTGGCCGCGAGGTCGTGGTCGCTCAGTCGGGTGTGGGAAAGGTCAATGCGGCAATTTGCGCCCAAACCATGATTCTTCGTTTCCAGCCGGATGTTGTGATCAATTCAGGTGTTGCAGGGGGACACCACAGCCTGCAGATTGGGGATATTGTTGTCGCCTCCGCTGTTGTGGAACACGATATGGACACCTCGCCGCTGGGGGATCCCAAGGGCTATATCTCCGGACTGGGCCTTGTTCAAATGCCGGCGGACGCCTCGGTTGCACGCACCCTCTGTGCTGCTTCGGAAAAGCTGGGTCACTGCAAATTCGGCGTCATTGCCTCGGGGGACCAGTTTATCAGCTCCCGAGCGCAGGCGGATCGGATCCACCGTGAGTTCGGTGCCTATGCCTACGAGATGGAGGGTGCGGCGATTGGACATGTCTGCTGCCGCAGTGGGGTTCCATTTGGCATCCTGCGCGTCATTTCAGACAACGGCGATGAACAGGCAATCGTGGATTTTCCCACCTTTGTAGGAGAGGCTGCCGCCAAGTCGATCAAGGTGATTGTCGATTTTCTCAACCATCTCGACTAAACACAGCAGATGGTTCTGTGTCGGAATCCCCTCAAACCATATTTAGCACCGAGCGGATTCCTCACAGTGCTAACAGCGCAGTGATGGTTTCTAAGATGAGATTTCATAGATGGAGAACTGAAAAGGGCAGAGCGTGCAGGATTGAGGTTCCCAACAGGAGAATGTGACGCACAGAAAAACAATTGCGTTTTGAACTTCGAGAATGACGAGGCAGAAGAATAGCTTGACCATATAATTCCTATATACACCATGGGCTAAATAGGTTATAATAAGAAAGTACCTATAAATCGCAAGAGGTGAATGCTTTGCAAACAAAACGAATTTCAGTTGTCACTGGGCACTATGGGAGCGGAAAGACAAATTTCTCCGTTAATCTGGCACTTTGGCTGGCACGGCAAGGGAAACGGGTTTGTGTGGTTGACCTTGACACAGTCAACCCCTATTTCCGAACAGCGGATTATGAGCAGCTATTTGCGTCGCAAGGCGTTGAGCTGATTGTCCCTGAATTTGCAAACACCAATCTCGACCTGCCAGTGCTTTCCAGCCGGATCGGCGCTGTTTTGCAGGACGAATCAGTTGATGTTGTGGTTGACGCGGGCGGAGACGATGCGGGAGCAGCAGTGCTCGGCTGCTACGCGCAGCAAATCCTTAGTCAGCCGCATGAGGTATACTATCTCTATAACAGCTACCGCTACCACACCGAACATCCGGATGAGGCAGCGGAAATTTTGCGTGCAATTGAGGCTGCATCCCGACTGAAAGTGACGAAAATTATAAACAACTCCAATTTAGGAGGGCAAACGCAGCCGAGGGATCTGATTGATTCGGTGGAACCAGCCCAAAAGCTGGCAGCTCTGACAGGAGTGCCCCTGGCTGCTTCGCTGGTCAAAGCAAGCTTGGCGAAGGAGGTTCCCCAGGCGTATCCGATTGAAGTTTTTGTAAAGATCATTTAATGTTAACAATTTAACGAAAAAATTGCCATCTTTAAATGTTTTAATAAAAAGACAGTGCGGTAGGCGCACGGATTGGGAGGTGCTAATATGGCAAAACTCAAAATAGATTATGAACGCTGCAAGGGCTGCGGCCTCTGCACGACGGTTTGTCCGAAAAAAATTCTCGAACTCGCAAAAAAACGGCTCAACGGAAAAGGGTATACCCCTGTTGACTGCATCGATTGGGACGCCTGCATCTCCTGTGGAATGTGCACCCAGATCTGTCCTGACGTCGTGTTGCGTCTCACCGAGAAGTAGACGGGTTTTCGAATTTATTCTACAATTAAGCTCGGTACGTCCGGTTCCCCGCAGCGAGCGGGTTTGCAGGGTTGTATAACTGCCTTGTCCCTGACAGCGCAAGGCTTTGGGGAGGCGGTTGTCCCGTCTCTGATGGAGGTAAGCTATGGAACAAAAAAGATATTTCATGAAGGGGAACGAGGCGTTGGCTGAGGCGGCGATCCGCGCGGGCTGCCGGAGCTTTTTCGGCTATCCAATCACCCCGCAGACCGAGGTGGCCGCCTATATGGCCAAGCGGATGCCCGAGGTCGGCGGGGTTTATCTGCAGGCCGAATCGGAAATTGCGGCCGCAAACATGGTGCTCGGCGCTGCTGCGGCGGGTGCTCGGACAATGACCTCCTCCTCTTCTCCCGGAATCAGCCTCAAGAGCGAGGCAATTTCCTATATGGCGGGTTGTGACCTGCCTTGTCTGATTGTCAACGTTCAGCGGGCTGGTCCCGGGCTCGGCGGCATCCAGCCGGCGCAGTCGGACTATTTTCAGGCAACCCGCGCAAATGGGCATGGGGATTTTCACATCCTGGTCTTTGCGCCCGACGGGGTACAGGAGATCGTCGACCTGGTGGCGCACGCCTACGACACGGCGGATAAATACCGCATGCCTGCGATGATCCTGGCAGATGGAATGCTCGGCCAGATGATGGAGCCGGTGGTGTTTCACGAAAAGGAACAACGGGAACTGCCCCCAAAGCCCTGGGCAGCCAGTGGCCACAAAAATAAGAGACAGCACAACATCATCAACTCACTCGTACTTAAACCCGCTGAACTTGAGCAGCAGAACATTGCCCGCTTTGAACGGTATCAACAGGTGCAGCAGCAGGAGGTACTCGCCGAGGAGTACCTGCTCGAGGACGCAGAGATTATCGTCGTCGCATTTGGAGCGTCTGCGCGCATTGCGAAGACTGCGGTCCATGCGGCGCGGGAACAGGGAATCCGCGTCGGGCTCATCCGCCCCATCACCCTCTGGCCGTTTCCCAGCAATCTGATTGCCAAAGCTGCAGAACACGCCAAGGCGTTTTTGTCAGTTGAAATGAACATGGGGCAGATGGTGGAGGATGTGCGGCTTGCAGTCGGCGGAAGGTGTCCGGTCAGATTTTACGGCCGGGCGGGTGGCATGGTGCCTGAACCAGATGAGATCACTGCGGTGATTGCAGAGCTTGAAAGGGAGGTGCGGTAATGGCTGTTTTTGAAAAAACCTCCGGATTGACCGACCAGGTCACCCACTACTGCCCAGGCTGCACCCACGGGATTATTCACCGCCTGGTTGCGGAAACGCTGGAGGAACTCAGCGTGCTCGGGGACACCGTCGGCGTCGCGTCGGTGGGCTGTTCGGTGATGTCCTACGACTATTTCAGCTGTGATATGGTGCAGGCCCCCCACGGCCGCGCACCCGCCGTTGCAACTGGAATCAAACGGGTGCTCGGCCCGCAGAGCGTGGTGTTCACCTATCAGGGCGACGGCGACCTCGCGGCGATCGGCACTGCCGAGACGGTGCATGCAGCGGCGCGGGGGGAAAACATCACCCTCATCTTTGTCAACAACGCAATTTACGGCATGACGGGCGGGCAGATGGCCCCCACCACGCTGCCCGGCCAGGTCACCCAAACCACCCCGCGCGGAAGGGATATCAGGACCGCCGGATTCCCGATCCGCATTTGTGAGATGCTCGCCACTCTCGATGGCGTCGCCTATGCAGAGCGGGTTGCAGTCAACACCGTTGCGAATATCCGCAAAGCAAAACAAGCGGTTCAAAAGGCTTTCACCGCCCAGACAGAGGGCAAGGGCTTCACCATTGTTGAAATTCTGTCCACCTGTCCCACCAACTGGGGGCTCACGCCTGCAGAATCACTTCAATGGGTACAGGAGAATATGATACCCCACTATCCGCTCGGCGTCTTTTGCGATCGGACTGAAAAGGGGGTGTACTAGGTGGCGTTTCAATTTGTATTCGCCGGTTTCGGCGGGCAGGGGGTTCTCTTTGCCGGAAAAGTCACAGCCAACACCGGACTTATCGATGGGAAACAGGTGACGTGGTTGCCCTCCTATGGGCCGGAGATGCGCGGCGGTACGGCCAACTGTTCGGTCTGTCTGTCCGAGGAACCGATTGGTTGCCCGATGGTGATGCACCCCGACGTGTTGGTTGCGATGAATGGGCCTTCCTACGATCGATTTGCCGAAACAGTGCGCCCGGGCGGGCTGATTCTTGCGGACAGCACTCTGGTCCAGTGCGATGAGCAAGACCACCGCATCCGACCCATTCCGGCGACCCGACTCGCAGCGGATAACGGACTTGAAGGGCTGGCCAATATCCTGCTGCTCGGCAGGATGCTCCGTCTGACCGGTTTTACCACCTATGAATCGATGAAGCAGTCGATCCGCAACTGTGTCCCCGCATCCAAGGCGTATCTGCTTGAAGCGAATTTCAAGGCGTTTGAAATCGGGTTTCAATATCAATAATATAAAACGGGCCTGTTGCAAATCTTTTGCAACAGGCCCGTTTGTGTCTGCCACAGGCACGGGGGTATTGAGAGCAATGGCATTGTAGCGATGCCGGTAGTGTCGTCTGAAAGGAAGGGGCGAAAAGGTGGGACTTTTCCTCCCAAGGCTTTATTTTGTTAAACCGATGCCAGCAAGAAGAAAGCATGAAGCCTTTCAAACGATTTACATTCATTTTTTCGGCGTCTACCGGTTCTACAGATATGACGTGAAGGACACGGCTAATTCGCTGATCGGTATCCATTGAGGGTGAAGAGGGCTATCACCCGGCAGAATGCAGCAACGCCCTGTCTGATTACTGAGTCGGCATTAAGTTGCCGCCCCTTTGTTTGATTGGGATTGGAAAGGGCGAGAGGAGGCGGAAGAAATCTCCTCGAGCATCTCTTGTTCCGACGCTGGTTCTTTCCCATAGGGGAGATTCCACAGGCCCGACAGCCCATCCTGTCTGACTTTGTTTAGGACAAGTCCGTCGTAGGAAACGGAAAAGGAATCCCCCTGCTTGAGGTGAAAAACAAAGATTGTATTGGTCGAGCCGTATCTGAAATCGTCACGCTGCGCCAGGCCACCTGTTTTGATACGGGAAAATTCCTCAACGATTTTGTGCAGATCGTCTGACTGTGTCACCACCTTTTTGTCAGCATCAACTGGGACGGTGTATTGATAGAGGGCGGCGTCCCGAATCTCATCTGCGGTAAAGTCGATTACCCGCAGCGGTTCCGTGCCGCAGCTCGCGAGAAGGGCGGTAACAACCAGACAGAGAAAGACAGCGCTTCATACCATCACCTCGTTTGGATAAAAAGATGGGTGACAACTTCTGATCATACTGTTCCTCAGTCAAAAACTGTTTTAGCAAAAGGGGCAGACTTGTTGTGATCGATATACTGCTTGTCTAATTAATTTTTAAGTCATTGATCTTCTTTTTGTCGCAACTGAAGCAAAACTTCCCGGAGCTTTTCAGGGATGGGAAGAAAAGCCGAGGCGTTTTCGAGCAGACTCAGTCCTTCATTGGAGAGAAAAAAGAGAAGCACCACTTCGCGCAGCGCCAATGTCTCGCCGAGAATTGCCTCTAGTGTGCACGAAGCAGTTACAACAATAAAAATCATCCCCTTTTTTAAGATTCCCAAAACCGCGGATTTTAGAGAGAATTTCTTTTGGGCGGCAGCCCGGATGAGGCCGCTCAAGCTGTCGAGCAGAACAAAGGTGACAAGGGCTGCTAACAGCGGGTCCCAGCCGCCAAGTGCCTTGGCGACTGCTTCACCTAGAGCGCTGATGGGGAAGGCTAAGCTGTGTGAAGAAAGGCTCATGACAAGACCTCCAATCGGCCGTTTTTGCAAGAGATATCCCGAAAAAAATGGCAGGGCAGCTGGGGCTGCCCCATCAGATTTATTGTACCACCAGGGCATGTCCCTTTGTTCACACCATATGTTTTTTTGCTGCGAGCAGATGGAAAAACTCCTGCCGCCTTTTGTAGAAATACTGCTTGCTGCAAGGCACGTCGAGATCCCAATAGCAAACGCCTTCAGTCACGTTCTCCAACAGCTGCTGGTAGATGCCGCTGTCTGCCTGGACCGCTGACTGCTCGATCAATTCCAGATCGTAGCGGATCTGTTGTTCTACACTTGGTTTCAGCTTGTCGTTGAGACCGGTCAAGCGATGAAGCCGATGCTTTTTTTCAGGGTATTGCAGGCAAAAATAGTGTAATTCCCGGTAGGCATTTTGGGAGATGCCAAAGTGCTCCAATTTGAGGTCACGTTTGTCCGGCATGCTGTTTCCTCCTAAATTCGATCCGGTCTTTGGAAGTATCTGCGATAGGGACAGTCTATGGAAAAACGACCGCACAGCCCTCTTTCCCCGTCGTCTTTGCGCCAGACACACTTTTTTACTGTGCAGATGATTTTCATCTGCGTTTGTTTTCTGTCGGTTGTTTCCAAGGCAACCCCTCCTTTTTTGTTGTTTCAGCGAGAAAACTGCCGCCCAGGCTGTAGTAGCTGCGGTGTTCCACTCGTTCTCCCGAAGGTCCGGACAGTTCCTGGTATTTCAATTCGATGACAGATAAGACACGCGCTTCCATAGCCACTCCTTTTGTTTGCGTTATGCAATATCGTTTTGAAAAAAATATTCCTGCAGATCGTGCGTTTCAAGCTTGAGCAATTCTGCGAGGGTTCCGGCCTCGTTCAGGGTAAATGGCCGAATATTGTTGATTTTCTGGCTCACAGTTGGAATTGCGATGTGAAGAGCTGCTGCAATGTCGCGTTGCCGAAGACCGAGTATTTTCATTCTGTGTTTTACTTTACGAGTGTTGATCACAAAAATCCCTCCTTGTTCTATTGCGTTGTGCAATAATAGAATAACACGAATAGATGTTCTTGTCAATAGCGTTATGCAAAAAAATAGATAGAAATTAAAATAACTATTGCGCTTTGCAAATATTTGCGGTATACTAAAGATACGAGAAAGGGGAGCGATCTGATGGAGAATAGAGAAATCGGTAAGCGGATGAAACTTGCCCGGGAACAGAGCGGGCTCACACTTCAGGCGGTGGCGGACCGTGTAGGCGTTGCGGCTTCAACAGTGCAGCGATATGAGGCGGGAGGGATTGAGAAGCTGAAACTCCCGGTTCTGAATGCGATCGCAGATGTGCTTGGCGTTGATCCCGGGTGGCTGACCGGCAGCGAAACTGCCTGCGCCCCGGCGGACAACGTCGCCCAGACGGGGGAGGAGCGCAAGCTTTTGATGCTCTGCCGGCGCGCGGAGCAGTTGCCCCCGGAAAAAAGGCAGAAAATTATTGATATTTTCGAATCCACAATAGATACCTATCTGGACGCTCTGGGAATCAAGGACGATTCCGACGCTCCTTCAAAGTAGGAGTTGGGAGGCACTTTGAGTGAGGATGAAATGAATAGATGCATCTTTTGCGGTGAGCGGCTCCAGAGGGATTTCTGCACTGCCTGCAGTGCGCCGAAGGAGAATTCACCCTACAGGGAACCGAATGCGGGTGGGAAAAAAGCAAGGGACGTCGCACCCTGCCGCCAAGCAAGGAGTGCTTGGCAGCGCAAACCGGCGGTAGTGCTCCTAGTGGCACTGTTGTTTTTCCCTATGGGTTTTTATTGGATGTGGCGATACAGCGGATGGAGTAAAGTTGTAAAGATTTCAGTTACAATTCTGCTTGCCCTCGTGGCTTTTTACTGTAGCCTGATTTGTTTTCTCGAGTTTCCAAACTGAATGGGCGGTTGACCTTGTAGAGAGAATTGAAGCGCCAGAGAGCACGGCCCCCTTACCCGCTATTTTGGAAGTGTCGGGGCGCTGTGCGGTTTTGCCCAGCGAACGAATTGCTCGGGTGACACCATATCCATCCAACACAGGCATTTGAATGTCCGTCAAAACCAGAGCAAAGCTGCCCGGAGGATTGGAGGTGAACAGTTCCACCGCCTGCTGTCCGTCCGCGACGCACCCTGTCTCGAGACCGGACTGGTTCAGCAGTTCCCGCCCAATTTCATAGTTGAGCTCGTTGTCCTCCACCAAAAGAATTCGAGTTCCAGAGGGAAAAGCAGGGGCTGTCTGACTGCGTTGTGTCGTGAAAAAAGAGGACTCCCGTTCAGCGAGCCTAAGGTAAAGAGTGACTGTGAAGCGGGTTCCCTGGTCGATGCGGCTCTACACCCGGGTGCCTCCATTCATCATCTGCATGACGGCAAGTCCCTTCGGTGCTCTGCACCTGGGTTACCCGAGAGTCGTCGGCCCGTTCAAATGGCAGGAATAGTCTGCGCTGGAATTCCTCTGTTATACCGATGTCGTTGTCCTCTTGCTATGAATTCCATGCAGCTCACACCACCCTGGCTTGAGAGCTTTTGCTCTGCTGAAAGGGTGATATGCCCGCCTTTGCCTGTGCATTTGACCGTATTGGACATGAGATTGAGCAAAATTTGTTCAAGCCGTGTCGAATCGCCACATACGGCATCGTTTTGCACTTCGGTGCGCAGCGTCATCCGCTGGTACTCAAGTACATCTTCACGCTGGGCGCAGTGGCGATCTGTCACGGTATACAGTCCCGGCAGGGGTTCAATCGCATTCCTCGTCCGAGAGAACGCAGGGGGAATTGTGCCGTTGAATTGATAGAAGGATTCAACGGCCGCCGCCCGCCCTGAAACATACTGTTCCTCTCCCGCCCCAATTCAGGAAAACTGTGGTACGAACAGGGAGGTCACCTCGTCGGGATCTCTGTCGCAGTAATGGAGAAGCATCAAATGGCTCGCCAGAGCCTTAGCTTCCTCGAAGCGTTGCGCATGCAGGTAACGATTTGGTTTTTTCATATCGTTCCTGTCCTTTCGTTGGCGGTTGACTGGCCCTTTGGGCGCGGCTGTGTACAATCGGTCCATCTTTTTGCCCGACACACTGTAGGGTTTCTTCACTATAACAGAAGGTTCTTATTGGCGCAATTTTTGTCACAAACAGAATAGACTGGTGTTAAATATAAAAAGGAACTGGAAACAGCGTTGGGACAGGAGACAAATTTGCTGCAAATCGCTGGGTTTCTTCATAGCAAGAGGGAAGATGCGTTTTCTACCCGGTATCGAGCAACAGATTTTTGTTTTTTCAGCAGGAAAACCCGCACATGCTGTGTCAGCCAGCGCATGCGGGTTGAATAATAGAATAAGGAAGAAAGATCAATTGTGTACAAGCAGTAAACAAATGACATTTGTGTATCGTTGCGAGATGGGCTCATTGTATCTATTTTCCCATTGCGTCACAAAATGCTCTTTCAACTGCTTTTAAGTCATTCATTGCTTTCTCAATACAGGTTTGATCGGTCTCCATTTCAAAAGTAAACTCATTTGATAAATGAGGAAATTCATGAAAACTTCCAGTTATATTTGCATGTCCAAAGCGGGTCATTTTAACAATAAACTGAAAATCATTTTCATACAGATGCCTGTACTCCGCCGTTCCCTCAAGTGTTTGATAGATTAGCTGAAGTCCCGCTAAAAGACGGTACAATACGCCTGTGGAAGAACAAAATTTAACGCAGTGTACCTCATAGCATCCAACATAAATATCAAGGTGCCCGATAAAATCGTATCCATCTTCCATACAGGTGTTGTCCGGGAATCCAAACACCTCATCGATCGTTAGTTTAATTTTTCCATTATTTCCATTTAAGCAAAAAGCTTTCATTGGAAGGTCCAAAAAGATTTCTCCTTGACACAAGTTCGTATAGATCATCTTTCTACCAGCATAACAAAAAAAGTTAGGACAAAACAAATGCAATTCTGCATCTATTTTATCCTAACTATGCTTTTATGGGTTTACGCTACAAAAAAGATACCCGCCATAAACGCGAGTAAAAAGGCAAAAAAACTGAGCCCCGAACGCGACTTGCGCGTCGAGGCTCTCGACTGGTCGGGGTGACGGGATTCGAACACGCGACCTCTGCGTCCCGAACGCAGCGCTCTACCAAACTGAGCCACACCCCGAAGTTACTTGACTATTTTACACCCTTTCTGTCGATCTGTCAAGAGTTTTTTGAAAGTTTCTAAAAATCGCCGATTTTACTTGACTTCTGACACAGAAAAATTTATCATTAAAAGGATCAATATCAAAACATACAGGAGGATTGCCCCAATGCTTGCTAACAGTGAAAAAACAATGGAAAAAATCGTCGCCCTCTGCAAGGGCAGAGGCTTTGTATACGCGGGAAGCGAAATCTACGGCGGCCTTGCGAACACCTGGGACTACGGCCCACTTGGCGTCGAGTTTAAAAACAATGTCAAACGCGCCTGGTGGAAAAAATTTGTCCAGGAGTGCAAATACAACGTCGGCCTTGACAGCGCACTGCTCATGAACCCCGAGGTTTGGGTGGCTTCCGGCCATGTGGGCGGCTTTTCCGACCCGCTTATGGACTGCAAGGAGTGCAAGACCCGCCATCGCGCCGACCAGCTGATCGAAACCCAGACCGATGCGGCGCCCAACGGCTGGAGCAATGAGCAGATGATGGAATTCATCAAGGAGCAGGGAGTCAAGTGCCCGAACTGCGGGTCCACCAATTTCACCGACATCCGTGCCTTTAACCTGATGTTCAAAACCTTCCAGGGCGTCACTGAAGACGCTAAAAATGAGATCTACCTCCGCCCCGAGACAGCGCAGGGCATTTTTGTAAACTTCGCCAACATCCAGCGTACCACCCGCAAAAAACTCCCGTTTGGCGTTGCACAGGTGGGTAAATCCTTCCGCAATGAGATCACCCCCGGAAACTTTACCTTCCGTACACGCGAGTTTGAGCAGATGGAGCTTGAGTTCTTCTGTGCGCCCGGAACCGATCTTGAGTGGTTCCACTACTGGAAGGACGCCTGCAAAAACTGGCTGCTCAGCCTCGGCATCAAAGAAGAAAACATCCGTCTGCGCGACCACGATCCCGAGGAGCTCTCCCACTACTCCAACGCGACGACGGACATTGAGTTTGTCTTCCCGTTTGGCTGGGGCGAACTGTGGGGTATTGCCGACCGCACCAATTTTGACCTCACCCAGCACCAGAACCACAGCGGAAAATCCCTTGAGTACTTTGACCAGCAGAAAAATGAGCACTATGTGCCCTATGTCATTGAGCCCTCTCTTGGCGCAGACCGTGTAGCTCTCGCTTTCCTCTGTGAAGCCTACGATGAAGAGGAGATCGCCGAGGGGGATACCCGTGTAGTGATGCATCTGCACCCCGCGCTTGCTCCGTTTAAAGCGTGTGTTCTCCCGCTCTCCAAGAAGCTCAATGAGCAGGCGGGAGAAGTGTATGAACAGCTTGCCAAGCACTTTATGGTCGACTACGACGATACCGGTTCGATCGGCAAGCGCTACCGCCGTCAGGATGAGATCGGCACACCGGTCTGCATCACCTACGACTTTGAGTCGGTGGAAGACGGCTGTGTCACAGTCCGCGACCGCGACACGATGCAGCAGGAGCGGATTCGGATCGACGAGCTCGTTGGCTATATTGAAAAGATGCTTGTCTTTTAGTTTAGGAACAAAAGGCGGACCGCCTCAAGCGGTCCGCCTTTTTGTATAGCGAAAACCATGCGCTAGGCGCATGGTTCAAAAGAAGGCTTTTGCCGATGATGCAGGAAAAAGTACACCTTTTGTTGTAGAATAGGCTTGCGGTCTGGCAACTGCAAGAGACAACAAAAGGAGGACGATCAAATGAACGACCCAAACAGTTTATCACAGAGCCTGCCCCTTAGGGTATACAAAATGGAATTGGAAATATCACATCGTGTTCGCAGCAAAGTACAGAAGGAAAGTATTCTACAGAGAAAAGAGAGGGGAAGTCGGAGAAATTCTGAGAACACTTTGCGACTAGAAGAAGATCAAGATTGTGGAAGCAGAGGTGTGGCCCGACCATGTGCATATGCTGGTGGAGATACCGTCTAAGGTTGCGGTTTCCAGCATTATGGGATATCTCAAAGGAAAGAGTAGTTTGATGATCTACGAAAAGTATCCGGAATTGAAGTATAAATATCGGAACCGGGAATTCTGGTGCAGAGGGTATTAGGTAGATACGGCAGGAAAGAATGCAAAAAAGATTCAAGAATATATCCAAAAACAGCTGGAAGAAGATAAAGCTGGAGAACAGCTGACAATGGGAAACTTCTAAAAAACTCGTTTACGAGTAGCAAGTAACAAACTTTTCGCGGCTGCCAGACCGTAGCAACGTGACGTGACACGTGCCGCTAGTAACATAGGGCTTTGCCCGCATAGGAAATACCCCCGGCTCCGCCGGGGAATATTTATTGTATGCTTTCGCAGGAGAAACGCCCTGGTTCTATGGGTGAGAAAACAAGTTTTCATAAAATAAAACCCACTGATGAAAAACAGCGGAAGAATTTGCTAAGGGCAAAAGAAGCGGTACACCCAAAATGGAGGTGTGAATATCGCGTCCTATTTGCCCTGCATTACGGGAAACTGAAACAGACATAGGGCGAATACCGAGGAAACTGTGTATGCAAAAAAGTGTATTCTGTCTATCTCCATAGATTGGTCCGCTCTCCAACGTATTTGAGTACAGCACAATTCATGAGGTTTCTCAGGATAAAAAGCAGTCTCATGATGGAAATACAAAGTACAGTTGGTCGAACGGAAGAATCAATAGGGGGTTACACGAAAGATCTAAATAACAGTGAGGAGAGAGAGGCACGTTTACAGGTAGTGAAAACAGGCAACCGCTTGAGCGGCTGCCCGAGAGTAATCATGCGGGTTGGGACGAATCTCTGTCTTAGGCCCTTCCAGGGCCTGTGCAGATCATCAGAAAATATGTGGTTGTAATTTGCAGATTTCCTGTTTGGAGCTCCCAGTTTCCCCAGGGATGAGTAAAGGTTTTGTCATCAGGTGATCAAATCACGCTGTCTAGGCAGCAGCTGCCGGTGATAAAAGATGCAGTTTGCGGAACATGGGCAACAGGATAGAGCGCCCTGCAAGGGGCCTAGTGGAAAGCACTTTCCGAAAATACCACCACTTCAGCGGAGATCATGATTATCCTCTGTCAGAGGATCGAATGAATTGAAATAGCAGCCTCTCAAAATCAGCCCCATTCAACCTGGAATGGGAGCGATATGCTGGATGATCTCTTGAACGACTAGCCGTTATCGGAAATTCAGGCCGTGCTGAGAAAATCATATGATGGGGATAACACAAAAGAGGTGTTGTTCTTTCACTTGACAAAACATGAAGATGGGTATACAATACAATTACTAAATAAGTAATTTACTAAATTACTAAAGGAGGATTCTATGAAAATACCGACTACACTCAAACACAAGCCGGTTGTCGTCTCAGAGAACTATGAGAGCATTGACGGCCGTCAGGCAGGAAACTCGGATGCAAAAGGCCTTTCTCTCGGACTCGCACAGTGGAACGACCGCGGCCGGGTGGATATCTCCGCCAAGGTCTGGCGCTACACCGGAGAGAAATGGTCCCGCCAGTCAGAGGAGCTCCCGCTCCACCGGGTGATCGATTTGGCGATTTTGGTTTGCAGGGCCAAGCAGTATTTTACAGATGCTTACCGGTACCCCAAACTCTATGATGAAACCGATCCCAGGATCGACCGAATCGGCCTGCAGGGAGACGCGATGACAGTGGACATTTGCACTGAGAACAAAATGATTGATGAAGACATCAAACTCTTTGCTGACGTGCTGGCGCGGGACGACGAGATGATTTCCGAACGCCTTCACCGACTTGCAGATATGCTCGGTGAGATGGGCTATGGCAGGAGACACAGAGATTAACTGCATCCAATCTGCTATTTTTAGGCGGTTCCTGACTTTCCCTGGCAGTTTTCAGTGAAAAAAACTTGACTTCGTTCGATAAAGAGTGTATCCTAATTTAGATATGAACAGATACGGATGGAGGCCCAGGATGAAACTGACGAGAAAACAGTTTGAAATTTTAACCTATTTGGAAAAACACCGCGCGCCGATAACGCAACGCGACCTGGCCCGTGCAACGGGGATGTCGTTGGGGTCAGTCAACAAAACCATTACTCAGCTGACGGAATGCGGATATTTGTGCGACCATACACTCACTGAACAGGGTATTACCGCACTCGAGCCTTATCGGGTGAAGCGGGCGATTTTCATCGCAGCGGGCTTTGGCTCCCGGCTTGTGCCCATTACCCTCAACACCCCCAAGCCCCTTGTGCGGGTAAAGGGGACGAGAATGATCGATACCCTGCTCGACGCGGTGGTTGCAGTGGGAATTGAGGAGATCGTGATTGTGCGCGGCTACCTCGGGGAGCAGTTTGACCAGCTCCTGTACAAGTACCCAAACATCCGGTTTGCTGAGAACCCGAGTTACAACGAAGCCAACAACATCTCTTCTGCCATGTGTGTGCGGTATCTGATGCAGAACGCATACGTATTTGACGCAGACCTCGTTTTGAGCAATCCTGATCTGATCACAAAATACCAGTATACCAGCAATTATTTGGGCGTTCCGGTGGAGCGGACAGACGACTGGTGCTTTGAGACAAAAAACAACGTCATCACCAAGATGACGATCGGCGGGATCAACTGCTATCATATGTATGGGGTTTCTTACTGGAATGCAGAGGATGGCGCAAAGCTTGCCGGCCATATCGAGCAGGTGTACAACCAGCCGGGCGGCAAAGAGCGATATTGGGACCAGGTGGCCCTGGAATTCTTTATCAAGGAATACCGGGTGGAGGTGCGTCCCTGCTCTTTTGACGACATCATTGAGATCGACGCTTACAAGGACCTCAAGGCGATCGACAGCAGCTATTGCTGATCCGATAAAGCAGCAGTGGGTGCACAAGAATAAACGCAGTGCGGCTGGGAATTCTGGCCACTGAAAAAGGCATGGAAACAACTTGTTTCCATGCCTTTTTTGCGAAATCATAAGCGGCATTTCTAGAGGGACGCGCCCTCCGAGCTGGATACGAGACGGGACACAGGGCGGTAGGATGGGACAGCGCATTCCCATCACTGCAATCAAGGAGCCACTACTCTGCCGGGGAATCCCTGTGCTCCGCTGTGTCTGTTTTTTCTTTTTTCTGAAAAAAGAGCTCTTTGACCCCTATGATCAAAATAAAGACTGCAAATAGCTTGCTCAGCCAGTGTGTCTGAATGCCAAAGGCGATGAACGCCCCTGCGACCGCACCCGCAATCCCGGTGAGCACGGCGGGCCAGAGCGGCGCCTTGTCCACCAGCCCGTTTTTGGCGTGCAGCCAGAGGGAAAGTGCCGCAATTGGCAGGAAAAACAGAAGGTTCATCCCCTGCGCCTGCATCTGGTCCACATTTGCAATTGCAGTCAGGTAGATGAGCAACACAAAGCCGCCGCCCAGCCCAAGGGAAGCGGTCAAGCCGGAGAGGAAGCCGACAAGTCCAACGACCAGCCAGTTCATCGCAGCAGCAGGCGGATGGCGGAGAGGATCATCACTCCGCCAAATATCCGTTTGAGCAGTTTGTTAGGGATTTTAGGCAGAAGCTTGGCGCCCACAACTGCGCCGACCAACCCAAACGGCAGGTAGGGCAGGGCCTGCCAAAAGTCAAATTTGCCGTTGAAAAGATAGAAGGCTGCGCTCACCACCGAGAGCGCGGCGATAATCGCAATCGAGGTCGCGTGGGATTTACGCGCTTCAATGCCCGCATGCTCCAGCAATGGGACAACTGCTACCCCGCCGCCAGCGCCGAACAGGCCGTTGAGCAAACCCGCCACTGCACCTGTCACAATAAAATGTGTTTTTTGCTTCAAACCAATCCCTCCTCTGTCCTAGTCTTTCACCAGGTCTGCGCATTTATACGGCAGCCTCTTTATTTGATCGGTCAGAGAACGGCCAAATGAAAAGGCCTTTTGAGAGAGGGGAATAGGAGCTGCGGCTTCGGAGTGGGACTGGAGCTACCGCTGAGACGGATTCTGAATGAACGGTTTTGATCTGCCTTTTCAGCTCACCGAACAAGAGATGGGCAGGGTGATTTTTAAATTTACAGCCAGAGCCTGGATCGTCTGCACCTAGTAATGCTGTCCGCCCGATCGCCCTCTTCAGTCGCCTTTGTGGTTATGCTGAACCAGCTGGTTGATCACATAGGAGGCAAGCGCGTAGCCGGCGGCGGGAGGACAAAAGGAGATGCTGGCGGGGGAGTGGCGCCCCTGAGGGGAATCCTGCGCGACCCGTTTGAGCGGCGGTTCCACCGAATAGACAACTGGCTGCCCTGTGATTCCCCGCCGTTTGAGCTCTCGGCGCATGACACGCGCGAGTGCACAGCCGCAGCCGGCGGTGTCCTCGATGGTGCCGGTGCGGAAGGCGGTCGGGTCGAGGCGGTTGCCTGTCCCCATGCACATGACGAGGGGGATGTCGCGCTCTCTGCATGCCTGCGCGAGGTCGAGCTTGGAGGTGACTGTATCAATTGCGTCGATCACAAAATCCGGACAGAACCCAAACAGTTCCTCTCGTGTCTCTTCACTGTAAAACTGCGGCAGGGAAATAAGGTCCAGCGCAGGGTTGATGCTGAGCAGCCGATCCGCAGCGGCTCGGCATTTGTCCATGCCCACAGTTTGTGTGGTTGCAAACAACTGTCGGTTGCAGTTGGTGATGTCAACCTCGTCGTGGTCCATGACGAGCAAGCTGCCTACGCCTGCGCGGCAGATTGCCTCTGCGCACGCTCCACCCACACCGCCTAAGCCGATCACCGCCACGCGCGCCTTACCGAGGCGCTGAAGTGCCTGTGCGCCGATGAGTAATTCCGTCCTGTCCAACCAGTGCGCCATAAAAAACTCCTCCACAAAACAAAACTGCCCGCTAAAAGCGGGCAGGGATTTTTAAAAGGTAACCACCTTGCCGTCGTACAGAAAGTAAGAACCCGTCTTGCGACAGGTGGGTGCCCTCCTTCTTACTTCGCGCTCCCTTCTTCCGCCGGAGCGGGAGGTCTGCAATCCATAAGAAGAGTTCGGGCTCCCGTTATTAAAGTGTTGGATTAATAAATCTATACAAACGAGACAAGGCAGTCAATAAACAATATTTATTATATCATTTTTCGTACAAATTACAAGCCCAAAAATAAAAAAATTAACAACTATTCCTCTTCTTCGTCCTCGTCGTCAAACAGTTTGGAGATTCTCTCAAGCATAATCGCGCCGACACGGTCATATTCTTCATCGTCGTCAATCGAAGCCATCATAGATTCGCCGTCTACGATCTCCTCTTTGAGAATGACCAGCTCTCCGTCGTCGTCAATCATCTCTTCCGCCGACTCAAAATACGGCATGAGCGCGAAATAACGCTCGTCGTCAAGCTCAAGGGTGTCGAGCAGTTCAAATGTCAGGGAGTTTCCTTCTTCATCTTCCAAGGTGTAGATCTCGGGCATGAATTCTTCGTCCAGTTCCATGGGATCCCGTCCTTTCATTTTTGAATACAGCTATTGTACCGCGTCGGAGCTCTAAAGTCAATATTGACAAAACAATAACATATAATCTATAAAAAAACAAAAAATATTTGAAAAAAGTTATTGACAATTCACAGAGCTGGTGCTATAATGAAGATACAGAAAATAACCCAAATGATTTTAGAAAGGGCGTGACACCAATGGATAGTTCAGAGAAACCAGTGTCGATGTCACAACTGAATCGGTGTTCCCACACAACAGGAGATTTAAACTTATAGATTTTTCCGGGAATGAGCAGACAGCCAGATTTTATTTAGAGAGGCTGGGTTTATGCATTCCAACTTTTAATTGATTGAAATTCATAGGTTTAGATTTTTCAGAAATGAAACTGTTATCCGTTCGCTGGGTTATTTTTGAATCAATATTCCGATAGAGATTTGGAATAGTTGCCTTAAAATAGGCTGATGAAAAATGTTTTGAACGGGTAAAAATCTTTTATAGAAACGTCTTTTACGTGTGGCGATCACCTCCATTCAGTTGTAGCAGTTTTACTATCCCAGACGATGGGCCGAAAACTGTGAACCAAATGTGAGGTCTGTTTGATTGCACGACAGCATATTTGAGTGTTTTTTTACAGTTCCAAAATCGCCGAAGGCTGTCGAGAGGGGCAGATTTGCGGCAATCAGCAAAGGGGTTTCCAGAGCTGGTGCACATTTGAGGAACGGGTAAAGAGACAAAACACCGCTTTTCAAATTGTTTTTATAATAAAAAGGCACATTTGGGAGAGAGGCAGAAATAAGTAAGTGAGAAGATTTGTTGGAACCCTGCTCGATGGCGGGAACAAAGACCAGTGAAATCAGTTCGTTTATGAAGAGTATGGTTTATTCCGGTGCTTTTAATGAAAAACTAAAGAAAGGCAGTGAGAGCTACCACATGCTCAATGAATTTGCTTGGGGAAGACAGGCGGGATTTCCGTTTTAATCGCCTCAGACAAATTTGATACAATATTTATGTAGTGAGAGGTATACTCCAATGTGCTAGTTAGTTCCTACAGGAATCACAGGGGGCAATGAGTCAAATCCTCGGAGCCGATTGTGAAACTGCAAGTGAAAAATTCGAAACGAGGTAGGGTCCAATGGGATAAAAAGCTTTTGCGGCAATTAATTGTTGGCAGAGAAATCTAAAAACAACTAAAATGCTGCTGAAACAACTACCAAAGTGAGAGAGGTACAGTCCGATGTACTAGAATAATCCTCAGAACTTAGAAGTTAAGGAATAAAGCCCCTGAACTTCCAGGTCTGAAGAAAACACTTTCATAAATAAAATGAACATGAGGTATCGTCCGATGCATTAGCATGACCGATAAACACCGGATGCGTTATTCGGTGTGACGAATAGGAAACCGAGAGCTTGACTGTTTTCGGAATCTGATTAAAACGATGTTCTTGGAAACATTTTTTAGAAGGTGTTATAAGTCGTTACGAAGGTAATATCGAATATCTGGTGGCATTTCTAATCCAATGATAACCTCACGAAAGGATTTGATTGTATGAAATACAAATTCTTCAGGAGGTCAGGAATACTGAATCTTTAATCAGATGGGAGTGAGTCCACCGAAATAGTTCATTTCTTTCGGACAATTTCTTAAAAACTGAATATTTTTATAATAAAAAGGGTCACACGTGTTGTGGCCCTTTTGGTTTATTGGTTTCTGTTATCAGACTGCTGAAACGTTAAAAGACGCTTACTTCTACTGGGAAAACCCGCTTCTATCGAGAAAATCATCATTTCATTTGATCTTTGTGCCAAATAGTGGGCTTTTGTGAGGAAAACAAGGGTAGATCCTAATTTAAAAGAAATTCATCAGCATAGTTGGTAGTACTACATGTGCGGGCAGAGCCCTGTGGTGTTGGCCACGCCTCAAGGCGTTGGTACAGCTTGTCACCTCGTAGTCCGCTAACTGCTACCTGTAAACAGGTCTACATATTCCTTTGTTGTCATCTGGTCTTCTCTCTGTTGATTTTGTATATACCCCGTATATTTTTTCCTGCGGTGGCAACGCAGTTCCCCTAGACCAAAACTGCCGATACTCATATTTGTACTTTTGATTGGCATATTTCTCGAAGATCATCAGACTGATTTTCCACTTGAGAGATACTGCAAAACTCGAGGCGCTCGTGTTCGGCGGGACTTCCATCAGCATATGTATGTGATCTGGGCATACTTCTTCTATCATCCTTACCTAGAGTCTGTTTTAAAACCCAGGAATTGTGTACAAAGAGCCGAAATGATAAAATAAGTAGTATGAAACGATATGAAATCAGTGAGAAACAAAGGAATAGAA
>EQ973339.1:181661-233057 GCA_000158655.1 [Clostridium] methylpentosum DSM 5476
ACAGTTCTCGCAATAGTTTCCCTATTTTCACCATAGAATACCTTCCTGCGATACCTCGGTGCAAATACTAGATGAAATTTGCAAGTCCATTTCGTATATCCGGCAGGCTCTGTACTAAACGGACGACCTCCTTTTGATCCTTTTAACGCAGTTGGCAGTCCACACTTTCATTACATCAATATACCCATCGTCAAAGCTTCCACAGTACATCCGAGGGATTCTGATCACATCAAAAGCACCTGCACAGTATGACGGTGCAGGTGCTTTTGACAGATCGAAAATTGTCTTGGTCTGCGCGTTTTAATCGTTGACCATAACCATCTTAATCACATCAGCAGAATTGTTGCGCATCTTATCCAAATAGGTTTCAAATTCGTCCATATGAAAGGTATGTGTCACCATTTTATACGGATCCACTGCTTTGCTTTTCATCAGTTCCAGACACCGGGGGAACCAGAGTGCAGGCGCTGCATAGGATGAGCGAAGCTGGAGCTTTTTAAAATGAAATTCATTTCCGTCAAAGGTGACCATACCGCCGGGGCCGTAGTCAATGCCGATGTAGCCGATGATTCCTCCAACTGTTGCGATATGAAAAGCGTCGGGCAGCGTGGAGGGGGAGGCGGTCACCATTACTTTTTCCACCCCTCCGCGCGGGAATGGATACTCGCTGAGCGGGGTTTCGTCTGTAAAGATGACTTCTGTTGCTCCAAACTCTTTGGCCAGCTCAATCCTCGCTTGAGATCTTCGGGATCGCTGGATCGCATAGATATTTCGAGCGCCCGCGAGTTTCGCGAGCCGCAACGCCATGAGACCAATGGGACCCAGGCCGATAACCGCGACGTCGTCATTGAGCTGCACATCCGTTGTGTAAAACAGGTCCAGCGCCACACCAAGCGGTTCAACAATCGTTGCCTGGGCAAAGTCGATTCCCTCAAACGGCACAACACACTGCTGCGGCAAAACCATGTACTCAGCATAACCCTGAATTTCAAGTTCTGGTGTGTGGAATCCCTCAGTACAGAGATCCACCCGACCATTGCGGCAGATGTCGCAGGTATGACAGAAGGAACCACTTTCGACGACTACCTTGTCCCCCTTTTTGCAGGTGGTCACATGTTTGCCAACCTCCACGACGACTCCAGAAATTTCATGTCCAAACGATTCCCAATCCTCGGCCTGAGACTTAGCAATATGCATGTCTGTGCCACAGACACCGCAGGCTTTGACTTGGATAAGGACCTGTGTGTCATTGGGGTGGGGAATCTCTACCTCTTTAACCCGGAACTGGAAAGGGGATTTTACTTGTATAAGTTTCATTATGAGATCAACCTCCAAATTCGTGAATTACAGTGCCCCTTTTTTAATAAATAGATCGCGGATTGCGACCGAACACCCGGCGAGATAGATCGCCTTGGTTTTAATTTTGCTGACCGACAGCAAACTCATAGTTTCGGCATCGAGATAGTTTGCTAGATTTTGTTTTACACAGTCGACCAATGCAGGGTTTTCTAACATCTTCCCAAAGAATACAATTTTTTCAGGATCGAACATCCGGACTGTATTGAGAATCGCCACTGCAAGATACCGGGAAGCCTCTGCTAAAATCCGTTTGATGGATTCATCCCCAAACAATTGCTGTTCGTTGAGGACTCTCTGCCCGGGCGCAATTGAGGTATCGCCCAGAACGCTGTAGAGAATCGGAGTTTGTTCGCTGGAGTAAATGGAGTCGATTTGTGCAGTGAGAGCGGCACCCGAAATTTTTGTGCTGACGCAGCCCCGTTGACCGCACAGTTCGCACAGGTCGCCCTGAACATCATACACTGTGTGAGCAAACTGTGCTGCGCGGTTGTGCACTCCAAAGTAAATCTGATTGTCGATGATCACAGAAGAAGTGATGTCTTTCCGGTAGCGGACAAAAACCATATTGCGTGGCTTTTTATCTTCGGGATAGCCAAAGTCAATGTTCGCAAGTGCCAGGGAATTAACCAGCTCTTCCACTACAACTGGAAATCCAAGCGCCTTTTGCAGTGGTTCTGACAGGGCGGTGAAGTCCATCCGCTGTCGATCGCCCTGGATGACGCCGAGTTCCTTAAAATGCCGTGTGGGAATGCACAGGCCAAGTCCGAGAATCTGTTCGCTCCCCAGACAGCTCTCCGCCTTAATGTCGCGCACATGGTTGATAATCGAATCGAGCATACGCCCCACGTCAAACAGGTCTGGCAGCCGCTCGGACCGTTTACCGAGAACCTCGCCGTTTAGGTTGGAGAGTCCAACGCTGACAACGCCTCTGTCAACAACAACACCAAAGGTAAATTTGTAATTCGGGTTTATATCTATCAACACTTTTTTTCGTCCCCGCGTGGGTTTCTTTCCAGCGGTGCTGACTTCTCCTTTTTTATAGAGAATTCCAGACTCGATCATTTCATTGGTGATAATCGTCACTGCTGCGCGGGTGAGTTCAAGTGAGCGGGAAATGTCAATGCGTGAAGTTGGGCCATCCTGTCTGAGCAGTTTGAGGATTTGCATGCGATTGCAGCGTTTTAGATCTAGTTTACTGATTCCTGCTTCGTCCAATTTTTTTCATCTCCTTATTTCCGGGAAGGGACATTATGAGCTGTGCTCTTGACGAAAATTTGAATAGCTAATCATATTTTACCTTATTTCATATATAAAGTCAAATAATTAACCCAATAAATAATAAGGAATTAACAATTTTTTAGAAGATAAAGCATGAGATATATCAAATCTGACAATCTATTTATTTCTGGTAAATACATTTTGCACTTGGTGTTGCTTTATGGTATAATAACATGGAATAGATTAAAGGAGGCATAAAAGTGAACGAAGGCCTTGATTTAAAACAAATTTTACGCATTCTTGTGAAGCGGCTATGGATTATTGTACTCTGCCTAATTGTTGGAGGGCTGGGGGCTTTTAGCATAACCAAATTTTTGATGACTCCCATGTACACTTCATCCGCGACAATGTATGTCAACAATAAAACCAAAACAGACAATGTAGATATAATTTCGGGATCCGACCTAGTGACATCTCAGAAGCTCATCAGTACCTACTCGCAGATCGCTCAGACGCCTGAGGTCATTGATCAGGTGATCCGCAAGCTCAAGCTGGATATGACAGTGGGACAAGTCCGTTCGATGCTGAGTTTTAGCGCAGTTGGTGAAACTGAGATTATGCGCATCACTGCGACAAGTGAGGACCCAGAACTTGCGGCAAACCTCGCCAATGCTGTGACCGAGTTTGCCCCTGCGGTAATCAAAAGTGTCATTGGTATTGGGGAAGACTCAGTCTCGGTACTCGAGTCGGCAAGACCGTCGGGGTCTCCTAGCTCTCCGAGCACAACAAAAAATACGCTGATCGGTGCACTGGCCGGCGCGGTGATCGCTGTTCTGATCGTGCTGCTCATGGAGATGTTTGATACCACTATTCGCGGGGAAGAGGATGTTGCCGCCCACTACAATATTCCAGTTCTGACCTGCATCCCAGAACTTGAATCCACTACCAAGAAGGGGAAATATGCATATGAGTATAAATCATAAAAAGCATACGCATCTGGATGTCGTGCTTGGCAAGACGTCCCCTTTTGCGATTACGGAAGCGTATAAGACGATGAGGACAAACCTCTCCTTTGCGCTGGCGGACGCGAAAAACAAACGGGTCGTTATCACGAGCAGTTTGCCTAACGAGGGAAAATCGACGACAGCCACCAACATTGCCATCACCTTAGCGCAAACTGGGAAGAAAACGCTCTTGATCGACGCGGATATGCGAAAACCAACTCAGTATAAAATTTTTCGGTTGACGAGGGGGAACGGTCTTTCTTCATTGTTGGGCGGATTTACCAAGCCGGAAAATACCATTGTGGAGGATGTGCGGGAAAATCTCGATTTGATTACTTCAGGTCCGATTCCTCCCAATCCAACAGAACTGCTCAGCTCATCTAAAATGAGGGAGCTGCTTGAAGAACTCAATAAGACATATGAATATATTATTCTGGACACTCCCCCGATCAATATTGTATCCGATGCGCTCGCACTTGCAGATATCTGTGCAGGCGTGGTGCTTGTAATCCGTCAAAACCAGACCAAGCATGAGACGCTGCAAAAGGCGATCAAGAGCCTTGAGTTTGCAGAAATGAAGATTTTGGGTGCTGTTGTCACCCACGCTGGTAATGAGCGGAAGTCCCGTTATTACCGTTATATGAAATACAAAAGCTATAAAGAATAGGAAGTTTAAAGTATGTACATCGATTGCCATACGCACATCCTGCCGGGCATCGACGACGGCTCAAAAAATGAAAAGGAATCCGCGCAGATGCTTGACCAGCTTGCCTTCCAGCAGATTGAGACGGTGTTTGCGACCCCGCATTTTTATTCAACCGAACAGGACATCAATAGTTTTTTGAACCATCGCCAACATGCCTATGAAAAGATTGCAGGCAATTCCAAAGTAAATATTATTTTGGGAGCAGAGGTGTATTTTACTCGAGGAATCAATACCGCTGAGGAGATCAGACGGCTGACAATTGGAAATTCCCGCTATCTATTGGTGGAAATGCCTTACGCTCATTTCGGGTCCAAGGAAGTGGAGCAGATCGAGGATATTTATTACAATCTCGGCCTTATTCCGGTGATCGCCCATTTGGAGAGATGCCTTAACTATACGGGAAGCGATATGGTGGAGGCGCTGATGATGCTTCCAGAGGTGGTTTGTCAGTTCAATGCGCAATCAATTGTAGAGCGGCGCACAAGGAAGAAGACCTTGCGACTGATGGAACGGGCGCCGAGAATGGTTCTCGGCTCGGATTGTCACAACATGACGACTAGACCCTCTTATTATGACCAAGCGATGAAAATTCTCAGTACAAAACTACCTTCTGACCGGGTTGAACTTTTGTGTGAGACAGCAAGGCAGATTCGAGAAAATACAGTTCACTAAATATTTATCAATGGAAAAACACCACTGTTGAATCAGCGGTGTTTTTTTGTATCCGAAAGCCCCACAGGTTCGGCTTGTGGCTCAGAAAATCATTCTCTAAGAGGAGAAGACAAACAGTCTATCAACTGCATTGTGAGGACATCCAAGGCGGTTTTAAATGTCCTACACAGTCGATGGCATGCGAAGTGGGATATCCTATTCATGCCGAAATACCAGAGAGACGCATTCTACGGAGAAAAGTGGGAAGCAATGGGTTTGAAACAGATGGAGTCACTCTATCACTTCAGCAGAGTGCTCCCAGACTATATTTCTATGCTGGTAGAGATGCTTTCCTATACAGCTTTACGGGATATCTGAAGCGAAAGAGCAGTACGATGTGGGAAAAGTAATTGGGGGAGCTGAAATACAAGAATCGCAGCCAAAAATTTTGATGTAAAGGGAACAAAGTGGATAGAGCAGAGAAGAATACGAACCAAATTACAGAGAACAGTAAGAACTAGGCGGAAGTATCAATAAACGATAAGCGAACGCAGCCTTTTAAGGGCGGCAAGTAGCAGACTCTACGCGACTGGCAGGCTGTATGACACGTTTGAGGTGAACCACCTGCAAGAAAGGCGGTTGTTTATCTGCATCTTTGCCATGAAAATCAACCCACGGGCTTTACTGTGGAGAAAAAAGACAGAGAGAGGCGAGGAACCTGCGGGTTGAAAAAGGAGGATGCAGAAAAAAATCCCATCAGAAATCAATTAAGAAGATGATACCGCAGAGTGAGTGCATTGTTCTGTTTCCGGACAGCGAAAAAAAGAAAACAAAAACAAACAGCTGCAGGCGTGAGCAGCTGCTCAAAATAGGAATGCAATGCTAAACTCTTGGGATAAGGGTAGGTAGCACCAGTTTAGTGTTGGTTTTGATTTTTGCAGCCCAACAGAGCGAAACAACACCCCGTGTAAAACAGAAGGGTATCAAATAATGAAGGAAAACTTCCTGTGTAAAGTTTCAGATGGCCTGGCGGCCACAAAAAGACACAGGAGGTTATTGGTGATGGATATTTGCAGAGAGCTCCTCAGCAGGTGAATAACGGATGGGGAGATGAAAATCTCTATGTCAATAGAGGTCAGGTTCTGATAAACTGAGAAAGCATTGAAGATGTTTGAATACGATCTTTATTGTTTGACCCGAAGCATGATGTATTTGAGCGAGAACTAGGGCAGAGAAGATCAAATAGTGCTGGCGGATGCAATTGTTTGCGGGTCACCCTGCGGAAAACTTGTTGTTTTTGATTCACTTGGTATAATTCCACAAGTGCTGAGATGGATCAATCCATGCTTCATATTGAACTTTCCCAACTCAGTGAAATAGCCAGCAACTGACCTTTTGTTCAAAAGTTTATAGAATTCGCTTAGATCGATTTATGCGCATGCTTGAGACAGAATTCAAAGTCACAGCCTGTTGTAAAGAATCGTATCGTTGTGAAATTCAGACAGCCTCCTTCCTCTCCATCTGGAAAAGTTATCAGATAGAGAGGAAGGAGGCTGTACAAGAGAATCGTTTCCGAAATAGGATGGACAACATTTGGTCCAATGTGCTGTCTAGTCAGCTAATGGATTATAGAATTAAAATCAAGTTGCAACGCAATAAGGATTTAACTGCTAGATGGAATTTGCACTCACACCACAACAGATTCTGGAGAAAGGCCAGCTTTCCGTCTTGCCTCGCTGTAGTCGACCTTGATTCCCTGATTGTTTACCTCATCTGGATTGCGGTAGGTAGGGACAACCTGTTTCATAGCATCTTTAATGGCAGCGTCCTCTTTGGAGACAAGCGCCTTTTGCAGGATAATCAGCTTGTTCGTCAGTTCCTCTTGAGAAATTTCCTTTTGCCGCTCAATAAAAATTTTATGATTGGTTGTAGAAACGAGTTCTTCGGTTTTCATCAGAAGTTCTTCGTAGAGTTTTTCTCCTGGGCGGAGACCAGTGACCTCAATCTTAATATCCTTATAAGGCGTATAACCTGAAAGCCGGATGAGATTTTCTGCAAGGTCAAGGATTTTAACCGGTTGACCCATATCGAGTACAAAGATTTCCGAGCGTTTGGCCATAGCGCCCGCCTGTAGAACGAGCTGGGCGGCCTCGGGTATCGTCATGAAATAGCGAATAATCCGGGGATCCGTGATGGTCACAGGGCCGCCGTTGTTGATTTGACGCTCAAACAGCGGAATCACGGATCCGTTGGAGCCGAGTACGTTCCCAAACCGAACAGCGACATAGGTCGTTTTGCTGACCTTTTTCATACTCTGCAGGATCATCTCGCAAAAACGCTTGGAAGCACCCATCACATTTGTAGGGTTTACCGCTTTGTCTGTTGAGATCAGTACAAATTTTTCTACGTTGTGGCGATCCGCTGCATGTACCACATTGTAAGTTCCATAAATGTTGTTTTTAATCGCTTCATCCGGACAGTTTTCCATCAGCGGGACATGCTTGTGTGCAGCTGCGTGGAAAACAATCTGGGGTTTGTATTTGGCAAAAATGCGTTCAATTTTTTCATTATCCCGAACAGATGCGATTTCAACCGAGAGTGGGAGCTTGTCCCCGTATTGAAAGAGAAGCTCCTGCTGCAAATCATAGGCGTTGTTTTCATAAATGTCGAGGATAACCAACCGTTTCGGTTGCGCCCTCGCGATCTGTCTGCAAAGCTCTGAACCGATCGAACCTCCGCCACCTGTGACAAGGACAGTTTTTCCAGTGAGCATGGGGCTCACTTTGCTGTTGTCAAATTGGACTGAATTCCTTCCAAGCAGGTCTTCCACATTAATGTTGCGCACTCGAGAAACCAACGAGCTGTCCTGTATCGTTTCCTGTGCGCTGCCCAGTGCGTCGGGTAAAATCTTGACGCGGCATTTTGCCCTAGAGCAAATGGAGATGATTCTGCGTTGCTGTTCTGGGGTGATTGTTTGAATTGCGATGATGATTTCATCGAGTTTTTGTATCTCACTTTCAACCGGTACACGGTCAATCGAACCAATCACTTCAACTTTATGTATGAATTTACCAATTTTTTCTATGTCGTCATCAAAAACACAGACTGGTTCGTAGGCGTATTTTGGATTGCGCGCGATTTCCCGCAGCAGAGCGGCGCCTGCCATGCCCCCTCCGACAATTCCCAATCGAACTTTTGCCTGTTCGTTCTGCGCAATGGAATACCGGCGGAACTGACGATAGACAAAGCGCAGGCTGATCATCAGAAGCAGGGTGACTGAACAGACGGTTGCGGAAAACATCATTGAAATGCCTGATTGGAGCACTAACCGGCCGAGAATACTGTAAATTGAAAACGCGATGACCGTTCCGCCGATGAGTGAAATATATTCCTCCAGCTCTGCATAGCGCCAGATGCTGTCGTATAGTTTGAGAATCCAGAAGACGAGACTAATGCAGGACAAAAAAATAGCAAGGTCAATCCCAAATATGCGGACATCTCGCAATGATTGAACAATATAGCTGTCATAAAGACTGCATAGGCCTAGGAGAACTAGATAGACGAAAGCCGCAATTCCCAGGTCAATTAAAAACAAAATTTGTTTACGATATTTTTTCATTTCTGCTCTTTTCCTTTTTAATGGAATCATGATTTTCTATAACGATTTTATTATACCATAGTTCTTCGGAAAAGGGGAAAAATTTTCGTCAATTTCTTATTGGTTTTTTTATGGAAAAACAATAGGGAAAGCAAAAAACAGACGGACAAAGTGAATTGTCCGCCTGTTCTAAGTGAATTTTATTCTTCGTCTCTGTGGGCCTGCGCAGCGAGTTCTTCTTCTGCAGCCTGAGTAGCAAGTTGTTGCTTGTATGCGTCGAGCACCATTGTTTCAAGATACTGACGCGCTTCGGGGGAGATTGGATGGACAATATCGCGGAAAACATTGTTTTCTTCTTTGCGGCTGGGCATAGCCACAAACAGCCGCTCAGGGCCCTCGATTACCTTGATGTCATGAATCGCAATTGCATCGTCAATCGTGATGGAGACAACCGCCCGCAGTCTGCCATCGGTTAAAATTTTTCTGATTCTGATATCGGTGATGTTCATACAGTCATACCTCCGTCTATTCATACCTTGAATTCATCACTGTCACCCTCTATTTTCTATTATTGGGTTTTCGTGGAATTTTATTCAGGCTCTCCTACCAAACTACTATTATTCAGTATACAATGGTATTGTGTACGAATTGTTTCTAAATTGAATGAATTCTAAGTTTGAATTTTAATTTTTTTTTAAACAAAACCAGTGAAATTGAAAAATTTGGCGATCATCCGAATTAGGTGTTTATTTTTCCACTACAATGCAATATAATAGAAGAGTAATGCAACGAATTGATTTGGAGTTGATAAGGAATGGAAACGGTGGACCACAATTACTTAGAGGGTAAAAAACAGATTCATTTTATCGGCATCGGAGGCTCCGGGATGTTTCCGCTTGCCCAGATTTTACACAAAGAGGGGTATAACTTAACAGGTTCAGACAACAACGAGTCCGACATCCTGCGCATGGTGCGTGGACTTGGGATACCGGTCACCCTAGGCCATCGGGCAGAGAATATCAAAGGGGCGGACCTTATCGTGTACACGGCGGCGATTATGGAGGACAATCCCGAGCTGATCGCGGCAAAGCAGAGCGGGATTCCCACAATTGAGCGCTGCGTGCTTCTCGGGCTGATCACCGAACGGTATTCCGATTGCATCTGCGTCAGTGGCACCCACGGCAAGACAACGACAACCTCGATGCTCACCCAAATTCTGCTGGATGCAGGCAAGGATCCTTCCGCAGTGATCGGGGGAAAGCTCAAATCAATTGAAGGCTATGGGCGTTCGGGCAGCTCGGAGGTCATGGTCTGCGAGGCGTGCGAATTCGTCGATACATTTTTGCACCTCTCTCCGGACATCGCTGTGGTGCTCAATATTGACCGTGACCATATGGACTATTTTAAGACTATGGAGAATCTAAAACTGTCGTTTGAAAAATTTTGCCGCAAAGCCACAAAATGCATTCTCTATAACGGAGACGATGCGAATTCTGCCGAAGTGGCTGGCCGGGTCGATCAGCGCAAGGTGACCTTTGGTTTTTCGGATCAGAACGACTACTATCCGGCGAATGTGCAGCATGTGGATGGATTGCACACCACCTTTGACCTCATGCACAAAGGGGAACGCCTGACATCATTGAATCTCTTTGTACCGGGTGACCACAACATCCTCAACGCCACGGCTGCCTGTGCCGCGGCGCTTGAAACTGGGGTGCGACCGGAACAGCTCGCCGAGGGGCTTGGCAACTTCAAAGGAGCGGGAAGGCGGTTTGAGCTGTTGGGCAAAATCAATGGGATTACCATTGTGGACGATTATGCCCATCATCCGGCTGAGATTAAGGTCACTCTGCAGGCGGCTCAGTCGCTCAATTTCAACAAGGTTTGGGCTGTTCATCAGCCGTTTACCTATTCGCGTACTGCCATGCTGCTTGACGATTTTGCTGAGGCTTTGAGTATCGCAGATCAGGTTGTGCTCAGCGAAATTATGGGATCCCGGGAAAAGAACACCTATGGGATTTATGCAAAGGACCTGGCAGACAAAATCGATGGCTGCGTGTGGTTTCCAACCTTTGAGGAAATTTCTGATTATGTTTTAAGTCATGCGGAGCCGGGGGATCTGGTGGTCACATTGGGGTGTGGTGATATTTACAAAGCAGCGAAGATCATGCTCAACGGGAGCTACTGATTTGCTTCCCCAGTGGATACAAAACGAAAATGTAAGCAGAACCCGCAGGTTATTCCCGCGGGTTCTGCTTACATTTTGGAAAAGACGACGTTTAGGAGTCGCTCTATCTATCCGAGTTACAGGGGGATACGCAGAAAGCATTCAATGTTACTGCTCTACAGAAGTGGGACGAGCCAATTTTTAGGGGGCAGAAGCAGATTTCCAATTACCCTTTGGAAATGATGAGAATAATACGCTTGCAGACTAGGAATTCGACACATATCCCACTGGATTTTATAGGCTAAAAAACCTGCGGGACGTTGCTCGCAGGTCTAGTTGTATGCAGAAAACCACACGCTAGGCGAGTGATTCAAAAGAAGGCGAATGCCGATAAAGAAAAAAGAACACCTTTTGTTGAAAAATAGGCTCGCGGCCAGGCAACTGCAAGGAACAACAAAAGGAGGACATTCGAAATGAATAGCATAACGCTGAGCCTGCCCCTTAGGGTATACGAGCTGGAATTGCAAGTATCGCATAGTGTTGCCGATAGTAGGGGAAACAGCGCAGGAAAAGAGAAATCTCAAATGTCACCATAGCATTGTCTATAAGAATCTAAACAAATCAGGTCCGTGAATCTATCAAAACAGTTTCATATGACTTTTCCCTATAGAGAAGTTAAGTGTAGCGTTTGCTCCAAAGCACCGGAGAAAAGTTTTTTAGGTGGAAAAGCGGCGGGAGATAGGGGGAATTTGAAGGACGTTGAACAACTGGAAGAAATAGTAGAAACAGAAGTATGTCCGGATCATGTGCATATGCTGGTAGAAAACCCGCTCAAAAGCGGTATCAAGTTTCATGGGAGAACAGAAGGGCAAGAGCAGTCTGGTGGTCTAGGAAAAGTAGCCGGAACTGAACTCTAAATATAGGGACCAAGAGGTTTGATGCAGAGAGCACTCTGTAGACACAGGGGGAAAGAATGCACAGAAGATACAGGAGTAGATCAAGCGTCAGATGGAAGAGGACAAGGCCGGAGAGCAGCTGACAATGGGAAATCTACGGGTAGCAAGTAAGAAATTCTTGTAATTGACAGACCGCACCAACGCGACGCGTGCTGCTAGTATCAAAGGGCTTTGTCCGTCTAGGAACAACCCCCAGCTTCGCCGGGGGAGATTATTATTTTCCGGTGATGGTTACAGGAAAACGCATCGTACATCCTCTTGCTGTACAGTCTTTGATTACAGTGTGGTCGGCTCAACGTCAATCCACTCGATTTCCCCAACCCGGCCTTCCTGCTTGACTTCCCGCAGGATTCCAAAGATCCCGAGCATTGCAAAGATGACACCGATCACGAAGTTGAGCAGGGTAGCCCGTAGATAGTCTGAGTCGATAATGAGCGAGTCAATAATAAGGCCGGGAATTTGGGAATAGGTAAACAGAGGTAAATCTCCGTCCGCAATCGCCTTGGCGAGTTCAATCCCATCTCCGAGCAGCTGTCCGAATGCGACAGAAAGGAGCGTAATCAGAAGAATGATCCAGAATTTAGCTCTGCCTGGCTTGCCTCCCAGCAGCTCATACCCTTTTTTGACGGTAAATCCGATCAAAAGGCCGAGCCAGCCGACAAAGTAGCCCAGGTAGTAGACGATCGCCCATGGGATCGCCCCGACTATCCCGCCAAGCAGTCCGCCAAAGAACCCCCTGCCATACTGTTTGGGCTCGGCGTGGAATTCCTCCATTTCCTGAGCAATCTCTCGTTTGACAGATTGGACACAACTGTCGTGGACCGGCATGACAACGCCGTTGCAGAATTTCAGCGATCCCGGCAGTTCGCCAAACGGCTGTCCGCAGATCGCACAGTGGGAGACACCCTGAGCTCCAATCTCTCTGAGGTGGGGGAAGAACCAGTTAAAAAACGCCTGCATTCGTTTGAGCGTCCCTGGGTTGTCATAAAATACCAGTGTGAGAACTCCTGTATTCATCCGCTGCACCCCCTGAAGCCGATATTGCTTTGCCATTTCAGGGGCGTAGAGCTCAGCCAGCAGGGTTTGCTCGACTTCAGGAGTGGGAAAGGAGACACAGACGGATGCGGATTTGTAACCCGCCCCTTCGCTGAGGGTGACTAAGAACCCTTGGACCTCTCCGTACTGTACGCCGCTGAATGACTTCATGTTGTATTGACTGCTGAATTTTTTGTAGCTGATACCTGTCATGAGATGATCCTCCTGTTTTTGTAGTTGTTTCATTGCATTGTCGGTGTTTTGGAATTCGTTCAAGCGGGGCAGCCTGGACGTTCAGACATTTGAATTGTCATGCGGGCTCTGTCAAGATTCCTCGACTGCTCAGGACGTCTGATAGGTAAGGGAGCGTCATCAGGAGAGAAGCTGTTCTCAGAGAGCTCATCTCCTACAGTCAAAGGCCCGCTGGCCCTCGCTGAGAGATTGGTGTAGGGGTCTCCCTCCATATCTGCAGATATGGTTCAGATGTGATTTTCATCGATAGCCAAGACATCACTTGGTCAGCTGCGATCAAAATAGATTCCAGCAATGCCCGGCGCTCGTTGACTCGGCGGATTAGCTGACTTTGAGATCAGTTGGATTCATACTGGTATCCATGCCGTCCATCTACAGAAGGAGAGGAGGTTGTGCGCTTTGATCGCTACCATTCCAGCGAGCAGCGTTGTTGACAGCCTAGGTGCGGCAATTTTAAGCCTTTTCGTAAAGTCCCCACTCGAATTTTAGTGATACTATCATTATACCCGAAACTTCGACAAAAGAAAAGGGGAAATTTCACAAAATAGTAGCTTTTGTTTCTGTGATTTCCACAAAACATTAAAAAGCGGAATAGCTTGTAAGTTGTTCCGATTTAGGCTGTCAAAAATCCATTTTGAGGGAATCAAAACCACCCGTGAAAGTGTTAGGAGGGCCAATGATCGACTTAGCCTCTCAAGGAAAATCGAATCGGAATGAAAGCCAATTATGCGCATACCCCGTATAGGGATCAAACTCGCCCTATTTTGCTTTAGCAAGCTTTTTTCTCTACCTCTGGTGGGCCTAGAGCTTTTATCAGGCGAAAGCGTATATAAAAAGAGGAATTCACCGCACATATGCGGTGAATTCCTCTTTTGTCGAGACTGTGGGAGGGGAATTCCCCTTTCCTAAACAGATCGTTTTTGGGGCAAATTAAAACGCAATGGCTGGGGAGCCATTGCGTTTATAAAGCTGGGTGAAGGTGCAGCGATTATGTAGCACCTGACTCACCCAAACCAAAGCTGACTGATAGTGCACTGTTGATGTTGTTCATTGCCCCGTTGTCGAGCTCTCCCATCTTTTCTTTGAGGCGGCGCTTATCAATTGTTCGGATCTGTTCAAGCAAAACCACCGAGTTTTTGGACAGACCACAGGTCGCTGCATCGATTTCAATGTGGGTGGGCAGCTTGGATTTATCCCGCTGGCTGGTGATTGCCGCCGCAATGACGGTCGGGCTGTATTTGTTGCCGACGTTGTTCTGCACAATCAGAACCGGGCGGACGCCCCCTTGTTCAGAACCGACGACGGGGCTGAGGTCGGCGTAGTAGATTTCTCCCCTTTTTACGGACATCGTGTCCTCACTCCCATGAAAATTTTTGTTGCGGAAGCTGTAGTAGCTGCCAATGATAGTTTTGCCATGCCTGGCAAAAAATAATCATTCTGCTTAAAAAATGGGGAGCTTTTTTTAAGCCGCAACATCTTCATACCATACTATGAAAACGGTTTTCAAACGGTTCATATAAATTTGGCGTAACTGTTAAATATTTTCATTGACTCCCAAATGCGTTGTAATCATGATGAATTTGTGTTACAATATGGGTGCTGATTTATGGAATTTACTGAGAACAGGAGGAAGTGAAATGAAACTTTTGATTTGTGTCTTAAATGACACAGATAAATTGGACGAGTTGATGATCAAGCTCGCCGAAGCGGGCGTGAAAGGTGCAACTATTATTAACAGCACCGGTATGGGACGGACGCTTTACAACCATCAAGAAAGCGCTCTGATGAACTCGTTGCGCGCGCTGCTCGACCCTGACCGCGATGAGAACAAGACAATTTTTACCGTTGTGGATGAAGCGCAGGAGAAGGCTTTCCACAAAGTGATGAACGAAGTTGTCGGCGACCTTGCCCGACCTGACAGCGGCATTATCTTTACCATCCCAGTTGATTCGGTGACAGGTCTCTCAAAATAGGAGTTGGCTGCTCCAAAAGAAGAAACCAGTGCAAGCCCTGTGCTGGAGAACATGTCGACAATTTAGGAAAGGCACCCCGTTTCCTAAATGATTTTCCGCAAATGTCAGTTTATCGGTATTTGACATCAAGCAATTCGACGGGGATATCTCTGGATGGCCCGAAATGGATTTTCTGACAGCCTGTCCAGCGCAAACTCTGCGCTGGACTTTTTTGTCTAACGAAAAAGCAGGAAGCATATCGCTTCCTGCTTTTTGTCTGTTTATGTACAGAGATTATGCTTCCGGGTTCGGAGCGTTGACCGGGCAGACGCCTGCACATGCGCCGCACTCGATGCAGGTATCCTTGTCGATGCAATATTTGCCGTCGCCCTCGGTGATTGCGTTGACCGGGCACTCAGCCTCACATGCACCACAGCTGATGCAGTCATCATTGATAATATAAGCCATTTGTGTTACCTCCTTGACAAATTCTAAGTAACAAATTAGGATTTGTTGCTACACTTCTATTCTATCATAAAATTCAAAAAATTCAAGGACGAGTTTGTAAATACAAAGGAAAAATCCCCGCTGTATTTTGCGAAAAAACGTGCGTTTTGCAGAAAAAACTCATTTCCCTTCCAGCTTTTTAAGCTGCTCGATGTCCTTTTTGTCAACTTTGATTTGGCCGTCTTTAATCACCGAGATGTCTTTGACATTAAAGGTGCGGGGAGCGGCATCGGGGTTGTCCTTGAGGCGGACGCGGTAGGTTCCTGTGAGCAGGTTGAGGTCGATGACAAAGCCGTTGCCATCCGGCGTTTTGACAAATGCGCCCATCTTTGGGGAAGTTCTGAGCAGCTTTTCATACACGTCCTGCTCGTATTTGAGGCAGCACATCAGCCGTCCGCAGGTGCCGGAAATTTTGGAGGGGTTAAGCGAGAGGCTCTGTTCCTTCGCCATCTTGATCGACACCGGCTGGAAGTCGCCGAGGAAGGTGGAGCAGCAGAAGGGCCGCCCACACACCCCGAGCCCGCCGAGGATTTTGGATTCGTCCCGCACCCCGATCTGGCGCAGCTCGATGCGGGTGCGGAACACCGAGGCGAGGTCTTTGACCAGTTCCCGGAAGTCCACCCGCCCGTCAGCGGTGAAGTAAAAGAGGATTTTGTTGTTGTCAAAGGTGTATTCCACATCGATGAGCTTCATCTCAAGCTTGTGCTTGGCAATTTTATTGAGGCAGATTTTAAACGCCTCTTTTTCTTTTTTGCGGTTGGCTTCGCAGACCACAAGATCCTTGTCCGTCGCCACACGGATGATGGACTTGAGGGGGGAGACGAGGCTCTCGGGATCAACCTCGCGGTTTTCCAGAGCAACTTCTCCGCATTCGACGCCGCGCGCGGTTTCAACAATAACTTTTTGTCCGTTTTTCAGCTGCATGCCGCTGGGATCAAAATAATATATTTTTCCAACGTTTTTAAAACGGACTCCAATGATTTCAGACATGGGTACCTCCTATGCTTGGGTGTGTGCAGCGGTCCCGGTCTGGCGCAGGCCGGCGCAAAGCCAGCAGAGCGTGAGGCCGAGGTTTGCATTTCGTTCGAGATTGGACTGCGCCTGGTCAATCGTTTTCACCATGCGCAGCAGCGCTTTGAGGGAATATTTACAGGCAAGGGGATCTGGCCTTGCGCTGACCTTGCTGAGAATGGACTGACGGATGACGCCGGTGAGCAGCGGGAGCACCCGCAGAGTGAGGGCGCGGTTGCCGTCGAGCGGCGCGCTGGCGACGAGGGTGTCGAGCTCGTCGGGGGAAAGCAGGCTGTCACGGAGCTTTTGCGCAGTTTCGGAGGCCTGACGCATCTCCTTGTCGGTGAGCAGGCCGAGCGCTCCTCCAATCAACCCTCCGGACAGCGAGACTGCGTAATCGATCTGCGCCTGGTCGGTTTCACCCGAGAGCCGGGCGACCGCCTCAGCGCATTCCCGGGGTTCGACTGGATAGAGCGCAACCGGTACACAGCGAGAGACGAGCGTCTCGGGAATGGCGCTTTTGCTCTCACAGGTGAGGAGGAACACCACATGGCGCGGCGGTTCTTCCAAGACCTTGAGCAGGGCGTTGGCCGCAGCGATCGACATATTTTCCACTCCACAGAGGATGTAAACCTTGTACTCCCCGCTGTTGGGCCGGATGTAGGCCTCGGAACGGATTTTGCGCACCACTTCGGCGTGAAAACTGCTCTTGCCCCCCTCGCCTCCTTCGAGAAGCAAATCGGGGTGGATGAGCTTGGAGACCTTCAGGCAATCGGCGCACCGCCCGCACGGCCTTGCAGCGGGATCGCGGCAGAGGATGGCCTGGGCAAACTGAGTGGCCAGTGTGCGCTTGCCGCTACCTTTTGGGCCGTAAAAAAGATAGGCATGCGACAAACGCCCACCCGTAAGGGAACAGGTGAGCGTTTGCACCGATTCTTTATTTCCGTAAAAATCAAACTGCGTTTTAAACATCAGATTTTTTCAAACCGTTCAATGTTGGTGACAAAGATGGTTGCTCCTCCTACGGTCACTTCGATGGGAAAGGGGGCGTACAGCCCGACCCCGTAGGTTGCTGAGGACGGCACCATTTGTTTGCGTTTTTTGCTGTGCTGTTCGATGATTTCAATCGCCTGGTCCACCTTGTCGTCCTCAGTGGCGATCATAAAAGTCGTGTTGCCCGACATGAGAAAACCGCCTGTGGAAGCAAGTTTGGTCGCAAAGAATCCTTCTTTGGTCAGCGCGGAAGTGACTGCATTGCTGTCGTCACTGCTGACAATGGCGTAGATGAGTTTCATAAATGGCTACCTCCTTTGTGTGCAGTGCGGGGAAATGGCCGCTTGCCCTTTTGTGATGATCCCCTGATGCGGGATTGCTTTCTCCGCCGGGAGAAAGGCCGCTGTCAGCGAATTTCATCCCAATAGGCGCGCGATTCGGTTTCCGCCGCGGTTGCTTTCTACCACTATTTTACCACATTGAGGGTGCGAATTCCACTGTTTTTTAAAAGTTGCAGAGCGGAATCTGTAACCAATTCGCCGGCAACCAGGATGGGCACTCCGGGTGGACAGACAATTTTGTTTTCGGCGCAGATTCGTCCGGCGGTTTCCGCGAGAGGGAGAGTCACGCAGGGGGAGAGCAGCGCCTGCCGGGGAGAGAGGTGCTGTTCCGGATAGCAAAACGTCGCTGGCTGTTCCTCAATAGGAGTAAACTCCCCTCTGTTTCGAAGCTGTGTGGTGCGGGAGCGAACCGCATCGAGTGCGCAGAGCAGCCGGTTGTGGTCCAACGCTGTGTTAAAGGGGGAGAGCATGAGCACCACAGTGCGCCGGCTCACATATTCGGGCTCAATTTTGTGCTCCCGCAGCAGCGAGGCGAGCTGTGAACCCTTTATCCCCGCGGCAAAGGCGTCGAGCGAGAGCTTGGTCCGGTCTCCGCCGCGCAGCACGCCGAGTCCCGCGTCCTCAGCGGCGCGGGCGAGTTCCTCCCACTGCTCCCAGAGGGCGGAAAAATCCTGTTTCGCCTGCTCTGCGAGGTAATCGGTGCAGAGATCGAGCGATTCGAGAATGAGATAGGAGGGACTGGTCGAGCCAAAGAGAGCCATAGCGGATTTGAGTTGTTGCGGCGTGTGGTGCTTTGCGTGGAGAAACGCCCCTCCAGTCAATGCGGGGAGGGTTTTGTGCGCGCTGGAACAGCAGAGGTCCGCCCCCAGGGTGATCGGATGGAGGTCCTCAGGGGTGAATTTGAGGTGGGCGCCATGCGCATTGTCGACGATGAGCCAGGCGCCCCGGCTGTGGCAGAGGTCTGCGATTTGTTGAATGTCCGCCATCTGGCCCAGATAATCGGGGCTGGTGAGATAAACGGTGCGGACGTCGGGATGTTTCAACAGCTGCTCCTGTATTTGTTGAAAGTTTAGCTGATCGGGAAGGCCGGTCTGCGAGTTGTAATCTGGATAGATCCACAGCGGATCTATGCCGAGCAGGGCACAGGCGTTGATCAGAGCGAGGTGTGCGTTGCGCCCGGCGAGAAGCCGACCCCCTCTGCGCGCCGCTAGGGTGAGCATCGCCTGAATGCAGAGGGTGGAGCCGCCCGCGCTCAGCACAGTGGTACAGTCGTAGAGGTGGGTGAGCGCCTGCTCGGTCTGCGTAATGATGCCGTCGGCGGAAAATAGGACGTCCGCTCCCTCCACTTCGGTGATGTCATGGAGTCCCCCGAGGGAATTCAGGTCCGGACAGTTTCCCTTGTGGCCGGGCATGTGAAAGCGGGAAACTCCGCTTTGGGCATAGTCAGAGGCAAATTTATGGATGCTAGAAATTGTGACCCCTCCTAACATTGGTCAAGATAGTTCTGTGCCTCGCGTGCACAGGAAAGCTCACCGCCATATGCGGCGGCAAATGCAAAGTGACTGCGGGCGGATTCCAGGCAGCCGGTGTACAGGTCGGCCAAGCCGAGTTTGTAATGGATGTACACCTGAGTGAGGATTGGCTGCTTGAAGTCCAGTTTTTCGCAAAAAGTGCGGGCGTTTTCCCAATCCCCCTTCTCTACGGCGTCAAAGTAATCGAGATGGGCCCAAGTGGCGTGCAGGATTTCTTTCTGTTGAGGGGTAAGACTGCGCTGCACAGTGAGTTGTCGCATGGCTTCCCGACAGCGGAGCATTCCCTCCCGGTCGCGGCGCTGCTTACAGCAGACGCTGCGGAGATTGAGCAGCCACAGGCGGAGGGAGAATCTTTTGGGGTGCAGGCGGTCGAGTTGCCGCTCCGACTCCTCGGGGTCATCGGCGTACAAAAGGGCCTGTATGTGTAGCAGTTTTAATGATGGCACGCGCGGGAAGAGCCAATTGCTGTACAGCAGCATGGTCTTAGGGGCGCAGTGCAAGTACAAAAGATTTTTTAAAAAGGTCAAACAGACTAAGTAAAAGAGCGCGGCGAGAAGTAAGAGCGAGGAGAAAGGGGAAGACGTATCGCTGAACAGCAGAGACTCAGGCGAGCCCTGACAGAGCTTGTATAACAAAAGGAGGCCGGAGGCGCAAACGCAGAGGAGAAACAGGGCATAGAACCGCTTGAACAGTTTGACAGTCCTCTCTTTTCCCGCTTGGCCGTTCAGCTGGAACAGAGGGTAATTTTGAAGGGGGCCCCGCTTCTTTTTTTGTATCCGTCTAACCAGGAGGATAACCGAAACCAAAAAGATGAGAAAGAGACAGGACATCACTAGAGGGATCAATAAGTTCTTCTGTGTCAGCAGGGTGGGCAGATTTTGAACCGAGAGGTCGATTTCATAGGTGCGTCCGCCGATGCTGAGGGAATAGTGATCCGGGACCTGGCTGAGAAAAGCAACAAAGCCGACTTCCTGCCCGGTGTCAAAGGGGATGAACTCGCTGCCTAGGCTGTCAGTGACAACCGTTATTTTTGAATAGCCTTCCAGCTGGAAAACCTTGCTCTGGCTGATGATGACGCATCTCCGGTCGGGGTGGGTGAGGTAGTTGACGTCAATGATCATCGTTTGATAGGTGAGAGAGTAGTCTTGCAGCATACTGCTGCGGCTAATCTGCCATCCTTTATCGGTTTGAACTGCGCACAGCCTGCCGATAGTGTCCTCCTTTGTGTAGAAGATGACTGCTTTGTTGTCCTGCTGGACTTTTCCCTGGATTTTGGCGCCTGGCAAGCGGGAACTGACCGCCTGGGCGGGTGAGTCGTAAAAAAACAGCGCGCGCTGGAGCGGTGCTTTGATGGTAAGCAGTACAGTCAGAAACAGGACTATCGCGGCAAATATGCCCCAGAGGCGCTTATCCTTTTTCTTACAGGCAAAACAGAGGCAGAGAAGAGCTGCGCAGCCAGACAGCGTTGAAAGTGTGGTGAAAAACATGGCGGTTTCTCCCTTTTGTTGTGAATACTTCTATTGTAGCGTATTTCTGAGGAAAAAGAAAGGAGCTGACGGAAAAGAGGACAAAAAACCGCCCCCGGCTCTGGCGGCTGACAGGCCGCCGCCGGGAGCGGTGGATGGTTACAGACAGGGTTTACATGGATTCTGGCGCGTCGATTTTGAGCATGCTGAGCACGTTTTCGAGCACTGTTCTGACTGCGTCGCAGAGGGTGAGGCGGGCGGTGGTGAGGCGTTCGTCGTCCCCCTTGACCTTGCAGGCGTTGTAGAACTTGTGGAACAGGGTGGCCAAATCCAGGCTGTAGCGGGTGATGCGGGCGGGGTCGTAGGCCTTTGCCGCTTCGACAATGTCGCCGGGGAGCCGGGCGATGTGGCGGATGAGCTCGATTTCCTCCGGCGCAGTGAGCAAGCCAAAGTCCGCGTCCTCCTGCGGGGAGAAGCCCTCCTGCGCAAGCTTTTTGAGGATGCTGCAAATCCGCGCATGCGCGTACTGCACATAGTACACTGGGTTTTGGGAGGACTGCTCCACCGCGAGATCGAGATCAAAATCAAGGTGGGAATTGGCCTCGCGCAGATTAAAGATGAACCGGGCCGCGTCAATCGGCACTTCGTCGAGCAGGCTCACAAGGGTGATGCTCTTGCCACTGCGCTTGCTGACCTTGACAGGCTCGCCGTCGCGCATCAGGCGGACCATCTGCATGAGCACCACGTCGAGCTTGCTTCCGTCGAGTCCCACAGCGTCCATTGCGCCCTTGAGCCGGGCGACATGGCCGTGGTGATCAGCGCCCCAGATGTTGATGACGCGATCAAAGCCGCGGACCGCAAATTTATTGTAGTGATAGGCGATATCCGCCGCAAAATAGGTGGGTATCCCGTTGGCGCGGACAAGCACATCGTCTTTTTCCGAGCCGTATTCGCTCGACTTGTACCAGATCGCACCTTCCTTTTCATAGGTGAGGCCGCGCTCGGTGAGAATGTCGACGATCTTCTGCACCTGGCCTTCCTCGTGCAGCACGCTTTCCTTAAACCAGACGTCGTATTCAATGCGGTATTTCGCAAGGTCGGTTTTGAGGTTTGCGATGTTGATCGGAAGGGCGTAATCCACCAGCGCCTTGCGGCGCTCCTGCTGGGTGGCGTCGAGGAACTTGTCTCCGTAGAGGTCGGCAAAGTTTTGGGCGTGCACCTTGATGTCCGCTCCCTGATAAGCGTCCTCGGGGAGCGGCACAGCGTCCTCCCCTTTGTAGATCTGCTGGTAGCGGACGTCGAGAGAGAGGGCAAACTTTTCGATCTGATTGCCAGCGTCATTGATATAAAACTCCTTGGTGACGTCGTAGCCTGCCCAATCAAGGACCGAGGCCAGGCAGTCACCCATGGCCCCGCCCCGCGCGTTGCCGATGTGCATCGGACCAGTCGGGTTGGCGGAGACGAACTCCACCATGACCTTTTTGCCGCCGCCAAATTCGCTGCGGCCGTAGTCCGCGCCCTCCTGAACGACTGCCTCGACGACCGAGCCGAACCAGCTCTGATTGAGGAAAAAGTTGATAAAGCCGGGGCCGGCGATTTCCCAGCGGTCAAAAAAGGTCCCGTTTAGATTGAGTTCGCCGCAGAGAATCTCCGCAATTTTGCGGGGGGCGAGTTTGAAGGCGCGCGCGGACACCATTGCGAGGTTTGCCGCAAAATCGCCGTGGGAGCTGTCCGCCGGGATTTCGATGGTGAATGCGGGGAGCTCTGCCTGAGGCAACAGGCCTTTTTCCATCGCGCCCTGCGCGGCAGCGGTGAGCAGTTCCCGCAGTGTGGTTTGTGCATCGCTTACTCGATTTGCCATGATGAAGAATACCTCCGTTATTTCGCTTTCACGTCTATTTCTATTTCGTTCTCTGTGAGCAGCATACCGCCCGATTCAAGGCCGTAGCGCATTCTGATGATTCCGCCCTGTTCGGTCAAATCAGCCTCGATCTTGGTCGGATGGATGCCGAGCATCATCCGGCCCTCGCTGAAGTGGAACCAGCCTTGACAGCGCACCCCTTGGTCAAGCGATAGGCAGTAGTCGCTCTCCCCTTGGGTGCGCAGAGAAACCTTGTGCGGGTTTTCCACAATAATCGAGGTTTTGCCGGCCGGCTGCTTCTGATCGTACATTTCATAGAGCAGATAGTATTTTTTGTTTTTCAAATAGAGCAGGCCGTTGGTGAAAAACTCTGTTTTTTCCACCTCGCCACCTGCGCGAAAGGTGCTGTGCACCGTAATGAGTACTTCCTGTTTCATTGTCATTTCCTTGCTCTGCAGGGTGTATTAAACCCCAATTTTTTAGAGGAGAATCTGTTCCACGTGGCCGTTGACCGGGTCGCCGAGAAAGAGATTGGCGCTTTCGGTGAACGACTCGGGGCTGTCGCTGACAAAAAAGCTGTAACTCCCCCGCTCTTCCTGGGTGTTGAGAAGCCCCTCACTGGTGAGCACCGATGCGGCAAAGCGGGCGGTTTCCCGTCCCGGGTCAATGAGCCGGACGTCCGGACCGACGATATCCCCGATGATCGCTTTGAGCAGGGGAAAATGAGTGCAGCCGAGGATCAGGGTGTCAATGTCGCTGCCGAGTACCTGTTTGAGGTAGTCCTGGGCGACGAGGCGGGTGACCTGGTTGTCGCGCTGCACATATCCGTTTTCGACGAGGGGGACAAACAGTGGGCAGGGGATGCCGGTGATCCGCGCGTTGGGAAGGATGGTGCGAATCGCCTTGCCATAAGCGCCCGACCGGATGGTTGCAGAGGTGCCAAGCACTCCGATGTGGCCGGAAATCGTCTTGGAGCAGGCGGTTTGAACGGCGGGGAGCAGCACACCTGTGTAAGGGAAGGGCAGCTCATCAATGATCTCGTTGGGAAGGACGGCGCTGACGGTGCCACAGGCGGCAATGGCCATTTTGATCTCCTTGGACTTTAAAAAGGAAAGATCCTGTTTGGCGTAATCGATGATCGTCTGGCGAGACCGGGTGCCGTAGGGAACGCGTCCGGTGTCGCCAAAGTAAACGAGGTTTTCGTGGGGCAGGATGCGTTTAAGCTCCTTGACGACCGTCAGGCCGCCCACCCCCGAGTCAAAAATGCCGATGGCGCTGTTGTTCATAGGGGAACAACTCCTTTACGGGAAATTCGGTTCAAAACCTAAAATCTATGTATAAATCAATGAAATTTTTTCAGTAAATGTTTTCACGTATGGGAACGGGAAGCAAGTGTGCGGCTGTGAAAAATCTTTACAGCTACGATAGAATAAAAGGACACGGCCTGCCAGCGGGCGCTGCCCGCAAGAGCAGGGAGAGAAGAGACTGATCCGCGAGAGAATCATCTTAGATTAATCACAGAATAACAGAACGCGGTCTGCCAGCGGGCGCTGCTCGCAAGAGCAGGGAGAGAAGAGACTGATCCGCGAGAGAATCATCTTAGATCAATCACAGAATAACAGAACGCGGTCTGCCAGCGGGGGCTGCCCGCAAGAGCAGGGAGAGAAGAGACTGATCCGCGAGAGAATCATCTTAGATCAATCACAGAATAACAGAACGCGATCTGCCAGCGGGTGCTACCCGCCCGTTAGTCGAGGGCAAGGGTGACGAGGCGTTCGAGCAACTCGCTGTAAGGCAGGCCGGAGTATTCCCACAGCTTGGGGTACATGCTGATTGAGGTAAAACCGGGCAGTGTGTTGGGCTCGTTCAAATAAACAGTGCCGTCCTCGCTGACAAAAAAGTCAACCCGCGCAAGGCCGCTGCAGCCGAGCGCCTGATAGGCACGAACCGCGGTTTCCTGCACGCGGCGGGTGGTCACTTCATCGAGATCAGCTGGAATTTTGAGTTCGGAGTCGGACTGATATTTTGCGTCGTAATCATAAAACTCATTGCAGGGAATGATCTGACCGAGCGCGGAGGCCTGGGGCGCGTCGTTGCCGAGTACAGCGCACTCCACCTCTTTGCCGGAGAGCATCTCCTCCACAATGACCTTGCTGTCATGGGTAAAAGCAAATTTAATGCCTTCGCGCAGCGATTCAAAATCAGTCGCTTTGGTGATGCCAACCGATGAGCCGGCATTTGCGGGTTTGACAAAGATCGGCAGGCTGAGTTTGTCAATGAACTGTTCGCACTTTTCGTTGAGCTGAGGGAGCTCTGTCTTTTGAATTTGATCCCAGTTTGCCGTCCGAATACCTGCGGCGTCAAGCACAGTGTGGGTCATTGCCTTATCCATGCAGAGTGCGGAGGAGAGGGTGTCACATCCCACAAAGGGAATCCCGGCGAGCTTGAGCAGGCCTTGTATGGTGCCGTCCTCGCCGTTGCGGCCGTGCAGAACTGGAAAGACGCAGTCAATTCTCAGCAGAGAGGTGCTGCCGTCCTCTAGAATTTTGAGGATACCGCCGTGGGTGCGGTCGGGGCTGATGATGGCAGAGGCGCAGTCGGGGTGTTCCTTCCATTCACCGGTTGCGATCAACTCGACGTCGCCGGGATAATAGAGCCAGCGTCCGCTTTTGGTGATGCCAATGCAGATAATTTCAAATTTATCCTTGGGCATGTTTTTGATCACCGAGGTTGCGGAAACCAGGGAGACCTCGTATTCGCTCGAAACGCCGCCGAAAATGACAGCGACTCGCAGTTTTGCCATGGAGCATTCCACCTTATATTTCAATTTGATTGTGACAGAAAGATACATAGATAATGATACCATAACCGCTAGTCAAAAACAATCAAAGAATGTAACCGAATCATTTCTATTTTTTATACGATCTGCTGGAACAGCAGTGGATGATTTGTCGCTTTTAAGCCCCTTTTATGACTACGTCATTGTCATATGGACGGGAACAAAAGAGAGGACTCGGAAGGAGGAAAAAGAAGATGCCTTGTATCCTTTGGGGGATTGTTTGCTGTAGTGTTGGGCCGGGAATGTGTTGCGCAGTATGGAAAGAAGATGAGTCGTGGGGAGAAAGGGATTGCACGAGCCAATAAAAAAATTTGCTTTTGGTGAAACCAATCGATAGGGGACTGCGTCTAATGAAAAGACAGCCGAATCAAACGGCACACATCCTGACACTTTTCAGCTGAATTCATGCTATTACCTACTACTTTCTTTATTTTCATTTTGAATCTGGCCGGAACAGTGTTGTGCTGTTCCGGCCAGATTCATTTTTTACTGCGGGAAACTTTGTGTGAAACCTTTTGCGGTTTTAGGCTGTCTAATAGATTAGAAGGAGGGCGGGTAGACACTCCTTCAAAGCCTAAATTCCTGATCACCCATCCCGATCATCTATCTAATTTTAGAAAATTCCATCCAAAGCGGGCCGCTCACCCAGGCGGTCCGCACTTTTTTTATCTATTTTAAAGAAAGAAACAGGGGCTCATTTTTTTGGAAACGGGCGTTTTTCGCGGGTGAGGCCGAGAAGATAGTCGGTTGAAACGTCGTAAAAGCGGGCGAGCTGGATAACCGCCCAGGTGGGGATTTCACGCTCGCCCTTTTCGTACCTGCGATAGACCTGCCGTTTCATGTGCAGAAGATCTGCAATCTGCTGCTGCGTTTTGTCTGCGTCTGTCCTTAAATCTGCAATTCTCTGAAAATACATCCGAAACCTCCAGGGGAATTTAATCCAATAGGTCGCTGTAGGAGACGCCCAGCACTTGAGCGATGATTTTGAGCTCGATGTCGGTGACAAACCGTTTGCCTGCCTCGATTCTCTGCACCGCGTTTTTGTCCACATCCAGCGCATGGCGCTGGAGCTCGTCTGCCAGCATGCGCTGGGACATCTTCGGGAAGCGCTGTTGGCGGATTTGTCTGATCTTTTCCCCTGCTATATTGTTTTTTCCGTCTATTGTTTTGTTTTTAAACATATTTTAACCTCTGACATTTAGTGTTTGTCATTTCTGTTATTGTATGATATAATAAATGCACATATGACATTCACTAAATGTTAAGAGGTAAATATATGAGTATTATTGATGAATTGTACAGCGGGATGATCAAGGAGGTTGAACAGCTCTATCCGCACAGCGAGGAATACAAGCGGGCGGAGCGCAGCGCGGACGAGCTCAGAACTGAACTGTGGCAGGAGCTGCCGAAGGAGCTGAAAAAACGGTTCGGCCGCTATCATGGGGCGCAGGCGGACTGCTGCCGCATCGGGAACCGGGAATCCTTTGAGCAGGGGTTCCGGACCGGAGCGCGGCTGATGCTGGAAATTTTTCTGGAATCAGAAGAAAACCCTTGCAACAAACGCCAAAAAGAGATACAATAAGACATGTTTGATGCTACACATCGATCAATCATGCGCGCGGGGGCGGGGAATTTCGCAAAAAGGCTTGACTTTTCCTTCTTTCGTATGCTATGATGTACTCACCTCTAAAAGGGTTTATTTTTTGTGCGCAAAAATTTAAGGACGTTCCTTTTATGAGGGAGGCAGATAATAGTCCGATACTGCAGGAGGTGCCGATATGAGAGTAAAAATTACCTTAGCTTGCACAGAGTGCAAACAGCGTAATTACAACACGATGAAAAACAAAAAGAACGATCCAGACAGACTCGAAATGAACAAGTACTGCCGTTTCTGTCGCAAACACACTCCTCACAAGGAAACGAAGTAGTTGAAAGGTGGTTATTGGGATGTCTAAAGCAGAAGCCCCGGCAAAAGTCAAAAAGCCGAACATTTTCAAGAGAATCGCCAACTATTTCAAAGACTTGAGAAGTGAGACCAAAAAGGTCGTTTGGCCAACCAAGAGCCAGATTATCAACAACACAATCATTGTTTTGGTGACGATCATTGTGCTCGGTATTTTTATCGCGCTGCTTGACTTTGGCCTTGGTGCCCTGGTCAATTTCTTGCTCAACAGAGCGTAAGCGCGGAAGGACTGATTTTTCATGTCAGAAACCGCAAAATGGTATGTTGTGCACACCTATTCCGGCTACGAGAACAAGGTTGCGCAGAACATTGAAAAGGCGGTGGAAAGCCGCCAGCTCCACGATCTCATCCAAGAGGTGAAAATCCCCACCGAGACGGTTGTCGAAATCAAGGACAACAAAACCCGCGAGGTGGAACGAAAGCTCTTTCCGAGCTACGTGCTTGTGAAGATGATCATCACCGACGACACCTGGTATGTCGTGCGCAATATCCGCGGCGTCACCGGTTTTGTCGGCCCCACATCCAAACCCATCCCCCTTACCAAAAAAGAGGTCGAGGCTCTCGGCGTCGAGGATAAGAAGGTTGAGGTTGACTACCAGATCGGCGACTCGGTCAAAATTGTTGACGGATCGCTCGAAGGGTTTATCGGCATCGTTCAGGAACTTGACGTGGACAACAATATGGTCAAGGTCACCGTTTCGATGTTCGGAAGAGAGACGCCTGTCGAGCTCGAGCTCACCCAGGTCGTCGCAGTCAAAGAGTAAGAATCGCTTGACGATTGAGCGTTTAATAGATTTATCTTATTAAATGCTTGTGGGAGGAACGCCGAGTTTTGGGTGTTCCGCCTTACCACAAATTTTGGAGGTGCAAAAGAAAATGGCTCAGAAGGTTACAGGCTTTATTAAGCTTCAGATCCCCGCAGGAAAGGCAACTCCGGCGCCCCCGGTTGGTCCGGCTCTCGGTCAGCACGGCGTCAACATCATGGCCTTTACCAAGGAATTCAATGAGCGTACTAAAAATGATGCAGGTCTTATCATCCCTGTTGTCATTACCGTTTACGCTGACCGCTCCTTTACCTTTATCACCAAAACCCCGCCCGCAGCAGTGCTGATCAAAAAGGCCTGCGGCATCGACAAGGCGAGCGGTGTGCCGAACAAGACAAAGGTAGCAAACATCACCAAGGAGCAGGTTAGACAGATCGCTGAACAGAAAATGCCCGACTTAAACGCTGCGAACATCGATACTGCGATGAGCATGATCGCCGGAACCGCTCGTTCGATGGGCATTGTCGTCGTCGATTAGGACCCGCTGGTGGGAGGAACATTCCGCTTTGAACCACTCATGAGGGAGGATAAATGTAATGAAACATGGTAAAAAGTATGTTGACAGCGCAAAGCTGATCGACCGCAATAAATATTATGATGCAAGCGAAGCCCTCGACCTCGTTGCGAAAAACGCGAAAGCAAAGTTTGACGAGACCGTTGAGCTTCACGTAAGACTCGGCGTTGACTCCCGTCACGCTGACCAGCAGGTGCGCGGCGCCGTCGTTCTGCCCAACGGAACCGGTAAAAGCGTGCGCGTCCTGGTCTTTGCCAAGGGCGACAACGTCAAAGCTGCTGAAGAGGCGGGCGCAGAGTACGTCGGCGGTATGGAGTATGTCGACAAGATCATGAAGGAAAACTTCATGGATTTTGACGTCGTCATCGCAAGCCCTGACATGATGGCTGTAGTCGGCCGTCTCGGTAAGGTGCTTGGTCCCCGTGGCCTCATGCCGAACCCGAAGGCTGGTACTGTCACCCCGGATGTCGCCAAGGCTGTCACCGAAGCGAAAGCTGGTAAGATCGAGTACCGTCTCGACAAAACCAACATCATCCACTGCCCGATTGGCAAGGCTTCTTTTGGCGCGGAAAAACTTGAGCAGAACTTTGATACCCTGATGAAGGCAATTGCAAAGGCAAAACCTGCCGCTGCAAAGGGTACCTACATCAAATCCTGTGTTGTCACTTCGACCATGGGCCCTGGTATCAAGGTGAATGCGGCTAAATTTGGCGCATAAGAGTTGACATTGCAGCTCGGCTGTGTTATACTAATAACGCTGTATTTTTCTAAAGACAGCAGGTACAAATGTGTAAAAGGTGTTTGCCTTGCCTGCCGAGGAGAAATCATAACCTGATTCATATTTGAATTGTTATGCCTTTCTTCGCGGTTTTGCGGGGAAAGGCTTTTTGTATAATCAAGATTTTCGGAGGTGAATCCATTTGCCAAGCGAGAAAGTATTACAAAGCAAAAAAGAATTGGTCGCTCAGCTTACTGAGAAACTGAAAAACGCGGTTGCCGGCGTTGTCATCGACTACAAGGGCATCAACGTTGAGCAGGATACCAAGATGAGAAAAGACCTCAGAGAGGCCGGCGTTGAGTATTTTGTTGTGAAAAACACCATGCTCCGTTTTGCTGCGAAAGAGGTTGGTTTTGACGAGTTTATTCCGCATCTCGAAGGAACCACTGCAATCGCGATCAGCAACGACGACGTTATCGCCCCTGCCAAGGTCATTTCCAAATACGCGAAAGAACTCAAAGACGACACTGATTTTGCGGTCAAGGTCGGCTTTATGGACGGGAAAGTCATCGACGCCGCTACCGTCTCTGAACTCGGCAACCTGCCTTCCAAAGAGCAGCTCGTCGGTCAGCTCCTCAGCGTGCTTATCGCACCTGTTCGCGGCATGGCTGTTGCGCTTAACGCAATCGCTGAACAAAAAGAGAGCGCATAATCTGATTGTGCACACTATTTAAATTGAAATTTTAGGAGGATATTACAATGGCTGATATCGCAAAATTTATTGAAGATATTAAAGCTTTAACCGTTCTCGAACTCAACGAGCTCGTTAAAGCGATCGAAGAGGAGTTCGGTGTTTCCGCTGCTGCTCCGGTTATGATGGCTGGCGCTGCTGCAGGCGGCGAGGCTGCTGCTGAGAAGACCGAGTTTGACGTTATCCTGACCGAAGTTGGCTCCGGCAAGATGAACGTCATCAAGGCTGTCAAAGAGATCACCGGCCTTGGTCTGAAAGAAGCAAAAGAGATCGTTGACAACGCTCCGAAGGCTGTCAAAGAAGGCGTTTCTAAAGCAGACGCTGAAGAGATGAAAACAAAACTCGAGGGCGCTGGCGCAACCGTCGAACTCAAGTAGTTTTTGTTCTGAACATAAGAAACCGCAGTCTGGTTCCAGGCTGCGGTTTTTTGTCTATCAAAAATCTTGCCGGTGGTGAGGGTTTTCAATGGGTTTATGCGTTGCGTAAGATGCAGAGACTCAAAACAGACAGCATATGCAAGACAAATTTCAAAATAGTGTACAAGGAAATGGAGCGGAAGCAAGCGATGAGCTGTCTGCCCTGTAAATTTGTATGGGATCTGGGACCTATTCAGTGAAAGCCTCTGCAAGCGTCATTGGTGATATGTACCTGAAGCGCTGCAAGGAGCATTGGACTGTGCCTGCGTAAAAAGTTAAGCTGGTAGATTCCTATTCTCCCTTGTTCCGAGCCTCTTTCTTCTTGAGTGTGTGGACATAGGCTTGAAAGCGGGGGGAACATGTATCGATATCCTGTTGAGACACACCGAGCCAGAGGGTAAGATCTTCTGTTAGTTCTTGTGTGGCGTTTTTTAATATCAGATGTTCTGAGCGCAGCTCAAACTGAATGATGGCGTCTGTTCCGTCTTCACCCATTTGGGGAAGAAGATAGGCCTGAAAGCAGAGATTTAACTTGTCAGCCGGGTAGTTGTGTGCTCGCTTGAAGGCGAGATCGGACGCTTTGACATATCGAACCAACTCTTTTTTTGAGGAACACTCCTCCGGCGGCATGGGAACACCGACCTCCTCAGGAAATGAGTTGAGGAGGATATTGACCTTGAGCATTTCTATTTCGGAATCAGCAAGCGAATAGGGCAGGGCGTGATACTGTTGCGCTAAATACTCGGGCAGATCCGAGAGCAGACGGCGGTTGGGCTGTAGGGTTTTCTGCATCTCTTTCAAAGTATGTTCAAAAGCCTGCTGTTTGGAGGAACTGCCTCGATAAACTGCGGTTGGGCCGTTTTTTCCTCCGATGAGGGCAATGGACCGAGCGCTCTTTTTTCGAAACAGACGCATGGAAAAACCTCCTGTTTATTTTTTGTTGACAGATTTATCAAGGAATTTGATTGATGGTATGCTTGCTAATTCGTTGGCTATACAGCATTGACAAGAGGGAAAGCCGGACTTATAATAAAAACAGAAAAAGACGGCTAGCCCCCAAGTTCTAGTTAAAAAGATAACCGATTCTTTGGAGAGAGGCGGTTATCTTTTTTTGTTGTACTGTAGAATGCGATCGATGAGGAGCAAAAGAATTGCCATCATGATCAAATACTCCATAGCAACATCCCCTTATGGGGGCAGATTCACCGCCTACCGCTGGTTGGCAACGCTTACTAAATGGATACCATATTTTATTGGATGAAGGCGATTCGTTTGAAATGAAGGTTGACAAATAGGGGTCACGGGGTTATAATAAAAATAGAAAAGGCGCTGCCGATAGACGGCTAGCCCCCAAGTTCTAGTTAAAAAGATAACCGATTCATTGGAGTGAGGCGGTTATCTTTTTTTGTTGTTATGTAAAATGCGATCGATGAGGAGCAAAAGAATTGCCATCATGATCAAATATTCCATAGCAACACCCCCTTATGGGGGCAGATTCACCGCCTACCGCTGGTTGGCAACACCTTACAAATAGAATACCATATTTTGTCGAAACTTGTCAACCCTTTTAATAGTGCAATAGCACATTAAGTCAATCTTTTTATTTACTGCGGGGATACGGTTCTATTTCATCTGTGAGGCCTACAATGTAATCAATACTAGTATGATATAAAATTGCAAGCGCTTTTGCTTGATCTAAAGTCGGTTCCCTTTCACCTGATTCCATCCTTGAATAGTTACCTTGATCAATGCCTGTTTCTAATTGAATTTTGATCTGAGAATACTGAAATTTATTTCTTAATTCTTTTAGCCTTGACATAATATCAACTCCTGTTTAATATTATGTCCTTATTACATATTGACAAATATGTCTTGTTGACATATAATTATGATGAAATACATGTATTTTATGCATCGGGCAGTTTTGTGCACAGCGCTTTGCGAAGAAAGTCCGTTCCCAGCGGCCGGGTGGGCGGGGGTTTCGAAGGGCAGGGCGGCTCACAGGCTGCCCGCTGTTTTGTCCCTTTTTGTGAAACCATTAACTTTCATATTTGCTGCAATATTTTTCGCATAAAATTCATTTTGCTGTAAAATATGAGGGATATACGAACACTCTAGGTGCGTTTTGCAGGATGATTTTTAATTTCCTGCATTTTATTCATACTTAATTTACAGTCCGGCCTTAGACTATTGACAGTTCTATGCTAATATGATAATTACCAGAAGATTTGGATAATATAAAATGAAAACAAAACAAAGGAGAACTGTTATGTTGACGAATAACAAAAATGTGCTCAACTGGGTTGATGAAATGGTTGCTCTCTGTAAACCGGACCAGGTTGTCTGGATTGACGGAAGCGACGAGCAGCTTGATGCCCTTAAGGCGGAGGCGATCTCAACCGGCGAAATGAAAGCCCTGAACGAGGAAAAACTCCCTGGCTGTCTCCTTCATAGAACCAAAGAAAACGACGTTGCCCGCGTTGAGTCGAGAACCTTCATCTGCTCGAGAAAAGAAGAGGATGCAGGCCCGACCAACAACTGGTGCGACCCCAAAGAAATGTACGCAAAACTCACCCCGATGTACGACGGCGTTATGAAAGGCCGTACCATGTACGTCATCCCTTATTCCATGGGTCCGATCGGTTCCCCGCTCGCCAAAGTAGGCGTTGAGCTGACCGACTCGATCTACGTTGTCCTCAATATGGACATCATGACCCGCATGGGCAAGGCTGCGTTTGAAAACCTCGGCGAGACCTCCAACGACTTTGTCCGCGGTCTCCACTCCAAAGCAGACATCGACCCCGAAAACCGCTACATCGTCCACTTCCCCGAGGACAACACCATCTGGTCGATCAACTCGGGCTACGGCGGAAACGTCCTGCTCGGCAAAAAATGCTTTGCGCTGAGAATCGCTTCCTACCAGGGCAAGAACGAGGGCTGGATGGCTGAGCACATGCTCATCCTCGGCATCGAGAACCCGCAGGGCGAAGTGAAATACATCACCGCTGCATTCCCGTCTGCCTGCGGCAAGACCAACCTCGCCATGCTCATCCCGCCGGAAGTTTACAAAAAAGCCGGCTACAAGGTCTGGACCGTCGGCGACGATATCGCTTGGCTCAAACCCGGCCCGGATGGAAGACTCTACGCGATCAACCCGGAGAACGGCTTCTTTGGCGTTGCCCCCGGAACCAACGCAAAATCCAACTTCAACGCACTGGAGTCCACCAAGAAAAACACCATCTTCACCAACGTTGTCAACAACCTCGACGACAACACTGTTTGGTGGGAGGGTCTCGATAAGAACCCGCCGGAGAACGCAATCGACTGGCTCGGCAACGAGTGGAACGGCAAAACCTCCGACAAGAAGGGTGCTCATCCGAACAGCCGCTTCACTGCACCTGCAGAGAACTGCCCCTGCATCAGCTCGGAATTCAACAACCCGGCTGGCGTTCCGATCTCCGCAATGGTCTTCGGCGGCCGCCGCGCGAAAACCGCTCCGCTGGTGTACCAATCCTTTGACTGGGAGCACGGTGTATTCGTCGGCTCGACCATGGCTTCTGAGACCACCGCTGCGGCAACCGGCGCAGTCGGCGTTGTCCGCCGTGACCCGATGGCAATGCTGCCGTTCTGTGGCTACCACATGGGCGATTACTTCCAGCACTGGCTCGACATGGGCAAAAAGCTCGGCGACAAAGCTCCGAAAATCTTCAACGTCAACTGGTTCCGCACCGATGACGAAGGCCACTTCATCTGGCCGGGCTTTGGCGACAACATGCGCGTGCTGATGTGGATCCTCGACCGCTGCGAAGGCAAAGCGGACGCTGTTGAAACCGCGATCGGCTACGAGCCGAAGCCGGAAGACATCAATGTGGAAGGCCTCGACATCGACACTTCCGTCGTCGCAGACCTCCTCAGCGTTGACAAGGATCTCTGGAAAGAGGAAGCAAAGGGCATCCACGAGTTCTACGCAAAATTCGGCGACAGACTGCCGAAGGAGCTCTCCAATCAGCTTGAAGCTCTTGAAAAGCGTCTCGATAAATAAGCAAACCGTTTGAAACCACAACACCCTCCGCTCTGAGCGGGGGGTGTTTTGCTTGTTGCTTGGGGGTTCAAATCCGTGGTTCTGATAGGGGTGTCGTAAGGCTTTCAATCAAAAAGAATGCCGAAGGCGCAAGGGAAAAGCGACTGGAAGGACAGGCGAGGAGAAATACCCACCCTACCGACTCACCGTAGGGAAGTAGCTCGCGATCCGATGATTCTTCTAAGCAGACAGCTGACTGAGAGATTTCTTTGCTGGGTATCCGTACACCGCGGTTTCAGTAGTGGCCATGTTTAGAGTCAGTTTTTCGGGAAAAAGCGCGGACTCGTGAACCACCTGGACAGGGAACATTTTGTAGGAGGACATTGACGCATAAAAACGGCTTTTCCCTGTTGTTGAAAACAAGCATCTTTGATTTTGCTGGAGGATAGATGGCAGGAGTGCGGGGGCATACCTGAAACTTTAATGGTGACCCTTTCGGTGAAAGCAGTGAGAAACCTGGAAAAGTTGTCAGAAGTATGGTACAATTTTTGATGGGATACAGTGCGGATCGAAATATGCTTGAATAAAAAACAAATTAAAGTACACGGATAAAAAGCGCTGAGTTCAAAACTTTGGTTGCGGCAATTTTGGTTCCATTCACCATCTCCTCTGCACACCATTTGTGAATAACGCAACAGCGAAGAGCGCTGCGGGCACACTGGAAGGGATTCTATTGGCCGCAGGAGACAGAATTCTGTGAAAGCATATCCCGAGCCGATAAATAAACTGGAAACGGGGATGGCATGGACGGGAACTAAGCGCAATTTGACAGCAATACAACTGGAAGTTACTCGGCGTGTGATAGCAATTTCCCAACGGCTCTGTGAAAAGCAAACAGAACAGCAACTAAACCTGATTAAAACTAAGCGGTGGTATGGAGTACCCGAATCCATGACAGTCTGTACGATCTTATGTAAGTGTGGGGATGAAATTGGATTGAGGGGATGTTGAATGCGGATGGTGCGAACAAGAGCAGTTTCATCTTCAGATGATCCGCTGAAATTTCTGAGCTGCGCCATGGCGAAGGCAATGGGTTCCCACGAAAAGAAGTCTGTCAAAAATATACCTGACAAACAGATATTTCATTGCTGTGACTGGAACAGGTAAGCCCAGACACCCTTTTTAACAATAGTTGGTGCAAAACGGGCTGTACCCATCACAAATCATCAATGAGAGATAGATTCAAGGAGGAAGTTTTGAAAAAACAATGGAAATGGGGCCTTGCAGTTGCAGGGCTGGTTGTGTGGGGGACGCTTGCAGCGGTGTTTGGACTCTACGATTTGCAGATTTCCCAAGCGGCTTATGACCCAACAGCGCGTTGGGCAAAATGGTTTGAATTTGCAGGCTATCTGGTCACCCCGGTCATCCTTGCGTGGGGGGCGCACTTTTTACTTTACCGGAAGACAAGAAAGCGGCGTTCTTCCCTGATTTGGATAGGGCACTGTCTGCTTGCTACAGCGATGCTCACCGCAATCTTTTTTCTCGCGGGCGGGATAAACGGCTGGGTGCGGTTTGGTGTGATCGGGACAGCCTATCTGGCTGGACTGCTCATCATTTTGCTCAAAAGCTGGAGACTGGACGACCGGAGGCTGAACGCAATCAGCCGGATTGTGTGGCGGACCTTCGCCGGGTGCGCAGCGGTGTTCCTGGTCGTGACCGTACTGAAAACCTGCGCCGGGAGGGTGCGATTCCGAGAACTGCAGGATTTGAGCGCATATTCCCCCTGGTTTCAGTGGCATCCGCTCTCAGGGAATTACTCCTTCCCATCCGGTCACACTGCGAACGCCTCGGGAGTGTTTGGGTTTGTACTTCTCGCGCCTCTGGTCCGGGCTAGATGGAAACGAGTTGTGCTCTGCGTCACCCCGTTTTTGTTCACCGCGGTGATGGGAATGAGCCGGGTGGTTGCCGGCGCGCATTACGCATCTGACGTCCTGTTTGGAATGGGGATTGCAGTACTGGTGTTTTTTGCGCTCCAGGCAGTTGCAGACTTTTGGAGAAAAAAGCATTTTTGGTAAGTCATTTTACATAATATTGCGATGATTCTGCATCGGATTGCAGCATATTTTGCTGTTTTTTTCGGTTAGACCTTGAAAATTCTGTGACCAGATGCTACAATAGAAAAACCAGAGAATTGGAGGAGATTTTATGAATTTTAAGAAATTTGCAAAAGCCCTGTCTGTGGCTGTCATCGCGCTCACCTTGGTGTTTGCGCTGGCCGGCTGCGGCGACACCAAAGCAACCCTGGACTATGTCAACTCGCTCAAAGAGGTCACAGAGTCCGCACAGACAGTCAACACCAACCTTTACACCCAGATTCAGGCGATCGACCTTGAAGACGAGTCCACCAAACAGGCCGTCATCGACTCGATCACCGAACTCGAGGGAATCTACAAGAAGTTCGCAGAGCTCAAGGCGCCGAAAAAACTCGCAGAGGTTCAGGAGTCCTTTAAGGCCGGTTCCGAAAAGGGGCTGGAGGGGCTTGCCATGTACAAGGAAACCTTCCAGGGCATGACTGCTGACAGCGATATGACCCAGGTGCAGGAGTCTCTTCTCGAGGGCGACGAAATCATGACTGAAGCACAGAAACTGATTCAGGAAGGCCTCGACAAAGCGGAAAAACTCAGCTAATCCAACTGAATAACAATTCGAACAAGGGACGCGCCGCGGGTGCGCCCCTTTTTTTGTTCGGAGATTTGCAACTTCCTGCAAAATGTACTATAATAGGTACTAGAGAGAGCTGCCCATCTGGGGCACATCGGGATGGTTGTCCGTATCTGCGGACAGCCATCATTTGACAGAAGAATGAATCATTACAGTAGGATAAGAGGGATAACATGGGCTTTAGAAAATGGCAGTACCGCGCCGGAGCGGAGGAACGCATCCAAGAAATTGAAGAAACTTTTGGCGTCAGCCGGTTCCTGGCCGGCATATTGGCGACGCGCGGACTGCAGGACGATCAAATCAACGATCTGCTCGGTGAAACGGAACTTGAGTCGCCTTTTGCACTTAAAGATATGGACAAAGCGGTGGAACGGATCAACCGCGCGGTGGAAGCCGGGGAAAAGATTGCGGTTTACGGGGATTACGACTGCGACGGCATCACTTCGACAGCGGTGCTCTGCACCTATCTCTCCTCCATCGGCGCGGAAGTGACGCACTACATTCCCGAGCGGGACGACGGAGGCTATGGACTCAACCGCCCTGCCCTCGACCACCTTAAAGGGGAAGGAGTCCAGCTTCTCATCACTGTTGACAACGGAATCACGGCAGTAGAGGAGGCGGACTATGCGGCGCAGCTCGGCATGGAGCTGATTATCACCGACCACCACCGAGTGGGGGACACACTGCCACAGGCTGTCGCTGTCATTGACCCGCAGCGGGAGGATTGCCCTTCCCGTTACAAATTCCTCGCCGGCGTCGGGGTTGCCTTCAAACTGGTGGCCGCAATGGAGGATGGGGATTACGAGAGCACCTTCAGCTATTTTGGGGATCTCGTGGCAATTGGAACAGTGGGGGATGTCGTCCCCCTGACCGGGGAGAACCGGACAATTGTCAAACGGGGTCTTAAACAGATCGAATTCTCTGAAAACATCGGCCTCGGGGCGATATTTGACAAAGCAAAGATCGCAAAGACCAACGTCACCTCCCAGTACATTGCGTTCGGCATTGTGCCCCGCATCAACGCGGCGGGCCGATTCGGCATGGCAAACAAGGTGTTTGACCTGCTGATGTGCGAGGACGAGAAACAGTGCAAGAAAATGGCGACCGAGCTCAACCAGCTCAACATGCAGCGCCAGGAGATTGAGCAGGAGATTCAGCAGCAGATCCGTGAAGAGCTCACCGCCAACCCGCGCAAGCTCTACAACCGGGTGCTCGTCTTTGCTCGGGAGGGCTGGCCACATGGGATCATTGGAATTGTCAGCGCGCGGGTGACTGAGACCTACGGCCGTCCGTCCGTTCTGCTCGCCATTGAGGAAGGGGGAGTTGCGCGGGGTTCTGCCCGCAGCGTGGATGGGTTCTCAATCTATGAGGCACTTGACGCCAACCGCTCCCTCTGCGAAAAGATGGGGGGACACAGCGCGGCGGCCGGACTGACCATCAAGGCGGAGAACATACCAGCGCTCGAACAGGGGCTCAACGACTACGCGCGGGAACACTGTGAGCGGATGCCGGAACCGACTTATCAGATTGATTTCACCGTCAACGCCTCCGACCTCACTGTGCAAAATGTCAACAGCCTCGCTATGCTCGAGCCGTTTGGCGCGCAGAGTCCCTCACCGCTGTTTTTGATCAAAAACGCCCGGCTCGACGCGGTGGTACCGCTTTCGGGAGGAAAGCACATTAAGCTCAAGCTCATTACCGAGACCGGTATTATCCAGGCAATCTACTTTGGGGTGCAGCGCTCCTGTTTTTACTACCAGCCGGGCGCAGTGCTCAATCTGCTCGTGGCGCTTGACATCAGCTTTTTCAACGGGGTCCAGACAGTGTCTGTCAAGGTCAAGGACGTCCGCCCGGTCACCTTCGAGCAGTATAAATTCTTCAGCGCCAAGCGCACCTTTGAGACGATTATGCGGGGCGAGCCGGTCAGCCCCCGCCTCAAGGCGAGCATCCTGCCCTCCCGCAAGGAGTTTGCGGCAATTTACACCATGCTCAAAAACAGCAAGGTGTTTGAGGGCGGACCGGAACAGCTCTACAACGTCATTTTGAGGAGCGGTATCAACTTCTGCAAGCTCAGCGTCATCCTCGAGGTGCTCGCCGAGAAGAAGTTGATCGAAATTGCAATCGACTCCAGCTCGATCAAGGTGCTCCCTGCGCCGGGCAAGGTGGATGTCTTCAGCTCCGAGCTGCTGCACCGCATCGAGGCGATGTAAGGCGATGTGGGGGATTACGAGACCAAAGGAGGGTTCCTGTTTGAACTATACCATCGAAAAGCTGACTTCACTGCTTGCGGCAACGGGCAGGCAGTACAACAGCGAGGAGATCATGCGGGCGTATGATCTGGCTAAAAATGCTCATTCGGGACAGCTGCGCCTGTCGGGGGAACCCTATGTGACCCATCCGATCGCGGTGGCGTGTATCCTCTCAGAGCTCGGGATGGACAGCGACTGCATCACCGCGGCGCTGCTGCACGATGTGGTGGAGGACACGACCATTCCGCTCAAACAGGTGGAAAAGGAGTTTGGCGCCGATGTTGCGCTGCTGGTGGACGGCGTCACCAAGCTCGGCAAAATCCCACTCTCCACCCGAGAGGAGCAACAGGCGGAAAACGTCCGCAAAATGCTGCTCGCGATGTCCAAGGACATTCGGGTCATCATCATCAAGCTCGCCGACCGGCTGCACAACATGCGCACCCTTGAGTTTATGAAACCGGAAAAGCAGCTTGAAAAATCCCTCGAGACGATGGAGGTCTACGCGCCGCTCGCCCACCGGCTCGGCATTCGGGCGGTCAAGGAGGAACTCGAGGACATCGCTTTGCAGTACCTCGACCCGATCGCCTATGAGGAAATCACTGAAACGCTCGAGAAGCGGGCGCTCAACAGCAAAAACTACATCGAGTATATCAAACAGAAGATTTTTGCTCGTCTTCAGGAGTACCAGATCAGCCCCAAGATTGAGGGGCGGGTGAAATCCCACTACGGCATTTACCGCAAGGTGTACATGGCGGGGCGGGGGTTTGACGAGGTCTATGACATTTATGCCATCCGCATCATCGTCGACACGGTTATCGAGTGCTACAACATTCTCGGCGTAATGCATGATCTGTTCACCCCCATTCCCAACCGGTTTAAGGATTACATCTCAATGCCAAAGCCCAACATGTACCAGTCGCTGCACACCACAGTGATCGGCAAAGAGGGCGTGCCGTTTGAGATTCAGATCCGCACCTGGGATATGCATTATACAGCAGAGTACGGAATTGCCGCACACTGGAAGTATAAAGAGGGAATTAATGGAAAGGATAACCTTGAGGAGCGGCTCGCGTGGATCCGTCAGATCATTGAGTCGCAGCAGGAGTCAAACGATGCGGAAGACTTGATGCACAGCATCAAGACGGACATCGGTTCGGAAGAGGTCTTTGTCTTTACCCCCAACGGAGACGTCAAGACACTTCCGGTCGGTTCAACGGTGATCGACTTTGCCTATGCGATTCACAGCGCAGTCGGCAACCGAATGATCGGCGCGAAGATCGACGGGCGAATCGTCCCGCTCGACACCAAGGTCAAGACCGGTCAGGTGGTCGAGATCATCACCACCAAGTCCCAGAATCACGGCCCGAGCCGCAACTGGCTCAAAATCGTCAAGACGAGCGAAGCGCGCGGCAAAATCCGCTCCTGGTTCAAAAAGGAGCGGCGGGAGGAAAATATCATCGAGGGCAAGGCGGAGCTCGAGCGGGAGTTTAAGCGCAACAAGATCTATCTGCCTGATGACCAGATGAAAACCTTTATTTCAGAGATCGCCAAGCGCCAGCACTGCGATACAGTGGAGGACTTTTTTGCCTCGATCGGATATGGGGGCATCATTCTCTCCAAAATCGTCCCCCGCATCAAGGAGCACTACGTCAAGCTTATCAAGGCGGACCAGCCGCCCGAGGACCAGCCGATTCACATCACCCACACCAAGGCGTCAAGCGGCGTGGTGGTCGAGGGGATCGACAACTGTCTGGTCAAGTTCGCTCAGTGCTGCAATCCGCTGCCGGGCGACGACATCATCGGGTTTATCACCCGGGGCCACGGCGTCTCGGTGCACAAGCGGGACTGTCTCAACGTCATTTCCTCCCTGAAAGACCCGACCCAGGTGGACCGCTGGATCCCAGTGCATTGGGAAACCGCAGCCCCTGCGAGCTACCGCTCGACACTCGACATTGTCGCCGACTCGCGCAACGGCCTGATCGCCGACGTGGGGCTTGTGCTCGCTAACTTTCGGGTGCCGATCCACGAGCTCAACGCGCGGGAGCTCAAAAACGGCAATGCAAACGTCGTCTGCACCATCGCAATCGCCGGGGTGGAGCAGCTCAACAACATCATCCAAAAGCTGGGCAAAATTGAAGGCGTGATCAGCGTCGAACGCTCGGGCAAATAACCCCTTGTCAAGGCGGGGGGATCATGGTATACTGGTACCACTGGAAGGAGGGACAGCGCAATGGACAACGATGAGATGTTGCAGCAGATCGCTCAGATGATTGAACGGCAGACCGAACAACTCAAAGCTTATGTGGACAAACGGCAGCGCGAGACAATCGCCTATGTCGAGCAGACCACCAACCGCAGGCTCGACGCGCTGTTCGACGGATACCAGGCGGCACATGAAAAGCTGTTTGGGCTGGAGGGACGGACCGCACAGCTCGAGCAGCAGGTACAGGATGTAGAACGCAAAATTGGATAAAAAGTGGAAAGCGGTGTAGACGCGGAAGGTCGATGCCGCTTTTTTGAATGAAAAACAAAGGAGAGCTTGATGCGATGAAAGCAGTACTTCAACGGGTGAGCAGCGCCCGAGTGCGGATTGACGGCAAGGTGTGCGGGGAGATTCAGACCGGGTTTCTGGTTCTGCTCGGCGTCATGCAGGGGGATACCCAAAAAGAGGCGGACTGTCTCGCGGCAAAGATCGCCGGGCTGCGGGTGTTCACCGATGAACAGGATAAGATGAACCTTTCGCTTGCAGATGTGGACGGCGGCGTGCTGCTCATCTCCAATTTCACCCTCGGCGCGGACTGCCGCAAGGGGAGACGGCCGTCGTTTGTCCGCGCGGCCCGTCCCGAGACGGCGGAGCCGCTCTATCGCTACATGGGGGAACAGCTTGTCAAAAATGGGGTGGCCCAGGTGGAATACGGCGTGTTTGGGGCGGATATGCAGGTGGAGCTCTGCAACGACGGCCCTGTGACCATCCTGCTCGATACCGAAGAACTCAATGTGAATTAGGAGGAACGGAACATGCGTATTTTACAAATGGTGCTCGGCCCAGTGCAGACCAACTGCTTTATCCTGCTCGACGATGCGGGCAAAGCGCTCGTGGTGGACCCCGCTGACAACGGGGAGCGGATTGTTGAAATTCTCAACGAAAACCACGCCCAATTGGATAAAATTCTGCTCACTCACGGACATTTTGACCACATCGGCGGGGCATATTATCTTCAGACCCACACCGATGCGGTCACCTACATCCACGAGCTCGACAACGAGCTGCTCGCCGACCCGGACAAAAACCTCTCCAACACCTTCCAGATGGTCAAGTCGGAGAAATATTACAAGGTCAAGGCGGATGTGCTGGTCAAGGAGGGGGATACCATTGAGTTCGGCGGCCTCACCTTCACCGTGTTGCACACGCCAGGGCATTCCCGTGGGAGCTGTCTCTATGTTGCGGACGGTCTGATCTTCGCAGGGGACACCATCTTTAAGGGAGAGATCGGGCGCAACGACACCTACGGCGGAAGTTGGGAGTCACAGCAGGAGTCCCTTAAAAAGATCAATCAGCTTGAAGGGGATTATACCATCTGTCCTGGGCATGGGGAAAACACCACCCTGGCGTATGAAAAGGAACACAATCCCTACCTGAGGATGGTTCGATGATCCTCGCCTTTGTCGGACAGGATTACAAATACCAGGTGGAGAGCCTGGTGAAGATGTTTTTTCCAGTCGAGCGGTTCTCCATCCTGTACGGGGAAATCCCGCAGGATGAAAACGCAGTGATTACGGTGGAACGCAGGAGAAAGAGCGGGTACCGGTTGCTCGCTGTGGTCCGCACAGACGGGAAGGTAACGGTCAAGCGCAGAATTCTCCCGTTCACAGCCGAGCTGTCTGAGCGCAGGCTGGCGCTGTGCGCGGCGCTCTATAAGGCGCTGTGTGAGGGATTGGGGACCGAACTCCCGTGGGGAATGCTCACCGGGGTTCGCCCAGTCAAGCAGGTGCACGCTCTGCGCGGGGAAGGAAAGAACGACGAGGAGATCCGCCGCTTCTTTTCAGAGCAGTTTTTTGTCTCCCAAACCAAGAGCGATCTCTGCCTCATGACTGCGGATGTGCAGGAGGGGCTTGAGATGGGGATTCGCCCACAGGTGGCGAGCCTGTATGTGTCGATCCCATTCTGTCCCACCCGGTGTGCCTACTGTTCCTTTGTCTCGCAGGCAGTTGAGAAAAAGGGGACGGCTGCGCTGATAGGCGAGTATGTCGACAAGCTGTGCGGCGAGCTTCAGGCGACGGCAGAGGTCGTGAAACAGTGCGGGTTACAGCTGGAAACGGTCTATTTCGGCGGAGGGACGCCCACCTCCCTTTCAGCGGGCCAGCTCAGCATCCTGCTCGACTGCATTGAGCGGTCGTTCGACCTCAGCCACCTCAAGGAGTACACTGTTGAGGCGGGCAGAGCTGACACGATTACAGCGGACAAGCTTGAGGTGCTGCACGACCACGGTGTCGGACGCATCAGCATCAACCCGCAGTCGTTTAACGACAGGGTACTCGAACAGGTGGGCCGGCGCCACACCGCCCGTCAGGTCGTCGACGCCTATCATCTCGCGCGCAGTGTGGGGTTTGAATCCATCAATATGGATTTGATTGCAGGTCTGCCGGGAGACACCCTTGAGAGTTTTGAGAGGACAGTGGAACAGGCGGTGGTGCTCGCCCCCGAAAACATCACGGTGCACGCCCTCACGATCAAGCGTTCCTCCGCGCTGCATGAACAGGGGAGAGCTGGCGGCGGGGATGCCCCTGCGATGGTCGCTTATGCGGGGCAGCGTCTTCTTCGGGAGGGATACCGGCCCTATTACCTCTATCGTCAGAAAAACATGGTGGACAACCTTGAAAACGTCGGTTACGCAAAGCCGGGGCATGAGAGCCCCTACAACATCTACATCATGGAGGAGAACCAGACCATCCTCGCCTGCGGAGCGGGCGGTTCGACTAAACTTGTCGCGCCCGGCAGGATCGAGCGTATATTTAACTACAAATATCCATATGAATATTGTAACGGCTTTGAGGAGATCCTCAGGCGAAAACAGGAGGTAGTACGGTTTTATGGGCAACAGGAGGCAAGTGAACATCGACCTGCTCAACTTTGAGGCGCAGCAAGACAGCGCCGCCCTCATCGACCGTGCCGAGCGGCGGTACCACACGCAGATCCAAGACGTCGCCCGGACGGTTGACAAGCACAAAAAAGAGCAGAAGTTTATCCTCATCGCGGGGCCGTCCGCCTCGGGTAAGACGACAACCTCGGTTCTGCTCCAGCGGCAACTCGTCAAGATGGGGGTGAATTCCGAGCGCATCTCCCTCGACAATTTTTTTAAGGCAAAGACCGAGACCCCCCTCCTGCCCAACGGGGAACGGGATTTTGAATCGGTCGACGCGCTCAACCTCGACGAGCTGCACACCTGCTTTACCGAGCTTGTGCGGGACAAACGCACCTCCATCCCTCTGTTCGACTTCAAGCTCGGCAGGGAAAATGGACGCCTGCCCCTTGAGATCACCAACGATGTGCTGCTCATCGAGGGGATTCACGCCCTCAACCCCCGCATCATTCCGCCCGGGCTGTCCGGCCGGTTCCACAAAATTTACATCAGTGTCCAGACTGAATTCGAGGAGGGGGGAGAGGTGATACTCTCCTCCAAGGACCTGCGGCTGCTCCGGCGGATGCTGCGCGACCATGAAGAGCGCAACTCCCCCATCCCCTGCACGATGGACATGTGGAACAACGTGCTGCGGGGGGAACGCAGCTACATCCGGCCGTTCCGCAGTGAGGCGGATGATGTGATTGATTCGATCCACGTCTACGAGCCTCTCGTCTACCGCGACCTGCTGCTCCCGCTGTTGCCGATACACCCCGACTGCCCCCACGCGCGCAAGCTCAGTCAGCTGCGCAGCGCACTCCAGGCGTTTGGCAGTCTTTCCCCCGACGCTGTACCGGAGGATTCCCTCATCCAGGAGTTTATTTAGAGTTTCTATTGTTAAGGGATTACTGTCGGATCAATGGAAATTCCTTTTGGCCTTTTTACAGATCAAATACGTTTGACACAACGCTTTCTCCCTTAGAGAAGGCGTTTCTTCATATGTGGGGATCCTCCGGCTGTTCCCGCAGTCCGCTGTGGACAAATTTAAATCGCTCGCGGGCGGAAAGAGGCTGATATTGAGCGCAGGAGTGGCAGACGGCGGGTTTTGCAGCCCCCTACCAACAGGCGGAACGCTCTCAACTCTACCCTCGAAACGTTTGGGGCCCACCTCGTTACTGCTGAGTATCAAAGGGCAGAAGATGAAGTTTTCTACCGCGGATATTTCAACAACAGGGAACAGATTGCTCCAATGCTGCCGATCTGGACGGGCGAATTCGGTTTTGTGCTTACCAGGCGACTCCCTGTTCGGAGATCTTGTTAGCGCCGCGAACCCGGCAGGGGAATGACAGCGCTTTGCAGGACAGCCGACCAGATGAATTTCCAGGCAGTGCGGAGCCAAAACAGGCAGGAAACTTATGGAAAAACGTTAACCGGTCACAGCTTTTGCAGACTGCCTCTCAGGCACTCCAAAGTGCTGCGAAGCAGTTGGATTCCGGCCGTTTTTGGAGAGCGTCAGCGGGTGTTCCCGCTCTGTCTTAGGCGGCAGCTTGTTCAATCTGTTCAAATTCAGCATGGCAGCAGGGGATCTCTCATAAAATGTTAAGAATTAAAGGATTGAAAAAAGGCGAGAAGGTGCGTATAATAGAGAGAAATAAGTTTGACAACCAGATTGGAGGTACGATTATGGGCATGTTTGATGATCTTTGCGGCAAGGCGAAAGATGTCGCAGATGCGGCGGGGAAAAAGACCGGAGAAATCGTAGAGCTTACCAAGTATAAAATGAAAGCGAGCCAGTTGCACTCCGATATCCGAGCAGCACATGAGAAACTCGGTAGCGCGGTGTACAGCATGGTCAAGGCTGATTATGAAAATCCCGAGCTGATCAATTCGATGGCGGAGGAGATCGACGAGCTGATGGCAAAGCTCAAAGAGATTGAGGACAAGATTTCCGAACTCAAGCGGGTTGTAAAATGTCCCTGTTGCGGAGCCAACAACGCGCAGGATTCGAGCTACTGTTCCCAGTGCGGCTGCAAGCTGGGCGCTGATTTTTCCAAGCAGGAGGAAAAAATTGTAGTGGAAACCCCCGACGAAGATCCCGTAGAACCCGAGATATCCGCCGATGAAACACCCGAGGAACCGGAAATTTCACTGGAAGATGTGGAAGAAGATAAGGGTGAATAGGACTTAGACAGAGGGCGGGGGAGATTCCCCGCCTTTTTTCTGGAAGAAATCAAAAAAATTACTCTGAAACGAAGAAAATTCCATAAAAGGGCTTGAAAAATCAGGGCGTTTCAGTTAGTATATTAAATATGGCTTTTTGGAAGCCTCTTGCTTAAAGAGCAGCGCAGTGTGGAAAGGCGGGAAAGATACCATGGATTTTCCTAAGAAACAACGTTACAACATTGATGACCTGCTTGCCATTATGCGGATCCTGCGCAGCGATCAGGGCTGTCCCTGGGATCGGGAGCAGACCCACCAGTCAATTCGAAAGAACATGATCGAGGAAACCTATGAAGTGGTGGAGGCGATCGACACGCAGGACAGCGTGCTTCTCCAGGAGGAGCTTGGCGATGTGCTGATGCAGGTGGTGTTCCACGCCCAGATCGAGGAGGAGGAACATCGCTTTAATTTTGAGGATGTGTGCGACGGAGTGTGCAAAAAGCTCATTGTCCGTCACCCCCATGTGTTTAGCGACGTCCAGGTGAGTGATTCTGCCCAGGTTCTCACCAATTGGGAGAGTATTAAACGCAGCCAAAAGGGGCAAACTTCCTATACAGAGAGCTTGCGTTCGGTGCCCTCGGTGCTGCCAAGCCTGATGCGCAGTGAAAAGGTGCAGAGCCGCGCGGCAAAATCCGGTTTTGACTACCCTGACCTTGGATGGGCGATGGGCGACCTCAAGAGCGAAGTCGGAGAACTTGAGGAGGCAATTGCATACAACAACCATGAGGACATTGAGGAGGAACTCGGCGATTTGCTGTTCAGCTGTGTCAACGTCGCGCGCAAGGCGGATGTGGAGCCGGAATACGCGCTGACAAAATCCTGCGAAAAGTTTATCGAACGCTACGCCAAGGTGGAGCAGATGAGCAGGGAACGGGGAATCGACATGAAGACAGCTGGGATCGACCAACTCAACGAACTTTGGAAAGAAGCAAAAGGGAAATAAGCTGTTCGTAGGGGCCCCAGGGGGAAACCTATTGAATATAAACAAATGCGGCGTGTACCATGCCGGGAATTATTTTATGGAGGTAAACTCAAATGACAAAGTCTGATTTGATCAATGCAGTGGCAGCTAAAGCTGAGCTTTCCAAAAAAGACGCGGAAAAGGCTGTGCTTTCTATGATAGACGCTATCACGGAAGCTCTGGTAGAAGGAGACAAGGTTCAGTTGGTCGGCTTCGGAACCTTTGAAGTCCGTGAGCGCAAGGCAAGAGATGGCAGAAACCCGCTCAACGGCGAGCCGATGCACATCCCCGCAACGACTGTCCCGGCTTTCAAAGCGGGCAAGGCGCTCAAAGACGCCGTTGCGAAATAGCTTGTTGATTCTACCGCCGACTGATTCAGCCGGCGGTTTTCTTTTCACCTGTTTCTCACCAAAGGCCGGCCAAGGATTTGACCGGGCTGTTTTGGAGCAATACGGCTGTCCGGCGGGGAACTTCCCTTCGCTTTCGCGCAGACGCATTTCCTGAAGGAGCGGGCTGATATATTTTACAACCATTAAAGGAGTACAACATGAGACTGGATAAATACTTAAAGGTAACCCGCATCATCAAGCGGCGTACAGTGGCCAACGAAGCGTGCGACGCGGGGCGGATTGTGGTCAACGGAAAACCCGCGCGTGCGTCCTATGACGTTAAGGTTGGGGATGTCATCGAGGTCAACCTCGGGCAGAAGCCGCTCAAGGTAAAGGTGCTCGCAGTCAGCGAATACGCGACCAAGGACAACGCCTCGGACAACTATCAGGTGATCGAATAGCATAATCTCCTCCCCGCTTGAATAAACATGGTACAAAAGCGAAGGAGTGTTTGTTCATGATCGAGGAGAAAAAAGCGAAAATGGCCCAGAATATCATTCTGGAGAACCGAAAGAGCCTGACGGTGTCGGGGGTCAAGGATGTGGACAGCTTTGACGAGCGGACAGTGGCGATGTTTACCGAGCTCGGGATGCTCACCGTGCGAGGCGGCTCGCTGCACATCAACAAATTCAATATGGAAACGGGCGAGCTGGTTTTGGAAGGGGAGATTGATTCTCTGACCTACAGCGAGCAGGAGAAGCGCTCTGCGGGGAACCTCCTCTCCAAGCTCTTTAAATAAGGGGCCTGCCCATGGATATGATTGTGGCGCCCCCGACGTGGGTTTTCCTGTGGGCGGTGTTGCTCGGGGCGGCGCTCGGCGTCTGCTATGACGTCTTTCGCATTCTCCGCATTGCAATCCCATCGGGCAGGATTCTGGTTTTTTTTGAGGACCTCCTCTTTTTTCTCATTGTTGCGGCGGCGACGTTTGAGTTCTACCAACTGACGACCGATGGGATCGTGCGCGGCTATGTGCTCATTGGGGAACTGCTCGGGTTTGCGCTGTATTACTTCACCATCGGGGCGTTGGTCTTCCGCGCGGCCACGGCGATCATCCATTTGATTCAGAGGATTATCGGATGGTTGGTCAAGGTTTTTCTTTGGCCGTTCCGAAAATTGTTTGCCCCGTTGATCCGCAAGCTGGTCCGCCAGATGAAAAAGCCCGCCGCAAGACTGAAAAAACTTTGTAAAAAGAGAAAAAATAGCTTGCAAAAAAAAGGCAACCTATTGTATAATCATTATAAGACGAAAAAAGCACCGCCTGCAAACCGAAATGAGGGAAAACCAAAATGGCGAAAAAGGCGCTCAAAAAGAAAAAAAGGCAAAAAAACATCATCTTCAAGATCGCATTGATTGTGTTCGCCGTTGCGGTCAGCACTGAGCTGATTTCGTTGCAGGTGAGCATTGCCTCGAAAAAGCGCGAGAACGAGACGATGGAGCAAAAAGTCGCCCAGCAGATGAAGGAAAATGAAGAACTTCAAGCCCTCATCGACGGTGGGATGGACCCCGCCTATGCGGAGCGCATCGCACGTGAAAAGCTGGGGTATGTCGCGCCCAACGAACGGGTCTTTGTGGATGTAAACGGTGAGTAACAGAAATTTTTTACTTAATTTAAGGAGGCAGTCGAGTTTTTTATGCAACTTGATGTTGGAAAAATCGTAGAAGGTAAAGTGACAGGAATTACAAATTTTGGTGCGTTTATCGACCTCGGTGAGGGCAAAACCGGCATGGTGCACATTTCAGAAGTATCCGCCGGCTATGTCAAGGAGATTGCCGATCATCTCAAAGAGGGCGAACAGGTCAAAGTGAAGGTCCTCAAGGTAGGGGATGACGGAAAAATCAGCCTGTCCATCAAACAGGCACAGCCCCAGGCACCCCGCCCGGACGGCGCAAACCAGAACCGTCCCCCGAGACGTCCGCAGCAGCGCGGCCCTCGTGGAAACAGCGGCGGATTTGACCGTTCCCGCCACAACAGCAACGAACCGATGTCATTTGAGGATATGCTCAGCAAGTTTAAACAGAATAGCGAAGAAAAAATGTCCGACATCAAACGCAACATCGACGGCAAACGCGGCTCCTACTCGAGAAGGGGCGGCGGCTCCAAATAAAAACAAAGACCCTGCCTGGATTTGTACAGTACAGTGCACCAGAGAGAACGGACAGAGAATAAAAGCCCCAGGCGTAGAAAAACGCAGCATTAGGCAAGCTGGCGTCGCTTTTGAAGCGGCGTCAGCTTTGTTGTATAGCGAAAACCATGCGCTAGGCGCATGGTTCAAAAAAAGGCTTTTGCCGATGATGCAGAAAAAAGAAGTCCTTTTGTTGTAGAATGGGCTTGCGGTCAGGCAACTGCAAGAGACAACAAAAGGAGGATGATCAAATGAACGACCCAAACAGTTTATCACAGAGCCTGCCCCTTAGAGTATATAAAATGGAATTGGAAATATCACATCGTGTTCGCACTAAAGTACAGAAGGAAAGTATTCTACAGAGAAGAGAGACGGGAAGTCGGAGAAATTCTGAGAACACTTTGCGACTGGAAGAAGATCAAGATTGTGGAAGCGGAAGTGTGTTCGGATCACGTGCATATGCTGATAGAGATACCGCCAAAGGTTTCAGTCTCCGGTTTTATGGGATATTTAAAGGGAAAGAGCAGCTTGATGATCTACGAAAAATATCCGGAACTGAAATATAAATACTGGAATCGAGAGTTTTGGTGCAGAGGGTATAATGTAGATACAGCAGGAAAGAATGCAAAAAAGATTCAAGAGTATATCCAAAAACAGCTGGAAGAAGATAAGGCAGGGGAACAGCTGACCATGGGAAACTTCTAAAAAACTCGTTTACGAGTAGCAAGTAATAAGCCTTTCGCGGCTGCCAGACCGTACCAACGTGACGTGACATGTGCCGCTAGTAATATAGGGCTTTGCCCGCATATGAAAATCCCCCGGCTTTGCCGGGGGATTCTTATTTTGAGTTGAATACGCTCGTTGTTGTCAAACCAAATGAAATTGTCGATGAGAGAACGAGCCTGAGAAAAAAGAAAAGCTTGTGACGGTTGATACACTCGGATTTGAGAATGGCAAA
>EQ973339.1:233454-252271 GCA_000158655.1 [Clostridium] methylpentosum DSM 5476
TGTACCCGTCGGTAGTCGTAGGTCTTCCGGCTGTGCTTCTGACACCGAGCTATCTCCGCCGCCAACACCTCATCCCTGTCTGGCTTGTCCATCCACTTGATGTAGTCGTAATATCCGCTGCGGGATACGCCGAAAAATCGACACATGGTTTGTATCGGGTACTTTTCCCGTTTTCCATAGATCGACAGATATTTCACCGATGCTTTCACCTCCTTCCAGCGAGCCGAAGAGAATCCCGCAGCAGCTCGTTTTCCATCTTCAGACGCCGGATTTCATTCTCCTTTTCCTGCTCCATCGGCACGTATCCCTTTGGCGGTCTTCCCCGGCAGCGGGGCATGATTCCCGCTTCCATTTCCCGCATTCGCCGGTTATACCGTTTGACCCATCTCTTTACTACGTATTTGTCCTTACAAAATACTCCACTATTTCACGATTTGTTTTCCCTGTTGCTTTCATTTCCAGCATTTTTTTCTACCGCTTGTACATATCTTGCCATACAAAATCGCCCCCTGGCGTAGTTATTTTTTTACGCCAGGGGGCTTTTCGTCAATGTCCGTTTTTCTTGGTTCTGTGCATTTGTTCAGGCAGGGTCTTTGTTTGGCGCTTTAGCAGGACAAAACCCCTGATTTTACCAGTGGTGGATAAAAAGTTTTGGCAAAAAACCTCCGTGATATAATGGTAACGGCTTGCCGGCCGTATCACCAAAACAGCAGAAGGTTTTGAGCAAAATGAATGGAAACACACAGCACATTCCAGTTATCGGTGCGAGTATCATATAGTATTTGCTCCAAAATATCGGTGGAAAGTAATATACCATGAGCTGAAACGTGATGTAGGGCAAATACTCAGGAAGTTGTGTCATGAGAGGAAGGTGGAGATGATAGAAGCAGAGGCATGTCCAGACCATATTGATATGTTGGTGAACATTCCAGCATACATGGGTATAGCACAATTTGTAGGACCCTTCAAGAGTAAAAGTGCGCTTATGCTGCCAATTTGAAATACAAGAATGGCAGTAGAAGTTTTTGGTGCAGAGGCTACTGTTGATACGGTAGGGAAGAACGAAAAGATGATAAAATTCTACGTTTAGAATCAGTTGGAGGAGTTTGCCAGCGACCAACTTACAAGAAAAGAATTTAAAGACCCGTTTATGGGTGATAAGAGGAAGCAGGCAACAAAGGGTGGACACTTTTAGTGGCTGCCTGGAATATTAATGCGATGGTAACTCTCAGTACCCCTGAGAGGGGATCAGCAAGTACGAACCTCTCTAAGGATTTGAGCAAACCACTCGTTTACTAGTGGTTTTGATTCGGTCGGATTTCCGGTTCTACCGAAGATGTTGAATCGTTTCATCAGATGGTTTTCGAACAGGAAACGATTGCTGCAACAAAAACAAACTTGGTGATTTAGAAAGGGATAGGTTTTAGCTCATTTTATCGGTGGCAATGGGTGGGGAGCTCCATGCCTTTTGAGGGAACACGCGGTATGGAGTTTTGGGCTGGTGTCTGGCGCCACTTTGGTACATTCAGATGGTAATTGCCTTGTGAGGCAGAACAATGAGAAATCGAACGTCAGCGTTTTGGATCGCCTCTTTTATTTCACCACTGGCGAGAAAAGCGACAAAGCCTGCCCTTTCCCAATGTGCTGACTTGATCAGCGAGCGCGATTCCGCCTGGGTGGGCCTTTGTGTGCAAAGAGAGGATTCAATCGAAAGGCGCATGCTCGAGGCAGCACCGAAGATGCCAGTTCTCATTGTTGAGTCACACCTGACCAGCGAGCTTGGGCAGGGGATCGTGTTCCGCGCTGGACGACTTGCGTTGGCGTCCGATCTGTGCGTTGTCGGGATCAGTTTTGGTAAGTCTCTACAGGCCGGTGTCCTGTGTTTTGTCATAAAAACGGAGAAGCTATCTTTCAGTCTTTCGGGCAGAGGGCTACAATTTTTTTCAATTTTCCATTCTTCAAGGAGCGTAGAGAGCGCAGCTTTTTGCACGGAGACATCGCTTTTTCTTGCGGAGCAGAAAAAGGGCGCCGTACCCCTCTTCGTAGGCATCATGCGTTTTTTTCACTCCGGTATTCGGGAGGGCAGCTCTTAACGCCGTTGCCCGGGCGGACTATCTTTGCGGCCAGATGGCCGCCTGTTTGATTTGATTTACAAACGCACATCTTTGTGTGAGCCAATGTCATTAGTTTAGCGTTTTTTTCTCTTTTGAATCAGACGATTGACCGCTAGGCGAACTGCTTCGGAGCGGACCATGTTGTGCTTCTCACAGTAATCGTCCAGTTGGCACAGCGTCTCAGGGTCGATCCGCACACCCATGCGGACGGGTTTGGGACAGTCGGTTGGACGGCCCATCTTTTTGCCGGACAAAAGAACACCCCCTTGTTGTTCAATATAGTTTAATACTAATTTACAATTGAATCGTAGTCAATAAGGGTTGGAAAAGATTTCAAATTTTGTCGAATTTCGTTGTAAATAAGTTGCGGAATTTGTTGGTAATTCAGCTTTTGACGACCAAAAAGGCAGGGCATTGCCCTGTAGAATATCTTGGCAGGCAAAACCTCGAGGCTGCAATCGAGAAGATTTGGCAACTGCATCACGATAGAGCAGGAGGTTTTACGCAAGATGAACAATAAAGGAAAACACAGGGCGCACTCCAGCTATCGGTGTGAGTATCATGTGATATTTAAATTAGAGGGACCGGTGGAAGGTCATTTGTAAAACAGCGGGAGAGACGGATTAAAAAGCTGTGCAATGAGATGAGGGCGGAGAGGCATCTTCTAGTGGGTATTCGCCGCACATGAGTGGATCACACTTTACGGAAACAGGTAAGAGCAAAAGCGAGCCGAAGATCTCTGACAGACTGAAATAAAAATACAGGAGCAGGAACTTCTGGTACAAAGGCTATTTTACAGATACAGTAGGGAAAAACGCAAAGATCATCCAGGCGTACAGGCGAAATCAGACGATCTGGTAAACGATCAGATCTCACTCGAGGAGCACATGGACCCGTTTACGGGCAGCAGGCGGAAGTAAGCAAAAGAAAACAGCCACTGTGAGCGGCTGCCTTAGTGATAGAATGACAAACCCACCTCTTCCAGGGGTCAACAAGCATTGGCTCCTGGAAGAGGTGGGTTTGATTACACAAAATAAATTTTTAGAACGAAACACGCGCTATTCCTGCTCAAATAGCTGGTTGATCCCGTCCGGATCGGGGTTTTCATATTCATAGATAAAACCCTCGACCTGTTCTTTGTATTCTGGGGGAATCAGAACAAACCGGTCAACTGTGGCACGGAAGGAATCATAACTTCCCTCCAACACCGCGCGGTCTTCGTTGCGGTAGGGGATGTTGTTGTCCTCAAGCACCTCGTTGAGCCAGAGGGGATCGTCGAGCTCTTCCCGTACGATTTCCTGCTGATAGACGGAAATCCAGTTCTCCTGCGGTTTGTCCATTGCGTTTTCCTCCCCTTCCTACTCTGTATTCATAGTTTTTACTTTATTTTTTCACGATTCCATGCTAAAATAAAAGATACATTATTTCTCGCCGCTGAGCTTGTGCTCGCAGTTTTTGATCAGATTGAGCAGCGCGGACTTGTCCGCCGGATACTCACTGTCGAGAAGCTCCATGCTCACCGCCATCTTTTCAGGATGGGCAACCGGGTCAAGTTCCTTGGGGAGCGCGCTGTCGACAATAGCCCCCGCAGTCGCCTCGCTCACCGACATCGCCGCCTGCGCCTGGGCGTTGGCGAGCTCTTTGGGGAGGACAAACATCTCCTGGTTGTTTTTGCGGCTGGCGCGGAAGACGATGCGGAACATCCGGTAAACCGCCATGGTCAGGAAGGAAGAGACCTCTCCGATGAGGCCTTTGTTTTCTGACTTGATCAGCAGGTCGTAGAGAATGTTGAGCGAGCTCATGAGCAGCTTTTTGTTGTAAATCGCCGAGAGGGTTTTCGGGTTGGGCCGTTCCTTGGACTCAGCTGGTTCAGGCAGCTCCTCCACCGTGAGGGTGGTCCCTTTTCGTTCAGGGGAGCGGCCGAGCAGAAAGTCGCACGAAACGTCGTAAAAATCAGCCGCACGGATGACAAACGCGAGGCCGCACTCCCGGATTCCTTTCTCATAATGGGACAGAAGCGCCTGGGAGACTCCGAGTTCCTGCGCCGCCTGTTTTTGACTGATTCCTTTTTCTTTGCGCAGGAGCGTCAAAATCCGTGGAAAATCTGCGTTCATGCTGCGATACCCTCCAAATATTTCGTAGTCAAACGGGCCGTCTGGCCGATAACGTCTAGTAAATTATAGTATACCAGATACCATTTGTAAAGGGAATTTGGCGGAAAAAATTCCGTTTTGGTCGAAAAATTTTGCAAAAATATTGGGCAAAATCACGAATTCAGTCTATACTTGTGGTAATGAAACACTTGTTATACAACATTTAGTATCAGAAATAGGGAGAACACCACTATGAAAACATTCAAAATTCATCTCATCCGCCATGGAATTACCCAGGGGAACCTGGACGGCAAATACATTGGGGCAACCGACCTGCCGCTGTGTGAAGAGGGGATTGCTCAGCTCGGGCGGCTGGCGGATGAATTTGAATACCCGCGGGTGCAGAAGGTGTACGCCAGTCCCTTGCGCCGCGCGGTCGAAACAGCGGAACTGATCTATCCCGACAATTTTATACAAAAAGTTGATTCTCTAAGGGAATATAACTTTGGGCAATTCGAAAATAGGAGCATGGAGGAGCTGCAGGGGGACCCCGCATTCACCGCCTGGATGGACTCCGGCATGACTGGCGCGCCTGAGGGCGGAGAGAGCCGGGAGCAGTTCGAGCAGCGTTTGATTTTGGGCTTTAATGAGGTCATCCTCGACATGATGCGCACCGACATCACCTCAGCCGCTCTGGTCAGCCACGGCGGGGTGCTGATGTACCTGCTCTCCAAGTTCGGCCTTCCCCAGCGCAGAGCGCTCGACTGGCAGATTGAGGCGGGGAAAGGCTACACTGTGCTCACCTACGCACAGCTGTGGGCGCGGGATCAGTATGTCGAGGTGTACGATCCGCTGCCCTACGGGGCACAGCAACAAGAGGGCCCGGCAGAATACAACTTTTTTGACGTGGAGCAGGATTCAGAGGAGGAATAACGTGCGGGGCTGACAGATCCTCCAAGAGAAGTACATAGACGGCAACTCCATGGACCCCGCCGCTGAACAAATGGAGCGCCGCTTAGCCCCAGCGTTAGCAAAAAATCGCGAACAGCCAAACGTCCTGGGCAAAGCGAGAAAGGCTGACAGGGATGTCTATTTTCCTATAGCCGCAACCGCTGCGGGGCGGAGCTTGCCAGCAAGTCCGGATGGCAGCAGGATAAATTTGGCGCGTATCCCCCGAGAAAGCGAGCATACTAAGGGTGGATACAATGATGCCATAGAAGGGAATGAAGGTATGACCGTCAACCGTCACATCAAACGCAATGCCAAAAACGCGCTGCGCGGGCAGTGGAGCAAGGGGATTGCCGCCGCGCTCATCCTGCTCTGCGTTGTGATCGCCCTGACGCTGCTCGAAACCACTGTCGATACAATTTTGGGGACCGAGGCGTACTTTACCATGCTCAGCCAGTTTGGCCCTGTCCAGTGGCTGACTTCGCACGGGCTGTATGACAGCGCGGTGCGCTATTCGGTGCTCGCAGTGGTGCTGATCCTCGAATTTTTCCTGCTCACTCCGTTTGGCTTCGGGTTTTTGAAGTGGGCCTATGAAATCGCGTCGGGGAAGCGCTCTCCCATCACCCTGATTTTTTACTACTACACCGGATTCAAGAAGTATTTTAAGTCGCTGCGGGTGGCGTTCTCGGTGCTGCTGCGGGTGGTGTGCTACACCTTTGTGCTCACCCTGCCGGCGATGCTGCTCTATGGGGGAGCCTGCTACTACGCATCCACCCCGGGGTACCTCCCTTATTTTTATCTGGTGATGGTGGGGCTGAGCGTGCTGTTCGCCCTCTGCGGAGGGGTGCTCGCGCTCATCCTGTCAATGAAATATATGATCGTCGCCTTTTTGTTTGTGGAGGATCCGCAGATCAAGGTGCGTCCGTCGATCCAGCGGTCGGCTGAGATTATGAAGCAGCAAAAGCGCAGTGCGGCATCTCTATTGTTTAGTTTTGTTCCGCTGCTGCTTCTCTCCCTCGCCTATTTGCCCCTGCTATTTGTGCTCCCCTACATCGCGGTTGCGTTTGCGATCTTTGCAAAATATCTGATTGAAAAGGACCGGCGGGAACATGCCGCCGGCTTACAGAATGGAGAAGTGAACTGATTTGGACATGACACAAGTAAACAGAATCGTTGTCAAGGTGGGCACCTCCACCCTGGCGCACAGCACCGGAATGCTCAACATCCGGAGGGTGGAAAAACTCGTCAAAGTGCTCAGTGACCTCAAAAACGCGGGCAAGGAGGTCATTCTCGTCTCCTCCGGTTCGATCGGCGTGGGTTCAGGTAAACTGGGACTCAAGGAGCGCCCCAAGGACATCCCCTCCAAGCAGGCCTGTGCGGCGATCGGCCAGTGCGAGCTGATGTACATCTATGACAAGCTGTTTGGCGAATACAATCACGTGGTGTCCCAGGTGTTGCTCACCAAGGACATCATTGACCACGACAACCGGGAGCGAAACGTCATCAACACCCTCAGCGCTCTGCTGAGCATGAACGTCATTCCGATTGTCAACGAGAACGACACCGTTTCCACCGACGAAATTGAGTTTGGCGACAATGACACCCTCTCGGCGATTGTGAGCATTCTTGTAAACGCCGACCTGCTAGTGGTGCTCACCGATATTGACGGGCTGTACGACTCCAACCCGTCGGAAAATCCAGATGCGAAGCTCATCCCGCGGGTGGACACCATCACCGAAGACATCAAACGAATCGCGGGGGGAAGGGGAAGCTCGCTCGGCACCGGCGGCATGATCACCAAAATCCAGGCCGCAGAACTCGCGACCGGGCGACACATCCCGATGTACATCATCAACGGGCAAAACCCAGACCAGATTTACGATCTGTTCGACGGAGAGCAGGTCGGTACCTATTTCCCCGCGCAAAAAAAGGAGGAATACATATGACAGTGCAACAGCTTGGACAAAACGCAAAGGGGTGTGCAGCCCAGATCAACACCGCCTCCACCGCTGACAAAAACAGGGCGCTCAGTGTGATCGCTGAGGAGCTCGAAGCAGGTGTGAAGCAGATCATTGAGGAAAACAAAAAGGACATCGCAACTGCACGGGAGATGGGAATCCCCGAGACAATGATCGATCGGCTGATGCTCGATGAGGGCAGAATCAGCGGCATCGCAGACGCAGTGCGCACCCTCATCGACCTCGACGACCCAGTGGGCGTTGTAGAGCGCGGTTTTACCCGCCCCAACGGACTTGTGATCCACAAGACCCGGGTTCCGCTCGGTGTCATCGGCATCATCTTTGAGTCCCGGCCCAACGTGTCAGTCGACGCGGCGACCCTCTGCCTCAAAGCGGGCAACGCAGTCATCCTGCGCGGCGGCAAAGAGGCGATCAACTCCAATCGAGCACTTGTCGGCATCATGCGCCGGGCAGTTGAAAAATGTGGATTTGACCCGAATATCATCCAGCTGGTGGACGACACCTCGCGGGAGAGCGCCAACCAGATGATGAAGCTCAGCGGCTTCATCGACGTGCTCATTCCGCGCGGAGGACACGGGCTGATTCAGGCAGTGGTGCAAAACGCAACCGTTCCGGTCATCGAGACAGGCACCGGAAACTGCCACATCTATGTTGACAAGGCCGCAGACCTTGCAATGGCGGCGGATATCGTGTATAATGCTAAGACGAGCAGGCCGTCGGTGTGCAATGCGGCGGAGAGCCTGCTGGTGCACCAAGCTGTCGCGCAGGAGTTCCTGCCGATGGTAAAACAAAGGCTGGATGAAAAAGGAGTGCAGCTCTTCGGCTGCGCAGAAACCAGGTCAATTTTAGAGGGAATTCAGCCGGCGACGGAAGAGGATTATGCGGCGGAGTATCTCGACTACAAGATGTCAGTCAAGGTTGTCGCAAGCGTCGAGGAGGCGGTGGAGCACATCCGAATTTATTCCACCCATCACTCCGATTGCATTGTGACAAACGACCTCGCGGCCTCAGAGCTGTTCACCCGTTCGGTCGACTCGGCGGCGGTCTATGTCAACGCATCCACACGGTTCACCGACGGCGGCGAGTTTGGGTTTGGAGCAGAAATCGGCATTTCCACCCAAAAGCTGCATGCGCGCGGACCGATGGGCCTCAACGAGCTCACTTCGGTGAAATACGTGGTGCACGGCAACGGCCAGATTCGATAAATTGGAGGAAAACATGAAACCAGAAACTACCGAGAAGCAGCCGCAGGGCAAAATGGGGCAGATACTCGGAAAACTGCGCGGCATCAACAAGACAGTGGTGTTCGGTGCGGTGGTCACCATTTTTGCGCTCATTGGCCTGATTGTTTCGGTCGTCTTTTTAGGCGGCAAAATCGGAGACGCCTTCGGGCATGAAAAGGAAAAACAGCTGTATGAGAAAATCCTCACCCCAGTTGTGATGCTTGACCCGGTTCCCGTTGAAAACATCAACAAGCTCGGGGACGAAAAGATTGTCAGCGCTGCCATCTGGAGCTTGATTCTCAATGAAAACAAGGACGAATACCAACACGATGACTATTCGGTGTACATCCCGGCGGCGGATGTGGATCACTACGCAAAGCAGCTGTTTGGGAATGAAATTCAATTTAACAATGTCAGCATCAGCGACAGCGAATACACCTTTGAGTACTTGAGTGAATCCAAGACTTATTCGGTGCCGATTGAAATTCAGTACATGCCCTACCGCCCTGAGATCGATAAGATTTCTAAAAACGGCGACAAGGTGACTCTTAAAGTTGGGTATCTCTCACGCTCCTCGGTGTGGGGCATGCACCTCAAAGGCGGTTATGATGAAAAACCTTTTAAATATGTAGAATATGAGCTGACCCGCACCGGACGCGACCAGTACTACATTTCAGGTATCCACGAGCTGAGCGACAACGGCATCACCAGCTCCTTCAGCAGCGGGGTGAGCAGTGCGACAAGCTCCTCAGCACCGGTTTCTTCCGGAACGGATTCGGATCCCGCAACAAGCAGCACAACCGACCCAACCTCCGAGCCACAGTCCCAGACTCCGACCGATGCTCCGGTGGACAGCAGCGTTCCAACCGAAGAGGCAGAGGTGTCCTAAAACAGATCTGTGAGGGAGACTGAAGGTGTCGCAACAGTCTTTTGTAAAATTCCCCTGGTCTCCTGTCTCTGGAGGGAAACTCGCTCGGGACACCCGTTTGACGGGCACCTGCCTGTGTTGAGGCTAAGGCCGTTGGAAGAGGACCCACACTGCCCAGAGAAAGAGGAAGTTGCAGTCTGCACTTATGCAGAAAAATGCACATGAATTGAACAGATAGCGCCATTGAACGGCTGTTTCAGCTGTCAAGGCGCTATTTTTGTGCGCTTTTTTATCCTCGGCTCCGGGGATAGGGAGAAACAGCATAAGGGAAGATTGGATTAGCAGAACAAACAATCTGGGATAATATCAGATCGCATAGAAAGCGAATGCAACAGATTTTAGGTTGCAGTGGGTGTGATGCTGTGATTGTCTTCAATGCCTCTTGTAGGGCTGAGCCGGTCATTGACTTCTTCTGAAACTTTTGCAATTCACCCGTTCATGGGTGGGTTTGATTTGCGCTTTTTTCAAAGGCTGCGCCGTATGATTTCCTGATGGACATCTACAGGTCAATGGGATGAACTGAATGGGAATGGGTGACTGAGACCGGGAAATTCCCACTTAAAAGTTGCATGTTTTGATGCAACTTTTTCCCCTTTCTTTGAGATTTGTGAAAGGGATTTCAAAGGAGGTATTTATGAACCTAAATCAACCGATTACACTTGATGTCAGCAGGCCGGGAGTGGAAAGAGTCCAGATCAAACAGTTTGACAGCGGGCGCAGCCTTTTGGTGAGGCTGTTTCAGGGCGGCTCGCCCTACGATCTGACTGAAGCTGTTTCAGCCGCCTGCTGCATCCGCAAGCCGGATGGAACAACTGTGCTCTGCCCGGCTCAAATCAACCAGCAGGAGGAAACCCTCAGCGTGGAGCTGTCGGAACAGGCGGCAGCAGCAGCGGGGGAAGCTCGCGCCGAGCTGCTGCTTTATGGACCTGATTCCACCTTGATTTCCTCGTTCCCCTTTTCTGTCCTGGTTTACCAGACAGTGCGGGATGAGACGGAAATTGTGAGCGCCAGCGAATTCAGCATGCTCACCCAGGCGCTCTCCCAGGCCGGAGAAATCGACAGCCGACTCAATGCCAAGCGGGACAAGGCGGTCAAGCTCACTGCAAATGATCTGGACATTTCTTCCGATCAGAGCAAAATCCAGTTGGCCAACCTCTCAGAGGAGGTCAAACAGGCAATGGCGGGAAGTACTCCTATCTACGCAAGCGTGGCGGACGGAGCGGTGACCTCGGAGAAATATGCGGACAACAGCCTGCTGTACAATAAGCTCAGGGACAATCTGCAGCACCGGATCGAAAAATCCAACATCCGCGCCTTTGGTCAAATTTTGTCAATCGAGGCAAACGGCGCGGACAGGATTGTCACCACCGAGCCGGTACGGCTGCACGTTGTGGAACTCGGTTCTCCGACGCCGCGGTTGTACAAGGTCAAGGCGTTTGACCGCCTCTTGATTCCAGAGGGGCAGGCGGCCTACGTCGATTTGGATGAATTCACCTCCCCATCGGTGGAACTGGAAGCGAAGGTGACAACCGTTACCTTTCTCTCCGCACTCACCCATGGGGATGGGGCGTTTTTCGACGACCGCAGGGTGATTCTCGTCGCCAACAGCAGCGGATATCTCAGCGGACTGCTCACCGAAAACGTCGACAAAACCCGTCGTGAACTGCACGCCAACCAGGTGATTTTTCCTATTCAGGGTTTGGATTTGGTGTACGATGTCCCTTCTCGGACACTGAGCTGGAACGGAAGCCTTTTGCTGGTTGATCCGCTTTCTCCGTTCAAGCGCACCAAGATTACCAATGGGAGCTATACCTTTGCAAACAACCAGTACCAAGTCTGTTATGTCGACCTCTCACTCCTGCGCACAGCGGTGGATGCCGAGGACAAGACAGGCGCCTGCATCAAAGGGGGATCCTACACTGAGCAGGGCGGGTTTTCCGGCAGGCCGGAGCAGCTTCCTCTCTTTTGGCTGCACGGCGACGGATTTGGCCCGGTCGGAGGTTTCCCCCAGCCTAGGGTGACAAACGGGTTTGACGGGCAGCAGCTGGAAGAGGGGGAGCTTGCGGTCAATTTGACCGGGAATGCGCTCTACGTCTACCGCAGGGTCCGGCGCAAGGACACCTATCTGGAGTTCTGTCTTTTCCATGAAGTGCGCAGTGCCGACCGCTGTGACGTGTGGCGTCTGTACCGGGTGTTTGACTGCCGCAGAAATTCTGACGGCAGTTTCACCCGTCTGAATTCACTCCCTCTGGTCAACACCGGAGAATGGGAGTGCGCTATCCGGGAGGCGAATTCCGCCGACGGGTTTGTCGGCGGCGGAGCGCACGGAAATGAAATGCTCCAGGCGGCGTTTCTGCTCGTGGACGGGGTGCGCAGGGAACTTGACAATGTGGAGCAGTTTACCTGCCGCACTCTCCAATTCGTCGAACAGACAACCCTCTACCGGTATGGGACGACAGGGGAGGAGCTCGCCCGCCATCAGCGCACCTATCTCTTTTCAGCTGATGAACTGAGACTTTTCCAGACCGTTGAGTGGGCGCAGCCAGTAGATCTCGGCAACGCTTATCTCTCGATGCTTCCGATTGTGCGAACCCGCGGGGAAGAGCAGGTGACTGAAGAGGGCTGCTACTTCGGAGAGGGCCGGGTGGTGGAATGCTCCGATCCATCCGAGATGGAGGACGCCTCCACCCGGCGAAAAGGGGTGCATCGGGCAGATGTCTGGGGAAGGGAGAGCGGGGTCTCAGGCGGGCTTGAAGTTGTCCACCGCAGTCCCGACCTGTCCGGTTCTACCCTATTTCTTTCAAATGCACCCGAGTACAACAAGCTTTATTACGATTTCTCCGGCGGCAGGACGGTGAAACGGGGAGAAATTTGGAAAATCGAGACGGTTTTCCGGTTGGATCTTGCCCAACAGGCTTGAATTTTTGCTGCGGATGTGGTATTGTAAATGAAAAACTTTACATTGGAGGAACTGCTATGCTCTCAACCAAAGACAAAGTACTTGCTGCGCTTGCCTATTGTGGGATTCTCTTTTTTCTTCCTCTCGTCGCTTCTGACAATCTGCAGTATGGAAAATATCATGCGAACCAGGGACTGATTTTTCTTCTTTTTTGCGTTGTCACCAATGTGGCGACCTGGATCGTCCGGTTTATTCCGTTTATCGGCTGGATTGTCAGTACGGTCATCGGCATTATCACCTTTATCCTGTTTGTGATCGGCCTGATCAACGGAGCGTCCGGAAAGATGCAGCCGCTTCCGGTCATTGGCAGCATGTTCACTCTGCTCCAATGAGACTGATGAGCAATAGGCGGACGTTGGATCACTGCCATTGATCAGCGGCCTGTACATTGTAACAAAAAACCGCAGAAATACTTGGCTGGCCTGCCCACGTCGACATTCTTGACAGGATGGGTAGGATACTCAGCTTCTATATTTTCTGCGCTCATGTCGAAATGCAGGCATGAGCCGATGAGGAATCCGGCGCGTATGCAGCCGGATTCCTCATCTTTTGTGGACCCACTCAGGATAGAGAGAAAACGCAGATGCCAAAGGAAAGGGAATTTTTGCAAAGCAAAATCAGTTCTTACGTCAGGCGAATGTGACGCGTTTGCAGTGTGTAATACTTTGGTTCAATTGGACGCCTTCTGAGGGATGGGCCTTGCTTGAGCTTGGGCATACCTGTTCATGGGTGGTTTTGATTCTCTTGTCAAGACGTTTTGAGTCCGCTGAGCATTTCGCAAGACTGTTGTCAGGCTCTTTTGATGAAATTGGTGTAGAAAGCCTGTTTTGGTTTTAGCACAATGTAAAAGGGCTGATACATAGAATTTGGATTGACTGCATTCAAAAAGCCGCTGGAGGAGATTCCAGCGGCTTTGTTTATGCTGCGAGCGGTTCGTATTCGGTATCGAGTATTTCGGTGCAGAGAAAGCGGTCGGTGTAGAGCGCTGCATAACTGATAAAATACCAAAGCACAGAAAAGGGAAGGCAGATCTGGCCGAGGATGTTAAACGGCAGTGAGCTGTAGTCCCAGACGTTGAGCCCCATCAGCTTGTTGACGATCACCCCGCTGATAAACTCCACCCCGGTGATCGCGCAAGAGCCGAGCGCGCATTTCGCCGCAGTGCCCAGGCGTTCAAACGAGGTGCGGATGATGCCGATTAAGCGGAAGCAACAGCCCCCTGCGAGGAACATACTCCAATGGGAAGAGCCTTTCCACATGGTTTCAATGAGATAATAGAGAAAACCGCCGCAGCAGAATAAAAACAGTCGTTCCCTAGGTTTCATGAAAATCCTCCAATTTCAAACTACGGTTTTATCATGTGCAGTTCCCATCTGTTTATTAGCTGTAAAAAATGGGAAAATAAACAGAATATTTTGAAAACAATCAAATAAATATAAATAAAAAAGAATTTTGAATAAAAAATGTGGTTTTGCTCTTTAAAATATAGAATCTATTTGTTGATTTACAGGAGGTGTTGTGTTATACTATAAATTGTACACTGTAAGTTCTTTGATATTTAGCTATTTCTACAAAGTAAGAAAGAAGCTATAAATTCGACAGTTCGGATTTATAGCTTTTTTGTTTTCCACGCGTTTTCAGTCGGTTTCGACAGTCCAAATGTGATATGATAAGCCTTACCTGGGCTGTTGGAGGACAGGATTTTAAATTAATTCAATTATCGAATTTTAGTTCTTGATAATTGTGTAAAGCATACAGTTTTACAGGAATGCATCCATATGAATCGCTGTATTTGCACAATTTATTCTTGCTTTTGTTGGAACTATTTGTTATAATAGGCTTATGGATAAGGAGTGTGTTATCATGCAGGATAAACAAAGTAAGTCAAACCGTTCAATTACCAGCTTTTTAGAAGGAAATAATACCACATCCTACGAATATTTCGGTGCTCACTACTCCAAACGGGGCCGGGGAGAAGGCGTCGTATTCCGTTGCTGGTGCCCAAACGCGCGGTCCGTTTCGGTGGTCGGAGACTTTAACGAATGGGACCGGATGAACCATCCGATGAAAAAAATCCACGACAGGGGCATCTGGGAATGCTTCATCCCAAAAATACAGCAATATGACATCTACAAATACAGCATCGAAGCGGCGGACGGACAGATCCGCATGAAAGCAGACCCCTATGCATTTCACAGTGAGACACGGCCGGATACCGCCTCTAAATTCTATAATCTCGACGGCTTCCGATGGACGGATCAGAAGTGGATGGACGAGCAGAGCGAGATCAACCACTACAAGCGGCCAATGAACATCTACGAGATACATATGGGATCGTGGAGAACCTATGAAGACGGATCCCCGTTTAACTATTCGAAATTTGCGGACGAACTCGTCCCTTATGTCAAATCCATGGGGTATACTCACATCGAGCTGATGCCGATCACAGAATATCCCTTTGACGGCTCCTGGGGGTACCAGGTCACCGGCTATTTTGCGCCGACTTCCCGGTACGGAACGCCCCACGACTTTATGAAGTTTGTGGACAAATGCCACAGGGCGGGGATCGGCGTCATTCTCGACTGGGTGCCGGCGCATTTTCCCAAGGACGGCGCGGGATTGTATGAATTCGACGGATCCTATTGCTATGAATACGCCGACCCAAACAAGCGGGAACACGAGGGCTGGGGAACCAGGGTGTTTGACTACGGTAAGCCAGAGGTGGTTTCCTTCCTGATTTCGAGTGCAAACTACTGGTTCGAGCTGTACCACATCGACGGGCTGCGGGTGGACGCAGTCGCTTCGATGCTCTATCTCGACTACGACCGGCAGGACGGGCGATGGACCCCCAACCAGTACGGGGGAAAGGAAAACCTCGAGGCGATCGACTTTCTGCGCAAACTCAACCGGGAGGTGCTCTCCCTTCATCCCAATGCCATGATGATTGCAGAGGAGTCCACCGCCTGGCCGCTTGTCACCAAACCAGGCGACGTCGGCGGGCTCGGCTTTAACTTCAAATGGAATATGGGCTGGATGAACGACATGATTACCTATATGTCACTCGACCCGCTCTTCCGAGGTGGGAATCACGACAAGGTCACCTTCTCGTTTTTTTACGCTTTTTCGGAAAACTACATCCTCCCGATTTCACATGACGAGGTGGTGCACGGAAAGTGCTCCCTCATCAACAAAATGCCAGGGGAATACGAGCAAAAATTCGCGGGGATGCGTGCCTTTTTCGGCTATATGATGGCGCATCCAGGCAAAAAGCTGCTGTTTATGGGACAGGAGTTCGGCCAGTTTATAGAGTGGAATTACGAAAAAGAGCTTGATTGGATGCTGTTGGCCTATGACAAGCACAAACAGCTTCAGCACTATACCCAGACGCTCAACAAATTTTATTTAAAAAACAAACCGCTGTGGGAAAATGACGACTCCTGGGAGGGCTTTTCCTGGATTTCCAACGATGACACGAGCAACAATGTCATTGCCTTCCGTCGAATTGACGACACCGGGCACGAGCTGGTAATTGTCTGCAACTTCTCCCCACTTACTTATGAAAATTATCGCATCGGCGTGCCCTATGTAGCGACCTACACCGAGATTCTCAACTCAGATGCAACCGAATTCGGCGGAGAGGGGCATCTCAATGAGGATGATATCCAGTCGGAGGACGAGCCGATGCACGGTTACGAGCAGTCGATTGTGCTCACCGTTCCGCCGATGGGAGTGACCTATCTCAAACCCAAATCGATCCTGCGCAAGAAAAAGAAACCCAGTGCAAAGGAGAAAGAGGGTTCGACGGCGGGCGAGGAGCCTGAACAGGCTGTGGCCACCCGCGCGGTGAAAAAGCGCCAATCGGCGCAGCTCGCAGCCTCCCCCAAAAAAGAGACTGCCGTGCGCAGGCGGGAACCCGCAAAGCTTGCGAAAACGGAGAAAAAAGAAACTGCGGTGCGCAGCCGGGAGCCGGCAAAGCTTGTGAAAGCGGAGAAAAAGGAAACCGCGGTGCGCAGCCGGGAGCCAGCAAAGCTTGCCAAGGCAGAGAAAAAGGAAACCGCAGTGCGCAAAAGAGAGCCCGCAAAACTTGCAAAGACAACAGCTGCCTCTTTGGGAAAACCTGTAAAAGAAGAGTAGCCCTGCAGTTATTTCAGTAAAAGTACAGCCCTGTCAGACGGTTGAGCCTGCAAGGGCGAAAGGGAGGATATTATGTTTGTGAAAAAAGAGTGTGTGGCAATGCTGCTGGCGGGAGGCCAGGGAAGCAGACTGCATGTACTGACCAAAAAAATGGCGAAGCCAGCGGTGCCGTTTGGCGGCAAATACCGAATTATCGACTTCCCACTCTCAAACTGTGTGAACTCGGGAATTGATACGGTGGGAGTGCTCACCCAGTACCAGCCCCTGGTGCTCAACGACTACCTTGGAAATGGCCAGCCCTGGGATCTTGACCGCCTGTACGGCGGCGTCCACGTCCTGCCTCCCTATCAGAGTGTGCAGGGAGCGAGCTGGTATGCGGGCACAGCCAATGCAATTTATCAGAACATCTCGTTTATCGAGCGCTATGATCCCGAATACGTGCTCATCCTTTCGGGAGACCACATCTACAAGATGAACTATGACCTCATGCTCCAGCAGCACAAGCAAACAAAGGCGGACTGCACCATCGCCGTGCTCGAGGTCGAAATGTCCGAGGCAAGCAGGTTCGGCATCATGAACACTGATGAGACTGGCCAGGTGTACGAATTTGAGGAAAAGCCGAAAAAACCCAAGAGCAACCTCGCCTCCATGGGAATTTATATATTCAACTGGAATAAGCTCAAGCAGTATTTGATTGCAGATGAAAACGATCCCAATTCCTCCAAAGATTTTGGAAAAAACATCATCCCCAAAATGCTCGACGACGGCTGCAAGCTTATGACCTACCACTTCGACGGCTACTGGAAGGATGTCGGAACCATTGACAGCCTGTGGGAATCCAACATGGATCTGATCAACCCCCATGTCCCGCTCGACCTCTATGACTCCTCGTGGCGAATCTACTCCCGCAACCCGGTTGCTCCCCCACACTACGTCTCGAGGGGTGCAAGCGTCCAAAACTCAATGGTGACCGAGGGCTGTAAGGTCTATGGTAAAATCGATTTTTCCATCCTGTTTGCGAGCGTGACGATCGAAGAGGGCGCAGTGGTGCGCGACAGCATCGTCATGCCGGGCGCGGTGATCAAGCGGGGCGCAATCGTCGACTACTCGATCATCGGCGAAGACGCTGTGATTGGCGAAAACGCCAAAGTCGGCTCCCGGCCGGAGGGGATCTCCGACAAGAGCGATTGGGGCATCAGCGTGGTCGGACCGAATGTGCAACTGTCTGACGGGACAGTTGTCAAAGCCAAAGAAATGGTTGAAAATAACAGATAGAGGAGTGGGGAACCATGTTACAAAATGATAATAAAGTAATGGGCATTATTTTTGCCAATATGCACGACGTCGCGCTCTCAAGCCTCACCCAACACCGCACCATGGCTTCGGTGCCGTTTGGAGGACGTTATCGGCTGATCGATTTTCCGCTGTCCAACCTCGTCAACGCTGGGATTACCGACGTCGGCCTGATCACCAAGGCCAACTACCAGTCGCTGATGGACCACGTCGGAGCAGGGCGCGCCTGGGATCTTGCCCGGAAGACAGGCGGCCTGCACATTCTGCCGCCCTATGGAGACAAAAACTTCGGCATCTACCGCGGGAAAATGGAAGCGCTCGGTTCGGCGCTCGGTTACCTGCACGGGAGCAGCGCCAAATACATTCTGCTCAGTGACTGCGAGATCGTCGCCAACATCGACCTCGGTCCGTTCATTGAGCGTCACGCCCAGACTGGCGCGGACATCACCATGATGTACGCCAACAGCTATCTCGACAACGAGGAGGCAAAGGACTCGACCATTGTTAACTTTGATGAAAACGGTCGCCTGGTTGAAGTCATGTGCAGCCCCGATATCACTGGGGAATTCAACTACTCGATGAATATTCTCATCGTGGGACGGGAATTTTTAATTAAGCTCATCAATGAGGCGATTAGCAAAGGGGAGTACAGCCTGGACCGCGACATCCTTCAGAAAAAGATGAAGGAGCTCAAGATCAACGGGTTCTTCTACGACGGGTTTGTGCGCCGGATCGGATCCATGAAAGGGTATTACCAGGCCAATATCGATCTGCTCAGCGAGAGTGTGCGGGAACAGCTCTTTACCAAGGAGCGGCCAGTGTACACCAAAATCCGCGATGAGGCACCTGTCCGTTACGGCTTGCAGTCTTCGGCTAAAAACTGCTTTATCGCAGACGGCTGTATTATCGAAGGGGAGGTTGAGAATTCGATTATCTTCCGCGGTGTCAAGATCGCAAAGGGCGCTTCGGTGAAAAACTGTATTTTAATGCAGGGCACTGAAGTCGGAGAAAAGGCGGATTTGCAGTATGCGATGACCGACAAAAATGTCGTAGTCTCCAACTACCGCACTGTCATTGGCACCAGCACCTACCCCGCCTATATCGCCAAAGGCACAACCATCTAACACAGTCTGGGGAGAGGTCGCT
>EQ973339.1:252669-286724 GCA_000158655.1 [Clostridium] methylpentosum DSM 5476
TTTTTCAAAAGGCCCCCTAAGCAGGGTGCGGGACAGCGTCCCGGAGGCCTCCCGGAGATTCTATGAGGTGATCGAATGAGAGTATTGTTTGCAACAAGCGAAGCGCGGCCGTTTGCCGCGTCGGGCGGCTTGGCGGATGTGGCGGGCTCGCTGCCCAAGGCGATCCGGCAAAAAGAGGTCGCCTGTCGGGTGGTCATGCCACTGTACGGAGATATTTCGGACGAATGGCGCAGCAAAATGACCTATCTGTGCAACTTTAAGGTTTCGGTGGGCTGGAGAATGCAGTACTGCGGCATTTTTGAGTGCAACCTGAACGGCGTGATCTTTTATTTCATTGATAACGAATACTATTTCAAACGGCCCGGTCTCTATGGATTCTACGACGATGCGGAGCGGTTTGCGTTTTTCTCCCGCGCCGTGCTTGAGATGATCTGGCACATTGACTTTGTTCCGGATATCCTCCACTGCAACGACTGGCAGACTGCGCTTGTCCCGGTTTATCACGATCTGTTTTACCGCTACAACGAGCGGTTTGCCCAGATGAAAACCGTTTTTACCATCCACAACATCCAGTACCAAGGCAAATACGGCTTTGAGCTGATGGAAGAAGTGCTCGGCATCCCCAAATACGCGACTGAGTTGATGCGGTACGACGACTGCCTCAACCTGGTGAAGGCGGCGGTTGAGGTGAGCACCCGGGTGACGACGGTCAGTCCGTCCTATGCGCAGGAAATTCAGGACCCCTGGTATGCCCATGGGCTGGACCGAGAGCTGCGCAACCACGTCGGAAAGCTCACCGGAATCCTCAACGGCATTGATTACGAAACCAACAACCCTGAAACCGACGGGCAGATTTACAAGACATTCTCGGCGGGTGATCTCGCTGGCAAGCAGGCGAACAAGCAGGGGCTGATGAACGAGGTCGGACTGCCTATGAGTGACGAGCCGCTGGTAGGAATTGTCAGCCGGCTGGTGGATCACAAGGGGTTTGACCTGGTCAAATACGGCTTTGAAAAGCTGGTCAACGACGGGTTTAAATTTGTGGTGCTCGGTTCGGGCGACTATATTTACGAGAGCTTTTTCAACGAGATGCATGCGCGTTATCCCGAACGGGTTTCCACTACGATCGGATTTTTGCCGCCGCTCTCCAAAAAGATCTACGCGGGTGCGGACATGTTCCTCATGCCGTCCAAATCCGAACCCTGCGGGCTCGCCCAGATGATCGCGTTGCGCTACGGCGCCATCCCGATTGTGCGGGAGACAGGCGGTCTGCGGGACAGCATCCACGATTGTTCGCTCGGACAGGGCAACGGATTTACCTTCCGCGGCTACGACGCCGGGCAGATGATGGACGCGCTTTACCGCGCCAAAAACGTTTACTACGACAAACAGGCGTGGGCAAGCCTTGTGAAGTATGGTATGTCCTGCGACTTCAGCTGGAACGTTTCGGCGGAACGCTATGTGCAGATGTACAATGAGATTCTCCGTTAAAGAAATCAAACCCGGGATTCTGCCAAATGGTGGAGTCCCGATTTTTTTGTTGCGTAAAACCACTCGCTATGCTGGTAGAAGCCTAGTTTTTGTTTTGTGAAGGGCAGCGAGTAAAACAATTTTCAGATATCAGAAAGAATGGTAGACGAGGTATGCCTAGGATTTTGTAGGCGGGTGAAAAGCTTTTAGTGTTGTCTGGGATCAAACCTATTTCATCGGCAAGCGGCTATGATGGCAGTTTTCTTTGCTTGGTTCAGAGGAAAGACTCAGAGAAAGCGACCGGTTTGAGTGTCAGGCAAAGGGGCAAAAGCGTTTCAAAATTATTCGTTTTTAGGAAATGGAGAGCGATTTTTGGGTTATCTGCCTTTAGAGTTCGGTGTTCTCTGCATCGGTTGACAACATGGAGATTCGAATATTTTTTTGCGCTGGATTGGCGGCAATGAAATGGATGGACGCCGAATTTCCCGGTAGAACATGCCTGTTTTCCGGCAGTCGTAGGGGAATTGCTGGAGCGGGGTGCCGTCTGAGCGATTTCTATTTGGACGGTATGCAAAAACGGGCTGGAGTGTTCCAACCCGTTTGAGTGCTTCGGCATTTTAGAGAGGGGTGTATCTCATTCCCCGATCTTTTGCAAATGTCTATTTTTCGGTGTTTGCCGCCGAGGAATCCGATACGCCTGCCGCCAGATGACTCATTTAAGCTTAAAATGGGATTTTTGACAGTGCAAACGGACTGGAGTGTTCCAACCCGTTTGAGTGCGTCGGCATTTTAGAGAGGGGTGTATCTCATCCCCCAATCTTTTGCAAATGTCTATTTTTCGGTGTTTGCCGCCGAGGAATCCGATACGCCTGCCGCCGGATGACTCATTTAAGCTTAAAATGGGATTTTTGACAGTGTAAACGGGCTGGAGTGTTCCAGCCCGTTTGAGTGCGTCGGCATTTTAAGAGAGGGGTGTATCTCATTCCCCGATCTTTTGAAAATGTCTATTTTCCGGTGTTTGCCGCCGAGGAATCCGACGCGCATGCTGCCGGATGACTTATTTTAGCTTAAAAGGGGTTTTTGACAGTGCAAACGGGCTGGATTTCTCCAGCCCGTTTACAGAGTTTGCTATTAGTCGATGGTTTCGTTTTTGCGGAAAAACAGCGAAATGCACCACAGTCCCGCAAGACCGACGATTGTATAAATAATTCTGCTCACAATCGCACCCTGTCCACCGAACAGCCAGGCAACGAGATCGAACCCAAAGAGTCCTACGCCGCCCCATACCAAAGCGCCGATGATGACCAGCGCCAAAGCGATTTTATCAAGCATGTAACTAATCTCCTTTTATTTTAGATTCACTACTAGCGTTTCCAGATTCCGGCGCAATATGCATTTTACATTTTCTTTTTTGTGTGTTATACTTTAAATTACTACACATTTTTGGGTTTTGGGAGGCTTTGCGCCCCAAAATACGAAACGGAGGAATTGGATGGAAACATGGATTTGGATTGTCATCGGCGTGGCTGCAATCGCGCTGGTAACGCTGTGGGGGTACTTCCACTACCGCAACAAAAACGCCAAACTCAGGCAAAAGGGACTCAAGGGTGAAAAAAAGGTGGCCTGGATTCTCAAGAAAAAATGCATTGGACGGCCGTGGAAGGTGATCAACGACATCTACCTGCCGTTGTACGACAAAACTACCCAGGTCGACCACATCTTGATCGGCCCGTTCGGCGTGCTTGCAGTTGAGACCAAAAACTACGCCGGACAGGTGTACGGCAGCCCGTCGGACAAGGAGTGGACCCACATCTGCGGGGACGAAAAACACAAATTTTATAATCCGATGATGCAGAACAAGACCCACGTGGACAACATTCGCTACCTGTTCAGCAAGGAAAACATTTACAACATCAGCATCGACAGCCTGGTTGTGTTTGCGGACAAAAAGCTTGAATTATATATGCCCAAAAATTTGCCGGTTATTCGGATCAACAAGCTCAAAAAGGAGCTGCGCAAATCCAAATACGACAAGGACAACGGCGTGGATGTGGATAAGCTCTACAATGCGCTGATGAACAACCGGGTGACGGATCAAAAGCTGATTAAAAAACACAACAAAAACGTCAAAAAGATGGCGAAAATGAATCGGTAATGCATGCGCCGGACAGGTTGTTCCCTGTCCGGCGTTTTGGTATAGAAAGCGGCGAATCCGACCATACTTTTTCATAGAAATACGCTTACAGGAGGTTGCTATGAAAACGGGCTGGTCTGCATTTTTAAAATCTTTTCTCATTTCCTTTGTGATCATCTTTTCACTTGGGGCGATTTTGTTTTCCTATCTGATGAATGATCAGTACAAGGCGCTCGAGAGTAGCTCCGCCCCCCATGTGACGGAGAACTACACTTTGCAGGAGGATGAGGAGATGAACATCCTCGTTGCAATGAGCGAGACGCGGGAAGCGGTAGCCGACCGTTTTCTGCTGCTCAACATCGACCCCATTGACCGGATGGTGATTGTCACGGGAATTCCGAATAACGCGCAGGCGACGGTGAACATCAAAACCGGGACGATCTCCGAGCTGTACGACTACGGGGGCGCGCCGATGGCGGTGCGTGCGGTGCAAAACCTCTTTTTTATCACAATCGATCGGTACATCCGGGTGGACAACGAGAGTCTGGCCCAAATTGTCGACATGCTCGGCGGGGTGGAATACGAGGTGGAGCAGCCGGCGGTGTACCAAAGCCCAACAGGCAGCACAGTTGAGGTGGAGACCGGGCGGCAGCTGCTCGATGGGCGCAGGTTTGCGGCCATGCTGCGCAACCGGGAGTTGGATACGCTCGAGCAGGTCAACACCGCGGCGCGGCTCACCTCCGCCCTGCTTGAGCAGAGGCTGGGCGGACTGAGCAAAAAGCTCGACAGCTTTTACCGGGAGATGGTCAACCTCACCGACACCAATCTGTCCAGCTTTGACTACGAGTACCGCAAGCACGGGCTCACAGCGCTGATGGAGAGCGGCGGAACGATTTATCAGCCGGTTGTGCTGGACGGGAAGGAAGAGGGCGAAGTATTCGCGATTTCGGACATCTCGAAAAAAGAGGTCAAAGAGCTTTACCGGCTGCCGACGGATGAGGAAGACTCGTGAGATCTTTCGGGGCTTCGCCGGGCGAGAACAGAGCTGGGGAAAAGCGGTGCAGTTGCTTTTTGGCAGGACGACCCTTTTGGGCACCCTGAATCACCAGGAGAAAAGGAGGAACACGGGAGAGTGTTCCTCCTTTTTTAAATAAGCGGCTATTGAGGTCTGAAGTGGAAGGAAGAAGTTTTATAAACAGCACTGCTGAGGAGATGGTAAAACCTCATTGATAGAAAGGAGTGGATCGGAAGAGGACTGTCTCTGGGGAGTTGAGGATAGATGAAACGGCTCATATATTGATGCAGTAGGCAAGGGGGAACACCGCCGCTAGAATGCTGGAAATGGTTCAACCTATCGCTCATTTGTCGGCGGATGGTCAGCCGGAGTGGGCGGAGCATAGTGCCGTTGGAGCGCAGGGATGCAATTCAATTGTTGATGAGGGGCTGGGGGATTGATCAAGTTGGGTTGGAGTAGAAGAGCGCTGTCGTCGGAGCGCAGAGGAGGCAATTCAATTGTCGATGAGGGGCTGGGGGATTGATCAAGTTGGGTTGGAGTAGAAGAGCGCTGTCGTCGGAGCGCAGAGAATGCAATTCAATGGTTGATGAGGGGCCAGACGACTAATCAGTTGGGTTGGAACGGAAGAGCTCTGTCAGCGGGACGTCGAGAATTTCTGCAATGGCAATCAATTCACTGGCGTAGATGTGCTGGATGCCCGCTTCGATTTTGGCGTAACTGCTTCGGGTAGTGCCGAGTCCTGCGAGTTCTAGTTCGCGCACGACGTCCATTTGAGTGAGCTTTTTCTGTTTCCGAATGCTGCGGATATTCTTGCCCAGAGGAATGTCTTGTTTGATTTTCTGTTCCATAAAAATACCTCACTTGCTCTATTTTTAGAACTTTTACTTGATTATAAAGGTATTTTATGGTATACTATGCTCTAGTATTAGAGCAAAACGAAATTTATTTTTAATTCAGCCGGCTGCGCCTGCCGCATCATTTCCGTCTGTCTATTATTTTCAGTCGGGTTGGGTTGCACTCTACCAACTGCTGCGGTAGGCGCAACCGGCTGAACCTCTTTGTCAGATGCGGCACAAACTGCCCGTTGTACAAACCAAGGCAGCTTAATCTTGGAAAAGAAATCAAAGAAGCTGTGGCAAACAGAGCAGGCGGCCATCACAATAGAAACCCGAATTCACAAAAAATCGGGCTGTTTTGACTGTATTTCAAAAAGTTGCATGTTTTCATGCAACTTTTTTCTTTTTGTCCGGTACATGTGAAAGGAGGAATTTAGATGAACAAGCTGACAGCTCGGGAAAAGTGTTTCTGTCGCTTTTGCGCCGCGCTGGGGAATCCGGCGCAGGCAGCAGAGTGGGCAGGCATACCGGCTGACCAAGCAAAATCGATTTTAGGGCGGGAAGAGGCCGCCGCATTTGTCGCAGCGTGCGAAGGGGAACTCGGGAGAGACAGCCCGGAACACCAGCTGCTGCGCGGGGTGCTGCGCCTTGTCAGAGAGGGCGGAAACGACGCGGCTGTCCTCATGCTCCGGCATGAAGAGCTGACGCCACGCCAGATCCAGATGCTCGACCTCTACGGCGTTTCATCCTTCAAACGGGGATCGGACGGTTCGGTGGAGATCAAACTGTATGACCGGCTCCGCGCACTTGAGATGCTCGAACGGATCGTGGGCAATGCCTCTGACCGGCAGGAAGCGGACGCCCTCTGCGCCGCGCTCGAACAGAGTGCGGGAACCCTCTGCACGGGGGACGGCGATGGGCAAGTTTAAGCGGTTCAGCCAAAAGCAGAAACTGCTCCTCTCCTGGTGGTGCAATAACAGCAGTTACAGAGACAAAACCGCGATCATCTGTGACGGCGCGGTGCGCAGCGGCAAGACGAGCTGTATGTCGCTCTCGTTTGTGCTGTGGGCGTTCACCCGGTTTGACGGGGAGGTGTTTGGGCTGTGTGGCAAGACGATCCTTTCGCTGCGTCGCAATGTGGTTGCCCCCCTCCTCCCGGTGCTGCGCTCCCTCGGTTACAGCTGCGAAGAAAAGATATCGGGAAACTACCTGGATCTGCGGCTACGCGGAAAGCGCAATCGTTTTTACCTGTTCGGCGGCAAGGATGAGGGGAGCGCGGCGCTCATCCAGGGGGTAACGCTGGCTGGGGTGCTGTGCGACGAGGTCGCCCTGATGCCCCGTTCCTTCGTCGAGCAGGCGATTGCGCGCTGTTCGGTGGCGGGGTCCAAGCTGTGGTTTAACTGCAACCCGGAGCACCCGTTTCACTGGTTCTACCTCGAGTGGATTCAGAAGGCAGAGGAAAAAAATGCGCTGCACCTCCATTTCCGGATGGAGGACAACCCCTCCCTTTCCCCCGCGCTGCGGAGGCGGTATGAGACGTTGTATTCCGGCGCGTTTTACGAGCGGTTTGTGCTCGGACACTGGACGGCCCAGTCAGGGCAGGTTTACCCGATGTTCGACCCGGCCCGGCACGTCGTGCGCGAACTCCCCGACCGGTTTGACTCCTACTACATCTCCTGCGACTACGGCATCACCAACCCCGCGTCGTTCGGGCTGTGGGGGTGTAATCAAAAGTGGTACAGGATTGACGAGTACTATTTTGATTCCCGGCGGGAACAGGCGCGCAGGACGGACGAGGAGTACTACGCCGAACTCGAACGGCTGGCAGGCGGGCGTGAGATACGCGCGGTGATCGCAGACCCCTCCGCGTCGAGCTGGATCGAGTGCATCCGGCGGCACGGGAAGTTCCGGGTGATCCCCGCGAACAACGATGTGCAGAGGGGGATCAGCCTTGTGTCCGACGCGCTGCGGGAGGGCAAACTGCTGTTTTCCGACCAGTGCGCGGACAGCATCCGGGAGTTCTCCCTCTACTGCTGGGAAGAAAACAGCGGGGGAGACCGGGTCAAAAAACAGGACGACCACGCGATGGATGACATCCGCTATTTTGTCAGCCAGATGGCGGATCAAGGGGAGGAGTTTTTCGTCCTCTCGATTCCCCGCGGGGCGTCACGAAACAAGGAGGTTTTATGAGACTTTTTCAAAAGAAGCCGCCTACGCCGGCCGAAGCGGGAAGGGTGCAGACACGGCCCGCCTCCCACCCGTTTGGCGTGCTCGACAGCTACGTCCCGCTGCTCACCCCCGAGACGCGGCTGTACGCGGCGATGCGGGAGGCGATTCCGGTGATCGATGCGGCGCTCTTTAAGATCGAGCGGCTCATCGGCGGGTTCCGACTGCGGTGCGGCGACGCTGGAGCAGAAAAATTGCTCGGCGAATTCACCCGCTCTGTGCCGGTGGGCGCGGGTGGGCTGGGGCTCGAAAAATTCGTGTGCAGCTATCTCGACAGCCTGCTGCTCTACGGCAGCGCGGTGGGGGAGATTGTGCTCACAAAGGACAAAAGGCGGATCGCCGGGCTGTACAACAGCCCGCTGGACAGCCTGTCCATCCAGGCGGGGGACAACCCGCTGGAGGTGAAGATCTGCCGCAGGGACGAACGGGGCAGGGACGTGCCGCTCCCCATGCCCCAGCTCATCCTCTTCACCGCCCTCAATCCCCAGCCGGGCAGGGTGTGCGGCGACTCGGTGCTCAAGAGCCTGCCGTTTGTCAGCTCAGTGCTGCTCAAGATCTACAACGCGGTGGGCCAAAACTTCGACCGGCTGGGAAACCTGCGCTTTGCGGTGACCTACAAGCCGTCGGGCGATGGGCTGGACCGGGCGTATGCCAAGGAGCGGGCGATGCAGATCGCCAAGGAGTGGTCGGAGGGGATGGCGGCGAGCCGGGCGGGGGACATCCGCGATTTTATCGCAGTGGGCGATGTGGACATCAAGGTGATCGGGGCGGACAACCAGATGATCGACTGCAACCTGCCCGCGCGTCAGATGCTCGAACAAATTGTCGCCAAGCTCTCGATCCCCCCGTTTATGCTCGGACTGAGCTGGAGCACCACCGAGCGGATGAGCCAGCAGCAGGCGGACATCCTCTCGAACGAGCTGAGCTTTTACAGGAGGATGCTCAACCCGATGATCGAGCGAATTGCGGGGCTGTTTTTGGGGATGAACGGCTACTCCTGCAAGCCCACGGTGGAGTGGGATGTGCTCAACTTCAACGACGAAATGCAGGCGGCGCAGACGCGGCTCTACAACGCGCAGGCCGCCCAGATCGAGCAGGAACACGGGCTGACGCCGACCAAAATCCCCATTGACATCAGCACAGCGGAGGAACTGCTATGAAAAAACAGATGCGTAACCAAGTGATGGTCGCAAAGTCGGTTACAGACGAAGACCTCAAGTTAATCAATCAATACACCCGGCGGGAACTCACCGCGGAGGAGGTTTTTGTGTTTGAAACCATCCTGTGCGACAACGAGATCGACCGGGACGGGGAGGCGTTCAGCCTCGCTTCCCTGCACAAGTTTTGTGAGCTCTACCCCGGCAAGACGGGGATTTTTGACCACAACCCATGCGGAGAGAGCCAGATGGCACGGATGTTCAAAGCCTGGGTGGAGCACCGGCCCGAACAAAGGACCCGTTACGGCGCCCCCTACGCCGCACTGCACGGAAAGGCCTATATGGTGCGGTCCGGCCGCTCCGCTGATCTGATTTTAGAGATCGACGGCGGCATCAAAAAAGAGGTGAGCGTCGGGTGCAGCGTGACCCGCAAGCTGTGCAGCATCTGCGGGGCAAACTGGAAAAAAGAGCGGTGCAGCCACGCCGCAGGGGAGGAGTACGGAGGGAAGCTCTGTTTTGCGATCCTCGACGATCCGGACGACGCCTACGAATGGTCGTTTGTCGCGGTTCCCGCACAGCCCGCTGCGGGGGTCGTCAAAGCCTACACACAGAAAGGAGAATTCCAATTGAATCAGATTGACCAGATTGTCAAAAGCCTGGATCCCAACCAAGGAGAGGAGCTCAAGGCCTACCTCAGCGCGCTCGAAATCGAGGCGCAGGCGGGCAGGGCGTATCTCGCCAAGCTCAAAAAGGAGGTGCTCTCGCTGAGTTGCCTCTCGGGTGCGAAAATCCAGGGAGACGTCATGCAGTCGGTAATCCAAAAGATGAATGTACAGGAGCTTGAGGCGTTCCACAAGGCGTTCAGCGCCCAGCTGGACGAACCGGGCGCGCTTCAGCTCGCAGCGACACCCATGCAGCAGCCACAGGGCGCGGACAGCGCCTTTCAGATTTAAGGAGGAATCAGAACATGAACTACGAGACGTTAAAACTTGAAAAGGGGATGTACGCTGTCCCCGGAAAAAACTTTACCCAGGTGCTCGAGCAGCTCGACCCCACCGCAAATTACGGCGGAACCCCGCTCGCCGGTCTCGACGCCTACCAGCGCCAGCTCAAGCGATTTGACATCAAAGTGGCGGGCGCGGGCTCGGACGCGGTGCAGAAATTTTTCCAGACCTCCGACTCGGCGGCGCTCTTCCCCGAATACATCGCCCGCGCGGTGCGCCAGGGGATGGAGGAGGCAGACGTGCTCGGGGATGTGGTCGCCACCACCACGAACATCGACAGCCTGGATTACCGCACCATCACCTCGGTGCCCACCGAGTCCCAGAAGGAAATGAACCCGGTGGAGGAGGGTGCGACGATCCCCTCCACCCAGGTGAAGCTACAGGAAAACCTCGTCACCCTCAAAAAGCGGGGCAGGATGCTCGAGGCGAGCTATGAGGCGATCAAGTTCCAAAAGCTTGACCTGTTCACCGTCACCCTCCGCCAGATCGGGGCGTACCTCTCCAAGACGCTGCTCAAAGACGCGGTGACCGTCCTCGTCAGCGGAGACGGCAACGAGAATCCAGCCGAGGTAGTTGCAGCAGCGACAGCGGGAAAACTCACCTACGACGACCTGCTCACCCTGTGGAGCAAGTTTGACCCCTATGAGCTCAACACCCTGCTCGTCCCGCCTGAGGTGATGCTCAAGATGCTCAGCATCGCCGAGTTCAAAGACCCCCTGACCGGACTGAATTTTCAGGCGACGGGCAAGCTCTCCACCCCGCTGGGCGCGTCGCTCATCAAGACGACCGCGGTGCCGTCGGGCAAGATCGTGGCGCTCGACCGGCGCTGCGCTCTCGAGATGGTAAAGGCATCCGACGTGCTGATTGAATATGATAAACTGATCGACAAACAGCTCAGCCGCGCCGCGATCACCGCGATCACCGGCTTTGCAAAGATCTTCACCGAAGCGTCCAAAGTGATGACGGTGTAGCGGCGGATAGCCGGGAGGGAATCCATTGGAGAGTAACAGAATTACCAGGTTATTCGCACGGTTCGCCCGCCTGGAAGAGGGGGAGGCGATGGAGTACAGACCCCTTGTCGATCTTGCGGTTGCAGAAATCAGGGAATGCCTGCGGGAGGGTGTGGAGGAATCCGAAACGCTCGAGCTGGTGTGCGCTGCACAGGCGTATTACCGTTACGCGCTGGTTCGGTCCGCCTCCTCCCCACAGGGGAGTTTTTCGGCCAACGGGGTCACCGTCAGCCGCAGCGGGGCACAGGATGAAATCGACCGCGCCCGCCGGATGCGGGACGAATTCTGGGCTGCGGCGAGCCATCTGCTCTGCGACCGCGGGGCGTTTACCTTTTGCCGAATGGAGGAGTAGCAATGGAAGAACAACTGGAGAGCTGGCTGCGCGATTTGGGCGACTGGCTGATTGTGTCAACCGGTGATGAACAGCACGAGGCGATCGGGGTGATTTCCCCCTATCAGCCGGGGGAGTACAGCCATCCCCTGGCCTGTACCGAGGGGATTGTGGAGGATGCGGGGGACCAGGTCCTGTTTCTGACCCGGTATCCCATCCAGGCATCCGCGGTCGAACGGGTGGCGCGGGGGGAGGACCGGTACGCGGCGTACGCCTGCACCCGGCTCGCCGCGCGGGTGTACAAGGCGCGGCTGCAAAAGGAGGAATAGCGTGGACGCAGCAAAAATCATTCGGACGCTCAAAGAGGGACTCGGACCAATTTTAGCAGAAAACGGCGCGGCGCTGACGGGAGAGTATCCCGTCCGGCCCGCGCCCGCCAAACCGCACGCTGCACAGGCGACTGTGGGCATCGGGCAGCTGGGGGATACGCTGGACATCCGGCTGATGATCACCGCCCCCTTTGAGGAGGGAGGAGAGCGGTGTGAAGCGCTCTGTTCGGCAATACAGAGCGGGATGGAATCGATGGAGATCAGCGGATACCAGGGGATGCAGCGCAAAGGACTCGGCTATGAGCCCCGCAACCGCACCTGTACCCTCGAGCTGTCGCTGCGATTCCGCCCCATGCTCCAGGTTCAGTTTGAAGAAATCCAGATTCCCTGCTACGCTGAGACGCTGCGGGTCGCCGGGGAGCGGATGCTCAAGACCTACTACGCTCCTATGGTGGGGGAGGTGGTACAGAACCTCGGCCTGCGTGCCAGGATTATCTCGGGACAGGGCGAATTTCGCGGCAATGAGCGGCAAGAGCGGTTTGACGAGATCAGCGAATTGTTCCGGGAAACTGAGCAGGGGACGCTCACACTGCCGGACGGGCAGTCCATGGAGGCGGTGTTCTCCAAACTCGTATCTTCCGCTTCTCATGACTGCATCCGGTATGAGTGTTGCTTTACGGAGGTGCCGCCGGTATGATGCAGTTTGTCGCCACGACCTCGGCGGGCGGGAGCGTGCCCCTCGGCAACCCTGTGCGGTTTTCCCACACTGCAAACGCCTATTCGGTGGTGAGCAGGCTGGAGGGGGTATTTCTCCTGCCCGCAAAGGAGGAGGTGCTCACCCGGCTTGACGCCTATCTGGATGGGGAGCGGTTTTTCTTTGGAGACATCGCCCGACAGACTCGGACACTTGGGCAGACGGGTCGGTTTCTCGAGCTCTCCTGCACTGGCTTTGCCGGGCGGATGCTGCAAAACCAGGTCCAGCCCAGGATGCTCACCAGTTACACCTCCAACCAGCTTTACGCCGACTACGCCGCACCCTATGGGACAACCGGAAACGACCTGCCGTATCTCGAGACAGTCGCCTCCCTTGAGGTGGCGCCCGGAATGACGGCGTGGAATGTCATCGACGTGTTTTGTCGGCAGACTTATGGTTATGTCCCCAAGCTGACGCGGGACGGCAGGCTGACCACCACGCTGTTGTTCGACGAGGCCCACACCATCAGCAACGATCCGGCGCAGCAGGCGCACCGCTACACCAGCATCAAGGTGCACGATCGGCGGGATGAACTGATCTCCAAGGTGCACATCAAGGCGGACAACCAGGACGAGTACGATTACTCGGGGCAGGTGAGCAGCAGCTTCACCGCAAAATACGGGATCAACCGGGAACGGTTTTACAAGCCGCCCAAAGCGTGGAAACAGATGCCCGATACAGCTGCCTATGAGCTCATCCGCAATTCGGGAATCCGTTCGCTTGAGGTCGAGCTTTTGCTCCCCGAGCTCGTGTGGATGCATCCGGGGGATTTCATCGAGTTTCAGGACGACTTTTTTTACCGCAGGGACTATTATGTCGGAGAATCGACCATGTCCTGCGACGCGCGAGGCTATCTCACTGCAGTCAAGCTGTGGGACAGCTTCCGGGGATAGGACAAGCCGGGAAACCAGGGTTTCCCGGCTTTTTCTGTGATCTGCTACATCCGACAGTATCCGATATCTACGCTGGTCTGCTGCCGGATAGAGAGGTCTGCGACAGCAGGGTCGGATTGCATACACCATAGACCAAATCTCCACCAGGGCTGTTGTTTTTCCTGAAGTTCTGAATCGGTTAAGACCAGCAGACCACTCTGTTGAGCGCCGAATTCCGGACAGCACAAGGATTTTCCGTCGGAGCAGAGGCGGCAGATTTTTTAGAAGAATTGTTTGTAGGAGCGTCGTTTATGCCCCAGCTGGCAGGTGGAGCAAAAAGGGAGCAGGGAAAAGGTGGGACTGCGGTTGTGATAAGTAAAATCTTTTTAACATTTGTTGACATCGCCTACCCCAATTGTTATGATTAGATTAACTAGGAAACGGAGGGTTGGCAATGAAAAAGACAATTTTACTGGTGGACGATGAGGCGCACATCCTGGAACTGCTCAAGTACACGATGGAAAACGAGGGTTTCAGCACCCTCCAGGCGGAGACGGGGGAGCAGGCGCTCAAGCTGCTCGGCCGGGAACGGGTGGATGCCGTCATCCTCGACCTGATGCTCCCCGGCATCGACGGGCTCGAGGTGCTCAAAAACATCCGCGTCACTCCCGGCACCAAAAACCTTCCCGTGCTCATGCTCACCGCCAAAAGCGAGGAATTCGACCGGGTCATCGGCCTCGAGCTCGGTGCGGACGACTACCTCTGCAAGCCGTTTTTTGTCCGGGAGCTGGTGGCGCGCGTCAAGGCTGTGCTGCGTCGGGCGGAGGCTCCGGGGGAGCCGGGCGCAAAAAAAGACAACCGTTTCCTCAAAATCGGCCCGATTGAAATCGATGAGATCAAACGCACTGTCAAGCGCCGCGGGGAACTGCTGGAGCTCACCCTCAAAGAATTCGATCTGCTGCGGCTGTTTGCGCAGAATCCCGGAAAGGTCATCACCCGGGACGAAATCCTCACAAAAATATGGGGATACGACTACACCGGAGAAACCCGCACAGTTGACGTCCACATTCGTCAGCTGCGCAAAAAGATCGAGGAGGATGACAGCAATCCACAGTACATTCTCACCGTGCGCGGGGTCGGCTACAAGCTCAGAGAGGACGCCGCCGGATGAAAAACAAGCTGATTGCGAGCTATGTGGTGCTCATTCTTTTCATGATTCTCTTCATGGGGGTCTACTCCATTGTAAGCACCCAGAACATTTACCATCGAGATTATCGGGAGAGTATGGAGAAACAAGCGCTGCTCGTTTCCAGCCTGCTGCCGGAGGATCAGGAGTACCAAACATTTGCCAACGAGTACAGCAGCCAGCTCGGCCTGCGGATCACAGTGGTCGACCGACAGGGGACGGTACTCGCCGACTCTTCGTATGAAGAACCGCTTGAAAACCATCTCAAACGTCCCGAAATACAAAAAGCGCTCAGCGGTCAAGTGGGGGTAGACACCCGTTACAGCAAAACAGCCCACCTGTACTATCTCTATGTAGCAGTTCCGGTGCAGAACAGGGAGCTGGCGCTTCGCCTGGCAAAGCCCGCAGTGGATATTGAGCAGACGGTTGGCCAGATCATCGCGGTAGCGCTGTTTGGCATCCTGCTGTGCGCAGTGTTCGCCATTGTGATGTCAGTCGTATTCAGCAGGCGGATCATCCGACCGCTTGACCAGCTCAACGACGCGGTCAACGAGGTGGCGCAGGGCAACTATGGGAAAAAGATTTATCTGAATGGAACGGGGCAGGTGGCGACTCTTGCCCAGTCGTTTAACGTGATGAATCAGATCTTGGAATTCAACGTCAACCAGCTCGAAGAACAAAATGTCAAGCTCTCCTCCATGCTCAACAGCATGACTGAGGGGGTAGTGGCGGTGGACACCAAATTCCGCCTCATCCTGACCAATCCCGCGGCGCACGAGATGTTCGGTCTGCCCGAACCCAAGGGGCTGATCGGTAAAAATATTTACGGCTTGATGCGCAACGAGGAGTTTTATCTGTTGCTGGAAGAAGTAGCTGAGAGCGGACGCAGCCGATCGCGAGAACTCGAGTGGCAGGTCCCAGGTGGCAGCAGGATGCTGCGGCTCAACGCCGCGCCGTTTTTCCGGCAGGGGGGCGAGCCGTACGGGGTCCTCTTTGTCGTCGAAGACGTCACCCAGATTCGGAGGCTTGAGCAGATGCGCACCGACTTTGTCTCCAACGTCTCGCACGAGCTCAAAACCCCGTTGACCTCGATCATCGGGTTTGTCGACACCCTCAAAGCGGGGGCGATGGAGGATGCCGACACCGCCCGCCACTTCCTCGATATCATCAGCATCGAGAGCGGCAGGCTGTACCGGCTGCTGCAGGACATCCTCACCCTTTCCTCAATTGAATCGGCGGACCAGGACGTCAACGTCTCCCCAGTTGCGCTCGGCGAGATTGCCCGCCAGGTCGACCAGCTGCTGCGTCCCAAGGCCGGCGACAAGCAGCTCGCCTTTGAAATAAGGGTGGAGGACAACCTCCCGCCGTTTGCCTGCAATCGGGACCGAATTTCCCAGATGCTCATCAACATCATCGAAAACGCAGTCAAATACACCGAGCACGGCAGCGTCATCACCACCATTGAGAAGCGGGGGGACAACCTGAAAATCTGCGTGTCCGATACCGGAATCGGCATCCCGGCGGATCAGCTTGACCGGGTGTTTGAGCGGTTTTATCGGGTGGACAAGGGGCGTTCCCGCAGCATGGGGGGAACCGGGCTCGGGCTTTCCATTGTCAAGCACATCGTTTTGCTCTATCAGGGGAGTGTTTCGGTGAGCAGCGAGGTGGGCAAAGGGAGCGAATTTACCATTTTTCTGCCCTATCGCCGGGCATCCAAACGCCCGCTGACTGAAGATCATTAACATCCAATATCATATATCATACGAAAATCCGGCGGATTAACCGCCGGATTTTTTCTAATGCTTTAGCAAGAGAAGGTCAGCTTTCCGGCAGAGGTTGAAAAGCCAGCCGCTAAGCGGGTGGGGTTAAAGCTTAAGCAAAGATGATAGAATAGTGAATGTTCAAGCCACTCAATAAAAACAGAAAGGATGTTGCTTATAGCAAATAGTTTAGCACAGGGCTTGCCCCCTAGGGTATGCAAGTACCACATCGTATTCACTTCGAAATATCGAAGGAAGAATAGATACAATCAACTTCAAAAAGACATTCAGCAAATCATCCGGGATTTGTGCCAATGAAAAGGCATAAGAATTGTAGAAGGAAATATGATACTGGATCATGTGCACTTGCTGTTAAGCATCCCACCCAAATGCAGTGTATCGAGTTTCATGGGGTATTTAAAAGGGAAATGAGCAATGATGATAGTTGAGAGATGCAAATTTGGGAATCGAAATTTCAGGGCGACAGGACATGAGGCGAGTACGGTGGGACTGAATACTGCAACGATACAGAAATATATCTGAGAGCAGGAGAAACAGGATCAGAAAGAAGATAGTTTGAGTCGAAAAGAGTAAGTCATACCGCCATGGCTTGAACGAAGTGAAAGCCAGCGTCGTTTAGGCGCTGGCCTTTGTCACGAACTTATGGGCCGCTCGTCATGCCGTCCCTCTTAGGGATGGGACTTGTGAGGAAAGCCTCCCTCTGAACCGGAGGTGAATCCAAAAGCCTTGGCAGGTAAAATCTCGATGCTGCAATCGAGGAGGTTTGGCACAAGACGATGGCTTTTCAGCAGTGGAACAGCTGCTCTAGCGAGTGTTCTGAAAAAAAGAAATGCCTGGCGTGAGTCGTCACTGCTCAATGAGCAAACACATTTTCCCGGTTGCTGCGCGCGGCGGGCGGCCGCTGGAATTGAGCAGAATGTAAAAAGAAATGGGATACCCTTGGCACTTTTACAGCTGTTCTGCATATTTTGAGCGGAAATCCCCATAATCCATAACAAAAGGGTGTTTTGTTTAACCCATACTTTACTTTGATTTAACAAAAGGCGAATCTGTCTCGAACAGAGCCATGATATAGTATGGATGTACTCAAGATAACAAACCAAATTGTTATACAAAAGATTTTGGGAGGACCAAGAAATGAAAAAAAGATTACTTGCACTTTTGTTGAGTTCCGCACTGATGATCTCGTTCGCCGGATGTGGCGGAGCGGCGGAACCGTCCGCACAGCCGAGCCAGGCGTCGTCTGCTGGATCAAGCTCCGCTTCATCTACAGCGCTGGAAGGCAAGCTCACCCTCAACGGCTCGACCTCGATGGCTCCGGTCTGCCAGGCGCTCGGCGACGCATTCACCGAGAAAAACCCCGATGTGACGATTGAGCAGGGCGGAACCGGATCCGGTGACGCAGTTCCGGCTGTCACCGGCGGCACCGCGCTCATCGGCAACCTCTCCCGCGAGCTCAAGGACAGCGAGAACCCTTCTGACTTTGAAGTGGTGACCATCGCCCTCGACGGCATCGCGGTTGTAGTCAATGGCGAGAGCAAGGTCGCAGACCTCACCAAGGATCAGATCGCTTCGATTTTCAGCGGTGAGATCACCGACTGGTCTGAGGTAGGCGGCGACGCAGGCGCTATTAAGGTAGTTGGCCGCGAGGCTTCCTCCGGCACCCGCGACGGTTTTGAATCGATCTTCGGCATCAAGGAAAAAACAAAATACGGCGTTGAAGTCTCCGAAACCGGCGTTGTCCTCTCCACTGTTGCCAGCGACAAGAACGCCATCGGCTATGTCTCCCTCGCCTCGGTCGACGAGAGCAAGGGGATCAAAGCGCTCACAGTCGACGGCATTGAAGCGACTGAGCCCAACGTTGCAGACGGCAGCTACTTTGTACAGAGACCGTTCGTGCAGATCTACAAAAAAGGCTCGAGCGATCCGCTCGTCAAAGCATGGTTTGAGTTCCTGAGATCGGATGAAGGCCAGAAGATCATTGAGGACGCGGGCCTTGTCCCCCAGACGATCGCTTAGTTTCAGTCAATACACCTCTAAAAGCGGGTTCTGGTACAATTCTTTGTGCCAGGACTCCTTTTGGCGCATCAACTGAAAGGAAGGAAACTCTTTTATGACTACATCCATGAACACCGCGGAGGCTGCCGCCAAGGCGGAGCGGGTGAAACGGACCAAGGTGATCCTGGCCGTCCTATTGGGCCTGGTTCCCCTTGCGACGATGTTCCTGCCCTATGTCCGATATGCGTTTTCCGGGCTGCACTACAATCTCTCCGCCCTCCAACTGCTCACCCTTTCCGGGCTGAGCGTCAACGGGACGCTTGTTCCCATCCCGCTGCTCGCCAAGGTGTGTGTCGGTGCGGGCATCCTTTTTGGTCTGCTCGGCAGCCTGCTTCTCCTGTTCAAAAAGCCGATGCTGTCGGGAATCAGTTTTGCAGTTTCAGCGATTACCCCGCTCATCGTCCTGCTCACCAGCTCCCAGGTGCAGACCGCCCTCACCTCCCTCAACATCAGTCAAATCAAAATCAGCTATCTGCTTCCGTTTACCCTGACGTTGCTGCTCGGTCTGCTCGGCGGGGTTCTCGCGGTGTGGACCAAGGGCGGTGAACGCCTTGCAGAAGCGGTCTTTCTGGTGTTTTCCTGCGTCTCGGTGGGCTCAGTCCTGCTGCTGACGGTGTACATGATCACAGTCGGAGCCCCTGCAATTGCAGAAATCGGCGTCGGAAACTTCCTGTTCGGCACCGAGTGGAAGCCTGACTCCAACACCTTTGGCATCCTCCCCCTCATTATCTCCTCAATTTTCGGCACCCTCGGCGCGGTGCTTATCGGGGTGCCGGTCGGCATCCTCACCGCGGTCTTTCTCTCCGAGACGGCGCCGCGGCGGGTTGCGGGTGTCGTCCGCCCGGCCGTGCAGCTGCTCGCCGGCATCCCCTCGGTTATCTACGGCTTTTTTGGAATGCTTGTTCTCCTGCCGGCCATCCGGGCAATTTTTCCGGGTTCGGTGGGGGAGAGTCTGCTCGCAGTCATCCTCATCCTCGCAATCATGGTGCTCCCCACCATTGTCAGCGTCTCGGAAACCGCGCTGCGTGCAGTTCCCGTCTCCTACCGTGAGGCGGCAATGGCGCTCGGTACCACCCCGACCAAAACCATTTTCAAGGTGACGGTACCCGCGGCCAAGTCAGGCATTCTCGCCGGGGTCATACTCGGCGTCGGACGGGCGATCGGCGAGACAATGGCGGTCATCATGGTGGCGGGCAACGTCGCGAATATGCCCCACCTGCTCGGCACCGTCAAGCTGCTCACCACCGGCATTGCGATGGAAATGTCCTACTCAACAGGACTCCACCGCCAGGCGCTGTTCGCCATTGGCCTCGTGCTCTTCATCTTTATCATGATCGTGAACATTGCGTTTACCGCAATCTCCAAGAGAGGGGTGCAGATGGATGCCAAGTAACTCTCTTTACAACAAAAAGAAACACCCTTCGGACATTGTCCTCAAGGTGCTCATCAACCTGGCCGCCGCGGTCACAGTCATCGTGCTCGTCGGGATCATCGCCTACATTCTCATCAACGGCCTGCCCCACATCTCGTGGAAATTCCTCTCCACTGCCTATGCCCAGAACAAACCGGAACTCCAGGGCATCCTGCCGATGATCATCAATACCCTCTACGTAGTTGTCATCACATTGGTCATTGCGACCCCGATCGGCATCTGCTCGGCCATTTACCTCACCCAGTATGCCAAGCAGGGGCGGCTGGTCCGGATGATCCGGTTTACTACCGAGATCCTCTCGGGCGTCCCCTCCATCATCTTCGGCCTGTTCGGCTACTCGGTGTTCTGCATCATGTTCCGCCTGGGCACCTCGATTCTCGCGGGCTGCCTTACCATGACCCTCTGCATTCTGCCCACTATTGTGCGCACGACTGAGGAGTCCCTCCTCGCAGTTCCACCATCCTACAAAGAAGGGGCGATGGCGCTCGGCGCGGGCAAGCTGCGGGTGGTCATGGGGATTGTACTTCCCTGTGCGATGCCCGGCGTGCTCACTGCAGTGATTCTCGCAATGGGTCGGCTCGTCGGAGAGTCCGCTGCCCTGCTCTACACGGTGGGCCTCTCCTACAATATGCCCAAAGCGGGCTGGGACGGCTTTGTCGGCCACGCGCTCGAATCGGGGCGCACACTCACCCTCCACCTCTATCAGACCGCGATGCAGGCCGTCACCCCCGACGCGCTGAGCATTGCATTTGCAACCGCCGCCGTGCTGCTCATCCTCGTCTTCCTGCTCAACCTGCTCACGAGCGTGCTCTCCAAACGGCTGAAAAAAGGGTAACACAACGAAAGGACGAATTATGGATAGTAAGGTAAGTATTCAGGACCTCAATTTGTATTACGGAGATTTCCACGCCCTCAAAGGGGTGAGCATGGAGATCCCCGCCGGCGGCATCACCGCATTCATCGGCCCGTCGGGCTGCGGAAAATCCACCTGCCTCAAAACCCTCAACCGGATGAACGATCTGGTGGACGGCTGCAAGATCACCGGCAAGGTCACCATTGACGGGGAGGACATCTACGATCCCCGCACCGACGTCACGCTGCTGCGCAAGCGGGCGGGCATGGTGTTCCAAAAGCCCAATCCCTTCCCCATGAGCATTTATGACAACATCGCCTACGGTCCCCGGGTGCACGGCATCAAGAACCGCCAGAAGCTCGATGAGATCGTCGAGAATTCGCTGCGCGCGGCCGCCCTGTGGGACGAGGCGAAGGACCGGCTCAAAAAGTCTGCCCTTGGACTGTCGGGAGGTCAGCAGCAGAGGCTGTGCATTGCGCGCGCCCTCGCCGTCGAGCCGGATGTGCTGCTGATGGATGAGCCGACCTCGGCGCTTGACCCGATCTCCACCCTCAAAATTGAGGATCTGATGGACGAACTCAAAAGCAAATACACCGTCATCATCGTCACCCACAACATGCAGCAGGCGGCACGTATTTCCGACAAAACTGGATTTTTCCTGCTCGGCGAACTCATTGAGTTTGAGGACACCAACAAGATGTTCAACATGCCGAGCGACAAGCGGACAGAGGACTACATCACCGGGCGTTTCGGATGATTTCGATCGATTTCGCCCTGTTTTTCTGGTATACTGAAATCATACTATCGTGTTACGGAGGAATACAATGCCAAGAGCTGAATTTGAAAAGGCGCTCCAGGAGCTGCACGAGCAGCTGCTCAAAATGGGCGCGACAATTGAACATTCAATGGATCTGATGATCAAGGCGCTCGAGACGGGGAGCTCTGAACTCGCAACCGAGGTCATTGAACGCGACGATATCATTGATGACCTTGAGGCGTCCATTGAAACCGCCTGCCTCGACATGATCATCAAGCAGCAGCCGGTTGCAAGCGACCTGCGGGAGATCACTTCGATCCTTAAAATGATCACCGACCTCGAGCGGATTTCCGACCAGTGCGCGGACATCTGTGAATACGTCCTCAAACTCACTGGGGAACAAATGCCCGAATACATGCGCCTGATTATCAAGATGGCGCAGCATGTCAAGCAGATGATCAGCGCGACAATCGACAGCTACGTCCATCAGGATGCGGACAAGGCGATTCAGACCGCCAAAAGCGACGATGTGGCGGACGATTATTTCGAGCAGATCACCGGGGAGATTATTCAGTCGATGGAAGGGGACCCAGCTCTGCGCCGCATCGGCATCTATCTGTTGCTGATTGCAAAATACCTCGAGCGCATCGGAGACCATACCACAAATGTCTGCGAGTGGGTGGCCTACCGCATCACCGGGGACCATCAGCTGTACAATTAGAGCGGATTTGATAGGCTTCCCTGAACCTACAGAGCGGAGGGGGCGTAGCCAAAGAAAGCAGTTTTGCAATCAATTTGACAAAAAAAGTGGCCCGCGCAGGTGGATGAAGCCTGCGCGGGCCTTTTGGTTGGTAGTATGATAAAAAGGAAATAAGGATTTTCTGTTAAGGGGAATAACAGAAAATAGCGGATACAATCGAAAAAATCCTTGCGAATTTATAATAATTGTATTACCATGAATAGTATATAGGAAAGCAACGGAAAAATATATGGCAGAATATTCCTTTTCTTCTCTTTTTCTACTGCCGTTTCTGACTTTTGACAAGAACAGGAGTGTTTCAATGGATCCTTTTATGGCGAAAATCAATCGGATCGTTGAAGAAGCGCGCAGCAATCCATCGCATATGGAACGGCTCTACAAGCGCAGACAGGATTCACCGCGAGAACGCCAGCTTGACGAAAAATTTCCCTGCGAGGAGACCAGACATTTTAGCGAAAAGCAGTTGTTTGACGAGGGGGAGGACATCGTTTTGTTTGTGGATTTCCGCCACGAGCTGTCGGAATACCACAACATCACCCTGGAATCGATCCGGACGCATTTTGAAACAGGGCTGCACACCCACGAATACTTTGTGATCACCTATGTCTTCCGCGGGGAATGCTACTGCTATTTTGGCGGCGAGGAGTTTCATTTTAAGCAGGGGGACATATGGTTTCTCAACACCCAGGTCAGTCACAAGCTGCTGCTCCCGGGCGACGACTGCGTGGTGTTTCACATCTGCCTGCGCCAGACGAGTTTTTGTTCGGTACTGCTCGACAAAATCAAAAACAACGAGCAGTTTGTGCATTTTTTTGTCAACTCGATCTTTGACGAGGACAACAATCCCTGCCTGATGCAGTTCCACATCAGGGAACTGAGCGTGGCCCAGTACTACCTGTTCAAAATGTTGGAGGAGTACTACGACCAAAAAATGCACAGCCAGGAGGTAATCGCCTATCTCTTCTGTTGCCTGCTCATCCAGCTCGAACGAAACTGCGAGGCAGAGGCGGTGGAACAGGAGGCGCACCGCAACGGAAGGCAGAAAAATCTTGATATCTCGGAGGTAATCGCCTATTTGATGGAGCATCAACAGACTGTGACGCTTCAGCAGGCGGCCAGCCATTTCCACTATGTCCCGGCCTATCTCTCCCGGTTTATTCAGCGGCACACCGGGAAGACATTTCTCGAGTTTCTCAATGGAATCCGGCTCGAACGGGCGGCGGAGATGCTGCGCAACACCACCCTGCCAATCAGGCAGATTTCTCACATGGTTGGATACAGCGACCGCAGCTCGTTTGACCGCTCATTTAAACGGCAGTACCACATGACACCTCGCAAATACCGCGACAACGGCCGGGAGAGCCAGAACAAGGGCGGATAGACCTTTTGACTGGCTGAGTCCAGAAGTGCAAACAACCTAGAAACGCCCGCAGAATCCGTTTTAGACTGGATTTTGCGGGCATTCTTTTGCATCATAATCAAATTCTTTCTCTTCCACACACCCTTAGCCGTCAGCCGGATCCTGCGCACAGGCGGCCTAATGTTGTGTGGCAACAGAAGTACCGGCGCTTTCCTTGATGCAGATTAGGATCAACAGAAGAAAATCCAGTGACAGTGGTCACAGGAAATCCTGCATTCTGGCCGGGCTGCTCGGACAGTTCTGGCGATCCTGCGCAGATAGGAAAGTCAATCGATTCGGCGGCAGAGATAGCGCCAACTGTTTTGGCCCCTCGGTTCATTGCTTTTCTTTAAATTATGGTTGCGCTTTGGCAGCTGATGCGAAGTGATTCGTTGGGGCTGCAAGTACTCTGTTCCATTGAAAAAGGGAGGCAGCCTATGCTGCTCCCCCTCTTTGTTGATTTAGTGACCCGTTTCAGTTTGCACAGTAGCAGCGGATGGCGTCGCTGAGAAACTGCGCCAGGCCGTCGCCGTATTGGTTGATATTTTTGGCAAACCGCTCGTCCGCCGTGTACATCTCGCCCAGCCCGGCGAGGATTTCGTCTGTGCAGTCGTAGAAATTACGGGAAATCAGATCCTGCCACTCCTTGACGAGCTGCTGCACAGCCGGGTCGCTGACGGGTTTGTCCATCTGGGCTGCGAGTCCGCGGTAGATCTGTTCGGTTTCCCCTGAAATGCGGGCCCAGTCCTCCTTGCTATATCCGGAGGTGCGTTTGCTGCTCTGCTGGTAGGCGGCGGTATTTCCCCACCGTTCTGCCGCTTCCTGCGCGTATTTTTGCTGCGCCTGTTCAATTTTGGTCGTGTCAAATTCCTGAAAACTCATCGTTTGTTCTCCTTTCAACAGTTGGTCTACCAGGTGGATGAGACCGTCCAGTCGCTCCCGTTTGAGGGAGAGCACTTCACGGTGCTGCATCAGCGCCTCGTTGTGATCAAAGGAGGGGCTGTCGAGGATGGAGGCGATCTCTTTGAGCGGAAAGTCAAGTTCACGGAAAAAGAGAATCTGCTGAAGGCGGGCAAGCTCGCTGTCGCCGTACAGCCGGTAGCCGGCATCGGTTGTCTTGGCGGGGCGGAGCAGCCCGATCTGGTCATAGTAGTGCAGTGTGCGCACCGTAATGCCGCAGAGCGCGGCAACCTGTTGGACTGTTTTCATCCCTTGTTCCTCCTTTGACAATTCCATCTTACCCTATGACGCAGCGTCAGGGTCAAGGGGTTTTTCAAAATTATTTTTTCCCTCGCGAAAGGGATGGTGCGCCCCGGCGGATCGCGATGAGCTGTTTGACGTCTTGTAAAACCGCCTCTTCCCGCACCTCGATCATCAGCCATTTTTGGCCCATCCCGGTCTTGGTGTCCCGGTAGAGCGTTTGGAGATAGGGGGTGAGGGTGGGGAGGATCAGCTCGGTTTCGGGCCGTTCCCGCTCTCCAATCACCACCAATGCGGTGAAAAATCCTTTCATCGGGTAGAGGGTACAGAGGCTGCGCCCCGCCTTTTTGTATTTCAGGTTCCAGCCGGGCACACAGCAGCGGCTGTATTCAAACAAGGGCTTTGCCCCAAACTGTTCCTCTGCAAAGCGGCACAGTGCATCCCACAGCGGGCTGCCCACCGAGGCGCTGACCGCCTCAGGGGACGGGGGCTGATTCTGGTCGAGATGGTTCCAGATCTGGTTCATCCTCCTGCTCCTTTCGGACTTGTGATTTCTGTTTCTCTTATTTTATCACAAAGAAACTGACAACAGCGTGTCATATTTGTTTGGCGGATGCTGGCTAATTTCAATCTGCCCGATAATTATAGATAGAGACCGTGGTGGGAAAGCCGGTTTAGACAGGTTGGACAGACGGAAGAAGAGGAGAGGGCTCAAGTGAGTGAAGGCAAGAGGTCTTTTCAGGCAGAGACAAGCGCCTGCCTTGGGGTTGACGATACAAAACGCCGGCCCACCTGGAAATGGTGCATCTGCCCATGCGGGGCAGGTGATTCCAGGTGGGCCGAAATGTCTCTAATTCTTGGCTTTTTGCTTGATCACACCGTCGCGGTAGGCGTTGAGCAGCAGGGTGAGGTCGTAAATTTTATCGCTGAGCTCGTTGCCGATGTCAGTGTCCATGACCTGAATGCGGTCCTGGGTGGTTTCAAACACCGTAGAGGTGGATTCAATGTCAATGTTTTGGGTGATCGCCTTGATCACGCTCTCAAACGGTTTGTGGGACATCAGGCGCATCCCATAGGAGTTGTAAATCAGGGTGTAGCCCGCAATTCCGGTGGTGGGCTGGTAGGCGCGGCAGAAGCCGCCGTCGATGACGATGAGCTTGCCGTTGGCGTGGATCGGGCTCTCCCCAGCGGCCGCCTTGACCGGTACGTGGCCGTTGATGATGTGGGAGCTGCCTGTGTTGAGCTCGAATTCCTCCAAAATGCGGATGCAGGAGTCCTCGTCGTTGCAGTACTTATAATAGCTGTTTTTGGACTCGGTCCAGGTCGACTTGTCCGCCACGAGAAGCCGCTCGAAGGTGGTCATCCGGCTGCGGCCGAAGAGGGGGGAGTTTTTGCCGCACCACAGGTACCACATGTAGTCCTGACAGGCGGTCTTATATTCAGTCTCCTCAATGGGGAAATACGCCTGGCGGGCGGTGGCGTCCGAGATGTCCATCAGGGCTTTGCCGCTTGCGACGGTGCCGTTGACGTTGACCTCGGTGAAGTTGCCGTCGGGGTTCATCGGCACGCAGCCGTGAAAGAGCAGGTTTTGGTTGAACCGGCTGTACAGGCTGCCGTGAGAGTAGAGGAACCGGACATGGCGATTGAGCATCTCGCTTTCCTTAAACGCCTTTTTGAGGTCGTGCATGAGCTGAGTTTCCTCCGCCGAGAGGGCGTAGGGGTCGGCCGGATTGATCGTGGGGAAGAAGGTGTCGCTGAGCGGATAGTCCTTGCCATCGATGCAGACCGTCCCGGTGCTCCAGTCGATTTTGTCGAGCAGCAGGCGGTCCTCCATCCCGTATTCGGGGTGGCGTTTGATCGTCTGGCCCTCGAGCTTAAAGAGGATGATCGCAATCGCCTTGTGGATTTTGGCGATGAGCTTTAGATCCTTTGCAGTGGAGTGCTCGGTCTGAATGGCGCGTGGCGCAAAGCACTCGCAGTTGAGATAGGTGTTTTCGGCAAACAGCGCAAGGGGGCGCAGGTTGATGCCATAGCCCTGTTCGAGCACCTCGAGGCGGTTGAATGCGGCGCAGTTGTTGATGACCGACGCGATGCAGGTTTTGGAACCTGCCGCCGCGCCCATCCAGAGGATGTCGTGGTTGCCCCACTGGATGTCCACCGAGTGGTGGTTCATCAGCATGTCCATGATGATGTCCGGGCGGGGGCCGCGGTCAAAGATGTCCCCGACAATGTGCAGCCGGTCGACTGCCAGCCGCTTGATCAGCGAGGCGAGCGCGATGATAAATTCGTCCGCGTCGTGGAGGTTGACGATGGTGTCCATGATTTTGCGGTAGTACATCTCCTGGTTCTTTTCTCCGTACTCGGCGTGGAGCAGCTCGTCAATGATGTACTGAAAGTCGGGCGGCATTGCCTTCCTCACCTTGGAGCGGGTGTATTTGGACCCGATCTTTTTGCAGATCGCAATGAGGCGCTGGAGGGTGATCTCGTACCACTCGTCGAGGTGATCCCCCAGTTTTTTCTTGATCATCTTGAGCTTGCGCTCAGGGTAATAGATGAGGGTACAGATTTCCGAACGTGTCTCCTCATCCAGTGTATCGGCAAACAGCATGTCCACCTTTTCGCGGATAACGCCGGAGCAGTTGTTGAGGATGTGGGTAAACGCCTCGTGCTCGCCGTGCAGGTCGCTCATAAAGTGCTCGGTGCCCTTTGGCAGGTTGATGATTGCCCGCAGGTTGATGATTTCGGTGCAGACACTCTGAATGGTCGGATATTCCTTCGAGAGCAGCTCAAGGTACTTGAGGTTGCTGTTAATTTCGTTTGTCAGGTAGTCCATGGTAAATCCCCCTTGGATTTTGATGTATATAACTTTAGTTTACTTGATAAATATGTCTTGCGTATAAACGGAACGGGCAGTATTGAGAAATTTTCCTAGAAAATTGAGGCGAGTTCTCAATTAATTTGTCTTTGATTGTTCGAAACCTGTCGAGTTGCATCAGAGAAATAGTAACGAAAGAACTTGATAGTTTTAAGCACTATGATACGATTATTAAAAACAAAGCAAGGAGTGTTTAGGAGATTTTGGTCACGCTGTTGGCAGCGGCACTTTGTGCGGCGCTGTTTGCCGGATGTGGGGAAAAAGGCGCAGGGCCTTCGGGGATCAGGAAAGAAGAATTTGACAAGATTTGGATGGGTATGGATAATTACGAACTTTTAAAGCTGATCGGTGGGAACGGTGACCGGATCGCAGAGGATGAACAGAACTCTGTGTACACCTATACCTACAAGTACCCTGGCGAAAAAGGGGGCTACGCCATCATTGTGATGAGGGCTGACATGGCCGAATCGATTCTCAACATACCCGAGGTGGTATCGAAAGAGGATCATGGATTGAAATAAGCACCAAAGGGCGGCGGGAGTTTCTGTTCCAGCCGCCCTTTGGTGTGCTCAGACCAGTATTTGCTCCGGCATCTCCTGTGGGGAAATCTCCGACCGCAATCCATTACCGACCTGTAGAGCAGGCAGGTAGTTCCACGCGAAAACAGCGAGGACAGAGTGGCGTGTAAAAATATTTCGTTTCTACAGAGTTCTGAAATGGGCGTTTTTGGACTGAAATGGAATAGGCGAGAAACAAAACATACGCTGGGGTCTTTGCTGTGGAACAAGGAATCTTGTGCTGGGCGCTGTTTGCGGGCAGGCGCCTGCTCCCTGCGTCAGTGGTCAAACCGGAGTGCAGGGCGGAGAACGGAACGGGAAGCCTGGCTTGGGCCGGCTCAGAGCAGGATTGGGAATTGCTCTGATCACAGCGGGCAGGTTCCCGCCGTTTTTGTGTCCTCTTCATTGACTTTTACACCAAAAAAAGCTATAATAAAATCGATATGGTTGTCCGCGGGGAAATCCCCGTCCGGGCATGAAAAGGGAATGCGGTGACGAATCCGCAGCAGCCCCCGCTACTGTGAGAACGGATGAAAGCCGAACGCGCCACTGAGCAATCGGGAAGGCCGGCGAGTAAAGAGATGTTCAAGCCAGGAGACCTGCCATATCCGAAGAAAATGCACCTTTCGGTGGGAGAGGACGCTTACCATGCGGGGGACACTGTCCCCGGTGATATGTGTAATCTCAGCGGACTCCAGCAAGGGCCCGCTTTCTATTTGCCAATGGGCTGCTTTGCCAGCCCGGAACCTTTTATTGCAAAGGAGCGCAGTTTTTATGAAGAATTTTTACACCGATTCCATCCCCGTTAGCCCGCGTATCCAAAAATTAAAGGACGACCTATTTGCCCAGATGCCCCAGATGGAGGCCGACCGCGCAGTGTTGCTCACCGAGTCCTACAGACAGACCGAGGGCGAGCCGATCATCACCCGCCGCGCCAAGGCATTTGAGCACATATTAAAGCACATCCCAATCGTGATTCGGGAAAATGAGCTCATTGTCGGCAGCAACACGGTTGCCCCGCGCAGTTCCCAGGCGTTCCCCGAGTTTTCGTTCGAATGGGTTGAAGATGAATTTGACACCATGGCGACCCGCACCGCTGACCCGTTTTACATCTCGGAAGAGACCAAGGCAAGGCTCCACGAGGCGTTCAAATACTGGAAGGGCAAGACCACGAGTGAGCTCGCAACCTCCTACATGGCACCCGAAACCCTCACTGCGATCGAGCACAACATCTTTACCCCCGGCAACTATTTCTACAACGGCGTGGGACATGTCACCGTCTGCTACGGCAAAATTCTCGCCGTCGGCTACGAGGGGATCATCGCCGAGGCGGAGCAGGCGCTTGCAAAGCTGAAAGTGTCCGACGGGGACTACGCAAAACGCAGTCATTTTCTGAATGCTGTGATCCTCAGCTGCAAGGCGGTTATTGATTACGCCCACCGCTATGCCGAACTTGCGATGGCACAGGCCGAGGAGTGTGTCGACCCCGAGCGCAAGCTCGAGCTCGTCAAGATCGCCCGCAACTGCACCCAGGTGCCCGGCAAGCCCGCCCGCAACTTTTATGAGGCCTGCCAGTCGTTCTGGTTCATCCAGCAGCTGCTCCAGCTCGAGTCGAGCGGACATTCGATTTCGCCCGGCCGGTTTGACCAATACATGTACCCCTACTTTGAAAAAGATCTCAAAGAGGGAAAAATCACCCGTGAAAAGGCCCAGGAGCTCATGGACTGCATCTGGGTTAAGCTCAACGACCTCAATAAGGCGCGCGATGCAGCTTCTGCCGAGGGATTTGCGGGCTACAGCCTGTTCCAAAACCTCTGTGCCGGCGGCCAGGATGAGGAGGGGCGGGACGTCACCAACGACCTCTCGTTCATGTGCGTCGAGGCCTCGATGCACGTCGGGCTTCCCCAGCCGTCGCTCTCGGCCCGGGTGTGGAACGGCACCCCCCACGAATTCCTCATCAAATGCGCTGAGCTCACCCGCACCGGCATCGGCCTGCCCGCCTATTACAACGACGAGGTCATTATTCCCTCGCTCGTCAGCCGCGGCCTCACCATGGCGGATGCGCGGGATTACAACATCATCGGCTGCGTGGAGCCGCAGAAATCAGCCAAAACCGAGGGCTGGCACGACGCGGCATTCTACAACATGTGCCGTCCGCTTGAACTCGTTTTTTCCAACGGGATGGAAAACGGCGTCATGGTCGGTATCCCGACCGGGGACGTCACCCAAATGAAAACCTTCGAAGAATTCTTCGACGCCTATAAAAAGCAGAGCGAATATCTCATCGGACTGCTCGTCAACGCGGACAATGCCATTGACGTCGCACACGCCGAGCGCTGCCCGCTGCCCTTCCTCTCCTCCATGATTGAGGACTGCATCGGCCGGGGCAAGAGCGTCCAGGAGGGCGGGGCCATTTACAACTTTACCGGTCCCCAGGGCTTTGGCATCGCCAACATGACCGACTCCCTCTGGGCGATTAAAAAGCTCGTGTACGATGAGAAAAAGGTGAGTATGGCGGAATTTAAGCGTGCGCTCGAGTGCAACTACGGCCAGGGCATCTCGGAAGAGGAGGCCAAAAATATCACTGCCGGAATTGTCCAAGGGCTGATCGAGAAGGGCGAGACCGTCACCGAGGCGCAGATCGGCGCGGTGTACGGCATGGTGGCGCAGCAGTGCTGCTCGCCGGAGGAAAAGCAGCGGTATGAGCAGCTGCTCCAGATGATCGACGAGGTGCCGAAATACGGCAACGACATCGAGGAGGTCGACGCCTTCGCAAGAGAAGTCGCCTACACTTACTCCAAGCCCCTTGAGACCTTTAAAAATCCCCGCGGCGGTATCTTCCAGGCCGGTCTTTACCCAGTGTCCGCCAACGTGCCGCTCGGCGCGCAGACCGGAGCGACTCCGGACGGCAGACTCGCCCACACCCCGGTTGCGGACGGCGTCTCCCCGACCTCGGGCAAAGACACCCACGGCCCGACTGCGGCGTGCAACTCGGTCTCCCGTCTCGACCACTACATCGCGTCGAACGGCACCCTCTTTAACCAGAAGTTCCACCCCTCCGCGCTGAGCGGGCGCAGGGGTCTCGATAACTTTGTCTCCCTCATCCGGGCGTATTTCGACCAGAAGGGGAGCCATGTGCAGTTCAACGTCGTCAGCCGTGAGACGCTGCTCGACGCCCAGAAGCACCCAGAGAACTACAAGACGCTGGTGGTCCGCGTTGCGGGCTACAGCGCGCTGTTCACCTCCCTCTCCAAGAGCCTGCAGGACGACATTATCAAGCGGACCCAGCACGTATTTCAATAATATCGGAGGTTCCTATGGAACAGAATTATTTACAGACCCGCGGCAGGATTTTTGACATTCAGCGCTTTTCGGTGCATGACGGTCCAGGCATCCGCACCATTATCTTTCTCAAGGGCTGCCCGCTGCGTTGCCGCTGGTGCTGCAACCCAGAATCGCAGCACCATCAGGTTGAGGAAATGGTGGTGGATGGAAAGCCCAAAACCATGGGGCGGGATGTGACCGTCGCCGAGGTGCTGAGCGAAGTCCTCAAGGACGCGAGTTATTACCGCAGGTCCGGGGGAGGGGTGACCCTCTCGGGCGGGGAGTGCCTGTTCCAGCCGGAATTTGCCGCAGCGATCCTGCGCGCCTGCCAAGAGCACGGCGTCAACACAGCGATTGAGACGACTGCGTACACCAGCTGGGAAAAGATTGAGCTTGTGTTGCCCTATGTCGACTACGTGCTGATGGATATCAAACAGGTGGACGACAAAAAACACCAGGAGTTTACCGGAAAGTCCAACCGCCTCATTTTGGAAAACGCGCGCAAGCTCGCCCAGTCAGGGGTGGATCTCACCATCCGCGTACCAGTGATACCGACGTTTAACAACACCCCGCAGGAGATCTATGCGATTGCGAAGTTCGCCGAGAGCCTGCCAGGGGTCACACGCCTGCACCTACTCCCTTATCACCGTTTGGGGGAGGACAAGTACACCGGGCTTGGCCGAGATTACCGGCTCAAAGAGATCAAGCCGCAGAGCAACGAAGCGCTGGAGGAACTGCTCGAAGTGGCGCGTCAAACCCGTTTGCACTGCCAGATCGGCGGATAAAACGACAGACACCCGGTCGCCTGTGATTGTCAAGAAACTATTTCAGGTGAAAAAAGAAGTGGTCCGGCGGCCTGCGCGTCGGATGGCCCCACAGCAAATGCAGGTTTCCAGGCATTTGCCCTGCGAAAGGTTCGAGGAGGAGATATCTTCTCCCCAAAAGAGTTGACTTTGTCGATATGCTCAGGCACCCGGCCAGACGGCCGGGTGCCTGTTGTACATTGCACGCAAAGGAGGGAAATCGTGGAGTATTCCTTTACCAACCGGCACCAGAATGAAATTGGGCGCTCGCCAGTGCACATCTATCTTGCACCCCATCCGTTGCTGCGCCCCTACATCGCGCACTACACCCTGACCCATCCGAATTTTGAGGCGCAGATGCCCAGCCGGCTTGCCCTTGTCCCCGACGCGAGCGGATGCTTCGTCTTCACCCTTGACAATAAGCTTTCGAGTATCCTCTACGGGGCGACAACCCGGGTGGTTGTGGTGGAGAGCGATTTTAACGAGGCGCCGGTGCGGTTGTTTGTGGAATTCCTCCCAGGCGGGCTCTCCCGGTTTGTAGGGGACTGCCAGGACGAGCTCACCGACCGCAGGATGACGGTGGAGGAGGTCTGCCCCGCCCTCTACGCTGGCGTGCGGGAGGCGGCAGAAGGGGCGAAAGACCTCGATGAACTGGTGATGCGGGTGGACCGCCTGCTCCTATCCATGCTCCCGGACGAGGACACACGTCTGCTCTCTCACGCGGTCGCGCTGCTCAAGCAGCAGGGCGGAAGCCTCCCGGTGGCCGAACTCTCCCGTCTGCTCTGCTACAGCGAACGGCAAATCAATCGGCTGTTCAACGCCAAGGTCGGGATGGGGGTCAAAAAATTTTCCCGCCTGCTGCGGGTCAACGGGGCAATTCAGCGGATGAACATCGGGGAGGGCAGTCTCACCGACCTTGCGCAGGACAGCGGTTTTTACGATCAGGCGCACTTTATCCGGGATTTTAAAGAGGTGTGCGGCGCCACACCACGGCAGTACCTCCTTAACATGTCCGGTTTTTACAATGAAACCCTCAAATTTTCGGATATACTGAAGAAAACAGTCAAATAACCGGAGGTGCTGAACATGGCAGAATCAAGGTGCGGCATTTTGTGCGGCGAATGTACATACAGAGAACAGATGGGGTGCAAGGGGTGCACCAAGATTGACAAACCGTTTTGGGGGGAGGTTTGCCCGGTCAAGTCCTGCTGCGAAGGGCATGGGCTGGAGCACTGTGGGCAGTGTAGGGAATTTCCCTGCGGCCTGCTCAACCAGTTCGCCTACGACGAACAGCAGGGGGATGAGGGCAAACGCATCCGCCGGTGCAACGAGTGGGCCAAGCAGGAGGGAACCCATATGAAGTTTATGGGCCCCCTGCTCGCGGTCAAGGATGTGGCGGTCTCCCGCAGGTTTTATGAAGAGGTGCTCGGGCAGAAGGTCGGAATGGATTTCGGTGAAAACGTCTCGTTTGTCTCTGGATTCTCCATCCAGCTCAAGCCGCATTACGCGAATATGATCCATCTGGATGATGAGAAAGTCGTCCTCGGCTCCAACAGCACCGAGCTGTATTTCGAGGAGGACGACATCGAGGGGATTGCAGCGCGGCTTACGGCCGATCCATCAGTCGAACTGCTTCACGGCATGGAGGAAGCGCCGTGGATGCAGCGCAGCATCCGCTTGTACGACCCCGACCGCTACATCATCGAGATTGGGGAAAGCATGGAAGCGGTTCTCCGCCGCTGCGCGAAAGAGGGTATGAGCGCAGAGGAGATTGCCCAGAGGACGGGGTATCCCCTGCTCTATGTCCAGCAGATTACCAAGGGATAGCTTTTCTGCCTGTTTGAAACACAGCAGCGGGCCTGCGTGTGTTGGTGAAAATCAACACGCGCAGGCCCGCTTTGTATGAGAGCTTTGTATATGCGCTTGTACTGG
>EQ973339.1:286963-302982 GCA_000158655.1 [Clostridium] methylpentosum DSM 5476
TTAGCTTTAGCGAAACAACAACCCCCGGCTCTGCCGGGGAGAATAAAAAGAATTATATAGTGAAAAGCCCCCTGGTATCATGGAAGTGCGGTCGGCCAACTGCACCAACAAAATACAAGGAGGTCTTTTCAGAAAGATATCGCAAGCCTGCAACACACAACATGGAGATGCCAGTATCATGTGGTATTTGCACCGAAATATCGAAGAATGGTGATATATGGACAAATAAGAGCGGATATAGGAAAAATCCTCAGAAAGTTGTGCGAGCAAAAAGGAGTGGAGATCATACAGGCAGAAGCGTGCCCGGATCACATCCATATGCTCATCAGTATTCCACCGAAGTATAGTGTATCACAAATCTTGGGATATCTCAAAAGGAAAAGCAGCCTGATGATATTCGACAGACATGCAAATCTAAAGTATCAGTATGGCGATCGACATTTCTGGGCAAGAGGGTATTAAGTGGATACAGTAGGGAGGAATAAAAAGCAAATATAGGAATATATCAAGAGGCAGCTTGAGGAAGATCAGATTGCAGATCAAATGAGCCTCAAAGAGTTTGTTGACCTGTTTACGGGTAGCAAGAATACCAAAGCATAAGAAAAGCCCCTTAAGGAGCCGCCATGAGTCAGCAATGCAGTTGGCCGACTCATTCATCCTTGAGGGGCGTTGTCCGTATTATGCCCTTCCAGGGCTTACTCAAGCCCCGGCTTCGCCGGGGGTCCTGACTGCGGGTACTTCTCTGATTTTGCTAGGGAGAAAAGGTTGTGTCCCGGTGGCCGGGAAATGAGGGCAGCTGGCTGCTTATCCGGCTGTTGGTCAGAGAACAGAACCGTTGCCCCGTGTATCCAATAGAACGGGGAAGCGCGAGATCGGGGAGACCTGAACTTTTTTACCACATGATCAATCGAATTTATTGAACCGGAAGCTCAAATTTGATGGCATCTTTATTGTCAAACATCTTTGGCTTAAAAATAAAGGTGATCGTGGGGCTTTCCACAGTGAGGTTGTAGGCCTCCTGGGCAGTGGATTTAGCGCCAACCGGCGCTTTCTGCGCATGGGTCAGGCCGGTGAGGGGATGGGTGGTGCAGACGTTGCCGCCGCTGTCAATAACCTGGAAATAAGAGCTGAACAGATAGAGGTCATCCTCGCTGGCAGTGTTTTCATAGGTGTAATCGATGATGACAACCTCTGCGGGCGTTTCTTCGGCAAATCGGTTGCGTTTGTCCGTCCTGGTCACGCTGTTAATTGTCAGTGTGCCGATCTTGACTCCATCCTCAATGATGTCCACGGGCTCCCTAACCGTGTGGGGCTTCTCCTCAGCGATTTCAGCTGATTTTAGTATCTGGTTAAAGTCGTTTGTATAATCGTATTCACAGTTGTCTGGGGTTACCATGACCCATCCAAATACCCCTGCGGGGACATTGACCAGCAGGCAGTCCATTCGAGCGAGAAAACCGAGCCCTGTGGTTGAGAAGGAAAATCTGATTGCGGAATTTTGACCGATTGACGTCATCTTGAGATCCTCCACGCCATCTGTCCCCTCAAATCCCTCCTGGATGGCATCTGCACAGGCGTAAGCATTCAGTTTGCTGCTCAGATCAAAATCTTTTTCTTCCGAGTAGATTCCGACAAGCAGTTTTCCGCCCGACTTCGGGGTGTAAAACAGCGACTGTTCGCCGTCCTGACTTCTTTCCCATGAAGCGGGGACCTGATAACTGACGCCAAAGAGTTCTTCGAGCTGGTTGGTCGTTTCATCAAAGTCCGATGTTTTGGTTGCCACGGCCTGGGAACTCGCCTCACTGGAAGACTGGGGAGGTTGAGAGGACGGGGGATCCCTCAAGTCTCGTGTACACCCTGAGGCCAGTGTCACGCAGAGGCAGAACGCGAGTAGGGAACTACAAATCTTTTTCACAGAAATCACACTCCTTTTGTCGTATTATAGCATAATTTGTCGTTTATTTCAACAAAAATACTAAATTATAATAGCTTTATAAATTATCATTAAGGCAAAGTGACGAATAAGCAACAAGGATTCTCTACTGTACTGATAATACGCGATGAGAAAGTGGAGGTGGATTTACTTTGTGCTGTGAGGACATCATTCAGTCGGGGCCAGATCATCCGTTTCTTTTATGAGAATTGATTGTTTCCTCTGTCCCGAAACAACAATTGGTCCGCCAACGGTGCTGTTCACGGCATTAGAATCGGCCTGTTCTGCGTTGTCCACTCAAGATTTGATGTAGAAACAAACGGATTTTTTGTCTAAAACTGCCCGGTATTCATAAAAAAGTACTTGATTAAATGGTACTTTGCCTATATAATAGGGAATATATCATTTTAGCATGGGTGAGTTTTGCCAGGTGACTGACAGCCTTCGCCCTGCAGACGGCTAGCCAGCCGTCTCGCTACCATAACAGTTGATGCCGCAGGGCATCTTGCAAGGAGTAATTTAGATGGGCTTAATAACCAAAATCTTCGGCTCGTACAGTGATAAAGAGGTTAAACGCATTAAGCCGCTGATGCAGCGGGTGCTCGACCTCGAATCCAAATACAAGGCGATGAGCGAAAGCGAACTGAAAAACCAGACCAACATCCTCAAAGACCGCCTCAAAAACGGTGAGACCACCGACGACATCCTCCCCGATGCGTTCGCCGTCTGCCGCGAAGCGTCCGACCGCGTTCTCGGCATGCGCCATTTCCCTGTTCAGATTATCGGCGGTATCGTCCTGCACCAGGGACGCATCGCTGAAATGAAAACCGGTGAAGGTAAGACCCTTGTGGCGACCCTCCCGGCTTATTTAAACGGTCTGACCGGCAAAGGCGTACATATCGTCACTGTCAATGACTACCTCGCAAAGCGCGACTCCGAGTGGATGGGTAAGGTGTACCGCTATCTCGGGCTCACCGTCGGCTTGATCATTCACGATCTCGACAACGACGACCGCCGCAAGGCCTATGCAGCCGACATCACCTATGGCACCAACAACGAACTCGGCTTTGACTACCTGCGCGACAACATGTGCATTTACAAAGAACAGAAGGTTCAGAGAGAATTTAACTACGCCATTGTCGACGAGGTCGACTCGATCCTCATCGATGAAGCGAGAACCCCGCTGATCATTTCGGGCCAGGGGGATAAATCGACCGAACTCTACACCATCGCCGACGGCTTTGCCAAAACCTTAACGATGTACAAAGTCGCTGAGATGGACGAAAAAGAGGAACACGACGACATTGAGGCCGACTACATCGTCGATGAAAAGGCAAAGACCGCAACTTTGACCCCGTTTGGCGTCAAAAAGGCGGAGAGCTATTTCAACGTCGAAAACCTCACTGATATGGAGAACATGACGCTGCTGCACCACATCAACCAGGCGATCAAGGCGCACGGCATCATGCACCGCGACACCGACTACGTCGTCAAGGACGGCGAGGTAATCATCGTCGACGAATTCACCGGCCGTCTGATGATCGGCCGCCGTTATAACGAAGGCCTTCACCAGGCGATTGAGGCGAAGGAGGGCGTCAAGGTGGAGCGCGAGTCCAAGACCCTCGCGACCATCACCTTCCAGAACTTCTTCCGCCTTTACACCAAACTCTCAGGTATGACCGGTACTGCGATGACCGAAGAGAGCGAGTTCCGCGAGATCTACAAACTCGATGTCGTCGAGATCCCGACCAACCGCCCAGTTCAGAGAAAAGACTACGACGACTCGGTGTACAAGACTGAAAACGGAAAATTCCTTGCGGTGATCGAGCAGATCATCGAAAGCCACGAGAAGGGCCAGCCGGTCCTCGTCGGCACCATCAGCATTGAAAAATCCGAGCTTCTCAGCTCGATGCTCAAAAAACGCGGTGTCAAGCACTCGGTGCTCAACGCAAAGTATCATGAACGAGAAGCGGAGATCGTCGCCCAGGCCGGTAAGAAGGGCGCTGTCACCATTGCGACCAACATGGCCGGACGCGGTACTGACATCATGCTCGGCGGTAACGCCGAATTCATGGCAAAAGCGGAGATGCGCAAAAAGGGTTACTCCGAAGAGATGATTTACGAGGCGACCGCCTACGGCGAGACTGAGGATGAGGAAATTCTCGAAGCGCGCCAGACCTACAAAGAGCTCAACGAAAAGTATAAAAAAGAGATCGCAACCGAGGCGGAAGAGGTCCGGGAAGCGGGCGGCCTGTTTATTCTGGGCACCGAGCGCCACGACTCTCGCCGCATTGACAACCAGCTGCGCGGACGTGCCGGCCGTCAGGGCGACCCGGGCGCGAGCCGGTTCTACCTCTCGCTCGAGGACGACCTCATGCGCCTGTTTGGCGGCGAGCGGATCCAAAACCTCATGAACGCGCTGAAGATTGAAGAGGATCAGCCGATTGAGAACAAGATGCTCTCCAATTCGATTGAATCCGCCCAGCGCAAAGTGGAGGGACGCAACTTCAGCATCCGTAAGAACACTCTGCAGTTCGACGACGTCATGAACGCTCAGCGTGAGATCATCTACGGCCAGCGCGGCAAGGTACTCAACGGGGAGAACCTCAAGGATTACATTGCTCAGATGATGAGCGAGTGGATTGGCGAAACAGTCGACCGTTATCTCAACGACGACGAGGTTCACGACAACTGGAACATCGATGGACTGCGCGACTATTTCCTCAACGTGCTCACCACTGAAGATGACCTCAAATATGAGGGCGTGGAGCTTGGTGAAATCAACAAAGAGGACATCAAGCAGGTGTTGCGCGACAAGGCGGTGGAAAAATACACCGAAAAAGAATCGCTCATCGGTTCGGAGCACATGCGGGAGCTCGAGCGCGTCATTATGCTGCGGGTGGTTGACACCAAGTGGATGGATCACATCGACGCAATGGACGAACTCCGCCGCGGTATGCACCTGCGCGCCTACGGCCAGCGTGACCCGATCGTGGAATATCGCCTCGAGGGCTTTGACATGTTCGATGAAATGATCGCTTCGATCAAGGAGGACACCGTCCGGATGCTGCTCACCATCCGTATCCGCACTGAGGAAGAGCCCAAACGCGAACAGGTGGCGAAACCGACCGCGATGTCAGGCGGAGGGGATGACACCCTGCGCAAAGAGCCGGTCAAAAACAAGAAAAAAGTCGGCCGCAACGATCCCTGTCCCTGCGGCAGCGGCAAAAAATATAAAAAGTGCTGCGGAGCAAACGACGACTCTATCTAAAAAGAGACATCCGTCCTGTTGTCCAACAGGGCGGATGTTTTTGTGTCAGGCTGCCGTGATAGTCGCATGGTCGAAAATTGCAAAAAAAGAAGAAAAAGATTTTCACCTGTGCAACTGCCTGTGAGACTTACCGTTTAAAAGAGATTACACATCCGGGCAAAACTGCCGTGTCAGAGCCATAGCATGTCTCAAACAGCTTTGCACAGGGTTCGGCCCTTGGATGCACTGGACGGGATGCGCGAGAGGTTGCCCGAAACTCAAATTCTCCGCTCCGAGGGGGATCTTTATGACAGCTTGCTCGGAAAGATCGCCCTGTACAACCAGGGGGAACAGCGGGGATTGGACAAAACGGCCCAGGTTGTGAAATCTTCACAAAGGAAAGCGACTGAGACAACGCAACTGCCGGGGAGTTATCCATCTAGAATTCCGTCTCGGCAGCGGGCTTCCTGTTTCAGCAGAAACTAAAAACCAGACCAGCACAAAGCGCCACCGAGTAGGCAAGAAAAAACCACCAGTTGAACTGGAGGTCAAAAAAATACACTTTAGCAAAAGGAAGAACCTCCAGTGTGGTAGAATGGAGAAGGTCTGGCAACCACACCATCAAAACACAGGAGGTTCAAGTCAAATGAATGACGTAAAAAGTTTATCACATAGCAAATGGAGATGCAAGTATCATATCGTGTTTGCCCCAAAGTCATCGAAGACAAGAGATATATGGAAAACTCAAGGCAGATGTAGGAAAAATCCTTAGAGAGTTGAGTAAACGAAAGGGAGTAGAAATCATAGAAGCGGAATGTTGTCCGAATCATATCCATATGCTCGTGGCAATACCACCGCACATGAGCGTGGCACAATACATGGGATACTTGAAAAGTAAAAGCAGCCTGGTGATATTCGACCGACATGCCAAGCTGAAGTACAAATATGGGAACCGACATTTTTGGTGCAGAGGGTATTATGTGGACACAGTTAGAAAGTATGAAGGGGCAATCCAAGAGTACATTCAGAATCAATTACAGGAAGATATTATGAATGACCAAATTAGTCTCAAGGAGTTGGTAGCCCGTTTACGGGTGAGCCGGTAAAACAGGGCAAATAAAAACAGCTCCCGAGTAGGGGGCTGCCCGTGGTAAAAGTATGGTTGTCAGGCTTTTCGGTGTCCCCTTTAGGGGACTACCACAGTAGATAGGCCCTTATAGGGCCTGGGCATACCACGCGTTCAACGCGTGGTTTTGATTTTCTATTTGCTGTTGGTTCGTCCCAATATATAGTCCACTGAAGTGTTGTAGTAGTCGGCCAGTGTGATAAGATGATGCGCCGGAATCTCTGAAAAGCCGGTTTCCCAGCGACTATACTGTCGTTCCGACGTTGCGAGTAGCTGGGCGATATCCCGTTGCAGCAAATCCTTGTCCTCTCGTAAATCCCTCAATCGTTGATAACGGTACATGCTCAATCCTTACTTTACTACTAGAAAATACTAAATAATACAATTTTATTCCAATATTACTATTATAATACAAGATTGGAATGTGATGTTGACAGCGGTACAATATTGTGCTATCCTGTTTTTATGGTACAAAAATGTACTCCAAATTGTGAAGAAATAGTCAAAGAGGTGAGGAAATGTACCACAGAATTAAGGAACTGCGGCTCAGCAAAGGATTGACTCAGAAACGGCTGGCTGAGATTCTCCATGTTAGTCAGGCAACCTACTCAAAATATGAAACAGGGGAACGGGATCTTACAGCGGCTGCGCTGCTTCGGCTCGCCCGTTTTTACCAGACGAGCACCGACTTTATTCTGGATAAAACTGACCACCCCGATTCTTGGTCTTGAGCAGCAAACTAGGAACACGCTCCAATTTAAAAAGGCATCCGTCCGCTCGATAGCCCGGATGCCTTTTTTCATTGTACGCTTTTGTTTGATAAAGCCCTTGGTTTTACCTGAGGTAGAAAGAAAAAGCGAAAGGTTTGTCAAGGAAAGAAAAGTTTTGCCAAGCAAGAGCTCAATAGACAGCCATCGGAATAGATCGGTTCAAATGGCAGGTGAATTTGAACCGTTCACAGGTTGCCGTGTGTGATGCAATGATTCTATGCGATACCTCTCATGGAGCGAAGCCAGCCATTGGTCGTTTTGGTCTGGGCACGCGCCCATTCACAGGTGGTTTTGCTGGATTTCTGCAACCAGCTGAGTTGGCTGTAGGAAAAGTGTGGAGATTCGCCGCACGTTAGGGCATGGGGCGACTGAGCAGAACAAACCGTCAAATCCTGAGAGGAGAAGAAACGCAAGTGGGTTTTGGAGTGGTTGCCGGCGACCAGAACTGAGAATGATTGACCAGGGACTCTGGATCGGAAGGGAGTCACTGTTGAAGCGATGGAGTTTGACTCTGCTCACCGCTCCTCCCCAAGCGGCCTGCGCCGTTTCAGCGCGAGGAACACCGCGTTGATGACCGGGACGAGCAGGCTCAAGCCCACTGCAGTGAGCAGCTGCGGCTGGGTGAGGGGAACGGTGCGTAGCACTGCGTTGAGCGGAGCAAAATAGATGCCCGCAAAGGTGACGCAGGCGGAGAAGAGCACGGCGAGGATGAGCTTGATGTTGTTGAAATACGGAATGGTGAAGATCGACTTGGTCTCACTCTTGCACTCAAAGACGTGGATGAGCTGGGTGAGCACAAGGGTCAAAAACGCCCCGGTACGCGCCGCATCGACACTCAGACTCATGCGGAAGATGAGGATAAACACGGCGAGGGTGGTAAAACCGATGAGCACGCCGCGGAATACAATGGTGTGCACCAGTCCCCCTGAAAAGACGCTTTCATCCGCTCTGCGGGGCCTGCGCTTCATGGTGTTGTCCTCCGCAGGTTCAAGGCCGAGCGCGATGGCTGGCAGGCCGTCGGTGACGAGGTTGATGAGCAGAATCTGCATTGGCAGCAGCACGACCGGCATCCCCATGATCATGCCGGCAAACATCGTCATGACCTCGCCGATGTTGCAGGAGAGCAGGTATCGGATGAATTTGCGGATGTTGCTGTAGATCACCCTGCCTTCTTCGATTGCGGCGACCAGGGTTGCGAAGTTGTCGTCCATGAGGATGACGTCGGCCGCCTGTTTGGTGACATCGCTGCCGGTGATCCCCATGGAGACCCCGATGTCCGCCTCCTTGATGGCGGGGGCGTCGTTGACGCCATCCCCTGTCATTGCGACAATGTGGCCTCTGCGCTTGAGAGCGCGGACAATTTTGAGCTTGTGGCTGGGACTGACCCGTGCAAAGACGGTGACCTTGTTGACGATTTTGGCAAATTCGTCGTCGCTCATCTGGTCAATTTCGGCGCCGGTCATGCAGAGATTGCCCTCCCGAAAAATACCGATCTGTTTGGCGACAGCGCAGGCGGTCAGTTTGTGGTCTCCGGTGATCATCACCGTTTTGACCCCTGCGCGGTGGCAGGTCTGCACCGCTTTTTTCGCCTGTTTGCGGGGTGGGTCGATCATGCCGAGCAGGCCGAGAAAGACAAGGTCGCTCTCCTTTGCATCGCCCCCTGTCAGCTCCCGCATCGCCACCCCGAGCACTCGCATGCCTCCCGCCGCCATCTCCTCGTTTGCGTGGTCGATCTGGCGGATGTGCTGCTCACTGAGCTTCACTGTTCCGTTGTGGGTGTGGATGTAACCACATTTTTTGATGAGTACGTCATAGGCGCCTTTGGTGAAGATAAACCTCCTGCCGCTGCGGTTTTTGACGATGACTGACATGCATTTTCGGGTGGAGTCAAACGGAATCTCGTCCACCTTGGTGTATTCGTCCGCAAGGGAATCAGCCGTCATCCCCGCCTTGGCTCCCGCGATGAGCAGGGCGATTTCGGTGGGCTCCCCAACCGCGCCCCAGCTCCCCTTGGAGCGGTTTCGGGTCCGGTCGCGCAGATCCTGCTTGGCAGGTCCGGTGAGCTGGGCGTTGTTGCACACCACCGCGACCTCGAGCAGGCTTTTGACTGCGGGCATGAGGCCTACATTGACCCGTTCCCCTGCGAGGAGAAACGAGCCTGCCTTTTGATAGCCGTTGCCCTCGACTTCAAGGCGGTCATCTAGGGTGAAGATCTGTTTGACTGTCATCTTGTTTTCGGTCAGCGTGCCGGTCTTATCCGAGCAGATGACGCTCGCGCACCCCAGGGTTTCGACTGCGTGCAGCTTGCGGATGAGTGCTTTTCTCCGGACCATTCGCTTGACGGCGAGGGCGAGCGCAATGGTGACGATTGCGGCCAGACCTTCGGGGACAGCAGCCACGGCGAGAGAGACGCCGGTGATGATCATCTGAATGAGCGGCTCGCCCCGCAGCAGCCCGGCGATCATGATCACCGCAGCGATGGCAAGGCAGCCGACTGCGATGTATTTTCCGAGTTCATCCAGCCGTTTTTGCAGCGGGGTGGGCTGTTCCTCGATTTCGTCGAGCATGTCGGCGATTTTGCCCATCTGGGTGTTCATCCCGGTTGCGATGACCCGCGCCTTGCCGTGGCCCTTGGTGATCGAGGTACCCATATAAAGGATGTTCGGCTTGTTCGGTTCGTTTGTCTCGCTGGCGGAGGGGTCCTCCAGCTTGCTCGCCGGCACCGATTCTCCGGTGAGAATCGCCTCGTCCGCCTGCATACAGACCGATTCGAGCAGCACCGCGTCCGCGGGAACCCGGTCGCCCGCCTCCACGAGGATGAGGTCGCCCCGCACAAGCCCAGTGGTGTCGAGCTCGGTGAGCTGGCCGTCGCGGTAGACCTTGGCAGTGGGAGCGGACATATTTTTGAGCGCTTCAATCGTCTTTTCGGTCTTGTATTCCTGCGCGAATCCCATGACCGCGTTGGCGAGCACGATGATTGCAATTGCAATCGCCTCGGTGATCTCCCCCATAAAAACAGAGGCCGCGGTGGAGACGAGCAGGATCATGACGAGAAAATCCTTGAATTGGTCGGTGAACAACTTGAGCGCGCTGACCTTTTTTTTGCCCTTGAGCTGGTTGGGCCCTTCGGCGGCGAGCCGTTCCTGCGCCTGTTTGGCGGTGAGCCCGCCCTTTCCGGTCGGAGGCAGCGGCTGGCCGGCCGAGTAATCCTGTTTCACAATTTCCATGAGCTTCAAATCAATCGTCCCCCGTTTTCAAAAAAATTCTGCTAGTCCATAGATATGAGGGGAACATCTCAGTTAGACCGGATTTGTGTGCCTGTGTGAAAGTGGAACCGGGTGAAGGAGGTCCTCACTGAGCGCAAAAGGTCCCCCGGATTGATCCGGGAGACCTTTTGCGAAAAGATGAGCGGGGGTACTCATTCAAAACCCCGTTAAGTATTCCTGTGGGACATCCGATTGTATCTTGTGCTTGAACCGTTCATATGAAATATGTGAACTCTCGGCGATTATTTTCTGATTGGTTTTGGTTTGAATTACGATCCGCTCCGCTTCCCCATCGTACAGACTTTTTGTTTCCCGCACAGCAGAGCTGATGTCGCTGAAATAGAAGGTGAATGCTTTTGAGAAAGGTGGATGAACTGTAATTTCCGAGCCGTCGACAACCACTTTCCACCGCAGGACTTTGATCAGGAGAGCAAGGCTTAGCAAAAATAGTATTCCGAAAAATGCGAAATAAATGAAATATTGGCTTTGTTGGCCTCCTGCTGTTAAGACAATCAAAGCAATTGTTAAGACGGCGCATATCACCGCAAAAGCAGCAAAGATAATTGCATGAACTTTTGTTGGCTTCACCACAAAGTGTTCCTTTGCTATTGTTTTAGCAGCTGCAGCCTTATCCTTGTTGATTAAAATACCATGATGAATTCATAATTGATCATTTTCCTTTTATATAGAATTGTTTTCATTATATCACATTATTGAGGCGAAATGAATACAAAATCTGCTTTTGTACGATATTTTACAGGCGCAGTGCTGCGTGGGAAGAATTGTGAAAATAGGGTTGAATAGGGCTTTTGATGGCCTCCTGTTTGATTGATGCACCACCTGGATTTCCAGTTATAAATCAGTATTGCGGCGACATGAAAAAACGAAAAATAGTCGATAAAGGGCGATTTTTCGGAATATTTCATCTTGACTTTTTAGAACGGAAGATATAAAATTAAAACAGTTACACAAATTATATTTCGTACGGTATTTGTTCACAGTTTCAGAAAGCAAACCGGCGCCCCAGATGCCACCCGGTTGGTCTAGGGACAGGCGGGGGCGTAAAGCCGAAGCTTCTTTTTGCGTTAAAAATGCCGCATACGAAGAGATTTGTAAGGAAAGGAGAATTTTATGAGACTTAAAAAACTACTGTCAGCAGTTGCGCTTGCTACCGCTCTGTTGATGGGCGGATCGGTCACTGCAACCGCCTGTACCGGCGTTTATGTCGGCAAGGACGTTTCGGCGACCGGCTACGCTTATGTCGGTCGTTCGGAAGACATCGGCAAGCGCTACGACAAAATTTTCACCGTGCATCCGGCGGAGGACCACGAACCCGGTTCCATGTATCCCACCCTGCAGGGCTTCACTATGCCTTACCCGGCGCACACCTACCGCTACACCATGGCAAAGGACACGCCGCTCATGGAGAACAGCCCGCCCAATGATGAGGAGACCTTTGCCGAGGCTGGCATGAACGAAAACGGCGTCGCGCTCTCCGCTACCGTCACGATTAACGCCAACTCCAATGCGAGAAAAGCGGATCCCTATGTCCGCAAAGTGCAGGAAAGCACCGGCTCGGCCGGCATCAGCGAAATTTCGCTCGGCACTGTGCTACTGTCCCAGGCGACGTCCGCACGCCACGCAGCGGAGCTGCTCGCAGACATCATCGACACCTACGGCTCCTATGAGAGCAACTCGCTGCTCTTTGCCGATGCCAACGAAACCTGGTATTTTGAGCAGCTCGCCGGCCATCAGTACGCGGCGATCAAAATGCCCGACGACAAGGTTGCCGTCATGCCCAACATGACGCTGCTCGGCGTAATCGATGTCACCGACACCGAAAATGTCATCGCCTCTCCAAACCTCGTTTCCCTTGCGGAGGAAAACGGATTCCTCCAGACCGATGAAAACGGCAACATTGACGTGGCCAAAACCTACGGCAACGGCCTCAACTGGAAAAACGACGGCAGAGGCCAGCTCACCCGGTACTACCAGGGTATGTATTTCTTCAACAAAAAGCTCGCCGAAACCCTCAACATCAATGCGGGAGAGGGCGAATCCTTTGGCCCGATCGGCCTGCTCTTCAGCCCGGACCACAAGGTCACCGCGCTCGAGGCCATGCAGCTGCTCGGCTACCGCGGCGAGGGCTCGGCCTATGACACGAGCAAGGATTCGAGCATTTACGCCGTTGGAAACGACCGTCAGGCGGAGTGCCATATCTTTGAGATGCGCCCCGACGTCGCCAGCCAGCTCAGCGTGCAGTGGCTCGCCATGTCCCGCGCCGAGTTCTCCCTCTACATCCCGACCTTTGCAAGCCTGATTACCGAGACCAACGATTTATATCACAGCGAGTCGCTCACCTATGTGGAAGATTCTCTCTACTGGGCGTTCTGTGAGCTCGCCGACACCTGTGACAACAACCGCGACCGCTACGGCGTCAATGTTCGCAAGTTCTGGGCCGCTTATCAGGAAAAATTGATCGAGCAGCAGAACGCAGTCAGCGAGCAGATGGACAAGATCTACGATTACGACACCAAGCTCGCCGAACAGAAGGCGACCGAACTCGGCAAAGCAGTTGCCGAGGAAGCCTTTGGTTACGCGGACGGTATGCTCAAAGAGCTGCAGGCGTTTATTGCGAGCGGCGACGAGGGCGTCTTCATGCCCACTGCCCTCACCGAAGGCAAACTCCCGACCTACTCGTTTGACATGGTGGGCGGAACCGGCCTGCCGAGCGACGAAATGATCCGGCCCCACAAGCTTCTGAAAGATGTCATCAACTACGCTGTTGCTGTAAAAGCAACCGATGAATACAAAAATGCTATCCCCAGCGTGCAGGCAACCTTTGACCAGGCGCTCGCCGATGCGCAGGCAGTGGATGCCAACACCGACGCGACCCTGGAAGAGGTAAACAACGCGTGGATCACCCTCATGAACGAGGTTCACAAGCTGGGCTTCCAGAAGGGTGACAAGTCTGAGCTGCAAGCCGCTTACGACACCGCTGCCGCTCTCGACCTCGACGTCTATGAGGACGGCCCTGCAAAGGACAACTTTGTCCTTGCTCTCGCCAACGCGAAAACCGTGCTGGACGACGAGGACGCTCTCCAGGGTGAGATCGACCGCGCCAAAGAAGAGCTTTTATTCGCACAGGAACAGCTCGTCGTCGCGGTTGTCGACAAGACCGAGCTCAAGAAGCTCATTGACAATGCCGACACCTATCTTGAAGAGGATTACCTCCCCGCCGGTTGGCCGGAATTCCAGGAGGCTCTCAAGGAAGCCAAAGCCGTTTACGACAACGACAAGGCGACCAACAAGGAAGTCAAAAATGCAATTGATACCTTGCTCGGAGCCATGGTCAAACTGCAGTACCGTCAGGACAAGACCCAGCTCAACAAGGTCATCGAATACGCTTCTTCCCTCGTCCTGAGCAACTACACCGAGAGCAGTGCCTCGGCAGTCGACGCAGCGCTCCAGAATGCGATCAAAGTGCAGCAGGACAATGCAGCTATGCAGCCCGCGATCCGCACCGCAACCGGAGAGCTGCTCGATGCCCTGCTCAACCTCCGCCTCAAAGCGGATAAGACGCTTCTCCAGAGCGTTCTCGCACAGACGGATCAGATTGACCTCTCCCTCTACAGCGAGGAGAGCGTTGCACGCTATCTCGCTGCAAGAGCGGATGCTGCAAGCGTCAACGACCAGGATCTGAGCCAAGAGGAACAGGCAGTTGTGGACAGCGTTGTCAAGAACCTTCAGGACGCACTGGCAGCCCTTGAGGCGGTTAGCGTGGACAACCAGAACACTGCAGCCACCACTCCGGCACAGGGAGACACCTCGATCACCGCAAATGCTGCTCAGCCCAAGACAGGGGATCAGGCGCCGTTTGCAGGTATCGCAGCAGTAGCCCTGCTCTCGCTGGCAGGCGTTTCGCTGCTCAGAAAACGCAGCAAATAAGCTGATTGAACCAAGAAAAAGGCAGGAATTTGATTTCCTGCCTTTTTTGTTTGCTTTTTATTGTGCAGCATCTCCGCTGTTAAAGATTGATAGGAGACTCTGCCGGGATGCAGCGGCGTGTGATACTTGTCTATAGGGGATTGCTACCTTGTCGGTTGGATTTGGCCAACATAATCCGCTGGTTTCATTGGTTAGGAAAACCACCGGATCTGCCGGTGGAGGGATCCCGAAAAAAAGCTTTTACTTCAAGGATTGAGCGAAACGAGCCGCTAACAGGAAACGATGGTTTCCGCTAGAACGGCAATCGCTCGTTTACAGGCTGTAGGGCAAGTGTTGCAAGCGAGATAAATATTAGTGCGTCTTGAGATGCTTACCAGTAATAGGCTCCTATACGTTCAACTCAAGCCATCGGCTTAGCCGGTGGTCATGACTTTTAATGTGACACCATCTATTCAAAAAAACGGTGTGGCGAAGTAGAGGGCAGGGGCGCAGGAACTGCAGCCGAGAAGGTTGGCTGAAAGGGATATGCGTTTGTGCAGCAAGGTTTGGGAGATAAAAATGCCTGTAAGAAATCTGCGGAAAACAGAGATCTTACAGGCATTTAAAGCGAGCGACTGTGTGCCGGCGTTTTTTGTTTTAACGACCGATCTGGTCGATGTCATAGGGGGTGTTTTGGTAGACCACGTAGTTGAGCCAGTTGGAAAAGAGCAGGTTGGCGTGGCTGCGCCAGATAAAGCGGGGTGTCTCGTTGGGGTCGTCATTTGGAAAATAGTTGTGAGGGATTTGGATATCAAGTCCTTTGTCCACATCCCGCTGATATTCGTTTGCAAGGGTATCGCGGTCGTACTCCGAGTGCCCTGTGATAAAAAAGTCGGGGCGACTGTTGGAGGCCACCATGTGTACGCCTGAGAGATAAGAGGTAGTGAGCAGTGTCAGGTCGTTGCACTTGTCGATTTCTTCTGCGTCCAGATAGAAATAGCGAGAGTGAGGAACATAAAAGGTTTCATCGAATCCGCGCACAATGCTGTTGCGCGGAACGAGGACACTGTGGGGAAAGATGCCAAAGATCTTTTCGTCCTGCAGTTTGCGTTTGATTCCATAGTGATAGTAAAGACCTGCGATTGCCCCCCAACAGATATAAAGGGTGGAAAAAACATGGGTTTTAGCCCAGTCAAAGATTTCACAGAGTTCGTCCCAGTAGTCCACATCCTCAAATTCGAGGTTTTCAACCGGGGCGCCGGTGACAATCATCCCGTCGAATTTCTGGCTGCGGATGTCGTCGAGCTTGCTGTAAAACTTGATCATATGTTGCTGCGGGGTGTTTTTTGAGACGTGACTCGCTGTCTGGAGCAGCTCGATGTCCACCTGGAGGGGGGAATTACTGAGCAGCCGCAGAATCTGAGTCTCTGTCTCGCTCTTTTTTGGCATCAGGTTTAATAGGAGAATGCGAAGCGGGCGGATGTCCTGGGTTTCCGCACGGTCCTGTTTCATAATAAAGATATTTTCATTTTCGAGCGCGGAAGCGGCAGGAAGACTGCCGGGTATATTAATCGGCATAGCGGAACCTCCATTGCAGTTTTTATACGAATAAAAAAGGTTATATTAAATTATAACAAATGAAATGGAGGATAGCAACAAAAAAGATTGAATCCAGTTGTATAAGTTACCCATGTTTGGGCATGCTAGGACTGCTGGAAATTTCAAGCACAAAAAAATAGGAAAAAAG
>EQ973339.1:303982-410448 GCA_000158655.1 [Clostridium] methylpentosum DSM 5476
GACCTGTAAAAGAAATGCGGTTGGCGGACTTATTCGGTGCGTCTTGAGACGCTTGCCTGTAATATGCCCTTTCAGGGCTTGTGCATACCACGCGTTTAACGCGTGGTTTTGATCAGGGACTGCGAAAAAGCTGTTTTATCCCCACCAATTGTTGAGCGCAGCGTTTGTCTGATAAGAGCTGCTTGATAGGTGGAAGGGTGAAACTCCTGTGGATGCCGTTTTATTCAGCGGGTAGCATTCTGTTGACTACCTTGCCGAGCAACGCAAGGATTTTGTCGTAAATCCAAAGGATGGGGGTCACCAGCAACAGGTCCACAACTGTGGCGATGAGAAATGAGATGACGAAATTGAGAAGGGTCAAAAAAATCGGGAGGTAAAATTTGTTGGCCGGGGTATAGGTGAAGTAGTTGTTGGCCAAAACCTGCATCACCATGATGTGGATCAAATAGATGCCATATGTCCGTTTGCTGACAAATAGGGTGATTTTAGAAAGCCATCGCGGCGCTTGAAAACGAAATTGGGAAAAGAGCGTAAAATAGAAGATCACCCCGATGAGCATGTTGATGCTGCAGTTGAACATGGAAGGGGCAAGGTGGGGATTGAGCGCAGTAAAGCAAATTAAAGGGATGTTGATAATACCCAGAATAAAGATGGGGATCCTGTAACGGTTCAGATCGAACTGTTTTAAGGCATAGCCCAGAAGGAAGAAGAACAGCATGGTACCTGCCAAGGGAAATTCAAAACCAATCCCCAGCCCCAGCTGTGTTAGGATCGGGACAATAGCGGTGAAGAAAAAGCAGATCGCCAGCAAGCCGAGCAGGCGGTCCTTAGTCAGCTTGTTGAGGAGAATCTGGAGAAACGGGGCTGCAAGGTACATGCCGACGAGGGTGTAGACAAACCAAAAATGCCCGTAAATATCGCCGGCCAGAATTGCTTTGAGGGAGATCGCGTTGAGCGCAGAGCGCAGGTCGACGATAGAATCTATGCTGGCATACAGTTGATAGAACACGCTGTAGATAAACAGCGGGATAATGATGTGCACTGTATTTTTCAAATAAAATTTTCGGATGCTTTTAATTGGCCGGTTCAACACAAAGTACCCTGATATCATTGCAAATGACCAGAGGCTGGGCCGGACAATCGCCTGAATCAGCAGGCTGTAGTTGCTGCCCCACACAAGGTGACCGCTTTCGTGAAGCATGATGATGCAGATGCAGCTGAAAATGCGCATGAAATCAATGGAGAGCATGCGTTCCTTTTTGGGTGCAGGCGCAGCAGCTATTGTTATGACGTTATCCATTTGTCTATTCCTTTCAACAATAAAATGTCTATGGAGATGTTACTTATTATTGTACTATAAAAGTGTTTTATTGACAATAGTGTATTTAAATTGCAGCGGATAAAAACGCTTGTTTACGCATTCTGCATGTAGCGCTTTGCAAACTTTATTTGAGAAAACTGGGCGTAGTGCGGTGTAGGTGCGGAAAAACAGCAGGTATCAGTTTTGACACAAAACGCACAGTGATCTACCTGAGTCGCAGCCAGTTTTGGCAAAATAGATTTTCAGAGGGCAGATACAGGAGAGCAGTCAAAACAGATGGAGAGGGGACAGCTTGGGGGATAGAAAAACAGTCCGGGCAATATACCTTACTCGGATTGTTTGAAAAACTGTTTCTTTTAGAGCGGGCACTGCTGAACTGCCAACAGTTAATATATCCCCGAGATCCGATCAGTTCGAGCTGGATACGGGGCTTTTCGTCAATGTCTGTTTTTCTTGGTTCTGTAAAAACAGGGTTTGGGGGGATTTGAGCGTAACACAACCTCCCGCCAAAACTCTGTTTTTTTATTTGGCGGGCTGCTTTACTTATTGAAAAGAGCCGATAAACTGTGAGTTGCCTCACAAGTTCATCGGCTCTGCGTCTGTGCGTCCGGCTCTTTGAGAACTGTTACTTTGAAATTTTTTACGACTATTAAACTCTCGTGTTTGCATTTCGGGCAGTATAAAGGGTAGTTTATCAAAATGGTATCGCTTCTGATTTTATCACGAGTTTTGCCGCCGCAAATAGGGCAGAACAACCATTCTGTTTTTGTTTCTATCATTTTTAATACCAATCGTGCTTTTCGCCACGATCAAGTGCATTGATACGGTTCATTTCGTCACCTGTTAAAGTGAAATGATATAGCTCTGTATTCTCCTTAATGTGGTCGGGATTGCTGGAGCCGGGAATTACGACAACACCCTTTTGCAGATTCCACCGTAAAATTATCTGTGCGGAAGATACCCCGTGAGCGTCGGCAATTTCAGAGATTACCGGGTCGTTCAAAAGTTCACCTGTATGTCCTCTGCCTCCAAGCGGATACCAGCCCTGAACGACAATGCCTTTTTCTTGAATAAAGGGAATGACATCATTTTCCTGATAGTAGGGGTGAATCTCATTCTGTATCAAGGCGGGAACGGTATCTACCTGCGGCAGAAATTCTGTTAATTCCTCCACATACCAGTTAGAAAGACCGATAGAGCGAATCTTTCCGTCCTTTACAAACTGTTCCATAGCTTTATACGCTTTTACATCGTTTGTATCGGGGTGGTGAAGTAACATCATATCTACATAACCGATATTCAGTCTATCCAAGCAGATTTGAATAGAAGCCTCCGGATTTGCCATTTCGTCACCCGGATAAATTTTTGTAGTGACAAAAATATCTTCTCTCTTTACAATTCCTTCGTCGATTGCCTCACGAATTGCCTGCCCGATTTCTTCTTCGTTGCCATACGCCGAAGCGGTATCAATAAGCCGTACACCACTCGATAGAGCAGACTTGACAGAATTGATACACTCGTCACCGTGAAGGCTGTATGTTCCCAAACCGTTAATCGGCATTTCATAACCGCTGTTGAGCATTACGGTGCGGCTCTCAAAATCAAAGACAGCAACACTTGTCGTCTTTGCAGGTGTAATTTTCATCTCATCAAGCCACGCTGCAATTTCCTCTTTCGTAGTTCCGCCTGCAAAACGCCTGCCGTTAAGCCAATTTGCATTTTCTGCAAGGGAGTGAAGATTTGTGTCGCTGGAGCCAATCCCGCTGCTGTGTGAGGTACAAAATGGAAAAATCTTCTTTCCCGAAAAATCATAGCTCTCTAAAAATGTACTGATAATTCTCGGTGCCTGACCATGCCAAATTGGATAACCGAGAAGAATCGTATCGTACTGCTCCATATTTTTAACGCTGCCGGAAATAGCAGGGCGGGCAGAAGAATCGTTTTGCTCACGATCTGCACGACCGTTTGTATAGTAAGCCAAATCTTCCTCTGTGTAAGGGTCGTCCGGCACAATCTCATAAATGTCGGCGTTCAAAATATCAGCTGCATATTCCGCAAGGGGTTTTGTTGTACCCGTGGCTGAAAAATACACTACCAAAGTATCGTTTTCTGTATTTTCTTCGTTATTCATACCGCTATCTCCATTCTCTGCTGCTGCCGGAATACTATTTGAGGGAGTTTTCGTTTCTCTTTTTTCTTCCTTACCATTACAAGCGGCAAAGCTGAATAAAAGGACAAGTATTAAGAAAATCGCTGTAGAGCGTTTCATTTTGTGTCCTCCAATCTTTTTTGGCTGTTAAGTGCTTTCAGGAGATATGCCATATTTTCTCCGAGATTTCTCATATTCGCAAGTCCTTCTTCATCTTTCAGCACATCACCTGGCATTTGCCCATAAACCATATTCCAGTAAGTAGAGCCGACGACAATCATCTCTTGATTTAAGAAAAAATGATTCATAGCGTCTATTGCCTGCAACGCACCTCCCCTGCGAACAGCGGCAACCGAAGCGCCGACTTTATGCTTATTGTTAAGTAATCCTCTGTTCATATCACCGACCACAGCGGCACGCTCTAAAAACGCCTGCATATTTGCGGATATATTCGCACAGTAAACGGGAGAGCCAAGAATTATCCCGTCTGCTTCCATCATCTTATCAAACACTTCCCGAAACATATCCTTACGATGAACACAATTTTTTTGTCCGCCGCACGCCCAACACGCTTTACAAGGCTCTATAACATTGCCGGAAAACTGTATCATTTCTGTTTCGATTCCCGCTTTATTCAGTTCTTCAAAGATTGTATTGATAAGAATGGAGGTGTTGCTGTCCTTTCTTGCACTTCCGTTAATCGCCAAAACTTTCATTGAGACACCTCCGATTCACAAACTTGTTTTATTATCCTTGCAGGCGTCCCGCCTACAACCGTATAAGGCGGGACATCTTTTGTAACGACCGCTCCTGCTGCGACAACCGCCCATTCTCCAATTGTAACACCCGGCAAAATGACTGCGTTTGAGCCAATCCATACATTGCTTCCAATCGTAATAGGCGCATAGTGATTTTTTCGTTTCTGACTCGGCAAAAGATCGTGGTTGATTGTCGCCAGCACTACATTATGACCGATTAACGAGCCGTCCCCGATTGTAATGCCGCCTTGATCTTGAAAATGGCAGCCGGAGTTGATAAAAACATCTTTCCCGATAGAAATGTTCTTTCCAAAATCTGTGTAAAATGGGGGGAACAAACGGAAAGTATCATCAACTTTCTTTCCGATCAATCGGCTCATAATCTCCCGAAGCTCCTCCGGCGTATGGTAGCTGTTGTTCAGTTCCATACAGATTCGGATCGCTTCTTGACAAAGTTCATGAAAATAAGCATACCATTCCGGAGTGTTGGCAATTTCATCTTCTTCACCGTGAAACGCATTCAATATATTTTTGAGTGTCAAAACAACTATCCCTTCTGTGTAGAGTGATATAGCATACTCTAAAAATCTTTTACGGACTCTTCATCCGTAGCTTCCAGTTTGAATATCACAGGGCGAAATCCATCGTTACAACAGCTTATTGCTACACCGGGTTCTTTTGCCCAATCATTATAAAAGAAGCCTTCTTTTCCGCCTCCATTTGCAAGGGCAAAAACGTATTGATAAATTGACCGCCATGCTCCGTCACAAAATCCGTCCGGTTTTGTACGGTCGGCGTAGAATACCTGCCCCTCTTTCATAATGGAGCAAGGGGTTAGTTCTGCTTTTCCGTATTCCTCTGCAATATCTTTATAAAATGCAGTTTTTAATACTGTGATTTTAACTTTTCGCATAAGTCAACCACTCCTTTATAAGCACATTTTGTAAATTACTTCAACATCAGACGGGGTTAGTACCTTTGGGCCTGTTATGGAACCGCCGGCACAAGCGTGTTCCGCCATTGCTTTGAAATGGGCTTCGTCAATGTTCAGATCGGTAAGCGTAGAGGAAAGTCCCAATGTGCTAAAGCAAAAATCTGAAAGCGCGGCAATCGCCTTTTTTGCACCCTCCAACTCGTTTAAGTCTTTGGGTATATCAAAGATTTTTATTCCAAAACGGTAAATTGCGGGGGCAGTCGTTTCGTTCAGAATATAAGTCAGCCAGCGAGGGGTTACGATTGCAAGTCCGTGTCCGTGCGTGATATCGTAGTAAGCGGAAAGCTCGTGTTCCATTAGATGACAAGCGCATCCGTGTACCGTTCCGCCGTCGAGGATTGTATTTAACGCCATAGAGGAAGCCCACATGAGATTTGCCCTTGCCTCATAGTTTTCCGGCTCTTTCATTGCAACGGGCGCCCACTTTACCACGGTACGCATTACCGCCTCCTGCATTTCAAGAAGCAAATCAAAACTTGCCTCGCCTGCGAGGTAGTAGTTATCTAAAACATGATTGAATATATCAAAAGCGCCACAGGCGGTCTGATAAGATGAGAGCGTATAACTGTATTCGGGGTTTTCAAAGGCTACTTTCGGAATCAACGCACTACCGCCAAGCCCAATTTTTTCGTTTGTATCCATATTGGAAATGACCGCCCAAGCGTCCATTTCCGAGCCGGTTGCCGCATTTGTGAGAATTGCAACAACGGGTAGAGCTTCCGCTACCCACACCCCGCCGGAAACCAGCGGCCATACATCACCGTTTTCGGTGAGTGCAGCTGCGGCAATTCCTTTGGCACAGTCGATGGTTGAGCCGCCGCCTGCCGCAAGAACAACGCTGATTTTCTCTTTCTTGCAAATCGCTGCACCTTTATTGACTGTGGAATGTCTGGGATTCGGCTCAACGCCGGAAAGCTCAAACAGTTCAATACCGCTGTTCTTGGCAATGGTTACGATACTGTCATAAAGGCCGTTTTTCTTAATAGAGCCGCCGCCATATACCAGCAAAACCTTTTTCCCGAATTTCAACAGCTCTTCAGAAAGGTGTTCCAGTTGATTCTTTCCGAAATATACCTTGTTGGGATTATGAAAAATAAAATCGTTCATCTTTGTTTCCTCCGTTTACTTTTGCTTTTTTAGTGAGTAAATTAAGTAGTCCAAGCAATCAATTTGCTTTTGACCTTTGTGTACTGAATCAAGCAGGTGTTTACGATGATTTGCGAGAATGGGGAGCATATCAAAAATCCGCTCTTCTTTCACAAGAAGCATACATTTTTCTGTAATACTTTCATCGCAACCTGCGTCAATCAGATTTTGATAAATACTTTTATAGGTATCGTGTGCTTCTGTCATTGTTTTACCTCCTTGTTTATAGTATAGATTCACGAGTAAAAAATATCAAATACATATATTGAATGGATTTGCATACTTGAAAAGTATGCAAATATGCACTATAATAAAGCTGTAAACAAAAAACAAGGGGGGAGAAGCTCTTTTGGATATTCGAGTATTACAATACTTTCTTGCGGTTGCAAGGGAAGAAAGTATTACAAGGGCGGCTGAAACTTTGCATATGACACAGCCCCCATTATCAAGGCAATTAAAAGATTTAGAAAATGAGGTTGGCAAACAGCTTCTTATCAGAGGGAGCAAAAAAGTCACCTTAACAGAGGACGGTATGCTGCTTCGCAAACGGGCAGAAGAAATGATTGCTTTAATGGAAAAAACAAAATCCGAACTTTCTTCCTCTGACGAAAATATCAGCGGTGAAATTTATATGGGCAGCGGTGAAACCGAAGCTGTTTCCACGATTGCAAAGGTTGCTAAAAATTTGCAGAAAGATCACCCTTTTATTCGTTATCATATTTACAGCGGTGACGCTGAACATATTATAGATAGGTTGGATAAGGGATTGATTGACTTCGGCCTTTTAGTAGAGCCTGTTGATATTGCGAAGTACGATTATATACGGCTGCCGGTAAAAGACACTTGGGGAGTTTTAATGCGAAAGGATAGTCCGTTAGCAGAAAAAGAGAGCATTTGTGCCGAGGATTTATGGGACAAGCCGCTTATACTATCTCACCAAACAACAATCAGCAACGAAATGTTTGCTTGGCTGCGAAAAGATATATCGCAATTAAATATCGTTGCGACCTACGATCTGATATATAACGCTTCTCGTTTTGTTAAAATGGGATTTGGTTATGCAATCACATTAGATAAACTAATCAATACAAGCGGTGACAGCAACCTTTGTTTCAGGCCTCTATATCCTGTTTCAGAAGCGGGATTATGTATCGTGTGGAAAAAGTATCAGGTTTTTTCGAGAGCAGCAGAACAGTTTTTAAGACAGATTCAAGAAGAATTTAAGATTGACATGGAAGCGTAATATGTAATCAAGCCGTCTGCAAAAATGTAGGCGGCTTGTGCTTTTAATAGGAAATTATAACGGAAATGATTTTCCCGTTTGGAATAAGGAGAAAAATTAAGGGTTTCAGGGATTACCCCTGACAAGTTTTTGCCTTTGTGGTATCAAAAAGGCGATACTTGCTGGTATATCGCATCGTGTTTTCGGTTCGTTCGTGCTTGCACAACCCGAAAAGAAAAAATGCTGCAAAGGCGTAAAAATAGCCTTCCTGCAAACATCTCTTTTTCGGGTAGTACATAGTTTTGAGGGGGGAGAGGTGTGGAGAGGGGGAATCAGCAAACACCGACACACCACTACCCGAAAAAGGGTATAATTGCCCCTTGTTAGTTCGTCGTCACAAACTGCATATCGTTCCTTTTGCCACAAGCGGTAAAAGCTCACTCATTTCGTTGCTCCTCCTCTCCCCAAAAAGTCTGCGACTTTTCGGGGGCCCCATTATTATCTTTCCATGTCCCTCTGGCATTTACGGTACATTTCCAACGCCTTAATAATGGCGTCTTCAATTTTCTGTATCGGCGTCCCCGATACAGAATAATTGTTGACACACTAAATTTTACTCCTCGCTTTCATAGTCGATCAGCAGGTCGTCAATGTCGAGCAGAAATTCCGATATAAACTGCTTGATTGCGTCTGGGTAGGGTTCAAGCTCGATAATATCAAGCGGAGTTTCGACGGCAATTAAATCGTATACTGCAAGAATAAGGCTGTAGGCTTCGGTTTCATTGCCTGTGGAGCTGAGCGTCTCAAGAACCGACCTTATTTTTCGGACAGTATCCAATGTGCCGGCGACTTCACGCAATCCGTCCCAAAAGGGAGCAGAGTATGCACCGGATACATTGCTGATAAGTTCGATTTTTGCGGGGCTTAGGGTGTTGTTTTCGTTATACATTTTAGTACCTCCAAATTATAATGGTTATGTAACGCCCCGTATTTTCTTATGTCCTTTTATATCGCTTTACTCGATTTGATAACATTTTTACAACAATTCGAGCTTTTGTCATGTTTTAAGACCTTGCAAGTAATAGGTGTTTTACCGCCGTGTTATCTTGAAAATCGTGATAACAATAGTCTGAAAATAACAAAACGGCAGGAATTTTGTTCCTGCCGTAAAACTTATTCGGGTATGGAAAACCCGCATAAACACTGGATTTATGCGGGTTTCCGATGGCGGAGTGGGTGGGATTCGAACCCACGGTACCGTGAGGTACAACTGATTTCGAGTCATTTCCCCCTTGTGATTTTTGGTGGAAATTAAGCGAAGATGGAAGTACACAACGGAAGCCCAAAAGCTGCGGTATACTGCGGATTTTGGCTTCCGTTTTTCGTTTTTATTTGAACCCACAGGGCTTTCCGAGTTCTTCCCATTTTTGCCCCGAATTATGACCGGAGGATAGAACAAGGATAGAACTGGATGCCAGATTGGGGGTATTCACACCCATACCATTTCACGAAAATGCAAATCACCATTTTGATTAGACAACTTGATCTTATTTGAACCCACTTCAAAATCCAATATTTTACACGCCAGTGAAGTACCTCACCTACCAATGACAGATGAACAAGAAAGTGAGTGCTGCACATGGATTTGACTAAGTATTACCCCGACATCGTCGCAAAGTATCCCGCCTATGTAACCAAACGGGAACTATGCGAGATCTGCCACATCTGTCCCAAGACCGCCTACAATTTGGAGCAACAAGGTGAGATTCCCTACACCATTGAGCAAAACCACCTGATCCGTAGCCACAAAATCAAGCTGACGGACATTCTTGCCTATCTCTATCGGCGTGAGTGCAGACAGGAAGCAGACAGTCCCTATATCTGTGCTATGAGAACATTCTATGACGAACACCTCCCTCCCTACTCAGACCTACTTTCCGTAAAGGATATTCAGCAGATCACAGGCTTTTCGTCCTCGGCAATCGTGCGGTGGATCAGCACAGGGATTCTGAAGGCTTTCCAGCCTGGAAAGCAGTACACCGTCCCAAAGGATTTTATGCTGGACTTTCTGATAAGCCCATATTACCGCCGTATCCGCCGAAAGTCCCCTCTCCAAAAGGAATTGATGGATACATTTGAGCGTCTGTGGCAGGAAAAAGGAGGCGAGTAATGTGGCACAGGTATCCAAGTATCGCTATTTGCTGAATCAGTACCCAGAAACAGTCCAAAAAGAGCAATTCCGCATTATCTGTCATATCAGCAAACGCACAGCTCGTTATCTGCTGCAATCCGGTCTGGTTCCCTGCGTACAGAGCGGGAAAAAGACCCGGAATTACACCATAAAGATGAAAGACATAGTTCGCTACCTTGAGCGCAGGGAAATCCACCCCGAAAAATACAAACTTCCCCCCGGCTCATATAGCGGGACATACGCAGTCAAGCCCCTGCTTCCCGAATCTGTGACAACGGAGGAACTGCGAAAATACTACATAGAGAGTTTCCGGGACATTCCCGACATAGTTTCCACGAGAGAGGCCGCGGAATTAACAGGCGCCACGGCATCTACGGTCGCAAAATGGATCAGAACGAAAAAGCTAAAAGCTCTTTCACATGGTCCGGCATTTATCATCCCGAAGGTCAATCTGATCGACTTTATGGCCAGTGACGCATACTTGAACAAACGCTTGAAATCACAAAAATTCCACGAAAATATAGGAGGTTTTCTATCATGGAAAGCGGGAAAATAATTGTTGTAGCCAACCAGAAAGGTGGGGTAGCCAAGACCAGCACGGTCCGAAATCTGTCCTATGCGCTGGCCGAGATGGGCAAGAAGGTCTTGGTAGTTGACTTTGACCCCCAGTATAACCTCACCACCAGTTTCGGTGTCCTGCCGACCCAGGCGCCCTATAATACCGGGACCCTTATCACCAATCTGCTTCTGGACGAATCTCTGCCGGATACCAATGAGTTCATCCAGAAAATCGGCTCTGTGGACTTGATCCCTTCCAGCCGATCTCTCACCGTTGCGGAGGCAAATCTGCTGATGACGCCGGACAGCAATGACTATCTGGCCGCTCTGCTGAACCCTCTGCGGCTGTCCTACGATTACATTATCGTGGACACCAACCCCTCTCTTGGCTCGTTGACCATCAACGCTTTAACGGCTGCCGACGAGGTAATCATCCCGATTGACCCGGAACTGTTCGCTCTGACCGGTTTGCAGGCGTTGGTGGACACCATCAAGAAAATCAAGCGGAAATTAAATCCCAGCATTGAGATCGACGGCATCCTGTTCACCAAATGCCACAAGCGGACGAACCTGTATCGCCGTACATACGGTCAGGTCACAAAGGCGTTTCAATCGCTCCCCATCTTCAACTGTCAGATTCCCTACACGGTCAAGGTTGGGGATGCAAACAGCTACGGAATGAGCGTCATGGAACTGGAGCAGGCAAACCCCGCCTCTCTTGCCTATCTGGAACTTGCAAAGGAGGTGCTGGCAAATGCCTAAAATCAATCCGCGCATCAAGTCCATTGACGATCTTCTGGGCTTGGATGCCGCAGAAGAAAGCCCTATTGAACCTACCCCTTCCGTATCCTTGCCGACCAAGAATACCATCATCACCCTTCCCCCGCAGGCCATTCGCGCTTTCCGAGGTCATCCGTTCCGGCTGTATGAGGGCGACCGGCTCAATGATCTGGTAGAAAGCATTTCGGAACATGGGGTCCTGAATCCCGCCATCATCCGCAAGATCGAACGGGATGAAGATGGCTTTGAGTATGAAATGCTGGCCGGTCATAACCGGCAGAACGCCGCAGCCATTGCAAACCGTGAACTTCCCTGTATCGTCAAGGAAAATCTCTCCGATGAAGATGCTTGGATTTATGTGATCGAAACCAATGTCCTGCAACGCTCCTTCTCCGAAATGCTGCCCTCTGAAAAAGCGGCGGTGCTGACTCTGCGCTATTCCAAAATGATCTGTCAGGGGCGCCGGAACGATATTGTCGAGGAGTTGAAACGGCTTGAAAACCCTGATGAAATCAGGGAAAACGGGACTTGTGGCATCGAGTGCCACAAGTCGAAAAGCCGTGATGTAGTGGGCGCAGAATATGACCTGAAAGGCCGTGCTGTTGCAAACTATCTCCGCATCAATGAGTTGATTACTCCACTGAAAAGGCGAATTGATGATGGCGAGTTCCCGATTGTGGTAGCTGTGCAGCTCTCTTATCTGACCGAGCAGGAACAGCAGATGGTTGACGATGTGCTTTCGGGAAGCGAGTACAAGGTCAATGAGGGAAAGGTTGTCCTGCTGCGGGAATATACCGGAAAGCTGACTCCGGAGCGTACCGAACAGATTTTGTCCGGCGAGTTTAACCGGAAACCCAAGAAAACCACGGCTACGGCGTTCAAGGTCAAACCGGCGATTTACAAGAAATATTTTACCGCCAGCATCAGCCAGAAAGAGTTCGACAGCATTGTGGACGAGGCGCTTGCCCTCTACTTTGCTCAGAAAGGACAGGAGTCCGAGCAAGAGGCCGGATAACCGGCCGTAATCACCAATACAGGAAGGAGGTCAGATACCGTTGAGAAATGATGAACGCCTGCGGACGATATATGAAGTCATGGCTCCCTATATTGTCCGAAATGAACACAACTGGCGGGATTATCTGGCATTTGCATCGCAGTTCCATAAGCACAGTTTTGACAACATACTTCTTGTGTACGCACAGGACGAGGATGTTTCGATTCTGGCAACACGAAAGCAATGGGCCACCATAGGCAGAAATTTGATTCCCCGTGCAAAGGGCGTAGCCGTTTGCGTCTACCGGAATGCCAAACTCACTCTTGACTATCTCTTTGATGTAAGCCAAACTACTGGCAAAGAGATTCATCCTACGGACTGGCAGCTTTCCGATGAAATGAAAACGGCCCTGACCGAGCGCCTGTCGTATGCACACGGTTTCCCCAAGCAGGATTTTCCCCAAGCGCTGTATGCGATGGCAAGCGAATCTGTCGCAGAGAATTACAACCACTTTTTGCAGGAACTCAAGCAGGAAACCAAAGGCCATTTGTTCACCGAGATCCCGGCCGGTGGTTTTGAAGCCCAATACATCCAGCTTTTGACCGACAGCATTTCTTATTTCATCGGCAAAAAGTGTCACCTGCTGGATGAAGAAATCCAGTTGAGTGACGGCATGGCGACGGTCAGCCATTTTAATACACTCCCGCTGGTTGCACATCTGGGTACGGTAGTAACCGCCCTTTCCAAAGGTATCCTGTTAGAAGTAGAACGGAACATCAAGATTATCAATCGTGAAAGGATGGCACAACATGAGCAAACCGAATATCAATCTGAAATACAGGGAGCAGGACGGGATGATGCTTCCCGATCTGCAAATCTCCAACAGCAGCGAAGCAGATCAGCCTCTGGGCAGGTACGGCCGGATGGCCCTGGAATACCTCAGAGAGAATCACCCGGAGCGATTTACGACTTTGAAAATGGATGGCAGTCTGATGGAGATCATGCACCGGGTACAGGACGAGGCGACCGAGAAGATCGAAGCCCTGACGCAGCAAATGCTCCAGCAGGAGCCGCTTCCGCAGACCGAGGGCATCATGGAGCGGACGCGACACCTGAACAGTCTGAAACTGATGGCGGAGGAAACCGTACTCCAGAGCGTAGTCCTGATTCCCCGCTGACCGAAGAACAGCCAAATACAGAAGTGGTGCCGAGCGCCGCACCTGTGGGAGAGCCGTCTGAAAAGGACGGCTCTTTTTCTGTTCCTGCGGAACAACCGACACGCCATTTTACCGATGCAGAAGTCCGGCGCAATTATGAGTACATCCTGACCAGCACCAATCTATACCCCCCAGAGCTGCACAGCGCGGTTCGCAGCGTATTGTCAGAACCGCCGCTCAATCCTGACTGGTCAGACAAAGGGCGGCAGATTGCGGCTCTCTTTACTCCCTATGGCGACCGTGAATATCAGGGCGATTTTCTCTATCGTACCCGGTTGCATGGTGAAGATGGCATTTCATTTTTCTTTGATGAAGGCTATACCTACATTCCCTGGAACGGGCTGGCGTTTTTACTGGATGCCATGATCGAGGATGGCGACTATCCCAATCCTGTTGTAGAGGAGCAACCTGACCCCATCGGGGATTATAACATCCCTGATGAAGTTGATGAAATGGGCGGTCCTCACCGGCAAATGACCATTGGAGAAGCGGATTTTGATTATGTTCTGGATGCTGTTGCCTATGAAGCCGGAGAAACCGTAGTGGAACCGGTCAAGCCGCAGGCGATTGTTCAAATGGAAAACGACACGCCAGCAGCCGGTGACGAGCCTGCATCCGTTCCTGACGAAAATCCCCCTGTTGTTGTGGAGGCCCCCGAAACGGCTCTCCCCACAGATACAGCGGAGCAGCCTACACCGCCGCCCGTCAAAGGAAACACGACGGCGCACAAGAATTTCCGCCGCTTTCAAGAGTTGTTCCCGGAGATTGTGTCCGGTCAATATGAGTATCTGCGGCTGGAGGCCGGAGAAGCCTACTATCCTCTGGTCATTCACCATAAATACGGTTCCCATTACTGCATGGAGCATTACTATATGCAGAACGGCGACCGGATGTATGACCCTTATATGGACTTCCAAATCGACAAAGAGGCTGGGACACTTCGGGCTTTCAGTTATGAGAACAGCGGCATTGGTGTATATAACGAGGCTGATCCCGACGACCCCGCATACGAGAAAGCAATCAACGGGTTCAACAGTTTCTTTGCCACCTGGCTGAACAATATCCGCAGCCAAGGCTATGAGCCGGTGCGGGCCTCTATGATGGTCAACGATGAAGAAGTCGATGTGGATTTGCGCCCGGCTGCCGAAGCTGTTCCGGTCGTGGAAGAAGAACAGCCGGAGCAGCTCTCCCTTCTGTCCTTGGAAAAGAGTACGGAAGATCTGCTTGTTGAGCGTGTCATGCAAAGAGGCCCACTTACCGCAGGAAAAAAAGAACAAATCTACGAGTTTGCTCAGACCCACCCCACCGGATCAGAATTTACTACTTTCCTAAAAAAGCTATATGGATATGAAGGGTTCTTCGGTGATGATATGGGCGTGAAATACGCCATGTTCAATAGTGAAGGTGTCACTATCGAATGGCAAGATGAGCAGGGCGAAACACAGGAAACAAAGCTGTCCTGGGCGCGGGCTGCCGGTGTCGTGCAACGCCTGGTGGATGAAGGCCGCTATCTGGAAACCCCTGTTGTCAGTCTGCCGGAGCCGGAAACCGATGAGCCGCTTGAGGGAGAAACAGAACCGTATGATTACAGTTTTGAATATGGCCTTTTAGGGCGCCTCAAAGCGGACTGCGAGTATTTTCTAAGTGAAGGCCATCAGCACGAAAAGCATTTGTGGGCGGGTAGCATCCATGCACAGATAGCTAAAATGCGAGAGCTGTATGATCTGCTCCCGGAAAAGCCGGAAGGGATAACCAAAGAAATAATTGACGATTATGAAACCCGTATGGCTCCCTGGGAACACGATGAAGCAGAGGAAACACAGATTTTAGACGAAGCCCTGGACGCCCATCATGGGCAGATTGATATGCTGATGCAGGCGGTCCGAGGTGAGCTGACGGTTGGAACCATCCGGTACAGCATTTTTGAGGGGCGGCCCCATATCAGCATGATTGAAGTCTTGGAGGACTACCGCCGCCAAGGTATCGCAACCCAGATGCTCCGCTATCTGCAAGGGCAATATCCCAATGAGGAAATTGTATGGGGGTATTTGACCGAGGATGGCTCGGCCCTGTATCAAGCCGTGGTGGATGAACAGCCCAATCCCGACTATCTCCGGGTACAAAATGACCTTGAAGATATTACGCGGGAATTTGACGCTTATGTGCGGCGCCTGGACGGTGGGGCTATTCTCTCCCCCCAAGAAGCTGCCGACATGGACGATCTGGAGGACACGCAATACCGGCTGGAAAAAGAGCTGGAAGAACTGCGCCCCATTCGCGCCTTTGTACGAATGGGCGATGGTACAGCAGCAGAGGCGCCCGCTGTTATGGATGAAGCCACCCCCACTGATCTGGCGCCCTTTCGTGAGCCACCTGCGGCGCCGCAGGTCGCCACACACAACTTCCGTTTTTCTGAGGACTATGACCTGTATCCAAGTGGAGCAAAAACCAAATATAAAAACAATGTCATGGCAATCAAGCTGCTCAAGCAGATTGAGCTGGAAAAGCGGACAGCGACACCGGAAGAACAAATCATCCTTGCCCGTTATGTCGGATGGGGCGGGCTTGCCAATGCTTTCTCCAGTACGGCCTCTGGTTGGGAGAACGAATATCAGGAATTGAAGTCCCTGCTGACTGATGTGGAATACAAGGCAGCCATGAACTCCACCATCACAGCCTACTACACCGAGCCTGACCTGATCCGGCACATTTACCGCGCCCTAGAACGCTTTGGCTTTGAGGGCGGCCCTGACCGAAAAATCCTGGACCCCGGTATGGGAACCGGCAACTTCTATTCTGTGCTGCCGGAGCAGTTTCAAGGGAGCAAGCTGTTTGGCGTAGAGTTGGATTCCATCACCGGCAGAATCGCAAAGCAGCTTTATCCTGATGCGGATATTTCCATCATGGGATATGAAGCCACCAAATTTGAGGACAACAGCTTTGATGTGATTCTGGGCAATATCCCGTTCAACTCCGTTAAAATCCATGACCGGCGCTACAATGACCTGAACCCGTACATCCATGACTATTTCTTCATCAAGTCCCTGGACCTTGCGAAACCGGGCGGCATCATTGCCTTTATCACCAGCAAAGGAATTATGGATCGCAAGGACGAGAGCCTTCGGGAATATATCGCACGGCGGGCAGAGTTCATCGGTGCCATTCGCCTACCCAACACAGCGTTCAAGCCTTTGGCGGGAACCGATGTAACAGCGGATGTTGTTTTCTTGAAAAAGAGAGTGCAGCCCATAGAACTTGATCGCGCGAATCTTCCGTCCTGGATTGAAACTGACCTGGACCGCAGTAAATGGATCGCCTATAACCGCTATTTCAAAGATAATCCCGAAATGCTCATGGGCGAGATGGTGAGCAGCCGGAATATGTACGGCAACGAAGATGGGACGGCCTGTGTTGCCCCGGAAGATTTTGACCTGAACCAGCATCTTACCCAAGCGGTTGACTCCCTGTACGCCCGTTTCACAGCAGAGTCAGATGAAGAAATCGAGGCAGACGAACCGGAAGAAAGCAATACAGAGTATGAGGACGCTCCGGCCGGAACCAAAAACTTTACCTATGTTGTGCGGAATGGCGAGATCTTCTTCTGTGAAAAAGATAAGCTGATCCCGCAGCCTTACACCGGCATGAAGGCCGAAAGAATCAAGGGACTGTGCGAAATCCGTACTGCGCTGCTGGAGGTTATCAACATCCAGTCCCATGAGTATGACCCGGTTGATCTCCAGAAAGTACAGGACACACTCAATCAGGTATATGACCGCTTCGTTGCAAAGTATGGAGCCATCAACAACAAAGGAAACATCCTCGCTTTTTCTGATGATGACCAATTCCCCTTGCTGCGCTCTATCGAGGATGAGCGGAAAGACAAGACCGGTTGGGATAAATCAGCGATCTTCACCAAAGCCACCATCCGTCCTTTCCGTCAGGTCAACCATGCAGACACCGCCGAGGACGCCCTTCAAATCTGCCTGAATCACAAGCTGCGGGTGGATCTGCCCTATATGTCCTTCCTGACAGGAAAAGCCCCACAGGAGTTGGTGCAAGAGCTGGATACTCGCATCTATCTCAATCCCCAGAAATACTACGGTAATCCGCTGGAAGGATGGGAACTGGCAGAAGAATATCTCAGTGGTCATGTGCGGGATAAACTGCTCTACGCACGTCAGAAGGCAGCAGAAGAACCGGAACTCTTTGCCCAGAATGTAGAGGCTTTGGAGGAAGTACAGCCGGAGCCGCTGACTCCTGCTGACATCGAAGTGAATATGGGTGCCATCTGGGTTCCCATTGAGTATTACCGCCAATTCATGTATGAAACCTTCCAGACCAGCGGATATGAAAAGGTCATCGAGGGCGGCGACAACCGACACCGCATTGACATTGAGTATTTCTCCTATACCACGACCTGGCGTGTCACCAATAAAAATGCGGAACCGGATTCCATAATGGTCAACCAGACTTTCGGAACCAAGCGGAAAAATGCTTATGAGATTTTTGAGGATTGCCTTAATATGCAGTCCACTACTGTCCGTGACCGGCAGGAATACATCAACGAAAAGGGCAACAAGTCGGTTAAATATGTGGTCAACGCACAGGAAACCATGATTGCCCGTGCCAAGCAGCAACAGATTCAGGAAGCATTTGCGTCCTGGGTTTGGAAAGAACCGGAGCGCCGAGATAGGCTTCTGCGTATCTACAATGAAACCTTCAACACAGTTCGCCCCCGTGAGTTTGATGGGAGCCATCTCGTATTTCCCGGCATGAACACGGAGATGAAACTGCGGAAGCACCAGCTTGATTTTGCTGCCCGTGTCATCTATACCGGGACGGGGCTTGCCGCACATGAGGTAGGCGCCGGAAAGACCGCTGCTTTAATTGCCGCCGGGATGTACCTCAAGAACCTGGGAGCGATCCACAAGGCGGTGTTTGTGGTTCCCAATCCCCTGGTGGGCCAGTGGGCAACAGAGTTCTACCGCTTTTTCCCCAATGCGAACCTTTTGGTATCCACCGCAGAGGATTTTACTCCCAAAAACCGCAACCGCTACATTTCTAAAATCGCCACCGGAGAATATGACGCAGTGATTCTGGCGCACAGCCAATTTGAGAAAATCCCAATCTCCACAGAGCGGCAGATTGCTATGCTGGAACGGCAGATCAACGATATTGAAAATGCAATCCATGAAATCAAGAGCGAAAACGGCGAGAATTGGTCTGTCAAGCAGATGGTCATTTTCCGCAAAAATCTGGATGAGCGGCTGAAAAAGCTGTCTGCCGAGGAAAAGAAAGACGATCTGCTGACCTTTGAGCAGCTCGGCGTAGATATGATGATGGTGGACGAGGCGCACTTTTTCAAAAACTGCTTTGTCTTTACGAAGCTACGGAATGTGGCTGGTATTACAACCTCAAGCAGTCAACGCGCTTTTGATATGCTGCTCAAATGCCAGTATTTACAGGAAACGAATCAGGGGCGCGGCGTAGTATTTGCGACCGGAACGCCAATCAGTAACTCGATTTCCGAACTGTTCGTCATGCAGCGGTATTTGCAGCCGCAGGAGTTGGAACGCTTCGGCTGGTCCTACTTCGATACCTGGATCGCCCATTTTGCAAAGAAAGCCTCTGTGCTGGAATTGAAGCCGGAGGGCGGCGGCTATCGGATGCGTGATCGCTTCGTCCGTTTCTACAATCTCCCTGAACTGATGGCTGTCTTTCGTGAGGTCGCTGACATCAAAACAGCGGATATGTTGGATATTCCCGGACTCCCGGCTGTTCGCACTGGTAAAGCGGAGATTGTTTCGGTGGAAGCCACACCTGCACAGCAGGCGATCATGGCCGATTTTATTCTGCGGGCGGAAGCAATCCGAACCGGCCGAGTGAAGCCGGAAGAAGATAATATGCTGAAGCTGACCGGTGAGGCCCGCCTGATGGCGATTGACCCGCGCCTGATTCGACCGGATGCGGATGGTATAGGAAGTAAGTTGAGTGTCTGCATTGAGGATGTTTATCAGGTTTGGAAGGACACCGCCGCCTCTGCTTCCACGCAGCTTGTCTTTTGTGATGTTGGCACTCCCAAAGCCGGGAAATTCAATGTATATGATGAAATAAGAAATGTGCTGCTGGCAAAGGGTGTGCCGGAATCGGAGATAGCCTTTGTTCACGACGCCACTTCTGAAGCACAGCGGCAGGAACTGTTCGAGCGTACCCGCCAAGGAAAAGTCCGTATCTTAATCGGCAGCACCAGCAAGCTGGGAACCGGCGTGAATGTTCAGAATAAGGTAATCTCCATTGACCATCTGGACTGTCCGTGGAAGCCCTCTGACATTACACAGCGAAATGGACGTGGGGTACGGCAGGGCAACGAAAACCCTGAAATTATGATAAAGCAATTCGTAGCCAAAGGAACATTTGATGCGTATCTCTGGCAGATTCAGGAGCAGAAATTGCGCTATATCACGCAGATTCTCACCGGAAAACACATTGCCCGCTCTTGTGAGGATGTGGATGAAACCGTCCTGTCTGCCGCACAGTTCAAGGCGGCCGCTACCGACAATCCGATGGTCGCACAGAAGATGGAATTGGAAAACCGGGTCACGGAATTGAAAATTCTACGTGGTGCGTGGAGCAATGAACAGCTTGCTTTGGAACACAAGGTTAACTTGACATATCCATCCCGCATCCGGGAATATGAGCAGAAAATTGAGCGAGTCACGCAGGACATTTCTCTGTTGGGTCAGACCGAAGGCAAGGATTTCTCCATCGTGCTGGATGGAAAGCATTATACGGAGCGACCGGCAGCGGGCGAAGCATTTGCCCTTCTTTATCGGATGATAAGTGAAGGCCGTGGAAAAGATGAATATGAGTTTGAAGTTGGTTCGTATCGTGGCTTCTCTCTTTTCGTGAACTTCAATCCGTTTGAAAGGGATATTATTCTGCGGGGCGCTTTGCTGTATGGGACGGATATAGGCAATTCCGGTCAGGGAACGATTACCCGTATCGAGAATCTTGCTGAACGGATTCCCAACTATCTTGAAGATGCACGGCGCGAATTGAAAGAAACACAAAAACAACTGGCGGTTGCCCAACAGCAGGTTGGACAGCCGTTTCTTTATGAGGAAGAATTGTCGGAAAAGGTTGCCCAACTCACGGAAATCAACACTAAGTTGGAGTTTGAATCATTACAGGAAAGCGAGGTGATTTTGGATGAAAACGGACAACGATCTGATGGCGAGGAAGATTGGGATTCTGAAAGAGTTCCTGCCTGCGCTTCTGCCGAAGTATAAGATCATGCTGCTGGAGGCATTCAGCCCCCACGATCTTCTCACGGCGTATATCAAAAACACTCTGGCTGGCTATCCCCGTCTGGAAGATCAGAACTTGGACGGCCTGACGCTGGAACTGCTGTACCCCACCGACGAGGCGGCAGAACACTGTATCAAAGAGTTCCTTGCTCTGCGCCTGGACGATGACAACGAGCATGAGCTGGAGCAGTGATGTGAGGTGGTGATATATGGGCGAGAAACATTCGGCTGTCGGCTATCTCTTTCGAGAAGGTGCTTTTTTGCCAGCCCAAGAAACAAAGCCGGTCCGCAATGAGTTTGGCCTGGACCTGTTTCAGCATAGAGGCTCCGTTTATGAAGGAAAAACCGGACTGCAATTCTGCTCTCTCCAGCAGGCGGAGGACTTGGGCGGTTTCGTTGAGAAGCATGGCGGTATTGAAAAAGTCCAAAAGCTGATTGCAGACAGTTTGGAGCGCACCGGTCTTTCTCCACGCTATACCCGACCGGATGAAAAGAAAAAGGACATCTTTCCGCCCAAGGAAAAAGACGAGAACCGGGTCTTTGCCAAAGACCTGATGGGCAACAAGCACTACTACTACCGCTTCTACAACGAAAACGGCATTGAACTCTACACAATGGAGAAGAAACGGGAGTTCTTCCAAACAGTTTATATTCCATGTGACGGGTTTATGGTGGGCATTGACCAGCGGCACCGGCTTGAGGAAGTCCTGAAATGGCTGCCCACGCTGGAGCATGGCATCCGGGGTGAGATCGAGAGGGTTTTCAATCAGAGTATGGAAGCCCCGGACCGGTGGGCTGATCTGGGATTTGCCAATCTGCTTGGACGGTATGAGGAAGCAAAAGCCCACAATGCCCGCATTGCTGCGGAACGGCAGCGGCAAGCTAATGAAAGGCGGGCGCAGCAAGACGCCCGTGAACAGCAGTTGGCACAAGAACGACAGGCCCGTTACGATTCCGCCATCCGTGAGGCCGAAGGAAATATTATGGCGGGAAAGGAGGTGATAAACCGGGAGATCAACGGCAAATCTCTCATTATGCAGCTCTTTCGTGAGCATGAAATTCCTGTTCCTCTCAAAACACAGGGCTGGATTATCAATTCGCTTCACAGTATCCGGTACGACCCCCAAATTGGAGAATGGAACTACCGCTATTTCAAAGGCAGCCGGAACAGCACCAAAATGTTTGACCTGCTTTCCAAACTGTCCGCTGCGATTCAGACCCAACAGCAGTTTGAAGAACATGGGGCGTCCCCGCCGGACAGCCCTGTATTGGACTGTGAGGAAGAACAGGATATGGAACTGTAAATCTGGTTTTTGAAAGGAGCCAATATGAAAAAAGCAATTTTGAGCGTATCCGCTGCCGCCGCCATGATTGGCGGCCTTTTCTATTTTGGCTGGTATCGCAACCGCCACGGCGCCAACTAAGCGAATCGACCTGTCTGGAGGGAGGTGAAGCGATATGCCGATGACAGCGACAATGGCGCCCTACACCCTTTTCATACTGGATGATGATACCCCTCTGAACCCTCGTGAGGATCACGACTGCCTGGGAAAAATGGTCTGCTGGCATAGCAGATACAGCCTGGGCGAGAAGCACGATTATGATGAGCCAAGCGATTTCCTGCGGAACCTGCTGTTTTCTGAATATTCCAGCGGCCATGACCGGAACAATCCGGTTTTTGCATTTCTCAAATCTGGCAAGGCCAAAGATGCCCGATTGGAATACAACCGCTCCACGCGGGAGTGGGAATTGCGGGAGAATCAGCACTGGAGTTCAGACAGCGATTGGCATGTGTCCTCCAGCTATGCGGCCTCGTTGAAAGATGAAGTCCCGGACTGGTTTTTGGATGATTGCCTTTCTGCCCTCACTACCGGCGAACTGTTTTCGCTGGTAGAACAAATGGATGGCATGGTGATTCTTCCGCTTTACCTGTACGATCACAGCGGGATCACCATGAACACCTGCAGCTTTTCTTGCCCGTGGGATTCCGGTCAGATTGGCTGGATCTACGCAGATAAAGCGATGATCGAGCAGGAACACGGGAAAATCACCCCTGAAATATTGGAACAGGTTCGTCAAACCCTGGAAGCCGAAGTCAAGGAGTACGATTACTACCTGACCAACCAGTGCTATGGCTTCCAGCTTTTCAAGGAAGATGTGGAGGTGGATAGCTGCTGGGGATTCCTGGGGGAAATCCGGGATGTTCAGGATGCTGTAAAGGAGCATCTGCCGGAGGACTGCAACCCGGCAATCGTTGAATCGCTCCAATTTCAGTATGAGGAACTGGACATCGACGAGTATTTGGAGCGATTGCAGGAAGAAACGGAGGGATTAGACTGTGAGCCTGGATAACACAGTGAATGTTTTCATCCTGTATGGCTGCACCTTGAGCAAGGAGCGAAGTTCCATGCGAATCGTGGCCGCCACTACGGATGAAGAAATGCTGCATACCATCATCGGCGCCCAAATCCTCGGCGGCACAATGGACTACCGGGGCTTCAGCAATATGAAGGGCTTTGAACAGTTCCGGGCGGCCTGCAGTGCCGGTGATGTTCAGTATAGCAATCTGGACTATGGCTTTGTGGAGCAGACGGAAAATCTGATGCTCCCGGACTGTGCAAAGGAGCCGCAGTTTGAGAAAGCATATCGGCTGCTGAACCTGTCCGACCATGAGTTCAATGCCATCCGCAATGGTTCTCTGGAGAGCCTAGGCGAAGATCGCACCCGTTTGATTCTGGATAAGGCGCTGTCATGGGCGGCACAGAACTATGCCGGATGGGACTTATACCGCCATTTGAGAGATGAACTCGGCATGAGCAACGAGGAAATCGGAAAAACCGGATTTGACCTGGATGAGTTCTATGAGGTCGAAGCGGCGGACTCTGCGGAGTATGAAGTGGAGGCTGACTATGGCGAAGAACTTTGATTCTTCTGCTCTGCCGGGACATTGCTATGCAGTTCTTCCCGGTTCCGGGCAGCTCATAGAGGTCAGGCGCGGCGAAAAGGGCTACTATCCCTGTGCCTACTCCACCAGCGACCGTGAGTATAACAAGGTTCTGGCAAATTACTTCAATGCCCATGAGGGCATTTCAAAGGCACAGGCGGCAGCTATGTTGGCCGGTTCCATGTTTGGCTGGAATGTTCCTGCTGCCGATCCTGCCTGTTACGATGCAGAAGGCATCCCGATCCAACCGGGAGAAAAGAAAGCGCCCACCAGATCGCCGGAATATCAGTACGAGCAGGCAAAGCTCATCCGGCAGAACTACCAGCCCGGAACCAAGGTTGTGCTGGATGAAAAGATGGAAGATCCCTACCGTGAAATGCCTGCGGGACTGACCGGCATCGTAGATTCCGTTGACGATCTGGGGCAAATTCATTGCCATCGGGAGAATGGTTCTTCGCTGGCGCTTATTCCGGGCGTTGACCATTTTCATCAGGATATGACTCAGGAGCCTGTGATTGAGAGCAGCGAAGAACAGGAGCCTGATTTGGAATTGTGAGGTGATGTGATATGAGCAGAAGCGCCGCTGCGTATCAGAAATTTACCGAGGATGAGATTAGGAAGGCAAACAGCGTGGATATTCTGTCCCTGGCCCGTGGCTATGGATATGAGCCGGAAAAGGCAGGTCGCAAAGCTGTCCACATGAAGCACAGCGGCGGGCTTTACATCTTCCCCGAAAACAATCGCTTTTTCCAATGGACGGGTCCTGATGATGGAGTCAAAGGCGGCGCCATTGATTTTGTCATGCGGGAAGAAAACCTGTCCTTCCCCGAAGCGGTGGGCAAGCTGATCGGCAAGGAGTTCTCTCCATCCGTAAAGCAGGTGGTTCCCTATGAGGAAAAAGAACGGGAGCCGCTGGTGCTGCCCGAAAAGGCAGACAACATGAAGCGGGCCTATTGGTATCTGGTTTCTGTCCGAGGTATCAGCCCTAAAATCGTAAGCCACTTTATGAATCGGAAGATGATTTATCAGGAAAAGAAGTATGGCAACTGCGTGTTTGTAGGCTACGATGCGGAAGGAACCGCCCGGTACTGCTCCATGCGGGCGGCCAGAGATAACAGCTCCTTCAAAATGGATGCGACCGGCTCTGATAAAAGCTACCCCTTCTTCCACGAGGGCAAAACCGATCTGCTGATCGTCACCGAGGCGCCCATCGACCTGATGAGCCATGCTTCTATTGCCGCTGACTTTTATGGGCGTGACTGGATGCAAGATCACCGTATCTCTACCGGTTGCCTTTGGAATGGAGCCATTGACCGTTATCTGGAAGGCCATCCGCAGGTCAAGCGACTGGTGTTTGCAGTGGACAATGACTATCTGGCCTGTGACAAGAATGGGCAACTGCGAAATTGGGGGCAGCTTACAGCGGCAAAATGGATGAAGGCATACACCGAAAAGGGATATGCCTGCGCGGTTCATGTGCCGCATTTGAATGACTTTAACACCGACCTGGTGGAAATGCGGAAGGGGCGTTCTGTGGAGGATTTAGACCGTCAGCGTATGGCGAAGCTGGAAACCGCATTTGAACAGAGCGCCGAGGAAGAACCGGAACAAGGTATGGAGGTGTAAAATTGGCAAAAATCAGAACCTTTGAATTGGATCGCTGGAGTGAGCCGGATGAAAAGCGGCGTGTCCGGCACATCGGCATGGCCGACGCAAAAGAAACCTTTGACAGACTGCAAACGCATCTGGAACTGAAAGGTCTGCTCCCGGATGAGTATTTCCTGTTCTCCGATGAACTGACGGGCGAGCTGCCTGAATTTGACCAGGCGCTCTGTATTCCCAATTTTGGGGCCAGCGAAGGTATCTATCTGGACATTTCCCTGGCCTGCCGCGACAAAGATGGCAAGCGCTATTTTCAAAACTTTGCTACCGGCAAGACATTGGGAGAAACTGCGGACGACTATTACAGGATGTTCCGCATTGCTGCCGAATGTTCCCTGATGCTCAATGGCCGTGGAAATACCTATGAACAGAAAAAAGTGGACATCGTTCTGACCGAGCAAGAAGCAGAGGCCGTGGGGACTGTGGTGGATATGGAACTCTGCGGCCACCATCCGCCGGAGGCCGAGGCAATTTTGAACTCTGCGCTGGAGAAGATCGACCGGATTGCCTTTGCAAAAGTCCAGACCATCACCTGTCACGGGAAAGACAATTACTCTCTCTGGTCTGCGGAAATCCCCAAAGATATGCTGCACTCCATCCTGCACGAAGCCTGCGAACGGGTTGGAACCTTGGATGAACTGATGGACGCAATGAACCCGAAGGACGGGTATGAAATGCGGCTGTTCATTCAGACACCGGGACGGCAGTTTGCGTTCTACCGTATCCCTGAACGGCTCTCCAATCTGGAGGACTACGCCAATGAGGGCTGCTCTGTCCGAGGAACAAAGGACGAAATCATGGCGGAGATTTTTACCGAGTGGGCGCCCGCCCAAGAAGATCTGGAAGATGACTTTGAACTGTGACAGCCCGCACTTTTCTTTTCATCTGTACCTGCCCGCCCCCCTGCGGGGGCGCCCCGCAACCGGAATCCGCAGGCCACGCCCTGCGGTTCTCGGTTAAGGCAGGAATAGCCGTCATACCTGACGGCGGGCTGACAGCTTGAAAGCAGTGCTTTCAACAGGTTTTTGAGGATTCCAAAGGGTATGATTTTATGATTCTGGTGTGATTTTTGTCATACTTCCAACTGAAAGTCATATTCTCTCCGTTCTTTTCGGTTCTTGCCGGTTCTTGTCATTTCTAACCACTTTTGTTGACAAGAATGATTAGAAGCGTTAGAATGTGAGTAGAATAATTTCAAGGAGATGAAAATATGACTTTTCAGGAAAGTGAAACCCTTGAATTGAAAGAGATTGTTGTGGAAGATATAAAGAAGGAAATCATAGCCTTTGCGAACAGCGCAGGCGGAACGCTGTATGTAGGAGTTGCTGATAATGGTAGTGTTGTGGGCATTGATAATCCTGATACAGTAACACAGCAGATTTCCAACATGGTGCGTGACAGCATAAAGCCGGATGTCACGATGTTTATCCGCTATGACACAAAGGTTGTGAATGGGAAACAAATTGTCGCCGTTGAGATTCAGCGCGGTACAGAGCGACCGTACTATCTGGCGAAAAAGGGACTGCGGCCGGAGGGTGTATATGTGCGGCAAGGGACTTCATCTGTCCCTGCAACGACCACGGCAATCCGCAGGATGATAAAAGATACAGATGGTGACAGTTTTGAAGCCATGCGATCTCTGGAACAGAATTTGACCTTTCAGGCGGCAACAAAGGAGTTTGAAGCGCGGAACATTGCATTTGAGGCGCCCCAAATGAAAACGCTTGGGATTCTCAACACAGATGGCATCTATACCAATTTAGGGCTGCTCTTATCGGAGCAATGTACCCATACCGTCAAAGCGGCTGTGTTTGAGGGAACCGACCAAAGTATCTTCCGGGATCGTCAAGAGTTTACTGGTTCTCTCCTTCAGCAGCTGAGCGAGGTATACGAGTATATCGACCGTCGAAATCAGGTGCGCTCCACCTTTGATAAGCTGCGGAGGATTGACACACAGGATTATCCAGAAGTTGCAATTCGTGAAGCTCTGCTCAATTCTCTGGTACACCGGGACTATTCTTTCAGTGCAAGTACACTTATCAGTGTGTATGATGACCGAATTGAGTTTACTTCGATTGGTAGTCTGCCTGCGGGAGTTTCGCTGAACGATATTATGATTGGGCTGTCCGTCTGCCGTAATCCCAAATTGGCAAATGTGTTCTACCGTCTGGAACTGATTGAAGCGTATGGAACCGGCATGAAAAAAATCATGGGTGCCTATGGAAGCAGCGATAAAAAGCCAGCCATTGAAACAACTGACAATGCGTTTAAGATTGTATTGCCCAATTTGAACGAGGGCAACAGTTCTTTGGCCGTGGCAGGTGCGGACAACGAAGTGGAACAACTGGTATTGGATTTCATCAGGAAAAATGGTTCTATCACCCGCAAAGAAGTGGAAACCACTATGGACATGAATCAAACTGCTGCTGGGCGGCTGTTAAGCAAAATGGTCCAAAAGGATTTGATTGTGCAGACAGGTCAAGGAAAAAACACCAAGTACAAATTGCCGTAATCAACAAGAAGGGCGCTGGATGATCCGGCGCCTTTTCTGTTTGAAAGGAGGATTGATGTGAAAGAATCGCCCATTAAAACAGAGCGCAAGACGCTCCATCTGCCGGAAGATACAGTTCGGGCGCTCAATAAACTGGCAGCCAAGAATGGGACGGACTTTTCCAAAGAGGTGCGCAGGGCGATTGACGAATATCTGGATTTGGAAACCACCGCCGAAAATATTGACATGATAAACGGGGTCATCCGGCAGGAACTCAGTGGGCAGCTCAAAGCCCTGGGAAACCGGTTGGCCGGACTGATAAATCGCCTGACGATCATATCGGCTGCGGGCTATTATGCCAACATTGCCATTATCGCAGACCTCATTGACCAAGATCGCTATTCGTCTTTTGAAAAAATTGAGTCGGCGGCCCGAAAGCGGGCATTGGCATTTGCCAATCAGAAAAACGCGGATGCGCTGCGTACTTTCATGGATGACGAGGAAATGCAGAAAGCCATCCATGCCGTACAAGGAGGGTCCCGTGTCGATTCTGATTTATAAGCAGCGCCACCGGCACCCCAATTATAAGAAAACTCCAAAAGGCAACTATGCACATATCGGTTACATTGCAACTCGTCCCGGTGCCGTGAAGAATGAGGGGATGCGCCACGGACTGTTTGGCAAGCTGGAGCCGGGGGCGGTCAAAGAGTTTGACACTTGGCAGGAAGCCGCCCGCCTGGTTCGGGAGCTTTCCTATCGTCGGGTCAATATGTATCGTGGTATTATCTCTTTTTCACCTGAAACGGCTGCCGAATTGGGGCTGTCCGATCATAAAGCGTGGGAGGACTATATTGACCGCCACATTTTGACCCTAGCAAAGTTCAATGGAATCCGGGTGCAAGATTTGCAATGGGTGGCCGCCCACCATAACGAAAAAGGTCATCCCCACATCCATGTGGTGTTCTGGAATAAACATCAGCGAACAATGGTCCCTTTTGTCCATCCAAGCATCCCGGATAAAATCCGAAAACAACTCATTCGAGATACCTTTGCCGAGCGTATCAAAGAGTATTGCGAGGCCAAACAGCGGGCAAAGGAACACCTGTCGGCCATCACAGACGAAATGATTGACGAGTTTGAGAAGTACATGGAGCATCTTCACCCGCAGGAATATCGCCGCCTGCGTGAAGCGTTTGGGCGTATCACGGATGATGAGCTGGGGACTTCCCCTTTGGATAGCGTTGTTGGTGCAATGAAGATCGCCCCCTTTATCTCACGCCTGTTCGCGCTGAAGGAGAAAATGCCGAAAAAGGGGCGGCTGTATTACAAATTGCTTCCAGAGGATGTGAAGGCCGAATTGGATGCCTTTGTTGCCTTCTTGAAGGAAAACAACGAGTACATCCGCAATTTGGTACAGGACTATGCAGAGAGCAAGACCCATCTTGCCATGCTCTATGACACCGACCCGGCGCACATCACAGAACAGCAGGAAAAGGCTGTGGCGGAGGCCGATAAGCTGATTGTCAATAAAATTCTCGACGTGATCCGCACCATGCTGTGCAAAGACCGTGAGGTCCAGCCTTTTGAATATACAGCGGCCCGCAAAGCCTACTTCACCGAGCAGATGATTTGCGAGATTCTAATTGCTTTGGAGCAGACTGCCATGAGCCTTGATATGGAATATGATGACCGGCAAAAGGCGATGAGTACAGATTTGTCAAAGGCAGCCCGAAAAGAGTGGTATCTGCGACACAAAGATAAAGGTATGGAGCCATAAGGTTCCATACCTTTTCATTTCAAATCAGACCGGCCACCCGGTTTTGGAAAGGAGTTAAGATGACTGCGAACACCTCATATAAGCAAAATGGTGTGCCGGTGTCGATTCCGAGCGGTTCGTATGGTATTGCCCCTCTGACGGTTCACCAATATGAATACCCCAAAGGACACCCCTGCCATAACTGTCCCTATACTCTGCGCACTTCTGTCCCATCCTGTATGTTCCCCGCAAGAAGGGACGGCAGTTGTTTATGGTACGACATGAAAAACAAGCGGTGCCCGCCGCTGCCTGCGACTTACGCCAAAAATCAGACGGCAGCAGAGCGCATTTTTGCTTTCATTGAAGTTCTCAAAGATGTGATGAAACGAAAAGGTTATCAGGAAAGGAGGAAACCGATTGCGAAGTAAAACCGATTTTTACAGGCTGTTCTTTGAACAGCTTGCCCGGCGCGGCTTTGATGTGAAGCGGTCCCAATCTTCCGATTACATCGCTGATATTTATTTCAAGAACCAGCTTGTGGCCTATTTCTCCAAAGCCGATACGGTGATCCAGAACCCCTTTGTCACAGTCAAGGACAAACTCATTCGCCTTATCAACGATACGGCCCACGACACAGCGAACAAAGCGGGTATCTGCCGCGACTGTCCTTATACTGACGCCAATGAGAAACTTCCCAATGGCTCTTATAAGCTGGCAGAATACAATGGCGTGACTCTCGCCTGTAAGGAACATCATCTGTTTGGCTATGTGTTCTCCACCTACCGCACCGCCCCGGATTCCGGCGAAATGATGGCCCGCCAGATTTTTTACAACAAGGAATTTGCAGGACAGGATTTCGCCAAACGGAGCGGTTTGATGGATGAACGTGCGCTGTTCACCGAAGAAGAACTCCGGGTCCTTCATGCGGGTTTGGTTAAGATGAGCATACTCGATCAGGATGTTTCCAACGAGGCCCGTGAATCTGTGGAACGGATTCTTGACAAAATTGAGGACATTATCCCGGAGTTGCGGGAGCAGGAAATGGAGTTTGACTTTGATATGGAGTTCGGCCAGCAGGAAGAAATGGAGATTGGAGGATAGCAAGAATGAGCAGCAAGAGAAATCAGACCATCGCTATCGCCCGTTTCCTGATGTATAAACACGGGCTGAACCAGCAGCTTGAGGGCATGACGGATGAAGAATACCTGGCTCATCCTATTGGCTTGGATGTGGGGCAATATGTAGCTGACCTGATGAAATACTGCCCGGAGCATATCGTCGATCAGGTCATGGAACATCAGGATGCTCTTTTGCGGCGCCTTGGTACAGATTACCTCACCGTCATAGCCTATATGCCTTATGAGGAAGATGGAGGGACAAAGTATGCGTGATGGACGCCCGAATCCTGATATTTGGGGAAACATCATCACCTGCGGGGAGATCGCCGTGGGCATTTACGAGATCGTCGGCACAAAGAAACGTGGGCTGGAAGTGCCGAAGGCCCTTGCCGAAGAAATCCTGCCGGAATCTGTGATGGAACAGGCTGCACAGGACGGTGAGAACCTTTGTTTTACCGATCCGGTTTCCAACGCCATCGTTGCGGACGCCCTGCTGGAACAGGAACTTGTTACTGATCCGCAGGCAGCGGCCCGTCTGGACGCAATCCGGCAGCTTGATGATGTGGCCTATGATACGGCCTTTGAACCGCCTGTTTCAGACTATGAGCTGGATGGGCTGGACTTGGAAAGATAGGAGTTTACAATGAAAATCCTGGATTTCGACCTGGAAGGAAGCCACTTCATCATCGAAGCAGACATTTCGCCGCGCCAAGAGTCGGATGATGATATGGAGTGTCAATGGCTCCGGTACGACTTTGATAACACGCAGGTTTATAAGGAAACGGACGGTGCTGTTTCGCCGTTCCAAATTACAGCCGTTGCCTGGGCTGGCTATCAACTGACTGCCGATCATGCGTTGAAAGATGTGATCGGACGCATTTCCCGCAATGAAACCGGCAAGCTGACCGTTCATTATGTTTGTCCAGAGCTTCAAGAGTTTTTCGATGAACTCAAAAAATATCCGGCTATCAGCGGGGAACGAACTATTCCGTATTTCATTTTTCACGGCGGCGATATTGCAAAACTGGCGTATGCAACCAATGAGTTTCTGTACTACGAGGACAGTAACTATATGCCGCTGATGTTCCGTACCGTTGACGGCACTCTTGTTTCCGACAATGAATTTGCCGATATGGGGCTTTATGAATCCGAGGAAAATGTTGAGAATGGCACAGAATACATTTTGCCGTTCACAGATTACGGTTCCGATGTGGAAAGCACCTGTGATTTAGAGGACGAGGAAGATTTGGAAATTTGAAACTCAGAGGTTTGCGGGCTATCTTCCGTCGCCGGTGTGCAGTTTTCAGCGACTTTTGCACCGTCCGTCTGTTGGGTGGACGGACTTAATTTGGAAAGGTAGGTGTTACTTTGAGGCTGGTCTATATTTCTTCCCCTTTGCGGGGAGATATGGAAAAGAACATGGAAAAGGCAAAGGACTACTGTGCTTATGCGGCATCCTGCGGCGTGATTCCCTTGGCGCCGCACACGATTTTCACACAATACCTGAATGACGCAGTGCCGGAGCAGCGGGAACAGGGTTTGCGAATGGGGCACGAACTGCTGGAACGCTGCAATGAACTCTGGGTTATGGGCGACACCATCTCTCAGGGGATGAAGGACGAAATCGGTCTGGCTACTTTTCTGCAACTCCCGATTCTCTATGTATCCGACGATATGGTGAAGAATCAGACAATGATCCGCCAGTCGGATCGTCCTCTGGACATAAATGACTGCATCCCCGACAGTAGCCAGTACAACTACGAAAATCAATTTCTGGTTCTCAAGCCTGGGGTGAGCAGCAAGGGCGAGGACATGACTGCCGACGACTCCATCTGGTATGCCCGTGACGGTTATGGATGTATCTATGGAGCCAGAGGGCAGGCCGTGTATGCAGAAAGCCTGTTGACCGGCAAATACATCCATTGGGAACGACATGACTTCTGTGGCATCGTCAAGCCGGAAAGTTTGAAAGAATGGCTTCTGGATAAGCCGGTCAGGAATGAGGCCGCCGAAGAACTCACCAAGTTTGTCACCCCTGAACTTATCAGCGCAACCAAACAGAACCATACTGCTTGCGGCTATCCTTTTCTGATAGGGTATGCCCCTGCGGAGGGCGGTCTGCATGAAACATTCTGCCTGGACCCCGATCCGGTCAATCTTGCATCTTTTATTGTGAAGATGGGAAAAGAGCGCGGCGACCTGATGATTTGTACTCCGTTGGATACCCCGTTTTTGAACACATTTGGGACATTCATTGACTGCTGCGAAGATCAGGACTTTTTGCAAAAGCATCTATTGCCGGTCCTGGTTCCCATGCAGATGGGCGAAACGGAGCCGCAGGAAATCAATCTAACCGAGGATCAAGACAATGAAGCGTTTCTGGATGATTTTGCGGTTGAGGATGATATGGAATTATGAAAACAAAGCCTAAACTGCTGGTATGTGCGCTGATCTTCGTTTCCGGCGCGATTCTCAACCTGTTTTTCTCAACAGCGGTTCACGGTCTATTGACAAGAGGGATTACCCGGCTTTCACTTCTCCCCATCGGGGACTGCCTTGCCAGCCTGTTTTCCAGTCGCCAGCACATGATGTTGTATCTGTGCCTGCAAGGGTTTGTAAGTGTGTTGGCGGTTATGTTCTTCCTTACCAACATGAGGCCGTATGAATCAGACCTGGACACGATCACCCCGGAGATCCAGACGCCCAGGGCTGTGGGCCAATACCAGCACGGTTCGGCCCGGTGGATGACCGATTCCGATAAGGAGAAAGCATTTGATAGCTACATTCTTGACCCGCACAACCCAACGATCCAGCAGCTCTTAGATACCGGATACGATGGTTTGGATTTTCTCAAAGAAAAATAAGGAGGCGATAAATTGAAGTTGAACCTTCACCCCAAAGGTATTCCCAAGCAGGAGCCTTTGGGAGCGGATACTCCGCTGAAAAAAGGCGGCGTGGTGGTAGGTATGCGAAAGGAGGGCGATAAAGAAAAAATCTATTTTGTCGGTGATGACTGCCACCTGCTCTGCATTGGCGCCACTCGCTCCGGTAAATCAAGATGTCTGGTTATGGAAAGTATCTGTCTTTTGGGACTCGCTGGAGAATCCGTCTTCTGCTCCGACCCCAAAGCCGAATTGTTCCACTACACCGCTGATTTCCTGAAAAAGTTGGGCTATGAGGTTTTGGTACTGGACTTCAAGACCCCCAAAAAAAGTATGCGCTACAATCTGCTCCAGCCCATCATTGACGCCATCAGCGAGGGCGACACCGACCGTGCAGAAATGCTGGCCTGGGACTTGACGAACAATCTGGTTGGTAAGCCGGAGGGCGAAAAGATTTGGACGAATGGCGAATGTTCCATCATAGCGGCTGCCATTCTTTGCGTGGTGTGCGACAACCAAAAACGACCGGAATTTCAGAATATGACCAATGTGTATTGGTTCATTTCGGAAATGTGCCGTACCATCGGAAATAAGATGCCGCTGTTGGAGTATATCAAGAAACTCTCTCCGTCCCACCCGGCACGGGCGCTTCTGTCTATTTCTGATGTGGCGCCGTCCCGTACCAGAGGCAGCTTTTATACCTCTGCCCTGACCACACTGCGGCTGTTCACCTCGAAGTCCATCTACGCTATCACTCATACCAGTGATTTTACACTTACAGATATGGGCAGCAAAAAGCAGGCGTTGTTTGTAATCCTGCCGGACGAGAAAACCACCTTTTATCCCATTGCTTCTCTTATTGTGTCGCAGCAATATGAGCTTCTAGCGGAGGCGGCAGACCGGCGCGGCGGGCGTTTGGAACGCCGGGTAAATTTTGTGCTGGATGAGTTCGGAAATTTCACGCCCATCAGCGACATGACAAACAAACTGACCGTGGCGGCTGGCCGTGGGATACGATATGCCCTGTTTGTGCAGGGCTTTGACCAACTGAAAGAAAAGTACAGCGACAATATCGCCAACACAATCAAGGGCAACTGTCAGGTCTGGGCGTACCTACAAAGCGATGACCCGGAAACGCTGCGGGAGATGTCCGATAAACTCGGCAGCTATACCACATCCAGTTACCAGCTTTCGGCCAGCAACGGCAAATACACAACCCCGTCTAACTCCCAGAGCGTCAGCCTGACCGAGAGAAAGCTGCTCAACACCGATGAGGTCCGGCGCGTCAAGCGTCCCCATCAAATCATCACCAGCCGCGACCACCCCGCTATGATGTATGCGCCCGACCTTTCTCAGTGGATGTTCAACAAGATGTTGGGGTTGGGAGATATGGAGCATAACCGCAGGCTGCGGGAAGAACGGGAACAGAAACGGCCAATCATCACTGACACGAAGCAGGAAATCGCGTTGTGGAACATCTGGATTTACTACCAGAAGGACATCATGCGCCGCCTTTCGCAGCAAAAGGGCGCTATGGGCGGTGGCCTTGATGATGATTAACTCATAGGAGGTTTTGAATGAAAGAGAAAATCAACCAGACGACGGGCAGGCTGAAACAGGCTGTCCGGGCGGCGGGTGTTGGTATTGCCACACTTGCCGCCTCTTTTTGTATGTCCGCACCGGCTTATGCCGCTGGTGTACAGGACAGTCAGATTGTCAAGGGAACCGAGAAATTGGTCGGTGATGTGACAACCTGGCTGATGGTGCTGGCGCCGGTGGTAGCCGGTCTGCTTATCATCTATTTCTGCATCCGGCGCGGCATGGCTGACGAGATGGATCAGAAAAAGTGGAACAACCGCATTGTGGTGGCGGTGGTGTCCTGCATTGGCGCCGTACTCGGTTCCGCCACTCTGAACCTGATTCTCGGCTACTACCAGTAAGCCGGGATACATCCCGTAGTACAGGCGATTCCAAGCCTTACTAAATAAATCACTTTATTAACAGGAGGAAAAACTATGGCTAACTTCATCCGCAACACTCAGGTTAAGGCTATGACTTCTATCTGGGCTGCCAAGCAGAAAGCCCGTGAGCTGGCTGACCGCACGGCGGCGGCGCTGACCGACCGCACTGGTCAGGGTACGCTGGATGTGGCTATCACCGTGCTGATCTCCATCGTCCTGGGCGCCCTGATCCTGGCCGGTCTGTATCTGATCGTGAATGACACCGTGCTGCCCACCATCACCCAGCGCATCAAGGATATGTTTAACTATCACGGCTGATCAAAACAAGAAGCGGCGGGTCCACCGGCCCCGCCCTAATTTTTAACAGGAGGTTTTTCAATGGAGTTCAAAGCGGAAATCAAAAAGACTTTTACCGGCCCCGACAAACTGCGGGCGGTGTGCAGCGTGGTCCTGGATGACTGCTTTCTGGTGAAGAATGTGCGGGTTGTCGAGGGCGAAAAGGGGCTGTTCGTGTCCCTGCCCAGCCGCCGGAATGTCAAGGGCGAGTGGGTGGAGCATTGCTTCCCCATGACGAAGGAGCTGCGGGCGAAGCTCTCCGCTGCCGTTCTGGAAGCGTATGAGGCCACCGTGCAGAACAAGGAAGCTGCTACGTCCTGACTACTGCCCCCCCATATTCCAATCCCTATTGGGGGTGGCCGAGCGCCGCCCCCAGAAAGGAGGTGGTTGCTGATTGGAATATATCTTAGTGCTGCTGATCGTGGCCCTGCTGAATGGAGCAATCGCCTATATTGATGGGTTGATGGAAGGGATTATCCCTCTTACCCTATACGCAGAGCAGTATATGTCCACTTTGGCCGGGGTGGATTTGTTTCATTCCTTGTTCGACATTGTATTCGGCTTTGGCGTGTCCCTGATTGTGCTAAAATTCCTGAAAAAAGGCTTTGAAACCTATGTGCTGTGGTCAGACGGGGATGCCGACGAGGAGCCTATTGCCATTCTCACAAACTTCTTCAAGGCAATGGCTGTGGCAATCTGCTTTCCCACCATGTATGACTGGCTTGCCACGATTGTAGAAGAAATGAGCAATAAAATGTTGGAGGCCATCGGCCTTGCCACCGCTTACGATTGGGCGGGCTGGGTATCAGGCATTTCTTCAATGGGACTTGTGACAGCCATCTTTGGCCTGGTATTTGTCATCGTCTATTTCATCCTTTATTTCCAATTCCTAATGCGCGGACTTGAAATCCTGATTTTGCGAGTGGGCATTCCGTTGGCCTGCGTTGGTCTGATTGACAATGACAAAGGCGTGTTCAAGCCTTACATGAGTAAGTTCTTTCAGTCTGCGCTCTCTGTGGTAATTCAGGTTTCTCTTGCGAAACTGGGGGTTGGCCTGATGATGAATATGCACATTTTCTGGGGCGTGGCCTGTATGATTCTTGCGGTGCGGACACCGAAGTTCCTTCAGGACTTCCTCATTACGACCGGTGGCGGTGGCGGCGGCGCCATTGTCAACAACGCATACCATTCTGTACGGCTGGTGCAGATGGTCAAGGGCATAGGAAAGTGAGGTGATGGTCGATGGTGACAATGGACGATATTTCAAATGCCATCATCCTGCTTGTGCGCGTTGGTGCGGTAGCCCGTTTCGTTTACTGCCTGGTGCGCTTGACCGCAGCCGAGGAACAGGCGGCGCAGTATAAAAAGCGCGCCCGTAACACGGTGATCTTCTACATTGTTGCAGAATCCATCTGGCAAATCAAAGACCTGATTCTGTACTATTATTCCTGACAGGAGGTGCAAATGGACGAAGATTTGAAACTCTACATCCCTCTGGGCGTGAAGCCGGAGGCCGAACTGTTTACTGGCTTTGGGAAAAAACAGCTTTTTCAATCCATTGTGGGGTCCCTGGTGATGGGCGGCATAGCGGCGCTGGCCTGGCTCTTTACCGGGAATGTGACAACCACCGTTATCCTGGCCCTGGCCGGTATCTTTGGCTCTGTGATGATGACTACCAAAGACCAGAGCAATTTGTCCGTGGTAGATCAGGTGCAAAACCTGATTCGCTTTTTACGCGGACAGAAAATCTACCCGTATCGTTACGGGGATGAATGGGGGCTTGAATAATGTACGCAACCATTCCGGTCTACTACCCCTCGCTGGAGGAAGCCGCCCGAAAGGATGAAGCGGCTCTCTGGTGTGACAGCTACAACATCAATATGTCCTGCCGCAACTTCATTCAGGATAAGGCCATGACTGCCTTCAATACCCGTGAACTGGACGCCTTTATCGAAGAATTGGTACGCTGTTATGGAACAGAACGGGCGATGTATGTGCTGTCCCGTACTATCCAGTTTTCCGATTGGGACGCACGGTTCGATCAGGCCGCGCTTGACCGAGCGGGCAAAACGGACTTCCCTGACACAAGAGAGCCGAGGGAGGCACATCAGGTAGACCCGACCACCCGATATGTCACGGAGATTGATCCGTGCGTTGTTAACGCCGTCTTTGTGAAGCTGATGGAGCTTGAGGACGAACAGGAAGAAACCAACCACATGAATGAAATCGAGCAGGATGAGCTTGACGAGGATATGACGGCAGAACTGTGAGGCTGCCGATGGAGCAGATGACATTTCTGGATTTCTTCGCAGGCATCGGCGGTTTCCGCAAGGGCTTTGAGCTATGCGGGATGCGCTGTGTGGGGCATTGTGAGATTGATAAGTATGCCGACCGCAGTTACAGAGCCATTCACGATGTAAAGGAGGATGAATGGTATGCAGCCGACATCACAAAAGTCGCCCCCGCTGATCTCCCCAGAGCAGACCTGTGGGCAGGAGGATTCCCGTGTCAGGATATTTCGGTCGCTGGCCGCCAGCGAGGGCTTGACGGAGCAAGAAGTGGACTCTTTTTTACACTTGCTCAACTCGTCAAAGGCCAAAGTCCTGAAAATCGACCCACATGGATTGTCCTTGAAAATGTTAAGAATCTCCTATCCATTCATGGAGGATGGGACTTTGCGACCGTTCTCGATACGCTGGCCTCACTCGGCTATCATATCGAATACGGACTGCTCAATACAAAGTATTTCGGCCCCCCTCAAAATCGAGAGCGAGTGTTCATTGTCGCTTGCCGACATCCTGGAGCCGGACGCGGACCCAAAATATTTCCTGTCCCCGCAGGCAGTGGCAAAGCTCTTATCCAACTCATAGGTGGTATGCAGGGGCAGCGCGTCTATGACCCGGCAGGCATCAGCGTAACAATGGCTGCACAGTCTGGTGGCTGGGGAGGAAAGACCGGTCTGTATTTCGTTGACCTTTGCAATGGTAATCCCAAGCTGACCGATCACGCCCGCTGCATCAAGGCCAAGTATAACAGCGGCATTACCAACCGTGGCGGGGACAATTCCGGTGTTCTGATCTCTCCCGCAGGGATGGACAAGGATGCGGTTCTGTCCTTTGTGGACATTTGCACCGGGAAGGCGAAACTCACCAGAGAAGCCCGCTGCATCCTCTCCGCTTATAACCGCACCATCAGTAATTGGGGCGGCAGTTCCGGGGTGTTCTATGGCTGCCGTGCTGTCGTGACCCCAGATCGGGAAGAAAAACGGCAAAACGGACGGAGAATCAAGAACTGCGGGGAGCCGTCTTTCACCGTTACGGCGCAGGATCGGCATGGAGTGCTATTTCAAGACTGCGATGAGTGTCCCTACGGGATGCAGATTCGAGAAGCGACAAAGAAAGGATATGATATTGCCCGCTGCGGCGACAGTATCAACCTTTCTTTCCCGGAGAGCAAGACGCGGCGCGGACGGGTCGGCAAAGACCTTGCCACGACGCTGGAAACCTCTTGTAATCAAGGCACAGCTTTTGCCGGGTGCGGCCTGATCCGCAGACTGACGCCCCGTGAGTGCTGGCGACTGCAAGGCTTTACGGACGAGATGTTTGATAAGGCACGGGCAGTTAATAGCGACAATCAGCTATACCGGCAAGCCGGTAATTCCGTGACGGTTCCTGTAATCTACGCCATTGGGAAACAAATCCTTGCCGCACAGAAGGCATTGGAATGTGGAGAATAAGATGTTTCAGAAAAATTGGAACCCGTGGCCCATTTTTATCGGCATGGCGGTCGCAATGACCGCCATCGCCGTATTCTATCGACAAATCATGTGATGGAGGTGATTCATGCTGGAAACTGACGCATTAAAAGAAAAGCTGGAAATGGAAATCCATCGCTTTGCCCGACCGCCGGAGGAACTTTCTTCCGGTGATCCGTATTTTGAGCAGCTTCAGACCATGCTCGCAATCCGAGAAGAGCTGGAAAATATACCGCTGTGCGATATTCAGCAGGATATGCTGCTTGCGATGGAAAATGTATTGGAATCGGCATGGTTATTCCGTAATACCCCCGTCCCGGATCGCTGCATGAATCCGAACAATATCAGCGAAGTGGTGTACTACTTCCTTCAGGACAAAGGCGCCGAGTATCGGGGCGATCTGCTCTATGAACGGGCCAAAGCCGAGTTTGATGCCCGTATGGAAGAACTCGCCGCCCTGCCGCCTAAAGAAATTCTTGACCATGCCTACGAGAAGATCATCAAAGAAGATTTCCTCTGCCATCTGGAGGAAGGGTTGGACGAGTGGGAAACGGACGCTCTGTTGTCTTATCCGCAGCCTTTGGCGGCTCTCTACACGGAATGGATGGGAGTTGATTACTCCTATCTGGATATAGACAGAATCCAAAGCACGGCAAAGCAAGCAGCGGGAAAAAGGTTAAATGAACTTCGCCGCCATGAGTTTGACGTCAATGGTGAGCCGCCTGCGGAACTGCGGTATTTCTATGATTTGCATAGCGAGATACTGGACAACCCAGATCTGGAGTGGGTCGGTGATATGGAGCCATGAATCCTCTGATTGTAAAAGGCGTGGTATTTGGCCTGCTGTTGGCTTGTGCTGCGCTCTGGGATATGAAAGAACGAGAGATTCCCAATCTGATTCCGGCCATGATTTTAGTTTGTGGCTTGATAGAGCTGCGCCCCGCCGCTTCTGTGGCGGGGCTTCTTGTTACAGGAGGTCCGTACCTGTTGGCTGCATTACTGACACATGGGAAAACCCTTGCCATTGGCGGTGGGGACATTAAGCTGATGGGGGCTTGTGGCTTTGTTCTGGGAGTGTGGCCTGGTTTGCTGCACAGCATTTTATCTCTGATCCTGGCCGTGCTTACAGGAGTGATGCTGTTTGGAGTACGCAGGCAGGACTTTTCTTCCATCCGGCTGCCACTTGCCCCGTTCTTCTGCATTGGCGGCGTAACTGCTTATTGGCTGGCGGCTGCGGCCGCTGTAATCTGAACAAATGGAGGTATCAACTTGAACAAGAATATTTTCAGAAACCGGACGATCATCGGTGCGGTTTGCATCCTGCTGGCCGTTCTGGTTTGTTTTGGCATCACGCCCCTTTTCAATGCGGGTTTGAAGGCCCAGACCGAAGCGGTACGGGTAAAAGCCGAGGTGATTCCCCGTGGTACTTATATCACGGCGGATATGGTTGAAGTCTACACCAGAGGCGCATCCGGTATGCCCGACAGCATTGCCACATCGCTTGACGAGGTAGTTGGCCGATATACCGATGTGGAACTTCGCAAGAATACGGATGTAAACACCGGTTGGCTTTCTTCTGAACCACTGACTCAGTACGAATACCTGACCAAGCTGGACGGCTCCAAAGTGGCGATCTCCGTTACCATTCCCACTTTTGCCAAAGGCGGTTCCGGCAAGGTGGAGGCTGGCGACATCATCATGCTCTTTGCAACCGATAAAGACACCGGAGAAACCACACAGCCCCCGGAACTCAAGTATGTAGAAGTCCTGGCCGCAACACAGAGTTCCGGCGCCGACAAGGAATATCAGGCGCCCCAGGAGGATGAGGAAGAAAATCCCGAAGAATCGCTTCCTTCCACTATTACCCTGCTGGTAAATACCGAACAGGCACAGATCCTCGCACACTTGGAAGAATCCAACAGTCTGCACCTGGCATTTGTGTACCGTGGAACCCGTGAGAACGCCGAAAAGTTCCTGGCAGCTCAGGATCAGTTCTTTGTAGAGCCGGAGGAAGCTACCGCAGCTCAGGACGGCGAACAGGGTGAGGTGTCCGATGATAACCATGCGGCCGACAGCACCGGCGATAATGCGGCCGGCAATGAACCCGCAGAACAGGAGGTTGAGAATACCGATGGCGAATAAGCAGAAACAGATGCTTGCTGTGTGGGGCAGCCCTGGGGGCGGGAAAACCGTAACTGCGGTCAAACTTGCCCTGGAATTGTCCAAGCGGAAGAAAAATGTGGTGCTGGTGTTTACCGATGTGACGGCGCCCACGCTTCCGGCTGTGGTCAGCGAAAAGAAACTGCCGGATGTGTCCGTGGGCGAACTGCTGGCGGCTCCCGGAATGACGCAGGAACAGGTTCTCAAGACCTGTGTTCCCTGTGAGAAAAATCCCTATATCAGCTTTCTGGGCTACAAGGCCGGTGAAAATGTCTTTACCCATGCGGAGTACAGCAAGGAAAAGGCGGTGGATATGCTGGTCCTGCTGCGGCACATCGCAGATTATGTGATCGTGGACTGCACCAGCCTTTTGACCGGTAATGTGCTGGCGACCACCGCACTGGAGGTGGCGGATGATGTGCTGCGGGTGTGTGGCTGTGACCTGAAGGCCATCTCTTACTTCTCGTCCTATCTGTCGCTGGTTGCTGACAGAAAGTTCAAACCGGAACAGCACATCAAGGTGCTGTCCAACACGCGCCCTTATCAGGGCGGCAGCGAATACGAGAACTCCTTTGGCGGCGTGAAATATCGGCTGCCATATCTTCCTCTGCTGGAGGAACAGGCGGCGACGCTGAAACTGCTGGAACCGCTTTCCGGTAAAGAGGCCAAGACCTATGAGCCGGTCATTGCCGCTATTGCCGGGGAGGTGTTCGGAGATGGCAAGTAATATTGACCTGTTCTTCAATACCAGCAGGAATAAGAGGACATTCCCCGAAGTGCTGGCGGAGATTCAGGAATATCTCGCCAGTAAGTATTCGACCCTGATTACCGACAACCCGGAGGAACAGCACCAGCAGATTACCGCATACATCGCAAAGTATCTCAATGATTACAGTCTGGGCGTTGAGGGCATGAGCCATGAGGAACTGATCGACAAACTCTATACGGAAATGGCCGAGTTCTCCTTCTTGACGCCCTATCTTTTCGCAAATGATGTGGAGGAAATTAACATCAATTCGTGGAAAGATGTGAAAATCACTTATGCGGACGGGCGTGTGGTTCCCACCAAAGATCGGTTCCAGACCCCACAGCACGCTGTTGATGTAATCCGCAGACTCCTTCATAAGTCCGGCATGATTCTGGATAACAGTCAGCCGGGTGTGGTGGGCCATCTCTCCAATAAAATCCGTATCACGGTTCTGGGCAATCCGCTCACAGATAAGGAAAAAGGTGTGGCTGCATCCATTCGTATCGTGAATCCCAAGAAGTTGAGCCGTGATGATTTCATTGGCTACGGGACAGCCACCGCCGAAATGCTGGACTTTCTGGCCGAAGTTCTCCGATTCGGTTTGTCCATCTGTGTGACTGGTTCCACCGGCAGCGGTAAAACCACGCTGATGAGCTGGATTCTCTCCACCATTCCCAACGAAAAGAGAATCTTCACCATTGAAAATGGGTGCCGCGAATTTGACCTTGTGAAAGAGGACGCCGAAGGAAATGTCATCAACAATGTAGTCCATACCGTTACCCGATTTTCTGACGATCCCAAGCAGAACTACGATCAGGAGCGCCTTTTGGAGTTTGCCCTGACCTGTAACCCGGACATTGTGTGTGTCGGTGAGATGAAATCGGCCGAGGCATTCGCCGCACAGGAGGCGGCCCGTACCGGCCATGCGGTTATCACCACCACCCATGCCAATAGCTGCAAAGCAACCTATTACCGCATGGTGACGCTGTGTACCCAGAAATACGACATGGGCGATAAGACCCTGTATAACCTGGTGACAGAAGCGTTTCCTATCGTTCTGTTTGTGAAGAAGCTAGAGGACAACAGCCGCCGCGTCATGGAGATCACTGAATGTGAGATTCTGGAGGACGGCACCCGGCAGCTCCACACCCTCTACCGCTATCATGTGTCGGAAACCTCTATCCAAGATGGCAAGGTAAAGGTGCATGGCGAGTTTCAAAAGGTATCCACGATCTCGGCCAGCCTGCAAAAGCGGCTTTTGGAAAACGGTATGCCGCCCCGTCTGCTGGAGCGTATCGCTGGTGGCGGTGTAAAACTGGATACTGGAAAGGAGGAAACTGCGTGATTGTATTGATTTTGCTGGCCTTTGTCGGGATGCTGACCGGCATCTTCTTGATTCTGGGCATGACCCCCTTTACATTTGCGGAGGAACTGACCAAGCCGCTTTCTGGGCGGCAACAGCCGATTTCCAAGCGAATCCAGCAGGTCAACCACCCCAAAGAGCCGAAGGGCATCCGTAAAACCGTGCTGGAAGCACGGGAGATGTTGATTCTCACCGGAAAGGGTGGGAAGTTTGCCGCCATTTGTGCTTTCTCTCTGTTCCTGGCGGCAATGGGTGCTGTGATCTGTATTGTGATTCAGAACTACTTTATGCTGCCGGTTTTGGCGGCCGGGATGGGCTTGCTCCCGTTCTGGTATGTCCTGTTCACCTCTCACAGCTATAAAAAGCTGATGAACAACGAGATTGAAACCGGACTGTCTATCATCACAAGTTCCTATCTGCGCAGCGAGAGCATGATAACCGCTGTGGAAGAAAACATTCATTACCTGAACCCGCCTGTGGCAGATGTGTTCCGGGGCTTCTTGGCCGAAACCAATATGATAAGCGCCGATGTGAAACAGGCACTCTCCAACATGAAGCCCAAACTGGACAACTATGTGTTTCGGGAATGGGTGGATGCCGCTATCGCCTGTCAGGACGATAAGAGCCTGAAAAGCACGCTCACCCCGATCATCGGGAAACTCTCGGATATGCGGATTGTTGCGGCGGAACTGGACTACCTGCTTTATGAGCCTTTCAAGGAATTTATCACAATGGCGTTCCTGCTCATTGGCAACATCCCATTGTTATACTTCCTGAATAAAGACTGGTACGATGTGCTTGTAAATACGGGCTTTGGCAAAGGGATTCTGGCGGTGTGTCTGCTGGTGCTGCTGATCTCGTTTGCGGCGGTGATCCGGCTCACCAAGCCCGTAGAATACAAGCGTTGATCTCGTCAGGAGGTGATACCATCGAGAGTGCTACCGATCTCCCTGCGGGATGCCAATGCGTTTGTTCTGGCGCATCACCGGCACAGTGGGCAGGTGCGCGGCTGTAAATTCTGTGTAGCTGTCGTAGATGATTTGGACGCCGTTCATGGAGTTGCGATTGTTGGGCGCCCCGTTGCCCGCCGACTGGATGATGGGAAAACAGCGGAAGTGACCCGGCTTTGCACCGATGGTATTGCCAACGGGTGCAGCTTCCTTTACAGCCGGTGCGCCCGGATTGCGAAACTGATGGGCTATCAGAAAATCATCACCTACACCCTGGCAACCGAAAACGGAGCCAGCCTGCGAGCTTCCGGCTGGCAATGTGCGCCGGGACTGCGAGGCGGCGGGAACTGGAATGTGCCGGGGCGCCCCAGAGCCGACAGCCGCAACACCGGCCCCAAACGGCTCTATTACAAAGAATTGAGGTGACGCGAGTTTTGTATCTCATTTTGCTATGCTTTGGGACGCTCTTTGGCCTGGGAGCGTTCTTTTTGTTGGCCGGACTGCTCCGGCTGCCGACTTCCGCAAGCACAAAGGCGGTTCTGACCGTGACGAGCCGTGGAAAGTCACAGAAAGGCAGCATCAATGCTGTCCTGTTCGATATGGCGGCGCGGCTTTCGCCACTGGTACATCTGGACAACTATAAGCGGAAGAAGCTGGAGGCGCAGTTGAAATCCGCTGAAATTAAAATGTCCCCGGAAACCTATATTGCGGCGGCCTGGGTAAAGGCTGGGCTGATTGCTCTGCTGATTATCCCGGCCCTTCTGATTTTCCCGATCCTTGCTCCGGTCATTGTGTTTCTGGCGGTGGCAGTTTATTTCAAAGAGCAGAAACGAGCGGACGAGATCGTTCAGCAGCGCCGGGAAGAAATCGAGGCCGAGCTGCCCAGATTTGTAAACACCATTGAACAGGAACTACGCGCATCCCGTGATGTGCTGAATATCCTGAAATCCTACCAGAGAAATGCCGGTCATGCCATGAAGCGGGAACTGGAAATCACGATTGCAGATATGGCATCCGGCAACGAAGAAAACGCACTTACCCGAATGGAGAGCCGGATTGGAAGTACCATGCTGTCCGATGTGGTGCGCGGCTTGATCTCCGTCAAGCGCGGCGATAACGGAATTATGTATTTCCAGATGCTTTCTATGACCTTCAAGCAGTTGGAACTTCAAAAACTGAAACTGGAGGCCATGAAGCAGCCGGGGAAAATGCGTAAGTATTCCTTCATGCTGCTGGGCTGTTTCCTGCTGATGTATCTGGGTGTCCTGGGCTATGTGGTGTTGGAAGCCTTTGGCGATCTGTTCTAAAGGAGGTGGTGAAACCGTGAAACGACTTCTGAAGGACAAACGGGGCGAGGGCTTTGTGGATGTGTGTGTCCTGGTCCTGGCGATTGCAATGGTTCTGGCTTTGGTGGTTCGCATTGCGCCGGTGTTTGTGGCAAAGCAGAACCTTGATGTTTTTGCGGACGAATTGGTTCGGACAGCGGAAATCAATGGGCAGGTTGGCTCTGCTACCAGCGCAAAAGCGGCGGATTTACGGGAGCAAACCGGACTCGACCCCAATATCTCATGGAGTGACACCGGGAAAATTCAGCTTGGCAACGAGGTGGAAGTGACCCTCACAACCACCGTCAACATCGGACTGTTCGGTGAGTTTGCATCTTTTCCTGTCACTCTGACAGCAAAGGCCAGCGGGACTTCGGAGGTGTATTGGAAGTGAAAAAGATCCGAGAAGTCCTGAAAAGCAAATCCGGTCAAGGTGTACCGATGATTTTGGCGGTTGTCCTCTGCTGCCTGATTCTGGCCTGTGTGACCTTTGAGTATATGCGGCTGATGATTGTTGCACAGGGGGTGCGCGATTCTGTCCAGTCCGCCATTGTGGATGTGGCTACCGAGAACTGGGATGAAGCCTATGCCGGTTTACGGGAGGGGTACTCTGGTGGCTACCAGCTTGCCGGTTCGTCCTGGTCGCAGAATGTTACCAGCGGCAATGTGTATGCCCGCCTGCAAAATGTTTTGGGCGTTGAATACAAGGACGGACAGTATGTAAAGTACAGCGGCGAGGATTTGGAGTATCGACTGTACGACCTGCACCTGGAAGTGGAAAACGCTCCACTGGCGCCGTCTGTGCCGGATGGCATTACGCAGCTCAATGTCACAGGAACAATCACTGTTGATGTGCCGCTTTCCTTTGGGTTTGGGCATCTGCCGCCCATGCAGATCACCATGAAACTCAACGCCAAATATGTTCCCAGGTTTTAATTTTGTGTATTTCGCCCTGTCTCTTTTCCATAGCGCAAAAAAATATTTGGCAGGAATCACACCTGGACGCCGTATTTGTGCAAATGGTATAATGATGGCGGAAAATATTGCCGCTATTTTGATATAAATTTACCGTACAAGGAGGTTTGCAAATGAGTTCTAAAAACAAAAAGCTGCTGGCCGCTCTCGGTGTAGCCGCTGTTGTGGTAATTGTGATCGCCGCAGTGCTGCTGGGCAAGGGTGGGCAGACCACGACCGTTGATCCGGCATCCACCCCCTCGGATGTATCTGCCGAGGATGTGGATAGCAGCAATACCCCGGACGGCAGCTCCAGTGAACCGCTGGTGGTGGTTCCGGACGCCTCGAAGCCCGAAGCCACTGACAGCCAGAACCAGACGGACGCCGTTTTGAATGTGGAGGAAGAAGATCAGGTGGATGTCAACCTGACCGACAGCGAAAAGAAACCCGAAACCACTCCGCCCCCGGCGCCTTCTCAGGAGGAACAGCAGGCGGCCAGCGAAAAGGATGAGCCAATTGTGCATGAGCCAGACAGCAACCAACCCCAGACCGGCGACACACAGGGCGGTTCCATCTATCTGGAGGGCTTTGGCTGGATCACCGACGAGGGCGGCGGCTCCGTCCAGCACAACATTGACTCTGATGGAGATATAAATAAACAGGTCGGCAACATGGGCTGATAACAAGCCCGGAGAGTACGGTAGCGATACCGTACTCTTTTTTGTCCTCAACTAAATTGATTGGAGGTGCGTTTTTGAAGCGGATATTTGTAATATTGCTCACACTTGTGCTGCTGTTGGGTATCTGTCCTATGAGCGCCCTGGCGGAAACCGGAGGAAGCGGAAACGTGGATGGCGGTGGCGGCGATATGGGGCAAGGAACCTCGCAGAACTCCTGGAACCCTGGTATGGATGGTGTACGAATTACCGTGGTTGATGCAGAATCCGGTCAGCCTGTGTCGTCCTCTTTTGATCTGACTAATAAAACTCCATCTATCAAGATTCATTTTGGGAAAGTCAGTAAAATTCAATATGCGAATGGGGCAAGTATTTCTCCCACCACGGGGAATTACGACTACTACACCCCCGCAACCCCTATGCCGAGGATCGTCAGCAGTGGCAGCCAGAAGGCCAGCATTGAAGCAATCAAGAAATATTTCTGCTCAGAGTATGCGGTAAAACTGGTGGCGCAGCAGACCGGAATTGCATACGAGGAACTGATTGGCGGACAGTACAAACTGTTTTTGGAGCCAATCGCCTATTTCAAGCACAACGGAATTATGATGGCCATGACTGCCCATGAAGCCGCACTCTATGATAATCAGGCAGGCGGGGCCTTGCGTAAAACCATGACGAGTTTGACCCATAAAAACCTGCCGCTGGCTATGTTCCTGGAATATGCGGATATGGGATTTCCGGCCTATACAGGGGCTACCAATAAGACCTGTTCCAACGATACTATTATCACCTATCTGGGTATGGGTATTGTATGGTTTACCGACCCGCCCGAACAGCCGGAGCCAACCGACTATGACTACGAGTATCGTGTGGATACAGATGTTATCACGCCGGTAACGCTCTATGCGGGATCGGAGATCAATCCAGACAGCCCGGCCACGGTATCCTTCTCAATCAACGGCAGCACCTACCGGATGAACAATATTGTGATTCCATCGGGAGATAGTCAGATTGCCTGGGTAAAGTGGCATACACCGTCGGAGCCGCAGGATATTACCATCTATGTCAGCACTAACAAAGGTTCATTGAGCCAAAGCACCATTCGGGCAAAGGTGGTAGATCTCTCCGGCAACGACCCGCCCGACCCGAAAGCCACCGATACGATGGGAAGCTGGACGGCCAGCAGCGTTCCCAGCCGAGAAACCAAGACCTATGCCGCTTGGAGTGTCTGGTGGGCAAAATGGCACCCCTATTGGGTGTGGCACAGCACAGGGAAAAACACAGGGTATTGGGTAGACGATGGTTGGTGGGATTACTTCCGGGACAATTACTCGGCCAGCATGACAGCTACTACCCGAATTGAGCCGGACGAAAAGGTTCCCACCGCTTCGGGCGATTTGATGAAATCGGGCTATGGCGTAACAAACACTGTAACGGCAACCGTCAGCACTTCTGCCCCGCTGTCGCACTATACCTATGGGCAGACAGCCGTATCCTACTTCCCGGAGTTTGGCTACGGAACCTACTGGCGGCTGTTGGAGCGGCTCACCAGCGGAACAACGGCGCGGTTCCAGTTTGCCAAAAACATTTACAGCACCTATAACCAGCGGGTGCATTTTTCGCCTGTTTGGTTCCCGGATGGGAGCTACACCGTCAATACCCATGTGATGGATATTTGGACGCCTGCGGGGATGCTCGCCATGAATCTCACCGATGATGTAACGATCAGCGGCTCCCTCTATGATGATTGGCATATCGCACCGGGCAATCCGTAAGAAAAAGGAGAATGGATATGAACGACAACAGAACGATTCGGATTATGGTGTTTGAACCTGGACGGGCGCCTTATACGACCATGCTGGAGGATTCTCTGGAACACCGGCAGGAACTTGTGGGCGGGGATATTGAGTGTATTCCTCTGCCCTGCGAAACGGTTCTCTGCTGCAATGCGTCCGGGAAACTGACAGGTCTGCCGGAGAACCGACAGTACGGGCCGGATACCCTTCACGGAACTTTTTTCCTCTATGGCGATACCCCGGAAGGACGGGGCGTTTCTTTGACCGATGAACAGATTGCCATGTATCAGGAGTATTTTCCGCAGCCGGTCCCCGCAGCGGTATCCTTTGAAGTACGGTCCGCCGCCGACATGAAAGAGTTTATGAACCTCATGTTCGGCAAGGGATGGGACATGGACACCGGAGCCGGAGAGGATATGGAGGCAGGCCGATGAGCAAAATGTTTTCGGTGGTGACTCTGGATGCCCCCCACTCTCTGATGACGGAGCATTTTGTCCCCGGTAGCCCTGATGGGCTGGATGAACTGCTGGACTGCGATGAAATCTCCGAGGTTCTTGCCGAATGGCCCCTGGGGGATACCATCGAAGCGAAAATTCAGACCTATCTCTATGGAGATGGCGAAACCGTGCGGGCTGACGAGGAGGATTTGGCTTTCTTCCGAGAGCATTTTGACGAGCTGAACGCCAGCGATGCCCTGGACTACATCTCAGACCACAGCTTTTCTTTTGAATCGGACGAGTTGGATTTTGGGTACGGTGAAGAAAGCGAAGATGAAGAAGATTTGGAACTATAAGACACGGCTCTGCTGAAAAGCAGGGCCTATTTTTATGGCAAAGAAAGCGAGGTCGATAAATTGCTTTTGCCGATTATTATGATCTGCGTCTGTGCGCTGCTGGGCGGTGGGACGCTGATTTTTCTGAAGTTGTCGGCCAAACACAAAAAATCGAAGAACAAGGACAAGGAAGAACTGGCCCAGATCACCGCCAATGAGTTTGTGAATGTGAAAGATATTCGGGGGAACTTCCTCTATACCCGTGACAATCTGGCTCTGGCGTATCTGAAGATCTACCCGATCAGCACAGAACTGTTCAGCAAAAACGAAAAGCGGCTGATTGCCAAGCAGCTTACGGTGAGCCTGTCCAGCGCACAGTACCCGTTTCAGCTTCTTGCCGTATCCCGCCCGGTAGATATTTCTCCGCTGTTGTCGGAGCTGTCTGCCACACTCACTTCTTCTTCCGATGTGAAGCAAAAGGAACTGCTGAAGCAGGAAATCGTGGAAATGGGCGCCTTTGCTCTTTCCGGCGAGGTTGTGGAACGGCAATTCTACATCAAGATTTGGGATAGGGTAAGCGATGGCGTTGAGCGCGATCTGCTTCAGAAGCTCAAACTGCTCGGCGGATATTTTTCGGACAGCGGCATTCAGACCGAGATTCTGCAACAGCAGGATATTGTCCGGCTGTGCAACCTGGTCAACAACCCCGCCTATGTGCATTTGGAGGATTCCGGCATCAATGCTGCGATCCCGATTTTGGAAAGTGTAGGTGTTGTCTAAGTATGAAGCACACCCGGCAGGATTTGAAAATCATGCAGGGTTGGAGCCTCGAAAGAAAAATCAGAGTTACGCAGACGAGAATCATGGAATGGTATATGCGGTACGATGGGCAGGTCTTTATCAGCTTTTCGGGCGGTAAAGATTCCACCGTGCTGCTTGATCTGGCACGGCGGGTCTACCCTGATATTCCTGCTGTGTATGTTGACACGGGGTTGGAATACCCCGAACTGCGCGATTTCGTAAAAACGAAGGACAATGTGACCTGGCTTCGCCCGCGCTATCCGTTCACTCAGATTCTTGAGAAGTACGGCTATCCGATCATCTCCAAAGAGGTTTCGGATGTTATCAACGGCGCAAGAAAGGGACAACCTTACCGTCTGGCACGGCTCAATGGAGAACTGCTGGACAAGAACGGAAAAAAGTCGATCTACAACTGCGAGAATTACAAATACCTTCTGGACGCTCCCTTCAAGATTTCGGCAAGGTGTTGTTACCACATGAAAAAAGCGCCGCTGAACAAATTTGAAAGGCAGTCTGGGCGGCACCCGATTACGGGTGTCCTGGCCTGCGAAAGCAAGCTGCGGGAGCAATCCTGGATCAAGTTTGGCTGCAACGGCTTCGAGCGCCAGCGGCCTCTCAGCCAGCCCCTTGCGTTCTGGCTGGAAGAAGATATTTTGCGGTATCTGAAAATGACCGGCATTCCCTATGCTCCCATCTATGGGGACATTGTTGAAAGCCGCAAGAAGAACGGCACCCCGATTCTGAAAACCACCGGTGTTTCCAGATCGGGGTGTATGTATTGTATGTACGGCGTTCATCTGGAGCATGAGCCGAACCGATTTCAGCTTATGCAGGTGACGCATCCCCAACAGTATGATTACTGCATCAATAAATTGGGGTGCGGCGCTGTGCTGGACTACATTGGGGTGCCTTACCGCAATCAACAGTTGGAGGTGGATCATTGTTAGGTTCTAAGAAAAAAGAAGAAGCGTTTCCCGTCAATGAAGCGCTGTTAAATGTCATTACCCCGATGGGGCTGGAAATCAAGCGAAACAGTTTGGTCATCGGTGAAAATCTGGGTAAGGTGTACGGCGCCGTCCGCTATCCGCAGAAGGTGGATATGGGGTGGCTTTCCAAGATCACCAACATTCCCAGCACCATTGTTTCGGTGGGGATTACCCCCATTGACAATGGTTCGCTCATTTCCGCAATCTCCAAAAGTATTGTCCAACAGCGCGGCGCCGCTGACAGTGCCAAAGACCCGCTGACCCGGCAGCGCGCGGAGAAAGCCGCCGAGGACGGCGAGAAAATCATGCAGCGGATCGACCAAGAGGGCGAAACGGTTGCCATGATGTCGCTGACCGTGATGCCGATTGCACAGGATGAGGCCAACTTCACAAAGGTCTGCCGCCGTGTAGAAAGTGCCTTCAACATTCAAAAGTGCAAGGTGCGCACCCTCGCCAATCTCCAAAAGGAAGGGTTCCAGAGTATTTCTCCCACCTATCCGGCTAACTCCACGGTGGACAGCATTGTGTCCCGCATTATTCCCATGAGTACCTTTGTGGGCGGGTTCCCGTTTGCCAGCTCCGGTTACAACGATGGCCGGGGCTATTATTTTGCAAAGGACAGCAACGGCGGCCTGGTGATTCTGGATACCTGGGAGCGTGGAAACGACCGAACCAATAGTAGCTTCGTGATTATGGGTGTGGCCGGTATCGGCAAGAGTACCGTTGTGAAGCACATCATGCTTTCGGAATATATGAAGGGGACGAAAATCCTGTGCATCGACCCGGAATCCGAGTATAAGGATATGTGCCGGAACCTGAATGGAAGCTGGCTCAACGCTGGCGGTGGAAAAAACGGCCGCTCCAACCTTTTGCAGATCAGACCGGCGCCCCGTGACGATGACGATGAAACCGACAAACTCTATACCGATGAAGGAAACGGAATGTCTGATATGGCGCTGCACATGAAAACACTGGAGATTGAATTTTCCCTGTATCTGCCCAGCCTGACGGATATGCAGAAAGCGATCCTCAAGCAGACGATCATTGAACTCTACAATCAGTTCGGCATCTTCTGGGAAACGGATATTCGGCAGCTCAAGGCCACGGATTTTCCCATTCTGTCCGACCTTCACGCCCTGCTGGAAAAGAAAGCGGAAGCCAACAAAGAGAATCCGGTATATCGTGATCTGGCAATGCTGCTGTACGACGCCGCAGCGGGCAGCGACAGCTTTCTGTGGAACGGCCACACCACGCTGGAGGCCAATTCCCGGTTTATTTGCCTGGATACCCACGACCTGCAAAATGCGTCGGATAATGTCAAGCGCACGCAGTATCTGAACCTGTTGAGCTGGTGCTGGGAGGAAATGAGCCGCGACCGGAATGAGCGTTGCCTGCTGGTATGTGACGAGGCATATCTGATGATTGACCCGCAGGTTCCGCAATCCCTGGTGTTCCTGCGTAATGTGGAGAAGCGGGCAAGAAAGTATGAAGCTGGACTGGCAATCATTTCTCATTCCGTGGTGGATTTCCTGGCCCCGGAGGTCAAGATGTACGGGCAGGCCCTTTTGGATATTCCGTGCTATAAAATTCTGATGGGCTGCGACGGCAAAAACCTTCAGGAAACCAAAGACCTCTACAACCTGACGGACGCAGAGCAGGAATTGTTGGAGAGCAAGCGGCGCGGACACGCGCTCTTTATCATTGGGTCCAAGCGGCTTCATGTGAACTTTGAGATTCCGGCTTACAAGTTTTCCTATATGGGCAAGGCTGGCGGCCGGTAATTCGGTGGCGGCCGGGAGCAATCCCGGTCGCCTTACTTATTCCACACAGGAGGTTTTCAGATGAATCATGCGGAACGATACGAATATCTGGTCAACAAGATGGCTGCCATACGTTGGAGGGGCAGTGATTTGGACGCTTCCTACCATGCCGCCCTTTTCCTGATGGCTTCCCATCCGGCTCTCTTTCAGAAGATGGATCGCTACCTCTGCCCGGAGGGAATCGACTTTACCAAGATGATGCGGAAAGAGGAGTTTGAATATGACTGGATGAAGATTACGGCGGATGCCGCCCGCAACCTCTTTTCCTGGAACAGCAAGTGTGCTGCTACTCCTTTTGAGATTTCGCGGATGCCTGCCCCGGCGATTCGGGCGCTCTTTACGGCCTGCTTCATCGCCAATGGGGACTACATGGTATCTGTCCGGAAAAATGACAAAGGAGAAAAGGTGTTTGAAATTGACGACAGCGCCGGTAAACGGCGGGAGGCGTTCAATCTGCAAATGGAGCAGATGATGGAAGCCCCCGGTATGGAACCGGACTGATTATGGAGGTGATTTTTTGGCTGTTGATCCGTTGACTGCAAAAATTCTGGCAAAGGTAGCTGTGCAGGCGGCTACCGACTCCGAGAGCCGGAAAAGAATCCTGTTTATGATCCTGGCCCCGGTTCTGGGGCTTTTGCTTTTAATTGCCTTCATCCTGTACCTCATTACCAGCCCCTTTTCCGTACTGTCCCAATGGTTGATTGGTGATGAGGTAAACGTGGTGGAGGATTTTCAGAAGCAATATGGTTACAACCAGCAGCTCGGCATTTATGAGAAAGACTATATAGATGGTAGTGGTCAGAGCTATGAGGGCATCATCTTTACGGATGGGGTGACCGAAGTCGTCTACTACAATCAGTTGGATGAGCGTTGGGCCGATCTTCCGTATGGAACCGATAATATCGGCGGTTATGGATGTGGCCCGACCTCTATGGCGATTGTGGTATCCAGCCTGACAGACCAGACTGTTGATCCCCCCACAATGGCAGAATGGGCGTACCAGCACGGCTATTGGTGTTCCGGCAACGGGTCCTATCACTCGTTGATACCGGGGGCTGCGGAGGGCTTTGGGCTTCAATGGGAAAGCATCAGCACCGATGACCCGCAGGCCGTGGTGGATGCTTTGGCATCCGGGAAATTGATTGTGGCACTTATGTCAAAAGGCCACTTCACATCCAGCGGTCACTTTATGGTGCTGCGTGGAGTGACCTCTGAAGGAAAAATCCTGGTGGCCGATCCTGCCAGTAAAAAACGAAGCGAACAGGAATGGGATATATCAATCATTCTGGATGAGGCCAGAAAGGGCGCCGCAGCAGGCGGTCCCTTGTGGGCGATCTACTAAAGGGGTGCGATATGAATAACCGAAACAAGCTGATTGAACTGTTTATCTACATCGTGATCGTAGTGGTGGGCATCGTCCTCTTGCTGACCGGTGGGGCGGATGACAAAACCAGTGCTGAAAATATGGGAGGTGAATCCTATGCTGTTGTACTTGACGAGTAACCAGAAAAGCAACCTGATCGACCCCGCCGTGCGGAATATGACTCTGCCCGCCAAGAAGCTGGTCGGCCGGTTCAGCCTGAAAAGTTTCGTTACCAAAGATATGCGCAATTATGCCAACGCCAAATTCTTTGTGGTGGATGCGGCGTGTATCGAGGAAAGCGGCAATGATTTCACCCTTGCCCTGCAATCCTTTCAGATGATGTTCTCCGCCCGGATCATCGTCATCCTCTCCGGCTACGAGGATGTGAACGGCGAGGTACAACGGCTACTGTCCATCGGCGTTGTGAATCTGGTTACGGGTGAAACGATGGAGGACGCCCTGGACGAGCTGACAGAAGCGCTTTCCGAAGATGGGATGCAGCGGTATGTGGTAAAGGCTCCCGTCTACGAACAGCCAGCTACTCAGCGTGAGAAGGCACCGGAGCCGGATGAGATTATTCCGTACCGCTGGAACGCCCGGAATATCCGTATTGCCGTGGCCGGTTCGCAGCGCAGGAGCGGCGTGACAGTGACGGCCTTTAACCTGGCATCTTGGCTGGCGGCCAGAGGTGCGGAGGTGGCGTATATCGAAGTCAATCAGAACCGCCACCTGCAGCTCCTGCTGAACATCTACGAAGCGGCGCCGGATGGGGAGCATTACACCATTGATGGGATCGACTGCTACCTGACCAACGAGCCGGATAAGGCGTATCAGTTTATCATCTATGATTGCGGCGTGATGCAGACGCCCACCTCTATTTTCCGTGACGCGGATCACCGGCTCCTGTGCGGGAGTGTCCTGCCCTATGAGATTCCGGTGTTCCACAAGGCATTGTCCGAGTGCGGCTCATTGGAGGTGCGCCCGGTAGCGATCTGTGTGCCGCAGGAAATTCAGGAATACTGTACGGAACTCTTTGGGGAAGATGTGCAGATTGCGGCGGCATCCCACGACCTGTTTGCGAAACGGGTCAATGGGCAGATCTATCGGCCGCTTGTGGAGAAGTATATTGCAGGAGAAAAGCGCCTGTAACAGTATGACATGATTGGGAGGATTGGAATATGGCAAAGTTTGAGTATATGCAGCGGGCATTTTCTTCTGAACTGAAGCCCAGAGCACGGCTTGTGCTGCAAGTCCTGGTTCTGCATTGCAACAAAGAGGGCGAGTGCTTCCCCTCTATCAAGACCATAGCCGCCAAGTGTGGCTATGGGGTGTCCACCGTAAAGCGAGCGCTAGATGAGCTGGTGAAGGCGGGATATATCGTCAAACAGGCCCGGTTTGACGAGCGTAAGAACGGCGGCCAGACCAGCAACCTCTATACTTTATGCTCTGACTTACTCTGCCCTGACGAGCCGGAAAACGCCCCTGTGCTGGAAGATGATGCGTCTGATGAATCCCCGGCAGTGCAGCCGGAAAGCGCCCCTGCGGATGCCTGTAATGCCTCTGATCCCACACCTGGGGAACAGTCTGCCACTTTGCCAACAGCGGATTCCTACTCCTTTGCAGATGGCTTTGAAACCAAAATCGGGCGGCAATTCTGCCGCCCGATTCGTATGTGGACTGGGGGGCAGTCCATTTTTATACCCCCTTGAACCGTACAGGTGAACAGATACTTACGGATGAAGAAAAAAGTAATAGTTAATCCAAAAATTGCAAAAATAGACGGCCAGGGGTCGAAACCCCCGCCGTCAGTCCTTGGATTGCAGTCGGTTAATAAAGCCAATTAGCATAATCAGATCTTCGTCCTTGAGTTTTCGCATTCCGTCCATCGCTTTACGGATTAACTGTGGATTGACCGCTTCTGCATCAAAAAACTGCAAAGGGGTAATCTCAAAGTAATCACAAATTTTTAAGAACTGAGCCATTGACGGAAGAGATCGACCGGATGAAATCCCCTGAATATAGCTCCGGTTCTGTCCTAAAGCCAAACTCATTTGATATTCTGATGCGCCTTTTTTCAAACGCAATTCGGTGATCCGATTGCGGATAAATTCTTCATCCATATCCTCACCTCGCTATATACAAGGATAACAGATGAAATGCCTGGATTATAAACATAGTATGTGTTATAATATTGAATATATGCCTATTTACGCCGTTTTATTTGCGTTATTTCATTTTTGTATGCGTGAGATTTGAAGTGGGGTGAAGTTTTTGGAAAAAACATACGCTTGTGCCATTACTGGGCACCGTCCAACTCGATTTAAGTTCAAGTATAATGAAGGGTATTCGTTGTGCAAAAAGATAAAAAAAGCAATGCTAAAAACATTTTGTCATTTGCATGATGAAGAAGGTATTTTCCGCTTTTATGTTGGAGGTGCATTAGGGGTAGATATGTGGGCAGCCGAACAACTCTTATATCTCAAAGAACAACCGGGATATCAAGATATTGAGTTAATTGTTGCACTTCCATTTGAAGGGCATGATTCGAAATGGGATGCAATGAGCAAACAGCGGTTGCAGATAATTATTCATAATGCCACAAAATGTATTGTTATAGGACAAAGTGGAACTACATCCGATTATAAAAAGAGAAATTATTATATGGTAGATCATGCAGATTTCTTGCTGGCAGTCTATGATAACAATCGTAAACTACGATCTGGGACAGGCCAAACAGTAAATTATGCTTTGAAACAAAATCTTCGTATAATTTTTCTCCATCCTGATACAGCAGAAATAAGTTAATGGTTTAGTTAGTTCATAAAAAATTTTCAAAATATAGTTGTATATTTTTTTCTGTGCAGTTATTATATAAATACTATTTTATGATTCTGTTCTTTATAGGGGGGAAGATATGGCACGAAAAGCCTATTCTGAAGAAGATAGAGTGCAAGTGCGGAATGCCCTGATGACCACCATGATTCAGTGTATCGCGGATCGGGGATTGATTCACAGCAGTATTGATGTTCTGTGCAGAAAAGTAGGGATCTCCAAGACCTTCTTCTACAGTTTTTTCTCATCCAAAGAAGAACTGGTGCTCTACGCCCTGCGATACCAACAGCCCAAGCTGCTGGATTATGCCAGATCCCTAATGGAGGACCCCGGACTCAGTTGGCGGGCGGGAGTGGAAACCTTTCTGAAAAACTGCTGTTATGGAGCTAAAAGCGGAGTTGCCGTTTTGTCCATTGAGGAGGAGCAGCAAGTACGCCACTGCCTTTCCGAGGAGAATTTTCAGGCGTTCCGGCGGGATCAGATTATTTTTTATGGGAAGCTGCTTTCCATCTTTAGCCTCCCTGTGGACAGTATTGATCCCCGGCTGTTTGGCAATCTGGCCCTCAGCATGATGATGGTACACAAAGCCATTCCAGACACCATGCCATTTCTATTCCCAGAGGTGGCGGAGGATATGGTGGACTTCCAGGTCAGGGCTCTGGTGGACGAGATGGAGCGGGTAAAAGAGCATGTGCGGTAGGTGAAAGCAAATGGATAGAGATGAGTACCCATGTCCAAACGGACGGGAAAGACAGCAGAATATCGTCAGACACAGAGCCTTGGGATACAGGTCTTGGTTCTGTGCGGCCTTTTCGCGCCCTGCGTCAGCCTGTCCAAGTGGCAGGGTGTCGCAGGGCGTTTTTCTATCATCTGAAAGGAGTCGAAAAATATGAGTCTGAAATATACCTGTCCCGGCTGTGGGACCCCTTTGGGCTATGACGGATTGTGCTGGAAATGCAAGTGTGAGCAAGAGCGAAAAACTGCATTGGCCTGGACGCCGGAACAGATTGCTGCAAAGCAGAAAAACCTGATCCAGAACATCCATCGGCTTGCTGATATGGAGGACCCCGAATGCACCGACTTCTGGCAGCTGCTGGGTTACCGGGACGCCATCACCCCGGAAATCCAGCGGGCGGCGCTGGCCGCAGGGGTGTTCTGGCCCTGTGAGATCTATTATCACGCTCCCGCTGATGTGGGGGAGGGCCTGATCCACGCGCTGCTGTCCACAGAGGATTCCAGTGAAGCGTCCAACCTGATGTGCTGCCTTGCTTTCCAGGGCGATGGCCGGGCACTGGAAACGCTGTTGGAACTGGAGAATCATCCCCGCTCCTGGCGCAAGAAGCTCTATGTAGACCCGTCCATTTACGCCCAGTGCGGCGGCTGGACCTTTAATAAAAAGGGACAACGGACCCAACTCAACTTCGATACCTGCTTTTCCTTCGTCAAGGGAGCCCCCGGTGAAGTGTCCCCCGTTCGCATCGGGCGGGCACGGGAGGACACCTGTCCCCACTGCGGCGGGCGGATGGCGGACATGCTGGTGCTGGACGGCCGGGACGAGCGGCTGAAGTTTCTGGGGCTGGACGGCATTCTGACCGCCACCTGCTGTCCCAACTGCGTGGGCTTTCTGAAAGGCCCCGCTTTCAACCGCTTTACTCTGGACGGCGGCGTAGAGGTCTTTCCCTCAGAGCTCTTTGACGGGGCGGGAAAGATGGACTGCTATGTCCGGCCGGAGGACTACAGGTCCCTTACCGAAAATCCCTTCGTGCTGGGCGGTGCGCCAGTGCCCCTGTTCTATGGCGCCGCCTGTGACGATGTGAACACCGTTGGCGGCTTTGCCAACTGGGTTCAGGACTGGGAATACACCGCCTGCCCCCACTGCGGAAAGCCCATGAAATATCTGGCCCAGATCCAGTGGGATACTTTGATGGACGGCACAGAGGGCACACTCTACATCGAGTTCTGCCCTGACTGCCAGATCGTATCCATGCAGCACCAGCAGACCTGATAGGAGGAAATCGCTATGAATTTGCCAAAGTTCAACAGTGCGGACGGGCGCTGTTACTGGATGAAGCCCGAGGTACAGGAAGAACTGCAACCGCTCTTTGACCAGTGTATCCAGGATGCCATTGACGGGAGAATCACGCGGCTTGATGATTCCCACTGGCCGCCGGTAGTGGTCAGCAGTCAAGGTGCACCCTTTGAGGTGTGGCAACTGCTTAGGGCATGGACCGAAATACAGCGGGCCGAGACCCTGGATGCGGAAAAGGCCATCGCCTTCAGCGAAAACCTGCGCCGCCAGAGCCGCTGGGGTGAAATTGACCACCATCTACTTGATATGCTGAAACGGGAGCTACAAGAGAAGTATTTTGTTGCAACAGGCGATGAAGATGATCGCTTCTGGGATCGGGAGTATTCCTTGAAACCAGGCATCCGTGCAGAGCAGATCCCGGAGCCGCTGCTGCGTTTCGCCTGCTATGTGGCGGTGAGCTATAAAGTGTATGGCTTGGACTTTCAGTATCTGGACGCCAATTACCTCTTTGGATTGGTGGAGAAAGTCCGTCCTGATATGGTGAAAAAGCTCCGGGAACACGGGACCGGCAGGCTGCCGCTCTCTCTGCAAAAGAGGAAAACAGAGCACTTCACCGCATCGGCCAACGATGCCTTTGCTGTGATCCGTATTACTGCCAGGGACAACACAGAGGAATGCTGCCACGAAGTGCTGGACTACCTGTGTGAGATTCTGGAGCAGGAGGACTTTCCCCGCAGCTATGCGGTGGAGTTCAAAGGGCCGGAAAAGAGCTATCTTCCCATCACAGGACTGCCCAAAAAGGGAGTAAACCAGCTCTTTGCCTGTGCCGTGCAGTACCCTGGCCTCCACCCCCTGATGGAACGGTACGCCCGGCTTGCCATGCGGCAATATGAGCAGTACACCAATCTCAGCGATGAGCAGTGCGCGCTCCCCGGAAGTTTTGCCGTGTTCGCCCTGGGAATGCTGGGGCAAGAATGGTGGCAACTGGTATGGGATTATCTCGATCTCTGCGATGATGAGCACTCCCACTTACAGGAAAAATTCCTCCGGGAGTATGTGAAACAGTTCGGATTTACCGCTGATACCGTCCCTGTATTTGTCCGTGGGGTGCTGTCCATGCAGAACATGAAGTATTCCAAGGACTATGCCGCGTGGATGGCAAACGCAGAAAGCCTGGACGCTCTGCTGGAGGCAAAAATCCACCTGTCCGAGATCGTTCCAAGCGGTTTTTCCTCTGACGAGGATGACGATGATGACGAGGGCGAGGAACCCGCCGAAGAAACAGAAGCCAGCCCGGAGGAAGTGCTGCAATACGCATGGGAAACGGTCTGCTATGTGATCTGGGGCAAAGCCAGCGCCAAGGGTGGTCAGAAAGTGGTGGAAGCAGCTCCGGAGGAACTGAGAGAAAGGTATCAGGAAATTTTTCAATAGACTATAAGGAGGACTCGGATGAGTGAAGTAAGCTATTCAAATGTACCTCCCATGATGGCTGCCATCAAAAGTGGTGACATAGAGGCGATTCGTTCCCTGCTTCACGCAGGGCATTCTCCCAATGAGCCACAATGCTATCAGGTAATGATTGGAGATTGGCCGCGGGATGACGAAGCCTTTCCGCTGGAATTGGCTGTACTGGAAAATCGGATGGACATGGTACAGCTCCTGATCGAATGCGGAGCAGATTTGACCCATAACCCGGAAGAATTGCTTTGTGGTTCCCTGCGCAGTCAAGACCTAACCCTGTTTTCCTTTTTGGTAGATGTGGGAGTCAGAATCCCCGCAACGCAAAGGGATATATGCAGGCTGTTTCTCCACTTGGTGGATCGGGATGAGCCTAATGTACTCCCCATTTTGAAAAGGATGGGCATGGATTTGAAACAATACGGCGGTGAAGCCCTGCGCAGTATGGCGAGCCATGGAAATCAGCTGCTGGTGGAGTATCTGATTCAAAACGGGGCGGACATCAACTATCACAAGCCAGATATGGTGTTTCCCTACGCTTCGACTCCTGTCACTGAAGCGGCACGGCACAACGATTTTTCTATGGTGCGCTGGCTGGTGGAGCAGGGGGCCGACATCACCATCCCGGATAAATACGGCGACCGGCCCTACACCGTGGCGGTGCAGAACAAAAATCAGGAAATGGCCGCCTACTTAAAAGCCCTGGAGCCGGAGGGCTGGCATAACGAACAGGAAAAGGTGCGTCAGCTCATGCCTTACAAGCTGCCTGCCAAGCTGGTGGAATATTTGAAAACCGGCCCCCTGCGCCTGGAATTTCCGGAGCGGGAGCTGGTGAAATGGGCGGAGCTTTACCCCTACATGGATGTGCAGGAGATGACCTGGAAACGAAAAAAGCTGCTCTCCCTTATGGCGAAAATGGACAATTACAGCGACTATTTGCTGCTGTGGAGTCCCAGAGATAAGAAACTCTGGTATCTGGACATCGAGCATGAGGAGTTTCATCCGTTAGCCAGATGGGAGGAATTTATCGCTGACCCCGGAAAATATCTCAATGGAATGATCGAGGGCGAGTTTGAGGAATAAGGGGAGAACGCAATATGACTATGGAACAACTGCCCCCCAAGGGGGTCAAGCGAGAACAGGCCATTTTGGAGTTGGGCAAGGCTGAAGCCAACGGCGAACTGCTTCTCCAGCTTGTGAATATGGAAAAGGGCAAGTGCAAGACGGCTGCTCAGAAGGCTCTGGCGCAGCTGGAGTATGCCCCCGCCGCCCCACTGTGGGCCAAGCTGGTCAAGGGTAAATGGATGGGCAGCCATATCATGGCGGACGCCTGTTCCGACTGCGTGTCGGAGCAGATCGCCCCGGCCATCTTAAAGACCCTCTCCCGGCTGCTGGACGAGGGGGACACAAAGCCCCTGGAAATCGAACAGTTGAACTTCTGTCTCCATCTGATGATGGGGAAAGCCTCGCTCAAAATGCTGGAGGTCTACCGCTTCCTGGCAGAAAACGCCCAGCGGCTCGCCCGGCTTAAACGCGCGCCTGTTTATCCGGATGACGACTGCACCTCTTGGTGGATTACGGACGGACTTCGCATTTGGGATGCCACACCCAGGGAAAAAGAGAAAATTCCCGCTGTGGTGCTGACCGCCTCCCTGATCCGCAACCCGGATGAGCGGCTGCAGGCATTGGCGGATGAGCTGAACGAACGCTGCGGCGGCAGCTGGCTGATCCCGGTCTTTATGAAGGCGATTCTCACCCAGCCCAAGGAGCAGGTGTATGAGACCTATTCGCCCCTTTTGGGGACTCCAAAGGCGAGCTATCTGTTGAACGCCCTGGGGCTGCTGGATTACCGCAGCTATCCGGAGGACTGGGCCTTTGAACGCTCGGGTCCCGACGGGCTGCGCGCCCTGATTTTCTGGGGTGATTACAGCTATGGGACCTATGACACAAGGTTTACGATTGAACGCTATGTGGAGCTGGATGAGCGGTGGCTCTTTGCTCTGGCAAAAGACCCGGAGGGCAAAAAGCCCGCGGTGACATGGCAGACCTATAACCGGGGCGGTGTGCTATACGGGAGCTACGACGAAATGCTCATCAGCCTGCTGCCCCGCAAAGTGGAGAACCCAGAACTCAGGCGCGCCCTGCGGGACTACTTCCGTATTCGCAGCGAAAAAGTGAGCGTGGAAGAAAGTATTACTGTTTACAAAGACGCTGCTGAGCGGTTTGGCGGTGAGTGAGAAAAAAATATCAAGAAGGCAAGTGCCTGAACTGTGAACTACGAAGAAAGGAAGACACAAAATGAAAACCTTTGATCCCGATTACAAACTGCTGGACGAGATGTATCAGGATGATTACTATCCAGTTTTTCTGGTAGACAAGGTAAAGGACGAACTCCAGAAGGTCATCGACCTGCTGGAGAGCGGCGAAACCGACACCGAAGTGGTGCAGGAAAAGCTGGACGAAGCAGTTTGCGGCATCAATGACCTCCAGGACGAATTTTACGAGAACAACAGTGAGATTGAAACGGTAGCCCGGGACTGCATCGGCGTCACTGTAGACTACATTTTGAAGTGGTTTGGCATTCCGATTGACATGGAGGAGGCTATCCGGGAACGGGACTGGTGACTTTTATGAAAATGGAGCCCTCTTTTTGCACGGCGGTCTTTTGGCGTGGCGGAGAAAAGATTGATCTAAATGGACAAAAACCAGATGCGGTACGGTGTCTGTCTGTGACGGGAGAGCGGAAGGTGAATCTGTCCTTCCTGCGAGATTATCCCAATCTGGAGGAACTGACCCTGATGGAAAAGTGTGAGGGTGTAGAAGTTCTCTCCGAGCTAAAGCAGCTTCATACACTGTCCCTATGGCTGTCGGCCCCTGTTTCCTGGGACAATGTTTCTCTCCCCGGCCTGCGTGTTCTCCACCTGCGTGGAGAAAAGAATGGCGACATCACCCCACTTCTCACCAGCATTACCTATCTCCATTTGGAGGAAATGCGGAAAACGGAAGATCTTGCCCCTTTCCTGACTCCGGCGACCCGGCTTCAGAAACTCTATCTCCAGTCACTCCCAGCTGTGCAGGAACTACCGGCTCTGGATGGGCTTCCTTCCCTTTATGCCCTGAAACTCTATGAACTGCATAAACTAAACGATTTGTCCGCCCTCTCCCACAGCCATTTGCGCTGCTTTGCCGCCTCTCTGATCGGGGATAAACTCTCCGCCCAGGCGCTGGCAGATGCTGTGATGGCGATTCCCAATCTGGAGGCAGCCGCGCTCCAGCTGGCGGATCGCTCCGAGCGGCGCTATGGCGGCATCCAAAAAGCCTTTGCCGCCGCTGGGAAATCCTCATTGCTGCGGGAGGAAATCAGTGCTTTGACCACATGGCTGTCGCTATGATGTAGGAAATGGGAAAAGGAGAAACTACCTATGGCAGAGTTCAAACAAATCATAGATGATGCGCTGGACATTCTGAAATTTGACGGAGCCGTACAGGACACTCTGGCGGAACTGCGAGAAAAATGGGGCGCGCAGGTCCCGGCGCTGCTGGATGAACGCTTTGATGCCGTTGGCGTTCAGTATATGAAGCTATCCCATGAAAAAGGGGCGGCGGCATTGGGGCAGGAGCTGTCTGCCTTCGGCTGGGCGCTGTATAACCTGGATGATGAGGACGAGTATCTGTTTGCCTTGATCCCAGAGGAAGAACGCAGCGAATGGGAACGCTACTGCAAAAAGCAGGGGCAATATTGCCACCTGATGAAACAGCAAGGGCGAAAATGGGGCGACCATGCCAAGGAGCAGGACCCTGGAAAGCTAATGCCCTGCGAGGAATACATACTTCAGGATGAGTACGATTATTTCTTCAATTCCGTAGCGGGTGATTTTGCGGCGGGCGAATGGAAAAACCAGGATGCAGAAGAATGGAAAAACGGCTGTGTGGCCGATCTGCGCCAGCGTCCGCCCCAGGTGACCCGCGCCCACAGCTTGCCGCACCTTGGGTGCCTCACTTATTCCGCAGAAAATGGACTCTATGCCGCGTCCAGGGCCGCTGGCAGCGGGACTATTGGCCGAGCATTATTGAGCAAGAATCCAGCCACGCTCAACTGGGCCGAACCGTCCCCCATTGGATATGACGGTCCGCCCCGGACCCTGTGCTGGGCTGACCATTCCCTCTGGGTGGGCGATCCCACCAACGCCACACGGATTGAACTCACCGACCGGGGCGCCTGTCAGGATGTGAAAAACTGGCCCCTGCCGGAAGATGGATGGAGCACCAAATACCATTGTGGCATCGTGACAGACGGGCTGGGCCGGGTCTACTTTTCCAACGAGTGGTACAAGGGGCAGATTTACCGCTGGGAAAACGGCAAGGTAACAAAACACACCTTCTCTCTGGACGGATACGACCATCTCTCCGAGGCCGTTCCCGTTCCCGGCACAGGCCGCATTACCATGATCCACGCAGTCAGTGGCAAGGGGCGGATGGAAGAATGCCTGCTGGAACTGGACATGGACACCGGGCGGTGCCGCATCGCCCCCCTGCCCGGAATGGGCGAGGGGCTGAAACTACGCTGGTTTACCGGGGACTGGCTGCTGGTGCAGGGAAACGGCGAAATCCTCTCCGATGACTTTGCCCAGCTCATCAACATGAACACCCGTGAAGTGCTGCGTATCCGTCCGGAAATGTTCGGCGGGGAGAAAATGCAGCACATTGGAATACTCACCGATGGCGCGGTGGTCATCGTCACCCGGCGGGACAGGGTTGGGCCGGTATTTCGTTATCCCATCGACTTCTGGGGCTTCCTTCGGACGGCAAACAAGCCCAAAAAGCTGGAATGGCGGGAGTACAAAGAAGTGTACCCGAATCTGCCCATCTTTCTACCGCCCAAGGCCACGGAGCGAAAAATCATTCTCAAAAAAGACAGCCTGACTATCCTGGGGTCGGTATTTACGCCGCCGTTTACCCTTTCGCAGCTTTCGGAAAAGCTGGGGCCCGCCCGCATTGTCCTGCAAAATGGAACACGGAAAAGCCCCATTACAGGCCGAGAGAGTCCCTATACCCAGGCCCTTGCTTTGTGGGACGAACTTGGACTCCAGGGCTGGTTGGATGAAGATGAGCAGATTATCAAAACCCTTGGTGTCCGGGTAGCGGCACTGGGAGAGTATGCGGTTCGGCAGACATTTGACGGAGCGGTTTGGATCGGGTCCAAGGACTACCGGGAGGCCAGCTGGAAGGATTTCGCCGGATTTGCCCATACCCTCAAATTAGGCGGCTTTACCGTTTATACCCGCTTGCCGGGTCCTGTTCCAGAGGAGCAATCAGCGCAGAAAGCAAAGCTGGAGGCCCTCTCCGCCATGGTACAGATCAGCTGGAAAGAGCCAGAGAATAAGGCGGCGAAAGCGCAGAAATACAAGTTATCCAAGCCGACTGAACCAGTGCTCACCTTTACCAGCTTCAACTTCAAGCTGGCGGTCATGGAAGTCCTGATGTACGAGAAAGGCTTACTGGCTCCTAAACTGGATGCACATGAGTTTGCCAGAGAGTATAGCCGACGCAAGATCGACATTGACGCGGAAGGGTATGAACCCATCCCAGAGATTCGGAAGTGGCTGGAGAAATACCCTGTCCCGGAGCGGCTGGCCCCGGAGGTCACAGAAATTGAGATGGATGGCGGCAGCGAGATTTATACCCAGCTCTGTCCGTTCTGGGATGGCGAGGATGGAGCCTTTGATCTTAATACCATTACGGAGGCGGAACTGCGCCAGTTCCCCAATCTCAAACATATTACCCTCATGTCCTCCAAGCCGGAACAGGTGCTGCCCGTTCTGGAACGGTGCGGTATCAAGGTAGACTTGCTGTGAGGTGCGCTGCTATGAACGAAAAACTATTTCGCCCACAATTTGATACCTTGAAACTGGCCGATAAGCTCTGGCTTATGCAGACGCTGGCGACTCGTTATCATTTGACATTCAAGGAACTATACGCCTTTTCCCGCTGGGGACAAAGCTGCACCACCGGCCTATTTGAAAAAGGTGGCCGGGAGTTTGTCTTTGTCCCGGGCGATACCGTGATTCTTGGCTGGGAGAGTTTTGTCCAAGGAATGGACAAGGCCAACCAAGAGGAACTGGCGGATATTTTTGCGGAAATCGAATATGAGGGCTCTGCGGAGGAATTTCTCAGGCAGGGCATGACCCCAGTACGCCAGGTGACCATCGCCCCCATGTTCGTGGGCAGAAAACTGGAGGAAATTGGCTGGGAAAGCGTACCCATGAACGATCCACGCATCACCGCCCACCCCGACTGGCTGGAGAACTTGCAGAAGTGGGCGGGCCAGAACAGCCAGAGCTTTGAAATACACGAAACTGTCCGCTTTGAACGCAATGGTGATAGCTGGCGAGCGTGGCTGTGCCATCCAATGACCTACCCGGAATTTCAGCGGTCCCTGTTGTGGGAGCTGGCAGCCAGCCTTCCCACGCCGGATGAGTGGGCCTATCTGTGCGGGGGCGGATGCCGCACCCTGTTTCCCTGGGGGGATGGACTGGACCACAAGATGAAACTGCACCACTTTGAAAACGGGGAAGATCAGGGTAAGCCATACGACATGGAGCAGCCCAACTTCTTTGGCCTGTCTATCGCCTACGACCCCTATAAGCGGGAGTTGGTAGACGGGAAAACATTGACCACCTGCGGCGGCGACGGCGGCTGCAATGTCTGCGGTGGCATGGGTCCTTTGCTTGGATATTTACCCTGTTCCCCTCACTGTAAACCGGAGGTTCGGGAGGATAATGAGATTCACAATGACTATGACTTTTTCCGTCCTGTTATCCGGGTGCAGACATCCGGGTGGAGAATAGTATCACCCGAAAATGAGAGGTGATATTGATGAAAAGCCGATTGGAGCAATTATTGGACGAGCTATTAAGACAAATTGATATACCTGCGATGGAGCAAGCCATGTCCAAGCAGTATAAGAGCCAGATCCGCAGACGCTGGGAACTTCCGGCAGACTATTGGATGCTGTTGGAGCGCTGCTGTGGACTGCGAACCGTGTGGAGCAATGATACCTATGAGGCCCTGGAACTGTGGGGACTGGATACCCTTGTGAAGGGCCAGGAGGGATACGCCTATAATCCTGTGGAACAAAAGGTAATTAAAGATTGGGACGAGCATCTTGTGGTGATTGCGTCTGATGCTGGTGATCCATACTGCCTGGACCTGCGACGGAACGATACAGCCGTGTTCTGGGCAGAACATGGCGCCGGAACTTGGGACTTTCAGCCTGCCTTTGATTGTTTGGAAGATTTTCTCGAAAGCGTTTTGGATGTACCCAAAACGCAGGAATATGAAACAGCATATCCCTATCACTACATCCGCCTGATTGTAACCGGGATTTCCGACACCAAAAAGGCTCTGGTGTTTCTAAAACAGCATTTTGGCGACAGCAGCTTTCAGCAGACAAAAGACAGGCTGAAAGAACTGCCGCTCTTGATCTATTCCGGTCTTGATACCGGAACCGCCCCGCTGGAAAACTCTCTTGACCGCTGGGGATTGATGTACGAAAAGCAGCAGATTTCGTTGGAAAAGTTTCTGGAAGATCAAGCATATATCCGCAATCTGTAAGGTCGAAGCTGCGTTGTGCAGGTGCGATTCATCGGCATTGGAGCCCGCTAAAGACAATCCAAATGAGCAAAGTACACAATGATGTGATTTTTGGAGGAAGCCATGATCAAAGCAATTATGAAAATCCATACCACTTCTTCTTCGGTTACATTTGTATGTGGCGATGTTGCTATTATTGGAAACGGTGAGTTTCGGGCTTCATCAGGAAAAGTGGATGGCTTTATCCTGTATGCCGACACTTTACAGTATGAAAACGGGGCGAAGCTCTCACGGGATGAACAGGAAAATTTGAAGTGCCTGTATCAGCACTTTGTATTGAACCGTGAAGATTTCATAGACTGGGATATTTGAAAAGAGATTTCCCCATGAAATGTTAGCAGATTGAGCACAGGAGTAAGGAGGAAAGCTATGGAATGGCCAAAACGGGCGCGGACAGCGGATTGGGAAAATGGTGTCCTGGCCTTAGATAGAGAGAAACAATTTGAAGTCCCGAAGCTGACCGCAGAGATCATGGAGCGGTTGGCCGGTTACACCCTGGTGGGCTTCCATGTGAAAGGGTATCCGGTGACGGATGAACTGCTTGCCCCCTTTGCCGGGCATAAAAGTATGGTCAACTTCGGCGTGGAGAACGGCGCCCTCACCGACGCCTGTTTCCCCTTTTTTTCCGCCATGCCCAAGCTGCGCTATCTGCTGCTGACCGGGAATGCCGGGATCGACGGAAGCGGCTTGTCCGCCCTGCAAAGCTGTAAGCTGGATCTACTGGCCCTTGACCACACCAGGCTGGAGGATGCCGGTCTGCTTCGAGCAGCCTCCATCCCCAAACTCTCCCACATCTGGATCGACCACACTGCTGTTACTTATGATGGACTACTGGCTGTCGCCGGCAACAACTACATCCATCCGGTGGCCCATGTGCAATTTACCAAGGAGCAGATGGAACACTTCTCCCAGCTCCAGCGGGAAAAGGCCAAAAAGCCCGTCCAGCTGGATGAGCAGGCAGCGTCGGAATGCCGCAATGTGTTGTCCGCTTTCTTTGCCGAAATGACAGAATGGGAGCAGTACATGGATCAGGTTGGGTTTGAAGATGCCGAGGCTGTGCCCCGCCTGCTGGCGATCTGGGAGAAGTATGTGAGCGAAAAGCCCCGTCTGGGCTACCGGCCTCTGGCCCTCTCATACAGCGCCCAGGGCACCTACAACGGGGAAGAATTCCTTGACGCGGAACAGATCACTAAGAACAAGCTCTACATCTACACCAGAGAGAAAAATACCAGCTTTGACCGCCGCTTTCTCATGAAGCGCGTGGGCGAGGGTTGGATGATTGACGCGGTGCAGGAGCGGCTGGACGGCTGGCAACGGACAGGATTGTAAGGGAGGCATAATGGATGATATATAGGTTTACGGAAGTATTAAACGATCTTGTTAATTATTTTCTCCTTGGTGACATTTTGTTGCTGGAGGACTGGAAGCAGGCAAATCATCTTTCAGATGATTTAGCGATGGAGTTTACCACAAACGAAAGCGGCGACAGGATATTTGCCGAAGGAATTGTAATCCCAATGACCGGTATTGAAAACTATCCCTATACCATATTGTTCAATCTCTCTGGTGATAGACCGGAGCTGTGCAAAGAAAGAAACCGATTGCAGCTTAGAAAAAGTGGCTATTCCCTCAAAGTAGATCATAATATGCTGATGCTTTTTACATGGCCAATATTGGAACAGTTTACGCCTGAAAAGGTGAAAGATCTGATTTCTTACTATAGAGTGCATAAGAAGCCGATGATTGAGCTTGCAAATGGCTGGTATCATATCGAGATTTTGGGTGGAGAAACCTTGCAGGACGGGGACTATGAACCTACATTTGAGTTTGTGATACAACCAGCCACAAATGAAGAAGCCACCATAAATGCAGATATGAATTTTAGCTTTGAAATTACAAGCTCTGCTTATTAGTGAAACCTATCCCTACCGAAGATGGAAAAGGAGATCATGATATGGATTTATTGAAACAATGCCAGCAATGGTTTGAACAGGATGAAGCGCAGAAGGTAATCGACACCCTGGAAGCGATTCCTGCCGAGGAGCGCACCCCGGAACTGGACAGCGAATTGGCCAAGGCATATATTGCCGTTGCACATATAGGAGAACGGGAGCCTTTTGAAAAGGCGCTGGAACTTCTGGCTCCCCATGAGGAGTATTTTGCCGAAGATCACTGCTGGAATTATCGAATCGCTTTGGCCTATTACTGTCTGGATGAGGAAGGCCCCGCCCTGCGTTACTTTGAAAAGGCCCTGAAAGCCCGCCCCGGAGACAAAGATACGCAGGAGTACATAAACGATTGCCGCCGTCGTTTGTCCCTGCCCCGCTTTGAAAAGAACTTCCGTGAAAGGACGCAGGAAGCATGGGCAGCCTTTTCTCAGATTGAGGCAGAACTGCGTCAAATCATAGATACGGACGAAACACACCAGCGCGGCGAAGAACTGGTTGAAAAATGCGGGAATGCACTCAAGACGGCCCTGCGTGATACTTCCTTCGAGCTGGGCTTCAATGGCGAAAAGCATGAATTGATCCTCAGTCCAGAGGGGCTTCGCTCCCGCCTGTTCCCGTTGGTGTACTTCCAGAAGCAGGCCCCAGAATCGGTGCTTGAGCATTGGAATATCTGGGTAGGCCGCCAGCCCTGTGAGGGGTTCGAGCTACGAGCTGGAGAGATTGAAGTTCGGGCTGAGGATGTGCAGATGTGGGCAGAGGAAACAGAGGATCATCAGGTAAGTCTGGTCCTTTACTGTGAAAAGCTGACCCCGATCTTGAAAGAGGACACAGACAAGGTCTGGTGGGCACTCTCTATGCTGGTGGATCAAACCATCGGAGAAGTTTCCGCTATCGCCTTTGTTGCTGGGTTTGATGTTTATGCTCAACCGAAAGACGAACCGGCCAAGCTGCTTTCCGAACTGCCGGAGTTGCTGCAAAGCATGGGGCTTTCTCTCTGGCGGGATGGCAGCGACTACTTGGAAAACAGTTATCTTGCCTATGAACTGGAACCGGTGGAGGACCCGGAGGCTGACTGGCGGCTGGATGTTTATACTGGAAGCTGCCGCCTGCCGGTGCTCATCAACGACTACCTGACTGCCCGCAGTGATATGGTGGATGAGTACCACAAGGATGGCATTGCCGCTGGATTCCTCCTGTACCCGCTGTCCGGTTTTACCGGTGAGGAACGAGTGAAAGCTATTCTGGATTTCCGGGATAACCTGCGGGATGCCATCCTACGGGATGCAGGAGAGGAAGCCGTGACCTTCCTGGGTGGGGCCACTGGTCTGTATTGTGGGTATCTGGATTTTATCGCCTGGGATCTGCCCGCTGTACTAACAGCGGCACAGGCATTCTTTGAGGGAAGCGACCTGCCCTATGCTCACTTCCACGCATTTCGGCGGGATGTGGGCGGTGTGCCGCTACTGGACGAGAAAGAACCGGAGCCTGATATTCATGAGGAAACTGGCTCCCTGCTCTCGACAGAGGATATTGAAATACTGGAGTCCTTTGACGAAGGAACTGCCGCTTACTTTGGGAAAATGCTCGACTGGCTGGAGAATTTTATCAAAAGCGGCGTAGAAAAAGGACGATTCAGCGAAAAACAGGCTCACCAGGATTTACAGATTGCCCTCTGGTATGCCTTTGCCTGCCTTAACCTGGACGATTACATCCACTACTACCGCGCTGCGGAATGGATGAAGGATTCGGAGAAAAACGCCACGGGCTGCGCTACCTGGTACTACCGGTATTCTGTGGCGTTGATGTATTGCGGCAGGCTGGAAGAAGCACTGGAATATGCGGAGCGGGGCGCTCTGGAGGAGCCGGACTACCCCTGGATCTGGCTCCATCTGGGCAAGCTACGGGCGCATTTTGGCGATAAATCCGGTGCGCTGGATGCCGTCAAGCAAGGATTAAAACTGGAACCGGGAGATTATGAGTTCCTGACCTTAAAAAAAGAGATCAAAGCCGGAGCCACCCTGGAACAGATGGAATATCATTGGATCAATCCCGATGCTGACCAAACGCTCCAGCGGGGACTGGACGAGAATGCGGATGATAAACAATGCGCCATAGCCTGCATTCGGGTGGACGAAGCGGGACTTGCCGAATTTTATGAACTGTTCCACCCAGAGCGGTATAGCTATAAGAAAAATTCCCCCTGCTGTGAATTCCAATACCCGGTGAAGGAACATCTTGTGGAGCTTTCCTTCCGTATGAACGAAGCTGGACTCTCCAAGATGGGAACCGACTGGCTGCGGCAGCTCAAGGAACGGCTGGACAGCGGTGAATGGCTAACCCACACCCCTGAAGGAGAACCAGAGGGCATTCTAACAGGTGTGTTTGTGGACCAGACCCGCCGCATTGGTCTTGTCTATCAACAGCCGGGAGACGATCAGTATTTTCAGATTTTCCTGAACCCGGACGGCACGAAGGCGGATGCCTTCTGGTCCTCAAGAAAAAACAGCGAGCCGGAGGTTTATTCGGAGGATGAGATGTCTGCGATAGAGCAGCACATCAAAAACACCTTTGGTGAGTTTGAGAATGTGTTCCATGAGCTGGTTTCCCCTGACATCCATGTGGACATCTGCGTTGTTCCTCCCTCTGATGAGCGGGACTATTACACACTGGTAACGATGGGCATGGGTGCTCACCGGATGAATGTGCCGGAGGAACTGGCGGAATACAAGCTGGAGCGAGCAGAGCTGGCCATCGCTCTGCCACCGGATTGGAAACTGGATGAGGAATCCCTGAAGGATGAGCGGTGGTACTGGCCGATTGGTCTCTTGAAAGTGTTGGCACGCCTGCCTATTTCCAACGATACCTGGCTGGGCTTTGGCCACACAATGGATAAGCAATCGCCGTTTGCAGAGGATACGGAACTCTGCGCCGCACTTCTGGTAGGTCCGCAGGATGTTGTCTGGAACGGAGGTGAAGTCTGCACTTTGCCGAGCGGCGAGGAGGTCAACTTCTATCAGGTGATCCCGCTCTATCGGAATGAGATGGAGTATAAGATGGAGCATGATGCGGACGCTCTGCTTAAAAAAATGGCAGGCATCAGTTTTGTGGTTAATCCCACCCGCCAGAATGCCATCACCAGAGGAACGCTTGCAGAGGAAGAATTCACCGGCGATATGGACGATGCCGCATGGCACCTGGAATCCATTCAGGAAAAGGGCTTGCCGGTGAATGAGATCAATGCCTACAACCACATGGCAATCTATCTGCGCTGGTGCATAGAGCATGATCTGATGAGCGCGGAATTTATGGAGCGGTACTGGGAGCAGGTGCAGCCGTTTATGGCAGATCTGAGCCGCGCCGATCTGCGTGGCTTTATCCGGGACCAGCTGAAAGGACAGCTCTTTGGGGCGCTGTTCAACAAGGAGGGCGCAGCCTTTGCTGGATATTACTACGGCAAGGCGGATAGCCCGTACTTCCCCAGCGACATTGATAACTATGCTTTGGAGTATTTCGGTTCAGAGCAATATTATTCCGATAAGTTCCAGGATGAAGCCTATCTGTTCATCCCATTTGATGAAAACTATTATCAGGCTATGGCAAAAGTCATGGAAAAGCGGTTCGCCAACTGGCAGGGACAGAGTTTCGATGAGGCCACTCTGGAGCCTTCAGACCTTGCGGAAGCCATGATGGAATATCTGGACTGTGAATGTACCTATTTCCCCTCAATGACGGATGATGACCCCATCATGTCGGCATATAACTATGCCAAACGGGAAAGTGTCAAAGAGGGCTTTGTGCCGGTTCTGATTAAGGCGGATGACGAAATCCTGTGGGAATGCCTGATTATGAATTCTGACCCGGACAGCGATGGCGAGGACGACTTTGCTTTCGACCCGGACAAAGTTGCCGAATACCGGAAGAAAATGCTCTCCGCCCCTGTCGAGAACAGTAAGGCAGTCCTGGAGGAAATGATTGGGCAGCGCAAGGAAGAAGCCGAGGATGACGATATGGACTGGGATGAGGAGATCCTGGGCGAGATGGAGGGCGGATATGATAATCGTCGTTTTTCAAGCTACTGGAATTCCGATAATAATATGACCTATCCTCTCATTCTGGCTAAAATCCCCGTGAAGAATCCTTGGGAGATTTTTGCCTATCTGCCCTTTGGTGGCTGGAATGAATGTCCTAACACGCCAGAGTTAATGGCAGTTGCGAAATACTGGTTTGAACAGCATGGGGCGGTGCCCGCTGCCATGAGCCACGACGAGTTGGAGTTCCTGCTCCCGGCTCCCGTTCCCGAGGAGAAGGCTATGGATGCAGCAGTGGAACTGTATGGCTTCTGTCCCGATGTGATTGACCAGGGGCCGGAGGACGCCACCGTGGGCGCTCTGGCCGATGTGCTGCGGCAGTCCACTGTTTGGTACTTCTGGTGGGATTGAAAGGAGGATTTTTGTGGGATACGATGTGAGTATTCACCCGATTTCACCAGAGGAAATGCGGGAATGGTATTTTACTCCCTTAACCTGGATACAGCAGGGACAGGAGGAAAAAGTGCTGGCCCTTGCCGCGCAGCATGGAATGGAGGATTTCTATGCCGAAAAATATCTGAATACCTTGCGCGTTGGGGCTGAAACGGAATCTAACGAGCTGTTTGACAAAAGCCACGGCTTCTATATTGCAGTAATCCAAGGTTTTTTCCGAGATTATTATTACACCAGAGGTAGTGCCTTTTCGTTCCTGGTGGAACAAAAGCCAGAATATGCGCGGTACTTCACCTCATGGGAACAAATCACTCCTGTTTCCTTTCCAAACCCCATGCAGAACCGAATCATCGAAAACTATTGCTCCGGTGTATATCTGTCTCCAGATCAAGTTATACAACTTCTCAAAGACATGGAGCAGGACCCAAAAGTCCTTGAAGATCTGGAGGGGCTTTGGAGCAATGGACAGATTGCTGTGCTGAAAAAAGCACTTTCTGCTGCTGCAAAGTCAGGAGTCGGTCTGTTGGAGGCCACTGAAGTGGTAGAGCCCAACCCCATCAGCCCGAATGAGAGCACAAGCTACTCTAACCTGTACCACTGTGATCGGGACGGGGTATATCTCTACATAGATGCCGTCAGTGGTCAATTAGCGGATGCGATTGGGAAAAACGAAGGATAGATTCTCTCTATGAAAATGTGTGGGCATCTGTGGGAAGAACCAAAATAGGCAGCTACCCACAATATTGATTATCGCAGAAAAGCTCACCGTTTCGGTGAGCTTTTCTGCAATATTTCATAATTTTTTTATTGCTACCACTGGTTGCCGAATTGACATAGGTGGGGTGGTAGAGTGGCTACCACAGAAAAAATAGAATGAAAGTGAGGAGGTTCACTATGAAGTTACCCGAAAAGATTCAAAGGGAACGAAAAAAGATGGGACTGTCCCAGGAGAAACTCGCAGAAAAAATAGGAGTATCAAGGCAGGCCATCACAAAATGGGAGAACGGCTTGGCATCCCCTGAACTGGAAAAAATCGTCTCATTAAGTGAATGTTTTAAGGTATCTACTGACTATTTGTTAAAGGACAATATTACCGAGCCGACCCCACCACAAGAATCTGCATTGAAAGGAAACAAGCGAATGTCATGGAGAACGTGGCTTGGAGGAAGTTTGTTTGGAATATCGGCGCTGATTATATTTGTATTATGGCGACTTTCTGTTCGTTTTCCTATTTCGGGAATGACCGGAAACGGTGTCCATTTAACCGGATTTAGTGGCTTTCTTGGCTTTCATGGAATTTTACATGAAAGCTATGTAATAGTTGCGATTGGAATAATCGGTTTGATACTTGTGATTACTGACTTTATCCGCATAAAAAAGAATAATCGCTGATGACCGGACAATGCAGAGTTGATCTTAAACTGAATAGGTTTATTTCGGCTCGGCAGCATTGACCTGTCGGTAGAAATACATATATTTGAATTAAGAAAGGGAGTGATGCTGCCGGTGTGCCGTCCGTTTGTATGGACAGGAGTCTGATGCACTATGCAATACCTCAAGAAGCGCATTATGCTGTTCCGCTGTCTTTACGCACCACGACACACGGCTTACAAGACAAAGAAAATCATCTTTATATGGAAGTATGGTGGCCGGGAGTATTGTTCTAAAAGCGAAAAGCCTCCACCTGCCAAAAGATGCTTTTTCTGCGGACTTTTTAATAAACGACTTGGAGCGGTCGAATTTGTACTGAGTTACAGATTCGGCCGCTTTTTGATTTGTTCTCGACTACTTGGTCACTGGTGTCGAGCACCACCACTTCCGATTTGTTTTCCACAAAAAACAAATCGGAGGTAACAGAGGTGCAAAATTATCGCAAAAGCGACTATGCGATAAACAAAAACAGCCCAAATATCGTTTATCGCTTTCATAACGAAATCATAGAAATCACACTGGAGGATTATCTGAAGGAGAATCCTGACAAAACGGAACATGACTTTGCAGAGCTGAAAGCCCTGTCCGATCAAATTTACTATGAGCAGGATCGGGCAGAGAGCGCCCAGACCCGCAAGGATGTTTCGATCCACGGTTTGGAGGAAACGGAGCATTGTGCCACTCGCGCTCTGGATGAAGAATGGGAAGAACGAGTTGTTGACATACAGAACCGCAAGTATGCCTGGAAAGCCCTGGAGCAGCTTTTTACAGTGGGCGCTTTGACCGAGGTTCAGAAACGGCGATTCCGGCTTCATGTTTTTCAGGGACTCTCTACCCGGCAGATCGGTCGCATGGAAGGGACAAGCCATCAAGCCGTTGCCAAGTCCATAAACCTGGCGATTGCCAAACTTAAAAAATATTTTGCGGCACAGGGTTGACACCCCTGCGGTTTCAGGACGATAGGTGAAAGGCATTCTTTCGAGTGTTCTTCTTTCACCTGTACCTTGACAACCGCATACTCATTCATCAGTAACATCCCCCCTTTCCAGCTCGAAGAGCTAAAGCCGATTCAGGGGCCGCGCCATGATATACGGACATGATGAGCAGATCCCACCTGATTATCATAATTGGTCTTGCATACAATCCTGTCCTGTATGAGCGAGTAACGGCAGCCTGTAAAAACCGGGCAGCACCCGGCGCGGCCATGACCGGAAAGGGGCATAATGGTACTCCTGTCCAGCCACAGCCCTGCTTAAGATCAGAGTAGTCCATAACATTTGGAAACCATCTGGTTGCAGGATCACGCAATGGGGGCAGCTCGGAGAGATCCTCGGAGGGGTGAGATTCCCGTGGGCCGGTTCGCTGCCGGTCACTGATGACTTCCCAATATGTGCGGGGTGTCAAGGACAAATGGCACATAACAAGAAAACAAATCGGATTTTGTATTTCGCCGGAAATGGGGCAGGTCTTATGGCCTGCCCCGTTTTCCGGCTTACTTAATATTCAGGAGGTCAGTTTATGCGAAAGGCTATCCGGCGTGGCGATCTGTTCTATGCAGACCTGAACCCGGTGGTCGGCTCCGAGCAAGGCGGCATCCGCCCTGTCCTTGTTATCCAAAATGATGTGGGGAATCACTTTAGTCCTACCGTTGTTGCAGCAGCCATCACCAGCAGAAAAGCGAAGAACAGTCTGCCTACCCATATCCTACTTGAGAATGTGCCGGGGCTTGCGCCTACCTCTCTGCTTCTGTTGGAACAACTGCGGACAATAGACCGGAAGCGGCTCCGTGGTTACATTGGGCGTATCAGTAAAGAAAAAATGCTGGAGGTAGATGCAGCCCTGGCAATCAGCATCGGCATAGGATACCCCAACGAAAGGAGGACTCACAATGTATGAAAATGACGGCGGCCTACTCTCTCCCAGAGATGCCTACCGATTGATGTTAAAAGACTACCCGGATGTGATGGACATTGGTCAAATGTGTGAGGCGCTTGGCGTCAGTACAAAAACCGGGTACAAGTTACTTAAAGATGGGAAAATTGAGTACCTTAAAATTGGACGGGCTTACCGCATCCCCAAAGCCCACATTCTTCGTTATTTGAAAATCACCTGCTCCACTTTTGCGGAGTAGCAGGCTATGGTGTCGATCTTCACCGGATAGACGCAGAAAGTTAACAATTCTGACGCGGATTTACCTGGAGTTTTGTTCTGTCCGATGATACAATAAAGGTGTCATTGGTAGGTGAACTCAATACCGCAAAAGGAGGAACAGATCAGTATGCCAGCGGTACACCTGCAAGAAAACAGCAAACTAATCTCCGGCCATGTGGCCGAGAAAAAAGGGTATCTCTATTGGGTTCTAAACCTTACCGATGAAAACGGTAAGAGAAAGCCCAAATGGATTCCCACCCATAAGAAAGTCAAGGGCAATAAGACCTGGGCAAACAATATGCTTCCCACCATCCGAAAAGAATGGACGGAAAAGCTGCTTCAGGAGGCTACGGCCTCACAGCAGTCGGCTTCTCCGTCTGGCCCGTCATCCGCAGCGATTTCCTTTGTGGATTTCCTGTACCAGTGGCTTGAGTACAAGTACAAGTCTGCTACCGGACGGGTGATGGACAGCAAGCCCATTGAACTCTCGACCTATTCGGGATACGAACAACAGCTTAACAACCCCATCGCCCCGTATTTCCGAGAGCATCCTGTCGCCCTTTGTGACCTTACCAAACAAGATATTCTCGCTTTTTATGAGAAAGAATTGGAACGGGTCAAGCCGACCACCGTTAAACATTACCACGCTCTGATTCATGGGGCGTTGAATTATGCGGTTGACAAAAATCTGATTCCAAGCAATCCGGCTGACCGGATTATCATTTCCAAGCCTGAACCCTTCAAGGGTGACTACTACCTGGATTCGGAAGTCCTGAATCTGTTTGAAGTTATCAAGGGGCATAAGATCGAGCTGGTAGTTCTACTGACTGCTTTTTACGGCCTGCGCCGCAGTGAGGTTATCGGTTTGAAATGGAGTGCCTTTGACTTCAACCATAACTGCTTCTCCATTCGGCATACGGTAACAACCTGCAATGTAAAGGGAGAGCGGGTCACGATTAAGAAGGACAAGGCAAAGAACAAATCCAGTCTGCGGACTTATCCATTGATTCCTTTTTTGAAAGAACGGTTGCTGGAGGCCAAGAAACAGCAGGAAGAAAATCGCAAGCTGTGCGGGCGCGCCTACAACAAAGAATATCTGGGATATGTCTGTGTCGATGTGATTGGCAATCTCATTAAACCCAACTATGTGTCCTCGACCTTTGGGAAGTTGCTTGCCAAGAACAATTTACGGCACATTCGTTTCCACGATCTTCGCCATACCTGTGCCTCGCTTTTGCTGGCCAACGGTGTTCCGATGGAACAGGTAAAAGAATGGCTGGGACACAGTGAGATTTCAACAACGGTGGATATTTACGGGCATCTGCAATATGCCACGAAAAAACAATCCGCCGCAGCCATTGAGCAGGACATTGTGGCGCCCATGCTGCAAAACCTATCGGCGGTTTCTCCATAAAAAGGAAAGAGGTCTACCAGCTTTTCGCTGGCAGACCTCATGGCGGAGATGGAGAGATTCGAACTCTCGCGCCGGTTTTGAGCCGACCTACCGCATTTCGAGTGCGGACCCTTCAACCGCTTGGGTACATCTCCAAATTTATGTTATATCCCTGGTCCCGACCCGCCGACCAATTCAGCCGGTGGAAATCGGGAAGAACAACAGGATAGAACAAGCAACATTATTCAATTTGAACTCGGCTGGAACCCGCATGGTTCCAAGGGTTTCAGCCGTTTGGCACTCCGCATAGGAAACCTGATTTCGAATCATTACACCAACTTGGATGATGACGGTAAATCAGGGACGATAGCGGTAACTACGGAACCCCAAAACATACCTCTCAAAGTGGCTGTCAGATGGCTGCTCTCATTATAGCCATTTTCCCGCAAAATTCAAGCCGTGGAAATTGGGAAGAACAACAGGATAGAACAGACCCCAATTCACAATTTGAACTTGCCCGCAAACCCGCATGGTTACTGGCTTTTCGGCAGTTTGGACTTCCAAAGTGGAAACATGATTTCGAGTCAGTCCCGTTATGACCACTTCGATACCACTCCGTATTCAATTTTGGTGCGGGAGAGTAACGAAAAAATGTGATTTTGAGCCGTTCTCGTTATGACCACTTCGATACTTCTCCATATAAATGATGCTCATATATTATAACGCAAAAATCACCTTATTGTCAAGTGGAAAGTGCAAACTTTACTCCTAATTCTAGAAAAAACAGATAGTTTGTTTTATTTGCGTTTTCTGGGGTAGTTTTTTGATCTATGAGGTTAGGCAAATAGTCGACGTTTGTTTGATAAAAGTGGGCGAGAAAACAAAGAGACTCTAGAGGAAAGTTTCACTTACCTGTTTCATAATCTGAGTAGGTATGCTGGCTAACAAAAAGTAAACGGGCAATTTCTGTTCGGTTGAGATCATGGTCATTGCGCAAATCGCGAATTCTTCGACAAAGCATTTAGTTATCCTCGATTTCCTTACTTATATGGAAATATTTTGGAGCTGTTTTGTTTACGCATGCGCGTACTCGATCTTTGCGTAATGAACTCTTACTCATTGTATCACAGTACAACGGAGTAAGTTCATGATAATTCACTAACACCTGCATATACCTAAAAAATATATCGCTTGATGAATAAAAACGACAAGAGGGAAGAGCATTTAGCTCTTCCCTCTTGGAAATCAAAATCTTTTATCAGCCTGGGGGCCACGTCATATCGCGACCGCCGAGAATGTGGAAATGCAGGTGGGGGACGGTCTGTCCGCCCTGCACGCCGCAGTTGTTGACGACCCGGTAGCCGTCCGAAAGCTTAAGCGATGCGACGAGTTTTGCGATGACCTCAAAGATGTGTGCGACAATCTGAGAGTTTTCGCTATCTATTTCACTCGCACAGGCGATGTGCTGCTTGGGAATCACGAGAAAGTGCACCGGAGCCTGGGGGTCGATGTCGTAAAATGCGAGAACCTGTTCGTCCTCATACAGCTTTTTGCAGGGAATTTCTCCGGCAATGATTTTGCAGAATAAACAATCCATAATGGCCCTCCCTATTTCACGAACTTTTGGACGACCGAAGTCAGCTGCGTGAGCGCCTCGTCGATCTGGAAGATCTCAGTGACACCCGCCATTGCGCTGTCGGGACGTCCGCCGCCTTTACCGCCAGCAAGGGCGGCAATTTCGCGCACAATGTTGCCCGCATGTGCTCCGCGTGCAACCGCTTCCTTGCCGCAGACAGCGATGAGATTTCCCTTGCCGTCCGCGATGTTTGCGAGCACCGCGACGTTGAGCGGGTTTTCCTTGATGCGGTCGCCCATGGCGCGCAGCGCCTGTACTGTCATGCCGTTAAAGCTCGCTGAGATCACCCGGACGCCATTGACTTCGGTTGCGGTGTCAAATACATTCTGCATTTGGGTGGATGCGATTTTTTGGTTGAGTTCGTCGATTTTGCGGTCCTTTGCCTTGAGCTCATCGTTGAGGGCTTTGCAGCGGGCGGGCAGTTCGTGCGGATTGGTGACCTTGAGCGCACCGCAAGCCGCGGCAATGAGTAGGTTCCCCTCCTGCATGAGCCCGAGCACCCCGGTTCCGGTGGTCGCCTCGATACGGCGGATACCGGCGGCTGCGGAGCTCTCGCTGATGATTTTGAACAGCCCGAGCTTGGAGGTGTTGTCCACATGGGTGCCGCCGCACAGCTCGACCGAATAGCCGTCTGCGTCGACCACTCGGACAATGTCACCGTATTTTTCTCCAAACAGCGCCATCGCTCCTTGCGCGCGCGCGGACTCGATGTCCATTTCCGACGTGGTCACCTTGACCGCTTCGAGAATTTTTGCGTTGACCGCCTGCTCGACATTGAGCAGCTCCTGTGGGGTCATTGCCTCAAAGTGGTTGAAGTCAAAGCGGAGGCGTTCCGAATCGACGAGCTGCCCCGCCTGGTGAACATGGCTGCCGAGCTCGTCGCGCAGCGCCTTTTGCAGCAGGTGGGCTGCGGTGTGGTTGCGAGCCGTAGCATCCCGTTTGAGCCCGTCAATGCTCAGATGACCGGTGACTCCCTTTTGAATGCTACCCGCCATCACAAGGCCGAGATGCAGCGAGTGCTGGCCGGAGGGGTCTTTCTGGCAGTCAAGGATGTTGACAACGCTGTTTCCAATGACAAAGACGCCGCGGTCGCCGACCTGTCCGCCGCTCTCGGCATAGAACGGGGTGCGGTCAAACACGAGGTTGACCCGGTCGCCCTCTTTTGCCTCTTCCGCCTCGCCGTCCTCGGTGAGGATGTGCAGCAGTTTTGCATCGCATTCATAGGTTTCGTAGCCGACAAACTCGGTGGGCTCGTCGGTAATGTGGTAGTTTTCGCTGGACCAGCCGACTGTGTCTGAATTGAGCTTTGCCTCGCGTGCGCGGGTCTTCTGCTCGTTCATCAGCTCGCGGAACCGCGCTTCGTCCACGTCGATGCCCTGTTCCGAAATGATCTCTTTGATCAGATCGATCGGGAAGCCATAGGTGTCATAGAGCTTGAAGGCCTGTTCTCCGCTGAGGATCTTTGACTCTATGTTGGAATCAATACTGTCGATGATATTGTTGAGCAGCTCCATGCCCTTGTCGATTGTCTTTGCAAAGTTCTCTTCCTCTGCGCGCACGATTTTTTTGATGTAATCTGCGTTTTCCTCAAGTTCAGGGTAGGCGGACTTGTTTTCCGCAATGACGGTGTCGACCACTTTGTAGAGGAAGGGATCACGGATGCCGAGCTGCTTGCCGTTGCGGGCCGCGCGGCGCAGCAAACGGCGCAGCACGTAGCCGCGGCCCTCGTTGGAGGGGATGACCCCGTCGCCAATCATAAAGGTGGTACTGCGGATGTGGTCGGTGATCACCCGCAGGCAAACGTCAACCTTGGGGTCCTGTTTGTATTTTACCCCAGCGATTTCGCTGATGTGGTTCATGATGTTCTGAACAGTGTCGACCTCAAAGAGGTTGTCCACCTCCTGCATGATGCAGGCGAGCCGCTCCAGGCCCATGCCGGTGTCGATGTTGGGGTGTTCCATCGGCTCATAGTGCCCTTCGCCGTCCCCGTTGAACTGGGAGAACACGAGGTTCCAGAATTCAACAAACCGGTCGCACTCACAGCCTACGCGGCAGTCTGGGCTTCCGCAGCCCTTATCTTCCCCGCGGTCAAAGTAGAGCTCGGAACAGGGGCCGCAGGGGCCGGAGCCGATCTCCCAGAAGTTGTCCTCCTTGCCCATCCGGACGATGTGGGAGGGGTCGACGCCCCGTTCTTTGGTCCAGATTTCGAACGCCTCGTCGTCGTCCTGGTAGATCGAAACCCAGATGCGGTCGATCGGCAGTTCAAGCTCTTTGGTGACGAATTCCCAAGCCCACTCGGTTGCCTCGTGTTTGAAATAGTCCCCGAATGAGAAGTTGCCCAGCATCTCAAAATAGGTGCCGTGGCGGGCCGTCTTGCCGACATTTTCGATGTCGGGGGTGCGGATGCACTTCTGGCAGGTGGTCACCCGCTTGTTGGGCGGTACCTCCTGGCCGAGAAAGAACTTTTTCATGGGAGCCATGCCCGAGTTGATGAGCAGCAGGCTGTTGTCTCCCTGGGGAATGAGGGGATAGCTTTTGAGGCGTGTGTGGCCTTTGCTTTCAAAAAACGATAAAAATTTCTCGCGCAGTTCGTTCAGACCTGTCCATTGCATGTGGATAAACCTCCTGTGAATTCAATGTTGCGGACAAATAAAAAAGCCCCATCCCGCTATGGGACGGGAACTTGCCGTTTCCGTGGTACCACCCAAATTGCCGGAAGATTTCCCGGCCACTTTGATCCCTTTAACGCAGGGAAAACGTTGCGTTTTGCGCACAGCTCAGAGGAAGCACCCACCATCAGCACCGGGATCTTTCAGCCGGGGAATCCCTCTCTTGCAGATGCTGCCTATGTGGTTAATCTCGTCATCGCATTTGGTATTTTGATTAGAATTATTATAATCCGAAAAGACCGATTTGTCAAGGCCCGCGAGAAGCTGGGGAGCCGGGAAGGCGGACACCACAGGAGTCAATGGCAGCCGATTGAATCGAATGGAATGGGGCAAGCTGCGGCTCTGTGGAACAGATTGGCCGCTGGCATTGTGCGGTAAAATCGTTGGGCCCTTGGCAATCGCCAAAGCGCTGTCCAATTGCAGGGAAATCCTGCCCGCCAATTGAGATATGCAAGACTAAGGAAACCCGCCACCCGCACAGCTCTGAAGAAGGCAGAATATTGATTCTGAAATCACACCCACTGCCGCCGGTAAAAAAGTGTTTTTAGGCGCCGACCTTCCCATGTCTTTTCCATGCTTCTACAGAACGCACGACGGATGGACTTGACTTTTTTAGACAGTTAAAAAACAAACAGCCGCAAAAAGCGGCTGTTTGGAAAAAAGCTTCTTTTCATTCGCTGGGAAGCAGGTGGCCGGTACAAAAGCGTACATGCCCCTGAACAGTCCAGCTGGTTACTGCTCGTTGTCCGTCGGGTTGCTGCCTTCTTGATTTTGGGAAGGCTCGCCGGGCGGTGTCTGGGGATTGGACTGAGGGGGTGTCTGCGGTTGAGTCGGATTCTGATTGTAACTGTACGGATTGGCACCCTGTGGATTCTGGGGGCCAGACTGCTGATTGGGGCTAGCGTTCGGTCCGCCGTAGGGGGTTCCAGATTGGTAGTTGTAGCCGCCATACTGCTGTCCTGGGCCTCCAGGATTGTAGCCATAGGGGTTGTAATTGTAGCTGCGCGCTGCGTTGAGCACTTGGAACTGCGGCGTCTTTTTGTAGATGACCAGGATAAAGATGTACGGCAGGAAGGTGATGCCTGCGACAAACTGGCAGACAAGGGAGATCGCGAGGTAAACGCCTGCCGACTGAGGAGCGTACTCCTTAAACACAGTGTACTGGCTCATATAGCGCAGAACCATCTCCCAGATGCCGACGACCATCAACAGCAAAACAACGATGAAGACCATCATCAGCTTGCCCAGAAAATCATAGACGATTTGGTCGGGCAGGGAGGACCCGTAATACACCGCGGAATCAATCAAATCAAACACGAGGGGAAACGTGACAGCTAGGATAATCACGGTTGAGAGAGCGGAAATCAGGTTGAGCACCAACAGGGTGACGCCCCGGTGGGTGGTTTTGTGATAGTCCTTGTTGATGTCGTCAGCAACCTTGCCAACTAAGAAACTGTTGACCACTGGAATCCAGGCAAGCCATGGGTTCTCCATCTTGCGGATCTTGGCAACATTGTAGTAAGAGATGGCAGCCAGGATATAGTACGCGAGCATAAAGATACCGCAGACAGCCAGCATCACCAGCATGGCCGCTATCATCGCTTCAACGTCGCCGCTGGCATAAGCGTAATACTCCATTTGTTTCTACCTCCATGTAATTTATTGTTGTGGGAAATTCCCATTTTGGGACGGATTGTATCGGTGCCGGTTGAGCAACTCAAATTGCGGAGTGTATCGGCAGATAGTGAGAATGATCGCCGGTCCGACAAACGGCGCAGAGAGCAGCAGATAAAACAGCACCGAAAGGGCGATATAGTTGCCCGACTTCCACGGCGCGTACTCGCGGAAAACACAATTCCAGCTCAGAAACAAAAAAACCATGTGACACAGCGAGGCAGCCGTTGAGACGAAAAAGAAAACTAGGGCGAGCAGATAGGGCGTACTGGTCAGCATATGGGAAAACCAAGGGAAAAAACCGCCGATTTGGTGGATACTCAAAATCGAAGTTGCGGTCAAAAAGAAATAGGCTATCAGATAGGCGAACCAGAACACTAGATGGATTGCCTCAAAGAGGGGCAAAAGAATCCGGCGTCGGGTTGGTTTGCAGTATTGTGCACTGACGTCATCCGAAATCCTGCCGATGAGGTAACTGTTGGCCACCGGGATCCAGGCGAGCCACGGCCGCTCAAGGCCGCGTAGCTGGGCGAGTCGGGAGTAAGCAAGGCCGCTGACGACATAGACAGATGCCAGGTAGGTCAGGGCCAGAAGGGCAAAGACAGCGACGATCGCTATGGCAAATACAACAGGCATCTCAGAACCTCCCATCACCGTATCTCCCCACGGATCAACCGTATTCTTTTCAGTTTATGCAGTTTTTTTGGATTTCATTAGCTTTTATTATACCATACGCCGCAATATTTGTCTATTTACAAAACGGAAACGGGGCTTTTGTCTGGTGTAGGAAAAGGCACAGCCAAATTGGCTGGTCGGCAGAGCTAACATTTCAGGAAAGGGTGATCAGCCACTTCCCTCGAACATTGTGGGCAATTACTTTGGAGGCATCCGGCGATATGCGCCCTGAATACCTCATTTTTCTCTCAAAATAGATTCCTGAGTAAGTTAAAAGGCGCAGCCTGTTCGGCTGCGCCTTTTAAAAGTTTGGTTGGGGTGCTCCTAGGGGAGAATATAGATATTCACAGTCCTGGAACCAAATTCATAACATTCAGCAGAGGTGTTCATAAACAGGTCGGCCAAAATATCATTGGCCATCAGCGATCCGCCGGTGTCCGCTGCGATCGCATAGCCGTACACATACTTCCCGTCAGCTGAGACGATGTACAGCTTGCTGCCGTAGGGGATGACGTTGGGGTTAACCGCAACGTAGCCGGGCCGCATCACCTGACCGGTGGAGCCTTTGGCCCCCGCAGGAGCGGTGTAGGCGCAGGCGCGGCCGGTGAGCACATTTGTGTAGTTGGTGGGAATTCCATTGCCGTCGAGCGTAAGGCTTGCGGGCAGGTCAAGGGTCGACTTGCCGGTTCTGCCGGAAGCGACCGGCTTCTGGGAGACAACCGGTTTAGGCGGCTCCACATAGGTGCCGACGAGGATAACCTCGTCCACCGGTTCACGGGTAACTTCGGAAGAGACGAGCTGATCGCTGACGACCTCGCCGTCGACGAGCTCCTGCTGATAGTAGTAGGTGCGCTCGCCTTCCTGGCCCGCGGTCTCAACCTGGGTCACACCCTTGTCGAGTTTGTCGGTCTCCTTTTGCACCGTATTGTACGGAATTGCCTCAGTGGTGGTGTAGGTGTTGGAGGACACACGCTGAATTTCAATTTCTGCGCCCTTGGAGATTTCCTGGTCGAGCGCGTAGTTGATGATGTCGTCGTCCTCAATAGTCACACCAGCTTTTTCGAGAACGTCCTGAACCGTTCCACGGACGAGGGAAACGGTTTTTCTCTGGCCGTCCGCTGTGACAGATACTTCAAATGCGCGGTTGATGGTAATCGTGCCGCGGTTGTTCTCGATTCCGGTGAACACAACCTCGTCCTCAGCGGAGAGGTTGATTCCAAGTTCTTCGAGAATTTCGTCACACGAATTTTTCATCGTATATGTCTGACGCTGTTCCTCACCATCTTGAATTGTCACTGAGTTTCGGAAATAGGCGATGCCTGTGAGAATACAGGACGATCCCATCAGCGAAACGCAGAGCACACTGATTGTTATGATTCGGGCCGCACGGCCGATGAACACCCCTCTCAGTTTTTTCAAAAATGATTGCATGTTTGTACTCCTTTTCGAAACCGTTTGAAACAATCTTTACAAACGTTCGCTTGGATGTTACTTTTGTAACCGTTTTGTAGCTATTATATGCGTTAATTTACACTTTGTCAAGGCGATTTGGTTGTTGAAAGTTGTTTAAACTGCCGAAAAAGCGCGCCGAAGGCATTGTCATTTCCCCTAAAAATAAATCGAAATTTCCGTAATTGCAGAATTGGAAATGCAGGGCGTGGCAGTGTTGTTGGTGAATTTACCAAATCGGCGGGCGGGTTTTGGTTGTGCAAAATAGACAGATTATAATAGCATCTATTGATGAAAATTACGAATACAGAGAGGGGGTGCAGGATTTTATTCACATTCCATTCAACAAAACGGGTTGATTTTTATCTGATTTTGCGCTGCTGCTCCCAGGGAAAATGTAGCGTCCTTTTATATATAGGAAGAAACATGAAACACCGGACAAAAGCAGGGCGAAATCTAAAAATGAAAAAAGTGTAACAACATTGTAGCCTGTGAGTCTCCAAAATAGGGGAAACATCGGGATTGTATTGTCAGCAACTTTTTTGCATAAAGTCGGCAATATCTTCTATTGAAGTTTTATCGAATTCTGTATATTATAGAATTGTAGTGAAATAAACAAGCTCATAGTTTGTTTTATTATCAAACCTGTACAAGAAAGGAGGAGATTCGGGCTGTGTGGGGGCACAACCTGATATTTCAACTTTTAATCCAAACAAGGGGGTCCAACGAAGAATGAAAAAAATATTATCCGCTCTGCTCGCTGTCACGATGCTCGCCTCGATTGCCGCGAGCAATGTCACGGCGGCCAGTGCACCGGCCAGCCGCAGCGCAGCTGTAACTGATCAGCTGTGGAGCAAGTTTGAAACACCGCCGTACGAATCTAAATCCCGTCCGTTGTGGTTTTGGAATGACAGCCTGGAAAACACCACCAAGGAACAGATCCGCGAGATCATGGTCAACTCCAAAGAAAAAAGCGGATACTTTGGATTCGGCATCCTGCCCAACTGGATCAACAACTACATGACCGACGAATACCTTGACCTGTATGAATACGCCCTTCAGACGGCTGAAGAACTCGGAATGAAGATGTGCCTGTACGATGAAAACGGCTTCCCGAGCGGACGCGCGGGCGGGCTCCTCGGAAAGACCTATCCCGAGTCGACCCTCAAACGCCTGGACAAGCAGGAAAAGGACGTCGAAGGCCCGGCGAATGTCTGGGTGCCAATCCCGACAGGGGAATACCGCACCTATCTCGGCGCTGTGGCAATGAACACCGACACACATGAGGTCATCGACATCTCAGACAAAGTCGTGTATGCGACCGAAGAGATTCCCGGCGTCTACGCCTCTTCCAGCCACCCGGCGATCGGCAATGATTCCTTCACGGCGGACAAGGCGTTTGACGGCGACTACAACACCCGTTGGAATGCGGGCCAGAATCAGGAAACCGACCAGTGGCTTGAAATCCGCTATCCGCAGGAGACAACAGTGGACAAGGTGGTCCTGCGCGAGGCGCTCAACCGCATCAACAGCTATGCCATCCAGTACTATGACGGAACCAATTGGGTGGACATCAGCACCGGTACCTCCATCGGCGCCAGCAAAGAGATTGTCTTTGACGCGCCTGTCACCGCCAAAAAGTTCCGCCTGATGATCTACACCACCACCGAGAGCCTTGCGTCGATCTATGAGATGGAGCTGTTTAACGGCTCCGAAAAGATCGCCACCCCGGAGGCGTCTGCTGAGAGCATCGACCGCATTGTCTACGATGTTCCGGAAGGAAACTGGAAGATCATGGCGTTTGCAACTGTTAAGGACGGCGACGACCTCGTCGACTTCCTTAGCGCCGACGCTGTTGACAATTTCATTGAAATTACCCATCAGAAATACTATGACACCTTCCCAGAGTATTTTGGCACTGTTATTGACAGTGCATTCTACGACGAGCCGCCGCTCTACCGCGCACAGGGCAGAACCTGGACCGGCGAGTTCAACAAGATGTTTGAGGAAGAAAACGGCTTCAACCCGATTACCCTTTATCCTTCCCTGTGGTACGATATGGGAGACGCAACTGCATCCGCGCGCAACGCCCTGCTCAGCTTCCGCGCTGAGTTGTTCGCCCGCAACTACATCGGCAACATGAACGACTGGTGCAATGAGCACGGTATCCAACTCACCGGACATATGGACCAGGAGGAAAACGTCAACCCGGTTACCTCGGACGGCGACCTGATGAAGTGTTTCAAATACCAGGACATCCCTGGTGTCGATGAGATTTCAAGCTACGACCGCGCCCGCAAGGCATACAAGGTGGTCAGCTCCTCTGCCAACAACTGGGATAAAGGTCTGGTCATGACTGAGACCTACGGCGCCATGGGCGAGGGAATGGGTATCCCCGTCATGTATAAGGACATCATGAACCAGTTTGCAAAGGGCATCAACCTTGTCGTTCCCCACGCGATCTGGCACAACAACCAGGCGAACGTGCAGGCCCCGCCCGAGCTCTCCTGGCGCTCTGCCCAGTACGGCCCGGAACTTGCCAATTACAACAACTTTATCGGTAGAACCAGCGGGCTGCTCCAAAACGGCCGCCATGTCGCAGACATCGGCGTGCTCTACCCGATCGATACCCTCCAGGCAGGTTTTGTATTTGATGTGGGCAATCCCTACACCGGAAACATCACCCCTGAAGAAGCAGATTATATGGAAGTTGGAGACCTGCTCTCCGCAACCCTGCGCAAGGACTTTACCTTCCTGCACCCCGAAGTCATTCAGGAGCGCTGCACCGTGGAAGGGGATACCTTTAAACTCAACAACGAAGTCAACTATGAAAATTACAAAGTCATCATCCTCCCCGGCTCCAAGACCATCAGCTGGGAGGTCCTCCAAAAAGTCCGCGCGTTTTACGACAACGGCGGCAAGGTGATCTCCACCACCCAGCTTCCTTATATGTCCACTGAACCAGGTCATGATCAGGATGTTATCGACACCATCAAATATATGTTCGGTGTGGACGAAGACACCATTTATCAGACGAGTAACCTCACCTACAGTGCTTCGTCCTTCTTCCAGAATAACCCCCAGTACGCTGCAGAAAAAGCCTTTGACGGGGTTGCCTCTCTCGGCAGCCGCTGGAACGCAGGCGACCTCTCGGGCGGCGACCAGTGGCTGGAAGTCGATTTTGGCGAGCCCACCACTGTTGACAGAACGGTCATCACCGAAAGCGCGCCCTACCGCGTTACCCAGTACCATGTCCAGTATTGGAATGGCACTGAGTGGGTCAACTGCGCAGAAGGCACCTCGATCGGCGATGCAAAAACTGACACCTTTGCGCCGGTGACCACCACCAAGCTTCGCCTCTATGTCGACACCATTGTTTCGGACAGCGTCTCGATTCAGGAATTCGAAGTGTACAACGGCGACAGCAGAAACCTCGCCCTTCCCGCAAACACCACAGCGGACAATTCCAACGAAGCGGGCGGCCGCGCGATCTACGTCGGCAAGGATTTCCGCAGCAACCTCGGTCCGGCCCTCGATCAAATGGTTGACACCTTTGACGTTGACATCGACGATGTTTCCACCCAGGGCGGCGACCTCACCTACATCCACAAGGTTCAGGAAGGAAACGACGTTTACTATTTCGCAAACTCGAGCGACAACACCGTCAACACCTATGTCAACATCAACAAAGTGTTTGAAAACCCGATGGTGTGGGATCCGCACACTGGGACAAAATACGCCCCTGAGTATACCGTCAGCGGCGATGTGACACGCATTAAGCTCGACATCAATGCGGCAAAATCAGTCTTTATTCTGGATGAAAAATCGGTCGAAACTCCCCCGGTTGAGGGCGTGGACAAAACCATCCTTGAAAAAGTCATCACCTACGCGGAAAATGCAAAGAAGAGCGACGAATTCGCCAACGCGATTCCAAGCGTGCAGGCATCCTTTGATGCGGCCCTGACCTCTGCCAAAGAGATTCTGGCGGACGCGAGCGCACAGCAGACCGCAGTCGACGGCGCCTGGGCGGCTCTGATGACTGAGATCCACAAGCTCGGTTTCCAGAAGGGCGATAAATCAGCGCTCCAGATTGCCTATGATGCAGCGGTAGCGCTCAATCTCGACCTATACCAGGACGGCGCGGCTAAGGACACCTTCATCGCTGCGCGCGACGAGGCCAAAAAAGTTCTTGACAATCCTGACGCCATGCAGGCGGAGATTGACAAGGCAGAGAGCGACCTGATTAACGCGAGCAACGCCCTTGTGCTCCAGCAGGACAAGACGCAGCTCGAAGTTGTGGTTAGACAGGCAACTAAGATCGCTGTGGACCTTGAAGACAAATACGTGACTGCGGGTCAGGATGCGTTTAAAGCAGCCCTTGACAAAGCCAACGAGACGCTTCTCAATCCGGATGCAACTCAGGCGCAAATCGACCAGGCAGTTCTTGACCTGATCGACGCGATGCTCAACCTCCGCCTCAAAGCGGATAAGAGCCTGCTCAAAGCAGCGGTGGAAACCGCGCAGCAGATGAATCTCGACGGGTATACCCCTGAGAGCATCAACCGTTTCAACGCCGCGCTCAACCGCGCGCAGGATTTGTTGGACAATCCTGAGCTCAGCACTGATGACAATGCAAAAATCGCAGCCGCCATCAATGAGCTTGAAATCGCATCCAAAGAACTGGCTACTCAGACTGCAGTGGAGGGAGATTCTCAGGTTACTGCAAATGCCGGCGCTCCAAAGACTGGAGATTCCAGCAGCCTTCCATTCGCACTGGCAGTAGCGGCTGTGGCGCTTACCGGAGCCGTTCTATACAGACGCAAAAGGAAATAAGCATACACATAGCAAAACGAAATAACAAACAGCCCGCCTGTTCAATCAGGAGGGCTGTTTGCTTATATGGTTTTTGTTTTTGACATAAACCTAAATTAGGAAAGGCGCAACCTCTATTTGTTCTGCAGGAATTATCGACCAATGTTGAGGTTTATCATTGGTCTTGATCTGGTTCGATCTTGTAAATATTGAACGATAATGAAGTGTAGGTGCTTTTGGAGTCTGTGCTATCGTGAAAATAGATTTTGTAACCGTTTGTTTCATAACCTAGTTCCTTAGCCAACTCTTCATATGTATAAGGAATATCAAGATCCAGCTCTTTGATCCAGAAATCCATCATCTTTTGAGAGATTCCTTGCTCTTTGTTTTCGATTCTCAATTGAGATGTGGGAAAACTGTTTGCTTTTCTTTTCTACTTTAATTGATATATATCCGTGAGACGTACTATAGTGGGCGGATACGCTGGGAGCTTTATTCTGTTCATTAAAGTTGTACGAGCTGGTTGTGAGTTTCGGATTAAGCGAGAGACCATCGGTACAGGTATTGATGTAGTGACTGATGTGCTGCATAGAGGATTGATATTGCTTTTCATTAAAGCCGGATTTGCCACCGCAGCCCGTTAAAAGGACTGCTCAGACCACAAAAAACAAAATACGACAAAATTTTTCATAATAAACTTTCTTATCTAATAGTAAGGTATTTAAATAATAGCATAGTATCAAAATAAAAGTAATTATTTTTATGGATTTTAATCGTATTCACAAAATATGTAAGACGAAAAATAATATTTATGCATAAAACTAGGAGATGGATTTGATACATCAGTACCCTTTTGGTATATTTCTGGTGTTGGTCGTTAGCAGTCTCAAAGCAATATCTTCATCGATACAGGAAGTATTATGACCTTTTGCTACGAATTCGTCACTGATAAAACCTTCGTCCGTTTACACATCATCAAAATAGCAAGCCACCAGAAGCATGTAGTTTCTGGTGGCTTGTTATTTGTTAAAATGATCTTTTCAACAAGTGGCGAGTCACAGACAATTTGCACACCGAAAACAGTGTGAAGACCATCTCTTGCATCTGCGCCAAAACTTGTGGATTTTTATCTCTTGGAGAACTGGGGAGCTCTACGCGCCGCTTTGAGGCCGTATTTCTTACGCTCTTTCATTCTCGGGTCACGGGTCAGGAAGCCGGCTTTCTTGAGCACCGGACGAAGCTCTGCGTTGAACAGAAGCAGTGCGCGGGAAAGACCGTGACGGATTGCGCCGGCCTGGCCGGTGACACCGCCGCCTGCAACGGTGCAGACGATGTCAAATTTGCCGTCGGTCTCGGTCAGAGCGAGCGGCTGACGAACGATCAGCTTGAGGGTCTCAAGGCCAAAGTAATCGTCGATATCTCTTCCATTGATGGTGATTTTACCGGTTCCTTCATAAACTCTTACACGGGCAACCGAACTTTTTCTTCTGCCTGTGCCGTAAAAATAAGGTTTCGATTCGTACATAGTGGTTTGCCTCCTCCCTCAATTAAAGCTCGTAAGTCTCGGGCGACTGGGCTGCGTGTGTGTGTTCGGCGCCGGCGTATACTCTCAGGCGACGAGCAGCGTTTCTGCCCTGGGTGTTATGAGGAAGCATGCCCTCAACGGCCAGAGACATGGCTTTTTCCGGATGGGTTTTCATCAGGGCGTCGTATTTGATCGTCTTGAGTCCGCCGATCCAGCCAGTGTGCCACTGGTAGGACTTCTGCTGAAGTTTATTTCCGGTGAGAACTGCGTCTTTGCAGTTGATGATAATCACGTGATCGCCACAATCGACGTGGGGGGTGAATGTGGGTTTGTGTTTGCCACGGAGAAGGTGGGCTGCCTGTGCAGCAACACGGCCGAGCGGTTTGCCGGCAGCGTCAATCACATACCATTTACGGCTTACTTCCGAAGCCTTTGCCATATAAGTTGACATGGTGTTGAACCTCCATCGTTCTTATTACAAAGTTTTCACTTTTATTACCTTACCCATTATAGTGGGGCAGAGAAGGTTTGTCAAGAGGTTTTTTTCAAAATATCAACTTACTCTTTGAAAACTCTTGATTTCTTCTAATATCTCTGAATATCTAATAAATACTCAATCTCTATTTTTGGATTGTGAAAGACCAAACAACTGGAAAACCGTATGGAAAGGGTTTGTTTGTTCAGTTCGATTTTCCTCACAGTAAGTGGTTTGTGATCACAGGACGCAAAAAACAGGCCGCAAAGCTGCGGCCTGTTTCCTGAGATTTTGAAAGGGATGATTTTATCGGAGTCTACACGCCCCGCTGTTTGCGCGGTGTGTGATTTAGTTGTTTTCGCTGTCGAGCTGCGCCCGGAAAATATGGCGCTTGAGCACCTTCCAATCAAAGGGGATGAGGGGATAGAGATAGCACCGGCCCGACATTGTTTTGTTTGCGACCAGCATGATAAAAATGAGAACCAGTCCAATGCTGTAGCCCCAGATGTTAAACGCCCCGGTCATGATCAACAAAAAGATGCGCATGAACTTGAGCGCGTAGCCGAGCTCAAAACCGGGCTGTGAGTAGTTTGCCAGGGTCACAAACGCCGTGTAGAGCAGGGCCTGGGAATTGAACCAGCCCGACTGCACCGCATAGTCTCCCACAATAATCGCACCGATGATGCTCAGTGAGGTAGTGAGGGTGTTCGGGGTGTTGAGAGAGGCGAGCTTCATGCCGTCGATTGCAATTTCGAGAATGAGCAGCTGGAGCAAAAGCGGCACCTTGATCTCGTCTGTGATTAGGATGAAGCTCAGCCAGTTCGGGAGTACCTCTGGAAACTGGGTGAGAAGAATCCAGGTTGGGGTGAGCAGCAGGGTGAGTATCATGATCACCATGCGGGTCAAACGCAGATAGGTCCCGGTTAGAGGGGGGAAATAGTAGTCATTGGCCTCCTCCATAATGTGGAAGATGGTGGAAGGGACGATTAGCACAGAGGGGGAGTTGTCCACCACAATTGCGATGTCCCCTTCGAGCAACTGGGCTGCTGTGGTGTCCGGGCGCTCGGTAAATTTGAACTTTGGAAAGGGATTGTACCATTTTTTGCGGATCAGCAGCTCGGAGACGCTCTCCTGATTCATCGTCAGGGCGGTCACCTTGGCCTCTTTGAGTTTGTTCGTCACCTTTTCGAGCAGTTTGGTGTCCACTCTGCCGTCAATATAACAGATCGCAATGTCGGTTTTTGAGTCGCTGCCCACAGAAATATGCTGGACGCAGAGGTCGGGTGTGCGAATTCTGCGCCGGATGAGGGCGGTATTGAGTACCAGCGTCTCGACAAATCCATCGCGGGAGCCGCGGAACACCTTGTCTTTGTCCGGCTCTGATGTGGAGCGCTGAGGATAGGTTCTGGCATCGATGAGCACCGCCTGGTCAAACCCGTCGACAAAGAGGGCAGACTGACCCGAGAGAATTGCAGTGATAATCGCGTCGGGATCGTGCAGGATCGCGACCTCGCCATACGGCACTGCGGCTTTGGAAAAGGTGTGGGCGTCCTTCAATTGGTTCTCATCTTTGATTGCGTAGAATGAGGTGATGATTCTGCTCATAACCCCGTCCTTCGCAAAACCGTCCACAAAAAACAGGGCACAGGTCCTGTTGCAGATGGTCAGCGTCCGATAAACAATGTCAAAGTTTTTGTCGCAGTTGAGCCTGCCTTTAAACTCATCGATATTCGTAAAAATATTTGTACTTATCGCCATCATTGAGCCCTCGATTCTACAGAGTTTCAGATGACTATACTATTGACCACGAACAGGCATTTTATACCGCCGGTTGACAAGATTACTCGGTTTTCTTCAGACGTATGGACTGTTTTTCATAGTATTGCGCCATCGGGCGGTTGGACCACTCGTAATCCGGGTCGTCGGTCAGCCCCCCATAGAGCAGCAGCTCCGGAACAGAGGTATAGGGGGAAAACTCTGGATTCTGGTTAAAGGGATCGTTTAGGACAGCAAGCCGTTCGTTAAATTCCATTTGGTACTGTGCGGCCTGCCCCGAACTCAGGGAACGGATGGCGCTGAGCGAAGTCGGCGTCTCCACCGATAGGGAGAGCAGAAAGCAGGTTGCAGCGATGAGGGAGCAGACAGCTGGGTGCTGCCGACACCAATGCAGCGCCTTGCGAGGAAAGGTTGTACATCCCCTTGACGAAAGCTTTCTCTTGAGCCAGCCGCCGCAGTAAAAAAGGTTGAGAACTGTGAACCAGAGAAAGCTGTAGTAAATGATGTCGGTAATGCGCTGCTCGCCCTCTGTTCCCATCGCGTAGCAGGGGGGAGTGAACTGGGCGGAAAACAGGCAGAATGAGAGCAAAAGCACGACAAGGGGATAGCGAAATTGCAGATTGGACCGTTCAAAGACCAGCAGGAGCAGGGCAACGCAAACCAAGCAGATCAACACAGCGGGGCTCGCCCATTCCAAGAGGTAGTGGCCCGCATAACAAAAGGATTTTTGTATGGCCTCCACTGGTCCGAGGCGGCCGGGATAGCAGGCGGCGCGCACTCCGTTGCCCGGGCTTACGGCACTCAGGACAAACGCAACGAGTAAACAGAAGAGAGAACAGATGGATATCAGCGTCAGGTTGCTGTTTTTTTGAATCAAACCATAGACGGCGGCAAGTCCCAGAATGAGCGAGCAGAGAAGTGCGGTGACGTAGTTCCCACCCCCGACCAGGAAACCCAAAAGACAGGAGCCGACGAGCACCGGAGCGCGCAATCTGCCACCCGGACGCCCTCCGCGCATCACCAAGCTCAAGAGGATGAGCGAGAGGGAATAGAAAAAGGTGTAGTAAATCGCCCCGTTCCACCAGTAGATCCCCTGCGCTGGGGAAGGCATAAACTGAACCGAACAAAAGAGAATTGGAAGGGATGCCAGCAGCAGAACCCGTTTGCTGCAGCGCAGCCAATGCACAAACAAGGCGTGGGAAAACAGCAGGTGACCGATGGTCAGCGAGCCGAGCAAAAACGGGGCGCACAGGGCGTATCCACCCTCCCCAAAGATCGCGGGCTGCAGGGTAAAGAGAAAGACAGCGGCAAACGATCCCTGCCACTGCTGATAGACCTGGGCAGTCGTGTCGACAGCTGCGGAAACCAACGAAAGCAGCGAGCCATTCTCCCGCCAGGCGCGGACCGTTGCCAGGCCGAAGACAAAGTCGTCGTTAGAGGGGTGATTAAAAAAGCTCAGGATCAGCAGCGGGATGTAGGAAAGGGCAATGCCTGCAACACAGACAACCGTCACCCTTGTGAGCAGCGGAATTTCTGATAAACGATATCTTTTCATTTTACACATCCTCTAATTGATAGGATGGTCTCAGTATAGCATCTGCATACCCGCAGATGTAAAAATACCGGCAATCTTAAATGGGATCACATAAAATCTTTAGAAAAGACTGTATTTTGTAAGAAAATGCTTTCAAAGAAAAGCGCAAAAAAACCATCCCCCCAACAAGTGTTGAGCGGATGGTTCTATCCTGCTTCTTTTTATTTGATAAGGCCGATTGAGGGGAAATATTTAAAGATCACCTTACCCATAATCTCGCTGCGGTCGACAAACTTGTTGTGCCAGTAGCGGGCGTCATAGGAGTCGTTGCGATTGTCCCCCATCATAAAATAGCTGTCCTCAGGAATTTCAAATGGGCCGAATTCCCCCACCATGGGTTCGGGCAGATAGGGTTCCTCGAGTGGAGTGTCGTTGATGTACACCGTGCCATCCGCTATGCGGATCACCTCGCCCGGGAGGCCGATCACCCGTTTGACATACGGGTCGTCCGCTCCGTCCGGGGGCTCGAAAATCACGACGTCCCCCCGCTTGGGAGTGTCAAACAAATAGGCGAGCCGAAAGGCCACAATTCGGTCTTTTGGCATAATGGTGTTTTCCATCGATCCGGTGGGCACAGTTGCGTTGACAATGACAAAGTTGCTGATGAGCAGCGTCACAATCACCGCAATTGCAATTGTCTTGAGCCAGCTCAGCAGTTCCCCAACTGAGTTGTTTTTTTCTTTGTCCACATTAATTTTTCCACTTTTATTAATGTCTGCCATGTCCGATCTCCTTTTGAACAGGTTTGAGGTCATTCTCTGAAAAGTCCCGATCAGGGGCTTTTGCACTGTCAAGTGAAGCGGCGTGTTGCTTGCCGCGGCCGCCTCGCCGCAGACCTGCCCGCCAAAAGGCCGGCTTTGATCAGGTTTTTACGGATTGCTGTGACGAAGAATTGGCGTATTTTCACTATATCACTTCGTCCGTCAAGTGTCAACGGTTGAGTTGTGAATAAATCGCAAAAAGTATGGGGGAAAGCGGGGCGGTACAGACAGTTTGTCGCGCACAGAGTGGCCGTGCTGTCGATGTCTTTTTTGCATTTAACCAAAGCGAGAGCAAAAAGGAAGCGTTGGAATCCGTGTGATTTCCGAAAGTTAGCAGCGGATTTACTCAGCGAAAACCACCACTTTTCTGCAGCCGGAACGGCTGAGACAAACGACCTGCTGGATGGTTTCCCTCCATACTGGCAAAAGCCCGTCCAGCCGGAGAGGCGGGACGGGGCTTTTCAAGTCTCAGCTTATTTCATAACGGCGTTTGACCAGCGGCATGGTGCTTTCCCCAATCCGGTAGTATTGGATGTCCAGCTCTGATTTGCGGGCGTATTCTTCGACCTCATACTCCATTACAGCAGATGGGTCGCCATCTGAGTCAGCGTCTGCGCAGTTGTGAAGGAGAATCTCTGAAAGGTTTTCATCCCCGCCGCTGCACAGCCGCACGATGGCGTCTCGCCAGTTTTCTCCCTGCTGTGGGCCCTCGACTGAGAGCAACTCCAGACTGCCCTCTTTGTTATCTTGTGCGATGAGCTTGAGGGAGACGAATCCGCCGTCCTCCTGGTCGAGCATGTTGCCGCGCAGGCGAAACCGTCCGACATACGCCACTGCGTAGATCTTATCGTATGAGAGAGAGGCGTTCCATCCTAAGGAATGCGCCAGAGTGACAGTGGAGGGATCCCCGTCGTCGTAGAGTGCAGTGATGGTCTGATAGAGCAGGTCTTCAGCGGGGTTATTGGTATAGCGGCGGAACACGGACAGCGCGTTTTGCGCGACCTCCTCCGTATCCTAGGGCTGTATTTCGGTGGGTGAGAGCAGTGTTCGGGAGACTAATCCGAAAAAGTCCTGGTCGTTTGCCAGTTCCCGGACATCCCGCCCGAACGCCTGCTCAACAGTCTCGCGAGTATAAGAAAAAGGGTAGACATAGGTACTGTTGCGCAGCTCGACGGTAATCCTGTCTGCATTGCCAATCAGGCTGAACAGCACAATGGCGTTGTTGTAACAAGCGCGGTCAAATGCGGCGATTGCCTGCTGGGTGAGGTCCTGTTCAGTGGAGTAGTGAATTGTGAACCCATAGGGCTGTTCCTTTGTCTGAAGGGAAACCGAATCTCTTACCGCACCGCCCGGAAGGGGGAGCAGGTCCACGGCGTGCACCACTTTGGAATTGTCCCCCACATAGTCTGTTTTGCACTCGAGCAGCTTCTGCCATTGCACGTTGGAGGCGTGGTAGGTCGTGTTGTTCGACGGCGGGATGAGGCCGTCGGCGGCGGATGAGTGGTTCACCCCACAGCTGACAAAAACCCCCGATGCCACGGTACAGGCGATGAGCAGCAACAGCCCCCCCCTCCCCTTGCGCTTAGACGCGGTGTCAAAAATGGTCTGAAAGCGCAGTTTGAGCGCCTTTTTTGGACTCTGGAACCGGACGGACAGCCTGGGCCCGCTTCCGCCGCCTGCCGCAGCGAGGATGGCTCTGCTGTACTGTCCGCGCAGCTCTGCATCCGTTCCCTGAACCACCTCTGCGTCGCAGGCGAGTTCGATGTCGCGCTGCGCCCAGCGGACCATCAGGTGAACAAATGGGTTGAACCAGTGCACCGCGCAGGCGGCGGTGAGCAGCAGCTTGAGCAGGAGGTGGCCCCGCCGGATGTGCACCAGCTCATGCCGGAGCATGAGGGGGAGCTGTTCGCGGTTGCAGCCAGTGTTGGGCAGCAGCACAACTGGCCGGAACAGCCCATAGGCCATTGGACTGGTGAGAAAAGGACAATACTTGAGCGCAACCTGTCGACGGATGCCGGTCTGTGTGACCAGTTCCTCAAACCGCGACAGAATCTCCGGATCGTCGACAGGGGAGGCAGAGCGGCGCAGCGCTCGGCGGAAACGGAGCATCCCCCACAGGTGATAGAGGGCATACACCAAAAATCCGGTGCACCACACGATGATGACAATGGAAATCCAGGAAAAATGCCGCAGGATCCCCGAGGAATCCCAGATTTCCGATTCGAGGTTGGGCAGGACATGGGCTCCAAAAGCAAAGGTGGTGTTGGAATAGACGGTAGGAGGGGTCTCCTCGATCTGGGGAAAGAAAAACACAAATTCGCGGTACAACGGGATGAGCAGCCGCACCGCGAGCACGGTCCACGCCGTGCAGAGCCACTTTGGGCTGTAGCGCCTGCGCAGGACGGGGGAGAGGAAATAGAGCGCCAGAATCAGCGGCGATGTGAGTAGTGTAATCCGGATGAGCCCTGTCAGCAGCAGAGTGACCATCACGTCCCCTCCTTTGTTTTTTGAGCGATAAACGCGGCGAGTTCCTCCAAATCCTGGTCTGAGATCGCCTTGCTGTCGTAGAGCGAGGCGACGAGTCGGGAGACAGAGCCGTGGTTGAGCCGTTTCAGAAAAGCTTTGTTTTCGGCGGCGAGGTAGGCGTCCTCCTGCACCAGCGGCTCGTAGTAGCGGCATTTTCCCCGCTTTTCGGAACGCAGGAACCCGCGGGCGATCAGCCGGTTGAGCAACGTTTGCAGGGCAGACACATTCCAGGGGCGCTCGCGGTCGAGCACTGCTTTGAGATTTGAGGTGGAAATCGGGGTGTTGCTTTGCCAGATCGCTTTCATGACCTCGAGTTCAGCGTCGGGCAGGCGGTGGGAAGAACGGCTCATAAAATCATCTCCTACAATTGTATGTTAATTACATCATACAATTGTAGGAGATAAAAGTCAAGGGGTTTGCAAGATTTTTTCAATTTGAAATACCAAAGGGCAGATAAAGCCAACAGACACAAACACCGGCAAATGTCCTGTCCGTGAAAGATCAGTCGGCGTAACCTCCAGCAAAGGCTGAAATCAAAACGCAGAGTGCGCGGGAAATTACACAGCGACTCCCGGGAAGGATACGAGAATAAACGGCGGACGATTGCCGCCGCTGGCCCTGACCTGTTTCCTCCAAATGCAGAAAACCAGCCGGATGCCAAAAGAGGGCCCGGCGCGCAACCCGCCGAACCCTCTTTTTATAATTTTCTCGGAAAGAAACCACCATCAATGTCGTGAGAATGAAAAGCATGCGTTGGGAGCAAATGACAAGAATCGTTTGGCTCAGAGTAAAAGTCGATCTAAAGATCACTGCATGGGGCGTGATGCAAAGGAGCGGGTTTTTGAGGCGTGTCGGCGTGAAGTCCTTCTCAAACTGGTGGCTTTCATTCATCTTTGCAGCACAACATTTCATCGCTGAGCGCTTACCGGAGGACAAAGAGGAACACGATGAGCACCACCACGCCGAGCGCGATCCGGTACCAGCCGAACGGTTTGAAATCGTGCTTTTGGATAAAGCTCATCAGGAACTTGATCGCAACTACCGAGACGAGGTAAGCGACCACTGTGCCTACGATCAGCACAGCCCATTCGCCCCCTGAAAAACCGGTGTCGTTGGCGAGGAAGAACTTGAGCAGCTTGTAGCCGCTCGCGCCGAACATCGCAGGAATCGCGAGGAAAAAGGAGAATTCCGCCGAAACCACCCGGGAGGCGCCGAGGAACACCGCGCCGAGGATCGTCGCGCCCGAGCGGGAGGTGCCGGGAATCGTCGCGAGCACCTGGAACAGCCCGATGCAGAACGCCATCTTGAGGCTGAGTTCGCCAAAGCTGTTCACCGTCGGCTTTTTGTGCCGATTTTCCAGCATGATGAACAGGATGCCGTAGATGATGAGGGTGGCGGCAATGGTGATCGGACCGTAGAGCTTTTCGGTGATAAAATCATCGAGCGGCAGCCCAATGATCACCAGCGGAATGCTCGCGACAGCCACCTTGCCCCAGAGCGACCAGGTGCCTTTTTTTTCGGCCGGTGACTTTTTGGGGGAGAAGGGGTTTAATTTGTGGAAATACAGCGTGACCACCGCGAGGATTGAGCCGAACTGGATGACGACGATAAACAGGTCCATAAACGCCTTGGAGACGTTGAGGTGGATCAGCTCGTCGGCGAGCAGCATGTGGCCGGTGCTCGAGATCGGGAGCCACTCGGTGATGCCCTGGATGATGCCGAAGAGTATCGCCTTTAGGATTTCTAAAATATCCATGGGAAAACCTCTCTTTTTAATTCAGTATAGTCTCTATTGTACCATATTAGAACCCACCAGCATGTGAACAGGGTTTGAACGTCTGCTAAGAATATTGTCATTTGAAAATGCTATAATGAATTTTTTACTACCTTGACCAACAACTGTTGGTATTTTATTTCTGTAACACTGCTATAATTGCTCTACAGATCAAAGTAGCTCTTCTAAAATCTACATTGCTTATCAGATACAAAAGATGTAAATCATGTGAAAGGAAAACCAAAATGAATCAGGTGGATTGTTGGAACCGATTTTTAGACAATCTCTTCGCGGGAGGGGTGGAGCGCTACCACTGCACTCAGGAGTATGCCTATCGTCATCGGCGGGAGAAACAGCTCAGCCAGATCATGCGAGATAACCTAACCGAAGATGAAAAGCAGTGCATGGACGAAATCCTTCTCGAACTCGGAGAACACACAAAACGGGATGCAGAGCTGATTTATCGCCAGGGGTTCCAAGATTGTGTCTGGATACTCAGACAGCTTGGAATATTGGCATAAGCTCAGGATTTTATCAATATTAAACGAGAAAAGCACACGAATCTCTTGGTTCGTGTGCTTTTTCCCCTTTATCCCGTTTTATCCTTCAGGCTTTAATTCAGTACAAAGAACTGCTCATACCACAGGATAAAGGTGTAGATCGTCCACACCTTTTTCATGTTCTGCGCCCCCGCCTTGTGGTCGGTGAGCAGTTTCATGATTTCGGTCTGGTTGAAGAACTTCGCCGCGATTTCCCCTTCGAACGCCTCCTTGATGCGGTTGTAAAACCGATCCTCCCGCATCCAGTCGTTGAGCGGCACCGGAAACCCGAGCTTTTTCTTATTCGCTGTCCGCTCGGGGATCTGCTTGATCGCCGCCGAGCGCAGCGCGACCTTGGTCACCTCATTGTCCACCCGGTAGCGGGCCGGAATCTGAAGCGCGAGCTCGAGCATCTTTTTGTCCAGGAACGGCACCCGCAGCTCGAGCGAGTTTGCCATGCTCATCCGGTCCGCCTTTTGCAGGATGTCATACACCATCCAGATGTGCATGTCCACATACTGCAGCTGAGTCGGCTCGTCGTACTGCGCGACTTTGTCAAAATAGGGTTTCACATACTCCGCCGGGTTTTTCGCCCGGATCGGTTTCTTGAGGTATTTTCCCCGTTCCTGCCAGGTGAACACATAGTTTGCCCGCATATAGCGCTGGTAGGGCTCCATCCCGCCCCGCACCAAAAAGTGCTTGCCCTTGAATTCGGGGCATTTGGACGCGAGCTTGCCCGCGGCCTTCCGGATTCCCTTGGGCAGGCGGCTGTATTTCTCAAAATGCCCGCCCGCGAGGTAGAGCGGATACCCGCCGAACAGCTCGTCTGCACCCTCGCCCGACAGCACCACTTTGACATGCTTGGCCGCGTTGTTCGCGAGGAAATAGAGCGGCACCTCCGAGGGGTTGGGGAGCGGGTCGTCCATGTAGTACTGGATTTTTCCCGCCATGTCAAAGTATTCCTCTGCCGAGACCTTGTTCGAGATGTTGGGCACCCCGACCGTCTTGGAAAAATCCTGCGCATAGCTCAGTTCGCTGTATTTTTCTTCCTCATAACCCACCGAGAAGGTCTTGACCTGTTTGGTCACCTTGGACACCTCTTTGACCACATAGCTCGAGTCCACCCCGCTCGAGAGGAAGCACCCCACCTCAACGTCACTGATCTCGTGCGCCCGCACAGATCCGGTGAATTCCTCAGTGATGCGCTGCTCCCACTCCGCAAGCGTCTTGCTCTCGTCAATGTTGTAGGTGATGTCGTAATACTTTTTGATGGTCAGCGTTCCGTTTTGGTACTCAAAATAGTGCCCGCCGAGCAGCTTAAAGACGTTTTTAAACATCGTCTCCTCATTCGGGATGTATTCGTAACAGAGGTATTCAGGCAGCCGCGCCTCGTTGACCTCTTTTTTGAATCCCGGGTGATCGAGAAAGCTCTTGATCTCCGACCCAAACAGAAACTCTTTACCGTCTTTGTAATAGTAAAACGGCTTGATGCCAAAGATGTCCCGCGCGCCGAATAGCTTTTTCTCTCTCTTGTCCCAAATGACAAACGCGTACATTCCACGCAGCTTTTGCAGCAGCTCCGCGCCGTACTCCTCATACCCGTGCAGCAGCACTTCCGAGTCTGTTTTCGTTGTGAACACATGGCCTTTGGCAAGCAGATCCTCCCGGATCTCCTGAAAGTTGTAAATCTCCCCGTTAAAGGTGAGCACCATGCTCTTGTCCTCATTGAGAATCGGCTGGCGGCCGCCCTCCAGGTCAATGATGCTCAGTCGCCGGAACCCGAGCGCAATGTCCTCATCCACATAATAGCTTGCGTCATCCGGCCCGCGGTGAATAATCCGATCCGCCATTTTCTTGATGACCAATTCATTGTTGTCGCAAATTCCACTGTTGATATATCCAGCAAATCCACACATGTGCAGTCCTCCTCGTTTGGGGGGGTGCTGTT
>EQ973339.1:410674-448143 GCA_000158655.1 [Clostridium] methylpentosum DSM 5476
TTTTCAAAAGGCCCCTAAGTGGAGTCTGAGGCAACGCCTCAGCGGCACCTCCCTCACTGTGTGATCAGGGTTTGGTAATTCGGTTTGAGCGGCTTGCCGCAGGTGAGAATCGAGCGCTGGGCAAGCACTTCGAGGGCGTCGAGGCAGCCGGGGCCGACCGGGTAATCCCGTTTGATGAGGGAGAGCTCGGTGCAGCCGAGGATCAGGCACTCCGCGCCCGCCTCCCGCAGCTTGGAAGAGACGAGCTCAAACCGGTCCAGTTCGACCGGCTGGCCCGCCTTGACGTTGTTGTAAATCAGATGCATGACCTGTTCCTGTCCGATTTCGCAGGGGATGACCCACTCAAGGCCCTGCTTTTCCAGCTCTTTTTGGAACAGCTGGGTGTGAATCGTCCCGGTGGTGGCGAGGATGCCCGCGCGCTTCACCCCGTTTTGCTTGAGGTGGGCCACTGTTTCAGCCACCATGTTGAGGAATGGCACCCGCACTGCTGCCTGAAAGTCCTCATAAAAGCAGTGGGAGGTGATGCAGGGGGCGGCGAGACAGGAGGCGCCGAGCGTTTCGAGGGTGTGCGCGGTGCGCAGCATGGGCTCAAAAGGGGAGTCCTTGCTCTTTCCCAGAATGTACGCTGTGCGGTCGGGGACGTCGGGACGGTTGAAGACGATGACGTCGAGGTGCTCCTGGTCGGTTTTCGCGTCGGTCATTTGAACAATCAATTCGAGAAAATAGGCGGTCGCCATGGGGCCGAGCCCGCCGATGACTCCGAGGCTCCTCATTCGTGCAACCCCTTGTTTCCAAAGTATTTTTTGTATTTCTGGTGGTAGTGGAACTGGTTTTTACGGTAGCCGAGCCACCGCTTGAAGCTCCGGTCCCCCTTGTAATAGAGGGAGTGGCAGACCTTGCCCTGTCTGATGAGCTCCCGGGCCTCGGCCTTAACCGCCTCGTCCTGGACGTATTTGAAGATGATGCTCGTGGGGATAATGGTCCACAGCGCCTTGCTGGTCGCCACAGTGCAGCCCATGTCCTTGTGGTAAATGATGTCGTCCACCAGCCATTTGGCGAGGTTGTAGCCGCCCGCGGTCACAAAAAAGCTGCTGCGGCCCTGGCGCAGGTTCATTTCGAACAGCTTGTACTGGCCGTCCCGGCTGTCGAACTTCATGTCAAAGTTTGCAAACCCGATGTAGCCGATGTCCTCGAGGAAACTCTTCATCCGCTGCGAGAGCTCCTCGTCGGTGCTGTTGATGATCGCCGCATAGCTGCCGATGCCCTCGGGGGAGTGCTCCTCAAGCAGCGCGTTGCCCAGCGAAATGAGCTTGACCTTTTTGTCTCTGCCGCAGTAGCAGTTCATCACCCGCATGTTGGAGTCGTCGCCCGGAATGTATTCCTGTAAAATCAGGTGGTCCTTGTAGGAGGAGCCGTAGATCGCATTTAAAATGTCGTCGAATTCCTGCTTGTTATAGGCGACGAACACCTTTTTTTTGTGGGGGAACGAGCAGTTCCAGTAGGCCACCGAGTTGGAGGGCTTGATAATGACGGGAAAATCAAACGGCAGCTCAATGGTCTTGTAATTTTCAAAGGTGCAGGAGGCGGTTTTCGGGAAGGCGAACCCGTGCTCGGTGCACACCTTGTAGAAGTTTTCTTTCAAGCTCAGCTGCAGCAGCAAATCCTCGTCAATGCACTCGAATTCATAGTAGTCCCGCAACTTGTCCTGGTTGCGCACTAAAAGCTTGATGTAGTTGTCGCCGCAGGGCACGAGCAGGAGTTTCCTGCCCGCGTACCGTTTGGCAAAGCTGATGAGGGTGTTGCAGAACACCTTGTCGTCCTCAATGTTGGGCTCGACGACCTCGACGCTCACAATTTTGCTGTTGGAGGTCGCATTCAGCCGCCCTTTTCCGATGGCGACCGAAGCGATGCCGTATTCCTCATGGAAGGAACGCGCCATGCCGTAGACGTTGACGTCGCTGCCGAGCAGGACGGGGAGAAAATCGATTGTCTTTGCCATTGTTTACGCCTCCTCCTTGAAAAATTGATCGTACCAGACCAGGAAGGTGTACACCGTCCAGATCTTGCGGCTGTTGTCCGCCTTGCCAGCGCGGTGCTGGTCGAGCAGCTTGACGAGGCGGTCGGTGTTGAAATACACCTGGGCCACTTCGCCGGTGAATTTTTGTTTGACCACGTTATAGTACTTGTCCTCTTTGAGCCAGACGCGGGTGGGCACCGGGAAGCCGAGCTTTTTCTTGTCCGCCACCTGCTTGGGCATCCGGCGCAGGGCGGCCTGGCGCATCGCAAATTTGGTGTTCTGCTCATTGACGCGGTAGCGCATCGGGATCCGTTCGCCGAGTGCCATGATCTTCTTGTCGAGGAACGGCACTCGCACCTCGAGGGAGTTTGCCATGCTCATCTTGTCCGCCTTGAGCAGGATGTCGCCCACCAGCCAGTAGTTGAGGTCGATCAGCTGCATCCGAGTGACCGGGTCTTTGCCCTGCGACTTGTCATAGCAGGGCTTGACGATTTCAGCGGGCGTCGCTGTGCCGAGCGGTTTTTTGAGCAGTTTGTCCCGCTCTTTTTTGGTGAACATATAGGCGTTGCCGATAAACCGGTCCTCCAGCTTTTTGCCGCGCCGCACGAGGAAGTTGAGCCCCCGTCTGGCAGGGAACAGACCCGCTATGCTGCCGATGAGCTTGCGGATCGGAAAGGGGATTTTGTTGTAGCCGGTGTATTCGATCGGCTCTTTGTAGACGTTGTAGCCGCCGAAAATCTCGTCCGCACCCTCGCCCGAGAGCACCACTTTGACGTTCTGTGAGGCGATGTTGCACACAAAGTAGAGCGCGACCGCCGAGGGGTCGGCGAGTGGCTCGTCCATGTGGTACTGGATTTTGGGAAAGGTGTCCCAGAACTCCTCGGGGGTGATCACCTTGCTGATATTTTTCACGTCGATGAGCTTGGAGAGCTCCTCCGCGTAGCTGATTTCATTGTATTTGTGGTCGGAAAACCCGACGGTGAACGTCTTGTCCACATTTGCCGAACAGGCGACGTAGCTCGAGTCGACGCCGCTCGAGAGAAAGGAGCCGACCTCAACGTCGCTGATCTTGTGCGCGGCGACCGAGTCGTCAAACGTCTGCTCAATTTCATCCACCCACTCGTCGAGGCTTTTGTCCTCCTCCGCGTGGAAGGAGGGCTCCCAGTAACGGGTGATGTCGAGCTTGCCGTCTTTGTACACAAAATAGTGGGCGGGGGGAAGCTTGTAGACGTCCTTGAAAAACGTCTCGGCAGTCACCGAATACTGGAACGAGAGGTAGTGCTCGAGCGCCTCCTCGTTGAGTTGTTTTTGAAAATGCGGGTGGGGGAGGAAGCTCTTGATCTCTGAGCCGAACAGCAGGGAGCCGTTCATCTGAGCGTAGTACATCGGCTTGATGCCGAACGGGTCCCGCGCGCCGAAGAGGGTGCGGTTGTTTTTGTCCCAGATCACAAAGGAAAACATCCCCCGCAGTTTTTTGACGAATTCAGGTCCGTATTCCTCGTAGGAGTGCAGGAGGACCTCGCTGTCCGAATGGTTCGCAAAGGTGTGCCCCGCCTGAATTAAATCCTCCTTGAGCGATTGGAAGTTATAGATCTCGCCGTTAAAGGTGAGCACCAGGCTTTTGTCCTCATTGAACATCGGCTGGTCGCCGCAGGCGAGGTCGATGATGCTCAGGCGGCGGAACCCGAGCGCAATATCGTCATCCACATAGCTGCCCGCCGAATCCGGGCCGCGGTGAATAATTTTGTCCATCATGGTATTTAAGGTGTCCTGTGCGTTTTCAATTCTGTTGGTAAAGCCGACAAATCCACACATAGTTTTCTGCAAACCTCCGTTTTCCATCCGCCATGCCCGCAAGATGGCGTGTATACGCATTTTTCCTCATAAATTCACAGGGTATATTATACTATTATTGGTGGGGAAATACAAGGTTAATCCCAAAATTAACAAGATGTTCAACATCCGCAGAAACTGGCTGAAACCAGCAGCTGCCGGTGCATTGAAGGGACAATTTACACTGTACCGTTCAAATGTCTGGGCGGGTTCAGCGAAGATCATCAAGGGGGCGACTGCCTTCAGGTTACGGTAGAGGCCATACCATAGAGCCAATGGAGAGTGGGCACATTCTAAAGAACGGACAGAATTGGGCGTTCCGGTTGTTCCCTCTCAACAGGTGTAGAAAATCCAGGTACAGCGAATGCACCTGGATTTTTTGCGGTGAAGAACGATCCTCTCCCGTGTAGTTGCACCAAAACAATCCTGAGGCAGCCGCAACTCCCTTGAACATCAGGCGCATCCCCGAGCTGTCAGGCCGCCTGTAAGGTGCGCCCTCTTTCTCTGCTATCTCACTGCCCTTTGCTTTTGACTCGTATCGTCCACAATGGCGTAGGTTTTGCCCGACGAGGGGAGAAAGCCCAGCTGAAACAGCGCAGACTCAACCGCCGCATAAAGCTCCGCCTCCACCCCGTTAACGGGGCTAAAGAGCACCGCGTTGGTGTCGTATTCATAGACGCTGTCCCCATTCGAGAGCGTCAGCCCATGATAGGCGGCAAACTGCTGGGAAGATTGTTCAATCGATTCCTGCGGCTGCACCTCGAACGGCGCTTCGACTGTGAACTCGTAGATCACTCCGTCCTTTGCGTCGAGGAGCAGTCTGCAATGCGCTGCGTCCCAGGCGTATTCAATTTGCCAGACCGCGATTTGGCGGGAAGGCTGTGCGATGTCAATGATTTTAGAGAACTCTGTTTTGACCGTGGCGCTTGAAAAGTCGAGCCCAAAGCTGGGACAGACGCCGATCTCCTCCAGCTTTTTGAGCTCTTGCTGCGATCGGGTCACCGCCTCGGTCAGGTTCATTTCCTCCCCCTGCGGGGGGTACTGGGTGAATCGCTGAATGCCGGGAGACGCTTCGGTGAAGTCTGAAAGAAACGCCCAGCTGGAGGAGATGAGCAGTTCGATTTTTTCCTCATTGCTCAGCTGTTGGTGCACGGCAACCACCTCGGGCAGCGTTTCCCGGTTGGTCTTGTTCAGATACTGCCGGTTTTGCGCTTCAGAGAGCAGGTGAGGGGTCAGCAGCGCGGCGGACGCGAGGAGGAACGCCAACAAAGTAATCAGCAGCCGTTTCATCTGTCCACCTCCTTTTGCAGCCGAATGGAGATTCGGGTGTCCTGCCCGGGCTCGCTTTGAATCTCAAGTTCCGAGCCGTGCAGCCGGGCGATTTCGCTGCACAGGCTGAGCCCTAAGCCCGCTCCGTTTTGACGGCGGGCCCGGGATTTGTCCACCATGTAAAACGGTTCGGTGATCTTTTCGATTTCCTCGGGGGGAATGCCCTTGCCGTTGTCGCTCACCGTCAGGAGGTACTCCTCTCCATCCCACTGACCCTCCAGCCGGATGCGCCCCTGTTCGCATGCCTTGCGGGCGTTGTCGAGCAGGTTGTAGAGCATGGTTTTGATTAGGTCAGGTTCTGCCTGAACGATCCCAGGCTCAGCTTCCACCTCGATACTTGCCCGTGACTGGCCGGCTGCGGGGAGAAAGACCGCCGCTGTCTCCTTGAGCAGCGTCTCACAGTGGACAGGGCGCAGTTCAAACTGCTGGTGTCCAAGCACAATCAAATCCATGAGTTTGAGGGAGAGGGACTCAAGCCGCCTGCCCTCACTGTGGATGTAGTTTGCGAAGCTGAAGATGCTTTCGGGGGGAAGTTCGCGGGAGCGCAGCATATCGGAATACCCGATGATTGAGGTCAGCGGCGTCTTGAGCTCGTGGGCAAAGTTTGCGGCGAACTCCTCCTGCCGGCGCGCGGTTTCCTTGAGCGCGGTGATGTTTTGTTCCACTGAGTCCGCCATGCTGTTGAAGTCCCGAGCAAGGCCCGCGATCTCATCGTTTCCTGTGGCGCGGATGCGTTGCTCGTAGGCGCCTTCGGCAATGGCGCGGGCAGCGGCGGAGAGGCGGCGCACCGGGCGGGTGATCAGCAGCGAAATTCCGAAGATCCCCGCGCCGCCGATGACCAGCACCCCGAGGATAAACAGGGTCAGCAGCCGAACCTGGCGGTCCTTGAGGGAAAACAGGTCGGTGATATCCCGGCTGATTTGCAGATATACCGTGCGGTTGCCCGCTGAAATGGAGCAGGCGCTGTTGATTTTGTACCCGCTGTCCTGGGTGAGACGGTAAATACGATCGCTTCCCTGTACCTCCCGTACCAAAGCGTTGATGGGATCTCCCTGCTTGTTTTGATACACCGGGTTGTATTCCTCGTCGCTCACTGATACGGTGTCGCTGCGGTAGAGCTCGTTGTCCTCGAGCTGCTGGGCGACCGAGATGAGCAGCTCGTCCGAAACCTCGGGATTGGAGGACCACAGGTTGACGATGGCAGTTTCCAGGGAGAACCGGACATAGATTAGATCCTCAAACGAGCGGCTCACCTCCCGTTGGAACGACTGGTCAAAGTTGTAGCCAATGAGCGCATATCCCCCAAGCGATGTGACCAGGGCAAGGGTGGTGATTGTACTCAGAAAGATTTTCCAGGCGAGTTTCATACATCTCCCTCCAGCCGATAGCCGACTTTGTACACGGATTTGATTTTTTTCTCCCACCCCAGCTTTTTGCGCAGACGCTGTACATGCAGGTCAACCGTCCGGGAATCCCCAAGGTAGTCCGACTCCCACACCCGCTCAAAGATCACCTCGCGAAACAGCGCGATGTTTTTGTTGCGCACAAACAGCAGCAGCAACTCGTATTCCTTGATGGTCAGATCGATCTTTTTCCCATTTTTGTGGACCAGCCTTGACTCGGTGTCAATTTGCACCTCTCCCTCAGTCAGCATTCGGCTGAATTTGTTGTAGCGGCGCAGCACCACCTCAATGCGGGCGAGCAGCTCGATGATTTCAAATGGCTTGGTGATATAATCTTCAGCGCCGAGGTGGAGCCCCTTGACCCGTTCCCTGACCTCCGACCGGGCGGTGAGGAAGATCACCGGCGTTCCGGTGGGGCGTATGTACTCCATCAGCTCGTAGCCGTTGATCTCGGGCAGCATGATATCAAGCAGGATCAGATCATAGCGGTTGCGCTCAATCAGATTGGAGGCGGTGATGCCGTCCGGGGCATTTTGGCAGGAATAGCCCGCGTCGGTCAGGCTGACCCGGATCAGGTTGGCAATCGCTGCATCGTCCTCTACAATCAGTATCTTGATCATTGTATCCTCACCCCTTGTCTTGATAGGTATAGTATATCGCATTTTGTATCATTTTTGTATCCTCAGCCACAGGAGAATACAGCAAAGCCCACCCCGTCTCTATATAGCAGAGTCGGGGTGGGCTTTGTGTGTAACTGATCAACTTTAAATTTTTTAGGATGAGATTGATGGATACGTGGATTTTACGGGATCGGCCAGGATCCTGTCAGCTATCCGGTATGGATGGTAGCGGGAAACCCGCAATCGGATAAAAAACGCTGATTTGTAAAACCCGCATGCTGTACAGATTCGGCAGCTTTCCATACGGCGGATATTGGTATGAAAAAGAGAAGTGTATAAAAGGGGGATTGCTGTGCAATTGGGTGTCAGCACAGCAGTGCGGAAACTGCCTATTATAATAAACCCTAGAAAATCACGATTTGTGACCGGTTTTTTCGAAAAAAAGTGTATTTTCTTTTAAGTTTGTGTGATGTTACAAAATCAAATAAAATTTTTGTTTGTTTAGCGAATTGATTTTTGCAAATAAAAAGAGACAGAAACCAATTGGCTTCTGTCTCTTTGTCCATTTAAACCAGATCTTTTTGTGCTCTGCAACGGAGATATTCTGGAATGAGACAAGTCTCACCTGCCCTTGTGCAGTTTTCTTTTGGGGAAGAACAGGACGAACAGCACCCCTGCAATGGCAGCTGCAGCGCAGCCTGAGACGATTAAGATCGATGCGATCGAAGGGGCAGTCGACGACTGTGTTCGCTGTTCGCCTGGCGCTGCGCCTCCCATCCGGTTCTCCTGGGGCATTCCGCCCTGCATCGCCGGGATTGTGCGGGACTGGAACTGCTCTATCATCTCGTCGGTGATCCCGAGCGCAGCGAGCTGTTCCCGCTGATCTTCAGTCAAGGAGCCGTCGGTGGAACCGCCCAGGATCTGCATCACCTGCTCCATGGTTGCGCGGTCGGGGAGTCCGGCCTCAGCCTCTGCATCGCCGCCTGGGGTTATAGCGTCGTCCATGTTGGGCGGAACTTGGCTATCCCCCTGTTCTCCGCCTTGGAAGCCCCCTGTATTTTCGTCGCCGCGGTTCCGCCCGCCCATTTCTCCTCCTCCCTGGGTGCCCATGGCCGTGATGCTCAGGTCAGAGGCATCGATGAGGGAGCTTGCATCCTGCTGCTGTCCCTCACTGGTCGAAGGGATGGTGCCATCGAGCTGGCCCTGGACGCTTTGAGAGCGCAGTGTTCCAAACAAAATGAGGTTTTCCACAGCATTGGTGTATTCCTCATAGGTGTACAGCGCAGTCGGGTCATTTTGTACCGAACTGCCGATTAACGAGTCAAGCGACCGGATGGTGTTTTCAAATAAGCCGCTGTCAAAGTATTCGGTGACGATCTTTTGGAGATACGCGTGGTAGAGATGGCTGTACTCCTCCACCTCAAGCAATTTACCGAGAAGGGGACGCTCTGAGAGATCCACTCCCTGGACCGGGGTGTCGATGGGAAAGTTGACCGCGCTGCTGGCCGAGTTGCTCTGGAACCCAGCAAAGGCGAGGTTAAAGTCCCAGGGAAGAATCGAAATCTGGCCGTTGTTTTCATAAAGGTAGTAATTGTGCTTCATGCTGCTGACGTAGCTGTCTAGGTTGACAAGCACTGTGTTGACCGCAAAATAGCGCAGAACCTGATCTACATCGACGTATCGCTCCAGATTAGAGCCTGTATTGAGCGCTTCAAGCGCCTCAATGACCCGCTGGTAGTCGCTTTCATCTGCGTCAAACACTGCGTTGTCAAAAATGTCGGAGTAACTGTCGACATTGTCATCGGTGTAAGACAGGTCGGAGCCGCCGCTCGAAGACGATCCGGGGAACCCGCCCCCCGCCCTGCCGGAAAAGGCATTTGTCCCGTTTTCCTGCGTTTGGGAGTTATCTGGTTGTTCGTCGTTGGCCGGTGATTGAGAGGTGTTGGAATCATCCGAATTGCCTGGCATCTGCCCCATAGAGGGAGAGGAGCCTTGCCCGTCGGGAGGCTGAACGGAGTCCCCAGTCTGCGCCGAGCTATCGGACGAACCTGGCATCTGCCCCATAGAGGGAAGAGAACCCTGCCCGCCAGGGGGTTGAACAGAGTCCCCAGTCTGCGCCGAGCTGTCGGACGAACCTGGCATCTGGCCCATAGAGGGAGGAGAGCCCTGCCCGCCGGGGGGCTGAACCGAGTCCCCAATCTGCGCTGAGCTATCGGACGAACCTGGCATCTGCCCCATGGAGGGAGGAGAACCCTGCCCGCCAGGGGGTTGAACAGAATTTCCAGCCTGTGCCGAGCTGTCAGACGAGTCAGGCAGCTGCTCTGTGCCGGGCGGACTCATCCCATTGAGCGGAGCGTCACCGGCTTGGGCGCCTTCTGTGGAGCTGGAGCCTGATTCGGTGTTGCCTTGGCCGTTCTCTTTTCCGCCCTTGGGGAATCCGCCCATCTGGGGGACTTCCCCTCCGCCCATTCCGCCGCCCATTTCCATACCCTCGGGCTTGTAGAGCTGGCCGTAGGAGGTTCCGTAATTGCGCAGGGCAAAGGATTCCTCCAGCGCTTCGATGGCGAGGTAGCACCCCCACGCCTCCCCGTTGACTGTGATGTTTGCAAACGAGTACAGCGGGGAGGTTACCCCCATAAAGCTCATCATGTCGTAGGAGAGGTATTCCTTCATGTAGGTTGCATCCGACATGGTGTTGTTGAGCACTAGTTTGTCCAGCCCATCGCAGGTCTGTCCCTTGACATAGTGGTCAAATTCAACCTTAAAGCTGTAGCGGTCGCTGTCCGAGCTCGCGATGCTGGTGAGGCTGGTGTTGCCCTTGGGTCGGATGCCGACTTGGGAGTAGGTGGTTCCATTGATCGTGATGTCGCACGAGATGTATTCTTCATTCACTGCATTTTGGAGCATAGACTCCCATTCCTCGGGATCTACCGTAATGTCCACCGTCATGATGGTATCTTTGTTAAACAGACTGGTAGCATAGGTGAGGGAGGTGGATGCCGGGACCGAAACCGAGCCCGCCGTGTGCGCGAGGACGACCAGGGTTCCGGTCAGCGCAAGGGCAACCGCCATGAGCACCGCGACCAGTGCGGTCAGGCGTTTGCTGGTGATCATGACATGTACTCTCCGTTGTAGCTGACGAGCACCGCGTTGCGCACACCTTTGATCGCCGCCATTTGGTTGACAAATTGAGTGGAGAGGTCTCTGAGCCGCACCTCGATGGTGAGTTCGACGCCGTTCGGGGAAACAGTTTTGGATTTTACCATGTATTTTTTTACACTCTGCTGAACCGCGTCGAGCACCGTCTTTTCGTTGAGAGATTCATCGTAGTCAAGCACCAGCACATAGGGAGTATCGGTGGTTTTTTTGTTGACAAACAGCACCATAATCACACCGATGAAGAGCGAGCCAATGACCGCAAGGGGAATTAAACCCGCACCGAGCACAATGCCTACCGAAATCGACCAGAAGAGGAAAGCGATATCGAGCGGCTCCTTGATCGCGCTGCGGAAGCGAACGATCGAAAGGGCGCCGACCATGCCGAGCGAGAGGATGACGTTGGAAGTGACCGCGAGGATGATCAGGGTGGTCACCATGGTCATTGCGAGCATTGAGACGCCGAAGCTTGCGGAGTACATCACCCCGTGAAACGTCTTTTTGTACACCAGAAAGATAAACAGCCCGAGCACAAATGCGAGTACGAGGGCGAGAACCGTGTCGAGCACCGAAAACGATGCCGCCTTTTCGAGAAAGCTTGATTTAAAAACATCCTGAAATGTCATAGAAAGAACTCCTTTGTTTTTTGTTTTGATTTAACCGTAGATGCGGCAGGCCGCGTATTTGGAAAACGCGGTGTTCTGCCTGTTGGAGAGCTGAACGATGTCCCGGATGATGTCGGGGAGAAATGCGTCGTATTTTATCTCCAAAATCACCTGGCCGGGATGGCTTGCGTACATAGTCGGGAACTCCCGGTCAAACAGCCCGCGGCAGTGGATGCCGGTGCGGATATTCGAGTCAAACGTCACCCGGGTGTTGCCGGCTGGGTAAACATATGCCTCGCGGGTGTAGTCCACAATTGTCTGGGGCCGGAGCTGCTGCGACTGCATTTTCATGCAGAGTTCGTTGAGCAGAGGGTGGCTCGATAGGCGGAGCCATCCGGTGTCGCCCGCCAGAAGGCGTTCGCACTCCTCCCGGGTCACTGGTGCGGATTCCTTGAAACACCGCCCATTGACCTTTGCCTTTTTTTCCAGCCGGATAAAGGTATCGTCGTAGTCGTAAAACCGGATGCGGAATTTTTCTCTTCTGCTGATCCCGTCTATTTTTTCGCGAAGCACCTTGTTGTCCACGTTGTCGAAATATAGGCTGCGAATAAAATAGCTGCCCTGTTCATTGGCGTGGCAGTCGCGCGCCGCAACGGCACGTAGCCGCTGGCGCAGGCTGATGGCATCGCTCTGATTAATGGTGTGTTTGAGTTCGTGCCGAAAGTTTTGTTTCATCCCACTTGTCCCCTTTCAGATTTTGTTGCGGTTTTATTATAGTTTTGTTATGTGAAGGTTGGATGATTGTAAACTGAAAGCTGGGAGAACAGGCCTTTTCTTTGCATCTTGTCGGAAAAAAAGAAAGTTCACTCTGCCCTTGCGGGATTGCGCTGGATAGAGTATAATAAAACCAATTGTCTGAATTTAAGCGATTCCCGGAATTTCCGGGTTGTCAGACAAACAAACTGAGGAGTGAGCGCATGAATATCCTATATACATTCAACGATAAATTTGTCCCGCAGGCGGCAGCGGGAATTTGCTCGATCTGTGAAAACAATAAGGGGGCAGACAGCATCCATTTTTACCTGTTCACCCATCAGCTGTCTGATCAGAACAAGCAGAAACTCACCGAGTTTGTTCACAGCTATCGGCGTGAGGTGACCTTTGTCGAGCTTTTGGACCTGTCAAGCTATTTTGACTTTGAGTTCGATACGCTGGGTTGGAATCCGGTCATTTTGGCTCGCCTGCTGATGGACAAGCTGCTCCCCCTCGAAGTGGAGCGGATTATCTATCTTGACGGCGACACAATTGTGCGGGGAAGCCTTGAGGAACTGTGGGCCACTGACATGGGGCAGTGCGCTGTGGGCGGCTGTGCAGAGCCCACAGTTGACAAAGCGAGAAAGGCCCAGCTCGGCATGTCGGAGTACCCCTACATCAATTCCGGCGTGCTGCTGGTGGATCTCAAAATATGGCGGGAAAACGATCTGGGAAAACGGATTATAGATTTTTACCAGGCAGGCGGCGGGCGTTTGTTCGCTCCTGATCAGGACGCGATCAACGGCGCTTTAAAGGGGGAAATCTTTCTTCTGCATCCCAAGTACAATTTCAGCAACACCTTTTTGTTCTATCCCTACCGCACGTTGAAGAAGTTGATGGACGGCAGGGATTATATCACCGAGACCGCCTGCCGTGAGGCGAAGGAAAACCCTGTCATTGTGCATTATTTGGGGGAAGAACGCCCATGGCGCAATAAAAACACCCATAAATACCGCGGCGATTTTCTCCACTATCTACACAAGACCCCTTGGCGCGATATGCCGATGGAGGATGGCTGGGAGCTTTATTTCTTGTGCTGGCGCATTTTTAACGGGGTGATGAAAGTCACACCGATGCTGCGGTATAAAATCATCAATTCCCTCATTCCCGCCTTTATGGCGCACCGGTCCAAACAGCTGAAAAAGAATCATGAAAAGTAAAGAAAAACCTCTAGGTGTTGGCGGGGGCAATCGCTTCAGCTGTGTGCTAAAAAAGCGTCATCCCGCGTCTTTTGCAGATTTGTTCGGCGGACAACTCTACGTCGCCGGCGGACATCCTGCTCAGAGATAGGTGTTTATATGATTGACAGGGGTTGAACGCCCGCTCTGCCGTTCTATCGAAGTCAGTGCCTCAAGTCTGAAGCTGCGCTCTGAATGCAACGTCCTCCCAGTTGATTTGGTTGTGTGGAAGGTCTCACCTTTGGTGTTCACCCAGATGCAGCCGCCGGCGAACAGCCGGGCTCAGCGAGTTCTTCGCATGTTATCCCCGTCCTTCTTTCCCGTCAGCAGGATTGGCGGGGATTTTGACACAACAACAAACCGGCCGCTTTACAAGCGGCCGGTTTGTTGTTTCGGCTAAAAATTAAAAAGATTAAGATTGGGATGGAAGCTCAAACCAGAAAGTGCTCCCTTGACCGGGGATACTTGAAACCCCATAGCGCGCACCGTGCATTTCGAGCACTGCCTTGACGATAGATAGCCCCAGCCCTGTGCCGACTCGGGCGCGCTTGTGGGTTTTGTCGACTTTGTAATAGCGGTCCCAGATATATGGGAGCTCATCGGCGGGAATGCCATCCCCAGTGTCAGCGACTTCGATTCTCACTGCGTTGCCGAGCACAATTTGGCGGATGGTGACTGCCTTGTCCTTGCCGGTGTAGGTGACCGCGTTGTTGATAAGGTTGTAAATCACCTGGGAGAGCTTGCTCTCATCCGCCTGCACAAAGACCTCCTGGTCGCTCACGAACCGGATGTGGTAGCCGTCGTTTTCCACCAGCTTTGAATACCGCAGGAGAGTTGTGTGGATGCTCTCGGTCAGATTGTATTCGGTCAGACAGAGCTCTTGCGCGCCCGATTGTATTTTGGAGATGTCGAGCAGATCGTTGACCAGGGTGGTGAGCCGGCGCGCCTCGTCGATGATCACCTGGACATTTTCAGGGGTGTTTTCTCCCGGCAGATCGCGCATGACCTCGGAGTAAGCGGTGATCATAGTCAGCGGGGTGCGCAGGTCGTGCGAGATGTTGGCAATCAGTTCCCGTCGAAGTTCATCTACCTTGGAGAGCTCCCCGGCGGCAAAATTGAGGGTATCTCCGAGCTCGGCAATTTCCTTGTAGCCCTGGCTGGTGAACTGGGCGGAATAATCCCCCGCCGCGAGCAGCTTGGCCGAATCGTTGATCTGGATGATGGGCTTGGATATTTTCCGGGCAATGAGCAGGGCGAGGACGACCGAAAAGGAGAGCAGGATCAGAGCGATCCACACAAATTGAGTGCGCAGGGTGGAAACGGTTGCGTCGACCGGGGTGATCTGCGAGTCGATGAGTAGAAAATACTCCGTCCCGTCCGACCCTTGGAACAATTCCCCATAGAGCAGACTCTCAGGCATCTGGCGGCCGACGTCGGGCGGAATGGGCTGGCGGCCGGAAAAGCCGGCGCTTTGCTTGAGGGCGTTGAGCAGCTCGCTTTCAGAGAATTTTTCGAGGAACTTTCCCCCGTTTTCGGTTGCCTGTTGGTAGAACTGCTGGAAAAGCAGGCGATCTCCCCCGATCCACCGCAGTGCTTGGCTGCGCGTCTGAGCGGTTTGGTAGAAGTTTGAGACGCTGGTGATCCCGTTTTCCTTTGTCAGTGTAAACAGACGGATGCTGATCTCCTTTTTGGCGGACAGCTCGTCGAGCCGAGCACTGTAGTCCTCCTCCTCTACCAGCGAGCGAATTAGAGTGGCGGATTGGTTGATTTCGTTTGTCTTGATCGCCTTGTAAAAGGTGTCGAGAAACACCACCTGGAAGAGCCAGAGCAGCACCAGCATCAGGGCGACAAAAACTGAGAGATAGAGAAAAATCTTGACCTTGATACTCAGCTTTTTGTGTTTGTTACGCTTCAAACCGGTAGCCGACCCCCCTCAGTGTCACGATGTAATGCCGGTAAGCGCCAAGCCTTCCGCGCAGCAGTTTGATGTGGGTGTCGAGCGTGCGGTCGTCCCCGTAAAAGTCATAGCCCCACACGTCGCAAATCAGCTTTTCTCGAGTGAGCGCGATGCCTTTGTTTTTGACCAGGTAAAACAGCAGGTCGTACTCCTTTGGGGACATGTCGATGCGAACATCGTCGATGTAAACCATCCGCCCAGTAAAGTCGATTGTCAGCCCTTCAAAAGCGGCAATCTCCTTTTCCGCCTGTGGGGGTTGGCTGCGGTTTAAAATCGCCTTGACACGCATCATCAGCTCGCGGGGAGAAAACGGCTTGACCACATAGTCGTCAATCCCCAGCTCAAAGCCGTGGATTTTGTCGTATTCCTCCCCCCGCGCCGAGAGCATGAGCACCGGGGTGTTTTTAAACTTGCGGATTTCCCGGCAGGTGGAAAACCCGTCGAGCTCGGGCATCATGACATCAAGGATGAGGATATCAAAATCCCGGTCCCGGCAGAGCTTGACCGCCTCCATGCCATCGGCTGCCTCGCTCACCAGATATCCCTCAAATTCGGCATATTTCCGGATAATCGCCCGAATCTTTTCTTCGTCATCTACAATGAGAATGTGCTGCACTGTACAGTCCCTCCCGTTTTCATGTATTTGCGGGGTTTTTCTCATGTCAGTTTACCAGGGCTGTGTGATGTTTGTGTGAAAACAAACTATTTTTCATCAGGGCGGTAGGAGCGGTACCCCGATTTAATTTCCTCCCGTTGGGTAGTGGGGGAAAACTTCACCCTCTGGATGTTGCCCGCCGCATCCGCCGCAGTTAGAGTCAGCTCGCGGTAGGGGACGCCCTGCTCTGCGAGGGTCTGCTGAAACCGGAGTGCAGCTTCTATGAGCTCAGGCTTAGAAACAACTGTAGGTAGGTCAGAGAATTCGCCGAATGAAAGGGTGTAGCTGAGTTTGCCGAGTGCCTCTTCGCGCAGCTGCAGCGCTTCTTTCCGCTCATCAGCGGAGAGGGGAGGATCGTTTGAAAGCTGGAATTGGGTGATGCCGAGCGGTTCGTCTGACTCGGTTGAAACGCACAGAGGGCTGTTTTCCACCGGGAGGAGCAGGCCGCGCACAAACTCCGCCTGTTTGGCGCAGAACTGGATCGAGAGGGCGTCTTGGTAGCTGTCCTGTATCTCGCCTCGGCGGTCAAACGAAATCGTCTCTCTGCCGAGAGGGGTGGAGAACACCGCTTTGTGCATCCCGTGTTTGGAATCGTAGGTCACACCCTGGAAGGCGATGCTGTCACTCGGGTAGTGCTCTGCCGCATAAGAATTTGCCCGGACAGCGGAGGAGATCCAGCCCACCGGGTTTCCAAAGAGGTTAAAGCTCGCATAGCTTGGGATGAGCAGCAAGGCAATTGCTGCAGCCGGGAGAAGGATTTTGAGCGGGAGCTCTGTGCGGCTGCGCGAGAGCTTGAGTAGCAGAGCGGAAACGACTCCAAAAACTGCGCCGAGAAGCGAGAGCAGCACAAAGAAAAGGGCGCCGGCAACGCTCCCTGCAAACAGCCCGCCCACGATTCCGCAGGGGAGTGCATAGAGCAGGATGCGAAGAGGCTGGCCAAAGCAGAGCTGGCAAGAAAACGGGACAAGGACGAGCAGCGGGATGGTTGAGATCAACGGTGCCCGCAGCCCGGCAAGGGCGCAGGAAAGCAGCAGGGCGAGCAGAATACAGGCGGATTTAATGCGGTTTTGGGCCAGCTCCAAAGTCCATTTTTGTATGGTTTGTTCCCGTTTCATAGGCTTCCTCCGGATCGTTTTTTTCCATTATAGCACATTCTGAAGGGAAGACAAGATGTGAATGTTGGGAATCCCTACAAATCAATCATGTCAATCATGATTTGAGCGCGCCGCAAAAATCGACTGTTTGAGAAAGGGCCCTTTGCCCCTTAAAATGCCGGTTTTACGGCATTCTCTGCGGGCCAATTCGACACATCTGCTGCCAAATGCCAGATTTCTTTTGTCAAAACAGATTTTTTGACATCCTAATGTGTGAAATATTCTTGACTTTTTTGTTGAGAGAACGTATAATTTTAATGAAATAAAGGGGAGTAGCTTGCGCCAGCATCCACTGGCGTTGTGCGGTGTCGTCATGACGACTGGTTCGGCCTAACAGAAGGCGGTCAGTCCGTATCGCCATGAAAGAGCGAGACTTTTATTGCAGATTTGTGCTGCAATAAAAGTCTTTTTTACTGCCCCAAAAAGATGGAGGATGGTTATGAAACCAACTGATTTTCTTTCCCTGCTCGGCGGGCTCGCACTTTTTTTGTACGGAATGAAGATGATGAGCGAGGGTCTTGAGCAGGCGGCAGGCAATCGGCTCAAGTCAATTCTCGAAAAACTCACATCCAACCGCTTTGTTGGGGTTCTCGTCGGCGCGGGTATCACCGCGCTGATCCAGAGCTCCTCAGCCACTACCGTCATGGTGGTCGGTTTTGTCAACTCCAAGCTCATGACCCTTTCTCAGGCAGTGTGGATCATTATGGGCGCAAACATCGGCACCACCATCACCGGCCAGCTCATCGCGCTCGACATCGGCGCAATCGCCCCTCTCATCGCCTTTATAGGGGTTGTGCTCGTGAGCTTTTTTAAGCAGAAAAAGGTCAACTGTGTCGGCACCATCATCGCAGGTCTTGGCATCCTCTTTGTCGGCATGGAGTTCATGAGCAGCTCCATGGCCCCGCTGCGGGAGTCTGAGGCGTTTGTCAGCATGATGACCACCTTCCAAAACCCCCTCATTGGCATTGCGGTGGGCGCTCTGTTCACGGCGATCATCCAGAGCTCTTCCGCTTCGGTTGGTATTTTGCAGGCGCTTGCGATGAGCAGCGTCATCGGGCTGCACAGTGCGGCGTTTGTCCTCTTCGGGCAGAACATCGGCACCTGCATCACCGCAGTCATCGCCTCGATCGGCACCAGCCGCAATGCAAAGCGCACCACTATCATCCACCTGCTCTTTAATGTCATTGGAACAATTCTCTTTGTCTGCATCTGCCTGCTCAGCCCCTTCACCAGCTGGGTGGCTTCCTGGACACCGGACAACCCAGCCGCGCAGATCGCAAATGTGCACACCATCTTTAATGTCGTCACCACGTTGCTCCTACTCCCGTTCGGCCAATACCTCGCCAAGCTTGCGACCCTGATTCTCCCGGTCAAAGCAGGGGAGTCGGATGGGGAAATGTCGCTCAAGTTTGTCGGGGAGCACAGCGTGGGATCGACTGCGATCGCCATCTCACAGCTTCGCCAGGAGGTCAGCCGGATGTATGCGATTGCCAAGGAGAACGTGCACCTGTCGTTTTACGCAGTTGTCAACCGCACTGATAGCGACTGGGAGACAATCAACCAAAATGAGGAGTACCTTGACTACCTCAACAAAGAGATCACCCGCTACACCGCCAAGGCGGGCGCGAGCATGCAGTACCCCGATTCTGAGATCACCAACACCCTGTTCCAAATCACCGGGGATATTGAGCGCATTGGCGATCACGCGATGAATTTGGTCGAGTACGCCCGGATGATCCGAGAAAAACGGCTCGAACTCACGGCGGAAATGCTCGAAGAGCTGGTGCAGATGCGGGATAATATTTTCGACGTGTTGGACAAACTATCCACAGACGATCTCATCGGCAGCGAGAGCTCGCTCCTCTTTGTCGCCCAGCAGGAGCAGGCGATCGACGATTTCAGCGAGCAGTACCGCGCCAACCAGATCAAGCGCCTTGAAACCGGGGATTGCGCCCCCGAGACCTGCGTCATTTACAGCGAGATGATCACCGACATCGAACGGGTCTCCGACCACATCCTCAATATTGCCGAGGCATGCTACAAGGCCAAGCAATCCCTCAAACAAGAAGCTCAACCCGTTTCGTCGATCTGATTAAGGAGGTTCTTATGCTGCCCTATCTGTTTCTCATCATCGGCCTTGTCCTTTTGGTCAAGGGCGCCGACCTGTTTGTCGAGGGAAGTTCGTCCATCGCAAAAATTCTTCGGGTGCCGAGTATTATCATCGGCTTGACCATCGTCGCGTTTGGCACCAGTGCCCCCGAGGCTGCGGTCAGCGTCACCGCCTCCATCCAGGGGCAAAATGAAATCGCGGTGGGCAACGTCATCGGCTCGAATATGTTTAATCTGCTGGTGGTCGTCGGCATGTGCGCCGTCATCCGCCGGGTGCGGGTCAAGCGCTCGATGATTGCCAAGGAGTTCCCCTTTGCCATCCTATCCTGTCTGATCCTCATCATGATGGCACTTGATACCCAGCTCGGCGGCCAGTCGGGGCCGGGCGTCAAAAACCTGCTCTCCCGTGCGGACGGCATCATTTTGCTGATCTTTTTTGCGATGTTCCTCTACTCCCTCATCCGGTTTGCGCTGGATTCCCGCAGACAGAGTGCGGGGCAGGAGACAGAACAAGGGGCGATGTCGATTTCCAAGAGCATCCTGTTTTCCCTCGCCGGCATCGCCGGAGTAATCCTCGGCGGCAAACTGACGGTGGACGGGGCGAGCGACATCGCCGCCTCGTTCGGCATCAGCCAAAAGCTCATCGGACTGACTGTCGTCGCCATCGGCACCTCGCTGCCCGAGCTTGTCACCTCAATTGTGGCGGCGCGCAAGGGAGAGAGCGACCTTGCGCTTGGCAACGCGATCGGCTCGAACATTTTCAACGCCTTTTTCATTCTCGGTATGTCGTCCGCCATCAGCCCCATCCCGTTTGATATGACCTCGGTTTACGACATGGTAATCCTCGGCGCAGCCAGCCTGCTGGTGTATTTCTTTGCGGTGAGCAAAAAGAAAATCTACCGTCCGGAGGGAATCGCGATGATCGCCGCGTATGCTGCCTACATGGTGTACATTATTCTGCGTTGACGGTCAGATTGCTTTTTCATTGCAGAAATTTAACCCAAAGGATGCACTTTTTTGAAATGTATGCTAGAATATAAAAAGAAAGTTAAAAAAGCAGAGTGTTTGGGATAAAGGAAATGCAATATGACGATGATTTTAATCGGTTTTCTATTTCTGCTGTTTCAATGCAACCTCAGTATAGGAGATGCTGTCATTGGGCTGTTGCCCAGCTTTGTTGGGTATTTTCTCATTCTCGCGGGTTTGGACGAACTCATCGTGGAGAACAAGCAGCTGGCTCTCCTTCGTCCCTGGGTAATTGGCATGGGGCTCTGCACCGGTGTTCAGTATGCAGCTGCCCTATTCGGTTTCACTACAACAACGCCGCTTTTGGACGTGATGATTGCTCTGGTCGAATCCGCACTCTGCTATTGGATTATCCACCGCATCATTGCCGGCATAGCTGAGATCGAATACCGGTTGGGCGTCACGCTGATGGCGGAACGGCTCAAGACCTGGTGGATCTGGATGGTGTTTTTGATGACGTGCATCTATGTGTTTTTATTTTTAGGCCCCGCCTTGTCTTTGGTGTTAGCAATTGGATATTTTGTTATTGCGATCCTTTTCCTGGTGGCGTTTCATAAAACTTCCCTCCTTTTCAGGGCCCGTCCCCGGTAGAAACGGAACAAAGAGATGTAATGCATGTTTTTTGGAGTGCGAGAAAGCTTTCTCATTTCACTCGCTTTTTAAAAAATACCCGCCAAACGCTCGTTCATCGGCGTTTGGCGGGTATTTTTTGCAGGTGGAATTCTCTAAGATACATCAGCAGAAAGTTGGTCCAAACAACCCGGATCCGTCACATCGGGAGCTGGAACTTGAATACCGATAAGCGAATCGCTGTCGGGAAATCCAACGCTTGCCGCCGGATTTCACATCTTTTCGCTTATGGCGACATCCCTTCTTTACAGTGCCGATCTCCGGCAGTTGCTCGAGCGAAAAGCCCGCTTGCATGGCGTAGCAGTCGGTTGACAGATCTTTCAAAGAATCCGAATTGCTTCCCGCCGCTGGACATTTCGACCGGGGGATTGGGCTGCTAGTTGGAACGCAGCAGCGCGTAAATACAGGAGTCGTGAAATTCCCCATTTTTGAAAACGCTGTTGCGCAGCGTGCCCTCGAGGACAAAACCCACCTTTTCGAGCACCCGGCGGGAGCCTGTGTTATCCGCGAATGGTTCCGCATAGATCCGCACGACGTCGTAGTGGTGAAAAACAAAGGCACAGAGCTCTTTGACCGCTGCGGTTGCAATTCCCTGACCCCAAAACGGTTCGCCCAGCCAATAGCCGAGCTCGGCATTTTTACAGCCGACGTCGTTTTGCAGATATACCCCGACGCTGCCTACGACTTCACTGTCCACCACAATTGCGCGCAAGCACTGCCGGGTTTCACTGTTAGCGGCGCAGTCGTTGACATACCACTCGGCGTCCGCAAGGGTGTAGGGGTGTGGAAAAATGTCGCGCAGCCATTTGGCAATTTTCTGGTTGTCCGCATATTTGGCGACATCCTGCGCATCGGATGCTTGAAATTTTTTCAATTGAACATTCATGAGCTTCTCTCCTTAATCTGTCCTGTTCGGTAAGCGGTGAGCAGCGCCTGCAGCTCTTGAATCTGCCGCGCAATTTCTTTTCCCTCGTCAGTGTCGGACACCGACATGCGCCGTTTCATCAGCTCGACGATTTGCACCGACGGCGCGACCTCCACAGGGGTGTCATCCGGCGCGTGCAGAAACGGCTTGTGCTGCGCCAGCGCGAGATAGCGGGAGCTGTAAATCAATGTGTAACCGCCAATTCCAGTCTGAGAGCGGTAGGCTTTGGACATCCCCCCGTCGATGAGAAAGAGGAGGCCGTCCCCTTTGACAGGACTTTCCCCCTGCTTGATTTTCACCGGCACATGGCCGTTGACGATGTGGGCGCGCGCTGGATCGAGGCCGAATTCCCGCAGCACCCGTTCGCAGATGTCCCGTTGTTCCACCAGCCTGTAGTAGGGGTTCATCTCCTCCTTGTGAGTCGCCTTGTCCTCAAGGAAAGTGCGCTCAAACGAGGCCATCTTGCTCTTTCCAAACAGAGGGGAGTGCTTGCCGCACCAGAGATAATAGAGAAAATCGAGCGCGTTCCCCCTCTCCTGCGAGCCGACTGGAGCAAAATAGGCGGCGCGCACCTTGGCGTCGATCGCGTCGAGATAAGCCTGGCCGCTGAGCTGTTTTCCATCGAGTTCAACCTTGACAAACTCCCCCTCCTCCGTCAAGGGGATGCAGCCGTGGTAGAGCAGGTTGTCGTTGCATTTGAGGTACATCCCGCCGTGGTCGTAGAGGAATTTGATGTGCCTCTGCAGCCGTTCGCTGTGGCGGAATGAGGCGGAGATGGTGAGCATGAGCTCCTGTTCCTGCGGGGTGAGGGCGAGCGGCCGGTTGGGGTCGACTGTGGGAAAGAAGGTGTCCCGGAGGGGGTATTCCTTTCCCTCAATTGTGACGGTGCCCTTTTTAAAATCAGTTTTGGAGAGCAGGAGACGGCCGTCCATTTTGTATTCCGGATGTCGTTCAATCAACTGGCCCTCAAGCTTAAACTGGATAATCGCCATCGCCTTGTACATCTTGGCGGCAAGCTGGATGTCCACCGGATCGTATTGATTCTCATCGAGGATACGGGGGGTGAAGACAGAGCAGGGATCGTCCTTGTACACCTGTGCGGCAAAGGTGGAGAGGGGGCGCAGATTGATGCCATAGCCATCCTCGAGCAGGTCAAAGCTGTTAAAACTGATGCCGAGGCGGAGCACATTTGCAATGAGCGGCCAGCTACCCGCTGCCGCACCCATCCAGGAGATGTCGTGGTTGCCCCACTGAATGTCCACATTGTAGTGGGTGAGCTCTTCGAGAATTGCGTCGGCGTGGGGCCCGCGGTCGAAAATGTCCCCGATAATGTGAAGCCGGGCGACGGCGAGGCGGCCGATGAGGGTGCACAGCCCGGTGATGAGCTCCTGCGCGATCTCTGTTTCGATCACTGTGTTGATAATCTGGTTGAAATAGTGGGATTTGTTGTAGCTGTCACCGGTGTGGAGCAGCTCTTCGATCACATCTTCAAACCCGTGAGGCATTTTTCTGCGCGCCTGGGCGCGGGTGCTCTTGGAGGAAACCTCCTTACACACCTCAACCAGCCGATAGATTGTGATGCGGCACCAGTCGTCGGTGCAGGCGTCAAGACTGGAGAGCCGCCGCAACTCCTGTTCTGGGTGGTAGATCAGGGCCGCAAGTGCGGTGCGCTCCGGTTCAGTGATGGATTTTTCAAACAGTTCGTCGATTTTGGTTCGGATAATGCCCGATGCGCTGCGCAGCATGTGGATAAACGCCTCGTGTTCCCCATGTAGGTCGCTGAAGAAGTACTCGGTCCCCTTGGGCAGGCTCATCGTCGCCTTTAGGTTGATCATTTCAGCAGCTGCCGCCTCAATGGTGGGGTATCCCTTGGCGAGCAGGCGCAGATAGTGCTGGTCAATCATCGCGGTCCCTCCTTTTTGTGCTCTATTATAGCACAGGAAGGGTAAAAAATCATTGAATTTTTTTGCTTTCTCCCCTATAATGAATCGTAAAGGGGGAATGACGATGATCCGGTATGTGACAGCACAACAGGTGGAGATTGACATCCACGAAATGAAGCGGGAGCAGGCGAAAAAATACCTCGAACGCTTTTTGAGCTCGGCCAACGGGAATGTGCGTGAGGTGACGGTGATTCACGGCTTTTCGGGCGGCACTGTCTTGCGCGACATGGTGCAGAAGGGGCTCAAGCACCACCGCATCAAGGCCAAACTCCGCTCTTTTAACCCCGGTATTACCATTCTCGAGTTGAATTGATCTGCGGGGGCCAAGCAGAATTGTTGCCAAGAAAGAGTGACATGGGTGAATGACAGAGAAGGACAACAAAAAACACTGGGCGGAATTCAGCGAATAGGGGCGGGCGGATACGGCAAAAATAAGCTCATTTTGGAACCAGCCACGGGATTCGGCGGTTTGGCCTGGTAGGATTATACGGTTTAGACAAATGCAGATGCAATTTCACAGAAATCGCAGCCAAGATCTGATTGTATCGCCCTGAGGTGCCGCTTCCATCGCTCAGCTGGCCACAGTTGACAAACCGAGAGCTTCGCGTTATAATTAGTTTCGTACGAAACTAATTGACTGGAGAACGATTTATGAGTATGCGTATATTTGGAAAGTGGATTTCCATCATCTCGCGTTTCAGCGGTATTTATTACAGCGAGCATATGGAATCGCTCGGCCTTTCGAGCGGACAGTATATCTTCTTTCTGTGCATCTGCGACCATCCGGGACTGACCCAGGACGAGCTCGCGGCAGAACTCGCGTTTAACAAAAGCACCGTTGCCCGCGTCGTCGCCTCTCTGGAGAAAAACGGGTTTGTCGAGCGCAGGGTCAACCCGCAGGACAAGCGGGCGGTCAACCTCTATCCCACACAGCGCGCGGAGGAGATCTCCCCCCGGGTGAGGGAAATTCTCGACGAGTGGAACCTCCGCATCACCGATGGATTCACCTCAGAGGAATCCGATGTCTTTGAAGCGCTGCTCATTCGCGCGTCGGAAAACGCCCGGCGCCACGCAAAACTAGCAAAGGAGAAAAACAAGCTATGACACAGACACAACCAGCCCATTCGAGCCCGTTTGAAACCGAAAATATCGGGCGCCTCATCGCCCGGTTTGCGATTCCGTGCGTCATTTCGATGCTCGTCAACTCACTTTACAACATCGTCGACCAAATCTTTATCGGCCAGGGGGTGGGGTACCTCGGCAATGCGGCGACGAATGTCGCCTTCCCCCTTGTGACGATCTCCCTCGCGTTTTCCCTCCTCATCGGGGATGGATGCGCCGCTTTTTTCAGCCTTCGGCTTGGCGCCAAGGACAAGGAGAGCGCTGCAAAGGGTGTGGGCAACGCGATCACCCTTGCCGTTGGATTCGGCGTTCTCTTCCTGGTGTTTGGAACTCTTTTTATGACGCCGCTGCTGCGCCTGTTCGGTTCAACTGATACCGTGCTCCCTTATGCTCAGGACTACACCCGCATTATCCTCATCGGGATTCCGTTCGTGCTCATCGGCACTGCGATGAACTCGATCATTCGCGCCGATGGAAGCCCAAAATACGCGATGATCTCGATGATCACCGGTGCGGTGATCAACACCGTTCTCGACCCTATCTTTATCTTTGTGTTTAAATGGGGTGTGGCGGGCGCTGCGTTTGCAACTATCCTCGGACAGATCGCAACCGCCATCATCTCGGTTGTCTACATCTTCCGGTTTAAAAACATTCACTTCAAGCCCTCCCTCCTCAAGCTCAACGGGAAGATTTCGCGCACTGTCATGTCGTTCGGCGCGTCGAGCTTTATCACTCAGGTGGCGATTACCCTCGTCATCGTCGTGATGAACAACAGCCTTGCGTTTTACGGCGCCCAGTCGGTTTATGGAGCGGAAATACCTCTCTCCGCGCTCGGTATCGTCATGAAGGTCAACCAGATCCTGATGTCGCTGCTGCTCGGGCTCGGCGTTGGGTCTCAGCCGATCATCGGCTACAACTACGGGGCCAAAAATTTTAAGCGGGTGAAAAAAACTTATCTCATTTCCGTGAGTATTGCTTCGATTTGTGCTATAATAGGATTTATACTATTCCAGTTCTGCACACAGGGAATTGTGAATATTTTTGGACAGGAGGATGCTCTGTACAACCAGTTTGCGCTCAAATCCTTCCGCTCTTTTCTCGGGCTCTGCTTCCTCAACGGCTTCCAGGTGGTCTCTTCGATCTATTTTCAGGCGACCGGCAGGCCGATTAAGGCAGCGACGCTTTCCCTGTCCCGGCAGGTGCTCTTCCTAATTCCGATGATTCTGCTTCTCCCGAGGTTCTTCGGTGTGGAAGGGATCCTCTTCGCCGGGCCGGTTGCAGACGGATTAGCCTTTGTACTGGCTGCAATCTTTATCTTATTGGAGATGCGCCATCTCAACACTGCACATATGCAGGTCAATGAAACGGAGGAGTAGGGTATGAACAAAAAAACAATTATCACTATCAGCAGGCAGTACGGCAGCGGTGGACATGAAATTGGACAAAGGCTCGCAAAGGAACTCGGTATTCCTTTTTATGACAAGGAGCTCATTGAAATGGCGGCGAAACGCAGCGGCATGAGTCAGGAAATTTTAGAGAGCATCGATGAAGACGCAACCAACAGCTTGCTGTACTCGCTTTCCACCGGTGCGTTCCTGATGGGCAATCGCTTTGCTCCGACAGGGGACGTTCCGCTCAATGACAAGCTGTTTTTTGTCCAGTTTGACATCATCCGCCAGGCGGCACAGGACGGCTCCTGTGTGGTTGTCGGGCGGTGCGCCGATTATGTGCTGCGGGACAACCCGGATGCGCTGCACGTGTTTGTGCACGCGCCGATGGAGAAAAGGGTTGAGCGGATTTCCCAAAAATACAATTTGAGCCCGGCAAAGGCAAAGGAGCGGATTGTCCGGACAGACAAACGCCGCATCAGCTATTACAACTACTATTCTGACACCAAATGGGGGGCAATCCAGAACTATGACCTCTGCATTGACAGCGGAACGCTCGGGGTTGACAACGCAGTGGAGCTCTTAAAAACATTTTCTCAGATGAACCAAAAGGAAAAGACTGCGAAGTAAACGAATTTCTTGCAAAACAGTTTGACATAACCTCTAAAAAGTAGTAAAATAAATCCATGGAAATCATGCAAAATAGATATCGAATTCAAGATGAGGTGATTCACATGGCAGGAACCAAGGAAACAAATTATGAAATACTCCGGGTCCATCTGCAAAAGGGCCGCAAAGAGGTCATTACAGCGCATGCGGAGGAGTTCGGTTACCGCAACGTGAACGAATTTGTCAAAACGGCAATTGTACAGCTCATGGAACGTGATCTTGAAAAAGGACTCAAGCCCAGCCCGGTTGTTCCCATCCTCAATGAGGATGAAGAGGAGCGGGAGCGCCGTTGGATTGAACAGGCGATGATCGAAAGCGATTAGTACACGACTGGGTAGCCGGTCTGAGCCCGCCAGCAAAGGCAAAATGTTGAGTGAGAGAAGGGGAGATCTCCCTTCCACAGCTTCTTGCAGGCCAATGTCGGTAAACTGGTATGGCGGCGACTGACTTGCATGTTGCAGATCCTTTTATTGTTTGCTCTAACCGGAGTGTTTCGACAGATTAAAACCGGCAGCGAAAGCTGCCGGTTTTTTCATAGAAAAATCACTGGTTAGACCAGTGGTTGCCAAAAGCTTTAGAGGTGAGTATGAAATAAAAACTCCCTTAGCTATAATAAAAATGCGATCTGCCAACTGCATAATAAAAATCAAAGGGAGGTGATTTAAAGATGAACAAAGTAAATAGATGATCACTTACGAGTTGAAATTGCAAATATGACATAGTGTTTGCACCGAAGGATCGACGAAAGGGATTCTACGGAGAAAAGCGAAAAGAAATAGTGGAAATGCTGCGGAGTCTGTGTAACTGGAAGAAGGTGAGAATCCTAGAAGCGGAAGTGAGTCCGGATCATGTACACATGTTGGCAGAGATTCTACCTAAGATTTCGATAACAGGTTTTAAGGGATAGTTGAAGGGAAAGAGCAGCCTCATGATATAGGGAAATTAGGTGTCGAGGATATTATGTAGATTCAGCGGGGAAGAATGCGAAAAAGGAGTAGATACAACATCAGATAGAGGAAGAACAAGCAGGGGAACAACTGACGATGGGAATATCTGAGCCGGATTACGGGCAGGAAGTAACGAAACTCTCGAGATTGTAAAACCGTACTTACGCGATGGGATGCGCCTGCTAATATCAAAGGGCTTTGCCCGTCTATGAAGAACCCCCACTTTGCCGGGGGGTTACTATTGGTTGTACGTTTTGACCTGATTAAATCCCGATTCTATTGGTGATAGAGAAAAAACTTTGGAAAAAGGCTTGCCGAAGGAAAGGGAGCTTTCGCAGAGCAAAAGCAGCATCAACAGCAAACTGAATTTTATGGGAAATAATTGTGACCGGTTTATCGGTTGCTATTCGTGTGATGTCGTGATTTAATTTGATGACCCTGAGGAGCGAAGCTGGCATTTGGTTCTTTTTGGATCCCTGTATACCGCTCGTTCACAGGAGATTTTGACAGTCTGTCAGATATAATTTTAGACAGAAAATCCAAAAACTTGCAAACAACTGCTGCAAGACTGGACAGATAGAGGCGGTTTCTCACGAAGGGAATTTAGACCGTCGGGTTCAGGCCGGCAGTGAGCGCTGTCGGCTTTTTTCATGGGACATACAACAAAATTCCCCTCTCATCATATATTAAGAGGTAAGAGAGGATGTGGATCAAGTATGTTTTCAACACTCATCAGCCTTGTTATGGAAAATCTGCTGTATTTTGCCCTGCATGTGGAGGGTAACGGTACGTTTCCCAAGCCCCTGACCCTCAAACAGGAAAAGGAGAGCTTTGAGCTCATGAAACAGGGTGACAGTGCCGCCCGGGACCGGTTGATCGAACACAACCTGCGGTTGGTCGCACACATTGCCAAAAAGTACTATTCCGTCACCAATGAACAGGATGATTTGATCTCAATCGGCACAATCGGCCTGATCAAAGCTGTGGGGACGTTTGATTACACCAAAGGCACACGGTTTGCGACCTACGCCTCCCGCTGCATTGAAAATGAAATATTAATGCATTTTCGCAATGTCAAAAAAACGGCAGGGGATGTCTACATAAACGACACCATCGACACTGACAAGGACGGTAACTCGATTTCGCTTATCGATGTCATTGCAGATGAAACCAACATTGTGGATACAATTGACCTCAAGCTCAAATCCGAGCAGCTGCACAAGTCGATCAAAAATCTGCTGACCGAGCGGGAGCAGATGATTGTGATCCTGCGCTATGGGCTCAATGGGCACCGGCCGATGACTCAGCGAGAGGTTGCGGATCGGCTCAAGATCTCCCGGTCCTATGTCAGCCGCATTGAAAAGAAGTCGCTCGAACAGCTCAAAACCGTCATTGACCGGGGAGATAGATAACCCCGGTTTTTTCCTGAAAAAAGTTCTGACAAAGTTTTGACAACGACAGCGTTTTGCGGTATAATAATCAATACAGGAAAGTAAAAAGAGTATCCATTGGATACTGATTGATAAGGGGCGGAACTATGAGTTCATTTGTTGTCAAAACAAAGGTTTATTCTGGAGTGAATGCCTTTAACTATCTCAAAGATTATCCGATTAAAAATGCATGCATCATTACGGATCCGTTTGCCGCTTCTTCCGGCATGGTCAAACTGCTGACCGATGTTCTCGAGGAAATGGGAAGCGAGTATAGAGTGTTCAGCGATATTGTACCCGATCCCCCGATGGATGTGATTGTCACGGGTGTTTCCAAAATTATGGACCACGAACCCGACGCGGTGATCGCAATGGGCGGAGGCTCTGCAATCGATACCGCAAAGGCGATCAGCTATTTTTATCTGCAGATTTCGGGCAAGACAAAGCCACTGTGCGTTGCAATTCCCACCACGAGTGGAACCGGGTCGGAGGTCACCGAGTTTGCGGTGGTCACTGACCGTGAAAAAAATGTCAAATACCCGCTAGTCGATGAGCTCATGCTCCCCGACATTGCGATTCTCGATCCTCGCCTGACGCTGAGCGTGCCTCCGGCTGTCACAGCGGATACCGGTATGGACGTCCTCACCCACGCAATTGAGGCATATGTCTCAGTGGATGCGACAGACTTTTCGGATACCCTCGCGGAAAAAGCGGTAAAAATTATCTTTAAATACCTCCCGATGGCATATGATAACGGCCACGATATTGAGGCGCGTGAAAAATTACACAACGCCTCTTGCATGGCAGGTATGGCGTTTAACAACGCAAACCTCGGCATTAACCACTCGCTCGCCCATGCGATCGGTGCAAAATGTCACGTGCCGCACGGCCGCGCGAATGCGATTATCCTTCCTTATGTCATTGCATTTAATTCCGGTCTGCGAGTGATCTCGGACGATGACTGTTCCAAGGCGATGCGCAAATACGCCAAGCTTGCCTCCCTTCTCCATGTAGAAGCGGGAAGCAATCGCCAGAGTGTCAAAAACCTCATTGCAAAGATCGAAAACCTCTCAGAAGCCCTGGCCATTCCGACCAGCCTTGCTGCTCAGGGAATTTCACAAGAGGATTATAAGATGTTCCGCAACGAAATTGCGGCTGCCGCAATGGTGGATGCCTGCACACCGACCAATCCCCGCAAACCCAGCAATCACAAGCTGCGTGAGTTGCTTGATATGTGCTATTACGAAACAGCTCTGTAAGGAAGACTTACAACCGTCCCTGTATCTAGCAGGGGCGGTTTTTTTGTAATTGCTGAGGATTATTTACTAATGCCTTAGCAAGAGAACGTCAGCTGGAAGGCTGACGTTCAAAAGCTATCCGCTAAGCGGGTGGGGTTAAAGTTTAAGCAAAGATGATAGAATAGTGAATGTTCAAGCCACTCAATAAAAACAGAAAGGATGTTGCTTATAGCAAATAGTTTAGCACAGGGCTTGCCCTTTAGGGTATAAAAAATGGGGATGCAAATACCACATCGTATTGATTTCGAAATATCGAAGAAAGAATAGATACAATCAACTTCAAAAAGACATTCAGCAGATCATCCAGGATTTGTGCCAATGGAAAGGCATAAGAATTGTAGAAGGAAATATGATGCCGGATCATGTGTACTTGCTGTTAAGCATCCTACCCCAATGCAGTGTATCGAGTTTTATGGGCTATTTAAAAGGGAAAAGTGCAATGATGATAGTTGAGAGATGCAAATTTGGGAATCGAAATTTCAGGGCGACAGGATATGTGGCGAGTACAGTGGGACTGAATACTGCAACGATACAAAAATATATCCGAGAGCAGGAGAAACAGGATCAGAAAGAAGATAGTTTGAGCCGAAAAGAGTAGTCATACCGTCATGGCTTGAACGAAGTGAAAGCCAGCGTCGTTTAGGCGCTGGCTTTTATCACGGCCTTATAGGCTACTCGTCATGCCGTCCCTTTTAGGGGTGATCATGACTGCTATCAAAACCCCCAGCACATCCGAGGGTAAAAAAGCTTTAACAGTAAGAATGAAAAAAGACGCCTATTGAGTGCGGTCTGCCAACTGCGCTAAAAAGGATCGAAAGGAGGACAAAAGACCTGAACCGTTTAGCACAGGGCTTGCCCCCTAGGAGGTAGATTTGTAAATATTTGCATCCAAGTATTCTATGGTGAAAATAGAGCGGAAATAGGGGAAACATTACGAGAACTATGCAACAGGAACCGGGGAAGATAGTGGGGGCAGAAGTATAGCCCAGATCATATACATATGCTGGTGGAGATCCGCCGAACATGATTTGTAGGACTTTTTAACTGGAAAAGCAGTCTGATCATCCTCGAGGGATATGCCAATCGGAAATACAAAGATGAGAATCGACAGTTTTAGTGTAGGGGAGAACTAGATTGACAATACAGACAAAAATGCGAAGAGGATACGGAATATATACAAAACCAACTGCGGGAAGATCGAATAGCAGACCAGATGACAGAAAAAATCTGTAGATCGGTTTGTGGACAGCAGACAACAGGCTTTGGCAAGTGACAAGCCGCACCAACTGAAGCGCAGTTAACACCATAAGGCGGCCCTGCCTGTATATGCAGTACCAGGGGTTCCTTGTTATCAGAAAATGCCCAGGGATTTCCCTGGGCATTCTCGAAATACTATGCAGCAAAAAGAGCAATCCGAGTTTCTGTTAAATCGGATTGCTCACAGAGAACGAAAAGAGTTCTGGCTAAAAACAGAGCCACTGCTTGCTTTTATATTGTTGAAACACAGTTCCGCGCATGACGGCGCAAAAAGATGTTTTATGGCGCCCCTCTATTTGGCTTCGGCGGAGTCTGCCTTTGCAGAAGACTTCTCCGTAGACTGCTCTTTTGATGCAACAGCAGCCTCAATGTCAAATGAGAAGAAATCATCCTCATCGATTGCCTCGTCACAGATAATCTCAAGGCTGCCCTTGATCACCGAACCGTCCTGCATGTTGATGTTTTTGGAGGTGATATTTCCGTGTACGATCGCATTGCTCTTAAGAGCGACTGAACTGGTGATTCTGAGGTTGCCTTTGACCTTTCCGTCGGAATCCACCGTGTCGCCGCTGAGGTCACCGATCACAATCGCTTTTTCGTTGAGGTTGATAAAGGTTTCGCTTGAAATGTTGCCCTTGACCACGCCGTTGTTGAGGGTCACCGCATTGCCTTTGACATCGCCGTCAACCTGGCCGTTGATGTAGATATCGTGGTCGCTGGTGAGGTTGCCCTTCATGCAGCCGCTGATCTTGATATCGGATTTGGTGATGATCGAACCCTCAATGATGGTGTCCTTGGTGATAAAGGTCTGCTCAGTGGGCTCAAGTGACTGGTAGGACTTGTGCAGTGGGGTGGACGGAGCGGGGGAAGGAGCCGGTGCAGGTGCTGGGGCAGCAGCGCTTTTTGCGGATGCAGGCGGAGCGTATTTGGATGCAGTCTGCGGGGTAGCGGGCTGCTTTTTGACCGGTTCCGCCTCTTTTGTAGGTACTCCATCCGCAAGCGGGGCTTCTTTTTCTCCATAAATGATTTCCTTGAGGGCAGTAGTGAAATTGTTCTTTGCGCTGTTTTTTTTCTCATCATTCTGAGCATTCATTCCGAATTCAAGCGTTTTTTTGTTCTTGTTATTAGCCATTTTTAAAACTCCTTTATATAATTGTTCGAATTAATTTCCATCTGAATAAATAATTTGATTAAACGGTTTTACAGAGGCATCGAGCTTTTCAAATTTATAGCCTTGGTCCAGAAGGGTTTGGATCACTGTGGGCAGCGCGTCCGGCGTGTATTTCTTTGCCGCAGCGTCGTGCATCAGAACCACAGACTTGGTTTTTGCCTGCGCTTGGCGCAGCGTGATGTCTATAATTTGCTGGGTGGATTTTGTTTTTGAATCCGCATCTCCCGAGTCCACATTCCAATCATGGTAAGTAAATCCTCTGCGAAGCATTTCCGCGGCGATTTCCTTGTTGACATCTGCGTTTTTTACATTAGAACTTCCACCTGGAAAGCGGAACAACTCGCATTTTACCCCTGTGAGTTCATACACATAGTTAAAAATATTGTTAAAGTCCTCTAGATAGGCTTCTACGGATTGATAGATGACGTCATAATCGTGGTTGGCGGCGTGGATCGCAATGGTGTGGCCCCGATCGACAATTTCTTTGTAGAGCGGCTTGACCGCTTCTTCGTCGTGGCGGCAGACAAAAAAGGTGGCTTTGACATTGTACTGATCCAGAATATTGAGGATTTTTTCAGTATTTTGGGAGGGACCGTCGTCAAAAGTGAGATAGACAACTTTGTTACCTTCGGGATTTGCAACCTTTTTTGTCGGTTCGACAAAAAGATCTGGGTATAGATTTTGATACCCGAGGTCTTCCACATCAGAATTGGAGGATGCAGAACTCTCCTGACTCGAATTACTGGAACTTTCGTTCACTGGGCTGTTGCCCTGGGTATCATTTCCTCCGCCAATCGGCGCCTGCATGTTGACAGAGTTGCTGCTTGAGGAGTCCAATGCAGCAATCTGCCGTTTGAGCTTACTGTTTTGTACTCCAAAGGTGATGGCCAGGAGCGAGGGAATTATTATGCTGAGCACAATGACTGTGATGATCAGGTGCTTAAAGAAACGCACGCTTCCAAAATACATAGTGTTTACAGAGAAATAGTTGTCTCTCTGTTGCCTCCTTTTTATAGTATCACACGTCGTGACAAAGTCATTCGAATGAATCCCATAATCAAAATAATCTTACCATGGATTATGGGATATTTAATGAACAACCTTAAAACAGATTGTTTAAAAGTTTTCAGAAAGTTCAACCCATTCGTCAAAATAGCGGCTATAAAGTTCTTTTTTTTGCTCAAGTTCGGCACATTTCTCGTTCATCACCAGATAATCCTGATACACTTCAGGGGTGGCGATTTCGGATTCGAGCTGGGCAACCTGTTGTTCGGTTTGCTCAACCAGGCCTTCGAGCTCCCGCAGACGAGCCCGCATTTTAGCTTCAAGGCTTTTTTGCTGTTTGGATTTGTAACCGCCGCCTTTTGGCTTGATCACGACGGGCTTTTCCTCTGTCTCTGCCGCCTGTTCTCGCTGAACAGCGGCGAGGTAATCGTCAAATTTGCCGTCGTAGGCTCTGATCTCATTGGCAAACATTTCGACGATTTTTGTCGGCACCTTGTTGAGCAGGTAACGGTCGTGTGAGACGACGAGGATTGTGCCGGTGTAGTCGGCGAGCGCCTGCTCCAGAACCTCCTTGGTGTACAGGTCGATGTGGTTGGTCGGCTCGTCGAGGATGAGCACATTTGGTTTTTCCTGCATGAGGATCGCGAGGCTGAGCTTTGCGCGTTCGCCTCCGCTGATAACACCCACTTTTTTGAACACATTTTCTCCGGTGAGCAGCACGCCGCCGAGGGCGGAGCGCACCTGGTGCTCCGACAGCTGGGGAAACCGACCCCACAGCTCCTCGAGCACTGTGTTTTCGGGATTGAGGGAGGCCATCTCCTGATCGTAATAGCTGATGCGGGTGTTGCGGCCCCAGGTGACGGTGCCGGATGGACAGGGAATGAGGGACTGCACTGCCTTGAGCAGGGAGGATTTTCCGATGCCGTTCGCACCGATGACAGCGACCTTTTCCCCGCGGTTTACATGTAGGGTGATGTCTTTTGCGAGCAGTTTGGCGCTCGCTCCCCGTCCAACCGAAAGCTCGAGGTGGGAGATGTCGAGCACATCCTTGACCGGCTCCCGGTCGTAGGTAAACCGGATGTGGGGCGGCTTGTGAAACGCCGCCGGCTTTTCAATGATCTCCATCTTTTCGAGCGCGTTGAGCCGGCTGCGGGCACTTTTAGCGGTGGAGGCCCGCGCCATGTTCCGATCAACATAGTCCTGCATCGAAGCGATCTGTTTTTGCTGGATTTCGTATTCCTTTGTTCTGCGCTCGACGTACTCCTGCTTGAGCAGGGTGTACTTGGAGTAATTGCCGCTGAACGACATGAGCTTGTGGTTTTCAATCTCCCAGATCTTTGTCACGCATTTGTCCAGGAAATATCGGTCGTGCGAGACAATGAGCAATGCGCCTTTGTAGCTGCTGAGATATTCCTCAAGCCACATAAGAGTTTTAAAATCCAGATGGTTGGTCGGCTCGTCAAGGACGAGCAGATCGGGCTGCTCAAGCAGCAGCTTTGCCATGGCGAGCCGCGTCTTTTCTCCGCCGCTGAGGGTGTGGATGACAGTCTCCAGCGGCTTGTCGCCAAAACCCATACCGTTGAGGATCGTCTTGATCTTGACATCGATTAGATATCCGTCTTTTTGTTCGAAATAGGTCTGTTTCTGGGCATACTCTTTTGAGAGGGTGTCAAACGCCGCTGGGTCGCTGTGCAGTTCTGCCATCCTCTGCTCCATCTGTTTGAGTTCCCGCTGCAGGGCATACAGGTCGTCAAACACCAGTTTCATCTCGTCGAGGATGGTGCTGCCCTTGTCCAGGCCGCTGTTTTGCTGCAAAAATCCGATTGTTTTGTTGTTGGCGCGGCCAATTGTGCCGCCGTCCGGGTCTTCGAGCCCACAGATGAGCCGCAAGAGGGTGGATTTTCCCGCACCGTTCGCGCCGATGAGGCCGATGCGGTCGCTGTCCTCAATCGTCCCCTCAATACCCTGCAGCACTTCGTTGCCGAGATAAACTTTGCTGACATCTTCTATTGTAACAAGCATGTGCTTTTAAATCTCCTCTGTTGTGTGGTTCGTACCCATCATTATACCACACTTGGCGGCAGAGTGCACCCCGATTACGACGAGTTTTTACAAAACCGATACAAAAAGAGAGTTGACAAACGGGCATATGCACATTATAATAGTTGATATGGGCATATGCTCAAATGAAATCAAAAAATTACCAGAGAACCAGGAAAGGGGGCGGCCGCATGGCGCGCCAGACCAAATGCAGGCGAATCTGTTGCCTGCCCAAATCGACCCTGTTTCAGCCGGATGGGCAGGATTCTCCCCGGCTGGTGCTCAATCTCGACGAGGTGGAGGCGCTCCGCCTGGCAGACCTCGAAGGGCTGGACCAGGACACCGCTGCCGCCCGGATGGAGGTCTCCCGCGCGACCTTTCAGCGGATTTTGTATTCCGCCCGCCGCACTGTTGCCGACGCGCTGGTCAACGGCAAGGCGCTCGAACTCAAAGGGGGCAGATATGTACTCGCGCAGGACCACTGCCAGTGCGAACAATCCTGTGTTAACTGTCAATTTCAATGTGAAAGGACCGATCATCATGAGTGAAACCAATTGCAACCACGATTGCGGAAGCTGCTCCGAGAGCTGCTCTTCCCGTCAGCAGCCTGAGAGCTTCATTGAATCCCCCAACCAGCTCAGCTGCATCAAAAAGGTCATCGGTGTAGTCAGCGGCAAAGGCGGGGTGGGCAAATCGCTGGTCACCTCAATGCTCGCCGTGCTCTTTAACCGCCGCGGCTACAACACCGCTATCATCGACGCCGATATCACTGGCCCTTCGATCCCCAAGGCGTTCGGCCTCAAGGACCGGGTCACCGGAAACGAAGCCGGCATGTATCCGGTGCGCAGCAAAAAGGGGATTGACGTGGTGTCCATCAACCTCATGCTGGAGGATGAAAAATCCCCCGTTGTATGGCGCGGCCCGATCATCGCCAACATGGTCAAGCAGTTTTGGACTGATGTGGTGTGGTCGGATGTGGACTTTATGTTCGTCGACATGCCTCCCGGAACAGGAGATGTCCCGCTCACCGTCTTTCAGTCCATCCCGCTCGACGGTATCGTCGTCGTGACCTCCCCGCAGGAGCTTGTGTCCATGATCGTCTCCAAAGCGGTCAACATGGCAAAGATGATGAATATTCCGGTGCTCGGCCTGATCGAAAACTACAGCTATTTTGAGTGTCCCGGCTGCAAGGAGCGCACCGCAATCTTCGGGGAGAGCCATATTGAAGAGACCGCGAAGGAATTCGGCCTCGATGTGCTCGCCAAGCTCCCGATCAATCCCGAGTTCGCCAAGCTCAGCGACAGCGGCCTCATCGAGCTGTTCGAGGGCGATTTCCTCGATAAAACCTGCGATCTGATTGAAGAGAGGATGAAATAACATGAGAGTAGCAGTCACCACCGAAAACAACCAGGTGTTCCAGCATTTCGGAAAATGCCAGCTGTTCACCATCGCTGAGGTAGAGGATGGAAAGCTCCTCTCCACCTCCTTTCTCGACGCCAATGGGAGCGGGCATTCCGCTCTCGCCGTTCTGCTCAAGCAGCAGGGCGTGGATCTGTTGATCTGCGGCGGTATTGGCCAGGGGGCTAACGACGCCCTCGCTGCCCAGGGCGTGCAGCTCATCTGCGGCGTGTCGGGCAGTGTGTCTGATGTGCTCGCCGCTTACCTCAACAACACCCTCCAGCCCAACAATGCCTTTGTCTGCGATCACCACCACGAAGGCGACTCCCACACCTGCCACTGCGGGGAGCACTAAGGTGGTGTACTGGGACGCTGTCCCAGACCCTGCTCA
>EQ973339.1:448279-487061 GCA_000158655.1 [Clostridium] methylpentosum DSM 5476
GGGGCCTTTTGAAAAAGGCCCCCTGAGAACCCCCGAAAACTTAAAATGGCGCTCATCGTTTCGATGGGCGCCATTTTAAGTTCTTGGGGATTTTTAAGGGGCTTCTTTCAAGAAGCCCCTTAAACGGAGTCTGAGGCAGAGCCTCAGCGCACCCCCTATTGCTTCACGAACTGATCGCGGGGAACGCCGCAGAGAGGACAGACGTAGTCGTCAGGCTCCTGGGTGATGTCGCCCTCGTAGACGTAGCCGCAGACGGGGCAGACGTAAGAAATCTTTTTTGGTTTGGGGGCAGGGGGCTGATAGGTGGGGGCGTTTTTGGGGGCCTTGCCTTTGATGACGGTGTGGTAATAGTCGTAGGTCATAGGGACTTTGTCTGGGCCGTCGATGGTGGAGGCGACGCGTGCGAGGATGACGAAGTGAGTCTCGCTTTCCACCATCTGGAGAACGTTGCAGGTGAGATAGCCGGTACAGAGATGCTTGAGAATGGGCACGCCGTCAGCCATTTCATAAGGGATGTCGGCGAATTTGTCCACAGTGCGGCCGGAGTGGAAGCCGAATTTGGCAATGGTCTGCGCGTCGCACTGCTCGGAGAGGATGGACAAGCTAAATTTACCGGTGCGCTTGATCACATCGTAGGTATAGTTGTCCTTGTTCATGCTGATAGCGATAATGGGGTTTTCGTTGGTGATCTGGATCACAGCGTTGACAATACAGCCGGTGGGCCGGCCGCTGTCGTCTGCGCCCACAATGTACATGCCGTAGGAGAGCTGCATGAGGAGTGCCATATCAATCATTAGAGATCCCGCCTTTTCTAACAAATTTAAGTTAATAGGAATAATTACTAATTTTAGTATACACCAAAATTCCCCAATGTCAAGGGGTTTTTGAAAGTTTCATGATTTATTGATTACTTCTATTCACCAATCGGTTATAATAGACTTAATTTCGAATGGGAGGAGGGGGCAGCAGTGAAGCATTTAAGGAAAAACAGATATGTCCTGGTGGGGCTTACGCTGTTTCTCACCTTTGTCGCCTGCACCCTGTTTAAAATTTTTCTTGATAATTTTAATGTCCTCGGCGTCATCCGCACCATTGTTCGGCTGATGATGCCGTTTATGATCGGGTTTGCGCTGGCCTATCTGCTCAACCCAGTGATGAAGTTTTTTGAGCGCAACCTCTTTGAACGGGCGTTCCGCAACTCCCGCCTCAAAAAGAAGCGCAAGCTTGTCCGCGGTTTGTCGGTGCTGACGACAGTCGTCGTCGCACTCGCCGCGTTTACCGTTGTCCTGCTGCTTCTGATCCCACAGCTCGCCTACAGCCTGATGGGCATCCTCAACAACCTGCCCGAGTACATGAAGAATCTCGGCAACTATGTGGAGGGGCTGGTCGCAGGCAACCAGGAGCTCGCAAACTTTGTCGATACCCAGATGACCACCATCAACGACACGATTCAGGACTTCATCGCAACTGCCATGCCGTCGATCACAAAGCTGCTCGGCAACGTAACCGTCGGGGTGATCGGGGTGGTGAACGCCCTCAAAGATTCCATCCTCGGCATCATTATCTCGGTGTATGTGCTCTACGCGAAGGAACAGTTTATCGCCCAGGCCAAAAAGGTGATTGTCGCACTCACCCCTGACAGCTTTTCCAAGCCGTTTATCTCCCTTGTGCGGGAGACGCACGGGGTGTTCGGCGGGTTTATCTCGGGCAAGATTATCGACTCGCTCATCATCGGCGTACTCTGCTTCATCGGCACCAGCATTTTGGGCATGCCTTATGCGGTGCTCGTGAGCGTGATCGTTGGAGTGTTCAATGTCATTCCGTTTTTCGGCCCGTTTATCGGGGCGATCCCGTCGGCGCTGCTGATTCTGATGGTCGATCCCCTCAAATGCCTGTGGTTTGTGATTTTCATCATCGTGCTGCAGCAGTTTGATGGGAATATTCTCGGCCCCTACATCCTCGGCGGCACCACCGGGCTCTCCGCCTTCTGGGTTATCTTTGCGATTCTCACCTTTGGCGGCCTGTTCGGTTTTATCGGTATGTTTGTAGGTGTTCCCGTTTTTGCGGTGATTTATACCCTCATCAGCCGGGGAATCAACAAGAAGCTCGAGAAAAAAGGCAGGTCGACCGCAACGGCCGACTACCTTTATCTCAGCAGCGCACAGCAGAAGCCGCCGCAAAAGGACCCGGCAGACTAGGCGCGTTCAGACAGGTCTGCAATGGTGGCGTTGAGCTTTTTCGAGATCTCATCCACCTTATGAAAGTCCATCGCCTGTGCGTAGACCGCTTCGAGGATGCTGTGCAGCCGGGCGGCGAGCCCCATCGTGGAGATCGTTTCGGCAATGAGCTCGGCGGACGCTTTGCGGTTGAAGCTCAGGCGCTGCTTTCTCAGCTTGAGCGCCGAGGTGTCGGTAAAACGGGTGTAGTTGATCACCCGATAGGGCTCAAATGCGTCGAGTTTGTTGTAGCGGTGAGAGGTCATAAACCCGAGGCCGAGCGCGGGGATAAAGATGTGGTCAATCTTGTCGTTTGGGTTGAGCGGGCAGTAGCAGGTAAAGATCTCATACCCCGCCTCGAGCGCGTGGGCGCGGATCAGGCTGAGCAGCAGCCGGCTCGAGCAGCCGTATTCGTCGTTGATGACCACAATCCGATCGCACAGCTCGAGGGCAGTGCCGATATAGGTGACGACTCCTTTGGGGGTGACCGCGCTTAGGAAGCGACGGTGTTCCTTTCCCTGTTTTCCGGTCTGGGGGAGCTCCTTGGCGCACAGCCGCATGGCGCAGCGGTGGACCTTGTCGAGGTCGGTGTTTTCCAATGCTATGTAGAAGCTGTCGTTGAGGAGGGTGTTCGCTGCATGGAGAAAATTCTGGCAGCGGCGGCTGAGGGATTTTTTCTGAGAGAACAGCGAGATGATTTGTTCTTTCTGCGCCACCAGCGGCTCGCTGTCAAAGCACTCGAACAGGTTGACCTCGGTTTCCACCGCACCCGGATAGTTGGGGGAGAGCACGTGGGGGGACGTCGCATCCGCGATTGCGATGCCCGGCTCATGGAACAGCGCACCATCGAGGGAGTCTGGGTCGCTGGAACAGTGGATCTGCTCGACGATGCCGCCGCAGCGCGCCGATTCGATCGCCCGCTCTATCATGGTGGACTTGCCGGTGCCCGGCCCGCCCTTTAATAGAAAGCTCCTCAATTCAGGGTCGGTGAGCTGATTAAAAAACGAGACAAAACCGTCGGGAGAGTTTGCGCCTATAAAAAAGTCGACCATTTGCATAATACTACCTCCGTTCCTGGTGTCCGGTACTGGCCGCCGGACGCTCTGATAAGCCATTCTATTCCTTGGAGGCCAAAAACGTTCGCACCAGAGGTTGACCGCGCCGCGCGGATGTATTATAATAAAGGCAGTTGTGAAAAAAATCAGGAAAGAGGAATTACCATGTCGAAAAAAATTCTTGTCGAGACCTCTGCGCGCCACGTCCACGTGACCGCTGAGACTTTAAAAATTCTGTTCGGCGAGGGAGCGACCCTCACCAACAAAAAGGACCTCTCCCAGCCCGGCCAGTTTGCCTGTGTCGAGCGTGTGAATGTAGTCGGCCCTAAGAGCGAGTTGAAAAATGTATCGATTCTCGGCCCTGAGAGAAACGCCGACCAGGTGGAGATCTCCGCGACCGATGCGAGAACCCTTGGCGTGACCGCCCCTGTGCGCGAGTCGGGCGATATCGCGGGTACTCCGGGTTGCAAACTCGTCGGCCCTGCGGGCGAAGTTGAGATTAGCGAAGGTGTAATTGTCGCGAAACGCCACATCCACATGACCCCGGCCGACGCAAAAGAGCTCGGCGTGGAGGACAAGCAGATTGTCTGGGTTAAGGTCAACAGCCCAGAGCGTCAGACGATTTACGGCGACACCGTGGTGCGGGTTTCTGACAAGTTCGCGCTCGCGATGCACATCGACACCGACGAGTCCAACGCAGCCAAGGCGTTTGGCGAGATCTACGGAGAAATCGTAAACGTCGACTAAGTTCTACCTTTTCTTGTGCGATTTGTTCAGCCACGAACCGGCTTCGTGGCTGAATTTTCATTTTATTTACAACAATGCTGTTTACAAAGGGTATAACAGATGGTATAATTTTAGTATCGTAAATTACAAGGGGCTGGTACGCCCTGAGAAAGAAGGGACTGCTAATGGCAGAAAAACAGGCTCAATTTTTCACATATAAAGATAAACCGCTGGTGCGCAGCGGCAACACCATCTATTACGGCGACATGGCTGATCCCTATGTTGTCATGCTGCAGATTAAAACCAAAAAGAAGTTTGACGACATGGAGCTTGCCGACGACGTCTCGATCCAGCTCATGCGCACCGACCCGACTGTGCGCCCACAGGATATGATCGTCAAAAAGAGCGAGAAAAAGGGACTGTACAACGCGATGGACATCGCGAGCATCTGGCTGCGCCGCGCGCTGGAAAAGGAATAGGGGACAGGAATGCGCGGTTCAGCCAATGGGATTGGAATCAAACGGGTTCGCAGGGCAGCCGCGAAACATTGAAAAGGGCTGCAGTGTCTCCCGTTCTCTTTTCAAGAAGGGCTGGGAAATGGGCGTGACAGGGTAAAGCTGGTTTTTCTGTTCCTGTGAAAAACACAGCCTGATGCCGCGGCCAGAAACGTCGCGGGACAGGGTGTTTTGCGCAGAATCAGGGCGAAGCAAAACCGGTCAGCCGGCACGCGGGTCGCAGATCCCCTTGTGCCTGAATAAGAAATCTAACTTACATTTGGAATAGAGTGCAGCAAAAAGAGCCGGCGGTTTTCCGCTGGCTCTTTTTGCACTTGTTGGAGATTGCTTGTTTTTTCCACACTGTCTGTTAAAAATCATGCCGCGAGCCGCATCCGATCCCGGAGTCCTCTAAAATGCAGACAATCTCCTCAATGCATTCAAAATCACAAAGACTGTCGTCCAGGAGCGTCTCGCGGATGCGGTTGAGCGTCAAAATCGCTCGGTTATAGCAAGCGGTGATCAATCGGTCGGTATCCCAGTTGACGCAGGAGACTTTGAAAATATGCGCGCCATACGATTACGATCGGTATTCACAGCCTTCGCTTAAATTTTAGAACAGAATGATCTAGATTACCCACAGTCCCTCTTCGCTCTGATAGAATGGAGGAGAGGTGATATCAGATGAACATCAACAGAATTAGAGACCTGCGGGAAGACCATGATTTGACTCAGGCCGAGCTTGCGCGCATGTTATCTGTTTCCAGACAGGCCTATTCGGGTTACGAGCGGGGCGTTCGGAGCATTCCGTTCGAAATCCTTTGCCAGTTTGCATTGTTTTACGGGACAAGCTTAGACTACCTGACAGGAAGAACCGACGTAAAAGCCCCTTATCCAAAACCGAAACAGAAGAATTTTGTGGTGCGAAAAGATTAACCGAGACGTTTGCCTCGCTCTTTTTAGTCGGAAGCTGAGTGACAGTCCACAACTATAAAACAGAGCGGTCCTGGGGGAAGCAGTCTCCCCCTTGCGGGCGGTGACCCAAAAACCGTTGGACTGGCAGAACTGGTTTAGGCCTTGGAGGAATGGCGTCCGTAGAGGCAAAGGGCGACGAGAACAATCCCACAAGCGGCAGTTAAGATGACGAGCATCGCGTAGTTGGGCGGTTCATAAATAGGAGCCGCACCCGCGCCGCCATATATCCCCGATGCACTCTGTGGTTCCGGGACAGAGCGAATGACCTGTGCCATTTCCTCAAAGGAATAAACCTGGTTTTTCTCAAGTGTGGGTAAAGGTGCCCGAGTTGTGGGTTGTGGGTCATTTGTTAAAGCAGGTGGATCGAGTGGTACAACGCAGAGCACTTTTTCTCCATCCATAGCGATCCCCGATACCGAGCGCATTTTGGACATGCCGCCCAGCAGCAACTTGACCGGCGCGTTGCCAAAGCCGTTTTGCTGCAAAATCTTTTCAAATTGATCACGATAGGTTGTGTCGTCTTGCTGTATCGTGACGACAGGAGAAATCCACTTTCCCTCAAGATTTATGGCACGTTGGCGTTCTTCTTCTGTCAGATTTTCAGAAATCTCGGGAGAGAGGGGGCTGCTGATTGAAAAATCCACGAGGCAGTAGAAACCGTCTTTTGAGAGCGGAAGCTGCCAGATAGCATTTTCATTTATGAGTGCCTGCCGGATTCTCTCAGGGCTTGTGTCCTCTAATTCGTAGATATTGGTTTCGATGTATAGCTTATAGGCTTTGTCCCAATGAATGTCCTCCGGGGTAAAGAAGATTGTTTGGTTTGGTCGTTCTGATACTACAATTTGATTGAGTTTAGTTAGAACTGTGTCCTGTAAAGCCGCGATTTCTGCAAATTCCTCGGATTCCGGGAGGGATTCAAAGCCCTCCGTTGCAGCGGATACAGGCGTGCAAAATATTGCGGTTGCACAGAGACAGAGTAGCAGATAAATCCATTTTGGTTTCATGGTGTACCTCCATTTCTTAAATATAAAATCCGTCTACCCATCTTCCTTCTCCGGAACAAAACTTCGCATTCCTCTTACTTTCTTCGTATCCTACATACCTGGCAGGGCAGGTATTCCAAGGATCAACAATGCGTAGATTGTAGTTATTGTACCCGTCACAGACGACAGCATGGCCTCCGCCGTTGTTCCAGTTTAGACCAAGATAAATTGGACGGTTCGCGTTAATCCTGCTCTCTACTGTAGAATAGCTGATCGGTGAAGTGTATATGTTTGTTTGAAACCCGGTATTTACACGCATTGCATAGGCGGCTTCCGATATGGATGCACCCCAATTGACTGCGCTTCCATGAACAGAGGTGACAATTTGAGACTGGGAGTAACTGCTTCCCATCACATGTTTTGAAATCATATAGATACTGGCGGCCCAGCACCAGTTGCTATTTTCCTGCTGGTATCTGGTGATGTAAAGAACGTTCATGGAATACGCTGTGATCGACAGACAAATGGAAGACACCACGCAGAGGGCGATTGCTACGCAGAGTTTACGAAATCGTTTCATTCAACCATCTCTCCTTTTCAAAACGAACCGGTTGCTGTTTCATAGCTGTGACATCCTGTCCATTGGAATCAGTTCCCCCTTTCCTTTCACAAAAATACCTTCCTACTATGATAGAACCCCAAAAACACGGGTTTTGTGACAGCTTTTTTTGCTATTTTAGAAAAATGAAGTTTTTTCTCCCAAATGAACAAGATGGGAATACTTCCTTTGTGCGGAACGCCTGAATCAGATTAATTTTTAACTGATAGAATCTGCGGTTCAGACAAGGGGCGGCTGCGGCTGCCCTGTTTCCGGCAAGCTGCATGAAAAAAGGATACGCTATTGCTTATTTCTGCCATTTGAGGTATACTAAAGTGTAAACCAAAAATTCCGTTTCGCCGGGAGGACATGCCATGTCAACGATGAAATCGACCACCAAACTCGTCAACCTCGCGCTGCTCATCGCGGTGATGTTGGTGCTCAACTTCACCAACCTCGGACTCATTACCATCCCGTTTTCTCCCCTCAAGGTGACCACCCTGCACATTCCGGTCATCATCGGCGCCTGCCTGCTCGGCCCGCGCTATGGGGGAATCCTCGGCTTCTTCTTCGGGTTGCTGAGCTTTATCACCCACAGCTTTGTCGCCCCGGTGGTCACCTCGTTTGTCTTTACACCCCTCTACTCTCTCGGTGATTACCACGGAAATTTCTGGAGCCTTGTGATCTGCTTTGTGCCGCGCATCCTCATCGGGGTGTTCGCTGGGCTGCTGTTTCAAGCGCTCACGAAGCGGGACAAAAACACAGCCCTCTCCGCCGGCGCGGCCGGAGTGGTCGGATCTCTGACCAACACCGTCCTCGTCCTCGGCGGCATCGCCCTGTTTTTTGGGCAGCAGTACGCGACTGTTAAATCGGGCGCCCTGCTTGCGATCATCATGAGCACCGTGGTGGTCAATGGCATCCCCGAGGCAATTTTTGCCGGCCTTCTCACCGCGGTGATCGTCCGTCCGCTGCTCAAGCTCTATGCACGCCGCTAACCCTCTCTGAAAGGAACTATCTATCCAATGTATCTGCTTGATTCCCACGCCGCCGAGCACGCCGCCCACCATCATGGGGCGCTCCAGGAGTTTTTCGTCAACCTCTTCTGTAAGCTGTTCGGCGTTGAGGACGGAAATCCGCTCGCGGAAATACCCGCCCACTTTCTCTACGACCTGCTGCGGACCTTTTTGATTTTTATCATCGTCCTCTCAGTCGTCTCGTTCCTCAAAACCTACATCCCGGTGGCGAGTGTGCGCAAGTCGCTGCTCAAGGTCAACCGCTATATCGCGATTGTCATCGCAGCGTTTGCGGGCATCCTCTCCTCCACCTGCATCTGCACCAACGTCCCCCTTTTCCTCGGCTTTCTCGCCTTCGGCATCCCGGTGCACCTGGCGATGACCTACCTCATCGCCGCTTCGATGGTCAACATCACCTCCCTCCTGTCCATGGCGGCAATTACGGACATCCGGTTTACCGCAGTTTACACCGGTGTCTGCCTGCTCATGACGATTGTGGCGGGGATTATCCTCTCGTTTATCGACGGGGAAAAGTACATCTACCGCGACCGGATTTCCGCCGGCGCGCTCGATCCCGACCGCAGACCGACCGTATCGGAGCGGTGGGGCTACGCCTTGCACGAGACCAAGCACACCCTGCGCGATCAGTGGGTCTACATCGTCATTGGCGTCGCGCTCTCCGCCCTGATCAACGGGTTTGTCAATCTCGATTTTGCCGAGAAAATTTCAAGCTTTGGTTTTTGGGGCGTGCTTGGGGTAACGGTGCTCGGGCTGGTGCTGCACACCGACGTGGTGTCGGTGCTTCCGGTTGTCTCCGCCCTGTTGCGGGTGGGGGTTCCCTACGGGATGCTCATCGCGCTCATCACCTCGCTCGCGTTTTTCTCCATCCCCATGGTGATCATGGTGAAAAAGACGGTGAGCCTGCGCTATGTTGCCTATAGCTGGGTGATCCTGTTTGCGCTCATCCTCATTACAGGACAGGTCCTGCTGGTGGTCACCTGATGGGCAGCCCGTTTCCTTACTCCAAAGACAACAAGCGCTACCACACCTGGAACTACCACCTCAACCAGCTGTTCGGGGGTAAGGTGTTTAAGGTGTCGCTCAACGCGGGGTTTACCTGCCCCAACATCGACGGAACCAAGGGGTACGGCGGCTGCACCTACTGCTCCAACGCGGGCAGCGGGGATTTTGCGGGCAACCCGAATGACGATTTGGTCCGCCAGTTTGAGCAGGTGAAAACCGCGCTGCACCAAAAGTGGCCGCAGGCAAAGTACATCGGCTATTTCCAGGCGTTCACCAACACCTACGCCCCCCTCCCGGTATTGCGGGAAAAGTACGAGACAATCCTTGCGCTGGACAATGTGGTGGGACTGAGCATTGCGACCCGTGCGGACGCGCTGCCCGACGAAGTGGTCGACTATCTCGCCGAGCTGTCCCAGCGCACCTATCTGGTGGTGGAGCTGGGGCTCCAGACCATCCACGACGAAACGGGGAAGCGGATCAACCGGGGACACAGCTATGCTGAGTTCCGCGCAGGCTACCAAAAGCTGCGGGAACGGGGCATTCCCGTCTGTGTCCACATCATCAATGGGCTCCCGGGGGAAACCCGCGAGATGATGCTTGAAACAGTGCGGGAGCTTGCGAAGCTCGAGCTGCACTGCATCAAAATTCACCTGCTCCACCTGCTCAAGGGCACTGCGATGGCCGCAGAGTACGCGCGGGGGGAGTTTGAACTGCTCTCCCTCGAGGAATACGTGCAGATTGTCTGCGACCAGCTCGAGCTGCTCCCGCCCGAGGTCGTTGTGCAGCGGCTGACCGGGGACGGGGCAAAGGACGACCTGATTGGGCCGCTGTGGAGCCTTAAAAAATTTGTCGTCCTCAATGAAATTGACAAGGAACTTGTCCGGCGGGACAGCTTTCAGGGCAAGCGGTTTCACGACTAGGAGGAAGTATGCAGAATATTCTCACCTTTGCAAAATACCTCATCACACAAAACGTCCCCTGCGACGGGGTGGTGGGGGACTTCACGATGGGCAACGGCTCGGACACTCTGTTTCTCGCGCAGCATTGCTGCAAGGGTAAGGTCTACGCCTTTGACATTCAGCAGCAGGCGGTTGACAACACCCGTTCCCGGCTCGAGGCCAACTGGGTGGACAACGCAGAGCTCATTCTCGACAGCCACAGCAACCTCGACCAGTATATTCGCGAGGAGCTCGACGGCGGGATGTTCAACCTCGGCTACCTGCCCGGCAGCGACCGGACGGTGACGACCAAGCTCGAAACCACTCTAGAAGCGGTGCGCAAGGCAGCCTCTCTGCTCAAGATCGGCGGGGTGCTTGTGATCGTGGTCTACCCCGGGCACGATGAGGGCGCGCTGGAAGGGCGCACGCTGGAGGACGAGCTCGCACAGCTCGACAGCAAGGCGTACGACGTGCTCCTCTACCGGCTGATCAACAAAATATCCGAAGACTGCCCTTATATTCTCGCAATCGAACGGCGAAAATAAACTGGAGGCAATTATGGAATTCACCCGAGAACACTGGACGGAGCAGGACTACCAGCAGCTGGTTGCACAGCTGCGCGAGCTCGCCGATCCGGACTATCTTGCATTCAATCAAAAACTCGTTCCCGACTGCTCCAATATGCTCGGCGTCCGGATGCCTGAGTTGCGCAGGCTCTCCCGCCAGATTGTAAAGGGCAACGCGGAGGAGTACCTCGCACTCGCCGGTGCGGGCAGCCACGAGGAAATTCTGCTGCACGGCATGGTGATCGGGGCGCTGGACTGCGATTTTGAAACGCTCAAAGGCTACATTGTCGGCTTTGTTCCCAAGATCAGCAACTGGGCGGTGTGCGACTCGTTTTGCTCTGGGCTCAAGCAGTTTGGCAAGGAGCAGCAGGCAGCCTACGAGCTGGTGGAGAGCTACGCTCTGAGCAGCGGACCGTGGGCAATCCGATTCGGGCTGATCTCAATGCTCTCCCACTTTTTAAACGACCTCTACATCGACCGTGTGCTCGCTGTCAGTGGGCAGATCACCAATGACCACTACTATGTGCGGATGGGCAACGCCTGGCTGATCTCGATGGCGTTTGTCAAATACCGCGACAAGACCCTCGCGTTTTTAAACGACTGCGCGCTCGACGACTGGACCTACAACAAAGCGCTGCAAAAAATAGTCGAATCCAACCGGGTGGATGCCCAGACCAAGGAAATGATCAAAACACTCAAACGTTAGGAGGAGCGGGATGGAACTGCGAATTCCCGAACAGGTGCGCCAGGCGCTGAGCAAGCTGCGCGCCTGTGGATATGAAGCCTACATCGTGGGGGGATGCGTGCGCGACCTGCTGCTCGGGTGGGAGCCGGACGATTACGACATTACCACGAGCGCCCTGCCTTTTGAGACAATGCGCTGTTTTGCGGGGTACCACATCATCGAGACAGGGGTGAAACACGGCACCGTCACCGCAGTGATCGACGGGATGCCGCTCGAGATCACCACCTACCGCATTGACGGACAGTACAGCGACAACCGCCGGCCCGACTCGGTGACCTTTACCCGCAGCCTGCGGGAGGATCTCGCGCGACGAGATTTCACCATCAACGCGATGGCCTACAGCCCTTCCAATGGATTGCAGGACTATTTCGGCGGACAGCAGGATCTGAAAGATCAGATGATCCGATGTGTCGGTGACCCACAGACCCGGTTCGAGGAGGATGCGCTGCGCATCCTGCGCGCTGTCCGCTTTTCCTCGGTGCTCGGCTTTGGGATGGAACCCACTACCGCCGCCGCCCTGCTGACCCGGCGAGGGTTGCTCGTGCACATCGCGCGGGAGCGGGTGCAGGTGGAACTCAACAAGCTGCTGCTCGGCCGGGATGTGGGCCGAGTGCTGCGGGAATACACCGAGGTGCTCTGTGAGGTGATCCCCGAAATTATCCCCTGCATTGGCTTTGAGCAGCACAGCCGCTACCACCTTTACGACGTGTGGGAACACACAGTGCACACGGTGGAACGTTCTCCCGAACGCCTCACCGTCCGTCTCGCCATGCTGCTGCACGATTTGGCCAAACCGCTTACCTTCAGCATTGAGGGCGGTACCGGGCACTTTTACAGCCATCAGCAGAAGAGCGCTGACCTCGCGCAGGAGATTCTCAAACGACTGCGCTACAGCGGGGAAATCACCCGGCGGGTGGTCAACCTCATCCGTTACCACAGCGTCGAGTTTCACGGCTCGGCCAAGGCGATCAAACGCTGGCTGGGCAAACTGGGGGAGGAAGAGCTGCGCGAGCTGCTGCTCGTCCAGCGCAGCGACCTGCTCGGCAAGGACCCTTCCTTTTGGTATGAGCTCGAGGAGCTCGACGAGAACGAACAGCGCATCAACGAAATTATCGCACAAAACCAGTGTTTCACGGTTGCCCAGTTGGCGGTCAACGGCAACGACCTGCGGGAAGTCGGCTGCACTCAGGGACGGCTGATTGGGCAGTTGCTCGAGTACCTGCTCGGCCTCGTTATTGACGAGGAGTGCCCCAACAACCGGGAGGCGCTCCTCTCGCGGGCCAATCAGTATCTGGTCAACCGGAAGCAGGCAGACGAATAGGTGAAGCGTATGAACTGTCCGTTGTGCGCAACAGAAACAGAGCTTGGAATTCCGGACAGCTCACAGGCGGGCAGCAAGTGTGGAATTCTCAACGCCGCCCGCCTGAGTGGGACGTTGACCACCTGCGCGACGGCTGAAGCAGCGTTTTGTGGAGCCGGATAACCCGTTTTCCAAAAAAATTTTTCAATAGAAGCCTACCTGTATCGAAATTGCTACAAGCTGGCTCTGAGTTATGAGCTGTCGCTGTCCTGCTTTTCTGGGGGATCGTAAACCAATCTCTGTGTTGCACAGCGGCTGAGAGCTTGACTGCAGCGGATGCCGCAGTCCTCTGCAAAGGCCGGTTTTTTGTGGCTGACAGGCAGGGGATCAACGGGCCCACACCAGTTTGAGCCTTACCTCTGGGCGGTGTCTGCCGCACATTCCGAAAGCCTTTGGTTTTGCAGAGATTTCGGAAGATCAGTCATAACTGCCGGCAGAGCTGGTGGTTTCCGAAACAATGAGAGCAAGTCGCCAATCTCCTGGCGGCTTGCTCTCATTGCTGTTTTCAGACATGGAAATAACCCCCGATTTTATCGAGTGAGAGAAAAGAGCGGGGCGAGAAATAGGCGAACCGAAAAAAGGATGCAAAAACTGAAACCTCCCTGTATACTAGCAGAGGTTTGGCGGCCGCATTGCGAAAGTACAAGGGGGAGTAATCAGCGGAAAACAGCAACAATGAAATAAAACGTTCGGCGCATTTAAAGTACAGGCGCCAGTATCCTATCGGAGTATAGGAGAAAAGGGATATACGGGTCGCTAATTTTCGGGCGACATGCAAATATAAAATACAAGTACAGTTTTCGCTGCAAAGGCTATTCTTTGGATAGGGTCGGTCGAAAACAAAAAGGCGATAGCGCAATCCATCAGGAATCAATGAAAAGAAGAGTATGCCACAGAGCAAATCTCACCCAAAGAGTAGATCAACCTGTTTCCGGGCAGCGAGAAAAAGTGAGCAAAAAACAAACAGCCGCAGGTGAGCGGCTGCTTGAAATAGGAATGAGGTGCTAAACTTTTAGTGACCCTTTTAGAGACCGGGCGTACCACCCGTTTGCTTGTGGATTTGATTCTGTTACTCTTGTGGGAGTGACCGTTGAAAAATAAATATGCTACATGACCTGATGCTTGTCACGCACCGATACAATCATTTGCTTTCAGGCGCTCCAGCACCTGCCCACCGGGAGCCGGGAGGAGTGTGGTCCCGTCGGGTCTCCACTGCCATGAGAAACTCGTAGACCGGTTTAAGGAGCCTGAAATGCTGCGCGACGACCTGATCGAGGTTCTCCGAGAACATCAGGTTAAAATCAGTGGTGGTGCAGTCAAAATCAACCGATTTGCGGTCCACCCAGCTGCGGATGCGCTCCGGCTCGTCCGGCGCCTTGCTGCGCTTGTACAGGTCCCCGGTGAGGGAAAACACCTTTTGCCCCTCGTACGCCTCGAGCGCTTTGAGAAAAGCGGGTTCTCGCCCCAGAATCATCTCGCGATAGCACCGCATCGCGTCGGCAGACGCCTGGTAGTATCCCATCCCGTAGGAAAGCCCTCGGGGGGAGATGTCCACATAAAAGCCCGGCGGCCCCTCGTAAAGCTTTTTGTCCCGGATAAAAATCAGCCACATGTTGTCCCGATAAAGGGATTTATCCTTAGAAAATCGGGTGTCACGGTAAATGCGGGAGATCGAGCGGGTCACCCGCGGCTCAACAATGAGGTCGGGATCGAGCTCGAGCATGGTGGGCTTGAGCTTGACCACCAGCTCGGCCAACGGCCGTAACACCAGTTCGGTGTACTCTTTTTTGTGGGCGTGATACCACTCTTTGCTGTTGTTGAGCTTGTTTTCAAATAAAAAATCGAGTGTTTTCGCTGAGATCGGCATAAACATCCTCCTTATCTGCTCCCATTATACCCGAGCATGCAAAAAAATACAATGTTGCCCTGTGCTTTTGGGTATGCTATAATGAAAGCAAAAAACGAGGTGGGACGAATTGAAACGACAGGACTACATTTCATGGGATGAGTATTTTATGGGCATCGCCCTGCTTTCAGCGCAGCGCAGCAAGGATCCCAACACACAGGTGGGCGCCTGCATCGTGGGACAAGACAACAAAATCCTCTCCCTCGGCTACAACGGTATGCCGATTGGCTGCAGCGACGACGAGCTTCCGTGGAGCAATCAAGGGGAAGCGCTCGATACCAAGTATTTGTTTGTCTGCCACGCTGAGCTCAATGCGATCCTAAACAGCGGCAAGGACCTCTCGGGTGCAAAACTCTACACAACCCTTTTTCCCTGCAACGAATGCGCCAAGGCGATCATCCAATCGGGAATCAAAGAGGTGGTCTACTGCTCGGACAAATACGCAGACACCGAGTCGACAATTGCTTCCAAAAAAATGTTTGGCATGGCTGGAGTTTGCTACCGCGGCTATGATCTGCACGGCAAGGAGATCACAATCAATTTGTAGCAACAGTTGGTCTGGATTCGCGCAGCTGTGACCGGCTGGTCTGCTGAACAAACCTGCTACGCCGAGAGCTGCTGTTTAGAGCAAGAGGCGTGGGCGCTAGGCCGGTTTTGGTGCAACCTGTTCCTCACTGAGCTGAAAAGGCGAGCAGCCGGCCTGCTGCCAGCGTCCCAGAACAGCGTCGTTTGCCAAGTATGTCGGAGAGGGAAACTAAACCCGCGTCAGCGGCAACAGGCCGTGACGAGTCGGGGTGTGCAGGGGCTTCTGTCCGGCTGAGATTTCTGGAAATTTGCCGATGTGCGCCCCTACACCCAATCGATATTTCTCTCAGATGATGTCTACATGCCCCGCTTTGACGGGGCTTTTTTTATTGTTTGACACTGTCGAAACCCGTTGTTCTCACCACCAAATCGAGCGGATGACCACACAGGTAAACAGACAGCCAGAAACAGCGGGCGTGGGGAACCGAATATCCACACCCGCTGGAAAGACGGCACAACCGACCTTCCAGGGCTGGCACATCTCCTCCATTTAACCGGCGGTTTTGATTTATACACAATTCGGCTAAAATTTATTCACGCGGTTTTTGAACGGGTTGAATTGTAAAAGGTCAGAAGGTATGCTATAATAATCATAATCGTATAGTATGGTTCCTTGTTCTTGAACCGGTCTGGAAAGGTGGGCGATGCAGTTGAAAAGAGTGTTTGCGGCCATCCTCTCTGCACTGACAGCGCTCAGCCTGAGCGGGTGCAGCGTGGTCAATACCAACATCGAAACGGTGGTTTCGCCGCCAAAGATGACTTCGGAGCAGGCTGCGATCTACAAAGCGCTCGAAAATACCGGCCAGACCGGCAAGAACATTGACCTGAAATACCCGCAGTCGGGGGAAAACCGTTCTGCAATCGTCCTCGAGAACATTGACGAGGAGGAGAGCAGAGAAGCACTTGTGTTTTACGAGAGCAAGACCCAGTCTTCGATGAGCGGCGGGGGCCTGCGCGTCTGCCTGCTCGACCAGATCGACGGCGAGTGGGTCACGGTGTGGGATGTCGCCGGCGCGGGAACCGAGGTCGACAAGGTCGTTTTTCTGTATGACAGCGAGACGGCGCGCAAGCTTGTCATCATCGGTTTTTCGATTGAAAACCAGCAGCAGAAGCTTTACAAGGTGTTTACCTACGAGGACAAATCGTTTAACTCGATCTTTGAGGGGAATTACCAGGTTCTGGAGGTCTACGACATCGATGAGGACGGGCAGGATGAAATCATAACCGTCAACGCCGAGTCGTCGGAGACCGATAATATCAACAAATCCGCTACATCTGGCACACTCCCCGTCAAAACCAAGGCGAGCCTGATTAAATACCGCAACGAAACCTTTGAGAAAATAGACGAAATTGAGTTGCTCGGGCAGGCTGTGGAGTACAATAATATTATCAAGGATGAGAACAACGCGACGTTCGGACGTCCCGCCCTGTTTTTGGATGAGGTGCTCGCAGCCAAAAGCTCATCAATCACCTATGCGACTGAAATTCTCGTCTGCGAGGAAGGAAAGCTCAAAAACCTTGTGGATGATGGCAGCGAGGAATGCAGGTTGTTTCAGCAGACCTACCGCGTACAGGCGCCCTCCTGTGACGACATCGACGGAGACGGTAAGATTGAGATACCAAACACCAGGCTTTTCCCCGGGTACAGCGAGAGCGATGAGCACCCGATGTACATGACCGAGTGGTATTGCCTCACAGATGGGGAACTGACTCTATCACGAGCATCATACATCAATTACACCCAGGGGTTTGGGTTTCTCCTGCCCGACGGGTGGATCGATAAGGTCACCGTCAAAAGCGTGGTGGAAAACGATGAAATCTCCTTTTTTGTGTTTGACGAAACGCTCGACAACGACAGCCGCAAAATTCTGAGCCTCAAGGTGGACAACATCAGCGAGAATACCAACCGTTCAGCGGGGATCCCCGCGGGGTATTTTGAAATCAGCCGGGTGGGGCAGCTCGCCTTTTTGGCGAAGAACCACAACATCGGCGGAGAATTCAACATCCAGAACGGGGAGATTTTCGAGAATTTTGTAGATTTGTATTTATTGGGGGATTAGGCAGATGAAACGAATTTTAGTGTGCGAGGATGAAGACGTCATCCGCGATTTTGTAGTGATTAACCTCGAACGCTCGGGCTATACCGTTGTGGATGTGAGCAACGGGGAGGATGCGCTCAAGGCGTTTGACGAAGCCAAGGGCGATTTTGACATCGCCCTGCTCGATATCATGATGCCGGGAATCGACGGCTTTGAGGTGTGCAAACGCCTGCGGGAGCGCAGCTCCACCATTGGCATTATTATGCTCACCGCGAAAACCCAGGAGATGGATAAGGTGCGCGGGCTGATGCTCGGCGCGGACGACTATGTGGCCAAGCCGTTCAGCCCCTCTGAACTGGTCGCGCGGGTGGATGCGATTCACCGCCGGGTCAACATGATTGCCAACCAGCCCCAGCAGGTCAAGTCGATTGTGTCCGGTCCGTTTGAACTCAACCCAAAGAGCAGGATTCTGACCAAAAACGGCGTCCCAGTGGACCTCACCCAGGTGGAGTACCAGATCATGGAGCTGTTTATGAAAAATCAAAACGTCGCGCTCGACCGCACTCACATCCTCAACGAGATCTGGGGCGACAACTACTATGGCGATGTCAAAATTGTGGATGTCAACATCCGCCGTCTGCGGATGAAGGTGGAGGATGAGCCCTCTTCCCCCAAGTACATCCTGACAATTTGGGGCTTTGGGTACAAGTGGAACGCTTAGGCGGAACAAATAGGGAGTAAAGTGTGGTGTGACCGATGGCAATCAAAAGCATAACCCAGCGATGGGCGCTCAATACTCTGATGGTGATTCTGCTCGTTCTGGTTCTGGCCAACATCGGGTTTGTCTACAACATTCACAACTATTTTTACTCCGGCGCAAAGCAGATGCTCACCTCAAGCGCCACCTCGGACTACAACCTCATTCTTCTCTATTCCAGCGACACCACCAAAAACATCACCAAGGAAATCCAGGGGATGGTGGAGAACTTTCCGAACAAGGATAAGATGGAGCTGATGTCGATCGATTACACCGGAAGGGTGTACAGCACTTCGAGCGGCTTCAAACTCTCTGACCAGGATGTGCCGGAGGACTACCTCCAGGCGCTGAGCAACGCCGGGACCGGTTACTCGGTCAGCAAGCTCCCCAGCGGGGAAAAGATCATGGCCGTGACCCGGCTCATACCGGTGACCAACAACCGTTTTTCCGCACTGCGCTATGTCGTGTCGCTTGAAAAAATCGATTCACTGATCTTCAAATCCACCCTGCTGCTCGTTGCGGTCAGTTTGATTGTGCTGTTGTTTGTGCTCGTGTCCGGCGGCTTTTTCGTCAATTCGATTGTCCGTCCGGTGCGGGAGATGAGCATCGCGGTGCGCAAGATTGCAGAAGGGGACATGAGCGTGCGCATCCGCCGCCAGTCCAAGGATGAACTCGGCCAGCTTTGTGAGTCGATCAACTACATGGCGGATGAGATCTCCAACTCAGAGAAGCTCAAAAACGAGTTTATCTCAAGCGTTTCTCACGAGCTGCGCACCCCGCTCACTGCGATCCAGGGCTGGAGCGAGACGATTATGAGCATGGGCGTTGGGGACCTTGAAACGACCAAAAAGGGGATGCGGGTCATCTCCAACGAGACCGGCCGCCTCTCCGATATGGTGGAGGAGCTGCTTGACTTTTCCCGCATCCAGGACGGCCGCTTCAAGCTCAACAAGGACCGGATGGACATTCTCGCCGAGCTCGAGGAGGCGGTGCTCATCTATACCGAGCACGCTCACCGGGAGGGTAAGCAGTTCATCTACCACGACATCGAGATGCTCCCGTTCATCTTCGGCGACCGCAACCGCATCCGCCAGGTGTTCATCAACATCATCGACAACGCGCTCAAATACTCCGATGCGGGGGATACTGTCACCGTCAAGGCGGAGGCGGATGATGCAAACATCATTATCACAGTTTCCGACACCGGCTGCGGCATTGCGGAAAAAGACCTGCCGCTGGTCAAGGAAAAGTTTTATAAAGCCAACAACACACGCCGCGGCTCGGGGATCGGCCTCGCCGTCGCGGTGGAGATTGTCTCAATGCACGACGGCGCTCTTGAGATTGACAGCGAGGAGGGCGTTGGCACTACAGTGACAATCACTCTGCCCATTGACAAAGGGCAGCTCGATCAAACCACGGTGGAATTCACCGCGGTGGAACCAACAACCGAAATTCAAATCTAACGGACACACGGAGAGCATCCGTCTGCCCCAAAAGGAAGCGTGAAAACATTGAATCAACCAACACACAAAAGCAAAATTGGAGGTCAGGCGCTCATTGAGGGAATCATGATGCGCGGGCTCGACAAAATATCCATGGCCGTCCGTGTTCCCAGCGGGGAAATCGACATCGAAACCTGGGAGGCGGGAAGCCTGATCCACCCCAAATGGTACCGCAGAATCCCGATTGTGCGCGGCGTGGTCAACATGGTCGAATCCCTTGCACTCGGCTACAAATGTCTGATGAAATCAGCGGAAAAGGCGGGGCTTGAAGACGAGGACGACGAGGATTATGAGCCGGGCAGATTTGAAAAGTTTATCGAAGACAAGTTCGGCGACCACCTCTTTAAAATTATCGGAACCATCGGCATGGTGCTCGGCGTGGCGATCGCACTGCTGCTGTTTATGTACATACCCGCACTCGCGGTGAAGGGCCTTGGAATGCTTATCGACCTCGGCGCGTTCAAAACGCTGGTGGAAGGCATCATTAAAATCGCGATATTTGTCGCCTACCTCGCGCTGGTCTCCAAAATGAAGGACATCCGGCGCACCTTTGAGTACCACGGCGCAGAGCACAAGTCGATCGCCTGCTATGAAGCGGGAGAGGAACTCACCGTCGAAAACGTCAAAAAACACCGCCGCTTCCATCCCCGCTGCGGCACCAGTTTTCTGCTCATCGTGCTCATTATCAGCATCATCATCTTTTCGGTAGTCACCTGGAGCAACCTCTGGATCCGCATTGGGCTGAAAATCCTGCTGCTTCCAGTGGTGGTCGGCATCTCATATGAAATCATCAAACTGGCAGGGCGGTATGACAATGTAGTCACCCGGGCTATCTCAGCGCCCGGTCTCGCGCTCCAACGCCTCACCACCCGCGAACCGGACAGCAGCCAGATCGAGGTTGCGATTGCAGCGCTCAACGAAGTGCTGCCCGACAACAGGGAAGACGACCAGTGGTAATCCACGACCTTCAAAACGAAATCCGGGAGACGCTTCGGAAGAGCCGGATAGAAGCATACAGCTTGGAAACCAGCTTGCTGCTGCAGCACGTCCTCGCCTGCGACCGGCAATGGCTGTTGCTGCACCGACAGGAGCAGCTGACAGCGGAGCAGGAGGGATGGGCGCGCTCTCTTGCCCGCAGGCGGGCGGAGGGAATCCCCCTCCAATACCTGCTCGGGAGTTGGGAGTTTTACGGCCTTGAATTCGAGGTGGGCGAAGGGGTGCTCATCCCCCGTCCAGATACCGAACGGCTGTGTGACATCGCAATTGAACAGATTGGAGAGCGTCCGGCAGTTGTCGCCGACCTCTGTGCAGGGAGCGGCTGCGTCGCGGCAGCGGTGCAGTGCGCCTGTGCGCAGGCACAGATGTTCGCAGTGGAGCTTTCGGAGCTGGCCCTGCCCTATCTGCGGCGCAACCTCGCACGCAACGCGCCTCAGGTCACGGTGATCGAGGGGGATGTGCTCAGCGGCGATACCCCCGGCCTGCTCCCCCAACTCGATGCCATTCTCTCCAATCCCCCTTATCTGACAGCGGAGGATATGGAGCATCTTCAGCGGGAGGTGCGGCACGAACCCGCCCTTGCCCTCTACGGCGAGGAAGACGGGCTGGGGTTTTACCGCGGCATCACTCAGCTTTGGAAACACAGGCTGCGCCCCGGCGGGCTGCTCGCCTATGAAATCGGAATCAACCAGCACACTGCTGTTGCAAAAATACTTCGGGAGAACGGGTTCTCCCGCATTCAATACGCAGAGGATCTGCACGGCGTCATCCGCGTCGTGTACGGCTTTACAAACAAGGAGGAAAACCATGGCGGCTAGAAAAGAACCAACCAAAAAAGAATTCAGCGGCAGCGACATTTTGAGTGATAAAAAAAAGGCGCTTGAAACAGCGCTTGCACAGATTGAAAAACAGTTCGGCCAGGGCGCAGTGATGAAACTCGGCCAGGCCACGGCGATGAACGTCGAGGCGATTTCGACCGGCTCGATCGGGATGGACATTGCGCTCGGTATCGGCGGCGTGCCCCGCGGCCGTATCGTCGAGATCTACGGCCCCGAATCCTCAGGTAAAACCACCGTGGCCCTTTCAATCGTCGCCCAGGCGCAGAAGGCAGGTGGGGAAGCGGCGTTTATCGACGTCGAGCACGCGCTCGACCCGGTGTACGCCAAGGCGCTTGGAGTGGACATCGACTCGCTGCTCGTCTCCCAGCCCAACTCGGGGGAACAGGCGCTCGAAATCGCCGAGGCCCTGGTGCGTTCCGGCGCGATTGACGTCATTGTCATCGACTCTGTCGCGGCGATGACCACCAAGGCGGAGATTGAAGGCGAGATGGGGGACACCCACGTCGGCCTGCAGGCCCGCCTGATGTCTCAGGCGATGCGCAAGCTCACCGGTATCATCGGCAAAACCAACTGCGTCGCCCTCTTTATCAACCAGGTGCGCGAAAAAATCGGTGTGATGTACGGCAATCCCGAAACCACCCCGGGCGGCCGTGCACTCAAGTTCTATTCCTCGGTGCGCATGGAGATCCGCCGTTCCGAGCAGATTAAAAACGGCAGCGAGGTCATCGGCAACCGCACCCGCTGCAAGGTGGTCAAAAACAAGGTGGCGCCCCCCTTCAAAGAGGCGGAGTTTGACATTATGTACGGGGAAGGCATCTCCCAGACAGGAGAAATTCTCGACCTCGCGACCAATCTCGACATCGTCAACCGCAGTGGCGCGTGGTATAATTACAACGGCGAGCGGCTGGGCCAGGGACGGGACAACGCAAAGGCCTATCTTGCGGAAAATCCCGAGCTATGCGAAGAGCTGAGAAAGCTTGTGATGGAGAACAAGGATGAGCTGCTCATGGCGGGCAAAAAGTCGGGCAGGCGTCCGGCGGTGGAAAAGGTGGTTGCCAAAGCGGCGGCAAAGCCGGTGGAAAAGGCAGCCGAGCCGGTTAAAGAGCCCAATCTCAACATCAAGCCCGACGAGGCGGATTTTGAATAAATGCGCATCACGAATATTGAGAAGGGGAAGGGCAGACGTTATAAAGTGTATGTCGACGGCCTGTATTGGGCGTCGCTCGACCCCGAGGTGATTGTCGATTCCAGCCTGAAAGAGGACCTCGAATGCAGCGAGGAATTCTTGGAGGAAATCAAGTACAGGGCGGATGTGCGCCGCGCCAAGGAGCGGGCGCTCTACCTGCTCGAATACCGCGACCACTCCCGCAAGGAACTCATTGATAAACTCAAAAAGGACGTTGATGAGGAAATCGCTGCATCCACGGCCGATAAAATGGAGGAGTTTGGCTTTCTCGACGACGGGCGGTATGCGGAGAAACTCGCGCGCGATCTGCTTACCCGAAAGCGGCTCGGCAGAAGGCGGGCGTTTTACGAACTCCAGCGCAAGGGGATCGAGCGGGAACTGGCCGAGCGTGTCCTCGACGAAGCGGAGGTTGACCCCGCGGACCAGCTGGGAGAGCTGATCGCCAAAAAATACGCGCGTTATCTCGGCGACGAGAAGGGGAGAAAAAAGGTGATCAGCGCCCTGCTCCGCCTTGGTCACAACTATGAAGATGTTAAGCGCGCACTGCAGCAATACGAAGAATTTGAGGAGAATGAGCAATGGCTATAAAAGTTGGAATGGTGTCGCTTGGATGCCCGAAGAACCAGGTGGACGCAGAGATGCTCCTGAGCAACATCAAGCGGGACGGCTTTGAGATCACAGCCGATGTGCAGCAGGCTGACGTTGTCGTCATCAACACCTGCGGCTTTATTGAGAGCGCGAAGCAGGAGTCGATTGACAGCATCCTCGAATTTTGTGCGCTCAAGGAACAGGGACAGCTCAAATGCGTGGTGGTCACCGGCTGCCTCGCAGAGCGCTATCAGGAGGAGCTCGCAAAAGAAATTCCAGAGGTGGACGTGGTGCTCGGCATCGGTTCAAACGCGGAGATAGCCCGTGCAATCACCGACGCGCTCGACGGGCGCAAGGTTTCGGACTTTGCCGACAAGCAGGCGCTCGCTCTCAACGGCGAGCGGGTGATCAGCACGCCCTCCTATTTTGCCTATCTCAAGATAGCGGAAGGGTGTGACAACAACTGCACCTACTGTGCGATTCCCGCCATTCGCGGCCCCTATCGCAGCCGCAAGCTTGAGGATATTGTGGAAGAAGCCGAGTGGCTCGCCTCTTCTGGGGTCAAAGAGCTCATCGTCGTGGCGCAGGACACCACCCGGTACGGCAGCGACCTGTACGGCGAACTCAAGCTTCCCGAACTGCTCCGCCGCCTCTGTCAAATCGACGGCTTTGTGTGGATCCGCGTCCTCTACTGTTATCCCGAAATGGTGACCGACGAGTTGCTTGACGTGCTCGCCGAAGAACCCAAAATGGCGAAGTACATCGATATTCCGATCCAGCACATCAATTCCGCTGTGCTGCGCAGGATGCACCGCAGGAGCACCCGGGAGGAAATCCTATCAGTGGTGCAGCGGGTGCGGGAGCGGGTGCCCAACATCACCCTCCGGACCACCCTCATCGCCGGCTTTCCCGGTGAGACCAAAGAGCAGTTTGAAGAGCTTGTCGAGTTTGTCAAGGAATCCAAATTTGACCGTCTCGGCTGTTTTGCCTACTCGCAGGAGGAGGGGACTCCCGCTGCCAAACTGCCTGACCAACTCGACGAGGAGACAAAGGCCCGCCGGGCGGAACTCGTTATGCTCGAGCAGCAGACGATAAACGAGGAGCGCAACCGCGCCCAGCTCGGCAAAATTGTCAAGGTGCTCGTCGAGGGCTTTGACATGGAAACCTGCTGCTATGTCGGGCGCAGCGAGGCCGATGCACCCGACATCGACGGCGTGGTGCTGTTTGTATCCGAAAAAGAGCTTTCACCTGGCGATTTTGCTGAGGTTGAGATCATCGACATCCTGGATTACGACCTGATGGGCAGAGCGGTCTAGCCCGGAGAATTGGAGGAATGTGAGTTGAATACGCCGAATAAGCTGACCTTGCTGCGAATCATTCTCGTCCCGTTTTTCGTAGCGTTTTTGATGATCCCCGCTATCCCATTTCACTTTTTGTGGGCGCTTGTCCTGTTTATCGCCGCTGCTGTGACCGACTCAATTGACGGCAAGCTCGCGCGCAAATACAATCTCGTCACCAACTTTGGCAAGTTTCTCGACCCGCTCGCCGACAAGGTGCTCGTCTTTTCCGCGCTTATCTGTTTTATCGAACTCGGGTTCATCGGATCGGTCATGGTGGTGATCATCATGGCGCGTGAATTCCTCGTCACCTCGCTGCGGCTCGTTGCAGTGAATAGCGGCAAGGTAATCGCCGCGAGCATCTGGGGCAAACTCAAGACAGTGTCCCAAATGGTGAGTATCGTTGTCATCTTAACCCTCCAGGCGTTTATCGAGCTGTTCGGTATCCTCGACCCGTCGATTGCCCTGCTCATCGGCGAGGTGCTCATGTGGATTGCCACCGCTCTCACTCTGATTTCAGGGGTAGAATACCTCTGGTCCAACTGGAAGTATGTTAATATGAACGACTAACGGACGGGTTGACATTCCGCCGAATTCTGAGTATAATAAAAGCAGTAAAAGGCCATCGTTTCAGATGGTTGGCCCATTTCTTATAATGGTTTTAGATCAGGTCTTGCAAACCTAACCTCAATAACCATCACTTGCCAGAGTGATGGTTACTTTTTATGTATTTGATGATCTCCTTGATCGAAACAAGGATGAAAAAAACAACGATTAAAGTCATCAAATCCATTTGAGCCACCCCCTTTCATCGGGGTGTGGCCAACCATCCTCTGCGGGCGTCCTTTTACTGCCAGTTTATAGTATCATATTTTGTCGGATTTTGCAATTGATTTGAAATGCGGGGAACTCCAAACCATTTTGGATTCTCCGCATTTTTGTCGCTGATCTCGTTTTATATTTTCTCTTTCGAATTGTTTCTATCCATGATATAGTCAACACTTACAATTAGAACAATCGGCCTCTATCAGAAAACGGTTTGAACTTTTTTGTTTCGCAATTGCGGTAAGTTGTTAAATTTACTTTGAGCAGATCATCATCTTTCTGCCGGATTTTTGGCTGCTTACTTTGCTAAAACTATTTTACTATCGAACGATAGTAGAAAGATTGACTTTCTCTTGATCCGTGCTAGAATTGCCCTAGGAGGTGATTTGCATGTCAATTAGTGAACAAAACAGCCGGCAAATTCAGGCCATGTGCCGCAACATCCGCGCCCTGCGCATTGAACGGGGATTTACCGTTGAACAGACCTCCTCCGCTGCGGGCATCTCCGCCAAACTGCTGCGTCAGCTCGAAAACGGCGTGCTCACCGATGAGATGACTGTTGACATTCTGTTTTCCCTCGTAGACTGCTTCAGAATCAAGCCCCATGAATTTTTTGTCCCTGCAAAATAGGCAGTTGATTTTTTTCCCCATTTCGCATATAATGTTTATTAGATTTTAAATGCGTTTGAGCAGGAAAGAGTAAGGAGTTTTTCGCGCACCAGAGAGCCCCCGCCACATGGCTGAAAGCGGGAGCAGCAGCGGAGGTTCCCCAAGTGCGTCCTGCAAGCAGGTAGGGACAAAGGTACAAAGCCGAGTATCCCGCCCGCCCCGTCCCCGTTACCGGACGCCCTGAGCAACAAATCAGAGTGGAACCGCGACTTGTCGCCTCTGTCTATCCCGACAGAGGCGTTTTATTTTGGCCGGATGATTGTTGGGACGCTGTCCCAAACCCTGCTTAGGGAGCCTTTTGAAAAAGGCCCCCTAAGAACCCCCGAAAACTTTAGATTATCCCCATCCCATGATGGGGATAATCTAAAGTTCTTGGGGATTGTTAAGGGACTTCTTTCAAGAAGCCCCTTAACCGGGGCGTGGGGCAGAGCCCCACAAACCATTCGTCGGAAAGGAGAAAGCTATGTTTCGAAGGCTGAGATATGATATCAATGTGATTAAGGAACGCGACCCGGCGGCGCGCAACAGCTTTGAGGTGCTGCTGCTTTACCCTGGTCTGCACGCAGTGATCTGGCACAGGCTGGCGCACTTCTTGTACCGGCACCACTGGTTCCTGCTCGCCCGCATTGTGTCCCAGTGGTCCCGGTTCTGGACGGGTATAGAAATCCATCCGGGGGCGAAAATAGGAAAAGGACTGTTTATTGACCACGGCAGCGGCGTGGTCATCGGCGAGACGACTGAAATCGGCGACGACTGCACCATTTATCAGGGCGCGACGCTCGGCGGCACGGGTAAGGAGAGCGGCAAACGTCACCCAACGCTCGGCAACAATGTGCTTGTGGGCAGCGGCGCGAGGATTCTCGGGCCGTTTAAGGTCGGTGACAACGCCCGCATTGCATCCAATGCAGTGGTGCTCGAAGAAGTGCCGGACGATGCGACGGCGGTCGGCGTTCCGGCGCGGATCGTGCGCATCAAGGGCGAAAAGGTGGACTCGGCGAAAAACCTCGACCAGGTCCATGTGCCCAATCCGGTGGAGCAGGAAATCCAACAGCTCGCCCGCCGTATCTGTCAACTTGAATACGAAGTGGAAAAAGCGAATAAGAATAAAAAGAATGAGGGGTAGATAGCATGAAAGTTTACAACACACTGACCCGGCAGAAAGAGGAATTCAAAACCATCCATCCGAACGAGGTCGACATGTATGCCTGCGGGCCGACTGTGTACAACTACATCCACATCGGAAACGCCCGTCCAATTATTGTGTTCGACTGCTTGCGCAGCTATTTTGAATTCCGTGGCTACAAGGTCAAATTTGTGCAGAATTTCACCGATGTGGATGACAAGATTATCAAAAAGGCGAACGAAGAGGGCGTCGAGGCGAGCGAGATCTCGGAAAAGTACATTAAAGAATACGAGAAGGACGCTAAGGGACTCAACGTTCGTCCGGCGACGATTCATCCCAAGGTCACCCAGTCGATGGATATGATCATTGACATCGTCCAGCATCTGGTGGACAATGGCTATGCCTATGAATCCCAGGGGGACGTGTATTTCCGCACCACCAAATTCAAAGAGTACGGCAAGCTCTCTCACATGCCGCTTGAAGATCTCGAGGCGGGCAACCGTGTCGAGGTGAGCGACATCAAGGAGGACCCGATGGACTTTGCGGTGTGGAAAGCCGCCAAGCCAGGGGAACCCGCATGGGATTCCCCCTGGGGAAAGGGCCGTCCCGGTTGGCACATTGAGTGCTCCGCCATGGCGACTAACTACCTGGGCAAGACGATTGACCTGCATTGCGGTGGGCAGGACCTCATCTTCCCCCACCACGAAAACGAGATCGCGCAGAGCGAGTGCGCGACGGGTGCGGTGTTCGCCAACTACTGGATGCACAACGGCTACATCAACGTCGACAACCGGAAAATGAGCAAATCCCTTGGCAACTTCTTCACCGTCCGGGAGGTCGCGGAGAAATTCGGTTACGAGCCGATCCGTTACATGATGCTCCAGGCGCATTACCGCAGCCCAATCAACTACAACGTTGAGGTCATCGAACAGTGCAAGGCGTCGCTGGAGAGGATGTACAATTTTAAAAAGAACATTGCGTTCGCCCTTTCCAAAGCAGAGGATGGGGAATTCACCGACAAGCAGAAAGAGGCTATTCTCGCTCGCAAACAGCAGTTTATCGACGCGATGGAAGACGATTTCAACACGGCGGACGCAATCTCGGCAGTGTTTGAGCTCATCCGCGATATCAACCCGCTGATCTCAGGCGAAACGCTCGGCAGCAAGCAGCACATTGCACTTGCAAAGGAAATCTTTGACGAGCTCATCGGGGTGCTCGGCCTGCTCTACAACGACAAGGAGGAGGAAATCCCGGCGGAGGTCACCGCCCTTGTCGAACAGCGTGCCGCAGCGCGCAAGGAGAAAAACTTCAAACTCGCCGACGAGCTGCGCGACAGGATCGGGGAGCTTGGCTATGCGATTGAGGAGACTCGTCAGGGAACCAAACTCATCAAGAAATAAGGAGCCTCACCATGGAGTATCCGGTCATCACCGTGACCCTCAATCCCGCGCTCGATGTCACCGTGTGGGCAGATGACGTCGATTTTGAGGAGCCTGTCAAGGCGAAGTCTGAAACGGTCTACGCGGGCGGCAAGGCAATTAATGTCTCCCGGGTGCTGACCTCGCTCGGGGTTGCCAACAAGTCGGTCGGCATCGCATGTGAAAACAACTTCCTCACCCTGCGCCAGCTCCTCGAGGCAGATGGAGTGGATTATGCCTTTGTCAATCCCCCGGGGAGCATCCGGGAAAATCTCACCCTCTGCCTGGGGGACGGCAGGGTGCTCAAGGTTAACCGGCGGGGGGAGGACGTTCCGCCGACGGTGTACCGAGAGGTCAAAGCACTGATTGAACAGTTCCTTTCCCCTGACAGTATTGTGGCGTTTTCTGGGGGAATGCCCCCCAACTGCACTGGAGAAATCTACGCTGACCTGGTGCTCGGCTTTTGCAGGGCGGGCCGTCGGATTGCACTGGACAACGACATTTTTTCCCTCGAAACTGTGCGGAAAATACACCCGCTCGTCTACAAGCCCAACCTGCTCGAGTTCAAAAAGCTGGTTGGCTGCAAAAATCTCACCCGCCGGGAGCTGGTTGCCAAGGTGCGAGAGGCAGCGGACTGCTGTGACAATCTTCTGCTCAGCATGGGCGAGGATGGGGCGCTGTTTTGCTCTGAGGGCGAACTGTACCATCTCACCGTCCCGCAGGTGGAGGTGAAGTCCACTATCGGGGCGGGGGACACAACACTCGCCTCTTTCCTCGCATCCTATCTTGAGGGAAGGGATCCGGTCGACTGCGCGCGTTGTGCGGTCGCGGGGGGAACGGCGTCAGTCGCCCTTGACGGAACGGCGGCAATTACCAGAGAACAGCTTGAGGAAATCCGCTGTAAAATTACGGCAGAAAAGATTTAACAAAATATACGCAATATTTTTGTTGAAATCATGTATAATGAAAGAATCATCAAAAATTTCGGAGGAAAAAAATGAAACGAGCTTTAAAATTCATCAGTCTGTGTACCGTATGTGCTCTGGCGTTCAGTATGATTGCCGGATGCAGCGGCAAGGATGCCGCATCCTCGAGCAAGGCGAGCTCTTCTAAGGCGTCGTCTTCTTCTTCATCCAAGGCGTCGACGAGTAGCCAGTCCGCGAGCAAAGAGATTGTCGGCCTGGTGGAGAACGCGCCTGAGGTAGACCAATTTGCACCCCCGGAACAGGGCGAGGAAATCGCAGTGCTCGAAGTGGAAGGCTACGGCACAATTAAAATGCGCCTGTTCCCCGATAATGCGCCCAAGGCGGTGGAGAACTTTAAGACACTCGCCAAAGAGGGCAAGTACGACGGCGTCCCGTTCCACCGCGTGATCAAGGACTTCATGATCCAGACAGGCGACACCTCCCTCAACGGCGGTGACGGCAAGGACATCTGGGGCAGCGGCTTTGGCATCGAGGTCAGCGACACGCTGCACCATTACTCGGGCGCGGTCGCAATGGCGAGAACGAATGACATGAAGGCGGGCCAGAGCAGCCAGTTCTACATTGTTTCGAATGAGGATATTCAGCAGATGTCAGATGCGGAATTTGACAGCTATGAAGCGCAGGTGAGCGCTAGTGGCAACAAACTGACCTATTCCGACGAGGTGCGCAAAACCTACAATGAAAAAGGCGGCGCAGCGTTTCTGGATATGCAATACACTGTGTTCGGTCAGGTGTTTGAGGGACTCGATGTTGTCAACCAAATCGCGGCAGTCGAATGCGAGATGGGACAGGACGGCGCGTTGAGCAGCCCTGTTGAGAAAGTCGTGATCTCCAAAGCGCAGATCGTCGCTTACGAAGGCTAACTCATTCTCAAAGCAATTACAAAAACAGGCCGGCATCCGGCTGCCGGCCTGTTTTTTGCAACTAGGATACTGGCACTCTGAACACCCGAGGTAATGAGCTATCCGACCGGGTGTAAATAAAATGCTCCGGTCAAAAGATGGGGAATCTGAAAATCCCCCGATGCGTGTCGAGAACACTGACTTTGTCAAGTCCCTGGCTGAAAAGAGGGATAGACTTGTCGAAACGAACCGGTTTGAGCCCTGGGATTCAGGTGCGACTTTGTTTGCTGATTTCGTCGCAGTCAGGCCTTCGGCGATACATGAAAGAACTCCCGGATTCCTTAAAAGGAATCCGGGAGTTCTTTCTCTGCACAGTCGCAAGGCATTGATTGGAATAAATGAAAAGCTGCTGCGGTCAGACTTCCGGTCAGCTGCATCTCTCCGTTGCGGACGCTGGACTTGTCTTTTCAGACCTGCTTTACGGCTGGTTATCATTGTCGGTTTCCTGCGGGGAATCCGGCGGTTCACTCGGTTCGTGGTGGTCTGGAGGAAGAACCTGAGACCCATCTGCTTCGCCGAAATCCGGCTCAGGTCCCAAGGAAAATCTGTCATCTGGTTCTGCTTGGCCGGGCGGCTGCGAGTATCCGGTTATTTCGGTGCCGCTTTCTTCCATTTCCCTTTGCTTTTTGTAGCAGGCAGTGAGCTCGGTGTAGGTCGGCTCGTCAAAGAACGCCTCGCGCTCCGCCCAGTGCCCTGTCGGATCGGGCGCGTATTCATCCGGATTCTTGCGGGAGAGACGGCGGCTCAGCAGCAGATAGAGGGCGAACAGCACAAGCCCTGCGATGGAAGCGATACATCCAGTCTGAAGCCCTGGAGTTTTGTATTCAAACCGAATCTCATTTGCCCCGGCTTCGCATTTGACCGCCATAAAGCCGATGTTGACCTGTTCGATCTCCACAGGCTGTCCGTTGACCGTCGCGCTCCACCCCTTTTCATAGGGGACTGAGAAATACACCAGATTGTCCTTGCTCAGATCGATCTGAGCGGAAAACCCTTTGTTGTCGGTGGTGAAGGAGGAACAGGTCTCCCGCTTGCGGGCCTGAGTGTCTTCGACCATCTGGGCGTCGGTGAGGTCGGTTGTGTCGTCGGTCGTCAGCTCGGAGAGCATCCCGCCGTATTTTTCAATCTGCTCTTCGTTCAAATAGATCCCTTTGAGCAGCAGCCGGTCTCGCTTTTCCTTTTCGCAACCCTCAAAGGTGTTTTGGTCGATGTAGTGGTCATAGGTGAACCCCATGGGGAGAAAGTTCTCGTTCTCATAGATGTCAAAGCCGTTTTGGTTGTTGAGCAGATGGAATCCTGGGGGAAGGTTTGGATTGCGCTTGACCGAGTCCTCGTTGTTCTCCACAAAGATGTATTTGACCGACATCAGCTCCCGCACCCCGTAAAATTTTGGGTCTGGCCGGGAAGCCACATCCCGCGTCACCCCGATTTCTGGATAAAACTCCATGATCGAGACCGGCACCACACTCTGGAATGCCTGAATAGTGGGAAGCTCCCAGTACATCGGCCAGTTGTCCATCCCGTCATAGACGTCAATGCGGAAAAATTCGCTGTCATCGAGCTCAAACTCCGCTTCCAATCCCCGGTCAACGATGTTGGTGTAGTAATAATTCACGTTCTGCATCTTGCCAAAGGTGATTTCCACCAGGGAATAGACAAAGATCACCCCGCACAGCGCGACAAGGGTACAGCGGTAAAAGACTTTGCGGGAGCTCCGGAAACGCTTGAGTAGCAGGACAGTCAGCGCAATGCATCCCAGAGCGATCAGGACGCTGATCCAGAATAGGGACGGATAGGAGGGAAGGTCGAAAAAGACATATTCTCCGTCTTTGATCTTGGGCAGCAGCCCGATTACCGCAAAAGCCAGGGTGACAAAAAAGGTGAATTTGATGCCGGAGCTCATGTCCATTTTGCGGTTTTCGAGGGCGTGCACCGTTGCGAGCGCCATCATGAGGGTGAGCATGTAGAACCAACGGGCGTAATAGGAGGAGTTAAAGGCAAAGAAAGCGCTGTTGAGCACCGGGATGAGGGACATCACAAACAACACGATGAGGATGGTCTTGAGCCAACTTTTGCGCTTTTCCCGCAGGAAGGTCACGACCCCCGTCATGCTGAACAGCGGGAGAAAGGCGGCGACTGATGCCCACTTGGAGTTGGAGTCGGGGAAGAAGTTGGGGCGCGCCGGCATGTCCGGCGGAAAGAAAAAGCTCTGTAAAATCAGCCCATAGCGCTGGACATTGCCGTAAAAGAGCATGTCGTACCCCGTGAGCATCTCATCGGTGCGAGGGTTGCCCATGATCGCCATGGCAGCTGGGAGAAAGAGCGCCAGACCGATGAGCACTCCAATAATCGTCTCAGCAGCGAGAAAGAAAAACTTCTTGAGGTTGATCCGAAAGCTGGGACAGAGGCAGCGCAGGAAAAAGTAGATGCACAAAAAGACAACCTGTCCCGCGAAAAAGAAGTAATTGACCATGAGGTTGAGGGCGACTGCCAGGGCAAAGATTCCCCGGCGCTTGTTCATCACCAGCTCCTCGATGCCGATGAGCAGAAGCGGGAAGAAAGCGACGACTTCGTGAAAGTGGTTGAAAAAGATATCATATACCATGAAGCCGGAAAAAGCGTAGAGCATTGCGCCGATGATTGCCATTTCAGCAGTTTTGGTGAACCGCCGCAAAAAGGCGTAGCCGGTGGTCGCGGCAGTCGCGAATTTGAGCACAAACAGCGGCGCCATCAAATAGGGAAGCCAATCGGTGGGGAAGGGGATGGTCAGCCAAAAAAATGGGCTGCCGAGCAGGTAGAACCCATAGGAGCCGACAAAGTTGGCCCCGAGGTCGGTTGTCCAGCTCCAGCCGGTGTTCCCTGTGCGGATCGCGTCGTGCGCGAGCTGGTAAAACGGGATCTGCTGCACGTTGTAATCCCCGTAAAAGAGAAACAGCCCCTTGTCCACAATCAGGAAGGGGAGAAACACGACAGCTGTGACAAATGCCGCGAGCACAAAGACACGCAGACAGTTTTTCGCTTCGGATTTCCCTGGGGTAATCCATTTTTGAATGAGTTGGTACACAGTTTTCCTCCTTTGCAGGATCATTTTGCTGCTTTTCCATCCTCATTTGCACAGAGAAACAGCGATTAACATTTATTATACCATAAACCAGGAAGTTTAGGAAAGAATAAACAGTAAAATCGAATTGTCCGGTTCGCAGAAAGATGTTGCGAATCAACTCGTTTGACACACAAATATCCGAAAATTCGGTTGCTCTGGACTTTTTGGGTAATCTTTGGTATAATATTGTCACTTGCAGGAATCCGGACAGCGACAAATCAGGGAAGATTGGAGTCAGTGCGCATGGGAAAAATGCTCAAGACGTTTGGAATCTATTTTATGGGAAATGTGTTTTCCCGTCTGATCTCGTTTGCAATGCTCGCCCTGCTCACCCGGTACATTGAGCCGGAGGGAATGGGGTATTTTGAGACCGCAAACGGGATGATCAACGTCCTTATGGCTCTGATCTCGATTCAGATCTGGGCGGGCATCCTGCGCTATCTAATCGATTTTCATGACAACCGCAGGCGCAAACGGCAGATCATCGCGACTGGCTACAGTGTGGAGATCGTGATGCTCTTCCTCTTTACGATCGGCTTCTGGGTGGTCAACCTGTTTGCCAACATCCGAGACGCCGGCTTTATTTATTTTTGCGCAATTTCCTACGTCTTTTTCCAAAACGTCGCGTTCACTGCCCGCGGCCTTGGCCAAAACAAGCTCTATGTGATCTCAGGGGTCATCGGCAGCATCGCTTCGGCGCTCTGCAACCTGTTCTGTGTGCTCGTGCTGCACTGGGGATCCCAAGCGCTCATGCTCTCGATGGCGCTGTCCTATTTTGTCCCCGCGGTGTTCATGGAGCTCTTCCTGAAAACCCTCAAAAAGGTCCGGCTGCGCGACATCAACTTTAAGCTCCTCAAAGTGATGCTGGTGTACTGCGTCCCGCTTGCGATCAACCAGGGGGTGTACTGGATCAACACCCGAGCCAACACGGTGATCATCACCCAAAACCTCGGCGCCGACCAGACCGGCATCTATTCGGCCTCCTTCAAACTGACCTCTCTCATCCTGCTCGTTGTCACAATGTTTAACCTCGCTTGGCAGGAGTACACCTTTGCAATCAGTCACGATCGCGATCGGTCGACAAAATACAACATTGTTCTCGACGACTTTATCCGCTTCATCGGCTGCGGTATGCTCATGCTGCTGCCGGTGACCAACGTGCTCTTTGACCTGATGATCGGGCCGAAATACGCGGCGGGCAAGGTTATCATCCCACTCGCCTACCTCGGCACTGTCGTCGACTCCCTCGCCAATTTTATCGGTTCAATCATGTGTGCGGAAAACAAGATGAAGTCAATGCTCTACTCGATGATCGTCGGCGCGGTGATCACCGTCGGGTTCATGGAGCTGACCATCCACACAATTGGACTCCAGTCGGCCAACATCGCGATGATCCTCTGCTTCCTCGCGGTCATCGTCATCCGGACCTTGAGTGTGCGCAAGATTGTCAAGCTCAAATACAACTACAAGTTCCTTCTGCCCTATCTGGTGGTTTACATCATCGCCTCCTATGTCTTCCAGAATTTCGGGCCGCTGGTCAACTTTATCTTCGCCTTTGCCGTCGCGGGTTACTGCCTGTTCGTGCTGCGGGACATCATCAAGGATTTCCTCGTGATGGCCAAGAAAAAGATCGGAAAGGCTGAATAGAAAGGAGCGGGACAGGCCATGAAATTGTTCCTGAAGAGGTTTGAAAAAACCTATCTGTTTCTCATCAAAGCGCTGTTGCTCGCCAGTCTGTTTGTCACATTTTTTGGCTTTTACATGCAGATGCTGCCACAGCTCGAGGGGCTCAACCGGACATCGGTGGTTTCGTTTGTGACCTTTTTGCTCTCAATCATCCTTTTTATCCGAATTTACGGCGGGTTTTCGATTGGGGAACGCAAGAGCCGCCCCATCGTCAACACAATGTTTCTCGCAACCTTGATGGCGGATTTTATCACCTTTATCATCACCTACATTATGGGCATCAGCACGGTGCACTACCACGATTATCTCACCGGACAGACCGCGCTGCCCGGGCCACCGCCGGTTCGTTTCAGCGACTTTATCGGATTTTACTTCACCGAGCGCGTCCTCCCCGGCCTGGGGCTGCTCGTCATCGTCCTGCTCGTACAGGTGCTTTTGATCAATGCGTTTACTTACTTTGGAAATTTTGTCTATTTTAAGGTCAACGACCCGCGCAAGGCGTTGATCATCTATCACGACGAAAATGAAATCCCCAACCTGTTGCTTAAAATCAGCAAATACCGCAAGCAGTGGGTGGTCAACCGGCTGATCCAGTACGACGATCCGGCGGTGCGCAAAGAAATTGTCGCAAACGAGGCGGTCTTTTTTGCAGACGTCCCCAAAAATGAACGCTCTCAGCTGGTGGAGTACTGTTACAAGCACAACAAAGACATTTTTGTCTGTCCAGACGTTTCGGACATCATCCTCAACCATGCGGACCATTTGATGCTCGACGACACAACGGTGTTTGCCTCCACCACCCGGGGCATGAGCTTTGAGCAGCTTGTGATCAAACGGCTGTGTGACATCCTCTTTTCAGTTGTCTTTATCTTGATCACCTCGCCGATTATGATTGCTGTATCCATTGCGATCAAGGCGTATGATCACGGGCCGGTGCTCTACAAGCAAAAGCGGCTGACCAAAGGGGGACGGGAATTTAACGTTCTTAAATTCCGCTCGATGATCGTGGACGCGGAGAAAAAAACCGGTGCAATGCTCAGCACCGAAAACGACAGCCGGATCACCCCGGTCGGCAAGTGGATCCGCCGTTTTCGGGTGGATGAGCTGCCCCAGCTGTTCAACATTTTAAAAGGGGACATGAGCGTGGTCGGTCCCCGTCCAGAGCGGCTTGAAATTGCGGAGGAGTATGAAAAAGACCTCCCCGAGTTCCGTTACCGGCTTAAGGTGCAGGCAGGGCTCACAGGCCTTGCGCAGATCATGAGCAAATACAACACCGCGCCCAAGGACAAGCTGGCGCTTGACCTGGTGTACATCGAACAGTACTCCATCTGGCTTGATATCAAATTGATGCTTCAGACGCTGGTTGTCTTTGTCAAGTCGGACAGCACCGAGGGAGTGCACGAGGAGGAAGCGGTCCCCGATCTCCCAGAGAAACAGAACGAAGAATGAGAATGCGCGCCATTTTGTTAGATGCTCGAACAAAATGGCGCGCATTTACCACTTTTCGCTAGAATACAGCTCTTTTTGCAGCGAGATCTTGTAGGGTATTTTTTATCCAGTTTTGCGAAAACACTATACATCATCCGCCAAAAAATGATATAATAAGACCGAACGCATTTTTTACAGAAACAACAAGATTCGTTTAAAAAACAAGTCTGTGGAGGATGGATATGGACTTTTTTAGTGTCATAGCAGTATTCGGAGGGCTTGCGCTGTTCCTATACGGAATGCACGAAATGAGTGCGGGGCTCGAAAAATTTTCCGGCGGCGCGTTGGAAAAAACGCTGGAGAAATTCACAAGCAACATCTTCAAAGGGGTACTGCTCGGCTTTCTGGTCACCGCAATGATTCAAAGTTCGTCTGCGACGACGGTTCTCGTCGTCGGACTGGTCAATGCGGGGCTGCTCAAGCTCAAACAGGCGGTCGGCATCCTGATGGGCGCGAACATCGGAACCACCGTCACCGGACAGATTACTCGGCTCATCGACCTCGATGCGGGCGGCAATCCGATCATTCAGTTTTTTAAGCCCGACACCCTCGCTCCAGTCGTGGCAGTCGTGGGCATTGTGCTCATTATGTTCTGCAAAAGCAAAAATAAAAAGGTGATCGGCCAGATCGCCATGGGCTTTGGCGTACTGTTCACCGGGCTTCTCAACATGTCAAGCGCAGTCGAACCGCTCAAGGACTCCCCGTTTTTTATGGAGGTTCTCGCGAAATTTTCCCAGTGGCCGATTCTCGGCCTGCTCGCGGGCGTCATCATCACCGCAATCATCCAGAGTTCCTCGGCGTCGGTCGGCATGCTGCAGGCGCTCAGCTCGACCGGGGCACTCACCTTTGCCTCTACCTATCCCATTATTCTGGGACAGAACATCGGCACCTGTGTCACCTCGCTGATCTCGAGCTTTGGCGCCAACAAAAACGCCAAGCGCACCGCAGCGGTCCACATCTATTTTAATATCATCGGAACTGTGGTCTTTCTCATCGCCATGAACATCCTCAACGCCTGCCATGTCTTTGACGCGATTTGGAATTTGCCCCTTTCAAGCGGCGGCATTGCCAACTTCCACACCGTTTTTAACATCGTGACCACCCTGCTGCTGCTCCCCTTCGCAGGGCTGCTTGAAAAGCTCGCAGTGCTCACCATACGGGACAAAAAGACGGGCGACGAAGATGAAGAAGAGGACGACAACATCGGGCTCGAAGTACTCGACGAGCGTTTCCTCGTGTCACCGACGCTGGCGCTCAATCAGTGCAAAACGACGGTGGAAGCGATGGCAAAGCTTGCGCGCAAAAACTTCCGCAATGCAGTCAAGCTGTTTGACAAGTATGAGCAGAAAAAGATCGACCGCATTCAGGAACGGGAGGACAAGATCGATCGGATGGAGGACACCCTCGGCAACTATCTTGTCAAACTTGCAGACTGTGAGCTGACCGATGAGGACAGCAAAGAGGTCACCTACCTGCTTCACCTCATTTCGGAGTTTGAACGGATTGGCGACTACTCGATCAACATCGTCGAACAGGCGATGGAACTCCAAGACAAAAAGCTCAGCTTTTCCGAGAGCGCGAAGCAGGAGCTCAAAACCATTGCCGACGCGGTGGAGGAGATTATTTCGCTGTCCTATGACACCTTCCGGGAGAACGATCTGTCCATCGCCAAAAAGATCGAACCGCTTGAAGAGACGATCGACGAGATGGAGGATATACTCAAATCCCGCCACGTCGAACGGCTGCGGGATGGCAGGTGCTCGGTGGATACCGGCATTGTTTTCCTCGATCTGCTGGTCAATCTCGAGCGGATTTCCGACCACTGTTCCAACATCGCGGTGTACACCGTGAGCAACAACTACGGCAAGGAATCTATCAACCACCACGAATATATCCGCAAGCTGCACCAGAGCAGCGATGCGCGCTATGTCGATGCAATGCATTTTTACCACGACAAATACACTGCGCTCATTGAAAATTCAGAGCCGGCTCCGACCGCTTCTGCGCAGTGAGCAAACAAGTCTTCTGTCTGTTCAAAGCCCTGCACCTGAAAGGTGCAGGGCTTTTTGTATACAGAAACCCACTGGCTAGGCCAGTGGTTCAAAAAAGCCTATGGAGATGAGGATGACAAAAGAACTCCTTTTGCTACAATAGA
>EQ973339.1:487612-494712 GCA_000158655.1 [Clostridium] methylpentosum DSM 5476
ATGCCCGCATAAGCAAAACCCCCGGCTTTGCCGGGGGATGCTTATTCGTGTGAAGGAAACGGCTGGTCTGTACGCTGTCTGATTTGAGTTGCGGATCAATAGAAGATAACAGGAAAAGTACGATTTGCAACCTGTAATGCCGGTTGCAGAGGGGAATGCGATTGAATGCCTTGTGGCAGCAGTTCACCTGGCACTGATTGCATTGAGTCCGCATTCATCCAACTGGTATTTATTTGAATTGACTGAAAAAAAGATATTTCACAAATTAAATATTACAATTTGACTATATCGATTGCACTTATAAATTCCGACATGTTATAATATAGAAAATTATAGGGGTGACGGAATGAATACAAAACTTGAATTTCTCAATATCACAAAGCAGCCTGATCTGGAGGAGGTTTCCTTTTGCATCCAGCAGGGGGAAGTCGTGGGGACGGTGGATTGTGATCTTGTCCTGCGGCTCGCTGCCGGCCTTGTCTTTCCGGAGGAGGGCGAGATCCTGTTAAATCAGTTTGATTTGCGCCGCAACTTTTTGCAGGCGATGCAGACTGTTGGAGTTGTCGCTGGCGCAGGGGTCTACCCCCATCTGTCAGGGAGACAGCAGCTACGGCTCGCGGCTCAGATGTACGGCGGCATCAAAGAGGAGAGAATAGGGCAGGTCGCGGAGCAGCTGTCTCTGACCGAATTGCTCCCCCGCCGCACCCGGAAATATGATCAAGACGCCTGCTGGCGGCTCGCTTTGGCGCAGGCGCTGCTGCACGAACCCGACCTGCTGCTCATCGAACTGCCCGACGAGCAGATTCCTCTGCTGCAAGAACTTCTCCCCTTGTGGAGAGAGAAGGGAAAGACAGTTTTGCTCTCAGGCAGTTCTTTGATCCAACCGCTCTGCGACCGCATTCTCCCACTGGGGGAGGAAGGAACCAGCGAACAGGAGGCACAAAAACCCGTCAGGCCGATTCACTACTTTTTCGATGTCGACCAGCCGATTCAGGCGCTCTATGCGCTGGAACAGGAATTTCCTGATGTCTCATTTGCGGGCAATCTGCTTGAACTCGACATTTCTGAGGAACAGTCCGAGCGGGTGCGGGAAATCCTCTACCAGCGGGGAATTGAGGTGTTGGGCGTGACAGCGCGGGAGGTGTGATAGCATGAAGCGACTGTGGTCTCTGACACGGGGAGAGCTGCTCAAACAGCTTGGCCGCCGAGGGTTTTTGATCGTTGCAGCCGTGCTGGTGCTTTGCTCCGGGCTTGTCCCGGTTCTCATGAAGCAGCTTGACCCCGCGTATACCGAGGTGTTCTGGTGGGATTCGGATAACGACGAATACTACTATCAAAAGATGAACGAGGCAATTGCGCTGGAAAAGGAGAATGGCGTTTCCCCCATTCAACAAAAGCTGCTTGATGCCTACCGGCAAACTGTTGAGGAAATGCTCGAAACCGCAAAAAAATGCGGGATCACTACATCTGAGAATATTCAGAGCGGGGATTGGAGTACAAATTTGAGAAGTTGCTATGGTTATCAGCTCAAGGATGCAGTTGCAAGGCTGGATATACCAAAAGAGGAAATGAGCGACTACGATATATCGAGTTATTATAATACAATATTTTACAACAATAGCATACTCTACTATCCCTACTATACCGAGGAGATGGAGGAACCATTTTATCAAGAGGATCGGCAGCGCAACGAGGAATTTCTCGCTTCGCTCGACGGACCAGTGGACCGCAAAGAAAACGCACTGGAAATACTTGCACAGGTAAAGAATACATATCAAGAGCAGGTTGGTCTGGACAATATTGACCCTGCTTATCGAGCGGCAATGGAGCTTCAAATTGCATACCTCGAGCGCGCCTGTCAAACCGGCGCCTATGACCCCGCTCGTTGGGATTATGCGCTGCTCTGGAATTACGGTTTGGAATCGCTCCGATTTCAACTGGATGAGCTGGAACAGCAGGAGGCGACCGAGTGGTATCGCCCGATCAAGGGGAATTACACCGATCCCAAGACGGGGGAAATCACAGAACATGTCGAATTGCTCCCCTTAGAGGAATACAAGATCTATTATGATAAAATGCTTGAGGATCAACGGATGGAATATGAGCTGCTCGACTATGCGACTGCCCACAACGCCCGGCCAATGCAAGACTACGAGATGGTGACAGGAAAAAATGATCCCCGCCAGCTCGCGGCCGGGATTTTCCCCTATCTGCTGGTGGTTGCAGCGGCGGTGGGGGTGTTCACTGCCCTCAGCGTGGGGCGGGAATACACCCTGGGGACAATGAGCGGTCAGCTGACCCGCGGGGTGTCCCGGGAACAACTGCTGCTCGCAAAACTTTTGAGCGGGGCTGTCTTTGCAGCCGTCTTGATCGCGCTGTGTGCCCTCATCTGTTCCATCGTTGCGGGAATCCTCTGCGGTCCGGGGGAGCTGTTCACTGGAGTGATCTACCGCATCGGGAATTCGTTTCACCAGATACCCTTTCCGCTGTGGTACGCGCTCCAGTGCGGGGGGATGCTCTGCATTGCGCTTTTTGTGAGTGCGGTGAGCTGTTTCGCCTCACTGTTGTTGCAGCGGATGTCAGCTGGTGTGGCGGCGTCCTGTCTGACCTGTGTGCTGATTGGCCTTTGGGCATACTACCCGGGCTATCTGTTTGAGCAGCGCAGTTATCAGCAGCTGGATTATACCAGCCTGATGTTGTCCAGTCATATAGATGATGTTCCGACAACAGTCAATTGGTTTGGAACCTTTGAGCGGATGGTGCGGCAGCTTGAGCTCAGCTGGGGGACTTTGCTGGTTGTTCTAGGCGCCGCGGCTCTCATCGCCGCAGCGCTGTGGGTTTTCCGTGGTCAAGCGGTTTGTGCCCCGTCCTGGAAAGCAAAGGGAGAAACAACGTGAGGAAACTTCTGAAGATGACAGGAGGGGAGCTTTTTAAACTGCTGTGTTGCCGCAGCGCAATCCTGATTTTCATCTGCTTGCTCCTCCTCTCTTCAGCTGTGCCATTTCTCTCTCGGGCAGCCCTGTCAGCAAGTTCAATACTGGAGCCTAGAATCGACTTCCAGCATGAGTACGACCTTCTCATTCAGGGGCTGGATGAACTCAAACGGGAGGAAATGAGTGCATTTGCTGTTCAGGTAATCGACCTTTATCAGCAGCAGCTTCAGGATCTTTACACCGTCTATCACGAGCAAGGGCTTTCCCCAAATACAAACCTGCAGACAGCGGATGGACTGCGGACTTACACCGCCTCTATGGTGTTCAGCTACCAGTTGAGTGAAAAAATCCGGGAAATCAATCAGGGGGAGCGACCAGATGCTGAATTGTCCGAGCTTCTTGAGCGCATACCCGCTGACATCCTGTATTACTATCCCAGCAGCCTCCTGGACGAGCAGTTTCAAAGCGATATGCGGCAGCTGTCCCAGATGCTCGAACAGGGATATGATCCGGAGCAGATCATTCGAGAGCAAATCACTTCGCTCCGGCAGAGTATCGAAAACTGTGAGCGGGAGGGAAATGAAGAGGAAGTGGAATACCTCAGGAATAAATTAGAGCAGAAGGAATACCGCCTAAGTGTGGGGGGATATGATCCTAGGGACTGGAAAAGCACAGCCTGTGACCAGCTCGAGGCATATCAAGTGAGCCTTATCCAGATGGAACGGGAAAAGAATTACAATGCTGAAAACTCGGAATTTTTTTACTCTGATCTGGAGGCTAAGGAGAAAAAAGAGCGCTCTCGTTCCATTGACAGAATGCTGGTCGAATTTCGCAAACAGGCGAGCAATCTCGAATGTGCGATCGGACGGGATACTCCACCAATAGAATACGCAGGCCTGCGGGAGGGGACTCGGAGGCAGATGGTGGATTTCCTTCCCCTGCTGCTTGGAATCGCCGTCTGCGCATCGGTATTCGGCGCGCTGTCCATGGGGATGGAGCGTCCAGGCACTCTGGAAGGACTGTTCTGTCGGCGCACGACCAGGACTGTGGTTGTCTGCTCCAAACTGGTTAGCTGCGGTATTGCGAGTACCGGGCTGGTAGCTGTCTGCACGCTTGCGGCGTCGCTTGGATTTGCCCTGCTCTTCGGCACAGGGGATCTCGGCAATGGATATGCGGTCTATGTTTTTGGAGAGTCCCATATGATTCCGTTTGGCGTGTGGTATACAGTTCTTGTGCTGCAATTGCTCTGCGTGGTCTGGCTCTGCGTAGCGGCTGCCTTTTTCGCCTCCGCGATTACCCGTAAAATTAGGTGGGGTATCTTGTTCGGACTCGCTGCGGGGGGCTGCACAACGGCTGGACTGATACTCCCTCCGCTCTGGATGGAGTATCAGAGCTACTTGGGGATGAGCTTCTCCACAGAGGAAGGCACAGCAATACTGCCGTTTTTCCTGAGCCGTGTGACTCAAGTGCTCATCAAACAGGTTCAGCTTGGTTTTCAGGCGTTTGCTTTTCTTACGGCAGCGCTGTTGCTGGCTGGCGCTTCGCTCATTTTCCTGCGAAGGAAATCTATGTATAAATAAACTGAATATTGCTTTATTTTAAATTTTTTCCAAAAATTGCTTGACAAATTAGCAACTATCAGGTAAAATATAGTTGTTCCCAAAGAACGTCGTTGATCAGTTACACAATGATGGCACTCTGTTTTACAGGGTGCCTTTATTGTTTTTGTACACATTCTTTTGATAAAATTCCGATTCTACTGGTGAAAGGGAGAAAAAACCTGAGTGAAAAGATAGTCAAAGGGACACGAACTTTTGCAAAATAAATAGCAATCTGAATCTAAAATAGATCATCTGGCGAGCGAATGTGACCCGTTTGTGATGTAATGATTCTATTTGACGCCCCTTGAGGGGTGAAAACGGTCGTTGCTTCTCCGGCTCGGGTATATCACTCATTCCCGAGTGGTTTTGATTAGTCTTTTGGAGGGGATCCAATCTGACTTGACCGGTTAGAGGGCAACCAGATGACAGCAAAGCTCAAAGACCAGGATAAAAAACGCGGCCTTCCCTGAATTGTGAACAGGGAAAGCCGCGTGCATGGCGAACGATTTGTGGGTTGCTCATACTGTGAGAGGATTTTATTTTACCGGTTGTTCCATGGACTGTTTTTCATCTTTTGGCGGAAATTGTTGCGCGTTTTGCGGTATTGGAAATAGTACTTGATCTTGCTGATAAAAGTCGGACCAAAAAAGAGGAAATAGTTTGCAATCGCCACGAGCGCGGCAATTTTTGCAGGGAGCGGAGAGATCACAATTGTGATGAGAAAGAGCACTGCGTCGAGCAGGCCGAGCCATTTGACCTTGATGGGGATAAAAAAGAAGAGGAGAACCTGATGGTCCGGAAAGAGGGTTGCAAAGGCGAAGAACAGTGAAAGGTTGAGATAAACTGCCGTCCCCGCACCGGTGAACAGTCCGGCGATAATGGTGCCGATCATTCCGATAAGGTAGTAAAGGGTAAAACGAAATGACCCCCAGGCGGACTCGAGACTGGAACCGACAAAGTAGTAAAAATAGAGGACAAAGGCGAGCCAGATCAGGGAGGTCTCCGGCGGGATAAAGACAAAGGTGATCAGCCGCCATACCTGCCCATGCAGAACCGCATCTGGATTGAGGGAAAGGTAGCTGCTGAAAGTGACGCCGCCCTTGGCAAACATAAAGATATCAAACAAATAGACAATAAGGTTGCCGACCACAATATAGAGCATTAGATTGGGCACGCCGATCCTGCCAAATTTCCGTTCAAGCTTGTTGAGCCAATTCATACAAATTTGTCCCCTTTTGATCAAATTGATATTATTATAGCATACAATTGATGGACAAACAAGAAACAGTTGGTGAATAGCATATGTATGGAAATTTTTGTATAACCTGCGGCATAACCGTCCATACTACCAGCATACAATACAGCGAGGAGCAAAAGCGCCAACGCTGAGTGTACATAGCTGAAATGGAGGTTGTCTTATGGAATCAATTTTGAAATTTGCCTGCTCCCTTCCGATCATCGGCGCGAGGATCAGCGGAAAGCGCGACAAACACCAGCTCCTTCAGGAACTAGAGGATATACAATACAGGCTCACCGCCGCGCGCAATGCATTCGACATGCTGACTGATGCGGATTTGATCGAATCCTGCATCTATCAGATGGAATCCCTTGAGGTAAAATACAATTTCCTCATCAAACAGGCGCGCGGCCTTGGGCTCAAGCACAGCGAACTTGTCTGTGATGAGGAGAGGATCGATTATGCCGATGTTCGCAGCGTGGAGCATTGTGGCGGTCATGGGAATCGTCATGTTCTGGTATTACAAAAGCACAGCAAAACCGTTTAAAAATGCATTTTTAGGTTCGGTCAGCGGCCTTGCGGCACTGGCCGCCGTCAATTATCTGACAACTGGTCTGCTGACAGTCAACTACTTGACTCTGGCCTGCGCCGCTGTTGTGGGCATTCCCGGGGTTGCAGCGACAATTCTGCTAAATCTGTTTGTCCAATAATCCCCTTTTGGAGCACTTCAGACCATACCATTCCTTTGGTAAGTCGGCTTTGTGTGAAAGCCTGTGGGAAATGAACCAATGCAGCGGGCCAGTTTAGAACAGGGCAGCGTCAGTGGACTGTCGGGTTGATCAAGCCCCGCCCCGCGAGTTGTTTGCAAAACACCTGTACTAGACAGCACAGCCGGGCTTCACACCGGTGGGATTGTTGACACAGGGCGGGAAATGCGGTATACTGAAACTAGCGAGTAGGCTGTGTGGCAGCGCCGAAAGGTGAGGAAAGTCCGAGCATCACAGAGCAGGATACCTGCTAACGGCAGGCGGAGGCGACTCTAGGGAAAGTGCAACAGAAATATACCGCCGGGGCATGCCCCGGTAAGGATGGAAAGGCGAGGTAAGAGCTCACCGGAATGCGGGGAACCGCATTGCCCTGCAAACCCTATCCGATGCAACATCGACTGGGAGGTTATCGTCGGCTCGACGCTCCCGAAGGATGGCTGGAGCGCTGTAGCAATACAGCGTCGAGATAGATTGTCACGTAAACAGAACTCGGCTTATAGGCTTAGTCGCTACCAAAAAGCAGTCCCGCGGAGCTATGCTCTGCGGGACTGCTTTTTGGTAG
>EQ973339.1:495444-499173 GCA_000158655.1 [Clostridium] methylpentosum DSM 5476
CTTTCTACATCATCAACATAAGCCTTCTTTTGAATTACTCGCTTAGCGAGTGGTTTTCGTTATATACAAAAAAGACAGCCGCTTGAGCAGCTGTCTTGAATGGTAATGCAGTGTTATTAGGGAGTAGACTGTTTTGGCTCTTTTGGTGCCTAGCCGTTTTGCCTCTGGTTCGGATTGCCCTTGGAAAAATCCCGGCTCTGCGAAATTTAAGGTAAAGTATCACGCCAAAACGTGGCAGATGTTCGCGCCGTTTACTTCCAAGGACGGCGGCGCTCCTGCGGTACTTCTGCGTGATCGTCCGGAATGATAAAGTCTATCCTGCCGGCGTTGACATCCACTGCGACACATTGAATGCGCACTTTGTCACCGACGCGATAACGCTTTCCAGTCTGGTGGTTCTTGAGCTCGGTAAACCCGTCGTGCTCATAGATGCCGTTGAGATCCTCCACCTTTACATAGCCCTCCACCGTGTTCTCAAGCTCGATGTACAGCCCGCGGCCGAGCACCGAAGTGATGATGCCGTCAAATTCCTCACCGATGTGCTGGCGGATGTATTCTGCCTTGTAACGGTCGTTGCACTCCCGCTCAATCTGCATTGCGGTGATCTCGGTTTCGGTCGACTGTTTGGAAGCCTGCGCCACAAATTTGTCGTAGCGCTTGTGGATTTTGTCAGGCGTTTCATGAAGAACAACGTATTCGGTGAGAATGCGGTGGATCGTGAGGTCGGGATATCGCCGGATGGGAGAGGTAAAATGTGCGTAATTCTCAAGTGCAAGCCCGTAGTGACCGACTGGGCGTTCATCGTACTGCGCCTTGGCCATCGAGCGCAGAACCTGAGTGTTGATGATTGGGAATAGGCCGCTGTCCCGCGAGCTTGTCAGGATTCCAGCGAGCACGCCGGGCTTGACCTTTTTGTCCACCCGGAGAGAAGGGAGGCCGAGACGCTCGAGGATCTCCTTGAGGGAGGAGAGCTTTTCGGGGGAGGGATGCTCGTGGATGCGATAGACAAAGGGGAGCTTTTCCCGCTTTGCCAGGGTTGCAGCCGCTTCGTTTGCAAGGAGCATGAACTCCTCGATCATACCTTCCGAAAGCCCTTGTACCCGTGGCTGGATGTCAACTGCCACATCGTTTTCATCCACAATGATCTTGCTTTCACTTGTCTCAAGCTGGGGCGCGCCCCGCTTCACTTTATTCTGAAATAAGCGCTGGTAAAGCTCGTGCATCAGTTGAAGAGAGGGGAGGACTTCGCTGTATTTTTGTTTGAGATCCTCGTCTGCTCCACCCTCGAGCAGCGCGTTAACTTCTTTGTAAACACCTTTGACGCGGGAACGGATGACCGTTTTGCGAAAGGTAAAATCCATCAACTCCCCATCCAGGCTCACGTTCATCAGGGCGGAAAAGGCAAGGCGGTCCTCCTGCGGGTTAAGGGAGCAGATGCCGTTGGACAGCTCTTTGGGCAGCATGGGGATAACCCGGTTGGCATAATAGATGCTCGTCCCGCGGCGGAATGCCTCCTGGTCAAGCGGAGTGCGGTATCCGACGTAGTGCGAAACGTCGGCAATGTGCACACCGACGTGGTAGCAATCTTCTGCCTTTTCGATGGAAATTGCATCGTCGAGGTCTTTGGAATCCGCGCTGTCGATGGTAAAGATCGGCAAATCGGTTAGATCGAGCCGGTGGACGCGTTCACTGTCGCGGATGCCCTGCTCTGAAATACTCCGGGCCTGTTCCAGGACCTCTTGCGGAAATTCTTCGGTGATGCCGTGCGCGTCGAGAACAGCACGCGCGCAGGCCGCAGCGGTCTCTGCACTTCCATATGCGCCGGTGAGCTCGCAGATGTGTTCGCTGTGACGAGAACCGCGCAGAACGACTTTGGCGAGGACCTTGTCGCCTGGTTTCGCATCGCCAATGCTCTTGGAGCGGACGGGAATCCGGTCTTTAGAGAGATTGTCCGGCTGCACAAAATAATCCTCGTCCTCCTGCATTAAGACCCCGGAGAAAGCGGAGGGGCCGTTTTTGTAGATCGAGAAGACCTGGCCCTCCTCACTGTCTCCAAGCTGGGCCTGCGGGCGGACGAGCACCAGGTCGCCAAGAATTGCACCCCGGCTGTATTTTCCTGGAATGAAGATGCGCGCTTCGTCGGATGCGCGTTGGGCAAAGCAGAAGGTTCGGCTGTTGCGGACAATTTCCGCAGCGTAAACACCGATGGATTTCAAATGGAAAAAGCGGTTTTTGGTATATGCAATTTTTCCTTCTGCAACCATGCGGTTGACCGCCCCGCGGAAGCGGTCGGTTTCTTTGGGCTTGATTTCACAGATTTTTTTGAGTTCGGCGAACACCATTCCTCGGCACCCTGCCCGTTTGAGTGAGGCGATGATTTTTGCCTCGAGTGCATTTCTCATAGACGATATACCTTTCTTGACTTATCATAAACAAAAAGCCCTGCGATGTTACTCGCAGGGCAGTTCTGAACTATTTAATAAAAATAGCGACCAGGTTAACTGCTATGGTTAACACGAAGAAAGCAATGGCTAAGAACTTTGTGAAGCTTTTAAGACGAGCTTCTTTAGTTCTGCCGCCGTTTTTCCCCAGGTAAGAATCCGATGTACCACCCGTAATAGCGCCTGACAAACCGTTTTGTTTGCTCTCTTGTAGGATGACCAATACGATGATGATTATACCCGAAATTAACAGCAGCGCGCCGCTGATCCATTCAAAAATGTTCATGCCTCGACCCTCCGACTTTTCAGTAATTTTGTAGACAACAATTATAATACCACAAAAGCGGCAGGGATGCAAGTCCTTTCTTAAAAAATACTGCGATTTTTGGGATGGTTTTGGGGGATTTCTGGCTATACGCGAGAGGTAAAGATTGAGATTTGTACTACGGCTTGGTATAAATTTGTGGCCCTGTGGCAAGTTTAAATGGAATGAGTGCTGAGCTCTGTCAATTGCCAAAATTTTGGCGCAGAAAATCCCACAAAACGTTTTATTTCACAGCTGATGAAGCGGAAACAGCTGTAGCTGCATGACTCGGAAAAATGCTGTTGCTCGGGAGGATTGAGCAGTTTAAAAATCAGGATTTGCACCCAGACGGCTGCCAAAAATTTCTTTGGTTAAGGCGCTTGGTTTTTCTCATACTATTAGAGCATTACCAAACAGGAATTTTAATCGCGTTTGCTCCGGTTTCGCAATGCAGCCGCCCTGAAGTATTTCAGGGCGGCATTTTTTGTGTAACGAAAACCATGGGCTATGCCCATGGTTGTAAAAAGGCGGAAGCCGGAGAGTAGAAAAAATAACTCCTTCATGTAGAAAAGAAGCGGGATTGCCAACCGCAAAAACATGAAGGAGATCATTCAAGATGAACGATACTAGTAGTTAAGCGCAGAGTCTGCCCCTTGGGTATACGAAATGGAATTGCAAGTACCATATCGTATTTGCACCGAAATATCGGCGATAAATCATCTATGGGAAAATAAAAGCGGATATTGGAAAAATATTGAGAAAATGATGTAAGAACAAAGGAGTAGAGATCATCGAAGCAGAAGCATGTTCGGATCATATCCACATGCTGGTAAGCATACCACCCAAATATAGTGTAACGCAATTCATGGGATATCTCAAGGGAAAGAGTAGTTTGATGATATTCGACCGACATGCAATTTTGAAATATAAATATGGGAATCGGCAATTTTAATGCAAAGGGTACTATGTAGATACTTATAGGGC
>EQ973339.1:499390-514442 GCA_000158655.1 [Clostridium] methylpentosum DSM 5476
TTTGTTCATGCCACCCGTTGAACGGGTGGTCATGACTACAATTGAAGCTGTTCCCCGATGTCCTCTTCCCGCAGGATCGCTCCCCGCGCAGGGAGGGTTTTGGTGCGGAAACGGTGGGGATTGCCGAGCAGTTCCTCCTGGTAGGGGACGACCGACTCGACGGTACAGTTTTTATTGAGGGTCATCACCTGGACGCCCTGGGTGTTTTTGGTGGCCTTGACCGCGATCATCGCTGAGCTGAACAGCAGGACCTTTTGATTGTTTGAGGTTATGATGTATTCGCCGTCCTCCGCTTCGGGGAAGAGAGCGATCAGCGGGGACTTGTCGCTGTAGGCGTTGGCGAGTTTTTTGCGGTTGGTCTTTGTCTCATACGACTTGATCGGCACTTTGGCGACTTTGCCGTTTTCAAAGAAAAAGAGGATGTTGCCGGAATAGTCCTTGGTAAGCGCCATGCCGACGAGGCGTTCCTCCTCCTCAAAGCCGAGCTTGGCGGGGACGTATTCCCCGAGCACGCTCGCCTTGGTATCGGGGAACTGGCTGAGGTTGTATTTATACACCTGCATCTTGTCAGTAAAGAACAGCAGGTCGGTGTTGTTGGTCGTCTCGATGTGGGTGATCATCCGATCGTCTTCCTTGAGCTTGTGCTCCCCGCTCATGCGCAGAGACTGGGGGGTGATCTTTTTGAAATACCCCTGCTCCGAGAGAAAGACGTGCACCGGATAGTTGGGAATTTCCTCTTCCTCTTCATCGTCAAACACGCTGTCTGGATAGATGAACAGGCTACGGCGCGGCTGGGCGTATTTTTTGATCACGTCCTTGAGTTCCTTGATGATGATCTGCTTGACCCTGCGCTTGTCTGCGAGGATTTCCTCCATGTCGGCGATCTCTTGGATGAGCTGGTCAATTTCGGCGGTGCGCTTGAGGATGTACTCCCGGTTGAGGTGGCGCAGCTTGATCTCCGCGACATATTCCGCCTGGATTTCATCAATCCCAAACCCGATCATCAGGTTGGGGACAACTTCTTTTTCCTCCTCGGTCTCCCGCACGATGCGGATCGCCTTGTCGATGTCGAGCAGGATTTTTTGCAAGCCCTGGAGCAGGTGGAGCTTTTCTTTTTTCTTGGTCAGCTCAAACCACACCCGCCGCTTGATGCACTCGACGCGGAACGCCACCCACTCGTCGAGCAGGTCGTAGACGCCGAGCACCCGGGGGGTTCCCGCGATGAGGACGTTAAAGTTGCAGGAATAGCTGTCCTCGAGCGGGGTGAGCTTAAAGAGGCGGCGCATCAGCCTGTCCGGATCGGTTCCCCGTTTGAGGTCGATGGTGAGTTTGAGGCCAGACAGGTCGGTTTCGTCTCGCATATCCGAGATTTCCTTGACCTTATTTTGCTTGACCAGATCGATGATCTTGTCCATAATTGCCTCGACGGTGGTCGTCGGCGGAATTTCGGTGATCTCAATGCAGTTGTTCGATTTGTCGTAGTTGTAACGGGAGCGGACCCGGATAGACCCCCGTCCGGTTCGGTAAATCTTTTCGAGCTCGGACGGATTTTGAACGAGAAACCCACCGCCCGGGAAGTCGGGGCCTTTGAGAATTTCGGTGAGGTCGCATTCGCTGTTTTTCATGAAAGCGATCGTCGCCTCACAGACCTCCTGCAGGTTAAAGGGGCAGATCGCGCTCGCCATCGACACTGCGATGCCGACGTTGGAGTTGACGAGAATCGAGGGGAAGGTGGTCGGCAGCAGGCGGGGCTCCTTGGTTGAGTTGTCGTAGTTGGGGACAAACTCGACGGTGTCCTTGTCAATGTCCCGGAACAGCTCGTTGCAGATCGGGTCGAGCTTTGCCTCGGTGTAACGGGAGGCAGCGTACGCCATGTCGCGGGAGTACGCCTTGCCGAAGTTTCCCTTGCTGTCCACATAAGGGTGAAGCAGCGCCTGGTAACCGCGGGAGAGCCGGACCATCGTCTCGTAGATCGTCTGGTCTCCGTGGGGGTTGAGCCGCATCGTCTGACCGACAATGTTTGCGGATTTGGTCCGCGCGCCGGTGAGCAGCCCCATTTTGTACATGGTGTAGAGCAGCTTGCGGTGGGAGGGCTTAAACCCGTCAATTTCGGGCAGGGCGCGGGAGAGGATAACGCTCATTGCATAGGGCATGTAGTTTTTTTCCAGCGTGTCGGTGATGAGCTGCTCCTCCACAATGCCTGCGCCTTCGATGTAGGCGTTGGCGTTCACCTTTTTTTGCTTTTCTGTGTTGTTTTTCTTCTTGGCCATGTTCTCCCTCCCTTATGAAACGTCTGCCTGATCGATGTAATCTGCGCCGAATTCTGAGATAAAGTCCTTGCGCCCCTGCAGATTGTCCCCGAGCATCAGGTCAAACATCGCGCTCGTCGCCTCGGCCTCTGCGCGGGTGACCTTGACCAGCCGCCGGGTGTCGGGGCACATGGTAGTCAGCCACATCATGTCGGGTTCGTTTTCACCCAATCCCTTGGAGCGCTGCAGGGTGAACTTTTCATCCCCCAGCATGCTGAGAATGTGGGTTTTTTCCGATTCACTGTAGGCAAAATACACTTTTTTCTTGGTGGTGATCTCAAACAGCGGGGTCTGTGCGATGTAGACATACCCCTCGTCAATGAGCGTCGGGGTGAGGCGGTAGAGCATGGTGAGAATGAGGGTCCGGATCTGGAACCCGTCGACGTCCGCATCGGTGCAGATGATCACCTTGTTCCACCGCAGCCCGTTCAGATCAAAGCTCGAGAGGTCCTTGTTCGCCTTGGATTTGACCTCCACACCGCAGCCGAGCACCTTGATGATGTCGCTGATGATGTCGTTTTTGAATATCTTGTCATAACCCGCCTTGAGACAGTTGAGGATTTTGCCGCGCACCGGGATGATCGCCTGGAATTCCGCGTCCCGTCCGAGCTTGCAGGAGCCGAGCGCCGAGTCGCCCTCCACAATGAAAATTTCGCGGCGGGAGAGGTCCTTGGTACGGCAGTCGACGAACTTCTGCACCCGGTTGGCGAGGTCTACGCTGCCCGACAGCGTCTTTTTGAGGTTCAGGCGGGTTTTTTCTGCCTTCTCACGGCTGCGCTTGTTGATGAGCACCTGTTCGGCGATTTTGCCCGCCTCAATCGGGTTTTCAATAAAATAGACCTCGAGCTGATGCTTGAGGAACTCAGTCATCGCCTCGTAGATAAACTTGTTGGTAATGGATTTTTTGGTCTGGTTTTCATAGGAGGTCTGGGTGGAGAACGACGACGAAACCAGCACCAAGCAGTCCTCAATGTCGGCAAAGCTCACCTTGCTCTCGTTTTTGAGATATTTTCCGTTTTGTTTTAAATAGGCGTCGATCTGAGAGACCATCGCCTGCTTGACCGCCCGCTCGGGGGAACCGCCGTGCTCGAGCCAGCTCGAGTTGTGGTAGTATTCGGTGAGTTTGACGCGGTTAGAGAAGGTGAGCGCAACGCCCAGCTTCACCCGGTAGTCCGGCTTGTCCGCCCGGTCGCGGCCGGTGCGCTCCGCCTGCCAGCTCTGTACCGAGGTGAGGGATTCCTCCCCCGCGATCTCCTTGACGTAGTCGGTGATGCCCTCCTCATAGAGAAATTCTTCGGTTTCAAATCCGTTTTCGGTCTGGTTGCGGAATTCAAAGCGCAGGCCGTTGTTGACGATCGCCTGGCGCTTGAGGATGTCGTGATAGTATTCCGCGGGGATATCAATGTCGGTAAACACCTGTAAGTCGGGTTTCCACTTGATTTTCGTTCCGCTTTTTTTGCGGCCGTTTTCCCGTTTCATCAGCCCGCCGACATTCTCCCCGTGCTCAAAGTGCAGGGTGTAGACAAAGCCGTCCCGGTGAATTTCAACATCCATATACTCGGAGGAATACTGGGTTGCGCACAAGCCGAGCCCGTTGAGGCCGAGGGAGAACTCGTAGGATTCGGCATTGTTGGTGTTGTATTTGCCGCCGGCGTACAGCTCGCAAAACACGAGCTCCCAGTTGAACCGCTCTTCAATGGGGTTGTAATCCACCGGGATGCCGCGGCCGAAGTCCTCCACCTCAATCGAGTGGTCGGCAAAGCGGGTGATCACGATTTTGTCGCCATACCCTTCCCGCGCCTCATCGATCGAGTTCGAGAGAATTTCAAAGACCGAGTGCTCACAGCCCTCCAGCCCGTCTGAGCCGAAGATGACGCCGGGGCGTTTGCGGACGCGGTCGGCGCCTTTTAAGGACGAGATGCTCTCGTTGCCATAGGTGTTTTTGGGTTTTCTGGTCATAGCTCCTCCATTGGATTGTTTCTATCTAAATTGGATTTTTTTACTCAATTATTAATTGTAGCGGCAATTCTTGATGATGTCAAGCGAATCCGCCGCTTGCCATAGGGGAGGGAGTGGGGTATAATACAAAGGATGACAGGATGGGAGATTTTCTCTGTCTATTCCCCAGTTGCTGACAGAAAAGCGTTTTTAAAAGGAGTGGTCTTGTAGTCGGGCTGTGCGCTGAGAAAAGGCATTCATATGTTTGTCCGCAAGTCCTGCTTTCCAAAATCTGCACGCAGAGTTCCGTCCTGAACAATGTGCAAGGAGCAGAATCTACAAGCCTGTGCAGGCGAGGAAACCGCTGCTTTTAGCACTGGGCGCAGATGCACAGAGGGTGAATCAGCGAGGGGAATTGAAAAGGAGACTGTGCTGCATCCATGTCTCGTCCGTTGTTGAATGTCTTTACCGGGACAGATGGATTGAGTGGAGTTCCCCCGCCACACCGCGATTCAAACAGGAACCGTCTGCGGTTGTGCGCACAGCAAATGCTTTCACTTGACCGATAAAAATTTACCGGTTCCTTCAGAATGTTTGCTCAAATTGCCGCCCGGCCGGACATCTCGGCCAGAAGAAACCAGCCGGCCGGAATCGGCGGAATGGAGTTTGTATGTTTGATTTTGACAGCCAGTACCAGAAACTGAACCAGCAGCAGAAGTATGTGGTGGACGAGCTTGGTCGCAACATCCTGCTGCTCGCCGCCGCGGGCACCGGAAAGACCAACACCCTCGCCCTGCGCATTGTCAAGCTTCTGCGGGAGGGCAGAGCAGCCCCAGAGCAGGTGCTCTGCCTCACCTTCACCAACCGCGCCTGCAAGGAGATGAAGGAGCGGATTGTCTCTGCCGTCGGACCGGAGGGCCTCAAGATCGAGGTGCGCACCTTCCACAGCTTTTGTTACGAGCTCATCCAGGCGTTTGTCAAAACGACTGACCTCCCGAGTGGGTTTGTGATCTACGACGAGGACGACTGCCGCGAGCTGCTGAGCAGCTTTGACCTGAGCCTGATGGGCAAGGGGAGCATCGCCGCGGTGCAGAAATTTATCGATCACATCAAGGAACAGCGCCTGCTGCTGCCCGGGCGTTCCAACGCCGCAGTGATTAAGCACTGCTATGACAACCACTACGACAAGCTCGAGGCGACCTGCAAGGAGCGAGGCGGGGTCAATGTCGCCCAGTTCCGTTTTTTGCTCAAATTCGGGGCAAAACTGCTCAAGCTGTACGACCGCACCCTTGCCGAGCGGCACGCCCTTGATTTTAACGACCTGCTCGGCAAAGCCTCTGAAATCCTCTCCAACCCGGAATACGCTGCTAGTATTGCAGAAAGCTACAAATTTATACACATCGACGAGGTGCAGGACACAAGTCTGATTGAATACGGCATCATTCAAAAAATTTTTGGCTCCTCCCGCCTCATGCTCTGCGGCGACTATTTTCAAACCATCTACCAGTGGCGCGGCTCTAAACCGCGGGATATTTTCAGCGGCTTTGAGCGGGATTATGACCCTGTTCGGGTGGTGTTTGATCAAAACTACCGTTCCACCCAGGTGCTGTTGAACGCATCCTATGCGTTTTTAAAGGCCTCCTTCCCAGCGCAGGTCGAATCGGTGTACGGCGGGGAGATCATCGCCCACGCCGCGCAGCGAGGGGAGCTGATCACCTGCAAAACGGCCCGCAGCGTCGCGGAGGAGGCGGCCTGGATTTATCGTGAAATCAAGCGCCTGAATCCGCCCGACCGCTCCCGCGTCGCGGTGCTCAGCCGTAACAATCAGCACAATCAAAAGCTCAGCGAAGAGTTCCTCAAGCTAAATCTGGAACAGGATCAGTGGATCGATTTTCTGCTCGCCGACCAGTTCAAGTTTTTCCGCACCAAGGAGGTCAAGGACGTCCTCGCGTTTTTAAAGCTGCTCGTCAACAAATACGACGACACCAGCCTGGAGCGGATCCTGCTCGGCTATGCCAAAGGGGTGGGGGTGCAGACCATCCGCAAGCTCGAGTGCAAGGAACACCGCGCCCTCGGCATCCGGCTCAGCGATTTTGTGCAGCGCGACACCCTGCTCTACGGCGACCCCTACGACGGCCTGACCCGGGCTCTCTACGGCAAAAACGTCGTTGTGTTCGACGTCGAGAGCACTGGGACGGACACCTCGTCGGATGAGATCATCCAGATTGCCGCGGTGCGCATCGACGAGACAGGGCGAGTGCTGCGCAGCTTTGAACAGCTGTTGCACCCCTCCAAACCGGTGGGGCAGTCCGAGGCAGTGCACCACTTTAGCGACGCCCTGCTCGCCGAGCGGGGCGGGGAGCCGCCCCAGGTGCTCGCAGAGTTCTGCAGTTTTGTGCGGGGCGCAGTCGTCGTGGGGCACAACGTGGGATTTGACCTGACGATTCTGGCAAGTGAGCTCTCCCGGCTCGGGCTGCCTCCGGCAGAATACGAGGAGTATTACGACACCCTCGACCTCGCACGGCGGTTCTACCCCGACTTGCCCAACCACAAGCTTGAGACGCTGAGCAAACTGCTCGACACCGAAGTAAAATCGAGCCACGACGCGATGGATGACATCCTGGCGACTAAGGACGTGCTGCTCCACCTTACGGCGCACAAGCTGTTGCCCACTCTGCAGCAGCGAAAAGCGGTGTACGAGCGCTACCAAGGGCGGTTTGATAAGCTCTCCTCTACCATTGAGTCACTGCGGCGAGCGTCGGAGGAGCTTCCGCTCTCCAGCCTGCTCGACAGGATCATGGAGGCCATGCGGATGAAGCAGCTCTGCGAAGGGGAGGAAAAAAGGCTGAGAAATCTCGCAGAGCTGCGCGAAATTGCCCGGGAAATGGAGGGGCTCTCGCCCGGGCGGCTCGACTGCATCCTCGCGTTTCTCGAGACCGCGGCGCTCTCCTCCACCAATCTGGACCGGATGCTCGCCCTCAAGCCCCGGGTGCCGATTCTGACGGTGCACCAGGCAAAGGGCGCGGAGTTTGATACGGTGTTCCTCGCGGGTTTACAGGACGACCAGTTCCCCAGCTATTTCGCCCAGCTCAGCGGGGATTTGGACGAGGAGCGCCGGACGTTTTATGTCGCGATGACGAGGGCCAAGCAGCGGCTCTACCTGAGCTGCGCCCTCGAGGTGGACGGGAGGAAGAAAAAGCCGAGCCGGTTTTTGGAGGACATCCCCGCGGAATACATTCAATCAGATCAAACAGCGGAAAAATATTGAAGTCTAACATGATCTATGATGATTGATGCGACTCGGCGATTGACCGCTTCACACAAGAAAACACCGCCTGTGGGTGCATCCATGGGTGGTGTTTTCTTGTGTTTCCTACTTTTCGTATAAAAATTGAAGAATCTCAAGACAATGGACTTTTCGCGAAACAAAAATGCTATGATATGCTTAGATTCAATTCTTTCTTTAATCTATCTTTTATAGGGATCGTTGCTCTCTTCCAAAAGCCAGTTGGTCGTCACCCCTAAAATTTTTGCAAATGCAAGCAGTTCCAAATCTGTGACGTACCGGTCGCCAATTTCAATTCTGGACAATGTATTTTTTGAAATGTGAACCCCGTTGATTTGAAGCTTTGCCACCAAATCGTCCTGTGTTAACCGGGGATTTTGCGTAGTCCTTGCAACACGCACTCTATGTCCACACTTGTTTGCTTTCATTGATACCAACCTTGTTTCTATAACTTAAATCACATATTCTATTTTATCTCATTATTTACCAGAAAAGTCCTCTGTAATGAGAAAAAATCACGATTTATGGGATTTTGAGCATACAAGGGGCTGTATTGCTCCTTTGATTGGCAGTGTGCCGTTTTGGATTTAAACAGTTGTAATCTTTAGAAATTATTTTCCTACTGGTATTGTAACTCAAGCTGTGCAAAAGCAAACTTAAAAATCATATAAAATATATGATTTTTAAGATTATAGTAAGGTGATAGATATGAAAGAGAAAACCTGTTGTTTTACCGGGCACCGGGACATCCCCAAAAAACTCTACCCCAAAATAAAAAAACGCCTGAAACATGAGATCAAGCGGCTCATTTCCCAGGGCGTTCTCTATTTCGGCTGCGGCGGGGCGCAGGGGTTTGACACCCTCTGCGCCCAGATGGTTCTCAAATTAAAGCGAAAGTATCCCGACATCAAACTCATTTTGGTTCTGCCGTTTCCAGGTCAGGCGGACTTGTGGCAGGCAGACGATGTGCGGCGGTACGAGTCGATCAAGCGCTGGGCGGACAAGGTCGTCATGGTGTGTGAACAGTATCAGCCGGGCTGTTACCACAAGCGCAACCGCCATTTGGTCGACAACAGCGGCCACTGCATCTGCTACCTCACCCGCGCCAGCGGCGGCACTGCCTGCACGGTCGCCTACGCCCAGCGGCAGGGGTGCAGTGTGACCAACCTCGCAGGGCAGTGACGACACCCCCGAGCTGTCCAGTCGCCCCCGGCAATGATGCAGCGGCGCCGGAGGGGATGGGATTGTTCACACAGAGATACCTCAGCTGCCCGCAAAACCGGATGCGGTTTCGGGCCAACTTCGAGCTGTCGACAAAGTATCTTCTCAAAAACCGAAATACTATATATAGAATTTCCTCCATATTAAACACTTATATACCGCGCCCAAATTATTGCTTGTTTTTTTAAAGAGGGGGTGTCAACGGCTCGGTACAGGTCTGAGAAATACTTGCAGGAGAACGCGAGTTCATCTAATCCCAGCGTTTGCACAACCTAAGGGCGCATTGGATCTTCTGCGGGGCCAGATTTTGTCCCAGCCAAACTGCCTGAAACGCACAAAAACCGCCTCAATACAAGACGGCTTTTGCACTGCACTCTATTCAAATTTTAGAAATCTGACTGTGTCAATTGCCTGGCTGGCGCGGGCTATCGCACCTCCTGCTCCAGGTCCTCGAACAATTCGCTTTGGAAGAACTCAATGATGGAAATCTCCAAGCCGTCACACAACTTTTTGATGGTTGAGATCGTCGTGCTGTGGTTGCGTCCGCTGACAATGTTGTTTAGCGTCGATTGTGTCACCCCGCTCATTGTACTGAGCTTATTCACTGTTATCCCATTGGCATGGCACAATCCGGTGATTCTCTCTCTGACTGCTTCCCCAATTGTCAACGCACATCCCCCTCCTATATGTTCGACTCTATTAGAGTAACCGCTTTGAGTTAAAATAGTTACCTCAATTGAGTTTGGATTTTGTTTTTGAAAGAGAAATCGCCTAAACTGGGCAATTCTTAGGGAGAGAGTCGGCGTCGTCTCGTCTTATGAAAAGTTTTTCAGGGCTTGATTTGAATGGCCTGCTGTCTTTTTAAGATCAGCAAATCGCGTCTTGCAGAGACATGGGATTTCAAAACGGGCAAAGGCCGCCTTTTCCAAAAAGGCGGCCTTTGCTCTGTGCTATGATATTTATGGTTTGTCATCCACCGTTTGATCAGCCAATCGGGACTTCCTTAAAGCCGCCGTCCCGGAGAATCCGCACGGTCTCAAACCCGCAGGAGCGGGCGAGTTCGAGGGATTCCTCCAGAAAAAAGTCAAGCGCAGCTGGATCGTGTGCGTCGGAGCTCAGAATAATGGGAATCCGTTTTTCCGCCATCCGCTTGAGGAGAAAGGGGGAGGGATAGGGTTCACTGCGATAGCCCCGGTAGACTCCACCGGTGTTGATCTCACAGATGCACCCGGTCTCGGCGACCGCGTCGACTGCGTCGAGTGCAATGCGGCGGTAGGCGGGGCTCTCCTCGTCGAAAAAACGTCCCCCCTGGTTGAGCTTTTTGAGCACGTCAAAGTGACCGAGGATGTCCGGCCTGTTTTTGACCGCCATCTCGGTGACCAGGGCGTAGTACCGCCGGGCGAGCTCGATGCCATCCCCGCCGCAGAGCAGCTTGATGCAGGCGTCGAGCTCCTCGGGGGTGTTTTCAACGCAGTAGTATTTTCCGCTTTCCCCTTGGATATAGTGCACCGAACCGATGGTGTAATCGTATTGCTCCCGGTCGATTTCGGAATAATAATCCCACTCAATGCCGAGAAAGAGCTCAATCTGGGTGCGGTAGAGTCCCTGGAGGGTGCGGATTTCTCTGCAATAGGCGGCGGTGCCGCTCTCGCTCATCGAACAGGATTTGTCGAACGGGGTGTAGGAGTGCCCCGAAAAGCCGAGAGAGGTAAAGCCCTTTTGCACAGCGGCGAGCACCATCTCCTCTGGGGTATTCTGCCCGTCGCAGTACACGGTGTGGGTGTGCGGGTTGGAGAGAAATTTCATCTTATTGCATTCTTTCCTGTTTGACCTTGTGGTCAATGACGTGGCGTTTGGCGAGTTCGTCGATGATGTCGTTGATGGAAATACCCATCTGCACCATGAGCACCATCACGTGATAGGCGAGGTCGGAGATTTCGTAAACCGTTTCCTCTTTGTCCTCCGCCTTGCCCGCGATGACCACTTCAGTGCACTCCTCGCCCACCTTTTTGAGGATTTTATCAATCCCCTTTTCAAAGAGATAGGTGGTGTAGGAACCCTCTTTTTTCTCGGTCTTTCTGCCCTCGATCAGCTTGTAGAGGCTGTCAAACGAGAATTCCTTGCGCTCCGCACTGGTAAATAGGGTGTCGTTGAAGCAGGATTCGGCTCCGGTGTGGCAGGCCGGGCCGTCCTTAACGACCTCGACCACGAGCGCGTCGGAGTCGCAGTCTGCCTTGATCGATACGATGTGCTGACGGTTGCCTGAGGTCTCGCCCTTTCTCCACAGCTCCTGACGGCTGCGGCTGAAAAAGCAGGTCATCCCTTCCTCCATGCTGATGCGCAGGCTCTCTTTGTTCATGTAAGCGACGGTGAGCACCTGCTTGGTGTAATAGTCCTGCACAACGGCGGGAATCAGGCCGTTTGCGTCGAATTTCAGTTTGTCCACTGTGATCATTGTTATATCCTCATTTCTATACCCTGCCCGCGCAGGTAGGTTTTCAAGTCTCTGATCTCAATTTCTTTGAAGTGGAAGATGGAGGCGGCGAGTCCGGCATCCACCTTGGGGAGGGTGTGGAACAGCTCGGAAAAATCCTCCATCCGCCCAGCGCCGCCCGAGGCGATGATCGGGATGTTCACCCGGTCGGCAATTGCCGCGAGCATTTCGAGGTCGAATCCATCCTTGACGCCGTCGGTGTCAATGCTGTTGACCACAAGCTCTCCCGCGCCGTTTTGCTCCCCCATCCTGGCCCACTCGAGCGCGTCGATGCCGGTGTCCTCCCGGCCGCCCTTGGCAAAGAGGCGGAACTGTCCATCCACCCGCTTGATGTCCATCGAGAGCACGACGCACTGGTCGCCGTATTTTTTTGCGGCCTGTTCGATGAGCTTGGGGTTTTTGATTGCGCCCGAGTTGACGCTCACCTTGTCCGCGCCGCATTTGAGCACCCGGTCAAAGTCGTCTAGGGTGTTGATGCCGCCGCCCACGGTGAGGGGGATAAAGATCTGGCTCGCGACCTGGGTCAGGATGTCGGTGAACAGGGCGCGCCCTTCAAAAGACGCGGTGATGTCGTAAAACACCAGCTCGTCCGCACCGCTCTGGTTGTAGAATTTCGCGAGTTCTACAGGGTGTTCCACATCCTGGATGCCCTCGAAGTTGACCCCTTTGACCACCCGCCCGTCGCGAATGTCGAGGCAGGGGATAATCCGTTTGGTAATCATGCATTTCCCTCCGCAAGCTGAATAACCCGTTTCAGGTCGAGTTTGTCGGTGTAAATTGCCTTGCCCACGATTGCGGCATAGGTGCCCATCTCTTTGAGCGCGGTGATCTCTCGTTCAAACGAGATTCCGCCCGAGGCGACGATGTCAAGGCCGTCCAATTCGCTGAGGGTCTTGTAAATCTCAAGATTGGTTCCCTTGAGCTCGCCGTCCTTAGAGATGTCGGTGTAAATCACCGTTTTCACCCCGATTTCGACAAGTTCTTTGCAGAAGTCAACCGATTTGGTGCCGGTGATTTCCTTCCAGCCGTTGATTGCAATGAAACCGTCCTTTGCGTCGACGCCCACTGCGATCTTTTCTTTGTATTTGGCGACCATCTCTTTTAAAAAGGAAAAATTGGTGATTGCGACCGTGCCGAGGATCACCCGGCCCACCCCGAGGTCGAGGTACTGCCGGATGCGCTCTTCGTCCCGGATGCCGCCGCCCACCTCGATGAAGAGGCCGCCCTCCTGGACAATGGCGCGGATGGCGTCGAAGTTGGCCAATGTCCCGTCTTTCGCCCCGTCGAGGTCGACGACGTGGAGGTTTTTCGCCCCCGCAGCCTTGAATTTGCGGGCAATGTCCGCCGGGTCGGGGGAGTAGATGTCCATTTGATCGTAATCGCCCTGGGTCAGCCGGACCACCTGTCCGCCGCGCAGGTCGATTGCGGGAAAAATCTGCATACGCTTGCTTCCTCCTATAGTTCAGAAAATGCCCTGAGGATGTTGAGCCCCACCTCGCCGCTTTTTTCGGGGTGGAACTGTGTGCCGTAGACGCTGCCGCTGCGCACCGCGCCGGTGATGGTGATGTCGTATTCCGAGGTGGCAATGGTGTTTTCCGTGCAGTCCTTTGCATAGAACGAGTGGACGTAGTAGACGCAGTCGCCCTCGCGCACATACTTGAACAGCGGGTCGGGCTTGGGGAAGTGCAGGGCGTTCCAGCCGATGTGGGGCACCTTGAGCGGCCGGGTGAGGTCGTCCGCAATGGGACAGACCCTGCCCGGGACAAGGCCGAGGCCGTCGTGCTCCCCGTACTCGTAGCTTTTGTCAAACAGCAGCTGCATGCCGAGGCAGATACCGAGCAACGGCTTGCCCGCCGCAGTCTGCTGCCGGATGGTGTCGATGAGACCCGTGTCGCGCAGTTTCTGCACAGCGTCGGAAAATGCCCCCACGCCGGGCAGGATGATCCGGTCAGCGGAAAGGATGTCCTCCGCACTGCTGGTGATTTTGTTGTCAAGGCCGAGGTAGGTGAGGGAACTGCTCAGGGAAAACAGGTTGCCCACCCCGTAGTCAATGATTGCAATCATACTTGCCTCCTGTTTTAGACAATGGTGCCCTTGGTGGAGGGAATCTCGTTTGCATATTTTCGGTCGATTTCAACCGCTTCTTTCAGGGCGCGCGCGAGCGCTTTAAACATCGCCTCGATGATGTGGTGGGAGTTGCTGCCCGCGAGTTGCTTGATGTGCAGCGTAATCCCCATGGAGCGGGTGAACGCCGCCATGAATTCCTGGGCGAGCTCGGTGTCAAAATCCCCGATCTTTTGGGCGGGAATCGAAACGTCGTAGTTTAAATAGGTCCTGCCGCTGATGTCGACCGCGCAGAGGATGAGCGCCTCGTCCATCGGGAGAATGAACTGGCCGTACCGGCGGATGCCCTTCATGTCGTCGAGTGCAGTTGCAAAGCCCTTGCCGAGCACAATGCCGATGTCCTCGACGGTGTGGTGATAGTCGACATAGGTGTCGCCCTGACAGCGCACCGCGAGGTCAAACCGCCCATGGCGGGCGAAGAGGTCGAGCATGTGGTCGAGAAAGCCACAGCCGGTCGCATTTTGATACACGCCGGTTCCGTCGAGGTTGAGTGTCAGGGTGATGTCGGTTTCGTTTGTTTTGCGGGTGAGTTCAAAAGCTCTCATAGTTCCTGCCTCCGAATTGCTAGAATTTCTTTGGTGGCCTCAAGCAGCGTTTCCATCTGCTTTGGGGTTCCTATTGTTATTCTAACATAATTTTTGATTCTTGTCTGTGAAAAATGGCGGACAAGAATGGATTTTTTCCTCAATTGTCTCGTATAGTCGTCACCTGACAGATCAGGGTGGCGCACAAAGAGGAAATTTGTCTTGGAGTCGAGCACTTGAAAGCCGAGCTGTTCCAGAGCCGCTTTGGTTTTCGAGCGGGTGGACAGGATTTCTTCCCGGCACTGCTCAAAATACGCCTTGTCGTTCATTGCCGCCGTACCGGCGAGAATTGAGAGGCGGTTGATGTTGTAGGGATTAAAGGAAAACTTCATTTTGTTGAGGTCCTCAATGAGTTCCTCCGAGGCGACCGCAAACCCGAGCCGCGCGCCTGCGAGGGAACGGGATTTGGAAAAGGTCTGCACGACAATCAAATTGGGGTAGCGCCCGAGCAGCGGAATACAGCTTTCGCCGCCAAAGTCGACATACGCCTCGTCAATGAGGACAATGTGATCTGGATTGGTCTGTAAAATCCGCTCAATCTGGTCAGTGCTCAGGCTCAGCCCAGTCGGCGCATTGGGGTTGGCGAGCACCACCATTCTGCCGCAGTCACAGTAATCCTCCACACGGACCGAAAAATCCTCTTGGAGGGGAATCTGCTGCGCGTCAAGGCAGAACAGCTGTGCAAATACTTTGTAAAATCCATAGGTGATATCAGGAAAGCAGACCGGATGGTCTGCGTCGCAAAACGCCAAAAAGCTGAAGGCGAGCACCTCGTCCGACCCATTGCCCACAAATACCTGAGTAGGGCGAACCCCATAAAATTCTGCAATCTCCTGGGTCAGCTGCCGCACTTCCGGGTCAGAGTACAGCCGCAGTTTTGCGGTTTCCTCTGCATTGACTGCCTCGAGTACCTTCGGAGAAGGCGGATAGGGGGATTCATTGGTATTTAATTTGATGTAATCAAAGTCCTGCGGTTGTTCTCCAGGCGTGTACGGCTCGATCTCCGCAAACCGCTCACTCAAAAATCTGCTCATAAGTACCTCCCTTTTGATGGTTGGATGCATTCGGGGCGCTGCCCCGGACCCCGCTTAGGGGA
>EQ973339.1:514550-521355 GCA_000158655.1 [Clostridium] methylpentosum DSM 5476
ACCTTAACCGGGGCTTGGGGCAGCGCCCCAAATACATCAGTCTTCAAACCGGATGCTGACGGATTTGGCGTGGGCGGTGAGGCCTTCGCGGGTGGCGAAGTCGACGACGCGCGCCTGCACGTCCGAAAGGGCTTGTTTGGTGTAATAGATAAAAGAAGATTTTTTGACGAAGTCATCCACGGACAGGGGGGAGGAAAAGCGGGCGGTGCCGCTGGTGGGCAGGGTGTGGTTGGGGCCTGCGAAGTAATCGCCGAGCGCTTCGGGCACGTTTTTGCCGAGGAAGATCGAACCCGCATTTTTCACTGAGTTGAGCAGTGCAAACGGGTCGTCCACGCAGATTTCGAGGTGCTCAGGGGCGATCAGGTTGCTGATTTCCACCGCCTGTTTCATCGAGTCGGCGAGGACGATTTTTCCGTTGGTATCAATCGATTCCCGAGCAATGTCAGCGCGGGAAAGCTGGGGAATCTGCACCTCGAGCTCAGCCTGCACCGCCTTGGCGAGCTCCGGGCTGTCGGTGACGAGCACTGCGCTTGCGAGCCGGTCGTGCTCGGCTTGGGAGAGCAGATCAGCGGCCACATAGCGCGGGTTGCAGCTGCCGTCGGCGAGCACGAGGATTTCACTCGGGCCTGCGATCATGTCAATGTCCACCGTGCCGTACACCATGCGCTTGGCGGTTGCGACAAAGATGTTGCCTGGACCGACAATCTTGTCGACCTTTGGTACACTTTCGGTGCCATAGCTCAGTGCTGCGACTGCCTGCGCGCCGCCCATCTTGAAGATGCGGGTGACGCCGGCGACTTTGGCGGCGGCGAGGATGGGCGCGGCAATGGTGCCGTCGCTGCTCGGCGGGGTGGCCATCACAATTTCGGTGACCCCCGCGAGTTTGGCAGGGACTGTGTTCATGAGCACGGAGGAGGGATAGCTCGCGGTGCCGCCCGGCACGTAGAGGCCGACCTTTTCGATCGGAGTGACCTTCTGGCCGAGGACAATGCCCTCCTTGTCGTTGAGAACAAAGTTTTTGCGGATCTGCTGGGTGTGGAACGCCTCGATGTTGTCCCGCGCCAGCTCAAGGGTTTTGATAAAGTCAGGGTCAATGCTGCTGAATGCGTCGTCGATCTCCTGCTGGGAGACCTCGAGGGAGCTCAGCTTTGCCTTGTCGAACTTTTCGCAGTACCCGAGCAGTGCGGTGTCTCCATTTGTGCGCACATCCTCGAGAATGCCCGAGACGATTTCGTCCACGCTCCGGTCGTTGTTGTTGTCCCGGGTGAGAATTTCTTTGATTTCTACCTCTTTGTAATCCAAGATCTTAATCATTTGGATTCCCCCTTTTTCTGTTCGAGTGCTGCGGCGAGCTTGGAAACCATCTCGTCGATCCGGTCGTTTTTGAATTTAAAACTCGATTTGTTGGCGATAAACCGTGCGCTGATGTCCACGATGTCGGTGAACACCCGCAGGTTGTTTTCCTTTAACGTGCTCCCGGTTTCAACAATGTCGACGATGACATCCGAGAGTCCGAGGATCGGGGCGAGCTCGATTGAGCCGTTGAGCTTGATGATCTCAATTTCCCGGTTGATGGACGCGTAGTAGCGCTTAGCGATGTTGACGTATTTGGTGGCTACCCGCAGGGTGGTGTCGGTGTCTTCATGGTAGTCATTTTTCGAGGCGACAGCGACCCGGCATTTTCCCAACCCCAGGTCGAGCAGCTCGTAAATATCGGGGTCGCTCTCGAGCAGGATATCCTTGCCCACGACTCCGACATCCGCCGCCCCGTGTTCAACGTAAATCGCGACGTCGGATGGCTTGACAAGCAGGTAACGCACCCCATTTTCCTTGTTTTCAAATACAAGTTTGCGGTTGTCCTCGTAAATTGATTTGCAGTCGTAGCCAATGCTTGAGAACAGCTCGTACACCTTGTCTCCAAGCCGGCCTTTTGGCAGGGCGATGTTAAGCATTGTTCTGCACCTCCTCAAGTGTTCCGTTTGCAAAGCGGAGTGTTTGCTTTGCACGCAGATCGGCGGGAATTTCCTTTTCCGCCCGCACCCGCATACCGTCTTGCGTCAGTTTGCTGACAGCGGCGAACAACGCGGCATAATCTGCGCCCTCGTCGTACAGGATCAGGGCGTCGACGTCGTATTGCAGGGTGTTTTTGTAGGTTCGGCCCAGTTCGTCGAGGTAGAGCGCAAACCCGATAGCGCCCACGTCTTTGTTGAACCGCTTCATCAGGTTGTCGTACCGCCCGCCGGCGAGCACCGCGCGGGGCACGTTTTCCACATAGCCGCGGAAGATGATGCCGTTGTAGTAGTTGACATCGTTGATAATCGAGAAATCGAGTCGGATGTTATCCGCAAACTCGGTGTTCTTTAAAGCCTCAAAAAGGGCGCGCAGCTCGCTGACCGCATTCTGCATCTGGTCGTTGAGCACAATTTCCTGCGCAGCGTCGAGCGTCTGCTCGAAATCGCCGTAGAGCAGAGTGATTTTTTCGAGCTTGTCCCGGTAAAAATCCGAGATCCCCGCCTGCGCGGCGATGGAGCGCAGTTCGTGGAGGTTTTTGGAGCGGATGCAGCTGAGCAACTGTTCCTGTACATGGTATTCCGCCCCCAGGCTGTCAAACAGCCCGGTGACAAATCCCATGTGAGAGATGTCGAGGAGAAACTGCGGGCTGATGGTGTTGAGGCTGCTCAGCGCAAGGCCGATGACCTCAATCATCGCGTAGGGGTCGAGGTCTCCAATGAACTCGAGGCCCATTTGGCTGATCTCCTTGTACTCGTGGTTGCGCTTGGAAAGGCGGTAGATGTTTTCGGTGTAGTACACCTTTTCCGCGCTTTTCCGGGTGGCATTGGTGTGCTTGACGATCGAAAGCGTCACGTCGGGCTTGAGGGCGAGCAGCTTGCCTTCCAGGTCGTTGAAGGTGATGATCGCCTCGCTTTGCAGAAAATTCTTGTTTTCTATGTAGAGCGCGTATTCTTCAAACTTGCCCATGCGGTATTTTTTGTAGCCGAACTGCTCGTAGAGCCTGCGCAGGTTGAGGGTCACCTGCTCCTCTTTTCTGAGGGAATCCAAAAAAACTTCCATTGGTACCTCCCATGTTCACTGATTCTGATATGATGTGCATTTAGTATACTTCGCTTTACCGATTTAGTCAACTAAATCAATAAAGCATTTACACATTGTTAACAATTCTATTTTAACATACTCCAAACCAAAAGACTATTGAATAAATTTGAAAATTGTACTAAAATTAAGACTACATATTAGAATGAAAGAAAATGAGGAGGGGACGCGGTGTTTAAACTCAGGCGGTTTTTAAAGCCGTATTGGAGGCAGGCGGTCGTCGGTTCGTTTGCAAAGCTGATCGAGGCGTTTTTGGAGCTGCTGCTGCCGCTGTTTATGGCGCGGATTATCGACGTTGGGGTCCGCAACGGAAATGTGTCCTATGTGTGGAAGATGGGGTTGTTTATGCTGGGAGTCATCCTGCTCGGGTTGGGCTCAGCGCTGCTCTGTCAGTATTTTGCTTCGGTGACGGCGCACGGGGTGGGCAATTCCATTCGGATTGAGTTGATGCACAAGATCTCCGGCCTGTCCTACCAAGAGATTGACCGCTTCGGCAATGCGACGCTCATCAACCGGGTGACCAACGACGTCAACCAGGTGGTGCAGGCGGTGTCGATGCTCATCCGTCTCGTCACACGCGCTCCGTTTCTCTGCATCGGCGCGCTCATTATGTCGATCTACATTGATCCGCAGCTGTCGCTGATTTTTGCCATCCTCATTCCAGTGTTTGTGCTGGTGCTGTACCTGATCATGCACAAGACGGTGCCGCTGTACAAAAACACCCAGCGCAGGCTGGACCAGCTCGGCCAGGTGCTCAAGGAAAATCTGAGCGGGGTGCGGGTCATCCGGGCGTTTGCTCGGCACAGGCGGGAAAAACGGCGAATGAATGAGGCGACTGAAAAGCTCTCCTCCGCCTATATCCGGGTGACCAACATCTCCGCTCTCATGAACCCGATCACTTCGCTGATTATGAACGCGGGCATCATCGCGGTGTTTTACTTTGGCGCGATCAACGTAAACGCCGGGTCGCTCTCTCAGGGCAATGTGCTTGCTCTGGTCAACTACATCACCCAAATCCTGCTGGCGCTGATTATTGTCGCAAACCTCGTGGTGCTCTTTACCAAGGCCTCCGCTTCGGCAGCGCGCATCAACGAGGTGATCGAGACGGTGCCAAGCGTGCAGGATATGGAAGGGGAGCGTTCACTCGATTCCACAGCGCCTGCAGTTTCCTTTGAACAGGTGCATTTTTGTTACAACAGCGGGGAGGATGTATTGAGCAGCCTGACCTTTTCGATCGGGCGGGGAGAGGTGTTTGGCATCGTCGGGCCGACCGGGAGCGGAAAGACCTCCCTCATCAACCTGATTCCCCGGTTTTACGACGTGTCGGGCGGCACGGTGCGGTTTGGCGGAAAGGATGTCCGCACCCTTTCCCAGGAATATCTGCGGGAACACATTGGGATTGTTCCGCAGAAGGCGGTGCTCTTTTCGGGAACCATTGCGGACAATATCCGCTGGGGCAAGGAGGACGCAACCGATCAGCAAGTTGTGGACGCGCTCAAGGCAGCCCAGGCCTACGAATTTGTGGAGGCGCTGCCGCAGGGGATGCACTCCCCCATCTTTGAGGGAGGCAAGAACTTTTCAGGCGGGCAGAAACAGCGATTGGCCATTGCCCGCGCGCTCGTCAAGCGCCCCGAAGTGATCCTGCTCGACGACTCGCTTAGCGCGCTCGATTACCAGACCGACCTCAAGCTTCGCCGCTCCCTGGCGGAACACCTCAGCGGGAGCACTGTGATCATTGTCTCGCAGCGCATCAGTTCAGTCGCGTCTGCCGACCGCATCCTCGTCCTCGACGACGGAGAGCCGGTCGGCCTCGGTCGCCATGAAGAGTTGTTGCAAGACTGCAAGACCTACCGCGAAATCTATGAATCCCAGACCAAACTCAAGGAGGGGCAGCGATGAAACAAAACTTAAAGCGGCTGCTCGGTTATGCGGGAGCGTATAAATTTTCGATTATTATGGCGCTGGTGTGCGCGTTTTTTGCGAGCGCCGGAGTGGTGCTCGCGACCTACCTCAACGGCGTGGCGATTGACCAGATCGCCGGGCCGGGCAACGTCAACTTCAAAGGCCTGATTTTGGTTCTCACCTCACTCGGCGTCATTTACCTGCTCTCCTCGCTGTTCCAGTGGTTTATCTCTCGGTACGCGAACAAGGTTTCCTACATGGTGGTGCGGGATATGCGCCGGGAAACGTTTTCCAACCTCAACGACCAGCCGCTCTCCTACTACGACCATCACCCGCACGGCGACCTGATCAGCCGGTTCACCAACGACCTCGACAGCGTGAGCGATGCGATGGCGGTCTCAATCACCAACCTCTTTTCAGGGGCAGTCACAGTGCTCACCGCACTTGCTTTCATGCTTTACCTCAACATTTGGATCACCCTTGCAATTCTGCTCGTCACCCCGATCTGCCTGCTCGTGGCGTACTACATCACCAAGTACAGCCAAAAGGCGTTTCAGAAACAGCAGCAGTCAGTGGGAGAGCTCTCCTCCTTTGTCTCCGAAATTGTGGGCAATCAGAAAATTGTCAAGGCGTTTAATCGGGAGCAGCGCAGTGAGGAGCAGTTTGGGGAGATCTCTGAAGGGCTTCGCAAAACCGGAACCAAGGCGATGTTCGGTTCTGCACTCGTCAACCCGAGCACCCGGTTTGTCAACAACATCTCCTACATTGTCGTCGGGGTAGTCGGGGGCATTGTCTGCATCACTCAAGGAGTATCAGTCGGCATCCTCTCGAGTTTTTTGATCTACTCGGCCCAATTTGCAAAGCCGTTTAACGAAATCTCCGGCATCACTGCCCAGATTCAGACCGCCTTTGCATCGCTTGACCGGATCTTTTCCCTCATCGATGCGAAGCCGCAGCAGCCCGATCCCCAGGATGCAGTTGAACTCACCGACTGTCAGGGCAACATCCGTTTTGACAACGTGTATTTTTCCTATGATAAAAACAAGCCGCTCATCCGGGGCCTGTCATTTGAGGCGCACCACGGTGAGATGATTGCAATCGTCGGACCGACTGGCTGTGGAAAAACCACCCTCGTCAACCTGCTTATGCGGTTTTACGACATCGACGCAGGCAAAATATCCATTGACGGCATTGACATCATGAAGATCACCCGGGACAGCCTGCGCAAAAGCTTTGGTATGGTGCTCCAGGACACCTGGCTGTTCGCCGGCACCATCCGGGACAACATCGCCTACGGCAGGCCGGGTGCAACCGAAGCTGAGGTGCTCGCAGCCGCCAAGGCTGCCCATGCCCATTCGTTTATCAAGCGACTTCCCAACGGCTACAACACCGTGGTGTCGGATGACGGGGGCGAGCTCTCGCAGGGACAGCGGCAGCTGCTCACCATTGCCCGCGCCATGCTCGCCGATCCTGAAATGCTCATTCTTGATGAGGCGACCAGTTCCATTGACACCCTCACTGAAATTCGGATTCAAAAAGCATTTCTCAAACTCATGGAAGGCAGAACCAGCTTTGTCATTGCCCATCGTCTCTCCACCATCACCTCTGCTGACCTCATTCTCGTCATGGACAAAGGCAATATCATCGAACAGGGCACTCACCACCAACTGCTTTCCCGCGGCGGCTTCTACACCAACCTTTACAACAGCCAATTCGCGGGGTGATGGCGGCGGGGCTCTGCCCCGAACCCCGGTTAAGGGGCTTCTTGAAAGAAGCCCCTTAACAATCCCCA
>EQ973339.1:521632-584008 GCA_000158655.1 [Clostridium] methylpentosum DSM 5476
GCGCTGTTTTAAGTTTTCGGGGGTTCTTAGGGGGCCTTTTTCAAAAGGCTCCCTAAGCAGGGTGTGGGACAGAGTCCCACCATCGTCATACCCGGAAGCGTTTGAGGCTGAGGGAGTTGAGGACGACGGAGACGGAGCTGAAAGCCATGGCGGCGCCTGCGATGATGGGGGAGAGGAAGCCAAATGCGGCAAAGGGGACGCCAATGGAATTGTAGATAAATGCCCAGAAGAGGTTTTGGCGGATTTTGCGCATGGTGCGGCGGGAGAGCCGGATGGCAGTGGGAATGGTGGTCAGGTCGCCTCGCATCAGGGTGATGTCGGAGGCTTCGATGGCGATGTCGGTGCCAGTGCCGATCGCGATGCCGATATCAGCGGTTGCGAGGGCGGGGGCGTCGTTGATTCCGTCCCCGACCATGGCGACCACCTTGCCCTGGGCGCGCAGTTTCTCAACCTCCTCCGCTTTGTGCTCGGGCAGCACTTCTGCGAGAACGTGAGAGATGCCGACCTGCTGGGCGATTGCGTTTGCGGTGAGCTGGTTGTCACCGGTGATCATGTAGGTTTCAATTCCCATTTTGTGCAGCTCTGCGATAGCGCTGCGGGAACTCGGCTTGACAGTGTCGGCCACAGCGATGACAGCAACAGCTTGGCTGTCCAGTGCGAGGAGCATGGCGGTCTTGCCCTGCTCCTCAAGGGAGCGGATCGACTGGTCTGCCCAGGCGAGGTCAATGGTGTGCTCCTGCATCAGCTTGCGGTTGCCGATGAGTACCTGTTTCCCATCCACTGTGGCTGAGATGCCCCGGCCGGTGAGAGACTGGAACTCTTCTGGATCGCCGACTGACTCCAATCGCTCCTTGCCGTACTGGTAGATCGCCGCGCCGAGGGGGTGTTCGGAGTTTTTCTCCGCGCTGGCTGCGATGCGCAGGGCATCCTCTTCGGAGATTTCGGATGTAATGATATCGGTTACGGTCGGCTGGCCGAGGGTAATTGTGCCGGTCTTGTCGAGCACAACCGCATTGATTGTCCCGGCGGTCTGGAGGTATTCGCCCCCTTTGATCAGGATTCCGTTTTCCGCTCCTTTTCCAGTCCCCACCATGATGGCGGTGGGAGTTGCGAGGCCGAGGGCGCAGGGGCAGGCGATGACGAGGACAGAGACCGCATTGAGAATCGCGTGCTCCGGGCTGCGGGTGGCAATCAGCCAGCCGATGAAGGCTACAACTGCAATGAGAATGATGACGGGCACAAAGATGCCGGACACCTTGTCCGCAATTTTCTGGATCGGGGCTTTTTGCCCCTGGGCGTTTTCCACCAGGTTGATGATCTGGGAGAGGGTGGTGTCTTTGCCCACCTTGTCAACCCGGCACTGGAAACTTCCGAATTTGTTCACAGTGGCGCCGATGACCTGATCGCCGGCGTGCTTTTCCACCGGAATGCTTTCGCCGGTGATCATCGATTCGTCCACGGTGGAACTGCCCTCGGTGATCGTCGCGTCCACCGGAATCTTCTCACCTGGGCGCACCACGATGAGATCGCCGGGCACCACCTGTTCAATCGGGATGTCGAGCTGTTCTCCGCCGCGGACAACCCGGGCGGTTTTGGGCTGAAGCCCGATGAGTTTTTTGATCGCGTCGGAGGTTTTTCCCTTTGCGTTTGCTTCAAAATATTTTCCGAGCAGGATCAGGGTGATGATGGTGGCGGACGATTCAAAGTAAATCGGTTTCATCTGTCCGTGCATGTGGGCGCCGGCGGTGAAGAAGCCGTTGTAGATGCTCAGCAGATAAGCGGAGGTTGTGCCGAGGGCGACGAGCACATCCATGTTCGCACTGCCCGCCCGCACCGCCTTAAAGGCGTTTTTATAAAACCGGGCGCCGATGAAGAACTGCACTGGGGTCGCAACAATGAGCTGGAACCACTCGTTGTGCAGCACTGCGGTAAATGAGTTTTCCACCCCGACCATCGATAAGATCATCCCGAGCAGCATGGGAAAGGTGAGAATGGCGGAAAGGATGAGCTGGGTGCGCAGGGCGGAAAGTTCCTTTGCCTTGCGCTTTCCGAGCTCGTCATCCTGCTGCTCCTGCTCAGCGACTGATGCGCCATAGCCCGCCTTTTGAACTGCCGCTATTAAGTCGGTTACAGTGAGATTCTGTGTATACTCGACAGTTGCCCGCTCGGTTGCCAGATTGACATTTGCCTTGGTCACGCCGTCTAGTTTGTTGAGTGTGCGCTCGACAAAGGCAGAGCAGTTGGCACAGGTCATCCCTGTAATATTTAAGGTTACAGTATGAGGGCGCTCCTGAATGGATCCATAGCCCCATTGGCTGATGAGTTTGTGCAGTTGTGCCTCCTCTATTTGATCCGGGTCATAGTCGACTGTAGCCCTCTCGGTTGCAAGATTGACATTGGCTGACTCAACCCCTGGCGTTTTATTCAGCTGTCGTTCAATGAAAGACGAGCAGTTTGCGCAGGTCATCCCTGTGATTTGTATCGTTGTTTTCATAGTATCCCTCCGATCACCCCTCCCCTGGGGGGTCTAGGTTCAGAATAGCGCAAAATCATGGAATTTTAATTGCAATATTTTAAACTTATTATGAACGAAAAAGAGGCAGCCATACAAAAAAGCGGATGACAATTCGTCATCCGCTCTTAGATATTGATATCACAAATTCTGCCACAACCGATGCCCAGCTGCTACGCAGAAAGCCTTTGTACAACAATCAGTCTGCCAGATAGGTTTTGACCATCGACTGGAGCAGTTCATCTCGGTCGATTTTGCGAATCAAGCTTCTGGCGTTGTTGTAGGTTGTAATGTAGGTGGGGTCTTCTGATAAAATATAGCCGACGATCTGGTTTGCCGGGTTATATCCCTTTTCTTTGAGCGCATCGTAGACAACAGTCAGAATTTGTTTCATTTCCTGTTCTTTATCGTCATAAACGGAGAATGTTACTGTTTTGTCGTGCATAATACAACCTCCTCTTCCAATTAAAGTTGTTTCTATTGTGGGGACGATTCTATTATACTGCAAATTTGTCCGTGAAACAAGAGTGTTTTAAAAAAAATAACAATCATTCCGGGATTTTCCGCTGATCTGACTCAATTTTTCCATCTGATAGCCGGATGACACGTTCGGCGTAAGATGCGATGGCAGAGTCGTGGGTGATGAGAATGATCGTGCGGTTTTGTGCGTGCAGCTCCCCGAGGATGGACATGACCTCGGTTCCCGCACAGCTGTCCAGGTTGCCGGTCGGTTCATCGGCGAGAATAATCGGCGGCTGGGCGGCAATTGCGCGCGCAATGGCAACACGTTGCTGCTGACCACCCGACATCTGGGAGGGCCGGTGGTGCATCCGGTTTTTGAGCCCAACCTGTGTCAACGCCTCCTCGGCGAGTCGGCGCCGTTCCGCCCGGCCGATCCCGCGATAGGCGAGGGGGAGTTCGACGTTTTCGACTGCGTTCAGACTGGGGATCAGGTTAAACCCCTGAAAGATAAACCCGATTTCCTTGTTGCGGATTTCGCTGAGCCGGTCGTCATCGAATTTGGAAACATCCTGCCCGTCGAGCAGATACACCCCCTCCGTGGGGGTGTCCAGACAACCGAGAATGTTCATGAGGGTTGATTTTCCCGAGCCTGAGCTGCCGACAATTGCGACAAATTCCCCCCGGCTGATTGCGAGCGAGACGCCGTCAAGAGCGTGGACTTCATTGAGCCCTGGATTATAAATTTTAAAAACAGAATCAATGCGTATGAGCATAGCAGCCTCCAACGGTTTATTTACAGCTTTATTGTAGCCGGATCAGGGCAAAATATTTCTGACAGAAATCCGCTATGTAAAAAATAGGAAACAAAATTATTGAAATTCATACGCTTCGTTCATAAATTTGACGTTTTTATTTGATAAGCTTTTGAACAATCCTGCGAACAAAAACGGCCCGGATTTGATTTTGTGAAGAATTTACTGGACTTTTCAGAAGCAGTTTGCTATAATTTATAAGGTTAAGAGTATTTTGTATTTCATACATGATTTAGAACTTAAAATTTAACAATTACGAAACTACCGATTTTACGATATTTTTGAAATAAATCACACGCGAACGCGCAAACTAATAGTGGTTTGAAACGGCGTCGTGGCAAACCCGGCGGCGGGCGGAGAATGCCCGCTGAAACGAACAAACGATTACCGGAGGGCGAAATAGAGTGGATAAATTTGTTATAAACGGCGGAAACCGCCTGGTTGGAGAAGTAGAGATCAGTGGAGCGAAAAACGCAGCGGTTGCGATTATTCCGGCAACCATTTTGGCAGAGGGCCCTTGCAGAATAGAAAATCTGCCCAACATAAGTGATGTTTCGATTAGCTTTGATATACTTAGAGAGATGGGCGCAACAGTAAAAACCATCAACAAAAACACGGTGGAGATTGACACCACCCACGTCAGCAACCCCGTTGTCCCCTATGAGATGGCAAAACACATGCGTGCATCCTATTATTTTCTCGGCGCCCTGCTCGGCCGTTTTAAACGCGCGAGTGTGGCGATGCCGGGCGGCTGCGATTTCGGCGTGCGTCCGATCGACCAGCATTTAAAAGGATTTAAATCCCTTGGAGCGGAGTATTCCATCGACTACGGCATGATCGATGTCACCGCAGATCAGCTCATCGGCTCTCAGGTTTATTTTGACGTGGTGTCGGTTGGCGCGACAATCAACGTGCTGCTTGCCGCAGTGCGGGCAAAAGGTTTGACGATCATTGAGAATGCGGCCAAAGAGCCCCACATCGTCGACCTGGCGAACTTCCTCAACTCGATGGGCGCGGAGATCATGGGCGCGGGAACCGATGTGATTAAAATCCGCGGGGTCGACCATCTGCGTTCCACCTCCTATTCGATTATTCCCGATCAGATTGAGGCGGGCACCTACATGGTGATGGCTGCTGCGACCAAAGGGGATGTACTTGTAAAAAACGTCATTCCAAAGCATCTCGAGTCAATTACTGCAAAACTCGAGAAAATGGGTGTTGAGGTCACTGAATACGATGACAGCGTGCGTGTGGTTTCCAACGGAAAACTACAAAAAACAAGTGTCAAAACGCTGCCCCATCCCGGTTTCCCGACCGATATGCAGCCTCAGATTACGACGCTGCTCACCCTGGCCGAGGGCACGAGTATTGTCACCGAAGGCGTGTGGGACAATCGCTTTAAATACGTTGACGAACTGCGCCGCATGGGAGCGGATATTTCGGTGGACGGCAAAGTTGCTGTCATCGAAGGCTGTGGTTCGCTCACCGCTGCACCGGTCCGGGCAACCGACCTGCGCGCAGGCGCGGCGATGGTCATTGCAGCGCTCGCCGCACAGGGCACCACTGAGATCGAAGATATTTATCACATTGAGCGCGGTTATGAGGAAATTGTCAACAAGCTTCGCAGCTTAGGAGCGGATATTAAAAAAATTTCGATTCCCGGCACAGTTTTGAAAAAAGCGCTGTAATCTTTGCGGGATAGCCCATCTGGGTTATCCCGTTTTAAATTTTGGAGGATGTGGATGAAGCTCTATTCGCTTTGCAGTTCGAGCAAAGGCAATTGTACATATATCGGAGATGGAAAACAGGGGATTTTGGTAGATGCGGGGATCGGCATCCGCAATTACACCAATTCGCTCGCCCTGGCGGGAATTGATCCGCGCGGGGTACAGGCAATCTTTGTCACCCACGAGCACAGCGACCACATCAGCGGACTTCGTAAAATTTCCGAGCGGTTTTCCCTGCCTGTGTACGGATCGCGGGGCACCCTACTTGAAATCCTTAAAAAAGACGCTGTCGGGGAGGACACTGTGCTTTATGAGATCAACAAAAAAAGCGCAGTGATTGGGGATTTTGAAGTAACCGCGTTTCATACACCGCACGACAGTGCAGAAAGCCTTGGGTTTTCAGTGACTGACGGCAAGAAAAAGGTTTCTATCTGCACCGACTTAGGGCATGTAACCGAAGAAGTACACCAGCATCTGCTTGGCAGCAGCTTTGTCCTGCTCGAATCGAATTACGATGAAAAAATGCTGTTCATGGGGAAGTATCCGTATTTTCTGAAAGAGAGGATCGCATCCAACAGCGGCCACCTCTCCAACGAGGCCTGTTCCCACCAACTCGTGCGGCTGATAGAGAGCGGGGTGGAGCATTTTTTGCTCGGCCATTTGAGTGAGGAGAACAACATGCCCGACCTGGCTCTCCAGCACTCGGTTTCCCACCTGACGATGCAGGGATTGCGCATCAGCTCCGACTATACCCTCGACATCGCGCCCCGCCGCAACATTGGCAAGGTGATCGAGCTATGCTGACGGTCGATGTTATCTGTATCGGCAAATGCAAAGAGGGGTATTGGCGGGATGCCTGCGCAGAGTACAGCAAACGCCTGCGCCCCTTTTGTCGGCTCAACGTGGTTGAACTTAGTGAGAACCGGATCGGTGACAGCCCCAAAGAGGCGGAGATCAACCGGGTTATCGAGACAGAGGGGAAGAGCATCCTTGCAAAGCTTGGCAGTCAGTTTGTGGTGGCGATGTGCATCGAGGGAAAACAGCTCCCCTCTGCGGGCCTTGCTGGGAAACTTCAGCAGATCGCGTTGAGCGGACGCAGCAGTATAGCATTTGTGATTGGCGGGTCTTACGGTCTCTCGGACGAGGTCAAGGCGCGGGCGGATCTGCGCCTGTCGATGTCTGAGATGACCTTTCCCCATCAGCTTGCCCGGGTGATGCTTCTCGAACAGATCTACCGCGCGTTTTCCATCAACGCCAATACAAAATACCACAAATAGACTGGGATTGACGCAAACCGCCGTCAATCCCAAATTTGTTTACAATTCAATATTTCTATTCAATCCCTTGTCCTGATTTGTTCACGAATCTGTAGTATTCTGTGGAGTACAATGAGGGGGGATTGCCATGGATGGACGCACCGAACGCAGGCGGTCGTTTATAATCAACGCAGTGTATTTCATTTTAATCTTTGGGATTGGATTTTTGCTATTTAAGTACGCGGTGCCGTATGTTCTGCCGTTTATCATCGGGTTCGCCATCGCGTTTATGCTCAAACCCATTGTCCGTTTTTTGAGCACCAAGCTGAGGCTCAATCATCGGTTTTGCGGCGCAGTCGTGATTCTGTTGGCCTACGCGCTGCTGGCACTGGTGCTGTGGTTTCTCGGCGCGCGGCTTGTCAGCGCGCTCACCGACCTGTTTGGCAACGCCGAGCAGTATTTTGATATTTATATCGCGCCTCTGCTTGAGAAGATCAATTCATTTACCGTTGAAACCATCTCGGTTCTTTCTCCCGACCTTGCGCCGCAGGCCAACGACCTGTTTCAAGGCGTCATTCAAAGTTTGCAGTCGGGCATCGTCTCTTTGTCCGGAAATGTGGTGGGAAGTCTTGCTAACATTGGGGCGAAGATCCCGGGGTTCCTTGTAGCCTTTGCGTTTACAATCATGTCTTCGATATTTATTAGCATGGACTACAACCAGTTCACCAGCTTTTTGCTGCGCCAGCTCCCCAAACGGTGGCGGGATATGGCGTTTGAAGTAAAAGGGTATTTTGTCGGGACCATCCTGCGCTATCTGCGAGCCTACCTGATTTTGATGATCATCACCTTTGTCGAGCTCTCGATTGGGTTTGGAGTTATCGGCATTGGAAACCCGATCGGGGTCGCCGCGATCATCGCGTTGTGCGACGCGCTGCCCGTGCTCGGAACAGGTGGGATTGTGATCCCCTGGATCCTGCTTGAGCTGCTCAAAGGAAACTATCAGCTGGTGATCGGCCTCACGGTCGTTTATATCATCGTCACCGTGGTGCGCAACTTCATTGAGCCCAAGGTGATCGGTCAGCAGCTCGGCTTGCATCCAATTGTCACCCTGGTGTCCATCTACATCGGCTTTAAGCTCATCGGAGTGGCCGGGATGATTCTGTTCCCGATTTTTGTGCAGATCATTGTCAGCCTCAACGAGTCCGGCTCGCTGCGCCTGTGGAAGACCTGACAGGGCAATCTGCTGCACCTGCTGGATGAAAAAGACCGCGTTGCGGCTGCCTTTGTAAAGCACGTATTGATCAAGGAATGCCACATTCAAAATTTCTTTTGACGTGGGCTGGAATTCGTGATTTGGCGAATCGCAGAAATCAACCTGCAAACGTGAGAGGCAATCATGGCAAGCCGTCGAGAGATGCCTCTGTCTTAAATCAATTCGGTGGTATCAGAACATCTTCTTTTTCGCAAAGCCCCCCTAATCCTGACTTTGCAAATCAGCAATCCGTTTGGCAGCTGAAATACATAATCCCCCTGTCAGTCTATCTGACAGGGGGATTTTAAATAAAAAACCAAAAAAAGCTCAGACTTATTTCTCCGACTGGACATTCGTCCTGCAATTGAGGCTGCACCGCGAACGTGATATAATGAAATTATTGAAATAAAGCGGAGGAATTGTATGGATACCATTATTTTTGACATTGACGGAACACTGACTGATACCGAATACGCGAGCACTGAGACGCTTCACAAGGTGCTGCTTGAGGAGACAGGACGTGACTACAACCGGGAGGAACTCCGGGCGTATTTTGGTATCCCGGCGGTAGAGACGATCGAGAGGATCGGCGTGCCGGATGTTGCCCGCGTTGTCAAGCGGTGGAGCGATGCGTTCTGCGAACTGTGCGAACAGGAGGTGCGGCTGTTTGAGGGGATCGCACCTCTGCTGGAGGAGCTGCGCCGCCGGGAGGTGAAGCTGGGCTTAGTGAGTTCCAAAACGCGGGAGCAGTATGCCCGGACCTTTCAAAGGCTTGGATTTGACGATGCCTTTGTCCAGATCATTTGCGCCGATTTGACAGAAAAACACAAGCCTTACCCTGAGCCGATTGAAAAGTTTTTTGAGCTGACCGGTCTGCCCAAACAGGGCGCGGTTTACATCGGCGACACGGTGCACGACTGCGCCTGCGCGCACGGGGCGGGCATTGCGTTTGGCCTTGCGGGATGGGGCTGCCTGCATCCCGAGGGGATTGATGCGGAGTATAAGTTCGAGCATCCCCATGAGGTGCTCAGCCTGCTCAGCCATGAGCCGGCCAAACCAGCGGTGTAAGCGGTTCGCCTGAACTGCGCAGTCAAGCCGATCGGGTTTTGATGGCTGTGGCCCTAGTACGCGCGCCTGTTTGGCAGCGGTGAGAAGGTCAAAAAAGATCCACAGCTGCGGTCAACACAAAAGGATATCAGTGTAGAGAATCCCAGGTAGCCGGATATTTCCCGATGTGGCGCCTATCCTCAGCACATCCTGCACAAGCGATATGAAAGAAGCCCTGTGCTGTCAAACGGCGCGGAAGATCAGGCTTTCGATCAGGCAGACCACAGCGGGGAGCAAAAGCCAGATGTAGCGCTTGACAAACGCCCAGTTTTTTTCATTGTTCGGTTTGTTTGAGACATAGTCCATAGAAAAGGTCTCGTTATCCCGGGTGCGTTCATCCGGCTTGGGCGGGGAGATCATGTTGACCTTGACCAGCAGCGCGAGCACGAGCAGCACCAGCAGTGCGGCCGCAGGCACCGCCGTGTCCACCCCAATTAGGAGCAGTACGGTGTTTGCGATCAGAATACCTGCGGTATACAGCCAAAAAGCGAGTCTCATGGAAATCCTTCCTTTCACATCTGGGTCTGTTGCGGCACACTGCCTGTGCATTGTCCTTTTCCCGAATTCAAGCTCTTTGCGGCGTGTGCAATCTGAGCTTAGTATACCATGAAGCAGACACCCCTTGCAACAAATCTTAAAATTTTGTGACGGTATGGACAATCCTGGCGAAATAGGGTATAATAAATTGAAAATCAAACTCCTTTAAGTTAGTTCAGAGAGGCTAACAAGGCGGTAGCTTATATTGTAAGGTTCATCCCATCAGAAGTGGGGTGTATTGTGCGCATGCGGGCGGCCAAACTGTTAGGTTCAGTTTGGCCGCTTTTGTTTTTGCCCGGGAGGTATTCATGACGGAAAAAGCAATTATTCTTGATGACAAGGCGATGGCCCGCGCGATCGCCCGGATGTCCTATCAGATCATCGAGCGCAACAAGGGTGTGGACAACCTCGTCATCATTGGGATTCTCTCGCGCGGGGCCCAGATCGCCGAGCGGATTGCCCGCCGGATCCAGGAAGTTGAAGGGAAGACGGTGGAAGTCGGGCTGCTCGACATCACCGCTCACCGCGACGACCTGCACACCGGCGCGGATTACCAGGATAAATCCAGCATACCGTTTGATTTTAATGATAAAACCGTGGTGCTCGTCGACGATGTGATGTACACCGGGCGCAGCGTGCGTGCGGCGATCGACGGACTGATGGATCGGGGACGCCCCCGCAGCATCCAGCTCGCGGTGCTCATCGACCGGGGCCACCGGGAACTTCCCATTCGTCCCGACTACATCGGCAAGAATGTGCCGACCTCAAAAAACGAACAGATCCAGGTGTTTGTCACCGAGCGTGACGGCATCGACAAGGTATCGATCTTATAATAAGGAAGTGATGTGTTGAAACTCTTACTCACCAACGGGATGATCGTTGCGGATCACAGTGTGGAACAAAAGGATATTCTCATTGAGGACCAGGAGATCATCAAGGTCGGCAAGGGCCTCTCCGATCCGGCGGACAAGGTGATTGACCTGCACGGGCTCGCCGTGTTTCCCGGACTCGTCGACATGCATGTGCATTTGCGCGATCCCGGCCTCACCTATAAATCCGACATCTACACCGGCTGCTGCGCGGCGGCAGCGGGCGGGGTGACCTCTGTCGCCTGCATGCCCAACACCAAGCCGGCCATTGACAGCCCGGAGACCATCCAGTACATCGTGGACAAGGCGTCGACTGCCAAGGCGCGGGTGTACCCCATCGCCAGCGTGACCAAAGGGCTCGAGGGCAGCGAGCTCGTCGACTTCGCGGCGCTCAAGGAAGCGGGCGCAGTCGCCTTTTCCGACGACGGCCGCCCAGTCGAAAATGCCGCCTACCTGCAGCGTGCGATGGAAGCGGCGGATAAGCTCGGCACCCGGGTGATCTCCCACTGCGAGGATCTTGCAATCATCGACGGCGGCATCATCAACAAGGGCCAAGTGTCCGAGCAGCTCGGCGTCAAGGGGATGGACCGCACCTCGGAGGACAGCATCACTGCCCGTGAGATCGCGATTGCGGCGGCGACGCACACCCCGATCCACATCGCCCACGTGAGCACCCGCGGCTCGGTCGCGCTCATCCGCGACGCGAAGCGCCGGGGTGTGCGGGTGACAGCGGAAACCTGTCCCCACTATTTCATCCTCACCGAGGAGCAGCTGCTCAAAAAAGATGCGGATTACCGCATGAACCCTCCTCTGCGGGAAGAAAAGGACCGGCAGGCAATCGTCGAGGGGATCATCGACGGCACAATCGACTGCATTGTCACCGACCATGCCCCCCACGCGCCCAAGGAAAAACTCGACTTTGAGACAGCGCCCAACGGGGTGATCGGTCTCGAGACTTCAATGGCCGCGACCCTCACCTCCCTCTATCACACCGGCCGGCTCACTCTTGAGCGGATCGCTCAGCTCATGTCGGGCAATCCGGCGCGAATTCTCGGCATACCGGGCGGGCAGATCGCGCCGGGGCGGGATGCTGATATTGCGGTGGTCAATCTTCACCACAAGTGGACGGTCGACCCGGACAAGCTCCACTCCAAATCAAAAAACACCGTGTTTAAAGGGATGACCTTCACAGGAAAACCGGTCATGACCATCTGCCGCGGTGAAATCGTATACAATGAACTCGACCAGTAAAAAGGAGAAATGACCATGTCAATGGACAAACTAATTCAAAAGATTGTTGCGATGAACAACCCCACCGTGGCGGGACTCGACCCTAAGCTCGACTTTATCCCGGGCTACATCAAGGAAAAAGCAGTTGCGGGCTACGGCAACACCCTCAAGGCGGCGGCAGAGGCGCTCTATGAATTTAACGTGGGGCTCATCGACGCGCTGTGCGACATCGTGCCGGCGGTCAAGCCGCAGTGCGCTTACTACGAGATGTACGGTGCGGAGGGGGTTGATTGCCTCGCGCGCACCATCCGTTACGCAAAGGCCAAGGGGATGTACGTCATCACCGACGGCAAGAGAAACGACATCGGAACCACCATGGAGGCTTACGCCAAGGGCCATCTGGGGCAGACCCAGCTCATCGACGGCAGCTTCGTCGAACCCTTTGGCGGCGACGCCCTCACCGTCAACGGCTATCTCGGCAGCGACGGCATCAAGCCGCTGCTCGAAACCTGCAAGCAGCAGGACAAGGGGATTTTTGTACTCGTCAAAACCTCCAATCCCTCCTCCGGCGAGCTCCAGGACCGCCTGATCGACGGCAGACCGGTCTATGAGATCATGGGCGAAATGTGCGAGAGCTGGGGAGAGGACCAGCGTGGAGAGTACGGCTACAGCGCGGTTGGCGCAGTGGTTGGCGCAACCTATCCCGAGCAGCTCACCGAACTGCGAGAAAAGCTCCCCCACACCTTTTTCCTCGTGCCGGGTTACGGCGCGCAGGGCGGCGGCGCACAGGACGTTGCGGGCGCATTCAAAGACGGCATCGGCGCGGTGGTCAACAGCTCGCGCGGCATCATGTGCGCCTACAAAAAGCAGGAGCTCGACGAGCGGGCTTTTGCCGAAGCGGCGCGCGCAGAGGCGATCCGCATGCGGGACGACATCATGAGCGTTGTGAAATAATCAGGATTTTGTACGAGAAGAATTGGGAGGAATCTTATGTTAGACCACAAAACCAAGGCAACCTTGCTCCTCAGCGACGGCACGGTGTTTGAAGGCTGGAATTTCGGCGCAAGCGGCACGACGATCGGCGAGGTCGTCTTTACCACCGGCATGACCGGGTATCAGGAAACCCTGACCGATCCGAGCTATTACGGCCAGATCGTCACCCAGACCTTTCCGCTCATCGGCAACTACGGGGTCAACAGCGTGGACACCGAGAGCGATCGGACCCACCTCAAGGGCTATATCGTCCGCGAATGGTGCGAAGCCCCCTCCAACTTCCGCTGCGAAGGGGACCTGAACAGTTATTTAAAGGAACAGGGCGTCATCGCGATTTACGGTATCGACACCCGCAGCCTCACCCGTAAAATCCGGGAACACGGCGTCATGAACGGCATGCTCACCACCGAGCCGATCACCGACATGGACGCGGCGCTCAAGCAGATCAGAGACTATAAAATCACCGGCGCAGTCAGCGCGGTCGCCTGCAAGCAGAGCCACAAGCTCGACATCGAACTCTGCCCCAATCTCACCGACGCGCTGCCCAAAAATAAAATTAAAGACAACCACGAGTTTCACATCGCCCTGTTCGACTTCGGCTATAAGGCGAACATCGCACGCGGCCTTGTCCGCCGCAACTGTCAGGTGACCCTCGTCGCCCCGAACACTACGGCAGAGGAGCTCAAGGAGATGAAGATAGACGGCATCATGCTCTCCAACGGCCCCGGCGACCCGGCGGAAAACACTGAAATCATCGAAAATCTGAAAGAAATCCTCAAACTCGGCATCCCGATCTTCGGCATCTGCCTCGGCCACCAGCTGCTCGCTCTCGCGGCGGGCGGGCGCACCGAGAAACTCAAATACGGCCACCGCGGCGCCAACCAGCCGGTCATTGACCTCGAGCTCGACCGCACCTTTGTCACCAGCCAGAACCACGGCTACGCGGTTGTGGGGGACAGCATCCCCGAGGGGATCGGCAAAGTGAGCCACATCAACGCAAACGACGGCACCTGCGAAGGGGTTGTCTACACCAGCTTCCCGGCGTTTACCGTGCAGTTCCACCCCGAGGCGTGGGCGGGGCCGCTCGACACCGACTATCTGTTCGACCGCTTCATGGCGCTGGTCAGCCAGCACAAAAAATAGCCGGACGCACAAACTTCAAAGTGTGAGCCGACACGGCGTTTCCCTCGGGGCGGAAATCACCCGCCCGGCATTTGAACACTTGGCCGCAGCAGGCTGGTTTGAATGGCACTGCAATAGGGTCCGCTTGTCGGTCTGAATCGTTAAAATTGCTACCATTGATGGAGGTTCAATACTATGCCGCTTAGAAAAGATCTAAAAAAAGTAATGGTCATCGGCTCCGGCCCGATCGTCATCGGACAGGCAGCGGAATTTGACTACGCGGGCACCCAGGCCTGCCGCGCCCTCAAAGAGGAGGGGCTCGAAGTCGTCCTCGTCAACTCCAACCCCGCGACCATCATGACCGACAAGGCGATGGCCGACCACATCTACATCGAGCCGCTCACCCTTGAAACGGTCAAACGAATTATAGAAATTGAGAAACCGGACAGCTTGCTCTCCACCCTCGGCGGACAGACCGGCCTCACCCTCTCGATGCAGCTGGCCAAAGACGGCTTCCTCGCCGAACACGGGGTCAAACTCCTCGGCGCCCGCCCCGAGACAATCGACAAGGCGGAGGACCGCCAGGAATTCAAGGACACGATGGAAAAGATCGGTCAGCCTTGCATCCCCTCCAAAGTCGTGGAGAACATCGACGATGCGGTTGCATTTGCAAATGAAATCGGCCTTCCCCTTATCATCCGCCCCGCCTTCACCCTCGGCGGCACCGGCGGCGGCATCGCCGAGACGATGGAGGAGTTTATCGAGATCGCGACAAACGGCCTGCGTCTCTCCCCGATTACCCAGATCCTCGTGGAAAAATGCATCAGCGGCTGGAAAGAGATCGAATTCGAGGTCATCCGCGACTCCAAGGGCAACGTCATCACCGTCTGTTCGATGGAAAACGTCGACCCGGTCGGCGTCCACACCGGCGACTCGATCGTCGTCGCCCCGGCTGTCACCCTGACCGACAAGGAGTACCAGATGCTGCGCACCGCTGCGCTCGACATCATCAGCGAGCTCGAGGTGGAGGGCGGCTGCAACTGCCAGTTCGCGCTGCACCCCGAGAGCTTTGAATACGCAGTTATCGAGGTCAACCCGCGTGTCTCCCGCTCCTCCGCGCTCGCCTCCAAGGCAACCGGTTACCCGATTGCAAAGATCGCGACCAAAATCGCCATCGGCTACTCCCTCGACGAGATTGTCAACCAGGTCACCGGCAACACCTACGCCTGCTTTGAGCCGACCATCGACTACCTCGTCGTCAAGTTCCCCAAATGGCCGTTTGACAAGTTTGTCTACGCCAAGAGAAAGCTCGGCACCCAGATGAAGGCGACGGGCGAGGTTATGAGCATCGGCACCTCGTTTGAACAGGCGCTGATGAAATCAGTGCGCGGTATTGAGCTCGGCCTTGACACGATGAACCTCAAGCAGTATGAGGACAAGAGCGACGCCGAAATCGAAGCGCTGCTCTCCCAAGTCGACGACGAACGCCTTTTTGTCGTCTTTGAAGCGATCAAGCGGGGTGTTTCGTTTGAGCGGATTCACGAGGTCACCATGATCGACGAGTGGTTCCTCGCAAAGCTCAAAAACCTGGTTGATCTGGAGACCATGCTCAAGACCCAGGAGCTGACCGACGAACTCTACCAGCAGGCAAAGGACTACGGTTATCTCGACAGCACGATTGAGAGAATGTCCGGCCAGAAGATCCGCAACAAAAAACAGGCGGTTTACAAGATGGTTGACACCTGCGCCGCCGAATTCAAGGCGCAGACCCCTTACTTCTACTCCACCTTTGACGAGGAAAACGAAGCGGAACAGTTCATTGAGAGAACCAACACCGGCAAGGAGCGGGTCATCGTCTTTGGTTCCGGACCGATCCGCATCGGCCAGGGCATTGAGTTTGATTACTGCTCGGTTCACTGCGTCTGGACCCTCAAAGAGCTCGGCTACGAGGCGATCATCTGCAACAACAATCCCGAGACTGTTTCCACCGACTTCAACACCGGCGACCGTCTCTATTTTGACCCGGTTTACATCGAGGATGTGGCGAGCATCATCGCGACCGAAAAGCCCTACGGCGTGGTCGTCCAGTTCGGCGGCCAGACCGCGATCAAGCTGACCAAAAAGCTCCAGGAGATGGGAGTGCGCATCCTCGGCACCTCGGCGGACTCGATCGACGCCGCGGAGGACCGCGAACGGTTCGACGAGCTTCTCGAGAAATGCGGCATTCCGCGTCCGGCGGGAACCACCGTCTTCACCGCAGAGGAAGCGGTCAAAGCGGCGAATGAGCTGGAATACCCGGTGCTGCTGCGCCCCTCCTACGTGCTCGGCGGACAGAACATGATCATCGCCCACTCGGACAAGGACATTGAGGAGTACATGGCGATCATCACCTCCCACAACATTGAAAACCCGGTGCTCGTCGACAAATACATGATGGGCGTTGAGGTCGAAGTCGACGCGATCTGCGATGGGGAGGATTATCTCATCCCCGGGATCATGGAACATATCGAGCGCGCGGGCGTCCACTCGGGCGACTCAATCTCGGTTTACCCCTGCCAGAATCTCTCCAAATCCATCCGTGAAACCATCATTGACTACACCGCCAAGCTCGCCCTCGCCCTCGATGTGCGCGGCCTGCTCAACATCCAGTACGTCGTCTACAACGACGAGGTGTATGTCATCGAAGTGAATCCCCGTTCCTCGAGAACGGTTCCGTATATCAGCAAGGTCACCGGCGTCCCGATGGTCGACCTCGCGACAAAGATTATGTTCGGCGCCAAGCTCAAAGACCTCGGCTACGGCACCGGCCTCTTCCCGGTGGGCGACTATGTAGCGGTCAAGGTACCGGTGTTCAGCTTTGAGAAGCTGCACGACGTCGACACCCAGCTCGGCCCGGAGATGAAGTCGACCGGCGAGGTGCTCGGCATTGCCAAGACATTTGAAGAGGCGTTGCTCAAAGGCCTCATCGGCGCGGGCTACAAAATGGACCACGAGAAAGTGAAAAAGGGCGGCGTGCTCATCACGGTGCGCGACAGCGATAAACAGGAGGTGGTCGATGTGGCGGAGAAATTCCTCGACCTCGGCTTTGAGATTTACTCCACCTCCGGCACCGCGAGCAAGCTCAACAAAAATATGATTCCCGCAAACACCGTCAAGAAAATTCACGAAGGGGAGAACAACACCCTCCAGCTCATCGAGAGCGGCAAGATCAACTACGTTGTCTCCACCTCTGCCAAGGGGCGCATCCCGGCGCGCGACAGCGTTAAAATCCGCCGTAAGACGGTCGAACTGTCCATCCCCTGTCTGACCTCGCTCGACACAGCCAACGCCCTGGCGGACTGCCTGGCCATGGACCGCACCATTGAGGACGTAGAACTCGTCGACATCACCAAGATCTAAAGGTGCTGAGGCTCTGCCTCAGACTCCGGTCAAGGGGCTTCTTGAAAGAAGCCCCTTGACAATCCCCAAGAACTTTGGATTACGCTCCTCCTGGGGAGGGGCGTAATCCAAAGTTTTCCGGGGTTCCTAGGGGGCCTTTTTCAAAAGGCCCCCTGGGCGGGGTCCGGGGCAGAGCCCCGCCGGAATGGAGGATACTATGACAGTAGGCAAATATTTGATTTTAGAGAAAAAGAACCTGGCGAAAAATACCTACAGCCTGCTCATCGACTGCCCCGAAGCGGCCGCACGGGCGGTAGCGGGCCAGTTTGTACACATTAAAGTCGACGGCTTCACCCTGCGCCGCCCGATTTCCATCTGCGAGATCGGGGAGCGAACCATCCGCATCGTGTTCGATGTGCGCGGGGACGGGACCGAGGCGATGACCCGGCTGAACCAGGGAGATATGATCGACATGATCGCCCCGCTCGGCAACGGGTTCACCCTGCTCGAACCTGAGCAGGAAGTGGTTGTGATCGGCGGCGGCATCGGGGTTCCCCCTATGCTTGAGACGGCAAAGCACTATCTGCATCCCACCGCGATTCTCGGCTTTCGCACCGCTTCAGCGGCAATTCTCGAAGAGGATTTCGCAGCCTGTGGGGCGGATGTGATCACCTGCACCGACGACGGCAGCAAAGGACTGCACGGCTTTGTCACCGACGCGCTGCAGAGCCATTTAACGCAACACAAGCCCGCCCTGATCTGCGCCTGCGGCCCTAAGCCGATGCTCCAGGGAATTGTCGCTCTGGCGAAGCAGAACGGCATCCCCTGCGAGGTGTCACTCGAGGAGCGGATGGCGTGCGGTGTGGGCGCCTGTTTGGTGTGCGCCTGCAAGACGGTCAAAAATGGGGAAGAATTCAGCGCGCACGTCTGCAAGGACGGGCCGGTCTTTAAAGCGGAAGAGGTGGTATTGTAATGGCGAATTTAGCAGTCAAGGTGGCGGGGGTCGAATTTAAAAACCCGCTGATTACCGCCTCAGGTGCGTATGGATACGGCAAGGAATACGAACAATTTTATCCACTGAGCAGCTTGGGCGGAATTTCGACAAAGGGGACGACTCTTGAGCCTCGGATGGGCAATCCGGCGCCCCGTGTAGCCGAGACCCCCGCCGGGATGCTCAATTCGGTCGGACTTGAAAATCCCGGTCTCGACACATTTATCGAGGAAGGCCTGCCCTACCTGATGACCCGGGGAACGACAATCGTCGCGAACATCGCGGGCAGCACGGCGGAGGACTGCGCCGAGGTGGCCCGCCGCCTCGACGAAACCGACGTCCATATGATCGAGCTCAACATCTCCTGCCCCAATGTCAAGCACGGAGGGGCTGCGTTCGGCACCTCCTGCGACTGTGCGGCACAGGTGACCAAGGCGGTGCGTGCGGCGACCAAAAAGCCGCTCATGGTCAAGCTCTCCCCCAACGTGACGAGCATCACCGACATCGCCAAAGCGGTCGAGGACGCGGGGGCGGACGCTCTTTCCCTCATCAACACCCTGCTGGGAATGCGCATCGACATCCGCACCGGGCGGCCGATTCTGAAACAGAACGTCGGCGGACTCTCCGGCCCGGCAGTGTTCCCGATCGCGGTTCGGATGGTGTGGCAGGTTGCAAACGCAGTGGAAATCCCAGTGGTCGGGATGGGCGGCATCACCCGCTGGCAGGACGCGGTTGAGATGATGATGGCGGGCGCATCGGCGTTCCAGGTGGGTGCGGCGCTCTTCAGCGACCCAATGGCTCCGCTGGAGATCATCGACGGCCTCAACCGCTATCTGGATGAGAACAACATCAAAAATGTTTCCGACATTGTCGGAAGCGTCAAACCCTGGTAGAAAGGGGATTTTTCATGAAGATTATGGCAGTGGATTTCGGCGACGCGCGCACCGGGCTTGCGGTGTGTGACCGCACCGAGTTTCTCGCATCCCCCATCGGCACGATTCAGGAGCGCGATTTCAACATGGCTGTCTGCAAGACTGCAGTTGCGGCAAAGGAATACGACGTCAAGATGGTGGTGGTCGGCTATCCAAAGAATATGGACGGAAGCTGCGGGGAGCGCGCCAAGAAGTGCGAGGAATTCGCAAAGCGGCTCGGGGAGATGATTCCCCTCCCGATCAAGCTGTGGGACGAGCGGCAGACCACTGTTTCCGCTCATCAGTTCCTCAACGAGGTCAATGTGCGCGGCCAGAAGCGCAAAGAGGTTGTCGACGAAGTCGCGGCGACGATCATCCTCGAAAGCTATCTCGAATATCGCAAGAACCATCCCGACGAAACCGAATCAAACTAAAAAAGGCACCCCAACTGTTCGGCAGTTTATCTGCAAAACAGTTGGGGTGCTTTTATGAGTTGGTCAGAATCCTATGACAATTTTTTGGAAAGATAGACGAGAATATCCTGCTTCATATCACCGTACAGTCGGCCCATGGCAATCAGCCGGTCCACTTCGACAATGATTTCCTGGTAGAGGCTCGGGTCGAACAGAGAACAGTTGGCCTCAAGTGCCGCGCGGATCTCCTTGCTGCTGGGGAGTGTCTTGAGCATCTCATAGCATTCGCGAGGTTGAGTGGGCTTCTGTTGAGGATCCCAACACTCAGCGGAATCTCCTGATTCATAGGTGGAGGACTCAGTCGCTGTCTGGGCCACTGCATCCTGTTGCCAAGCAACTAATTGTTCCAGCTTGTAATTCATGCGTTGTTTTTCCCGATTGCCCTCCTCGAGGAGTTTCAGGCACTGGGAAAGGCCGATAAAAAGACAGGCGTTAAGAACACTGGACACAATTGCTCCAAAGGCCAAAGCGGCAGAGACCATAACGAGTAGAACCAAGCTGGCTAATGCGCCGAGAATTATTTCGATGATCCCGATCCAGTAAAGAATGGTTGCGATCGTAGAATGGTTGTTATCCATATTGATTTCTCCTGACAGTTTATGTAATTAGATATTACCATGTGTTCCTAGTTATGTCAATAAAAAATCTAATTTTATTGAAAAATATAGAAAAAATTCTAATCTTTGTATTTTATGTCGAAAACAGAGCTGCATTTTAGATGTAACAACACTTTTAAAAAATATTTACTCCGCCCGCCAGTTCTCCAACGAGTCAATGTGCGCGGCACAAGCGCGAGTGGGTTGTCGATGAACTCGCGGCGACAATTCTGCTCAACAGCTACTTTGAGTACCACAGGTATCGCCCCCTAGAGGAATAGCCCTGCCCACAGTGGATGGGTGGACTGATGCGCTAGGAAAGACGGATACTGCAGTTTCTGAACGTGCTGTTTGCACACCGCCTGCGTATTTCTTGCAGGGATACCCTGTAAAATGTTCTTTACTTGTCCCGAGATACACTGGACCGTTTATGTTCACTGTAGCGCTTGCGGCAGATAAGGCGCATGCCGTGTTTGCAGAGGAACCGGCCAGGCAGTGTAAGGGAGAGTGAGATACATCCCCAACTAACAACCAGCCGGCAGGCAGCGTCCGGGAATCCCCGTGACAAGATTTCCAAACAGCCGGAAACAAGAGCAACGCTGCTGCTTGCCAGAAAGAAAACGCTATATATGATTTCTGCTTTTCCTCCCAGCAGACCTGAACGGATCGGTTTGGAAAAATCAACTGGTTCAAGCTTGATTTTTTTCCATATCAAATAGATTCCAGCTGGCCAGGAAACAGCGAACAGGAGAAAGAGCAAGGTCCATGACAGCGAATCTTTCTTAGATTTGATGGGAATTCTTCCTTTCCAAATTGAAATACAGTTTTTTAATTTCTCTTTTAGAATCTGTATTTTTATAAAAATGGTACTTTCTTGTCCCTTTTGCTCATAGATTGATAATGAAATACTTGGATGGGCAGGGTGATACATGAGCAAGCGAACGATTGTACACGGCGCGCTGATCGTTTTGGCAGCGTCTCTGATTACGCGGATTCTCGGCTTTGTGTTCCGCGTCTATATTTCCAACCAGCTCGGTGCAGAGGGGATGGGCCTTTACCAGCTCGTGCTCTCCCTCTACATGCTGGTTGTCACCTTTGCGACGTCGGGCATCAGCGTCGCGGTTTCCCGCATGGTCGCCGAACAGCTCGAAGTCAACAAATACGGATCGACCAAGACGGTGCTGCGGATGTCGGTGGCGTATTCGCTGCTCATCAGCATCGCGGCGGGCATTCTCCTCTTTGCCTTTGCGGTGCCGCTGGGCAACCAAATCCTCAAGGATGGGCGGACCATCCTCTCGCTGCGTTGCCTCGCGCCGAGCCTGCCGTTTATGGCGGTGTCCGCCTGCATCCGGGGCTACTATTTTGCGCGGCGAGACTCCTTCAAACCGTCGAGCGCTCAGGTGATCGAGCAGGTGGCGAAGATGGCGTTTATCGTCGCAGTCATCGGCTGGTGGCTGCCCTATGGCGACGCGTTTGCCTGCGCGGCAACGGTGCTCGGTATGACGGTGGGTGAGATTGTCTCCTGCGCCTATGTGGTGTTCACCTATTACGCGGGCCGCAAAAAGGAGCGGGGAGTTGTCACCAAGCGGTGGAAGACCCTCAAGACCATCCTCGGCATTTCGGTGCCGATTCAAACGAGTTCCACCCTGCACTCCGCTCTGCGGCTGATCGAAAACCTTCTCATCATCTCGGGGCTAACCGTCTTTACCCACGGCAACAGCTCGGCCGCGATCGGTTCCTACGGCATTCTCAAGGGCATGGTGCTGCCGCTGCTCTCCTTTCCGACTTCGCTGATTTCCGCCCTGGTCACCACGCTGGTTCCCGAGGTGGCGGGCGCAAACGCGGGGGGAAAGGATCAGACCGTCGCCCGCGCGGTGCGGCGGGTGCTTCAGCTCACCCTGCTCATGAGCGTGTTTATCGTCAGTGTCTTTATGCTTTTCCCTGAACAGCTCGGCACGATGTTTTACGGGGAGCGCGAAGTGGGGGAGATGCTCAAGCTGCTCTGCTTCATCTGCCCGTTTATGTACCTTGAGATGGTGACCGTAGGCATCCTCAACGCGGTGGGGGAGCAGGTGAGTCCCCTGCGTTACAACATCATCGACTCGGTGCTGCGCATTGGTATGATTTTTTTCTTTGTGCCCAAGGGGGGCATCTACGCCTTCCTCTGGATCATGATCGGCAGCAACCTGCTCACCTCACTGCTCAACCTGCGCCGCCTGCTCAAGGTGACGAGCGTGAAGCTCGAGTTTTTTTCCTGGATTGCAAAGCCGGGCATTGCGGCTGCGGCAGTCGGGCTGCTCGTGAAGCTTTTGTGCGATCACTGGATGTTCGCCGTATTTCCGACCTGGCTCGCGATTCTGGTTGGAATCGGCGTTGCCTCTGTGTGTTACATTCTGCTTCTCTTCCTGCTCGGCTGCGTGACCAAAAAGGATATCCTGTGGTTTAAGGACTGCTTTCACACCCCGAAAAAAGCGAAATAGCTGCCTGGATAACCTCTGAATCAATCGCATCTGATGGCTCAGCATACATCTTGCAGTCGGATTTAGGTCAGTTTCGCGTCAAAAGTGCACCGAAAACGGTAGTATTCGTCCGTTTTTTCCTTGACCTATCTCAAAATCTTCCTCGCAGCTTGTACATCAGATTGAATGAGCGCTTATCTAGACGCCGAGCAGGTGCTTTGCCTGTTCGGCGTCTTTGCGTTTGACATAAATTCGGTAAATCCCTCCGGTCAGGCCGCTGCGTCCGAGAAGTGGAAATTCCCCGCCGAGGTTGGTGCGGCCGAGTGTGGCCCCGCTGTCGGTCCCTTTGGTCTTAAAGCGAATCCGATGCTGTGCGAGGATGTCCTGTTTTTCAAAAAAGGTCTTTTGCTCGGTGCAGAGATAGACTTCGGTCCATCCAAACATTGCCTTCCCTCCATTGCTGACCGCCTTTCCCAACAGCTCCGAACTCAAAGGCAGTTGAAAAAGGCTTTCTATTGTACTGTGTGATTGATCATTCCTTTTTCTACAGTATACGACATTATGGAGCGCAAAGCAACATTTTCTGGTTGCGAATGGGGGAGGAATTTGCTATACTAAGAGGTATTAAAGGAGTTGTGGAGTAGGATGAAATTTTATAAGCGCATTGCAAGTTTGGTCGTGTCAGCAGCCATGCTGTTTTCCCTTTCAGCGTGCAGCACTGGCAGCACCAGCCCGGCGAGTTCTCAGGAACTGTCCGAAGCGCCTCAGGCGAGTTCTTCCCAGGCGCCGGTGAGTTCTGCCGAGCCGGAACAGCCCAAGGAGGTTTCCCTCCTCATGATCGGGGACGACCTGCTGCACGAGGCGGTGATGGACAGCGGCCTCCAGGCGGATGGTAGCTACAACTACGATCACCTGTTTGCTCATATCCAAGAGGATATCGACGCGGCGGACATCGCGGTGATCAATCAAGAGACGATCCTCGGCGGTGCAGAATTCGGCTACACCGGCTACCCGATGTTCAACTCCCCTCAGGAAGTGGGGGACGCGATTGCCAAAGCGGGCTTTGACGTGGTGCTCCACGCGACCAACCACACGATGGACAAAAAGTACAAGGGAGTGCAGAATACCCTGGACTTTTGGAAAAAGTATCCTGAAATCGAAGTGCTCGGCATTCACGAGAGCGCCGCAGATCAGGCAAAAATCCCGGTGATCGAAAAAAACGGAATTGAGATTGCGATGCTCAACTACACCTACGGCCTCAACGGGCTCAAACTGCCTGAGGACAAGCCGTGGCTCGTCGACCTCATCGACAAGGATCGGATAGCATCTGACATCGAGCGGGCCAAAGACCTTGCGGATCTGGTGGTGGTGTTCCCACATTGGGGCACCGAATACACCTACGAGCCGGACAGCAACCAGCAGGATCTCACCGAATTCTTCGCCGAGCAGGGAGTGGATCTGGTCATCGGCACCCATCCCCACGTCATCCAGCCGGTGGAGCGGGTGACGAGCAGCAGTGGGCATGAAATGCTGGTGTATTATTCCCTGGGCAATTACGTCTCCTGCCAGGACAAGGCGCCCCGTATGCTCGGCGGCATGGCGCGGGTGACGATTCAAAAAGACCCGGACGGAACCATCACCATCCCCGAGGCGGGGATCACCCCACTCGTCACCCATTTTGAATCCAAAAACAACTGGAATTACGGCGTCTACAAAATCGGGGACTACACCCAGGATCTCGCCGCAAAGCACGGCATCCTGCGTTCAGACAGCAGCTTTTCCCTCGAAAAGATGCAGCAGCTTGCCCAGCAGGTTCTAGGCGACTGGATTGTCCCCTAGAACACATTCAGCTTCAGCACCATCCAATCTCCGGCCCTGCCGGTGAGAATAAAAGCATCTCCCGTTCAGCAAAGAGCGAAGCGAATGACAAGAGTTGTTTCGTTCAGCGGGAAAAGAACTCGGGAGATCGTTGTATTTCCAGTGCGTTTGATACAAGTGATCGTTTTTCAGCGCCTCTTGCGGGGCGAACTGAATATTCTTCCTGGTGTATATCACCTGTTCAGTTGGGGATTCTGATTGAATTACAGCACACGCCTTGCCGGTGAATTTTCTGTCTGACGGCGTAAGAAATCCTCCGAATACAACAGAGAGACGGGGGACACTCTCACCTTTAATCTCCTCCACATAGATGCCGGTTTTCCGGCGTCTGTCTCGAGCAATCCGGAGCGTATGCTGCTGGAGGACTCAGTTTTCGCTCGAAATGGGGCTTTTCGACAGCGAGAAGCATTTCTGGGGTTTTCCTTGTGAGACAAAAAATTTTCCGACAATCCGCACATCGAACTTCATCCGTGTTTTCCTTGCAGTTGACATCATTTTTGCGGTTTGTTATAATAACTAACAAGCAAATTTCTATTTCGACAATAGAATTGATAGGATCAAGACCTTTCTATTTTAGAAAATAGAAAGGTCTTTTCAGAAAGGACAAGCGCATGTATATCAAAAAACTTTACCAAATCAAACGTCCTGTACTTTCGTTTGAGACCTTCCCGCCCAAACAGCAGAGCGCTCTTGAAACCATCACCGACACGCTCGGGCAGCTCACCGCGCTCCACCCCGATTTTATCAGCGTCACCTACGGTGCGGGCGGAAGTGGAAACAGCGGCAAGACCACTGAAATCGCTTCGATGATCAAGAACGAATTTGGCGTGGAACCGCTCGCCCACCTGACGGCGATCACCGCAAAGCGGGAGACGATCCACAACACCCTTGCCGACCTCAAGGCGCACAATGTGCAGAACATCATGGCGCTGCGCGGGGATATTCCGGTCGGATTTGAGGGAGACCCGAACGGGGACTTTGTCTATGCGGCGGACCTCATCCGGGAGATCAAGCAGGTGGGAGGTTTTTGCGTGGGAGCCGCCTGTTATCCCGAAGGGCACATCGACTGCGACAGCCTTCCCAACAACTACGCACATTTGTTGCAGAAACAGGAGGCGGGGGCGGATTTTCTCATTTCCCAGCTCTTTTTTGACAACGCCCAGTTCTACCATTTTCTCGAACGCGCCCGTCGCGCAGGGGTGACGATCCCGATCGTGCCGGGGATCATGCCGATGATGAGCAAATCTCAGGTGCAGCGGATGATCTTCACCTGCGGCGTCAGCCTGCCCTCCCGCATCATCCGCATCCTGCACAAATATGAAAACGACCCCCAAAGTCTCGAGCAGGCGGGGATTGAATACGCCTGCGAACAGGTGACTGACTTGATTAAAAACGACGTGGACGGCATTCACATTTACACCATGAACAAGCCTCAGGTGGCAGCGGCCTGCAAAAGCAGGATTGATTTTCTGCTCAAGTAAGGCGGTGCCGGATTGGAATACAGGAGAATTGATAAACAGGAGGTGCTGCGCTACCTAGGCTATCAGGGCCAAGAGGTGGACGCAGACCTCGACAGCTTGATTGACAGCTGTATTGCGGAGTGCGAGCGCACAGCGATCCCGCGCACCTGCTACCAGCTGTTTGACATCGAGCCAACAGAGGGGGGGATTGCCGTATGCGGAACAAGCCTTGTTCTGCGCGGCAAATCGATCTATGAGCACCTCAAGGACGCCCGACGCTGTGCGCTGCTCGCGGCCACACTCGGCGCGCCGTACGACAGCACCATCCGGGTGCAGCAGAACCAGTCGATGACCAAGGCGCTGATTCTCGACGCCTGTGGAACCGACTACATTGAAAAGGTGTGCGACACGGTGGAGTCCGAAATCAAGCAGCGCGCCGCGCAGGAGGGGTTGTTCACCAACTTCCGGTTCAGCCCGGGCTACGGAGACCTGCCGCTCGAACAGCAGCCTCAAGTGACCGCGCTGCTCGACACCTCCCGCAAGATCGGGCTCACCTGCACGCCCAGCCTGATCATGTTGCCGCGCAAGTCGGTGACTGCGATCATCGGCTTTGTGAGTGACCCGCCGCCTGGGAAGCGCAAACCCGCCTGTGCGGACTGCCAGTTCGCGCCAAACTGCACATTGAGAAAAGAGGGAAAATTCTGTGGACGTTAGGGAGTATCTGAAGGATCATATTTTGGTATTTGACGGGGCGATGGGCACCATGCTCCAAAACAAGGGGATGCAGGTTGGGGACCTGCCCGAGACCCTCAACTTCACCCACCCCGAACTGGTCACCGAGATCCACAGGGAGTATGTTGAAGCGGGAAGCGATGTGGTGAGCGCCAACACCTTCCAGGCGAACGAGTTTAAGCTGCACGGCTGCGGCTACACAGTGGAACAGGTGATCACCCAGGCGGTAAAGCTCGGAAAACAGTCGGGCGCGAAGTTCGTCGCACTCGACGTCGGCCCGCTCGGTCAGCTCGTCGAGCCGATGGGTACGGTGAAGTTTGAGACGGCCTACGAGCTGTTCCGCCAGCAGGTGGTGACTGGCGAACGGGCGGGGGCTGATCTCATTATCATCGAGACGATGTCCGACCTCTACGAAACCAAGGCGGCCCTCCTCGCAGCCAAGGAAAACACCAGCCTTCCGGTCATCGTCAGCCTGACCTACCAGGGGGATGGGCGCACCTTCACCGGAACCGATCCGATCACCGGCACAATTACCCTCCAGAGCCTCGGCGCGGACGCAGTCGGGGTCAACTGTTCCATCGGTCCGGATGACCTCATCCCGATCGTGGAGCAGATCCTCACCTATGCCCAGGTGCCGGTGATTATGCAGGCCAATGCGGGGCTGCCCAAGATAGAGGACGGAAAAACAGTGTACGACGTGCACGCCGAGGAGTTTGCCGAGGCGGTTTCCAGAATGATGGACAGGGGCGTCCGAATCGTGGGCGGCTGCTGCGGCACCGATCCCGACTACATCCGGCTGCTGCGCAAAAAGGCGGATGGGATGAAGCCGGTTGCGACCAACCCGAAACGGGTGACTGCGGTCACCTCGGGAACCAGAACGGTAGTTCTCGACCGCTGTGTCACCGTGATCGGGGAGCGGATCAACCCGACCGGAAAAAAGCGGCTCAAAGAGGCGCTGCGGGAAAACCGGATGGATTACATCGTCGGCGAGGCGATCAACCAGGCAAACGCCGGGGCGGACGTGCTCGACGTCAACGTCGGCCTGCCCGAAATCGACGAGCCCGCCATGATTGCCCGGGCAGTCAAAGAGGTGCAGGGGGTGACCAATCTCCCGGTTCAGGTCGACAGTTCGGATCCTGCGGCGATAGAGAGCGGGGTGCGCGCCTGCAACGGCCGCCCCATCATCAATTCGGTCAATGGCAAGGCGGAGAACCTGGCGGCAGTGCTTCCCATTGTCAAAAAGTACGGCGCAGTTGTTGTCGGACTCACCCTCGACGAGGACGGTATTCCAGCGACTGCGGAGGGGAGGTTTGCAGTCGCCAAAAGGATTGTCGAAACAGCAGCGGAGTACGGGATTCCCAAGGAGGACATCCTCATCGACTGCCTCACCCTCACCGCCTCAGCTCAGCAGGAGCAGGTACTCGCTACCCTTGACGCGATCAAGCTCGTCAAGGAGCGCCTTGGCGTCAAAACGGTGCTCGGGGTGAGCAACGTCTCCTTCGGCCTGCCCAGCCGTCCGCTTCTCAACAGCGTCTTTCTCGCAGCAGCATTTGGCGCTGGGCTCGATGCGCCGATCCTCAACCCCCTTTCCAAAGAGATGATGGATGCGGTCAACACCTTCCGGGTCATCAACTATCAGGACAGGGATGCGGTCCGCTACATCGACCGGTATGCAAACGCCCAGCCCGCGCAGCAGGCGGCAGTGGGCGAGATCTCCCTCAAGGAGATGATTGTCCAGGGGCGCAAGGAGGAGGCGCCGGCCAAGGTGCGGGAACTGCTGCAGACCACCCCGGCGCTCGAGGTCATCGACAGCCACTTTGTCCCGGCCCTGGACATCGTCGGACAGCGGTACGAAAAGGGGGAGATCTTCCTCCCCCAGCTGATGCAGTCGGCCGAGACAGTCAAGGCGTCGTTTGAGGTGATTAAGGCGTCGATGGATGCGGGGGAGAAAACCCAGAGCAAGGGCAGGGTCATTGTCGCCACAGTGCTTGGAGACATCCACGACATCGGAAAAAACATTGCCAAAATGCTGCTCGAAAACTATGGTTACGATGTCATTGACCTGGGAAAAGACGTTCCGATTGAGACAGTGGTACAAACGGCAAAGGAACAGGACATCCAGCTCATCGGCCTGAGCGCCCTCATGACGACAACAGTCAAAAACATGAAAGACACGATCTCCGCCATTCGCGGCGCAGGGCTCAACTGCAAAATCATGGTGGGCGGCGCGGTGCTCAACGAGGAGTACGCCGAGTTTGTCGGCGCGGATTTTTACGTCAAGGACGGGCGGGAAAGCGTAGAGCTTGCGCAGTCTATCTTCCGTTAACATCTGTTGCTTTTGGTGGACTTCGGTGAATCCCGCAAACTTTCAACAAAAGAGGCAAAGTCGGTTGAAAAAAACTGAGGCATGAATGGAGCTTTTTGTGCGGCGGGAAACAGCTTTTCAGGGGCTGCTGATTGTTTGGATGAGAGGTTCTTGCCGTTGAAATGGAAATGTTGCGAGCAAATTGCTGTTTGGAGCGGAGAAACTGATATCTTTTGCTGGCGACAACACAAGAAAACAAACAGCGCTTGACTCAATGTGGTCTGTGGGGCGCTTTTCAACGCCATTTCAGAGGCTGGGTTGTACGACGCTTGTTTCGGATTTTGAGCAAGGCCAACGAGAAAAGCTCTGGAGTCGGCAGGGGACTGCCGCGAGCCGCCTTTTTAACATGACAAAGGAAAGCACATTATTCAGCTAGTGCGTGTCTGCATCTGTAAAATTATTTTAGTAGCATTTTATATAGAATATACTGTTTGTAAAGAGCTGTGAAGAGAGTACTCACGGCTCTTTTTCAGTTTCCCCAAATGCTTTTGAACTTGCCGGATGGAGTTGATTTGTGACAAGGGGAAGCCTTTGCTCAACCTACAGCGAAACGGCATGTCTGATCGCATCTGGCTGCAATTGGCTCCCATGCTGGTTGTCCTTATGGAAATTTGGGTTGGGCGCAGTTAAAGATCGGGCTAGTTTCGCTCAAGAAAATCAATGAAAAGCGAGCGCAACAAGCCAAACAAAATGCAAAAAAAGACAAAAATAGATTGATTTCTCACTGCTAATTGTATATAATATGAATAGTACGCAATTTTTAGCAACGCAGCGGGCCCAATCCTTGTGATTGAAGAGCCCGAGCGGGAATGCTGACAAGGCATCTGTCCCTGCTGGGCAGGGCCTGGCACAACTCTAGAGGGAAAGCGAGAGGACATCATGAGGGAAAGCGGAATACTCATGCATATCAGCAGCCTGCCATCCCCGTACGGCATCGGGACGATGGGGGAGGAGGCCTATAAATTTGTGGACTTTCTCAAAGAGGCGGGGCAAAAGAACTGGCAGGTCCTGCCCCTCGGGCCGACGAGCTACGGGGATTCCCCTTACCAAAGCTTTTCGGTGTTTGCGGGCAATCCCTATTTTATCGACCTGGATCTTCTCAAAGAACAGGGATTGCTCCGGCAGGATGAGATCGATGCCTGTGATTTTGGCTCGGATGAGGAACGGGTCGACTATGAAAAGCTGTTCCACAGCCGGTTTGATTTGCTCAAAAAGGCGTTTTCCCGGTTTAAACCCGACCGCGCCTATCAGGCGTTTGTTGCGGATAATGCATTTTGGCTGGAGGATTACGCCCTGTTTCTGACCGTCAAAGAGTGCTACTGCCACTGCTCCTGGCTTGAATGGGGAGAGGGGATCCGGCTGCGCCGCCCCTGTGCAGTCGCGATGTACCGCGACCTGTTTGCAGAGCAGATTGCATTTCAGAAATTTGTTCAGTACCTCTTTTTCAGCCAGTGGAGCGCGCTCAAGGCCTATGCGAATCAAAACGGCGTCCGCATCATCGGGGATATGCCGATTTACGTCGCGCTCGACAGCGCCGACGTGTGGGCGAACAGCGGGATGTTCCAGCTCGACCAAGACAACCGGCCGCTGCGGGTGGCGGGCTGCCCGCCCGATGGGTTTTCCCCAACCGGGCAGCTGTGGGGAAATCCCCTTTACAACTGGGAGGCGATCCGCCAGGACGGCTACGGCTGGTGGGTGCGCAGGGTGCGCGCCGCATCCAAGCTCTACGACGTGACCCGGATTGACCATTTCCGCGGCTTTGAGTCCTATTATGCAATTCCCTTCGGCGAAGAGACCGCAGAGCACGGCGAGTGGCTTAAGGGCCCGGGCTATGCCCTGTTTGAAACCATCGAGCGGGAGCTCGGGGAGATCTCGATCATTGCGGAGGATCTGGGCTTCCTCACCCCTGAGGTGCACGCGCTGCTCGAGCAGTGCGGCTATCCCGGCATGAAGGTGCTGCAGTTTGCGTTCAATCCATGGGACGACAACGACTACCTGCCGCACAATTTTGTGCCCAACTGTGTGGCCTACACCGGGACGCACGACAACGACACCACCCTCGGTTGGACGCAGTCCACGCCGCCGGAGGAGGTAGCGTATGCGGCGAAATACCTCCACATCTTTGACCGCGCCTCCTATCCCTGGGCTTTTCTGCGGGCAGTGTGGGGGAGCGTCGCCCAGCTTGCCATTGCGCCGATGCAGGATTTTCTCGCCCTCGGCAGCGAGGCGAGGATGAACACCCCGTCAGTCCTCGGCGGGAATTGGCAGTGGAGGATGAAAAGAGGGGCGATTTCCCCCGAGCTTACCCGGAGCATCCGGGAGCTCACTGAAATCTACCGAAGAGCGTAACACGTGGGTGCTTGCCCATGTGAACCCGGGCAGGCAGATCAATTCGATTTGCCTGCCCTTTCGTTTGACTTATAAGCGACGAATTTTGTCGAATTTGGAGGGGGTTTCCATGGATCCAAAGGTTTCTGTACTCATCGCCTGCTGGAACTCTGAACATACGATCCAGCGCTGCATTGAGAGCATCCTCAGTCAAACCTATCTGAACCTAGAGATCATCGCCTGCGACGACGGGTCAACTGACGGGACGTTTGGGCTGCTCCAAGAGTTTGCCCAAAGGGACAGCCGGGTCATTCCGCTGCGTTCTCCGGTCAACCGGGGCGCAGCTTCTGCCCGCAACCTTTGCCTCGCCTCCGCACGCGGGGCGTACATTGCCATCCAGGACGCAGACGATTATTCCTCGCCCGACCGGATCAAAAAAGAGGTCGATTTTTTGGAGCATCACCCCGAATTCGCATTTGTCAGTGCTGGGATGGTGCGGTTTGACGAGGTGGGGGAGTGGAGCTGGTACAGTCCGCCGCGCTCCGTTCCGCTGCGGTGGGATTTTCTCTCCGGCCCTCCCTTTGCGCATGCGGTCACGCTGTTTCGCAGGACAGCGCTGCAGGCGGTGGGAGGTTACCGCGTCGCCTGGGAAACCCGGCGCGGCCAGGACTATGACCTGTTTTTCAGGCTGTGCGCCGCGGGATACCGAGGCGCGAACCTGCCCGGCTTTCTGTATTTCTATTTACAGGACCGCAATGCATTTTCCCGCAAGCAGTACCGCTACCGAGTTGCAGAATCGGTGATCCGCCTCAAGGGATACCGGCAAAACCGGATGCTGCTGCGGGGACTGCCCTATCTTTTCAAGCCGCTCGCAGCAGGGCTGCTCCCCAAGTTTTTGCTGCGCCGCAAAATGCAGCGCGCGTCTTCCGGCCCTGTTCGGGTGCTGCAGGTGGTTTCCAGCTTAGGGTACGGCGGGGTGGCGCTCTCGCTGCGCACCTTTGCCGAGCGGATCGACCCCTCCTGCGTCCGGTTTGATTACTTCACCCATTTTGGACAGGAGGACTATCACCGACAATTGTGTGACAGCGGCAGCCGCATCCACTACGGCCAACCCATCGGGCGGCTTGGCGTAGCGGGTTACGTCCGGCAGTGGCTGCGCCTGCTGGGCAGCGAATTCTATGACGTGGTGGTGATCCACACCAACTACCAGGCCGGGCTGGTTGCCTTTTGCGCAAAACTTGCGGGAATTCCCGTGCGGGTCTGCCATGTACACGGCAGCTATATCTATCCCGACAGTCTCAAAAAGCATCTGTGGCTGTTCCGCCGGCTGATTTCTCTCTTTGCCACCCATCGCTGGGCGTGCAGTCGTGAGGTGGGCGGGTTCTATTACCCTGACAGCAGCTTTACAGTGATCCCTGAGCCGATTGATCTGCGGCCCTATCGGCGGGTGTCCGCAGATCAACTCGATCATCTGCGCAAAGAACTCGGCATTCCGCCTCGCGCAGTGGTCTGGGGCCATGTGGGGCGATTCAGTCGGGAGAAAAACCACCTGTTCTTGCTCCGGTTGTTTCGCATGCAGCTTGAGTGGCATCCCGATACCTACCTAGTTCTGGCGGGCGACGGGGAGCTGTTTGCCTCCTGTCAGGAGCAAGCTGTGCGCCTTGGCGTATTCGATTCCTGTCGTTTTTTAGGGAATCGAGGAGATGTCCCCGCACTTATGCAGCTGTTTGACCTTTTTCTCCTCCCCTCTGTCTCGGAAGGGTTTCCAAATGTGGCAGTGCAGGCGCAGGCAGCCGGAACGCCCGCGCTGCTCTCCGACCGTCTTACCCGTGAGGTGGATTTTGGCGCTGGGCTTGTGGATTACGCCCGGTTGGAGGACTGTGAGGACTGGCTGCGCAAGGCGAAAGCCCTCGCCGGACGCCGAGTGAGCCGGGAGAGCACCGGGCGGATTCTGGCGGAGCGGGGATACGAGGCTTTGGCTGCCGCCGAGAAAATGCAGGCGTTTTTTACCTCCCAGACAAAACACAGATCGTATTGGACTTCTGCAGATAGCACAGGCCAAAGTACTACAAGCTCAGCCCGCAGACAACAGACACGGCAAGCGTGAGGCTTTGTGGAAGTACAAGGAATCTTTCTCGAGAACGAATTCGCTTGCTGAAAAAGAAACACCTTGCTTGTTGGAAAAGAAAAACTGCCTTGCACTCCGCAAAGTATTGAAATGTATGGAAGGATCTTGTAGGCAGATAAATCCGCCTTGTTCACGGAAAATTGATTCGAACGGGGGCTTTTCAGTGACATCATTCAGTGGAAAACGAGGAGCCTGTTTCCCTGCAAAGGGGGAAACAGGCTTGTACATGAAACAGAGGATTGTGATTTTGACCGTTGGAACAGCCATCAGCCTGTTTCTATTTCTTAAGATGAACGCCTGGGAGTACTGGGCGGTCCCCCTTCTTCCCTTGGGCTGCGGGATTCTCTATTTTCTGTTCCCCTCCATCCTGCTGCGCATCCCTGGAAATGCAGGCGCCAGCTGTCTCAACATCGCGGTTGTCCTGCGGTACTTAGTTTCTCCCCTGCTGCTCGGGCTGCAGGGGTTCCTGCCCTCTCGGGGAGCTGTCCCGGATGCAGAGGAGGTTGCGGTTGGAACTGCGCTGATGCTCTACGAGCTTACCGCAGTCTTTGTGGTGATTCATCTCTTTGGCGGCTGTCTGGAGCGGGATAGGTGCGGCGGGGTCCGCAAAACAAATTCGGGTGGGCCGGTTGTGCTTGCTGTGGCAGGGGCGGCGGCTGTGGCAATCTTTCCGCAGATTCTCGAGAAATACAGTTTTCTATTTTCATCACAGGAGCTTGTGCGGGAACGGGTGGAGATTCCAGGGACAGCGGAGCTTTTGTTTCAATTCGGAGTGGTGTTCGGGATGCTCAAGCTGGTCGAGTGCCTCTCCCTTCACCGCGCTTGCTGCTGGCGTTTTTTCTGTGCAGTGGCACTGGTCACAGCGGCGGGCAGTTTTGTACCGTATAGCAGCCGGTTTGGGATACTCCTCCCATTCTTGGCCGGATGGCTCGTCCTGCGCAGATGCTTTCCCTCGTACCGCAGAGTGCTGAACGGACTGTTTCCCCTGTTGCTTGCAGGTTTGCTCCTGTTCTCCACCCTAAAAAAAGAGGGAGGCCCGGACAGCGGATTCTCAACAACAGCGCTTGACTTGGCGCAAAACGCGTCGCAGACGCTGCAAAGCTATTTCAGTGGGATCACCAATGTCGCGCTTTCGGTTCGAATGAGAACGGTATTTGCAGGCGGCTTTTCGCCTGGCATCCTGCTCAGCGACCTTTGCAAATCGGTGATGGGGCTTTCGGGGATCTTTGCAGGCAACACCGGCACCACAGAACTATTTAACCTTGTGTTTTATGGGGAGCGGGCTGCGCGCGACCAGATTGTACCGATGATTGGGCAGGGGTACTGCTTTTTTGGGTTTGCTCTTGCCCCGGTGTTTTCCGCCCTCTCCGCTCTTCTTGCAGTATGGTTTGACATGCTGTGCAAGCGATCCCGTGATGTCTTTTCGATCTATCTGTTCGGTTATCTGTCAGTCCGGTTCGGCTTGTTTTTGATGGTCAACGCGTCGATTCTCACCGCAGAGCTGACCAATCTGTTTCTCCCCATTTTTTTGCTCGGCTGGCTCAACGACCGGCTAACTGTCTTTCCCAAGGGAGGCGTGTCATGATCCGGATCAGTCGCTCTGACATTGTTTGGAATTACCTTGGACTTGTGCTGTGCAGCGGGGTCAACCTGCTGCTCCTCCCGTTTGCCCTGCGCTTTTTAACCCCGGCTCAGCTTGGGCTGTGGTATACCTTTGGCTCATTTCAGGGAATAGCAGTTCTGTTTGATTTTGGGTTTTCGACTACTTTGGGACGCAACTTCACCTATGCTTGGGCAGGCGCCGATACGCTGCAAAAGCAGGGGATCGGGAAGGGAAGCGGCGAGGTCAACAGGGAGCTGTTTCTCCGGCTGTACAGAATGTCCGGAATTCTCTACCTACTGCTGGCTGCCGTGTTGTTTTTACTGCTTGCAGCGGTTGGGTCCGGTTATATCTGGGCGGTCGCGGGCGGGGTGCCCGGGGGAATGCCGGCCTGGTTTCTTTATCTCTGCGCTGTGACACTCAACCTGTACGCGCTGCGGTTTTCCCCTGTTCTCAAGGGAATCGGTGCAGTGAAACAGTGTCAACAGGTGCAGGTAGTGACCAAGGCAGTGCAATTTCTCCTCTCCATGGCCTTGTTGCCGTGTGGAGTAGGTCTCGTTGGTATGGCGGCTGGATACCTGATCAGCGCGCTGCTGTCCGCGATTTTGTCCCGGAGAATGCTGTGGAAGTACCATGGGGTCAAGGGGATTTTTCAGCAGTACCGGGGAAAAGCGTTGGAATATGCCCGGCAAAAGGAGCTGTTTGCAGATCTCCTTCCCAACCTGTGGCGGCAGGGGGCAATTTCAGCCGCTGATTTTCTCAACAGCCGGGCCTTGATCCTACTGGTATCTGGTTCTCTCGGGTTGGAGGTCTCCTCTGGCTTCGGCTTGCTTCAACAGGTGACTGGACTTGTTACAACGTCTGCCAATGCGCTGTTCAACGCCTACCTTCCGCTGTTTGGGGAGTGTCGCCTGCGAGGGGATGTCCCGCGTTCCCGCAGGCTTTTTTTCCGCGCAGTGGGGGTGCAGTGGGGTATCCTCCTTTGCGGAGGGGCAGGGGTTCTGCTGTTCGGCAATCCGGTGCTTTCTCTGCTCGGGGCGTCGGGTCGGCTCCCGGCGACAGGGATCACGTTTGCTTATCTTCTCGCCTCCTCCTTGCTCAACAACCATTTGCTGTGTGGATCCTATGTGATGACCGGCAACCGGATTCCCATGTGCCGCGCCTATCTGGTGAGCGGTGGAGCTGCACTTCTTTTTCAGTGGCTGCTCCTCTCTCAGTGTGGGGCAGGACTATTTGCAGCGGTGTGTGCCGGTGGATGTGTGCAGCTGTGTTACAACAATTGGCGCTGGGTATTCGAGGCGCTGAAAGAACTGCAAATCATTAAGATGGGAGGACGCTATGAAACGTAAAAAATGCAGGGTGATGACCCTATACAACCTCATGCGCAGGCTCTTTCTGCGCGGCGTTCCTCTGCTGCCGCGATTGCTTCATCACTTGATCCGCACGGTGTATTCCTGCGAACTGCCGATGTCCTGCAATCTGGCAGAGGATGTCTTTTTAGGGCACAACGGTCTGGGGCTTGTCGTGCACGGAGACGCTGTTGTGGGAAGCGGATGCAAGATTTATCAAAACGTCACACTGGGAGGGCGCAACGGTCAGGGAGGACCAGTGCTCGGCTGCGGCGTGTTTGTCGGCGCTGGGGCCTGCATTCTGGGCGAAATCCGGGTGGGCGACAACGCAAAAATTGGGGCGAACGCCGTCGTGCTCACCGATGTGCCGGAGGGTGCGGTGATGGTCGGCGTGCCCGCGAGGAGGATCAATCAATGGTAACAGAGGAACTGCTTTGGACAAAAGCGGAACGGGTTGCGATTGTCGGGCTGGGCTATGTGGGACTGCCCTTGGCAAAGGCGTTTTCAAAGTATTACCGGGTGATCGGCTTTGACGAGGACCTGGAAAAGATTCAACTGTATCAGGGACAGACAAGCGAAGCGTTCTATCCGACCGGACGGGCGGACGACCTGGGATGTGCGAGGTTTATCATCGTCGCCGTGCCCACTCCGGCGACAGCGGACCGCAAGCCGGATCTTTCCTGTCTAATTCGGGCGAGCGAGACGGTGGGGGCGCGGCTGCGCCGCGGATCAGTCGTGGTGTACGAGTCAACCGTCTACCCCGGAACCACCGAGTCGGTCTGTATTCCCATCCTGGAACGCGCTTCAGGGCTGCGGTACGGCGTGGACTTTTTCGTGGGCTACTCGCCCGAGCGCGTCAATCCCGGCGATCCGATTCACCGGATTGAAGAGGTTGTCAAGGTGGTTTCGGGAACGGACTATCACACTGTCAGACTTCTCAGTCAGGTGTACGGTCGGGTCATCCCTGCAGGTATTTATCAGGCGCCCACTATCATGGTTGCAGAAGCTGCCAAAATGTTTGAAAACGTGCAGCGGGATGTGAACATCGGCTTGATCAACGAGCTCTCCGTTCTCTTGAATGCAATGAACATCGATACCCATGCTGTTGTAGAGGCCGCGTCGACCAAGTGGAACTATGCCCCCTATGAGCCCGGGCTTGTCGGCGGGCACTGTATCGGGGTGGATTCGCTCTACCTGCTTGATTGCGCCTAGCGATACAGATGCAAGCTCCGGGTACTCGAAGAGGCCAGGAGGAGCAATCTGGCCGCGCCTGCACGGGTGGCGCTGCGCACCTCTGAGCGGGTTGAGCAACTCGGACTGACTCCCTCAAGCGCCCATGTCGCAGTCGCAGGATTTACCTTTAAGGAGGACGTCGCGGATATCCGCAACACCGGGGTGATGGAGGTGATTGAGCATCTTCGGGCACTTGGCATCCATCCAGTTGTTACAGATCCCCAGGCCGACCCCGCTCTGGTGCGGCGGGAGTACGGGATTGAACTGACTTCATTCGACCTTTTACAAGACCTGGATGTGCTGGTTATCGCAGTCCGGCACAGAGAGTATCGCCAGCTCGCCCCAGAGCAATTGGATCTGTTGTTTCGCTGTGAAAAAAGGGCACTCATCGACGTCAAGGGAATCTTTGATCAGGAGGAGATGCAGCGCCGCGGCTACCTGTACTGGAGGATGTGACCAGTTGTTGCCGCCCCGGTTTTGTGTTATACTGGGGACAGGAGGCGATTTTATGGCGAGGATATTTCTTGTGGAGGACGATCCGAAAATCAGGGAGGAGCTCACCACGCTGCTCGAAAAATACGGGCACATCTGTTGTTCCTCAGATGATTTTACCAACATGCTGGATGCGATCCTCAAAAGTGGCGCTGAGCTGCTGCTGCTCGACATCAACCTGCCGGTATTTGACGGCTATCACATCTGTCGGGAACTGCGCAAGGTGTCCGACCTGCCAATCATTATCGTAACCAGCCGGGACAGCGATGTGGATGAACTGATGAGTATGAACCTCGGTGCAGATGATTTCATCACCAAGCCGTACAACACCCAGATACTGCTTGCGCGGATCAACTCGGTGCTCAACCGGGCGTACAACAACCGTTCCGCCAAGGTGGTGTCCCACAATGGAGTATCGCTCGATCTCGCGACAAGCATTGTCTCAAATCGGGAGCGCCAAGCGGAGCTGACCAAGAACGAGCTGCGCATTCTGCATCTGCTGATGACGAACAGTGGAAGCATCCTTTCCCGAGATGAGCTGATGAACGACCTGTGGCAGTCGGACGAGTTTGTGGACGACAACACCCTGACTGTGAACATCAATCGGTTGCGCAAAAAGCTCGAGGAGATTGGAATCACCGGATATCTGATTACAAAGCGGGGCCGGGGGTACATGGTATGAGTCTCTGGTCATTTTTAAAGGGAAAACTCGGGATGCTGGTCATCCATTTGTTCCTCCTTTTTTTCACTGGCATGCTGCTCTCTGCCATGCAGCTCGATGGGTCGACGATTTTTTACATTCTAACCCTGTACACGGTTGCCCTTCTGGCTGGGCTCGCCCTTGAATACCTGCCCAAACGCAGCTATTACAGCCGGCTGCACAGGCATTTAGACACACTGGATCAGAAATACCTTCTCTGCGAGCTGATCGGTGAGCCGCCCTTTGAGGAGGGAAAATTGTGGTATGATGCCCTCAAACGCTCCGCCAAGTCGATGAACGACCGGATATCTGAATATGAGCGCGCCTCGCGGGAGTACCGCGAATACATTGAGACCTGGGTGCACGAGATCAAGACTCCGATCGCGTCGGGCAAGTTGCTGATTGAAAACAATCCGTCCGCCCTGACGGCCAGCATCGGGGAGGAGATCGACCGCATCGACCAGTTTGTCGAGCAGGCCCTTTACTACTCCCGCAGCAGCAATGTGGAAAAGGATTACCTGATCAAGCGGGCTTCACTCAAGGAGCTTGTCAATTCGGTGATCCGCAGGCACGCCAAAGCGCTGATTGCCGCGCATGTGAGCTTTGACTTGCAGGGGCTTGACTGCACTGTGTACACCGACGTCAAGTGGACGGATTTTATGTTGGGGCAGATTTTGAGCAATGCAGTCAAATACCGCCGGGAGGACTGCCGGATTTCCGTCACTGGGGAACAGGGGGAGAACGGCGTTTCCCTGAAAATCCGGGACAATGGGACCGGCATTCCGGCCCAGGATCTCAGCCGGGTGTTTGAAAAGGGATTTACCGGCCAAAATGGGCGAAGCTATGCCAAATCGACCGGTATGGGGCTGTACCTGTGCAAAAAGCTGTGCGTTAAGCTGGGGCTTGGACTCTCTGTCTGCTCAGAGGAGGGGCGCTTCACCGAGGTAGAGCTTCGTTTCCCAAAACGGGAGCTCTTGGAGTGAGTACAGCTGTTTAGAGTGAGTAATTGCGGCGGGCGCTGGGCGTCCGCTGTTTTAGTTATGTGGTTTTAGCGGGGGAAAACACGAACCAAATTGCAGCGCAGATGCAAAACCGACTGAAAACGTTCAGATGGAGAAGCAACTCTTGATGAGTGAGATTATCCCGTTTCAAATCAGCAAGCAGGTCCACCCAGTTGGCAAACCGTATTGTGTGTTTCCGACTGGGTTGAACCCCTATTCACTTTGCTGCAAACAACGAGTCAAATAAAGGAGGCGTACCCAAGCGGGAGAGGCGGTCGGAGAGCTGACGAAACAATTGCCACTCGTGTGATGGGGAAGGCAGATCATTGTATTTCTGTGAAAAGCCGAGCGAATGCTTTTCGGTGAAAACTGCGCGGACCAAGCGTTTAAAACCTGATTTTCACTGCGCAAGGTGACAAAACTGTAAGTGATTTGTAAGCCAAAAAACTGGCAGCCGCTCTGTTCCTGTGGTAAACTAAGGGCAGTCAAACAAACACCGACAGGAGGAACTTTGAGATGGAACCAGTTTTACGGGTAGAAAACATCCAAAAATATTACGGCAACAAGGGAAACATCACCAAGGCGATCGACAACATCAGTTTTTCAGTCGCACCGGGGGAATACATCGGCATTATGGGCGCATCGGGCAGCGGCAAGACGACTCTGCTCAACTGCATCTCCACCATCGACAGTGTGACCTCGGGACACATTATCATCGGGGGAAGAGATATTACTACATTGGGTACCAAAAGCCTCTCCCGGTTCCGCCGGGAGCAGCTCGGGTTTATCTTTCAGGACTTTAATCTGCTCGACACGCTGACCACCTATGAAAATATCGCCCTTGCGCTCACCATCCTCAAACAGCCCGCCCATCAGATCGACGCCAAGGTCAAGGCGGTGGCGCAACAACTCGCAATCACCTCGGTGCTCAACAAATACCCGTACCAGATGTCAGGCGGGCAAAAGCAGCGGGTGGCGAGCGCTCGGGCAATCATCACCAACCCCTCCCTTATTCTCGCCGACGAACCGACTGGAGCGCTCGATTCCAAATCCGCCCGGATGCTGCTCGAATGTTTTGAAACCCTCAACGACCAGTTGCAGGCCACCATTCTGATGGTTACCCACGACGCGTTCACTGCCAGCTACTGCAAGCGCATCCTGTTTATCAAAGATGGTAAGATTTTCAACGAGCTCGTGCGGGGCGACCGATCGCGCAAGGAGTTTTTCAACCGCATCATCGAGGTTGTGACCATGCTCGGAGGTGACAACGGAAATGTTCTTTAAGCTCTCCTTTCGCAACGTCCGGCGCAGCATGAAGGACTACGCCATATATTTTTTGACCCTCATGTTCGGCGTCTGCATCTTCTATGTCTTTAACTCGGTGCAGGCCCAGCAGTCGATGCTCGAGGTCTCGGAGGTACAGACGCTGATGCTCCAAAACCTTTCGATGCTGCTCGGATATGTCTCGGTCTTTGTCTCGATCATTTTGGGGTTTCTCGTCATTTACGCCAACAAGTTTTTGATCAAGCGCAGAAAGCGGGAACTCGGACTTTACATGCTCTTAGGAATGGAGAAGGGGAGTATTTCGAGGATTCTCATCTGCGAAACGCTGTTCATCGGGGTGATTTCACTCCTAGTCGGTTTGCTCATCGGCACCCTGCTCTCGCAGGGCCTGGCTGTGGTGACTGCAAAAATGTTTGCTGTGCGGCTCAAATCTTTCAGCTTTGCCTTTTCTTCCGAAGCCTGTTTCAAGACAATCCTCTACTTTGGGATCATTTACCTGCTCGTTATGATCTTCAACTCAGTCTCGATTTCGAAATGCAAGCTCATCAACCTGCTCAATGCGCACAAACAAAACGAAACGCTGAAAATGAAAAAGCTGTGGATGTCAGTTGTGCTCTTTGTGCTGGCCGTGGGCTGTCTGGGCACTGCCTACGCCTTGATCTGTAAAAACAAACTGCTGACCATCAACTTTGAATTCACTGCGTCAATTGTGCTCGGCGTGGTCGGGACGCTGCTTTTTTTCATGTCTCTCTCCGGCTTTTTGCTGCGTCTGGTCAAATCCAGCAGGAGGATTTATCTCAAAAACCTCAACATGTTCGTTCTGCGCCAGATCAACAGCAAGATCAACACCACCTACTTTTCGATGACTGTGATCTGTCTGCTGCTGTTTGTGGCCATCCTGACTCTTTCCACCGGCATGAGCATGGCGTCAGTCATGACCAAGGACTTGGAAGAAACTACGCCGTACGACGCGAGCATTACTTACAAGCTTCCAGAAGGGGAAATCGACCTTGACCTCATCGCGGATGCCCGACAGTACTCTGATTTGAGTTTTGCCCAGCAGATGCAGCAGGTGAGCTACCGTTCCGACCCGCAGCTCACCTATCAGGACCTCATCAAAGGGGGGATGGAAACCCTCTCCAATCAGTATTCCCTTGACCGCTTTGCATCGAGCTTCGTTCCGGTGATCGGGATTTCGGATTACAACCATTTGATGGAGATTCAAGGGAAGAGGGGACTGGACCTAGCAGAGAACGAATTCGCAATCAACTGCAACTTTGAAGAGGTGGCTGGAATCCTCAACTATTACCTGAGCAATGTCAAGCAGCTCACAGTTGGAGAAATGGAACTGACCGCCGCAATGCCTCAGGTTGTGGAAAACACTATTGACCTGACAGGAATGAAGATGGACACCGGGACGCTGATTATCCCCGACGAAGTCGCCGCACAGCTTCCCATCGTCTCGAAAATGGCGGTGTTTCAGTACGGAGAGGACAAAGACCAAGCAGAGACGGAATTTTCCGCCCTGGTGGAGCAGTCGGACCACTTCCGCATCTCCGACACTAAGCTCACAATCTACCAGCAGATGGCGGGTTCCAAGACCATGCTCTCCTACATCGCAATCTACCTCGGCATTGTATTCTTGCTGACAAGCGCGGCAGTGCTGGCTCTCCAGCAGCTTTCCGAGTCGGCCGATAACCTCGAGCGGTACGGGCTGCTGCGCAAGATCGGTGTTGAGCCTCGGATGATTAACCGGTCGCTGCTCGCCCAGATCGCCATTTATTTCTTTATTCCTCTCGCCCTCGCCCTTATCCACTCAGCAGTAGGAATCTTTGTGATCTCCCAGCTGCTTAAACAGTTCGGGGAGATGGACATCACCGGAAATGTCATTGCAACAGTGGTTTCGCTTATTGTGATTTATGGTGCTTACTTTATTGCCACCTATCTATGCAGCAAAACGATGATTCGGGAGAGAAGTTCAGAATAACAGCAAGCGGCACAGGCCAAAAGGACCTGGGCCGCTTGTATTTAGTTCGGGGGATTGCGGGTCAACCGTACCTTGTCCAGAGAAAATAGAAGGTGGAGCAACCTCCTGTTTTCGTTGAAATGAGATGCAATGAGAATCGGGCTGAAATTAAAATCATACCGGTAAGGGCCCATTCACGAGGACGGTGGGAAACGGCCCATTGTCTTACCGACAATGGAAGAAAATGTGCCACCCAGAAGAAATCAGCAGCCTGTTTGGTCAGGATGCCACTGTAGGCAAGCGAAGCATACCTGTCCAGTGCTATAAGATTTTGTGTGTTCGCCTGTAACCGCTGTTTTGCCGCGACAGTCATCTTGTTTGCCGGTGGCCGATTTGTTTCGGACTGCTCCCCTGAAACTTTACAAATTCACTTTTTCAGTCTGAATTATTTCTTATTTGATCAATAGGTTTATAAAGTCAAAATAGAATTGTTTGGAATGTGCCATCCATGCAAAAAATTTATGGGATCAGATTGTGGATCAGGGTTGTTAAACAGTAAGCTTTTCCAGGCCGATGACAACCCCTTCGTCTGGGTGAAGTTCATTCTATTTGCTGCAGATTCAGATCTCGGGAGAGAGCACCGGTTTCCGTCGGGAAACTTTGATTGTCCGAGGCTCTCTGAATAAATGCAAATCTATGCGTTTGGACGAGCCATTTTAGGTACATGATAAGAATACCAACAAATTCATACACAAGCAGTGTGGAATGCCGCAATAGGGCTCTACAGAACGCAGGTGAATCCGATTCCCTATGTCAATCAAAACTACCAACAGGTGGTATGCCCGAGTCCTAGAAGGTTGGAGAACCGATTCTAACCCCAAGGGGCATTGAATAGAACCAAAGTATCACTTACATGGCAACTCGTAATCGGGTCACATTCGCTTGCTATGTGAACCAAGATAGTTCCAAATTGCTGTTTTTTCTGCTTTTGCTTTGTAAAAGCTCGATTCCCTTCGGCAAACCTTTTGCTAAAGCTTTTCTCTTTGCCTTTGATAGAACAGGGGGGTTTATCAAGTCAAAGCATACAAAAAAGCAGGAATGCACAAAGCGCATTCCTGCTTTTTTCGTTATGTCGGTTCCGTGCCGGTAGTTGTGTCCTCCGGCAGCGTATTGGCTGGGGGTTCGGATGGAGCCGGAGTCTCCTCCGATGGAGGTGCTTCCTGGGTAGGTCCAACCTCGATGACCTTGGGCAGCATCTTATAGGAACTGGTGATTTTGGTGCTCGATACCTGCACCCCGTTGAGTGTCACCGTTTTGTAGGTGTACACGAGGTAGCCGGGCTGTCCTTTGGAGATGACATTTTGCTGATTGGGGGCGAGAGCAGCGTTCTGTTCAATTTTTTCCTCGACCGGACGGGTTTCAACTGTTTGGGAATTCAGGGTGACTTTGTAGTCCTCCTCGGCGAGTTTGGTGCCGTACAGCTGCATTGTGATGGTGCTGCCGGTGACGATCGCTTTGATTTTGATCGGGTATTTGCGGTTGTTTTTGAACTTCAGATCCTGTCCGCCGTCGCTGACTGCGGCGTCGTATCCGAGGGGGACGTATGTAACGGTATAGCTGTGGTTGCGGCGGGCAGTAATGTCCAGATTGGCGTAGGTTGCAGCGAGGTAGAGGGTGGTAGAAACCTGGCAGACGCCGCCGCCGTAGCCTTTTTCAATTCCCTTGGGGCTGTAAACGGTGGATTCTTTGTAACCCTGCGCCTTTCCGGTGCCTTTGACCACGCCGTGGAAGGAGAACGCCTCGCCGGGCTGGAGGACAGTGCCATCAATTTTTGCAGCGGCCCGGGCAATGTTGAAGTTTCGGTTGGCGTCACCCGCCGAAAACTTAGTCATGTATTCCGAAAGCAGGTCGGGGCAGTTTGCCGCGTTGTGCTGCTGCTTGAGCTGCTCCACCGTAATTTCAGGCGGGGTGATTTTGAGCGGGACGACATACTCCTCCTGCTCGGTTTCAAGCATCGCTTTGGCAGCCTCGAGGTCAAAGTCGACTCCTGAGACAGGGTCGGTGTACACCATAACGCCCTCGGAATTCACTGCTGCGGTGGCGTTTTGCATCTCTTTTTTGACTTCTCCGTAGATCGCATCAAAATCGATCTTCATTGTATCGTCGGAAACTGGTTCTTCTACAGCGGAAATCGGTTCGTCGAAACTGAGGGACTGAACAGCCTTGACGATATCCTGCGCAGCGGTTTCCTTGTTGAAGGTGAGCCCTTCCTTGCCAGGGGTTGCGATCAGATTGGATTCTTCAATCCGGTAACTGTAGGGAGTGGGAGCGGATTTGACCTCAGACTCGAGCGTCTCAAAATAGGAGGAGAGCTTTTCCTCATCGTATTGGATCGGTACTTCGAGTTCGCCGCCGTTTTTAAAGTCAAATTTTTTTGCCTGTTCGAACACCTCTGCCGGATCAAAGCGGAACCCGTAATCGCTTGCAGCGAGGATGTGGTCCTGCTCCTGGTAGGTAAAGGTTAAATCAGAACCGGCAATTTTTTGGTTGAGCTCATTTTCAATCGCCGCTGTCACCTGTTCGTCATCCATCTTACTCAGCGACACCCCTTTAAAAGAGGCATTGGAAGGCAGGATGGACTGCAGGTGATTGTGCAGCATGACACCCCCCACTGTGCCGCCGCCTGCGAGCAGAACAACTGCACAGGCGATCACGATACTGATCACTTTGTGACTCAGAATAAAATTTTTCAATTTCATAGTAGCACCTCATCTATCTTATACAGGAAAACCCTGCAATCCTACAAATAGCATATGAATTGTAGTTTTCCGGATAATACCTATATCATATCTTTTTTAACAAGCAAATTCAACAAGATTCCATTTACTGTAACCGTTTTGTAAAAAAATTGATATAGATTTGGTACAAAGTATAGAGATATTTCCCCGGAACAGCTAAATTCGATGCAACAGATATTTGTAGAACAGATAGCGGATGGATTTTGACTGTGCCCGGACAAGAGTATCATAGCGGCGGCAGGCGGATCGGATCAGCCCGACCTGTTCCTGCGTCAGCTCTGCGCCGCCGTACTGCTGAGCGGAGTAAAGCCGGGCGGCCTCCTCGAGGGGGATGTCTCCCGCCTTGGCCGAAAGGCGCTGACAAAAGGCGAGCGGCGTCTCACCGGGCTGGATGGCATTACCGGAAAAACTCGCCAGCTTTAGGATTTGCTCAAAGCTCGCACGCGCGAGCTCTGCGTCGAGCGGAGCGTCGGGGAGTTCCCGGAGTTTGCGCCTGCGAATGCGCAGCGCCACAGCTGCGGCGGCAAGGCAGAACAGCACTGATCCGACAATCAACCCAACAGGGGCGCCGGCCGTTGTTGACTGCTGTTGTGAAAGATCGGGGAGGGGATCTGCCCCGCTGCTCTGCGACTCTACGCCGATCTCATCCCCAGAGGATGCGTTCGGATCCGACTTGAGCGGGTCAATGCCGAGATCCTCCAGGTTTTGCTGGAGGTCCTCAGGGTTTTTTTCATCCTCGTCGAGCAGAATCTGGGGTTTTTCCCCCGATTCTTCCGCGTAAGTGTAAGGAGGGGTCGCCTCCATTTTGACCCAACCGTACTGGTCCAGATAGATCTCCGCCCAGGCATGGGCGTTGCGGGTCTTGACAAGATAGCTTCCGTCTGCCTCCTGCTGGGCGGGCATGGCATAACCCTCCACATAACGTGCGGGAATGCCTACACTTCGACAGAGCACGGCCATAGCGGATGCAAACGAGGTGCAGTAGCCCTTTTTGGTGTCGAACAAAAATTGGTCTACAAAATCTTGACCGCGGTTGGCCGGTCCGGGGGAGAGGCTGTAGGTGTAGTTGTTGACCAGATAGTCCCGGATTGCCGTCGCCTTGGCGGCAGTGCCGCTGTACTCCTCGGAGATTTGACTGGCGAGATCTCGGGTGCGCTGTGTCACCGAGTTGGGCAGGGCGGTGTAGGTTTCTTTGAGGTCAAGCGCATACTCGGCGAGCCGATCGGCATTCCAATTGTATTCGCTGACCAATGACTGCTCATTAAAGACGGGAACCGCAAATGAGTTGGGGTTTAGATCCGGCGCCAATGCCCCCAGATTCTCTGAAAACTGCCCAACCTGTCCCTGGCTGATGAGGTCGTTGATCAGGTAGGAGATCTGATACGACTTGTTTTCAGATATTCGTTTGTTCGTCTCAAACTCCCCTAAATTGTTGATGTACACCCAATTGTCTCCGAGACCTGAAATTGAGAGTGTTTTTGAGGGGGCAAACAGGGCATAGTCCTCATACAGATAGGTGATGTCGAGCGTCTGGACGTGCATGTAGGATGGAAAAAATTGGCCGTATAGCCACATGGCAGTGGCTGTGTCGACGGTCGGCACATCTGTGGGATAGGTGTTGAACTCAGACTGACTCTGTTTCCAGGAATGGCCGGTGTATTCATCGTTGATGCTGCCGGTCAGGTAGAGCGGTTGGTCTGCGGTGACACGCAGCACCGGGGTGTCGGTGGGGTTGAGGTCACCCCCGAGGTTGACCTCCCCTTTGTGGAACTGGCTGGTCTTTTTGGAACCGTTGAAAAGTCCCAGGTCGATAAACTCCTGAAAGGTGTCGTAGCGCAGGATGGAGGCGGGCTCAACTCCCGAAAATGGGATGGACACCGCAGAGGCGAGCAGAACCACTGCCAGAGATAGAGGGAGTGCCCGCAGAAGGTATTTCCCAAGGCAGAGGCTGCTCAGCTTTTTCTTGCGCAGATAGCGGACATAGAGCTTTGCAAGCAGCAGGGTGAGCAGCACAAAGCAGAGAACGGGGAATTCCAGCCCCACCGGTTTGGATTCGTTGAGGGTGATGCAGAACATTGCGACGCCGAAGCCGGTGAGCAAGTAAAAGTTATAGGTGGTCCTGAGACTAAAGCAGACAAATGCTGAGAGCAGGATCACGATCACCAGCATCATCTGGTAATTGTACAGCGGATTGTAGTCATCCACGCTGATAATCATCCGGAGAATGTAGGCCAGGTCGCTAAAAAAGGCGGAGGTCCACCCACTGCGCAGGCCGAGCAGTAGCCAAATCACGATCAGCGCGGCAATCGTGACCGATCCGACGAGGAGCACCCGCTTGTTGTAAGAAAGCAGCAAAAATGCGCAGACAGCTTCCAGGCAGAGGAGCAATAGGGGGAGCGCGTCAAACTGTAAATAAGAAAACTGGATGATCGTGGTCAGGACAGCCCAGCAATACAGGGTGCCGATCACAGCGAACAACGCAGTGTTGATCAATCGATTTCGTTGCATAGAAACCTCATTTATTTTTTCTCAATCTGGGTTTTTAGGTCGTCGCCTTCCCGGATCACATAGCAGGCGGAGCCCCGTTCGATCAGTTCATAGACAAGGGCGAGCTGTTTGGAGGCCGCTTCCCCCTCCTCAGATGCGAAATAGAACAGGGTGATGTGGAGCCCGTTGAGGCGGAGGCGGAGAATTTCGCTGCACAGTTCGTTGCTCACCTGGTGGCAAAACAGCAAAAGACTCGAACTGATGAGCGAACGGCTGCTGATGAGCTGCAACAGTTCGGGCGCGGGAATCTGGCCATTAAAGGGGAGAAATGCGGTCTGATCGAGCAGATCGTCCAGACTGTGCCCCTTGCCGTAGAACGCGAGGGAATCGTCTGCATAGGCGAGACAACAAGGAATGGCTTTTTTGTGCAGATACTGTTCAATTGAAATTGCTGATGCAATGATGCGGTCCTCAAGCACGAGCGCTTTTTCCCGGGGCAGGGCCGGGGGCGTGAGGTCGATGGCAATGGTCGCCCCGGTATTGCTGAGCACTTCATAGTTTTTCACCAGAAGTTCGCCGCGCTTAGCCGACAGTTTCCAGTGCATATCCTTCAGATGATCGCCGGGATGATAGTTTTTGATGTCAGAGATGCTGCTGTGGTCTTCCTGGCTGAGCAGGCTCATCTCCCTGCGGCTCACTTCCTGGCCGAGATCCGCATAGAAACCAGTGAGCGGAACAGCCTGTGGAAAGACCTTGAGCACGAGCTTTTGATTCGCCTTTCGTTTGAGCCGAAACAACCCGAGATAATCGAGCACCTCAAGGTGTTCCACCCCCACTGGAAATTTTCCACGGAATCTGCCTTTTAGGGTGTAACTGTGGGATTCAGAGTGTTTTGGAGGAAGGCTGAAAAAGCGCTCCTTGTTCCAGCCCTCCATCACCGGTTTTGCGTCGGGGAGGAAGCAGGCGCGCACAAGAGGGCAGAAAAAATGGCCCTGGTTGGTGAGCTTGATGGTGTAGATCGTTTCCTCTCCCTTTTGAAGGATGTAACGATTGATTGTCTGTCGCATTTCGAGATGCCTGGAAGAAACCAGGGCGGCGAGAATCGACACAAGAGGGAGAAGGAGTAGGGCCGTCAGCAAAAATACTGGCATCCTCCCGCCGAACGCCATGACAAAAAACACGCCGAGCAGGAGAAACAGGATGTACACCAGCCTGTTGCGGATCATTGTTCGCTCCTCGGCACCTTGACTTGTGCTACAATTCCCTGGACAACCTCCACAGCGGAGAGGTTGTCCCCGATCGCCTCCTGCTTGAGTTTAATGCGGTGGCTGAGTACGTAAGGGGCCATTTTTTGCACATCGTCGGGGAGGACGTACTCCCGGCCGTTGTAAAATGCCCACGCCTTGGCGGCTTTGAGCAGAGCAATTGAGCTGCGGGGACTCGCGCCCAGCAGGATCAGGGGATTTTTGCGCGTCGCGCTCACGATCATCACGATGTAGCCGATGATGAGGTCGCTGACGAAAACCTGCTCCACCTCCTGCTGGATTTCGATGATCTGTTCCCCCGTGGCAACGGGTTGCAGGGTTTCGATCGGGCTGCGGCCCTGGAAGCGGCTGAGCATTTCACACTCCTGCACAGCGGTCGGGTATCCCAGCGAGATACGGATAAAAAACCGGTCGAGCTGCGCCTCGGGCAGCGGAAAGGTGCCGAGGTACTCAATCGGGTTCTGGGTCGCGATGACCATGAACGGGTTTGCCATGGGGAGGGTGTGGCCGTCCACCGTCACCTGCTTTTCCTCCATCACCTCGAGCAGGCTGGACTGGGTTTTTGGGGAAGTCCGGTTGATTTCGTCCGCGAGGACAAGGTTGCTCATCACCGCGCCGGGACGATATTCAAAGGATGCGTTTTTTTGATTGTATACCGAAAAGCCGGTGATATCCGAAGGGAGGATGTCCGGCGTAAACTGAATGCGGCTGAACTCACAGGCGATGGAACGGGAGAGGGCGGAGACAAGGCTTGTCTTTCCGGTGCCCGGGATGTCCTCAATCAGGACGTGGCTGCCGCACATCAGCGCGACGAGCACCATTTCAATTTCCTCCCGTTTTCCGACGATGACCTTTTCGACGTTGTCTACAATTTTTGTGAGAAGCTGTACCTTCTGTTCCATTGTTGAGTTACCCCCATCTTTATTTGCATCATATATTATAAATTTTAACACGAGTATGATGAGAAAGCAAACAAACGAACCGTTAATTTTTACTGAAAAAAGACTTAATCCGACAAAAAGAGATGAAAAAACTCGGTTTGAATCATTGTCATAGATATGATTGGTTTAAAACAATCAAAGGAATTTTTTTACCGAGGCAGCAGTCGCTTTCTTTGTAAAAAAGTCCTGAGTTTCTCGGCAGCCTGTGCGCGAGAATTGCCAGGATGTAGATCTCGAATCAAATCCTATGATTGTGAACATGGTCTGAAAGGGCGCATTACAAGGGAAAAGAAATCCTGTTTCCTTGTTTCTGGAAGGCGTCTTTTAATAACCTGGTTTTTGTGGCGTGGGCTGGAAGTTTGTTTGCTGCCCGGTGAAAAAGCGGTTGTGTTGGCAAAGAGCTGCTCCTCCCTTCAAAACAAGTGGGGAGACAGTTTTTTGTTTTGAACCGAAAGGTTGCCTGGTCGGCAACAAAAAGAGGACTGCACAGCGCAGTTCATCGGATTGCTACATAAATTGCAAGCCGATGAAAATAGGCGAGGCGGCAAGCCCATAGTCGGGGAAGCGCTGAGTCAGTGGTCAGAAGTGAATTTCGGCATGGCCTTTGAAAAATCCGGGAGAGCGCTTTTGGTGGCGAGAGATTCTCTCTTCTGTTGCTGGTGTGGTGGAGTGCTGTCTATCCGGTTGGATAAAACAGCAAAGCGGCGGCTGCAATCACAGCCGCCGCTCAACATCGCAGGAATAAGTTTATTTTGTGAAATACATTTTTCTAACGTGCTGACAGCGCCGTGTTTAAAACTCGCAGCAAGGAATAAACGGCAACGGACCCAAACACCTATCCGGAGGAGCACAATGGGACTCGAGGGTTGAATTTATTCTATCCAGCGGGTTTTGGATGCCGTTGAGTGAGGCGCGCCTAGTTTTCGCCCTGTTTTGCAGCCCGCCCGTGCAACATTGGTTCTGCGAGATGCAGGGTGAAGAACTGGACCAGCGGCCCGGTCAGAAACGCAGCGACAATTGTCCCAAGCCCGATCAACAGCCAGAGATTTTCCCCGCTGAGCAGGCAGAATATGATTCCGATGGTGACGCAGGAGACATCGGTGAGGATGCGCGCCCAGCGGAATGCGAGCTTGTGGTGCGTCGCCTGCTGTAGGATAATTGCAACCGCATCGTATGGGGCAATGCCCATGTTGGCTGTCATGTAAATGGCGACACCGGCGCAGAGAACCACCGTGCCCGCAGCGAGAAGGAGGACTCTGAAGGGAAGGGAAAAGTCAACGCCACCCATGTCGCTGATCAGCCAGCAGACAAAGTCGGCGATGTAGCCCACGCAGACCATGTTGACAATGGTGCCTAAGCCAATGCTGGAGCGCATTGTGAAAAAGACCAGAATGAGCAGCGCGATGTTCACAATCAGCTGCCAGGTTCCAAAGCCGAGGTGCAAAAAGCCGCTGACACCCAGATTCATACAGGTGAATGGGTCGACGCCAAATGCGGACAGTCGGAAAAATGAGACGCTCAGGCCGACGAGCAAAATGCCGAACAGCATCATTGCAAACCGCCTGCTGGGAATGTGCATTGTTTTCATGCGAAAAATCCTTTCTAGACTCAGGGTAAGGGACTACAGTAGGGGGCAGTTTTCGCACCGGAAAGGGCCGCCGCCTGTCGTGAGAAGGTTTTGTGGGCAATTAACTTAGAAAATTCCATAGGATTTGAGGAGAGCGATGAGGTTTGTGTTGAGCAACTTCTGAGAAGCGAGTTCCCGAAACTGGCAGGTTCGAGTCTTTCCCTCGAGGCGGAGCCGCTCCATTTTTTCTGAAATGAGCGACTGCTCCTGTTTCAGGGTTTCGCACATCGATTCCAGTTTGGCGAGCCTGTCCGCCGCCTCCCCAACAACCCCCTGTTCCACCTGTGTGAGACAGCTGTCGGGAATCATCGGGCGGCCATCCGATCCGATCGTGGTCAGCCGCTTCATTTTAAACACTCCTTTGGCTGGGAAAACATCTTTGCCCGGACAATCAGACGTTGGTACAGGGCTGTATCCGCATCGCTAAACCGTTCATCTGTAATGAAATCAAGAGGGAACCACTCCACAGCTGTGTTTTCCCTAGGGCATGGGCGCAGGGGCTGCCGCCTGTCACAGACCAGACAGAATCCGACTGAAAAATGCAGGTGCGCCCCCACATAATCCCCGTTTTTCCAGTGGGCGGGGACGGCAAAAATGTCGAGAGAAGCGATTTGCTCCGACAGCGGGGTGAGCTGCCGCACTCCCGTCTCTTCCCGGCACTCTCTGATCGCAACTGAGAGCAGGTCGGGGTTTCCGTCTGCGTGGCCGCCCGGCCACGACCAGCTGCCGCGCAAACTGTGGCGCACCAGCAGGACATGGCTGAGGGAGGTGTCCAGCACAAAGGCAGAGCTTGTGACGTGGGCAATCGAATCGCTGCGCTCCAGCACGCCGGGCCCGGCAAGCTGTGCATACCGCAGGATTGTCTGTCTATCCTCAGCCTCCTGTGTACAGGAGGGCCGATAGTTGGTTACCATTTGGATAAAATTCATCTTGATCACCTCTTGGTCAAAAGAAGTTGACAGCCGGTGAAGGCCGCAATCCCCTTTGCTACACTTTTAAAGTTTGCCCACAGTTCCGGACAGATGCGCCCGACCCTTGTTTGCCACTCTGCACAAGTCAGCCTTCAGCCCTGTAAGGGGACGGTAACCTCACCCTGCTGCCCCGGTCGCGGAGCGGCTCAAATCTCAATACACATCCGCAAGGGGCAGAGAGGACAGCACTTTTTTAAACAGGTCAGGTATAGAGCTCCCCGCGGCTTAATGGTCACCGCGTAAAAACACTTTCATCTGTGCAAAGAGAATTTTGATATCCAGCGGTTTGGAGAGATGGGCATTCATCCCCGCCGCCTTGCTTTTGTGTTCGTCTTCGGCAAAGGCATTGGCTGTCATGGCGACAATCGGGACAGAGCCTGCATCGGGGCGGTCGAGTTTGCGGATTTGTCTGGTCGCCTCAAGGCCGTCCATGCGGGGCATCTGGATGTCCATCAAAATCAGATCGTAGTGCTCTACCGGGGATTGTGAAAACAATTCCACCGCCTCAATACCATCCTTTGCGCACTCCACCTCTGCGCCTGTGATGCGCAGAAGTTCCACTGCAATTTCGCGGTTGAGTTGGTTGTCCTCCACCAGCAGGAGGTGTTTGCCGTGAAAATCGGCGTCCATGCTGTCTTGGCTGTCGAAGAGCGGGTGTTCCTGTTTGAGGCTGGAGATCGTCTGGGTGATGGTGGACGCAAACAGCGGCTTGGCGAGGACACCGGAGGCGCCGGATTGTGCCGCCTCTTTTTCAATTTCCGCCGCATCGTAGGCGGTGATGAGCACCGCTGTGGTTTCATTTGGAACAATTTCGTGGATGCGGCGCGTCGTTTCAAAGCCATCCAGGTCGGGCAGTCTGCAGCTCACAAAGCAGATGTCAAAATCCTCCTGCCGGCTGTGTGCATCTCGCACCTGTGAAACCGCCAGGTTTCCATTCTCGGCACACTCAACCTGCACCCCCATGCGGTGCAACAGGCTGTGGATATAGGAAATGGTATCGGGGTCATCGTCCACAGCGAGCACCTTGAGGCTGACTATGTCGGCGGTATTGTTTTCTGGTTGCACGGTCTTTTGAAATGGGAGTTCTACCGCAAAGGTGCTGCCCTCTCCCAACCTGCTTGAGACGCTCACGCTGCCTCCCATCAGCTCAGAAAACCGCTTGACGATTGAAAGGCCCAGACCTGTGCCGCCGTATTTGTTCGTCACGCTGCTGTCTTCCTGCTCAAACGATTCAAATATCTTTTGATAATTCTGTTCGTCAATGCCGCAGCCGGTGTCGGTCACTTCAAAGTGCAACCGGACGGTGTTGGACCCCTGCACTTTCTGGGACACCCGCAGTTGAATCGACCCGCCGGCAGGGGTGAATTTCAGCGCGTTGGAGAGAAGATTGGTCAGGATCTGATTCAGGCGAAGCGAGTCGCCCACGAGCGTCTCGTCCACTTCTCCAGTCAAAACTGTTTTGTATTCCAGCCCCTTTTCTTTGGCTTGGCCGTAGTACAGATTGCTTAGGCTTTCCAGATAGGCGCGGAAGTCAAACGGCTCGCTCCGGAGTTCAACCTTGCCGCTTTCAATTTTGGACATGTCCAGCACATCGTTGATCAGCGCGAGCAGATGATTGGAGGAGAGGGTGAGCTTTTTCAGGCAGTTCTCCACCTTCTTGGTGTCGTCAAGGTGCTGCATGGCGATGGCGCCCATCCCGAGAATTGCGTTGAGCGGCGTCCGAATCTCGTGGCTCATACGGGAGAGAAATTCCCCCTTGGCGCGACTCGCCGCCTCTGCCTTTTCAAGATTCCCCTGAATTACAGCGGCTTTCATCCGGGCGCGGAAGATCAGCAGCACCGCCAAAGCGAGAACCAGTAGAATGCCGGCGACCACTGTGACAAACAGCAGCGGATTGGTGTAGATCAGGTCGGTCAGCGAGAATCGGGTTTCCCCTATCGAAACCAGATTTCGGTTGAGCATGGCAGATTTTTGATCGGTAGAGAGCTGGTTGATGGCTTTGTTGAGGATTGTGAGCAGCCCTGGGTCAATCGGTTTTGCCAGAGCGAGGCAGATGTTGCTCTGGTCGTTGACGATGGTTGCCGGCACCAGTCCGTTGAAATGATACCGCTGGATTTCCTGCTCCAACCGTGCGGATAAGCCGTAGATAAAATCCGCTTCGCCCCGTTCCACTGCGAGGAGAGCGGAATTTGTGTCGGGATAACTGAGCACCTTAGCCGCTGCGATATCGCTGGGCAGACGCTGCCCCTCGATGACGGCGCCCACCAGGTTTGCGTCCGGGTAATTGGAGGCTTTGTTGCGCACGAGAATGTTGTTCATGCTCACATAAGATGAGGAGAGGGCCAGCCCTTGTTCCTCTGCATCCTCCTCATCGCCCAGGAAAAACCCGAGAAGATCCGCCTCCCCCTGCTGCACCAAGTGTACTGCGTCAATGTATTTTTCGGTGTACACATAGGTGAAATTCAATCCGGTGAACGCCTTGACCTGTTCGAGAAGGTCATAAACCAAGCCGGGGTGAAGCTCCTGTTCCGATTCCGGGCAGGCCAGCGGATGCCAGTCTTTTGGAAGAGCCACAGTGATCGACTTTTTCTGTTCAATGTACGCAAGGTCGTTCTCACTGAGTTGGATGTCGACCAACTCATCGGGAAAATTGGCGGCATAGCACTGCTCGGCGAAGTTTGGGTTTGCCTCGAGAATCCTCCTGAGCGCCATATTCAACCCGTCGAGCACCTCCTGGTTGTCCGGAGTGGTGACGATGTAAAAGGGCTGGGAGTCGTAGGAAGCCACCACCCGGAAGTTGTCGCTGGTGTCACTGAGGTTGCCCAGCAGCAGGTCCACTTCTCCCTGTTCCAGAAAAAAATTGAAATTTCCATTCTCTGAAAAATCCTCGTATTCCAGATACTTGAGTTCGCAGTTCAGATCATTGGTCTGCAAAAATTCCTTCAACCTGCGCACATTTTCCGTCGCGCGCTCGTAGACCCCAATCGTTTTGCCGTTGAGGCTTTCCAGGTCATAGCTGTGGATACTCCAGTCGTCCTTGCGGGCGAGCAGCGCCGAACGGCTGTACCCGGTGTTGTAGTCCGGGTACGCATAAACATTCTCAAAACCCGGCAGGTAGTAGCAGCCGCCCATGAGATCATACGCACCGTTTTGGAATTGAGACAGCATTGTCTCGGCGGTTGTATCGATATATTCGTATTCCCAGCCGGTGTATTTGGCGATTTCGTTGAGGTAGTCCACTACTATTCCATGGCGGCTTCCGTCCTCTGCTGTCCAGCTTATGCCCTCCACCTGGGAAAAGGCGACCCGAAGCACCCGTCTCTCGTTTTCACTTGCCTGTGCGGGAAGACAGAACGACAAAGTTAGGAATACTGCCAGCAGCAGGGAGACTGTACCGATACAGATGGTTCTTTTCAGCCAGTTGTTCATCATTTCTCACTCCGGTGGATGACGTCCCGCAAAACAATGCAAACCGGCACGAATCTGACATGAAAAATGCGGGATAAAATTATTTGTGTCATGGGCGGATCCCTTGTACACCGATCTTTGCCGTCTCCGGCCGGCAGTTGTTGGCTTAGCCAGCGTTATCCGTCGGAAAATGCCTGTCCGCTTTAAAAAGGGAGAGAAAATCGGATGAGTAGCAAACCTTTTGAAGGGACCTGCTGTCAGACAATCGTGACGCGCCCTTGTTTCCGGGAAAAACACCTGCAATCTGCGCTCCGGACTGCCCCAAATCGCTGTTCTGACAACGGAGCTGCAGCGGCCTGCTGCAGGGTCTGACCTGCCTAGGAATTGATCGGATGTTGCTGTCAGGCCTTTGGATAACCGGATTTGTCGCAGAGCTGTTCAGGCTCCCTGTGCAAACTGTTTGGGGACTGTGCCTAACAACCGTTTGAGATTGGTAGGAGGCTCGCTGCGCAGCGCCGGTATCGCAATTTCTTTAAACAGCTTTCAGGTTGTGTTTTTCGACAGTCTTTTCACAATTGAACTAATTTTAACACAATAGGAGAAAAACTTCAATCGAAATATACGCAAAAAGTTGGAAAAAGTGAGTTTTTGGTGATTGACAGAGTGAATTTTACAACAGATCGGCAATGGAACATTTGTAGATTTGTTTTGACTCGTTTCAGTATTTTGATTGTCAATTTTAAGATGACGATAGAACAACTTTCCAAAATGGGATCGTTGTATTTCTGGAACCGAATGCTTTTGAGCTGTTACAGTACTGTGTGATATAGGGATCATATAGATGGCGGATGCGCCCTCGGGAATCCACCTCCTGCGTCGGCGAGAACGGGCTGAGTTTGTCCAGTGACAGCAGCGAAACTATGCAGAGAGACCGACAGAAAGCCTCAAGCAATAGCTCCGGCAGAACAACCGGAAACGTGAAAACACAATGTTTGACGGTCGCTGCCATGTTCTCACTCATGAAAACAATATTTTTATAAAAAGAGGATAGATCTCTTATAAAGCAGCCGTTAAACCACAAAAAATCTTTGAATTTTATTGTAAAATGTTTTGATTTTACCATCTGTCTGCATCATTTTCTATTTTTTTGTTTGTTTTCTTGTGCTATTCTTATTGCATCAATGTATACTAAATCGCGATCTACTGGAAAGGCAGGTGCAAATTTTTATCTAGAAAAGTTGAGAAGCAGGCAAAACGAATCAAAAAGGAGAATACAATGAAACAAATTAGATTGAACAGGGTGGTGGCGGGTCTGTTGGCCGCATCACTCGCAGCGGCAGTCATGCTGCCAGGCATGTCCGTCTTTGCTGAAGAGTCGCACAAGGTGGACTTGACAGGGGGAATTTTTACCGATAGCGGCAGCTACACTGGCTATGAGGGCAGGGCCTTTGACGGAGACGTCAACACCCAGTGGGCCGCCAAAGGCGCGGGGAGCTGCTGGCTGGTCGCGGAGCTGCCAGCGCTTACCGCGTTTGACAAGGTTGTCTTGTATGAGACGCCGGGCGCTTACTATGGAAACCGCATCACTGGGATGACTGTACAGATTTCGGATACCGGAGAGGAGGGAACCTGGCAGACCGTCCAGACGTTTACCGGCTTACAAAACAATAACAGGGACATCGAGGAGCTCGAGCTCAACGAACCGGCATTCGGACAGTTTATCAAATTTATTGTGGACAGCGACGGCCGTGAAATCAACATCAATGAAATTGAGCTGTACAATCTCTCAGGTGCGCAGCCCCCTTCCTCGAACGTCGCCGCCCCAGAGGCAAACCTTCCGAGCGGTACCTATTACAAGGACGAAATACAGCAGGTGATCCTTTCGAGCCAGACCGACGGCGCAGAAATCTATTATACTCTGGACGGTTCGGCGCCGAATGAGCAAAGCACTCGTTTTACATCCCCCATTGAGATTTCACAGACTACGACGCTGCGGGCGGTTGCGATCAAGGACGGGGAGCGCAGTGCGGTGCAGACGTACTCCTACCGCATCCTTTCGCCCCAACAGGGAGATCTCGCTTTTCGCGCCAACTGCAGCGCGAGCAGCGAAGGGGATGGACGTCCAGCCGAGTTTGCTGTGGACGCCAACGAGGACACCAGTTGGGAGACTCGTCCCGGCGAAGGGGACGGAAGCTCGATCACCCTGGACCTCGGGAAAGATCAGGAGTTTCAAACCATCCGGTTTTCGGAATCCACAGGACTCGGGGAGCGGATTTCCTCGGTTTTGGTGGAATGCTCGGCAACCGGAGAGGAAGGCTCCTGGACAGAGGCCGGCCGATTCAGCTGGCTGCGCAATGGCAGGGCAAAGGAAGCGCTCTATCTCGACCGAGCTGTGACCTCCCGTTACATCCGGCTGTCGTTTGGCTGTGGAAGCGGGGAGACGATCGGGGTGGACACCATCGAGGTGTACAATCAGGCTGATCCCCGCACCGCGCGGCAGCGGCTAGGCGACCTGCTCGAAAGCGCGAACGCGGTGGATATCCGGCTGTTCAAAATTCAGTATTCGCGGGATTTCGTCACCTCCCGGCTCAACGCCAAAACGATTTACGACAACGACAACATGATGGATGGGCAGATCAACGACGCCTACCGCATTCTTTCGGACGCACTGAATCAGCTCGAACAGGGCAGACTGGGTGAAAACCTCGCGCTCGGCGCGACTGCCGTTGCGGATGACGTGTACGGAGACATGCCCAGCTACGACGGTTCTCAGACGGTAGATGGGAATTTCGGGACCCGCTGGGCGACTACCCAACACGGGGAAACCACAGAGTTCACCCTCACCCTTGACCTGGGCGCTCCCAAGGAGTTCAACCAGATCATTTTGTATGAAACCGAGGTGTACAAGGGCAGGATGCTCACCGTCAGCGCGCAGGTATCCGACGATGGGGTCCATTGGACCGACTGGCGCATGGACGCGGAGCACGTGCCTGCCACAACCAGCATCGTGGCGGAAAAGGTCACCAAGCAGTACATCAAGCTGACGCTCACCGGAGACTCCCTCAACACCGACGAGGTGGGTGTCTACTGCGACGATGAGGCGGTGGAAACCGAGTACATCACTGACAAGCGGCCCATTGACCCCGACTGGATCAAGCCGGTTCCCTCCACCGAAGCGAACGTTTTCCAGCAGCGCAAGGCGGCGATGAAATACGGCATGTTCATCCATTACGGCGTCAACACCTTCACCAACCGCGAGTGGGGAACCGGTGCGGAAGACCCCTCCGAGTACAACCCCAACGTCGAAACCCTTGACCCGGAACAGTGGGTGCGCACCGCGTGGGAAGCGGGCATGAACTACATTGTGCTCATCACCAAGCACCACGACGGCTTCGCGATGTTCGACACCAAATACAGCGAGCACAAAGTCACCAATTCCGGGCATCCCGGCGGAGATCAGGATATTGTCAAGGCGGTCGCGGACGCCTGCCAAAAATATGGGATCAAGCTCGGGCTCTATTATTCGATCTGGGACATGAACTGGGAGCGCAACCACCCCCAGTCAGACTATGTGGATATCCGCGCCTGGGATCAGGCGTACGCTGACTTCACCTACGGCCAGGTAGAAGAGCTCATGACCAATTACGGCGAAATCTGCGAGTTGTGGATTGACGGCGGCTGGCTCAAGGAGACTGAGCGCTGGGAATACGAGCACATGTATGACATGGTCAAGCGCCTTCAGCCCGGCTGCCAGATGTCGGTCAACCTCACCCTTGGCGACCGGCCGATCGACACCCTGCAGGGCGGAGAGGAGATTGTCAACTTCCCCTCCGACTTCAAGCTCTATGACGGCCGGGACACCGGCGTAACCGACCCGAAGGTGTTTACCTACAAAGGAGAAAACTACTACCTCCCGTTTGAGGGGACATTTATCATGGGCAACGGCTGGTTCTGGAACGACAAGAGCTCGCCAGAGACGGTTCACATGTCCGCCGAGCGGATGAAACAGCTCTATGACAAGTACGTTGCGCAGCAAAACACCCTGGTCATCAACGTTCCCCCCTCCAACCAGGGACTGCTCACCCCCCACGAGACAGCCCGCATCTATGAGGCTGCCAACCTTATGGGGATTGCGCGCGGCAATGCGCGCGACAACATCCCGCAGAACGAATGCACGGTGGAAGTGCGCCATGTCACGACGACAGGGGCGATAGCGGCGTCCACCGAATACCTCACCGGTCAGGCGGGAGAAGCCTACTCCACCTCGCCCGCGCCGAACATGGAACAGCTCGCTTACCTCCTGACCGAAACCCCGGAAAACGCCTCCGGAACTTTTGGGGAGGAAAAAATAGTTGTCGAGTATGTGTACCAGGACGCCGCGGTTCCGGAGGAGCTGGATACAACCGAGCTGGTCGGATTGCTCGAGACCGCACGGCAGATCGGTGGGGAAGAATACACCGAGCAGAGCTATGCCGCGCTGCAAGACGCCATCCGCTCGGCGCAGGAGGCACTGGACACCGCCACTGCGCAATTCCAGCTTGACCAGGCAGTTGCCCGGCTGCAATCGGCAATTGACGAGCTCCAAACACTGCAGTCTGCAAACAAGTCCATTCTTAGAACTGTTCTCGCTTATGCCGAGGCCCAGTATGCGGATCCTGCGTTTGCTCAGGTAATCACCGATGTGCAGGCATCCTTCACCGCTGCACTCCAAGCTGCCCGTGCGGTGGACGCTGATCCTGAGGCAGGCCAGCAGCAGGTTGACGCAGCTTGGCAGATGCTGATGAAGGAGATTCACAAGCTCGGTTTTGTGCAGGGAGACAAGACCTCTCTCCTCCAGCTGATCGAGGTCGCAAGGACTTATCAGGAACAGATTCAAAATTACACTCCTGTAACTGCGGAGCCGTTTACCGCAGCTTTGGAGAAAGCACAAGCAGTTTTTGAGGATGGCAATGCCCTGCAGGACGAGGTAGATGCGGCTTCTTCCAGCCTGCTTGAAGGGATGATGAACCTCCGACTGAAAGCGGATAAGACCCTTTTGAAAGCTGTGCTCGCCCAGGCGCAGGCGTTTGACCTCTCGGCCTATTCCGAGGAGGAGAGGGCGGTGTTCCGCAGCGCACAGCAAGCCGCAGAGGCAGTGCTGCGTGACAGCAACGCCGACCAGGCAACAGCGGACAAAGCGGCGGATGATCTGCGCGCAGTCCTGGAAGCTCTGGCGAACAAACAGTCCTTGACCGGGTCGGGCGCTCCGGCGGCAGGAGATGCCGCTGTGACAGGCGTTGAGTCCTCTCCCAAAACCGGGGACACCGCTTCGGCAGCGGCAGCGATCTGCCTGCTGCTTGCAGGGGGCACGCTTGCTTGCCGAAAAAGAAGGAAAAACGGATAAGGACATCCGGTTTCCTGCGGGACAACTGAGCAGATAGCGCTCGGGGATCCAGGGTCTGGAACCTAGAGTCTGCGCAACACAGCTCAAAGCACAGCCTGTGAAGAACATTGTTTTCGCCGCTGCTCGCCGAAAAACAGATGGCGGGCTCTGAATGCGGACGCTGGGCGGGAGTTCCCACTTGCAATGGTTTCACGAGTTGTCCCATCACATCCATAACATCAGCCGCCCAATGGTTATTGGGCGGCTGATGCTTTATCTGGAAGGCATCAGTTAATCAGAGAAATCCCAAAAAA
>EQ973338.1:0-3764 GCA_000158655.1 [Clostridium] methylpentosum DSM 5476
TGAAATTGGTAGGTTTTTGAATGCGGACGACTCTGACATCTTAACAGAGGACCAAAACGATCTGCTCGAGCACAATCTGTTTGCCTACTGCTTCAACAATCCTGTAAATATGGCTGATCCCTCTGGCCATGTAGCAATTTCTGCGGTTATAGGCGGGGTATTAGGTGGAGTCACAGGCGCAGCTCTGGGTGTTATCTTAGCGAATATGCTCAATCTCAAAGGGATCGCACGGGGATTATTTATTGCGGGAGTAGCTGTAGCAGGAGCAGCATTAGGAGCATTTTTAGGACCCTATGTTGCTAAACTGATGCCGAAGCTTCTTCAGTATACCAAGGCCGCTGCTAAAAAGGTGGTAAAAACAGCCAAGAGTGTAAAGAGTAAGGTGAAAACCAAAATCACAAAGGTACCGAGCTGCTTTGTAGCAGGGACTCTAATTGAAACAGAAGACGGACATATCCCAATTGAACAGATTGAAGTTGGTGATCTGGTCTGGGCGGAAGATCCAGAGACGGGTGAAAAAGGACTAAGACGGGTAGTACAAACCTTTGTCAATGAGACAGATGAACTTGTTCACGTATTTGCTGGCGGAGAAAAGATTGTCACCACACCAGAGCATCCCTTCTATATTCCAGAATTCGGATGGACATCAGCCATTCAACTTCGCGCTGGAGATATACTGCTTCTTAGCAATGGCAACTATGTGGTGGTAGAAAAAGTTCAGCATGAAATTCTGGAAACGCCAATTACTGTTTACAACTTTGAGGTTGAGGGGTTACACACTTACTTTGTTGGTTCAAATTCAATACTAGTGCATAATAGTTGCAAAAGAGATATTAAACAAATTTCTGATATAGCAAAAAAATTTAAAATTGATAGGTGGGGCTTTGGAGATTATGTCGAAGACTATAAAATTAGTAAAGGATTAAGAGACGGAGCAACCCTATCGTGGAAGGTGCTGGAAAAACTTGCAAAAGAATATAAAAGAAGATAAGCTTATATGTTTTTGGCTAAAACTAATTATCAGAGGAGAAAATATTGATTTTAAACGACTAACCAACTTATTAGGCATTTGCCCTACAGATACATATAAGTGGAATGGAACTAAAAACGAAGAACCCCTCGATGCATGGTATTATCGAATAAAAATTGAATCAACTGAACAGCTGGAAGCTTTGTCATTAAAATTTTTTGACACAATCTCAGTTGTCAGAAAATTGAAAAACGATCATAATTACAAGCCTGAAATTGTCTTCTGTATTCATTCAGATATGGCTCAAATTTATTTTGATTTACCTAAATCTATAATTAAATATTTGGAGAAATTAGAAATACCTATTGCCTTTTCAATTCTTAGTTGGGGAATGGTGGAAGACAGGAACGATTAATGGAATAACACTCTAATTTGTATTATCATTTAAAAAATACGAATTAGTTCTGCGTATGGAAATAGGTGAGGAAAGAAAATTTTCCTCACCTGTTCTTCATATAAGATTCGAAGCCTCCCTCGGTCCGTATATAGCAAGGCTGATGTCTAAACTCATCTTATTTTGATAGCCTTCAGTTGATCTGGGTGTTATCTTAGCGAATATGCTCAATCTCAAAGGGATCACACGGGGATTGTTTATTGCGGGAGTAGCTGTAGCAGGAGCAGCATTAGGAGCATTTTTAGGGCCCTATGTTGCTAAATTGATGCCGAAGCTCCTCCAGTACACGAAGTCTGCTGCTTCTAAAGTGGTTAAGACTGCTAAGAATGCAAAAAATTTAGCTAAGTCAAAAATATTAAAACTGCCTTATAGATCCATAGGGAAAATATCAGCAAATAGAATGACAAATCATATTAACGTTCCGAAACACCTTTGGGGAAAAGTTTTAAGAAAAGTTACCAACAAAGGGATAGAAAACCTAATTCAACAAGCCATTCGAAAAGGTAGTTGGAATATTGGTAAAAATGGTATTTCTACTATATACTATAGATATGGAGGAGAAATAATTACTGTTACAGGTAGAATTATTAATGGTGTATTTAATATAAGTGATGCTTGGGTAAACAGAAGATAAGGAGATGATTTAATGCAAAAGGAGATAATACGGCTAATCCTTGAATCAAAATATGAACAGGCATATACTCGTATGGATAATATGACCCTTGAAGAAAAATGGAAATTTGTTGGAGACGAATTGTTTAATGAAGAACCGAAAACCGTGTATACATTTTTGCTTTATTTAGTTGCTAAAGATAACAATGAGGCGGAATGGCAATTCAACTGTTTTTTGTATTTAGTTTATTACAACCCATTTTTTGATGATACTATGAAACTTGCTTCTTGGCATATAAAGAGAGCATTAGAATTAAATTCAGATAATCTTGAGTATAAAAAACAAGTCATTTCCATTCTTTTCTCTTATCCAGAACAAAACCTTTCAAATGAAGAATTTTTAAAATACGCTAATGATGTATTAGATTATGAGCCTGCTAATCAAAAAGCAAGGGAAATTATCAATAAATTTAAGGAATGAAATCTGATCTATCTTATTAACATGTGTGATGAAAATGTCCATTTTATGGATCCCCCTGCTCCTCCCTGGGCTGTAGATAACTCAATTGTTGGGCCTGTCTTACCATATGGATATATACAATTTTCACAAAAATCGCATGAGGATAATCGAAGACCCAATACAGGTACTCCAGGTAGCACATGGAAAGCACCTAATGGCGATAAAAGAACATTTGGCCCAGACGGTAGGCCAAAACAGGATTATGATCACGATGATCACGGATTTCCAGAATCTCATCCACATGACGAAAATGGTGGACATTATCATGATTGGGACTGGTCAAAAAATCCACCCAGAGGAAAGGCTTATGTAATTAAGCCCAATCCTGTAGCGGGAGTAGTTTTAGTAACTCTTTGTGTAATCGGGATAGTAATTGTGGCTGCTGATGATGCAACAGGTGTTGGTGTTGCTGATAATTTTCTATTTGAGCCACTTGGAGTTGGAATTGGAGAAGGATTAATAATGATATCGGGATAATTGAGGTAACTAATTCATGATTATAGGAGTTTCTTTTAAAATACCACAAGCAACTGATAATACTTTGTGGAAAATTTTAAAATGTGTCGAAATACCAAAATACAAATGGTATAATATTGAAAGCCAAAATGAAGTGTGGGAAAGTTTTCAGGGAGGAATGATTTTTAAAAATGTTATATATAATGGAAATGAATTTTTACGATGTATTCAATCTAATTATTATATTATTTTTTTAAAACTTCAAGCATACTTTCCCGATGGTAATTTTTTTGATATTCATACCTATCAAGAATTTCAGAATAGTGATTGTCAATTGTTACTTTTGATAGCTGACTGTGAATTTGTTGATATTTATGTAAAAGATCAAACTGTCGCTAAATCTATTTACAAAAATGCTGTATTAAATCAATATGGTGAAGTAGAGTATATAACAGAGTTTAATAATAGCCGGACAAAAATGGATGTACTATAAAAATGTGTCTTAAAACAACCGACGTGAATACCACTGTAATACAAAATGAAGTAACTTATCATTTTAACTATTAGAAACTGTTAAAACACTTTAATTTCTCAAATTTCTCATAAATAGGGATGGAAGATATCTTCCATCCCTATTTAAAATCCAAAAAGCCTTCCCCTTTAAGACGAGCTTTGGGTATGCCCAGGGTCCATCTTCCGGCACCACAACTGCAATGGTGGAGCGGATCCAGAACGGCAACGACATTCTCAGC
>EQ973338.1:4282-58086 GCA_000158655.1 [Clostridium] methylpentosum DSM 5476
TGTTCTTTTGTCATCCTCATCTCCATAGGCTTTTTTGAACCACTGGCCTAGCCAGTGGTTTTCTGCATACAAAAAAGCGCCTGTCTTAGAGAGACAGGCGCTTTCTCATCACTGGCCGTTATACATACTGCCAAAGATCTTCGTGGGGAGCTGCCAGAATCGAGCTGCCTGCGAACAGGCCCTGATCCTTTGCATACTGAGAGCCGTGCTCAACAGCAGCAGTGACATCGGCAATATCACCTGTGACAATAATATAGCCTTTGCCGCCCATGCCGCGCGAGATGCTCATCTCAAGGATTTCAACCGCCGCCGCTTTCACTGCGGTGTCAGCTGCCTTGATCGCACTTGTACCCGAGAAGGTTTCGACAACGCCGATCGCACCTTTCGCGGTATCCGCCACGCCGCCGAACAGCGCCTTGATGACGGATTCCTCGATGCGGCCGAGAACGACCGAGTCAATGACATAACTCGAATAGGTCTCGCGGGCTCTGTCAATGGCGATCTGCACATTGGAGAGCTGTCCGGTGACGATGATCTCGTACTTACCCGGGCAGGCGGTATGCGCTGAAATGAGTCTGATCTCAGCGGATTTGAGGATCTGGTCGCACGCCTCGATACCCTTGGCAATGCTTTTAAGTTCAATAACTCCAACTGTTTGTAACATCATTTTTCACCTCACACGCATTTGATCGTGACGACGCCGTTGGCAATCCCATCAACGATACCGTTCACTGCACAGTGGATATTAGCAGAGATTCCGTCTGCCGCCTTGCCGATCACGTCGCCTGGCTTCACAGTGTCCCCGAGATTGACAGCGGGGGCTGCCGGAGCGCCGACGTGCTGGCGCAGCGCATAGGAAGCATAGGTTGGCTTGAATGGCACATCGCCGCGGAATGTGGGAATGGTCTGGTCGTATTTTGCCACACCAATTCTCTGCATAAACCGGGAGCTCGGAAGCATCCGGTTGTCCCGCTCGGGATCTGCCTCAAGGACAGCGTCGGGCGGCGCCTGATAACGCAGGCGATGCTTGCCGAGTTCTGCCTTGACCGCAGTGTACACCTTGCGGGGGCTGATGCCCTGACAACAGGCGGTCAGTTCACAGACGCCGCAAGCGCTGCAGGTGCTTGCCGCGAGATAATCCTCCGGATTATCCGTCAGGCGGGAGGACACGCTGCGCACGATCTTGTGCGGTTGCAGCGGATAGCCGATGAGCGCCCTGGGACACATCTCACTGCACATGGTGCAGGAGCAGCAGTTGGACGCCGCGTGGGTGAGGGTGAATTTCATGCTGCCCAGCATACTCGCCGTACAGGGGATGTTGTCAGGCAGAATGAGAAGTGATTTTGTGGTTTTGGTGATCACCGCAGTTGCGGGATCAACCGGTTTGCCCATGGCCGGGCCGCCGTCCACCACAATGTGGCCTTCAGGGACGGTCACGCCGAGGGTTTTGAAGACCTCTGCGATCGGGGTGCCGATCGGCACCTTGAACGTCACCTTGTTGTCCACTTCGCCGTTGATGGTCACCCATTTGTCAGTCACCGGGATGCCTTCCATGGCATTGGCAACGTTGTAAAGGGTTTCCACGTTGTTGACGATCGCACCGACGGTTCCGGGAAGCTGTCCGGGTGGGACAATTCTCCCAAGTACCTGGTAGATCATGATGATCTCGTCGCCCATCGGATAGACGTCAGGCATCACAGAAACCGAGATGTTGCTCGTCAGCTTCTGTCCGTGCGTCCAGGAAAGGCGCTCAGCGGTGTGGTGTTTGACTGCCATGTAGCCGTTGGGGATGCCGCAGGCCTCCATCATGGCGGTGGCGCCTTTGAGCACCTTACTGAGCTCATTTTTGAGCAGGTAGTAATCTGTATAAATCAGGGGTTCGCATTCTGCTGCGTTGATGACGAGCGAATCAATGCCGTCGCGCAGCTTAAATGCGGTGGGGAAGCCAGCTCCTCCGGCTCCGACAACGCCAGCGGATGCTATTAAACTTTTCAGTTCTTCCATTTTCAAAACAAGTTTCCCTCCGCTCCAAAAAGTTTCGTGTCTATGTAGCAGACAGCTGCGGAAACCATCTTATTCGTCGATGATTCCCACAACCACTGCATCAACCGCAGTCTTTGGGTTGTTGAGCGCAAGGCGCGCTCCGCTGCCTGTCGTTACCAGAACTCTGTCCCCAATGCCGGCGCCGATGTTGTCGATTGCAATGAGCATCTCGTCGGTCTCCACGCCATTATTGATGATTTTGATCTCGAGAATTTTTGATCCGACCAGGCTTTCATGCTTTCTGGTGGATACAATATTTCCCACAACTTTTCCCATGTACATGGTACAATTCTCCATTTCAAAAAATTGAAGCCGCCTGGCCCGAATCGGGTTCAGGCGGTCTCAACAGAAATCTATTTCTTGGTAACAACGGTGACGGTGTCGCCGTTTTTCAGTCCGGCAGCATTCGCGTCGTCTGTGTCAACATGCATTTCGAGAGAGAACGCCTTGTTTACACGGACCTGAACGTCGTAGAATTTGGTTCTTCTTTCGCCGCCCACTTCCACGTCTACATATTCGCCGTCCGCAACGCCGTAGGCAGCGCCGTCAGCTGGACTCATGTGGATGTGGCGGTTGGCGATGATGCAGCCCTCGCTCAGGCTGATAACCCCTTTGGGGCCGACAACCATAATCGGAGCGGAACCCACCAGAGAACCGGATTCACGTACAGGCGGTTTTACCTTGAGCAAAAAGCTGTCGGTACGCGAAATCTCAATCTGGGTTTGTTTTCTCAGGGGACCGAGTACCCGAACCTTTTCAATCGGCTTGAGGGAGGGTCCGATAATCGTGACACACTCCTTGCAGGCATATTGGCCGGGCTGGGACAGGTCTTTGAGTTGATTCAGCTCATAGCCCTCGCCGAACAGTGTGTTGAGGTCTTCCCGGGAAAGGTGGATGTGGCGGTTGGAGATACCCACCGGAACCGGCTTGATACCGCCCGACGGCTGTGCAACAGCCAGTCCGCTCTCCGCAATGACCTGTTTGACAATTTCGGCAACGACAGCTGGATTCACATTCATCATAAACGCCATCCTTATCGTAATTAATGTGCGGGCCGCAGTAACCTACAGCCCAAAATACGGATTCGGGCGGGAAACTCCCGCCCAACACTCCGCACCGGGCGCACTGCGGGACTGTGCCCGCCGAACGCGCCGAGTTAATTCAAACTACGCAAGAACCGGCAGAAGTTTCTCAACATCGTTGTGGGGTCTGGGGATGACGTGGGTAGCGATCACTTCGCCGAGACGAGAAGCTGCTGCGCCGCCTGCCTCAACTGCGGATTTAACTGCTCCAACATCGCCGCGAACCATGATGCTCACGAGTCCGGAACCGATTTTCTCGGAACCAACCAGAACAACGTTTGCTGCTTTGCACATTGCGTCTGCTGCTTCAATAGCTGCTACGAGACCTCTTGTTTCGATCATACCTAATGCTTCCATCTTGAAATCCTCCCTAATGGTCTTTTTATTCACTGAACTCTCGTTCGGTTTGTTTTCGACTGGTTTTTCTTGTGCGACAACCTTAGTTGTCGTTGTTTTTTTAGAAGCCGCTTTGGCTGCGGGGCGTTTGCGGGCTGCCGTTTTGGGGGCCGCCTTTTTTTCCGCCTTGGGAGCCGCTGCGGGTTTAGCCGCTTTGGGCGCTTCTTTTACAGCCGCCTCTTCCTTTGCAGGAATTTCAGCAGGCTGCTCCATAGAGGTCTGCTCTGGGAGCTTTTTCTCTTCATCCATTACATGACCTCCTTGTCAGTATACAGGAACGGCTGGACCTGCTCGTGCAGTCGTGGAATGACCTCGCACAGCTTGACCTTGCCGACTTGCGCTGCCGCCTCTCTGCCCGCTTCCGCCGCCGCAGTGACTGCGGAGACCTCACCGTCGACGACGACTGTGACCAGTCGTCCGCCCAGGCGTTTTTCCACATGGATCAACCGGACATCAGCAGCCTTGAGCATTGCATCGAGTCCTGCAACTGCTGCAACCATCGCCTGTACTTCTAAAAACGCAACTGCTTTATCCAATTGCAATCACCTCAGTAACTTATTTGAGTACGGGCAGAAGTTTTTCAACATCGTTGTGGGGTCTGGGGATGACGTGGGTAGCGATCACTTCGCCGAGACGGGAAGCTGCTGCGCCGCCTGCCTCAACTGCTGCTTTAACTGCTCCAACGTCGCCGCGGACCATGACGGACACGAGGCCGGAACCGATTTTCTCAGAGCCGATGAGCTCGACGTCTGCTGCTTTGACCATTGCATCAGATGCTTCGATTGCTGCCACGAGACCTCTTGTTTCGATCATACCTAAAGCTTGAACCATAATATTCAAATCCTTTCATACTTCAAAAAACTATATGATAACAGGCGCAGGCCCATTATTTCTGTTTGCGGGGTTTTCTCAGCTTGTCGCGGCCGACAGCGTTGAGGAGAGCTAACTTGTGGGTATCCTCTGCTTCGCGGGCGATGATGTAGGATGTGTTGTACAAATCGTGCTCTTCGGCGTATCTTCGGCCCGCTTCCATGCCCATCTCGACATCGGAAACATCCCCTGTAAATTTAATGGTCATCAGCAGGGGAACCTCGGCCGCATCGCCGGCTGCCGGTTTGTTTTTGTCAATCGCAATGATCTGGACGTTGCCTGCCTTTGCGATCGCATCCGCACACACAATGGAGGTGGTGAAGCCGAATACCTCTAACATTCCTAGTGCCATAAGCATTGTCCTTCCTAGTCCGGAATCAAGGGCATACCCTTGTGTAGATTATATCACATTTGAAGCTATTCGGCAACATAGCAAATTTTGATACCTTTTTGGGCAACATTTGTCTCCATTGCTTCGTTGAGCTTGTCAAGCGGATAGGAATGAGTCACCAGGTCTTTGATCGGCACGCCGAGTTTTCTCGCCTGTTTGAGGAACGCGATGGTGGTCGGGTAATCCTCTGCGCTGTAGTCCCAAGAACCGACCATGTTGATCTCTTTCTGGCACATAGCGAAGTGCGGGTTGACCTCGTAGCTGCCGTTGTTGACAAAGAAGCCCATCTCGCAGAATCCGCCGCCGCGGCGAATATACTCGTAAGCGTCAGCCGCTGCGCGCGGTGCGCCGGTGCACTGGTAGATGAAGTCTGCGCCGAGTCCGGTGAGGGAGCTCTCTTTGACCATTTTCACTCTGGTCTCAAGGTCTTTGACCTCAGAGAAGTTGATGGTCATGTTCGCGCCGAGTTTCTTGGCCATATCGAGGCGCTGCTGAGTGCCGTCGATGGCGATGACGTTGTTGATGCCGGCCACGGTGAGGACCGAGAGCATCATGAGGCCAACCGGTCCGCAGCCCTGAAGGACAACGGTGGAGCCGAAGTTGAGCAGGCCTGTTGCCTTGCCTCTTTCGAGGGCATGCACGCAGACTGCTGCGAGCTCGAGGAGCATTCTCTCTTTGAGGTCAAGGTCGTTGACAACAAAGTAAGTCGGGTTTTTCTCGCCCTTGATGAGCAGGTGGGTGGAGAACCAGCCGGAGAGGTGGTGCTCTTCACTGTCCTGGATCAGGCCGAATACGCCCTGGCCGTCACAGAGGTTGGTCTGTGCCGGGTGCATGCGGCAGATGCCGCACTCGCCGCAGCTCATAACCGAGGTGACGATCTTGTCGCCGACCTTGATCGGTTTGCCAGCGGTATCGGATTTAACGTTTTTGCCCATCGCAACGATGGTGCCGGTGCCTTCGTGGCCGAGGGTGACCGGGATGATGCCGAACGGGTCCATCTTCCACTCGTGCACGTCGGTTCCGCAGACGCCGCAGCCTTCGACCTGGACGAGGATGTCGTCATCGCCGACCGGGGGCATCGGGAACTCTTTTACCTGAATATTTTTCTCGCCGACGAGCATTGCAACCTTTGCAGTTGCCGGGATGCTCGGAGCAGCGCCGCAGGAACCGCTGCAGGAAGAGCAGCCGCCTGTTTTTGCGCCGCCCATCGAAGCGAGTACTTCGCGAACGATTGCATCAATCTGATTGCTATTTACGTTCATTCTATTACACCTCTGAATTCTATTTATTAAACGATGTTGAAGCTGTCGGACATAACACAGCGGCGTTTCCGGGTGAAGCTTCTCGCCGAGGTGAGGCCTTCACCGGTCGGTCCTGCGATGGTGAAGGTCGTGTGGCCTTCACTGCCGAAGCCGATGCCTGCGTAGGAGGGGGCGTTCTTGACAAAGATCGTCGTCTCAACTGCGCGGGCGAATTTGGTGAGGTTGTCAATGTTCTTCGAGTGCATGTGTGCAGTGTGTCGGTTGCCGTGCTCTGCGCGAACCGCCATGCGAACCGCCTCGTCAATGTTGTTGACGCGCACGATCGGGAGGATCGGCATCATGAGCTCGGTCTGGACAAACAGATGATTCTCGTCAGTCTCGCAGATCACGCAGCGGACGTCGTCGCCCACCTCGATGTCGAGCGCGGCGAGGAACTTCTTCGCGTCGCGGCCAACCCAGTCTCTGCTGACCGAGTAGGAGATTTTGCCGGTCTTTTCGTTTTTCTTTTCCACCAGCACAATCTTTGCGAGGCGGTCTGCCATCTCACCCGAGATGAAGTATGCGCCGTTTTGCTGCATGTAATACATCAGCTCGTCGGCGATGTTGCTGAACGCAAATACTTCTTTTTCTGCGATGCAGGGCAGGTTGTTGTCAAAGGTGCAGCCGTCGATGATGTCTTTAGCAGCCTTGCGGATGTCGGCGGTGTCGTCGACAATGACCGGCGGGTTGCCTGCGCCTGCGCCGATTGCCTTTTTGCCGGAGGAGAGCATTGCGCGGACAACGCCCGGGCCGCCGGTGCAAACGAGCATCTTGACGCGGGGATCTTTGACCATGTCGTCCGCACTCTGCATGGTGGGTTTAACGACCGAACAGCAAAGATTTGCCGGGCCGCCCGCCGCGAGGCTCGCGCGGTTGACGAGGTCAACTGCATAGTTGGAGGTGCAGATTGCAGACGGATGCGGGTTAAACACCACTGCATTTGCACCTGCGATCATCCCCATCGAGTTGCACAGAACCGTCTCAGACGGGTTGGTGCTCGGAGAAATCGCGCCGATGATGCCGAACGGTGCCATCTCGAGAAGAGTGAGGCCGCCGTCTCCGCTCATCGCTTCGGTCTGGATGTCTTCTGTGCCAGGTGTCTTGTCGGCGACCAGGTGGTGTTTGAGGGTTTTGTGCTCCACCTTGCCCATGCCGGTTTCCTCAACGCCCATTTTTGCCATGATCTCAGCTTCCGCACGGGTGAATTCGCGAATTTTCTCAATGATCTTTTCGCGCTGATCCACTGTCATCGAACGCAGAACCTTGTATGCGTCCGCAACCGCGTCGATTGCCTCGGTCATGGTGGCATAAATGCCGATATACTTACGGCCGCTGTACTGGGTCGAATCGTAAGAAGCAGCCGGAGCCGCAGATCCGCCCAGTTGCGCCATGACATTTGCTACAATTTGGTCAATTTGATTCGGAGTTATTTCCATTTCCGATTGAAACCCCCTTCTTAAAAAGTTGTGCTCCATATTCCGCGAGCGCTTTGTCCTGGTCCGCCGTACCGCCGCTCACGCCGAGAGCGCCGACAATTTTGCCGTCTCCATCGGTGAGCGGGACTCCGCCGCCAAAGAGGATAAGCTTGCCGTCGGTCGAGTACTGAAGGCCGTACAGGCCCTCGCCCGGCTGGGTCAGCTTGCCCACCTGCTCGGTGGTCATCTTGAGGGATGCGGCGGTGTAGGCTTTGTTGACTGCGACGTCGATGCTGACGAGAAACGCCGTATCATCGCGCTTGAATGCGACGAGGTTGGTTCCCGCGTCGCACACCGCAGTCACAACGCCGAGGCCCTGCCTGCGGGCCTGTGCCATCACAGCGTCACAGAGCTTAAACGCTCTGTCGCTGAACTGGTCGCCGGTAATGGGAGCCGCGTCCGCGATGTCCGGTACGGATACCGGAGCCGATTTCTCCTCGGGTGCAGCTTGGGGCGCCTGTGCAGTCGGCTGGGACTGCCTGGTGGCAGTCATGTCGGTCATGCGTGCGAGCGCGTACACCAGATCGGAAATGCGGTTGAGCCACGAGATCGAATCCCGTGAAATACCACCGGTCTGGGAGAGCGCGACCGCTTCCCGCTCCGCCCTGCGCACCACTGCGCGGGCAAGATCGAGCGCGGCTCCGCCTTCGGTTGCACCGGGGAGGACGAACGCTTTAATTTCAGGCAGTGTGGACATGATCGAATCAATCGCGGTTTCGAGTTTTGCAACCTCGTCGTGGGTTGCGAACTTGGAGCCGCCCGCAATCTCAGCGTTGTACAAAATCACGTCGTTTTGCAGCTGTTCGACAATGTCCCGTATGGTTTGAGGCAGTTTTTGTTTGGCTAAACCAAGGGCGGATGAGAATTCATCAAGGGTACCCAAGAGTTTAAAGACCGGACTGTTCTTGGGTATTCTCATTCGGTTTTTGGTACTGGTATAGCCGGTGTCTCCGGCCTTTGTATAGATGCTCATCGCCCACCTCCTTAACTATTGTGAATTTTCGTCTGTGCCATACTAGTCGGCCAGAGCCAGCCCCAGCGCAACCGCACTGTGCGGCTCAAGCATTCCCAGGAGGTTGGCACGCCCTGCTGTAATCCGGTAGGATGAAAGGTACTCGGCGAGCAGGTCGGCGATCTCAAAGTCCTGCGAGCTCCCGCCCACAAGCGCCACCGACCCGATTTTGCGGATATCCCCGCCCGGAGCCACCTCGGTCAGCGCCCGTTTGGCGTTGACGTTGAAGACCTTTTTCTTCGCCTCCCGACGGACGAGCGCAATGCGGTCGATCGTCAGGCGCTTGGAAGAACGGATGGGAACGAGCTGATCCTCAGTTACGATGACCACCCGGGAGAACAGCTGCGGCGGGAGGGGTTCGGAAGCAAACTTGACGCTCCCGTCCTCAAACCGCAGATAGAGCAGGCCTTCGACCTTGGCGAGCGGATACTTTTTGATGAGCTCCGCTGTGTCCCGGTCGTTGAGGTCGAGCTCCAGGTCGATGATCTTGGTGACCATCTCCCCTGCGCCCGCGTGGTGAATCGCGGTGACCCTGCCGTCGCCGTCGATGAGGGCGGCGTCGGTCGATCCCCCGCCGAGGTCGAGAATTGCGAGCGGGATGTCCGCGCCCGGTGTGGTCAGCGCCCCTTTGAGCGCCATCTCAGCCTCGCGGCCCTCCACCCGGACATAGATCCCGGTGAGCTTGGACAGCTCATCCGCAATCGCCTGCATCGGCAGTTTTGAGGTCTGCACCATCGCGGCGAGCATGACGACGTTTTCCATCGCCGCTTCGCCTGCGAGTCCGCCGGCCACCTCCACCGAAGCGAAGGTGTCGGCCGCGAGCATGTCGATGATTTTCATCTCATCCACCGACTCGCCGGTGAGCTCCGACATCGACTGCTTGATCCGGTTGATCAGCGCGCCGACGTTGGTGCCCTGCTCCCCTGCAATGTCTAAAATCTCATGGCAGGAGGCGAGTTCTTTCATGATGTGGTCCGCGCCGCTGTTGACCTCGATCTGCTTGATGCCAGACCTCGATTCAATGGTGACCGAACCCGCTTTGATCTTTTCTGTTTTAACACTGGCTCCCTTTGCGTGGAGCACGACGCCGGAGCGGCAGCCGGTGAGGCTTCTCGCAACCGGAATCGAGTCGCGCGTCTCATCGGGGCTGAGCCCGAAGATCCCCGCGATGCCGTAAGGGTTGGACAAGGTGCGAATGCTTTCGCCGTTGCGGGCGACTTCGACAGCCGCTGGAACGCCGAGCTCCACCTTTTCAATTCCCTTGACCTCGTCCACGATTGGGATAATCTTGCTGATGCGGTTGGCGATCAGCACGCCGTCATCCTTTTGGACAATGGCTGCCACGACGTTGACGCCGCGGTCAATCGCCTCCTGCATCAGCTTTGCCGCCTGGTAGTAGGGATACTCCCCGTTGACCACCGGGATGACCGGCTGTGTCGTATCGGTGAGCTGGTCCACCGGCGCTGTGACGCCGGTTGCGAGCCCGACGCCGCCCGGGGTGTCGGGGTTATGCCCGATCATGGCCGAACCGATGACCGTTGTCTCGCTGATCGTGTCCATCGACAGGTCGCTGATGACGGGGGCCGCCTGGTTGAGGCGGATCTGGGCGACGTCCTCAGGTTTGAGGCCGCCGTTTTCGAGCGCAATGTTGAGGGCTTTGATACAGCCCGCGACGTTTGCAATCGTTCCCTTGACCCCGGTCGTTGGCGTCATGCCGCCCGACACATACCGGTTGCCAGTGCTTGACTTGCGCAGGATAATCGCTTCGGTTGTCGAGTTTCCAATGTCAATCCCGACGATGATACGCCCGTCGGAAGCGTGGCTATTTGTGGTAGCGTCAGCCAATGGCTCACCTCCTTGCAGAGGTCTTGATCTCGGGGCTTCACCCGGACACGGGCCGGCGCAGCGGATTTTGAGTCCAACGGGTGAACTCCGCTCAGACGGGATTCCCCGCCTTTGCGCATCCTGCGCGGCCAGTGTGCCGTCTGGATGTGGCTCCTACTTCAAAAGGATGCCTCTTTTTTCGTAAACCTCCGCAGCCTCGCTGACGAGTTTGGCGCAGAGTTCCGCTTTGTATTGAGTTCTGAGGGTGTTGCTCATCTCGACCAGCTGCTGCTTGGTCGCGCGGTTGGGACGGATCATGTCGTACATTTGAATGACAACATCGTCCGGCACGGCGGTGAGTTCCGCTGCCCTGCGCAGGTTCTGGCCCATCTGAACCTTGCCCGCGCTCTCGGCAATCTGCGCCTGGTTGAGAAGCATTTCCCGGCTGATGCGGATATCCTGCTGGTTGATCGAACCGTTTTTGACCGCTTCCAGAGTGATTTCACTCACGTGCTTGCCGGTCGGGGTTTTGACGATCTCCTGGTGTTTATCCATAATCGGGTAATCAGCCGTGGTGAACCCGCCCGCGGATGCAGCGGCGGGAGCCGGAGCAGCCTGGGGGGAGGGCGCCGCCTTGGGAGCGACGGCCTTGGGGGCGGGTGCGGCCTGCGGAGCCGGAGATGGCTTTGCAGCGCCGTCTTTTGCGTGTATATTATTTGCCACCTCTGCGACGAGGTTGGCGATTAAGTTGTTGTCCATCTTACCACCTCACATCAAGTTCAACGGGCGGAGCGCCGTCGACGCAGTGTTCTGTTTCCTTAATGTGAAGAATCGCAGCCTTGGCCTGAAACTTCGGGCGGACCATATAGTCGTTGATGACTTCGATCGGGACCGGAGACTGGCCCTTGGCATACCGCGCGGCATTTTTGCCGATCGCCCGGTAGGTTTCCAGGGTGATGAGCGGGGCCTGGGAAAACAGCTCGAGATTCGTCAGCGGGAACAGGTCCTTTTGATGAATGATCGCTGTCCCTTTGGACTGGATGCCGATGCCGATGCCCGACCCACTCAGGACCGCGGCCTTCTTGGCGACAAACGCGACGTCGGAGGTGTCGAGCACCCGGATAAACCGGACTTTGAGGCCCTCCTCTTCGACGCCCGCGGCCACCTCCCGCAGCACGTCGGCGTGCGGGATGCCCGAAATCGTCTTGTTCTGATAGCTGCCGAAAGCGGCGGCCACTGCGATGACGACCTCGTCCGGATAACTTCCCGGCTGTGCGGTTCCGAGCTCGGTGATCGTCATCCCCTCAGGGCTGACGGCTGGTGCCTGCGATTGTACCGGCGCAGATGAACCTTGATTGCGCTGGCCGAGCGCAGCGATCACTGCTTTGGTGACCTGCTCAACCAATTGTGGATCGTAGTTCATTGGGTTTTCCTCCATTCTGGTAAATTTGGCAAATGCGGTTTAGTTGATGGTATCCGGGTCGATCGCCTGCGGAATACGCTTCACCTTTTCCCACTCTTCGCCTTCCAGACGGTAGCCCGTACCCGGGCCGGCATAGGTGTTTGGATTGTTGATGCTGCTGTGGACCTGGAATCTGTCGTCGAGGATCGCAGCGGTGTGCAGGTAGTCGCCCGAAATTCTCTGTTTGAGCATCTCGAGGATCGACTGCGCAACGTCGGTGTACTCGCTGTTTGCGAGCGCCTTGACGATGTCAAGGCCTGACACGTCGCCGTCCTGGATCCGTTTGGCAGCTTTTAAGTCTTCATTGATGTTGCGCTTGTGCGTAACGTCCTTACTTCCGTTGGCCAGCACGTTTTGCATGACCTCTTCGTCGGTGATTTCAGGGAATCCGAGCGCTTTAAAGACAACCTGCATACACTTGGCGGCTTTGGTCCGCACTGCGATGACGTCCTCTTCGCTGACGGGGCGCAGGCCGCCGTCCACCTTGAGGTCGCGCTGCAGGATGTTGTAGTCGTCGAAATCCTCTGCGTCGAAGTTCGAGCCGGCGAACATGTTGTCGTAGTTCGGCGTCGAGCTGTAACCCGAGAAGATAAAGTCGGTGCCCGGCAGCATCTGCATGAGCATGCGGGCGGTCCGCCTGATATCCGAATGGGTAAACGTCTGGTCATTGCTGGATGCGCACTCGAGCCCGAGCATCGCGGCGAGGAGATTCTCAGCGAGAATCTCTCGCACGCCGGAGGGAACCGAGGTGGCAAGGCCCACACAGCTCACCGAGCCGTTCTGGGTGCCCTGCACGCCGCCGCCCTTGATGACGAGCAGACAGCGGGCCTCGAGGTAGAGCATGGATTTGCCCTCAGCGTTGCCCATGAGGGCCTCGCTCCCCGCGCCCGAGGTGCAGCGCATCTTCATGCCGCGGGATGCATACGCAGCCGCTAAAAATGTCTTGGAATAAGGGGTATCGTCTCCGTCGATGAAAACTTTTTCGGTTCCGTACACCGAGATGGTCTCGGCGTAGGTGGTGATTCCGAGCATACCGAGCTTGAGTTCAGTGGCCTCCTCCACCGCGCACTGGCTGAGCACCCCGCGGCGCCCGCACTGGGAGCCGACGAGGATGCCCACCCCGCACAGCGGCGCGTAACGCGCAACGCCGACGGTGGTCTCGGTCTCATCGAAGCCGCGCAATGCGGCCTCAGCGGAATCACATGCGATCTGGATGGGGTTGTCCTTGAGGTTGGTGACGTGGCACTGGTTGGATGGGAAGGCGCGCTCCCGCATCTTCTGCATCGCCATCATCATCTCGACTACGTTCATGTGGCCGAGCACCTTGCACAGCTTTGCCGGAGTCATACCGCCGACGAGCCGTTTGATCGGGCTCTTGTCAACGTGGATGTCCACCAGCTGACGCGCGAGTGCGAGGTCGTCCATCCCCATCGCCTCCTCCGCAACCGTTAGGTCGATTGCGTGGTCGGCGATAAAGCTGTCGATAAAATCGAACTCTGCGCGGGACTTGCCGTCCATTTCTGTGATAACGCCGTTTTCAATCTTCAGGGAAGGTTCCGGATCGTAGGGGGAGTCCATTGCGATGATACCCGCTTCGGGCCACTCCTGCAGGAACCCATCCTGATTGACGGGACGCTTGGCAAGCGCTTCAAAACGTTTGCTTTGCGGCATTTGTTTCACCCACCAATCAAATTATTTGCCGAGCTGTGCAAGAACCTTTCTGGTGATCTCAGCGATGAGGTCGTTGTCAGAAGGAGCTGCGGCAGCCGGAGCAACGCCAGCCGGAATTTCGCCCGGGATAACTGCTGCGGGTTGTCTTCTCTGGGTGCCGTCGGGGTTTGCGGTGTTGACCGGAACAGCTTCTGCCGGGAGAACCTGGCACTGCGGGCAGCCCGGGTGTTTGCCAGGAGCCTTGAACTCTTCACGGAGTTCGAGCAGACGGTTGATCTGGCTGCAGTCGAGCTGCTGTGCTCCGCCGAGCTGACGGCAGTACATCGAAACTTTTGCAAAGTACTCGGTGGACTCCATGTTGAAGTAAGCTTTCATCAGGGTGTTGCCGACAGTCAGAGCGCCGTGGTTTTTGAGCAGGAACGCGTCGTGGCTCTGGATGTAGGGAGCGAGAGAATCCGGAATCTCCATGGTGGAGGGGGTGCCGTACTCACAGATCGGAACGGTGCCGAGGAAGATAACCGCTTCCGGCATGATGTAGGTGTCAAGCGGAATGTTGCAGACAGCGTGAGCGGTCGCGATCGGAGGATGTGCGTGAACGACAGCGTTGACGTCGGGGCGCTCCTGGAATACTTTCAGGTGCATTTTGAACTCGGAGGAGGGGTTGAGCTTACCTTCGATTTTGTTGCCCTGGCCGTCGACTTTGATGATCATATCGGGGGTCATGAAGCCCTTGGACACGCCGGTGGGGGTGCAGTAGAACTCATTGTCGTTGATTTTGACCGAGATGTTGCCGTCGTTTGCTGCGACAAAGCCGTTCATGTAGATTCTTCTGCCGATTTCGCAGATTTCTTTTTTGATTTCGTATGCCGATACCATTTTACATTACCTCACTTTTTCATAAAAAGTTATTTATCCTGAGCCGCCAGTTCGGCGGTATCAAGCGCAATCATATACTCCTCGTTGGTCGGGATGACGAGCACCTTGACCTTCGAGTCGGCGGCGGAGACGTCGATCTCCTGCCCTCTGGGGGAATTCGCGTTTTTGTCATTGTCCATCTGGATGCCGAGGAAATCCATATCGGTGCAGACCCACTCGCGCAGGATTGCACTGTTTTCGCCAAGGCCTGCGGTGAAGACGACGACGTCGAGGCCGTTCATCTCGGCCGCATAGCTGCCGATGAATTTTTTGATGCCGTGTACGAGGATCTTTTCCGCAAGGCGGGCGCGGGCGTCGCCATTCTCAGCCGCTTCGCGCACATCCCGCGCATCGCTCGAAACGCCGGTGACGCCGAGGAGGCCGGATTTCTTGTTGATGATATCCTCCACCTCTTTGGGATCCATGCCGAGGGAGTTGATCAGATACATCAGCACCGAGGGATCGACCGCGCCGCAGCGGGTGCCCATCAGGATGCCGTCGTTGGGCATAAAGCCCATCGAGGTGTCAACTGCCTTGCCCTGATTGACCGCTGTGATTGACGAACCGTTGCCGAGGTGGCAGGTGACAATCTTGAGGTCCTTCATGTCCTTGCCGAGCATCTTGGCGGCACGTGACGCGACATAGCGGTGAGAGGTGCCGTGGAAGCCGTAGCGGCGGATCTGATGTTTCTCATAGAGGTCGTAGGGCAGAGGATAGATGTAGGCGTAATCCTCCATCGTGGAGTAGAACGAAGTGTCGAATACCCCGACCTGCGGCACGTCCATGAGCTTTTTGCAGGCGACAATGCCTTTGATTGCCGGCGGCACGTGCAGCGGAGCGATCATCTGGATCGATTCGAGGTACTTGAGCTCTTCGTCGCCGATGATGCTCGACTGGCGGAGCTTTTCACCGCCGTGGGCGATGCGGTGCCCCACCGCGTCGATCTCGTCGAGGCTGGAAATCACGCCGTACTCCTTGTCCATCAAAAGGTCGAGAACGAGCTGAATCGCCTCGTCGTGGCCTTTGAGATCGGCTTCCTTCTTATAATCCTCTTTGCCATCCTTTTTATGCGTGATGACGCCGTCAATTCCAATTCTTTCACAGTTCCCCTTTGCCAGAACCTTGTTGTTGTCCATATCAAAGAACTGGTATTTGAGGGAGGAGCTGCCCGAGTTAATTACTAAAATGTTCATCAGAGCGTTTGTCCCTTCATTATCCTAAGATTTTGAGGAATCTGTCATACGCCTCATCGTAGGCGGCAGTCTCTTTCGGGCTGTAGTTGACAGGTTCAACCGAGCTTTCCACGATCTTTCTCGCAGCAGCAAGGCTTTCGATCTCGCCGAGGGCGATGAGCTGAACGGCGATGTTGCCGGTAGCAGTCGCCTCAATGGGGCCGGCCACAACGTTGACGTTGCAGGAGTCAGCCGTCATCTGGCAGAGCAGGCGGTCCTTGGTGCCGCCGCCGATCATGTGAATCGTCTCGTATTTTTTACCAGTGGTCTCGCTGATCGCTTTAAAGGCATAGCGGTATTTCATTGCGAGGCTCTGGTAGATGCAGCGCATGATTTCGCCGCGGTTCTGCGGGACATACTGTCCGGTGCGCTCACAGAATTTCTGGACGCGTTTCGGGAGGTTGCCCGCGGTTGCGAAGTCGGGATGGTCGGGGTCAATAAAGCATTTGTACGGCTCTGCCGCGAGCGCTTCCCGCTCGAGGTCTGCAAACGTCACCTCAAAGCCTTCCTTGATCCACTGACGGCGGGACTCCTGGATGATCCAGGTGCCGATGATGTTTTTGAGGAAGCGGACGTTGCGGCCAAAACCGCCTTCATTGGTGATGTTGTTTTTCAAGCTCAGCTCGCTGATGCAGGGTTTGTCGAGCTCAGTGCCGAACAGCGACCAGGTGCCGCAGCTGATGTAGATGAAATCCTTTGCATCGGTCGGAACCGAGACAACAGCGCTCGCTGTGTCGTGCGTCGCAACCGCGATGACCGGAACTTTGGGACAGCCGAGCTCCTCGCAGATGTCGTCGGACACCATGCCGTAAATCTCGCCCGCGTCGATGATCTCGGGCAGAATGCGCGTCGGGATGCCAAGCTTCTCGAGGATGTCGTAGGTCCAGTCGCCCTTGTTCGGGTCGAGCATCTGTGTCGTAGAGACATTGGTGTACTCCGCTTTTTTGACCCCAGTCAGCAGGTAGGCAAACAGGTCGGGCATCAGCAGGATTTTGTCGGTCTCTTCGAGCAGGGCAGGATTTGTCTGCGCGATGCTGAACAGCTGATAAAGGGTGTTGATCGTCGCAAACTGGGTGCCGGTCTGAGCATACATCTCCTCTTTTGGAACGATCTCAGCCGCTTTTTCAATCATACCCTCGGTGCGCAGGTCGCGGTAGTGAACGGGGTTTCTCAGAAGGTTGCCCTCTTTGTCGAGCATTCCAAAATCGACTCCCCAGGTGTCGATGCCAATTGCGTCAAAGCCGCCTTTGTTGACTGCCTTGATAATTCCCTGTTTGATTTCAAAGAAAAGACGGAGGACATCCCAGTAGAAGGTGCCCCGTACCATGACCGGATCGTTGGAAAACCGATGAATTTCCTCCATTTTGAAGGACTCGCCATCGAATTCGCCGAGGATCGCTCTGCCGCTGGATGCGCCAAAGTCAAATGCCAGTACGCGTTTCTTTGCCAATCCACTCACACTCCTTGTTTTTTCCCTGCCTTGCGGCAGAAGTATTTTTATAATGACGACGGCTGTACGCTTGCGCCGCCCAGGCATTCACATGCCCTGACAGCGGTAAGTGAACAGCCGTGCATCAATGTCAGAATTTAATTATCTCTTGGAGAGGACGTCTTCTTCGTATGCCTTGACCTCTTTGAGCCATTCGAGGCCAACGCCTGCGTTCTTCTGGCTGCAGTAGTAGTCCCACACGAGGCTGAACGGAGCCGCTTTAAACTCCTGGGTGACTGCCAGACGGGAGCTCACGTCGCCATCCGCTTCGAGTTTCTTCATCATGTCAACCGGCTGGAGCAGCGCTGCAAGCAGTGCTTTTCTGGTGTTGCGCAGGCCTGTGACCCAAGCGACAACGCGGTTGATCGAAGCGTCGAAGAAGTCGGTTGCAATGTAGGTGGCGTCGAGCTTGCCGAGGCGGACGAGCTCTTCCATGATCGCCTTGGTCTCATCGTCGATTGCGACAACGTGGTCGGAATCCCAGCGAACCGGGCGGGAAACGTGGAGCAGCGCGTGATCCTGGAACGCATACACAGCGCCGAGCTTGGCCGAAACGACCTCAGTCGGATGATAGTGACCGGTGTCGAGGGTCAGGATGATGTGATCGGTGTTTTTGCCGAAGACATAACCCATGCAGAACTCGTGGGAACCGACGGTGTAGCTCTCTGCACCGATGCCGAAGACCTTGGACTCGATGCCGTCCATAACGCCTTTGACGTCTTTGGTGGCTTCGAAGATCTGGTCGTAGCTGTCTTTCATGCGCAGACGGGGGGAGATGGTGTCAACCGGGAACTCTTTGTCGCCGTCCGGGGTCCAGTGGTTGATGACGCAGACTTTGCCGGTCTTCTCATAGAAGTATTGGCCGATGCGGCGGCAGCGGATGCCGTGCTCGATCCAGAATTTACGCACGTCCTCGTCCGCAGCGGAGAGGGTGCCGTTTTCGCTCTTGGGATGCGAGAAGTAGGTGGGGTTGAAGTCGAGGCCGATGCCCTGCTCAACCGCCCAGTTGGCCCAGTTTTCAAAGTGCTTGGGCTCGATTTCGTTTCTGTCCACAAAGCTGTCCGCTTCCTGATAGTTGGCGTGGACGTTGACTTTCTTTTCGCCGGGGATGTATTTCATCGCAAACTCGAGGTCCGCGCGCAGCTCCGCAGCGTTTCTCGCTTTGCCAGGATAGTTTCCGGTTGTCTGAATACCACCGGTGAGGCCGCCTTCTTTTTTCTCAAAACCGATGACATCGTCGCCCTGCCAGCAGTGGATCGAGAGCGGAGTTTTGTCACAGATTTCGATCGCTTTGTCGACATCAATGCCGTATTGACCGTAAATTTCTTTGGCTACTTCATAGCCCTTCTTCAAATCGTACATGGGAAAAGCCACCTTTCTTCGTGTCTTGATTATTGTTGATTTTTGGTGATAACTTTGATACTATTATTATATAAGAAAGTAGTATGCATGTCTAGTTCTGGCGCAAATTTCGATTAATGAGCAAAAATAGCTTTTTCACCAATCAAAATAAATCATTTTTGATCAAGTTATCTTCCAGCCAACAATCCTCAAGCTCTTTCTTTTTTGAATTCATAGTAAGGAGATATTATTTTATGCTACCATTACAAAGGCAAAATGATATTTTGGACATTCTTGCCAAACGGCAGGTCGTTTCGGTCGAAGAGCTCTGCAAACTGCTGTATTCCAGCGGCGCCACCATCCGGCGCGACCTGAAAAAACTCGAATCCGAGGGTCTGATCAAACGCACCCACGGCGGGGCGGCGTTCATCGAAAGCGCCACGGCAGAGTTTCCCCTTGTGCTCCGTGAAAGTGAAAATTTGCAGCAAAAGGATATCATTGCGCAAAAAGCGCTCAAATACGTCAAAAATGGTCAAACCATTTTTCTCGATTCAAGCAGCACGGTATTCCGTTTTGCGCAGAGCCTCAAAAACTTCTCCGACATCACCATCGTCACCAACGGCATCAAGTTGATGAACGCGCTGGCGGACTGCAAAAACCTCAGACTGTACTGCACCGGCGGGCTGCTCACCCCCAACGCAAAATCGCTGATCGGGTCATCGGCCTGCGAGTTTGTCTCCCGGTTCCACGCGGATCTGTCGTTTATGTCCTGCCGGGGGGTCGACGCCGAAATCGGCCCAACCGTCTCGAGCGAGGAGGATGCCAACATCAAAAAGGCGTTTGTCACAAACTCCCGCCGCTCGATCCTGCTGTGCGACTCGAGCAAGCTCGACATGCAGTTTTTCTGCAAAATCTGCAGCCTCAGCGCGTTTTACCAGCTCATCACCGACACCGACCTCCCCGAAAACTACCGGGAAAAGCTCAAAGGTGCGCGCTGAGCTGTAACCATGCCGAAAACAGCCAAAACGCAAAATATCTTGACATTGCAGCTTTTATTGCATAAAATAATAGTACTATGTATTCATTTTAATGGAAGAGGCTTTTAAGTGCAAGCCCTTTCACAAAAGATTTGGTATATTTACACAGACACTTTCATATTTTCCATCAAACTGCGGTAAAAGACCCCGCCGCAGCAACACGAAAAGAGGAACCCATGATTAGAATACTCGTCGTTGAGGATGAACCGCCGATTGCGCGCGGCATCATCAAGCTGATCCAAAGCTACGACTGCGGGCAGGAAATGGACATCCAGTCCGCCATCAATGGAAAACGGGCGCTCGAACAGCTGGAAAGCGCTCCCTTTGACATTGTCTTTACCGATATTAAAATGCCTCTGATGACCGGCATCGAGCTTGCAGAACAGATTCAGAAGAGATACCCCGAAATTATCACCATCATGATCAGCGGCTACCAGGACTTTGACTATGCCCGCAAGGCAATTCAGTACAAGGTGTTTGACTACATTTTAAAGCCGGTTAAAAAAGAGGACATGCATCACCTGCTTGACCATGTGTTTGAAAAGATCAACAGCCGCAATCTCCAGAAAAACCGCTCGGACATCTTCCGCGCCATCCAAAACGAGGCGCCGGCTCCCGCCACAAGCCAGAGAGGGGAAACACAGCTTTATGCGGTGCTGTTGATGTGCGCCGGCGCGTTCCCCCTCACCCCGGATGAATCCCTACTCCCCGCGATCTCGCTCTACAGCCAGATCGATGTCGAACAGATTGTCGAATCCATGACCACGCCCAGCGAGGTGTCGATGTGCTTTAACGGAAAATCCTCCGCAGAGCGGATCGTTGTGGTAAGCGTTGACAACCCCGAACGGATCCACCAGATCGCTGCGGACTTGATGCAGCAGCTCGGACAGATCAGCCACCTCCCGGTCACCATTGCCACCAACGGGGAGCTCATCGACCTCAACCACCTCTATACCACCTTTATCAAGCTGCGCACCATGCTGCACAACCGTCTGGTCCTTTTTCAGTCCAATATCTTTTGCCTCGGAGAAAACGAGGCGCAGGAAAAGGACGACTATGTGCCTGAAAACAAGGAGAGCTCTGTGTACAACGAGATGCTCGTCGCCCTCAAGACAGGCAGCAAGGAGCGGATTCACGAGAGCGTGCTCTCGAGCCTCAACGAATTTGCGGAGCAAAACGCGACCCAGCTCGAATCCATCTTTGTGTTTGAGCGAATCCTCTCCACCTTTTTCTCCGGAAACCTGAGCGGAAAACAGATTGTCCAGGCCAAAACCGACCTGCGCACTGCGTTTTCCAATGCGACGACTCAAAACAGCCTGTGCGACGAAATCACTGAAATCTTCTGCTACTCCCTCCCCAACGAGGAAAACGACGAAAAGGCGAATTCTCACCAGCACCTCTGTGACAACATCGAGTCCTACTTAAAGGCCAACTACGACAAAAATATCACCAACACCCTGCTTTCGCAGGAATTCGGGTTTGTCTCCTCCTACATCTCCAAGATCTTCCGGGAACACAAGGGGATGAGCCCCTCGGAATACCTCACCAATTTCCGCATCGGCATGGCCAAGGAGATTCTGACCAGCCAGCCCGAAACGCTGGTCAAAGAGGTTGCCCGCACCGTCGGTTTCAACGACCAACATTACTTCTCCAAGATCTTCAAACGGGAGACCGGCATGTGGCCCACCGAATTTCAGGGGCAGAAATGAGCTGGGATGGAGTTGGCTTGTACGGAACAGGTCATTCCACTTCAAAACGCCAAAAAACCTCCGGCAAAGTCGACACTTTGGGGAAAAGGGTCCCCCCTTTCCAACCTTTACCCACAAATGCCGAAAAATCCGCATTTGCCGTCGAACCATCCGACGCGCATGTTGCCGGATAGTTCATTTTTTTCGTTCAAAATAGTTTTTTATAGCACAACAAAAAACGGCTGTGCCGGAACAGTTTCCGGCACAGCCGTTTTTGGAATACTGCTAAATCAGCAAGTAGACCAGGGCGATGATGAGGGTGCGGTCGGCTCCCTCGTTGAGCAGGAGAATGATCAATCCGAGCAGAATGATCCGGTCCTTATCGATGTTGAGATCCTTCAGGATCTTATCGATTGGAGTCTCATCCCCAGTCTGCTGTAGCTCTGCGGGAGGGGACGGCGCTGGCGGTTGGCGGCGCTGCTGCTCCTGCGCGCTGCTGGAATGGCTGCGCGGGGCAGAATGGGAAGTCGTCCCCCGCTGCGTGCGGGTGCTGTCCGGCTGACCCTGCACGCGCTGCTGCGCCCTCCGGTGCATATCCTGCACCCGCCGGATCGCATCCTGTTGCATTGCCATGAGTTCCGCGTTGGTGTAATGGTTCTGATTGTTCTGTGGCCCTGCGATATCGTCCACCCCCTCTCTCGCTAGAGTCCGATCTTGCCGAGCAGGCCGCTCTCCTTGAGCGTTGGCAGAAGGGAAATCAGCTTCATGATCTTCATCGCTTCATCCGCTTTTGCCTGGCGTTCCGGCCGCAAATGCGGTTTGAGCGCCCGGATCAGATCGACGTTTTTGTCGTTTCGGTTCATCGTGGACATCATGTTTTTTACCTGCAGCAGCATGTTGATGTCGAGCCCGCCGAACGGGTCTTCCTCGCTGTCCTGCTCCTGAACAGGCTCCTCCTTCTGGCCGCCGAACAAGCTGCCCAGCGAAGATAAATCCAAGCCCTTACCCTCGCCTGCGCCCAGCATATCGGCAACATTTTTCAGTTTTTCCTGTCCTTCTTTGCTGCCCAGAATATCCTGTAAGGCTTGGGTAAGGTCTTCCATGGTTACTTATCCCCCATTAGTCTCTTCATCAACATTTTGGCCTGCGGCGTATTGAGCAGCTGCTGGGTCAGTTCAGGATTGTTCATGATCTGGTTGAGCTTCGCCGCTTCCTCTGGGCGCAGCTTTTTCATCAGCTCCTCGGGTTTCTTGTTTTTGAGATCCTGCAATTTATCTGGAGAGGTCCCGAGCTTTTTGCCCGCCTGTTTGAGCACATCGTCAAACTGGTCTTTTCTAGCCTTATCGTTCATACGCATTACCTCTTTTCATTATGTAGGATTTGTGATAAAATGAACCTATTACACGGGGAGGGATCCGCATGAGAATCGTCGTTGTGTCGGACACGCACGGTGACTTTTTTAGACTGAAAGCAATCGTTGACAAACATCTGAAGGACGCCGGGCTCTTGATTCACCTGGGTGACGGCAACAGAGAGCTTGAGGATATTCAGACGCTCTACCCGCAGTTGCGCTGTCTGGGAGTCCGGGGAAACTGTGACCAAAACTCCGATGCCCCCTGCACGCTGCTCACCGAAGCCGGAGGAAAAACAATCCTTGCCACACACGGCCATCTCTACGGCGTCAAGGGAGGGCTCGACCGTCTCAAGCAAGCCGCCCGCCAGAATCATGCCCACATAGTATTATATGGCCATACCCATCAAAACTTTACTGGATATGAGGAAGGACTTCACATCATGAACCCGGGCAGCCTCTCAAAACCGCGCAACCATATGCCGAGCTATGGAATAATCGACATCACAGAGGGCGGAATCTTGACAAACGTGGTGGAGGTGAAACGTTTTGTCCTCCATTGAACTCAAAACCCGCTGGCTGGGTCGCACCTTTCAGGCGTTTGACAGCCTGCCCAGCACCAATGACACCTGCAAGGAACAGATCGAAAGCCTTCCCCACGGCGCAGCAATCACCGCGCGGGCGCAGTACTGCGGAAAGGGAACCAAGGGGCGACAGTGGGCAAACCAGCCGGGACAGGCGGTCTTTCTCTCATTCGTTCTCAAAGGGGTTCGGCTGGAATCTCTCACCCTTCTCCCCTTGCTCTGCGGTCTCGCAGAAGTTAAGGCGCTGAGCGAATTAGGAATCAAAGCAGGTATCAAATGGCCAAACGATATTGTTCTAAATGGGAAAAAAATCTCTGGTATTCTGTGTGAGAGCGTGATCTTTGGGGGAAGAATTGACGTGGTGTGCGGGATTGGCGTCAACGTGCAGCAAACTCCCGAACAGTTCGTTCAGAGCGAACTTCCTTACGCGGGCTCCATTCTCTCGGAAACCGGCAGACTGCTGGCGCTCGATTCGGTAATCAACGCGTTGCTCAACAAATTTGAAGTCATCTACGAAGAATATCTGTCAACGGGATTTGACCAGCTCAAAGGACGGTATGAAAAGCACTGCGTCACGCTGCACAAGCAGGTGCGGGTCCTCAATGAGGGCCGGGAACAGACGGCATTTGCCGAGGGAATCGCCGCCGATGGCCGGCTGATCTGCTCGGTGGACGGCAAACAGACACTGATCGACCACGGGGAAGCGTCGGTGCGCGGCCTGTGGGGCTATATCTAAACATAAATATCACGTGTGTGGGACAGATCGGAGGATGACCCACTAAAGACGACAAAACCGTTTTTGTGTCACTTTTGCCGTCGAGCTTGTGCCATGTGATGCCCTCATTGCTTTCGAAATTGTCGTGCTGTCTGGGCGCATTTTCACAAGAGGCAAAATCCACTTGTTTTCGGCCGAGGAGCTGAATCAATTTCACCGATAGACTGGGGGCAACTAAAACTCCCAACTTAGGGTTCAGCCCAGTCTGGTCCTGAAACGCCTCTCCCTCAAAGAATCCTCTTTCTTTTGGTTTGTTCTGATCTGAACTGCAAAAATCTGTGGGCAGCCTGCGCAGTTTTGCGGCCAACTCCTGTACCGGCTCGGCTTGCACGCCAACCAGCTTTGGGACACCCGCTCTGAAACCGTCTTTTCGGAAAGCGGGATGCCTGAAATCATGATTTGACAGCCTGTTTAAGTCCCCGCCTCGGTTTCGGGCTGGCTTGTGGAATCATCGCCCGGCTCAACCTCTGCGTGTTGTTGGAGGTATTCCTCCACACAGGGGTCAATAAAGGGGTATTTTCTCCGGTAATCCTTTTCCCCTTCATCGCGAAGAACAGGGGATTTGTGTTTTTCCAAAAGGCTGACCAGGCTGTAAACGTCCACCCAGATTTCATTTTCCCCCTCGAGCTGACTTTCGTCAAACACAAGCTGCAATCCAAAGTGCAGATGGGGCGCCTTCATGCCGTTGACATTTTCGGTGGTGCTGTAGCCCGTCATTCCGACATAGCCGATAATGTCGCCAGCGTTGACCAATTTTCCCTCCGTAATCCCCTCAGCATAGGGATGATCCTTGCGCAGGTGGGCGTAATAGTAATATCGCTTTCCATCGAGGCTGCGGATACCCACCCGCCAGCCGCCGTACTGGTTCCAGCCCAAATTGGTGATGATACCGCTCTCCACTGCCATGACAGGCGACCCCACGTTGCTCATCAGATCGTTTCCGAGGTGGGGCCGGCCATAGCCGTAAGAGCGGGAGGCCCCGAAATCCTTGTAGTGGCTAAAGCTGTAGCCGTATGCAATGGGGGAATACCCCTTCAGGCCGTACTTGGTCTCATAAACCGGTTCGGGCTGGGAAAGGCTCTCCTCAGTTGCGATCTGATACTCCCCCACCAGGCCGCCGAGCACCGCAGTGTACGCTTCCCGATAATAATTGAAATATTCATATTTTTCCGCGAGCTGTTCAATCTGCTCGCCGTTTGCAAGCTTTTCTGCCAGCGCGTCCATATCCTTGCCCTTGTAGCGGGACCATTCGCCCCAATAACTCGCGGAAAGATAGGCGAGGACATCAATCCAACTGATGTGGGGCTCTTTTTCATAGGTGTCAATGTCGAGCTTGAGCGCCTTTTCGAGTGCAGAATAGGGAGGGTCAAACTCCACCCACTTGATGTAATTGTCTCCGACGCAGCTTTCAAGCTTCGCCCTGGTGCTTGTCGCATTCGCAAACACAAAAAAATTTGCCGCGATCGCCGCCACGAGCAAGAGGCAGACTCCGCCCAGAATCCAGTTTTTTCTCTTCAACTGCACCACTCCAAATCAATTGGGTTTGCCCCGCAACCGGGGCAGGCTGCTGGGACCGGTACTCTATATATATTGAAGCCCGGTGCAGTTCAGAACCGCCCTTGCCCAGAAGAAGCGTGCCATGGATCAGACAGGGGCAAGTTTACGGTTCGATCGGACTCCCCATCGCAGACAGTGAGAATACAAAAAACAGTCTCTGCAGAAATCCATCCGCCTTGCTGACAACATCCCCCATGATCTGCCGCCATGCCGCTTGACGATGTGTGAACGCAGTGCCACCTTCTTCATGCAGGGGGCCATACTTCAACTGCCCACCCAATGTAATTTTGCTCGAAACCCTGCGACATTGTTCAAAGCGGCAGTCCACACACAGCCCTTATTCTGCGCTCAACGTTTTTGAAACGCCAGCCAAAAAATAGAAGAGGTGGTGTACACAGGCCCTAAAAGGAGCTGTTTGCAGCTCAATCCTCAAGAGGCGCTAAATTTTTGCCATCGCACTCCCCCACGACCGTAAACAGTTGCCCGCATTACCTACAGCTGCTGCCGAGCAAAGGCCTCTTTGATCGGGTGTTTCCCTGCAAAAAGCCTGACACCAAAGCCCTTTTATCCACCTCCGGTAAAATCAAATTCTTATTTTATACGAAAAAAGCCCGCCAAAAAGGCGGGCGGTCAGATGCTATTTTTTCAGATTGCGGTTAAAAAACTCCTCAAAGATTCCCATTAGAAGACCCTTTCTCCCTTTGAGGTAGTATAGCAGCAGCGGAATGAGAAACAGCAGCGCTCCGATCAGACAGACGATCATATCCTGCATCGTATCGTTCACACCGGTCGTCAGCACATTTTGGCAGTCGTTGCCGAGCAGGTAGCTCAGGGCGTATTCAATGATTTCCCAAATCACCGCGGTGGAGAGCGCAAAAGTCACGGCATTGAAGGCCGCTGCCCCGCAATCCGCTTTTTCAATCTGCTTGCGCGGTTTGAGCAGGTAATAGAACACAATGCCCAGCAAACCAAAAAAGACGCCTGAAAGGGTGTGGGCAAACTTGTCGTAGTAAGGAATCAGGTGATAGGCGTTGAACACCATGCCAATCATAAAGGCGATAAAACAGAACAGATACACTGCAAAGTTCAGCGCGTAAATCGGCTCAAGCCGGAGCAGCTTGTAGAACAGCGCGGGTAAGAACAAAAACAGGATGGATGCAAATGCGAGCATTACGTAATATGGCGTCGATGCAAAGATGTTGTAGATTCCTGTCACAATGCCGATGATCGCGTACACTGCGCCAAACCACCGGCTCAAAGTGCGGTAGGTTGATTCCCTTTTACTTAACTGTTTCAAACAAACACCTCAAATTCTAACCTTTGGAGGGATGTATTTGCGTAAATTATGGCTGACCCAAAGGGGCAACCAAATCCTCGCCGCTGTGTTCTGGACGGTTGTAGTTGGCGGGTGGACACTGCTCCACACATTTCATTTTTCCCCACTGGGCGCATTTGGCCTTGCGGACGGATGCGTCATTAAACAGGCAACCGGATTTTCCTGCTGGTCCTGCGGACTGACCCGGATGCTCGACAGTTTGATCCGGCTGGATGTCGTTGCCGCGTTCCGCTACAACCCGTATTTTTTTGTGATCACAGCGATTTTCTCTGTTATGCGGTGTGCTTTACCCTCAATGCGCTGCGCAGAGGATACACAGGACCGTTGTTCCCAAGGCCGCACATCTGGTACGCAGTTTTGTTTGTCATCACCCTGCTCACCTTTACTGTCTTGCGCAACACGCCGTTTTATCTTTCCTTTTTTTACGTATAATAATACCCGCTGAACACCGTGGTGTCGTTCAATCCATAAATGGCGAGACAGACAAATACGATGATCATCACAATCGACAGGATAAACCCGACTGCACAGGTGACAATTCCCGCAGTTCCAACCCCTGTTTTCACCTGACGGTTGCCGATTACGCCGAGGACCAGTCCGATTAAGGCCCCGATGATCGAAATCCAGGAAAACATACAGCAGGTGATCAAAAGCAGCGAATCCGAGATAATGCCGAGCACAAGGGAAGCCACTGACAGCGGATTTGGAGAGGGTTTGGGCTGGTAACCTCCACCGGGATACTCGTAACCGTTGTATTGGTATGGGGGTTGATAGTAGTCCATAAGCTGCCTCCCTATTCTGCACATTACAAAAAATAAGCCGCACTGGGGCGACTCGAGCTGTTCAATATGAACCCTATTATACCGGAAATTGCATCATCCGTCAACCCAAAGGCAAACCCTTCCTTTATTTTACTCAGCTCCCAACTAATTGATGCGATCCTTTACCACCCGGTATTTCCGATGTGGAGAAGCGCACAAATCCAGAAATGCACCGGATCCGCCCCGCCCTCTCCCATTCTGCGGGTGTTACAAAGGGTATGCTGCGGTTGTGCAATTCTGCTGTGACCCGGCGGTAATCGTATCGACCTTTGTTCTCATGGTAGATGGCTGTGATCTCTGCCCTGGCAGTTTCATCTCTGTCTGTGCGTTCCATCCTCTTAGATGGTAGTAGAAGATTGCGGGGAGTAATTGAGCGATTGAAAAAAGAATTTTTAGAAAATGTCTTTGTCTCAGCTTTTGGACTATCTGCGTTTTCTGCGCTGGCATCGCTCCTCTTGCAAAATTAAGGACCGCAAGTTTTTTCGGTATTCGTTCTCTGTATGTAGACGCTGCACTTCGGTCAACAGATCTTCTGTCTCTTTCGAAAATGCAGTTGGACGGCCTTTTCCGCCACGGCTCCGATGCTCGATAGATCAAATAATACCATCCCCGTTTTGCCACATCTTTATGATCTGGTATTTCAAACCGTCTGGCGGCTTCACGATAGCTGAGTTTCTCTCACATCATGGTCTCTACGGCCCTCTACTTAAACTCCCCTGTGTATCTCTTGTTTGGTATTCCTCTTGGCATAATAAAAGCACCCCATTAGGTAGACAAGTATAATATACTTGTCTACCTAATGGGGTGCAGTTCATACCGGTGGGAGTTTGTTTTTTATATCTTCCTTAATCGGGCAACAGCTTACTGCGGTCTGTGGGGATTCGCCTTGCCGAGCTCCTGCCGTTCAAAGTTCTTGGTGATGTTCTCTTTCTTGTTGTCGTTGCGGAATTTTTCAAACAGCCTTCTCGACTTGTTGAGCTCCATCAGCGTTGCCGGGCCGGCAATACAACCGCCCTCGCAGTACATACCCTCGACAAAGTCTTCTTTCAGGCGACCCACTTTGAACATGGTGAGCGTCTTTTTGCACTCGGCTGCACCGCTGCACTTGGTGATTTCGATGGTGTCCTCGATCTCCCGCTCGCGCAGCACTTCGCCGACTGCCTGGGAGACGCCGCCTGACATAGCAAAGCCTTTGCCGTAACGGGTTGCCTTGTCATCGTAGGGGATAACATCCTCGAATTTGATCTCTTTCGCCGCGAGCATCGCGTTGAGCTCCTCAAAGGTGAGGGCGAATTCGATCTCATCCTGATACAGGTGAACAACTTCGTTTTTCTTGGCAATACAAGGCCCGATGAACACGACCATCGCGTCGGGTTCGTTCGCTTTTATGTAGCGTTCGATCGCAACCATCGGAGAGACGGTGGTCGAGACGTTTTCCGAAAGCTCTGGGTAGTGCTTGTTGATAAGATTGACAAATGCGGGACAACAAGAGGAAGTCATCTTTTTGCCTTCCTGTGTCCGCTCAACCAGTTCCTGAGCCTCGTTGTAGGCGACGATGTCCGCGCCGAGTGCTACCTCGTACACACCGTCAAAGCCGAGCTTTTTGATGGCGGCCTTAATCTCAGGCAGGCGGACATCCCCAAACTGCCCTTCGATTGCAGGGGCAACCATTGCATAGATCTTGCGCTCCTTGTTGTTGAGCACCTTGATCACATCAGTCATCATCGACAGGTCGGAAATCGCCCCGAACGGACAGCCGGTGACGCAGGAACCGCAGTTGATGCATTTGTTCGGGTCGATCGTCGCCACGTCGTTTTCATCCATGCTGATGGCGCCGACCGCACAGGAATTTTTACAGGGGCGCTCGATGTCGACAATTGCGTTGTAGGGGCAGGCCGCAACGCACTTGCCGCACTCGCGGCATTTCTTTTTATCGATAACCGCGTGACCGTCGGAAGTGGAAATGGCTCCGAACGGACATGCCTTAATGCATTTTTTCGCAAGACAGCCGCGGCAGTTCTGCGTCACGGTGATTTTGGTGATCGGACAGCCTTCGCACGCGCTCGAAATGACATAGACAATCTGATCACTGTCCACGTTCTCCTGATCGGTATCGTGCGGGAGCTTTCCCATAGCCATTTTGACCCTCTGGCGGATAATCGCACGCTCGCGGTAGACACAGCATCTAAAATTCGGCTTACCGCCTTTGATCATCTCATATGGGATGTCAAACCAGCTTGTCTCCAAGTCCCCTTTAAAGGCGTGCCGGGCCGTTTCATAGAGCACCTGGCTTTTAATTTCAACAATATCGTTCAGTTCTTGCATAGCCACCATCCTTCTGTATTATCCGGTGTATTTCGTCCTTAAAGATTATAGTATAAATAGGTCGAAAAAGCAATGCATAATCCCACCAATTAACAGCAGGGGATGCTGAAAAAGTTAGCCAAATCTTTCAGGATTAACCAACCATGATTTTTCCCTCAGGGCGGGTGGTATCTCTGCCGCGGATGCCGTACCGCACCGTCATGGTGAGGATGAAGGAGATCGGCCCTACTCTGCCGATGTACATCAGTAGAATCAGCAGCGCCTGGGAGGCGGCGGTGAGATCCCCCGACCCAATGGCTGAGACTCCGGTGGTGCTGAACGCAGATACCGCTTCAAACGCGAGGTTGAGCAACGGAAGATCCGGCTCAAAGATGGCGAGCATGACGATCGCCACCACAAGCAACAGGAAGGAAGCGGAGACAAGGGCAATCGACTTGTAAACAGTGGACTTGTCTACCCTGCGCTGAAAGATAATCGTGTCATCGTAGCCCTTGACCACGCTGTATACCGTCATAATCAACACCATCACAGTCGAGGTCTTGACGCCGCCGCCGGTGGAACCGGGGGATGCGCCAATAAACATGAGCAGGATGGTAAACAGTCTTGTCAGATCGGTGGACTGGGCGTAATCGATGACGTTGAATCCGGCGGTACGGGGGGTCACCGAACTGAAGAGCGAGGCGAGCAGCTGTTTGTCAAACGGCTGGCCGTTCAGAGTGTGGTCGTGTTCAAGCAAAAAGATGATGATGGTGCCCCCAACGATCAGCCCGGCTGTGGTGATCAGGACAATCTTGGAGTGCAGCATCAGGCTGTGCACCCGCTTCCACCGCTTGCGAGAGGTGAGCACGTCGTTAAACACAATGAAACCGAGGCCGCCGCAGATGATCAGACCGCAGACGGTGAGCATAATCACCCAGTCCCCGGTAAACGTCGTCATACTGGTGTAGGGGCTGATAAAGCCGAGAATGTCAAATCCTGCATTGCAGTAGGCGGAAACTGCGGTAAACACCGAAATAAAAATGCCCCGCGCCCCAAACATGGGAATAAACCGGGTCGAGAGAATCAGTGCCCCCACCGCCTCGGAGATAAACGTCACCTTGATGATGAGCCGCAGCATTTGCTGAATGCCGACGACGTTGCCAAAATTCATGTGCTCCCCGGCCAGGCGCAGGTCGCGCAGGCCGAGCTTTCCCCGCACCCGCATGGTAAAGAAGGTGGTGAAACTCACAAGACCGAGTCCGCCGAGCTGAATGAGCATCAAAATGACAGACTGCCCAAAGACCGTCCAGTGGGTAAACGTATCGTAAATAATCAGCCCGGTGACACAGGTCGCAGAGGTCGCGGTAAATAAAGCATGCAACAGCGGGGTAAATTCCCCTGTCTTTGACGAGATCGGCAGGGTGAGCAGCAGCGCCCCTCCGATGATAATTGCCAAAAAGCTAAAACAGATCACCCGAACCGGCGCGGTGGCATGCCGCGCCCGCCTGTGCTCAGCTAGATCAACCAACTCAGTTCACTCCAATTTCATGTATCACACCGGCCGGTTTACTGCGTCCAGAACAGTTTTTCCCCTCAGAGCCGGTGTAAAGATTTGATTCATTTTTTGCTTTTGCTGTGAAGATTGTATTAAAGTATAGCACATATAGGATAAGAACTCAACTGGTTCTATGGCAAACCTTGAATTTGAGCGAGAACTGTGTCACTGAACAGTTTTTCATATTATATCATCGTTAATTCTGTTCATTTAAACTATTTTTCTGCATAACTTTTAAATTGATTCGTTAGATCTCCTGTCCGTTTTCTCCCAGGAAGAGAGAATCTATTCTCATGCAAACCTTGCAGGCTGATCTGTTCTCCCTTTCGTCTTGAGGTGTTCTCTCCAGCAGAGCCAAAAGTTCCACATTACTTATACTGCCACAAAATCACCCATTCAACCTGTGTGTGAAACAAACCCAGTGGGAAGCTGGTTCCCCTTTTGCCGTCCTCATGAAAGCGGCAAATATCGATGCACCAAATAAATATCCTCCGACTTTACCAGGGGTATTTCATATGCGGACAAAGCCCTATTATAAACTAGCGGCAGGTGTCACGTCATGTTAATACGATCTAGCAGCTGGAAAAGAATTGTTTCTTGCTGCTCGTAAACGAGCTTTTTAGAAGTCTGCCATTCTCAACTGTTCTCCAGCCTTGTTTTCTTCCTGCTGTTTTTGTATATACTCCTGTATCTTTTTTGCATTCTTTTCTGCCGCATCCACGTATACCCTCTGCACTAAACTCCCTATCTCCATATGCTACCAGATACTTTTCGCAAATCATCAGACTGCTCTTTTCTTTGAGGTATCCCACCAAACTGGATATCTCAACTTTTGACGTTATCTCCTCGAGCGTATGAATATGATCGGAACATACTTCGACGATTTTTATTTTTTCCACTCACAAAAAGTTCTCAGTATTTTCTGCTTCCCGTCTCTTTTCTTTCGTGAGAACACGATATGGTATTTGCACCCCCATTTTGTATACCCTAAGGGGCTTGTAATTGACTGTTTGTGTCGTTACCACCTCCTTTTGTTGTTCCTTACAGCTGCCAGACCGCAAGCCTGTTTTTCAACAAAAGGTGTTCTTTTTTATCATCGGCATAAGCCTTCTTTTGTACCTCGTACACAACGCATGGTTTTCTGCATACAACAATGGGGGAAGGATAATCCCTTCCCCCATTGGAGTCGTATCTTACATATTGTAGACGTCGTCGGTGGTGAGGATGGTCGCTCCGCTCTGGTTGAGCGCCTTGATCCCCGCATCGAGGTCGTCGAGCTTCATAATGACATAGGCAGTGCCCTGGTGGTTGCCGGTGAAGGCGTACATGTACTCCACCTGGATGTTATTTTCCGCGAGAACCTTGATCGCCTTGGAGAACTGGCCAGGATCATCCTTGAGCCCGACGGCGATGACATCGGTGAGCGCGACGGTGTGACCCGCTGCCCGCAGAACTTTTTCCGCTTCATCCGGTTTGTCGACAATGACGCGGAGAATGCCAAAGTCGCTTGTGTCGGCAAGCGAGACGGCGCGCAGGTCGATGCCCGCCTGGGCGATCAGCTCGGTGATTTCCACCAGGCGACCCCGTTTGTTTTCGAGAAAAACAGAAAGTTGCTTGATAAACATAAATACCCCTCCTCTATTCGTGCAGCTTGCGATTGTCAATGACGCGCTTTGCCTTGCCCTCGCTGCGTGCGATCGTCTTGGGCTCGACCAGCCGGACCTTGGCGGAAATGTTGAGGGTTGCGCGCAGCGCTTCCTTGATTTCCTGCTCAAACTGCTCCAGGTTGCGCACGGTGTCAGAGAACATCTGCTGGTTGATCTCGACCTGAACCTCCATTTTGTCCATGTTGTTGACTCGGTCCACAACGATAAGGTAGTTGGGGGAGGTCATTTTGAGGTCGAGCAACACCTTTTCAATCTGGGATGGGAAGACGTTGACACCGCGCACAATGAGCATGTCGTCGGTGCGTCCGGCGGGCTTGGTCATCTTGACAAGCGTCCGGCCGCAGGAGCATTTCTCCCGGGTGAGCGTCGCGATGTCGCGGGTGCGGTAGCGGATGAGCGGCATCGCCTCTTTCTGGATGCAGGTGAACACCAGCTCGCCCGGAGTGCCCTCGGGAAGGACTTCCCCAGTGTCCGGATCGATGATCTCCGCGATGAAGTGGTCTTCGTTGATGTGCAGGCCGTTTTGTTCGCAGCAGTCAAACGCCACGCCAGGGCCGAGCACTTCGCACAGGCCGTAGATGTCCTGCGCCTTGATGCCGAGCAGCCGCTCGATCTCTCTGCGCATCTGAGGCGTCCAGGGCTCTGCGCCGAAGACGCCGCCCCGCAGCTTGATATCGTCACCGGTCAAGCCCATCTCATGCAGTGTCTCGCCAATGTACATCGCATAGGACGGAGTGCAGCAGAGATAATCCGACTGTAAATCGCGCAGGATGTCAATTTGGCGCTTGGTGTTGCCGGAGGAAACCGGAATAACGGTGGCGCCGAGCTTTTCCGCACCGTAGTGCAGACCCATACCGCCGGTGAACAGGCCGTAACCGTAAGAGACGTGAATCACGTCGTCCGAGGTCGCGCCGGCTGCAGTCAGAGCGCGCGCAACGCACTCTGCCCAGCTGTCCACATCCTTTTGTGTGTAGCCGACCACTGTGGCCTTTCCAGTCGTGCCCGAAGTCGCCTGTATGCGGGACACCTGAGTGCGGGGCACGGCAAGCATACCGTAGGGATAGTTGTCCCGCAGATCCTGCTTGTAAGTAAACGGCAGTTTATGCAGGTCTTCGATTGACTTGATGTCCTCTGGTTTGACCCCGAGTTCATCCATCCGCTCTTTGTAAAGCGGAATGTTGTTGTAGCAGCTTGCAACCATTTGAATGAATTTTTCATTTTGAATGGCGACCATGGTTTCGCGGTCAGCGCATTCAATGGCCGGGTTGAAATACTTGCCCATGGGGATCTCCTCCTATTGATTGTATGAAAGCTCAAATGCTTTTAAGTTGAGTTCCCGGAATTTTTCCGGCACTGTCTCCACAATCGCCTTCTCCCACTGCTCTTTGGGGAACTGGGAGTTCTTGGCGAGTTTGCCGATGAGCACGACGTTGACCGCCTTGACGCTGCCCGCCTCCTCTGCAACCGAAAACGCGTCAAAGTCAATGACGTCTGCTCCAGTCGCCTTGAGTTTGCCGATGAGGTCTTCGGGATAGCTCGCCGCACCGGTGATTACCGGCATGGGGTCGATCTGCTGTGTGTTGACAATGAGCTTGCCTCCCTTTTTGAGATAGGGCAGGTAGCGCGCCGCCTCGAGGGTTTCAAATGCGAGGATGGTATCGGCCTCCCCCTTCTCAATGACCGGGGAGTAAACCTCAGAGCCAAATTTTACATAGGTGACAACCGAACCGCCGCGCTGGCTCATGCCGTGCACTTCACTGACCTTGACGTCAAATCCGTTTTGCTGAATGACGTTGCCGAGCAGGCGGGAGGCGAGCAGGGTGCCCTGTCCCCCGACGCCTACAATCATGATGCTCTTGACATCGCTTTTGTTTTCATATTCCGCGCCCAAACCGAAGGGGCTTGTTGTATTCGACATAATTACTTCTCCTCCTTGGATTTGATCGCGCCAAATTTACACATGCACTCGCACTGTCCGCAGCCGACACACTGGGTCTCGTCGATCAGGATATTGCCCTCCCGGATGCTGATGGCCGGGCAGCCGATTTTCAGACACATTTTGCACTTTTTGCAAGCCTCCTGGTCGATGTGCAGCGGCGGATTGTGTTTGACCCGCTTGAGCAGAGCACAGGCGCGGCGGGAGATGATGACTGAGGGCTCCTCGGTCTCGAGTTCCTCTTTGATGCCCGCATAGGTGGCGTCGATATCATAGGGGTCCACCACCTTGACCCGCTTGATGCCGACCGCCCTCACAAGCGCCTCGAGGTCAACCGCTGAAGTCGGATCGCCCTTAATGGTGTAGCCGGTCGTGGGATTTTCCTGGTGTCCGGTCATGCCGGTGATCGAGTTGTCCATGATGATGACAACCGCGTTGCCCTGGTTGTAGGCGATGTCGATGAGGCCGGTAATACCCGAGTGGATAAAGGTCGAGTCGCCGATGACCGCGACCGCCTTCTTTCCCTTTTCCACCCCGACGCCCTTGTTGTAACCGTGCACGCCCGAGATCGACGCGCCCATGCAGACGCACAGATCAATCGCCTGGAGAGGGGCCGCGGCGCCGAGAGTGTAGCAGCCGATGTCGCCGCTGACGTAAACCCCGAGCTTCTTGAGGGAGTAGAACACCCCGCGGTGGGGACAGCCCGCGCACATGACGGGAGGACGGCCGGGGATCGGCTCATCGAGTGTGTAGATGTCCGGGGAGATGCCGAGAATTTTTTCTTTTATTATTGTCTGGGAGTACTCTCCACAGAACGAAAATGCCTCCTTGCCGATGACGTCGATGCCGTGCTTTTTGCAGTGGGTTTCAATGAAGTCGTCGAGCTCCTCGAAGACAAACACCTTTTCGCAATTTGCGGCAAACTCCTTGAGGAGGCCTACCGGCATCGGATAAGCAAGGCCCAGCTTGAGGATATTGACGTTGTCGCCCAGCGCCTCCTTGGCGTAGTTGTAAGATGTACCCGAGGTGATGACACCAATTTTGGAGCCGTTGTCCTCTACCCGGTTGAGATCGGTGGTTTCAGCGAATTCGGTGAGGTCGAGCAGCCGCTGTTCCACCACCACATGGCGCTTGACCGCCATAGCCGGCATCATAACATTTTTGGGGATGTTCTTTTCATACGGTTTCGCAGCCACTTCAAGTCGTTCGCTCAGGGAGCAGAGGCTGCGGGAGTGGGAGACGCGGGTGGAAAGCCTCAGAATGACCGGGGTGTCAAACCGCTCGGAAATCTCATAGGCGAGCTTGGTAAACAGCAGGCATTCGGCCGAGTTGGACGGCTCGAGCATCGGGACTTTGGAACCCTTTGCATGGTTGCGGCTGTCCTGTTCGTTCTGGGACGAATGCATTCCAGGATCGTCCGCCACCGCAATCACAAGGCCGGCGTTGACGCCGATGTAGGACAAGGTGTACAGCGGATCAGCCGCCACGTTGAGGCCGACGTGCTTCATTGCGGTAAACGAGCGCTTGCCCGCCACCGATGCGCCAATCGCCACTTCCAGGGCCACCTTTTCGTTGGATGCCCACTCGCAGTAGAGTTCGTCATAAGTCGCCGCGTATTCGGTGATTTCGGTACTCGGGGTGCCCGGATAGCTCGATACAACCGCTACACCGGCTTCATACAGCCCTCTGGCAACCGCTTCGTTGCCCAAAAGCAATTCTTTCATTCTTTGTTCCTCCAAAACGTGATTGATTCGGTGCACTGGGACGCTGTCCCAGACCCTGCTTAGGAGGCCTTTTGAAAAAGGCCTCCTAAGAACCCCCGAAAACTTTAGATTACGTCCATCTTGAGATGGGCGTAATCTAAAGTTCTTGGAGATTGTTAAGGGGCTTCTTTCAAGAAGCCCCTTAACCGGGGTTTGAGGCAGAGCCCCACAGCACAGGTTCTATGCGTTGCGCAGGTCGACGATGCGTTTGGCTTTGCCCTCGAAGCGTTCGAGCGATTTCGGCTGCACGAGGGAGACCTTGACGTCAAGGCGGAGCACCTCGCGCAGTTTTTCGCGGATCTGGTGCTGCAAATCCTCGAGTTCCTTGTAGCGCTCGAGCAGGCTGCCGTCGATGAGTTCGACCTTGATTTCCAGGGTGTCACGGCATTTGTCGTCCCGTCGGATGATGAGCTGGTAATGTGCGCCGATTTGCGGGAAGGTGACGAGCACGCTCTCGATCTGGGAGGGGAAAACGTTGACCCCTTTGATTTTGAGCATGTCGTCGGAACGCCCCTTGACCTTTTCCATGCGGGCGTGGGTTCTACCGCAGGGACAAGGCTCATAGGATATTCTTGTGATATCCTTGGTGCGGTAACGGATCATGGGCTGGCCCTCTTTGGTGAGGGTGGTCACCACGAGCTCCCCTTCCTCGCCCCGCGGTTTGACCTCGAGGGTTTTGCTGTCGATGATCTCGGGGAGGAAGTGGTCCTCCGCAAAGTGGAGCCCGGTCCGGCAGCTGCACTCCCCGGCCACGCCGGGGCCGTTGAGCTCGGTGAGGCCGTAGTTGTCCGTCGCGCGCAGGCTGCCGAAGTTTTCTTCAATTCTGCGGGCGAATTCCGGGGTGCTCCCCTCTGAGCCAAACAGGCCGATTTTGAGCTTGTCAAGTTTGACGCCCTGGTCCTTGGCCACCTCGCTGATGTACATGGCGTAGGAAGGGGTGGCAACGAGCGCAGTCACCCCGAGGTCCTGCATGAGCATAATCTGGCGCGCGGTGTTGCCCGACGATGCGGGGATGACGTCGCATCCAATTTTTTCTAATCCGTAGTGCAGGCCGAGCGCGCCGGTGAACAGCCCGTAGCCAAAGGCGATCTGCACCACATCGTGCTTGGTGATGCCAACGGCCACGCAGAGCCGTGCCACCTGGTCGGCCCAGTTGTCGAGGTCGTTTTTGGTGTACAGCCCGACGATTGGCTTTCCGGTCGTACCGGAAGACGCATGGGTGCGCACAATGTCTTTTTGTTTTGCCGCCCGGAGCCCATAGGGGTAGTTGTCCCGCAGGTCGTCCTTTGTGGTATATGGGAAATACTGGATGTCGGAAAGGGTTTTAATCTTGTCAGCGCTGAGTCCCAGCTCTTTAAACTTCTTATGGTAGAATTCGACGTTTTGATCGGCGTAGTCCACCGTCCATTTCAGACGTTCGAGCTGCAGCTTTTCGATCTCTTTTCTGGACATAGTCTCTATTTTTTTCTGCCAAAACATGTCTCTTATCTCCTTGTTTTTACATATACTTTATAATTTTACCACGACAATTGTTGAAAATCAACTAATAATCAAATTTATTGGATATATCGATATTTTGAAGGTCGAAAACTGGTAAGTTCAGCCAAAAAATAACGGCTATATAATGTAGGATTGTGTCATAACCTTTCGATGTATAAAAAAATTATAAATAATTGTGTTTTTATGTTTGTTTTTATAAAATTTTGTGGTAAAATAGAATGTAATTGAGGTGCAATTTCAATGATTTAACATATGAAGTGGAGGACTCAGATGAAATGAAAAAACGAATCAGTTCGATTCCGTTTAAAGGAACGGAAGAACAAGCCCAGCGCCTACAGGCCGTGATTGAAAAGTACAAAGACGTGCCGGGCGCAAACATGCCTGTTTTACAGGAAGCGCAGGAGATTTACGGCTACCTGCCCATTGAAGTGCAGTCGATGATCGCAGAGGGACTCGGCGTTCCGATCGAGACACTCTACGGCATCACCACCTTCTACTCCCAATTTTCTCTTTCTCCGAAAGGAAAATACAACATCTCTGTCTGCATGGGCACCGCATGCTATGTCAAAGGTTCGGGCGCACTGCTCGATCGCATCACCAAACGCCTCGGCATCCAGCCGGAAGAGACGACGTCGGACGGCCGGTTCTCGCTGACCGCCTGCCGCTGCATTGGCGCGTGCGGACTCGCCCCGGTTCTCACCATCAACGACGAGGTGTATGGCCGGCTGACAGTGGACGACATCGACGGCATCCTGGACAAATATATGAATGACGGAGAGGAGGAAGAGGCATGAAAACAATGGCAGAACTGCAGGAAATCCGCGAGCGCGTCGGCAAAATGATCAGCCTGCGCGAGGAAAACAGCGAACCGGTTGAAATCACCAAAGGGATGTACCGCTCTCAGGTACTCGTTTGCGGTGGTACGGGATGTACCTCTTCCAATGCGGAAAAGATTATTTCCACACTGAAAGAGGAACTTGAAAAACAAGGACTGACCGACGAGGTTCAGGTTGTCCGCACCGGCTGCTTTGGCCTGTGCGCACTCGGTCCGATCATGATTGTCTACCCCGAGGGCTCGTTCTACAGCATGGTCAAGGTGGAGGATATCCCCGAGATCGTCGAACAGCATCTCAAAAACGGCATCATTGTCACCCGGCTGCTCTACCAAGAGACGGTGACTGAGGACGGGGTCAAATCCCTCAACGAAACGCCGTTCTATGCAAAACAGATGCGCATCGCGCTGCGCAACTGCGGCGCGATTGACCCAGAAAACATCGACGAATACATAGCCCGCGGCGGCTACCTAGCGATTGAGAAATGTCTCAGCGAGATGACGCCTGCACAGGTCATTGAGACAGTGAAAGCCTCCGGCCTGCGCGGACGGGGCGGCGGCGGCTTCCCCACCGGCATCAAATGGGGTCTGGCGGCACAGAACAAGGCAGATCAGAAATACGTCTGCTGTAACGCCGACGAAGGCGACCCGGGTGCGTTCATGGACCGCTCGATCCTCGAAGGCGACCCCCACGCTGTCATCGAGGCGATGTCAATCGCAGGCTACGCAATCGGCGCGACCCAAGGCTATGTCTACGTCCGCGCGGAATACCCCATCGCTGTACATAGACTCCGAGTTGCAATTGAACAGGCGCGCGAGTACGGCCTCCTCGGCGACAACGTGCTCGGCACCGGCTTTAAATTTGATATGGACATCCGTCTCGGCGCAGGCGCGTTCGTCTGCGGCGAGGAGACCGCGCTCATGACCTCCATCGAAGGCAAGCGCGGCGAGCCCCGTCCCCGCCCCCCCTATCCGGCGGTCAAGGGCCTGTTTGAAAAACCGACTATTCTCAACAACGTAGAAACCTACGCCAACATTCCGCAGATCATCCTCAAAGGGGCCGACTGGTTCAACTCAATCGGAACCAAAGGCTCGACCGGCACCAAGGTCTTCGCCCTCGGCGGCAAGATCAACCACACCGGGCTTGTCGAGGTCCCAATGGGCACCACCCTGCGCACCATCGTCGAGGAGATCGGCGGCGGCATCCCGAGCGGCCGGCCCTTTAAGGCGGCTCAGATGGGCGGCCCCTCTGGCGGCTGCGTCCCGGCGGAATACCTCGATGTCCCGATCGACTACGACTCTCTCATCGAGATCGGCGCCATGATGGGCTCGGGCGGACTCATCGTCATGGACGACACCACCTGCATGGTCGACATCGCGAAGTTCTTCCTCGAATTCACCGTTGACGAATCCTGCGGAAAGTGCACCCCCTGCCGCATCGGCACCAAGCGCCTGCTTGAGCTGCTCGACCGTATCAGCCGCGGCGAGGGCACGATGGAATCCCTCGAGGAGATTGAGGACCTCAGCCAGCACATCAAAAACTCTGCGCTCTGCGCTCTCGGCCAGACCGCTCCGAACCCGGTTCTCTCCACCCTCAAATTCTTCCGCAATGAGTACGTCGCCCACGTCAAGGACCGCAAGTGCCCGGCCGGCGTCTGCAAAGACCTGCTGCAGTACGAGATTCTCGAAGACAAGTGTAAGGGCTGTACCCTCTGCGCCCGCAACTGCCCGGTCAATGCGATTACGGGAACCGTCAAGAACCCGCACAAGATCGACCCGGCCAAGTGCATCAAATGCGGCGCCTGTATGGAGCGCTGCAAATTTAACGCGATTGTAGTAAAGTAGGTGAGAAATGATGGAAACTGTCAATATGAAAATTAACGGCATGCCGATTACCGTGCCGAAAAATTATACCATTTTGCAGGCAGCACGGGAGGCGGGCTTCAACATTCCCACCCTCTGCTACCTCAAAGAGATCAACGAGATCGGCGCTTGCCGCGTCTGCGTGGTCGAAGTAAAGGGCGCGCGCAGCCTTGTTGCGGCCTGTGTTTACCCCGTTTCGGAAGGGCTGGAGGTCTCCACCAACAGCCTCAAGGTGCAGAAATCCCGCCGCACCACTCTCGAGCTCATCCTCTCCAACCACGACCGGAGATGCCTGAGCTGTTCTCGCAGCGGCGAGTGCGAGCTGCAGATCCTCTGCCGGGAGTACGGCGTGGAAGTCGAGCATCGTTTTGACGGCGCAAATCCTCGCGTCGAGCTCGATGCCTCGACCGACTACCTCGTGCGCGACAACAACAAATGTATTCTCTGCCGGCGCTGTGTCGGCGCCTGCGCCGCCCAGACAACCGGCGTCATCGGCGTCAACGACCGCGGATTTGACACCAACATCGGCTGCGCCTTTAACACTGAACTCGGCAACGTCCCCTGCGTGGGCTGCGGCCAATGCATTGTCAACTGCCCGACCGGCGCGCTGCAGGAAAAAGACGATACCACCAAGGTATGGGATGCGCTGCAGGACGAGAGCAAATACGTCATCGTCCACACCGCGCCTTCCATCCGCGCAACCCTCGGCGAATGCTTTAAAATGCCGATCGGCACCAACGTCAAAGGCAAGATGGTCGCGGCGCTGCGCCGTCTCGGCTTCGACAAGGTATTTGACACCGACTTTGGCGCGGACCTCACCATTATGGAAGAGGCCAACGAGTTCATCGAGCGGGTGCAAAACGGCGGAAAGCTGCCGATGATCACCTCCTGCTCGCCGGGATGGATCAACTACTGCGAGCACTATTTCCCCGACATGCTCGACAACCTCTCAACCTGTAAATCTCCCCAGCAGATGACCGGCGCCATGATCAAGACCTGGTACGCCGAGCAAAACGGCCTTGACCCCAAAGACATTGTCGTTGTCTCGATCATGCCCTGCACTGCGAAAAAATATGAAATCCACCGCGCCGACCAGGATGCGGCGGGTTATCCCGACATCGACATCGTACTCACCACCCGGGAACTCGCCCGGATGATCAACCGTGCCCACATCAACTTTACAGATCTGCCGGACGAGGAGTTCGACCCGGCTCTCGGTATCACCACCGGCGCAGGCGCGATCTTCGGCGCAACCGGCGGCGTTATGGAGGCGGCGCTCAGAACTGCAGCGGACTGGATCACCGGCAAGGACCTCTCGGTCATTGACTACTACACCGATGTGCGTGGCACAGACGGCATTAAGACGGCGACCTATGACATCAAGGATCTGACTATCAAGGTCGGCGTTGCGAGCGGACTTGCAAATGCCAAAGAGCTGCTCAACCGCGTCCGTGAGGGTGAACACTTTGACTTTATTGAGATCATGTGCTGCCCCGGCGGCTGTGTCAACGGCGGCGGACAGCCCCTTCAGCCCTCCTCGATCTACAACTTCACCGACCTCAAGACCAAGCGCGCCAAAGCGCTCTACGACGAGGATAAGGAGCTGCCGATCCGCAAATCCCACAAGAGCCCGATCATTGAGAAACTCTACAAGGAGTACCTCGAAAAACCGGGTAGCCACAAGGCGCACGAGCTGCTGCACACCAGCTACTCCGCCAAGGTAAAACCTGTCAAATAAGCTCAAGACCTCCTGTGCCGAATGGCGCGGGAGGTCTTTTCAAAGGGGGAAGACAACATGGAAGTCATTCCATCCCGTGTCCTCAATGAACTCTACATCTATCTGGACATTGGGTTTTTGCTGCTGCTTTTGGGCATCTTGCTCTTCACTAAGCGGTATCTCGCGGCGATTGCCGGGTTGTGCGGCGGGCTGCTCTATTTTCTCGTTGACTACGGAGGGTTTTATCTCCTACTCGGCACCCGGACAGTGGAAGGGGCGGACCCGTTTTGGTTTCTTCTCTGGATGAGCATGAGCTACGGATTCACCAATTTTGTCTGGATCTGGTTGTGGCTTGACCGGGACGGACACACCCTCGAGTGGACGTTGCTCATCGTCTCGGGATGGGTGGCCACTGCACTGCTCAGCCAAAATTTCGGCCAGGGGTTCGGGACAATTTCAATTGCCCGCGGCACCGGGAGTTATCACGGGATCATGGCGCTCATCCTTTTTGTAGGGTACGCTCTTCTCTGCCTGCACAACATCCGCGGCAAGGGGGAGAAAATCAACCTCGTCTGGCTGCTGGCAACTGGCATCCTCGTCCAATTTTCCTGGGAGGCGGTTCTGCTCATCACCGGTATCCGCGCACAGGGCCTCGGCCCGCTCATCGTCGACTCGCTGATTGAAACCAACCTCGGCCTGCCCTATCTCTATCTGATCCACCGGGCCATCAGCCGCAGGTTTCGGGAAGATACCAAAAGAATTCCCAGCTGATAAATATCCCCCGCTTGCTGAAGCGGGGGATTTCGTTTTTCGTTAAGACAGCAAAAGAGCCTATCGTTCTCACAGAGAAAACGATAGGCTCTTATTTTAATCATCTATAGGCTTAGTCGCTGATGTAGGGCAGCATCGCCAGGTGGCGTGCGCGTTTAACAGCAACAGTCAGCTGACGCTGATGACGGGCGCAAGTTCCAGTCACACGTCTCGGAACAATTTTTGCGCGCTCGCTCATGTATCTTCTCAGTTTTGCGATATCTTTGTAATCGATATTCTCCACTTTGTCAACACAGAATGCGCAAACTTTTTTGCGGCCTCTTCTTCCACGTACAGGTCTATCCATGATCGTACCTCCTCACACAAAAAATTAGAATGGCAGGTCACCGTCGTCGGTGCCTATCTCTTCAAATCCATCGAAATCATTGAAATCGCCAACTGAAAAGCTCTCGCCGTTCTGGGCAGGCTCCTCGAATTTCGGGGGCTGCTGGTAGCTCGGCTGGGTTGTCCGAACCGGGTTTTCGCTCTTTCCGCCGGTGAAATGAGCCTGATCTACCACGACTTCAAACGCAGTGCGCTTTGCGCCGGTCTTGTCCTCGTAGTTGCGGGTCTGAATCGAGCCCTCAACTGCGATCATCTGGCCTTTTGTGAAAAACCGTCCGATAAACTCGGCGGTCTGACGCCAGGCGACAAGGTTGATAAAATCAGTCTTTTTCTCCGCTTTGGAATAGTTGCGATCCACCGCAATCGAAAACGACAGCACGGAAATTCCGTTCGGGGTCTGACGCACCTCAGGGTCAGCGGTAAGCCGTCCCATCAGGATAACTTTGTTCAGCATTCAGAACCACCCCTAGTCTTTGGCGATGATCAGGGAGCGCATTACGCCGTCCGTAATCTTGTAGATACGGTCAAGCTCTGCGGGGAACGAAGGCTCAGAAGTGAAGTTAAACAGCACGTAGTAGCCGTCTGTCTCGTCTTCAATTTCATAAGCGAGTCTGCGTTTGCCCCACTCGTCAACGCTCTCAAGAGTCGCGTGATCTTCGATCAGCTTCTTGAACTTCTCAACGAGGGTTTGAATTCCATCGTCACCTAATTTTGTGTTCAGAATGAGTATGGTTTCATACGCTTGTGACAGTTTTGCCATGTTTCATAGCACCTCCTTTTGGACTTTGGCCCTGCATCTTTGTACAGAGCAAGGAACGGTATCTATTATATCAAATCCCAACCCTGTTGTCAAACAAAATTACAGCTGGGAAGCCATTTTCTTGAGGTATTCGCGGAAATCCGCTCCAACTTCCTTGTGCTCGAGCCCAATTTCCACAATCGCTTCGAGGATGCCGAGCTTGTTGCCCATGTCATAGCGTTTGCCGATGAAGTCGACGCCGACCATTCCTTTGACCTGGGCGAGTTTTTTCATCGCGTCGGTGAGCTGAATCTCCCCGCCCGTTCCCGGAGGGGTTTTTTCGAGGATCGCAAAGATCTCGGGAGGCAGGACGCAGCGGCCGAGGATGGAATACAGCGACAGAACCTGATCCGGGGAGGACGGTTTTTCAATCATGTCGCTGACGCGGAAGAGGTTGTCCCGGATTGGGTCGACCTTGAGGGAGGAGTACTTCTGAATCGCTTCCTCGCTGACTTCCTTGATCCCCGCAACGCCGAGGCCGAATTCCTCATAGGCGTCGCACAGCTGGCGGCAGACGGGATAGTCCGCCTTGATGACGTCGTCGCCATAGAGCACGGCGAACGGCTCGTTGCCGACAAACGCCTTAGCGCAGAGAATCGCGTGTCCAAGGCCCTTGGTCTCCTTCTGGCGGATGTAAGAGATGTTCGCGAGCTTGGAGATGCTGACGATCTCGTCGTACACATCCTTTTTGCCGCGTTGAAGCAGGACGTTCTCAAGCTCGGGCGCGCGGTCAAAGTGATCCTCAACAGTGGTTTTGCCGCGGCTGGTGATGATCATAATTTCTTCAATCCCGCTCTGCACCGCCTCCTCGACGATGTACTGTATCGCCGGTTTGTCTACGATTGCGAGCATTTCTTTCGGCATCGCCTTGGATGCGGGGAGCACGCGTGTGCCGAGCCCCGCAGCCGGGATGACTGCCTTCCTTACCTTCATAATTACCTCCAAGTGATTAATGATATAAAATGGTTGCGTACACCATGACCATTGTGACCACCGAAAGGACCACCATGGCAATGGCGATGGCGTATAAGCTGACTGTGCCTTTTTTCATCAGAGCCGGCAGGTATTCCTGCGGGTCAGGGTGCTTCTGCTGACATTTTTTGATGTCCTTGACCGCCTTGTGGTAGTACAGTCGGTTTGCGAACAGTCCGCTGAGTACGCTGAGCACAAAGGTGAGCACCGAGAGGACTGTCATGACATAGTACACCATGGTCAGCGGACCGGAACTTGAGATGTCCACATTTCCATTCATGTAGAGGATCATGCTGAACACATTAAAGACGAGATTGATTAAAAAGAACACTGTGCCTGTGACGTACATTTTTCGGTACAAATAGTACAGCGAGGGAAAAAAGAGCGCTGCAAAGTTCACTGATACCGTCTTGTGGTGGTTGCCAAATCCCTCAAACTTGGGCAGATAGTAGGCCGCATTGCCTCCAATATACGCCGCAAAGTCCTTTGCTGGAATTTCCCCGATTTTTTCATCCGGCTTGACGCCCGCAAACGGGGTTTGCACGCCTGGATTCTGCTGTTCCTGCTGCGGTCCGGCTAGTCCGAGTGTATTGCCGCACACCATACAAAACAGGCCGTCCTGTGGGTTCAGTGTCCCACAGTTACTGCACACATTTGCGTTGGAACGCTGCTGCGCGCTCTGCTGTTGCTGGCGATGCGCCTCCTCTTCCCGCTTTTTCTGCTCCTCCCGCCGCTGCCCGCTGACTGTAAAACCCTCAGCGTGGCGGTCGTGGTAAGCGCAAGCCCCATGTTCCAGATAGCAGGACCGATGGTGCGGTGCGCCGCACTCAGGGCAGACGACAATGTCATCCCCGGACTTGAACTTCTGTTTGCAGATCGGGCAAACCTCGCCGATAAAATTAGCCATACACTACCCCCTCGGTCTTGTCTGCCAGCACGCAGACACTTTTTCCAAGTCTATACATATTGTTTTATTATATCACTTTTTAAACCTATTTACAATCTTACTTTTTTTATTATATACTGATTTACTCGAAATTTCATTTTAACTTTTTAAACGATTTCTGAACGGCACTTGCTTTTTCTGGAATTCCTGATTATAATATCAAGTGAATGAATGTAAAAGGATGAAGCAGATGATAACAGTCGCATTTGAAGAGTATAAAGCGGAGCTGTCCGCACTTAAACCTAAAATTCAACAACTGCGCGCTGCCCTCGACGTGGATGCGCTCGTTCAGGAGGTGGCGCAGCTCGAAGAAACGGCAGCACAGCCGGGCTTTTGGGACGATCTTGACAATTCTCAAAAGGTCCTGCAAAAAACAACCCGGCTTAAAAATACAATCGCCGAGTTTGAAAAGATCGAGTCCCTATACGAGGATACCCAGACGCTCGTCGAGTTCGCCTTTGAAGAGGACGACGAAAGCTGTTCGGATGAGGTCAAAGCAAATCTCAAATCCATTCAGGACCAGGTGGATGCCCAACGGCTCGCCACCCTGCTGAGCGGGGAATACGATGCAAACAACGCCATCCTCACCTTTCACGCGGGCGCAGGAGGCACCGAGGCGATGGATTGGGTGGAGATGCTTTTTCGGATGTACTCCCATTGGGCGGAACGGCACGGGTTCCAGACAAAGACCCTCGATTTTGTGGAGGGAGAGGAAGCTGGAATCAAAAGCATCTCTATTTTAATAGTAGGAACCAACGCCTACGGCTTTTTGAAAAGCGAAACCGGCGTCCACCGTCTGGTTCGCGTCTCCCCCTTCGATTCATCTGGGCGCAGGCACACCTCGTTCGCCTCGCTCGAGGTCATTCCTGAGGTGGACGACAGCATTGAGGTGGAAATCCGGCCAGAAGACCTGCGGGTGGATACCTACCGCTCGAGCGGCGCGGGTGGCCAGCACGTCAACAAAACTGAGTCCGCCATTCGCATCACCCATCTGCCCACTGGTATTGTCACGGCTTGCCAGAACGAGCGCAGCCAGATGCAGAACCGAGCAGTTGCGATGAAAATGCTCAAATCGAAACTCATTGAAATTAAAGAGCGCGAGCACCTGGATAAAATCAGCGACATCAAAGGGGAGCAAAAGGAAATCGCCTGGGGCTCCCAGATCCGCTCCTATGTGTTTATGCCCTACACCCTGGTCAAAGATCACCGCACCGGCTTTGAAAACGGCAACATCAGCGCTGTGATGGACGGCGACCTGGACGGGTTTATCAACGCCTACCTCGTGGCGAAAAGCCAAAAGAAGCTTTGATAACATATGTTGTGCTCTCCCCGATCTGTCTTCAGTGATTTTAAAACTGATCGGATCCGTTCCAGCCGCCCTTCCGTATCCATTGCACGCAGTGTAAAACCGGCATTGGGATAGCTGCCCCCTCTTTTTCCACAAGTGCCGAAAAACCAGTATACAAATCCAATGCTGGCTCACTTGTCGTTTATAACTTTGCTGACAGCCCGACCGGCCGCCTGAGAGCGGCCGGTTTTTCTGTTTGTCCCCAATAAACCAAGCGAACGCCCGGTTCTGTTAGAGTAGCAGTTTTAAGAGGAAACAGAAGGGGCGCAAATTTGTTTTTATCTGCGCCTGCGTCCGTCAACGGTCGGCGGACAACCTGTGAAAAGCCGTTTATAGGATGCCCTGCATCGGACATCACGCACAGGGTCACTTCTGTACCCAACTGAATCAGATCGGGCGCAGCAAATGCTTACAAAATACTGATGAGTTCTAGATTTTCCCAATGCCCAGCATCTGCTTTTGCACGCATATCCCCACGCTGAACCGGCCCAGCCTGCCCCCAAATCGGGCTTTTCCAAACTGTTTCGCAGCCGGATCATCCCCAACAGCGAAATTCACCAAACCTAACTGCCCGGTATACAGTAGAGAGGGGGCAGAAATTCAATGTCCCCCATGCAAATAAAACACGGCCAAAATCAGGAAAGGATAATGATTGATGCAGCAAACCACATCGCCAGTTATCTATGAACCTCATCTGTGGATTCGAATTGCGGCGCTCAAAGAATCCGACTTTGTAACAAACCGGACGCCTGTGTTCACCCTCGGGTTTCCGGATCAAGTTGTGCAGTTTGCACCTTTGACCGCCTTTACCTCCTCAGGTGAAGCGGAAAACTCCATCCAGTTCCTCGGCGGAGCTTCGCGCAATCAGTTACCAGCCCCTCTGTCCAAAATCCGGATTGGCGCCAACCGCGCGGGTGACCGGGCAATTGACATCCAGCTCAACCAAACCTCTCCATTTTCGGTCACGGTACAGGGGGAGAGCGGCTGGCAGACTATTGCGGAACCGCTTGTCAATCCGGTGGAAAGCATGTTGGTTGGAATCAACCTGATCGACCTTCCGGCGGGATTTGGATATCACGGATCTTTTGAGAACAACGCCACCGTATTTCCCGACGGGACCATGATATGCATCAAATCTGTCCCTGTCCATGGGGCGGTAAAAACCGCACGGGAAGGCCAGTATGAGACCGCGTCGGAGATTTCGTTGGGCAACTGGTATGCGCCTTTCTGTACTCAACCCTCTGTCTTCTACAGCTTACTCTCTGCAGATACCTCTGCAGAGGTGAAAACAAGCCAATCCCCGACCAGCGGCAGCGCTGGATCAGTTTTGCTGACCCGGCAAGTTCCAGCTGATGTTGCGGGAACAATTCAGGTGACAGCGACCGGTAGATGGTATCTGGCAAAAGATTTTTAGGCATCCCTTGCCTTTCGCAGAGCCGGCGCGTCACACAGTAAACCTTTTACAAAACAGCCCCTTACACAGGGGTTGTTTTGCATTTCGCGAAAAAGGATGTGGGAGATATCCAGTAGAGCAGGGAAATTGGCTGGAGGAGAGCGGGCGCCGTATGAACCCACCCCGAGAAGCCTTTGGCAAGTAGCGTTTATTCTAAAAGCTGCCGCGCTGTTTTACAGTGCCGCCTCTAAGACGTGGGAGTGATTCAGGACTCTGCCCTAAAACAACTGGGCCTACTTTGCTGGACAGAGTCAAAACACGCCTACAGAAAAAGAACAAATTCTATAGGTTTGTGAAAAACAAATGAATTCCAGGTGATGATCTTGTGAAGATCTCGTGTTGACAGTGTTCATTTTAAGTGATATAATCAAATTCATCTGAACTAACTCAAATTTTGGAGATAAAGTGATTATGGTAAAAAAGATACTGTCAATCCTTCTGTCGGCTGTACTTTTGGCGAGTTTCAGCGCCTGCTCCGGCCCGCAGAAGGATCCCAATCAAGTTGTTATCTATTCCTGTGCAGAAGAGTTCCGGAATGAACACATTCTCAAGCGGCTGCGCGAAGAATTCCCCGATTACAACATCAACCTCCAGTACATCTCAACCGGCAAATGTGCTGCCAAGCTCAAAAGCGAAGGGAAGAGTACTGAGGCGGATATTGTCATCGCACTTGAAGAAAGCCACATCGTCGCAATTGAGGATTCCCTCGCCGATCTATCTGAGTACGACACATCCGACTACCTCCCTGAGCTGGTGCCCCAAAGCCGTAAGTACCTCCCGTGGGAGCAGTTTTCAGGCGCTGTGGTCATCAATCCGGAGACATTGAAAAAGCACAACCTTCCCGTCCCGCAATCCTATGATGATCTGCTCAAACCAGAATACAAGGGTTATATCTTCGCACCCAATCCCAAGCTCTCAAGCACGGGTTACATCTTTTTGATTCAGATGATCAATGAGCGCGGGGAAGAAGCCGCTTACGACTACTTTGACAAGCTCGCAACCAATACGATTCAGTTCACCTCTTCCGGTTCTGGTCCAGTGAACGCCCTGGTTCAGGGCGAGGCTGCAGTCGGCCTCGGAATGATTTTCCAATCGGTGCAGGAAATCAACAAAGGCGTTCCGATTGAAATTCTAGACCTCCCCGGAGGGACCCCGTATTCGATCAGCGGCCTGGCTGCCATCGACGGCAGGCTTGAAAACCCCAAGGTCAAGGATGTATTTGACTTTCTCGCAGACACGCTGGTGTATGAGGACAAAGAATTTAGCCCGGAACAGATTTTTAAGGATCAACAGATTAACGTAGAAAACTATCCCCAAAACCTGGATTACGCCAATATGAAGGGACTTAATGACGCAAAGCTGAAAGAAAGACTGATGGAGAAATGGATGTATTAAAAATGGATATGAAATTACAAATCAAGAATCTTGTCAAACAATATGGGGGCAAAACAATCCTCGACAGCATCAGTTTTGATGTCCGGGAAGGGGAATTTTTATCCGTCCTCGGCCCGTCGGGCTGCGGAAAAACAACGCTGCTGCGCATTCTCATCGGGATCAGTGGCCAGACCTCCGGCACCATTCTCAAAGACGGCGTGGACATTTCAAACCTCGACTCCTCAAAACGAGGAATGGGAATTGTCTTTCAAAACTACGCCCTGTTCCCCACTATGACGGTGCTTGGAAATGTGGAATACGCCCTCAAATTCAAGCCGGAATACAAACGAAACAGCCGCGAAATCGCTATGCAGGTCATTGAACAGGTCGGTATGCTCGAACATGCGGACAAAAAGATTCACAAGCTGTCAGGCGGGCAGCAGCAGCGTGTCGCAATCGCCCGGACGCTTGCGCTCAAACCCGATATTATTCTCTTTGACGAACCGCTCTCCGCTCTGGACGCGGCAAACCGATTGGCGATGCGCGCAGAAATCAAGCGGATTCAAAAGCAGGTGAATGCGACCATCCTTTATATCACACACGACCAGGAAGAAGCGTTCACCATGTCCGACCGCATCATGGTGATGAGCGAGGGCTCTATCGAACAGCTCGCCACCCCAAGAGAGATCTATAACGCCCCAGCAAATGCATATGTGAAGAGTTTTGTGGTCGACCACCTCAAAACCAAACTCACCGACCTGCTCGGGTGTATGCAGACAAGCAGCGGACAGCCCGACGCTGCGCCCAAGTCCAACGCACAATCGGAGAAAACGGTATGAGAAAAAATAGAAAATCGTTTACCGTCATCAAGACGCTGATCCTGCTGTTCTTTGCGGTCTCGCTGTTGTTCCCTTTGGCGGCAATGCTGCTCAATCTCGTTGAGGTGGATGTTCTCCATATCTTGAGTACAAAGGTCTTTGTCCACGCCACCCTCAACTCTCTCTCTACGACGCTCACCGCCACAGTCCTTTCGATCTGCCTCGCGACCCTGCTCGCCTGGTGTCTGGCGCGCTCCAAGGTCAAATTCAAAAACGCATTCGCAGTTTTGCTGACCCTTCCCATGCTGATCCCTTCAATCTCTCACGGCATGGGCCTCATCGTGCTCTTTGGAAAAAACGGGGTCATGAACAATTTACTACATACCCAGGTTGACATTTACGGCTTTTGGGGAATTGTCATCGGGTCGATCATGTACTCCTTTCCCGTTGCCTTCTTAATGCTGTATGACATTTTCAAATACGAGGACTACTCGGTCTATGAATCCGCACAGGTTTTGGGAATCCCCAAACGGAATCAGTTTCTCTCCATTACCCTTCCCTATCTGCGCAAACCGATGATTTCGGTCTTTTTTGCAACCTTTACCTTGATTTTCACCGACTACGGCGTCCCGCTCATGATCGGTGGAAAATTTATGACACTGCCCGTCTATATGTATACTGAGGTCCTCGGTCTGTTCAATTTCGGCAAAGGAACCGTCGTTGCGCTGATCCTTATCATTCCGGCGCTCATTGCGTTTTTCTTTGACTTGCTCAACAAAGATGTCGGCACTCTGTCTTTTGTCACAAAACCGTTTGTGCTCAAAAAGAATCGGACAAGAGACGCTGTGTCCTACCTAATCATTGTTGTCACGGTGGTAGCGATCCTGCTGCCAATCGCCGCTTTTGCACTGCTCACCTTTGTGCAGAAGTATCCAATTGACATGAGCCTTACCCTGCACAACATCCAGCAGGCCTTTGACCTCAGCGCGGGAAGCTATTTGTTCCACTCCCTGATCATCGCTTTGTTCACTGCGGCAATCGGCGTGTTCATCTCCTACATCACAGCCTATCTCACTGCGCGCAGCCGTGGCAAATCCTCCAAGGCGCTGCATCTGATCTCCATCACTTCGTTGGCCGTTCCAGGCATTGTACTGGGCCTTTCCTACGCGGTCTTTTTCAAGACATCCTTTCTGTATGGAACCATTGCCATGCTGGTATTGGTCAACACCATGCACTTTTTCGCCTCCCCCTATCTGCTCGCCTACAACGCAATGGCAAAGATCAATCCTAATTTTGAAGCGGTTTCCAAAACGCTTGGGATTAAGCGCTGGCGGCTGATCAAGGATGTCTTTGTTCCCCAGACGACTGGGACAATCGCCGAGATGTTCTCCTATTTCTTTGTCAACAGTATGATTACCATTTCAGCGGTATCCTTTCTCTCATCCACCCGGAATATGCCAGTCTCGCTGCTGATTCCTCAGTTTGAGGGGCAGATGCTGCTCGAGTGCTCCGCCTTTGTTTCCCTGCTGATTCTGGCGGTAAATATCGTCATTAAAGTCCTGATCTACCTGGTGAAGCAAAGAGCACAAAGAAAACAGACGGCATAATCAAATCCGCCTGTTCATGGGTGGTCTGCCCAAGCTTTAGAAGGCCACTTGCCGGCTTAGCTCTACAAGGGGCCAAGCCATCCATGGCGATCCGTAAACGAGACACATTTGCTTACCATAAAAACGGATATATTGCTATTTATCACGCTTTTATTTGTCCAAAATCCCCCTTCCTTTGGGAATTTTTTCTCTGCTCCTGTCGAACCGGAGATTTTATCAAGTGAAAGCGTAAAGCAAAATCCTCCGCTGCATTGAAGTGCACCCCATTTGTTCGTACAAGTATGACATACTTGTCTAACAAATGGGGTGCACTTCATAAACTGGGGGTTTTTCTTCCCTTTTCGGTATCCAATAAGAATCCCCCGGCTTTGCCGGGGGATTTTCATATGCGTGCAAAGCCCTATGGTGCTAGCGGCCCCTCAAGGTGCAAATACGATCTGGTATCTGCGAAAAGTTGTTACTTGGTACCCGTCAACGGGTCTTTAAATTCCCTCAGTGTCATCTGATCTGTTATTTGACCCTCTTTCAATTAATTTCGCAGG
>EQ973338.1:58605-77109 GCA_000158655.1 [Clostridium] methylpentosum DSM 5476
TGAGAAACAGGCCAGCAATCGTCTGCCGGCCTGTTCTTCTACACCTGATGTCGCGTAAGAATTTACTCTTCGCTTTGCTTATGTTCTTCTAAGTTTTCATCAATCGCTATTTTGTGGGTAAGTTCTTTGATCTTGTTATCCATCTGTGAAATTCGAACAGTCATCAGGAACATTTTGACCAGCAGAATAAAAATGAAGAACAAGAAGATAAAGTTCACGGTTGAATAAATACCAATTAGGTTGCTCATCCAATCGGCCAGCCCTGGGAAAATGCTGAGGATAATGAGCAGCGCAGAAAAAATAATCCAAAATATGGTATCCTCAATCTGCACTTTTGATTGACGAATTCTCTTAATCATAAAGACAGATGTTACCAAGGATACAAAAATCAACAGTATACGCAATACCAAACTCATCTCGTAATCCTCCCGCTATGCTTTCTTGCGTTTTCTGAAAAACTGTATCAGCAAAATGGAAATCCCCATTCGCAGCATATAGGAGATTGACCGGTACAGGTTCAAGTAACTCTCCCCTTCCAATCGCTCATCCATCTCAACTTGTACCTCTGCAACTTTTGCACCATGTTTGATCAGATAGGAGATTGTGTCCGGCTCAGGACCATAGTTTAGGTTAAGAGCAAATTCCTTGATCAGCTTTTGGCTGAACATCCGCATACCTGAGGTAGGGTCTTTGATCTTTTTCCCCGTCGTCAGCCGCATGGCCAGAGAAATTAAATAGCTCCCCATCATGCGCGCAGAAAACGGTTTTTTCTGATCGACAAACCGAGAACCGATAACGACATCATACCCTTCCTCTATCTTATTTTCAATCCGCTCAATATATTCCGGCCTATGCTGGCCATCTCCATCGAACTGGATCGCACGCTCATACCCTTGCAGATACGCATATTTAAGCCCTGCTTGAAAAGCACCTGACAGTCCCAAATTCACTGGCAGGTCAATCAGGTTGTAGCCCCTTTTCCTGCAAACCTTCGCTGTTTGGTCTGAAGAGCCATCATTGATTACGACATAATCGTATTGTGGATAATTTTCAATCAAGTTATCCACAACGCGTTCGATGCTCTGTTCTTCGTTATAGGCAGGAATAATGACGAGTGTTTTCATAATTTAACGTTCTCCCTATTTCGTTATCCGGTTGCTTTTTTCACTGCTCGCATAGAGATTTGATAGCACCTTGGCGATTCCCTTGGGCCAAAACCGCTCAAACATCTCCAAATCTTCGACCCGTCGGGCGCTGTCTCCAATGATTTCAGAGGTTGTGGAGTCCTCATGGATCCGGTGTCCCATGAGCGGCTTTTTGCAGTAGACAAAGGCGCCGCGTTCTTTGGAAAGTGTTTCCCAGGCCTGCCAGTCGAGATTGCTTTTCATCCCATACCGGAACACTGGGTTGGGGAGATTTTTTTTCACAAACGTGACCGAAGGGCAGCAGATACAGCACCCGAAGGAGAGGATTCTCCGCCGTACAAATCTGCTCGTAAAAAAAGTGCGGGCACGCAGGGGAAGGAGCATCAAGCGTTTTATCTTAAGAAGTTTGTTGTCGTGTTCAAATTTTCCGTTGCGAATCTCAAAATAATCGGTAAAAAATATGAGCGGATGCTCAGTGCGGTTGAGTTCCTCCAACGCAGTTTCAAGGTATTCCGGCAGGTAAATATCGTCCTGATGGCAGAGGGTGATCAGTTCTGTATCCGCTTGTGCATAACCAAAATTCCAGTCATCTGCAATGCTTGCACGTCCTGTGTTCACAAAAACCGGAAGCTGGTACTTCTGCGCAATCCCGGTAATGTACTCGTTGGGCGTAGAAGTAGAGAGTATCACTTTGCTTTGGACCGTTTGCTTGAGGACGGACTGAATGCTCCGTTCCAAATACTCACTTTCCTTGTAAGCGCACACGACAAAAGTATGGTCATTCTTTGTATACTGCATAATTCCTGCCCTTTCGATTCAAGCATTTTAAAGGTCTCAACAAGCCCCTGCATTCATTGGAACCAAGTACAAATTCTTTACTATTGTAGCAGTTTTTGCATGACAATGCAAGTATTGGGGGAAGCGGCTGCATCCTCCGCCCCATAGACTACGGGTTTTCCCGTAGAAAAAGGCCGATTGGACAGTGATCGCTGCCAAGCACTTCAGAATAGATGACTGAATCCTCAATCTGGTCCTTCAGGACGTCGGAAGTGAGGAAGTAGTCGATTCTCCAACCCGCATTGTTGGCGCGGGCGTTGAACATATAGGACCACCAGGTGTAGCACCCGGTTTTTTCGGGGTACAGATAGCGAAAGCTGTCAGTGAGCCCGCTTTGAAGCAGCTCGGTCATCTTGCCCCGCTCCTCGTCCGAAAAGCCCGCATTGCCCCGGTTGGTCTTGTAATTTTTCAGGTCAATTTCGTTGTGTGCAACGTTGAGGTCGCCGCACACAACGACTGGTTTGCTCTCCTGTAGGCGGAGCAGATAGACGCGGAATGCGTCCTCCCACTGCATACGAAAATCAATTCGGGTCAGGCCGCGCTGTGCATTGGGGGTGTAGACGTTGATCAAGGTGAATTTCTCAAATTCTACTGTGATCACCCTTCCCTCGGTGTCAAACTCAGGGATTCCAATGCCGTACGCCACAGATACGGGAGGGATTCGGGTAAATACGGCAGTCCCGGAGTACCCTTTTTTTTCAGCCGAACACCAGAACTGCTCATAGCCTTCAAGGGCAAGCTCCGCCTGGCCCTGCTGCATTTTCGTTTCCTGCACACAGAAGACGTCTGCGTCTGCCTCCTGAAAAAAATCGAGAAACCCTTTATTTAAACAGGCCCGCAGCCCGTTGACATTCCAAGAAATCAATTTCATTGTACTGCTCCTTTCTTAATCTAGTTGAAACCGGGCGATCAGGCTGCGCGCGGCGCGGATGCCATCCACTGCTGCACTCACAATTCCGCCCGCATAGCCCGCGCCCTCGCCGCAGGGATAAATATCCGGCATCCCCACTGCCATGAGGTCCTCTCCCCGCAGGATGCGCAGCGGGGAGCTTGTCCGTGTCTCGGGCCCAGTGAGCAGTGCGTCCTGCGCATCAAAACCGGGCAGCTTGCGGCCAAACCGCACCAGCCCCTCCCGCATCAGCCGGGTGACTACAGGGGGAAAGAGCTCGTCAAAGTCGCACGGCGCGACGCCCAGCGCATAGCTCGGCTGTACCCGACCAAAATCACAACCAGTCTCTCCCTTGAGAAACCGGCCGACTGTTGCGGCTGGGGCGCGATAATTCTTTCCCGCAAGGGCAAACGCGGTCCGTTCCAGTCGCTGTTGGAACCGGAGTCCGTCCAGAGGATGGGGCCCGTAATCCTCTGGGGAGACATTGACGACAAGCGCCGCATTGGCGTTGCGTCCATCCCGCGCGTACTCGCTCATACCGTTGGTGACAACCGTCCCCTCCTCTGAGCTTGACGGCACGACAAACCCGCCGGGGCACATGCAGAAGGTATACACCCCTCTACCTCCCTCCCGGTGGGAAAGCTGGTATTCCCCTTTGGGCAACAGCGGATGCCCCGCGTGCTCCCCATAGAGCCCCCTGTCAATCTCGCTCTGCAAATGCTCGATCCGCGCCCCCACTGAAAACACCTTGGGCTGCAGGGTAAACGGGTGGGATGAGAGCATCTCAAAGGTATCCCGGGCGCTGTGTCCAACCGCGAGAATGAGCGCGGAGGCGGGAATCTCCTCAGAACCCGCAGTGACAGAGCGCAGGCGGTTCCCTTCCATTTTGATAGATTCGAGCTGGCAGTCAAACCGCACCTGCCCGCCTAAGGTTTGAATCTCCTGCCGGATGGATTTGACAATGCCGCGCAGGCGGTCGGTGCCAATGTGCGGCTTTGCTTTTTTGCGAATCTCCTCCGGCGCGCCATGTCGGACAAACTCATCGAGCACAATCGAACAGAGCGGATCAGAGATGCGGGTGGTGAGCTTTCCATCCGAAAAGGTCCCCGCACCGCCCTCACCGAACTGGACGTTGGTCGCCGGGTCAACCCCCCTGCCCGTCCAAAACCGCTCCACCGCCTCAACGCGGCGGTCGACGTCCGCCCCCCGCTCGAGTACAATGGGACGGTAGCCCCGCTGGGCCAACACAAGGGCCGCAAACATCCCGGCCGGACCAAACCCGGCGATGACGATCGGAGCGTCCAACTTTTCTTTTCCTATAGGGAAAGAAAGCTCCTTTTTTTCTCGGTAAACAACCGAAGAGTCGGAAGCTGTTTTCACAGCTTCCAACTCTCCTTCAAATAATTCGACACAAACAGTGTTGACCAAAGAAATCCGGTCGCGGCGGCGGGCATCGAGCGAGGTCTTGGTGACATACGCCTGCCTGACCTGGGCGCGCCCGACACGCAGTTTGCGCAGCGCCTTTGCGAGTGCGTCCTCTTCCTTTTGGTCGAGTGCAATGCGAATTCCCGATATGAGTATTGCCATAGTTCCTCCGATTATCCTGTTTTTGCGGTTGCAGTGACGGTGCATTCGTAATGCCCGACAACCCAGACACCATCCTTGCTGATGACATCAATTGTCACCGGTACGGTGAGTCTCCCCTCTTTCAGGGTCTGGTTGGTGAAGTCAACCATAGCGGCCAGATCGCTGTCCACCACCGGGCTGCTCACCAGCTCCTCCGACCAAACCGCCTTGACGTTTTTGATCTCAGTCGTATCCACCTGGACGTCGTAGCCATCCGGCAGATTGGTGAGGCTGATCTCCCGCACAGTGAACAGCCCGCTCTTGAGTTTGTTCTGCGAAAAGTCAATTGTAACTTGCGAGAACGTATCGGCGTTTTCAAAGCCAGACGTCATGGGGATATCAAATTTGAACGTCTTGTCGACGTCGAGGTCATAGAGGCTCACATAGCCCAGATTGATCTCCTTGAGGTTGTCAACTGCGTCTGCCGGGCCGATCACCTTGATTTCAGACACCTCCTGCCCGTTCGCCGTCATGGTGTAGCGCAACTTGGAGGTATCGAGCGATGCAGGGGCGTTGCGGTACTTGAAGGTCAGCGGCACCGTCTTTTGCTTATAGATTGGAACGGTGATTTTAAACTTGGTGTCCTTGTCGTACTGGAACAGGTCGGATTTCATCTGTTCCCCGTTTGTGTTGTAAAACAGCAGCTCAATGCCTTCCTCTGTCTGGAAGGTGGCGTCGACGCTGCGGGTCTGGTTGGTTCTGAGCACAATTCGGTCAAGCTGGTTAATGTCTTCATTCGGGCCCCGCACCTCAAGATTGACCGGATCGGCGATCGCCGCCTTTTTGGTGTATCCGTCCTTTGCCGAGATGTTGGGCGCATCCGCTTCAAGGGTCACTGTCTTGCTGCTGACTGTCGCGAACTGGGCTTCCACAGTGCGTGGGAACCAATCGGTCACCTTGTAGTCCTGGCTCTCGTCCTTGAGCCGCACGCTTGTGATGTCGAGCTTGTATTCCCCCTCTTTGCTCACGTCGGAGAGGGAAACCGTCATTTCAAAATCATCCGGGCTGAGGTTGCCCATCTTGTAGAGCTTTCCATTGACAGTCACGTCAATGGATTTGGTCTTTTGATTGATCACTTCCAGATTGAGGTCCTGGATCAGCGAGGAGTTCTCAACATTGATCACCACCGGGACATTGCGAATCGTCTTGTCCCCGGTCGGGTCAAACTGGATGAAAACGATCAGCCAGGCGATGATTGCAATGAACAGGGAAAAGAAAAAAACAAAGCGCTTGCTCTCAATGAGCTTCCCGAATTTCAATTTTTTCATTTTTTCTTCACCCTCCAAAGCTTTCTCTCTCTTTTTTCCTCTGGCTTATGGGGAATGATTTTGTCCTTGAGGTATTTTGCGAGCGTCTCCTTGTTGTAGTTGCGGGTGAGGACGCCGTTTTCCGCAATCGAAATCGCACCCGTCTCCTCCGACACCACCAGGATGATAGCATCCGAGTTCTCACTCATCCCGATCGCTGCGCGGTGGCGGGAACCGAGTTCACGCGCAATGAGCTCCTCTTTCTGCGGCTTGGGCAGAAAACAGGAGGCGGCGAGAATCCGCGCATCCCGGATAATCATCGCGCCGTCGTGCAGGGGAGAGTTTTTGAAAAAGATATTGCCAATGAGTTCCTGACTGATTTCCGCGTTGATCTCCACCCCAGTGTCGATCTGCTCGCCGAGCCTGCTCTGGCGTTCAAACACAATGAGCGCTCCGGTCTTGGTCATCGAAAGCGTCTCGGCAGCGCTTGCAATCGTGTCGATCGCGTGTTCCCAGTCGTGCAGCTGCTTTTCATCCTCACTCTGCGAGCTAAAGATGTTGAGCTTGCCCACCTTGGTGCGTCCCACCCGTTCAAGGGTACGCCGCAGCTCGGGCTGAAACAGGACGATCACCGCGATAATGCCCCAACTGAATACCCCCTGCAGCAGCAGGGTGATGGTGCGCAGGTTGAGCATCTGTGCGAGCACCCACGCCACGCAGAGCAGGAGGATGCCCTTGATCAGCTGTGCCGCGCGGGTCTCTCGTATAATCTGAATCGCTTTGTAGATAAGAAAGGTCACCAAGAGAATATCGAGTAGGTCATTTAGTCCGAAGGATTTCACAACGCCGACCATTGTGTCCCAGACGGACTGAAAAAAAGATTGAACCGCCTGCCAAAACTGCATACGTCCGTTTTCCTTTCAGATCAAAGTCATTAAAATTGCTTTATCTTTATTGTATCACATATCACCCGAAATTCAAGTTGGATACAAAGAAATTTTACATCTATAGGCCGGTGTGCAGCAGCCAGGTGCAGATACTCTGTAAGCGCAGTGGCTACCGCCGTAAATTCCCAGATCGTTTCTGTACTGCCACAGGGAGGAGCATGCATTTGCCAACCCGCGTTGCCCGCCAACCTCAGTGAACCGCCGCTGTTCAGACACAGTTTTCGGTTGAAATCGTCCGGCACTCTCAGCCCCGCGGAGCATTTCTAGGAAAGAGAACACAGGCAACAGCAAAACCCAGTCCGTTCTGTGTTGTGGCTGTGCATTTGCTCCTGTAGCGGTTTTGTCTCCGCGCCTGTACGGCGCAATTCTGATTTATCTGTCCCTTTTCCCTGGCAGGGTGGAGGGTTGTCCAACCCGGAGGACAAAAGGCGGCTGGTCTGCCGCCCTTTATCGGATTCCTCCGACTGTACGAATAAATTTTTCTGCCTCCGCCTTCGTGCTGAATGCAGAGGGGGAAAACCGAACCGCTCCGTTTTTCTCGGTGCCGAGCGCCTGATGCACAAGGGGAGCACAGTGGAGCCCGCCTCGCAGCGCAAAGCCTTTGCCGTTGAGAAAAGAAGTGATCTCCTCGGATGTTTTGCCCTTGATGTTAAAAATCAGAACAGGGGCGCGTTCCCCTGGTTCAAAGCGGTCGGTGTACAGCTCAACATGCGGGAATTTCTGAAACGAGCGGAACACCATCCGGCAGATTCCGATCTCGTGCTGGTAAATCCTGCTGATCCCCTGTTTGCGGACAAAGTCAATCCCCGCTCCCAGGCCGCAGATGCCGACTGAGTTGAGGGTGCCCGCTTCCAGCCGGTCGGGATAAAAATCCGGTTGGGTGAGTTCGAGGGATTTGCTGCCCGTTCCGCCCTCCATGAGCGGAAGAAGGTTTACGTCCTTTCCCAGGATGAGCAGCCCGGTGCCCGTCGGGCCATACAGCCCTTTGTGCCCTGCTGTACAGAGAATGTCGATTCCCATGTCGTCCACCTTGATGGGCAGCACCCCCGCAGTCTGCGCCGCGTCGACAATGAGAAGCAGCCCGTTGCGCCGGCACATCTGTGCGATCCGCGCAATGGGCAGGATTTGTCCTGTGACGTTGGACGCGTGGGTGCACACGACGAGCTTGGTGTCCATTCGGACGAGCCCGCGGATCTCCTCCACGATTTCATCCGGCGTCTTGTTGTGTACATCCGCCACTGAATAGCTTATTTTACCGCTGTGCTGTAAGGATTCCAGCGGACGCAGAACCGAATTGTGTTCCAGACAGGTGGTGATCACATGCCCGCTTTCGATGGAACCCTTGATCGCAACGTTGAGGCTGTGGCTGCAGTTGGAGGTGAAAATCACCCGCTCCACATCCGCACCGAACAAGTCGGCGGCCGCGCTGCGCACGCGAAAGATTTTTTCCGCTGTTTTCATCGACAGGCTGTGCCCGCTCCGCCCGGGATTCCCCCCGTATTGGAGGACTCCCGCGCGCAGGCCTTGCACAACCGATTCCGGTTTTGGAAATGTTGTCGCTGCATTGTCAAAATATATCATGGCAAGACCAGTTTCTCCGCCGCAATCATAGTTTCAGGTTCACCCCGCGGCGGAAGGGCAAAACTGTTATTACAGGATCGAGACAACCTCAAATCCGGATGATCTCAGTAGATTTGCAACATAGTCAGGATCCTCTGAAACTTTCAGGCTGTATCCACAACCGCCGCTGCTGCTCAGCTTTTTGGGCGTCTTTACAACGTTTGACTCAATCCCACGCTGAAACAGATAGGATTTTGCCTTGTAGGCATAGGTGATTGAGGACAGGGCCAGATAATGTTGTGTCATTGTTTAGTTCACCGTCCTATCCTTCTATCCTATGAATCGGACAAGGGATGTGCCACAAATCAAAACCACCTGTGTCTTACGCAGCACAGTGGATCCGCACATCTCAATCTTTTGAAAAAAGGAAGCACCCCACGCCCTGTATTTTCTCTAAAAACGCCAAAAATCCGGCGCATGTGTCGCCGGATTTCCCATTTGTTTTGTTTCAATGCAATCTGCTTCAAAAGTCTGAAACAGGTGGTCTGTACAAACACCGGATGAGATGAGCTCCGCTTCCATGGGATGGGGGATTCACCAGGTGGGCAGCAACAGCACAAGCAAGCCGCTTGTGTCTTTCTCCTATAGGGCCTTTATCGCCATGCGGACATAAACTGGCGGGCAGCGCAAGACCGACCCCACACAGGGCGGAGGTAAAACGCTCTCTTCGCAGTGAAATCCCCTGTCGGGAATCCGGTCAAAGTGGCTGGATAAGACAGACGCAGTGGGCTGCAATCCCCTGCTTGAGTCCGGTAAATCCAAGGCCCTCCTCAGTCGTGGCCTTGACGCTCACCTGTGAAACATCCAGCCCGAGGCAAGAGGCGATGTTTTGACGCATCCGCACGATATACGGCTTGAGCTTGGGCGCCTGGGCGAGGATGGTCACATCGAGATTGCCAATGCGGTAGCCCGCATCGGCGAGCAGGCTGCCGACTTCGCGGAGCAAGGCCATGCTGTCTGCCCCGCGGTAGCGCTCCTCTGTGTCAGGGAAGTGCTGCCCGATGTCCCCCAGGGCGGCGGCGCCGAGCAGCGCATCCATTACTGCGTGGGCCGCGACATCTGCGTCGGAGTGGCCGAGCAGTCCGGTGGGGTGCTCGATGGGAACGCCGCAGAGGATCAATTTTCTCCCCTCGACCAATTTGTGTACGTCATACCCGTGTCCGATTCTCATCCTTCTTCCTCCTCTGCCAGCACGCGGGACAGACGAATGTCGTCCGGCGTGGTGATTTTGATGTTTTCATAGCTTCCTTCTGTCATGTGCACCGGCACACCCATCCGCTCGACCAGCTGGCAGTCGTCGGTGAGGTCGAGTCCCTCCCGCTGTGCCGACAAGGCAGCCTCCCGGTAAAGGGATGCCTCAAAGACCTGCGGAGTCTGGGTTAGGTAGAGACTGCTGCGCTCCGGGGTGGAAGTGATCACGCCGCACTGCACCACTTTGACCGTATCCTTGACGGGAACCCCGAGGGTCGCCGCCCGGTAACGCCGCGCGTCGTCGATGACCTTTTGAATATCAGCCACTGCCACAAAGGGGCGGGCCGCGTCGTGAATCGCCACCAGCTCCGCGTTAGGATCGCAGTGGACGAGCCCATTGAGCACCGATTGCTGCCGTGTCTCCCCGCCAGCCACCACCTGCCTGACCTTGTCAAGCCCCGCATCCGCCAGCAGCTGTTTCACAAGTTCGATGTCCTCCCCCTTTGTCACAACGAGGATCTCCCTCACCTCGGGGGTATGCTGCAGCTTTGCGGCGCTGCGCACAACCACCGGCACACCGCGGATTTTTAGAAACTGTTTCTTTACGCCGCCTGTCCGGGTGGAATTGCCCGCGGCGACCAGGATTGCTGAAACCATACCATTGCCTCCGTAACCTGTTACACGCTGTTTTTCTTCAATTATAGCAAAGAATGACTGGACAGACAAATCTTTTCTGGAGGATTTTCCATTTTTCATACTGTTCTGAAAAAGTTTACCCAATTTAAATTGACTTTACAGTGGAGTGCGGATATACTAAAGACACGAAAAATGAAAAAAAGGAGAAGACACTATGGCAGTACTGGTCACAGGCGGCACCGGGTTTATCGGCTCGCACACCGTCGTTGAACTTTTGAACGAGGGCGAAGAGGTCGTCATCGTGGACAACTTTGTCAACAGCAAGCCCGAGGTCCTCAGCCGCATCCACACAATCACCGGCAAAACCCCTGTTTTCTACGAACTTGACGTCTGCGACCGCGCAGGTATGGAACAGGTCTTTTCCCAAAACAGCATCGACTCGGTCATCCACTTTGCAGGCCTCAAGGCAGTCGGCGAATCGGTGGAGAAACCGATTGAATACTACACCAACAACCTCATGAGCACCCTTGTGCTGTGCGACGTAATGCGGAACGCGGGCTGCAAAAAATTTGTTTTCAGCTCCTCCGCCACGGTGTACGGTTCCCCCAAGAGCGTGCCGATCAAGGAGGATTTTCCCCTCTCCACCACTAACCCCTACGGCACCACCAAGCTCATGATCGAGCAAATTCTTCAGGACATTTTTGTCTCAGACAGCGATTGGAGCATCGCCCTGCTGCGCTATTTCAATCCGATCGGCGCGCACAAGAGCGGCCTTCTTGGTGAAAATCCCAACGGCATTCCCAACAACCTGATGCCCTACATCAACATGGTCGCCTCGGGGAAACTTGAGTGTCTCAACGTCTTCGGCAACGATTATCCGACCCATGACGGCACCGGGGTGCGAGACTACATCCACGTCGTTGACCTCGCGCAGGGGCATCTCAAAGCCATTCAGCGGGTGCGGGAAACTACCGGCGTCGACACCTATAACCTCGGCACCGGTAAGGGCTATTCGGTGCTCGACATTGTTCGGGCGTTTGAACAGGCATCCGGTAAACAGGTCAACTACCGCATCGCGCCCCGTCGCGCGGGCGATATCGCCGAATGCTATGCCGACCCCTCCAAATCCAAAGAGCTGCTCGGCTGGCAAGCGCATTTTGGAATCGAAGAAATGTGTGCCGATTCGTGGAATTTTACCCTCCACAACCCCAACGGTATTGAGTAGGGATTAGGCCACTCCCCTGCTCCCCCGCTTTTTAACAGCCGTCAATTCAAACGCCTTGCTGTCTTCCCCCTATTGACTGGACAAGGCCAGCTTGATTCCCCAGCAAATGCAATCTGGTCAGAGGGCATGGTCTGGCGGTCCGTCCACATTAGCGGAGAACTACTGTGCCAGCCGGTGATTCCAGGCAGTACCCACTTAGAACGATCCTTCTCTGATCCACAACCGCAGGGAACCGGGGCTGGACTTCTCTCACTGAGCGCTGTAGCAGATTCCTGACATCCTTCCTATGTCTGTTGCTCCACCCGCAGTGTGTCTATCAGACCCCTCTAAATGCCTCGCAGTGCTGAATCGGGCTTGACAATTGTCTTGCGGATGCTTATAATAGAACTACAATCAACAATCGTCCTGGCACAGGTCTGTCACCGGGCTGCCTGTACCGCGAACGGGACACAAGTGAATTCCTATCGTTAGGTCTGTGGATAGGACAGACCTAACGATTTTTTATTCCCGGCTTTTTTGGCGGCCTTTCCAACAGCAGCCCGGTACAACCTAAACCGTGGACTCCGATTAACTCTACTTTAACGCGCACTGCGCAACCACAAGGAAGGAGATAGGAACATGCAGACTCAACAGCTGCTCCAGGGAAACTTTAGAATAACGATTCTGCGCTACATCTCGCTCAACGTCGTCAGTATGATCGGGCTCTCCCTCTACATTCTGGCAGACACCTTTTTCGTCGCCAACGGCGTCGGCAGCAACGGGATCGTCGCCCTCAACATCGCTTTGCCCGCCTACAGCTTTGTCAATGGCGTGGGGCTGCTGCTCGGCATGGGCGCGGCAACCCGGTTTTCCATTGCCATCGGGGAAGGCCAGCAGGAACGGGGCAGCAGGATCTTTACCCAAGCGGCCGGTCTCGGCGCCTGCGCGACGGCAGTGTTCACCCTCATTGGAATCTGTTTCTCCCAGCCGATCGTCGAGCTGCTCGGGGCCTCGGGGGAGATCATACCGCTCGCAAAGGAATACCTCCAGACAACCCTCTGCTTTTCGGGGGCGTTTATCTTCAACGACCTGTTGATCTGTTTTGTGCGCAACGACAAAAAGCCCCATCTCTCCACAGCAGCTATGCTCACTGCGAGCATGAGCAATATTTTGCTCGATTACATCTTTGTGTTTCCCTTGGGTATGGGGATGTTCGGGGCGGCTTTTGCAACAGGCATCGCTCCGCTTCTGAGCCTCTGTGTGCTCTCCACCCATTTTTTCAAAAAGCACAATCACTTCCGTCTGGTCCGCTGTCACCCGCGCTGGGGAGAAATACACCCGCTGTTGCTCGCCGGAGTTCCCTCGTTTGTGAACGAATTTTCCTCTGGCGTGGTGCTGTTGCTCTTTAATAAGATCATTCTCGCACTCGCCGGCAACACCGGGGTCGGCGCCTACGGCATCATCACCAACATCGCATTGGTATTCCTCGCACTGTTCAACGGCATCGGCCAGGGTATCCAGCCCTTGGCGAGCCTCTGTTACGGAGCTGGAGAACACAAAAAAATCCGGCAGATCCTGCGTTACGGCTGGGGAATCGCAGTGGTGTTCGGATCGCTCTTCTACCTCTCCGGCCTGTTGTTCCCAGAGCAGATGACCGCGGCGTTCAACAAGGACGGCGGGATGGAACTCACTCGGATCGCCGTTGACGGCATCAGGATCTATTTTATAGCGTTTTTCATGATGGGGCTCAACATCGTCTCCGCCAGCCTATTCGCCTGTGTGGCGCAGCCCCGGCAGGCGGCATTGCTCTCGGTGCTGCGTGGATTTGGTGCGGTCATCCCGCTGGTCCTTCTGCTCTCAAGCCTCTTTGGCCTCACCGGGGTGTGGATGACGATTCCAGCTGCCGAGGCGCTCACCCTGCTGTTGAATCTCTGTTTTCTGGCGTTTTATTTTAGGAGGAAAAATGCTCTCCCCAACAGGTAAAACAGGCGGCTTGAAAGAGCCGCCTGTTTCATTTGCCGCACTCACTTCCCACAGCTATCCTGTGCAGACGGGTACAGAGTATGTCAACAAGAAATCTGTGTTCTTTCGGGTATAATGCTACAAGTTCCAGGCCTGTCTGCAGCTCATAAGGAGGCTTTTTTCTTGCCCGCTGTCAATCCTCTCTTATTGCGCACCGAATCAGGTGGAGACGCTTGTCCCAGCCTTGTGCCGGCCGAATTGGCAACGAATTATTTCTTGTTCTCTAAAGCATGACCCGGCAAGCCGAAAACTGTACGAGTTGACGCAAGCCACCCTTTGCATATGTCACCCGCGCATTCAGCTTTTCAGCAGTCTGGGTTTAAGGCTGCTTTTTCGTTTCCAAAACTGTACGGAACATAAGCTGAGTCCCCGCTCGAAACGCCTTGCAGCCGAGCTCCCGGAGGGCCAACTTTCTACAGTTATTTTTAGTGAAACAGATGCGCCAGATTATCATGCTCCCTTTTGATTGATACAAAAAGGGTTGACAGGTGAACGATTGATCACTATAATAAAAAAGTGAACGATCGTTCACAAATCCTTTTTGAAATGGGGAGATTTTTTGAATAACACCGAGCTCACTGTCTACATGAGCCGCGCGATTGATCAGATCGTGACAGAGGTTCTCAAAAACACGCTGCATCATCCCAAGGAAACCGCCTTTCTCCTGCGCTACCGCAGCGGCAGCAAAAAAGCGCTTCAAAAGCGTTTGGCCTGGGAAAGCCGGGGTCAGCACGTCCCCTCCTTCCTGATCTCAAGCATCACCAACGCCTGCAATCTCTTTTGCAAGGGATGCTATGCGCGGGCCAACGGCACCTGCTGCGAAGAGAGAAGCGATCCCCTTCTCACCGCAGAGGAATGGGACTCTATTTTCTGCCAGGCATCCGAGCTGGGCATTGGGTTCCACCTGCTGGCGGGGGGAGAACCGCTGCTGCGCCGGGAGGTTCTGCTGCGCGCGGCGCAGCACCCCGAAACGATCTTCCCCATTTTTACAAACGGGACGATGCTCGACCCCAGCTGCCTTGAGCTGTTCGACCGTTGCCGCAATCTCATTCCAATCCTGAGCATCGAGGGGAATGAAGCTGAAACCGATGCGCGACGTGGAAAAGGCACCTACAGTCTGCTACACGACAAAATGGAGATGCTCAACCAGCGTGGAATTCTGTACGGATGCTCCCTCACCGTTTCCAAAAACAATCTCAACACGGTGACTCAGCCCGGATTTATCCAACAGCTTGCAGCTCAGGGGTGCAGGATCGTCCTCTTTGTCGAATATGTCCCTGTGGACGAATCCACCCGGGACAGTGCGTTTGGAGACGCCGAGCGCTCCCTGCTCGAAACCCGCCAGGCTGCACTGCGCGAGGCGTTTCCCGCACAGCTTTTGCTCTCGTTCCCAGGCGATGAAAAGAAAATGGGGGGCTGCCTGGCCGCAGGGAGAGGCTTTTTTCACATCAACCCGAGTGGGAAGGCAGAGGCCTGCCCCTTCGCTCCCTATTCTGACCGTAGCTTAAAGGATCATTCCTTGATCGAGGTGCTCAACTCCCCCTTCTTTGCCCGGCTGCAAAACGAGCATCTCACCGGCGAGGAGCACATTGGCGGCTGCTCCCTCTTTGAACAACGCCGGCAGGTGGAGGAAATTCTCACACAACTCAGTTAAGGAGACAGAAATGGAAAGACGAAACACCAAGGAAGCGATTCTCCTCGAAGCGCTCGACCTCTTTTCCGAGCGGGGCTTTGACGGAACCTCCATCCGCGACATTGCACGGGCCGTCGGGATCCGGGAAAGTGCGCTCTACAAGCACTTTGTAGGCAAACAGGCCATCTTTGACGCGTTGTTTGAGGGAATGAAACGGCGGTATGAGGAGGCAACCGACCATTTCCATCTCCCCAAGGGGAAGTTCCGGGAAGTGGCCCTTCAGTATGGGGAACAAGGAGTCGGAATGGTCAAACATATGGGCAAATCAATGTTTCTCTTTTTGCTTCAGGATGATTACGCCTCTAAATTCCGTCGGATGCTGACCATCGAGCAGTTTAAAAACACCCGAGCAGGAGATGTCTACCACAGTTTTTTTATCGACAATGTCCTGACATTTGAAACCGGTCTGTTTGGGGAGATGATGCGGCAGGGATTTTTTAAACAGGCGGACCCTTATCTGACTGCCCTGGAATTTTACGCCCCCTTTTTCCTGCTCCTGACTCGTTACGACCGACAGACGGATCGGGAACAGGAGGCGCTCGGGTTACTGGAACGGCATCTGGAACATTTTGCTCAGATCCATCTGGCCGACAGGGAAAACGGAGGTATGCCGCTGTAAAGGGATGCTCGATTTACATGCTCCCATGCCAACTGCTGCCGCGGCACCTCGAAACAGGCTGCATTCATTTTCTCACGGTGAAAAATAAAATCAAAGTACCGAGCGCACAGCAACCCGTAAATGGGTCACAGTGGTTTGCCATGAGAACAGATCTATGCGGATTGCTGTTTATTTTGCTTTCCGCCAGGAAGTCTTTCGCGAAAGTTTTTCTCTACCCCCTGTGAGCCCAGGGGAGATGAAGTGAAATCGTGTAAAAAAACAACCCTCCGGCTATAGCTGGAGGGTTGTTTTTTCACTTCGCCAATCGCATGTTCACAAGCAGCAAAGACAGCTCAGCTTTCCGCTGTTAGCAATTGGCACAATTAGAAAACACTGTGTTTTGGTCACAACCGCCTCGTCCGATGAGATTAGGCATAGTATTCGATCTTGACGATCTCCTCTTTTGTGACAGTCACCTTCTCCGGGCGCTTTCCATAGTCAGCAATTGTCTCCGCCAGGTAGCTTTCGCCGCCGTCGATTGCTTCGAGCAGTTTGACGCGGCGGCCGTCCGAAAGCAGCACAATGTCGCGCGGCCCCATTTTGTGCTCTGCGAACAGCTTGTCCTTGTTTTTTCGAAATGCCTTGCCCCCCGCCCTGCTGACCAGCCAAAGGATCAAAAAAATCAGCGCCATCAAAAACAGGGTGAGCAGAACAAATTGGATGTTCTGCGCTGCCGATTCACTCATAGGCTCTCCTTATCTGCGCTCCGGAATAATCTCAAGCCAGTAGCCGTCCGGGTCGCTGATGAAATAAATGCCCATGTCCGGATTTTCATAACAGATGCAGCCCATTTCCTGATGCAGCTTGTGCGCTGCCTCAAAGTCGGGTACGGTAAATGCGAGGTGCACCTCGTTGTCTCCGAGGTTGTACGGCTCTTTTCTGCCCACCAGATAGGTCAGCTCCAACTGGAAGTCGGTCTGCCCGTCCCCCAAGTAAACCAGCACAAAGGAATTGTCCTGCGCAACCTTTCTGCGCACCTCGGTGAGGCCGAGGGCCTGTTTGTAAAACGCCATGCTCTTTTCAAGATCAAAAACATTGTAGTTGTAGTGTGCAAATCGAAAATTCATACCAATGCTTCACTCCTTTTTCTTTTAATCTACCACATCTGTCAAGCGAATGCAACCGAAAAATCTGGCAGTCCCTACAAAACAAAGCCGAATTGCCCCGCGTGACCGCGACGGAATGGATAAAAAATAATAAAAAACCTAGCTTTATTATTGGAAAATGAACATTGTAAATTTTTTATGGCTGGTCTATAATAGTTATCGGTTAAAATTTTATCAAATAAGGAGATTTTTTCGGAATGCACTCATACAACTTTCTTTTAGACCTGGCTTTGATTCTCATCAGCACCAAGCTCTTTGGTTTGATTACAAAGAAGTTTCAGATGCCGCAGGTTGTGGGCGCGCTGCTCGCAGGTCTGATTCTCGGCCCGGCCATGCTCAAAATCCTGAAAGAAACGGATTTTATCACCCAGGTGTCTGAAATCGGCGTCATTGTACTGATGTTCACAGCAGGCCTTGAAACTGACATCAAAGAACTCAAAAAAAGTGGAAAAGCATCCTTTGTCATCGCACTCATCGGCGTCATCGTCCCGCTGCTCGGCGGATTCGGGCTCGCGGCCTTCTTTAACAACGATTCCCTATCCGATGCGAATGCGAGCATCTTCCTGCAAAATATCTTTATCGGCATCATCCTGACCGCCACATCGGTCAGCATCTCGGTGGAGACCCTCAAAGAAATGGGCAAGCTCAACACCCGCGCGGGCAATGCGATTCTCGGCGCCGCCATCATCGACGACATCCTCGGCATCGTCGCGCTTACCATTGTCACCAGCATGGCGGACGCCTCGGTCAACATTTGGATGGTACTGCTCAAAGTTGTGCTCTTTTTCGTATTTGCGGGAGGAGCTGGATTCGTCTTTTACCTCATCTTCACAAAATGGCTCAAGCGCTACCACAAGGATATGCGCCGCTTTGTCATCGTCGCGTTTGTGTTCTGTTTGTTGCTCTCCTACTGTGCCGAGGTGTTTTTCGGTGTTGCGGACATCACTGGCGCATTCATCGCAGGGGTTATCCTCTCCAATACCGAACGCACCAAATACATAGCGTCCCGCTTTGAGACGCTCTCCTACATGCTGCTCTCCCCCATGTTCTTTGCAAGTATCGGCATCAAGGTCGTTCTGCCCGACATGGACTGGATGATTATCCTGTTTGCAGTGCTGCTGGTGATTGTCGCTGTGCTCACCAAAATCCTCGGCTGCGGCATTGGGGCGAAGCTGTGCAAATACACCAACCGGGAAGCTCTCCAGATCGGCGCTGGTATGATCTCGCGCGGCGAGGTCGCGTTGATCGTCGCCAACAAAGGCGCGGCGGTGGGCCTGATGTCCTCGGTCTTTTTTGGCCCGGTGGTCATCATGGTTGTGATCACGACGATCATCGCCCCCATCCTGCTCAAGATCGTCTTCCGCCCGCACAAGAATGATACCAACGAAGTGGTCAGCAACGAGCTCGCAGAGGGATACGAGAAGGTAATTACCTATACCTCAACCGAACGCAACAGCTGATCTATCAATGTAAGAATAGGCCCATTATCCTCAGTAAAACAGGACAGTCCGCACTCAGCGGGCTGTCTTTTTGTATACAAAAAACCAACCGCTGAGGGCGTGGTTTGCTATAATCAAAACCACGCGTTAAACGCGTGGTATGCACAAGCCCTGAAAGGGCATATTACAGGCAAGCGTCTCAAGACGCACCGAATAAGTCCGCCAACCGCATTTCTTTTATAGG
>EQ973338.1:77638-91299 GCA_000158655.1 [Clostridium] methylpentosum DSM 5476
GGTGGTTTTTTTTCGCTTAAGCTACATACAAAAGGCTTTCTCAAAGCATCTGAGAAAGCCTTTTGATTCTTTTTAAAGAGTTCTCTATTCTCCCGGCTTGAAGCAGATCGGCGCAGCCTGAACCGGCTGAATCAAAAAAATTCACTTCAACAGGAGACTGTGTGATTCTTTTCATCTGTCTTACTCTAATCAACGGGATTTGTCCGGTTCCGAGCCCATCTTTGCAGTAGGCAGCTCATTCTGGACGCGTCCGCTGACTTTGGCTATTTAAAGTACATATACAGCTGGCATTTTATCATGCCGTTGTACAGCTTTCTGCGCTTGTCCGCTTTGCGGCCAAACAGCCGCTCAAACTCCTCGTGCGGGCTGATGATGTAATAGTTCAGCCCACGGTTGGGCACAAAGACCTCTCCCATCTTTTTGTAGAGTTCCTCCGCCTGGCGGATCTCGAGCATCCGCTCCCCATAGGGCGGGTTGCAGATCACAATTCCCTTTTCTTCCGAGGGTTCAAAGTTTGAGATGTCCCCCTGGGCAAATCGAATACGGGGCAGGACGCCCGCTTTTTTCGCGTTGTCCCGACTCAGTTCAACTGCCTGCATGTCGATGTCAAACCCAAACGCCTTAAACTCGGCGTCGCGGCGGATGAGGTCGAGAGCACGCCCCCGCTCTTGCGCCCACACCTGTCCCGGGATCTGGTCCCACTTCTCGGCGGCAAACCGGCGGTTGAGGCCGGGCGCGATGCCGAGCGCCTTGGTCGTGCTCTCGATCAAAAAGGTGCCGGAGCCGCAGAATGGATCATACACCGTGGAAAACGGCTTGACGTGGGCGAGATCGATGATGCCGGCGGCGAGCGTCTCTTTGATCGGCGCATCATTGGAGTTTTTGCGGTAGCCTCGCTTGTGCAGTCCCGGCCCCGAAGTGTCGAGAAAGAGGGAGACAACATCCTTTAAAATGGTAAACTGGAGCTGGTGCACCGGACCGGTCTCCTCAAACCAGCTCACATGGTAGCGCTCTTTGAGCCGTTCCACCGCCGCCTTTTTGATGATCGACTGGCAGTCGGGGACGCTGTGCAGCTGGGAGTTCAGCGAATGCCCTTTGACCGGAAACGCGTCGTGCACCCCGATGAATTCCTCCAAGGGAGCCGCTTTGACGCCCTGAAACAACTCCTCAAAACTCTCGGCTCGGAATTCCGCGAGCTTGATGAGCACCCGCTCTGCGGTGCGCAGGCCCATGTTGGCGCGCGCAAGCAGCTCAAAATCTCCCTCAAAGTTCACCTTTCCGTCCACAACGGTGACGTTTTCGCCCCCCATCCGCTTTATCTCGCCTGAAAGCACGCTCTCCAAGCCAAAATGGCAGGGGCAGGTCATCTGCATCTTCATTCTGTTTCTTCTCCTTCTATCACTGCGCAGGCATGACGGGTCACATGACACCCCATATTCACCGCAACAGGCAGCCCGGCGATGTGGGTGGCGTAGGTTTCTATGTTGACGCCGAGCGCTGTCACATCTCCGCCAAATCCCTGGGAACCGACACCGAGGGCATTGACCCGCTCGAGCATCCTGTGTTCCAGCTCCGCGTAGTAGGCATCCGGGTTTGCGGCGTCGAGATCGCGGCAGAGCGCTTTTTTGGCCAGATAGGCGCACAGCTCAAAATCTCCGCCGATCCCCACACCGACCACAACCGGGGGACAGGGGTTGCTCCCCGCCCGTTTGACGGTGTCGGCGACAAACGAAATGATGTCCTCCTCGGTCGCGGCTGGGGTGAACATCTTGAGCGCGCTCATGTTTTCACTTCCAAATCCCTTAGGGGCAACCATGATGTTGATTTTGTCCCCGGCGACCAGGCGGGTGTGCAGCACGGCAGGGGTGTTGTCGTTGGTATTGACCCGGCGCAGCGGATCGCCGACCACCGACAGGCGCAGCAGTCCCTCGGTGTAGCCTTCCCGTACCCCCTGGTTGACGGCCTCTTCGAGCAAGCCGCCCGTCAGGTGCACCTCCTGCCCGATTTCCACAAACACCACCGCCATTCCGGTGTCTTGGCAGACCGGAACGTCGAGAGAAAGGGCGGCGGCAATGTTATCCTGCAAATCGCCGAGCACGCTTTTGCACAGCGGCGAGGTCTCAGCTTGCCGTGCCTCCTGAATCGCGCTCTGCACGCTGCAGGGCAGCACCTTGTTCGCTTGAATGCACAGCTCTTTGACTGTCCGAGTGATGGTTTGAGCTTTGATTTCCCGCATGGTTTAAACCTCCTGGCCTTGACGATACACTATGTTTCCTTTGCAATAGACCTGTTCCGGCTTTGCGTACACCGAAAACGGGTCAGTCCCATTCAGATAGACCACAAAATCGGCGTGCTTGCCCGGTTCGATCGAACCGACCTGGTCCTCAATCCCGCAGATCTGCGCCGCACGCAGTGTGATCGAGCGCAGCGCTTCCTGGGGATCCATCCCCTCCCGCACTGCAATGCCGCAGCTGAGTGGGAGGTACTGAATCGGCACCTCAGGATGATCGGTGCAGATCGCCTCAGGCACCCCTGCGCTCTGCAGAACAGCGGGGTTGCGCACCGACTGGCCGCGCAGCTCCGGCTTGCTCCGGTCGCAGATGAGCGGCCCGGCGATCACTGGGACCCCTTCCTCCTCGAGCAGATCGGCGATCAGGTGGCCGTCTGTGGCGTGGACAATCACCGAATCGAGCCCGTACTCCCGGGTAATCCGCAGGGCGGTGAAGATGTCGTCCGCCCTGTGGGCATGGAAAAACGCCTTGATATCCCGACTGAGCAGCGGGCGCAGCGCCTCGCATTTGGCGTCAAATTCCGGCTCGTCGAGGTCTTCGTCCTGCATCGCGCTCTCGAGGTCGCTGATGTAGCGCTTGGCCTTTTCGAGCTGCTCCCGAATGAGCGCCGCGGTCGCCATTCTAGTGACCGGCATCTGGTTTTTCTCGTTGTAGGTGCTTTTGGGATTCTCCCCGAGCGCGAACTTGATCCCAACTGGTGATTTGACAATCATGTCGTCAATCCGCCTGCCCGCGGTTTTCATTGCCACCCAGGATCCGCCGATCGGGTTGGCGCTGCCCGGCCCGGTTACCACAGTGGTGACCCCAGCGGCAGCGGCTTCTCGAAACGAGCGGTCAAGCGGGTTGATCGCGTCGAGGGCGCGCAGATGAGGGGTGACTGGGTCGGTGTCCTCATTGCCGTCGTCCCCCTCAAAGCCGAGGGAATCCTCCCACATGCCGAGATGGCAATGTGCATCGATAAACCCAGGATAGACGGTTTTTCCCGCAAGGTCGATTGTCTCGCTGTCGCCGGGGCAGTCCTCCATCGGGCCGACGGCGGCGATCCGGCCGTCGCGCACCAAAATATACCCGTTCTCAATTTTAGGTGAGGAAACGGGCTCTATCGTCGCGTTGATAATTTGCATGTTTAACTCCTTTTGCCAAGTGGCAAGATTCTACTTCATCTATTAAAGCATAAAACCGGAGAAAATACAATCCAAAATAAAAGAAAACTGTTTTTCCCCTTGACATTTGAGAAGTCTACTGCTATTATATACCTATAAACATATAATATTAATAGGAATTGAGGGATGAAGCATGTCGAATATCAAAACCTCGCTCGCAGAGCTGATTGGAAACACCCCGATGCTGAGGCTTTCCAACTACATTGAGAAAAACAGCCTGAAAGCAAATGTCATCGCAAAGCTTGAGTATTTTAACCCCCTGGGATCTGTCAAGGACCGCGTTGCCAACGCCATGATCTGCGAGGCGGAACGGCAGGGCAAAGTCGACAAAGAGACGCTTATCATCGAGCCGACCAGCGGCAACACCGGCATTGGCCTGGCGTTTGTCTGCGCCTCCAAGGGCTATCACCTCATTCTCACCATGCCCGAGACGATGAGTCTTGAACGCCGCAGCCTGCTCAAAGCCCTCGGCGCTGAGGTAGTTCTCACCGACGGCCGCAAAGGGATGAACGGGGCGATTCAAAAGGCAAATGAACTCGCCGCAGCCAGCGAAAAGTCGTTTATCCCCTCCCAGTTTGACAACACCTCCAACCCCAGTATACACCGCGCAACCACCGCTCAGGAGATCCTGCGGGACACCGACGGCAAAGTGGACGCATTTGTCGCAGGCGTCGGCACAGGCGGCACCATCACCGGTATCGGCGAGGTGCTCAAGGAGCACAATCCCGACGTCAAGCTGTTCGCGGTGGAACCAGAGGATTCCCCCGTTCTCTCGGGCGGACGGCCCGGCCCCCACAAAATTCAGGGAATCGGCGCTGGATTTGTCCCAAAGGTCTTGAATACCAGCATCATTGATGCTATTATAAAGGTTGGAAATGAACAGGCTTACGAGACGACCCGTCAGATCGCCCGGGTGGAAGGGCTGCTCGTCGGTATCTCGTCGGGCGCCGCACTTTACGCGGCTACCCAGGTGGCACAGCGCCCCGAGTTCGCGGGTAAGAACATTGTCGTCCTTTTCCCCGACACCGGAGACCGTTATCTCTCCACTCCAGGTCTGTTTTCAGCGGAGTAAACGCCGGGGACAGATACGGCTGAATGTACAGCGCTGCAACCGCGCTGATCTCATCCGCAGGCGCTTGATCAGGTCAGCGGCAGAACAACTGGTCTGTGCTATCTCCAAAACGTCTCTGGGAGGGTATCAGCTGCAAGTTCAGCAAAAGCAGCTCTGCTGTTTGTGGTTGCTTTCCCATATGAGTTTATCAGCTTCTAGTACGCCCGTCCACAAAGGACGAGCGTACTGTTGATTTACAGAGTTGTTCTCTGGACTGGGAGGATGCGCTGGCTGGGTGTACAGGAGCACTGTCAAGGTGGGACACGCTTCCTTCTTGTCCCATACCAGCCTTTCCAAATCTGAACCCGGTTGGCATGGACAAGCCGCAGTTACCCCCAATGAACGTCTAAAAAAGAACAAAAATCAGCGGAAAACAGGGAGGAAACAGATTGAAAAAAGTGATGATTGGAATGAGCGGCGGCGTGGACAGCTCGGTTGCCGCAGCGCTGCTCATCGAACAGGGATACGAAGTTGTCGGCGCGACGTTTCGACTGTGGAAGCCGGAGGACGACCTCTTTGACAGCGAGGCGACCTGTTGTTCCCTCGACGATATCAACGATGCGCGGGAGGTCTGCCACCAGCTCGGCATCCCGCATTATGTGCTCAACCTCAAGCGCGAGTTTAAGGAAGCGGTGGTACAAAACTTTGTGGAGGAGTATCAGGCGGGGCGCACCCCAAACCCCTGTATTGTGTGTAACCAAAAGATCAAGTTCGATTACTTTTATCAAAAGGCGGCGGCGCTGGGCTTTGACTATGTGGCGACGGGACATTACGCCCGGATTGAGCAAAACGAACAGGGGGAATTTCAGCTCAAAACCGCAGCCTATGCACAGAAGGACCAGTCTTACTTCCTCTACGGGATCCCTTACCCAAACCTAGGTCACATTCTGTTCCCTCTCGGCGGTTACACCAAGCCCCAAGTGCGGGAACTCGCAGAAAAATACGGTTTTTCCGTCTCCCACAAGCGGGACAGCCAAGAGATCTGCTTCGTCGACCGCAACGGCTACGGGACATTCCTCGAACGGTTTACCGGGACCATTCCCCCCAAGGGGAATTTCATTGACAGCCAGGGCACTGTACTCGGGGAACACAAGGGCATCTGGCACTACACAGTTGGCCAGCGCAAGGGGCTCGGTATGGCGTTTGGAAAGCCGATGTATGTTTCGGAAATCAATCCGGCGGACAACACCGTGCGCCTGGTCGATGATGAGGAGAATTACTCCAGCCGCCTCACAGCGGAGCGGATGAACTACCTGATCCCCCATCCACCGTCAAAACCGGTTCGGGTACAGGTGAAAATCCGTAACCGTGCAGAGTTTGCCCCTGCCCTACTCACCCCGCTTTCGGAAGCAAAAATTGAGCTCGCCTTCGACCAGCCACAGCGCGCGATCACAAAGGGACAGTCTGCTGTGCTCTATGATGGCGAAGTCTGCCTGGGCGGCGGAATTATCACAGCATAAAAGCCCTTGAATGAGCTTCTGCTTGCAGCGCTACAATCGTTTGGACCGCTTTGCTGGGTACAAAAAAGCTGTAATCGGTTTGCTTTCCAGTCCATCAAACAGGGTAGACAGGAAAAAACAAATAATTACTACTCTGCCTTTTAGAAAAGCCGCTGTGCTCCTCCTTTGTTTTTCACAATGAATTTCCGTCAAAAAGAGCATCGTAATCAAATCGATTACGATGCTCTTTTTGACAAAAGCTTTCATATGGCTCCCCTGTTCCACCGGGAAAAGCCCTCGCAGCAGGCTTCTCGAAGAAGGGTGAAAACTGACTTGAGACGCTTGCCGATTCACTGATGGCAGAGCGCAGCGCAAACCAAAAAGTTGCAACCCAGCCTGCAAGCAATCCTTTTGAAGGGCTGCAACAAACCACCTCTCACATGGTGGTTTGGAGTGCAGCTGCTTGATCTGACTGCGTTTTTGAATGAAAAACTCGGTCCAGTCAAACCCATTCCGTAGGTTTGGATAGGGCTGAAACCATGTGGACGCCACGCAATTTCAAGGCCATTTGCAGGCGTATCGCTCCACCCATTCTTCAGACCGGCAGGTTCTTTTTCCGGAACACTGTAATACCCAACAGATAAGTGACAAGCGCGACTGCCACAAGCACCACTGTGGGCAGCAGTTCGAGCTGGCCGCTCTGTGCAATTTCGGTCGGGGAATAAAGGGAGTAGGGGGAAATATCCGCCATCCAGCCGACCTTGTCGTTTGCCTGCCCCATCATCTTCATGAGCATAAACAGGATGGGAAGCCCGGCGCCGAACAGCAGCGACTTGCCGGTGTCATTGAAGAGGCAGGAGGCGCAAAAGGAAATCCCTGTGATGCACAGATAGGTAATATAGGAGGAGAGGTTCATGAGCAAAAATGCGTTCAAGTCAAGCTCTCCCGGATACAGCGCCTCACAGCTTGCAATGCCAACCCCCACGAGAATGCCGAACATCAGGGTGAGGGAGATCAGCAAGAAAATCGCCTGGGTGACAACAAATCGGGTGCGGGTCAGCGGAGTAGAGAGAAAGTTGGCGATTGCTCCACTGTCCACATAATGCGCCACAATTCCATTTGCAATGATGATAAAACAGATGGTGGGAAACAAAAATACGATCATGCCGTAAAAATAGTTCGCAAGGCTTCCCGTAAAGCTACTCGAGAGGTTTCCCATGCCGAATGCGTCGAGCATTCCCTGAGGCATCAGCTTCATCATCTCCTCGACCGACGCCGCATTGGTGGGATTGAACATCGACATCATCACCACAAAGTAAAACAGCAGCACCACGGTAAAGACGAGCAGCAGTTTCCAATAACGGCGGAAATCCGCCTTAAAAATTGCAAGGCTCATTTCGCTTCCTCCCCATAATAGCTGATAAACATCTGCTCCAGGCCCTGTGCGCCGGTATCGAGCGAGAGCACTGTGCAGTCGACAAGCGTTTCAAAAAAGCGGCGGTAATCCGCCCCCACTTCGATTTCAAAGCAGAGAGGGGAGGTCTCTTTACAGGCGAGTCCGCTCGAAAACAGGTGCACTCGATCAAGCTCTGATCCCACTGTGACGATGTAGGTGCGGCGTCGGCTGTCTCGCAGTCTGCGGATATCCTCCACCGCCTGCAAACGGCCGTCGCGCAAAATCGCAACCCGGTCGCAGGTGCGCTCCACCTCTTCAAACATGTGGGAGGAGAGCAGGATGGTTTTCCCCCGCGCGTGTTCGCTCTGAATGAGCTGGACAAAGCGGTTCTGCATCAGTGGATCAAGGCCGCTTGTCGGCTCGTCGAGCAGGTAAACGTCGGGGTCGTGCATAAAGGCGGCGACAATCCCTACCTTCTGCTTGTTGCCCTTGGACATCCGCCGCACCGGCCCTCTGGCATCCAGCTCAAAGAGTTCAATGAGCTCATCCCGCCTCTTGGTTGATTTCATCCCCCGCAGCTCGCCAATCAGTTTGAGATATCCCATGCCGGTGTAGCCGTTGGGAAAGGCGATCTCCCCAGGCAGATAGCCGAGGTTTTTGTGGATTCTCTTGGTATCCTTTTGACAGTCATAGCCCCCGATTTTGCAGCTTCCGCTGTCCGGAGACGAAAATCCCATGAGATTGCGGATTGTGGTGGTCTTTCCGGCGCCGTTGGGCCCGAGGTAACCGAACACTTCCCCCTGCTTGACGGTAAAATCAAGGTCAAAGACTCCCTTGCCGCTGCGGTAGGCCATGGTGAGATTGTTTACCTGAATCATCTATAGAAACGCCTCCTTTACGCTGGATTTTCTACCATTATAATCCGATTAAAACCAGAAATCAATCTTTTTGTCAAATTTTTTGTTTTTTACAGGCTAACCCTGAAAGAGCCGCTTGACAGGCGCATCCCCAGCCTGTCAGATCCTCGGGTTTGTCGTTTCAATTAATCCACCGGGACCGTGCGACATCATGCTGAAGGGCGCTCCCAGCTGAGCTATGCCCTAAAATGTTGGAAAATCGTGAACCCATGCGGTTTTTCGGTCTATTCAATTCTTCGTGTTGTTTCTTAGTGAGGGGCGCTTATCTGACCGCTTGCGCTCCCATCAATCGGATGCGAACATCGTCAGGCACATAGGGCAGCGAACTGTCCGTCGCGTCAAAACGAGCGCCAGGGGCTTCAGAAAAATCTGGCCGGTCACTGTGAATAGGATGCCGGTTGCGACAGCCAAAGTGAACACGGTGCCCATCCCTGATCGGCTTCGTGGCTGCAAAGCAGTCCCGCACAGCTTCCCAGAAAAGAGACGCCCGCAGAGGGGAACAACTCTTTTTCGGTCCGAGAACTTTCCAACGCGTCAGTGAGTAGAATGATCCTTGATTTCCAAATCAGGAAATGTGACCGGAACGATTCGTGCAGATCATCAATTTACCATAAGAAGGTATTGATCCGACATTGTTTCCAAAAGGCAACCCCCTTATAATAAAATCACAACAAAAACACAAGGATATGCAATTGTTTTTTGTTGAGATTATAACAAGGAGAGTGTAAGTATGAAATTCAAGAGGACTTCCAGACTTCTTTCCCTTGCCCTTGCGCTTGCTGTGGGCACAACCGCGCTGAGCGGCCTGTTCACCGCGCAGGCGGCCGGCGACACCGGGGAAGAGTCGTCGATCATCGATGTGTTCAACAACATCGACCTCGACGCCAAACCCATGGCGCGCATGTGGTTTCCCGACGCGGGGGCAGGTGCGGATGAAAACGACCTGATCGCCGAGCAGATCAACGCCATGGCGGAGGGAGGCTTTGGCGGCGTGGAAATCGCCTTCCTCGCCGACGAGACCACCTTTACCAACGAGCAGGCAAAAGAGCTGGGCTGGGGCACCCCCAACTGGGTGAATGTGCTGAAAAAGACGCTGCGCGCAGCAAACGCCGTGCCGGGCGGATTTAAAGTGGACATCACCATCACCTCTCACTGGCCGCCGGTTATCAACACCATCGACCCGAATGAGGACACCGCATCGACCGAACTTTCCTATCAGTATTCCAAAATTACGGCAAATGATCTCGAGGAGGGCGTCAAGCAGCTCGCTCTGCCCGAGCAAAAGACCACCGACTCAAAGGGCGGCTATTTTCTGCAGGTGGACAAGTTCACCGACGCGGTCGCAGCCCAGGTCAAGAGCATCGATGAAAAGGGCAATGTAGTGCTCGACTTTGACAGCGTGAAAAACATCGGCGACAGCGTCTCGGTCATTGAGGGCGCCGGCTATGCGGCGGGCATTCCCGACGAAGCCAAGGCGCTCGAACTCGCGGGCGGAGACGAAGCAAAAGCCGCTGACATTCTCAACAACATCTACCTCGCATTCGGCGACGTCCCGACTGAGGAAATCCCCGTTGGGGAGAAATTCGACTCGCAGGGCAACCGCAAACGCATGGCGGACTGGCAGGACTTCTACCAGGCCGACCTGAGCGGCATCTCCTCCGAGCTCGGGACGCTTGACAACAGCGAAGACCTTGCGGCGGGTGACTGGGTACTGCTCGGCACCTTCTACCGCGGCACCGGTCAGGTCCTCTCGGGCGGCGGCATCAACACGATGTACGGCCGCACCTACGCGACCGACTACTTCAGCACCGAGGGCATCCAAGAGGTGATCGACTATTGGAACGAGAACTTCCTCAGCGATCCCGAGCTGCTCTCCCTGCTCAAACAAAACGGCTCGAGCATCTTTGAGGACTCGATTGAGGCGAGCCACACCGGTCCGTTCTGGACCGCCAACCTGCTTGACCGCTTTGATGAAGACTACGCCTACACCGACCAGCTCGCGTCGGTCGTCGCCCTCTCCTCGAGCAAATCGGGCGGCGGCTTCCCCGGCGGCGGTTCCTCCGAGCCCACCATCACATTTGACGGCGACAATACAAGCCGCATTGTCGAGGACTACAACCTCAAGCTCGGCGAGCTCTACGAGAGCGACCACGCGTCGGTCATCAGCGAGTGGGCAAAGGGCTTCAACTATGACTACCGTGCTCAGGGCTACACCCTGACCGGCCTTGACATCGCGGGCGCAGCCTCTGCGCTCGACATCCCGGAGGGGGACAACGCCACCGCGGGCGACGGCCTGCGCAATCTCTCCTCCGCCGTCAACCTCTACGACAAAAAATTCCTCTCGATTGAGGCGATCACCCTGATCAAAATCGCCAGCACCTGGCCAATGGTGACAGAACTCCTCAACGCAAACTACTCTCACGGCGTCAACCGAGTCATCCTGCACGGCACGCCGTACGCCAAGACCTTTGACAACAATCACACCAAATGGCCTGGCTGGGGCTGGGGCGGCGGCGGATGCGGCGTCGGCGAGTTCACCACCTGGAACCAGCGCCAGATTTACTGGGAGGATGTGAACACCCTTACTGACTACATGTCCCGCAACCAAGCGCTGATGCAGAACGGCACTGCCAAGGTGGACGTTGCCATCCTCAACGACACCTCCTCTTCCTTCAGCATTCTCTCGGGCAACTCGATGCAGGAGCTGCTCGATGTGGGTTACTCCTACAACATCCTCAGCGAAGCAGTACTCAAGAGCGAAAACGCGGTCGTGTCGGACGGCCAGCTCTACGCAGACGGCCCCGGCTACAAGGCGATTGTGCTCAACGAGGCAAACGTCCTCTCGGTTGCCACCCTTGAAAAACTCAACGCATATGCAGCCTCCGGCCTGCCGGTCGTGCTGTACAACAGTGATCCTTCCCAGGTCTACGGCACCGAAACAGACGGCAACACCGACGCTCAGCTCCAGGCGCTCACCGCACAGCTCAAAGCGCGCGATAACGTCAGGTCTGTTTCCTCCAAAGCGGACATCATCTCCGCCCTCGACGAACTGGGCGTCTCCTCCTCTGCCTCCTACACAGTCCCCGGCCTCGAAACCTCTCACCGCACCGACAGCACAAATGCAGACTACTACTATTTCTACAACGCAAACGATGACGAGATGACAGCGACCGTCACCCTCGAGGGAAGCGGCACCCCCTACTTCCTCGACGCCTGGACAGGCGAAGCGGTTCCGATCGCACAGTACACAACGACCGGCGACACCGTCACCTGCACTGTTGACCTCGTCTCCCACGAGGCGAAGATCATCGCAATCGCCCCTGACCAAAGCGACTACGCCCCAACCAAAGACATCCACGTGACCGCCGCAAACGGCGAGGTCGCGTATGACAACGGTGAGATCGTATACCGCTCCAACACCGTGGGCAACGACACCGTCTCATTCTCAGACGGCACCAGCAAACAGGTTTCTGTGGACACCTCCTATGAGGCCATCGACCTCAGCGGCGAGGGCTGGAACCTCCAGCTCGACAGCATCGGCCCGGATGACAGCGCTGAAAACCTCGACGAAAACGGCGAGCTCATCGACCCAACCGCGCACAAAAGGACTACCCTTACCTTTGAAAACATCTCCCTCATCCCTTGGACCGAGCTGCCCGTCACCCAGGACGACCTCGACCGCCTCGGCACCGTCCTCAACGACGTCACCAGTATGCGGGACATCTCGGGCATCGGCACCTACACCAAGACCTTCACCCTGCCGGAGAACTGGACCTCCTCCACCGGCGCCAAGGTGAGCTTCCTCCACGACGAGGACATGGTCACCAAGATCACCGTCAACGGCCATGTGATCGACAAGATCAACACCATGAACGAGACAACCGACATTGGCAACTACCTTCAGGCGGGCGAAAACACCATCGAGATCAAGCTTGACTCGACGATCAAAAACCGCATCAGCCTCGAGACAGGCTACATGAATAGCCCCTGGGTCACTGAGAGCCGCGACACCGACTACGGCCTGACCTCGGTGGTGCTCAATCCCTACACCGAGATCGCTCTCACCGGCACCGGTGCGGACAAGGGCATCCTCAATCAGGTCATCGCCTACGCAAAACAGGCGATTGACAGCGGCGAAGTGGACGCGGCCATTGGTTCGGTTCAGGATTCGTTCTACGCCTCCTACGACAACGCAACAGCAGTTGCATCACGCGACTACGCCACCCAGCAGGAGATTGACTCCGCCTGGATTTCCCTCATGAACGAGATTCACAAGCTCGGCTTTGTCGCGGGCGACAAGACCAACCTTGAAAAGCTCATCAGCGTTTCCACCGGCCTTGATCTTTCACTCTATGCGGACGGCGTGGCAAAAGAATCGTTTATCGCTGCGCTGGCAGAGGCGCAGAAGGTATCCGCCGACCGCGACGCGCTCGCAGATGAGGTCAGCAAAGCGCAAGATGACCTGCTCGAATCCCTCACCAACCTTCGGTTCAAAGCGGACAAATCCATTCTTGATCAGCTGCTCGCAGAGGCGGATGGCATTGACACTACGGCGTATACCGTTGAATCTGTCGCCGCTTTCCGCCAGGCGAAAGCCGATGCAGCAGCGGCAAGCCAAGACAACACCCTCAGCGTGGACGACCAAAACGCAGTTGATGCAGCGGCAGCTGCCCTGCGCGAAGCGATCGACAGTCTCACCCCGGTCAGCCAGGACGCACAGGCCCCGGCAGCGGGCGACTCCTCGGTCAAAACCAGCGGCAACACCCCCAAAACGGGTGACGCCCTGCCCACAGCGCTGGCAGCGCTTGCACTGCTCTCCGGAGTTGCAGCCGTGACAATGGCAAAACGCAGGCAGCGCTAGACCTCTCTCTTTTCTATAAAAGCCCGGGCGGGGATGGAAACACCATCCCCGCTCGGGCTTTTTCCGGATATTTTTACCGAGAAATCCAGTCGACAGGCTCAAGGGAGAAATACTGTGGATTGCTCGGATAAAATCTTACAGAAAAATCGACAAAATTTCCATTTATTTCTTGACATCTCAGGGCGCAAAATGTAGAATAGACTTGCGGTCTGATTTAGGAGGTGATTCTTTGCAGGAACGCAAGAAACCGGGTCCTCATCCTGAAAAGCCCTTGGAATTCGAGATCAAAACGAGAGTAGACAAGGAAACGATGCAGAAAATTCAGTATTGCCGAGAAATTTTAAACTGCAACCGTTCCGAAGTTCTCCGCAGAGGGATTTACAGCTTGTATGAGGAACTGGCAAAAAAATAAGGGAGAAGCGGCCGAATCCGTCGAAAGATAACACCGCTTCCCCAAACACGCACCAACGCCTGAAAGGCAAA
>EQ973338.1:91600-93719 GCA_000158655.1 [Clostridium] methylpentosum DSM 5476
AGGCGCAATCGACTGCGCCTACCTGTTGCGCTGGATGGGGCTCCTCGGCTGATCCCCATCTAAACTATACCGCCTATTGGCCTGAAAATTTAAATGGAACAGCTAATTTTATCCCGGTCCGGAATAGAACTTCCTGGCCGGGATTTATACAATAATACATGCAATTTTAATTAGAAAAAACCATGTAAAATAGATTAAAATATTGAAAAATTCGGAAAAATAGTGTATAATAACCATAATATATGATGTCAAATCATTGAAAAGGAGAATATTTATGAAAAAGAAATGGCAGAAGGTCTGTGCACTGTTTCTAGCCACAGTACTGACTTGCTGCCTGCTCACCTCCTGCGGGCCAAAAAAGGTATCCTCGCTGCGATTGGAGGGGATTGAGCGGGAAGCAGATCTTCACCAACGTCAAACGGTAACCCTTGTTGTCGAGCCGGCGGGCGCAGTTCTCGACAAGATCCAGCTTATCAGTACGGATGAAACTGTGCTGACAATTACAAGGGGAGATACTCATGAGAGCGGAAAAGACGTGACACAGCTGAACTGTGTCATCGAGTCGAAAATGGAGGGCGAAGCATCGGTGTATGCACAGACAGAGGACGGTTCCGTCAAAAGCGAGGAAATTCTGATTCAGGTGGTGGACAGAGAAAAGCTGGCCCAAAGGCAGCAGAATGCAGAAGCGGTTGAATCTGCAATTCTCGCAATCGGGGAGGTAACGCTCGACCGGGCGGATGCAATTGCCCAGGCGCGTTCCCTCTATGACAATTCAGCAACGGATGTGTTGGTGCTCGTAGGCAATTACAACCTTCTCGTCGAAGCGGAACAAACGCTCAGCCTAAAACAGGAAGAGGAGCGCGCGCGTCTTGCCGCAGAGGAGGAAAAAAGGATTGCAGCGGAAAAGGAAGCTGCTGCACAAAAAGCGGCGCAGGAACAGAGACAAAAAGAGCAGAAACAGGCTGAGTCAAAAAAGCCCAGTCAAAACAATTCGTCTTCCACACCCAGCTCATCCACAGATCAGAAACCTCCAAGAGTCATCCAGATTGCCTGCTATCTCACAGAGAGCGACGGTCTGTTTCACCTCCAAGAGAGTTGTAATGGGAATCCCTACGATCCATTCTACGGCCCCTCTGGCTCCCGATATGAGGGAGAACAAAAAATTCGATCCACTGGAAGAGGCCAAGAAGATGGGGTATAAACGCTGTCATGCATGCGTTCATTCCAGTTCATTTGATTAACAGAAAAATTAGTACAATACGACAATTCATCGTTAACACCGCCGCTCACTCATATAAATTTAGGCGGGTTGTCAGGATAGAAGAAATACTGTTGGAGCATTCGTGCCAGATCGCCGACAGATAGGATTTTATAACAGCTGGTTCTCTTTCGGACCGATATCACAAAAAGGGGGCTTTCGCACAGGTGAAAGCTCCCCCTTTTTGTGACAAACTAGTTAAAACTTTGGTTGCTGCTCAATTCATTTTTTACAAGTATTTTCGTCTGTTTTGCCGACTTTGGCAATGCGTAAAATTCGTATGGTACTTAGGTGATGCGAAAATGAGGTGAAGAGATAAGCGCAAAGAAAATGGGCCGTCCGACCGACAATCCAAAACCCTATCAAATTTCCGTCAAATACGATGAGAAATGCAAGCAGGTACTGGAAGAATACTGCCGGCAAGAAGGGGTGACCCGAATGGAGGCAATCCGGCGTGGCATTCGGATGCTGGAGGAGAAACTCGAGAAGGAATAGAAAAGCGATACCATCCCAACCGAATGAAATTTTTTCACCGATTTTTATCCTATCTATTGACTTTAGCAATGCCTAAAGCTATAATTGAAATTAGGCAATGCGAAAGTGAGGTGAAGAATTGAGTGCCAAAAAAATGGGCCGTCCGACTGACAACCCAAAACCTTATCAAATTTCCGTCAAATACGATGAGAAATGCAAGCAGGTACTGGAAGAATACTGCCGGCAAAAAGGGGTACCCCGCATGGAGGCAATTCGGCGGGGCATTCGGAAGTTAGAGGATGAGCTCGAAAAGTAAAAGAAGAGCGGTGCCGTCCGTCGAAAGATAACACCGCTCCCCACACATCGCACAACTGCCTGAACGGCAGA
>EQ973338.1:94020-102722 GCA_000158655.1 [Clostridium] methylpentosum DSM 5476
GGGCGCAATCGACTGCGCCTACCTGCTGCGCTGGATGGGGCTCCTCGGCTGAATCAAAGCCGCTCATTGAGCTGATGGGTTGCAGCTGCTCCGGAAGGATACCAACCGGCTCGCCTCTCAAGAGGTACTGAAAACTGCACACACTGCAACGGCGAATACAGTGATCTCCCCTTTTACTCTGAGCCAGGCAATTCCCGCATTGACTCTTTGTTCAAGGAGATACTTTCGTATTCACACCGGCATTGCCGGTCGTTCCTTTTGCTGAAGTCACCGTGAAAAAAACCGGGCTGCCCTCCTGTGGGGCGGCCCGGTTTTCTCTGTGTTGTTTTAGTGTTTTTTGTTCTTCTTGCCGATCACCAGCGCGCTGCCCGCCAGTGCAAGCAGGATCGCCGCGCCGAATGCGAGGGGTTCGCTGCCCGTCTTGGGGGTGTCGGTCTTGCTGGAAGTGTCGGAGGAACTGCTCTGGATATCCGAGCTTTCGGACGAAGGATCCGAAGAGACGTCGGAAGAGCTGTCCGAGGAGGTGTCGCCGCCCTGTGCGCTGTCGAGTTTTGCCACCTCTTCATAGCGGTAGGGTGTCAGCGAGACGCCGCCGATCATGCCGTAGTCCTCGTACTCCGCTTTGGCCGCCCAGGTGTCGGTGATGGTGCCATAGGCGATGAGCTGGTTGCCGAGGCAGCTCGCAACGTTGACCTCAATGGTGTTCTCTCCCGGCTTGAGCAGTCCGCTGATGTCCACCGAAGCGGTGACCTGGTCGAGGCAGAGGGTGGTGCCGTTGACGACAACCTGTGCCACACGGCAGGCGAGCTGGTCAAATGTAAGCACTGCGCCGTCCGCATTGTCCCAGTTCTCCGGCAGGGTCACTGTCTTGGTGTAGTGGCCGATGCCCGCCACCTCTTTGCCGAGCGCGGGGATTTCGCTCCACGGGACGAGCTCGTCAAGGGTGCCGACCTCGATGTCGGTCTTACGGGTGTCGTTTTTGGTCTCGGTCTCGGTTTCATCTTCCCAGCGCTCCACTGTGAGGTTCCAGCCGCTGTCAAGGGAAAGGGCTTCGGGGAGGTTCGAGACGGTGAGTTCCTTGGTGTCTCCGTTGCCGAGCACGACCTGATAGCTGCCGTTTGCGCTCGCCTTGAGCTCCACAACGCCGTCTGAGTTGACCTGGGTGGTTCCGTTGGAAGGAATCGCGGTTTCCTCTGCTTTGACCGCAGTTCCAGACTCTGCCACGTTGGGAATCGAACCGTTTGTGACTGCGACCATGACCGCTTCGTTTGCTTCAATTTCAAAGCTTCGGGTGATGGAGCCACTGTTTACCGTGTAGTCGGCGGCCTGGGTGACCTCGCCCGACCAGAGGTTGATCAGGTAGACGTTCCCGCTTCCCTCTAATGTAATCTCTTCGGATACAGCTTCGGTGCCGTCGTTGTAGATGTAGTAGAAGTCCCCGCCGTCGATGGTCCTGTGTGCGGTGACCAGTTCGCAGGGCTCGCCTGCCGCAGCGGCGGGCTGTACCCCTTGGTTTTTCATAGCTTCGGGGAGAGCTGCCTCCGAAGCAACGGTTGTGGTGTTTTTATGCGCCATAATCTGTTCGACAATCGGGGCGAGCTTTGCCTGCTCCTCTTCCCAGTTGTGGAAGCCGGTCACTTTGGAGGGGAATTCCCCAATGACAAATACCTTCAGGCCATTGTTGAGAAAATCGAGTACCTTGTTCGCGGTGTCCACCGTCATATAGGTCTGATTGTTGAAGACAAGCGCTGTATAGCCAGTCCCATCCGGGTCAAGCTTTCCGTCCTTGCAGACCGCAGAGTCAAGGGCAAACAGGTTTTCGCTGACAAAGTCATAAGAATAGCCTGCATTTGACATGCTCTGATCTTCCCAAATCGGGGCGTAGGTGCCGTAGTTGTCGTTGTACACCGCAACATCTACCTTGGCTGTTCCCGCTTGGAGGATCTCCTGGGTGCGTGCGAGGTAGTCGGCGACTTCGCTGTCGTAGTCCCATCCCGGGTTGCGGCTGCCCCAGTTGTCGCCGAGGCCGTTGGTGCCAAACGTCGCGTTGCCCGGCCAGTATTTGGCTTCCCCGCTGGTGTGGGAATAGCCGTGGAAGATCATTCGGTTGGCTCCGAGCGCGTACTGCAGCTGGGTGTATTCAAACAGTTCCGGCCAGGTCAGGCGGTAGGAACGCGCATTGACCGCGCCGCACTCGGAGGAGATAATATTTTTGCCGCCCATGTGCGCGCCCGCGCTGACAATCCGGCTCTTGTCATAGCCGTGGGTGTACACCCGCTTGTCCATATCAAAGAACCCGACTGTCTCGACGTCGGGGTAGTCGACGATCGACGAGAGGTAGGCAGTGTCAAAGTCAAAGCTGTAGGCCTGCATCCGGTAGGTCATGTTGTTCTGGTGCGCCCAGTCCTGGATGACCGCGATGTGGTTTTCGTCAAACAGTTCGGTGATCACCTGGGCGAGATCTTTGCGGATGCGCTCAGCGGCATCATCGTACTCGTATTCCCCGGTCTCCTCGTTGTAGACGCCGAATTCATAGTCGTAGTACTCGACATTGGTCGAGCCGCCCATGCTCTGCCCGTTGAGCAGCGGGAGGTAGGGAGTGAGGTCGTATCCCGCGCGCTGTTCGAATTCCTCCAGGAAGGTCGCGCTCCACTCGAGGTTGTCCGCGCCGAAATAGCTGCCGAACTCGAGAGAGTCCTCAAAGATGCTCATCCCGACCTTGTCGATCAGGCCAGAGAGACGCTCGTTGGAAAGGAGCTTCTCCTCCCAGAAAGCGATGTAGGCATTTGCGCCGTCTTTGGACATGTAGTCGGTGTAATAGGCGGTCTCTGACATGCCGGTTTTGCTCGTCGCACCGCTGAAGCCCATCCAGTAGGTGAAAACAGTGTATTCACTGCCGTCCTCCGGACGCCAATTAATTGTAACCGAACCGGTTTCTTCGTCATATGTATAGTCGGTTCCCTCTTCAAGCGCCAAGAGGCTCGCCTCGTCCACCAGCGCGTTTTCCGAACCATCGGTTCTGCCCGGGATGTTCGCGGAGCCCCAGACATAGAACTGGTCTTCTCCTTTGTGGACGGGAGCGCTGTCGCTGACCACCTTTGCAGCCGTCACCGCCTGGAGCTTGCGGGAAACGGTCTGATCCGCGTGGTTGTAGTTCTCTTTTTTATCCGAGTAGAGGGTGGGATCCTGTTCAGTTGCGCCGCTGATTTTGGCAGTATCCCCCTCAAAGAGGTTTTTCTCCGACGCGTCGTAGTCAGTAAACGCGTATTGTTCCGGCAGCGAGATCGGCCAACTGCAGGTCGCGGTCACATCGACTTTGAGGTTGTGCTCCTCCGCAATTTCACACAGCATGCAGAGCATGTCGATCCAGGCGTCGCTGCCCCAACCGTATTCGCCGAGGTCTGACTCGTCATACACCGCTTCCCCCATGAGCACGCTGATTTCAATGCCCGCGAAGCCCTTTGCAGCGATGTCCTCCACTTCTGCTCGGACTGTATCCCGGTCAGCTTTCATCGGGAGCGCAGCGGGAACCCACCAGCGGAACATGGCGCCGGTTTGCTGGTTGACACCCATGGTCAGGCTGTGGGTGACCGGGGCAGAGGTTGCTGCGGTTACAAGCTGTGTCCCTGCGATGGAACCCGCCATGCAGAGACAGAGCAGCCCCGCTGCCAGCCGTTTTAATCTTTCTTTCTTCATTGTGATCCTCCTACTAATTTGATCGCTGTTTTGCACAAAATGATGTGAAAGTTGATTGCATCTTTATTTTATCATTCTAAGGTCAAAAGCGACAACGCACTCAGATGACGTAACAAAGCGTTTTGATGACCTCTTTTGCAGAAAACTTCCAGGCTGTTCCTCCCCCTTCATTTTCTGGAAGAAATGGAAATGTCAATAAAGTTCCATAAACAGGTGCTAATACGCCGTTGTTGGCCAAATGAGATCGTGATACGATAAATATGCACAATACAGTTTTGATTTCTCGATTGTTTTCGTAGTAAATCACGACTACATGCAAGTTATGCAAAGGAGGAAGAAAGAATGAAACGACAATCAAGATGGCTGGCAGCGCTGCTTGCGCTGGCCATGACAACGTCAGTCGCGGGCAGTGCGATCCCTGTCTCTGCCGCGGCGAACGGAGACACAACCTACACAATTGCACAGGGATTCCAAAACCCCGGTGCAGAGTCCAAGCCCATGGCGCGCTTCTGGTTCCCGGACGCGGGCGCAGGGCTGCCTGATTCCGACTACAAGTACATGGTGACCGACCTGATCAACGAGCTCGCCGAGGGCGGTTTTGGCGGGGTGGAGATCACCATGCTCGCTGACTCCAACAGCTATGACAACGACACAGCTGCACAAATCGGCTGGGGTTCCGACGCATGGGCGGAGGTTCTCTCCACCGCAGTGTACGCGGCCAACCAGATCGAGGGCGGATTCCGCGTCGATGTCACCATCACCGCGCACTGGCCGCCGGTGATCAACACCATTGACCCGAACGACGATGAGCAGCAGCAGGAACTCGCCTACGCCTATCAAAAGCTGACGGCGGACGACTTGACGGGATGCACTGACCTGGCTCTCCCCGTCCAGAAAACGGAGGACTTCTCCAACACCAACTCGCTGATCGCGACCTTCCTGTTCCAGGACAAGCTCGTCTCCTCCACCCTTGCCCGCGTGGCTTCGGTGGACAGCAACGGCAACCCGGTGCTCGACTACGAGTCGATGAACGCGGTCAACACCTCGGTGAAGCCGGACGCAGGCTATGCGGTTGGTATCCCTGAAAAAGGCGTTGACGTCCTCGTGAAAAAGGACGGCCAGTGGGTCGCCGGGACAACCGACGATTACACCACGCTCAATGAGCGGATTGCAGTGTACAACAGCAGCAACAAATACGTCGAGGGCGCAGTCATTGAAAAGACGGGCGACATGCCTTGGAATCAGCGGACAACCGTCACTCTAAACGGCGTAGACATCACAGGGCAGGTCACGGTCATTGACGCAAACACTCCGGTCATCGCCTACACCGATGTAGACGGCGACCAGTGCTACACTTCGGAAGGCATCGCAGTTGTCAAAAACAACGACACCTTCGGCGACCGGGAGCGGATGGCAGACTGGCAGGATATCTATCAGGTCAGCCGGGAAGAACTCATCACGCAGCTCGGCACAGACGGAGTCAACGCGATCACCAATGACAAGGATGTATCCACCCTCAAAGAGGGCGATTATGTGCTGGTCAATACCTACCGCCGCGGTACTGGACAGATCATGTCGGGCGGCCAGACGATCACCATGAACAACCGCACCTATGCGGTGGATTACTTCAACGAGGACGGTATCAAAGAAGTCACTGAATACTGGAACCAAAAGCTCCTCCCGCACGTCTCCCCTGACTGCGGCGGAAAATCCCTCAAGGAGTTGATGCAGGAAAACGGTGGAAGCATCTTTGAAGATTCGATTGAAATCCACAAGACCGGCTCAATCTGGACCGCACACATGCTGGAGGACTTCCAGAACGACCAGGGCTACGACATTTCAAGCTATCTGCCGATTATCGCGGGCATGTCGGCTTCCTCCTCGACTGGTCAAGACACCGGGCGTGTGAAAGAGGACTACAACCTCGTGCTCGGCCACCTCTACTCCTCCGACCACGCCGATGTCATCAAGGATTGGACCGCAAGCTTTGGCTGCACCTACCGCGCGCAGGCCTATGTGCTCACCGGTCTCGATGTGGCGGGCGCCGCGGCAGCGGTCGACATCCCGGAGGGGGACAACTCCACCTCAGGCGACGGCATCCGCAACCTCGCCTCCGCGGCAAACATCGCGGACAAAGAATACCTCTCGATGGAGGCGCTCACCTCTGCGAGCGATCATCCCGTTTGGTTTGAGGCGCTGCGCGAGATTAACGGCAACCTGTCCGACGGCATCAACCGCATCATCCTGCACGGCACCCCCTTCACCAAATCCTACACCGACGTCAACAACACGTGGCCGGGCTGGACATTTATGTCCTATGGCTGCTGGGCGCCCCGCCAGCCATTCTGGGAGGATATGGATACCATCAGCAACTATTTCGGCAGAATCCAGACAGTCCTGCAGGATGGTACCGCAAAAATCCCAGTTGCAATTCTCAACGACCAGACGAGCGCCTACAACTGCTTAAACGGTGACTCGTTCGACAAACTGCTTGACAACGGTTACACCTACAACATCCTCAGCGAGGTGGTCCTCGAAGAGGAGGGCGCGGTTGCAAAAGACGGCGTCCTCTGTCCGGATGGTCCAGCCTATCAGGCGATGATCCTCAACAGCATTGAGAACATCTCGTGTGAAACTCTTGAAAAGATCAACTCCTACGCAGATGCAGGTGTGAAGATCTACGTCTACAACAGCGCCCCCTCCAAGGTCTACGGCACTGAAAAAGAGGGAAATAACGACGCGCTCGTCGCCGAGCTGTACAGCGAGCTGACTGCAAAAGACGGCGTCACCGTCATCAGTGACAGCGATGCGGATGCGGCGCAGCAGACACTTCTCGACCAGCTCAAGGCGGACAAGGTGGAGCCAGGTGCTTCCTACGACTGCGACGGCCTCGAGGTGACTCGGCTGACCGACCCGGCGGACGGCACCAACTACTATTTCTTCTTTAACGAGAGCTATGAGGGCACGCTCGGCTCGGCCGGCATGGGCCACGATTACAGTGGCGCTACCTTCCTCGACATCGACGTACCGGTCACTCTGGAAGGAAGCGGAGCCCCCTATCTGATGGATCCGGCGACGGGCGAAGTGACCCCGGTGTCCGAATACACCCTCACAGCGGATGGAAAAGTGCAGTTCACCCTTTCGCTCAAAGCGCTCAACACCATGGTTGTCGCAGTGAGCGACAATACCAAGGACTTCCCTGTCTCTGAGGCGCATGTCACCAAGCAGATGGGCGGCGAAGGAAAAACCAAATACGTTGACGGAAAACTCGTCTACCGCACCGAAACCGCCGGTGACTCGGCTCGCGTGGTACTCGACGACGGCACCGTCAAGACGATCAGCATTGACAAAGTGGCTGACAAGATCGAACTCGGCGGCGACAACACCTGGAACCTCGACATTCAGAGTTGGGGCCCGGATTCCGAGGCCAATGCGGTTGATCCGACGATCTCCACAAAGACTGACATCACCGCAGGTGAAACCACCCTTGAGCTTTGGGAAGATCTCTCGATTCCGGAAGAAGAGCTCGCCAAGGCGGGCGTCGATGACCCCGAAAAGCTTTCGGGAATCGGCATCTACACCGACACAGTCACCCTGCCGGACGATTGGTCTGACGACATGGGCGCAATCTTTACCTTTAAGCATGAAGGTATGGCGTCCTCGGGCGGCGGTTTCCCGGGCGGAGGTTCTGCGACCGAGACGCTGCAAAACAACAAGGACATGATCACAGAAATCACGGTAACCAATGATGAGGGAACCTATACCATCAGCGACATCAACCCGCTCAATGACGAAGTGGACCTCACCACCTTCCTCAACGCAGGGGAAAACACCATCACCGTCAAGCTCACCACCACCCTCGAAAACCGCGAGGACGGCAAGGCGACTGCCAACTACGGGCTGACTGACGCGGCGCTTGTCCCATACACCCAGGTCGAAGTAGCGGCATCGGAAGAAACAGACGTCAACACCTTTATGATCGACGCCTTTATTAAAAACGCGCAGGGGCATATTGACAGCGGTGAAGTGGATCAGCTCATCCCGTTGGTCAAAGAGGAATTCTACAGGGCGTTTGACAACGCGGTGTCCGTCCGGGCGAACTCCAAGGTACAGGAAGAAATCGACTCGGCCGCACTTGCGCTGCTCCACGCAATTCAGATGCTCGATTTCAAGGTGGGCGACAAGACCGCTCTGAATACCCTGATTGAGTACTGCGACTCCCTCAACCTCGATAAATACGAGGACAACCTCGCCAAAGAGGCATTTAAGATTGCGCTCAAATCCGCAAAACTTGTCAGCAAAGACGAAAATGCGATGCAAAACGAGATTGACAATGCGTATAAGATTTTGGATGCTGCGGTGACTGCGCTGGTCGAAAAAGACACCTACAGCCTTGACCAGCTCATCAAACAGGCGCAGGTGATCCAGGGACAGCTCGACCGCTATGTGGAAAACGGTCAGGCCGCCTTCCTCGAGGCGCTTGAAGCTGCGCTTGCGGTCCAGCAAAACACCAGCTCGACCCAGGCAGAGATTGACGAAGCAGCGGATACTCTGCTCAGTTCCATGGTCGCACTTCGTCTGAAAGCAGACAAGTCCTATTTGAACCAACTGCTTGCTGAGGCTGCGCAGATCGATCTTTCGGTTCACACCGAAGCAGCTGTGGATGCATTCCGCTCTGCATACGACAATGCTGTAGCAGTTGCGGAAAATCCTGATTTGAGTGAAGATGACCAGCTGGTTGTCGATCAGGCAGCGGGTGATCTCCAAAAAGCACTCAATGGATTGAAAGGAACAGATGCGCCAGCGATTTCGGGCGACTCTTCGGCGAGCGGCAGCAGCTCCACTCCGAAAACAGGTGAAACTGTTCCCGCTGCGGCAGCGGCTCTGCTGACCCTCTCCTGCGGAATCCTGATTCTGCGCAACAAGAAACACGCAAAATAAAATCCCTGAACCAATCCCCACTCTCTCATTCTACTGCAAACTGAATCAAAACCACCAGTAGAATG
>EQ973338.1:103085-135460 GCA_000158655.1 [Clostridium] methylpentosum DSM 5476
CATAACTTTTGCAATATTTGCCCTATATCCGCTTTTATTTTCCCCTACACTTCCTGTCTCCAATATTTTGGTGCAAATACAATGTGGTACTGGTATCTCCATTTTGAATACCCAAGGGGCAGGCTCTGTGCTAAACTGTTTATGTCATTCATTATAATTCCTCCTTTTGCTTTGTAATGCGGTCGCCAAACCCTCAATTATTTTTGCAAAAGAAGGTATTCTTTTATCTGAAGATTTTTATTTTCACCAGCATAGCCGGTGGTTTTATTTCGCTAAAGCAAACAATGAAAAATCCCTGGCAAAGACCTACTTTGCCAGAGATTTTGATTGTTATGAAGTTTTTCTAGATACTTGTTGCCAAGTTTTTCTGAAACCGTTTTCGGTAGTCAATGGGCGAAAAACCCTGCTGTTTCTTAAAAGCCTTGTAAAAATAACTGGTGTCACTGTACCCGATGATTTCAGTAATCTTTTCTGTTGAGATATTGGAATTTTTCAAATAGTTGCATGCGATTTCCAGCCGGTAGTTTGAGACGATTTCTGAAAAGCTCATGCTGGTTTCCTGCTTGATCAGTCGGGACATATAGCCAATGGAATAGTTAAAATGTTCCGCCACCTCTGCCAGGGAGACGTGGGAATAGTTATAGCGGATGTAGGAGAGGATATCCGCTATGGTTCGGTTTTTTGCCAAACCGTCCATGGCCTCGCTGAATTCCTGCTGGTGTATGCGCACAAGGATTGCGAACAAAGCGACGAGATAGGAGTTCACCACCTGTTCAAAATACAACTGGCGGTCGCACAGCTCCATAATCAGAGAGAGTATTAAATTGGAGACCTCCTGATTGTTCTTAAAGACCAAGAAATTGGTGATGTGTTCGTTGCCGTAGATTGAGTCGAGAAAAAAGTTGAAGAAAATCTTGTTGTCAGAAATCATGTTCACCAGTTTGTTTTCGACAAAGGATTTGCGCAGCAGGATGTTAAATACAATATCATCTGGCGTTTGGGTGTAGGGCAGATGGACTGCATAGGGATTGAGAAGAATCAGGCTGCTCTCGTCAATTTCAATTCGGTCATGATTGGGGAATTCGTTGATAAATTTCCCACGGTACACAAAAGCAAGCTCATAGAAATCGTGGTAATGGCCCAACTTGGGCTTCCTTTGAGGTTCTCCGGGCGGTGTCCGATGCGCGTGGACAACCACATCGCTTCCCGGATAAAAGTTTTCCTTTTCTGAAATCAAGCAAGGAGATTCCGGGAGGTCCTGTTGATGCGGTTTTCTTTTGGTATCACGTCCTGGCGTTGATTGCCCATCTCTTAGGATCCTTTCTCGGTTTAACTGTTCAATTTTATGAATATAGAATTCCGCATCAAACATAGACATCATCTTCCTTCCAAATCGCAAACTGCGGTTTCCTTTGTCCATTATAACATGAAAAAGAAGTCCCCGCAATTTCTTTTTATCAACAAGTACCTGGGCTATCTTGGAAAACCAGGATGGCGTTCCAGATAAATGGTGAGAAAGGGCGTTCTATTGTCTCTATTTCCGGTCGTCCGTCTCTCTTTTTTTCTGCTCAGGGGTTCTCATTTTCCTTTTCCTCACCGTGGTCAAAATGTTTTTTCTGACCCTATCCAATACAGCCCATTTCGCAAAATGCGCTTGTTCACTGGTCTCCATTGCCTGTAAAATTCTTTTCTATCTGGGGGAATCAGTTGGCCAGGCCAAGGGCTCACGCTTTTTTACCTGCTGTTTCCACTGTCTGTCATGGTTCTGTATACAAACGGTTCAGCCCTGCCTCACCGGCTGACACTGTCATGCGAACAGGATGGAGCAACCGAAAAATTTCATTCTGCTCAACTGGACATGCAACCAGTTTGGTTGGTCGATGTGCATGGAATGGATCTAGTGGAGCTGTTCCATTTCGTTTACAATCAAAACCACTCGTGAACAGATGGTATGCACAGACCCGAAAAGGGCTGATTACCGGCTTTGCCCCTTAATGGACATCGAGTAGGCCTCATGCACACAGCCAACTTCTGTCTTTCAGGATCTCCTATATTTTAATGTGATCTCCAAACCACTCCTGTTCTATCTCGGGAGGTCTTGCTTTCAGTTTCAGTATTTTTCTTGCCTTTTCGGCCCAGTGAATATCCCTGGGATAGCCGGGGCTTTGTAGGAAACACCTGTAAGACTCTGATCCTAGCAGCGCCTAAAAACGTTTTTTACGGTCTGATTCCTGCGAGGGGATTGTTGCTTGCTATCTGTAAATGAGTCGGTGTATTCCCTTATTGTCAGTTGGTCGGGGGTTTCAATTACAAAAAGAGACAGCTTCCTATTCAGAAACTGCCTCTTGTTTATTTAACTCGCGTAAATTCTAAAAGTTCAAGACTGGTCCTGCCTTCAAACGCCTGAAATTCTCAGTTTTTGCACCCTCTAATTGCTTAAAGGCTTGATTGTCGGGACGTAATCGGTCATATTGGTATAGACTTCCGCTAACCTCTACAATGCTCTTTATTCGCTATTATTAGATTTACAAGCAATTCGTTTTCCTGCCTTATCCAGCCTTCAACGGGACAAATAGTGTAAAATTTGATGTAGATGATGTAAAGCTTCTGACCTCATAAGAGAAGTCCTGATATTCCCGATACGGGAACATCAGGACTATATTATTTTACTCATTTTTGAAGTATAAGTCAAGCCCCTCAAATTCAGAACACTTGAGCTCTTTTGTCACATCGGTGTAGATACTAAGCGCGGCGGAAATATCCTTGTGATCAAGTGCGCCCTGAATTACCTTTACATTCACCCTTGCTTAACAGACTATCTCAGCGAACCTTCTCCCCCCATCAATCTTGTCATTTCTTCTATGCGTTCTAATGGGAATGGTGGTTCACACAGAGGTTGTAATGCAATCGACATCATTTTCATCGGATTGTCATCTGCCGCCACACGATTTGACGACATTGCCCCACACCTACGACAGCGATGTATGATCGCCCACTCTCTGTTTTTTCTTACCCACACTGCAACAGGGTCCATTATGCCGCCGCAGTCCGAAGCTCTATCTCCGGGTTCTATATCCAAATGAAGACTGCTAAGACAATTCGGGCAGTGATTTCTATGATTACTTCCTGCGCCTTCTGGTACAACCGATCGTCCACAAACCCTACAGGTAAATGTTACATTACACGGATGGGTTTTATAATAGTTTTTATCATATTTTTTTCGTTTATTTTCACGGTTCATTTTAATTCCTCCTGAAAGTTTTTATGTTTTATAAAAACTGCCGAGAGGATTGCCATTTTACTGTATGCAAGCCTCCCGGCTTGCTACAATTACACATCTATTGTTAATCAAACAATATTCTCCTTTCAGAATTCAGCATTATTCTATTTTAATGCTTTATACAACAGCGGACAATTACAAAGCAGAACTGTTCGCTGTTTCGCTGTATTGTTAATTATGCGATTTTTTATGCCCTGCACACCTTTTGACGGCATTTGATGTAGTAAGGTGTAGTTTTGGGCGATTTTTCGCTCCCAACGATAACTTATGAGAATATACAGTTACTTATCACTCGGTAAGGGCTTCATTGTCGGGAAGAGCAATACATCGCGGATGCAGTCGTTGTTGGTGAGCAGCATGACCAGACGGTCGATGCCGATGCCCAAACCGCCAGTCGGCGGCATGCCGTATTCAAGGGCAGTGATGTAGTCGGTGTCCATGTCGGCAGCCTCGTCATCGCCCGCCTTTTTCAGCTCTACCTGATGCTCAAAACGGCCCTTCTGGTCAATCGGATCGTTGAGTTCAGAAAATGCGTTGGCGTGCTCCCGTCCGAGGATGAACAGCTCAAAACGCTCGGTCATCGTCGGGTCGGAGGGTTTTCTCTTGGCGAGCGGCGAAATTTCGACCGGATAGTCAGTGATAAAGGTCGGCTGAATCAGCTTGTCCTCCACATATTCGTCAAAGAAAAGGTTGAGGATGTCCCCTTTGAGATGGCGGTCCTCAAATTCAATATGGTGCTCCTTGGCTATTGCACGCGCCTCTTCGAGCGTCTCGATCTGGCTGAAATCCACGCCGGAATACTGTTTGACTGCATCGGTCATGGTGATGCGTGTAAACGGCTTGCCGAGGTCGATCTCGTGTTCGCCGTACTGCACCGTCGTGGTGCCGAGCACATTCTGCGCAACCGTTTTGATCATCCGCTCGGTGATGTCCATCATTCCCTCGTAGTCGGTGTACGCCTGATACAGTTCGAGCAGGGTGAACTCGGGGTTGTGTTTGGTGTCGGTGCCCTCGTTGCGGAACACCCGTCCGATCTCGTACACCCGGTCAAATCCACCGACAATCAGGCGTTTGAGGTGCAGCTCAAGCGCAATGCGCATATACATGTCGATGTTGAGCGCATTGTGGTGGGTGATGAACGGGCGGGCCGACGCGCCGCCCGCGATGTTGTGCAGCACCGGGGTCTCCACCTCGAGAAAGCCCTCGCCGTCTAGGAAGCGGCGGATTTCGGTGATAATCCGGCTGCGTTTGACAAAGGTATCCTTGACGTCGGGGTTGACAATCAGGTCAACATAGCGCTGACGATAGCGGGTGTCGGTGTCGCGCAAACCGTGCCACTTTTCAGGCAGCGGCAAGAGGGATTTAGAGAGCAGGGTGATTTTGCTCGCCTTGATCGAAATCTCCCCCTTGTGGGTGCGGAACACTTCCCCTTCAATGCCGATGATGTCGCCGATGTCCCATTTTTTGAAGGACTGGTAGGTTTCCTCCCCCACAGCGTCGATCCGCACATAGGACTGCAGCCGACCGGTGTTGTCGCGCAGGTCGACAAAGCTCGCCTTGCCCATACCGCGCTTGCTCATCATGCGGCCCGCAAGGGAGACCACTTTGCCCTCCATCTCATCAAAATGCTCGATGATCTCATTTGCGTATGCAGTCACCTCATATTTGGTGATTTCAAACGGGTTGTTCCCGTTTTGTTTGAGCTCGTCAAGCTTGTCCCGCCGGATCTGAAACAGCTCGTTGAGATCCTGAACCTGCTCCTGTTCCTGTATCTTCTTGTTGTCTGCCATTTTTTACCTCCATTTAAAAAACGTCATAAGGGCCTCTTTGCAGAAGCCCTTACCCAACCTATTTCGAAATCTCAAGGACTTCAAATTCAATCATTCCGGAAGGTACTTCCACTTCCACACGGTCACCCACACGGTGGCCGAGCAGCGCCTTGCCGACGGGGGATTCATCCGAAATTTTCCCCTCAGAAGGATCGGCCTCGGTGGAACCCACAATGTAGTACTCGACGTCTTCATCAAACTCAATATCTTTGAGAAGCACCTTGGAACCGATGCTCACAATATCGGTGGGCAAGTCGCTGTCGTCGAGCACGTGGACGTTTTTGAGCATTGCCTCGACCTGGGCGATTCTCGCCTCAACCATTGCCTGCTCATTTTTCGCCTCATCGTATTCGCTATTCTCCGAAAGGTCGCCGAACGAAAGGGCGACTTTGATCTTTGCAGCCACTTCCTGCCGTTTCACCGTCTTGAGCTCCTCGAGCTCCTCCTCAAGTTTGCTAAGACCTTCACCAGTCAAAATCGTTTGTTTATTCACCACGAATGTTCCCTCCATCTATTTCAAAGTCTTTCTTCTTATAGCTATCATATGGTACAATACCCTATATTATATGAAATCCTTGCAGTTCTGTCAAGGCGAAAATTGTAAAACTATTTGCGGCGGTATTCGTCCGGAATCGCCTCAGGGCAGTTGCGAATGTAGTGAAAAAGATACTGCTGGGCAATGCCGCCATAAGGCCGGGCAAATTCGGGAAATCCATCCTGGTAAAAGTATGTAATTGCACGTTTGATCCAGACGTCCACCGGGAACGCCTCAAGGCGGTGAAACCCAAAAAGCAGGACGCACTCCGCGACCTTTGGCCCCACGCCGCAGATTGAAGTTAACGTTTTGCGCGCCTCGTCAATCTCCATCGTGTAAAGGGAAGGGAGATCAATCTTCCCGGTGCTCACTTTGTGCGCCGCATCGAGCAGATAACGCGCTCGGAAGCCCGCCCGCATGATGGAGAGGTCGTCAAGCGACTTGGCGGCAAGCGCCTCGGGAGTGGGAAAGGCATATCCACCGGGAACCTGCTCCCCGCAGAGTTTGCAGAGACGGTCAATGATCCCTTTAATGCGAGGGATGTTGTTGTTTTGGGAGATGATAAAACTGCATAGCGTTTCCCAGGGATCCTGCCGCAGAATGCGGATGCCGCCCGCATAGTCACAGGATTTTTTGAGGACTTCGTCCTCTAAAAACCCCTGCTTGATCGCCTGGTAATCGGTGTCAAAATCAAAATACAGCTTCCAGTGCCTTTCAAAATCCTCAGCAGAGGTGTCGTAGAAGGTGAGCTGGTTTCCATCCTGCCGCATGGCGAGATACCTGCCCCCTGCGAACCCGCAGAAGGAGCCGTCCTCCTGGGGGACAAAGCGGAAACACTGCCCGCAGTCGAGGGTATCAGCAAGACTGAAATCGTCTATTTCCACAATGAAATGCTTTCCGTTTTGTGTTGTTTTCATACAAGCCTACTTTCTTTTTTATTTTTCGATCATTTTTCTGAAAATGAACCATTTTTTCTTTAAAATATGCAGAGAATTCCTCTCAAAAAATTCACAATTCTTCGGAAAAACAAGATGGAAATTCATTGCAAAAACGCCGTAAAAGCGGTATAATGAAGGTATCGTAAATAGTTAGGGAGGTTTTAATCATGCCAGTAGTCAATTACCAACAGTATTGCAATATGCTGGACAGCGCATACAAAAACCATTACGCGTATCCCGCATTCAATGTGACCTCGATGGAAACGGTTAGCGCAGTTCTTGCCGGCCTGGCAGAGGCAAAATCGGACGGGATCATTCAGGTATCGACCGGCGGCGCGGCGCACGCATCAGGTGCGACCGTCAAGGACAAAGTACTCGGCGCAATTGCCCTTGCGGAATATGTCCACCTCGTGGCGTCGAAATACGATATTTTCGTCGCGCTGCACACCGACCACTGCAAGGCGGAAGACCTGGACGGCTTTGTTCTCCCCTTGATTGAGGAAACGGAACGCCGCCGCGCCGCTGGACTCCCCAACCTCTTCAACAGCCATATGTTCGATGGGTCCAACATTTCACTGAAGGAAAACATCGAGATTTCCAAAAAGCTGCTTGCGCGCTGCTCCAAAAATGACATTGTCCTCGAGGTCGAGGCGGGCGTAGTAGGCGGTGAGGAAGACGGCGTCAACAACGAGGGCGTTGCCAACGAAAAGCTCTATACTACCCCTGAGGATCTGCTCAAGATTTACGAAGCGCTCGATGAAGTGGGCGGACGCTACATGGTGGCGGCGACCTTTGGCAACGTGCATGGCGTGTACAAACCCGGCAATGTCAAACTTCGCCCCAAAGTCCTGCTCGAAGGTCAGGAGGCGCTCAAGGCAAAATATGGAGACGACAAGGCGTTCCAGTATGTCTTCCACGGAGGTTCTGGCTCCTCCAAAGAGGAAATCCACGAAACCCTCAATTACGGTGTTGTCAAGATGAATATTGACACCGACACCCAGTACGCTTTCACCCGCCCCATCGTAGAGCATATGTTTAAGAATTATGACGGGGTGCTCAAAGTGGATGGCGAAGTCGGGGTGAAAAAGGTCTACGATCCCCGTGCCTATCTCAAGGCAGCGGAAAAAGGAATGTCCGACCGGGTTATCGAAGCGTGTGAGGACCTCCATTCAGTTGGAAAATCTCTCTATTAATGGTGTATCCCCGCTGAAAAAGGCAGCTGCACCCAGAATACCAGGTGAAAAGAAGCAAAGCGTTCTGAACGGCGCTTTGCTTTTTTTATCAACAAAACCCCTGAATGGCTGTATTGCAAAAGGTGAAGGAATGCAGCAGACGTGCGGAATCATGCCGGTTTCCGCTGAGACTGCCCTTGCATTCTGTTTTGCAAACCACTCCCGGGCGAACCCGATACAGCTGTGTTTTCATCCGGGACAGACCACAAAAAAATATTCCATTTCCCTCGAACCAAATCAGGTCAGCAGGCCATTTTGCGGCCAGACGGTTCGCGCTCATGCAGCTACAGCACAGCATTGTTCCAACTCACTGCTGATCAATGATGTCGTCAAAATCCTCCTCCGGATTGTCCCCGGTCATGTACTCTCGGTTCGCGACTCGCTTGCGGTCACGCTCCACTTCCACCATATCGGAAAGGAGCTCTTTGACGTGGTAGGAATCCTTGATGTTGAGGATGTCAAACTCTGGGGTGGAATGGTCTGCGGAACAGCAGTGAATCGTCCCGAGTCCAAACAGCTTTTGCCACAGCTTGCGTTTGTGGGTCAAATCCAGGATCCGATAGAGCCGAACCTCTTCTTCGGTTGTGGAGAACAGGCCTTTGGAAACCAGCAGTTTCTCCTCTGTCAGCTTATAGGTTGTAAACGTCCAGGGAAGGCCGAAGAGAATCCGCTTGCGATCCTTCCAGACAAATCCTGTGTTGTTCGCCATGTTACTTCCCCCTTTTTCCGATCAGCAGCCGCATGATGTAGTCATCCATCACATAGCCGTTGCCAATGTCCGACACCACTGCGTCGTCGATGGTGAACCCCATCCTTTGATAGATGGCGATGGTGTTGTCGTTGTGCTTGTTGACTGTCAGGTAAATCGAAGGGTGCCCAAGCTGTTTGCAGTAGGCCACCGCTTCTGCCAGCAGCTGCTTGGAGATGCCGCGGCCCCGACAGTCTTTGCGGAGATAGAGCTTGCTTAAAAAAAGCTCGTTTTGCTGCGGCTGCACCCCGCAGTAGCCGATGAGCTCCCCGTTTTCAAACGCCATGTAATAGCGGTATCCCTGGTTGTTCACCGCATCGGCAATCGCGTGGACACTCTGAAATTTCTCTACCATATACGCAACCTGGCCCGCCCCGATGATTGGGGTAAAATGTTCCTGCCAAATTTCATTCGCAAGTCTGGCGATCGCTTCAATATCGCTCTGGCTGCTGCAAATACGGATATCCACTGACATTTCGCGTTCCTCCTTTTTGAAAAAACAGGTTGCTGAAACCAGCAACCTGTTTTTTTACCTGAGTGTAAAGTCCTCGCGATCCAGAGTGAGGTTGGGGTTGTAATAGGGATCGCCGTTTTCATAGATGTCCTTCCATCTGCTCCGCAACCGGGTTGCCTCTCGGTCCAAGCGCTGTTTTTTCTCGGGGGTGTCGTCATATCCCCTGCTTTTGGATTCGTAGTGATAGAGCTCTGCATAGGGGGTGAACACCACCAGATAGCCCGCCTGCCGGATGCGCAGGCAGAAATCGACGTCGTTGAACGCCACCACAAAGTCCTCGTCCATGCCGCCGAGCTGTTCCCACACGCTGCGCCTAGTCATCAGGCAGGCGCCGGTCACAGCGCTAAGATCCTGTGCAATCGTCAGGCGGTGAATGTAGCCGCCGTCCGTGCGAGGGAACCCCTTGTGCGCATGGCCCGCTGTGTTGCCGATTCCCACAATGATCCCGGCGTGCTGGATGGTGTCGTCGGGATAATAGAGCTTTGCGCCGACTGCGCCGACGTCCTCCCGCTGGGCAAACATGAGCATCTCCTCAAGCCAGTTGGGAGTGAGCACCTCGACGTCGTTGTTGAGCATGAGGATGTATTCCCCTGTTGCGAATGAAAAGCCGAAGTTGTTGATCGCGGCAAAGTTAAACGGGCCCTTCCACTGCACGACCTTGACGTTGCTGAACTCCTTTTGAATCGAATCGTAGTAAGCAAACGTTTCGGGCAGCTCGCTGTTGTTTTCAATGATGATGAGTTCAAACCGGCTGTAGGTGGATTTGTCTTGGATCGACCGAATACATTTGTCGAGATCCGCAGTGTAGTCCTTGTTGGGAATGAGGATCGAGACCAGCGGTTCCCCCTCAATTTCATAGTTGATTTTGTAGGTTGAAGGAATCGTAGAATCGGTTACCGTCCCGCGCAGGCCGACCCGCTCCAAGTGATCGGCCAGGGCTTTTTTGGCGGACACCATACAATAGGGCTTGACGCTGACATCACTCGCCACCGAACCCGGATGGCTTCGCCAAAAATAAAGAACTTGCGGAATGTGTACAATCCGTTTTGCCTGCTCGCACAACCGCAGCACCATGTCGTAATCCTGACTGCCGTTGTGGTTCTCGGAAAAATAGCCGACTTTCCGGGCTAACTCAGCGCTGAAGGAGGAAAAGTGACAGATATAATTGTGTCCCCGCAGCGTGTCAATTGAAAAATCCGGTTTAAAGTGGATCAGCGTGACGTTGTCCGGCTGTCCTTCAAACACCATTTCATCGGTGTAGACAAAGTCTGCCCCCTGCTCAGTGATCGCCATCATCGTCTCAAAGAGCGCGGAGGGGTGCAGGATGTCGTCGTGGTCAAACAGCGAGATGAACTCCCCCTGTGCCATCTTCATACACGCGTTGGTGTTGCCCGAAATCCCGTAGTTCTGTTCCAACCGCTTGTAGCGCACTCGGCTATCCCTGCCCGCGTACTCGAGGCAAATCCGCTCTACCTCAGAGTGCTCGGCATCGCTACCGTCCGCCAGGCAGAGTTCCCACTTTGAGTAAGTTTGATCCAACACAGACTGAATCATCTCGTGCAGATAGGCTTCTGGGGTGTTGTAGAGCGGCACTAAAATACTAAAAGTAATATCTTGGTTGAATTTTACAGATTTTTGGCGATTCAACTCTTCGCTGCTCACTGCATGCTGCTTCATGTAGCTCTTAAAATCGTTTTTGTTGAGCCGGCTCAGCTTGACCCGCATCAGCGTCGCCCGAAAGCCGTTGTTCCGCAGGCTAGCGAGCCCTTTGTAAAACAATCTGAAAAACCGATTTTTGTCACAGAGTCGTTTGAACAGGTGTTTCACCGCTCGAAACGGCTTGGTGATCTTCCAGGAAAGCGAGCCGGTCGCCCGCTGGTACTCCCGCTTTACTGTCAAATAGTCGTTTTGCAGTTTGGCGTACTGTGCGGTGAGCTTTTGGCATTTTTGTTTGGCACTCTCCAGCTCAGCCCCGCGCGCCTGAAGGGTGCGCAACACCTCTTCGTAACGCTCGATTGCCCCGGCTGCATCCCCTGTCTTTGCAAACAGCGCCATCTCCCCGGTTTCCTCCGACATTCGGTAAAAGCCTTTGGAGGCAAGCAAGCCCGCGCAGACCGCTTCCTGTCCCGACAGAGAGACAAAGAGAATCCGGCTGCTTCGCCCACAGAGTTCAGTCATGAGCGCAACGGTTTCCTTTGACCTGCTCGGTAAATCGATTGCAACCACCAGGCCAAATTGTTCCGGCAGCCCATCGGGAAGTGGCCCTTCCGCCCTGTTCGAGCTGCGCAAGGAATCCGACTCACTGCGGTCTACACATCCCGAGGGGAAAGCAAATGCCTCCACTCCCCGGCTTCGCAGCTCCTCAACCAGATCTCCTGCTCTGTAGCCCACAGCGAGCACTGGAGAGGGGCTAGAACCCGAGACAATGCGGTCCGCCACAGCGTGCAGCGTTTGGCGAATTTCCTCACTGTCCTGAGATGGGATCTGTTCGGAAAGCAGGTCACCGCTATTTAACTTTTCTGTTTGATTGGCCGGGCTCATCGGTTCACCTAACTTTCCTTATATGCGTTGCACACAGTGGTCACATCGCCGATCATCTTGACCTTTCCCCGCTCGAGCCACATCACGTGTTTGCACAGCCGCTCGATTTGTTCAATTGCATGGGAGACGATAATGACAGTGGTTCCCCCGCTCATCATCTCGCTGATGCGGCGCTCACATTTCTCCTGAAAATGGAAGTCGCCAACCGCTAAGATTTCATCCACAATCAGAATATCAGGACGGGTGATCGTCGCAATCGCAAAGCCAATGCGGGCCACCATACCGGAGGAGTAGTTTTTCATGGGAGCGTCGAGAAATTCGCGCATTTCGGAGAACTCGACGATTTCGTCAAACCGTTCCTTCATCTGTTTGCGGGAATAGCCGAGCACCGAGCCGTTAAGGAAGATGTTTTCCCGCGCGGTCAGTTCCATGTCAAACCCTGCGCCCAGTTCAATGAGCGGGGCAATGCTGCCGTTGACAGTCACCGAGCCCTTGGTGGGCTTCAAAATGCCCGAAATCACCTTGAGCAGGGTACTTTTGCCCGAGCCGTTGAGCCCCACGATGCCGAACACATCCCCCTTGGGGATGTCGACGCTCACCTTGTCCAGAGCGACGAAGTCCTCAAAATAGAGCTGACGCTTCATGAGCTTTACAAAATATTCTTTAAAACTTTCGAGCTTTTCCTTGCTCATGTTAAAATGCATTTCGACATCCTTCACCTGGACAGCCAGTTGTTGAGTCAAATACAATCTCTCCTTTCTGCGCTCTGCCGTGTTAAATGTGCAAAATAAACCGGTTCTGCAGTTTCTTAAAGACGAGTGCCCCGATGATCAGAAAGACCGCACCGAAGCCAAAACAAATCAAATTCTGCTGCAATCCCGGTACCGTCCCGAACATCAGCACGCTGCGGAAATAATCCACAAAATAATACAGGGGATTGATTTGAATGACTGTGCGCAGAATCTGTCCGCTGAGTCCTGTTGCATCTTCAATCAGGCTCATCGGATAGATGATGGGAGTCAAGTACATCCAGACGGTCAAAAGGATGCTCCACAAATGCATGAGGTCGCGGAAATAAACGGTCAACGCGCTGAGAATCAGGCTGACCCCCACAGCGAACACAAAGCAGTAGAGGATTGGGACAAAGAACAAAAGCATGGTCCAGGAGGGTGTGACCTGCCGAAACAGCATGACGATCACCACAGCAATCATCGAAAAAAGCAGATTGACCAGCGAAAAAAGGCATTTTTCAAGTGGGAAGATGTATTTTGGAATGTATACCTTTTTGATGAGGGAACCCCCATAGATCACCGAAGTCATCGCTCCAGTCGTCGCCTCGCTGAAGAAACTAAACATGGTGTTACCGATAATAAAATAGACGGGGAAGTTGAGCGTCGTCATGTCAACCTTGAGCAGGTGCCCAAACACAGTGGTGAGAACAATCATCATGAGCAAGGGGTTGAGGATGCTCCACGCGAGTCCGAGAACCGAGCGCCTGTATTTGATCTTGACATCGCGGCTGGTCAGATCATAGAGCAGGGGGCTATACTTTTTAAAAACCTGAAGGGAACCTTTCAAAACGTTACCGCCTTCCGTTTACTGAATGTCTTTGAGCAGGGGGTTCTTTTTATCCTTATCCGAGAGGAGAATGGTCATATCCTCGGTGATTGGCCAATCAATCCCCACATCGGGGTCGTTCCAAAACAGTGCGCCCTCGTCCTCGGGATGATAAAAATCGGTGCATTTGTAGACAAACTCCGCAACGTCGGAGAGAACGAGGAACCCATGTGCAAATCCTTCGGGAACGTAAAACTGACGGTGATTTTCTTCCGACAGGGTGACACCATGCCATTTTCCGTAGGTCTCTGAACCGGGACGAAGGTCAACAGCCACGTCGTACACTGCGCCCTTGGTCACCCGGACGAGCTTACCCTGCGGGTGGGTCTTTTGAAAATGCAGGCCGCGCAGCACCCCTTTGGTTGACTTGGACTGGTTGTCCTGCACAAAGTTCATGGTCAGGCCCGCCGCGTCAAAATCCTGCTTGTTGTAAGTCTCCATAAAATAGCCGCGCGCATCGTCAAAACGCGCGTTGTCGATGATGTAAAGGTCTTTGATTCCGGTTTCAGTAAAGGTAAATTTTCCCATCTCGATTGCCTCCTATGACTGAACACAAAGCGGAGGGGGGGCTGATCTCAGCCCAGCCGCATCCGCTTTGCCTTTGTGCTCTATTTATTTGCGTACATTTTTTCGTAGTACTGTTGATAGGACCCGCTGGTCACATTCTGCATCCAGGTCTTGTTTTCGAGGTACCATTTGATCGTTTTGACGATGCCGACCTCAAAGGTGGTTTCGGGGTACCATCCGAGATCTGCTTTGATCTTGTCCGGTGCGATGCCGTAGCGGCGGTCGTGACCTTTGCGGTCTTCGACATATTTCATCAGGTGTTCACCGACCTGATCATCCACATTCTTTTTAATGTAATCAATGATTGTCTTGACAATCGTGATGTTGGGCCGCTCGTTGTGGCCTCCGACGTTGTACACCTCGCCGAGTTTACCGCCGCGGATGACCATGTCAATTGCCTTGCAGTGGTCTTCCACATACAACCAGTCTCTGACCTGCATTCCGTCTCCGTAAATCGGGAGATCTTTGTGCTGGAGCACATTGTTGATCATGAGCGGGATGAGCTTCTCAGGGAACTGATAAGGCCCATAGTTGTTGGAACAGCGGGTGATGTTGACGGGAAATTTGTAGGTGTCAGAATACGCCTTGACAAAGAAGTCAGCCGAAGCTTTGGAAGAGGAATAGGGGCTGTGGGGGTCAAGCGGGGTGGTCTCCATAAAATACCCGGTTTCGCCGAGCGAGCCGTAGACTTCGTCGGTGGACACCTGAAGGAATTTCACTCCGTCTTTGTACTGGTCATCCCCAGTCTGCCAGGCGTTTTTGGCGATGTTGAGCAGGTTGACGGTACCGAGGACATTTGTCTGCACAAAAATCTCCGGGTCGGAGATGCTGCGGTCCACATGGCTCTCCGCCGCAAAGTTGACGACATAGTCGATCTCGTATTTGTCAAAGATCGCCTGCATCGCGTCTTTGTCGCAGATATCCGCCTGAATAAAGGTATAGTGCTCGTTGCCCTCAACGCTCTTGAGGTTTTCAAGGTTGCCCGCATAAGTGAGCTTGTCGATGTTGATGATGTTGACATCGTCGTATTTATTGAGCATGTAGATGACGAAGTTCGAGCCGATAAAGCCCGCACCGCCGGTTACAAGATAGTTTTTCATGATTCTTCTCCTTCATAATGTTCCACAAAAGCTTTTAAAGCGTCCTTCCAATCCCGCATCTCGTCGCCGATGGTGCAGCGCAGCATCATATTGTCCAGAGAGGAATAGGACGGCCGCTTGGCCGGGGTGGGGTATTCCTCGGTTGTGCAGGGATTAACCTTGGCGTCGATGCCAAAAAGACGAATAATTTCACAGGCAAAGTCATACCAGCTGCATTCCCCTGTTCCAGTACAGTGGTAAACGCCGTACTCCTCGGTAACTGCCAGCCGGACCAGGTGGTAGGCGAGGTCTACCGCATTGGTCGGATTGCCCCGCTGGTCGCTGACCACTTTGACCTCGCCGCGCTCCCGCGCGAGCTTGGAAATCGTTTTGACAAAGTTGCCGCCGACGTAACCGTACAGCCAGGCGGTACGCACGATAAAATAGCGGGTGCAGAAATCCCGGACATACTGTTCGCCCAGCAGCTTGGAGGTGCCGTATACGCTCTGGGGATTGCAGACGTCCCACTCCACATAGGGACGATCCCCATCCCCGGAAAAAACGTAATCGGTTGAAACATGCACCAGCTTGCAGCCGATCTGCTCACAGCCACGCGCGAGGTTGCGCGCACCGATCGCGTTCACCTTCATGGCGACATCCTGACTGCTCTCGCAGCCGTTGACATTGGTCATGGCCGCACAGTTGATCAACACATCGGGCCGTTCCTTTTGCAAAAAGGTATCCACCGCTGCCATATCGGTGATGTCGAGTTCGTCGACGTCAACCGCTGTGACCTTGCAACCCTGTACTTCTTCGGGCAGGCGGCCGAGCTCAGACTCCCCGCTTGCCAGGATTTTGGAAAGCTCGTTGCCGAGCTGGCCTTTGGACCCTGTAATGAGTAGTTTCATCCCTTAACCCCGCTTTTCTTTGACCATATCTGCTATGGTAAACAGATACTGGCCGTACTCTGTTTTGCTCATCGCTTTGGCACGCTCGAGCAGTTGATCGCGATTGATAAAGCCATTGCGGTAGGCGATTTCCTCCAGGCAGGCCACATAAAGGCCCTGGCGCGTCTGCACCGCTTCGATGAAATTCGCTGCGTCGAGCATTGCGTGGTGGGTGCCGGTGTCAAGCCACGCCATCCCCCTGCCGAACAGTTCGACTTTCAGGGAACCCTGTTCGAGGTAGGCGTTGTTCACTGAAGTGATCTCAAGCTCACCGCGCGCAGAGGGAGTCACGTTTTTAGCGATTTCAATGACGTTGTTGTCGTAAAAATAAAGGCCCGGCACCGCATAATTGGATTTCGGGTTCTCCGGTTTTTCCTCGATGGAAAGGACTGTGCCGTTTTCGTCAAAGTCGACGACGCCGAACTCCTTTGGGTTGCTGACGTGATAGCCGAAGATCGTCGCCCCTTGTTTGCGGTTTGCCGCTGCCTGAAGGCGCTCGGTAAAGCGATATCCATAAAAGATATTGTCGCCGAGCACCAGGCAGACGTTGTCGTCCCCAATAAACTCCTCGCCAAGAATAAACGCCTCTGCAAGGCCGCGGGGCGCTGTCTGCACGGTGTAGCTGAAACGGACGCCAAAGTTGCTTCCGTCACCGAGCAGCTCCTTGAACACCTCGATGTCACGGGGGGTAGAGATAATCAGGATATCCTGGATGCCCGCAAGCATCAGAGTGGATATCGGATAATAAATCATCGGTTTGTCATAGACGGTGAGAATCTGCTTGGAACACGCGATGGTGGACGGATACAACCGGGTACCCGCTCCTCCTGCCAAAACAATACCTTTCATGGTATTTTCCTCCTCAAAATCTGTATTGTATCATCGCCGCATGCGGCGTATGGACGCTAGATGTAAAAGATTTGCCCGAGCACCCGGGCCAGCCCGTGCTTTTTAAAATCATGTTGGAAAATGCTGCGGATCCTCCCCAGCTTTGATTGCTCCGGAAGCCGGGCATACTGCTCCGCGGTTTCCCGAATGGGACGCGGCAGCTGTGCAGAAAACTCCTGTAAAAATGCGTTTGCCTGGTCATAGGTGTCCTGTATTACCTGTTTGATTTGCCTGCCCTGCTGCATTCTGCGGGCGATAAATCCCAGGTCTTTTACATTTTTTGCTCCCACCTGATTGGAGGCGTGCTGCCGATAAAGAATCGTTGGTTCCGGGACAAATCCAATTCCTCCAAATGCAGAGGCAATGAGCCCCAGCCACCAGTCGTGCATGATCGCCTGGTCGGGCAGCCTGTCCGCCAGTTCGAGCAGGGGACGGTTGACCATCATGGTGCAGCCTGTGATGATGTTTTGCACCAAAAGCTGGTGAAAACCATCGCGTTTCGGATCGAGGCACTGGCTTTCAAACATCGACGGGGAAAGCTGATGCAGGTTCTCGTCCACAACTCTCAAATCAGTGTGCACTAAAACCGGTTTTCCTGGAAAATCCCGTTCCACTTCCATCATCTTTGCGTAGGTTCTCTCTATTTTATCCGGCAGCCAGACGTCGTCGTGGTCGCAGGTCATCACATAGGGCGACTCCGCCCTTTTGAGCAGGCTAAAAAAGTTCTTCTGCGGACTGCCGGAATTTTTCTCATTGCAAAACAGCTGCATCCGCTCGGGATAGCGCTCCACATAACTCTGCACGAGTGGAATTGTCCCATCTGAAGATCCGTCGTCCTGGATGATTAATCTCCATTCGTCAACACTTTGGGCGAGGATGGAATCAATCTGCTCAGAGAGATAGCGTTCTCCGTTGTAGACTGCAAGTAATATGTCAACCATCCGCCTGCTTGTTCCTCCGTTTCGCCTGGGAGACCGCCAGCGCATATTTGGCTTTCACCGCCAAATGAATCAGGCCGGTGACCAGAATGTTATATTTTCCCTTATAATGTTTATCATAAAACAGGATCATCGCATTATAAAAATGATAGATCACAGTGGGATTCGTGTTAAGCCCGCTCTGCCCTTTAAAATGTGTCATCGAGACATCAGCATAATAGACAACCTTGTAGCCGAGCATTTTGACGCGGTAGCAGAGGTCGAGATCCTCGCCGTACATGAAATAATCCTCATCAAACCCACCGATTTGATCAAACACCGATTTTGAAATCATTAAAAAAGCGCCCGAGACGCTGTCCACTTCGCTGGTTTGATGCTCATCCAAAAAGGTCTGACGATAAGCCCCATACTTAGGGGACTCTGGATGGCGCTTGTCCATCCCTAAAAAATAGTAAAGTGCGGACATCGGTGTTGGAAATCCTCGCTTGCATCCGTGGTCAAGCGACCCATCCTCCAACAACGTCCGAATTCCGACTACCGCGGTGTCGCTGTGGGCATCTAGATAGGCGACGCTGTCATCGAGCGCCCTCTCCCCAACAACGGTATCGGAATTCAAAAACAGGATGTAGCGGCCACAAGATCGCTGCACACCGAGATTACAGGCATTTCCAAACCCCTTGTTCTCCACACCAGATAAAATGAATACTTTTTCGTGACTCAATTCGTACTGTTGCTGTGGGTCGGTGGAGTTATCCACAATGATAATCTCATACTGGATCCGGTGCGTTGTCTCCAAAACCGCTTGCACCGTCTGATGGGTCAGTTCCCTGGTATTGTGATTGATTATGACAACTGATAAATCCATCTTTTCACTCCAAAAACGATTTCATTTCATCATACCACAAACTTTTAACCATTTTATAGCCCGTTTGTGATGGGTTCGTGAACGCAACCCGGACTTTTGCGCATGGGTATACGAATTATAATACTATGATTATACATTTTTATACTTTTGCTGTCAATACTATTATCCCCCAATCCTCGTTGTGATTCGAAGGAGATTGTATCTATTTTTTTAAGGATTTTAACGGTTAAAATCGCTTTGACTAGGGCAAGTCGGAGAAACAGCAAAGCGGATGGAGACTGTTTCACATTGATTTCAACCGCATAGCTATTGCCGTGGTTTTTGAGCAATTTGATCAAACGAGTCGGGATATTGCCATCCACTGAACATACCATTATCTCCAAAGTCCCAACTCGGAATTCAGAGTATACTTCTTAAAACGGGATCAAAAAGGTGCCGCCCCCATCATTTTCACTGCATTTAGCCAACAGCAAATAAGAATATGTGGTGGGGTTCCATGGTCGTGTTGTCTATCTGCCCCATACCCCGTAAAAACCTGCAAATAGTTTGCTCAGTTTACAAACCATAGGATAACAGCGCTCTACACAAACCCAATCGGCAAGGATTTAAGTTGTTTGCAACCAAGAATACACACCGACTGTTGTGCTGCCCGCTCTGTAGGAAGGTGCGCCTTGGACTGCTTTACAACGCTATTACCGAGCATCTTAATCCAAAACTGAGACCTCAGGTGAATTTCCGTCATTCACTTCGCCCCCTCGTTCCCCTACTCCTCGTGGAGTTGCATGTAGTCAACCTGCTGAAATCTCTTCAAGTGCTCCATCAGGCTGCATACCATTCGCTCTGTTTGGTTTGATGAAACGGAGCGCGTCCGTTCTGGAACGTCTATTTCAATTGCAGTTTTCCAGTTTGAATTGAATCTAAATTCATTTAAAGTTAAGCCCCCGACTTTTTCACAAATTAAGGCGGGCATTGTTTGAACAGCCCGGCCTGCCGCTCACCAAACCGAAAGTCATGACCACCCCTAAGAGGGGTGGCATGACGAGCGGCCTAAAAGGCCATGACAAAAGCCAGCGCCTAAAAGACGCTGGCTTTCACTTCGTTCAAGCCACAGTGGTATGATTACTTGCTACCCTTAAAAGGGCCTACATACTCTTTTTTGCTTAAACTATCTTCGATTTGGTCTTGTTTATCTTGTTCTCGGATATATTTCTGTACTGTTGCTGTATTGATTCCTACTGTACTTACGTAATATCCGGTTGCACAAAAGTTTCGATTTCCGAATTTGTATTTCAAATTTTATTTGGTGCCTTGAACAATCACCATTTTATCAGAAAGAATGTCCTTTTGCTTAAGCTTGAATCCCTCCCGCATTGCGGGTGGTTATTGAGCCCACGCCTCTTTTGGCACCGGCTCTCTCGCTAAAGCACTAATACAAAACAGCGCCCGCAGAGGTACATCTCTGCGGGCGCTGTTTTCATCTTGCTCTCAGGCAGGCTTATTTGGAGTTTCTTTTACGAGTGCTTACAACTGCAACTCCAGCAAGGAGCAGCGCTGCAACAGCCATTGCCGCCGCGCCAGCTTCGCCGGTCTTCGCGGAGGATGCACCCGATGTCATCGCAGAGTCGCCGCCAAACGGAACACCGTCATCGGTTACGAGTCCTGCGATTGCATTCTTGAGCTCGGTCACTGACTGCTGGATCAGTGCTCTGTTTTCCTCAGTGTCAGCAAGATTGCGGTCCGCCTGGATGGCTTTTGCATTGTTGTATGCCGACTCAAAGGCTGCAACAGAGGCAGCGCTGAATCCGGAGAGGTCAATCCCCTCTGCGCGTGCAATGACCTGGTTGAGAATGTCTTTATTTGCGATCAGGCGGAGGTTGAGCATTGCGCCCAGCAGATTGTCAACTGCTTCGTCGATTTCCGCCTGAGTCGAGCTCTTGTCAGCGAGCACAGCGTTCGCCACTGCGAGCGCATCGGTGAACTCTTTCTGTCCAGCTTCGACATACATGTCGAGGTTGATGCCATTTGCCTGTCCGGTGACCACTTCAAGCTGGGTCCAGTTTTTCAGTACAAGTGCGTTCATTGCGTTGTTGAGGTTCTCATATGCTGTGTCAATTTCAGACTGAACTGCGTTTTCATCTGCCTGAACCGCTTTCGCGTCTGCCAGAGCTTTTTCGAATGCGACAGTGTCCTGATAATCATTCAGATCAAGTCCGGAAGCGGCAGCAATGAGTGTGTTGAGCGCATCCTTGTTGCCCTGCTGAATGCCGAGCATATGGATCGCGTTCATCAAAAGAACCCAAGCCTGGTCCACAGTTTCCTGCTCAACGGTCGGATCGCCGTAAACCGAGACTGCATTGTCATAAGCTGCGTTGAACTTCGCCTGGACCAGTGGGATCGCGGAAGCGACTTCACCGCTTGCAATGACGGTATCAGCGTAGTCAATGACGTATTTGAGGATGGATTTGTTAGTGTCAACAGCCGGCTTGTCGCTGACGGTGACAGCGATCTTTGCTGTTGCCGGCAGGCCGTTTGCAAAGCGTGCGACGATATAAGCGGTGCCTGCCTCACGACCGACAACCGTCGGCGCGTTGGTGTTGGTACCAATCAGGTCTGCGACGTTGGAAACAAATCCGTTTTCATCTTCTACTGTCCAAATCAGTGAATTGTCCGGCAGGCTGGAGGGATCGACGGTTGCAGTGATGGCCGTGGTCTCGCCACTGTTGAGGGTGAGCGGGGAACCTGCAATCGTGATGCCACCCGGATTGAAGGGCTCCTGCTCGGAGGGATTACCGTTGACGGTGATCTCTGCGAGCTGGACGCGGCTCTTGCCGTTTGCTCCGGTATCGTCAAAGCTCGGCACGCCTGCTTTGGTGGTTTCCACCACGATGAAGCGGGCTTTGACCGCGTCGAAATCACAGCTGTAAGGCTGGTCTTTCTGGTCGTTTGCACCGGTGACTGCTTTGACAACAGTGTAATCCTTCGCGTCGCTTGCTTTCACTTTGATGTTAAAGTTCTCTGGGAAGTTTGCAGTGATGTCGGAACTCTCCGAAACTGCGTGTGTATCAGTTCTCGGATAGAGGGTGACGTTGTTGATGAGTTTATCTTCACCGAGATCAATGGTGATCAGGTGCGGGGTTTTGAGGTTGCGATCTGCGTCTGAATCCAGAGCGGCCGAGGTGTATCCCTTGACGCCGCTGTTGGGCTGGTTGAGGCCTTCGCTGATGAGCTTGCCGTCCTTGAGGTTGTCAAGGCCCCACATTGGCAGAGCGCCGTCCGAGTTGCTCGCGGTGATGGTGCTCTGAAGAGCGTAGTTCACAGTGCGCGCCTCGTTGTAGACTTCAAACTCTGCGAGCTGCATCCGGTAGACAGTGCGTGTGCCGTTGAACTCATCATTGGTCGGAATACCGAGTTTGCTCGCGATCACGCGCACATACTGGGATTTCTGAGTTTCAAAACTAAAGGTCTGGGGCTGGCCCTGCGGGTTGGGATTATCGGTAACTGTCTTGACATCCACCCAGGTTCCATTCTGTTTGACCTGAATCTTGAAATCGGTCGGGAAGTTCGGGGATTCTGTTCCGCCGTTTGCGGTCTGCGCGTCGGTTCTCGGATAGAGAACAATTTGATTAAAGCTCTGAACCGTTTCGAGGTCGATCTCAACATAAGGCTGCGGATCGGCGTTCTGGCTGTTGTAGGTTCTGGTTGTGTAACCCTTTACGCCGCTGCCTGCATCCGCCCCTTCCGACAGGCGCTTGCCATCGGTGAGATACTGCGGACTCCACTGGGCGCTGACGCCCTCAATGTTGTTGGCGTTGACGGTTTTGCCCAGAGCGAGGTTGCTGCCCTCTTCCTGGTTTCCTCTGAATTTAAATCCAGCAGTCAGGCTCACATTCTGTTTGAGGCAGATGTAGATCGGACGGTCAGCACTTGCGATGCTGCCAGTCCAGCCGGTGAACTGGTTCATATCATCCGGTACCGCTTCGATTGCGAGGGTGGTACCTGCAGGATAGTTGAGGCTGAGCGGGAACTCCTTGAGTTCTCCGTTGATTTTCACCTTGCCCGCTCCGTCTGCCTTGAGATCGAGGGAGCAATTGTAGCCGGTGGCAGAAGAATTCTTGACCACAGCCTCCATGATCTGGATACGGAAGGCGTTTGCGCTGCCTTCGTCGTTTGCCGGAGGACCAAGCTTTGTGGTTTTAATGCGCATATACTGTGCATTCTGCGGGTCAAACGAGACGGTGACCGCTCCGTTCGGGTTCCCCATTTCGACATGCTTGACAACGGTGTAGTTTGTGCCGTCGCTGCTCACTTCAATGTCAAACACTTCAGGGAAGTTCGGGGTGTTGTTGTCGACGCTGGTCGCCTGAGTTCTCGGGTAGAGAACAACAGTGTCAAACACCTGAGGTGCGCCGAAGTTAAAGTTGATGTAGTGCGGGGCGTTGGTGATGTCACGGCTGCTGAACACATCGGTGGAGAAACCGAGGTTCAGATTTCCGTCGATGATATTTTTGATATCCCAGCCACCGCCGAGATTTTTGGTCGTAGTGACGGTTGCGCCGGTTGCGAAGTTCGCAGAACCCTGGTACATCGCATTGACGCCGACGCTGATGTCGTGGTCGACAGTGAGGGTCAGGGTCTTGTTCGCCGAGAAGACTTCACCTTCCCAGTTGACAAAGCTGTAAAGGCTGTTGTCGATATCAACCGCTTTAACAGTCACTGTCTCGCCGGTTTTCACCGCAATGGTCGTCGGAACAGTGGACTGCTTGCCGTCGTACTCAATGGTAATGCCTGAGTTATCCGGATCGCTGATCTTGAGCAGAGAATACTCCTTGACAGCCTCCGGCTTAAAGTTAGCAATCAGGTTGGTGTTGTCATTGACAACAAACTCAATTGCATTGTCAGTGGAGCCGATGCTGCCGGACCAGCCGTCAAAGACATATTTGTCCGCAGAAACAGCTTCTACTTTTACAGTGGTGCCATTTGCAACAGTTGCGGTGTAGGGGGTGACGACCTCAGCGCCGTCCACCAGTACCTTGCCGCCCTCGGTTGCCTCGATGTTGAGGGTGTACTCCGAGTCTGTGCCAGCGGGTTTCACGTCAGCGTGGAATGCATAGCTGCCGGGCTCAGCTTGGAAGTAGATGTAATCCTTGTCATTCGACTGGTAGGTGATGCCGGAAACCGTGGCGCCAGTGGACATGCCGTTTTCAAACAGCACAGTACCGCCGACTGCAACGCGGGTGTTTCCATTCATACGCGGAATCGCAACGATTGCCTGGGTGTTTGCTGGGGAAGTCAGCGAGAGATCAAAGGTGTTATTTTCAGTGTCGCGGTTGATTGCGACGTTGATGTTGCCCTTGATCGACGGTACAACCGTGTTGATCTGGTTGAGACTGCCCATGTCGGGTTTCACCTGATAGGTGTCATAACCGGGGGTGATCGGGGCAACGCCTGCCATGTATTTGGACATGGTGATCAGCGGGCCGCCGGTCCACGCGTGGTTTTTGGTTCCCGCATATCTGTCCCAGAACTCCCACAGGGTGGAGTAGGCATCGGGGCCCTCGACCATGTTGGCGTACCGGTCTTTAATTCTCGCCTGTGCAAGATCCATTCGGTCCATTTCACACAGAGCGTCGAGAACGTATTTTTCCATGTAGGGGCTGGAGTTCTGAACGTTGGTCAGAACGTCCTGGATCACCGGGTATTTATCCTCGCTCGCGAGGCCGGAGAGAACGGCGAGCGCGTTGGCGCGGTCGTCCGGTTTTCCGTTGCCGCTGGATTTATAGTAACCGTTGTCGGTCCACATGGTGTCGTAGGAAGCTTTGATGGATTCCATCTTTGCCACATACTGCGGAATGTCCTCTTCATGTCCGAGGACTTCTGCGAACTGCTTGGCAACCTTGGAAGCCATGAAGTACCATGCGTTTTCAATCGGAGCCACATCTGCGTAGCTGCCCCAGTCCATCCAGTCCCAGCCGCCGCCGCGGTGGTTGACCAGGCCGTTTGCTCCAATCGACCACAGGTCGAGGTAGTTCTTGATGTAGTCGTACATCTCGGACATCTTTTCGGTTTTTCCAGTGTAGAGGTAGTACTCCCACATGCCGTTGATGCCCGCGAGCATCTGCATCGGAAGTTCCTGGCCGTCATTGCCGTGGCAGGGGACAACGGTGTGCAGGACGTTGTTGTCTGTTGTCCATCCCATCAGGGTGTCGAGGCCTTTTTCGTACAGGTCATACGAATTGGTGTCGAGCGAGTACATCATCATCATCATTTCGTTGGTGACGTCGCCCCACCACTGTGCGCGCTCACGGTCGGGGCAGTCCATGAAGTTGTCCCGCATCGTGATGTACAGGGTGCGCAGGGATTGCTCCCACAGGGTGTTGAAGAACTCGTCATCGCTTGTGAACGAGCCTTCAAACTCGGTGTTGTAACCGGATTCCCGATACTGCAGGCTGATGATCTTAACGCCTGCCGGAATCTTGTAGTAGACAACCTGGCCGTTCATCCAGCTCAGGCCCTCAAATTCCTGAACGCCCTCGCGGGTAACGTAGGTGTTGCGGGTCGAGAGGCCGTTGCCTGCCGGGTCGGCGTAGTTGTCGGTTCTCATGTCGATTTCAAGGCCCGCCGGCGCTTCTACCTTGAGGTAGGGAGTGAGCTGAGCGTTGTAGGGAACCTCCATGGCAAGGGTTTCTTCCTTAGTGGTGGTGTAACCCGCATAGTCTGCCATGTTTTCGTACTCTTTCAGGCCAAAGTCCTTGAGCAGCGGGATAGAACGGGGATGCAGGTCGTTCCACGGCTCGCAGGGCGCTGCGCCGAGTTCGGTTGCATTGCTCCATGCGCTGTCGTCAAAGTCCTCGGTATACCAGAACTCTGTACCCGCCTCTTCGAGGACGCGTGCGTCAAAGTAGACGTTGTACTCCGGAAGCCGGTAGTTGGGCAGACCGTTGTGTCCGCCGCCGGTGCCGTCGCCAATCTGTTTCATATAGCCGGGGCTTCTCATGACTTTCCAGCTGCTGTCGCTGACGACGAGCTGGTTGCCAAATTCAGCTTCAAAGAGGAAGCCGGCCTTGCCGCTGTCGTTGTTCGAATAGCTCTGTCCGCCTTTGCCCCAGAACCATGCGAGGACTGCGATGGTGTTTTCGCCCTCGTGGAGATAAGGTGCAAGTTCTACATTGTCATAGAAAGTGTCGGTGCGGTTGACGCCGCGTTTGAGCTGGCCTTCAAAGACGACCATTTCGCCGTTGATGTAGAGCCAGTAACGGGAGTCCACTGCGATTTTCGCAACGACTGATTCCGGAACCTGGTCAAGCGTCACAGTTTTGCGGAAATTCATCCAGGTGTTGGAATACAGGTCTTGCTGCCGGCCATACTCTGTTACAGTATCGCCCTTTTTGCTGTCGTCCCAGATCCAGTTTGCATGCCACTCTTCGGCTGCGGTATCGCTCGCCGGAGCGGTCATCCCCGCCGCGTTTGCAACAATGGTCAGCATTGGTGCACACAACAGGCAGAGGACCAGAAGGAGACTCAACAACTTGTTGGTTTTCTTCATTTTCTTTCCCCCTTTAACTTTACGAACCAGCCTGTCCAGAAGGAGCTCGCCGGCTGTTCTTCCCTATTGTCAACAAATTCCCTCAGAGACAAAGAGAATTTTATCGTCTACATCATCTTCATTTGATATATTCGGTAAAATTCAACAGCTTTGATTCGTTTTACTTCTATATTCTAGCATACAGGCGACGAAAAGTCAATAAAAACTGACCTCTGTCAACCGCAATTTTACGCAAGTTCCATAAAATTGAAAATAACCGGGCAGCGGCAAATTTTTGCTCGCTGTCCGGTCATTTTCCTTCCTTTATATAGTACCTTATACCGTCGCCATTTGAATACCCATGAGCTCGGATACTTTGCGGAACAGTTTCTCGTTATGGCCGACTGAGAGAGCACAGTGATGAGTCGGCGCTTCAACAAACCATTTGTCCATATATTCCGCCGGATTGAGGGGGAATCGAATGTGGGTCGAGGTGTTACCGTTCATCAGGATCGGGTCGTTGGTGGATTCCCCTTCGCTGACGACGAACTTGAGTCTGCCCTCCCCTGTCTGGGTCACGCCGAGGGTGGTCACGTCGCCTGAAAGCACCTTTGCTTCGACCGAAACGCCACTTCCCTTCTTGCCGTGGTAAACGCCCATGCCGCGGAGAATCGGTTTGCCGTTGGAAATTGCGAAATGGAAGGGACCATCGTGGCCGAGGATCATGGTGTTGCGGTTGAAGTCTGCCGCAATGATCTCACAGAAGCTGCCGCCCGTGCCGAGGATGTCGCAGATCTTCATTGCCAAAGCGGTCTTGATATCCCCCTCCCCTGCGCAGGGCACACCTGCCGCGGTCAGAAGAGAATGCCCGACGATAAAGCCGCTTTGAATCTGCTCGTAATAGCCGCCGTCCTGACCATGGTAGTAGTAGGACAGGCTGTCGAGGTCGCGGTCGATCACCATTTTTTCCTGTGCGGCCGCCACCTTGCAGGACCACTCAAGCTGCTCCTTGGTCGGAGCCTTTGCGATGGGGTCGGAAGGGGAATCCCCTGAGATGGTGAAGAAGTCCTCCACCGCCTGCATCTTTTTCTGCACATCTTCGGGGCTTACCTCGCGCAGATATTTTTCCAGGTCGCACATTTCGAGCACCTCGACGTCAATGCCGGTCTGGGCCTGGAGCATGGTGAAATCGCTGTACATGTCGAGCATACCGCTGTAATAACCGCCAAGGAATCCGAAGCGGGCGTGCTGGAGGGTGCGCTTGACGGATGCCGCCATGCACCACTCCTCGATTTCCTTCCACGCTTTGATTGCTTCGGGGCGATCGCAGGTCACCTCGTCGCTCACCGCGATATCGGGCGTCTTGGAAAGTCCGAGCAGTCCGTTGACCGCCCGGTAGGGGATCTGCGCCCGGTTGAACGCATTCGCAATTTCGGGGATCGAACAGCCGACGCAGTAGGCGAGCCAGTCGCCGGTGCCGACCTTCGCGTAGTTCATCTCAGGGGTGGGCTGGAGATTGAGAATAATCACCGGAGCCTTGTTGATCTGGTGAATCGGGAGCAGACAGGCGCTGGTGTAATAGGTGGCCGCATGGCTGAACACGATGTCCACGTTGTTGGCATTGAAATATTCTCCTGCTTCCCTACCTTTGACCTCGGTGTCCACCATGCCAAAGTTAAAGACCTCACCAAACTCGGAGAGTTTTTCCTCCATGAACCGGTTGTATCCCATCAGTCGGTCGTACAACCCTTCAAACTGGTTCCAGTAGGTGCACAGGCCTGCGCTGTAAAATCCGATTCGCGCCTTTTTAATTCCCTTGATTTTGCTTGGTGCTGCCATAATAGATTCCTCCTCAGACTGAATAACAAATATTTTCTTCTCTCAAAATAACAAACAATGATTGATTAATTTTGCGATTGATGTTATATTTATAATAACAAGTATATATTCGTCTTGCAATAGTATAAATTGCTAAAAAATAAAAAAATATTGCTCAGAAAGGAATGGTGTGTATGCTGAAATATAACCTCGATATTTCCGACGATTCAACCTGGATCACCGCAACACCGAGCAGCGTTGCGACCTCCCTCCCTTTTTACCTGACTGAAGTCGGTAAATTCTATGCTGGAAAGGGATACTACACCGAGCGTTCGGACAAAGACAGTTATCTCATCCTCTACACAATTTCCGGCCGGGGCAGTATTACGGTGGATGGGAATGAGATCGACATCTATGCACACAACGCGGTGTTCATCAACTGCAACTCCCACCAGTTTTATAAAACTGAATCGGATGTGCCGTGGGTTTTTCTCTGGGCGCACATCAACGGAACCGGTGTGGAACCGTATTACAGCCTAGTCAACGTCGGCCGGGTTTCTCAGGAAAAAATCAGCGACTACGCGGATTTTGTAGAGCTTTTTGAGGAAATTCTCATCACGAGCAAATTCAACGACGTGCGCACCCTCTCCAACCTCTCGGTTAATTTGCAGCGGCTGCTCTCCATCATTCTCAAAAGCAGACTGAGCAGCTCCAACAACAAAAAGCATGAGTCGCACATTGCCGATATCCGCAGTTCGGTCGATTATATCCGCAAAAACTACAAGCGCCAGATCTCGATCGATGACATCATTCACCGCATCAACATCTCCAAATACTATTTTATCCGACTTTTCAAACAATATATGGGGACAACTCCCTATGATTACCTGATCAACTACCGCATCAATCAGGCGAAAATATTGCTGAACTCAACCAGTATGCCAATCGGGGACATTTCCCAGGAAGTCGGATTCCTCGACGAGAGCAATTTTATCAGCCATTTTAAGCGCCAGACGGGGATTAAGCCGACCGAATACCGCAACAGCACACTCGGCTTCCACCGCCCTCCCAAAGATGCTCCCAAGGAAGAATAAAAAATTTGCAAAATCTTATTGATTTCACTGTCAAAAAAAGCTATAATTACCCTTGTTACGAGTTATTTTGGTATAGAAAAGGGGCATTTGTATGATTAAAATTGCAGTTGTCGGAACCGGCAACGTCGGCAGATTTGCCATCACCAACGCTCTTGCGGAAGAGGACGTCGAACTCGTCGGTGTCATCACACGAAAAAAACACGACCTCGGCATTGCGGGAACCGAAAACATCCAGATTGCTGAGGATATTACTGCACTCGACGTCAAACCGGATGTTGCAGTGCTTTGCATCCCGACCCGCGCGGTGCCGGAGACAGCGGAAAAATGTCTCAATGCAGGCATCAGCACAGTGGACTGCTTTGATATTCATGGTAAAATCGTTGACCTGCGGGCACAGCTCGACAAAGCTGCCAAGGCAAACGGCCGGGTTGCTGTCACCGCATCGGGCTGGGACCCCGGCTCTGACTCGATCGTCCGCACTCTGATGCAGGCGGCGGCTCCCAAGGGCCTGACCTACACCAACTTTGGCCCCGGTATGAGCATGGGCCACTCGGTGGCTGCCAAGTCAAAACCTGCTGTGCGGGACGCGCTCTCGATGACCATCCCGCTCGGCACCGGTGTGCACCGCCGCATGGTCTACATTGAAGTAGAGCAAGGCAGTACCTATGAGGAGGCAAAGGAGCAAATCCTTGCCGACGACTACTTCTGCCATGACGAGACACACGTCATCGCGGTAGACGACATCAATCAGCTCAAGGATATGGGCCACGGCGTCCACATGATCCGCAAGGGCGTGTCGGGCGGCACTCACAACCAGATCCTCGAGTTCAACATGACGATCAACAACCCGGCGCTCACCGCCCAGATGATGATCGCCTCCGCGCGTGCGGCAACCCGTCAGAACCCTGGTTGTTACACCCTGATTGAAATTCCAGTCGTCGACTATGTGCAGGGCGAGCGGGAAGATCTTGTTCGCAAGCTGGTATAAGTATCCTTAACATAAGAAAAAGCCGCCATTTGGCGGCTTTTTCTTATGTGCTGGGATATTCGGAGGGAAGATATTGTATGTTGTTCATCTCTTCATAATCAATTTGCGCCCCATCCAGCATGTTAAAGCAAAGAATCTTCATATCAGAATAATACTCAAACTGATATACAACATCGACCAAGAGAATAGGGGTTACCTCTCCATCTATGATGAAAAATGCCTTGTTTTGCCGAACCTCGCTGATGTATTCGCTATTTTCTGAAGAATAGACCGACTCGGTTATCTTATCCTGATAGTGGGAAAAGGAATCAATGAGCTTTTCGGCATCATCCAAAGGGTTCGTCTTCTCAACGGTTTTTTTAATTTCTAAAACAGTTCCGTTTTCCGCTGTAGATACGTCAAAATAATCATTGATAACCTCAATTCCAGAGATGCTCCGATAATATCTCGTGACCTTTCTGGCAGGATCGTCGGATAGCACGTCAGTAATCCCATAATCCTCCTTGTTTTGAACAAACTCACTGAGAATCGGATTTTTCATTTCTACTTTGGCTCCTTCAGTACCACTACAGCCGCCAAGCAGCAATGCAAATACCATACATAGAATTACGAATAATTTTTTCTTCATTGCAATCATCTCATTTACAATTCATCAGCGTATTCAACCGAAATGATCGAATCATAATCAATGAAAGAACCATCCAACAGATTCATGCAAGTTATTTCAAGATAATTCGATTCAAATCCTTCGATTTCTGGTTCTTCATGATGATAGGTGGTTTCGACAAATTGAACAGGAATAATTTGACCGTCTTTTTTTACTAATTGTATATAGTTTTTGGAATCGACAATGCTATCCGATGGATTTTCAGAACTCAGTACCATTGGAGCACTCAGCTGCATAACTGACGCTTGCCCCGCCACAACCTCTGCTTGTGATCATTCTGTTTCCATAATCGTATCTTTCGATTACCTAACATTTAGTATGGATCCATCTGGCTTTATTGTAACATGATAAAAATCATCCATCACTCGCATACCGTTGATCATCCTATAGTAATGTACCCAATGGTTCTCCTCCAAATATCCAAGCTCAGTTGTAGAGTAATCATAGTTCTCTAATTGAGATTGAAAATCAAAAATTGTCTTAGCATCACTTGGTATTCAAACCGTGATTTCTTAGTATTTGTCTCTCATTGTTCTTTATCTAAATTTTTCAAAGATGTCGGCCGTAAAATAAAATCATTTCGGGGATGAATTGCCTCGGACATGAGCAGCGTGTTTTTATCTCCCAAAACCTGATAATCTCGCACAGTATCATTTTGATTGCTGATTGTGCCTTTTGCAAGTTCTGCTGCTTTGGCAACGGTATATCCTGCGTTTATAGTTGTAAAAAACGCATCATTAAATTTTTTGGCGCTCGTGTTGTATATAGATTGATTCCAACCAATTGCACACTGTGCACCCTTATCGATCGATAACTGAACCATAGAATGGGAAGAACTCGAAGCTGCTGCTGTCAAACAGCCGCTCCAATACGCTCGTTTTGTGTTTTCCATATCCTGAATATTTGTTTGATCCATTCTATATCCGTGCTTTGTTCCGTCCGGATCCGTTTCAATGAATGCAACATATCCCGCATTTCCATGTCCAAAATACCCATACACTTCGGATCCTATCTGGTAAAAAAGTTCTTTGTCTTGCTGTTTCAGTCCGGCACTGCCATCGCGAAATACAGTGGTGAAGTATCCGAGTGAATTGGCCATTGTAGATGGGGTTGTCACTTGATTGTAGGTATTTAAAGGATCGCCCATTACTGAATAATCAAACGCAAAGAGTTTCGCCTTTTGTCTTCTGACTTGAAGTGCAACATCAAAACTTTGGTTATCTCCAACTAATGCAACTAGAATTGTCACCTTTTCCCCTACCTTCATTTTCTTACCTATGCAGGAAAAATTCCTTTCACCACTATCATCGTCGGAATATGTTGTGCCACTGCTACCTACTAAACGCAAATAAGTGTCACAATCGTACTCTAAGAAATGTCTCAAAATTATAGAGCCCTCCCACAGGAGCAGGTAAAAAGATTATCGCAATATTATCAGATGTAACATAAATTCTTCCGATCTGATCAAAATTCATCGCCACATAGCTTACTGATTGTACAAAGATATTGCTAAATGTTAACATCGACACAATTATGGTGGAAGTTAGTAAAATGATAGTGCCCTTTTTAACATCTTTTCACAGTTTTCTCGTTTCAACGAATGAACGCTGATTCCTTTCCAATACTATTTATTTTGTCAAATTTCGCTTTCCCTCTATATGTGTTATTTGTAAATATTCTACCATTCCTTTCACTTTATTTCAATAACATATTTATTTTATTTTGTAAATAATTTATAGTTGTTTTTAGTCAAGACCACCGGTTCAAT
>EQ973338.1:135845-165495 GCA_000158655.1 [Clostridium] methylpentosum DSM 5476
AATATAAAAAAAACCGGAAGCTTTTGCTTCCGGTTTTTCTATAATCAAGTATTTCGTTAGATCAGTTCAATAATCGCCATCTCTGCAGCATCGCCGCGACGGGGTCCGATTTTGATGATGCGGGTGTAACCACCGTTCTTATCAGCATATTTCGGCGCGATCTCGTCGAACAGCTTTTTGGTTACAGCTTCTTCCGTGATATAGGCCATAACCTGACGCTTGGAGTGGAGAGTGTTTGTTTTGCCGAGAGTAATCATCTTCTCAGCCATTGCGCGAACTTCCTTTGCTCTGGTGACGGTGGTCTCAATCTTGCCGGTTTTGAGCAAGAAGGTTACCATTCCGCGCAGCATCGCTTTTCTGTGATCGGAAGCTCTTCCTAGCTTTCTGCTACCTGCCATCGAAATTCACTCCTTACGGATTCAATTATTCCTCATCAGCCTGGAGGTCATAGCCGAGCGATTTGAGCTTGAGCACAACCTCATCCAATGATTTACGTCCGAGGTTTCTGACTTTCATCATGTCTTCCTCAGTTTTATTGGTTAAGTCTTCAACCGTGTTGATTCCAGCACGTTTGAGACAGTTGAATGAACGCACAGACAAGTCAAGCTCCTCAATGGTCATCTCGAGGACTTTCTCTTTGCACTTATCGTCCTTTTCTACCATGATTTGCTCGGTATAACCCTCTTCGGAAAGATCAACAAAAAGGTTAAGATGTTCATTGAGAACCTTGGCTGCAAGAGACACGGCCTCTTTGGCGGAAATCGTTCCGTCGGTCCATATCTCCAAAGTTAACTTGTCATAGTCGGTGATTTGACCGACACGTGTATTTTCAACACTGTAATTAACTTTTAACACCGGCGTGTAGATGCTGTCGATCGGGATGACCCCAATCACCGGCTGCATGATCTGCTTGTTGCGATCGCTCGAGACATAGCCCCGTCCGCGGTCGATCACAAGCTCCATGTAAAGCTTTGCACCTTCGTCGAGTGTTGCGATGTGCATTCCCGGGTCAAGAATCTCAACCTCAGAATCGGCCTTGATGTCGCCAGCGGTGACTTCGCATTCACCTTCCGCTTCGATATAAACCGTTTTGGGAACATCGCCGTGCACCTTGGCAATCAGGCCTTTGATGTTGAGCACAATCTCAGTGACATCTTCTTTGACGCCTGGAATTGTTGAGAACTCGTGCTGCACTCCGTCGATCTTGATCGAGGTGACTGCAACACCAGGAAGCGAGGAGAGCAGTACGCGTCTGAGTGAATTCCCAAGAGTAGTACCAAAGCCGCGCTCGAGGGGCTCAAGGATAAATCTTCCGTATGTTCCGTCTGACTTAAGTTCCGCCGTCTCAATTCTTGGCTTTTCAATTTCAATCATTTAAAAACCCTCCTGTTTTGCAGGAGCGGCAGCGACACTGCCCCCTGCGGAATCACGAGCCAATCTCATTATTTGGAGTACAACTCGACAATCAGATGCTCTGCAACCTCGAGGTCGATCTCGTCGCGGTTCGGATAGCGGTCCATTTTGACCGTCATGCCGTCCTTGTTGACATCCATCCACATCGGGACAGGACGGGCGCTCCAAGTTTCAACAACAGCTTTCATCTTGTCGTTGGAACGGCTTGCCTCAGTCACTTCAATCACATCGCCGGGTTTGACAAGCAGCGAACAAATGTTGACTTTCTTGCCGTTGAGGCGGAAGTGGTTGTGCAGCACAAGCTGTCTTGCTTCCGCTCTGGAAGAAGCAAAGCCTGCTCTGTAGACAATGTTATCCAAACGGGATTCGAGAATTTTGAGAAGGTTTTCACCGGTCATGCCGGGTTTTCTCTCCGCCATCTCGAAGTATTTGTAGAACTGGTTCTCCGAAACGTTGTAGTAACGTTTTGCCATCTGTTTTTCTCTGAGCTGTAAACCGTACTCAGAAACTTTTTTTCTGCTTTGCCCGTGCTGGCCGGGAGCGTAGCTTCTCAGCGAAACGGAGCATTTGTCCGAGAAGCAGCGTTCGCCCTTCAGGAACAGTTTTTTGCCTTCACGGCGACAAAGTCTGCATACCGCACCGGTATATCTTGCCATATTCTTACACCTCCTGGTTTCTGATTAGACACGTCTTCTTTTCGGAGGACGGCAGCCGTTGTGGGGAATCGGAGTGACATCCTTAATCATGCTCACTTCGAGCCCAGCCGATTGCAGTGCTCTGATTGCCGCTTCACGTCCGGAGCCGGGGCCTTTTACAAAGACTTCGACCGATTTCAGGCCGTGTTCCATAGCAGCTTTCGCAGCGGTTTCAGCAGCGGTCTGCGCGGCGAACGGAGTGGATTTTCTCGAACCGCGGAACCCGAGTCCCCCTGCGCTGGCCCACGAAAGGGCGTTGCCCTGGGTATCTGTGATGGTAACAATCGTATTGTTAAAGGTGGATTGGATATGCACAGAGCCTTTTTCGATGTTTTTGCGCTCACGGCGTCTGCGGACAGTCGTCTTCTTAGCAGTTTTTGCCATGTCTGATATCCCTCCCTATTTCTTCTTGTTCGCAATAGTCTTTTTAGGACCTTTTCTTGTGCGAGCGTTTGTCTTGGTTTTCTGTCCTCTGACAGGAAGACCTTTTCTATGACGTGTTCCGCGGTAGCAGTTGATCTCGATGAGTCTCTTGATGTTTAGAGCTACGTCGCGGCGCAGGTCGCCTTCCACCATCAGGTTCTTGTCGATATACTCACGCAGTTTGGATGCCTCGTCCTCGGTCAGGTCTCTGACACGGGTGTCGGGGTTTACTCCTGTTGCAGCGATGATATCTTTAGCGGTTTTCTGACCGATACCGAAAATGTAGGTCAGAGCGACTTCAACACGTTTTTCTCTTGGTAAGTCTACACCAGCTATACGCGCCATTCAGTTTGCACCTCCAAGTACACTGCAAAATCCTTCCGCCTCGCGGCGGAAAAACCTGCATGACTGTTCTATTATTCTATTTACTCGGGGCAATCTTCGGACCGCTGGAGCGGTCTTTCCCGAATCTGTTCGAAAGAACTGCATACTGGTACCAGTATGTTCCCAGCGACCAATTTGGGAGCCCCACTTAAAAGTCTTAACCCTGACGTTGCTTATGCTTTTTATTCTCGCAGATGACCATGACTCGGCCTTTGCGTTTGATAACTTTGCATTTTTCGCAAATGGGTTTCACTGAAGGTCTCACTTTCATTTGAAATACCTCCTTGTTCGCGGTTTCCCCGCAAACGAATTCCTGTTTATTTGGAACGCCAGGTAATGCGTCCCTTGGTTAAATCATAGGGCGACATCTCAAGGGTGACCTTGTCGCCGACGAGGATGCGGATGAAGTTCATCCGGAGTTTCCCCGATATATGCGCTAAAAGGACATGGCCGTTTTCAAGCTGCACCCGAAACTCAGCGTTCGGGAGCTTCTCGATGACGGTGCCTTCTACTTCAATGACATCTTCTTTTGCCATAAGAGTGCTGACCTCCTAATTTTGAACAGGTTGATCCGGATAGTTGAATTCCCACAACAGACGCCTTAGTTTCCTGTCTGTATCGTATAAAGAGATATCGACAATACGCTTTGTAGAACTTAGGTGGCTCAGATTCTTGCGTTTGGGGCGTTCTAGTTTTCTGCGCTTGCCATCCGCAATGTAGGCGAAGCCGTTTTCCAGCCGCACCACCAGGTAAAACCTCTCTTTATCATGCCCAGCATTCGATTTTACAATCATTCCCTGAATTATCTGCATATTCTTCCTACGCTTTCGTCAGGATAACCGGGCCATCCTTTGTTATGGCAATGGTGTGCTCAAAATGAGCAGAGTAACTTCCGCTGACGGTTTTGACCGTCCAACCGTCCGGCTGTGCTTTGACTGCGTCCCCTTTGAGGTTGATCATCGGTTCAATCGCAATCACCATACCGGGAACCAGGCGAACGCCGTGCCCGGGTTTGCCGAAGTTCGGTACATCAGGGCTCTCGTGCAGGTTTGCACCCACGCCGTGCCCGACATACTGCCGCACAATCCCGTAGCCGAATTTAGACACGTAGTTTTCCACTGCGTGTGAAACGTCGCCGATTCTGTTTCCGGGAACCGCCACTTTGATTGCCTCATAGAGGCTTTGCTCGGTAGCTTCGAGAAGCTGTTTCGCTTGCTCGCTGATCTGTCCCACCGGAAAGGTGTAGGCATTGTCTCCGTGGTAGCCCTTATAGTAGGCTCCGACGTCGACGCTCACCACATCCCCTTCTTTGAGGATCTCCCGCTTGGAGGGGATGCCGTGAATCACGGTATCGTTGACCGAGATGCAAGCGCTTGCGGGAAACCCGTTGTAGTGTAAGAAGGAGGGTTTCGCACCTTTGGAGAGGATGAACTCCCGCACCTTGGTATCAATCTCCTTTGTGCTCACACCCGGCTTGCAGTACTCGCCCGCCACGAGGAGGGCCTGGGCGGAAATCGCTCCCGCCTCACGCATCAGATCAAGCTCTCTGGCTGTTTTCAAAGCAATCATGAGGTTATGCCTCCACGGCTTTTAACGTCAGGGCAGTGGTGTCTTTGACATCTTCCTGTCCTTCCACAATGACCAGCTTGCCGGTCTTGCTGTAGTAGTCCTTCAAAGGCTCGGTCTGCTCGTGATACACGTTCAGGCGGTCTTTGATGGTGTCGGGGTGGTCGTCTTTGCGCTGAACCGTTTTGCCGCCGCACTTGTCGCACTTGCCTTCCACAGCAGAAGGTTTGTAGTCGACGTGATAGGAGGCGCCGCAGTCCTCGCAGACGCGCCGGCCCGAAAGTCTTTTCTGGATCGCCTCGTCCGCGACCTCAATGTCGATGACCTTGTCGATGACAACGCCCATCACATCAAGCGCCTCGGCCTGCGGAACTGTCCGCGGGAAGCCGTCCAGCACGTAGCCGTTTTTGCAGTCGTCCTGTGCAATTCTCTCTTTGAGAAGCCCAATGACCACTTCATCCGGCACGAGATTTCCACTCTCCATATACTCTTTGGCTTTGAGCCCGAGCTCGGTGCCGTTTTTGACAGCCTCGCGCAGGATGTTGCCGGTCGAGATGGCGGGAATTTTCAGGGTATCGCAAATGACTTCAGCCTGGGTGCCTTTTCCGGCACCCGGGGCGCCTAAAAGAATCAGATTCATAGTCGTTCCTCCGTACTATTCCAGGAAGCCTTTGTGGTGGCGCATCATGAGCTGGGATTCGAGCGTTCTCATGGTCTCAAGGGCAACGCCGACGATAATGATGATCGAGGTACCGCCGAGGGAGATCGCCGCACCGGTGAAGATCTGGAAGATAATCGGGAAAACTGCGATTACGCCGAGGAACATAGCGCCGACCATCGCGATTTTCCAAATGACTTTGGAGATGAAATCCGAGGTGGGTTTGCCGGGACGGATGCCCGGGATCGCGCCGTTGTTCTTGCGCAGGTTGTTCGCAATTTCGACCGGGTTGTACTGGATTGCGATGTAGAAGAAGTTAAATGCAATGATCAGAACAAAGTAGAGGATCGCATATCCCCAGGAGTCGTAGTTGAACACCTTGAAGAAATGGAACCAGAAGCCGGACTGCACGTTGACAAATCCAGCGATCATGCTCGGGATCGAGAGGATCGAGGTCGCGAAGATGATCGGCATAACGCCGCTCATGCTGACCTTGACCGGAATGTGGGAGCTCTGTCCGCCGTACATCTTTCTGCCGACGACACGCTTTGCATACTGCACCGGGATGCGGCGCTCTGCGTTTGTCATGACGATGATGAAAACGATCATTGCGATGAAGATCACGATAATGAGCGGAACATAGATGTAGTTCTGCCATGCGCCCTGTCCGCCGAGGTCCCACAGGCCCTTGAGGGTCTGGAACGCAGCCGGACCGCGCGAGATAATACCTGCAAACAGGATAATTGAGATGCCGTTGCCGATCCCCTTTTCGGTGATCCGTTCGCCGAGCCACACGATGAGCGCGGTACCCGCGGTAAAGGTCACCACAATGATGATCGCAGCGTAAATGCCTTCAAAGCCTTTGGTGAATTCAACCGCTCCGCTTCTCTTGAGCAGGAAGTAGTAGCCGATCGCCTGGATTGCACCGAGGGCAACCGTCAGGTAACGGGTGATCTTGTTGAGAACTTTTCTGCCCTCTTCGCCCTCTTTTTGGAGGCGCTCAAGCGCAGGGATCGCAACGGTGAGCAGCTGAATGATAATGGATGCGTTGATGTATGGGGTGATCGACATCGCAAACAGAGTTGCGTGTTCCAGACCACCGCCGGTCAATACGTTGAGGTAGCCTAAGAAGCTGCCCTGTGCATTGATCGTGGATGCGAGTTGCGAAGGATCCAGGAAAGGAACCGGGATGGCACAGCCGATACGGAAGATAATGATGATCAGCAGAGTGTAAAGAAGCTTCTTTCTGATGTCCGCTGTTTTGAACGCATTTCTGATCGTTTCAAACATCCTACTTCACCTCAGCCTTTCCACCAGCCTTTTCAATCTTTTCTTTGGCTGCCGCTGAGAATTTCGCCGCTGTCACGTTCAGTTTCTTTTCGAGCTCACCGTTTCCAAGCACTTTCACACCGTCAAGTGTCTTCTTGATGAGACCCGCTTCTTTCAGAGCCTGAGCGTCAACAGTTGCACCGTCCTCAAATTTATTCAGGTCAGATACATTGACTGTTGCGTAGTTTGTTCTAAAGATGTTCACAAATCCTCTTTTGGGGACACGTCTCTGGAGGGGCATCTGGCCGCCTTCAAAACCCGGTCTCACACCGCCGCCGGAACGGGCGTTTTGACCTTTGTGACCTTTACCAGCTGTCTTTCCGGTACCGGAACCTGCGCCGCGGCCGACCCGCTTCGCAGCTTTCTTGGATCCGAAAGCCGGGGATAATTCGTGCAATTTCATCGTTTACACCTCCTTGCTAGCTTTCTGAAACCTCTACAAGATGAGAAATCTTATTGATTTTTCCTTTGGTTGCAGCGTTGTCGGGCTGGGTGGTGACATCGCCAATCTTTTTCAGGCCGAGCGCCTGGGCAGTTGCGATCTGATCCTTTTTGGAGCCGATCAGACTTTTTACGAGTTTAATATTGAGGTTTGCCATCTGTCAAGCGCCCCCTAACCTAAAATTTCTTTTACAGTTTTGCCGCGCAGTTCAGCGACCTGCTGAGCGTTGCGCAGCGAAGTGAGGCCCTGGATGGTTGCTTTTACAACGTTGCAAGGATTGTTGGAACGAATTGCCTTTGTTCTGATATCCTTAATACCTGCAACCTCAACAACCGCACGAACCGGACCGCCGGCGATCACGCCAGTACCTTCCGGGGCGGGTTTGAGCAGAACTCTGCCCGCGCCGTACGCGCCGACAATCTCGTGGGGAATCGAGGTGCCTTTGAGAGAAATCTTTACGAGATTTTTCTTCGCGTCCTCGATGCCTTTGCGGATTGCGTCCGGAACCTCGCCGGATTTTCCAAGACCGAAGCCGATTGTGCCGTTGCCGTCGCCGACGACGACGAGAGCTGCGAACTTGAAGATACGGCCGCCCTTAACCGTTTTCGATACACGGTTGATCGAAACGACTCTCTCCTGAAGCTCGAGTGTAGATCCGTCTATTCTAGCCAAAAGTATACCTCCTCATTAGAACTTGAGGCCGCTCTCGCGGGCTCCTTCAGCCAGCTCAGCGACTCTGCCGTGATAGAGGTAACCGTTGCGGTCAAAAACCACTTCGGTGATGCCCTTCTCAACAGCCTTTTTGCCGATCGCCTGGCCAACTTTGCGTGCAGCTTCTTTGTTGCCGCCGTTTCCTTCGAAGTCTTTCTCCATCGAGGAAGCAGCAACGAGTGTAACGCCGTTCATGTCATCGATAAGCTGTGCATAAATATGCTTTGCGGAGCGGAATACATTCAGGCGCGGACGAGCAGGCGTGCCGGTGATTTTACCGCGCACTCTGCGCTGTCTTTTTAATCTTGCCTTATTCACCATTGTTTTGTCACTCCTTTAACTACTTCTTAGCACCCTTGCCGGCTTTACCTTCTTTGCGCTGGATATATTCATCAACGTACTTGATGCCCTTGCCCTTGTAAGGCTCCGGCGGACGTTTTTCACGAACTTCAGCTGCAAACTGGCCAACCTTCTGTTTGTCGGGGCCCGAAATGATGATCTTGGTCTGTGCGGGAACCTCGATGGTGATGCCATCGATCTCCGGCATGATGACCTGGTGGGAGTAGCCGAGGTTCATCACAAGGTCTTTGCCCTGCTTCGCCGCACGGTAACCGACACCGTTGATCTCTAACTCTTTTTTAAAGCCATCGGTCACGCCTACCACCATGTTGTTGATGAGGCTTCTTGTGAGACCGTGCAGGCTTCTGTGTTCTTTTTTGTCACTCGGACGGGTGACAGTGATGACGCCGTCAGCCAGCGCAACCGTCATGTCCTTGTGAAAATCTCTTTCCAGCGTTCCTTTGGGGCCTTTGACCGCAATGTGGTTGCCGTCAATCTTGACATCGACACCGGCAGGAACTTGGATTGGAGCTCTACCTATACGAGACATTCAATTCCCTCCTTACCAGATAAATGCAAGAACTTCGCCGCCAGCGTTTGCTTTGCGCGCAGCCTTGTCGGTCATAACGCCTTTAGATGTGGAAATGATCGCAACACCCAGACCTTTCATGACCTTTGGCAGATCCTCGCAGCTCGAATAGATGCGCAGGCCGGGTTTGGATACTCTGCGCAGGCCTGTGATAATCGGTGATTTGTTCTCGCCGTATTTCAGGGTAATGCGGATGATTCCCTGTTTATCGTCTTCGATCACCTGAAAGTTTTTAATATAGCCCTCGTCAACCAGAATCTGGGCAATCGCCTTCTTCATGTTTGATGCCGGGACATCCACTGTATCGTGTTTTGCTGAGTTTGCGTTCCTGATTCGGGTGAGCATATCAGCAATTGTATCAGTGATTTGCATGCCGTCAACCTCCTTTGCTCGTGCTTACCAGCTCGCTTTTTTCACGCCCGGGATCTGGCCTTTGTAAGCCAGTTCTCTAAAACAGATACGGCAAATACCGTATTTGCGCAGATACGCGTGCGGTCTGCCGCAGATTTTGCAACGATTATAAGCACGGGTGGAAAATTTGGGATCTCTTTGCTGTTTCACGATCATTGATCTTTTCGCCATTGTGTTTTCCTCCCTTACTTCTCGAACGGAGCGCCCATGAGCGTCAGAAGCTCTCTGGACTCTTCGTCGGTTTTCGCAGTGGTGACAAAGCAGATGTCCATACCGCGGGTTTTATCGATTTTGTCGTAGTCAATCTCCGGGAAGATCAGCTGCTCTTTCAGGCCCATGTTGTAGTTGCCGCGGCCGTCAAACGAGTTGGGGTTGATCCCGCGGAAGTCGCGGACGCGGGGGAGCGCGACGTTGAAGAGCCGGTCGACAAACTCATACATGTTATCCGCGCGGAGGGTGACCTTAGCGCCGATGTTCATGCCCTCACGGAGTTTGAAGTTTGCAACCGATTTCTTCGCTTTACACACGATCGGTTTCTGACCGGTGATTGCGGTCAGGTCGGTGATGATCGCATCAATGACTTTGGAGTTGTCGCGGGCTTCGCCTGCGCCTACGTTGATGACGACCTTTTCAAGCTTCGGAATCTGCATGACACTTTTGTATCCGAACTTTTTCATCATAGCCGGGGCTACGTCGCTTTTGTAGAAGTCTCTGAGTCTAGCCATGTTTTTCCTCCTCACTTAAAAAGTATGGTCGCATTTGACACAGCGGCGCTTTTTGACGCCGTTTTTGTCCGTCGCGTGCGCAAGTCTTGTGGTCTTGTTGCATTTGGGGCAGACAAGCATCACTTTCGAAGCATACATCGGGGCTTCAACTTTGAGCAGACCGCCCTGCTGGCCCTGCTGTTTCGGCTTCATGTGTTTGGTCGCGATGTTACGGCCTTCCACGATGACCTTTTTCTCTTTGATGCTGACTTCGAGCACCTTGCCGGTGCTACCTTTATCCTTGCCGCTGATAATTTTCACTTTATCGCCGGTCTTTACGTGCAACTTGTTACTCATTTAAATTGCACCTCCTACAGTACTTCCGGAGCAAGGGAGAGAATCTTCATGTATTCTTTGTCGCGAAGCTCTCTTGCCACGGGCCCGAAGATACGGGTACCTCTCGGGTTTTTATCATCTCTAATAATAACAGCAGCGTTTTCATCAAAGCGGATGTAGGTTCCATCGTCTCTGCGAACGCCTTTTGCTGAACGAACGATTACTGCTTTTACAACTTCGCCTTTCTTGACAACGCCGCCGGGTGTTGCTTTTTTGACCGAAGCAACCACAACGTCGCCAATGTTGGCATACCTTTTGCGGGAACCACCCAACACGCGGATGCACATGAGCATCTTTGCACCGGTGTTGTCAGCTACCTTCAGGCTAGTTTGCATCTGTATCACAGTGCGTTCCTCCTTTCGGTATATCGAATCATTGCGATTTTATTTTGCTTTTTCAAGAACGGTGACGACTCTCCATCTCTTGTCTTTTGAGAGCGGGCGGGTCTCCATAACCTGCACCTTGTCGCCTGCTTTGCACTCGTTGTTCTCATCGTGTGCTTTCAGTTTTACTGTGCGCTTTATAATCTTTTTATAAAGGGGGTGCCTTACGTTGTCCTGAATCGCAACGACAACCGTTTTGTCCATCTTGTCACTGACAACCTTACCGACACGAGTTTTTCTAAGATTTCTCTCGTCCACAGCTGAATCCTCCCTTCCTGCTAGTTAACGCTTTCCTTCAATTCACGCTCGCGGATGACGGTTTTGATGCGGGCGATGTCTTTTTTGACGGCCTTGATGCGCATCGGGTTTTCGAGCTGATTAATAGCGAGCTGGAAGCGCAAATTGAAAAGTTCAGCTTTTAATTCGCCGAGCTTGTTGTTGAGCTCATTGGTCTTGATATCTCTGATCTCAGCAGCTTTCATTATTGCTCACCATCTTCCTTTGTTACGAATTTACATTTGATCGGAAGTTTGTGCATAGCAAGACGCATCGCCTCACGGGCAACCTCTTCGGAAACGCCTGCAATTTCAAACATCACTCTGCCCGGCTTGACGACTGCAACCCAGTACTCCGGGGAACCTTTACCGGAACCCATTCGGGTTTCAGCGGGTTTTTCAGTGATCGGCTTATCCGGGAAAATTTTGATCCATACCTGACCGCCACGTTTGATGTAACGGGTCATCGCGATACGGGCCGCCTCGATCTGGTTGGAGGTGATCCAGCCGGGTTCGAGTGCTGCGAGGCCGAAATCACCGTAGGTGACGGTGTTGCCTCTCATGGCTTTACCTTTTAAACGACCGCGGTGTACTCTGCGGTATTTAACACGTTTTGGCAGCAACATTATTTGTTACCCCCTTCCCTGCGGGGCGGTCTTCTGCGGTTGTTCGGTCTTCTTCTCGGCTCTTCTGCCGGAACCTCGCCTTTGAGAACCTCGCCCTTGTAAATCCATACTTTTACGCCGATTCTGCCGTAGGTGGTGTCCGCCTCAGCAAAACCGTAATCGATGTCTGCGCGGAGGGTCTGCAGCGGGATGGTGCCCTCGTGATAGCTTTCGCTTCTCGCGATTTCAGCCCCGTTGAGACGTCCTGCAACGCGGATCTTGATGCCCTTTGCGCCGAGCTTCATCGTTCTGCCGATCGACTGTTTCATCGCGCGGCGGAAAGCGATTCTGCGCTCGAGCTGTGCGGCGATGTTTTCCGCAACGAGCTGTGCGTTGAGGTCGGGGGTGCGGACCTCGACGATGTTGATGTTCACCGGCTTGCCGATGAGCTTTTCAATTTTTGCTTTGAGCTTTTCGATCTCTGCGCCGCCGCGGCCAATGACGATGCCGGGTTTTGCGCAGTGAATGTGGATCTTGGTTCTGCCTGCGGCATCACGCTCGATCTCAATCTTCGAAATACCAGCTGCGAACAGGTTCTTTTTGATGAACTTGCGCAGGTTGTAGTCTTCTACCAGGATATCGCCGAAAGTGCTTTTGCCTGCAAACCAGCGGGAATCCCAATCTTTAATAACGCCCACTCTAAGGCCGTGTGGGTTTACTTTTTGACCCATAGTTTACCTCCTCTTCCGACTATTCCTTTTCGCTGACCGATAAGGTCACGTGTGATGTTCTCTTGAAAACGCGGAACGCGCGGCCCTGTGCTCTGGGTCTGATCCGTTTCAGGATCGGTCCGGGAGTCACATAGCAAGATGAAACATACAGGTTGTCTTTGTCCATGTGGAAGTTTGTTTCAGCGTTTGCGCAAGCCGACTTCAGAAGTTTTTCAAGGTCTTCACAAGCAGCCTTGGGTGTGTGTTTTAAAATCGCCATCGCCTCTGCGGTGTCTTTGCCCCGGATAAGGTCGAGGACGATCTGCACTTTGCGGGGTGCAATACGGGTAAATTTTAATTTAGCCGTTGCTTCCATTTAAAATCCTCCTTTCGGCCTACTTACCGTTGTTCGATGTCTTGGAACCGGCGTGACCCCGGTAGGTTCTGGTCGGAGCAAACTCGCCGAGCTTGTGTCCCACCATGTCCTCGGTCACATAAACCGGAACGTGTTTGCGTCCGTCGTGAACTGCGAATGTATGGCCAACAAAATCAGGGAAAATTGTGGAGGATCTAGACCAGGTCTTGAGAACCTTCTTTTCGCCTGCTTCGTTCATTGCTATAACTCTTTTTAAAAGAACCGGCTGGACGTATGGTCCTTTTTTTACGCTTCTACCCATAATTCATCTGCCTCCTTTCAAAAACTACTTGGCATTTCTGCGCTTAACGATAAACTTGTCGGAGCGATTGTGTTTCTTACGGGTTTTGTAACCAAGAGCAGGTTTGCCCCAAGGGGTAACCGGTCCGGGACGACCGATCGGCGATTTGCCCTCACCACCGCCGTGCGGATGGTCGTTCGGGTTCATGACAGAACCGCGGACCGTCGGACGGAAGCCTTTGTGACGGGTTTTACCAGCCTTACCGACCTTGACGTTCTCGTGGTCGATGTTGCTGACCTGGCCGATGGTGGCGATGCAGCCAACCGGAACTCTTCTCAGCTCGCCCGAGGGGAGACGGATGAGTGCGTATGCACCCTCTCTCGCCATGAGCTGAGCGGTGTTGCCGGCCGAGCGGACGAGCTGTGCGCCCTTGCCGGGATAGAGCTCAATGTTGTGGATGAAGGTACCGACCGGGATATTGGCCAGCGGCAGTGCATTGCCCGGCTTGATGTCGGCGTCGGCGCCGTTGCGGATCACATCCCCGACCTTGAGGGTGTGGGGGGCTACGATATAGCGTTTCTCGCCATCCTCGTACTGGACAAGAGCGATGTGAGCCGAGCGGTTCGGATCGTACTCAAGGGTGAGCACAGTCGCGTCCATGCCGGTCTTGTCTCTCTTGAAGTCGATGATGCGGTATTTTTGTCTGTTTCCGCCGCCGCGATGACGGACGGTGATTCTGCCTGTGTTGTTACGGCCCGAGTGTTTTTTCAAAGGCGCAAGCAGGCTTTTTTCCGGATCCACCTTGGACAGACCGGAGTAATCGGTCACTGTCATCTGGCGTCTCGACGGAGTGGTCGGTTTATAACTTTTAATAGCCACTTTGACATTCTCCTTCTGATTGGTTTAGCGGCAGCGAGCAATGGCTGCCATACATTACCTTGAACAGGTTCAAACTCTGTTTAGAACATGTTCTCGAAGAATTCAATACCCTTTGAATCCTCTTTGAGTGTAACGATTGCTTTTTTCCAGTTGGGTCTGTAGCCGCCGGTCTGGCCCTGGCGAACATATCTGCCTTTGCAGTTTATGGTGTTCACCTTGGCAACCGAAACGCCGAAGAGGGTTTCCACTGCTTTGGCAATTTCAATCTTGTTGGCGTCTTTTGCTACCTTAAAGGTGTATTTTTTGTCCTGCATACCCTCCATCGAACGTTCGGTCACGATGGGGCGCAAAATGATATCCTGTGCAACTTTCATTATGCGTACACCTCCTCGATTTTGTGGGCAGCAGCCTCGACGACGATGAGCTTATCGTGGTTGAGGATGTCGTATACGTTTAATTCGTTGACCTGTGTGGTGCGCACGCCGGGGATGTTGGCCGCGCTCTTAATGACTTTGGCATCCATCTCAGGCAGAACGATCAGCGCCTTTTTGTCTGCGCCGAGTGCGCCGAGCATCTTGATGACCTCTTTGGTCTTGTACTCCGCAAGGGCAATCGAGTCGACGACGATCAGGTCGTTGTCAACCGCTTTGGCGGAAAGAGCGGATTTCATCGCGAGTCTCTTCACCTTTTTGTTGAGCGAGTAGCTGTAGTCGCGGGGCTTCGGGCCGAGCGCTACGCCGCCGTGTGTCCACTGCGGGGAACGGGTGGAACCCTGACGCGCATGGCCAGTTCCCTTTTGTCTCCACGGCTTTTTGCCGCCGCCTCTGACCTCAGTACGGGTCAGCGTCGACTGGGTGCCCTGGCGCTGGTTTGCCAGATAGTTGACAACCGCCATGTGAAGAACCGCTTTGTTCGGTTCAATTCCGAAAATGGCATCAGAAAGATCGATCTTCGAGACTTCTTTACCCGCCATATTCATTACTGCAACGTTTGGCATGATACTTTTCCTCCTTCCTATGCCTTTTTCACACTGTTGGCGATGGTGACGATGCCGCCGTTCGGGCCGGGGATCGCGCCGCGCAGTGCGATGAGGTTGTTTTCAGCGTCCACCTTAACAACCGTGAGGTTCTGGATGGTTACGGTTTCGTTGCCCATCTGACCAGGCATTTTTTTGCCTTTGGGGATTCTCGACGGGTCGGATGCAGCGCCCATGGAGCCTGCGTGTCTGCCGACAGGGCCGGTACCGTGGCTCGCCTTGAGGCTTGCGTTGCCGTAGCGTTTAATGGTACCTGCAAAACCTTTACCCTTGCTGGTGCCGCAGACGTCGACGATGTCGCCTTCTGCGAAAACATCCGCTTTGATCAGGTCGCCGAGGTTGAGGGACGCGCAGTCCTCAAGACGGAACTCTTTGAGGTGGCGTTTCGGGGCAGCGTCCGCTTTTGCAAAGTGTCCGGCTGTGGGCTTGTTCACTTTGTGGGGTTTGAGATCGCTGAAGCCTACCTGAACTGCTTCGTAGCCGTCGTTCTCGACTGTTTTCTTCTGAACGACGACGCAGGGGCCGGCTTCGACGACAGTGACCGGAATGACTTTGCCATTTTCATCGAAAATCTGAGTCATACCGACTTTTTTGCCGATAATCGCTTTTTTCATTGGTGTTTCCTCCTGCTATAAGGTTATTGGTTGAGAGGGAGATCCTCCCAACATGACCTGCCGCTTTCCATCTAAATTAAAGCTTGATTTCGATTTCTACACCGGCAGGAAGTTCAAGATTCTGAAGAGCTTCCACAGTTTTATTCGACGGTCTGAGGATGTCGATGAGACGTTTGTGCGTTCTCATTTCAAACTGCTCGCGGCTGTCCTTGTATTTGTGGACGGCGCGCAGGATGGTGACGACCTCTTTCTTAGTGGGAAGAGGGATCGGACCCGAAACTCTCGCTCCTGTTCTTTTTGCGCTCTCGACAATCTTCTGGCAAGATTGGTCGATGAGGTTGTGATCATAGCTTTTCAGCCTGATACGGATTTTTTCTTTGACTGCCACTTGTCATCGCCTCCTAAAAATTCACCTGGGGGCTCGACTCAACTTAACACGTCGCCGTGTGTTTCGCGCTTGAGCAATAAAATAACCGCAAAACAAAACGTTTTCCGGCAAACACAAAAACACATTTTCACACCAGCGCGAACCAGCTTAAAAAGCCGCACTTCTCTAAGGAGACAGCGGTTTTCCAGTCCTGGCCTCTGCCGTGTTGAAAATCATTAAGTTTTGTCGCCCGGTTTAAAATCGGACATACTCCACGAAAATTCCCCGCCGTCTGGCGGCCACCTTTCGCTTCAACGCATATCTTGGAACAGTCTTACTTGGTCATTATACCGCAGCTTTCGGCCCTTTGCAAGCTTTTTCAGAAATTGACTTGTAAATATTTTATGAACTAAAATCTAGATTTTAACTTTTCGCGAATTTCGTTGAAAAACCCTTGCGCTTCGCCAAAAAAGTGCTATAAATAATAGAAGAATCATATATTGATAAAAACGCACAAGTTCTTCACGCCGCTGTTTTGCCGACAGCTGTGCATCTGCGACAGCGGACAGCGCTCTGCATCCGCTGCATGCCGCGTCATCTGTTCAGCGATTTTCCCTGGGTCAGTCTCCAGAAACGCGCAAAAGGTTTGTCGTCGCTTTATAAAGATGTCGTCCGGCTGACCTAAAAATAGTTTGGGAACTCCTCTGACTACATGACTACAGATCCATCCCGTCCTCAATATCGCTTGTCCAGTATTGTGACGCCCCTGGTGCAGTCGGCCTGTGCGAGCTGGGGGATAAACTCGGAAAAACCCAATGCGATATCCTCCGGTTTACCCTCCATCCTTCTGTGCCTTTTCCATCCGCAGCGCATGTCGGACTGGTTTCCGATAATTCTCACAGCTGCAGGCTTTTTCCATCACGCAAACACTGCGCTGTCAGTGACGGAAAAACCTGCGGTTCAAAATCCTGGTTCAACTATAAGCTGCTCTCCCCTTTCCGCAAGGATCATTTTTCATTCATCATACCACATTGTACAGCAATTAGCGAGGAACTCTGTCCCCACAGGGTTCAAACAACCAGTACAGGAGGAATGTACATGCTCTCAGCCACTTTGCAGGGGTTTACCCTCTATCAGCTTTTATTTTACTTCTTCTTTTATAGTTTCCTGGGATGGGTGATGGAAACAGTGCTCGTCAGTACCCGGGAGCACCGTTTTGTCAACCGCGGATTCCTCAACGGCCCGATCTGTCCGATCTACGGAGTGGGGATGTGCGCCATCATCATTTTTCTCACCCCCTTTCAAGGCCGGCTCACCGATGTGTTCCTCGGCGGTATGATCGTCGCAAGCGCGATCGAGTACTTCACCGGGTGGCTGATGGAAAAGTTGTTCCACGCCAAATGGTGGGATTACAGCGACAAAAAATTCAACTTGCAGGGCCGTATCTGCCTGCAAATTTCGATTGCCTGGGGCGTGCTCTCGTTGACCATCATTCAAATCATTCAACCCACGGTCGCGGGGCTTGTGGATCAGATCCCCCTCAAAGTCGGCGCCATCCTGCTGTACGTCCTGCTCGCGCTCCTGCTTGCCGACTGTGTACAGTCAGTCTGGGCCGCGCTCAAACTCTCCAAGAAACTGCGCTCTCTCGGGCAGATTAAACAGGATCTGCACGCGCTGTATGAGAGCAGTGGACTCTACGAAAGCGGGGAAGAACTCAAGCGCAGACTCGAAAACAGCCGGATTTCTGAACTGTTTGCAGAACTCTCAGGCAATAAGGAGGCCAACCAAACTCGCAGAAACCGCATTGAACAGCTCCGCAGGAAGTACACTCTGCACCTGGGAAAACGGTCGTTCTCGCAGCGCCGCCTGCTCAAGGCATTTCCTACGATGCACACCCCCAACCTCGGCAAAGTTTTAGAGGAACTCCGGGAAAGCCTGAAAAAGAATCATAAAAATAAGTAAATATCCACCTGCGTAGCCGGAGTTTTTCCAAATACGCCTGTAAGACTCTGTTCCGAGCACTGTTTTTTACAATCGGACAAATGCAATTGCTACCCGTGAACTGGTCCACGTATTCCTTCCGTGTCAACTGGTCATACAATTGCTCTTCTTTCGATTGGGTTTGTATCTATTCTGAATTCTTCTTTGTATTTTTCCACTCTACGCCTTGTGTTCTCGACAAACTATTTTTCTTCTGCATTTAGGTGCATACACAAGTTGATCGTTGCAATTCCAACTTGTATACCCTAAGGTGCAGGCTCTGTGCTGAACTTTTTGTGATATTCACATCGATTTTTCGTTTGCAGTTGTCAGGCCTTTTACCCAAAAGAGCCTCCATGTCATACTCATCGCTTAAGCTTTTGGAATTCACGCCACAACCGGGGTTTTATCATAACAAAATAGGAGCTGTAGAAATACAGTCCCTATTGTTTTGGGGTTGGACATACTCATATAATCGTGCTGATCTCTCCCAGCCAATTTTCTGATCAAAGCCAAACTCAATGCGCTCTTGAAACGCCCATCAAAAACAAACTTGCACCCCGGCTTGAAAAATGGCTTTTCACCTATTGTATTCTAAAAGAGGTACAAAGTAGAGGTGATTTGGCCGCAAAGTCAATACAACAACCAATCAAGCGATAAGACACTTATGCATACATATCAAACCCAGCGAATACGCTGAACATCGAATTTGTCATACACGTTTACAATCAATAAAAGCTGCTTATACCGTCCGTTCAGTGAATCAATTTTTCCTCTAAACTCTCCATCCAGATGCAGTTTGGTGCGCACCAATTAGAAACAACCGCCCGGGCCTTTTACAGGAAAAAGCCGGGCGGTTGTGATTTGTATTATTGAATCTGGGCAACGATTTTTGCAATTTCAGCCTCGATGTCCTCGAGTTTGACCTTGGTCTGGATGGATTTATCCCGTGTGGAAATCTCCACTTCGCCGTTTTCAATGTTTTTGACGCTGACCACGATGCGGATCGGAACACCGAGCAGATCGGCGTCGGCAAACTGCACTCCAGCGTTTGCTCCGCGGTCGTCGAGGATCACCTCGTAGTTTTTGCTCAATTTGTCGTACAGTTCCCGCGCGATCGGCTGCACATCCATCTTCTTGTTGCTCAGCGCGCAGATGTGGATCTGCCACGGGGCGACCGCATAGGGCCAAATCGGGCCGTAATCATCGTGATGCGATTCGATGATGCAGGCGGCCAGGCGGCCGACGCCGATGCCATAGCAGCCCATGATCGGGGTCTGCTGTTTGCCGTCCTGATCGGTGTAAACCATCTGCATGCTCTCGGTGTACTTGGTGCCGAGCTGGAAGATGTTTCCGACCTCAACGCCACGGTTGAGCTTGAGCGGCGCGCCGCAGTTGCAGCATTTGGCGCCTTCTTTCACCTTGGCCACGTCAATGTAGCGTTCGGGCTGGAAGTCGCGTCCAACGCTCAGGCCGGTGTAATGATAGTCCACCTCATTTGCACCCGAAACCATGTCGTTCGCCCCTTCGATCGAGCGGTCGTAATAGACCTCCACCCCGTCCGCCTTGAGGTTGTAAGGCCCGCAGTAGCCAAAGGTGAGGTCAATCCCCTCAGTGTCGACGAGCGGGAAGATGTTGGCCCCGATCACCCGTTTGAGCTTGGCCTCGTTGACCTCGAGGTCTGCGCGGACAAAGACGAGCACCACGCGTTTGCTCCCCTCAACGGCGAACATCGTCGCTTTGATCATTCGCTCCGCCGGGACACCGAGACAGTCGACGAGCGCGTCGATGGTGTTCGCTCCCGGGGTGTGCACCTTTTTGATCTCCGCCGGCTGCGCCTCCACCTTGTCAAGCACCCCTTCGGCGACTTCCATATTCGCCTTGTAACCGCAGCTGTCACAAGTGACAATGGTGTCCTCTCCCGCATCGCAGAGCAGCATGAACTCGTGGGCAACCGCGCCCCCCATCATGCCAGAGTCGGAGCCCACCGAAATGACTTCGGGCAGGCCGACCCGCTCAAAGATGCGCTCATACGCCTTGTGGCAGATGTCGTAGTAGCGCTCCAGGTCTTCCTGGGAGGTGTGGAAGGAGTAGGCGTCTTTCATGGTGAATTCCCGCACCCGGATGAGCCCCCCGCGGGAGCGGGGTTCGTCGCGGAACTTCGTCTGGATCTGGTAGATCATAAAGGGGTATTTGGCGTAGGACTGCGCCTCGTTGCGCGCCAGGTGCACTGCCGCCTCCTCGTGGGTCATGCCGAGCACATAGTCGCCGCCCGAACGGTCATGAAACCGCACCAGCTCGCTGCCCACCGATTCGTAGCGCCCCGACTCGTCCCACAGCTCGCGCGGGAGAACCACCGGAAAGAGGACTTCCTGGCCGTCGATGGCGTCCATCTCCTCCCGGATAATGTTCTCGATTTTATTGACAATGCGCTTGGTGGGCATGAGCATCGAGTAAATGCCGTTGCCCACCTGGCGGATGTAACCGCCCTTGAGCATGAAAATGTGGCTCGGGATGGACGCATCCGCAGGTTTTTCTTTGTAGCGTTCGCCGAGCAGTTTGCTTAATAACATGGTTCCGTCATCCTTTAGCATTAAATTTCATTTAAATTCAGATAGGAGTATTATAGCATTTTATCCGGCAAAGCTCAAGTTTATTTCGTTCCGCGAGTTTTTTCGACAAATTTTTCCACCAAACAATTGTATTTTCATCCTCACTGGCATATAATAGAAGCAAAGGAAGTGATTGTGATGCAAGATAACGCATTGATTCAACAGGTCTGCAACGAAATTGTCGGCCAGTTCCATCCCGAAAAGATCATCCTCTTTAGCTGCAAATTTGACCTCGAGAATGAGGTTACCAGCTTTAAGCTGGTTGTCGTCGCTGAAAACGAGGACGGCAGCCTCGAACACGACATCTATCTGGCGGTCGACTGTGACATCCCCTACGACGTCGTGGTCTACACCCCTGCCAGCTGGGCACAGCTGCGGGAGATTCCTCACTCGTTTGCCAACCGGGTGGATCAGACGGGAGTGGTCCTCTATGGGTAGGCGAGGGGAGCGAAGCCGGGACAGCCGGCACTATTACGACTGGATTGAGGCCGCGCTGCAGGACAGGCTCGCCGCCGAGCTGCTCATCACCGACGAGCGGCTGTACGACAGCTGTGCCTTTCACTGCCAGCAGTGCGCCGAAAAGTCGCTTAAAGCGTACCTCCTGCTCAAAAACGGGCGGCTGGTCGACGGGCACAACCTGACTTGGCTGTGCAAGCAGGCGGTCAAGCTTGATCCCCACTTTACCGAATGGCTCGACGAGAGCGCCGCGCTCAACCACTACTACATTGAAACCCGTTACCCAAGCGACTTTGGGGTGGACATCACCGAAAAACGGATTCGTCGAGTCCTCGAGATGGCGAGCGAGATGTATTTCTTTATCTGCGCAGAGATCGACAGCGCGCAGGACGGGCGGGGGTGACCGGGTGCTCTGCACGATACACAGCATGGGCCTGCTCGGTCTGAACGCCTATCCGGTCACAGTGGAGATCGACATGGCGGGCGGGCTCCCCGCCTTCGATGTGGTCGGTCTCCCCGACACAGCGGTCAAGGAGAGCCGGGACCGCGTCCGGGCGGCGCTCAAAAACTGCGGCTACGAATTTCCGGTGCAGAGGATCACCGCCAACCTCGCGCCGGCTGATGTCAAAAAATCCGGCCCGATCTACGACCTCCCCATCCTGCTCGGAATCCTCCAGGCGAGCGGGCAGCTCAAAGTCTCTCTGGACAGCTCGGTCTTTCTCGGAGAGCTGTCGCTCGGCGGCGAGGTGCGGCGGGTCAGTGGGGTGCTCCCCATGGTGCTGCGGGCTAAGCGTTTGGGGTTTCAAAACATTTTTGTTCCCCGGGACAACGCGCTCGAAGGAAGCGTTGTGCGCGGCATCCGGGTCTACGGCATATCCTGTCTCAGCGAGCTTCTTTCGTTTTTAACAGGCGCTTCAAAGCTCGAACCAATCGTCACCTCGGTGAGCAGTCTGCTCACCGACGATCCCCTCCCCGATTTTGCCGACGTGAAAGGCCAGCCGGTTGCCCGGCGCGCGCTCGAGATCGCAGCAGCCGGCGGGCACAACGCCCTGCTCATCGGTCCGCCCGGCTCGGGAAAAAGCATGCTCGCCAAACGGTTCCCCTCCATACTGCCCGACCTTTCGTTTGAGGAGATGATCGAGACCACCAACATTCACTCGATCGCGGGTATCCTGCCGCCCGGGCGGCCGCTTGTCACCTCCCGGCCGTTCCGCGCGCCGCACCACTCGAGCTCCCCCGCCAGCCTCGCGGGCGGAGGACTTCCGCCGCGCCCAGGGGAGATCAGCCTCGCGCACAACGGCGTGCTCTTTCTCGACGAGCTGCCCGAGTTCCGCCGGGACGCAAAGGAAATCCTGCGCCAGCCGATCGAGGACGGGAGGATCACAATTTCCCGCGCCGGCTTTACGCTCTCCTATCCCTGCTCCATCCAGGTGATCGCCGCGATGAATCCCTGTCCCTGTGGCTACTATGGGCACCCCCTGCGGGAATGCATCTGTTCTCCTGGCAAAGTTTCCTCCTATCTCGCCAAGGTCTCCGGCCCTCTGCTCGACCGGCTGGATCTGCACATCGAAGTCTCTCCGGTGGAGTACGCGTCGCTCTCCACCCCGCAGGCGGCCGAAAGCTCAGCCGAAATCCGCACGCGGGTTGTCGCTGCTCGCAGCGTCCAGCAGGAGAGGTATCAGGGAAGGGGCTACACCTGCAACGCCCAGCTGCCCCCTGGAGATTTGCAGCGGTTTTGCCGGATGACCGACAACGCAAACACCCTGCTCGGCCAGGCGTTTGACAAACTTGGGCTCTCCGCCCGCGCCTACGACCGGGTGCTCAAGGTCGCACGCACCATTGCCGACCTCGCGGGAGAGGAATCCATCCATTCAGACGCCATCGGCGAGGCGGTGCAGTACCGCAGCCTTGACCGAAAATACTGGCATACATAAGTAAATCACCGGATTTTGTATAAGTCCTTGAGCGGACGCAAGTTGTAAGTAGGTGCCTCAAAAATAATTAAACTTGTTTTGTTGTGTGGGAACTCTTATGAAAAATGGAGGGAAAGGTGGTATTTTAGATGAAGCGTCTGCTGGCGCTAGCGATTTTAACGCTGATTCTGGTTTCAGGTTGTGATTCGTCAAAACCTCAGACACTCTCCGCAGTTGCGCGCCGTGAATCAGCACAAGCCGCATCTCAGCAACCATCTTCAACCCCAGTGTCGCAGAAAGAGGATACTGTCAGTGAGCTTCTCCTGTCGACTACTATTGTGGATGGTCCAATCTCCTATAACACAGAAGAACTTCCTCTCATCGGTGCGCTTCCGAACGAGGACATCTGGCTTTACGACAGGAAAAACGGCGAAGTTGTCCTCTCTGTCGGTGGACAGAGCCAGACGTTTTCCTGGGGCTCTATGCTGCCGCGTTTCTTTTATCCCAAGCTAGCATACTTTGACTGTGACAAGGATGGAAAAGACGAGATCATCTGCGCCTATTATACCGGCAGCGGCACAGCCTTTTCCGTTTACACGCTTCACATCCTACAAGAAAATGAAGACGGGATGTGGGAAGATCATCAACTCACGAGTGATCAGTGCTGGCATTTCATTCATGAAGCCTTGAGATATGAAATTGATTTCCCGACCCAAACCTTAACTGGGGATCTGGACAATCAACAGTTTATTTTTTGCAGCGAACTCCTGTCAGACAACTCAAGGCTTATTTACGGAGAGATTATTGACTATGATCTGGAAGATCCAATCCTCATCCGGGCCGGCCTTGGCGTATGTCCCCAAGACAGTCCGGGATTCAGCCATTACTTTGGAGAACTGATCTCTGAGGTGAAATTTTCTAATGGCCAGTACACATTGTCCAATTTTCAGTACAAGGAACTCGATCCAGTACAGTGACTATCCTGGGATTCGAATACTTGCTTTGTATGAGTACGCTTGCAGTGCATGGTCAGCCAATTGTATCAAAAAAAGGATAGGGACGCTTTCACATCCCTATCCTTTTTCTTTTCGAAAAAATGCATGCGCCTCGTCTTGGATGCTGCCCGCTAATCAGCTGAAGCTATCCTTTAAAAAGGGCTTGGCCTTATTGACAAGCTGCTTGTCGTTGTCATAGGTGAGCAAAGTGTGCACCCGGCCGAGCTCGACCCATTTGATTTCGGAGATCTCCTCCTCCTGCGGCACATAGTCGTGGGTTTTTGCCTTGGCAATAAAATAGATGACGTCCTTCATAATCTCCCGCTTGGGCGAATAGGACACCACCTCGCGAAAGGTCGGGTCGACGATGACGTCGATTCCCGTTTCCTCTTTAATTTCACGCATCGCGGTTTCGACTTCGCTCTCCCCCTGTTCAACGTGCCCTTTGGGGAACGACCAATGGCCGCCGTTGGCGTGCTTAATCAGCAGCAGCTCGACGTTGCCGTGAAATTTTCGAAACACGATCGCACCGCATGATTTCTCGTAAACCATGCGATCACCTCCCAGTTTTACAGAATAGTTATCTTTATTATAGCATACCCGTTTAAAAATGTCTGCACTATTCGCAATTTCGCGAAAAAAATTCACGTATTCTACCAATGAATGCGTGATACACGATCCAAAGGCCCCATTTCGGGCGAAAAAACGAGTCATCTGACGATATGCCTGCCGGATGGCTCGACGAAAAATTCAGATTTTTCAGCATTTTTAAAGGAAATACTATAAAACAGATCGCAATAGGAACCCACCAGCCAAGCGGGTGGGTTCCTATTGCGTACAAAGTCCTCTGTTACTCGCCACGCCTGAAGGCGTCGGTAGGGTCTGCTACTTGCGAAAATTGTTACTTGCTGCTCGTAAATGGGTCTACGTATTCTTTGAGTGTCACCTGATCCGCAACCTGTTTTTCTTTGAGTTGGTTTTGGATGTACTCTGCAATCTTTTTGGTATTCTTCCCTGCCGTGCCATCGCAGTACCCTCGGCACCAAAACGCTCGGTTTCCGTATCTCCACTTTAAGTTTGCATGCCGTTCTAAGATGATCAAGCTGCTTTTCTCTTTGAGAAACCCTACAAAACTGGACTCACTCATTTTCTAATAGCAAAAATAGCGCTTTCCGCCAGCTAAAAAGCTGCGGGAAGCGCCATCTTTATCAACTGAGGTTTTGTGCTAATTTCCATCACAATTTAAAATTGCAGCAATCCCTACCGACTTTGTCGACACGCTCTCACAGATTTTACCAAAAAACAGGCGAGCGATGCGCTATTCCGGCTGAGAGACCCGTGGGGTTTTGACTGCCCGCACCTTGGCGATGTGGCGCTCCTCCACCACGAGAACGGTGAATTCCACCCCATCCACTTTGACCACCGGGTGCTCCCCCTCGTGGGGAATCCGGCCGAGCGAATCGATGAGAAAACCGCCCACTGTGTCGTAGTCGGGGTTTTCCTCCACCTCGAGACCGAGGATATCGGCGACGTCGTCCCAGTCCGCGCTGCCCTCCATGGTATAGGTGGTGTCGTTGATCTTGGTGATTTCATCCTCCTCGTCGTCGTACTCGTCTTGAATGTTGCCGAGGATTGACTCGATGAGGTCTTCCATTGTGACGATGCCCGCAGTCCCGCCGTATTCGTCCACCACCACCGCGATGTGCAGCTTTTTCTCAGTGAACTGCTTAAACAGGTCGCGGCACTTGGTGGTCTCGGGGACATAGAGCACCTCCCGGATAAACTGCTGGAGGCTGAAGTCCTCAATTGCCTTGCAGCCGACCAGGCAGAGCAGGTCTTTGACATAGATGATGCCGATGATGTTGTCGATGTCCTCTTTGTAAACCGGAATGCGGGAGAACCCGTCGTTGATCGCGTGGTACACCGCGTCGCTGATTTGCGCGTCCTCTGCTACGGCGACAATGTCCACCCGGTGGGTCATAACATCCTCAACCGTCATATCGTCAAACTCAAAAATATTATTGATCATCGCCTTTTGGCTCTGCTCGATCACGCCCTCTTCCTCGCCGGCGTCGACCATCATGAGGATTTCCTCCTCGGTGACGTTTTCGCGCGATTTGCCGAACCATTTTGCAAACAAGCCTTTCTGGGGCTTGGGACTGTGCCCGTCTGCGTCCATAAATCCTTCTCCTTTAAAACTGTAAATCTGTCGGGTTGATCCGTTGGTTTTCAGTACTATCATAATCAATTTTTCCCGGATTGTCAATTTGCATTTTCACATATTTCATAAGTTGTCAAAGAATTGAACCGAATTCAAACAGGTTTCCACAAATTCTAAGAAAATCGGCAAGATATCCCGATCTAACTATTTACACGGCACAAAATAAGTGGTAGAATAATTCTTGTTCAGTAGAAATTGATTTATCTCTACTATCAGGATAATTTTAGGAGGACAAAACATGGCTAGAAAAATGAAAACCATGGATGGTAACACCGCCGCCGCGCACGTATCCTATGCGTACACCGACGTCGCTGCGATCTATCCGATCACTCCGTCGTCGACGATGGCTGAGGTTGCCGACAAGTGGGCTGCCGAGGGAAGAAAAAATATTTTCGGGCACCCTGTCAAAATTGCTGAGATGCAGTCCGAGGCTGGCGCCGCAGGCGCTGTTCACGGCTCGCTGCTCGCAGGCGCACTGACCACTACCTTTACGGCTTCGCAGGGTCTGCTGCTCATGGTACCGAATATGTTCAAAATGGCTGGTGAAAAGCTGCCGGGCGTCATCAACGTCTCCGCCCGCGCCATTTCTACCCACGCCCTTTCGATTTTTGGAGACCACTCCGACATCTACGCTTGCCGTCAGACAGGCTATGCGATGCTCGCTGAAGGCTCTGTTCAGGAAGTTATGGATTTAACCCCCGTCGCACACCTCGCTGCGCTCAAGGGCAAGGTTCCGTTCATCAACTTCTTCGACGGCTTCCGCACTTCCCACGAGCTTCAGAAAATCCAGATGTGGGATTACGAAGAGCTCAAGGAAATGGCGGATCTTGATATCATCGACGCGTTCCGCAAAAACGCTCTGAATCCGGAGCATCCGGTTCTGCGCGGCTCCGCCCAGAACTCCGACATCTACTTCCAGAACGCCGAGGCGGGCAACCCCTACTACGACGCTCTGCCCGAAGTTGTCGAGGAGTACATGAACGAAGTCAACAAGAGAATCGGCACCGACTACAAACCCTTTAACTACTACGGCGCACCCGATGCCGAGCAGATCATCATCGCGATGGGTTCGGTCACCGACACCATCGAAGAAACCGTTGACGCAATGCTCGCCGCAGGCGAAAAAGTCGGCGTGATCAAAGTCCGCCTCTATCGCCCGTTCAGCGTCAAGCACCTGCTTGCAGTGATGCCGGAAACCGTCAAAAAGATCTCTGTCCTCGACCGGACCAAAGAGCCCGGCTCGATCGGCGAACCCCTCTACCTCGACGTGATCACCGCCCTCAAAGGCACCAAGTTTGAAAACGTTCCGGTCTACGGCGGACGCTACGGCCTCGCCTCCAAAGACACCACCCCGACCCAGATCAAGGCAGTATTCGACAACACCGACAAAAAGCGCTTCACCATCGGCATTGTGGACGACGTCACCAACCTCTCCCTGCCGCTCGGCGAGCACTATGAAACCGCACCGGAGGGAACCACCAGCTGTAAGTTCTGGGGCCTCGGTGCAGACGGCACCGTGGGTGCGAACAAAAACTCCATCAAAATCATCGGCGACAACACCGATATGTATGCGCAGGCATACTTTGCATATGACTCCAAAAAGTCCGGCGGCGTCACCATTTCCCACCTCCGCTTTGGCGAGAAGCCGATCAAATCGACCTACCTCATCTCCAAAGCAGACTTTGTCGCCTGCCACAACCCGTCCTACATGAACAAATACGACATTGTTCAGGACGTCAAACCGGGCGGAACCTTCCTGCTCAACTGCTCTTGGGATGCAGATCAGCTCGAAACCCATCTCCCCGGCCAGGTCAAAGCCTACATCGCAAAGAACAACATCAAATTCTACACCATCGACGGTGTGAAAATCGGTAAAGAGATCGGCCTCGGCGGCCGCATCAACACCATCCTCCAGTCCGCGTTCTTCAAGCTCGCCAACATCATCCCGATCGACCGCGCTGTTCAGCTGATGAAAGACGCTGCAACTGCTTCTTACAGCAAGAAGGGTGACGCGGTCGTCAAGATGAACCACGAGGCGATTGAAAAGGGCGTCAACGCAGTTGTGGAAGTCAAGGTTCCCGCTGAGTGGGCCAATGCGGAGGAGATCGACCTCTCGATCACCGCTGAGGGCGACGACAAAGCGAAGATTGCATACATCAACAGCATCCAGGCTGCGGTCAACGGCCAGCGCGGCGACAAGCTCCCCGTTTCGGCGTTCACCGAGTATGCTGACGGCTACATCCCGTCCGGCACTGCTGCTTATGAAAAACGCGGCGTCGCGGTCGACGTTCCGACCTGGATTCCGGAAAACTGCATCCAGTGTAACTTCTGCTCCTACGTCTGCCCGCACGCGGTCATCCGCCCGGCTGCCATGACGGAAGAAGAAGCTGCCAACGTTCCGGAAGGCCAGCTCACCGCTCCGATGACCGGTATGCCCGGCATGAAGTTTGCCATGACCATTTCGGTGCTCGACTGCACAGGCTGTGGCTCCTGCATCAACGTCTGCCCCGGCAAGAAGGGTGAAAAAGCGCTCGTCTTCAACCCGCTTGAGAGCCAGCTCGCCAAACAGAACGGCTTTGCATACGGCGTGAGCCTCCCTGCAAAAGAAGAAGTTTCGGCTAAATTCAAAGAGACCACCGTCAAGGGCAGCCAGTTCAAACAGCCGCTGCTCGAGTTCTCCGGCGCATGCGCAGGCTGCGGCGAGACACCATACGCCAAGCTCGTCACCCAGCTCTACGGCGACAGAATGTACGTCGCCAACGCGACCGGATGCTCCTCGATCTGGGGCGGTTCCTCCCCGGCAACCCCTTACACCACCAACAAAGAGGGTCACGGCCCTGCATGGGCAAACTCCCTGTTTGAGGACAACGCCGAGTTCGGCTACGGCATCAACCTCGCGCAGGAATGCCTCAGAGATCGCCTCATCGACCAGGTCAAAGAGATCAACGAAAAGGCAGAGGGCGAGATCAAAACCGCTTCGGATGAATTCCTCGCAACTTTGACCGACAGCAAGACCAACAAGGTCGCAACCGACAAGCTCATCGCAGCGCTCGCCGGCACTGAGGAAGGCAAAGAGATCGTCGAAAACAAAGACTACCTCAACAAGAAATCCGTCTGGATCTTCGGCGGCGACGGCTGGGCATACGACATCGGTTACGGTGGACTTGACCACGTCATCGCTTCGGGCGAAGATGTCAACATCCTCGTCTTTGACACCGAGGTGTACTCCAACACCGGCGGCCAGTCCTCCAAATCCACCCCGACCGGCGCGGTTGCTCAGTTCGCGGCAGCTGGTAAGGAAGTCAAGAAGAAAAACCTCGCCCAGATGGCGATCAGCTACGGCTATGTCTATGTGGCTCAGGTGGCTCAGGGCGCTGACTACAACCAGTGCATCAAAGCGTTCACCGAGGCGGAGAGCTATCACGGCCCCTCCCTTATCATCGCTTACGCACCCTGCATCAACCACGGCATCAAGGGCGGCATGAGCAAAGCGCAGACCGAGGAAAAGAACGCGGTTCTCGCCGGCTACTGGCACCTGTTCCGCTACGATCCGCGCCTCAAGGCTGAGGGCAAGAATCCGTTCATGCTCGACAGTAAGGCGCCGACCGCAAACTACAAAGACTTCATCATGAACGAAGTCCGTTACAGCGCGCTGGCCCGCCAGAACGCTGAGAGAGCGGAAGAGCTCTTCAACAAAGCGGCAGCCGACGCAGCAGACAAGTACGATTATCTCGTCAAACTGCAAGAGCTGTACAAATAGAGATTACGCTTCAAAGCCCCGAGGCTGACTCAAGTCAGCCTCGGGGCTTTTTGTGCCCTGAATCTCATTTGAGGAAGGTAATAAAGTAGTTCCCTGTCATCAAGTCAGGACCCCCGGCGAAGCCGGGG
>EQ973338.1:166042-182367 GCA_000158655.1 [Clostridium] methylpentosum DSM 5476
TTTCTGAAAAGACCTCCTTGTATTTTGTTGGTGCAGTTGGCCGACCGCACTTCTATGATACCAGGGGGGCTTTTCACTATATAATTCTTTTTACTCTCCCCGGCAAAGCCGGGGGTTGTTGTTTCGCTAAAGCTAACCAAGACAATGAGAGTGAAAACAATGCCGAACCAGTTTTTAAAACACACAAAAAATGTCTTTTCTCTCTTTTTCATCTGCAACTGTTGGTCCCAGTAAAACAATTTAAAACAATCAAACAATAAAAAATACTCTAGAAATCATTTGTATTAAGGGCTTTTTTGCCATTTTTTCGTCGAACAAAACTTTCGTTTTTCTATACAAAAAATAACTTTTATTCCAAAAATATGTTGCAATTTATAACACATTATGATACAATGAAAAGGCAAATTGTCGAATCCTGTTTATTCAGGAAATATGTAACAAAACCGTTGACGCAAAGGAGAATGTATCATGAAAAGGAAATTGATCGCTTTGTCCCTGACACTTGCAATGATCTGTTCCATTGGGGCGTCCACAATCAGCGTCCAGGGTGCAGACAGCCCTGCTGAAGGGGATGCTGCTACCAACACGGAGGAGATATTTTCCGCCGACCGGGAGCAGTCTGTAACAGTTGAATCAGACGGAATGGACGAAACAACAGACGATATGCCGCAAGTCACCGAACCCGCCCCGCCCTCAACTGGCGATGAGACGATGAAAGGGGAGGACGGCGGCCCGAATGTGGGCGAAGAAACCGGGGATCCCGATGAAGGCGCGGATGAAGTAAACAAGTCCGAGCTAGATTGGCTGATCAATCAATTTGTTGAATCTGACTTTACAGAGGAATCCTGGCAAGAATTTAAACCGGTTTACGATGCTGCTGTCGCTCTGCTGGCCAATCCAGACGCAACAGCAGAGCAGGTTCAGCAGATGATTCAGGATGTGCAGGACAAGTCAGAAGTCCTGGTCTACACCGAAGAAGCCGCAACCGATCAAATTTATAAAGCGCTCAAACAGCTGATCGATTTTTACGAGCCGATCTTTATTCAGTCGGATTACACCGAAGACACCTGGGCGAATTATGCCAAGGCGCTGGATGCAGCCAAAGAGGTCTACAACAAACCGGGTGAAATCTACGACGTTGTGTGGGAGGCAGGCTACCTCCTCGACGAGGCAGCCCATCAGCTGGTGGTCAAAAACCCCGTCGCCCCGCCGCAATACCTCGCTGACGCCCTCTCCTATGCTCAAAAGCTGTCTGAATCCGACGCATTTAACAACCTCAAAGAATATGAGCAGGATGCGTTCCGGGAGAACCTCTGGCTGTTCAATCTGCTCAGCCAAGCCCCCAGCCAAACGCGCGTTCAAAAGGACTCGCTGTGGTTTAACACCATCGTCATTGTCTACGATACCAAACTTGTGAATACCAACGCCGATTTCCTCGCCCTGATCGCCAAAGACGCGGACAAAATTAATATGATCAAGGCGGACAAGAAAAAGATCCGTGCCTTGGCAGAAGAGGCGAACAAACTCGGCGTCGATGCCACCCCAAATGAAATCGAGGAAATGATCTACACTCTCATCGATGCCATTGCACAGACCTCGGTTGCGGCGGACACATCCAAGCTGCAAGAAGCGATGGACCGCGCAAACGCAGTCGATGTCTCTCTGTACACCGAAGCCTCGGTGGCAGAGCTGAACAAGGCGAAACAGGCTGCTCAGGAGCTGCTCGACGATGAATATCTTTATGACGGCTATCAGAAAGAGGTGGACGATGCTGCCGCCACCCTGCTCGATGCAATTGGCTCCCTCATCTTAAAGGAAGAGACAAAGCCGGAGGAAACTCCCACTCCTGAAGATCCTAAGAAAGAGGAAACCCCTGAAACCCCGAAAAATGATTCTGAGAAATCCGACACGCCAAAAACCAGCGACGCGGGCACACTGCCTCTCGCAGCAGCTGGATTTGCAGCGCTTGCCCTTGGCGGAATCCTGTGGACAAAGCGCCGAGACATCGAGGATTAATCGGTTAAAACAAAAAGGAACGGACTCCAGTCCGTTCCTTTTTCTTTTCACTCTGTTCGTTCTGATTTGCGTGTTTTGCCATTGCATTCAGCAGGAGAATCGACCTTCTGGCACCCACAGGCTCCGGGGATCAAAACTGAATTCCAATGGACGCGGTACCGCGGCTGCTGCGAATGAAGGCAATTGAAACAGTTCGGACACCAATACAATGCAGTATCCCCCGAGTGCCCAGCTATTCAGCAAAAACCGCAGCCCGCAAATCCGCTTTTTCAGACAGAGTTCCAAACAATTTGCCGCTGATCAGGAAAACAATATCTCCTTTGATCAGGCAACACTGTCAAGGGCATAGGGACGTTTTTCTTTGCTTAGGCGGACCTTGCCGGAATATTCCTACAGCCAGTCAAAAGCGATTGAGTGCCGCGTTGTGACCCCTTGAAAGAACTTGCGGTGTTTTCTGCTATACCCGCTCGTCCCGCTGTCTTCAAGCCATCCTATTCCCGCCCAGAAGCGTCTCTATTTTCCGGCCTTATTAATTTTTGCAACCAGAACGGTTACATCGTCGCTGTGGCCGTCAATCCGGCGCCGCTCCGCCTCGCTGCACAACCGCTTTGCGATCTCTTCGGCGGGACGGTCGCGGAGCAGTTGGAGCTCTGACCCGAGCCAGTCCTCCCCAGTCGCCAGAGCCCCATCCGACACAAGCGCCACAATGTCCCCTGCACCGAGCTTGATGTGGTACCGGTCAAATCCAATCCCTTGTATAATTCCAATTGGCAGCGAACTGCTCTCCACCTTGGTCACCCGCTTGTCCCGCAGCACGAATGAACTCGCCGCGCCCGCTTTGATAAACTCCGCCTCCCCCGTGTAGAGATCGATAGAACAGACGTCCAATGTGGCGAGGGATTCCTCCCGCGATTTGACTAAAAACGAAAGGTTGATGAGCTTAAAGGCGGATTCAAACCCAAACCCCGCCTTGATCAGTCGGTGAACAATCGAACAGGTCATCGTGCTGTCGAGCGCCGCATGGGAACCGCTGCCCATCCCGTCGCTCAAAATTAAGTGGACAAATCCCTTGGAATCCATAAACTGTTCAAAACTATCCCCGCAGTACTTATTGTTGTTGTTTGAAATCTGAGCCGCATGGAAATCAACGCTCAAATTCGCTTTTTCAAAAAAGCTGAGCTTTGTCCTGCCGTCCGCACGCATCCGGCTGGGCAGTTCGAACTCCCGGTCAAGCTGGTCGGTAATCTGGTTACAGATCACTGGAAGGTCGTTGTGCCGGGGCTCCTCGTCAAGATACACGTCGATACACATCCGCCCATACCGGTCGAGCACACAGCCCGCTTCCGCCATCCGGTAGCCGTTGTGATCAAACACCTGGCGCACCGTCTCCCCGGCATGGCTGTCCACCGATGCAACCTCCGAGAGCTCAGTGCTCATCTCACAGAGCATGTTCGCAATCCCCTCAAACTGTTCAATCGCCACCAGCCGCGCCTCGCTGATGCGCCGAGCCGCATTTTCCCGGGCAAGGTAATCCTTGTAGTTGTGGTTGATTGACTGGATGTAGGTGTCGAGCTGGCAGCACTTCTGCTGGAAAAAGAACGGGCTTGACTCCCGGGTCAACTTGCCGTGGTTGCGCAGCTGTCGGGTCGCCGCATTGAGCGCGTTCATCGCATCGCTGTAGGCAGTGACCCAGCAGAAGGTGTTGAGCCCGCAATCTTTACAGACCTGGTTGCAGGTCTTGGAATAAACCGTTGTGATGTCGTTGACCGAGATTTCCTCCATCCGATCGGAGACTTCCTGCACTGATTCCTGTAAATCCACCAGCGTCTTTGCAGTGAACCTCAGCTTGTGGGAGAGCTGTTCCTTGATGCCGGAAATATCCGGATCAGCCTGCTGCACCGCCTTGCGGCTATCAAACTTCTGATAGACCTTGTCCGGAATCAGCATAAAGAGGATCACACCGCCGAGGACCTCGAGCAGGTTTGCGGTCGACACCGCGTCGCTTCCCAGAACAATCCCGATAAAGGTGCTTGCACTCAAAAATACCGCTGCCTGTCCGATCTTTCCAAACGGCTTGAACACCCCTGCCAAAAATGCGGAAATAATAAAGCTCCCCGCGCTCACCGCTGTCGAAGGCTCATAGAGCACCATGGCAATGGTGAACAGGATCGCCGCAACCGCTCCCCCGCTGTAACCCAGGCGGTAGACCGCGACCATGATGCAGGCCGCGCCGATGAACCGAGCGATGTTGAGCCCCCCCACCTGGATACCCGAGAGAGCCATCAGCAGCAGGATGGAGAGGATGGCCAGGCTCGCCCGTTCGACAAAATTAAACTCGAGCTTTTTTTGTCCCACCGCGTCGAGCACAGCGCTGGACATGTAAGCCAGACAGCCGCAGAGCACGCTCTCCGCCACTCGAAGCAAAAGGGTTGGAACGCTGACCGCTACCACCGCACTGTAAAAGATATTGACGATCATCAGAGAGGCGAACGCCACAATCGAGCGAAACCCGTACAAAAACCGGCTGCTCTTTCCTCTGGGGGTAAAGGCGAGCTTCACCGCGACGCACAGCACAAGGCCGGCTATGTAAACAGCATTTTGCTGCACCCCACCAAACACGATGTAGCCGAGGATACTCCCTAAAAAGGAAAAAATGGTGAGCGGACCGGGCACCGCCATACAAAACGACAGCCCGAATGGTGAAAACGATCCCAGCACCTTTGCATTGGAAACGAGAAATGAAAACACAGCAACCGCGATGGCGCTCAATACCGTCCGGTGAGCAAGGGATTGCTGGGTGTGCAACAGCTTGGTTCTCATTTTACTTCCTCCATTTCTGACAGGGAACAGCCCGTCCCCTGTTTAAATTTGATTTGCCTCCATTATATCCCTTTATTTGGGAATATACTGTCGAAAAGAATTTGTTCCCAAATATTTTTTCAACCTCTTGATGAATTTGCACAAGTTTAACGGATCCAATTTGTCATTGATTTGTAATTGTAATCAAGGGCTGTAGTTGTTATAATATCTGTGATAGGAGGAAATACTATGACGATTTATCTCATAGCGTGGGCTGTGCTGTTTGTGGTGTTCTCGATTCTGGAAGCTGTCACTACCCAGCTCGTGTCGATCTGGTTTGCCTTGGGCAGCCTCGGCGCGTTTATCGCCGCTGTGTTCGATGCCCCAGCCGCGGCCCAGATTATGATTTTTATCATACTTTCGGTCATTCTGCTTCTGTTGACCCGTCCGCTCGCCAAAAAGCTGATGAACAAAACGATTGTCCCCACCAACGCTGACAGCTTAATTGGCCAAATCGGCCAGGTCATCGAAAGCATTGACAATTTTAAATCACAGGGCCGTGTGGCAATCGACGGGCTCGATTGGAGCGCACGCAGCGACGACGGCGGCAAGATCGAAAAAGGCACCAATGTGGTCGTCAAAAAGATCACCGGCGTCCGGCTGATTGTACACGTCGCAGCGCCCGAGGATTACAGTTAGATTTTGTCTCGATGCAGTTGCACAGTCTGCACCCGCTACGAGAACATGTGCCACGGCAACAAACCTCTTTGCATCACAGTAAAGGAGTAAGATTATGGATAATATTGGAATTTATGTCATTCTTGGAGTCATTGTCATTATCCTGATTATTTTGATCAGCAGCATTAAAATCGTCCCACAGGCGCAGGTAAACGTCATCGAACGCCTCGGCGCCTATTACGCGACCTGGTCGACTGGACTTCATCTCAAACTCCCCTTCCTCGACAAGGTGCGAAAAAAAGTCTCTTTAAAAGAACATGTCATCGACTTCCCACCCCAGCCGGTCATTACCAAAGACAACGTCACCATGCAGATTGACACCGTCGTCTTCTTTCAGGTGACCGATGCAAAGCTCTACACCTATGGAGTGGAACGGCCGATTTCTGCCATTGAAAACCTGACGGCAACCACCCTGCGCAACATCATCGGCGATTTGGAACTTGACCACACCCTGACCTCCCGCGACGTCATTAACACAAAAATCACCGCAATTCTCGACGAGGCATCGGACAAATGGGGTATTAAGGTCAACCGCGTTGAGCTCAAAAACATCATCCCGCCGCGTGAAATCCAGGATGCGATGGAAAAGCAGATGAAAGCGGAGCGGGAACGCCGTGAGGCGATCCTCCAGGCAGAGGGTCGCAAGAGAAGCGAAATCCTTGTCGCAGAGGGGGAAAAGCAATCTCAGATTCTCCGCGCTGAGGCGTCGAAGGAATCTGAAATTCTGCGGGCTGAGGCGGAAAAGCAGGCGCTCATCCTGCACGCGGACGCGGTGCGGGAACAGAGCATCCGGGAAGCAGACGGTCAGGCGCAGGCGATTGCCATGGTCCAAAAGGCGACTGCGGACAGCTTAAAGCTGCTCACCGCTGCAAACCCCTCCGAGCAGGTGCTCGCGCTCAAGTCATTTGAAGCGTTTGCCAAAGCGGCGGACGGCAAAGCGACCAAAATTATCATCCCGAGTGAAATTCAGTCGCTCGCGGGGCTAGCTGCCTCCCTCAAAGAAATTGTCTCCGAGGCCCCGGCTGCGCAAGATCCCGATCAATAAAAAGCAAACAGCAGCCGGATGTTATTCCGGCTGCTTTCTTTTGGGTAGAAAGAACCACCTGCTCTACTGGCGGGCTTCTCCCGTATACTTTAGCAAAAAGCTACGAGCGAAGCGAGCTGACAAATAGCCTTTTAGCAGTTACGCAACAATTTCTGATAGGAAGGATAGTTGCCCGTTTACGGGCGGTGGGGAGCGAGATGCAAACGAAAGTTATTCGGCGCGTCTTAAGACGCCCGCCGGTATCAGGACCTTCTAGGGTCTACTCAAACCTCCGGCTTAACCGGTGATTTTGACTTGTGTTAGTAGAAAACCGGGCTGTCTTTTTGGCTCCCTGCCCAACGAAACGCTGGTACGCCGAAAATCCAAACGCTCATCCCAGTCAAAAAATCTCCAAAACTTCAACCAAACGTGGCGGTTTCATTACAGATACACCCTGCTTGATCCAGCCACGCTTTACGCAAAACAGTACAAGCAAACGTCAGATCAGCTCAGCAGGTTGAAATGCGCAGAAGCCCAGATCAAAGCGAAACGCCATGCAGTAATCTTTGAGGAGGTGTCTTATGGAGCGTTCTGATAAACTTGTCCTCTCAATTCTCTGTTCTATTGCCCTTGTCATGCTGTTTGCCATTGTGCTCTACAATGCGAAGGCAAGCCCTGCCTATGCGGATGACGCGATACTCCTTGAAGCGGTGCCCCCATCTTCATCCAGCAGCGCCGTTCCGGAAGACAAGAAGGAAGAGCCAACGCCGGAGGCCGCTTCTGCAGTCGAATCTTCTCCCCCGTCACCCCAACAGCAACAGCCGGATAGTCAGCCTGTGGAGCTGTGGTTCAACCTCAACACTGTCACATATGAACAGCTTGTTCTCATCAACGGCATCGGCGATACCAAGGCAAACGCAATTCTTTCCTTTCGAGACCAGATCGGACAGTTTGACAGCCTGGAACAGCTTCAGCAGGTAAAGGGGATTGGAGAGAAGACCTATCAAAAACTCATTCAATACCTGTATGTCGACTGAATTTCGGTCTGGCTTGAGTGCAGTTGCAAACCAAACGCACCGAGTCGTCTTCACTCATTCTGTCCAGTTCCTTGAACAATCCCCTGTTTTTTCCGCGCTCAGCGGACAAATCGAGGTTACAATCAAACCTGGTCGATTTGCACTTGATATCCACCCGAAAAGATAATTACACACCAGATCAAAGCAAAACCACCTGCGAACAGATAAGCGTACACAGATCCTGGAAGGGCCGGTTACCGGCTTTCCTCTTCAAGGGACATCATATGCGACCAACTCTATACGGGTCACAGTTCCTTTCATGAGAACAGCTAGATATTCGGATTGCTTTTGCCTCGCATAAGCTCCCTTTTCTTCGGTAAATCTTTTGCCTATGTTCAATATACCTTTAGTATTTATTTCATAGAATTATACAAATCAAAGCAACATTTAAAACGCGCGATATGCACAAGCCCTAGAAGAGAATATACAAGTCAGCCCTTATGAGCTTTGACCGCATTTGTATTTTCAGGCGTTCTTATGCCTTGGTATTTTGTTGCAAACAGGATATGATCGTTGCAGTTCCAGGTGATATACCCTAAGGGACAGGCTCTGTGCGAAACTTTGATTGGCATTCGAATATCCTTCTTTTGGTATTTGAGTGCAGTTGTCAGGCCGCACCTTCCTTACCAAAAAGAGTAGTTTTTTATACTCATCTCTAAAGCTTTTCCGAATCCCCGGCACAGCCGAGGATTTTCAATTACAAAAAAACAATCCCCGTCCCAGATAAACTGAGGCGGGGATTTCACTGTATCCTGTTGCCAACAAACCGGATTATCCGCCGACAACACCCATGACAGCCATGATCCAAAATCCGATCAAAAAACCGTAGGTAGAGGAGTGTCCCACATTGCCGCTCTGGGATTCTGGAATCAGCTCCTCGACGACGATAAACACCATTGCGCCCGCTGCAACGCTGAGCAGGAGGGGCATGATAATCCCCCCCAACCGAATCAGCAGAGAGGAAAGCAAAAGTCCGACGAGCGCGGCGGCGGGTTCCGCGAAGCTCGCCAGGGTTCCCAGCCGAATGCACTTTTTGCGCGAAACCCCCGACTGCCGCAGCGGAAGGACCACAGCCGCCCCCTCAGGAAAGTTTTGCAGCGCGAGGCCGATGCCGAACATGAGAGCAGCCATCCAGCTCATCCCCTGGTCTGACATGGCAGAGGCGATGACCACGCCGAGCGCCATTCCCTCGGGGATGTTGTGCAGCGCAACCGCCATCACCAGCAGCATGGGACGGGACATGTGCGTGTGAATCCCTTCGGCTTCGCTGTCGTCGTTGTGCTGGTGCGGAATCAGCTTGTCGAGCAGCAGCATACCGAGGCAGCCGAGCACAAATCCTCCCGTGACCAGCGCCACGCCAAACCAGCCGGTGCCCGCCTCATCAAACGCAGGCAGGATGAGCGACCAGATCGAAGCGGCAATCATGATGCCCGCGGCAAATCCGAGCAGGCTCCCTTGCTTGCGCTGGGTGTTAATAGAAATGTAAACTGCGGCAATGGAGCCTGCAAAAGTCGCGACCCAAGGCACAATCATGAGGATCGAAAATAAATCAACTCTCAAAAGATTCCCTCCCTTTCTACCACTATACTAGTATAAACCAAAGTTTTTGTCAAATGCGTGGACAACAAGCGGGTTGTATGCTATCATAAAAGTATCCTACTTCTCTGAAAGGAGTTACCTATGCCCGATATCGTCACCTATAAATGCCCTGCCTGCGGTGCGCCGCTCGAATTTAATGCAGGGACCCAAAGCTGGAAATGTGAATACTGCGCCAGCGAATTCAACGAACAGCAACTGCAACAGGCGGAACCGATCGAACCGGAACAGGCTGCACCATACGATGTGCGGGAGGAGGAGCCGGAAAACGAAGAGTTCAACCAAAACGCGCGGGCCTACAGCTGTCCCAGCTGCGGCGCGCAGATTGTGACCGACGACACGACTGCGGCGACCTTCTGCATGTTTTGCCACAATCCCACCATCCTGGCTGACCGGCTCTCCGGCTCATTCAAGCCGACCCAGCTCATCCCCTTCCGCGTTCAAAAGGAACAAGCGGTGGAATCCTTTCTCAAATGGTCCAAAAAGCCGCTTGTCCCCAAGGATTTCAGGTCCAAGGCACAGCTTGAAAAGATCACCGGCATGTATATCCCCTTCTGGCTGTTTGACTGTGCGGTGGATCAAACCCTCAACGCAAAGGCAACCAGGGTGCGCAGCTGGCGCAGCGGCAACACACAGTACACCGAGACCAGCCATTTTGCCATCTCCCGCGAAGCGGAAATGGAGTTTGTGGGCGTTCCCGCAGACGGCTCCAGCAAGCTCGACGACCAGCTGATGGACCTGCTCGAACCGTACGACTACAAGGACATCAAGGATTTTTCCATGTCCTATCTCTCGGGCTATTTTGCGGAAAAATACGATCAGGATCACAACCAGGTCTTTCCCCGCATCCGTAACCGAGTTGATCAGTACGGCGAGCGGCGGCTGCGCGATACAATCAACGGCTACAGCACCGTCACTGTCACCAACCGGTCCACCCAGTACCAAAAGGCGGACGCGCGTTACACCCTGCTCCCCCTCTTTCTGCTCACCTATAAATACAAGAACAAAGACTTTCTGTTTGCCATGAATGGACAGACCGGAAAGGTGGTCGGCAAACTACCGCTCTGCATCCCCAAGGCGCTCGCCTGGTTTGGTTCGATTGCCGCCGCGGTGTTTGTCATTCTGTTGATCGGAGGGATGTTCTTATGATTAAAAAGAGAATTCCCGCCGCCCTGGCCTGCATGCTGTTGATCCTCTCTGTAATCGGCTTGCTTCCAGTCGGGGCAGTCGACCAAAAGGTATACGACGACGCAAACCTGTTGACCGCTGAAGAGCGGCAGGAGCTGCAAAACGCAGCCGCTTCTCTCGCCGAGGAGGTCCAGATGGACATCGTGCTCGTGACCACTGACGACAACGAGGGCAAAGGGGCGCAGGACTATGCGGACGATTTTTACGATTACAACGGCTTCGGCTACGGCGAGGACAACACCGGCGTTCTTCTGCTCATCGACATGCAGGACCGCAAGGTGTGGATGTCCACAACAGGGGAGGCCATTCGTTACTTCACAGACGCTCGCATTAAAACAATCACCGACGAGGTGGCAAGTTTCCTCAAACGTCAGGACTATATGGGCGGGTTTGAGACCTTTCTTGAAATGACAGAAAAGTATATCAATCAGGGCATTCCCGCAAACCAGCACACCGTATCCGAGCGCCCCTCGACCTTTTCAGGGCGACTCGCCTATAGCGCGCGCAACTGGCTGATCTACCTCGGCGTTGCGGTTGCAGTGGGAGGGATTGTTGTGGGAATCCTCGTGGCGGTCAACAAAAAGCAGAACACCGTCACGAGCGCAACCTATCTTGACAGCAGTTCCTTCCGCCTCAAACAGCAGAGTGACCGGTTTATTACCACCACCATGACTCAGCACCGGATTGAATCCAGCAGCGGGGGCGGAGGCGGAGCGAGCACCACCCACACAGGCAGCAGCGGAACCAGCCACGGCGGCGGAGGCAGCAGCTTCTGAAAATTCCTTCCATCACGCCTTGCAATACTCGGTCTGTAACTTCTACCTTAGGAATGCTGGTTTCTAATCCCATCTATTATTTGTCCTGCTTTCCGAAACAAGAGATCCCCTTCTTCAGAAGATGGCAGTTTCACAGCGTGGAACTGCTGTTCATTGCTGCCCTGTCTGGGGCAAGCCTTTGTGCAGGGATATCCACTCGAAAAGCGCAGCGGCTGAGCCAGAGGGAGGAGCAAACTCCTAGAACAAGCAACCTCTCGAAGGGGTTGGAGTCATTGCTTTTCGGGTAACTTTCTGAAGGTGGCTTGTTTTTGCCTTAAATTCCTTCACACCCATCTAAGGGATTTCCTGCTTGGTCCCCATTCACCCGCTTATTGCCTTGTATCTGCCCGCTGTGTCAACTATACTCCATTGGGAGAGCCAGTGGTCAACTCTTTTATACGAAACATCCGCCTGCGAGCTGCTCAGGCGGATTTTTTGCAACTACATTTCAATGTGACAACGGGCAAGCGTATTGTACAGCCATTCAGAGGCATACGCTTTTTGCACTTCAAGGTGGCGCAAAGATCCTTTTACCTTTTTGCGCCATCTTGAAACGACGGTTAAAAACGTCCTGAAAACTATCTCCTTCAGTGAAATGGTAGTACAAGGGCTGAATACCGGATTAGCCCCTCAAGGTGCGTTGAACCCTGTGATCACATTCTGCATCCCACACTCCGAACGGTTGTCCTCAACGACGGTAGATGCTTCCAAAAAGCGCCCCCTTGATGAGTCACCTTCTGCGACATGCCTTACGGCGGGCCCAAAAATGCGAGAGCAACAAAACGGGAATCCACCTGTTCACCGCGGCAATTCCATTCCCAAAGGGTTTCGTCCAAACAGATATTTGGACCCCGCTGCTCGTCTGACTGCTGACATACACAATCAGCTGTAGGCGTTTCAAACAAATCCACCCCGCAGCTGATTGCTGCCTCTTTTGAGCCGAGCTATGTGCAGAGAGGGTGCTGGTCCGGTCGACTGCTTACCTCTCCAAACATGCAGATTCTCTCTTGTGCGTTGTCAACTGAGCAGCTTTTCTTCTAGGTCAGCAAGCAGGCTGTTGACTTCGATCACCGAAATCTGTTGGTGAAATGCAAACAGCAATATGCTGTCCCGTTTGTCCCGCGGGTAGAGCGGCGCCTGCCCCGCCGCGTGCAGGAGCTGCTGTGCTTCCTCCACAGTCGTTTTCATGCCCAAGCAGAGCTGCAACAGTTTATCCCGCGAAGGGGAGCGCATTCCAGAAAAGATTTGATACGCATAGACGCGGTCCAGATTCGCCCGCTCAATAACCTTTGCCTTCGTCAGCTGTTTTTGTTGCAAAAGTTCTTCCAGCAGCTGCGGCAAACTATTGCTGAGCAATTCCTTCTGATTTTCCTCCAAATAGCTGCGGATGTCCTGTTTGGACTGCAGCGTTTTTAGAAGTTCCTGTGTGGACTTTTGCATATTTACCACCTCTTACATCTATGGTAAAATAAAATGAGGAAAAAATCAACCCATAGGAGACAGGTGCACCATGCAAAACGTCACTCAACAATATCTCCTCTCCCAATACCGCGAACTCAAGCCATTGAGTGAAGGGAAGCTGTACTCCACTTGTCTTGTGCGCAGCGAGCTCGACGGCAGTCTCGCGGTCAAAAAAAGAATGGGACCGGGACAGGCGGAGATTTACCGCACCCTGCAGGACTGTCCCCTCGACAGTATCCCAAAGGTGCACAGCGTCGTTGTGCTGGACGGGTGCTGTACTGTGATTGAGGAGTATATACAGGGAGAAACCCTTGAGCAGATGCTCGAACGGGAAAAAACCTTCTCCAATGAACAGGTTGTCAGCTGCTGTGTGCAGCTCTGCGACACGCTCGAGTGGCTGCATCAACGCGGGATCATCCACCGAGATATCAAGCCCTCCAACATTTTGATCGACAGCCAGGGGAAGGTCAGGCTGATCGACTTTGACATTTCTCGGGCGGTTCGACCTGATGCGAACCGCGACACTGCAATTCTGGGTACAGTTGGCTACGCAGCGCCCGAGCAGTTCGGCTTTTGCCAGAGTGACGGGCGCACCGACCTGTATGCCCTCGGCGTGCTCATCAACGTCATGTCAACCGGATTTCCCCCCAGCCAGCGGCGGGCAGACGGGGCGCTGGGCGCGATTGTGGAGCGCTGCATCCGCCTGGACCCCAACGACCGGATTCAGACCGCCGCACAACTCAGACAGCAACTTGAGGATACCCAGCGGGAAATCCATACCGCACAACCCCGCAGGCGGTGGAACACAGCGCTGCTCCTCATCGCCTGTCTGACCGCAGCGCTGCGGCTGATTCTCTCCTTCCTCCGCCAAAATACATGGGTTGATTTTACAGCGAACCTGCTCTCCTCCCTTCTTTGCATTTTGCTTCCCTTATTTTTGCTGCTCGACGCTCAGCAGATCAGCCGCCGGCTCTTCTTTTTGAAAAAGGTACCGCCGCAAGATCGGCGGACAGTCTGCTTTGTGCTGGCGGGGTGCAGCCTGACGCTCGGCTTGATCCTGCTGCTCCTGCTGCGCATCTGACATTGTATGCGCCCAGCATACCACAAAATACAAAAGCTGATGTATACTCAATACATCAGCTTTTCATTTTCGCTAGTCATCTTCACGAAAATGTTTAAAAATTTTGATTAGCTTGAGGACGTCCCGCTGCTGTCCAGGGGTCATGTCCGCAAGCTGAGCGAGAATCTTATTGGCAGTAACATTCTCTCTTTCCTGCTTTGGCAGATCAAATTGAAAAAGCTGATCAACCGTGATTCCAAGCGCATCCGCTATGTGGCTGACAGTATCAACCGTCGGATTTTTGAGAGCCCGTTCAATTTGACCCAAATGCGCTGCACTCAAAGACGCCTTAAACGCCAATTCTTCCTGGCTCATCCCTTTTTGCTGTCTCAACGTGCGGATCCGGCTGCCCAGAACACGTGACAATTCGCTCATGCCATCCCCTCCATCCATTTTAGAATAAGTTAATCATATTCGCTGATAATCCATCTTGCAAACTATTATAAGTATTGCCCAACAGACATACTTTTAGATAGTTTCTTTTTCTAGGCAATTTGTTACGTTTATGCATAGAATACATATGACTCATTATCAAAATTGAACAACGTCACCAGAATGAAGAACGAATTTAGTCGAGAAATCGTCGACCATTTCTTTTCGACAAAATTCGATTATTTGAGGTTGTATCCGCCGCCAATACAGAAGTAATGCCGCTTTGTGGGATTGTTTTTCGCCCGATTGATCTTTTCTAGACAAAAAAACGGAGCTTCCCGATTGGAAAGCTCCGTTCAATCTTTTTATAACAGTCCGCCTAAATGAATTTACAACAGCGTCACTTCAAGGAAATCTAAAAGCGGAAGTGCACCGCACTCAGACAAAAAACTTGCTGATATATCCCTGCACAAACACCGCGATGATGATCAGCGGCAAAATAAAGGTGACATAAATCCGGATCCATTTGGGAAAGCGGATCCCCTTTCCGGTGTTGGCCTCGGAGAGAAAGTTCTTCCATCCCCAGCCGTACCGCCTGGTGCAGAACAGCAGGTAGACCAACGAACCGAGCGGGAGCAGGTTGTTGCTCACGATAAAATCCTCCAGGTCGAGGATGGTCGATCCACTGCCGAGCGGCTGGATCCCGCTGAGCAGGTTAAACCCGAACACACAGGGCAGGGAAAGAAGGATGATGACAATGATGTTGACCACGACTGCCTTTTTGCGCGACCAACCCCACAGGTCAATGCCAAACGAAACGATGTTTTCAAACACTGCAATGATGGTGGAAAGAGATGCAAACGACATAAAGATAAAAAAGAGGGAACCCCACAGCTGTCCGCCTGCCATCGAGTTAAAAATATTCGGAAGGGTGACAAATACGAGGTTGGGCCCGCTGTCCGGCTGGATGCCGAACGAGAAACAGGCGGGAAAAATGATCAGGCCGGCGATGAGCGCAACCGAGGTGTCAAGCAAAGTGATGTTGACCGCCTCCCCTGTCAGAGAGCGGTCTTTCCCGATATAGCTGCCAAAAATTGCAATCGAGCCGATGCCAATGCTCAGTGTGAAAAACGCTTGTCCCATAGCGGCAAAAATGGTATCGGCAACGCCTGCCTCAGCCATCTTACCGAAATCCGGCATCAGGTAGAATTTCAGCCCCTCCATTGCCCCAGGGAGCATTACCGCGCGTATGGCGAGTGCAATCATGATAAAAAACAGGCTGCACATCATAATCTTGGTGATCTTTTCCACACCGTTTTGCAAGCCGAGCGAGCAGACACCCATCCCGAGCAGAACGACCACAACCATCCAGAACACCATTGGCACCGGCTGGGCAGTCATCGAGTCAAAGACACCCTTGACCTGCTCGGTCGAAAGCCCGACAAACGTTCCACTCACCATTTTTACAAAATAAGAGAGCATCCAGCCGCCGATGGTGGTATAAAACATCATGAGCAGATAGTTGCCCGCAATGGCGACATAGCCGTGCAGATGCCATTTGCTCCCCTTTGGTTCGAGTACCTGAAAGGAAGTCGCGACACTGCGCTGACTTGCCCGACCGACCGCGAACTCCATGACCATAATGGGGAGGCCGAGCGCGAGCAGGAAAAACAGATAAATCAATACAAATGCCGCGCCGCCGTACTGCCCAGTGACGTAGGGAAACCGCCACACGTTTCCCAGGCCGATTGCGCAGCCAGCGGAAATGAGTAAGAAGCCTAAACGAGAGGAAAATTTTTCTCTTTGTTGCAAAATCCAGCACCTCTTTTTACTTTTTTCGAAAGATATATTGATCATACCTTGTTTAACCGACAATGTCAACAATAATTCATAATTTCGACATTATTGTAAAATACCAATCCTGCTGCGCTGGAATGCTGTGTATTATTCCTTAATTTTAAGTCCAAAGCCCCAATTGGGACAAGTCGGTGAAAAAACTGGTTTTCATCCATATATTGGCAGTCCCAGTTTGCCTCCCCTCTGATTTTGCTTCTGGCAGAGCCATCCATGTTGTGCTGCGTCTGTTTCTTTGCGCACAGAGGATAATAGTCATAACCACT
>EQ973338.1:183546-216384 GCA_000158655.1 [Clostridium] methylpentosum DSM 5476
GGGCAAATACGATGTGGTTCTTGCTATTCTAACTTGTATACCCTAAGGGGCAGGCTCTGCGATAAACTCTTTACGTCATTCATTGCAATGACCTCCCTCTGCTTTTTATCGTGCAGTTGGTAGACCACACCTTTACTCTAAAACAACGGGAACTTTTCTGTCTGCATCATCGTCATTAGGCCCCTTTTGCTCCTCTCGCCTAGCGTATGGTTTTCTGCGTACAAAAAATGTCCCCATCTGGCAGTGGGGACACAGATTGTTATTTCATGATAAAGGGTGAAAACATTCCGGTTTTTAGCTTTAGTTGAAAAAGGAAGTATCCAACTTGTTGACCTTACAGTGGGAGGCTCTGGCAGCTCTATTCTTCCAGTTTTTCACCCCGATTCAATGGTTTTTCCGGTGCTGCATGTGGTAGGAAATCCGCAGCAACAGTTTTTCGGGGACAAACTTTTCCAACACCCGCGCCGTTTTCATCATACCGCCCGGAATGATAAGCAGCTTTCCATCCAGAGCCTGGTCAATCGCATATTGCGCCACATAGTAGCTATTCAGGCCGCGCACGCTAAAGCGCACGTCAGCCACTGCGTCGAACTCGGTCTGCACCGGGCCGGGGCAGAGCACGCTGATCGAGACGTTGCTTGCATCCCGCCGGAGTTCCTCGTAAATCGCTTCACTCAGCCGGAGGACATACGCCTTGGAGGCGTAGTAGCTCGAGAGCAGCGGGCCCGGCAGGAACGCTGCGGAGGAGGCGACATTGAGGATTGCGCCCTTGTTTGCCTGTTTGAATTTGCGGACAAACAACTTGGTCAGGATGTGCACTGCCCGGATGTTGAGGTCAATCATCTCGAGCTCGCGGTGGAGATCGGTTTTGTCAAACGCTCCAAACACTCCAAAACCGGCGTTGTTGATCAGCAGGTCAATTTCCTCCTCCCGCACCCGCTCAAACAGCGCAAAACAGTTTTCCGTCCGGGCAAGGTCGAGCCCGATCACCTCCACCCCGGTGCCGAGCTCCTCTTTGAGCTCCTCAAGCCGGTCGACCCGGCGGGCGACAAGAATCAGATCATAACCTCGCTTGCTCAGTACTCGGGCCATATCCCGGCCGATTCCCGAGCTCGCCCCAGTGATTAACGCTTTCATAAAACCCCTCCTATTTACAGTGAATATAATCAATGACTTCATCCCAGTGGACTGGAAAACCTGCACCGTGGGAACAAAAGATCGAGTCGGAGGTGTTGTCCACATCCCGCACCTTGTCGTATCCGATGCGTTGGATTACCTCCTGTGTGTTGTGACAGGGCTCGTAGCCATCAAACCTCATTTGCATTCTTCCCGCTCCGTGGGTATATGATACAAGCTCAGCGCTGTAATTCATAAATTCCGACACCGGGCCGCGGCCTTGAATCACTGCCTGATCCCCTTTGGCAAGTGGCGGCTCAAAGCTCCCGTGCAGCCTTTGGATGTCTGCGAGCGCCCGCCCCATCAGATCGAGCGGCAGCTCAAGGGTAAAGGCGTACATCGGCTCGAGCAAAACCGACTCCGCCTGCTCCAGCCCCTGCCGAATGGCGCGGTAGACCGCCTGGCGGAAGTCGCCCCCTTCGGTGTGCTTGAGATGAGCCCGCCCAGTCAGCAAAGTGATCTGCACATCGGCGAGCGGGGAACCAGTGAGCACTCCCTTGTGCTGCTTTTCAAACACATGGGTGCGGATGAGCCGCTGATAGTTGCCATCGAGCAGGTCGGTTGAACATTCGCTGTCAAAGGTAATTCCGCTGCCGCGCGGGCCGGGGGATAGCCGCAAATGCACCTCTGCATAGTGGCGCAGCGGCTCATAGTGTCCGTATCCCACCACCGGGGCGGCAATCGTCTCGTGATAGAGGATTTCACATTCGCCAAAGGACACTTCAAGGGAAAACCGTTCCCGCACCAGCTCCTGGAGCACCTCGAGCTGAATTGCTCCCATGACGTGGACGCGCAGCTCGTGTAGCGCTTCGTTCCATTCAACGCCGAGCAGGGGGTCCTCATCTTCGAGAATTCGGAAATACCCGAGCACAGTCCGGGGATTGATCTGTTCATCAAACACCACCTTGGAGACGAGCAGCGGTACAGTGGCACACGCCTCGTGAAACAGCTCCTCTCCAATGCCATCGCCCGGAGTCACTGTGTCCAGACCGGTCACCGCGCAGAGATCCCCCGCCTCCACCCGTTGCGCGGGAGTGAATTTGCTGCCGCTGTAAAGTCGGATCTCATCGACTTTCTGCCACACCCCAGGGCGCACTTCCACCTCGTCCTTGACCCGCAGCTCTCCACCGGTCAGCTTTAAAAACACCAGGCGGTTGCCGCGCGAATCGTGCCGCACCTTGTAGGCACGGGCGGAAAACCCGCTTTTGTGCTCGCTGTCCGGCACCAGAAGGTGTAGCGCCTGCAAAAGCTCTTCCACCCCCTCATCCAGCAGGGCGGAACCGCACAGGCAGGGGAACAGCCGCCCCGCCGCTACCTCCCGCCGCAGCACAGCAAGCCAGGGTTCAAACGAATAACCCCCTTCCAGGTACTGCTCCAAAAGGGGCTCGTCCAGCTCGGCGATCTGCTCCACCGCCTCCTCCGACAGCTCGCCCTGGGCAAAGCCAGAAGAAAGAGGGCAGACCGCAGCCGAAAGGCGGGTTCTGAGCTGTCGGATCACCCTGTCCGGATCCGCCCCCTCCCGGTCGGTTTTGTTCAGAAAGAAAAAAACCGGGACTTCGTACCGCCGCAGCAGCTGCCACACCGTCCCAGTGTGTCCCTGAACACCGGCAACCGCATCGACAACGACAACCGCTAGATCCATGATCTGAACCGCGCGCTCCATTTCGCCTGAAAAATCGACATGCCCCGGCGTATCCACCAAGGTGTAGCGGGCCCCTCCAAAAGAAAATACCGCTTGGTCAGAAAAGATGGTGATTCCCCTCTCCCGTTCGAGGGGATGGCAGTCGAGGAATGCATTCTGATGGTCCACTCGGCCGCGGGTGCGAATGGTTTGGGCATGAAATAAAATCTGCTCAGACAGGGTGGTTTTGCCCGCGTCCACATGCGCGAGGATTCCAATCGTCTTGTTCACTTTGCATTCCTCCGTTTCTTGTTTTATTATACTCGCATCCCCTGGGAAGTGCAAGCCGGGCAGGAAATTCCCGAGCAGCAACTTCCCCCTGCCTCTTAATTTCCAACCTGTCTGATGGACTCCCTCACAGCATCCATTCCCCTGTCCCCACATAAGGACAGCGGCTTTCTGGTCACAATTATGTTCACCGGATGAGCGGATAGCCCGCTTCGCCCCATGAGGAACCCCTCTTACCAACACGCGTTTTCAGACGCACTGAAGCTTCTCCTTACTCATCGCTTGCCCCTCCGCCCCTACAAAGACAAAGTTGTTTCCACCGATTCTTTTGCTTATTTGCAAACCTTATTTACAGCCCGCTTTGCTCCCCGCTCGAAGCCAATGCGGACGGAGGTTCTACCGGCAGAGCCAGCGATCTCCATCACAACAAAGGCCCGACAGTCCCTTGTCGGAGCAGGGAAAGCTTCAGAACTAAAAAGCAATCTGCCCATGCATCAGGTGGCGACAGGAATCTGCTTGCCCGCATGGTCAATGGTGTAATTCTGTGTGAGCACCAGATCGTCGAGCAGGACGCACTGATACTGTCCGGTCAGAGTCGGGAGAAGCTGCTCAAGCGCTTTGGCGGTGTTCTTCGCCTTGGCGTCTACATGAAAAAGCAGGATAGAGCCTGGTTTTACATTCGTCGTTGCATTTTTGACAATGCTCTCCACCGTGGCGTCGGGTTTCCAATCCCGGCTGTCCACATCCCACTGGATGACCTGGTAGTCTGAAAGCGTTTGCATCATCTCATTGTCATATTCGCCATAGGGCGCGCGGTAATACTTTGGGGAAGTCCCGGTCAGCTTGAGCAACTTGTCGGCACAGGCCTGGGTATCGGCGCGCAGCTGATCAGCCCCAATTTTCGCAACGTGGGGGTGTTTATCAGAATGGCTCTGCACATCATGTCCTCCAGCAAGCATCTTTTGAACGTCCTCCGGATAGCGGTCCACCCACTCCCCTGTGGTGAAAAACGTCGCCTTTGCCCCATTTGTTTCGAGGATGGAAAGAATCTCATCCACATCTGAATTTCCCCACGCCACGTCGAACGTCAGGCAGATCTTGTTCTCCTCTGTCTGAACGCTGTAGATCGGCAGCAGCCGCTCCCCTTTGGCGGAGGAGGAAAGCGCCGCGTGCATCCCCACACCCAGCCCCATGAGCATGGACAGACAGATGGCAAGCCCCACGCAGAGGCGGCGTTTGGTGACGATAAAAACGCGCATAAGCTCCACTCCCTTTCAGGATCAGCTTATGCGCGCAGAGGTTGTCTCTATGTTGTTTTATTTGCTAAACAGGCTCAGTTTCCCAAATTTGTCCGACTCCAGCATCGAGGGGGTGGAGTAATAAAACAGCACGTTGTCGTAGCGATCAAAGTCAATCGAGTCGCGGTAGTACTCGGTCAGATAGCTCAGGTCGACAATTGTGATGTCGTCGTAGTGGATCGTCAGGAACTGGGACATGGCGCCGAGGTTTCCGTCGGTAAAGATCAGCAGGTTCTTTTTTGCCTGATTGTCGGTCTGGATGTTGATAAAAGGCTTGGTTCCTCCTAAAAAAACGGACAGCGGGTCAGACAGAGTGAGCCTGTCCCGGAAATAAATGTTGTCGTGAAACGTGGTTTCCGTCCCGTTGCGGATAGTCACATAGGAGGAATACTGCTTAGCCGCATAGTGATACAGATCAATGGTATCCGGCTTGACAAGGGAGTACTGTGTCTTTTTATACAGCGATCCGTAAAAGCTGCCGCTGAGGTGCTCAATGCTGAAATCGCTCAGCTTGGCGGGTACAGATCCCATAGACTTGATGTTGTAATTGTAAATCGAATACGCCCCGTAACTCGTCAGCCGGCGGTCGGTGCGGTAAAAGATCTCCCCCTCCTTGGAGTTGGTCAGCGGGGTGGCCGCATCGAGCGTGGTAATGCTCGAGTGAAGCTGTGAATAGGTTTTGTTGATAAACGCGAGCTCATCCGCCTTGGGGGAATAAGCGGGCAGCGTCTCCTTGTAGATTTCAGCCGCAGTCGGGATGAGCAAAAAATAAATCTGCTTGTCGCTATTCGACGCAAACCGGTTGATGGATTCAATGCTTTTGCGCATGCTCTCATCGGTTGGAAGCGTCACCTTTTGCAGTAGCCTTGACTCGGAGAGGTAGACATCGTTTGTCTCCTTTTTTCCCGACGCGACGTCGAGGGTTGTTTTGAGCCTGAGAAACTGATCCCGCTCCAAAAAATGCTGGGTAAAATAGGACTCTACCCCCAGCGCATAACTCTTGTCCGCCACCGCCTTGAACGACAGCTTGGGCCAGGCAACGCCGGAGCCACTCGTTGCCCCGATGTCAAACGGCAGGGCAAAGCAGACCGCAGGCACGATCAGCAGCACCAGAAATGCAAGTACAGTTATCTTTTTGGGGTTCATCCGCTTCGCCTCCTATCCTCAGCTAAATTTGAAACATGATAAACGGGATGTTGGGGGAATTGATCAGATACGCCGTGCTGACGACCATCAGGACGATCTGACAGACCGGCGTAAGCCAGGCGCTTGTTTTGGGATAAAACTTCTGCATCTTTTCCACCCGGGATTTGAGAAAATTGTTGCTGCACAGCATACAGAGCACCAGCACCACGAGGTAGGTGGTGAGATAGTAAAGGGTCTCGGTGTTGTAAAACGGCTGGCCAACCAGGCCGAACATCGCTTTGAGGTAGTTGTGCATCCCCAGATAGCTGTCATGCGTGATGATCACAAAGCCGAGAATCGTCACAAAGAAAGTGTATAGAACGCAGACAAATTCGGGCAGCTTTTTGAGCCAGCGTCCCAGCAGTACCCGCTCGAGGAGCAGCACCGCAAAATAAAACAGCGCCGCCATCTGGAAATTGAGCCCCAACCCGTGCCAAAATGCGACGGCGAGACAAAAGATCAGTCCGTTGAGCAGGGTGTAAAGGTTTCCCTTTTTGTTGCCGCCCAAGGGCTTGTAGACATATTCCCGCATCCAGCTGACAAGGGAAATGTTCCACCGCTTCCAAAAGTCGGTGACACTCGTTGCCACAAACGGGGTGCGGAAATTGCGCGGAAGATCAAAGCCGATCATTTTGCCCAGACCGCGCGCCATATCGGTGTATCCCGAAAAATCAAAGTAGATCTGGAAGATGCAGGAGATAATCCCCAACCAGGCCGTCACCACCGGAAGCTCGTTGATCGGCGCAGATAGAACACCCGTCGTCAGAGCGCTGAGGTTGTTTGCAAGCAGAACCTTTTTCGCCAGACCTTTGATAAACAGTCCGATTCCGTCGGCAATGCCGTCAATGGTGGTCGAGCGGTCGCCCAGCTGGCTTTCGATATCCCGGTAGAGGGTGACCGGCCCTGCGAGCAACTTGGGGAACATGGTGATGTAAACCATGTGGCGGATAAAATTCTTCTGCCGCTTGCACTTGCCTGTGTAGAGGTCCACAATGTAGGAAATGCAGGAGATCGTATAGAACGAGAGGCCGAGCGGAAGGGCGAGCTGGGGTATCGAAAACAAGCGGCCGGGGATCATCCGGTTGAGAATGCCGACCAGGTCAGGGCTGAATTTGCAGGAGGCAAACACTGCGAGGTTGACTGCAAGGGAGATGACAAAAAAGGCGCGCTTGAGGGTTTTATCCTCCTGAAAACGACAGATCAGATAGCCAAAGATATAGTTTGCAATTGAGAGGTTGATGAGCAAAATGACATAAAACGGCTCCCCCCAGGCGTAAAACAGCAGGCTCGCCACCATGAGCACCGCGTTTTTCGCCCGCTTGGGAACAAGGTAATACACCCCCAAAAAGACGGGGAGAAACAGGTATAGAAATGTCAGCCCCGAAAAGGTCATCTATTTTTCCTCCAATTGCTTGACCAACTGTTTGTATTCTTCGTAATCCATCATCGCATTGACCACTTCGAGCAGGGCGTTGGATGAGAGGTAGCCCGGCAGCTCCAACCTGCTGAGCAGCCGGCTGCGCAGTCGGGCGCTCTCCGGTTTCCCGGTGAGACCGTCCTCAAAAAAGTCTAGTTTGGTCACCTGCCTGCCCGCTTTCGGGGTGCAGGAGCCAATCCCAGCCCGTTCGAGCGCCTGCAACAGTACCTGTTCAGTCATCCCCTCCACCCCCAGCGTCCCCTCTTTGGAGGGCTGCTGCTTGCGCTTTTCCTTGCCGAGGATTTGCGGAATGTATACGTTGGTGACCTTGCCGCCCCCGGCAGCTGATTTGACAAAATTGCGGATTACAAGTCCCGCGGTGTCGCTGTCGGTAAGGATGACAATCCCTGGCCCGTGCGCGAGGGATTTGATGAGGGCGCGCTTTTCCTTATCCTTAAAAATCCGGAAACCGTTTGTCTGGAGAATCAGCGCGTCCACCACGCCGGACAGCTTGATTTTGTCGTATTTCCCCTCCACGATCACCGCCTGCTCAAGCCGGATCATCCCCTTGCCTCCTGCGCATCCACGAGCATCATCCGGGCGATCGCAGTCTCAAGGATGATGCGGTTATCTGCCCGGGAGGATTTGAGCTTGACGTCCGCCTCCATCAGAATGCCCAGGCAGCGCTTGATGCGCGCCGGGGAGAAGCGGGAGGCGTCCCGCATCGAGTTGCGCATCCGAAACTCCTTTCCCTTATAGGAAAAGACTGAGGTAATGGCGTCGGCGTCCTTGCCGGCAGCCTGGGCACATTTTGCCCGATAAATGTCGATAAACGACATGTTGAGCGCCCCCAGGATGGTAATCGCCTCCTGCCGCTGGTCAAATAACTCCCCAAGCAGAGAAAATGCCTGCTGATCCCTGCCCTGTAAAATTGCCCGGGCAAGATCAAAGGAGGAGCTGTCCACACTGGGAACCACGAGCTCGTCCACCATTTCAGGGCCGATCACTCCGTCCTGTCCCGCATAGGCTGCGAGCTTGTCGAGCTCAACTGTCAGGCGGCTGAGCTCGGTGCCGCAGCAGTCAGTCAGGCGCCGGCAGGCGGCCGGGGTGAGCTCCGCCCCCTGTTTTGCCGCGCGTTTGGCCAGCACCTTGGAAAGCTCGGACTGGGTCTTGGGGGAAAACTCAACCAGAACCCCGTTTTTGGAGACGAGGGTGGAAAAAGCGCGGTAACGGGCGGATTTGCGCAGATTGATCTCGGTGTTGGGATAAGCGAGCACCAGAACAGTTGTTTCAGGGAGATTACAGGCAATCCCCTTGAGCTGTTCATATTGGTTTTTCCCCAGCTTTTCGACGTTCAGGTCGCTGACAACGACACACCGTCTCGGCGCGAGTACGGGAAGGGTCTCGGTGACGTTTTCGATTTCCTCAAGGGTGCACTTGGCGCCGTCAAACCGGTTGAGGTTGAGCATCTTTTGCACCGTGACAGCCCGGTCGAGCAGCAGCTTCAGACAGCCCTCGAGCATGTAGGTCTCTTTGCCATAGAGCATGTACAGGTTAGCAAATTCACCCTGCCGAATGCTCTTGACAAACGCCTGGTCATTGATTGTCGGCATCTATCCGTCCCCCCTTTCCACAATTGTCCCTCCCATCCCAACCATCAGCTCGGTGGTCTGATCAGGCGGGGCGTACAGGAGGTTTTCCTGTTGCCCGCTGTCCGATCCGGTGGGAATATCATTTAAAATTATAGCATACCTGCCCGGCAAATTCTTCAATGAGGTGTTAATTTCATCTTTTGTTAATAATATATTCACATTATCATTTTTTACCGCCTCATAGAGAGAACCTGTGTTTGGAGAATACCCGAACGCAACATGGGGAAAGCGCAGGATGATGACCGGCTGTTTGAACCGGTTGTCGATCTCAACCCGACAATAGCTGCTCAGGGTGATCTGCATCCCGTCCAGACGTTCAGTCTTAACTCCTGCCCGCTCCGCCTCGTGCTGGATTTCCCCCAGAGCAGGCCCCTTGTCAGGCATAACCAGCGAGCGGACGCTGCACTGACTGACCAAAAACGCCGCTCCTCCCGCTGCTTCGCGGTCAAGTCCGGTCAAGATCAGGCTGTCGATCTGTTCAATTCCCTTGGAGCAGAGATAGTTGTAGGTATTTCTTCCGCTGTAGTCCCCTCCCCCACAGTTGATGACTGTCGCCCGGTTGTCATAGGTCACGACGATGCTGTAACCAAAGCCATTGCCTACAACTGCGACGCAGACCACATCCCGAAAGAACACCTGGTGCGACAGGATCCCACCCAGCAGCACAATCACACTGAGCAGGGCGGAGTACCGCACCATCCTGCGCCTGCTGCGGAAGAGCATTGATAGTCCGATCAGTCCAGCCGCGCAAAGAACCCAGACTTTTACAAAACCAAACCCGAGCGGAAGGTGAGAGTAGGGAAAATTCGCAAAAAATTCAGCAATTTTCGACAACATCCAGGCGAGCGAACGGGTGATCCGGCCGAGCAGCTCCCCCGCCCCTTGCCAGACCATGCCCAGAGCACCGGTCAGAAACCCGGCGACAAGCAGCGGCGCAAACATCAGGCAGGCTACGAGGTTGGATACCGGAGCAATCACCGAAAACTCCTGGAAAGCCAGCATGGAAACCGGGGCGGTGAAGAGGACCGCCGCCAGGCTGACGCTGAAATTCTCGCAAATTCCCTCCAACAATCGGACGCCCATGCAAAACCGCTTGCCAAACGCCGCGATTTTGCCGGAAACAAGCAGGATGCCGAGTGTTGCGCTGAATGAGAGCAGGAAACTGACATCCGCCACTGCAAAGGGGTTGAGCAGCAAAATGACGACAGTGGCCCCGCCCAGCGAGTTGAGTCCATCGGATTCCCTCCCGAAAAAGGCGGCGGCAAGATAGATCGTTGTGGTGATTCCCGCACGGACGACCGAAGGAGTAAACCCTGCCATCGCCATAAATCCCAGCACAAACAGAATGGTGATCAGCCGCGCCGCCTTTCTGGGAATGTGACAGAGATAGAACAGAAGCAGCAGAGCCTGGGAGAGAATGGTGAGATGCAGCCCTGAAACCGCGAGCGCGTGCGCAAGCCCGGCCCGGCGGAAATCCTGAGAAGTGGAGAATTCGATGTCCTCCTTTCGGCCGAACAGCAGCCCTTCGACCAGACCGCTCTGCGGCTCTCCCACATAGCGGTCAATCGCTTCGATCATACTGTCGCGCAGGCGAAGGAACATCAGGTGGGGCGGCCGGACCGACGGGGATGTACATGCAATTTCACTGTCGTCGACAGGGGATGCGGAGAGAAAAATTCCCTTTGACTTTTGTCGGTCCCCGAGCTGGAGCGCAGACCCGGGAGGGGAGGAAGAACGCAACTTTGCCTGCACCGTAAGGGTGTCGTAATAATCCGCATCTAAATCGATTTCGCTGTACAGCGAGGCCTGAAACGGGACGACCTTTTCCCCGTCTATTCCAGATACCCGCAGCTGGTAGAACACGCCGCCCTGCGAAGGGGACATTTCAACGATTGTCCCGGTAATCTGCGCCGTCTTTCCACGGTACTGATGCGCGGGCTCAAACACCAGCTGGGTGTACAGCCCCATGTATCCAAATGCCAGGCCAGCGAGGACGAGCACTGCGGCTGCAGCCCGTTTTCTGAGCAAAAATGCAAAAAAGAAAGCCACACCCAAAAGGGTGCAGCAGGTTGCAATTTGAATTTGGACGCGAAAAAACGATGCAGCTACAAAGCAGCAAAAAAGAACCAAACCGGTTTTCGCCAAAGGCCGCATCGCTCATCCACTCCTTGGGAAGTTACCGCACGAATAATTGATAGGTCTCGACTTCCAGCGCATCCGCTATTTTTTCGATGTTGTTGAGCGAGATGCTGCGCCTTCCGCATTCCACGGCACTGATATACGTCCTGTGAAGGCCGGAAAGTTCGGCAAGTTTTTCCTGCGAAAAACTTTTTTGTTTTCGGTATTTTTTTATATTCTCCCCAAATATCTTCTTTATTTCCATCAAATCACCACTTCGTTCGATTAGAATCGAATTTACCATGTTATACCAATATTATCTTGCATAACTCAATTTTAGTCCACAGACTATTAGTAACATTTTCCAGAAAAGCAAAAAAACAGCTCTATTTCAACGAAATAGAACTGTTTTTCGCACCAAACAGATTCTCGATTAATAAGCGGATTCCCAAATCAAGATGTTCTTTTTATCCACCTTGATCGGATCGCCGAGCAGTACCTCATACCCACCGTCCTCCGCGTCGTCAACCACCTTTGCACCCAGACGACCCGCCATAAAGACGTCGGTCGGGTCCCCCTTGATTTCTCCGCTCTCGAGTGCGTGGGCGGCATAAGCGGCGAGATAGCCCGCATCAATGACGTTCCACAGATACATCCAGGGGCAGATTCCGTCATCAGAGGTAAAATATTTAGACATCTGGCTGGGGAGGCCAAGTCCGGTCAGCTTAGTGTTCGACCCGGTTTCAGTGATCACCTTAGCGGCCGCCTCCATCCCGACAACGGTGGGGGCGATGATGATCTTGAGCTCCTCCCCGTATTTCTCCAAAAGCTCCCGCGTCTTGGCTTGAGAAAGTTCGCTGTCATCGTTGCCGTACACAATTTCCGTCCACTCAATTCCCGCATATTTGTCGGGATTTTCGTCGTATTCGGCTTTCATCCACTTGATCCAGTCGTTTTGGTTGGGAGCGTTTTCAGTGGAAGACAACACCGCAAGCTTTCCCGACCCCTCGATGATTTCGGCTGCGGCTTGAATCAACACCCGCCCAACCTTTTTCGGCCTTGCCTGCTGGATGTGAAGCTGTCGGCCAGACGCTGCGACGGCAGAGTCGAGCGACACCACCTTGATGCCGCGGTCAATCGCAATCTGGAGGGAGGGGCTGAGCGCCTCGGCGTCGTTGGCAGCGATCGCAATGACCGAGACTTCCTTCTCAATCAGGTCATTGATGATCTCGACCTGTTCGGCGGCGGATGGGGTGTCCGGCCCGTTGGAGATCGCATTGACCCCCAGCTCATCACAGGCGGCCTGGAAACCCGAGATCATACTCTGCATATACTGGTTGTTTCTGTCCTTGACAACAATGGCGTAGGTGCTGGTTTTGCGCGGTGGCTGATACTCCCCATTGGAAGCCGTGTTTCCCGGCTGCTTATCGCAGCCAACCAAGCCGAGCAGCAGGCTCGCCACACAGATGAGAGAGATCAACTTTTTCATTACAACGCCCCCTGGATTACTAGGATTCCTGATAGTCAATCACTGTCTGATACAGGTTGTAGAGGTCCTCGGTGACCAGATAGTACACCCCGTCTGTGTCGTTTTTCTTCACCCGCACTGTCGTTGACTTGGGTTCGGTGTAACCCGATGTGTCGAGGTTTTTCAGGCAGATGTCGAGGATGCCGCCAGCATAGTACTCCTCAAACTGCTCGTCCGAATAGGTGTTGAATTCCCCTGCGACCACCCTGTTGTTAAAGTCGTTGACAAACTCCTGAATTTCGGTGTAGCTGATGCGGAACAGGTCAATCGGATTGACGGTGACCTCGACGTAATATACGCCGTCCTTTTTGGAGGGAGCCTTTACCTCGTAGCTCGCTTTGGCGTATACCTTTTTATAAAACTCCACCAGCTGACTGTGCAGGGTATCGGGAATCGATTTGATGCTGTACATCTTGGCAAATTTGTCAATTTCCGATTCTATGCCGTCCAGGTAGTTCTGCTGCGCCTCCTCCTCGGTGATGTGCACCTGCTCGCAGTATTCGGTGAACTCCGCTTTGTAGGTTGCATCAAGGGTATAGCGCACGTAGTTGTCCGCTTTGAACGGTTGGAGCATATCCTGGATGCTGGAACAGCCGGACAGGGCAACGAGAAACACGGCGCACAGCACAACTGCCAGCAGCTTTTTTGACAAAGATTTCATAGTGACCTCCTGAAAATCGGTTGGTTTACCCGTCCCATTATACCACAAGGCTGCGCATTAATCCATCCCAACCAAAGTTTTTCAGAAAGGATGGGTTGAATTTTTACATTTTCAGCCGGATATGGTATAATGAAAGAACTATAATACAGGATGTGACAAAATGAAATTCTCTGAAAAAATGGGCAGCCAAAAGGCGAATATCCTGCTCGACCTTGACATAGAAAAACGCAGGCTCGAAGCGCAGGGTGCAGAGGTCATCAACCTCTCGATCGGAACCCCTGACTTTCAGCCTGACAGGCATGTCATGGAGGCGGCGAGCCGGGCGGCCCTTGATCCCGAAAACTACAAATACTCCATGACCGACAGCCCCGCGCTGGTCGAGGCGGTGATGGGGTGGTACTCCTCCCGCTACGGAGTGACCCTGACGCCCGAGCAGATCACCTCGGTCTACGGCACCCAGGAGGGCATGGCACACATCGCTTTCCCGGTGTGCGACCCGGGAGACCTCTGCTTTGTGCCCGATCCCGGCTATCCGATCTTTTCGTTTGGGCCGTTCCTGTCGGGAGCGGAGCTGGTCAAACTGCCTCTGGTGGAAAAAAACCGCTATTTGATTGATTTTGACAGCATTGACCCCGCTGTTGCGGACAAGGCGAAACTGCTCGTGACCTCCTATCCCAACAACCCGCTGACCGCCTGTGCAGATGGGGATTTTTATGAGCGCCTCGTCTTTTTTGCCAAGCGCCACGACATCCTTGTGGTGCACGACAATGCTTATTCCGAGCTGATTCTCGACGGGGAGCCGGGCATATCCTTTTTGAGTGTCAAAGGAGCCTCGGAGGTTGGCATTGAGTTTAACTCCCTTTCCAAATCCTACAACTTGACCGGCCTGCGCATCTCGTTTGCGCTCGGCAACGAGCAGGTCATTCAAAAATTCAAGTCCTTCCGCTCCCAAATCGATTACGGAACCTGCTCCATCGTGCAGCAGGCGGCAATCGCCGCCCTGACCGGCCCGCAGGATATCCTCGAACGCAACCGGACCGGATATCGGGAACGCCGGGACGCGCTGTGCGGCGGCCTGCGCAGCATCGACTGGGACGTCCCTAACAGCAAGGGGACGATGTTCACCTGGTTCCCCATCCCCAAAGGGTACCGCAACTCGGAGGAATTCACCTTTGAGCTGCTCGCCAAGGCGGGGGTTCTCTGCGTACCCGGGGCAAGCTTTGGGGCGCTCGGAGAAGGATATGTGCGCATGGCGCTCGTCCAGCCGGTCGAAACAATGCAGCGCGCAGTCCGCAAAATTGCGGAAAGCGGCGTGCTCAACCGTTGAGGGAAGCGCGCCCTGCCGCCAAAGCGGCGCTTTGAATACTGGAATACTGTGGCTGAAAGGATGGGCTCCATACAGCCCTCCAGCTCCACATTCCTTTGCGCAGCAAAAAGCGGTTCTGATGATGTGACAGCGCATTGCTCAACCACTGGCAAAATCATTGCCCTTTCTTTGCAGAAACCCAACAATGAAAAAGCTTTTCAGGAGCAGCCCGGCGACGCTGGGCTGCTTTCTTTAATCAATCTGTTTTCTTAGACCAGCATTTTGGTGAGGGGAAGTTTCCCTCCCCTTCTGCCTCACCTCCTTCACCTGCCAGGCAGCCGTAAGGCGCCGCTTTCTCTTTCATTTGTTTCACCTCACACATGGGGGAAACTGCCGCACTCCTTCCACTGGCTTGCCGCCCATTTGCCCCGCCTGAATCCCCGCCCGCTCAGGGCTCCCTGCCCTCTCAATCAGCATTGATTTCTCGATCTGTCAAAGCTGTCCCAGCCCCCGCTGTTCAAAATCCATTCCGTTTTCCCTTAGCACCGATAGATGTGGCTGCATCCGCTATTCTTTGATGCGACAGACCTTTCCCGCGCTGCTGTAAAAAATCCACCCACCGGACAGGCAGACCTCGCTGACCGCACAGTCTGCGACGAGCTGAGGATTCTCGCCGTTTTTCCCCATCCGGTAAAGTCGGCTGCCGTTGTCCACATCGGTGTAATAGATGCTCTCCCCGCTGACGTTGAGCCTCCCCACCCCTCTGGCCAGCGGAACCGGCGAGCCGCTTCGGTAGAGGGTTCCCCCACAGCAGTAAAGCAAGTCGTCCCCGTCAAACCCATAGGCTGAAACCGAGACCTCGGTTTCAGCCCGCAGACTTCCCCCGGATTCGTCCACGCTGTACAGCCGGTTTTGATCTCCCTGGTTGATAAAATACACCCTGTTATGGTGCACCGAAATTTCCGAAGCACTGTAATCCTCAAACAGATAGCTGCGGGTCCGGTAGTCGTTTCCCAGTTTGGTGATGCAGGCAGAGCTTACGCTGTTTGCGCTGATGAGACCGTCCCGGGTTGCGCAGAGAGAATAGGAGGAAAACTGAATTTCCTTTTGCCCGTTCCCGTCAATGCGTATCGAACTGATTTTAGAACGGGCGTCTGTCCGCTGGGCGAACACCGTTTCCCCCATCACATTGATTGACGCGACGGGAAAGCTGCTCAGCTTGTACTGTTCCGTTCCCTCCCGGTTCATTTTGTAGAGGGTGTTCCCATCCTCTGAATTGACAAAGTAAATCCAATTCCCCTGCCCGCTTGCCAGCCCTCCATTGAGCAGATTGCCCGCTGTGTTCCCCACCGTGTTGTGGGGGAGGTTGGAATCATCCGAGGGCAGCGGTTCGGGTGGCGCCTCGCTCGGCTCCTGCGTCGACTGCCCCACCTCGGCCTGCGAAGCTGAGGACGATTTTGCGCGGGAGGAAGCTGCTTTAGAGGATGAAGTCGGCTTTCTGCCCGAAGCGCTGGGCGTCTCTGCACCAGGGCCTTCCTCTTTCTGGGAGGAGAGCGACTCTGGCGCATCCTCCTCCGGGGAACTCTGTGACGAACTGGGTTGCGAGGATGTGTACGCAATCCAAACGGGGTCCCCCGCCGGTGTGCTCTCAACAGACAGCCCGATCATCGTCCCGGCCAGCAGGACAGCGAGAAACGGCGCCAGGTATTTTTCCAACACACGGGTCATTCCAGTCTGTGAATCCATTTCGTCGACCTCCATTCGACAAATTACGACAACAGTATAACACAGCTAAACAAACTTTTCCATTTGCTTAATCAACGGAATTTAAGAAATATTTTGGTAAAAATACTAAAAATATCCCCAAACAGCGCTGAACTGCACCCCATATGTTAGACAAGTATAATATACTTGTAAAGAAAAGGGCGCTTTTATTATGCCAAGAGGGATACCAAGCAAGAGGAATGAAATCAACCTGATCCTCGATTCCAATCAGATCTGGCAGTATCAGCGAATGCTCCAGAAGAAGGTCGTCCGGCAGAGCATCAGCCGAAAAAGAACTGTTTGGATCATGCCGTCATAGAAAACTTCTTCGGTCTGCTCAAGAGCGAACTTCTTTATCTGCAAGAATTCGACTCTATGAAGCACTTCAAACGAGATCTCATTGTTTATCTGGATGATTACAACAACCTCCGTATCAAGAGAAAACTTAAGGGCTTGTCGCCTGCTCATCACAGACAACATGCCCTTACCTCTACTTGATCAATTTTTATTTTCAAATATTGTCTAACTTTTGGGGTGCACTTCACAGCCTGGGGTTTTCAATTACAATGAATATCCCCCGGCGAAGCCGGGGATATTTCAGATGCGGGCAAAGCCCTATGTTACTAGCGGCACGTGTCACGTCACGTTGGTACGGTCTGGCAGCCGCGAAAAGTTTGTCACTTGCTACTCGTAAACGAGTTTTTTAGAAGTTTCCCATTGTCAGCTGTTCTCCAGCTTTGTCTTCTTCCAGCTGTTTTTGGATATACTCCTGAATCTTTTTTGCATTCTTTCCTGCCGTATCTACCTAATACCCTCTGCACCAGAATTTCCGGTTCCGATATTTATACTTCAATTCCGGATACTTTTCCTAGATCATCAAACTACTCTTTCCTTTGAGATATCCCATAATGCTGGAAACCGCAACCTTAGGCGGTATCTCCACCAGCATATGCACATGGTCAGGGCACATCTCTGCTTGCACAATCTTGATCTTCTTCCAGTCGCAAAGTGTTCTCAGTATTTCTCCGACGTCCCCTCTCTTTTCTCTGTAGAATACTTTCCTTCTGTACTTTGCTGCGAACACGATGTGATATTTCCAATTCCATTTTGTATACCCTAAGGGGCAGGCTCTGTGATGAACTGTTTGGGTCGTTCATTTGATCGTCCTCCTTTTGTTGTCTCTTGCAGTTGCCTGACCGCAAGCCTATTCTACAACAAAAGGACTTCTTTTTTCTGCATCATCGGCAAAAGCCTTCTTTTGAACCATGCGCCTAGCGCAGGTTTTCGCTATACAAAAATATCCCCGCACGTTGTGCGGGGATAAGCGCTATCTGAAGGGAATAGGACCAAAACCGCAGCTTTGGTGCAGCAAAAAGTTACCCGTATTCTTCCTCCACAGGTGGAAATGCAAGCTTTTACCCGGTGTTACAGCTCAGGTGGTTCAAATTCCTCTAGTTGCTCTTGGTCTGCTGCAAGCGCCCTTTTGCGCAATTTGTAGGTGATCGGGACTGCCGCTGCTGCAATGATGACAATACCCCCGATGACGGCGATGAGGGCAACCATGCCGCCTTTGGATTCTTTTTGATTTGAGGGACGGTTGCTCGCCTGGTAGTCCATTGCGCTCTGCAGGATAAACGGGTTCATCTGGCGCTGTGCCGCGGTGAGTGCGATGACTGCCTGTTCTGTGGCGGAAACGCTGCTCGACTCCCCTTTGGTCAATGCGAAGCCCCCGTCGGCAAGCTGGAAGGTGAGTAGTGAATTGACAGTGTTAACGCCATTTTTCACAAAGCGCTCATCTTCAGCTGAAATTCCCAGCGAACTGAGCGCGACAATGACAGTGCTCAGCTCCTGCGAATTCGGTTCGCCGCTGATTGAAAAGCTGCCATCATCATTCTGATGTTCCTGCAAAAAGCTCAGCGCGCCCCGCACGCTGCTCTTGACGTTGTCCTGATCAAGGTAATTGGACAGGGCGATGACCGCAGTTGCCGTTGTGCTGATCTCACTCTCCTGCCGGGGAGAGAGGGCAAAGCCGCCGTCCTGATTCTGATAGGTGAGCAGGGAATCCACCAGCTTTTCCCGGGAATTATTGGCTTTCACCGGAATCTCATAGGCATTGCTGTCGTACACCATCAGCGCGTAGGAGACTGCGTACAGCCTCTGGCTGGTCAAATCAGGAAAATTGTACAGTTCCTGCAACAGGTTATAGCCTTCAAAATCCTCGGGGTTCAGGCCGCTGAAAATCAGACTGAGAATGTCCTGCGACAGCTTGGTCGCAGAGGTATACTGCCCTTTCTGCGCGAGAATTGACTGGCGCATCCGGGTAAAGGAGGTGGCGTCAACCGTTTTGCCGGCAATTCCCGCGGCAATCAGATAATACTCCCCTTTTTCGTTCAGACTGATCCACTTGTATGCGTTGTCAAGGCTAGTGGCCATTTCAGGCGTCCACTGGAACAATGTGTTGGAGGTGGTTCTCCCGGACTCCTCCGACGAGGAGCTTTGGGACTGCTCCGAACTCGGCGAAGGAGAACTTGGGACACTCTCGGATGCTGAAGCGCTCTGCTGCGCCTGAGAATCCGGCGGAGCAGAGGCGTTTCCCTGGCCATCCGCCGGGCTCTGGGCCGAGGAGGAGGGAAGGGAGCTCTCCGGCTGGCTGACTGCGGGAGGGGTGAAACTGGGCGGGCGGCTGCCCGGCTTTTGATAGGAAAACACCACCGCATCATCAGCGGAAAGCGAAGCGCTAACATCCCCTGACACGCCGTTGATGTAACAGCTCCAACTGCTCACTTCATCCGCTGCAAGCGTCTCAGGGCCAATGGTAATCGAGATCAGCTGCCCCTGCTCGGTTACATAATCGGTAATCTGTCCCTGAGATTTAAGGCTGTTGAGCAAAACTTCAGGAGTTGTCGCCTGCGGCAGGGTCACTGTGCTCCAGCTCACTTTATAGGAAGCCGAGACACTGTCGTCATAGACCGCCACATTGACCGAAGGGACTGCAGCGGACACCTGGAGGAAACAGGTTGCCAGATATGTAAGAAGCAGCAGGAGAGCGACGAGAACTGCGGTCCATTTTTTTGCGTAACTCATCAACGCACTCCCCTTCTGTTTATGATAGGAATTCTTCTTTCTTTATTATACACCATTCGGCGCAATTTTGTATACCGCATGACAATGACAGATTAGTTTCAGGAATGTAAACAAAAATCCATTCTTAAAATTGGCGGTATTGCCAGTTCCTCCTGGAAATCCCTGTGTGATCCAGAAGCGTTTCGCCTGTCCAAACTTTCAGTGAAACAGCGTTTTTCCACCGTTCACCCAGCTGTCCAGCCGCACTTTGCGCGTCTCCCGCTGCTGATTTGGCGCCTTGTGTGCTTTCGCCGGATGGGATACTTGAGTAGCAGCGCAGGGGAAGGCCACTGTTCTGTTGGACAGCCTGGGCAGGAGCTGCCAACAGGCACAAAAAAACTGGAACAGGTTTCTGTCCCAGTCCTTAGCTTATTTAAAGAGCTTTTTCAGATAATTGGGCCGAATTTTCTTGAGATACAACTCGATGAGCATACTCATCACCTGGTCATACAGCCAGAAGGTGAACGCGAAGAACAGATAGCCCGCCACCAGCCAAATCGGGCCGGGGACAATCTCTTCGAGGTGGAACAGGTAGACCATTCCCACATAGCTCACCGCCACTGCAGCGGTAAACAGGGCGAATTTGAGTATGTACTCGACTACCCGCGACTTGAGCTGCTCGAGCTTGGATTTGACGATCGGGTAATAGCCGAGAAAAATCACATAGAACAGCGCGGCCTCCCGGTCGGGCGTGATAAAGACCGCAAGGATGGAGACCGCCACATACACCACAACAGCCTGCCGGCAGCCCATCTCAATGACCACCATGATCAGCAACAGCCCGGCGATCCCGGGCAGCGCAAAGGTCGCAAACGGGAACACTCCCGTCAAAAACATCAACACCAGGCTGAGCGCTGTCACCATGCCGCCCAGGGCTACTTTTCTGCTAGTTTTCACCTCAACTCCCCCATTCTGTCGATCAGCAGCAGCTGATCAGGTCGCCGCCTGCACACTCGCAGCAGCAGTCGGCGCAGAGCAAGCCGGTGCACATGTCGCACGCGCTGCAACCACCCACAGAGGTGTGCTGTCCGGTGCGATACTGCCCGTTCGGGCTCGCTCCGAAATTGCCCTGGCGCTGAAACATCACCCGGTTGAGAGCGGCCTTGTACTCGGCGTTGTTGGGGTTCATCCGATTCGCGGTGGAAAAATAGTTGGTCGCCTCGTCCACCCATCCGCGGGAGAAAAAAATTGTGCCTTTGAGAAAATACCACTCCGCGTCCCGCGCATTCTGGTGAATACCGTCGAGCAGTTCCTCCGCTTCGACAAGGCGGTTGTTCTGGATCATCCGGCGGATATCCGAAAAATTGGAAGAGCCTGTCCCGTTTGTATACACCTGCTGGTAATTGTTCCCATCTCTGTACTGCTGATAGGTGGCGTCCGCCTGGACAGACGGCCCGGAAGCCCGCTGAGCCTGCACCCGGCGGCGGTCGTTCATGATGGTGTCAAACGCCTGGGTCACTTCCTTCATTTTCTCCGCAGCAAACTCCTTGAGGGGACTGTCCTCATAGTTGTCGGGATGGTATTTCTTCTGCATATTCAGATAAGCTTCCTTGACCTGCTCATCCGTTGCTTGTTTGTCAATTCCTAAGATTTGATACGGATCTGTCATTGTGTTTCTCCCTTTTATCAACAATTAGCCTGTAGGTGTGTTTAAAACCCAGGTAGATGATGTTATCCAAAATCGGTTTAAACCGTTTGAGTTCAAGTAGTTCATACGCTGCGGCGAGCTGTGCCACAGTGATGTTGATCATTTCAGCCGCATAGGAGTCGATTTCCCGCAGCTGCTCCTCGGATGGATGAGGACAGCCGAACTTCGCAAGATACGGGTTGTAGCTTCCCGTCCTGCTGTCGTCCGGCAGGTCGTCAAGCGCATCGGCAAGGTAGACAAATTTCCCCGTCATGTATCCGACCTGATACAAAATCCGTTTCTCCCGCTCATCCCGCGAGAGCTCCTCGAAAATCAACCCCAGAGCGCGCGCCGTCGGATCGCACGCCTTGTCGACGCTGCGCACCCCCTCCTGCTCGAATCGGGACTGCTGCGCCATCTGTTCGGCGATCATGCTGTCTACTTGGGGGAGAACCCGCAGCGTCTTTTTGCGCGCATGGGCGACAGGGGGAAGCAACAGGGTGTATTTGATGCGACCGAGCGGCCCGCTGTCTGCGATGTTATCCTTGAGTTTGTAGTAGACCATCAGCACAGCGATGTGCGCCCCAAACGAGAGGTCGTCGCAGGAGCAGGCGCACAGCTTTTTTTTCAGCGGGTGCGCCGCACAGCGCTGCTGTTGAAAGCGGCCGCCTTCCTCCCGCAGCGATAGGGCCACAAGTGAGAGAAAGGTAATGTCGTAGCTGAGGGTTGCACGGGAAAGCGGGCCGTACAGCCGGCCCATCTGCTTGCAAAGGCCGCAGTAGACCGCCTGATAGGCTTCAAATTCCTTGATCTTCATCTCGGGTTTCAACGGCTTTACGTAGCCAAACAAACAGCGATCACTTCCCGTTTTTAAACGCAGTGGCATATTCCATTCTGTATAGATTTTATTGTACATGATTCAAACGGCTATTTGATGAAAAAAGTGTAAAAATATCGACTGCGCAACTGGTTAACTCTGAACAAGCTGTTAATCCCGCACTTTCTTATTCCAATTTTCCTCAATTAATCCAATTGTATCCTCCCACACCAGTGCACCCGAACGGTATTGACGGAGAATGGCATCACATTCCTCTGCCCAGCCCGAAGGGAAACTCCCTTTGGCTGAGTAGGACACTCGTTCGGTGCGAATGTAGCTGTAAAGTGAGCTCTGAAGTGCAGAACTCGAGGTATCCGAATAGGGGGAAACCACTCCATAGGAGGAGAGCACCTCCTGGCCCTCAGGGGAGTTGTACAGCCAATTGAGAAAATCAAGCATGGCGTTTTGCTCCGCTTGTCCCGCAGTCCTACTCACCACAAGGTAGCTGCACCCCACTGTGATCGAGGAAGCCGCCTGTCCGTCCAATGGGAGCGGGGCGATGCGCAGGGCATTCGCGCGTTCTGCACTGATCTCCCGGACGTTCCGCAGCAGCTCGGTGCTCCCAACGGCCAGAGCAGCCTCTCCACTCGCAAGGAGCTGCGCCGTATCCTGCACCTCGGGTGTGGGAAGCAGCCCCAAGACCCCCTGCAGCCCGGACAGCGTCCTGAGCTGGAGGGTTGTCCGATTTTCCCCTACTGGTGTGAATGGAGAAAAATCTGCAGTTGGGCAAAAAGCTGCTTTGAGGGAGCTGTCCGGCTGCGCGGATTGCTCGTTGAGCGCCTGCACTACCTGCTGCAGTCCTTCCCAGGTGTTGAGGGAGGAACTGTCGACCTCCAGACTGGAGAGCAGCTCAGAATTGTAGAGCAAGCCGTAACCGACGAGATTGATTGGAAGGGCGCGCAGACCGCCATTCTGCCTGACTGGATCGGTGAGCGAATCTGGGGCGTTGTCCAGCCACTCAAACGGGAGAAGGATCGCATCCTCCTGCCAGAGCTTGAGGTCGCGCTCCCCATTAATCACAAAGGCGGTGGGGGGCTGGTCTGAATGCTGTTTGGCCAGCACTTCAGAATTATAGGATCCATCATTGGGGAGACGGACAATCTCGGTCTGGATCGAGGGACGGCTCCCCCGATAGGCCTGGAGAGCTGCCTCTAAAAACTGATCCTCGTCCTCATGCAGCACGACGGTGAGGGTGATTTGTTGTGAAATCCCATCCGTCTGCTTGTTTGCAAGGGTATAAGGGGAAATCCGGCAGGAACAGAGGGTGATTGCCAATATTGTCACGAGTGCAGATTTCATCGCTTTCATATTTTTACTTCCCTTCCTTAGTATACCTTTTATTGTAACCAACCAGAGTAGTAAAATATGTAAAAACAAGCGGTTGTCCTGCTTTTTCTGTCCCATCTAAGTGCGTCACAACCATTTTGAAAAACTTCTATTGGCTTGTTGGATAAAACGCTTCAGGCAACAAGCAGAACCGAGCCCTCATCTGATTGGATGGGGCCAGATGATCCGCTCACGGGCGGATGGAGCCACATCTGTGACGCTCCCGAATCCCAAACTCCCTTGTTGTTCTTGCAGCCAGAAGCCTGCTCTGTTGAGTAAATATCCACCTGCATAGCCGGTGTCTTTATAAATACCCCTGTAATGCTCTGTTCCTAGTAGCGCATTTCACGACCGGATAGATGCAGCTGCTACCCGTGAAACGGTCCGGATATTCCTTCCGTGCTAACTGGTCGTGCCTTTGCTCTTCTTTCGGTTGGCTTTGTATCTATTCCGAATTCTTCTTTGCATTTTTGCTACTTTCCGCTTTTTCTGCACTTAAGTGGATGGTTGCAATTCCAGCTTGCATATGCTGAACTTTTTATGGCGTCCATTTTGGTTTTTCGTTCGCAGTTGTGAGGCCGCGCTCTGATTTTACCAAAAAAGCTTCTGATCTCCTACTCATCGCTTGAGTTTTTTGGAGCCCACGTCACAGCTGGGGATTTTTTTGATCGCAAAAAACAGCGGACGCTGCGCAAAGATGCACAGCGTCCGCTGTTTCTATCTCCTTGGCCGGATGAGCGTGGAAGAAAACATGAAATCCACACAATACGGCCGTGGTTTGATCTCATTTAAATGGCGTGCTGGTCAGAACTGCTGACAATGCCCCGCTCCGCGTCAAGCTGCACGGTGATGCCGTTTTTGAGGATGGTGGTCGCGTTCTGCGCGCCGATGATCACCGGCTTGTCGAGGGTGAGCCCTGCAATCGCCGCGTGGGAGTTGAGGCCGTCCTGCTCGGCAATGATGCCAGAGGAATCGCGTATGAGGTCAATCATGCTGTTGCTCGTCTGAGGGACAACCAGGATGTCCCCTTTGGTGAAGTTGTGACGGGCCTCCTCTTCGTTCTTCGCCACACAGAGATTGGCGCAGATATTTCCATGGGTAATTCCGGTTCCGGCAAGCAGGATGTTGCCCACCACATGCACCTTGATGAGGTTGGTGGTGCCCGAAATGCCCAGAGGCACGCCCGCTGTGATGACGACGAGGTCGCCGCTGTTCAGATACCCTGCCTGAGCCGCCATGTCCACCACGTGGTCGAACAGTTCGTCAGTTGTGGATTTTTCCTGCAGCATCACCGGGTACACTCCCCATGAGAGGTTCATCTGACGGTAGACACGCGGGTCGGTCGAACCGCCGATGATCGGGACGTTTGGGCGGAACTTGCTGATCATCTTGGCGGTGTTGCCCGATTTGGTCACTGTGATGATCGCAGTTGCGAGCAGGTTGTGCGCCGTGGTCACCGTCGCCTTGGACACCGCGTTGGTGACATTGGTGATCTCCTGGTCAGTCTCTGCCGCACGCGCGGCAAATCTCTTTTTGTAGTGGATGTTGCGTTCGGTCTGCTCGGCGATTTTGACCATGGTCTGAAGGGATTCGATCGGCCATTTTCCCGCCGCCGTCTCGCCCGAGAGCATAATCGCACTGGTGCCGTCGTAGATCGCATTTGCGACGTCGCTCGCCTCGGCGCGGGTTGGGCGGGGGTTCTGCATCATCGAGTCGAGCATCTGAGTGGCGGTGATCACCTGCTTGCCCGCGAGATACGCCTTTTTGATAATCAGCTTTTGGATTGCCGGCAGCTGCTCAAACGGGATTTCAACTCCCATGTCGCCGCGGGCGACCATGACGCCGTCGACCAGGCGGATAATCTCGTCGATGTTGTCAACGCCGTCGCGGTTTTCGATCTTGGCAATGATCTTCATCCAGTGGCAGTTGTGCTGGTTGAGGATGGCACGCAGTTCCATAATGTCCTGAGCCGAACGCACAAACGAGGCGGCGATGAAGTCAAAACCGGTCTGAATGCCGAACACAATGTCCTGTTCGTCCTTTTCGCTGATGTAGGGCAGCGAGAGGTGCACGTCGGGGACGTTGATGCTCTTGCGGTCAGAGATCGAGCCGTCGTTGAGCACGGTGCACTCGATTTTCTGCGCGTCAAACGAGGTGACCTTGAGGGCGACCAGTCCGTCGTCGATGAGGATTGAGGTGCCCACCTGGATGTCCTCCGGCAGACCCGCGTAGGTGATGGAGGCGCCGTTTTCATCCCCGAGGCATTCCTTGGTATAAAGGGTAAAGTTCTGCCCTGCCTTGAGCAGGACTTTGCCCCCTTTGATCTTGTGCAGCCGGATTTCCGGGCCCTTGGTGTCGAGCAGCGTCGCAATCGGAAGGCCGAGCTCTTCCCGCATCGCCACGATTTGGTCAAATCTCTTTTTATGCTCCTCGTGGGTCTGATGAGAGAAGTTGAAGCGGGCAACATTCATGCCGCCCTTCATCAGTTCACGCAATACGTTTGGATCGTCGGTTGCCGGACCTAATGTGCAAATAATCTTTGTTTTTCTCAGCATCCTAATCACCTTTCATCGTTACAACTCTAAAATCTATTCCACAATACATTATAGTATACCCTTTTGCAAATAGCAATTGGAGGAGAAAGGGAAAAAGAATCGGGGCGCTCACACATTTTTAGTCAGATTCATAAACTGTTAGTACCCCAACAGGCCGGCTGATTCGATCGGCCGGCCGTGTGGGGGTTGACAAGAAACTGAGGTGATGGAATTGCAGGAATTTTTAAAAGTGCAAGACATCGTTGAAAAATATCAAGCCGGGAACGGCGAGGTGCTGGCTCTCGATGGAGTGAGCTTCACCGTGCGCCGGGGCGAATTTATCAGTATTGTCGGTCCGAGCGGATGCGGAAAATCCACTCTGCTCTCGATCATTGCCGGCCTCGAAAAGCCTACATACGGCACCGTCCTACTGGGCGGCGATGAAATCCACGGCATCGATTCGCGCATCGGCTACATGCTTCAAAATGACAATCTCCTCGATTGGAAATCAATTTTTCATAATATTTTGCTGGGTCTGAAAATCCAGAAAAAACTCTCCTCCGACAATCTCTCTTACGTTGACCGCTTGATCGAAACCTACGGATTGAGCGAGTTTCGCGATAAATATCCCTCCCAGCTCTCGGGCGGTATGCGCCAGAGAGCGGCGCTCATCCGCACCCTTGCCATCCGCCCGCAGCTCTTGCTGCTCGACGAGGCGTTTTCCGCGCTCGACTACCAGACAAGGCTGCAGGTGACCGATGACGTCAGGCGCATCCTGCGCAAGGAGCACCAGACAACCATTATGGTGACCCACGACATCCCGGAAGCGATCAGTATGTCGGATCGGATCCTTGTGCTCACCGCTCGCCCCGGAGTCATCAAGGCGGTTCACGAACTCGACTTCGGCGATGAGCTCTCACCGCTGGAACGGCGGAATCACCCGCGTTTCAGCCACTATTTTGGAATGATTTGGGGTGAGCTGAGTGAAGAATGAATCCATTTCAGTCGAACGCAGAAGCTACTTAAAGCGAAAAAAACACCGCCGCACCGCGATTCGGGTCACACAGCTGTCCATTCTCGTGGTCTTTGTGGCCCTGTGGGAGATTCTCGCCGATATCGGAATTATCGATAGTTTTATCATGAGCTCCCCTTCCCGCATCCTGCGGACTTTCACAAACCTCTCCTCCAACGGACTGCTCGAGCATCTCGGCGTCACCCTCTACGAAACCCTTGTGGGCTTTGGGCTCGGCGTTGTCATCGGGCTGATTCTCGCCACCCTCCTGTGGTGGTCCGACTTTTTCTCCAAGGTGAGCGAGCCGTTCCTCGTCGTGCTCAACTCACTGCCGAAAATCGCCCTAGGCCCGGTCATCATCATCTGGGTCGGCGCAGGAACCGGCGCGATCATCTTTATGGCAGTAGCCATTTCGCTGATCGTCACTGTGCTCGAAATGCTCAACGGCTTTCGCAACACCAACCCCCAGCTGGTGCGAATGGCGCAGACCTTCTCCGCCAACAAGCGCCAGATTTTTACCCAAATCGTCTTTCCCTCCAACCTGCACACCCTCTTTAACTCGCTCAAGGTCAACATCGGGCTCTCCCTCGTCGGCGTCATCGCGGGCGAGTTCCTCGTCTCCAAGGCAGGGCTCGGTTACCTGATCGTCTATGGCGGGCAGGTGTTTAAGCTCGACCTCGTCATGGCGAGCGTCATCATCCTGGCGGTTGTCGCAGCTGTCCTTTACGAAGTGGTGGTCATCTTAGAACGCCTCGTCACCCGCTTCGTCAGCCACAGCAGTTAGCTCGGGGCGGGGTTGATGCTGGGACTCTGTCCCAGACCCTGCTCAGGGGGCCTTTTGAAAAAGGTCCCCTGAGAACCCCCGAAAACTTCAGATTGTACCCACCTCCAGGCGGGTGCAATCTGAAGTTCTTGGGGATTGTCAAGGGGCTTCTTTCAAGAAGCCCCTTGACCGGAGTCTGAGGCAGCGCCTCAGCACCCCCACAGCCCCTTGAAATAAGGAGGCTTTCTATGAAACGAGTTGTCAAACTACTCAGTGTTGCCATGGCGGCAATCCTCTGCGTCTCGGTTGCGGGATGCGGCGACAAATCCGACAGCAAGCTGACCAAACTCAAGGTCTGTGAAGTGACCCACTCCCTTTTCTATGCGCCGCAATACGCAGCGATGTCCGAGGGCTTTTTCGCAGAGGAAGGGCTGGACATTGAATTGAGCAATGGCGGCGGGGCCGACAAGGTCATGGCGGCAGTACTTACAGGAGATATGGACATCGGCCTCGCGGGCCCAGAAGCGAGCATCTACGTCTACAACGAGGGGCGCAGCAATTCCCCCAAGGTATTCGCGCAGCTCACCAAGAGAGACGGCTCGCTGCTCATCTCCCGCAACCCGGTCGACAACTTCTCCTGGGATGACCTCAAGGGTAAGACAGTGATTCCCGGACGCAAAGGCGGCGTGCCCTACATGACGCTCGAGTATGTCATCAAACAGAATGGGCTCGACCCTGCAACGGACATGACGCTTGACGACAGCATTCAGTTCGACCTGATGGCGGGCGCGTTCACCAGCGGCACCGCCGACTATGTCACCCTCTTTGAGCCGACTGCTTCGATGATCATTCAGGAGGGCAGGGGATACCTGGCAACCTCAATCGGCGCGGAGAGTGGCGAAATCCCCTACACCGCGTATTTTGCCAACCAGGATTACATCAATGACAAAGCCGACATCATCCAAAAATTCACCAATGCGATCGCCAAAGGGCAGAAATGGGTAGCAGAGCATTCGGCGGCTGAAATAGCTGAGTCGATTGTGGACCAGTTCCCCGACAGCGACATGGACACCCTGACCGCCGCTATCCAGAGCTACAAAGACATTGACGCCTGGAACGCGACCCCCGTGATGACTGAAGAGGCGTTTAACCGGCTCGAGGACGTCATTATCGAAGCGGGCGAGCTCAGCGGAAAGGTAGAGTTTTCCGCAATTGTTGACAACAGCTTTGCAGAAAAAGCGGCGCAGTAGTACAGACCTATCCGGGGGAAAGGAGCAGCATCCTTTCCCTCCTTTTGCTGTGCATCGTGAACATTCGGGCAACCTTTTTCACTGGGAGCAGCGTTAATTTACACTTCGTTTAGTCATTTTTTCACATCTTTTTAATATACTGGAGAGGGCGGCCAAACGCCCGTGAAAGGAATTGATCCGTATGCACTACAGTTTTGATCTGTCGATCGGGCAGCTGCTCGACGACCCACACTCCCGCAAAGTTTTTGAACGCAACGTCCCCCAGCTGCTGCACCACCCCATGCTCAAAATGGCGCGCGGCTTCCGGCTGCGGGACATCGAAAAATATGCAAGCCAGGTGGGCATCTCCCAGCAGACCATTGCCAAAATCCGCAAGGAGCTCGACGCGCTCAATCGCAAATAGGGCGACCCGCGTCCAACAAAAAATCCTGTACAGCCCCGTTCCCACAGGGCGGGGCTTGCTGTACGGACAAGCCTGTTGCCGATGTAAAACACTTTGCTCCCCACTTGTACAGGGCCTGGATTTTCCCCAGAATTTCGCCGGCTGTTCCATACGGTTATTTCCGCGTAAAATGTCTGGTCAATCGTCACTCTCCGCACAGTACGCGATCTCAAAGACTTCGGCGCCTTTGGAGCCGTATGACATGACACCGGAATTTCGGCCATGCTTGCGTTCTCACCGTTTAACCAAGTATTGTAAAGTCCTATTGCATTGTCTGCCGAGTTGATCTCCGGCGGGTTGTCGACTCTCTCCTACTACACAGTGTTTTCTTTGGAAAATTATCTGTACCATCCAGTTTTACGGTTCCCCTCGCTCCCCTTTATCTGCAGGTTTATTGCGTTTTTAGACGCAATGATAGGGTATTCCACTTTAAATTTGACACATTTTAGCTAAAATGCTACAATAGTCGTACAGATTTTTACATAGCCCCTCTTGGATGCCTTCACCGCACCCGTCACAGCATATGCCCATTCTTTTGTTCTCGGGCCCCGCAGCTGAAACAGGACCATTCAACGGGAGCAGCAAAATGCCTCCGGCTGCATCGGCGTTCGAGCAGAAAAAACACCGCGTTGCTTTCGATGGCGCTGAAACTGGCGATTCGTTGAGAGAGCTAAATAAAACTGTAAACAGAAAATAGTTGATTTTGGACCCACACGCAACAAAGACGATGAGATGACACATCATGCCATTTGACAGAAACAGCGGTTATTCTATGCTTGTAGGGAGGTAAACCCAATGAATGAAGAGTTAAAAACCATATTAACCAGGTTTTCTCAGTCCGGCTGGGATTTGATTGATTCAGTTTCAAAAGAGTTTTTAAATGGGGCGAACAACAAAACAGCATTGATCCAGGCGATCAAACAAGCTGACGAACAGTGTGGAAGTTGTGGATGTGAATTTGATCCCTTGTACAAAAGAGCCTTGCAATTTCTATAAAAAAGCGGGGGCATAGTCTGACGGAAATCGAGGCGAGCGCCGCATCAGCACAAAAAATGCTCCTCTCCGGGCTGGAAAAAGTCACACAGCCTCAGAGAGGAGTTTTTTGTCGGGCCACTCTATCGTTCCTTCTGGCAACGCAAAACCGGGGGAAAGCAATGCTTTCTCCCGGTGAACTTGTCAACAAAGTCGACATATTCGGGAAGGGCTTCCCCTTCCTCAACCTTTCCCCCTGCAAATGCCGGAAAATCGACATTTTCCACTCAGCAGTCCGACGTACATGTCGCCGGATTGCTCTTTTTTGCTTGAAATAGGAGTTTTCAGGTGTACGAATCATTTTATTGCTTTGCGCGCAACGCCCTTTGTCCGATGTCTCTGCGATAGTGCGCGCCCTCAAAGTTGATTTTTTCAACCGCCGCATAGGATTTGGCGAGTGCTTCAGGCAGATCGCTGCCCAGGCAGGTGACGCCGAGCACCCGGCCGCCGTTGGTTTTGAACGCCCCGTCCTCAAACTTGGTGCCCGCGTGGTAGATGATCGCGCCGTCGAGCTGGCCGTTTTCGTCCATCCCCTGCATCTCGATTCCCTTGGGATAGCTCTGCGGGTAACCGCCCGACGCCATGACCACACAGGTGCAGGTTTCATCCGAAAATGTCACATCGATCTCCGAGAGCTTTTCCGCGTAAATCGCCTCAAAGATCTCCATCAGGTCGGTCTGCAGCAGCGGCAGAACAACCTGAGTCTCCGGGTCGCCGAACCGGCAGTTGTATTCAATGACCTTGGGCCCCTTAGGAGTGAGCATTAGGCCAAAGTAGAGGCAGCCCTTAAAGGGACGTCCTTCTGCCTTCATCGCCTCTATTGTGGGGAGGAAAATTTTCTCCATGCACTCCTGTGCCACTGCGGGGGTGTAGTAAGGGTTGGGGGCGACGGTGCCCATGCCGCCGGTATTGAGCCCTTTGTCACCATCCAGCGCCCGTTTGTGGTCCATTGAGGAAACCATTGGCTTGACGCAGTGTCCGTCGGTGAAAGAGAGCACCGAGACCTCCGGGCCGGTGAGGAATTCCTCTACAACCAGCTTGTTGCCGCTGGCGCCGAAAATCTTATCCTCCATAATCGAGTGGACAGCGTCTTTTGCCTGTTCAAAGTCCTCACAGATGAGCACCCCTTTGCCGAGCGCCAGGCCGTCCGCCTTGACGACTGTTGGGTAACTGTTCTGCTCTTTGATGTAGGCAACCGCATCCTCTGCCTTATCAAACACTTCATACCCCGCTGTGGGAATGCCGTATTTTTTCATCAGTTCTTTGGAGAACACCTTACTCCCCTCAAGGATAGCGGCTTTGCTGTCCGGGCCGAAGGTGCGGATGCCGGCCGCCTCAAACGCGTCGACCATGCCGGCCACGAGCGGATCGTCCGGAGCAACCACTGCGAACTCGATTCCGTTTTCCTTGGCAAACGCGACCATGTTCTCAATCTCCATCGCGCCGATCGGCACGCACTCGGCATCTTTTGAGATGCCGCCGTTGCCGGGGGCGCAGTAGAGCTTGTCTACTTTGGGGCTTTCCTTGAGCTTGCGGACAATCGCGTGCTCCCGTCCGCCGCTGCCGACTACTAATACCTTCATATCACTGTTCTCCCTTAGTGGTGGAATAAACGGATGCCGGTGAATGCCATGGCCATACCGTATTTATTGCAGGTTTCAATGACGTTGTCGTCTCGGATGGAACCGCCCGGCTGAGCGATGTACTGCACGCCGCTGCGATGGGCGCGCTCGATGTTGTCGCCGAACGGGAAAAAGGCGTCCGAGCCAACCGACACGCCGGTGAGCTGATCGAGCCAGGCGCGTTTTTCCTCGCGGGAGAGCGGTTCTGGCTTTTGATCAAAGAAGTTCTCCCACACCCCGTCTGCGAGCACATCCATGTAGTCGTCCGAGATGTAGACGTCAATCGTGTTGTCCCGGTCAGGGCGGCGGATGTCCGCTTTAAAGGGCAGGCTGAGCACCTTGGGGTGCTGACGGAGGAACCAGATGTCCGCCTTGTTGCCCGCAAGGCGGGTGCAGTGGATGCGCGACTGCTGACCTGCACCGATGCCGATGGCCTGGCCGTCCTTGACATAGCAGACCGAGTTGGACTGGGTGTATTTCAGAGCGATGAGCGAGAGAATGAGGTCAAGCTTCGCGCTTTCGGGAATTTCCTTGTTGTCTGTGACAACATTTTCGAGCAGCTCTTTGCCGATCTTGAGTTCATTTCTGCCCTGCTCAAAGGTGATGCCATACACGTCCTTGTGCTCCACCGGAGCCGGGGTATACTCCGGGTCGATCTTGATGATGTTGTAGCCGCCTTTGCGCTTGGAGCGGAGAATTTCGAGCGCCTCGTCGGTGTAGCCCGGCGCGATGACACCGTCGGACACCTCTCGCTTGATCAGCAGCGCAGTCTCTTTGTCGCACACATCGGACAGGGCGATAAAGTCGCCGTAGGAGGACATCCGGTCCGCACCGCGCGCCTTGGCGTAGGCGCAGGCGAGCGGGGAAAGTTCCAGGTCATCGACAAAGTAAATCTTTTTGAGGGTGTCGCTCAGCGGGGTGCCGATCGCCGCGCCCGCAGGGCTGACATGCTTAAACGACGCCGCAGCCGGAAGTCCGGTCGCCTCTTTGAGCTCCTTGACCAGCTGCCAGCTGTTGAATGCGTCAAGAAAATTGATGTAGCCCGGCTTGCCGCCCAGCACCTCAATCGGCAGCTCACTTCCATCCTTCATAAAGATTTTGGACGGTTTTTGGTTCGGGTTGCATCCGTATTTCAATTCCAGTTCTTTCATCTTGCAAACCTCCTATAGGTCTGTGCGTGGTTCTGCTGAGGCTCTGCCTCAGACTCCGGTTAAGG
>EQ973338.1:216723-223823 GCA_000158655.1 [Clostridium] methylpentosum DSM 5476
CCTTCAGGTGAGCGTAATCTAAAGTTTTCGGGGGTTCTTAGGGGGCCTTTTTCAAAAGGCCCCTAAGTGGGGTGCGGGGCAACGCCCCTGCAAAACCACACACTTATCTGTTTTTGTTGACGATGCGGGTGAGGGATTCGTTGGTTTCCAGGTTGATAAAGCGGGTGAAGAGGGAGACTTTGTTGTCCTCGTTGAGGCTGTCCCACAAAATGGCGGTAAAGGAATCGATGTCGTTGTTCTCAATTTCCACCAAGGTGGGTTCGCCGGAGAAAGAGGGAATGGGGTTCCCGTCGCAGCGGTAGGTGTGGAGGAAACGACCGCGGCCGTTAATCGGGTTTTCATACTCATAGAAAAAACGCTGGGCGGAATTTGGGTTGCCGTTGGCGCTTTTGAGAATCGAAAGGGAGAAGTTCAGCCCTTTCTCTGAGTTGTTTACCACACCAGAAATACGAGGAGTATAATTTGGAGCATCCGGCTCAAAGGTGCGGGTGCGCAGCGCGTCCTCAAAGCGTTTTCCCTCTTTGAGAAATTCGTAGACGGTGTCGGTTTGGTCGCCGTTGGTCACAATCGTGGTGTTCCCCAGAACGCGGACCGGCGCATAGATAATCAGCGACGGGTCTTCGAGTTTTTCCGGATCAAACGCCTCGGTGCGAATGCCGTCCCCATCCGGGACAAAAATGCGGTTGCGGCTGTTTTCGCTCCGGCCCATGATAAAATACGCGACGACCGCATGGGTGCCGTCCGGGGTCTTTCCGAGGACAATGCCTCTGCCCGGATAACTGTTGCCTTTTAATTCCTCTGCAAGCTGTTTGAGTTCCATTTTTCCCACCATATCCTTTCGGTTAATCGTTGACAACTGCCTTGCCGTCAATGATTTGTATTCTTCCCTCGCAGAACAGCGACACCGCCTGGGGCAGCAGCAGCCATTCCGCCTGTTCCATCACGCGCTTCTGCAAAATTTCCGGGGTGTCGCCATTTTCTATGGCCACACTTTTTTGCAGAAGGATTGGGCCGCCGTCCGCGACCTCATTGACAAAGTGGACCGTTGCACCGGTCAGCTTCACGCCGTAGTCAAGCGCCGCCTGGTGCACCCGCAGGCCGTAAAAACCCGGGCCGCAGAAGGACGGGATGAGCGACGGGTGGACGTTGAGTATTTGATTGGCGTATTCCGAAGTGATCTTGCTGCTGAGGATGTACATAAATCCAGCGAGCACAATCAGATCGGCGTTCGCCTCTTTGAGCGCCTGATAAATCTGCTCGTCAAATGCGACCGGGTCGCCGATCGCCTTGCGGTCAACCACCTTGGTCGGCACGCCGTAGCTTTTGGCGCGCTCGAGCGCATAAGCCGTGGGCTTGGAGGAGATGACCAGACTGATCTTCCCGTTCTGAATCCGTCCTTCCTCCTGCGCCTTGAGCAGCGCGCCGAGATTGGTGCCGCCCCCTGAGACGAGAACAACAATATTGAGCATGTCGGTTTCCTTTCGGCTAAAGAATTTCGATCGGCTGGCTGCCGTTTGCGAGCTCGCCCATGACGTAGGCGTCGACGCCGTTTGCCTGAAGCACTTCGACCGCCTTGTCCGCATCCGCCTTGTCCACAGCAACGCACATACCCACACCCATGTTGTAGGTGTTGAACATATCCCGTTCGGGGATGTTGCCGACCTGCTGAATGACATCGAAAATCGGGAGAATGCGCAGCGAGGCCTTGTCTATTTTCGCACACAGCCCATCGGGGAGGGAGCGCGGGATGTTTTCGTAGAAGCCGCCGCCGGTGATGTGGGAAACCGCTTTGACGGTTACCGCTTTAAAAAGTTCGAGCATCGGTTTGACATAGATTTTGGTCGGGGTGAGCAGCGTCTCGCCGAGCGGTTTGTCGAGCCCGTCAAAGGTTCTGCCGAGGTCTGCGTTCTCCACGTCGAACACCTTGCGCACGAGGGAGAACCCATTGGAATGCACCCCGCTCGAGGGCAGGGCGATGAGCACGTCGCCCGCTTTCTGGGCGTTCACATCCACAATCTTTTGCTTGTCCACAATGCCGACGCTAAAGCCCGCGAGGTCGTACTCATCCTCTGGATAAAAACCGGGCATTTCGGCGGTCTCGCCGCCGATGAGCGCGCAGCCCGACTGCACGCAGCCCTCTGCCACGCCCGAAACGATCTTCGCCACCTTCTCGGGGTAGTTTTTGCCAACTGCGATGTAATCGAGGAAGAACAACGGCTGCGCGCCGCAGCAGATGATGTCATTGACACACATCGCGACGCAGTCGATGCCCACGGTGTCGTGCTTGTCGAGCAAAAATGCGAGTTTGAGCTTGGTGCCGACGCCGTCGGTCCCCGAGACGAGGACGGGCTCCTGCATCCCAGTCAGGTTGGGCTGGAACAGGCCGCCGAACCCGCCGATGCCGCCCAGGACCCCATCGGTCATAGTGCGCGCCACGTGGTCCTTCATCAGCTTGACCGCCTCATAGCCGGCGGTTACATCAACGCCCGCCTCTTTGTAACTATCGCTGAAACTTTTCATCAGTTGCCTCATTTCTCCGCCACAGCGGTGTCTTTTTTGGACTGACGCGGTGCGGATCGGTGTCAACCACACCCCATAGCTGCCCGCGCGTCCAGACCTTTCCCAGGAAAGGCAATACAGATGTAATAGAATGTATTACACCTGTAGCCAAATCCGCTTATTTTTTTGGAATCATTTTCTCAAATTTATCTTTTGGCATTTCCGCAGGCGGCTCCACCGGGTATTCACCGGTAAAGCAGGCATCGCAGAAATCGCAGTTCGCGTTTTTCGCAATTTGCCGAACGCTGTTCACGCTCAGGTAGCCGAGGCTGTCGACGCCGATGTGCTTGGCAATCTCCTCGGTGGTCATCTTGCAAGCGATGAGCTTATCCTTGCTGTCGATGTCGGTGCCGAAGTAGCAGGGATTGGTGAACGGCGGAGAGGATACCCGCATGTGCACCTCGGTTGCACCCGCCTCGCGCAGGAGGTTGACTATGCGGGCGCTCGTTGTACCGCGCACAATCGAGTCGTCGATCATGACCACCCGCTTGCCCTCCACGACGGCCCGAACCGCGTTGAGTTTGATGCGCACCGCGTTTTCCCGCATCCGCTGGGTCGGCTGGATAAAGCTGCGGCCCACATAGCGGTTTTTGATAAAGCCGACACCGTAGGGAATGCCCGACTGCTGGGAGAACCCGAGCGCCGCATCAAGTCCGGAGTCCGGGACGCCGATGACAACGTCTGCCTGTACCGGATGTTCGAGTGCGAGAAATGCGCCGGCGCGCAGACGCGCTTCGTGGACGCTTGCGCCCTCGATCACGCTGTCAGGGCGGGCGAAGTAAACGTACTCAAAGACGCACATTGCGCTCTTGCCGCCGCAGTGGGTTTCAATCGAACGCATCTCCCCGTTTTCCACAACGACGATTTCACCCGGGCGCACGTCCCGGACAAACTCGGCGCCGATGCTGTCAAACGCACAGGACTCCGAGGCGAAGATCACAGCGCCCTCTTCGGTCTTGCCGATGCAAAGGGGACGGAATCCGTGGGGATCGCGCGCCGCGATCAGTTTTTGGGGAGACATGAGCACAAGGGAATACGCGCCCTGTAATTTTTCCATCGCTTTCTCGACCGCAGTTTCGATCGAGCCGGTAATCAAGCGGTTTTCAGTGATGGTGTAGGCGATGACCTCAGTGTCGCTCGTGCCGTGAAAAATTGCACCGCGCAATTCATACTCCCGGCGCAGGGCGTAGGCGTTGGTGAGGTTGCCGTTGTGCGCAAGCGCCATCGGGCCTTTCACGTGCTTAATCACGAGCGGCTGGGCGTTGGCACGGTTGATGTTGCCAGTGGTGGAGTAGCGGACATGGCCGATCGCCATGTTGCCCTGGCCGAGTTTTTCCAGGCGTTCCGCAGTGAAAATATCCGGGACAAGGCCGTTCTCACGGAAGTGGCGGATGATGCCGTTTTCGTTCACAGCGATTCCGCAGCTCTCCTGGCCCCGGTGCTGCAGCGCATAGAGCGCAAAATAGGTGGATTGCACAACATCGGTCCTGGTCGGCTCATAGATGCCGAACACGCCGCATTCTTCTTTGATAGTATCAAACATCGGGTACCCCTCTTTATTCAAATCTCAAATGGTTGCTTACTGGCCGATGACGCGGCGGAGCATCTCCTGGTAGGCGTGCTCCTCACCGCCCATATCGCGGCGGAAACGGTCTTTGTCCAGCTTTTCATGGGTGTTGACATCCCAGAAACGGCAGGTGTCGGGCGAAATCTCGTCCGCGAGGACGATCTGGCCGTCGTTTGTCTTACCGAACTCGAGTTTGAAGTCCACAAGCTCGATGTCAAACTTCTTGAGGTAGTCTTTGAGCAGGTCATTCACCTTGAACGCCATCGCTTTGATGGTGTCGATTTCCTCCTGCGTCGCGACGCCGATGGAGAGGACGTGATAGTCGTTGATCAGCGGGTCACCGAGATCGTCATTCTTGAGGCTGAACTCAAAGGAAGGCTGTTTGAGGACAGTACCCTCTTCCACGCCAAACCGTTTGGAGAACGAGCCCGCGGCGATGTTGCGGATGATCACTTCGAGCTTGATGATCTCAACTTTTTTGACCACCGTCTCGCGGTCGGAGATCTCCTCCACCAGGTGGGTGGGGACGCCGTTTTCCTCGAGCATTTTCATAAAGTGGTTGGTGAGGCGGTTGTTGATGACGCCCTTGCCGACGATGGTGCCTTTTTTCTCGCCGTTAAACGCAGTCGCGTCGTCCTTGTAGTCCACGATGACGCAATTCGGGTCGTCAGTTGCGTAGACTTTTTTTGCTTTTCCCTCATAGAGCTGTTCGAGTTTTTTCATGATTTCAATTCCTCCACATCTATATCCTACAAATTCATTACTTGCTGATGTATGATTGCCGCCCACAGATTCCCAATAAGCTTGCAGCAAACAGAAGTACACAAGCGGTAAGCCGGACCCTATCAGACAGCATTGCTGCAAACTGGCATTCCCCAATGGTCAGCCACAATTCCCTCTACGCCTCAACAGCTCTGTTGCACGCTGCTGAGACAGGCGGATTTTGCTTTATCGCTTTATTCCAGCGGTGTTCCCGCCTTACTGGTTGATGCTCTCCTGAAGCTTCTGGTCTTTTTCAAGCACCTTTGCCTCCATCTCCGCCTTCATGTCGGAGAGCTTGCTCGCGAGGTCTTCATTGTACACGCCGAGGATCTGCGCCGCGAGGATCGCCGCGTTTTCCGCGCCGTCGATGGCAACGGTGGCGACCGGGATTCCACTCGGCATCTGGACGGTGGCGAGCAGGGCATCGAGACCGTCGAGGGTGGACGATTTGATCGGGATGCCGATCACCGGCAGGGTGGTGTGCGCGGCGAGCACGCCCGCGAGATGGGCTGCTTTGCCCGCTGCGGCGATGATCACGCCAAAGCCGTTCTCCTTTGCGTTTGCGGAAAACGCGCACGCCTGGGCGGGAGTGCGGTGGGCGCTCATGACGTGCACCTCGGTCGCAATGCCAAAGCTTTTCAGTTTATTGACCGCTTTCTGAACAACGGGCAGGTCACTGTCGCTGCCCATGATGACAGCTACTTTTTTATTCTCCATGTGATTCCGTTCCTTTCACTATCTAAAAACTACAACAAGCTGCGACAATTCCCTGTCGCAGCTTGCACTTATCCAATGGTTCTGTTTTTGGGTACACGTAGCTCTTGAAAGCCGAGCGAAATGTGAAACGAGCAATATGAAATTGATCCGATTTGCATATCCTTCCATCCTTCCGCAAAGTATCCCAATCTACTAGTACTAGTATAATTGTAAAGGATTTTTTACGAAAAAGCAATCTCTCAAACTGTCCAAACAAAATTGGTTTTGCTGGGTATAACTGTCGGTTTTCTACAATCATCGACCCGGGGCCTCGGAAAACGCCAAAATCTTGTGTGCAAGGGCTTCCAAATCCGCAAAGGTGTCGAGCATACCGCACTCTTTGCGGAACCGCGCCGCCCCGTGGATTCCCTTGAGATACCACGCCGCGTGCTTGCGCGCCTCCTTCATCCCAATGAATTCCCCTTTGTAGGCGCAGATCAACCGGGCGTGCTCCAGCATGATTTCCATCTGTCGCGCAAACGGTGGGTCGGGTTCATATCGTCCTGTCTCCAAATAGTCCCGAATCTGGCCAAACAGCCACGGCCGTCCATAGCTGCCCCGCGCCACCATCACAAGGTCCACCCCGGTCTGGTCATACATCGCCTTGGCTGATTCGGGGGAGACGACGTCCCCATTGCCGATGACCGGGATCGAAACCGCCTCTTTCACCTGCCGGATGATCTGCCAGTCCGCCTCTCCCTGGTACATCTGCCGGCGGGTCCTGCCGTGTACCGTCACCGCCGCCGCGCCGCTCTGCTCCATCCGCTTGGCAAACTCCACCGCATTGACGCTGCTGTCGTCCCAACCCTTGCGGAACTTAACCGTCACCGGCACCCGCGAGGCGTCTGCCGCAGCCCGGACAATCTCCCCGGCGAGTACCGGGTTTTTCATCAGTGCGCTGCCGCAGCCGTTGCCCGCCACCTTGGGCACCGGGCAGCCCATGTTGATGTCGATGAGGTCGGGCTCATAACGCAGCGCCTTGTGTACCGCCTCCGCCATATACCCTGGGTCGTCCCCGAACAGCTGTACCGCCATGGGACGCTCCTGCGCACTGACGCTGAGCAGCTCCTCGCTCTTGCGGTCGCTGTAGTGCAGCCCCTTGGCGCTCACCATCTCCCCCACCACATACGCTGCCTCGAATTGCTTGCAGGTTTCGCGGTACGCCCGGTCAGACACCGACGCCATCGGCGCGAGCGCAGCCGTCTGTTCGATCCGCACCCCGCCTATTTTCATATATTTCATGAACGAATCTCCTTTTTGTTGACTAAACTATATTTTAAAGGTAAAATTAAAACGTGTCAATACAAATCTCCCTGGAGGACTGTCGCTGAGGCGCTGCCTCAGACTCCGGTTAAGGAGCTTCTTGAAAGAAGCCCCTTAACAATCCCCAAGAACTTTAGATTTCCCCCATCACGGAGATGGGGGAAATCTAAAGTTTTCGGGGGTTCTTAGGGGG
>EQ973338.1:223978-238825 GCA_000158655.1 [Clostridium] methylpentosum DSM 5476
CCTGTTTGGTTTCTCCCTCAACGGTGTAAATTATTATTATATCAGAAACAACCAAAACGACATCATAGGAATCCTTGACAGTAATGGCAACCAGGTGGTAAGCTATGTGTATGACAGTTGGGGAAAACTGGTTTCCACCTCCGGCAGTCTGGCAGAGACAGTCGGGGTTCAGAATCCGTTCCGCTACCATGGGTATTACTATGATGTTGAAACGGGTTTCTACTATCTACAAAGCAGATACTATGATCCTGTGACAGGGAGGTTTATAAATAGCGATAGCCTGATCGGATCGACAGGGGAACTTAATACCCATAATATGTTTGCCTACTGTGGAAATGAACCAATCAATCGTCTAGATCCTTATGGTTTTGCATGGTATTATCCATTCAATCGCTACAGTGATACTGGTTTAGAGATGGGGCCAGTATACATTAAAACATCAGATCTGATAAGTAGTCCGAGTAAGGTGGTGGTGATTTTTGAGAAAATTTTATTTGATCACTCTTCTGTCTCTATTTTTGATACTTTTGTGCTCGTGCAGTAAATCGATTACAGCAGATCACATTTTTTCATCTGGAGCAAACTTTTATACAGCAATCAATGACACAAACATATTTTATATACACAAGGATGGAATTTATCAAACGGACTTGGATCTGAAAAACAAACAAAAGCTGTTGGACATTAAAAATGTCAATCGGATCGCTGCTACACAAGAGTATTTGATTTACACTCAAATTAGCCCTACCCAAAAAACACAGTATGTTTACTTCACGCCACAAAAGGTGAACATTATCGACTTGGATAGCACAGATGTGGTAGCTTCATATGAGTTCACCGATCTCGATGAACTATTTATTGATGGAGACCGTCTCTATGTTATTGGAGATTACAAACTTCCCAGTAATTTCATAGATCTTCAAGGGAGTCCCGGCAGCGGCCTCTACATTGTTGATCTATCAGAATTGAACCAACCATGGTATGTCCACAAGACAGTGCTGTCTACTGTATATGAGTATAATGACCAAAGGATCTGCATGTTTGAAGATGAAAATATTATATGGTATGAAAATTACCATGGTGGGACCCTCTCGGTAACGTTATACAGCAAGAGGTACCGACAAAACGCTTCTTTTTTCAGCTGGTCTCAGAGTTCCATGTCTGCGATGTTTTCAAATTCAACTGGAACAATTGCATTGAACGGAGACACATTGTTTCGTGTGAATCAAAAAAATGCGATCACTTTACAAAAGTTCCCGAATAATATATACTCTGACAACCCCACACTATGCACAGGTTACAAAATTCTAGATAATGGTCAGATGATTCTTATGAATCAAAGATTGGATAAAAATTTTCATCACAGTGTGAGTTCTTCACTGAAAAATCATCTTTGGGATCAGCTGTTCTATTTAGATAAAGATTTTCACTTGATAAATACATTTACAACGTCACCCAAGGAGCGAATTCTTTATGCAGACCTAGACACTGTTGTTACAATTAAGGATAATACCTTGTATTCCACCTCTCTGAATAATCAAGAGAAGATAAAATTGGCCAAAATTAAATTGCCCAACAATAGCACAGTGGAAACCTGCGGAAAGTATCTTTTCTTTTTTGGTCAGGGCAAACTGCTGGAAACAGTCGAATTACCGCAGTAGAGAGTCTGTAATGATAGGGTTAGGAGAATATTCTCCTAACCCTATCATAATTTTAAAAAAGAATATTGCATATAAAGTATGCTCACTAAGTACGAGACAAATCATCTTAATAATACGATCACCCGCTCTGAATGAAGTATCAATGACTAATATACACATGCTTCACATAAAGATAGATTGCCTTCAATATTTGTTCGTTTTCAATTAAACATACTAGTCTATTAATCCGCGTCCTGTAGCCCTAAACAGTAGGCTGGTTGCTCGTGCTTTTATCTTCCATTAACATTCTTCACCTCAATGATCTTCCTGTAATCATCATTCCCAAAGATACAACGCCATGGAGAAGTAATTGAAACAGGGTGATAGTTTCATGCTCGTATGCTCCTACGCTGCCGATCAGCATGAATAGTCCGCCGCCGATACATAACTCTGAAAGTTTATTCCTCATGGTTGATCACGCTTTCACGTCGTAGCCATTTATAGGCTATATAATCATGGGCTTTCCTTAACTCAGTTTCGCTTAAATCAGTAAGCATTTTCATTATTCTGTTTATGTAAGTTTCCTTAATATCCATACGTAACCCCTTTTTGGATTTAATTCCTTGAATAATCAGAGCGGGTATGCTATACTAAATACAAACCCGCTTTGCGGTTTGGGCTCTTTATCTCAATGCTTCCGACGGCTTAGGAGATAAAGGGCTTTTCTTATACTCTGCTTTTGTAAAGAAGTTGATTGACAGCGCGGCTTCTGTAGCATCCACAGGGCTAAACCCGGCCGCATAGAGGGCTTTCAAGTCAATCGTAGGAAAACTTCTGTGAAGTCGAACAGCCGTACAGGGGCTTCATTTAGGTAGGAGAACAGTTGGTTCTTCCAGTTTTTATAATGGCTCACATTTACACCTCATTTCTATTTCTGGTTTAATAATTTTTACACCCGGGAATACTTCCAATAATTCTTTTTCAAAGATTCCGGCAGTAACTGCGGCAATGAATAGTTCAGCTTCTTCCTTACCGTTCCCGCGCCGGTTGATACGCTGGGCAAGGTTCAAGAATTCACCCGGTACCGCTGCCCGCTTTTCTGTCACACTCTCACCTCGATTTCAAGCCCATAGTTCATGAACGGCTCATAGAGTCCTCTTACCCGCCGAAACAATCCCTGAACCGCTTTTCCTGCGTCCATGAGCGGAGCCACAAAGGCCGCCAGCGCGCGGGGGAGGTATCCCATACAATAAGGAGCCCTTGCCCTGCACTGTGGCAATTACGACCACTGCGTTGCGGTCAAACTCGTTGTCTCTCTCTCGCTCTAAGCGAATGCTGATCTGTTCGGGAGCATAGTGGGCAAGGTGTTCAAGGGCTTTCTGCCTCTTTCCGTATGTAACTCCGGCTGCCTTGGTGATCACCTGCGGCATCTTTACAAGTGCCCATGCCTTAATCATGGCGTTCGCCCGGTTGTAGCCCTGGGCAACAAGTTTGTTTGCGATTGACATCACTTTGCTGTTGAGTGTTCTCATGCTGGATTCTCCTTTCTGTTGGGCTGTTTGTCTTGCCCTGTGTCTATATTATAGTCTTTTTAAGGTGCATAATCAGTTGATAATATGCACGAATTAAGGAGCCTATTTTTGTGCAACTTATAGTCTTTTAAAAGTGCATATATTGTGTTATAATATAGATAATGAAAGGAGTTCGGATAATGCCAATTAGATATGATAAACTATTTGCCCTTATGAAATCGAAGGGCTTAACCACATATAGAGTCAGAAAAGAAAACATAATTTCACAGAGTACATTGCAAAAACTTCGCGAAGGGAAAGCTGTTTCCACAGAGTCGATTAGTAACCTGTGCAAGGCTTTGGGCTGTCAGCCCGGGGACATAATGGAATACGTGGACGATGAACAGGACGGTGAATAGTATGGACATACAGTTTTCAAAATCCGCTGTAAAAGCCTTAAAAGGGCTGGATAAACCCGTTAAGCAGAACATGAGGGTTCGCATTGAGGGCTTAACCAAAGAACCGCCAGAGGGGGACATCAAGCCTATGCAGGGCTATTCAGACGGACGTTATCGGCTGCGTGTCGGCAAATACCGCATAATTTACAAATACGTTGTAGACAATAATGAAATAATGCTGTATATTATGGATATAGGTTCGCGCGGTGATATTTACAAATAAGGGGGGTAATAATCATGGCACCAGTAGCACAACAAATAGCCGAAATGGTTGATATGCTTCCAGAGCACGATCAAGAATTAGCGTTTGAGCTTATAAAAAAGCTGGTTCTTGCTTGGGATCCGGATTACACCAAACTAACACCATCGGAACTTGAGACGCTTAAACTAGCTGAACAGGAATTTGCAAACGGCGAAGTATTCAGCAGTGAGGATATTGACTGGAACTAAAATTGAGCGGTGAATAAATGAACATTATCAAGTACAACGATAGAGAGAACGTAGAAGAAGCCATAGCAAAAGATGAACCGTTGCTTGCGGTGATCTCCTTCGACGGTAAAATCGCTGTGGTTGCCCATGTAGATGAAGCAGTTGAACATCACATCCTGCTGAACAAAGCGGGCTTGGGTGATACCAACATTGACAAGTACTTTCGTATCATTTTTGACAAAGAGGGTTGCGACTGGACGTTTATCTGCCCGCCCGACTACAAGAACATAAAATACAGAGATCGGCGTATAGCAGAGTTCTACAAGGATGGTTTCGCAGCAATCGCGGACTTTCTTTCACAGATGGGATACTATGTAGACATCAACATACCAAAGCGGTACAGGCGGCATTTTGAAGCCTTAGGCGAATAATGAAAGCGGGCATGATTCCACAGATTGGAGTCAGCCCGCTTTTACATTTAACCCAAAAAGCGGGCAAGCCTATACGCTCACCCGCTACTATTCATTCTTTACTTAGCCCTAGATTCTCAGCAACTTTACGAATGAAATCACGACGATAATTATAAAACTTATTTTTCTCACAAGGAATCAGCCCCATATATTCGTATTTAACGCCATACTTAGTGGATTCATAAACCCTACGCTGCATGTCGTCCGAAATATCTAAGCAGATCGTATTCAGTGCTCGTTCAACAGATTTTGTAGTGATTTGTGCAAACTGTGTTGTTTTATCTTTTTCTGTTTCCCCATAGCCCTGTATAATAGCAACGGCTATTCTCTTTGCATAGTAATCTATCTTACTCATAAAATTTCACCTATCCCATCTATTGATTGGCAATTCTTTTAATTCGATTTAAACTAATGTTCGTTCTGATTACATTATACAATCAGATTCAGCAGAGCACAAGTGTTCTATGACTGAACCAGCTTCTGTAACTTCATTCATGCTTGTACGAAGAAAATGCTGACGGTTCAGAGGACTTTCAAACAAGCAGGGATTTTTCTTTGAGAATAAGTTTAATGACCATGTGAGGACGATATTTAGGCGTGAGAGCAATGTAGTTTTCGGAACATGAGATAGAATTCATATTAAATACTTACATCTCTTCAAGCCCCATTTTGGAGCGGCTTACTTGCAAAAACGGTCTTTTCGGAACCCATATAGGGGGTACCCCCCGCATGTACGGTGTTTTTGCGACCATGGAGAACTGAAAAGAGGTGGTATTTCTCACAGCGCGCAGATTTTTGAAAAATATCTCTGGAAATCTCTGAACATCCAAAAAGTATTTAGAATCAATTTTACCCGCTTTGAATCAAATTGTTTTTAGTCGTTGTTTGGACGTTATTTGGTCGTTATTTTTATAAAAAGGCATGAAACTTTACACCATAACATAAAAAATAGAATTGAACAAATGCCGAAATATCGGCGTTTATTAAACACTACGAAATAGTATCCAAAGTGAAAATACGCATTCAAGTCCCGTCACTCACACCAACAGTGAGTCCTTATAGGACTCACTGTTTTTTTATGCAAATCGCTGATTCCGAAAATTTTGACCCTTGTTGTACGGAAACGTACAACTTTTGGCCATTTGCAGCCTATATGTAGAAGCATTATTTTTACATATGGGAGGAAATATGATATATTACAAACGATGCAGCGGGGCTCTGCCGCCACAGAACAATAGAGTTCCCAAGTTGGGTCAAATGGACACACCATTCAGAGGGTAAAACCCATTGTGAGGAATGTCTGAAATGAGACGGCTGCTGGTTTTTAGAGGGAAAGGTACCGCCCTGTCCCCATCACCCCTACTGCCACTGCACATTGGAGCCTATTTCGTATGCCGTCGTGCTTAACAGTGCTTTAACTTACAGCGACTATGGTAAGTTTGATCCATTTTTATTTGACTCCGATGGACGTCATCCTAACGGGAAACGACAACTTTTTGAGGAATGGGGATACACTGTAGACGATGCAAGATGGCTGCAAGCAGGAATAGAACGGCAGGCACGGGAAAAGTATATTTCAGGTGACTACATACTTGGGAAATTAGATAAAAACGGTCAGCGGATCATCATTCGAGTTGTTATTCCCAGAAGAGACAGGATCGGCAATGTTTCTTTCATCACAGGATGGATGGTATATCCAAATGGTAAAATACGACTCACTACACCCTATGAAGGTAAATAATATGCAGATGATGGACAATGTTCAAGTTATTGTAGAGAAAGATATCTATGCCCGTGAGGGTGTTCATAAAGGTATGTACGGGTGGATATGTCTTGATGACTGTGTAAATGGGTATTGGCTGGTCAATTTTCCTCAATACGGAGAAAAAGATGATATTGCCGAAATCAGCGTTAAGGAAGAAGATATGAAAGTGGTGCCGATCCTTCATGCCATCGTCAACGAACAGATCAAGGCACAATTTGAAACGGAAATGGATGAGACAACGTCATTTGCCGAAAATCCAGATGACCTTTCTGATTATATGATCTGATAGGATAAACCTCTTTGCCGACTGCGTACCAACCATTGATATGGCTGTGTTTTTCCAGATCCTATAATTACACTCTGACCATCGGTGAGTTCTTATAGGACTCACCGATTTTTTTGTTTTTATTTCTCATTTTCAAATAGTTTTAATTTTTGTTGCACAGGAATGTGCAACATTTTACTGTTCGGAGCCTGCATATAGGAGGACTTGTTCCTTACTGTATACAAAAGGTTCCATATGACAGAAGAAAACTACAACTATCGCACCAGCCAAACGCTGCTCCGCAACTAGTTTTCTGGTAAAGGGAAATGACAAATTCCAATGATCCCTAAATTTTAGAAAAACCCGGACAATGATATCGAGAAGTTGTCCCGCTATCAGGCGGTGCATTCCCCTGATTTCAGTATGTATTTGGAAATGGCGCCAGTTATGCAGCTTTACAAGGAATTCCGCAACCGTTGGTGCGGTGCTTATTGGATATCCAAGGACATCCGGGTCATACCCACAGTGAATTGAGGCGATGAATCTTCCTTTGATGACACTAAAAGAGGAAACATTGTGGCCGTTTCCGCCTATATGGCAACCGACAGGCTCAAAAAGAATAAGTTCATGGCTGGTTACAATGAGATGTTGCTGCGAATCATCTGTTACAACACACCTTTTCCCGAAATGTAGGGAGACATTATGTATCTGGATTATGAGTGCAGTTCTTGACGATAGATGTGCTATGAACGAAGCTTTCAGCGAAAAGAATTGGGTATGCTCAAACTTGGTGGAACATCATAAATCCTGTAATAAAATAGAGCCATATCTGATTGGCAGAGGCGGCAGCTCCTACAGTGGAAAAAGGAGAACCCAATCCGAACAAGCCGCATGATCAATAGTTTTAGGTGAACCCGGAGAAATTAAAACTACATCCCTGAATGGATATCAAATTGATACAAAGATTGGTAAAGATAGATGTGCAGCCATAGAACGGCACAATATAGATCACAAGCAGTTTTGAAGACAGACTGATCCACACGATCGCCTGATACATCGGGATAATCCCGCGGGGTATTCCGATCCCCAGTCACTAAGAGAAACCCCCAGAATTCAAAAGATATTGAGGACTTTGTTTTATAAGAAACAGAATTATTCCCACAAATTCACCGGAGGAGATACTTGAATTCTTAGATTAACTTAAAAAGCGGGTTGTGCAGTTCATTTGCACGACCCGTTTTTTTATGATATTTTTCGGATGAATAAAATCGAGTGAAAAACGTTCGAAAGTACTATGAGGTTCTCACTAGTGGCTCCTCAATGCAGAGTAGTTGACACCTGCGTGTGTTCCAGCAAAGTAAATACTGTTTTTTCCTCTACTTCATTTTCCCGTTTTTGGTTATACTTTCACCTGAATCTCTAGCCCGAAATAATCAAACGGTACATAAATCCCCCTTCACCTGCCAGCAAAAACCTAGCACCGATTTTCCCGCGACCATAACAAAGGCTGCAAGCGAGTGGAGAAGGCATCCCTCTCCCCTGCACCGTGACCTCACGCAGATCAAGGCACCCTGTATACGGCACAGCTCGTTCTGATCTCTTTCACTGCGTGCGTCACAAGGTCAGCGCTTGCAACAATTCAATTTTTGAAACTTTAACCAAATCGGAGTCTTGTTCGGGATGCCATTTAAAACACCCTCAAACAAATCCGCTTTTATTTTTAAGTAAACACCAAACACTTGTATGCTGCTCAAGGATTTTTGTGCCCGATTGGTCTTGAATCTAATTATCCCTGGCTTGCTGTCCACAATTTCTCGACTTTTCCAGTCTGTCGGGTTTTCTCCTCCCCATTTTTCGCGATACGGTTTCAGGTAATACTAGCTGCGCTGATAATCTCCGAACAGCTGAGCGATCGAAAAATTCGAATGTTCTAAAAAATAGCAGGTCTTGTCAATATTAACTTTGTTAATTTCGAGCTCAACAAACCTGCGAACACCACCGACACGGCGCCCTATTTCCACATAAATCTGCAGTCGATCACCGAAGGGCACTGCCCCAACTCCCCAGGGTGCATCTGATCTAGGTGTCGAACAATAGTAAAAGAAACTGACCTGTCTGATGCGAAACACATGCGGGCTCTACACCTAAAAATATTCCTGAGACAAAACTTTAATAAATTCAGTAATCACGATCTTTATACCGGTTTTACGATTCAGGAACATTTGGTATCTTGCCCGACGGGTCATAAGGAAAAATTAACACAATAATTGTCTATATATGCACAAAATAAGTCTATGAATCTTAAATGATACATTTTATACTAATAGAGTAAAAAATGGACTAAATATTGAGAAAATACGTACTATATAACAATAGAGAGGGGTTATAGTATAAAATAACTCAGAAATAAAAAATAAATTTATTTAAAAAGGAGAAAAAATTATGAAAAAAAAGAGTAATCATCTTCTCCGCTTATTCAACAAATTCGCCGCAGCGCTGATTGCCTGTACCATGGCAGCCACTATTGCTGTGCCGAACATTGCGGCCGCGGAGAACAGCGCACAGGCAACGGCCGATGCGCCGAGGAGCACACTGGCTGTTTCCAAGACATATCCCACGCAGTACAAAGACTGGACCGAGGCGTTGTTGGGTGGCAACGGATACATCGGCATCATGGTTTTTGGCAATCCGCTCGACGACACAATTATTTTCAACGACCGCCTCTTCAACATGGCGGCGGACGTCAACCATCCCGAACGTTCGTTTGATACTGTCGATCCCGACATCATCGAACAGATCAAGCAGGCCTGCGTGCAGGGAGATTTTCAAACGGCAAACGACCTTGCGAACAACGTCTCGAACTGGCAGGACGGAGGCGAGAAAAATCGTCATCCCGGCTATGAGATGAAGATCAAGATCCTCGGGGACGGGGGCGAGGTGAGCGATTATTCTCGCACCTGTGACTACACAACTGGCGAGATCGCCGTTAACTGGACGGACAACCGTGGAAGCTGGAAACGAACCGCCTTCGTCTCCCGCAAAGACAACGTCGCGGTGCAGCAGCTCACAAACCCAACCGGAGCCGACCGGTTTGACTGCAGCCTACAGCTCACTACCGACCCGCAGATGAATCTTGGGGGAGTCAAGTTCAGCGATGCTTCGACCGAGGAATATCTCAACATTCGCGCAATTTATCCCAACACCAACGAAGAAGCTGGCTACGAAGGTGTCACCCGGGTGCTCACCGACGGAGAGAAAACCCTGTCAAATGGGGTGCTCACGATTCAAAACGCAACCTACGTGACCACACTCACCCGCAGCGCGAAATACTACACCGGCTGCAAGGGACCGGACGGCTGGGACAAACAACAGCTTCAAACAGATCTCGGAGAGATTGCAACCGACTACGATACCCTGATGCAGGGACAAATCGAAACGCACAAGGAAATCTATGACCGAGTCTCTCTCGATTTGGGCGCTTCAGACGAAGACCGCGCCAAGACAAACGAAGAATTGATGGCAGAGCAGCGGGAGAGCAAAACCCCGATTCTTGCCCTCTATGAGCGCATCTTTTACGCTGGACGCTACCATTACTTAAGCTCAAGCAGCGAAGAGACACCGCCCGACCTGCTCGGCATCTGGACAGGGGACACCAACGTCGGCTGGAGCGGTTTCTATCATCTGGATGCAAACCTCAATCTGCAAATTGCGAGCGGCAACATCGGCAACATGCCCGAGGCGATGGCAGGGTATTTCAACATTGTGAAATCCTGGACAGAAGATTTCAAAACTAACGCCAAAAAGCTGCTCAATTGCGACGGCGTACTCGCAGGTGGTAACACGCCAGGTCTGAACGCCGGGCTTATATCGGACATCCGCAACCGGTATTATCCCTATCAGTATGTAACGGGCGAGGAATCCTGGCTGCTCTATCCCTTCTGGGAGTATTATCAGATCACAGGGGACGAAGAGTTCCTCCGCAACGACCTCTATCCCATCCTCAAGGAGGTCGGCTATTTCTACGAATCCTTCCTGACTGAAAAGGATAAAAACGGCAACTACATCTTCGCGGGTTCGATCTCGCCCGAGTCGCAGCCCAACTGCGCTGCAACAAGAGGAAACTCGGTCGTCAACAACTCGACATTTGACATCGCAGGCGCTGAATTCGGTCTGCAAACTCTGCTCGAAGTCTGTGATTTGCTCGGGATAGAGGAGAGCGACGAAGCGCATATCTCTGCCTGGCAGGAGCTCTACGACCATCTTCCTCCCTACCTCGTCAACAACGACGGAGCACTGTGCGAGTGGTCGTGGCCGAGCCTGACCGACGCGACCGGTTACGGCCATCGACATTCGAGCCATATGGTCGGCGTCTGGCCGTATGGAACAATAAATCAGCTCGACACTCCCGAACTCTATGAAGCTGCCCAGATGGCACTCCAACGCAAGGATGGAGCGGGTATGTACGAGGGCGCGGGCCACGGAATCCTACACGGCGCGCTCAATGCAGCTAAACTCAATAATCCAAAATCTGTTCTGAACAAGCTTCAGTGGCTGCTTCAGAAAAACTTCTATTATGATTCGAGCCTGTCAACCTCTCACTACGACGCCAACAATTCCGACGTTTTCTGCACCGACGTCGCCAACACGGTACCAGGCATTATAATGGAAATGATGCTCTCCTCAAGCTCTGATTCGATTGAACTGCTCCCGGCTGTGCCGGATGAACTCGGCATCGGTTCCATTACCGGACTCAAGGCGAAAAACCAGACGACGGTGGAATCCCTCGAGTGGGACCTCCTCGGTGACAAACGGACCGTCACCTGCACCCTCCTCTCAGACAAAGATCAGACTCTGACCCTCATCCAAAACGAGGGGATAGTGAGCGCAAAAGCAGAGGGCGCCGAACTCGCCGATGTGGCGGACAGCGACACAACCAAGAAGCTGACCCTTCACAAGGGCCAGCGCGCGACAATCACCCTCGAGCTCACTGAAAAAGAGATGGAGGATACTACCAATCTCGCTCTCGGCAAACCCAGCAAGGCTTCCTATGAGGAGTCGGGCTACACCGCTGACCTCGCCTTTGACGGCGACCAGGGCACCCGTTGGAGCAATGACCACGAGAACAAAGCGACCCAGCAGAACGGTTTTCTTCAGGTCGATCTCGGTCAGATCTACACTGTCAGCTCGGTGCATCTCTACTGGGAGGTGGCCTACGGCAAACAGTATAAAATTCAGACATCTCTTGATGGAGAAACATGGGAAGACGCCTACATCGAACAAAACAGCGACGGAGGCCTTGATAAATTAAACCTGGGCGGAATCAATGCGCGCTATGTCCGGATGCAGGGCGTGCAGCCAGCGACCGGTTACGGCTACAGCCTGTATGAATTTGAGGTGTACGGCAGCTCGGCAAACCTCGCGCTCGGACGGCCGGTGAAAGCCTCCGACTATTCGGGGCCGGATCGCGAACCCGAGCTCGCTGTTGACGGCGACACGAACACCCGCTGGAGTTGTAGCCAGGATGAAAGCAACTGGTTCCAGATCGACCTCGGCAAGCTGTACGACATCAGTAAGGTCAATCTCCTGTGGGAGGACGCCTACGCAAAGCGCTACAAGATTCAGGTTTCGGATGACAGCGAGCACTGGACCGATGTCTATGTAGAGGACAACAGCGATGGAGGTCTCGATGAACTCACGCTCTCCGGAGCCGTTGGACGGTATGTCCGGATGCAGGGTGTGCAGCGCGCGGGTCAGTGGGGCTATTCCCTTTGGGAGATTGAAGTGTACGGTTCCGAAGTGACCGAAATCCCGGATACCGACAAGACGATCTTGAACCGCGTAATTGAATACGCACAGGCGCAGAAAGAGGATCCCGCTTTTCATAAGGTGATTACCGATGTGCAGCAGTCGTTCACAGCGGCGCTCGACCAGGCGGAAAAAATCCAACAAAACAAGCTTTCCACCCAGGAACAGGTGGATGCGGCTTGGAAAACTCTAATGACCGAAATTCACAAACTCGGATTTGTGCAGGGGAACAAGGACTCGCTTAAGACGCTTGTCATCGTCGCGCAGGAAATTCAGACGAGGCTCGATGATTACATCGAGGCGGGTAAAGCGCAGTTCCTCGCCGCCCTTGAAACAGCAGAGCGTACACTGGACAGCGGCAACGCGATGCAGCAGGATGTCGACGATGCCTCTTCTACTCTGATCGATACAATGGTGCAGTTGCGACTCCGTGCGGACAAAAAGCTGCTCCAACAGGTGCTCGCAGCAGCAGAGGCGCTTGACCTGAGCAGCTACTCCGAAGTGAGTGTTGAAGCCTTCCAGGCGGCGTATGCGCAGGCGAGTGCTATCGCTGCGGACGAGAGCTTGTCAACAGACGAACAGGATCAAGTGGACGAAGCGGTGAACATGCTGAGTGAAGCGATTAAAAACCTGAGCTACAACGATAGGACTTCCTCTAACCTGAGCATTAACGGAGACAGCAACACCACAGCAACAACAGCAAATGCAAAAACAGGTGAGACCGCTCCAATTGTGGCAACTCTGATTCTGCTTACAAGCGCAGCGTTTGTGCTGAAAAAACGCAGATAGGATGAAAAGAAAAGGCGTAGCCGGACGCTTCCGGTTGTCTGAAATCCCGAATAAAAATACCTGAGATCAGTTGATACTGATTTCAGGCCCAGAAAACAGGCGATTGCAAAAACCTCCAGTTGTAGGCTCCAACCTACAACTGGAGGTTCTTTCTACTGGAAACACAATTCACAACAGGAAAAGGCAAATAGAGTATTCTCACAGGTTCCATCGGACAGTATCGATTCAAAAAGGAATGCTGCCTCAAACGCCGCTGACAACACAGCGGAGACAGAAGGAATTGCAACGGGTAGAGGAAGGGCTACGGCCTTTTTATGTATGCAGAAGAAGGTGATCCTCACCTCATCGATACTCCGAATCATTCTGCAACGGATGTTGTGATTTGCTTAGACGCAGCTCTTGCGTGCTCATCAAATCATGCATCATTTCCTACTCCACGCCGAAAATCAGAACACCCCTGAACAATCGAACTGCGCCGAGGGTATTTCCTATGCGGACAAATCCATATAATATTAGCGGCGGGTGTCACGTCGCGTTGGTAAAGTCCGATAGCTGCGAAGGGACTGTTATAAGCTCTTTAAACGTTTCCCATTGTCAGTTGCCCTCCAGTTAATATCTTCTTCCATCAATTTTTGTATAGACTCTTGTACCTGTTTTACATTCTTCCCTCACTGTTTCTGCGTAATACCTCTGCACCATAACTCCAGCTTCCGATCATTATCCCTTTTATTTCGAACTCTTTTCACAAATTTTCAAAATGCTCTTTCCTTTAAAGCACCCCATGATGCTGGAAATTACAACCTTGGGTGGTCTCTCTGTCAGCCTATGCAGATGATTCGGGCACACCTCTGCCTGTATCATTTTGATCTACTTCGAGTTGTACTCTGTTCTCAGGTTTCTCCCGCTTCCCTCCTCTTTTTTGCACTTGGGTGCGAACACGATGTAGAGCAGTGTATCCAGGTCGAGCACATAGGTTCACAGGTTGATCTGATCGAGCGCCGTCCGAGGCCTAGTTGAGCTTTCCCAGCTGTTTCTTTTTCAGCAGAGATGTGATTCCGTTTTGTATCCCCTAAGGAGCAGGCTCTGTGGCAAACTGTTTGTGTCATTCATTTCATCGCTCTCCTTTTGCTATTTCTCGCAGCTGCCAGATAGCAAACTTGTTCTACAACAAAACGAGTTCCTTTTCTTCAGCATCGGCATTCCCCTACTTTTGAACTGCGCGCCAGGCACATGGTTTTCTGTATACAAAAACAGGCCAGACCCTAAAAGGGTCTGGCCTGTTCACTCTAAAATAGATCTCTTAACGATTGCGTTTTTTGATAAAGAAGCAGGCTCCAGCAAGGGTGATTGCTGCAAATGCAACTGCGATCGGGGTTGTGTCTCCCGTCTTCGCACTGCTGCCTCCGGTCTGCATGGTCGCGTCTCCCTGGACTGCCGCTTTGGGTACCAGGTTGTAAATCGCTTCATTCAGATCCGCAGCCGCTTTGTTGACCTGTGCCTGATCGTCTTTGCTCAGCGCTTCGTTTTTCATCACGGCTTCTGCCGCTGCCTGAGCAGCGTTGAAGTTCTGTACACTCTCAACTGTGTAGGCCGCTGTATCGATCAGCGACGCTTTTGCCAGTGCGTTTGCAAGTACGCTCTTGTCCGCTTTGAAGCGCAGGTTCAGCATCGCATTGAGCAGCGCTTCTACCGCTTCCTCTACGTCGCCCTGCAGC
>EQ973338.1:239081-244499 GCA_000158655.1 [Clostridium] methylpentosum DSM 5476
ACGGAGATGGGGGAAATCTAAAGTTTTCGGGGGTTCTTAGGGGGCCTTTTTCAAAAGGCTCCCTGAGCGGGGTACGGGGCAGCGCCCCGACGACAGTCCCCAGGGAAGTCGATGGAGGGGCTATGAAAGTTCTGGCGGTAGATGGAAACAGTATTCTAAACCGGTCGTATTACGGGGTGCGCAACCTGTCCAATTCCAAGGGTGTGCCGACGAATGCGGTATTTGGTTTTTTCAATGTCATGGACAAGATGATCAAGGAAGTGGAGCCGGACTGTGTGGCGGTAGCATTTGACTTAAGCGCGCCGACCTTCCGACACAAGCAGTACGACGGGTATAAGGCGGGTCGCAAGGGGATGCCGGAGGAGCTCGCGGTGCAGCTCCCGATCACCAAGGAGCTCATACAGCTGTTTGGCTATCACATTGTGGAGTGCGAAGGGTTTGAGGCGGACGACATCATGGGCACCTTTGCCCGCCTCTGCCGGGAACAAAAGGCAGAGTGCGTGATTGCGACTGGGGACCGGGACAACCTCCAGCTGGTGGGAGATGGTGTCACGGTGCGTCTGGCGACCAACAAAGAGGCAATCCTGTTTGACACAGACAAAATTGTGCAAGAATACGGCGTGACCCCTCCAGAGCTGATCGAGGTCAAGGCGTTGATGGGGGACAGCTCGGACAACATTCCCGGCGTCAAGGGCATTGGGGAAAAGACCGCCCTCTCCCTCGTCTCCAAATACCACAGCGTCAGCTACATCCTCGACCACGCGCAGGAGCTCGACGCGACGACCCGGGTCAAAAATCTGCTCAGCGCAGAGGGTGCCCGGGAGCTCGCTGAAATGAGCCGGATGCTCGGGACAATTGTGGACAATGCACCGATCGACGGGGACCTCAGCCATTACGCGGTCGGACCGCGGGACGACGCAGGCCTGTACCGCATTTTCAGTGAGCTCGAGCTCAAAAAATTCCTTGAGCGCTACCACCTCCAACCGGGCAACGAGCCCGCTCCTGCACCCGAAAAACAGCCGAAAAAACACTTCACCGTCCTGCAAAACCCATCCGCAGAACAAATCAGGGAGCAGTTCGGGGACAGTGTGGACTTTCTCTACAGCGAGGGCCTTCTGCTGCTCAATCTCGGGGACACCATTGTGGAATATAACTTTGACGCGGAATCCGCCTTTCAGGCGCTCGTCCTCCAAAACGATCGCCCGAAGCGCACCCATGGGGCTAAGGAGCTGTACAAGCGCTGCTTTGAAAACGGTGAACAGCTGACGAACCTCGTCTTTTCCACCGATCTTGCCGCCTATCTGCTCGACGCGCTCGCAAAAGGCTATGCGCTCGGCGGTTTGATTGAAAAATACCTCCCCGACTTCCGCTGCGATGTGGAGGAGCGGTACAAAGAAATCGCGGCCTTCCCCGCCCTGTGCGACGCGCTGAGCAAAGAGCTCACCGAGTGGGAGATGGGAAGCCTGCTGCACGACATCGAGCTCCCGCTGAGCGAGGTGCTCGCCAATATGGAAAACGAAGGCTTCCAGGTCGACGTTGCGGGGGTCCGGACGTTCGGCGAAATGCTCCAGGTTGAAATCGAACGGATCACCCAGGAGATCTACGGCTACGCAGGGGAGGAGTTCAACATCAACTCCACCCGGGAGCTGGGGGCAATCCTGTTTGACAAACTCGGCCTTCCGACCGGTAAAAAGACCAAGACCGGGTATTCGACCAATGTCGATGTGCTGGAAAAGCTGATTCCAAAGCACCCCATCGCCGGGCTGGTCCTCGAATACCGCAAGCTCACCAAGCTGAGCTCCACCTATGTCACCGGTCTGCTCAAGGTGACGGGGCCGGACCAGCGGGTACACTCGGTGTTCCGGCAGACCGAGACCCGCACCGGCCGGATCAGTTCGACCGAACCCAACATGCAGAACATCCCGATCCGTACCGAGCTCGGCAGCCAGATGCGCAAATTCTTTGTCGCAAAGCCGGGCTGTGTGCTGCTTGACGCCGACTACTCCCAGATTGAGCTGCGCATCCTCGCCCACATCTCAAATGACAGCCGGATGATCACGGCGTTCCGGGAGGGGGCGGACATCCACACCGCCACCGCCTCTCAGGTGTTTGGGGTTCCGGCCGAGGTGCTCCCGGCTGAGCTGCGCCGCCGCGCCAAGGCGATCAACTTCGGCATCGTCTACGGCATCGGCGCCTACTCCCTCTCGCAGGATATCAACGTCAGCGTGGCGGAAGCCAAGGAATACATCGAAAACTACCTGCACACCTACAGCGGGGTGCGGCAGTACATGAACGACATCGTCGAAAGCTCCGCCAAATCGGGCTATGTCAAAACCATGTTCGGGAGGGTTCGCCACCTGCCCGAAATCACCTCCTCCAACCACAACACCAAGGCGTTTGGGGAGCGGGTCGCTCTCAACACCCCGATTCAGGGAACGGCTGCGGACATCATTAAAATCGCGATGGTCAAGGTGTACAGGCGGCTCAAAGAGGAGGGGCTCAGCGCACAGCTCATCCTGCAGGTGCACGATGAACTGCTCATCGAGGTCTCCAAAGCCGATGCACCTCGCGCCAAGGTAATCCTCAAGGAGGAGATGGAGCATGCGGCAGACCTCAGCGTCCCGCTCTCGGTCGACGTTTCAGAGGGGGAGAACTGGTACGACGCCAAGGGATAACCCGCTGCCCCATGCGGCAGAGAATTTTTCCGCGGACTGAGTTTTCGTGTGACAGGCAGAGAGTGACTGATTGACCGACACAAAACAAACCCGTTCCAGGAGATGCGGCTAGGACTGCCGCCTCCCTTCAACGAGTGTTGTGACACGCGCCGCTTACCTGATCAGAGTTCCCGCTGTGGTTGGATTGCCCGGCAGAACGGCCCCTTGCGGAAAAACAACTACCAGCGGAAATCATAAGCCCACTCTTAGAAAGGAGAACGTCCTTCATGCCAACCGAAAAACTTCTGCTCACACTCTGCACCGGCAACACCTGCCGCAGCCCACTCGCAGCCGCAATTCTCAAGCGGCGGGTCAAGGAGTTGGGCAAAACCGCCCAATACCGCGTCGAGAGCGCCGGGCTGTGGGCAACTCCCGGCGAATCGGTGAGCGAACAGGCCGCAGCTGCTGCCGAAGAACAAGGCTTGAACATCGCCGCCCACCAGGCGACCAGCGTCACGCCGGAACAGCTGCACCAAGCGGAGCGAATCTTTGTAATGACCAAGGGAGAACGGGATTGCATCCTCTCGACCATGGCCGAGCTCGCCCCTAAAATCAGCGTTGTGGAAGCCTCCGATCCCACCGGTCTGGACCTCGCGGCGCACCGCGCCTGCTGCAGCGATCTCATCCGGTATTTTGAAAGGGTGGGGTTATGATTGAGATCGTCCGAATGACCCCTGCGCTCTGTCCCGGCATCCACGCGGTAGAGAAGGCGTGTTTAACCGACCCCTGGTCCCTCGAAGCGTTTGTCCAGGAGCTCGACAATCCCCATTCCACCACTCTTGCCGCAGTGGAAGAGGGTGTTGTCGTGGGATTTGTCAACGTCCATCTAATTTGCGGAGAGTGTTCGCTCAACAACATCGCTGTTTCCGCACCCTACCGCCGGCGGGGAACCGCTTCCCTTCTTCTGAAAGCCCTGATCGCCGAAATGCGGGACAGGGCGGAGTTTATCACCCTCGAAGTGCGGGTGTCCAACGACCCGGCCATTGCGCTGTATCAAAAATTCGGGTTTGAGCCGGTGGGCAGGCGCAGAAAATTCTACGCCCACCCCACCGAAGACGCATTGCTCATGACCCTGACCTTTGCAAAGGAGTCCTCTCATGAAACTGTTAGCCATTGAAAGCTCGTGTGACGAAACCGCCGCCGCAGTGGTGGAGGACGGGAAAACTGTCCTGTCCTCAGTCATCGCCTCTCAGGTGGAAGAGCACAAGCAGTACGGCGGGGTGGTGCCCGAAATCGCCTCCCGTCGCCACTGTGAAGCTATCTCCGCCGTGGTGGACAAGGCGCTCGCCGACGCGGGGGAAACGATTCATTCCATTGACGGAATCGCCGTCACCTATGCGCCCGGCTTGATCGGAGCGCTGCTCGTTGGGGTCAATTACGCCAAGGGGCTCGCCATGGCGAGCGGCAAGCCGCTCATCCCCACCCATCACATCCGTTCCCACATCGCCGCCAACTACATCGCCCATCCGAAGCTCAAACCTCCCTTCACCTGCCTGGTCGCTTCGGGCGGGCACAGCCACATCATCGAAGTGCAGGACTACACCAAATTCCGCGTCATCGGCCGTACCCGGGACGATGCGGCGGGAGAGGCGTACGACAAGGCGGCCCGTTCGATGGGCTTCCCCTATCCCGGCGGCATCTACATAGACCGGGCCGCCCAGCTCGGCGATCCGGACGCCTACAAGCTGCCCCGCCCCAGCGTAGAGGGATGCCCCTATGATTTCAGCTTTTCCGGCCTCAAAACCGCTGTGATCAACACCATTCACAATGCAAAGCAAAAGGGAGAAAGCGTGGATGTCAACAACCTCGCGGCCTCCTTTCAAAAGGCGGTGTGCGACATCCTCAGCGATCGGCTGATGAAAGCAGCCGGAGAGCTCGGCCACAACAGCATCGTTGTCGCGGGCGGGGTGTCGGCCAACTCCGGCCTGCGCGCTCGGCTCGCCGAAGAGTGCGAAAAACGCGGCTACCAGCTCTATCTCCCCCCGCTCGACCTCTGTGGGGACAATGCTGCCATGGTCGGCGCGCAGGGGTACTACGAGTTCCTGGCTGGGGTCACGGCTGGGCTTGACCTCAACGCCACCGCCTCCCTCCCCATTGACTGTGGCTATGGAGAAGACGCATATGCCTGAACTCGTCTCCCATCAATTTGATCCTGTCTATGATGAGCACTCCCGCATCCTCATCCTCGGGACCATGCCGTCGGTCAAGTCGCGGGAGCACCAGTTTTACTATATGCACCCCCAAAACCGCTTTTGGAAGGTGCTTTCCTCCCTATTGGAGTGGGAGTTCCCCGCCACAACCGAGCAGAAAAAGCAGATGCTGTTGTGCAATCACATCGCCCTGTGGGATGTACTCGCCTCCTGTGAAATTCATGGTTCCGCCGACAGCTCGATCAAATCCCCTGTCGTCAACGACTTTAAGCCCCTCTTTGCGCGCACTCAGATTCAGAGTGTCTACACCAACGGCCGCAAGGCGGACGAGCTTTACCGCAAGTACAGTCTTCCCGCCACTGGACGCGCCGCAATCTACCTTCCCTCCACCAGCCCGGCCAACGCCTCCTTCTCCCTCGATCGCCTCCTCGCCTCCTGGCAGGTGATCCTCGAAGGGATCTGGTGAGACGGATGGGGCTCCGCCCCACACCCCGCTTAGGAGCCTTTTGAAAAAGGCCCCTAAGAACCCTCTAAAACTTAAAATGGCGCCCATC
>EQ973338.1:244720-251061 GCA_000158655.1 [Clostridium] methylpentosum DSM 5476
GGGGATTTTTAAGGGGCTTCTTTCAAGAAGCCCCTTAAACGGAGTCTGAGGCAGCGCCTCAGCAGTCTTACCAGATCCCTTTAGGGTACACGCCGGCAGAGCCGAGGTGCTGTTCGATTTTGAGAAGGCGGTTGTATTTGGCAACGCGGTCGGTGCGGGAGGGGGCGCCGGTTTTGATCTGGCCTGCGTTGAGGGCGACGGCGAGGTCAGCGATGGTGGTGTCCTCAGTCTCTCCGCTGCGGTGGGAGATGATGGTGTTGTAGCCATTTCGTTTTGCAAGGCGGATGGCGTCGAGGGTCTCGCTCAGGGTGCCAATTTGGTTGACCTTGACGAGAATCGCGTTGCCCGCCTGTTTTTCAATCCCCTGCTGAAGACGCTTGACATTGGTGACAAACAGGTCATCTCCGACGATCTGCACTCCGTCGAGCCGCTTGGTAATCTGGGCGAATCCCTCAAAATCCTCTTCCGCAAGGGGATCTTCGAGCGAAATGATGGGATATTTGTTGCACAGATCGGAAAAATAATCGATGAGCTCGTCGCTCGTGTAGCATTTTCCCTTTTTGGGGAGCAGGTAGGCGCCGCTCTGATACCACTCGCTCGACGCGATATCCATGGCGAGCGCAATGTCCCGGCCCGGCTGGTATCCGGCCTGGTCAACGGCCTGCAAAATCAGCTCAATCGCCTGCTCGTCCTTGTCGAGGTTGGGGGCGAATCCCCCCTCGTCGCCCACGGTAGTCGCCAACCCGTTCTTTTTGAGAATCTTGCCAAGGGTGTGAAACACCTCCACACAGGCACGCAGGCCGGCGGAAAAGCTACAGGAGCCAATCGGCATGATCATGAACTCCTGGATGTCGATGTTGTTGGCTGCGTGCGCGCCGCCGTTGAGGATGTTCATCATCGGCACAGGGAGAGTGCACCCGTTGATGCCCCCGATGTAGCGGTAGAGGGGGAGCTCGACTGAATTTGCCGCCGCTTTGGCTGCAGCGAGCGAGACAGCGAGCATGGCGTTTGCACCCAACCTGCTCTTGTTTTCCGAGTTGTCCAGCTCAAGCATAGTGTTGTCGACTGTGCGCTGGTTCAGACAGTTTTTCCCTTCGAGCGCTCGGTCAATTTTTGTGTTGATGTTGTGCACTGCTTTGAGCACACCCTTGCCCATGTAGCGATCGGGGTCCTCATCTCGCAGCTCGTGTGCCTCATAAATTCCGGTCGACGCGCCGGACGGCACGCTTGCGGTGCCCATTTTGCCCGATTCGAGAAGCACGGTTGCCTCCACAGTGGGGTTGCCCCGCGAATCGATAATTTCCCGGCCAATAACAGACTGAATGGTATCCATTTCATATCCTCCTTTGAGTAACAGCTTCCGTTTCTCTTAGGGTGCGCAAAATATCTGAATTTTATACCATCTGCGGCATACAATAAATGCGACAGCCTGTCTGACAAAAACGAATTTGAATCACACGAAATGGAGGATTTCTATGAAAAAATTAGCGATTTATTCGCTCAGCGCCCTGCTCTGTATTTCGCTGTTCGCCGGATGTAATCGGGATGCAAACACTTCGAGCAACCCGAGTTCAAGCAACGCGGCCAGCAAGGTTGTGAGCGATGTAGAGAGCTCAGTCAGCGATGTGGTAAGCGATGTCGAGAGCTCGGTCAGCAATGCCAAAGACGCCGTCAGCGGTGCGGTCAGCGGCGCGGTCAGTGGGGCAAAGGACGCAGCCAGCAAGGTTACCAGCGGCGTGGAAAGCGCAGTGAGCGGCCTTGACGACGGCGCAAGCCGATAGCACATTTGAAACGGACGATTGCACTGCTCACCGCCCTGTGCCTGCTGGGCTTGACCGCATGCAGCAGGGACAACGGGCAATCTGCTTCCGACATCCCAAGTTCCCAGACAGAGAGTTCGTCTGCCGTCTCAAAACCCGACCCCGAACTCATCCCCAATGTGGGCGATGAGAGCAGCGCAGTTGAGACGTTGACAACCGACATCTCCCAGCTCGACAACACCAAACACGGCTGGGGCCAGGGCACCAACTTTGACGACCAAAACCGCCCCGGTTCCTGTCTTGAGTTTCAGGAAAAATTTGGGAAGTACGACGCAGTTTTCATCAAAGAAAACGCAGAGGGAAAGCTCTATCTGACCTTTGATGAAGGCTACGAAAACGGCTACACCGCAAAAATACTCGACACACTCAAGGAAAAAAATGTCCCGGCAGTCTTTTTTGTCACCTACGACTATGCGAGCAAAAACCCCGATCTCATCAAACGGATGATCGACGAGGGCCACGTGGTGGGCAACCACAGCTACAACCACCCGTCTATGCCCACGGTCTCCCTTGAAAAAGGGGAAGAGGAGATCACCAAGCTCCACAATTATATCAAAGACACCTTTGGCTATGAGATGACCCTCTTCCGCCCGCCGATGGGAGAATACTCCGAGCGCACCCTCGCGCTTGCGCAAAATCTCGGTTACCAGTCGGTATTCTGGAGCTTTGCCTATGCGGACTGGGATCCGAAAAAACAGCCTGAACCCGAGGCCGCACTGAAAAAAACGGTGGAGAGGGTGCACAACGGCGCCGTCTACCTGCTGCACGCGGTATCCGAAACCAACACCCAGATCCTGGGGGATTTTATCGACCAGGTGTGTGCAAAGGGATTTTCCTTCGAAAAACTGCAATAGTAAAAGCCGCTTTTGCCTCTAACGACTAGACTGTCCCAAATTGTGCGGACCTCACAAAAAGCCCCTATATAGGAAATATTCAATTTTGAGCGGAGTGGCGCTGCGTTAGCGGTGCCACTTCAGTTTTGTCTGGAGACGCTCGAAGTATATTAAAAGCCCTGGTTGCTGTAGAGCTACAGCTCTCCCGAAGCTATATGCTGCCGCACTTGCTTCCAGGTACTGTTTCATTTCCTTTTTCCTAGTATACAATTACCCCCTGATGTAGAGAATGCTACATCAGGGGGCTTTTTGTCTATTGGCCTGTTTTTCTGGTGCAGTTCGAATAAAGCAGCTTTTCATTTGCTGCAAAACGTGCTATGATACTCCTATATAATTAATAGGAGGAATTTCTATGCTACAGTCTATTTTGGTCAAAATACCAGAAAACCAGCGAGAATACCTGCTCGGCAGGGTGGCCGTGAGCAGAACGCCGGATGAAATTCTCCGGCTTGCCAAGGAATACGAAATCGAGCTGACACAGGACGAAGCGGAGTACCTGTTTGACCTCAAGGATGATCCAATCCTCGAAGGCAGGTCAATCGACATGATTTCAGGGTTCAACGACCCCGACCGTTCACTGGGGGAGATTCCGACCGAATAGGTGTTCAGGTGATATTTTACAGGATGGCCTGCGCCATGCTTCCCACGGCAAACATCTGGGTCAAAAAGACGGCGTACATAATCGGCCTGTCGATCGACTTTTGAAGTGTCAAGTTGGAATTTCTAACCAAAAGCAACAGCAACGGGAGGATCGGGAGGAAATACCTCCCTTGAACCCCTTCAATTGTGCTAAAGCCCAGCGGGGTCCATCCGGTAAACATTCCTAATTCGACAATCAAGAACACTCCGGCGCAGAGAAATGCCATCCACAATTTTCCGCCCAGCTTGATGGATTGTGGCTCGTCCTGCTTTTTCAGGGAAGAGAGCAGGAGCAGAACGAAAAACGCAGCGATGATTGTCAAATTAATTGGAATTTCAAACCAGCCGAGTTCTTTCCCCAACAAAGAGGTAACGTAAAAATCGCCCTTTTGCACCAGCGTGTTGATCAATAGCAGAAGAAATGTCATTGGATTCGAGAAGATAAAACCGATCGTATAACCGGGACTTCCAGCCCAAGGAATGATATGCTCTGCACCCTGCGCAGATGTAGCCCTAAAAACAGCAGAAAAAGAGTTGATTCCAAACGAGAGCACAGAGGTTCCAAGAAGAGCGACTAGGAACAGCCAATACTGCTTCGGCGCCTCAAATCCCTTTTTGGGAATCATCAGGCTCACAAAACAGATAGGCAGGTATGCGCCGTTTTTACAGGGCGCCAGCAGGATGCCTAGCACACAAAGTAAAATGAGATCCCTGAGTTTGATCCTCTCTGTGCCGTACGCCAAGTAAAGACAGTTTGCAACAAACAAAAACGCCAGACCGTTGATCACGGCATCATAAGAGAAGGAAAAGGCGAGCTGTATTGTCATGGGCAGAAGCGCAGCGGCAAAGAAAATCATCTTGCCCAACGGTGCTTTTTTGATCGCAAAATACACGCACAAAGCAAATGTGAGGAGATTAAAGAGACGGCCAAGGTAGAGCATGGGGAACGTCCCCAGGTGGAGCAGCCGTCCAATTGTAAGACCAGCCGCTGAGGGGAGATAGAGCCACGGCACTGTGCCTACGCTCTCGCCTTGGATTTCTACGAGATTCCCGTCTTGCAGCGGTTCGAAGAATTCTCTGGCCATGCTTCCATAAATCGAAGCATCCGGTGTTGTTTTTAAAAAATGTATTTTTTGTATGTCATCCCCCCGTTTGAGCATGTTTCCATCTGGGATTCCATACCCTTTGAATAACATCACATTGGAATACCGGTACGCCGTGTCGATGTGGCTCCCTTCATCGGGCACGCTGAACGGTGTGAGCAGCAAACCATAAAGGATTGCGACCATAAACACCAAAACAAGAAAGACCTGGTGAATTTTTGCCCGAAAAACAAAGATCAAAAGGTAAAGGGCAGCCGCGCACAACAAAATAAAAGCGAGCGCAGCGAAGAAAACGGGGGTTAAAAAGGAGTTTGTCCCGGAATACGCCAGGAAGGAAAGCTCTTTCTCAACCAGCTGTCCCGCAACTTCGAGATGGCTCCCCCCAGCCGGTTCATCCGACGCCCAAAGCGTGATCAGGTTTTGATCGCTTTGGTGTCTGACCTCAAGTTCAATCAAGAAGGTGTGCTGTGCAACCCCTTCGGCTTTTTGTGAAAAGGCAAAGTCCACAACTCCATTTTCTGGTATATCACTCATTGCAACGGATTGTTCCACATAAACAGTGCCGGTTTCAGTGTCCTGAATCAAAACATCCACTCTGCCCTGGTTGACCCGGTCAAAGGTTTGAAACTGGAGGCTGATCCGGTCAATAGACTCTGGAACGGAAATGAACTGCTGCTTGATTGTCCCCTGCTGCAGTGCCCCCAGGTCTGTGTCATGGGAATCCCGATCCATCACCCGATGCGGCTCCCTGCTCGCAGGGCCGACATCGTTTTGATAGACATAGACAGCCGCAAACAATAGGAAAAGTAGAATCCCTGCGATCCAGAGAATGTGTTTGTACTTTTTCGCAAACTCCCCGATTGTTCTTTTCAGTTTCTCCATATGTTCTCCTTATTCTTTTCATGTAAATCAGCAGGTTGTTAGGCTCGATTGACAGTCTAAAAAAATTTGTTTTTATAAAACAGTTATGTTTGGTTGCATGAGAAGAAAACCGCAGTCGCAGCAGACGAAACGGCGGCGTTTTTGCTTCTTAAAAGCACAGCTGTTCTGGCACGGGATGTTGCTGTGGAATTGGGCGGTCACAGAAAGTTTTTGTTTGTCTGCCCACTTCTCAGCTCACCGGTATAGGAACAGGGGTTTACCCGTTTCTACCGCAACGCAAACTGTGGACCCTCCATCATTTCTTTCATCTGACACAAGCAAAAAGGGTGCCCAGCTGGGTCAAACAGCACTCTCCACCCGTCTGAGAACTGCTTTTCCGCTATTTTCGCCCCACAGTCAATTGCATATTGGACCGCTTGATCCAAATCATTCACTGCGAAGTCCAAATGCGCCATTTGCTGCTGCGCTTTTGGCTCGTCTGGCCAAACAGGCGGTACGTAAGCGGGATTGCGCTGAAACGTGATACCTGGATATTCCCCCTGTCCTGCCCCCGGAGCGCCCAAACACGCCCAATCTTCGTTGTAAAATGCGATCTCCCAATTCAGCAGTGCTGCATAGAATTTCGCTAATTCGTGCGGGTCTTTGCAGTCCATAGTAAACGAGTACATTTTAATGCTCCGCGTGTTCTCCATCACATAATTCCCTCCAAATTTCTGATTCGTACTTAGCTGGAGATAGCTTATTTCCCTCCCAGCAGCTCTTTATATTGTCTTTCTTATGCAGGACAGAAAAATTGCTCAAGTTATTTCTATTTTTTAACATATTTTTTATTGTACCCTATCTTTTAACAGAATGTCAAGCAAATAAAAAACTCCCCCTCACTGTGTGCACAGAACCAAGAAAAATAGACATTGACAAAAAGCCCCCTGACGTAGGAAAATAACTGCGACAGGGGGCGATTTGTATGGCGAGACCATATACACATGTACAAGTGGTAGAAAAAG
>EQ973338.1:251082-253731 GCA_000158655.1 [Clostridium] methylpentosum DSM 5476
CTTATATTCACACAGCGCAAGGTGTCCTGTACCTTTCCGTCATCCGTGACCTTTTTGACAACAGCATTGTCGCCTACAAAACCCGAACCGATCAGTCCGTGCGCCTTGTACTCGACACCGTCCACGATGCAATGCGAAAAGAGAAGGCCGCTGGGGAGTTGCAGCTCCACAGTGACCAAGGCTTTCAATACACCTCTCATGCATATTTCAGCCTAACTAAAGAATACGGCATGATTCCCCCATGTCAAGCCGGGGCAACTGCTACGAGAGCCTGCCCCCTTGGGTACAATGCCATGGCTGAGAATTTCTTTTCCATTCTCAAGTCGGAATGTATTAACCGCCACAAGCTTTCCTCTTTTTCTCAGGCTGGTTCTCTCATCGACGATTTCATTTGGTTTTACAACAACGAGCGCATTTAACTCAAAACAAAGCTGACGCCGCTTCAAAAACGACGCCAGCTTGCTTAATTCTGCGTTTTTCTACGCCTGGGGCTTTTATTCTCTGTCTGTTCTTCCTGGTGCACTGTAAATGTGGTGAGGGGGAATTTTTCTATTTCAGTTGTTGGTTCTGTCGCCGCTGGGCCCGGATAATCAGGCAGTCGACTGCGGTACAGAACAGGCTCGCAGCAATCAGCAATACAATTGTAGCCATTCCACTTCCTCCGGTCTATTTGACGTTGATTTTTCTTTTGAGCAGATAGTTGGTCAGAAGTACAAACACCACAATCAGGATGACGTCGAGGATCAGCGAGCCGATGCCAATGGTCATCGGCGCCGCCACTGTGGCAGTGCTGTTGATCTCGCTCATCATGGTGCCGAACATATTCTCAAATACAAAGGAGGAGGAGCCGTCCACTGCACTTTGGATGCCCAACGGCACAAAGAGCATGGCGAGGACGTCGAGTAGGCTCACCACAAAGGTGGTGAGGATGTAAAACACAATAGAAAACGCGATGTTGTTGCGCAAAAATTTTGAGGTATTGGCGAGCGAAAGTGCAAAAAACACTTCGGTGACAAACAGCGCGGATTGGGTGACAAGGCTGATGAGAAGATAGCTTGTGTAGAGCGGAGATGCACCGTAGAGCTCTTTGACCATATCAAAGAAGACGCTTGCGTCCCCTGTCACCAGATAGGCAAACCCCAGGATTACGAAAAGAAACACGAGCGTCCCGGCGATCATCCAGATCGCGCAGGGGATCATTTTCGAAGCGAGCAGCTGCCCTTTGGACACAGGGAGCGTCTGAGTGAGATACCCCTCGTTTCCGTACATGCTCTTGTGAAACCGCATGATGAGAAGCACATAGGTAAGGATCATCACCGCAATGCCGCTGAGGAGAAAGATCACTGCGGGCACCAGATAGGCGGCTGATACATCAGGAAGAATGCTGCGCGCGATGAATGCGACGAGGAAAAAGACGGCGCACGCGAGGTAGGAAAAGGGGAGAATCCGGGATGTCGCCTTAAATTCGTGTTTTAAAAGTTTACCTAGCATGAGAATACCTCCCTGAACACTTCGTCAACCGATTTACCTGTTTTCTCTCGAATGCCGTCGACGCTGTCCTGTAAAATGATTTTTCCATAACCCATCATGACAACCTCGTCGAAAATCCGTTCCACATCGTAGATCAGATGGGTGGAGAGAATGAGTGAGGCGTCCTCGTTGTAGTTTTTGAGGATGATGTCGAGAATCGAGGAGCGCGCCGCCGAATCGACTCCGCTGAGCGGTTCGTCGAGGATGTACAGCCGGGCAGCGCGGGACATCACAAGGATGAGCTGCAGTTTTTCCTGCATTCCCTTGGACATCGCCTTGAGCTTCTGGCGGGGCTCCAGGTGGAAACGGCTGAGCAGCTCAAGCGCTTTGACTTTATCGAAATCCGAATAGAAATCGTCAAACATGGCAATCGCGTCGCTTGCACGCATCCAGTCGGCGAGATAGGTCTTTTCCGGCAGGTAGGAAATAATTGATTTGGTGTGGATTCCCGGTCTCTGCCCATCGATGAGCACCTCTCCCCGGTAGTCGTTGATGAGCCCTGACATAATTTTCATCAGGGTGGTCTTTCCGCAGCCGTTGGGCCCGAGCAGTCCGACGATCTTGCCCGGCTCGACGGTCAGCTGGAAGTCGTTGAGCACTGGAATTCGATCGTACGCTTTGTTCAAGTGGCTGATCTGTACTAAGTTGTTCACTGTTATCCCTCCATCACGAGTTGTGCAATTTGTTCTTTTGTGTAGCCCAGCGCTGTCAATTCCTCAAGCAGGTGCCCGATGATCTCCTTGCCGAACGTTTCGCGGGCCTGTGCGATGCGGGCGGTATCCTTGGTGACAAAGCGCCCAGAGGTCCGTTCGCTGTAAAGCAGTCCCTCCCGCTCGAGCTCAGTCAGGGCGCGCTGCATGGTGTTGGGGTTGACGCCGAAAACGGCGGATAATTCTCGAACGGACGGCACGCGACCACCCTCTTTCCATTGGCCTGAAACAATTTTAACGCGAATTTTACTCATAATCTGCAAATAGATTGGCACATTTGGGTTGTAATCCGTTTGTTGCAGCACGGTAGCACCTCCTTTTGTATTATTGTATTATTAAGTTAATACAATAATACATCTTTCCCCTCGCTTTGTCAAGTGTTTTTCGTTCAAAGGCAGTTTCTAGTTTG
>EQ973338.1:254403-277514 GCA_000158655.1 [Clostridium] methylpentosum DSM 5476
AAGCCGGTTTCACTCCTGACGGAGGAAACCGGCTTTGCCTGGGTTGTGATTCTATTTTGTTTGTATCGGGTCAAGAGTTTTTCACCTCTGGTCTCACCCGATCAGTAGCCGAAGATACATGCTGTTCTCCCGGCCACAGCAGATAAGTTAGATTCTCTCGCCGTTTTCGAGCAGGAAATACTGCTCATAGCTGCACCCAGCAGCCTCTGCGATTTGCTGCAGCTCAGCGAGCGTAAAACTTTCTCGTTTCATTTTACTATAAAAATAAAGTGTCAATAAAATTCCAGTTTTATTGTAAAAATACGGGATTTACAAGGCTTTTTGCGTAAAAAAAGACCTTGCAAGATTTTTCTTACAAGGTCAATTTTTCTATTGGGTTTTTGCTATTGGGTTTTGCCCCAAATCAAAGAGAAAACTCTGATTATTTGCTTTTGATTGCAGCCTGTGCAGCGGCAAGGCGTGCAATCGGCACACGGAACGGCGAGCAGGACACGTAGTCCAGGCCGATTTCGTGGCAGAATTCAACCGAAGACGGGTCGCCGCCGTGCTCACCGCAGATACCGCAGTGCATGTCGGGACGGGTCTGTTTGCCGAGCTTAACAGCCATTTTCATGAGCTGGCCAACACCGGCCTGGTCGAGCTTCGCAAACGGATCGCTCTCATAGATCTTGGTGTCGTAGTAAGCGTCGAGGAACTTACCAGCGTCGTCACGGCTGAAGCCGAAGGTCATCTGGGTGAGGTCGTTGGTGCCGAAGCAGAAGAACTCTGCCTCTTTCGCGATCTCGTCAGCAGTCAGAGCCGCTCTCGGGATCTCGATCATGGTGCCGACCTCGTATTTGAGCTCGACGCCAGCTGCAGCGATCTCTTTGTCCGCTGTCGCAACGACAACGTCTTTGACGAATTTGAGCTCTTTGACTTCGCCAACGAGCGGAATCATGATTTCAGGAACGATCTTCCAGTCCGGATGCGCCTTGGAAACATTGATTGCCGCGCGGATAACAGCCTTGGTCTGCATCTTTGCGATTTCCGGATAGGTGACGGTCAGACGGCATCCACGGTGGCCCATCATCGGGTTGAACTCGTGGAGGGAGTTGATGATCGCTTTGATATCAGCAACCGATTTGCCCTGAGCCTTTGCAAGCGCCTCGATGTCAGCTTCCTCAGTGGGAACGAACTCGTGGAGCGGCGGGTCAAGGAAACGGATGGTAACCGGGCAGCCTTCGAGCGCCTCGTAGAGGGCTTCAAAGTCGCTCTGCTGGTAAGGCATGATCTTGTCGAGAGCAGCTTCTCTCTCCTCAACGGTATCCGCGCAGATCATCTCGCGGAATGCAGCGATTCTGTCCGCCTCGAAGAACATGTGCTCAGTGCGGCAGAGACCGATGCCCTCTGCGCCGAGCTCGCGAGCTTTCTTCGCGTCAGCCGGTGTATCGGCGTTGGTGCGGACTTTGAGGGTTCTGAATTTGTCGGCCATATCCATGATGCGGCCGAATTCGCCGGCGATCTCTGCGGGAACGGTCGGGATGATGCCGTCGTAGATGTTACCGGTCGAGCCGTCGATCGAGATGTAGTCGCCCTCTTTAAAGGTTTTGCCGTCGAGCTCGAACTGTTTGTTCTCCTCGTCCATTTTGATTTCCTGGCAGCCGGAGACACAGCAGGTGCCCATGCCGCGCGCAACAACCGCTGCGTGGGAGGTCATACCGCCGCGGACGGTCAGGATGCCCTGTGCAGCTTTCATGCCCTCGATGTCCTCCGGAGAGGTCTCGAGACGGACGAGAACAACCTTCTCGCCTTTTTCTCCCCAAGCTTTGGCATCGTCAGCGGTGAAGACAATCTTACCGCAGGCAGCGCCAGGGGAAGCCGGGAGAGCTTTGCCGATCGGGGTAGCCGCTTTGATCGCTTTTGCGTCAAACTGCGGGTGGAGCAGGGTGTCGAGGTTTCTCGGGTCGATCATCGCAACCGCTTTTTCCTCGCTGATCATGCCCTCGTCGACGAGGTCACAGGCGATTTTCAGAGCTGCCTTTGCAGTTCTCTTGCCGTTTCTGGTCTGGAGCATGTAGAGCTTTTTATCTTCAATCGTGAACTCCATGTCCTGCATGTCACGGTAGTGGTTCTCCAGGGTGTTGCAGATCTCAACAAACTGATCGTAAACCTCAGGCATAACATCGTGCAGCTGAGCGATCGGGGAGGGGGTGCGCACACCGGCGACGACGTCTTCGCCCTGTGCGTTCATGAGGAACTCGCCCATGAGTTTCTTTTCGCCGGTAGCAGGGTCACGGGTGAACGCAACGCCGGTGCCGGAGGTGTCGCCCATGTTGCCGAACGCCATCATCTGGACGTTGACAGCGGTACCCCAGGAGTAGGGGATGTCGTTGTCGCGGCGGTAGACGTTTGCACGGGGGTTGTCCCAGGAACGGAAAACCGCTTCGATCGCGCCCATGAGCTGCTCTTTCGGGTCGGTGGGGAAGTCTTTGCCGATTTTGGATTTATACTCATCTTTGAACTGGCCAGCGAGCACAGCGAGGTCTTCTGCGGTGAGGTCCACGTCCTCGGTCACGCCTTTTTCCTCTTTCATTTTGTCGATGAGCTCTTCAAAGTACTTTTTGCCGACTTCCATAACGACGTCGGAGTACATCTGGATAAATCTTCTGTAGCAGTCCCAAGCCCAACGGGGGTTGCCCGATTTGTCAGCGAGGACCTTGACAACGTCCTCGTTGAGGCCGAGGTTGAGGATGGTGTCCATCATGCCGGGCATCGAAGCGCGCGCGCCGGAACGGACCGAAACGAGAAGCGGGTTTTCGTTGTCGCCGAATTTTTTGCCGGCAGTCTCTTCGAGTTTTACGATGTGCTCCATGATCTCCGCTTGGATTTCATCGCTGATTTTTCTGCCGTCGTCGTAGTATTTGGTGCAGGCTTCGGTCGAGATGGTGAAACCCTGCGGAACAGGCATACCGAGTTTGGTCATTTCAGCGAGGTTTGCACCTTTACCGCCGAGGAGTTCGCGCATAGAACCGTTGCCTTCAGAGAAAGCATAAACATATTTGTGACTCACTAAATCTACCTCCATAAAATATTGATAACAAATGTTGGGTTGGAAACAAAGCCCGATTGCTTCGCGCTTTTTCCCCGCTCACAGCAAAACAACCAACAAGAAAAATTTCCTGTCGGCCTGCCTTCCATTTCACGGGTAATCCAAAGTATCATGACGGGCTGCGGGCTTGTCCCCAAGCGCCCTCACAAACAACTGCTAACATTATATCAGATCACCATTTTGATTTCCACCACTTTATTAAAAAAAATATTAACTTTCCCTAAATTTGAACTTTGGCACCAAAGTTGCGCAAAACTAAGCCGTCAGATTTATCAATAATGCAATACGTTTGCGGATTTTACGGCGTTTTCCGGCAGTTTTCCCGCCAAAACTGGACGAAAATCCCTTGCCGAAACGATTGTGTTTTCCCGAAACTATGCTATAATGAAGGTGAAAACTATTAAATAAGATGGAGTGAGTGACTCTTGGAGAACAACTGCGCTGTGATCCTGGCCGCAGGTGCGGGCAAACGCATGAAATCCGACAAGCCCAAAGTCCTGTGCGAGGTTTTGTGCAAACCGATGCTGGGCTGGGTCGTTTCGTCCTGCGAGCAAGCGGGAATTGATCAAATCTGTGCTGTGACTGGCCACGGCCGCGAACTGGTGGAGGATTACCTTGCCGGCCGCTGCGCGACCGCCTACCAGGCCGAGCAGCTCGGCACCGGGCACGCGGTGCTCTGCGCTGAGGACTTCCTCAGGGAACACCTCGACGGAGACGTCGTCATCCTCTGCGGGGACGCCCCGTTTATGGACAGCAGGACCATTTCACAGGCCCACAAGGCCCATGCGGAGCAGGGCAATGCGGTCACTGTGATTTCGGCGGAGCTTGACAACCCGTCAGGCTATGGAAGAATCGTGCGGGAAGGTGGAGCCGTCACCGGCATTGTCGAGCAGAAGGACGCGACCCCGGAACAGATCGCGATTCGGGAGGTCAACTCAGGCACCTACTGGTTCAAGGTGCGCGACCTGCTCGGTATCCTCAACGAGATCAAACCCGACAACGCACAGGGTGAGTACTACCTCACCGACGCGGTGCGCCTGCTGCTCGGACAGGGTAAAAAAGTGGGCGCCTACACCGCTGAAACCCCCGACGTTGTGCTCGGGGCGAACGACCGCAAAACCCTCTACCGCCTCAACACGATTGCGCGGGAGATGATCATTGAGCGCCACATGGAAAATGGGGTGGAGTTTGTCTGCACCGACGGGGTGATCATCGACCCTGACGTCGAGATCGACTGCGGGGCGACCATCCTCCCCGGCACCATCCTCAAGGGGAAGACCAAAATCGAAGCGCACGCGGTCATCGGCCCGAACTCGCTGATTGAGGACAGCACCATTGGGCAGCATTCGGTGATCAACGCGACCCAGGTCTATCAGAGTGCGGTGCACGATCAGGTCAAAATCGGCCCGTTCTGCCACATCCGGCCGAACAGCGTGATTCACACCAAGGTCAAAATCGGCGATTTCGTCGAAGTCAAAAATTCAGTCGTCGGCGCGGGAACGGCGATCTCCCACCTCACCTATGTCGGGGACAGTGATGTGGGCAAAAACGTCAACTTCGGGTGCGGCTGCGTGACCGTCAACTACGACGGCATCAACAAATTCCGCACCACTATCGAAGACGGCGCCTTTATCGGCTGCAACACCAACCTCGTCGCCCCGGTCACAGTGGGAGAAAACGCCTACACCGCCGCGGGTTCCACGATCACCAAGGACGTCCCCGGCGGCGCGCTCGGCATCGGCCGGGCCAAACAGGTCAACCGGGAAGGCTTTGCGGACAAAAAGCTCGCAGGCCGTAAAACAAAGGTCTAAGCAATGCGTTCAACCGCATTTTAAAAGCCCTCAAGTTCATTGAAAACAAAAAAGGAGAATCACAAATTATGAGTTTGCACGGTAAGGACATTAAGATTTTTGCAGGCAATGCAAGCAAGCACGTGGCGGCGCAGATGGCCCGGGAGCTCGGGCTCCCAGTGGGCAACTCGGACGTCATCACCTTCAGCGACGGCGAAATCTCGGTGTCGATCAAAGAATCGGTCCGCGGTTCGGACGTCTTTGTCGTCCAGTCCACCTGCCAGCCGGTCAACACCCACATCATGGAGCTGCTCATCATGATCGACGCGCTCAAACGCGCGTCCGCCGGCCGCATCACTGCGGTCATCCCTTACTTTGGCTATGCCCGCCAGGACAGAAAAGCCAAGGCGCGCGACCCGATCTCCGCAAAACTTGTCGCTGACCTGATCACAACGGCTGGCGCTGACCGCGTCCTCACAATGGACCTGCACGCGCCTCAGATTCAGGGCTTCTTCAACATCCCGGTCGACCACCTGCTCGGCGTACCGATTCTCGCGCCCTACTTTGACGAGAAGTTCAAAGACTGCAAGGATGACGTCATCGTCGTCTCCCCCGACCTCGGCTCAGTCACCCGCGCCCGCAACTTCGCCACCAAAATCGACACCCATCTGGCGATTGTCGACAAGCGCCGCCCCAAGGCAAACGTCTGCGAGGTGCTCAACATCATCGGCGACGTGCGTGGCAAACGGGTCGTCATCGTCGACGACATGATCGACACCGCCGGTACCCTCTGCAACGCCGCCAAGGCGATCATCGAGATCGGAGGCGCCACCGAAGTCTACGCCTGTGCAACCCACGGCGTGCTCTCCGGCCCGGCGATCGAGCGCATTGAGGCAAGCGTCATCAAAGAGCTCGTTATCCTCGACACCATCGAGCTCCCTGAGGAAAAACAACTCGACAAGATCAAGGTTCTCCCGGTGGCACCTGTCTTTGCCGAGGCAATCGAGCGCATTTACGAGGACAAACCGATTTCTCCGCTCTTCGGCTAAACAAATCCGCAAGATTTTATACTACATACCAAGAGGGGGGCCCCGAGCCGCCCTCTTGTCTTTGTTGCAGACAAACTGTACCCCCACCAACCACAGGAGGAACCAACATGGCAAACCTTTTCGATCTTTTCAAACAGATTCGGCAGCAGGACGATGCAACCAAAGCCCCCATCGAATACCTCATCGTAGGACTGGGAAACCCGGGCAAAGAGTACGAGTTCACCCGCCACAACGCGGGCTTTCTCGCGCTCGACCAGCTCGCTGAGAAGTCCGGCGCGGCAGTGAAAAAAATAAAGTTCAAATCCCTGACCGGGGAGGCGGTCGTGGGCTCCAGGCGCTGCCTGCTCATGAAGCCGTCAACCTACATGAACAACAGCGGCGAGGCGGTTGTCGAAGCGATGAATTTCTACAAAATCCCGATTGAAAACGTGCTAGTATTGTATGATGACATCTCCCTCGAGCCGGGCAAGCTGCGCATCCGCCGCAAGGGAAGCGACGGCGGTCACAACGGCATCAAAAGTATCATTTACCTCACCGGAAAGGACACCTTTCCCCGCATCAAGCTCGGTGTCGGCAAAAAGCCCGACCCGCGTTACGATCTCGCCAAATGGGTGCTCAGCGCCTTTTCCAAAGAGGAGTTTGAAGCGATGGAGCAGGCGTTTTCCAACGCGGGGGAAGCAGCTGCCCTCATCGTTGATGGAAAGATCGACCAGGCGATGAACCTCTACAACGCCTGAGGACGAAACGGAGTGTCGGAAATTTAAAGCAGACTGGACGGTGAACGGGAGAACTCGTTCCCCGCGTTTTGCTGCGCCCTGCACGCAGGGCAAGATTGAGCCTGTTCTGTGCCCCTTTCGCCTCGCAGTGTGCCGGGCGGATTCCCACCTGCACTTTCTCACATTCACTTGCCGAAAGGAAACGCTTTGCCAAGCGCGCGGCCCTCTGACTAGACAAGAGCCGTCCCGCGCCGGACAGAAGCAAAACAGCTGGGGAACTGAACGAGCAGATTTCCCACAGCATCCGGCACGGATCCAATCCCCTGAATTTCAAGGCGCCCTGCGATCGGGACAGGTGTTGCCCTCTGAAGCAGGGACAAAATCCCTTTTCCGTTGCACACCAAACGGATATTTCTAGAGCGCGCTGCTTTTCCATACGCTTTGGCCCGAACGAAAACTGAAAAAAACACTTTAACCCAATTCGACACAGCAACCGGAGGCTGATATGAGTATTTTTCACGAGATCCTAAACAAGCTGCCCCAGTTCCGGCAGCTCGAAAAAACAGTCGCTGCGGACGGACTTCCGGCGATGGTCATCGGCCTGTCGTCGGTGCACAAGGCGCACTTTCTCTACCGCCTCTCGGAATCGTCCGATCTGCCGCTGCTTGTGCTCACCGACGACGAGGCGAACGCCAAAAAGCTCAGTGACGACTACAACCAGATGGCGGGCGGGGAGCTGTCGGCTGTCTATCCGGCCAAAGACTTTACCTTCCGCCCCATTGAGACGGTGTCACGAGAGTATGAATACATCCGTCTCAACGTGCTGTCCCGAATTGTCAACCGACAGGTCAAGGTGGTGTTCGCCGGGATCTGCGCCGCAGTGCAGTACACCCTTCCCCCCTCCCGCCTGCTCGAGGCGACTCACACCATCCGGGCGGGGCAGGAACTGCCGGTGGGCGAGCTCGTCGGGATGCTCGCCGGAGCGGGCTACACCCGCCGCGCCCAGGTCGACGGCTCGGCCCAGTACTCGGTGCGGGGCGGTATCGTCGACTTTTTCCCCACCTCGGGCAGCGAGCCTGTCCGCGTCGAGTTCTGGGGGGATGAAATCGACACCATCAGCTTTTTTGAGCTCGACTCCCAGCGCAGGACAACTCCTGTGGAAGAGATCGAAATCTCCCCCGCGACCGAAATCATCTTCTCCTCCCCTGAGCAGCTGCGGGAGGGCATCAACGGGCTGATCCGCTCCCTCGGTTCCTCCCCACAGGCGGACGCCGCCAAGCTCAAGCTGTCCAACGACATCAAACGGATTGACGGGGGGCTTGACCTGAGCAACATCGACAAGTACATCCCCCTCGCCTACGACCGCCCGGCCACCCTGTTTGATTATTTTGAAAGCCCCCTCCTGTTTGTCAGCGAGTGGTCGGATCTCAAGGAATCCGCTCGCGCGTATGAGTTCCAGTATCAGGAGGACCTGAAGATACTGCTCGAAGAGGGGGAGCTGTGCAAAGGGCTTGACTCCTTCGTCAAACCGTTCGCCTCTGTATCTGAGCAGATTGCCCAGGGAAAGACTGTCTTTTTCGATACCTTTGCCCACGCAAACCACGACCTGCGGCTCAAGGAACTTATCACCGTCAACGCCATGCAGACTTCGAGCTGGTCGGGGGACCTCAAGCTGCTCTGCGAGGACCTCGCCGACCTGCGCGCCCAAAGCTACTCGGTCATCATCATGACAGGCACCCAAAAGGCTGCCGACGTGCTCGCTCATGACCTGGAAAAAGAAGGAATTCCCTCCGCCACGGTTGTTCCGACCGGCGAACTGACCCCGGGGGTCGTCTATGTGCTCGCGGGGATGCTCTCCTCCGGCTTTGAATATCCGGCGGCAAAAGTCGCCCTCATCACCCACGCCCGCATTCAAAACCTCTCCAAACGCAAGGTGAAGCGCCGCAAGGGGGAGGAGATCCGCAGCCTTTCCGACATCAACGTCGGAGATTTTGTGGTGCATGTCTCCCATGGCATCGGTGTGTTTGAGGGGATCGCCAACCTCAATTTGCAGGGCGTCTCCAAAGACTACATTAAAATCAAATACAAGGGCAGCGACGTGCTCTATGTCCCGGTCACTCAGCTCGACATGGTGTCGAAATACATCGGCCCGAAGGAAAACGGGGCGGTGCGGCTCAACCGGCTCAACAGCGACGAGTGGAACAAGACCAGAAGCCGGGTCAAAAAAGCGGTCGCCGAGATGGCAGACGAACTCATCCGGCTGTACGCCGAGCGCGCCAAGACCAAGGGCTACGCCTTTTCCAAGGACAACGAGTGGCAGCGGGAGTTCGAGGACCATTTCGAATATGAGGAGACCGAGGACCAGCTGCGCTGCATCGAGGAGATCAAGGCGGACATGGAGAGCGACCGCCCGATGGAACGGCTGCTCTGCGGCGACGTGGGCTTTGGCAAAACCGAGGTCGCGCTGCGCGCCGCCTTCAAATGCGTGCTCGACTCCAAGCAGTGCGCCATTCTCTGCCCCACCACCATCCTCGCCTGGCAGCACTACCAGACGGCGCTCGCCCGCATCGGAAATTTCCCGGTCAATATTGAGCTTCTCTCCCGCTTCCGCACCCCCAAGGAGCAAAAGCAGGTGCTGCAAAAGCTGCGCACCGGACAGGTCGACATCATCATCGGCACCCACCGGCTGGTACAGAAGGACGTTGCATTCAGCGACCTGGGGCTCGCGATCATCGACGAGGAACAGCGGTTCGGCGTCACCCACAAGGAGAGGTTCAAGGAGATGTTCCGCGGAGTCGACGTGCTCACCCTCTCAGCGACCCCCATTCCGCGCACCCTCAACATGGCGATGTCAGGCATCCGGGACATGTCGGTCATCGAGCAGGCTCCGCAGGACCGCCACCCCATCCAGACCTATGTCATCGAGCACGATTACGGGGTGATCGCAGACGCGATCAAGCGAGAGCTGCGCCGCGACGGGCAGGTGTACTACATCCACAACCGGGTGGAGAGCATCCAGTCCTGCGCCGCCCAGATCAGCAAGCTCGTCCCCGACGCCCGCATCGGCATCGCCCACGGCAAGATGGGAGAAAACGAGCTCTCCCGCATCTGGCAGCAGCTGATGGAGCACGAAATCGACATCCTCGTCTGCACCACCATCATTGAAACCGGGGTGGACGTCTCCAACTGCAACACCCTCATCATCGAGGATGCGGACAACATGGGCCTTTCCCAGCTCTACCAGCTGCGGGGGCGGGTAGGCCGTTCCAAGCGGCGTGCGTCCGCCTATTTCACTTTCCGCCGGGGCAAGGTGCTCACCGAGATCGCGAGCAAGCGGCTGTCCGCCATCCGGGAGTTCACCAAATTCGGTTCCGGTTTCCGCATCGCGCTGCGCGACCTTGAAATCCGCGGCGCGGGGAGCATCCTCGGGGAGCGACAACACGGCCACATGGAGGCGGTTGGCTATGACATGTACCTGCGCCTACTCTCCGACGCAGTCAGCGAAAAGCAGGGCGTCAAGCCGCCCACCAAAGTGGAGGAGTGCCTCATCGACCTGCCGATGGAGGCGCACATCCCCGAGGATTACATCGAAAACCTCGCCCAGCGACTCGATATTTACCGCAAGATTGCGAGCCTGGAAAGCCATGAACAGAGCCTCGAGCTCATCGACGAACTCATTGACCGGTTCGGGGACCCGCCAAAATCGGTACAGGGGCTCATCGACATCGCCCTGCTGCGCGCCGCCGCCGCAAAGCTCGGGTTCACCGAGATCAGCCAAAAAGGGGTGGTCATGCTGTTTTTCCCCAAAAACCTCGACATGGAGGTGGCGAGCCGTCTCGCCGCTCATCTCAAGGGCAGGGTGATGGTCAACGCGGGCCAAAAACCGCACATTGCAGTGAAAATGAAGGGTTCAAAGCCGCTTGACGTCATCCGTGAAGTGCTCTTTGTCTCCAATCCCACCTAAAATCAGTGGAAATCCACCGAGAAGGACTGGACATTTTAGACAGTTTATTGTATAATATTTAAGTGTTTTACATTTTGTGCTTTATACTATCAAATATCGTTCAATATTGGAGGAAACCAAACATGTCATTGTTCAAAAAAATTGTGGCCGGCATTACTGTCGCCGCACTGACCGTTTCGCTCACCGCGTGCGGCGGAGACACCTCTTGGGCTTACAAGGACAACAACGCCACCGTTACGTCCGGCCTTTACCTCTACTATCTGACTCAGGCGACCAGTCAGGCGGAGTCCCAGGTCGAATTGCAGGACAAGGAAACTGTATTCACCAAGGGCAAAGAGATCGACGGAAAATCCACCACCGATTGGATCAAGGAAGAAACTGAAAAGGCCTGCAAGCAGTACCTCGCAGTCGAGGCACAGTTCAAAGAACTCGGCCTTGAGCTCACCGACGAGGACCAGGAGACGATTGACCAGCAGGTCGACTACTACTATCCCTCGTTCGACCAGTACTACATGTTCAGCGCCCGCGGCATCGGAGAATCGTCCTACCGCCTTTCGGTTGAGAACAACATCAAGTACAGCAAGCTGTTTGAAAAATACTACAAAGCCGGCGGCATCGAAGAGGTTCCGGAATCTGAGATGAAGACCTTCTTCCAGGACAATTATGCCAAGGTCAAGGTCATCACCCTGAGCAAGACCAATTCCTCCACCAGCCAGGCGCTGAGCGAAGAGGAAATCACCGCTCTCAAAGAGACGGCGGACGGCTATGTCAAGAGAATCAACGAAGATGGCGAGTCGATCGACACCATCTACACCGAGTACAAAGCGTCCACCTCTACTGACTCCTCGAGTACATCCTCCAGTTCGAGCAACAGCGAGCTCAACTACAGCTTTTACTACAAAGAGGGCACCAACATGGCGGAGGCTGTGAAAACTGCAATATTTGAGACCTCCGAAATCGGCGGACCCGCAATCACCTTTGAGGATGACAACGCGGTCTACATCCTTCAAAAATACGACCACATGGCGGATCCGGCTGACTTCACCAAATACACCGACTCTGTGCTTCAGTACATGCGCTCGGATGATTTTGAGGCAAAGGTGGAGGAATGGACTGGCGCGGTTCAGTGCCAGACCAATTCCAGCACCCTCAGCAAATACACCGCCAAAAAGCTCAACGACAAAGTAGAGAAGGCAAAGAAAAAAGCGGCCGCTTCCAGCTCGCTCGCAGCGGCATCGTAACAGAAACAACAAGCCAGGGGATGAATCATCCCCTGGCTTTTTTGTATGAATAATAAACCTCCGGCTTCGCCGGGGGATATTTATTGCTGTGTTTTCCTCAGCAGCCCGCAGTTCTGAAAAAAAGGGATCCACTGATCTGTGCGGATTTCCCCACAGAAAAGCTGGGGTATGCAGGTTGAGCAGACCCTTTTGACAGATGGTCGAAAGTCTGAGGTATGCGTTTGTCGCAAAATGTGCCCCGAAAGTAAACTATCCGGGAGATTCGAGCTGAAAATTTCTATATTTAAAGCGGTTGCTTTTGGGAAACATACAGAAACATCCGCTCATTTTGCTCACCAAATCGCCGTGCTGGTTGTTTAAAGATTGAGCATGCAGACCCATCGCGCACAGAGGCCGCACAGCTTGACTTAGCTGTGCGGCCTCTGCGTGAGAAAGTTTCTGCAAAGTTTTATTTGATCACCGACATCGGATCAATCCATTTGTCATCCTTTTTGAGCCCAAAGTGAAGGTGAGGCGCCTCAGCGATTTCAAGCTGATTGGTCTCGCCAATCGAGCCGATGACATCGCCCACTGCGACCTTTTGGTCCACCTTGACCTGTACCGTTTCGTTGAGCCCATAGTAATGCCCGACGTAACCGTTGCCGTGATCAATGAGAATACACACGCCCCACATCGGATCGGTTTTAATCTCCTTGACTGTGCCATCGCTGGCCGACTTGACGGGGGTGCCTGCATCGCCCTTGATGTCAACGCCGTCGTGAGTGCGCCAATCGCCCATGGTCTCCGACTTCACCAGTTCCCCGTTGGAGAACCCTTTGGTGATATCCGCATTGACTGGCAGCGCAAAGACGCTTTCCTTTGCTGCGGTCTGCTCCGCTTCTTTGGAGGAAGCGGGTTCGGACGAAGCGGGTTTGCTGCTCGCCTCACTCGAGGGGGTTTTGGGCACGTCGCTCTGGGTGTTGTTGACGTCCTCGGCGTCGTCCGGATAGCCCCACTGGTTGATGCTGCTGCTCGGCAGTTCAAGCGTCTGGCCCTTGAGGTCGCCGACGGTGCGGTCAATCGCAACAAAGGTGGCCGCGCCCACTGCAACAAGGCTCAGTGCTAATGCTATATAAAATCCTCTGCCGGACGTTCTTGATTTTCCAAACTTTAATTTTCTCATATTCATCCTCCGTTATCATTCTTGCTGAGAAGATCCTGATTGTATCCTTATTATGAAACATTTGCCGGGGATTTATTCAACTGCAAGCAGTATTTTTCACAGCAATTTCAAATTTGTCAAAAAATTTGTTTCAAATTTAACGAAACCATTGACGGGACACGCCCCATAGGGCTATAATAAAAGATAATGTACGTTTATTCGCCCCGTATGACCGCAAAATCTCTGTCATCCTCGGGGCTCACGACAACAATTTATTGGAGGAATAACAATGAGCAGAGTTTACAATTTCAGCGCGGGACCATCGATGCTTCCTGAATGGGTGCTTCAAAAAGCGGCAGGCGAAATGCTTGAATACGGAACAAGCGGCCAGTCGGTGATGGAGATGTCCCACCGTTCGAAAGAGTATCAGGCGGTGTTCGACTCGTGCGAATCCCTGCTGCGCGAAGTGATGAACATCCCCGACAACTACAAGGTTCTCTTCCTGCAGGGCGGCGCATCCTCTCAGTTCGCCATGATCCCTCTGAATCTGATGAATAAATCCGGCAAAGCCGACTATGTGACCACCGGCCAGTGGTCCAAAAAAGCGATGGCTGAGGCAAAGCGGTACGGCACGGTCAACGAAGTCGCTTCGAGCGCTGACAAGACCTTCTCCTACATCCCCAAGCTCGACAAATCGATGTTCGACCCGCAGGCCGACTACGTCCACATCACCCTCAACAACACGATTTACGGCACCAAATACAGCGAACTGCCCGACACCGGCAATGTGCCGCTGGTGGCTGACATCAGTTCCTGCGTCCTCTCCGAACCGCTCGATGTGAGCAAATTCGGCCTTCTCTACGCGGGCGCACAGAAAAATATGGGTCCGGCCGGCTTGACCGTGGTTATCATCCGGGAAGACCTGATCGGAAACGCCCGGGACATCACCCCAGTGATGTTCAACTACCAGACCCATGCGGACAACGGCTCGATGTACAACACCCCGCCGACCTATGCGATTTATATCTGCGGCCTTGTCCTCGAGTGGATCAAAACCCAGATCGGCGGACTGGAAAAAATGAAGGAGATCAACGTCAAAAAGGCTAGCCTTCTTTATGATTTCCTCGACAGCTCTACGCTATTCAAAGGCACTGTTGAAAAGGACTCCCGCTCCCTCATGAACATTCCGTTTGTCACCGGTGATGAGGAGCTCGACAAAAAATTTGTCGCCGAGTCCAAAGCCGCTGGCTTTGTCAACCTCAAGGGCCACCGCTCGGTCGGCGGTATGCGCGCCTCGATTTACAACGCAATGCCAATCGAAGGTGTGGAAAAACTCGTGGAATTCATGAAAAAATTCGAGGCCGAAAACCTCTAATCAATAGGAGAGTGCGTTATGTACAACATCAAAACCTTAAATAAGATTTCCCCTGTGGGGCTGGACAAATTCGCATCCGAAAACTACAACTGCGGCGACGACGTGCAGTTCCCCGACGCGATCATGGTTCGTTCCGCTTCGATGCACGAATACGAGTTTGAAAAATCCCTCAAATGCATCGCGCGGGCCGGTGCGGGCGTCAACAACATCCCACTCGACAAATGCGCCGAGCAGGGCATCGTCGTATTCAACACCCCGGGCGCGAATGCCAACGCTGTCAAAGAACTCGTGATCCTGAGCCTGCTGCTCTCCTCCCGCAAGATTACCAGCGCGATGGAGTGGGTCAAAACCCTCAAGGGCAACGGCGATCAGGTGGGCAAACTGTGTGAAAAGGGCAAATCCCAGTTTGTCGGCCCCGAAATCAAAGGCAAACGCCTCGGCGTGGTCGGGCTCGGCGCAATTGGCGTCATGGTCTGCAATGCAGCGGTGGATCTCGGCATGAAGGTCTATGGCTATGACCCCTACGTCTCGATCGACAACGCCTGGAACCTCTCCCAGTCGGTTCAGCACGCAAAGACCCTCAAAGAGATTTATGAAAACTGCGACTACATCACCCTGCACGTTCCGGCTACCTCCGAAACCAAAGGGATGATCAACTCGGAAAGCATCGCGATGATGAAATCCAACGTCCGCATCATCAACCTCGCCCGCGGCGAACTGGTGGTGGAAAACGACATTGTGGAGGCACTTGAGCAAAACCGCATGAGCGTCTATGTCACCGACTTCTGCACCGACAACCTCATCGGTCGTCCGGGCGTCATCCTCTTCCCCCATCTCGGCGCATCCACTCCGGAATCGGAGGACAACTGTGCAAAGATGGCGGCAAAAGAGCTCATCGATTACCTGGAAAATGGCAACATCGTCAACTCGGTCAACATGCCCTGCGCGTCGATGCCACGCAGCGGAGACACCCGCATCTGCATCATTCACCGCAACGAAAAGAGTATGCTCTCGCAGATTTCCGGCATCATTTCGGACTGCGGTCTCAACATTGAAAACATGATGAACAAATCACGCGGGGGCTACGCCTACACTATCCTCGACGTGGATGGAAACGGCAACATCGCCGAGCCCAAGCTCAGCGAACTGGAAGGAACCATCAACGTGCGCACCATCAAATAAAATTCAACTGCACAGCTGAGGGCACCACCAAGGTGCCCTCAGTTTTTTGTCTATGGCTTTGGTGAGACCAGGGGGCGCAATAGCAGTGCAGAGACGCAAAACAAGCAGTGAGAGGCAGATGCAGAAATGCGCTTACAGCAGTATGAGCCATCCGAGAGCACAGAACAAAACGACATATCTTGTCGGAGATCACAGGGCTTGCTGTAGTCCCTCTGCATGGACTGCCCATCATTTTTTCAGGTGCATAACAGGTCGATTGTCCTGTTCCTTTGTCGCCAACCTAAAAGCGGGCAAAAGCACTTGCTGCTTCCACCCGCTTTTTCTGTCTTTTAAAAAATATCCAAACGCCCTTATCATCCGGATCATAGGGCCTTCTGTTCCTCAAAAATAATCTGTGCCGCATTGCCGAAAGACGCAAAAGAACAAGCAGGCGTACTCCATCCAAAGGATCCCCTATACTTTTTTGCGCAGTTTTAGTGTCAGATTCCGCTGTTCTCCCATCTTCTGAAAGAGCCGAACTGCTCTCGCTGCCTTTTCCTTTACAGACTGTCCGGGCTGTGTTTCGCTTTCAATTTGCGCCAGGACATGCTCAACATCCTCAAGCTCCAACAGATTCACCGCAAGGCAGAAAAAACCTTTGCGCCGTCCATCATTGTAATTTGCCAGCAGCGTTTCCAGTATGGAGATCTTTTGATCGAGTTCACCTCTGTAGACATCTATCCCCAATGTCTTTGCCTTTTCCAGATCACTGAATCGGTTTAGATGGGTGATGAAAGAATCCACCCGATCAGCGCCATCATACTTTTTGCAGGGGTATTCGCCGCACTCATAGCAGTATTCAAGCCCCTTTCGCTGGCTGCAGGATAGCACACCGCAGGTAGGGTGCTTTAATAAAAACTTTTTTCCGCAACAGCCAGGGCATTTCGACACGCCGTTCATTTGATAGCGCGGGCATAACCCACAATTTAACCCGCACGCGGAAAACAAAGGGTAGTTTCGCTGTTTATATTCCATATCTCTCTCCCTATTTTTTAACACACACTGGTCTCGGATGGATGCAAATCAACTGCCCCATCTTCTCTAGGCAAGGGGCAGACAATTTCTAAGCTGGGCAGCATGCACTGTCTTTGCGATCAATTGCATCAGTATCTGTACCGCTGCGAGTTCTTTTGGCAATCGGAAGACCACAGTTCTGATCAACGTTCACTACAGCCATTATACCATATCCCAAGAATCGTTTCACTCCTCTTTTGCGAAATGGTGTGAATTTTCTTTTCATAAAAAAGGACCAGCGGCAAAGCAGGGGATGCGGCCAGACACCGGCTGCATATTCTTCGGACATGAGGGCACTGAATTAAAACGAGCTTAGTTTTATCCACGCTGCAAGGGAGTGCGGAAAACGCCTTACATAGATCGTCCGAAAAATCCCGATCAAACTCTACACAAAAACTGCAAAAAAGAGAGGAACTGCAACCTGCTCGGCGTCCCTCTCTTTTTTTCATGTATTCAGGTCATCATCGGCTGGAGCTGCTTTCCTTTGAGTGCGTATTCCATGGCCTCAAGGGTCAATTCCACATCCGCGACCATGCTCCTGGGCTTGTTGTCGCAGTCGTCCTGACCCATAGGTACAAAATAAATATTGCGGTAATTCATCAGCATGCCGATGTTTTTTGCCGCTGCGCCGAGCGCATCGTTGGTGGACACAGCGAGCAGCACTGGCCGCGCGTTGCGCAGATGGGACTTCGCCGCCATGGTGACAGGGGTGTCGGTGATTCCGCAGGCCATTTTGGCGAGGGTGTTGCCGGTACACGGCTCGATAATCAAAATATCCAGAAGCTTCTTAGGCCCGATGGGCTCCACCTCCTGGATGGTGTTGAGGATTTTTTTGCCGCAGATTTCTTCAATCTGCTCGGTGATGTCCTTGGCCTTGCCAAACCGGGTGTCAGTGGAAAACGCTGTCTGTGACATGATGGGAATTAAATTCACGCCGGCTTCCTTCAGCCTGCGCATTTGTGGGAGCATTTTTGAAAACGTGCAAAAAGAACCGCAGACGGCAAACCCGGCTGTTATCTCTTCCATGCATTACCCCTCCTTGACGATGTTCAGGATGGTATCGCTGATGATCTCTCCTGCGGTCACAGGGGCTACTTTGGCGGGCAAGGAAAGCGCGCGGATGACCGAGATACCGGCCTGCTGGGCCTCCTCGCAATCAACGCCGCCCGGATTGGACGCAAGATCGATAAACACAGTCTGGGGGCCGAGGGTTTGGAGTTCCCTCTTGTGGAACACAGCGGTCGGGACTGTGTTGAACACGACGTCAAAGCCGCCCTCCCCACTGCTTAAATCCTCATACGAAATACAGCGAATCCCCGCGGTCTGTAGCCACGCTTCGTCCGATTTGCTGCGCACACACACTGTCACATCGCTGCCAAACCCTGTGAGCAGCTTTGCCACCAGCTTGCCGATCCGCCCGTACCCCGTGATGAGGCAGCGCGCGCTGTTGAGGGTGATCCCGAGATGCTGCATCGCAATTGCAATCGCACCCTCTGCAGTGGGAATGGCGTTGCGAACCGCCAGCTCCTCACGCTCAAAGTAATCGTAGCTGGTCAGCCTCTCAAAGCCCTTGACGGAGCGCACAGTCTCGGTCAGCATCCCACCAAAAACGACCTGATCCGAACGGATCATCTGAATTGTTTCGGCGAGCGGCATCGGCGTTTTGGCAAACGGCGCGGCAATGGTCTTGTTGTCCCGGGTCACAGGCAGGGGAAGGATGATTCCATCGGCTGTTTCCATCGCGTCTGCCGCTGAGTGACAGAGCCGGACAGAATCGGGGATCAGCTGCGCCCCTTCAAATCCGGCAGCGGTCAGCAGGAAGCCCTTTCCCGCAAGGCTGCGCATCATTGAAATCTGACGCTGGTCGCCACCGATCACGGCGAAAGACTGGTATTTCAGCATGCAAAAACCCCCATAGAAAATGTTCTTTTTCATACTATGTATTGCTCAAAAGGGATGTGCTTGTTTCCATATAGGGAATCCCAGCATTACACCCGCGCCAACCCGTAAACTGGTCACATTCGCTTGTCATCAAAACTGACATCGATTGGGATTGCTGGTTCTTCTGCTTTTACTTTGCAAAAAACCGCATTTCTTCGGCAAGCTTTTCGCTTTCTTTCCATCCAAACAGAGCCGGGGGCTTTTTTCAGGGAAAGCGTACAACAAAAAGGAACCCATTCACACAGCTTGGTGAGTTCCTTTGCATCTACCGGGTGCCGCAAAAGCCTTTGTTCTAGCGGCGTTTTCTGTTGTGACACAGCAGGACCACCCAACCTGCAAGCAATACCAACCACAAGGTCGAACCCAAGTGAAAACTACGCTGTCTGCTGATTTTCCAACACATACCGGCCCAGAAGGCATGAGGCTGTCACATAGATGATGGTGAGTACCCGCAGGGCCATTCACTCTTTTCATATAAAAGCAGCTTCGATGAGCAGAAATGCTGAGATAAAAAGCAGCGTCGCACCCCTCCAAAAGAAGGTTTTCCGACAAGAGCGAGGAAAAAGTGAGGAACCTGTTCAGATACAATGCAAGGCAGACAATCAACAGCAGAAGGCCCGCTGTGTTAAGTCTCCAGGGTGAAGAAGATCCTCAGTGAAGCGGGAGAGGCGGCGGAAAAGCGGATCTGCCAGGTGTTTTCGCTTGTCTTTAGCCGCCGCAGGCACTACACAGGACGCCGTTCTGCCAGATTCATATTGAATTCTCCTTCTACCATCCGTAGATCGCTGCGAGCCTAACGCTTCAAAAGTCATAATAGAGTCATATACATTCTATATTATACCATTTTTTATTCTCTAAGTCAATTAAATACAATCTTATATAATAACGTTATTGACAAAGAGAATGATATGAGTTATAGTATTACAAAGGGGTTGAAATTAAATGAACACCAATGAACGCATCTCTGTTTTAATCGAAACACTGGGTATCCGGCAAAAAGATTTTGCCGATAAGATACACTTGAAACCAAACACCCTATCCATGATCAAAAGCAATAAACGCAATGTGACCGAACGGGTCATCCGGGATATCTGCCGGGAATTCCACGTCAATGAGGCTTGGCTGACCAAGGGCGAAGGGGAAATCTTTCAGCCTGAGGAACACGATGCAATTGATGAAATGATCAAGCAGTATCGCCTCAATACCAGGGACAGGGAAATCCTGCACTACTTTGTCCGCATGACACCTGAAAACCGGGAACTGTTTTACCGCTTTATTTCTTCGATTAATCAAAAGTGAGTTTTTGAGAAGGGGGCACATCCTGCCTCAAGCTTCTTTTACCAATCACTTCCACTGAGGGGTCCGGCGCACATGCTGCCGGGCCCCTCATTCTTTGCAAAAAAGGCAACCTGGGTTGGTAGAAAAACTGCTACTGTCTTTATTTTGAAAAAAGCTTGACAAATCCTGCTGTTTGATATATTATTAATCCTATAGCAATAATATGGTATAGGAGGTAACGTCTATGTCGAACTATCAATTTGAAACTCTGCAGGTCCACGCGGGTCAGGAGGTTGACCCGACAACCCGTTCCCGCGCAGTCCCCATCTATCAAACCACATCCTATGTCTTCGAGAACTCGGAAAACGGCGCCGATCTTTTTGCACTCAAAACACCGGGGAACATCTACACCCGCATCATGAACCCGACAACCGACGTTTTTGAAAAGAGGATTGCAGCACTGGAAGGGGGCGCTGGCGCCCTCGCAGTCGCCTCGGGTGCGGCGGCGATCAGCTATTCGATCCAAAACCTCGCCAATGCAGGGGATCACATCGTCTCTGCGTCCACAGTGTACGGCGGGACCTACAACCTCTTTGCCAACACACTGCCCCACAGCGGAATTGCCACTACCTTTGTCAACCCGGATGATCCACAGAACTTTGAAGCGGCGATAAAGGACAACACCAAGGCATTTTTCGTCGAATCCCTCGGCAATCCGAACGGAAATATCATTGACCTCGAGGCGGTCGCAGACATTGCCCACCGGCACGGAATCCCGGTCATTGTGGACAACACCTTTGCAACCCCCTATCTCTTCCGCCCGATTGAGCACGGCGCAGACATTGTCGTCCACTCGGCAACCAAGTTTATCGGCGGACATGGAACCAGCATCGGCGGGGTTCTTGTCGACAGCGGAAAATTTGATTGGGCTGCCTCGGGTCGCTTCCCCAATTTCACCGAGCCGGAGCCCGGTTACCATGGGATCATCCCGGTCGAGGCGTTTGGAGAGCTGGCATATCTGCTGCGCGCACGGGTTGTGCTGCTGCGGGACACCGGCGCGGCGCTCAGCCCATTCAACGCATTTCTCTTTCTGCAGGGGCTCGAGACCCTCTCCCTGCGTTTGGAACGCCACAACGAGAACGCACTCAAGGTAGTGGAGTTTCTCAGCAACCATCCTCAGGTGGAATGTGTTCACCATCCGTCTCTCCCCTCCAATCCCTACCACAGTCTCGCCCAGCGGTATTTCCCCCGCTACCAGGGCTCAATTTTCACCTTCCAAATCAAAGGAGGGTCGGACGAGGCAAAGAAGTTTGTGGATTCCCTAAAACTCTTTTCCAATCTCGCCAACGTCGCCGATGCAAAATCTCTCGCCATTCATCCCGCGAGCACAACCCATTCCCAGCTCACCACAGAGCAGCTGGAGGCGGGCGGGATTTTTGCCAACACCATCCGCCTCTCGATCGGCATAGAACATGCTGCCGACCTGATTGCGGATCTGACCCAGGCGTTTGACGCAATTCGCTAGCCTGCACCAGCCCGGCCGTCTGTGCCGGGCTGTTTTCGTGTGCGCTTTGGCTTGACAAAATCCTCGGTTTTACCAGGATAGAGAAAAAGCACAAGTGAGAGGCCTGCCGAAGAAAAGGCAGCTTTTGCAAAGCAAAATCGGGATCAATAGCAATCTGAATCCACATCTATTCTTATCGCAAGCAAATGCGACCTGTTAACGGGCCGCTGTGCGTGTAATGTTTTGATTCTATTGATGCCCCTTCGGTCACTGATTTCCTTGGGCCTGGGCATGCCACCCGTTCACAGACAGTTTTCATTTTCGTGCGCGTGGATTCAAACTCCCCACAAGCAGCAGGATATGCGGGAAAAAAGTCGCTCCTCCTTTTGGGAGCGTAGATCAAAATTCCCACGAAAAACAGTGGGAGCTGGAATAAAGCGGGCACTTCTCAAAGGAGGAACGTGGATTAAAATTGATTTGCATACTAAATCCCGTATGAAAAGGGCGAATGATGCTGTGAGGCTTTATCGACTGTTTTTTCGTCTCAACAGATCACTCCACGCATGGGGACCATCTACTCCTGTAGGTGAAATCGCATAAGGGTAAAGTGGCTTTTTTGAAACGCAAGAATTCCCTCCTCTCTCAGCTTGCCCAGTTCCCGGCACATTGCGCTGCGCTCGACTGAGAGATAGTCGGCAAGCTCTTGGCGGTTAAATGGGATGCAAAAGCTGTCGCTGCCTGCAGAAATCGCCTGGGAGGAGAGATAGGAGAGCAGCTTTTCCCGGGTAGAGCGTTTCACAAGATGTTTGATTTTTTCAGTGAGCATCCTGTTTTTTTGAGCGAGTATTCCGAGCATATTTTGAATGAGGCGGGTGTGAAATGAACAGCTGCCCGGGCAGGCGGTCAGGATTTTCCGAAAGTCGAGCAGAAGAAGAGCTGCCGGACCGCTCGCCACCACGCTGACCGGGAGGGGCTGAGGATCTCCAAAAGCAAATGCCTCCCCAAAGATTTCGCCCGGAACAGCCCTTGCAAGAATCGCCCGGTTGCCCCAGTAATCCTCCTGAATCACATCGATTCCGCCTGAGAGCACAACCCCGATTTGACTGGGTGTTTCCCCAGCACACCAGATATATTCCCCTTTTTCGCAGCGTGTTTGTTCCGCGCCAAGACAGGCGAGCAGATCGGAGAGCTCGTCCTGATCAATCCCTAAAAAAAGCGGACAGCGAAGTAGTATGGAGTCGTTTTTCATTGTTACTCCCTCCTTTTGTTGCAAAAACAACAGACTTATTTTTAAAAGTATACTACAATGTCGTTGTTGGATCAACAACCAAACGAGAAAGGATGACGAATATGATTCGTAGAATGATAGAAATTGATGCGGAAAAATGCAACGGCTGCGGCGCCTGCGCGCAGGCATGCCACGAGGGCGCGATCGGGATGGTCAACGGCAAGGCGGTTTTGCTGCGCGACGATTACTGTGACGGACTGGGCGACTGCCTACCCACCTGTCCCACCGGAGCAATCACCTTTGTGGAGCGCGAAGCAGCTCCCTATGATCCTGAGGCAGTCAAACGCCACCAACAGGGCGGGGGCTGCCCGGGATCGCAGTCGCGCAGCCTCTCGCATCCGTCAGAGAGCGTAGAGTCAGCCCCGGTTCCATCTCAACTCTCCCAGTGGCCGGTACAGATCAAGCTCGTCCCGTTGCAGGCGCCGTATTTTACAGATGCCGACCTGCTCATCGCGGCCGACTGCACTGCATTTGCCTATGGGAACTTCCACAATGAATTCC
>EQ973338.1:277534-290058 GCA_000158655.1 [Clostridium] methylpentosum DSM 5476
TGTGGGGAAGGATTGCACTCATCGGCTGCCCCAAGCTGGACAGCGTGGATTACACCGAAAAGCTCACCGAAATTCTCCGGCAAAACAGCATCCGCAGCATCACCGTGGTGCGGATGGAGGTTCCTTGCTGTGGCGGGATTGAGCACGCCGCGCGCCAAGCAGCTGAGAAGTGTGGAAAACAGATTCCTCTGGAGATCATTACCCTTTCGATTAACGGGCAAAAATTGGGGTAATCCGCACCGCGTTTCCACAAAAGCTATCCAGCATGCTCAGCTGAAATAGTCAATAGATAATCAGATTAAGACGCCTGCTCCATTTTGAATGGGACAGGTGTCTTTCCGTTGAGCTGATAGGCAGGGAAAATCAAATTAAAATGATCCAGCACTTCAGAAATAACGCTTTTGATGGATTTTTTAGTTTCAATATCTTGGCTTATTTTTATCAGTTCGCGTTTTAATAGCTCCGCCTGATACTCCAGTTGTTCTTTATGAGTCAATTTCTTGCTCCGCTGGTATTGAGGCAATAGGATCCCAGGCTTTTGTTGGTTCTCGAATGCTCCTTCTCCCCAGATAAATGCTGCCATTTCCATCGCTAATTCTTATTTCTACTGCTAGTTTTTGATGATTCTCCTGCTAAATACCGTTTTGTGATTTTAATTTTTTCTTCCCCATTTTATTCTTTTTCTCATCATACAACAAAAGATAGGAGACACGTCTTTGTGTCCCCTATCTTTCCATCACTGCAGCATTTTAGCCGGATGTTTTTTTGTTTTCCGTTCAAACTAAAGACAGCGCTTTCACAGATTAAAAGTCTGTGATGATCGAAAAAGGGGACTTGATGCAGCGCTGTCCATCTCTAAGCCATCTGCTGGATCGCCTGCCAGAGGCAGGTGTGACTCCATTCACCATTCCGTCAAAACTGCTGGCGGATAATTCATATCCAAAAGTTCCCCTTTTTCTAGGCTTTCATTGTTCACAGATGACGTTGATTTCATCGACTCGACTATCTTGATTCACACCTGCTTCACCGAACCGAACCAATGGGGAGGCAATATTAAAGTTCAGCTTTCCCTCTGCAGTGGTGTGGCGCAACCCATTCACCGACGCCCTCTTTCAACACCTTTTCCCGATATCATTTGTTTATAGGGGATGGCCCTGCTGATCCGGACAAATCCTATCCTTTGTCTCACCCAATTTTCTGAATTAAAATGGAACTGCGGTTTGTCGCCTGGTTGTCAACGCCGGTTCCCGCAAGACTGTCCGCTGTGGAGGATTTGTTGCGCAGAGAAACGGTGGCCCCTGCCGGTATGCTTGCGATGAAAAATCCGCTGAGCAAGACCCGTTCAGTGTCCGAAAGGTTGACGGAATAGCTTCCAAAAAAGGAAAGTGGATTTTCAATCCCATTGATCGCCACAGCGTAGGCTGCATTGATCAGCCCATTACTTGGACGCAACATGACTTCGTAATCAATCCGATAAATCCCAGGTGTGTCCACAGTAATTACAGAACTCCCGGGAATAAAGGTAAAATCTCCAGACTGATAGGCCAACAAAAAGGGAATCGCTTCCTCTGGCGCAACTTGCTGGCCGCCCCCGTTGTACACGGCGTTAAAATAGGCGGGTTCAACACCTGGACCAGTCGGACCGGTGGCACCTGTGTTCCCCTGGGGACCTGCCTCACCCTGCGCCCCTATAGGACCAGTCGCCCCGGTCATTCCTTGAGAACCTGTCGGACCAATCGGACCCATCGGTCCAGTTGAGCCTGTCGCCCCTGGAATTCCCTGCGGCCCTACCGGTCCGGCTGGCCCCTGAGGCCCGGGAATTGGCATCGGACAGCAGCACCGACGATCTGTATAAATCTTCATTATCGGTCCTCCTCACAATTATATCACTATTCTATGAGCTCCTGTCCGGTAACGTGCCCTCAAATCAGCAGCAAAAACCAACTCAAAAATTATATCGCAGAAAATACGCTTAAAATCCAATTCTATTGAAACATAAATCTCCAGATGGATCGGGAATCAACCTGCTTGTGGTCCGCAAAACAGAGTTGTTCCCGCTCCTGCTCTCCACACCGGGCACTGTAGGAAAAGGCCGCTGACTGAATAACCAGCTTGACAAAAATCACTTGCCTACATGATTCCCGCTCTGATTTCTCGTATTGTTTTCTTTATCAAAAAGTAAACCACCAAGTAACAAATGGTTTGCACAGACTCTAAAAATGTCTTACCCTTCTAAAATCCTGTCATCTCACCCCATGTTCCGTAAATGGGTATCCTCTATCGCGGATAGGGGATACAAAAATGCCTTTTCAATTGAGCCTTTCTCCACAGGGCTCCTCGCTTGAAAACCTTTTGATCCACTCTGGTAGAACTACGGGGTTCTACCCCCATAGAACAAAGTGGATTTCGGTCTCTACCAACTCTCGGTGGCCCTTCCCTAAGTTTTTACAGCCAGTTCAATCCAGCATAACAATCTTTTTCCCTTTCATCCTGTGCACCCCCCCTTTTAATCATTTCGAAATTTGTTTTATCTTCCGTACCGCTGCCAGCTTCAACTACCTTGATCCTTTTTATTCTAAATCAGTTTGGATTTTGCGTTCTAAAAAACCCGCATAAATACTGACAAAAATGAGCCGGTCACCTCAATCGACCGACTCCGAACGGTTTAGATGCTTATGGTAAAAACGCGGACAGAGCTCTTTTTAAAAAAACAGAGCAAAGCGAACTTTGCTCCGTTGCACGTACAATTTAGTTGCAATCTCAAGAGATTTTGACAAATATTATAGCTAGCTCAGATTCATTTTTCTGTTTTTCTATATCTGCACTTTGAACACACGCCGTTCTCATTGAGGGCAATTCCGCACAAAGAGTATCGGTCTATCGTTGTTGTTCATTATAAATGTGGAATGGAAAAAACAAAAACTAATCGACGAATATCCATATTGTTCTTGTGCTATAGAAAAAAGTGATTTACAGCGCTGTAAAATATTATGAATAAAATATAAAAAAGTAAAAATATAACTATAACTAAGCTGACAATGATGATATAATTCCATATTAGGTAATTGTAAATGTTTTTTCCCCAGAAGCGGATAACTATCTGCTATGTAAGGAGAGAAAACAAAGAGTTATTCGGAATAATATTTCAATTAGCAGGAAACAATGGATTTTAGAAATATTTTAATAAGTCGGGCAAAATGGAGACATAAAGTTCAACACGGATGGAATTTATATAGAAAAGCAATAAACCCCAAAAAATTACTGGTTTTAGCAATTTAATAATTGCCTAATATTTTTTATGTATTAAGGAGGATATTGAAATGTACGACATGATTATTATTGGCGCAGGGCCAGCTGGTATTAGCGCAGCTATTTATGGGAAAAGCAGAGGGAAAAAAGTCTTGGTGTTGGAAAAGAAACAGGTGGGTGGCTTAATTGGAACGGTATCTACAGTTACACACTATACAGCAATTGTGAAAGAAGAATCTGGAAATACATTTGCGGAACGAATGAAAGAGCAGGCGCTCAGTGCCGGTGTGGAGATTCGTTATGAAAATGTAACAGAGACCAAGCTTACAGGTGAAATAAAGAAAGTCGTTACGAACAAAGAAAGCTATGAATCTAAAACCTTAATTTTGGCAAATGGCGGTTCTGGTCGTATGCTAGGTATTCCCGGGGAAAGTTTGAAAGGCGTCAGACTAAATGCACCAAAAGATGGTTTGGATTATAAAGGGAAGAATGTTTATGTAATCGGCGGAGCTGATGGAGCAGTAAAGGAAGCTCTTTATCTGGCTGAAATAGCAGGAAAAGTAATTATTGTATGTGTGGAAGATGAACTTGCATGTATACAGGAATTCAAAGATAAAGTTGTTACCTATGATAATATCGAAATCATGCCACATTCAAGCCTTACTGCAGTATATGGCAACGAATCGGTAGAAGAACTTGAATTTACAGATAACAAAACAGGAAAGAAGCGGATTGTAAAAGATGCAGATTGTGGAGTATTTGTATACGCAGGGATTGTTCCGAATACGCAGATGTACACAGAATTGAAGTTAGATGGCGGTTATATCCCGGTTGATGACTCCATGCAGACGGAAATCCCGGGCGTATTTGCGGCAGGAGATATCTGTGTGAAAAAAGTGAGACAGGTGGCTACAGCAGTTGCCGACGGTGCGATCGCAGGTATTCAGGCAGCAGCAATGTGCTGATATTAAAGACAAAGATTAGTGTGATCATTGAGGCCACATCTTAGCGAGCACTGAATGGGTTAGCCAAATTCGTCTGACGTGAAAATGAGAGAGAATCTTTGTGGAAAAAATCTAATTCCATCGAATCTGTGGACGTATTGCAGGCCTAATTTGGTGATGCCTCTCAATGTTGTGAACCTCCCGAATTTATATTTAGGGGATTATACACCCATATGTACTCATGGAATTGGCGAAAGGAATCCTTTTACTATTTGCTGCTTTTTGCATCCAGGGAAGACGCCTTTGAACCTTAGGTCATGATCGCTTAACTCGAAAACATGCGTTTCCCTGATCCGTTTTTCCAAATTCTCAATATAGTCCATATCCACACCAAAAACCCGACCGCACTTTAAGCATCTTACATGAAAGTAATCGTGGCATCAGTAATCAAACCGATCGGCATCACCCGAGACTTCCAGCTTTCGAATATCCCCGTTTTTTGCAAACTGATTTGGGTTTTGATAAACGACCACTTTGGGGTGTTCATTGATCACCATATTGTAAATTTCTTCTGCAGTAGCACGACACGGTAATTGATCAACTGCTTCCAAAACCAAAGCTCTTTGAATGGTATTCCGTCTTATCGTTTTAAGCCAGCCTTTAATTAAAATTAATTTCTATTTAGACTTATGAAACAAATAGAATATCTTGTCATACCATTGATAAAATTTTTTTAAACTTCTGTTCCTGCTAGTTTTTACAATTGAAATACTAAAAGAGCGGGGTTTCCACCTGAAAAATCAGGTGGAAACCCCGCAACTGCTCGTCAAGGTCTTTGTTTTTCCATGTTGCGGAAAAGTCGTCCATGGATTTTGCGCTCTAAAAAGCCCGCAAACCCGTATGAAACCTAACAAAAATGGTCCGGTCATCTATTATGACCGGACCAGATGGAAGGGGTGGACATTTTGGATGCCTCACAAAGATGATAAAAATATATTTAAATTTTTTAACTGCGTATTTCGATCTCTATGGGGTCGCCGTCCTTATCACAAAGTTCCTGAAACTCTTCTAAAATCCCCTTCATGGTTTGAACACTGGTGCTCAACTCTTTGGATACAGAATCTCCCCCTACTACTACTACTTTGTCTGCATCACACTCACTCCGTAACAAATCCCAAAACGCATCCCAGTTTTCTCCATAAAAATGGGGAAAATCAAACGCTTTTTTAATTCTTTGATGGATCTCTCCTAAGTATTTACAACCGGTTAAATCCAGTGTAACAATTTTTTCTTGTTTCATTGCTCACAACCCCCTTTAAATTATTTCTAAAAATGTTTCATAATGATCGTAGGTGACAAACAGCAATCCGTCGTTTGACCATAACAGACGGTGGCCATTTCGTCTCCCGCTGTAATAATTGATATCGGCTTCATACCAGATTCTCCCGGATCTTTGAGGTAAATGTCCGTTTCGATTTTGATAAATTCCCATAGTAGCCATTTTTTCTGGCGCAAATTTAGCGGGCGATTTACCTTTTTTCCAACCTAAAGATAATAGTTCGTCTCTGGTGATATAGTACTCCGGTAAATCCGCAACATACTTCATCCAGTAATCCGCGCCGTTTTGCCCATCCTTCGTTCCATATCCGGCAATCACCGCTTTCATTGGCCTTATCTCGCACCGGCAGTGAAAGTGGAGCGGCGGCTCTAAGTCTGGCACCTCATCCATCTGGTAGATTTGACCGTGGCGAGATCGACATTCAAAACAGGTTTTTAAATCCAGAACCGCAATCCAGTTCTTATAAGTCCGGCTTTCCTGGGTAGGTGGCGAATAGGAATCCAATAGGCCTTTTGTCAAGACACAGAGCATATTCGCTGAAACGACATACTCACACATCTTTTTTACATACATTATAGCACTTCCCTATTTTGTGATAAAGACAAAGTCTTTTCACTAATCCCCGAAAATTGGATAAAAGTTGCACTGTTTTGTGCAACTTGTCAATAATATTTACAAATTATTCATAGTTTAACAGTAAGATCCATTACAGAAAAGAAGAAAGCGGGGCCTCCGGCCTGAAAAATCAGGCGGAAACCCCGCATCTGTTCACGGAAAACCTTTGATTTGCCATTTTGAAGAAAAGACATCTATGGAAAATCACTTTGGATTTTGTGCTCTAAAAAGCCCGCAAATCCGCATGAAACCTAACAAAAATGGTCCGATCATCTATTATGACCGGACCAGATGGTGGGAGAGGATGGATTCGAACCATCGAAGCTGAAAGCAACAGATTTACAGTCTGCCCCCTTTGGCCACTCGGGAACTCTCCCAGATTCAATTTATAAAAGTGGAGCTGGTGGACGGACTCGAACCCCCGACCTGCTGATTACAAATCAGCTGCTCTACCAACTGAGCTACACCAGCATATTACCCACAGACACTGTTATTTAATATTAACACATCAATCGAATTTTGTCAAGCTATTTCTCAAAAAATCTTTTGCTGTCAAAAAACATGGCAAAAGTATGGTCGGGGCGACAGGACTTGAACCTGCGGCATCTTGGTCCCAAACCAAGCACTCTACCAAACTGAGCTACGCCCCGATGGCTGACGATACGGTACAGTCAAATTCCTGAACCACTGTACCCTTCAAAGGCGCACTATAAAAAACCTCTAAATGCTGCCTGCGTCATCAAACAGCTATATTATTATACAACAGGATCTCTTTTTTGTCAAGAACAAATTGAAAAAAAGGCGGTTTCCCGCCCTTTTCAAGCAATTGAGACGAAAAAACTGATGAGAAAAAAGACACCCAGTATCGCGGTCACTGGATGGATCTCCCGGACTTTTCCACAGAGCAGCTTGATCAGCAGGTAGGAGATCAGGCCAAAGGCAATGCCGTTGGAGATCGAATAGGTCAGGGGCATCAAAACAATTGTCAAAAAGGCGGGGATCGCTTCGGTGGGGTCACTGAAGTCGAGTTCTTTCATCCCGTTCATCATCAACGCTCCCACATAGATAAGCGCCGGAGCTGTCGCAGCGGAGGGCACAAGGCCCGCAAATGGAGCGAACAGCAACGCCGCCAAAAAGAAGAGGGAAGTGACGACTGAGGTGAGACCGGTGCGCCCTCCCTCCCCAATTCCCGCGCCGGATTCGACGTAAGTCGTGACAGTGGAGGTGCCGAGCGCCGCGCCCGCAGTTGTCGCTACTGCATCGCACATCAGCGCCTGTTTCATCTGCGGCATCCGCCCGTTTTCATCGAGCAGCCCCGCCTGTTTCGCTGTGCCAATGAGGGTGCCGATGGTGTTGAACATGTCCACTAGGGAAAAAGAAACGACCAAAATCAGGATAGTGGCAATGGACTGCCAAAAGCCCCTCCCCGCAAAGATGGTGGTGAAATCCATTTTGAAGAAAGACACTTCTACAAAGTCTCGCGTCTGCTGCCCGAGGTTGAATGAAAACAAATTCCCCTCGGGCAGATGCGCAGCACCGGTTAGATAGCACAGAATCGTTGTCGAAACAATTCCAATTAAAATCGCCCCTTTGACCCGGAAATGAGCAAGTGCAGCGATTAAAATGAGACCAACTACTGCAAGCACTGCGCCGAGCAGCGCCTGCTTGGATGCCGCATCCCCAGAAAACAGGTTGCTGAACGCCGCGAGGGAAACCAGCGTCGAGTCGCTCGCAACCACAATTCCCGCCCCCTGGAGCCCCACAAACGCGATAAACAGCCCGATTCCTCCCGAAATGGCGAGCTTAATATTGTGCGGGATGGCTTGTACAATCGCCTCCCGGACGCCAAAGAGGGTGATGAGAATAAAGAAGATGCCTGAAATAAAGACAACGGCAAGCGCCATTTGATACTGGTCCACAGCCGAGAGGGAAGGGTCTCCCGACAGCGACGCCATTGCAGGCATGACCGAAAAGGAAAAAAATGCGTTGAGCCCCATACCTGAAGCCTGCGCAAAGGGAATCTTAGCCCACAGTCCCATGAGCAGTGTGCCGATAAACGCCGAAATGCAGGTGGCAAACAAGACGCCGTTGTAAATCCGACTGTCCCCATGGGAGAGCATGTCCGGATTGACAAAGAGGATGTAGGCCATGGTGACAAAGGTGGTGATGCCCGCAATGACTTCGGTGCGGATGTTGGTTCCATGCTCTTTGAGATGAAAAAATTTTTCCATTGATTTGAATTTCCTCCTGACTACAGGGCAAAAGCCCGCACCTTTACAGGCTGCGGGCGATTTCCCCTATCGTTTCAACAACCCCCTGTACCGCGCGCAGCGGACGGGGAATCCATTCCCAGTATTGGTTGATCTGGCTGCCAAGCTGTTCAAGCGGGGTAAAGTCCACTAGGTACCCGCGGCCGTACAGGTCAACCACAAAACCCTGCGGATGGCTGTAAAACGTAAGCTGCTCACCTGAAATTGCGGCCTGCGTGTTGTCCATAGCGGTAAATAGCAAAAAGACAAACAGCAGCAGCAACGAGGTGACGAGCATCGTTTCGAGCATCCATTTGAGCTGGAGATTGCGTTTCACATCCAAAGTTCCTTTCTTATTCCGTAATTGTTTTCAGCGCGTTTGCAAGGGATTTTCCCACCAGCTCCCCTGAATAAATCGCCTCGTCGAGGCTGTTGGCATGCCCGCCAACTTCGATGAGTAAAGAGCCTGTTGTGAGGTTTTGGTTGTAAAAGCGGTAGGCGAACATAATCGGGCGGGTGAGTCCCGGATAATCGCTCTCCATCTGCTGTTGCAGCAGGGAGGCAAAACTGAGGTTCTGCAGATAGTTGGGGTAATCCATCGTTCCGTCATCGCAGCCTGAAATGATCATCACCTGGGCGGCATTCTTGCCGTTGATCTCGGCAACCGGCGCATACCGAGTACCATCGTCGGTTGAAATCGCGTCGCGGTGGATGTCAAGCACCACCTTGATGGATGGGTACTGTGCAAGAATGTTCTGCACCGTCACTCGGGAGCGATCGTAGGCGCCATTGTAGGAAGGGTAGTCGTGCTCGGTCGCGTCGTGGATGACTCCAATGCCGGCAGCCTCGAGCTGTTTGGTGATCTCGTCGCCCACCCGCACCATATTCCTGTTCTTATCCCGATTGCGGGAATTCCAGTTGTTGTCGTAAAAATCCCGAGCTGCAAGCTCATAGCATTCAGTTGTGTGGGTGTGCATAATCAGCACCTGCGGCTCGCTTCCTCCGGTGAGTTTAAAGGCCGGCGCATCGTGCACTGCCTGCTGTACTGTCTCATTGGGAAGTTTGGTGGTGTTTTTGACAAATGCGTTGCCTGAAATGTTGATGAAATTTGGCGTGGTGCCCGCGGTGTAGGTCTTACGGACCACTGGTCCGTCGTTGTTGCTGTACTGGTCAAGCTCTGCCTGGGTGACGCCTGTGTCAACTGTCTCGGGTTCCTGGGTGTCTGTCTGGGGCTCTGTGGTGTCCTGGGATGACGTGGTGTCCTCGGGGGCGGGCATATTCTGATCCGTTTCGGGTTCCGTATGATTTCCGCTGCCGACTTCGCCCGCATCGAGCAGCCGCTGTCCTCCCTCGGGGAGAGCGATTCCAGCTGAGAGAAACGCGGCCTTTTCCGCTGCTGCGCCGACGTAGGGAATGGTCGCGACAAACAGCTTGAACAGCACGGGCACGGCTGCAATCAGGCAGGCTGTCACAGCGAGTTTACGGTAATTGATTCGTCTGCGGCGTCTTCTCATAGCACTCCCTCCTTTCTTTGAACTAACTCTAATCGTACCATTCAATGTATGAAAAAAAGAGGGAAATTATGCTTGAGTAAACGGCTGCAAACCGGATGGAATAGGGTTGTCCAAAGTCCGTAAAATTAGGCTGGAGGCGCCGGACAGGTTGGGGTGGAACAGAAGCTGAACCTGTAAACTTTTTGAAAACGGGAGTAGGATCGCTCGAGTCTGTTTTCAAACGATCCACATGACGACAAGGAGAGAAAGTCAAGACCACCGGCAAAGCCATTGGCTTGCACTGACACTTTAAGGATTTGCATGCCGGTCAAAGATCATCAGACTGCTCTTTCCCTTTAGGTATCCCATGATGTCTGACTTTGCATATTTCGGCGGTATTTCCACATACATATGCTCATGATCCTGACATGTGGTTGCCTCTGTGATTTTATCACTTTCCTCTCACACAATGTTTATTGTCCACTCCGGATGCCTCCTTTGCTCGATTCTTCAGTTCACAGACTGTTCTCAACTTAGCATTGGCGGCTTTTTCTGCATAGTCTAAGCCTTTTTTATCTCTGGCATTGCCGGTGGTTTCTTTTTGACAAGAAGCGCACGAATCCTATCGAATTCGGAGCGTTTTGGCCGAATTCAGGCGCTTTTGCAGCGCCTTCAATAGGTTCAAAACAGGCTCTAAGCGGTCAGGCCGACGATTTCCTCCATACTCAGCTCTGGCTGAAGAGCGCGGTTGAGCCCGGCAGCCACGGTTTTTGCCGCCTGTTTGATGATCTTGTCGATCTCACGGGGGGTCACCATCATCGTCCTGCCCCGGTCGGACACTTTTTCACTCTGATATCCTTCCCCCAGGAGGTCATACGCAATGGTGGTCATGTCCACCACTGTCGGCACGCCAACTGCGATAACCGGGATGCCGAGACTTTGACGGGAAAGCTCAGCTCGCTGGTTCTGTACACCTGAGCCGGGGGAGATGCCTGTGTCCGCGATCTGGACCGTTGTGCCCAATCGCTCAACGCTGCGAGAGGCGAGCGCGTCCACTGCGACAACGGCGGCGGGCTTAATCTGGCGACAAAGGCTGTGCACGATTTCAGCGGTCTCCATCCCGGTCTGACCGAGCACCCCGGGTGCGACTGCGGCAACCGGGCGGAGGCTGCCCAAACCGTACTCCTGCGCAAAACCGTTCACCAGGTGACGGGTCGCAAGCAGTCCGGACACCACCTGAGGCCCGATGGCGTCCGGGGTGATGTCCTCGTTCCCCAGGCCGATCACCAGCACCAACCCTTCCTTGGGCAGTAGCTGGTTGATTTGCTCGGCAACCACCTCGGTTTCTCCTTCAAAATTATCGCTGAACCCTTTCAGGGAATCCATCTCGATTGTAATGTAGGTTCCGATTGGCTTTCCAAGGATATTCGCTCCGCTGTCGCTTGTCACTTCCACCTTGGTGATGGTGAGGTTTTCTTTTTTATGGGACTCCTTTTTCACGCCCTCCGGCAGGATCTCACCGGCGATTTCCAAGTTTTCTAGGGCGAGGTCGGTTCGTATATTCATAGTACTCCTCCGTTTCTACAAACAGTATTGACAAGATCACGGAAGAATATTTGAATCAGTGCCGATTTTTCACCGAAATGCCACTTGATTTTTTGCGCAAACAATGCTATTATTAATAGTATTGTCGGCAGTTGTCAGTGTCTCGCGGCTGCCGGACGCATTCCGCCAACTGGTGCATCTACACCAAAGGGCGATCAATGAGGAGGTGCAACAATGCCGAATATCAAATCTGCGAAAAAAAGAGTCAACGTCATCAAGACCAAAACTCTGCGCAACAAGATGATCAAATCCAACCTGAAGACTGTCATCAAAACTGCTGATGCAGCGGTTGCCAACAACGCTGACAACAAACAGGACGCGATCAAATTCGCGATCAAAAAAGTGGACCAGGCTTGCGCAAAGGGTATTTACCATAAAAACAAAGCTGCCCGCAAAAAATCTCAGCTCATGAAACAGCTCAACGGCTAAGGCTGAGCAGGCTCAAACGACAAAGGAACTCCCGCTTGCGTGGGGAGTTCTTTTTTTGTATCTTAATTGTTAATTTTCACTGGAATATTTGACTTAGTCCCCTGTTTATACTATGATGAAGATAGAAATTATTCGGAGGTGACGTCCATGTCTAAAAATTGCTGTGCCCGTCCCGGCTGCAGTTCATCCAAGGAACACAACCGTCCGGTCAAAATTATTTCCATTTTGCTCAGCGTCGCTGCGGTTGCGTCAACCGCCGCTTATTTCTTATATAAGCTGTCCAGCAACCGCGCCTACAATGAAAAATGGAAAGACTATGACGACTGCGGTGTGGCGTAAAAAGTTAAAAGAATTCCCTGTCTCTTTTCATTCTGAGACAGGGGATTTTTATTGTAGCTTAAGTGGGAAAAACCACTGGCTAAGCCAATGAGAGTAAAAACTTTAGAAACAAGAAAGCCTCCTTTTGTTTACCCAATGTGTCTGTCAAACCCGCATCAGCTCGCTTAAGAAAACATTTCTGTATCGAAGGCCCTTTATTCTCACCGGCAGAACCGAAGATTTTGTTTCACTGAAGACGGCAGTCAGGACCACCCGTATAATG
>EQ973338.1:291196-309492 GCA_000158655.1 [Clostridium] methylpentosum DSM 5476
AGGCGAGTAGTTTTACACGACAAAAAACTGGCGCCGTTCAAACAACGGCGCCAGCTGATCTTTTTATAGTTCTATGTAATCATGACTATTGCTGAGTGCATCAATGGGAAAGATATCCGACAGAGTATGAGCCAAAAGGCAACTGCCTGGACAATGCCGTGATCTTCGGCCTGCTCAAGAGCGAGTTGCTCTATCTATAAGAGTTTGAATCCATGGAGCACTTCAAACAAGAACTCATCGAATATCTCGACTATTACAACAACCGCCGTATCAAGGTGAAGCTAAAGGGCTTGCCGCCTGCTCTTCACAGACAACAAGCCCTTTTAGTTGCTTGAACAATTTGAGTTGGAAATATTTGTCTAACTTTTTGGAGCACTTCATAATCGCTGGACTGTTTGAATTGCCTTTGGTTATGCGGCCAAGGAAACCGGTCAGCTGTTTGCTTGCGCTGAGTTAAGCATTTTCTTTGTCCTGCTCGTCTTCCTGGTCATATGAAGCCTCATTTTCTTGAAGTTCTCCATTCTCCTGCTCCTCAATGATCTCACCTTCAAACTCATACTCCTCTTCCGGGAGCTCGACAATGTTGTCGTTGTCGTTGGTGGCATTGAATTCCTCTTCAGTCTCCTCCGGCTCTTTTGGCTTTTTGAGCAGGCCGATGATGAGAAGTACAAACAGTACCATCTGCACCACGTTGAGCACCTGGAGCAGGGTGGGATTGGTGAACGCGTAGGATAGCCAGGCAATCGGCACCCACACGAGTACAATAAACTTGTACATCTTGCGTTCTTTGATAAACTGCACGAGGAAATAAATCCATGCAAGCCCTGTCAGAACAAAAAAGGCGATTTTAATTAGAGTATTGGTATCCATAAGATGCTCCGTTCCGCCGCTGCGCCCCGGCTTTTTATTTGTCGCGCAGTAAGCTGATTTGGTGTCGATAGTTCTATTTCATAATCAAAAGGGCACACTGCCCTTGCAGGCATAGAGGATAGACTGGTTCCAGAAAAAATCTATTTGTCGATCCGTGCGCAACCGCTTGTGAATCGCACCTCCGGATTGAGCTTGCCAGATTTGGTATCATCGCATTTGAGTGCTGTTTTACGGGGAGGCTGAGGCGGTTACGGTGCGCATCTCATCTACAGGATCACAAGGAAGATCCGGACGACAGGTACACTGTGTGAATACAGTGTTGTCACAGAGCACTCCCTTTCTTCGGGATTGAAAGCTTTGAGATATCAACGCCTTCCAATTCGAGAAGTTTGAGCTTTTTTTGAATTCCGCCCGCATAACCGGTCAAGCTTCCCCCTGTTCCGACGACCCGGTGGCAGGGAATGAGGATGGAGATCGGATTGTGTCCCACAGCGCCGCCAACGGCCTGAGCAGACATGCTATCCCGATGACTGCGCGCTGCAATTTTGCGTGCGATTTCGCCATAAGTCGTGATTTCCCCATATGGAATTTCACAGAGGATGGCCCACACTGCCTGGCGGAACGCTCCTCCAACTGGGGCGAGGGGAAGTTCACTCACGTCCGGCTTATCCCCGGCAAAATACCGGTTGAGCCAGTCTTTGGCTCTGCCGAAGAGAGGGAGAGCGTCGTTTTCCACGGTGGACTTTGGCAGCGTTTGACCAAAGTATTTTTGCCCTTCCATCCACAGGCCGACAATGCCGGATTCATCAGCTGCCAGCATCAGTGGACCGATTGGCGATACATACTGCGTGGTAGAAACCATGGGAGGCCTCCTTTACAGGCAGAGTGGAAATGTGTCCCCACCAGAGACTGAACTAGATTTCCAAGATGGGACAACCGACGCTTGTCACGCCCGGTTGGATGTACTATCTCGTTTCTCTACACTCAGACATTCTCATCAACAGCCGTTCCCCTCTTTGAGGGGTGGGCAAAGTGGCTGATTTCTTCCGTATTCTGTCCAGGCCGCAGTTTTTGTGTTTCCCAGCATCCATGCAATCACACTGTCAACTCTCGTGAAGAAAAGAATCAGAACAGGTTTAACAGTGGATAATAATTGTAAAATGGAGAACGACACAGTATTTTAACCTGTCCGTGAATTGGTTGAGCTGCTGAATATTTGCCTGTGATCTTTATTCCCACTCGGTACCCCCTTAACACATTTTGTTTAGGAGGTAGTATCTGTCGTATTTGTAGTTCTTATGATTATTTGATAAATTTATTTTATCTGCATATATGGGCGAATGTTATCATTTTGTTATCGCCGTTGACAACCTCACTCCATAGCTGTGAATGATAGCAAGATATTTACTTCAAATATCTTAAATTCAGTTTTTCAGAGAAACAGCTAGATATCTGGCCAGTTCATCGCCAGAAACTTGGACATAATTGGCGCTTCTGCGACTAGCAGATATTCCTCACCAAGAAATTTCTTGATGTTTAGTTTGATTCAATAACCGGTCGACTATTTTCCCGCTGACCGGCAGAAAGAAATCGGCTACCGGACCTACCAGCACCACACAAACCAGAGTTCCCAGACCTATGGAAGCATCCAAAAAGAAGCCAATTAACACGAAAACCGCATCTGTGACAAGCCTTACAATACCAAATCGCTTTTTTATTTTATCGCTGATGACGATGGCTACCAGATCGTTGGGACCGGTTCCCGCATCAGACTTGATAACAATGGTCATTCCAAAAGCCAAGATACAGCATGCGACCGCTGTAATCAAAAGACGCAATGCCAACGGAAGGCTCTCGGAAACCCAAGGTGAAAACAAAACATTGAAAAGATCAATAAAGGGGCCGCCACAAAGCATACACACAATCGTTCCTACTTTTATATAGGAGCGTTCAACCACCAGAAGCGCCAGAATGATGAGCAGGCAAATAATCCGATGGACGCTACCGTGGGACAGAGTAATCCCCCAGTTTTGGCTTGCTAAAAATTGGGAAACTCCTTGCACCAGCACATTAAAAGGATCTGTTCCCAACCCCACCAACAAAAATAGAGCTACGCCCGCATGGGCAATCAGCAACCCCATCAGCAGAATACAAATTCTTACCAGAAGCTCTTTTCTCTTATTCAGCATCTTTCCCGCCACTGCTTTCCTACTATCGTCCGCTGCACAATCTTTTCCTTCCCATTCGCAGTCAGATTCTTCATCACTCGTTCCCCCTCATTTCCTCCGTAATCCTTATGGTCCTTTGGCTGTCTGGCATCTCGCAAGACGGCCTCGACGTTCAAGAAAACCACTCAGCATTGTATGAACGATACCGAGTGATTCCTTAAAAGCCGCTTAGCACTATTTTTGAAAATGGTATCATCTCATATTTTCGATACAAAAGAGAATAACATAAAAAGCACGAGAAAAACAGAGTATTTTAGAGAAAATATATAACTTGTGGAAATTTTACCTTTATTCCCACTCGATGGTGGACGGCGGCTTGGTGGTGATGTCGTAGACGATGCGGTTGATGTTGCCCACTTCATTGACAATGCGGTTGCTAATTTTTGCAAGCAGGTCATAAGGGATGCGGGCAAAATCCGCTGTCATAAAGTCGGTAGTGGTGACGCCGCGCAGAGCGAGGGTATAATCGTAGGTTCTGCCGTCCCCCATGACGCCGACTGAGCGCATCGAGGTGAGCACTGCAAAATACTGGTGAATCTGCCGGTCAAGACCCGCCTTTGCAATTTCCTCGCGGAAGATAAAGTCCGCGTCGCGCAGGGTGTCGAGCTTGTCCTTGGTGATGTCGCCAATCACCCGGATGGCGAGGCCTGGCCCCGGGAAGGGCTGCCGCCACACCAGGTAATCGGCAAGACCGAGTTCCATGCCGAGCTGGCGCACTTCGTCTTTGAACAGCAGGCGCAGCGGTTCGACAATTTCTTTAAAATCGACATAATCGGGCAGGCCGCCGACGTTGTGATGGCTCTTGATCACCGCCGCGTCCCCTGTCCCCGATTCGATGACGTCGGGATAAATGGTTCCCTGGGCAAGGAAATCAACGGCCCCAATCTTTTTGGCCTCTTCTTCAAATACCCGGATAAATTCCTCGCCAATGATTTTGCGCTTGGTCTCGGGGTCTGAGACGCCTGCGAGTTTTGCGAGAAAACGGTCCTCGGCGTTGACCCGCACAAAGTTGAGATCCCAGTCGGAAAACGCCGCTTCCACCTCGTCGCCCTCGTTTTTGCGCATCAGGCCGTGGTCGACAAAGACACAGGTGAGCTGGCTGCCGATCGCTTTGGAGAGGAGAGCTGCAAGGACTGAGGAGTCGACGCCGCCCGACAGCGCGAGCAGCACTTTGCCGTTCCCCACCTTTTCCCGGATATCCGCAATTGCAGTCTGGGCATAGTCCCCCATCGTCCAGTCGCCGTTGCAGCCGCAGACGCGAAAGAGGAAGTTGTGCAGCATCTCGGTGCCGTGCTGCGTGTGTTGTACCTCGGGGTGAAATTGGACAGCGTACAGTTTTTTCTCCCGATTTTCCATTGCAACCACCGGGCAGTTCTCCGAACTTGCACAGACAGAGAACCCTTCTGGCAACTTGGAGATGTAGTCAGTGTGGCTCATCCAGGTCACCATATTGGCGTCAAGGCCCTCAAACATGGGGCTCGAAAGCTCAAATTTTGTCTCGGTTTTGCCGTATTCTTTGCTCGGCGCGTGGGAAACCTCCCCGCCGAGCGCATGGGCCATTATCTGTGCACCGTAGCAGATCCCGAGCACCGGGATGCCGAGCTCAAACAGCTCTTTGCCCACCTGCGGCGCATTGTCCGCATAGACGCTGTTGGGTCCTCCGGTGAACACAATGCCGAGGGGACGGTGCTGCTCAATTGCTTCCTTCCATTTTTGATAGGGGTGAACCTCGCAGTAGCAGCCGCATTCGCGGATGCGGCGTGCAATCAGCTGGTTGTACTGACCGCCAAAATCCAAAACTAATATAAATTGATGCGCCATAAGCAACCCTTTCTCTTGTTCAAAATCAGTTGTTATCCTCTATTGTACAAAGATTTTGGGGAAATTTCAAGAGATAATTCAAACTTTGTGTATGAAATCTGTCAAGCGGCGAAAAATAAATGGGTACAACTGGATGGGAGGAATGTAGTATGAAATTTAGATGGATCGCATTCGGCCTTGCGGCCGTTTTTACCCTTGGGGCGGCGACTGCGTCAGCCTATGTGGAGTTTCCAACCGAGGCTCTTTTTGTGGAGAAAAAAGAGGTGAGCTTTTCGGCGGTGACTGGGCAGGATATGAAGCTCAGCTGTGATGATATTGAGTTCCGCCTGGGACTGGATTCCGGCAGTCTACGCGGGTTGACGGTGACCGGCCTTCCCGCAGAGCAGGAGGGCGTGTTTTTGCTCGACGGAGTCCCTGTTGCGCTGTACCAGGAGCTCAGCCGAGAGGAAATTGACCGCACCGTATTTCAGAGCGGAACATCCGACAGCGCCAAAATGACTTTTCTGCCTGACGCTGGGCAGAGTGTGCAGACGACAATGTCGGTGAGTGTCTCGCAAACCCTCAATCTGCCCCCCGTGGCGCAGGATGGCAGTTTTTCCACCGAAAAAAACATCCCTGTTGAAAGCAAAGTCACCGTTTACGATCCCGAAGGAGATCAGGTGCGGGTTCAGGTGCTCCAGGCGCCAAAAAAAGGCTGTCTGCGGTTTGACGGGATTTATTTCCGCTACGAGCCGTTCCGCGACATGGTGGGGAGTGACTGCTTTACCTTTACTGTCGTGGACAAATCAGGCAATTATTCGGAGCAGAGGCGGATTGACATCGTAATTGAGGACAGCGCGTCGGGGTTCCGTTACACCGATATGGTGGGGAATCCCTCTCACTACAGTGCGATCAAACTCGCTGAAAACGGGATTGTGACAGGGGAACAGGCGGGCAACAGCTATTTCTTCCGCCCGGAAGACCAGCTTGAGCGGGGGGATTTTCTCGTCATGCTCCTGGCAGCTGCCGGGTATGAGGGAGAACTCGCCCCTTGCGTCAACACCGGGTTGACCAACGACAGCGCCCTTCCCGCCTGGCTCAAGCCCTACGTCCGGCTTGGACTCGACAAGGGTATTTTGAGCGGAGACTCGTTCGGATATGAGGAGATTCCCACCCGGGCTGAGGCTGCTGTGATGGTGTCAGGCGCCGCCGGAATGGAGGATGTAACGCGCTCCTCCATCGATCTCGGTGACCGGGAGCAGATTCCCAGCTGGGCAGTGCAGGATTATCTCAATCTGCTCGGCTACCGGATGCTCGACCTCTACGACGGCTGCGCCCACCCGAACGATCCGCTCACCCGGGACCATGCGGCCGATCTGCTGTGGCAGAGTGTGAAATACCGGCAAAAATACCGCTAACGGGGTGAAACCATGTCGTATAAAAAAATTATCGGGCTCTTCAGCCTCTTTGTCGCCCTGTTCACCCTGCTCTCGGTGCGCACCGCCTATCTGAGCGCCTCTCCCCTGCTCACCCAGACGGCAGAAAATCAGAGCAGCTACAAACAGGTGGTCAGCCGCAACCGCGCCCAGATCTACGACCGCAACATGACTGGGCTTGTCAACAACGCCGAACAGTACCGCGCGGTCATCCTGCCCGAGCCTTCGAGCATTGACAACATCCTCACACTCACCGACGAGTACACCCGTGAAGAGCTGCTGGAGCGGATGCAGACGGGAAAGCCGTTTGTCATTGACTCCAAACTCTCCTCAGTGGACGACCCCAACATCCGCCTGTTTCAGTCCTACAACCGGTACCGCGACAACGGGCTCGCCACCCACTTAATTGGTTATCTTGACGATGCGGGCAACGGATTGACTGGGATCGAAAAGGCGTACAACGATTTTTTGGAGGAGCACGCGACCGAAACCTCAGTCAAATTTACACTGGATGGGATGGGACGCTATGTCAAAGGGGGCGAAATTACCGTTGAGTCCGGCGGACTCTCCTCCGCGGGCGTGGTGCTCACCCTGGACAGCCGGATCCAGGACATCATCGAGCGGGTGGGAAAGCAGACGATCGAACGGGGGTCCATTGTGGTGCTCGACGCAAAGACAGCCGAAATCGTGGGGTCTGCAAGCTTTCCCAGCTACAACCAGAACAACGTTGCGCCGAGTGTCTCGGATGAGGTGAACACCCCGATGATCAACCGGTCGCTCTACGCCTACAATGTCGGTTCCACCTTTAAGATTGCTACGGCTGCCGCTGCGCTCGACGCGGGACTCTCCCCTTCGATCACCCACAACTGCACCGGGAGCATCGAGGTCGCCGGGCAGGTGTTTCAGTGCCATTACCATCCTGGTCACGGGGTATTGGATATGCAGCAGGCGCTGCGTGAGTCCTGCAATCCCTATTACGTTGGCCTTGGGCTTCAGACCGGGGCTGAGTCGATCCGAAGGGTCGCGTCTGACATGGGTTTTGGCAAGGAGTTTCCCCTTGCAGACGGAATTACCTCTGCGAAAGGATACCTGCCCACCTTGGATGAGCTGTTCAACCCAGGTGAGGTGGCGAACTTCAGTTTTGGACAGGGCGGCCTGCTCGCCACTCCCCTACAGGTGAGTGAGCTGGTGTTCAGCGTCATCAACGGGGGAAAAGCTATAACTCCAAGCCTGATCAAGGGTGTTACAGAGGATGGAACCACCCTGACCGAACAGAGCGAGCTTCCCGCCCCCATTACAGCGATGAGCGAGAGCACGGCGCAGACGCTCAAGGAGTTTCTCACCCTTGCAGTCTCGGAGCAGAAAAAGAACGACATGAAACCTTCTCTGACCACGGCGGGCGGGAAATCCGCTACCGCGCAGACCGGTAAGTTTGACAGCGAGGGGAACGAGCTCTATCAGACCTGGTTTTGCGGGTTTTTCCCTGCCGAGGAGCCGGAGTATATCGTGACAGTTTTGGTGGAAAACGGCACTTCGGGAAACGGTTCTGCCGGCCCTGTATTTGCTGAGATCGCTGATTTAATCACTGGACTGGGCGAGTCCTGAACCGCGGGTCCCGGATGCAGCCGGACCGATCAAAACCGATTTCATTGGCGCAATGGGGACAGGTCAACCTAGTGCACCAAAACCACCTGTTGAACGGATGATTTGAATTGTCCCTATCTCTTGTGGCGGCCCCCTGCTCGGGGCTGTTTTCTTTACCTTCTCTTTCCTTGCTATCTTATATATTCTAGTATGAAACTTCACATTTTTCTACCGTATCCACTTAATCCCCTCTGTGCTTTCATATCTATACTTCAGTATTCCGGTCGAAAATCGTTCGACAGCTCTTACTTTTTCAGTAGTTCATCAATTGTGATACACTCACATGCAGTGGCATATACTATGATCTCTACAGCATTCTGTCGCTATTCCCTTGATGTTTTTCCGCAGATCACCTGTCTTGTATGATTTTCGTGCAAATGCGGAAACGATTTTTGTCTTTCAGCCCCCTGTATTTATCTGTGTGTTTGCCAAACTACTTCTGTAGGAAGTCTAAAGCATTTTTTATTGATCTCCATTCAACTGGAGATTGTTAGCTTGCCTTTTCGGACCAACGAACAAAGCACCCCGCGCAGGATACCCTGCGCGGGGTGCTTCTCATTGATCAATTTACATAATTAAGAGGGTTTCTCTTGACGTTGTTGACGCGGACTTCGAAGTGCAGGTGATTTCCAGTCGAATATCCGGTGCTGCCGACAAAGCCGATGACCTGGCCCTGGCTGACCTGCTGGCCTGCCTGGACGTTGATCTTGCTCTGATGGGCGTAAAGGGTCTGCACACCGTTTCCGTGGTCAATGATCACGCATTTTCCATAGGTCGAATAGGTTTTTGCGAGGATAACCCTGCCGGAAGCCGCCGCGTAAATGTTGGTTCCCGCGGGAGCGCGCCAGTCAATCGCCTGATGACCGCTGCTGTAGCCGCAGCTGATTTGTCCGCCGGCGAGTGGGTGAATGAACCCGATGCCTGTTCCGTTTCCGCTGGATGCGGGGAGAACTGCGGCGCTCTCATCGGCTTTGGAGGAAGAGGTGGTCGACTTTTTGGCCTGCACCTTGGTGCCGACGAGTTTGATCTCGCTGACCGGCTCCTGGGAGATCTCTGTCCTGGTGATCGTGCGGTTGACCTCTATGCCGTTGACCAGCTCGAGCGTTGCGGCAACCCAGTTGACGCCGTCGACTCCCTCCTGTGTGATTTTAGTTACACCCTTGTCTAGGCTCGCATCTTCCTGCTGAATCGACTGGTGCGGAATTTGCTCCTGATAGGAGATCTCTTTGGTCGCCTTAACGCTGAGGAACGGCTGGGAGTTTGCAATCAGGATCGACTGACCAATCTGGATGTTATCCGGATCAACCTCCGGATTGAGCGCTTTGAGCTCACTGTATTTGACATCTGTCTTGTTGGCGATGAGCGTCATGCTGTCGCCCTGTTCTACCGTATAAATCTGCTCCCCTTCCACGTCGGAGGTGAGCAGCGAGGTGAGGTCTTCACTGTTGACGACGCTCGAATTGAGATAGAGGCCGTCTTTGATCGAGATTTCGTTCATAAATGCCACATCGCTCGCCCCGGTCGCCTCTTTGTTCTGTTCGAGGATCGAATTGAGGGTGTTGTCGAGCGAAGTGCGGTCTGTGGTCGCCCCATAAAACTTACCGTCTACATACAGGCCGCTCGCCTGGGTGATCGCCTCGTTGGAGCAGCTGATCAGTTTGTTGGCAAGCTGGGTTTCGTCGATGATCTCTCCCGGATTTTGTACCTCTGCAAGGGAGAATTCCGGCGTTACATCAAAGGTCTGTTCACTGTCCACATACACAATTTGCTGCTGAATCATCGCCTGGGCTTCATCAAAGGTAGTTTCGTGTTCGATATAGCCGATGATCTGACCATCGTGGCTGACGGCAATCGCGTAATCGACGCTGGTGAAGTTGTGCACCACCAAAATGAGCGCGGCAACCGCAGCGACTGGCATGAGGTAGTTGAGCAGGGTTAAAATGCCGCGCTTGCTCCGTTTGAGCACGTGTCCGGCAAAACGGAAACAGGCAACTGTCTTTGCCTTGCCCCCCTGGGTTTCCCCGAGCTGTGCGCCAAACCGTTTGCAGCAACGGTAAGGGGTGGTGAGCACTGCATAACAGCGCTCTGCAAAGTAGCCAGCCCGCTGAAACAGCCGAAGCGAACGGTTTTTGACGCGGCGCGAGGTGCGCTTGTAGGGCTTTTTCAAAAAGCCGAGCATTTTTTGAAAGAGCAGTTCGGTTGACCTCGCAATATATGTGAGACATCGAGTCAATGATTGTCCCTGTGTGTCCTTTTGTGCTCTCTCTTCTGGCTGCGAGACCGATTGATCGGTGTTCTTGCAGTCTTTCAGAGCCATTGACACCATCTCCTTTGCATGGAATTCACAGTGATTTGTAATTCTTGCTAACCTGTAACAAGTTATTACAAATCAGTTACAAGCATGTATCCATTATACATCATAACCGCGAAAAAGCAAGACAAAGGTTCGGTTTGTTTACAAAATGGTACAGAAATTTGTTGGGTCTGCATAAGATCAGACGAAAAAATTGTTGAATTTACACTTTATAGACCAACTGTTCGGGGGTATAATTCTGTAATATATTCACAATGGAAACAACATCTTCCTTTGCGGCAGTGAGATCGTGTTCCCGGTAGTTGCCGCATTCTACCTCGGTTGCGCCCGGAATCTCCCCCTCATAGTCCCGCACAAAGGTGAGGGACTCGCGCACCAGTTCAATCGCCTGCATGTGTGAAATTCCCCGGGTAATGAAATAAAATCCGGTGCGGCAGCCCATTGGCCCCACATAAATGACGTGTTTGGATTCCCTGGTGCTGCGGGCATAGGTGGCAAACAGGTGCTCGATGGTGTGCATCGAGGCGGAGGAAAGATAGGTCCCCCCGTTGGGTTTGACAAGCCGAACGTCGTAAGTCATGATGTCCCCGTCCATTCGTGACAGATACATGCCGATGTCGAGCTTGGTGTGATCGACCTGAAAGCTTGCGATTTTTTTCAGTTCCATGACTCAAATATCTCCTTTTTTACTATATGCAAGTACAAAAGCGGCGGCGACATCCCCCGTGTGGGAGAGGCTGACCGAGAGAGAAAGCCCTTCGGCCGCCCGGGCCGCACCGCCGGACAGCTCAAAATAAGGGGCGCCGAGCTCATCCCGCAGCACCCCGATTTCATTGAGTTTCATCCCCCGCACCCCGGTGCCGAGCGCCTTGGAAAACGCTTCCTTTGCCGCGAAATTCGCGGCGAGCCCGGGGGCTGGGTCGTTTCTCTGAAACAAGAATTCCCGCTCAGCGGGGGTATAGACCCGCTCGACAAAGCGGGGGTTTTGGATGGATGCGCGGATGCGCCCGATCTCCACCAGATCGATCCCAGTGCGCATTACGCCTCATCCTGTCCGTCCGCTTCAGCTGAGTCCTCTCCGGGCAGCTCCTGTGGCTGTTCCTCCCCTTGCGGCTGGGGCTCCGGCTCGCCGGTGATCGCCCGGTCAAATTCAGGGGTGGGGGTGATCACGAGCAGGATGCGCTCGCCGGCCTGGGTGTACTCAATCGCTCGATTGTTGGGGTTGGTTTTGATCTCGCAGGCGAGCATCACCCGGTCATAAAGCGCCTGTTCGTATTTTTCCAGGTCAAAGGGATAGGTGTCGTCGATGTGATTGAGGCTGATGCGCGCCATCTCCTCGGTCTTTTTCTTGTTGGTGATGCGGGTGACGGTGAGCACCCCGTCCTCGAGCTTGTAGCGGTAGTCGATGATAAACCGCAGCAGGTAAAAGACCATGCCGACCACCAGCGCAATCGCCGCGACAAAGGCGAGGATGCCGAAATAACCCATCTGCTTGCGCAGGTCGAACAGGGCGGAGAAGATCAAAAAGGCAATCGCGGCAAGGATTACTGCCTGGTATTTTTCCTGTGGAGTCTGTTTGCGTTTTACCGTCATTTCCATTGGATTTTCCATGTTTTCCTCCATAATCGTCGTGTGGTATTGAATATTCATTTATTCTATCACAATTTTCTTTGCGCTTCAACTCAAAAAGCTCTTGCACAAATGTAAAAAGATTGTTATAATAGAGAACAAATCAATCAAACGCGTTGACCGGGTCCAGTAAGGGTTGGACAAACGCATCCAGAGAGAAGCCGTCGCCGGCTGCAAGCGGCTTATGCGTCCCAGTTCCTGAAATTCCCCCGTGAGCGGTGCTGCTAAATGGTTCAGTAGGCGGCGACGGCCCCTCCGTTACAGGGATTGAGCGCCCGTATCGTGATACGGGAATTAGGGTGGTAACGCGGAATGATGACTTCGTCCCTTTTTGGGGATCGGGGTCTTTTTTTATTGAAGGAATTAGGAGGAACTGCAGAATGAAACAGGCATTGGAACAGATCAAGCTCACTGCGGCAGATGCGCTGCACAAGTGCGGGGAGCTCAAGGAACTCGACGCGCTGCGGGTCAAATTCCTGGGCAAAAAAGGGGAGCTCACGTCCATCCTCAAGCAGATGGGCAAGCTCTCTGCGGAAGAGCGCCCAGTCATCGGCCAGCTCGCCAACAAAATCCGGGAGGACATTGAGGGCGCGATTTCCGAGCGGATGAAGGAGATCAAAGCGGAGCAGCTCGAAAAACAGCTTCAGGCGGAGAAAATCGACGTCACTCTGCCCGGCGCCAAATTTCACCTTGGCAAAAAGCACCCCCTCACCGCGGTGCTCGACGAGGTCAAGGAGATCTTTCTCGGCATGGGCTTCAGCGTGGCCGAGGGCCCTGAGGTAGAGACCGACTACTACAATTTTGAGGCGCTCAACCTGCCCAAGGACCACCCGGCGCGGGATACCCAGGACACCTTCTATATTAATGAAAACATTCTGCTGCGCACCCAGACGTCCCCGGTTCAGATCCGCGTCATGGAGCAGCAGAAACCCCCGATCCGTGTCATCTCCCCCGGGCGGGTCTACCGCGCCGATGCGGTAGATGCGACACACTCCCCCCTCTTCCACCAGATTGAGGGGCTTGTGGTCGACAAAAACGTCACCATGGCCGACCTCAAGGGAACGCTGGAGATCTTTGTCAAGAAGCTGTATGGAGAGGATTCGGTCGTCCGCTTCCGCCCCCACCACTTCCCCTTCACCGAGCCGAGCGCAGAGCTCGATGTGCAGTGCTTTGCTTGCCATGGTGAGGGCTGCCGCCTCTGCAAAGGAGAGGGCTGGATTGAGATTCTCGGCTGCGGTATGGTGCATCCCAAGGTGCTCCAGAACTGCGGCATCGATCCGGAAGAGTACTCTGGCTTTGCGTTCGGCATGGGCCTTGAGCGCATCGTCATGCGCCGCTACGGCATTGACGACCTGCGCTTGTTCTACGAAAACGACATGCGGTTCCTGAACCAGTTCTAAGAGGAGGTTAGCAAAATGAATTTATCCATGAAATGGCTCTCCGACTATGTCGACATCGATGTGACGCCCCGCGAATTTTCCGAGGCAATGACGATGTCCGGCTCCAAGGTCGAGGGCTACGAAATAGAGGGAAGCGAGATTTCCAAAGTAGTCACCGGCAAGGTGCTCTCGATTGAAAAACACCCGGATGCCGACAAGCTCGTCGTCTGCCAGATGGATGTGGGGCGCGAGGACTCGATTCAGATTGTCACCGGTGCGACCAACCTGTTTGTCGGCGCGGTTGTCCCGGTCTGCCTCGACGGAGCAACCCTGCCCGGCGGCAAAAAGATCAAAAAGGGCAAGCTGCGCGGCGTGGTCAGCGAAGGGATGATGTGCTCCCTCGGCGAGCTTGGGCTCACTGTCAACGATTTTCCCGGCACAATCGAGGACGGTATCTTTATTCTCCAGGAGCCGTGCGGCCTCGGCCTCGACATCCGGGAGGTGCTCGGACTCAACGACACCTGCGTTGAATTTGAGATCACCTCCAACCGGCCCGACTGCCTTTCGGTCGTCGGACTTGCCCGGGAAGCGGCGGCGACCTTCCACGTCCCGCTCAAGCTCAAAGAGCCGGTTGTCAAGGGCAGCGGCGGCGACATTCACGACGAGCTCAAGGTCGAGGTGCAAAACACCGACCTCTGTTTCCGCTATGTGGCAAAGCTTGTGAAAAACGTCACCATCAAGCCCTCTCCCCGCTGGATGCGGGAGCGGCTGCGTGCGAGCGGTGTGCGCCCGATCAACAACCTCGTCGACATCACCAACTACGTCATGCTCGAGTACGGCCAGCCAATGCACGCGTTTGACCTGCGCTATGTGGCGGGCAACTCGATCTGCGTGCGCAGCGCCAAAAACGGCGAGAAGATCACCACTCTCGAAGGCGTGGAACATGAGCTGACCGACCGGATGCTCGTCATCGCGGACGCGGAAAAGCCGATTGCAGTCGCGGGCGTCATGGGCGGCGAATACAGCGGCATCATGGACGACACCGCAACCGTAGTGTTTGAGTCGGCTTCCTTCCAGGGCAGCTCGGTGCGCACCACAGCCAAGGCGCTCGGCATCCGCACCGAATCCTCCGCCCGGTTTGAAAAGGGACTGGATCCCCGCAACTGCTACGAGGCGATTCTGCGCGCCTGCGAGCTTGTCGAGCTGCTCGGCGCGGGTGAGGTTGTGGACGGCATCATCGATGAGGCGCATTTTGACGCAGAGCCTAAGCGGGTTAAACTTGAACCCGAGTGGACCAACCGTTTTTTGGGCATCAATGTCACCCGCGACTACATGGTCGAGGTGCTTGAGAGCCTTTCGTTCCAGGTCGAAGGGGATGACATCATTGTCCCTTCCTTCCGCATCGATATCGAGCACAAAGCGGATATTGCGGAGGAGATTGCGCGCATTTACGGTTACAACAACATCCCCACCACTGTCATCCGCGGGGTAGCTGAGGCCTCCCTCACCCCAGAGCAAAAGTTTGAAACCGCCATTGGCAACATCATGCTCGCCCTCGGGTGTAGCGAGGTGGCAACCTACTCCTTTATCAGCCCCAAATACTACGACAAGCTTGGACTTCCGCAGGACAGTGCGCTGCGCCGCTCAGTCACAATTTCCAACCCGCTCGGCGAGGACACCAGCGTCATGCGCACCACCACTCTGCCCTCCATGCTCGAAGTCCTCTCCCGCAACTACAACAACCGCAACCCCAAGGCGTGGATGTATGAGATCGGCAAGGTTTATCTCCCCAAAGGGGAAGAGCTGCCGGATGAGAACAACAAGCTCACCATCGGCCTGTACGGCGGCAATGCGGACTTTTATACCCTCAAGGGAATGGTGGAGACGCTGCTCGACCGCCTCAATGTCACCGGCTGGGACATCGCGGTGAGCCCTGACGTCATCCCGTTCCACAGCGGACGTTGCGCGACGATCAGCAAGGACGGCGTCGAGCTCGGCGTGCTGGGCGAAGTGCACCCGGTCACCCTCGAGACCTACGGAATCGGCACCAAGGCGTATCTCGCCTGCTTTGACTTTGCCGCCCTCTATGAGGGACAGTCGGAGGAAAAATCCTACCACCCCCTGCCCAAGTTCCCCGCGAGCAACCGCGACCTGAGCGTGGTATGCGACGAGGACCTGCCGGTCATTGAGATTGAAAAGACGATCAGACAGTCGGTGGGAAAAATCCTCGAACAGGTGGAGTTCTTTGATATCTTCCGCGGCGATCAGATCGGGAAACACAAAAAGAGCGTCTCCTACTCGATCGTTCTGCGGGCACAAGACCGCACCCTCAACGACGAGGAAGCGGACAATGCTATCAAGAAAGTACTTAAAAATCTTGAAAAAATCGGTGTTACCCTCCGGTAAACCAAATTCAGCAAAGGCGGAGAAATTCTCTCCGCCTTTTTTCTGCGAAAGGAAGCGATTGCAGTGAAACTCGGAAGAAACGACGACTGCTGGTGCGGCAGCGGAAAGAAATATAAGAAGTGTCACCTTGGATTTGACAGTAAAATAGAGCAGGCGCAGATGGAGGGAATGCTCGTCCCCGACCGAAAACTGCTTAAAACCCCTGACCAGGTGGAGAAAATCCGCCAGAGCGCCAGGATCAACACCGGAGTGCTCGACCATGTGGCAGAAAGAATTCAGCCCGGCATGACAACCGCTCAGATCGACAAACTGGTGTATGAGTACACAGTGGGCCATGGCGCAGTTCCCGCCCCGCTCGGGTATCAAGGGTTCCCAAAAAGCGTCTGCACCTCGATCAACAATGAGGTCTGTCACGGTATCCCGGACGAAGCGATTGTCTTAAAAGAAGGGGATATCGTGAATGTCGACGTCTCAACGATTCTAGACGGCTATTTTTCCGACGCATCCCGCATGTTTTGCATTGGCGCGGTGGATGAGGAAGCAGCGCGCCTTGTGCGTGTGGCAAAGGAATGCGTGCAACGGGGAATTGAGGCAATCCGCCCCTGGGGCTCGATGAACGAGATGGCAGAGGCGGTCAACGCCCACGCGGAGGCAAACGGGTATTCGGTTGTGGAGGAGATCGGCGGCCACGGCATCGGCCTCGAGTTCCATGAGGACCCCTATGTCTGTTACGTACCCTGCGAGGAGAATGACATGCTGCTTGTCCCCGGGATGATGTTCACTGTTGAGCCGATGGTGAACCAGGGCGGACGAGAGGTCTGGTTGGACGAGGAGAATGGATGGACCATCCGCACATCGGACGGCAAACTCTCCGCCCAGTGGGAAACCATGCTGCTTGTCACCGAGGACGGCGTCGAAATCCTGACAGAATAAGACGATTTCAACAGATTGCCCCGGAACCAGTTGCAGATTAGCTAAAAAAAGCGGATAAAATTAGTGCAGAGTTACAATAATTCCCTTTTTCTCAAAAATGTGCAATTTTGGTATTGCAATAATTGACAACATATGGTAATATAATGTTGTCAGTAAAACAAAGAAACCGGAGGTAAACAAAATGAATCGTAAAATAAAAGTAGTAATTGGCGATGACAGCTTAGAGTTCGGCACATCCTTTGGCGATATCCTTCTCGATAAGGGGTTTGATGTTTCGATCACTCCAAAGGACGGCGTGGCAGTACTCGATAAAATCCAGTCCGACCGCCCCGACGTCGTGGTGATCGACACCTTTATGGCAAAGCTCGACGCACTCGGCGTGATGAAGTCGGTGACTGCGAGAGATCTCCCCAAGCCGATGTTTATCGTGACCACTGCCTATGAAAACGACTTCCTCGAAAAGGAGATTATGTCAAACGGCGCCTCTTATTTCGCCCTCAAGCCGTTTGATATGAATATGATGGCGAACATCATCGAGGATTTTGCATCCCACCGCGACGAGGTACATAACCCGCACGGAGGCCTGCTCGCCTCCCCCGACAACCACATCACCGACATTGAGGTGCTGGTGACCAACGTCATCCATCAAATCGGCGTTCCTGCGCACATCAAAGGATATCACTACCTGCGGGAAGCGATTATCCTCTGCATTGGGGACAGCGAGATGATCAATTCGGTCACAAAACTCCTCTACCCCACTGTTGCAAAACGGTTTGATACCACCTCGTCAAGGGTCGAACGCGCCATTCGCCACGCGATCGAGGTCGCTTGGGATCGCGGCGACGTGGACACCCTCAACTCCTATTTCGGCTACACCATCCACAACGGCAGAGGAAAGCCGACCAACTCGGAGTTCATCGCGATGATCGCGGATAAACTGCGGCTACAGCTCAAAACCCAGGAGCTTGCCAAATAAATTCCCACATCCCACACTTTTCCTACTTTTTAGATGCTGAAAAAGGAAACCCCGCCGGTCAGTTCGAGGCCGGCGGGGTTTTCCTTATTTTATTTGTTTTTGCGTTTGCGGGTGAGTACGGCTGCGCAGCCCGCTGCGAGCAGGATACCGGCCGCCGCTGTGGAGGCCTCACCTGTTTTGGTGTTGGTGGTCTTGTTGTTGTCTTTTTTGTTGTCGTCTTTTTTGTCCGGATCTTCGGGGGTGGGGTTCGTCTGATCGGTATGCGCCTTTTTCCACTCCTCGATCGCTGCTTTGAGGTCTTGTGCCGCCTTGTCGACGATCGCCTGATCCATATTGGTCAGGGTTGTGTCGTCCAGAACCTTTTTGGCTTCTTCAATTGCCTTGTCAAGCTCATCCGTCTTGGGGGTGAGAGATTCGGCTTCCTTGATCGCCTCTTCGAGCTCAGATTTATCCGCCTGTTTTGCGGCGGCTTTCGCAGCGTCAATCAGCCTCTGGGTGGCATCGTCCACCTGCTGCTGAGTGGCGTCGGGATCAGCCTGCACGTTTTTCGCATCGGCAAGGGCGAAAAGGAACTCTTTGTACGCCTCAGTTCCAGCTGCGTCAAAATCTTGGCTGGTGAGTCCTTCTGCGTTTTTGATTGCCTCATCGAGCTTTGTCTTGTCCGCCTTTGCGACTAAGCTA
>EQ973338.1:309789-352519 GCA_000158655.1 [Clostridium] methylpentosum DSM 5476
CCTCTTTTGCAGCCTCGAGTTTGTCGATGAACTCCTGCTTGCCGGTGCTGGTAAAGTCGTCGGTGTCAATCTTTTCCGCGTTTTGAATCGCCTCTTCGAGATCCGTTTTATCCGCTTTTTGGATCAGGTCACTCTGTGCAGCCTTGAGCGCTTCGGTCGCGTCGTTTACCTGCTGCTGGGTGGCGTCTGGATTTTCAAAGATTTCTTTTGCGTCGGCGAGGGCGTCGGTAAATGCGTCCTGACCGGTGGAGATGTAGTCGTTTAGATCAACCGCTTCAGCATCGCGAATTGCCTCTTGCAGCGCGGATTTGTCGACCTCCTGCTGCTTCTCGATCAGAGCATCCCGTGCGGCTTCAAGCGCGGTTTTCGCGTCGTCGACATCCTTTTGAATCGATTCTTCGCTCTCGAGGACGTCAAATGCGTTTTGGAGTGCAGCGATGAAGTCATCTTTTTCCTTTCCGTCGACATAGAGGTCAAGGTCTAAATCTTTGACCTCGTCGTAGTAGGCTTGAAGTTCCGTCTTATCCCCTTTTACAAAATCAAGCATGTTGCAAACAGTGGACAGTTCTACTGCCATTAGCGCCTTATCAACTGCCGATGCGTTCGGGTCCGCCTCCATCGCTTGCGCTTTGGCCAGTGTGTCATCAAATAACTGCCGAACCGATGGGATTAAATTTTCATAATCAGGCGTTTTTTTAAACTCAAGGGCATAGGCGATGGATTGTTGCAAAGGAGTTGGAACATCTGTCAAATCCGTTGGTGTGGCCCCAGCTTTGGTTGTATCCGCCAAAACAATTGAGCTTGTTCCAGCCAGGGTCCCGCATGCAATGATAAATGCTAACAATGCTGCTAAAACTGATCTTTTCATCTCTTTCGATCTCCTTTCCTGTGGCAAACGGATGGATACGTCTAATTTTATTATAGTAGGCTCGAAAAAAAGATGCAAGCAAAAATGAGGAAAGTTTGTTTTAATTTTCATTTTTTGTATAACATTACGAAAAAACAGCAAAAAGAATCCCCACCCTCCCGGGGTGGGGATTGCTCAAACAATAGATGTTTTTCCGGCCGTAGAACGCCTGCCTCCGCAGTGGGATGCTCTCAGCTGCCCACTGAAATGTTCGTGTTGCAGCTGCTATTTTTTGCAGATAATGCGGCTGCAAAAGGGGCGCCACGTTCAGACTCCGCGCTGCTTGTGTATTTCCTTGCCAAAACAGAGGATAGTCTGGGCCCGGTCAGTCAATCAGCAGCCGGTAAATTTCCGCCTTTTTATATCCGCTTAGCCGGGCGGCCTGCTTGGCGGCTTCACTCGGACGGTGGCCTTTTTCGATGAGTTCTCGGGCAAAGTCCGCCGCCTGATCAAGGCTCATCTGCTCGTCGGGCGATTCCTGCTGCTGCGCTCCTTCCACGACAAGGACAAACTCCCCTTTGGGCGTGTGTGCACCGTAGTAGTCTGCCGCTTCGCTCAGCGTGGTGCGCCGCACCTCCTCGTGAATCTTGGTCAGCTCCCGCACGACGGCGACCCTGCGGTCTCCCAGGTTGTGATGGAGATCAGTCAGGGTGGACACAAGCTTGTGGGGAGCCTCGTAAAAAATCAGAGTGTGGGTATCCTCTCGGATCTGAGCGAGGTGGTTCAATCGATTGCGGCGATTGGTGCTTAAAAACCCCTCAAAGCTAAACCGGGAGGTGATGAGCCCGCTGACACACAGCGCCGAGATCACCGCGCTCGGCCCTGGGACCACAATCGTAGGAATCTCCCGTTCGGCGCACAATCGCACAAGATCCTCTCCCGGGTCGGAGATACAGGGCATTCCCGCGTCTGAGACAACGGCGCAGTCCTCCCCTGCGAGAATTCGGTCGACAATCTGTTCTCCCCGTTCACGCAGATTGTGTTCGTAATAGCTCACCATCGGCTTTTTGATTTCAAAGTGATTGAGAAGCTTGAGAGTCACCCGGGTATCCTCTGCGGCGATAAAATCGACAGCCCGCAGTGTCTCGACTGCGCGGGGGGAAAAATCCGACAGGTTTCCAATTGGGGTTCCGACCACATACAATGTTCCGCTCATTCTGCTCGTTCCTCTCTCCAACCATAAATTTTTTGCATTTCTTGTGAAAATTCCTCCCCATCGTAAACTGCCAGGGTGGGGAGCACCTGCAAAAACGGCTTGCTTCCCCGTTTCCCTTCCACGAGAAAGAGCCAGGGGGCGGTGTCGTACTGCTTGGCGACCATCCGAAGGCGCTTGGGTTCGATCCCCGCCGAATGCATTGCGGTGAGCACATCTGCGAGCCGCTCCGGCCGCTGGCAGAGGCAGAGGCGGCCGCCGAACCGCAGCAGCCGGGCGGCAGTCCGGCAGATGTCCTCGATGGTACACATCGTCTCGTGCCGCGCGATCTGGTCGGGCGGGGTTTCACTCAGGATCCCGGCGCCCGGCGCCTTGTAGGGGGGATTGCAGGTAATCACATCAAAGCTCCCCGCCGGGAGATTGAGCTCCTTGAGGTCGGAACAGACCGGGAGCAGCCGCCCCTCAAGCTGGGAGGCGGAAATCCCGCGCGCAAACTGTTCGATTGCCTGGGGCTGGATATCCACCCCGGTGATTTGACTGGGCTTAAAGTGTTTGTGCAGAATGAACGGGATGATGCCGCAGCCGGTGCCGAGATCAACCACCTTGTCTTTGCGCCGGGGGGCGGCAAAATCCGCGAGCAGAAAGGCGTCTGTCCCAAATTTGTGCTGTGGGGAGACGCAGACCGAGATGGTAGGGCTGAGGGATTCAAAGGTGAAATCAGACACAATACTCCTCCATGTGTGAAATGGGATGGGGTGCTGTTTCCTGCCGGAGATAGATCCCGGTGGAAACAGGATTTTGTAGATGTACGAAGCCATAGCACAGCGATTGGCAGGGGGAAGCTCGCTGCGTCACAGCGAGCTCTGGGAGGTGAGCTGTGGAAATCACCCGTGCAGCGCAAGCCGAAAGGAGATCGCCAGAGTGCAGTACAGTCGTCCCTGACAGATCTCCCAGTCCCCCTGCGGCGGCCGGGCATGAGAACTGCTGGTAGCGGCGCGGAGCTTTCGCCCACCGCGCCTGAAGGGACGCTGCGTCTTTCCGAGAACAATAAGTATTCGCTTTGCATACACCTGAACTGTGCGGGAAAAATAGAAAAATCCGGCGGGCCCTGCGCCGGATCTCCTGATTCTGCCTCTTGCGGCAGACATGGCAGGGGCGAATAACGCCTCTGTTTATTGTTTTGCGCGGTTTTTGGCGCGCAGCTGGTTGCTCAGAATACGCTTGCGAATGCGCAGCGACTGAGGGGTAACCTCCAGCAGCTCGTCCTGCGCGAGGAATTCGAGTGACGCCTCAAGGCTCATCACGCGGGGAGGAACCAGGCGCAGCGCCTCGTCCGAACCGCTCGCGCGCATGTTGCTGACGTGTTTTTTCTTGCAGACATTGACGACCAGGTCCTCCGCTTTGGGGGAACAGCCGACCACCATACCCTCATAGACCGGAGTGCCAGGGCTGATGAACAGAGTGCCGCGCTCCTGCGCGTTGTAAAGACCGTAGGTGACCGCTTCTCCTGTCTCAAACGAGATCAGCGAGCCGTTTGCGCGGGTCGGAATTTCCCCTTTGTAGGGCTGATAGCCTGCGAAAATGGTGTTGAGGATACCTTCTCCCTTGGTGTCGGTGAGAAACTCGCTGCGGTAGCCGAACAGCCCGCGGGAGGGGATGAGGAACTTGACTCGCATCCGGCTGCCGACCGGCTCCATGTGGGTCATCTCCGCCTTGCGAGAACCCATCTTCTCCATGACCGAGCCGAGGCTCTCCTCCGGCACGTCGATGACGAGCTCTTCCATCGGCTCGCACTTGACCCCATCGATCTCTTTGAAGAGCACGCGGGGAGTGCTCACCGAGAATTCAAAGCCCTCGCGGCGCATTGTCTCGATGAGGATAGACAGGTGCATTTCGCCCCGCCCGCTGACGTTGAATTTCTCGCTCGAATCGGCGTCCTCTACCCGCAGGGATACGTCTTTTAACAGCTCCTTCATCAGGCGGTCACGGATCTGGCGGGAGGTGACGAATTTACCCTCCCTGCCCGCAAATGGGCTGTCGTTGACTGCAAAGGTCATTTCAACTGTCGGCTCACTAATTTTAGAAAAGGCAATCGGCTCGGGCACCCCGTTTGCGCAGATGGTGTCGCCGATTGTGAGCTTGTCAATGCCCGAGATGCAGACGATGTCGCCAACAGTCGCCTGTTCGATCGGGGAACGGCCGAACGAATCGATCTGATAGAGGTTGACGATCTTGCCCTGATACGGCTCGTGGTTGCCGTGGAAATCACAGATAGTGACGGTTTCGCCCTGTTTGATCACGCCGCGCTCCACCTTGCCGATTGCAATGCGCCCGACGTATTCGTTGTAGTCGATGGAGGATACGAGCATCTGAGTGGGGCCCTCTTCGTCGCCGGAGGGCGGATCGATGTATTCCATAATTGTCTCGAACAGCGGCTGCAGATCGGTTCCCGCCTCGTACTGGGAGAAGGAAGCGGTGCCGGAACGACCGGAGCAAAACAGCATCGGGCATTCGAGTTGCTCCTCCGACGCGTCGAGGTCGAGCAGCAGCTCGAGCACCTCGTCGGGAATTTCGTCAAGGCGGGCGTCGGGGCGGTCAATTTTGTTGACAACCACGATGATCTTGAGCCCGAGCTCCAGCGCCTTTTGGGTGACAAAGCGGGTTTGGGGCATCGGACCCTCCGCCGCGTCGACGAGCAAAATGACGCCGTCCACCATTTTGAGCACACGCTCCACCTCGCCGCCGAAGTCGGCGTGGCCGGGGGTGTCGATCAGGTTGATCTTGGTATCCTTATAAGTAACTGCTGTGTTTTTGGCGAGAATTGTAATGCCGCGCTCCCGTTCGAGGTCGTTCGAGTCCATGACTCGCTCCTCAATCACCTGATTTTCACGATAGGCGCCGCCCTGCTTGAGCATCTCGTCGACAAGGGTAGTTTTGCCGTGGTCAACGTGCGCGACGATGGCAATATTTCTTAAATCGTTTCTAATCACAAAAAAGCCTCCGATATCTTTTGCCGCAAACAGTTTTTACGGCGTTTTCTGTTGTAAACCCTATAAACCTAGACTATCATAGCACAAAGTGTTGCAAGAATCAAGTTTGTTCTCTCACTCATCCTAGCCTGCCCGGTTTGATGCATAACAATCAAATGACAAGAATTTTACATATTTATAAAAAATTAAATCTTTCTTTCTTGCATGTGGGACAAAAACATCTATAATAGTAACATGAGTAGTTCAATAAGTATAGTTTATAAAAGGAGGGAAGAACTGTGCTGATTCACAATGTGAGGCAAAAGAGAAAAGAGAACGCATTGCGGTATGAGACGTTTGGCAAGGTGCTGCTGTTTACCTACCCTGTCTTTATCGTCCTGCTCAGCGAGTTCAACCATCTGCAGAGCTTGCCCGACCTGATGAATTTTTTGATCAACGACTTTTCAGTTTTTTTATTTGATATTCTTTTAATGGGGGCGATTTTTGCCTCTATCCTATTCTTTGTGCGCAGCGGCTTTTTGGCGATGTTTTCGACCGGCCTTATTTTGTTTATCCTGTCCTTTGTGGAGTACTTTAAATACAAATCAAGCGGCGCGCACTTTGTCCTGTCCGACCTGTTTATGGCGGGAAACACCTCCCAGCTGATGAAATTCGCGGGGGTGCAGCTCAATGCGGTCATGATTGTCGACATCCTGATATTCCTCGCGTATTTTGCCATGGTCTTTTGGTTCAATCCGCGCTTGGTCAACCCGATGAAGAACTACAAGCGGTTTTTGACTGCAATCTCCTGCCTGCTCATTGTAGCGGTGAGTGTTGCGACTCCACTTTCCACCCTGATTTATTCGGTGTTTGCAGTGGACAATGCGGTGACCCCCAACAACTACGCGAGCAACGAAAAATTTTCCAAAAACAACCTTGTGGGATATCTCGCTCAGACTTCGACCGAGCAGATCCTCAATTCGGTCGACGAACCGGAACCGTACAGCGAGCAGAGCATTCAGTCCGAGCTTTCGCCCGCCAAACAGGCAGTATCCTCGGTCAAGCCCAATGTGGTGGTGATTATGTCGGAATCCTATGCCGATATGCGTAGGCTCGGTCTTGCAGAGAACTTTGACAGCTATTACACCAATTTTGACCGCATCGCACAGGAGGGTTTCCGGGGCAACGCGGTGGTTCCGACGTTTGGCAACACCACGGTGCGCACCGAATTCGAGCTGATGTTCGGGGTGCCGATGAAATCCCTCAACGATCCGACCACCCCGCAGAAGACCCTGGTGGAACGGGAGCAGCAGCCGACATTTGCGCAGTATTACAAGCAAAACGGCTATTCAACCGCTTACATCCATCCCTTCCTCAGCACCTTTTACGGGCGGGATGAGATCTACAGCAACTATGGATTTGACAAAATGCTGTTCCGGGACGATCTGACAGTGAAAGCGACGCAGTTCCGGGAGTACATTGACGACCGCACTGACTTCAATCAGGTGTTGCAGGAACTTCGGAACAACGACGGACCAAGCTATGTCTACACCTCGACCATGCAGAACCATCAGCCCTATAACCTCGATGAAAACCTGACTGAGTTTCAGTATTATATGGAGGGAATCAAACAGACCGATCAGTATCTCGGAGAGTTCTTTGACGCGCTCAAACAACTCGATGAACCGACAGTCGTCCTGTTTGTGGGGGATCACTACCCCTATTTCACCGATGAGGACGGGGTGTATGAGCAGGCGGGTTTCAGCCAGGAAAACGCCTACAAGCTTTACCAGCAGCCCTATCTGATTTGGAACAACTACGGGGCCGACTACTCGGTGCCGCAAGAGGATGTTTCGGCGTTTTATCTCCCTCATCTGCTCGTTGAGCTCACCGGGGCGGAGCAGACTCCCTTTATCGCGACGATGCTCGACCAGATAAAGGTTACGCCGGTGTATTCGAGCAACTACAACAGAGAGATTGCCGTAAATAAAGCGCTCGACGAACTGACCTATGACAGGGTGCTCGGCAACGTATTCTCAGAACCGGACAAGGAGTGATGCTTTGTGGCCACAACCGTCATTGGAAATCCGGATGAGCAAATCTGGAAGCTGTTTTCTACCTTTGATAAAACCAAAGATCAAGACGATCGCCCGAATCAGGAGAAAGAGCAGACTCAGCAGCCAGAGAAAAAATAAATTTTTGCAGATTAAAAAAGGTCTTCCACTCAGGTGGAAGGCCTTTTGTCATCTCCGAGAAGCTGTGCATATACTGGTTATAGACAAATACCGAGGAGGTTCGCAATGTTGATGATAAAATCAAACGATGGCGCCAAGATTGCAGTCTACGATCTGGGACCCAAGAACTGCTCCAAGATCATTGTGCTGGTGCACGGATGGCCGCTGTCGCACAAAATGTTTGAATACCAGTTGCCCGCACTGCTGCACGCGGGCTACCGAGTGGTTTCCCTCGATCTGCGGGGATTTGGAAATTCGGATGAAACTGCGGGCGGGTACTGCTATGACCGGTTTGCCGACGACTTGTTCACCGTGATTCGGACGCTTGGATTGAGAAGGTTTGTCCTGCTCGGCTTTTCCATGGGCGGCGCAATCGCTGTGCGGTACATGGCGCGCCACAGAGGTTATGGGGTGACCAAGCTGTGTCTGGTGGATGCGGCGGCGCCCTCTTACTGCAAGACTCCCGACAATCCGTATGGAAATTCAGTGGACGATACCAACAAGCTCATTCAGCTCGGATGTCAGGACCGCCCCGCGCTCAACGAGTATTTTGGCAGCATCTTTTTTGCCCAGGAGCACTCCAAGCCGTTTTTAAATTGGCTGCAGGGGGTCAACAACAGCGCTTCCGGGCTCGGGGAAATGCAGTCGCTGATTGCGCTGCGGGATGAGGACGTGTACGATGACCTCAGAACAATCCGAGTGCCCACAGGAATTTTTCACGGGAAACAGGACATGATCTGCCCCTTTGGCATGGCGGAAATTATGCACGCCCAGATCCGAGGCTCCCGTCTGTTCCCGTTTGACAAGGCGGGCCATGGAGCCTTTTACGACGACCTCGAGCAATTTAACTGTACTCTGGTTGGTTTTTTGGAGAACAGAAAGTAACGATCCAACGTGATGCGGCCGCCTCTGCTGTCAGGTTTATGTGGTCAAAGAGCGGTTATGGGGTGCTGTCTCCTAACTGGATAGGACGGCGGGATCTCCGCTGTCCTTTTTCTGTATAGGATGGGAGCTTTCCACTCAGAAAAATCAATCGGGCGGCGCTGACTGTCAGGCCAATGCGGGCGAGCCCCTATGGGCTCAGCTGAAGCAGCCTGCTGTAGAGAATCCCTCATAATCCCCCTGCGCTTTGTCGACAGAACTGCTTGCAGCAGACAGGCCCTCGAGGAACGGCAGAGAGGGGAAACTCCGCTGTCTCGTACTGGTACCATGAGCTGAAAAAGGGGTGTTTTGGTTCAACGCTTCCCGCTCCATCCCGCACTAGCACTGCGCCGATTCAGGCCGGGTGGACCCACAGTAATGGACGGGCAGAGCTCTTATACAGGAAATCGCCTGTTTATTGGTAGGATGCAGCTTGCAAATCCGGGACAGATCGGCTACAATAGTGCTGTGAAGATAAAAACACAGTCCGGTTGGTAGTCCGGGCGCGGCGGCGACGCCGTCAGTAACCTGCCTCCTAAGGTTGTCCGTTCTTTGCAGGAAACACATTTTAGGAGGAATCTGCCATGGAACAGATTATGAGCAGCCTAACCGTCTTTTTTGATTCCCCGTTCTGGGTCGGTGTTTACCAGCGCTGTACCGGAAGCCGGATCGAGGCGGCGCGGGTCGTGTTCGGCGCGGAGCCGAAGGACGCAGAAGTATACGCCTATTTTCTTGAGCACTGGGGTAGTCTCCGATTTAGCCCGGCTGTGGAACAGAACAAGCAGCTGAAAAAGGCGGCCAATCCCAAGCGGATGCAGCGAGAAGTGCACAGACAGCTCTCCCAATCAGGTGTTGGTACCAAGGCACAGCAGGCGCTTCAGCTGATGCGGGAGCAACAGGCAGCCGGGCGGAAATCGGCGCGGCGGGAACGCCGCCAGCAGCGCAAGCAGGAACAGTTTGATCTTCGCCAGCTCAAGAAAAAGCAAAAACACAAAGGCAGATGACAAAGAGGGCCGGGAGTCAATCCCGGCCCTCTTTGTCTATAGAAAAATACTCGTTATGCGCGTGGGTCAAAAGAAGGCAATTTCCAATGAAGAAACAGAACTCCTTTTAGAGTAAAAAAGGCTTGCAATCTGTCACTGGATGTGGGCTCTCTTCATTGAGATCGATCCAGATGGTTGAGGACACACAGCCGGAGTTAGAGACAAGAGGAGAAATAGGGCGACATTGGGATAGTCTCGTTCAGGGCTGTCATGCACGCAAAATAACACCGGTTGCGGAACCCATTTGAATGGGATTGATTTTCTTCGCGGTTTCCCATTGTCCCCTATGGCAGGGGATCAGATGATTCTACAGCAGTCGCTAAAAAAGAAGGTTTTGCGGCGGGTGCATAAGAGGCATTTTGAAGTTCAAGATTTTACCGCGAATTTACTTGTTCACTGTCAGGTGGCTGTGCGAGAAATGAGAGGGCAGAAACCAGATCGCTTGCAGTGAGCGACTCGGGCCGCATCCCCTGTCTGACCAGGTTGTCGGCTGCTTTTCCGTGGGCATAGACCGCGTTGATGATTGCCTTTCCCGGATCGCTGTAGTTGGGCAGATAGGCGGCGATGATGCCAGTGAGAGCGTCCCCCGAACCCCCTTTGGCAAGTCCTGCGTTGCCGCTGGTGTTGACGTATTGGTCCCCCTCTGGGGTTGTAACGATGGTGTACGGCCCCTTGAGGACAAGATAGACCCCGTGTTCCACCGCAAATTCCCGGGAAATAGAAAAGCGTTCCCTGCGCACCCGGTCGACTGAGCAGCCGCAGAGTCGGGCCATCTCCCCCATGTGCGGGGTGAGCACAGTCACCGCAGTCCTCCTGTGGAGCAGTTCAAACTGTCCCTGTAGATGGAATAGACCGTCGGCGTCAATTACTGTGGGTATATTTTTGCTGAGAATATCCAAAAGAATCCCGGCACAGCGGGGATCCCTGCTCAGGCCCATCCCCACTGCAACAACCGAGGTCTGTGAGGGAACCTCGAGATGGGTGAGATAGCCGTCCTCCTCCTCGCAATCGAGGTAAGTCGCTTCGAGGATGCGCCCGGCTGCCGCGGGACGGGAGGCCTTGGGGATCGCGAGGGAGAGCAGCCCGATGCCGGAGTTCAGGCAGGCAGCGGCGGAGATCAGCGGCGCGCCGAGCATCGTCGGGCACCCCCCTGCAATCAGGCCGCGGCCGTTGCTTCCCTTGTGCGCGTCGGCACTCCGCTGCGGGAGTGCGGCGAGGTAATCCTGTTCGGTCCAAAGCAGCCGTTGGTTGATCAGGCATCCGGACGCCTGGGGCGGGATGCCGATATCCACTACCTCCAGTTTGCCATAGCAGGAGGCGGCTGGGTAGAGGAATGCGCTGAGCTTGGGGTGCTGGATTGTAAAGGTGACATCCGCCTGAACAGCGAGGGAAACATCCGCACCGTCCGCCGATACCCCGCTTGGAATATCCACCGAATAAACTATAGCGTCTGATTCATTGACCGCACGGATGACCTCATCATAGGGGCTGCGCAGTTCCCCGTTCATCCCAATTCCGAGCAGCGCGTCAATGATCACGTCGGACTGCGCAATCCGGCTGTAGAGCTTTGCGTGGTACTGGTGGTGATGGTAACCGCTTGCCTGGAAGCAGTTGAGCGCGCACAGCGCTGCGCCCCGCACTTTTTCCAGCGGCGGGATCAGCCAGAGCTGGGCCTTGAAGCCCAGGTTTTTGAGCCGTCGGGCGATGACAAAACCGTCCCCACCGTTGTTGCCCACCCCGGCGAGCACGGTGATTGCGTCGGTTGTGCGCAGCCGGGGAAGGAGTGCGGAGATAACCGCCTGCCCTGCGCACTCCATGAGCGTTTCGTCCCGCACGCCCACCTGGTCAATGGTGTAGCGGTCTGCCGCATACATTTCCTCCATGCATAAAATCCGCACAGGTCATCCCTCCGTTTTTACAATAGTTTGCCCAAAAGATCGGTTTGTACCAATACCATGTAGAGCGCGGTGCCGCCGAAAATGCTGAGAAACGAGTTTTTCTTCCACAGATAGAGCCCCGCGACGACTGCCCCGGCGATGAGTTCGGGCAGGCCAAAGGTACCCCCGAAAAAGTTGACGTCCTTGACCGCGTAAATCACCAGCAGGGTGACCATAGCGGGGGGCAGATATTTGCCGAGATAGCTGATTACCTTGGGCGGTTTGCGGCGGGAGAAGAAGAGAAAGGGGATGGCGCGGGTCGCGAGGGTGACAAGCGCCATAATGGCGGTCGCGATGAGCGCATCAGTCATGGACATTTGCATGTTCAATCCTCCTTCTCAGCAACAGCAGCGCGGCGGAGGCGAGCAGCACCGCGATGAGCAGCATGTTGGATTTGTCGATCACCATGGCAGCCACCCCCGCGATGAGCGCGATGGCGAACGGGAGCTTGCTGTCTGAATTTTTCCACTGTTCGATGAGCAGGACGATGAACAGCGCGGTGAGGGCAAAGTCAATGCCCTTGGAGTCGAACGGGATGAGGCTTCCGGCGAGCGCGCCGAGCACCGATCCGATGACCCAGTAGCAGTGGTCGAACAGGGCGATGAAAAAGGTGTATTTTTCCCGGTTGATACGGGGCGGATAGTGAATGGTGGTGAGCAGGGCGTAGGTCTCGTCGGTGAGCGCAAAGATGACATACGGCTTAAACCGCCTGGCCCGGTTGACCTGGTTGAACAGCGACAGCCCATAGACAATGTGGCGGAAGTTGACTAAAAACGACATGATCGCGATTTCCACCATGGGGGTGGAGCTCACGAGAAAGCTCACCGCCATGTATTCGAGCGCGCCCGCGTAGATAAAGACGCTCATGATCGCGGCCAGATACCAGGGGTAACCGCTCGTCTCGAGCATGATGCCGAACGCAATGCCAATGGCGAGGTAGCCGAAGAGCACCGGGATGGTGACCTTGAACGCCTCGACAGCGGCGCGCGCCGTGGAACTAGGTTTCATAGTTTGTCAGTCCTCTCGGTTGAGTGTGCTTCTTTATTATAGCAAATGGGAATCATTTTCTCAACAGTTTGAAACAGTATCTGGGATAAGACAGAAGTTTTGATCGTTTTCCGCAGGAAACGCAATTTTTTCGCCGTGCAAGAGACTCTTTGGGGATGAATTTTGCTGCAAGTGGTAAAAGAGGGAACTTTCTTGCGATACAAGAAAATTCCCTGAAGGGTACCCTCGGCTTGAATCGCCTGGTCCGGTTGATCCGGTTAAACAGCGACAGCCCGTAGACAATGTGGCGGAAGTTGACCAAAAAAGACATGATCGCAATTTCCACCATGGGGGTGGAGCTCACGAGAAAGCTCATCCCTATGTATTTGAGTGCGCCCGCGTAGATAAAAATACTCATGATCGCGGCCAGATACCAGGGGTAACCGCTCGTTTCGAGCATGATGTCGAGCGCAATGCCAAATGGCGAGGTAGCCGAAGAGCTTCGGCAAGATAAAAGTTTTGGTCGAGCTTTTTCAAAAGCTCGTGGTTTTCAAAGGCAATGCCTTTGGGCGTTTTCCGCAGAAAACGCAATCTCTTTACCGTGCAAGAGCCTCTTTGAGGGTGAATTTTGCCGCAAGCGGAAAAAGAGGGAACTTTCTTGCGATAGAAGAAAGTTCCCTGAAGGATACGCTCGGCTTGAATCGCCTTACGCAGGTGCGGCGATGTATTCGGAATTGTATTCGGAAACTGCCGCTATCTTCTCTTCTTTGTTTGCTTTATAATCAAACTGAGGTGAGCATCGATGTCTGTTTTTATCCCAAAGCAATACAAAAAAGAGCCGATCACGGTGCGGATGCGGTTTGATGAGTTGGAACAAATAGACCAGTTGGCGTCGCGGTTTGGGCTGAGCCGGAGCGAGCTGATCAACCAGTGCATTGTCTATGCGCTCGATCACATGCCGATTGCACAGGGTGAGGAATCCCCCGTCGCCTGGAGCAACTGTCCGGAGCGGGAGACGGAGAAGTGAAAAGTAAAATCTGCTGTTTTACCGGCCACCGGGAGTTACCCCCAAAAGACCTGCAACAAATCCAAACTCTGCTCGAGCGGGAGATCAACCGGCTGCTAGCAATCGGGGTGCGCACCTTTCTCGCCGGCGGCGCGCTGGGATTCGACACCCTCGCCGCCCAGACAGTTTTAAAGCTCAAGGAGGAGGATTCCCCGATCCAACTCGTTCTCGTCCTCCCCTGCCGGGACCAGGCCTCCCGTTGGGAAAATGACGACCGGGCGCTCTACGAGCAGATCAAACAGGGGGCGGACCAGGTGGTGTACACCGCCGAGCGCTATTTCCCCGGGTGCATGCACCAGCGCAACCGGTATTTGGCGGACCACAGCGGCTGGTGCCTCTGCTGGCTGACCCGGGAGACGGGCGGCACCGCCTACACCGTGCGCCGCTGCCGCGCGCAGGGGGTGCGGGTGATCAACCTCGCCGGGAAATCTTTCAACAATTTGAAGTAGATATGTTGAAAAATTTATTTTGAACGAAAAATGGGCGGTCCGGTGACAGGTGCGCCGAACTGCTCCAATACAAATGCCAATTTTTCAGTATTTGTGGGGAAAACGTTTGAGAAAGGGGGAACCCTCTTCCCAGAGTCCTTTTCAACACGCTAAAAACCGCCGCATGTTTTTCATGCGGCGATTTTTTACACACCTCTTGGAGATTAAGGAAGCAGATTCCACGAGACTACAAAGGTTAACAGTGAGAGCCCAATGAGAATACCTCCTCCGGCGCGGGCCTTGTCCAGTTTTTGCTGGTCGGTATCCTCTACAGTCCAGTCCCTAGCCAGACTGAACGGAGGCCTCCAGTGGGAGTACCTGCCCAGGCTGATCGGTTTTTTCATCCCGAGTTGCAGCAGGCCGAAAAGAAGAAAAAAGAGGGAAGCGAACAGCCCGCCAATCAATCTAGCATTGCAAAAGTATATCCCTGTGTGGATCGAAATCACCTGGGAGAGAAATGCAGCTAGTTTCATTTTTTCTAACGAAACGGTTCCACTGGCAAACCAATTTCCCTGACTATAAACGATGGTATAAGAAAAATCGGGGGAAGAATGCAATGTGAGCTCAGACTCCTGCAGCGAGCAGCTGACCTAATAGGAATATTCGGTGCCCTGATAGACCAGCCTACCGAGACTGGGAAAAAGAAATTGGTGTCGTTCCCCCGTGCGGCGATCGGTTGCGCTCCAGCACTGCGCCTCCTGACCCTCAACCAGTTGTCCTGTTTCCCTGCGGTAAATAAAATCATCCGTCTGCACCACTAAAATACAACTGTGGCAAATCGAAAGAGCAATGAAGAGGATGCCGCACACCAGCGCGGTCAGCTTTGAAACCCGTTCCATTCTGTAACCTTACCTTTGAACTTTTATGATAGCTTTAACATAACAGCAAAGAGGGCGAAACGCAACACCCGTTTCGCCCTCTTTTGGTCTGTTATTCAAACATATCTTTAAGTTTATCAAAAAAGCTTTTTCTTTTGGCATAGTTTTTCTCTTCCAGCGTGGACTCGAACTTTTTGAGCGCGTCGGTCTGCGCCTTAGAGAGGTTTTTCGGCACTTCAATCGTCACAGTGGCGAGCTGGTCGCCGCGGCCGCGGCCGTTGAGCCGCTGCACCCCTTTGCCTCTGAGGCGGAAGGTGGTTCCGGGCTGTGTGCCCTCCCCGATTTTGTAGCGGACTTTGCCGTCAATGGTTGGGACGGTGATCTCGTCGCCCAAGACTGCCTGCGCGTATGTAACAGGCACTTCGCAGAGGATGTCAAATCCCCGCCGCTTAAAGAGCGGGTCGGGACGCACAGTGACGCCTACGTTGAGGTCGCCGTTCGGGCCGCCGTTGACACCAGCATTGCCGCCGCCTCGAATGCTCAGGGTCTGGCCGTCGTCGATGCCGGCCGGGATGTTGATCTTGATCTTTTTGTTTACGTTTTTGCGGCCGCTACCGTGGCAGGAAGGACAGGGGTTCTTGATAATCTTGCCCTTTCCGTTGCAGCGGGAGCAGGGGCGCGCCGTTGACACCACCCCGAACGGGGTGCGCTGCTGTACCTTGACCTGACCGGTGCCGCGGCACTCAGGGCAGGTCTCAGGGTTCGAACCGCTCGCACAGCCGGAACCGTGGCAGCTGTCACAGGTATCCGTCCGTGTGACTGAAAGCTCCTTTTCGATCCCTTTGCAGGCCTCGAGAAAGGAGATCGTCACGCTGGCGTAGGCGTCCTCCCCTTTGCGGGGCGCGTTGGGGTTGGACCGGCGGGAACCGCCGAAGCCACCGCCCCCGAAGAAACCTTCAAAGATGTCGCCGATGTCAAAGTCAAAGCCGCCTGGCCCGCCGTAGCCCCCGGCTCCTGCGCCGAAGTTCGGGTCAACTCCCGCATGGCCGAATTGATCATATTTCGAGCGTTTCTGGCTGTCTGACAGCACTTCGTAGGCTTCGTTGACCTCTTTGAACTTTGCTTCCGCTTCCTTGTCACCGGGGTTCAGGTCGGGGTGGTATTTTTTTGCCAATTTGCGGTAGGCTTTTTTGATCTCGTCCTCCGGACATCCCTTTTGAACGCCGAGGACTTCATAATAGTCGCGTTTTTCTGCCAAACTAAGTGCCACCTTTCCATCGATTCACTGTCTCAGTGACAGCACGATTGCGCCGAAAAGAATTTCGACGCAATCCACTGGTCTTGTTAAAACTTTATTTGTTGTCGTCGTCGACTTCTTTGTAATCCACATCCACGACGCCGTCATCGTTTGCTGCCGCGCCGCCTGCCGCTGCGTCAGGGCCTGCCGCGTTCGGATCGCCCTGCGGCTGGGTCTGCTGATAGAGCTTTGCCGAGAGGTCGTAGAGGACTTTCTGGAGTTCCTCCTGCTTTGTTTTGATCTCGTCGGTGTTGCTGCCCTTGAGCGCCTCTTTGAGGGCGTCAATCTTGGACTGCATTTCAGATTTTTCGCCGTCTGAAATCTTGTCGCCCATCTCTTTGAGGGTCTTTTCGCTCTGATAGACCATCTGGTCGGCATTGTTGCGGATCTCGATTTCCTCTTTGCGTTTCTTGTCTTCCTCAGCGAAACGCTCCGCCTCTTTGACCGCTTTGTCGATTTCATCCGAGCTCATGTTGGTCGAGGAGGTGATGGTGATATTCTGTGCCTTGCCGGTGCCGAGATCCTTTGCCGAAACGTGCACGATGCCGTTTGCGTCGATGTCAAAGGTGACTTCGATCTGCGGAACCCCTCTGGGAGCCGCCGGAATGCCGTCGAGGCGGAACATGCCAAGCTGCTTGTTGTCCTTGACAAAGTCGCGCTCGCCCTGGTAGATGCTCACGTCAACCGAGGTCTGGCCGTCAGCCGCGGTGGTGAAGATCTGAGTCTTTTTGGTCGGGATGGTGGTGTTGCGTTCAATCATCTTCGCCATAATACCGCCCTGGGTCTCGAGGCCGAGAGTCAGCGGGGTGACGTCGAGCAGCAGCAGGCCTTTGACTTCGCCGCCGAGCACGCCGCCCTGGATTGCTGCGCCGATTGCAACGCACTCGTCCGGGTTAATACCCTTGAAGGGCTCCTTGCCGAGCTGTTTCTGCACCGCTTCGACAACCGCCGGGATACGGGTGGAACCGCCGACCATCAGGATTTTGTGCAGGTCGCCGGCGGAGAGCCCTGCGTCGGACATCGCCTGGCGAACCGGGCCCATTGTCGCTTCGACGAGATCAGCGGTGAGCTCGTTGAATTTCGCGCGGGTGAGGGTGAGGTCAAGGTGTTTCGGGCCGGAGGCGTCGGCGGTGATGAACGGCTGGTTGATCGAGGTCTGCATCATGCTCGAGAGCTCGATTTTCGCCTTTTCAGCAGCTTCTTTGAGGCGCTGCATCGCCATTTTATCGCCCTTGAGGTCAATGCCTTCCGCTTTTTTGAATTCGTCGACAATCCAGTCGATGATTCTCTGGTCAAAGTCGTCGCCGCCGAGCTTGTTGTTGCCCGCGGTTGCGAGAACTTCCTGCACGCCGTCGCCCATTTCGATGATCGAGACGTCGAAGGTGCCGCCGCCGAGGTCGTAGACCATAATTTTTTGGTCGTTTTCTTTGTCCGCGCCGTAGGCGAGTGCCGCTGCGGTCGGCTCGTTGATGATGCGCTTGACGTCAAGGCCTGCGATTTTGCCCGCGTCCTTGGTCGCCTGGCGCTGGCTGTCTGAGAAGTAGGCCGGCACGGTGATGACCGCTTCTGTTACCGGCTCGCCGAGATAGGCTTCCGCATCTGCTTTGAGCTTCTGGAGAATCATCGCGGAGATTTCCTGTGGGGTGTAGCTCTTGCCGTCGATGTCCACTTTATAATTTGAGCCCATGTGGCGTTTGATCGAGCTGACGGTTTTATCCGGGTTGGTGATCGCCTGGCGTTTTGCCACCTGGCCGACCATTCTCTCGCCGGTTTTAGAAAATGCGACAACCGAAGGCGTGGTGCGCGCGCCCTCCGCGTTTGCGATGACGACCGCCTCGCCGCCTTCCATAACAGCGACGCACGAGTTTGTAGTACCTAAGTCAATACCAATGATTTTTCCCATGATAGCTTCCTCCTAATAATCCTTACAACAGTATAATGGTTTGTTATCAATAAACTGTGAGTAAAAAGTGAACTTTATGGATTGGCGACGACCACCATCGCGTGGCGGATGACCTTATCGCCCATCTTGTAGCCCTTTTGAAACACCTGACAGATGGTGTTTTCGCCGAAGTTTTCATCCTCCACTTGGTTGACCGCGTTGTGTACCAGCGGATCAAACACCTGGTTGAGGGCTTCAATCTCGTGGACGTCCTGTTTGGCGAGGACCTCTCGGAACTGCTTGACAATCATCTCAATGCCGCTTTTAAAATCATTGTCCTCGACCGATGCTTCGAGGGCGCGCTCTAGGTTGTCGAGCACTGTGATAAAGGGAAGGATGCAGTCGGCCGCCGCGTTTTTGTATGTCTCCGCCTTTTCGCGTTGGGTGCGTTTTCGAAAGTTGTCAAACTCGGCGAATTGGCGCAGCTCTTTGTCCTTGAGCTGGGCAACCTGTTCTTCCAACTCCTTAATCTTTGCGGTGAGGGAGTCGAGTTCGGTTTCGGCCTCAGCTGCCGCTTCTTCAGGCTGTGTGCTGTCAGTTTGTGCGTCGACAGCCTCCTCTTGGGTTTCGGCCTGAGCCGTGTTGTTTTTCTTGTCGTTTTTTTCTTCCTTGGAAACCTTCTTATCTTTTCCCATCGGTCAGTTCCCCTTTCTTTCTATCTTCAATCATATCGTCAATCATGCGCGAAACGCTTTGCGAGAAGTACTCGATGTAGGGGATGATCTTGGCATAGTCGAGTCGGATAGGCCCGATGATGCCGAGCGACCCCATTGTTTCGCCCATTCCGTATTTGGTGAGAATCATGCTGGAATTGGTGATGGCAAATTTATCGGTTTCCTTGCCGAACACGATGTTGATGCCGTCAAATGCGCTGGTGAGGATTTTGTCAATTTCATTTTTCGCGCTCATAAAGCGCATGAGCTCCCCTGCGTCAAAGTCGCCGCAGCGCAGCAGGTTTGTTTCTCCTTTGATATCTACGTGGCGCCTGGAAATTTCATCCGATAGCTCGTAGGCCGCGTAGAGAAGCGGAGAGAGACTGAGCATGTAGCTGCCCATCGCCGCAGAGAGCTGCTGCATGACCGAGGGGCTGAAATCTTCCACCCGCAGGCCGAGCAGCTGTTGATTTAAAAGGTTTTCGAAGTACTCGAGTTGTTCATTGGAAAGATCAAATTCCAACCGGCAGATCTTGTTGCGCACTTCCCCTGCCGAGGTGATCATCAGCAGCGCGTAGAGCCGCTTGCCAGCCGGAACGACTTCCACCCGGGTGATGACGGAGAATTTTGGAAGATCGCTCGCGTTGACAACCGCACAGCCGGTGAGCTCTGCAAGCGCTTCAAGCGCATTGTCGAGCACTGTGCTCGCGGTGAGATTATCCTTGCCGATCATCTCGTCGATCTGCTCTTTTTCCTCTTCGGTCAGCTCGCGGGGGTGCATGAGGTTGCTGATGTACATCCGGTAGCCGAGATAGGTGGGTACCCGCCCCGCCGAAGCGTGGGGCTGCTCGAGAAAGCCGAGCTTTTCGAGGGTAGCCATATCGTTGCGAATCGTTGCAGAGGATACCGAATTGCCGAACATGGTAGCAATCGTTTTGGAACCGACCGGCTCGCCTGTCCTGATATATTCATCGACGACTGTTTCGAGAATCTTGAGCCGCCTGTCGTCGCTTTTCATCCTGCTTCATGTCCTTTCTATCGTTTTCTTGATTTAGTGTAAGGCGTATCCTTGCAAATATGCGGTCAGACTTTGTTTTTAGCACTCTACATCTTTGAGTGCTAAATATAATATAGCACGCTCCCCTCTCATTGTCAAGGGCAAAAAATAAATTTGAAAAACAGTTCAAATTCCGTTCACTGATCTGGCACAGATTTGTGACGATTGAAGCAAACAAAGAGGGACTGAACCAGATATGCCCCAGTCTTGTTGTCTGTTACGATATAGGCTGGCTTGATATTTCCTATTAAAATAGGACGATTGGTTGGCATAAGGGGACAGCGCACCTTATGCTGTGGGATAAGCTTTCAAACATCTGGCGAACAAGCCCAGTTGAATTGTATCCCGCAGGATTTTTAAAAAGTACCCTGTATCATTTGCTGTGGAGGGATGCCTTGGCGGTATTTGTCGCGCTGTATCAACACTTTGCCGAATAAGGAACCCCCAGTAAAGCCGGAGATTTTTTATATGCGGGCAAAGCCCTATATTTTTAGCCTGTGCGTCTCGTCGCGCAAATACGATCTGCCAGCCGCGAAAGTTCTGCCACTTGTTACCTATAAACGGGTTTAAAAATTCCTCATCGTCAGTTGTTCTCCTGCCTTGTTCTCGTCCAGTTGATATGGTTGTTCCCCTCCATCTTCTTCGCATTCTTCTACTCGGTTTCCACACAATATCCTCGGCGCCAAAATTCCCGGTTTCGCTCAGTTCAGGGTACTTCTCGCAGATCATCAGACTGCTCTTCCCTTTCAGTTACCACATGAAACTGGACACATCCACTTTCTTCGGTATTCCCACCTGTATATGCATATAGCCGGGACATACCTCTGCTTCTACGTTTCTTATCCCCAATTTCACAGCGTTCGCAAACTTTCTCCTATCTCTCGTCTTTTTTTCCATAGAATTTCTTTCTGCGATTCTTTTGGACAAACACGATGTGGCTCTTGCTATTCCAGTTTGTATACCCTAAGGGGGCAGGTTCTGCGATAAACTGTTTACGTCATTCATTGACCTCTCTTTGCTTTTTATCGTGCAGTTCTTCTAATGCAACGGGGATTTTTCTGTCTGCATCATCGCTATTTGGCTTCTGTGCTTTGCCTAGCGTGTGGTTTTCTGCATACAAAAACCGCCCGATGTCAGCAGGCGGTTTTGGAAGGTTTAGAGTTACGTCATCAACCCTTGGTTCTGTTGGAGGAATACGGGCTTTCACAGAAGGCTGACCGGGTGGACTCGCATGGGATTTCAAGAGATTTATTTGATTCCGGATTGCTGGGATACGAGTTGCCATAAGACCTTCTTAGTCCACTCTGAGCTGGTGTGTGCCAGCGCGGTTTTGATTCTAAGGCAGTCCTGACAAGCGGTCACAGAAAACTTTCTTTATTTAAAAACAGGTTGCACAACCTGCTCAGAAAAGAGAAGAGATGTTATAGCCTAGCCTTCCATCACCAGGATTCTTTTATACCGAATCCTCAGGGGGAAGTTGGCTGGGCTCCTTTGAATTGAACCAAAGCAGTCGGCAGTGGGGTCTAGACAGTGGGTTTACAGTCCTTTTTGCTTCAGTCCCTCTGCAATCGTCTGGTAGAACTGGCGGATGTCCAGGCCGGGCAGGTCCCTCCTGCGCATGTCGACGATGTCGGCGTGGGAGACGCCCCGGCGGACCTGAGTGGAAACGACGCCTTGAAATTCCCCCCATGCGGCTGAGTCGGCGGCCACGAGGCCGTCATTTTCCCCCTCGACGCGACGGATGACAAAATAGGAAAACGCCATCATCCAGTCGCTGCGGCAGCAGGACATCGAGCTCGCATAACTCTGATAGTAAACATTCGGATCATTGGGGCAGGTGCGGTTGAACTCCTCGCACCAGGCAGAGGTGAACTGTCGGCTCGAGTGAAAAAAATCAGGGTGCTTGTCTCCCCACAGCCGGAACCAGCCGTTGACAAAGAGGGAGAGGAATTTGTGCATCCACTGCGGCGGCTTGGTGAGGGCGTCCATCGTTCTGGAGCCGTGGTGCGGGGTGGAGATGGTGGTGAGCGACGCAATTTTTCCGGTGAGCATCGGATGGTGAATAACCTGGCGCGCTTCGATCCCCCCGCGGGAATGCGCGATAAGGTTGACCTTGTCTGCTCCCGCATCGCTGAGCGCGTGAAGAATATTGTCTTTGAGCAGTTCGACGTTGGTTTCGAGCGCGCCCCACGCGTCCTGACGGCTGCAATAGACCTGTGCGCCCTCTTCCCGCAGCGCGGCGGGGATTCTCCCCCAGTATCCGATTTTGTTGTTGTCGCGATAGCCTGAGCCGTGGATCAGGACAATCGGGTACTGAGTGGCGCAGCGGCTACGCATCTGTCTTGGGACGGCCCTTCATGGTCAGCGAGATCCGCTTGCGTTTGAGGTCGACGTCGAGCACCCAAACGGTTACAACGTCTCCGACCTTGACGACGTCGAGCGGGTGTTTGACAAACCGGTTTGCGAGCTGGCTGACGTGGACCAGGCCGTCCTCATGCACCCCGATGTCGACAAACGCGCCGAAATCGATGACGTTGCGCACCGTCCCCTTGAGTTCCATTCCCGGCTTGAGATCCTTGAGCTCGAGCACGTCAGAGCGCAGCAGCGGCTTGGGCAGCTCGTCGCGGGGGTCGCGTCCAGGTTTCATCAGCTCGCTGACGATGTCGCGCAGCGTCGGCTCTCCCGCACCGATCTGCTCGCTCAGTTTATTGTAACCAATCCGGTTCGCCTGTTCGGGGAGTCCGGCCAGGCTACCAGAAGCCACATCGTCCAGGGTGTAACCGCAGATGTGCAGCAGCTCCTTAGCTGCCTTGTAGCTTTCAGGGTGTACCGCCGTGTTGTCGAGCAGGTTGTCCCCCGCGGGGATGCGCAAAAAGCCGGCGCACTGTTCATACGCCTTTTTGCCGAGCTTGGCGACCTTGAGAAATTGCCTGCGGTCGGTGAAGCTACCGTTTTCGTCCCGGTAGGCGGTGATGTTTTTGGCAACGCCTGCGTTGATGCCGGATACTCGGGCGAGTAACGGCTGGGAGGCAGTGTTGACGTCTACGCCCACCTGGTTGACACAGGATTCCACCACTCCGCCGAGCGCTTCGTCCATCCGCGCTTTGGGCATGTCGTGCTGGTACTGGCCCACCCCGATTGCCTTGGGATCGATTTTCACCAGCTCTGCAAGCGGGTCCTGGAGCCGCCGGGCAATCGAGACTGCGCTGCGCAGCGAAACGTCAAACTGCGGGAATTCCTCCGCCGCGAGCTTGGAGGCGGAGTAGACCGATGCTCCCGCCTCGCTGACAACCATGTAGGATACTTTGTGCGGCAGCTCTTTGAGCAGCTCTGCGATGAACGCCTCGCTCTCCCGTGAAGCGGTTCCGTTGCCGATGGCGATGGTGGTGACATGGTGTTTTTCAATGAGTCCGGAGAGAATCTGTTTCGCTTCCCGGGTCTTGTTGTGCGGCTGGGTGGGGTAGACGACTGTCGTGTCGAGCACCTTGCCGGTGTCGTCAACCACTGCGACCTTGCACCCGGTGCGGTAACCGGGATCAAACCCAAGTGTAACCGTCCCTTTTACAGGTGGCTGCATGAGAAGCTGACGCAGGTTGAGGGAAAACACCTTGATCGCCGCTTCGCTCGCCTGCTCGGTAAGATGGCTGCGGATTTCCCGCTCAAGGGAGGGAAAGATAAGGCGGTCAAACCCATCCTCACAGGCGGCTGAAACCAGATCAGAGCAGGCGCCGCTGCCCTTGACATAGGCGCGACGCAGGAGTGAAACCGCCTCCGGTTTGTTGACGCTGACCGAGACTTTGAGCAGGCCCTCTCGTTCTCCCCGGTCAATGGCGAGTACCCGATGTCCAGCGATCTTATTGATTGGTTCCGAAAAGTCGTAATACATGGTATAGACCGAATCAGCATCCGAATTCGCTGCCTTGGATACCACACTCCCGTTTTGGAACAGAAAGGAGCGCAGCCGTTTGCGCAGCGCGGCGTCGTCTGAAATGTCCTCTGCAAGGATATCCTGTGCACCCTGAAGGGCATCCTGCACAGTTGGCACTTCTTCGGTTACAAACCCGGCTGCCGTCTGTTCAAGGTCAATGCCCCGCTGCTCTAAAATCTGCTTGGCGAGGGGTTCGAGTCCCTTGGCGCGCGCGATTGAGGCGCGGGTCTTGCGTTTGGGCTTATAGGGGCGGTAGAGGTCTTCGATTTCGGTGAGAGTCTTGGCGGCGCCGATTGCGTCGGAGAGTTCGCTTGTGAGCTTGCCCTGTGCTTCGATCGAGGCAGTGACCTCCTCCCGGCGCTTTTGTAGATTGCGCAGATAGGTGAGTCGGTCGCTCAGCTCCCGCAGCAGCTGGTCGTCGAGCGAGCCGGTTGCCTCCTTGCGGTAGCGGGCGATAAACGGAATGGTGTTGCCGTCGTCGATGAGCTTGACGGTGGCCTCAATTTGCCAAGGTTTTAGACGAAATTCCTGTTCGAGCTGTTGATGGATGGACATTGTGTTTCCTGCCTTTTCAATAGAATCCCAAACGGGTGGGGTTGCAGATGAAAAACTTGCCGCTTCGGGGGAAACGGCAAGTTTTGGGTTGTGTATTCTATTATCGCGCGAAATTGACGCAATGTCAATATTGGAGGTTGAGCCAGCCGAGGTTGTCGATCGAGACAGTGTAAATGACATCCCGCCCTTCGAGCTGAATGTAGTAGCTCCCGGTTCCTCCGAGGCCGAGGGTGTCCTCCTCCTCGGAGTATTCGATTCCCTTTCCGATGAGCAGGGTGTAGTCGCTCCCGTTGATGGTGTAGCGGATGCGTGCGGTGGGCTGAGAGAACCCGTATTCGGTCATCTGGTCAGGGCTCGGGTGAATTGCCACCGTTTCGTCGGCCGAGAAGCTGGAGATCAGGGCGAGCAGCGTCTTGGCGTCCTCTTCCGCAAGTTGATACTCCCTGGGGGAGGTCAGCCAGAGCGCGGTGCTCTCTGCGTCCTCCTCGTTCGCCCGCCGCTCGACGGTGTAGCTCGTGCCGTCCTCGTACCGCTCGATCGAGACCGACTCAATCCCCGGCGTGCTGTCCGAGTCGATTTTGGGCACAAGGGAGAGATCGACGTAGGAGAGCAGGTCCCGGGTGAACTTCTGGCCGTTGATCGCCGAGCAGATATAGATAGAACTGTCGTTGTCCAGCTTGCAGTAAACCCCTGTTCCGTCGGTGGTGACATTGCCCACAAGAAGCAGGGTGGAGCTGCCGTCCGCATAGCTGATCTGGGCTTTTGCCGCGGGCTCTTCCAGCCCGTACACCGAAAGCTCTTTTGGATTTTCAAGCTTTTGGGTGTACTCGAGCTTTGCACAGATCGACATCAGGTCGCTGTACTTTGTCTGGGACTGCGGGATTCCCTCCAGGTCGGCGATCTGCCACTGGGCGTCCTCCCCGCTTCCCTCCACAGGGAGGATGGTATAGCTCTCATTTGGCGTTTGAACCGCAATGGAAGTCACCTGTTGGTCGCTTTGCAGCAGAATTTTTTCTTCGCTGCTGCTCAGCTGAGCGGCGTCCTCAGGGGAATTGGTTGCAAGCAGGAGGATGAGAACAGCCGAGAGCAGGACAAGCGCCACGACGGCAATCAACAGGGATTTTTTCTTGTTCTGCATGATTTTACCGGTTCCTCCTTCTCAGCCACACGACGAGGCCCACGATGAGGACAGCGGCTGGGATCAGGATCACAAACACCACCATGATCAGCATCGCCTGCAGAAGGTTGATGTTGAGCAGGCTGGGAGTCAGCGATTTGGAGACGATCTGGAGATCGCTCTGCTTGTTGGCCGCGGTGTTGATCACTGAGAGGGCAAAATCGCCGTTGTTGAGCCCGGCCGCCTCGAGGAGCTGGAACAGCTCGATGGAGGAGAATGCGACGATGCGGGAAGTGGCGCCATCCGATGTTTTTTCGGCGGCAAGGGTGACCTCAAACGAGGTCAGATCATTGTTGGTTGCGCTCCAGTTGCTCGACGCATCTGAGGGGCGCAGCGCGACGGTGTCGCTCGTGCTCATCACCGGGGTGACGGTGACGTTTGGCTCGGTCGGTATTGCCTGGCTCATCGGCTTGAGGTTGGGGGCGAGCACCTGGAGATTTGGGTTGGCGATCCGTTCAGTGTAGGCGTTCTGCCCTGGGAACACAAACGGTTCGTTTTGGAATTGATACAGCAGGCTCTGATCGTACTCGAGCACTAGGCCGCTCTGGAGCTGGATACCCCATTTGAGCAAAAACGCTTCGAGCTTTGGCAGGTCTGGTTGCGCGGCAGAAGCGATGTACACAATCGCCTTGCCGTATTTCCCGTCGTTGTTGAGGTAGGATTCGAGCGCTGCAATCTCTTCGTCGGTGAAGTCCACCACCGGCGCTCCAATAATCACAAGGTCAGCGGAAGAGTCGATCTCTCCGTTTAGCAGCGACGCCTCGGAAACGTCGTAATTGTTTTTTTCAAGGAGCGAGACGAGCACGTCAAGGGAGTTTTCCTGGTGGTTGGTGATCATCACCGCACTCGCGGGATTTGCCCCCGAGATGTATTCAAGGGCGCTCGCGACCGACTGTTCCACCTTGGAGCTGATGCCGATCGCCTGATAGGTTTCAGTGTCGTAGTTCTGTTCAAACAGATCGGTTGCAGTCAGGTGTTTGTACCTTCCGTTGTCCCCCGCAACGATGATGTCCCCTGTGGCAAGGCTTTCGTTGGGGAATTTGGTCTGAAAATCGGGGCTTTCGGAGAGGTTGATGTATTCGGTTGTGATCGAACTGTTTTGCTTGCGGAATTTTTCGATCATCTGATACGCCTGGCCGTATTCAGTGGAGGCGGTTTTGAAGAGATCTTCGTCCGCGAGCACATAGATCGTGGTCTTTTCTCCATAGCCCTTGAGGTAGTCGGTGGTCTGGTCGGACATCTCATAGATTTTGTTGCCCGTCACGTCGATGGAGAGATCAAATCGTTCGATCAGGATGGTGGCCACAATGTTGACGAGCACCACGACGACGAGAAAAACCGCCGTGAGCGCAGCGGCGAGCGAGCCGTGTTTGAGTTTCTTGCTTTTCATAGATTGCCCCTCCTAACTCCAGCGCTTTTTCTCAAGCGACCTCACAGAGAGGAAGTTGAAAATGACCATAATACTGATGAAATACAGGATATCCGCGATGTTGAGCAACCCCGCAGTAAAGTTGCGGTAGCGGCCCATGAACGAAATCTCTCCGAGGATGTTTTTCAGCCAGTCGATCGAGATGACGCTCGCGAAGGTGTCGAGGTACATAAACAGCAGCATGACCGCAAAGGCGCCGATTGCCGCAATGACTTGGCTCTTGGTGAGGGAGGACATGAAGATCCCGATTGCGATGAGGGCGCCGCCGAGCAGCAGCACTCCAATCAGGTTGCCAATGGTGAGGCTCCAGTCGATCGGGGTGAAGAGCAACAGGATCACCGCGTAACACAGAGTGATCGCAGCGCCGATTGCATAGACGATGTAAGCGGCGAAAAACTTGCCGTACACCATCCCGTGCAGGTTGACCGGACTGGTGAGCAGCAGCTGATCGGTTTTGGCTTTATACTCTTCGCTGAACAGCCGCATCGTGAGGATGGGGACGAGTAGCAGGATGATGAGAAACATCGATTCAAACACAATCGAGAGGTTTGCTGTATTCGAGAGCAGCACCCCGGCGTAAAAGTAAAAGCCGGAAAAGATGTAGAATACCGCGAGGAATACATAGGCAATTGCAGAGGAAAAATAGGAGTGCAGCTCCTTTTTAAAGATTGCTTTCATCGTCGTTCACCTCCGCGGATTGTTGGCTTGGTTGTTGTATTTGCGCGCTGTACGGCTCTTGGTCTGTCAGCGGTTCAGACTGTCCGGCTTGTGCGCTGTCTGTCTGGCCGTCCTGCAGCACATCCGGGGATGGTTCTTCCTGCTGTTCGGCAGTTCCTTCCGCTTCGGGAGTTTGTTCCCCCTGGCCCTCTCCCGCAACGAGGCGCAGGAAGATATCCTCCAGCGAGAGCTCGTTGCTCTTGAGGCCGAGAATTGGAATTCCCGCCTGCGCAAACGCGTGGAACAGCGGTCTGCGGATGTCCTCTTCCCCCTCGGGCTCGATCAGGAAATCCACAGTGCCGGGTTCCCGGCTGCCAATGACTTCTGCCCGGCCAACCCCCGGGACCGATTCGACCAGCTCGCGCAGGGTATCTTCCTCCCCCTCGGCGCGCAGGGTGTATCCGTATTCCCCGCTCAGGCTCTTGGAGAGGTTTTCCTCGGTGTCGTCCGCCACGATCCGGCCGTCGCTGATGACAATGATCCGGTCGCACACCGCCTGGATTTCAGTGAGGATGTGGGAGGAGAGGATGATGGTGTGCTGCCGCCCGAGGTCGCGGATGAGATTGCGGATGTCAATGATCTGCTGCGGGTCAAGGCCGACTGTCGGCTCGTCGAGGATGAGCACCTCGGGGTTGCCGATGAGCGCCTGGGCAAGGCCCACCCTCTGCCGGTAGCCCTTGGAGAGGTTGCCGATCACCCGCTCGTACACATGGTCGATTTTCACCGTTTTACAGATGTCAAAGATCTCTTTGCGCTTGTTGCCCCGCACTTTTTTGAGGTCCCACACAAAATTTAAGTATTCCTGAACTGTCATGTTGAAATACAGGGGCGGCTGTTCCGGCAGATAGCCAATGCACGCTTTGGCTTGATTCGGCTGCTCAAGCAGATCAAAGCCGTTGACACAGACCCTTCCCCCCGTTGAGGAGATGTAACCGGTCAGAATGTTCATGGTGGTTGATTTTCCCGCGCCGTTCGGCCCGAGAAAGCCGAGGATCTCTCCCTGCTCCACTTCAAAGCTGATGCCCTGCAGGGCCAGCTGGTTTCCGTATCGCTTGGTGAGATTTTCTACTTGTATCATAGGCTCCCTCCATTGTCCTTGCCGGGCGGCGGGCGATTTCTGAGGCGCTGCCTCAGACTCCGGTTAAGGGGCTTCTTGAAAGAAGCCCCTTAACAATCCCCAAGAACTTTAGATTGCGCCCATCCCCTTGATGGGCGCAATCTAAAGTTTTCGGGGGTTCTTAGGGGGCCTTTTTCAAAAGGACCCCTAAGCGGGGATTGGGACGGAGCCCCAAAAAACCACCCTCGCTCGGCATGAATAAGGGGGCGTATGAAGATACGCCCCCTGGGTAATCGAGTACAGTATAACAGGATTGTTTGATGGTTGCTTGTTCAAAAACTGAACAAACCTTGAACGGGATGTCGATCCTTACAGGATTTTGTTCATGACAAGCCCGGTGATCAGTTTGGGATAAAAATAGGTGCTCTTTTGAGGCATTTTTTCCCCAGCTGCGGCCACGTCGCGTATTTCCTCAATCTTGGTGGGATTGAGCAGCAGCGCGCAGTTGGCGTCCCCGTTGTCCACTGCCCGGATCGCCTCGTCGGCGGAGCGGGTGTAGGTGAGGTTGATCTGCTGGGCCATATTTTCTTTGTCAATGCCAAGGAGCTTCTCGAGAAAGAGGGAGTGGATGACCGCCACATCGAGCCCCCGGTAAGCTTGGCTGTGCTCAGGGAACACCTCGTCCATCATGGCCACGTCCTTGAGCGAGAGGATGCGGTAGCAGTCGTCGGCGTAGAGGATAAACGCCTTGCCGCCGGCGCGGTAGAATTGGTAGAGGATGTTCTGCGCGCCCTCGAGAGTGTCGTATTGCGAGATGTCAAAATACTGCTCGGCCTGTGCGCACAGCTTGTCAGAGTCAAAATTTTCGAGGTCGCGCACAATGCGGTGGGTGGGAAGGACGACAAGGCCGTCGTTTTGCATGTCCACAAGCATCATCATCACATAGTTGGAGGGGTGGTCGTCGCTGGTGTTGATCCCCTGTTCCCGCAGGTAGTTGCGGTAGTTGATCGCAGTCTCGTAGCGGTGGTGGCCGTCTGCTATGTACAGCTTTTTGTCCGCAAAGACGTTTTCCAGCAGTTCGATCATCGCGGGGTCGCGGAGCCTCCACATCCGGTGGGTGACCCCTTCCCCGTCGGTGAATTCGATTTCAGCTGGGTCGCTCGAGGCAATTTTGAGCACCTCGGCTGCCTGTTGCTGCTCGTCCATGTAGAGGGAATAGATCTGGCTGAAGTTGCAACCGGTGGCCTTCATGAGGTTGAGCCGGTCCTCTTTGGCCTTGGAGAGGGTTTCCTCGTGGGGCAGGACGACCCCTTTCTCCCACTCCTCGAGCTGCACCCAGGAAATAAAGCCCTTGAGTCGCTTTGTTTCGCCGCCCACGGTGAATTCTTCCTCATAAATATAAAAAGCGGGGGCTTCATCCTTCTTGAGGATGCCGCTTTGGGCCCATTTGCGCAGCGTTTCGCCCGCCTCTTTGTAGGGATCCTCCCCTTTGGGGAGCTCGAGGCGGATGATGTTGTTGGGATTTGTCTGCAAAAAGTGCAGCCGCTGCTCCTCGCTGATGATATCATACGGCGGACAGGTCAGCTGGCGGATGTCGCCTGCGCCCGCAGAAAAGCGCAGACCTCGAAAGGGTTTGATCGTTGCCATGGCATTCTCCGTTTCTTCCGCTGGTTGATTTTGTTTCGGGCAGCCCCATCCCGGCGGAACCATGACGCTGCTTTCTTCATTTTTACACAAAACTCTACGTTTTATATTACCAACTTTAAAAAACTTTGTAAAGTGGTTATTTTATTTTTTTTCAGCCAATACTAAGAGGCATCAGCCCCACTGTTTTATGGAGAAGTACAATTTTGAAAAGGAGGAACATTATGCAGGCAGTTATTATGGCGGGGGGAGAGGGGAGCCGGCTGCGCCCGCTCACCTGCGACATCCCCAAGCCGCTCGCGCCGCTGTGCGGCCGTCCGGTGCTGGAATACATCCTTGACCTGCTGGCAGAGCACCGGTTTGACCGCGCGGTGATGACGCTGCTTTACCAGGGAAACAAGATCATTTCTCACTTTGATGGAGAGGATTACAAGGGAATTGAGCTCTCCTATTCGTTCGAACCCCAGCCGCTCGGCACGGCGGGCAGCGTGCGCCACGCGGTAAAAGATCCGCGGGATGACATCCTTGTCATCAGCGGGGACGCGCTGTGTGATTTTGATCTCACCAAGGCGGTGGCGTTCCACCGGCAGAGTAGGGCGGCAGCAACACTGCTCGTCAAACGAGTGGAGGACCCGCGGGAATACGGACTCGTCAACGTCACAGAAAACGGGAGAATTGCGGGATTTCTTGAAAAGCCCTCCCTCTCCCACTGCGTGACCGACCTTGCCAACACTGGAATTTACATCCTCTCCCCCGCAGTGTTTGACCTCATCGAGGAAGGGAAAAAAGTCGATTTTGCACAGCAGGTCTTTCCCAAAATGCTTGAAAAAAAGATGCCGCTCTACGCCTATGAAGACGCGGGCTATTGGTGTGACATCGGCGACTTGCAGAGCTATGTGAACTGCCAGCGCGACATGCTGCAGGGAAAGGTGCGCTGCAGTATCGACGCGCCTGAGGTCGGCGGGGTGTTCACCAAAACTGAGCTTCTCTCCGCCCAGGGAGCAGTCAGACCGCCCGCCTACATCGGGAGCAACGTCCAGTTCGGGGAGGGCGTGCAGGTGGAAGCGGGTTCGGTGATCGGGGACAACGTAACCCTCGGGGATGGCTGCCGAGTCAAGGGAGGCGTGATTCTCGACGGGGCGCACCTGGCCTGCGGCGCGAGCTGCGTGCGGGGGGTCATCGGCACCGGCGCACGGATGGGCAAAAACAGCGCAGTGTTCGAATGCGGCGTGCTTGGCACGAATGCTGTACTCGGCGACGAGTCGGTGGTGCCGGACGGCATCAAGGTGTGGGAGGGCAAACGGGTGCCCGACAACACCCGGCTCACCGACAACCTGCAATACGGCATTTCAGCGGGCATTCTCTGTGACGAGGATGGCATCTGCGGGCGCACCAATGTGAGCGTCACCCCTGAGCTCTGCTGTAAGATCGGCGCGGCGCTCGCTAGCCTCAGCGAGGGGGCGATCATCGCGGTGGCGAGCGGGGACACCCTCTCCGCCCGCGCGCTCAAATACAGCGCGATGTCGGGCGTCCTCTCCACTGGGAGCAACCTGTGGGATTTTGGGGTGAACTTTGAATCCCAGTTTGACTTTTGTATGCTCAAAAGCATGGCGGATTACGGGGTTTATATCTCCTCCGACGGGGCCGCCCGGATCAAGATTGTCGCCAAGGGGGGGCTTCCCCTCCCACGCTCCCAGGAGCGCAAGCTCGAGGGAGCGGTCAATCGCAGCGAATATCGCCGGGCGGAGTCGGAGAAATTCGGCACCGCGGTCGATCTGAGCTCACTGCGGGAGATGTATGCCATTGAGCTCATCAAGGCGGCCAAGGAAAATCTCAGCGGTATCGGGGTGCAGATCAAGACAGCCAACGCAGCGGTGCGCCGGGTGCTCGAGGACGCCCTCGTCAAACTCGGGTGCGGACTCGAGGGGGACTTCTGTCTCCACATCTCGGCGGACGGAAAGCAGCTCTCGGTGTACAGCGACGAATTTGGGTACATCCGGCACGACAAGCTGCTGGTACTGCTCTGCGGCGATTATTTTGAGACAGAAAAGGAGCTTGCCGTGCCCTACGGCGCGCCAAAGGTACTCGATGAGATCGCGGCGCAGCACGGCGCAAAGCTCTATCGCTACGAGGACTGCCCCTGCGACCAGTCAGACGAGTACGCGCGGCGGCTCGCGGTGGACGCGCCGTTTGTGCGGGACGGGCTGCTCATGGCAATCAAGCTGCTTTCCTACCTCAAGGAACATGCGGTGTCGATTTCTGAAGCGGTTGCGAGCATCCCGAAATTTGGCACGGCGAATCGGTTTGTCTCGGTTGCGGTCAATCCCACCACCATTCTGCGCAAGCTCGGCGATGGGAGGCAAAAGATCGGAGAGGGGCTCTCTCTCAAGGTCGACAAAGGGGATGTCCGCATTCGGCCGGTCAAATCGGGCAAAGGGGTACTCCTCTTTGCCGAGAGCGCGAGTTCTGAAACCGCTGAGGAAATATGTGACTTTTTTGAAAACATTGTGTCCGGCCAGGAGGAATCCTAGTGTTTCCAGCCCTTGTAAAGCTGACTGGAACACTTGGATTTACTTGACAGAACCGCCTTTTCCAGTTATTATATTAAATAAGTATTTGTTCGGAATTTTCTTTTTGGCGCGCGGTTTCCCACCCTTCAACCATATCACCCAACGCGTGCCAGTCGTATTGTTCGGATCGAACTAAAAGGTCCCTCGAAAGACAAGGGACCACATACTACAAGACGCGGTTTTCAGCCAAAGGCGGCTGAGCTTTGTTTGTGTTGCCGATTTTTGGACGCCGCGTTTACTTAGGACTACTTTGATAAGAGAAAAGCGAGGTAAAAACGTGACAACTGAAAATCAAAAAAATAACCAGAACCGCAACCAGGCCCGTGAACAGGGAGGATCCAATTCTCGCCCCCGCCGCAACAACCGCCGCCCCAACCCCAACAACGCCCACAAAGCGGCGCAGCAAGGCACACCCGCCAACAAGCCGGCAAACCAGGGGCAGCAGCAGAACAAGCCTGCCAAACAGCCCCGTCAGAACCGGCAGAACGACAAAAAGCCGGCTAAAACAGTGCGTAAAACCCCGGTGCGGATCATCCCGATTGGCGGCCTGAATGAAATCGGAAAAAACATGACCTGCATCGAGTGCGGGCAGGACATGTTCATCATCGACTGCGGCATGGCGTTTCCCGACCCGGATATGCTCGGCGTAGACCTCGTGCTGCCCGACTACACTTATGTGGAAAAAAACATCGATCGCCTGCGCGGCATCGTCATTACCCACGGGCATGAGGACCACATCGGCGGCGTGCCGTTTTTCCTCAAGCGGTTTAATGTGCCGATCTACGGCACCCGTCTCGCCATCGGCCTGATCGAAGGCAAATTAAAAGAGCACGGCCTCCTCGGACGAGCCAAGCTCAATGTCGTTGCACCCAAGCAGATGATCAAAATGGGTTGTATGGCAGTTGAGATGATCCACGTCAACCATTCAATTCCCGATGCGGTCGGTCTCGCGGTGCACACTCCGGCGGGCGTCCTTGTCCACACCGGTGACTTTAAGATCGACTACAGCCCGGTTGAGGGCTCGATGATCGACCTGGCGAAGTTTGCTGAGCTCGGTTCCCGCGGCGTGCTGCTGCTCATGTCCGACTCAACAAATGCCGAGCGCCCGGGTTACACCCCGAGCGAGCGCACAGTCGGGGAGTCCTTCTCCAATCTCTTCAACCAGGCGGGCAATCGGCGCATCATTGTCGCGTCGTTCGCTTCGAATATCCACCGCATCCAGCAGATCATTGACAACGCCGTCAAATATGGCCGCAAGGTCGCGGTGTCGGGGCGCAGCATGGAGAACGTTGTCGCCAAAGCGATTGAGCTCGGTTATCTGCACATGCCCGACGGGCTGATGATCGACATCAACCAGATCAACCGTTATCCCCACGAAAAGCTCATCGTCGTCACCACCGGCAGCCAGGGCGAGCCCCTTTCCGCCCTCTCCCGCATGGCGAGCGGCGATCATCGCAAGGTCAGCGTCACGTGTGAGGATTTCATCATCATCTCCGCGTCGCCGATTCCGGGCAATGAAAAACACGTCACCAAGGTGATCAACGACCTGATGCGGCTCGGGGCCAAGGTGATTTACGAAAAGATGTACGAGACCCACGTCTCGGGCCACGCCTGCCAGGATGAGCTCAAGATGATCCTCTCGCTGGTGCGCCCGAAATACTTCATGCCGGTGCACGGCGAGTACAAGCATATGAGAAAGCACGCCGACCTCGCAATTGCGATGGGGATCCAACCCTCTCACATCAACATTGGGGAAATCGGCCAGGTGCTCGAAATCGACAACGTGGATATGCACATCGCGGGCACCGTCCCGTCGGGCAAGGTGTTTGTCGATGGGCTGGGCGTCGGGGACGTCGGTTCCATTGTGCTGCGCGACCGCAAGGTGCTGTCGGAGGACGGCCTCATTGTAGTGGTCATGACCATTGAGAACGAATCGGGTTGCATTGTGTCTGGTCCGGATCTTGTCTCCCGTGGGTTTGTTTACGTGCGGGAATCTGAAGCGCTCATGGATGAGGCCAAGCGGCTACTGGTGAGAACCCTGGACCAGTGCCACGAGCAGCACATTCGTGAGTGGGGCGCCATCAAGTCGGCTGTCAAAGATGAGCTCTCGAGCTTTATCTACCGCAAGACCCATCGCTCCCCCATGATCCTGCCAATTATTATGGAAATCTAATTTCTGCTGGGAGGTGTTGGGACTCTGTCCCAAACTCTGCTTAGGGGGTCTTTTGAAAAAATCCCCCTAAGAACCCCTGAAAACTTTAGACTGCGCCCATCGAAACGATGAGCCCAGTCTAAAGTTTTTGGGGATTGTTTGGGAAGCTTCTCAACAAGCTCCTAAACCGGAGTCTGAGGCGAAGCCTCAGCACTTCCCTGCGGAATTACATTTGCAGTTAAGACGAGGTGCGAGATGAAGAAAAAGTCTGTTTGGAGTATACGGGCGTTGATGATTGTGTTGATCGCGTTGTGCGTCGGCCTGTCGGCGATGCTCTGGTTTGCGGACCGGACACTTTTTTGGATTGCCGCGCCTTTTGTTTTGTTCGCCGTTCTCCCGTCGGCGGTGCTCATCAGTACATTTAAAAAGCAGCTTCGCCAGTTGCTGCACCGACTTTCCCTCGAGTTCGGGACGCCCAAAAGCAACGCGCTCTACCACTTTCCTCTTCCGGTTGTGGTGTGTGACTTTGACGGCAAGATGTTGTGGTACAACGACTTGTTCCAGAGGATGGTCGTGGACAACGAGGAGATGATAGGATTCAACTTTGAACAGCTCTCGGGTCACCACCTAGACGACTTCCTTGAGGAAAACGGAGTGCAGCTCACCTACCGTGACAAAGGCTACTGCGTTTACGGCTCCCAGTCCGAGGAGGACGAGGGCGGGCTGTACACCCTCTATTTCTGCGAAAACACCGAACTTGTCCGCACGGCGGAGGAGTATCAGCTCTCCCGCCCATCGGTGCTGCTGGTGATGATTGACAACTACGAAGAGGTGTTCGAGGGGAAAAAGGAGAGCGCAAAATCCTCGATTCTCGGGTCAATCGACGAGGCGATCGAGGAGTTTATGGGCAAGACGACAGGTTTCTTCAAACGCCTCAACCACGATCGGTTTGTCATTGTCATCGAGCAGCGGCATTTGCAGCAGATCATTGCCAGCCGCTTTTACATACTCGATAAGGTCCGGGAGCTCCTGAAAGAGGACCGCACCCCGGTCACCCTCTCGATCGGCGTCGGAAGCGGCGGAAAAACCCTTGCCGAAAGCGAGGCATACGCCCGTCAGGCGCTCGACATGGCGCTCGGACGGGGCGGAGACCAGGCGGCGGTCAAGACCCCCAATGGATTTGACTTTTACGGCGGCGTCTCCAAAGGGGTAGAAAAGCGCACCAAGGTCAAAACCCGTATCATCGCGACCGCGCTCAAGGAGTTTATCGACCAGAGCGAAAACGTGATCGTCATGGGGCATCGGTTCGGCGACCTCGACTGTATGGGCAGCGCGATCGGGCTCGCCCGGGCGATCCGCAAGCTGGGAAAAAACTGCTTTATCGCGGTGGATTACAAAAAGAACCTCGCGACTGCGCTCATCGACCGGGTGATCGAAGCGGGACACGACGATCTGTTTATCCATCCAGTTGATGCGCTTGATATTATAACTCCCCGTACATTGTTGATCATCACCGACACCCACAACCCCGATCTGCTCGAATCCCCCGGCATCTATGAAAAGTGCAGCAATGTGGTGGTGATCGACCACCACCGCAAAATGGTCAACTACATTGACCGCGCGGTGATTTTTTACCACGAGCCCTACTCCTCCTCGGCTTCTGAGATGGTGAGTGAGCTCGTCCAGTACCTCGGCGACTTCAAGCTTGGCTCCCTGGAGGCGGAGGCGCTGCTCGCGGGGATTATGCTCGACACCAAAAACTTTGTCATCAAGGCGGGAGTGCGAACCTTTGAGGCGGCGGCCTACCTCAAGGGGTTGGGCGCGGACACCGTTTCGGTGCGCAAGCTCTTTTCCAACTCGATTGATTCCTATCAGCGCAAGACCCGGATTGTGTCGGGCGCCGAGACTTACCGCAACTGCGCGATCGCCATGGGGGATTTCCAGTGCGAGGACATCCGCATTGTCGCGCCCCAGGCGGCAGATGAACTGCTCGGCATCTCGAATGTGGACGCATCGTTCGTCCTCTACCGGACCGGGACCACCGCCAACATCACCGCCCGTTCCCTCGGCGCGATCAACGCACAGGTGGTCATGGAAATGCTCGGAGGCGGCGGTCACCAGACCATGGCCGCAACACAACTTGAAAACACCAACCTCGAGAAAGCGAGGCAGATGCTGCTCGAGGCAATTGATAAATATCTCACCCAAAGCTAAGGAGGAAAGCAACATGAAAGTAATTTTATTGCAGGACGTCAAAGGTTCAGGTAAGGCGGGAGATCTCGTCAATGTCAGCGACGGTTACGCACGTAACTTCCTGTTCAAAAAAGGGCTTGCCAAAGAGGCGACTGCCCAAGCGATGACTGAGAAAAAGAACCGCGATGAAGCGGCTGCCTTCCACAAACAGCAGGAGATTGACAAGGCCAAAGAATTCGCGGCCCTGCTCAAGGACAAGACCGTTAAGATCTCCGCAAAGGCAGGGTCTGCGGGGCGGCTGTTTGGTTCGGTCACCGCAAAGGAAGTGTCTGCCATGATCAAGCGGGACTACAACATGGACATCGATAAACGCAAGATTTCAATGGACGATATCAAAACCTTTGGCACTTACAACGTGGAGATCAAGCTGATCGCAGGGGTCACCACCACAATGAAACTACAGGTTGTCGAAGCGTAAATAGAGTGTTTGAGGAATCGCAAAACCAAAAAGCGCAGGTCGCTTTTTGGTTTTTGTCGACTCCGGAGAGTTTTTGATGGAGGAGAGAACCCGTATGGCTTTAGAACCCAACCTGGAGCTCGAGCAGCTCCCCTACAACCTTGAGGCGGAACAGTCGGTGCTCGGCGGCCTCCTGCTCGACCCGAGTTACATGGCCGAAGCGCTCAAATACGTGAGCGCAGCGAGTTTTTACCGGGAGCAGCACCAGCAGATTTTTTCGGTGATCGCCCGGATGTACACCTCTGGCCAGCCGATTGACTTTGTCACCGTGTACGATGCGGTGGTTGTCGAACAGGTATTTGACACCCCGGAGAACGCGAAGGTCTATCTCGGCAGGTTGATGGAGATCATTCCATCCGTCGCAAACCTCGATGTATACTGCAAGATCGTACAGGAAAAATATTATGTGCGATCCCTCATCACCGCGGCGCGGGAGATCATCTCCATCGCCACCGAGAGCGGCGCGGACGCTCAGACGATTCTCGACACTGCGGAGCAGAAGATCTATGAAATCCGTCAGGGTCGGGTTTCATCCAGCTTAGTGCCGATCAACGAGGTCATCAACCGGGAGTTTGACCACCTCGACAAACTCGCAACAGGAGAACAGAAGGCGGGGATTTCCTCCGGCTTCTCCGGCCTTGATACCATCCTGACCGGCCTTAATCCCTCCGACCTCATCCTCATCGCGGCGCGTCCCGCGATGGGCAAGACGAGTTTTGCCCTCAACATCGCGGTCAACGCCGCCAAGCGCAGCAAACGGCAGGTCGCAATCTTTTCCCTCGAGATGTCGAGCCAACAACTCGTCGAGCGGATGCTTGCGTCCGAGTGCCGCATCACCAGCACCAAGCTGCACGTGGGGGAGCTCGCGCAGGAGGAGTGGGCGCTGCTCGCCTCGGGTGCGCAGGAACTCAGCGAAACCCAGATCTACCTCGACGATACCCCCAACATCAACATCGCCGAGATGAAATCCAAGCTGCGCCGTCTCCCCAATCTGGGGCTTGTAGTCATCGACTACCTCCAGCTGATGACGACGGGCCGAAAAGATGGAAACCGGGTGCAGGAGATTTCAGAAATCACCCGAAACCTCAAAATCATGGCAAAAGAGCTCGACGTCCCGGTCATCTCTCTGTCTCAGCTCTCCCGCGGGCCGGAGTCGCGGCAGGACCATCGCCCCATGCTCGCCGATCTGCGCGAATCGGGTTCTATCGAGCAGGACGCGGACATCGTCATGTTTTTGTACCGGGATGAATATTATAATCCCGAGGAGGGAAAAGCGGGCATTGCCGAGTGCATTGTCGCCAAAAACCGCCACGGCGAGGTGGGAACCATAGAGCTCGGCTGGAACGGCCAGTTCACCCGGTTCTCCGGACTCGACACTACCCACTATGAATAGCATTCAGATCCACGTCTCCTCGTTGTTTTCCGAGGGAGACCGAATTGTTGTCGGGGTGTCGGGGGGAGCCGACTCGATGGCACTGCTTCACGCGCTGCGCCACTGCGGGAAACCCTTACACCTGGTGGCGGCCCATCTCAACCACTGTCTGCGGGGGGAGGAGAGCGAGCGGGACGAGCAGTTCGTCGTAGGCTACTGCAAGGAACACGGCATCCCCTGTGAAATCCGCCAGATCGACGTGGCAGCCGCAGCAAAGAAAAGCGGGCAGTCGCTCGAGCTCTGTGGTCGGGAGCTGCGTTACGCCTTTTTTGAGGAGCTGTGCGGGGAGCAGGGATTTATCGCGACCGCGCACACCCTTTCCGACCGGGCGGAGACGCTGCTTTTCAACCTCGCGCGGGGCAGCTCCCCTGCGGGGCTGTGCTCCATTCCCGCGCAGAGAGGGCGGATTGTGCGTCCCCTCTCCCCATTCACCCGCGGTGAAATTGAAGCATATTGTAAAGAGTATCGAATTCCTTACCAGATTGACAGCAGCAACCTGTCGGACGACTACGCCCGCAACCGGATCCGGCGCCATGCCGTTCCTGCACTTGTGTCGGTCAACTGCAGGTTCGAGCGCCATGCAGCAGCGTTGATGGACAGCCTTGCACAGGACCAGAACTACCTCGAGCAGCAGGCAAGCGCCGCCTATGAGCGGGCGGAGCGGGACGGTAGACTGGACGCCCGGCAGGTCGCCCGGCTGCACCCGGCGATTCAGGGCCGAGTGCTCCGCCTCTTTTTGGAGTCCCATCAAATCGAGGTCAGCGCCGCGCTGGTTGCACGGCTTGTCCAGCTGTGTCGCGACGGCGCAGGGCGGCAGAGCGTCCCCGGAAACCGCCTTGTGCAGCTGCGCAAGGGCTTTCTTGAGATTGTCGTGCCACTTGACCGGCCGCCCTATTTCGAGTACCTCTGGGATCATTCCGAACAGTGCGACCTCGGCGGTTTTCGGATAATTTATTGCAATCGTCAAAAATACAAGATGTTTACAAAAGTTTATAAAAATTTCTTTATTTACATTTTGGATTATGATAGAATATTTGGTAACGTTAAAATCAGACAGCGATTGCCACAGGACTGCCTCTCCCTCCCCCGTCGCGGCACAAAGTCACTCAAGAAATGGTACAACGAGTGCGGCGTGCCTGAGCAGAAACGGTGGGAACTCGGAGTGTTCTGCGACGATGAGGGAGTACTCGGCGCCGAGGGCATCGGGGTCGATCGCAGGGCTGCGGCAGGTGAACAGACCCAGCACTATCTTTTGATACTGAGATTTGGAGAGCGGCACGATGAAGGATGATATTCAAAACATTTTAATATCGGAACAGGAAATTCGGGAGAAGGTGACGGAATTGGGCCGCCAGATCAGCGAGGATTACAAGGGAAAGAACTTGATGCTCGTCAGCGTCCTCAAGGGTTCGGTTGTCTTTATGGCCGACCTGATGCGGGCGATCACCATCCCCTGCCAGATCGATTTTATGTGTGTCTCAAGCTACGGCTCATCGTCTAAGAGCTCGGGCGTGGTCAAAATCGTCAAGGATATTGACGACCACCTCGGGGGCAAGGAGCTGCTCATCGTCGAGGATATCCTCGACAGCGGCGTCACCCTCGAATACATTTCGGGCGTATTGCGCGGCAAGGGCGCAAATTCGATCCGCATCGCCACCCTGCTCGACAAGCCGGAGCGCAGGAAGGCAAATGTCACTGCCAGTTACCGTGGCTTCATCGTCCCCAACGAGTTTGTGGTGGGCTATGGTTTGGATTACAACGAACAATACAGAAATCTACCCTACATCGGGGTGTTAAAGCCGGAGGTTTACGGCGGATAGCCGTCTCCCGCAGGCCCTGAGTCAGACAACTTGAAAGGAGATGAAACTTTGGGAAACAAAGGCAGCAAAAGTTATCTGGTGCCGGTGATCGTCATCGTGGTGATGGCGTTTATCGGAATCTGGATGTTTACGAATATGGGAACCCCCCCAAGCAACCTCAAGTATTACGAGGTCGTCAGCTATTTCCAGAAGAATGAAGTCAAGGAGGCCAAGCTCGACCTCGGTAGCGGCAAACTCGAGATGGTCCTCAAATCGGATGAAAACAAAAAGATCACCTACAAGGTGCCGAGCGTCAACCTGTTTGTCACTGCGGTGGACGATATGGTGCTTGAGCAGATGAAGGCGGATCCCGACGCGGAGATTGTCCAGCTCGATTACAAGCCAGCCTCGGACAACTCCTGGCTTCTCCAGATGATCCCCTCGCTGCTCGCGATTGGGTTTGTAATTGTGCTGTTTATCTTTATGATGAAACAGAGTGCGGGCGGCGCAGGCAAAATGGGCCAGTTCGGCAAGGCCAATCTCAAAAACAGCATGGAAAAAGGGCGCAAGACCACCTTTGACGAGGTGGCGGGCGCTGAAGAGGAAAAGGCGGAGCTCGCCGAGATCGTCGAGTTCCTCAAGGATCCCCGCAAATTCAACGAGATCGGGGCGCGCATTCCAAAGGGCGTGCTGCTCATCGGCCCCCCCGGTACTGGTAAAACACTGCTCGCCCGCGCAGTCGCAGGCGAAGCGGGCGTGCCGTTTTTCTCGATTTCGGGTTCCGACTTTGTTGAGATGTACGTCGGCGTTGGCGCTTCCCGTGTGCGCGATCTGTTTGAACAGGCCAAGAAAAACGCCCCTGCTATCATCTTCATCGATGAGATCGACGCAGTCGGGCGGCAGCGCGGCGCAGGCCTTGGCGGCGGGCACGACGAGCGGGAGCAGACCCTCAATCAGCTGCTTGTCGAGATGGACGGATTCGGCGCCAATGAAGGCATTATCATCATCGCGGCGACCAACCGCCGCGACATCCTTGACCCGGCGCTGCTGCGCGCAGGGCGGTTTGACCGTCAGGTGATTGTCGGCTATCCGGACGTCAAAGGGCGCGAGGAGATCCTCAAGGTGCACTCCCGCAACAAGCCGCTCGGCTTTGATGTGGATCTGAGCGTGATTGCTAAATCCACCGTCGGTTTCACCGGCGCGGATCTTGAAAACCTCATGAACGAGGCTGCGCTTCTCGCAGCACGCAAAAACCACAAGGCGATCACCCTCCCCGACATCGAGGAGGCGACGATTAAGGTCATCGCGGGCCCTGAAAAGAAATCCCGCATGATCAACGACAAGGAAAAACGGCTCACTGCCTACCACGAGGCGGGGCATGCGGTCACCACCTACCATTGTCCGACCCAAGACCCGGTGCACCAGATTTCGATCATCCCCCGCGGCATGGCGGGCGGCTACACCATGTCCCTGCCGGAGCAGGACAGCAGCTATGTGCTCAAACAGCATATGGAGGAAGAACTGGTCACCCTGCTCGGCGGACGGGTCGCGGAGGGGCTTGTGCTCGGGGATATCTCAACGGGTGCATCCAACGACATTGAGCGCGCGACAGACATTGCCCGCAAGATGGTCACCAAATACGGTTTCAGTCCAAAACTCGGTCCGATTGTCTACGGCGAGAGCGACCACGAGGTGTTCCTCGGCCGCGACTTCAACAACTCCCGCAACTACTCCGAGACGGTTGCCTCGGAGATCGACGAGGAGATCCGCAAGATTGTGGATGTTGCGTATGAACGGTGTCACGAAATCCTCAAGCAGCACATGGATCAGCTCCATCTCGTTGCCCAGTACCTGATTCGCAAGGAAAAGGTGGACGGCAAGGTGTTCCTCCAGCTGATGAAGGGGGAGATCACGATGGCAGACATCCAGGCAATGGATGAGGAAGGCACGCCGTCGGCGGCAAAACTGCCTGCAGAAGGTGTGTCTGACGCTCCACTTGAGATCAACGCAGACAAATCGAGTGAATACCCTGAGGTATAGTGATTAAAATACAGGAGCGGCCGTCCCATTGAGGGCGACCGCTCTTTC
>EQ973338.1:352815-409208 GCA_000158655.1 [Clostridium] methylpentosum DSM 5476
ATACAAATAACAGCGCCGCCCCAACCGGGACGGCGCATTTGATTATAATATGTGCAAATAACTGGAAACAAGAATTAACAAAACTTCGAACACAGCCAACGCAAGAAACATCAGGGCTGTATTGCGGTAAATCTTGTTGTAGTCATATTTTTTACCGGTGATCTCCTCATCGCGTTTTACTTGTTTGGAGATACACCATGCAGGGCGCTTGAACCAGACATAGGCTGCAGCTCCCAAGCACAGGACAAGAATAATGAGTTCTATTATCAGTCTCATACATTACACCTCTTGTATTTCGGCCGCATAGCCGGAACGTTTCTTTTATTATACTATAAACTGATAAGAAAGCAAAGGCCATTTTACAAATTAATCGAAAAAGCTGTTTTCTGCACGAGACTTTCAACTGTTATTTGGGTGTTTGTTGAAAAATATAGAGGGGTCTTTGTCCAAAAGTTGAAACTTTTCTAAACTTGTATGTTGGGATAGCTCTGCTCTGTACAGCCAATCAAACGATTGGGCCTAAACTACATTTTCCCCCTTCGGAGTGGAATTTGTATGCTGATCCCCAGGAATCAGCGAACGGTACACCTAAATCAAAATCACCTGTGAACGGGTGGCCTGCTCAGATCTAAAAAGGGTCAAACACCGGTTTCGTTCCTAGAGGTATTGATATAGAAAGACATCACATGCACGGCAACTGGTAAATAGGTCGCATTCGCCTGCTATGTGAACTGATATAGATTTCTATTTTTCCCACTTTTGCTCAGACTTTTTTCTCCATTCTGAGTAGAACCGGGGTTTTCCTGTTAAAAAGTGTACATTATTCAAAACAGGAAGGCTCGAAGCAGCCTTCCTGTCCGTTGTTAAACCATTTGAAATTCAAACAGTTCCCAATACTTCTTTTTTTCACAGTTCTGATACCGTTTGTTTACCTGATCCCAGTTGACCACGCGGAACCAGTCGTCAATGTAATCTGCTCGGAGATTATAGTGTTTGAGGTAGTAGGCGTGCTCCCATACGTCGAGGTTGAGGATGGGACAGAGGTTGCTGCAGAGCGGTGTGTCCTGATTGGCGGTGGTGACGATCTTTAAGCCGCCCATTCGGTCGCTCACGAGCCAGGCGTAACCTGAGCCAAAAACACTCAGTGCGGCCTCTTTCATCTGCTTTTGAAACGCCTCGACGTTGCCAAACGAGCGGTTAATCTGCTGTAGCAGCCCTCCAGACGGGGCCTGAGGGCCAGGGCGCATCCCTTCAAAGTAAAAGATGTGATTGTAGACTCCGCCTGCGTTGTTGTGGATCGCAGTCTGAACCTCGGATGGAAGTCCGTAGACGTTGCAGATCAGCTGCTCAAGGGGAAGCGTCTGCAGGGTGGGTTCATTTTGAAGCGCTTTGTTGAGATTGTCCACATAGGTCTGCAAATGTCTGTCGTGATGCAGATGCATTGTTTTTTCGTCTATGAACGGTTCAAGCGCATTGTACGCATAGGGAAGCGGTGGATTTTGAAATGGGTAATGGTCTGTCAAACAGATCCCTCCTTTTTCTTTATCCTATGCGAGTCTGCTGAATTTTGGGCATCCGGCGTGGAGCAGAAAAGGGGTATGAGAGTCACTGTCCACCGCTTCAGACGGACTGCTGTGTAAATCCAAACGGGCTATGTGGGAAACGTCCCTTCTGCCCCGACATCTATACCGCACACTGAAAAATGCAGTTTCCGAGTCCCGCCTGCGGACACTGCAAATGCACCAGACTGTCCCACAGCAGTTTCGGGTCACTTTCATCCTTCCCCATACTGAGCGAAACGATGAATGGTTTACAGTCAGCAAGAGGTTTTATGATAAATCGCCCGTTCCCACATCCTGACTTTTGTGATGACGTTTTAGGGTCGATCTTCCATGTACTTCAAAAGTTCATCTTTTCTGTATGGATATCTGACTCGCAGATCCTGCTTGAGCGATGGTCATCCTGGGTTTGGTACCAGGAGACGGGGAAACACAGCTAAAGAAGCAATACAGGATGCCATTTTATTCAAATTGCACTTCGCCTCTAATACGCACACAATGATGGGTTGAAAACAATTTTGCACATAGTGATAGGAGACATAAAAAAGGAGCAATTCCTTCTATATACAGGTTAGAAATCGTAAAATATTACACGTTTGCGCGCAGAAAAATAGAATGTATTATAAATAAAAAGGTGAGTTCTATCAATCGTTTACAGGCAGTCAGAAGCTACATTTTCAGGATTATTTGAGATTCTCTAATTTAGTATCTGCAATAACCGCTTGCAGATTTTTTTGAAGGATTGAGAGTTTATTTAGTTCGCTGCCTATTTCTTTGACTGCATCATCAATCTCAATATAAGGGAGTATTTCATCAGAAGCGAAGGCACAAATATCTTTTATACCGCCTATTACTGCTTTTAGTATAGCTCCAAAATTATCGCATAAGGTAAAATGGACAATTCTATTCCTATACTTTTGTAACTGTTGCGAGGAAGTAAAATACGTTGAGGTATCTATCCCACATAAATTATGCAATCGTTCAATTCCACGGACAAAGCTGACGCTCACAAAATTACCAGTATCGAGATTATGTTGTTTTGCCTTATTGATATCATCAAATAGAAATGCCCAGTGTTCCTGCAATAATCTGAATTTGATGAGCAATTCCATACATGAAGATAGGTTGATTATGGCTTGCTTAATGGAATAGGCATGATGTATATTTTCATCATGTAGCAAATCTAAATAGGATTCTAATTCATTATTGGCTATGGATAAGGCATCGTCAATATTATTTAGCAAAGGGATGTCGAACTCTTCGTCCATATTCACGCATCCTTTCGATTCATAGCAGCATATTTAATCATGATTCCAGTATAAATTGCTGATTTCTACTAGCTTGCTTTTTCTAGGACAATGATAAAATCAGTGTTTATCAGACCAACCCCGCATAAAAACAAAAGACCGCCGACTTTGTCCACAGTCTTTTCAATGGTTTGAGTGTAATTATAGGACTTAACGAAAGTTAGTCATATCAATAGTTTGCAGGCTATCAGCGAGAGGTCTATCCTAAAGTGAACGAGAAATAACAGCCACTTGTGTAATCACGTCACGCAGGCGATCGCTTTCTACCATATATTCTAGGACGGCATCTGATGTGCTACATATTTTTTCACAGCTTCCATCTGTGTGGGCGATACAATATCCAATATCAGAAAAACATACACCGTATGCAATACCGTTCCAAATAAAGACCGGTTCGCCGCCACGAAGGATGCACTCTTTGAATTCGGATATCGTTTTAAATCGGTTATCTTCTTCTGTATTAAAACCGTATTTCATAATCATATCTCCAAATGCTTTAAACTCGGGAGCCCCATCGGGGTATTCATCAGGCCAATAATTGATGTGTGGCTTTTCGAAGTTTGGAATTCCATATCTTGGAGTTTCCCAATTAATCTTAGTGGTCATGCGGATTAGAGTGATATTTGGGATTAGGTGAAGTGGTATGGTGTCTTTCGGCGACAGCTTTTCCATCTTCTCCAATTTTGGTTTCAACTTTAGTACCGTGTTTCGGCCATATTGATCGGGCAGCCGAAAAACTGTTTTGAAATATTCGTGGAGATCCCATGGGGACTTAATCCCCGTGAAGTCCAACACTATACTTTTCGTCTGACACCCTCCGTTCCAATTTCAAAAAATGTAGTGTAGTGGTCATAGGTAACAAATAAAAGACCGTCATTTGAGTAGAGCAAGCGACAATCATAACACGTCCCTGGTGTAACGATTGCCCGCCAAATCTTCCATAGTCTGCTTTCATAAGTAATGCGCAATGTCTTTCCAAGCAGGTGATGGTCCGAGTGTCATGAAAGGATCTGATGAAACCCAGAAAATTAATGGCTTGTAAACAGCAAGCGAGAGGTTTTATCTTAAATCGTACGGTCAAGCACCGTAACTTGTGTGATCACATCCCGAAGACGGTCTGGACCGACCATGAATTGGAGAGCGGCATCAGAATTTTCGAATATATGGCTTTCATTTGGAATAGCGGAACAGGTGATCCGAATAGAACCATTTTCTGACCAAATACCATACTCCTGTCCTTGCCATTCTATGACAACTTCTGCACCATAACGCATACTGGCTTTGAACTCGCTAATGGTTTTAAAGCGATATGCTTCCGGATCATATGGAATGATATTTGTATCCAAAAAGTACACCTCTTTCCTATACTGTTTCAAATCCGGAGCACCCTCCGGGTAGTTGATTGCCGCTCCTTTTTGAGGGTGCTCGTCGGGGTTATTCCAGGTGACCGGATGGTCATGAGGATTAGAATGTCCACTTCCAGGCGCATGGCCAGTTTCGTGACGAATGATGATCGCTTTTCCGTTTGCGTTGTATTTTACAGTGACCCAATATCCGCCTTTTCGCAGTTGAAGATAATATCGCTGAACAGTATTGGGCGGCCCAATAAAAATCTTATCCTGTGGTTTATTTGGATTCGGTCTCCATTTTCCACCATAGGCGCTGCCGCCACCTTTACCGATCAGGTACGGCTCCATTATATCACAAGGTTTGGGGTAAGCACCACCAATTTTGAAAGCTTCCAAGTCTTCTTTCTAAAAGCTCCGCTCATAGCTCATGTACTTCCAGGAACTGCGCTCATAATCCACGTATATAATGTTGCCTTGCATTTCGGGAAAAGGCATGTTGTAACAGATAATTTTCTCCGGCTCAATACGCCGCAGCATTTCATTGTAGCCAGCCATGAACCATTCTTTTTGATCTTGCCGGTTATCATGCGCAGAAGCCATATAAGTGGAAACGGCCACAACGCTTCCTTTTTCAATGCCATCAAAGCAAAAATCAAAGGAGGATTCATCGCCCCAGTTTACCGTGGGAATGACACGGATCCCTTTGGATGCCCAGTAGGCGCCGCACCAACGGTTGCGGAACACGTTGTAAAGCTGCATAACCGGGGCCATTTCCAAATACATGCTGAAATCAGGGGAAAGTACCGCCCGGTAGCGAGACAGCTTTTCAATATCGCTGGCAGGATTCTTCCATACCCGCTCAAAGCGGTAGTCATATAGGAAGAAATGCACCATGCGGTCAAGATGGTTCTGATCCTCCAGATGGGTTTTGTCAAATCCGATGAGCAGAAGATCGTCAAAGTCACCGGGCTTTTCCTGAAATTTTGGAATTATGGGGATTTGTAGTTTTCCTTTGCCGGGAAACTGATTGCGGAGCAGGGATTGACTGGTACGGTAATTGTAATTTTCTTCGGTCATATGGAACCTCCAGGAACAAATCCTTTTATATGCAGGCCCCAAATCACAAAAAGTTGCACATTTCCGTGCAATAAAAATTATAACTATTCGGAAATGAGAAATATAAACAAAAAATCGGTGAGTCCCATAAGGACTCACCGATGGTCGGAGTGTCATTATAGGATCTGGAAAAACGTAAGTCTATCAATGGTTTTAGCGCAGCAAGCAAGAGGTTTATCCTATCAGATCATATAATCAGAAAGATTATCCGGATTTTCGGCAAATGACTTTGCCGTATCCATTCCCTTTTCAAATCGTGCCTTGATCTGTTCGTTGACGATGGCATGAAGGATCGGCACCACTTTCATATCTTCTTCCTTGATGCTGATTTCGGCTATATCATCTTTTTCACCGCACTGGGGGAAATTTACCAGCCAGTATCCATTTGAGCATTCCGGGTAACAAATCCACCCGTACATACCTTTATGAACGCCCTCACGCGCATATCGTTCTTTCCCTACGATAACTTGAACATTATCCATTTCCTGCATTTTATTTACCTCCATTAGGCGTAGTCAATCTTAATCTCCCATTTGGTTCTGCCATTCAACCTGTAACAAAAGAAATGGTTCCACCCATGTCTTTTCTGGGAAGGGTTATTCTAATACTGATACGCTGACCGTTTTTGTCTAATTTTCCAAGTATGTAGTCCCCTGAAATATATTTTTTACGCGCTTGTTGTTCGAACTCTGATTGCAACCATCGAGCATCATCGACGGTATAGCCCCATTCCTTGAAAAGTCTTTTTTCCCATGAGGATGAAGTTCGGCAGTATTAAACAAATAGGGGTCAAATTTACTGTAATCGCTGTGTGCTGCTGCATTGGCCAAAACAGCAGCATGGTTAATCGGGTCTAAGGTGCAGTGGCAGTAGGGATGGTGCGGGCAGGGCGGGGCATTGCCCTCCAGGAACCAGCAGCCATCCAGTTTCAGGCATTCCTCTCAGTGGGTCTTGCCCTCCGCATGATGCGTCCATTGGACCCAGCTTGGCTGCCCTGCTGATTTCTGTGGCAGGAGAGCCTCGCTGTATCGTTTGTAGTATATCATATTAAAAATAATGCTTTTACATATAGGCTGCAAAAGGAAGAAAGTTGTACATTTCTGTACAACTTTCAAAATGAATTTAGAAATTATTAAAAATGGGTGAGTGTAATTATAGGACTTCAAGAAAGTCAGTCATATCAACGGTTTGCTGGCCGTCAGCAAGAGGCTTTTATCCTAATCAAATACGATAATCAGAAAGATCATCCGGCTTTTTTTCAAATTGCACCTTGATCCGCTCGTTCACGCGTGCATCAAGGATTTTCACCACTTTCATATCTTCTGCCCTGACAGGAATTGTAGCAATATCATTCTTTTCACCGCACTGGGGAAAATTGACCAACCAATATCCGTTGATGTTTTCTGGTTCGGTGATCCACCCTTGCATGCCTTTATGAACACCATCTCTTGTGTACTTTTCTTTTTCGACAATAACTTCTACATTGTCCATATATGTCATATTATTTACCCCCGTATGGCGTATTCAGTTTTATCTGTCCGTTGGGTTTTACCATCCAACCTGTGACAAAAGAAACATCGCCAAAGCCATCTTTCTTTGGAATAGTTACTCTGATATTGATTCTTTGTCCAAACATATTTAGCTTTCCAAGTTCATATTGCCCAGAGAGATATCTTTCCCTCGCTTGCCATTCTATCTCTGCTTGCAGCCATCTTGCATCGTCGACAGTATATCCCCATCCCTGAAAAGTTTTTCTTTATTGTGTGTTTGCAGGCCGGTTGTGTTAAATAAATAGGGATCAAATTTACCATAATCACTATACGCTGTCGCATTCGCCAAAACAAAAGAGTAGTCAAGAGGCTCTAACGTACAGTGACAAAAGGGGTGATGCGGACAAGGCGGCGCAGTGTTCTCTGAAAAGCAACAACCATCCAGCATCAAGCATTCTTCACAGTGGGTTTTGCCTTCAGAGTGATGCGTCCATTTGACCCAGTTCGGCGGCTTTGCTGTTTTCTGCGGCAACAGAGCTCCGCTGTATCGTTTGTAGTATATCATATTTCCTCCCATATGCAAAAATAATGCTTTTACATATAGGCTGCAAACGGTCAAAGGTTGCACGTTTCCGTGCAACAAATTAAAAATATTTCAAAATCAGCAATTTATATAATAATAAATATTCCCCGGCATAGCCGGGGGGTTCTTTCTACAAAAAACGGGTGAGTCCTATAAGGACTCACCCATGGTCGGAGTGTAATTACAGGATCTGGCAAAGCCCAGTAAAATCAATGGTTTGCACGCAGTCGGCAAGAGGTTTTATCTCAAATTGTACGGTCAAGCACAGTGACCTGCGTGATCACATCCCGTAGACGGTCAGAGCCTACCATATATTCAAGAACTTCGTCAGCTGTATTGCAAAGCTTTTCTGTTTCTTGCTTGTAAGCTTCAGAAATACTAAATTTTTCGGCATAGCTACTGACTGCATAAGTGGTTCCTTTCCAGGAAAAAACCACTTCTCCTCCTCGGATGAGGCATTCTTTAAAGTCAGAGATCGTTTTGAAGCGATTGTCTTCTTCGGTGTTAAAATAATATTTCATATAATTTCTTCCTGCTGATTTAAATTCAGGGGCTCCATCGGGAAAATCTTCAGGCCAATAATTGGTATGCGACTTTTCAAAATTAGGAATACCATACCGCGGCGATATCCAATTGATTCGATGGTCGTGTGGGTTGCTGTGTGCCCAAGGCTGTTTATGGTCTGTATAATGTCGTTCAGCAATTGCCCTTCCATCCTCGCCGATTTTTGTTGCTACTTTTGTCCCATCTTTTTTGAAAGTGATCTTGACTTCTCCCGGCTGGCCAATTAAACGGTAGTCCTCGGGCTTCGATGGTTTCCAGTCCCCGCCGTAAGCGCTGCCACCGCCTTTTCCAATCAGGTACGGCTCTATTGTATCACAAGAATTGCGATATGCGCCACCAATTTTAAACGAATCTAAATCATCATTCTGAAAATTGCGCTCATAGTTCATGTATTTCCAGGAGCTGCGCTCGTAGTCCACATACACGATATTGCCCTGCATTTCAGGGAAAGGCGTGTTGTAGCAGATAATTTTCTCCGGCTCGATCCGCCGCAGCAGTTCGTTGTAACCGGCCATGAACCACTCTTTCTGGTCGCAGCGGTTATCATGCTCCGACGCCATATAGGTAGAGACAGCCACAATGCTGCCTTTTTCAATTCCCTCAAAACAAAAATCGAAGGTGGATGCATCGCCCCAGTTTACCGTAGGAATGACGCGGATTCCCTTGGATGCCCAGTAAGCGCCGCACCAACGGTTACGAAACACATTGTAGATTTGCATGACAGGCGCCATTTCCAGATACATACTGAAATCCGGCGATAATACCGCCCGATAGCGGGATAGCTTCTCAATGTCATTGCCGGGGCTCCTCCATACCCGTTCAAAGCGGTAGTCGTAGAGGAAAAAGTGTACCATGCGGTCAAGATGGTTTTGATCTTCCAGGTGGGTTTTATCAAACCCGATCAGCAGGAGATCATCAAAGTCACCAGACTTTTCCTGAAACTTTGGAATGATAGGGATTTGCAGCTTTCCCTTGCCGGGGAACTGATTACGGAGAAGGGTTTGACTAGTGCGATAATTATAGTTTTCTTCGGTCATATTGGAGCCTCCCGTACATAGTAAGGAACAAGTCCTTCTATATGCAGGCCCCAAATCGCAAAAAGTTGCACGTTTCCGTGCAACAAAATTAAAAATATTTCAAAATCAGCGATTTATATAAAAAATCGGTGAGTCCTTTAAGGACTCACCGATGGTCTGAGTGACGGGACTTGAACCCACGGCCTCCACCACCCCAAGGTGGCGCGCTACCATCTGCGCTACACCCAGATGTGCTTGAATGCCTTACTATTATAGCACAACCTGTCTTTAAAAGTCAAGTGTGTGGTCGAATGAAAATTGTGAATTCAACTGTTGCATCTGGAAAAAATGTGTTATAATAAAAAAGAAATCAAAATTGACGCCTCATTCGGCGAAAAGGAGCTCATCATGAAAGAAAAATTTTATCTCACAACGGCGATTGCTTACGCCTCCCGCAAGCCTCATATAGGCAATACCTACGAAATTGTGTTTGCTGACGCAGTGGCGCGGTTCAAACGAATGCAGGGGTATGACGTGCACTTTGTCACCGGAACCGACGAACACGGCCAAAAGGTGGAGGACCTCGCAAAAGAGAGCGGCATTTCCCCAAAACAGTATGTCGACAGCGTTGCGGGTGAAATCAAGACGATCTGGGATTTGATGGACTCTACCTACGACACCTTTATCCGCACGACTGACGACTATCACGAGCGTGTTGTACAGAAGATTTTCAAGAAGCTCTATGACCAGGGGGATATCTACAAGAGCGAGTACCAGGGGCTGTACTGCGTGCCCTGCGAGTCGTTCTTTACTGAGACCCAGCTTGTTGACGGCAAATGTCCTGACTGCGGGCGGGAGGTCGTCCCCACTAAGGAAGAGGCTTACTTCTTTAAAATGAGCAAGTATCAGGACCGCCTGATGGAATACATCGAGCAGCACCCCGATTTTATCCAGCCCAAATCCCGTGAGAATGAAATGGTCAACAACTTCCTCAAGCCCGGGCTTCAGGATCTGTGCGTGTCGCGCACCTCGTTTACCTGGGGGGTGCAGGTGGATTTTGATCCCAAGCATGTGGTGTATGTTTGGCTTGACGCGCTGGTCAACTACATCACCGCAATCGGCTACGACCCCGAGGGGAGTTCCGAATTGTTTGAAAAGGAATGGCCTGCGGACCTGCACATCATTGGAAAGGACATCCTGCGCTTCCACACGATTTACTGGCCGATTTTCCTCATGGCGCTCGATCTTCCCCTGCCCAAGCAGATTTTTGGCCATCCCTGGCTGCTCTCGGGACAGGACAAGATGAGCAAATCAGTCGGCAACGTCATCTACGCAGACGACCTTGTGCGGCAGTTCGGTTCGGTCGATGCGGTGCGCTTTTATCTGCTCAGCGCCATGCCGTACGCGCAGGATGGGAGCATTACCTACGAAAATGTGATCTCCCGGTTTAACTCCGAGTTGGCCAACACCCTCGGAAATCTTGTCAACCGCACCGTCACGATGGTGGGCAAGTACTTTGACGGGGCGATCCCCGCACCGACTGCGAAGGCTCCTTTGGACGAAGAGCTGTCCTCCATGGCAAAAGAGACGGTTGCAAAGTTTGACGGGCAGATGAACGCGCTTAAAACCTCGGATGCAATTGACACAGTGATGGCGTTTGCCCGCCGCTGCAACAAATACATCGACGAGACGATGCCGTGGGCGCTCGCAAAGGACGAGGCGGAGACCGAGCGGTTGGGCACAGTGCTCTACAACCTGCTCGAGGGCATTCGGTTTATCGCAGTGCTGCTCACCCCGTTTATGCCCACAACTGCTGAGGAAATTCTGACTCAGATCAACGCGCCTGACTCGGACTACGCGTCGCTCAAAGAATTTGGCGGCATCCGGGCGGGAGACAAGGTGGGTCAGCCCAGAGTGCTGTTCGGCAGAATCGACGAAGCGAAAAAACTCGCTGAGATTCAAGCCGAAATTGAGAGCAAGCTCCCGAAGAAAGAGGAGAAAAAGGCGGAAAAACAGCAGGGGGCACCTGCAGGCATCATCACCATCGACGACTTTGCCAAGGTCTCGCTGCGCGTCGCACAGATCAAAGAGTGTGAAAAGGTTGCAAAATCCGATAAGCTGCTCCGGCTCATCCTCGACGACGGAGAAGGAAGCCGCCAGGTTGTCTCGGGCATTGCGAAGTGGTACTCCCCTGAGGAACTCGTAGGCAAAAAGGTGATCATCGTGGCCAATCTCAAGCCGGTCAAACTGCGCGGTGTCGAGAGCCAGGGGATGATTCTCGCAGCGGATGTGGAGGACGGCGCAGCCAAAGTGCTGTTTGTCGATGACTCGGTGCCCGCCGGTGCAAAGATCCGATAGCCGGAGGACAGATATGTTAAACGGAATTTTTGATTCGCACGCCCATTATGACAGCGAGGACTTTGACCCCGACCGGGAGGAGCTGATCGACTCGTTTGCCGCCCAAGGGGTTGTCGCAGTGCTCAACGCCTCGAGCGATATCCCTTCCTCCCGGGCGAGCATGGCGCTCACTGAACGTTATCCCTTCTTCTGGTGTGGCGTCGGAGTGCACCCCCACGAAGCGGCAGAAGTGGACGGAGACTACATCGACCAGATCGAGCAGATGTGTGCCCAGCCCAAGGTAGTGGCGATTGGAGAGATCGGGCTCGACTACCACTATGATTTCAGTCCTCGTCCGATTCAGAGGCGTGTGTTTGAGCGGCAGATGAAGCTGGCACAGCAGCTCGGGAAGCCGGTGATCATCCACTCTCGCGAGGCGACAGAGGATACTCTCGAAATTTTGCAGAAGTTTCCATCAGTGACTGGGGTGGTGCACTGCTTTAGCGGCAGTGCGGAAACCGCTGAGGTGCTGCTCAAACTGGGCTATTACATCGGCTTTACTGGGGTTGTGACGTTCAACAACGCGAAAAAAGTGGCTCGTGCGGCGCAGGTGGTACCGCTTGACCGGCTGTTGCTCGAGACGGACTGCCCCTACATGGCGCCCGTTCCGTTGCGCGGCAAGCGATGCGAGTCCCCGATGATCGTCTACACCGCCGAAAAGCTCGCGCAGATCAAAGGGGTGGATGCGCAGCAGCTGGTGGACGCAGCACGGGAGAACACCTGCCGGCTGTTTGGAATTTCCCTGTAGGCAAATTCCGACTCGTGTTTTAAATCCTGTATCTGCCAGACACAAACGCTTGTAGACTGCTTGAAGGAAGCAGCATAATCACAATCTAAGTAGACCGCGGTCTGGAGCGGTTTGGGACACTGTGCGGTGACAGTTGTCAAAGCGCTGCTGGTTTGTCTCAGAAACAATTATTTTTCCAGCACTGCTTTTGAGCTGAATGCTGGCAAAGGTTCCGCAATCAAAACCATCGGTTGAACGGGTGGTTTGCACCAGCTCTACAGGGGCATCATACCGGCCCACCTCTCAAAAAGCACTAAAAAGCTGTCATTTGTATCACACACATTGCAACTGCGAACGCAGTGATTCCCGATCGCTTTTCATTCCGAGCCAAACAATTCTTGTCATTTGTTTCGCCCTTTGCTCAGAAGGAAAGCTTTCTATTCTCACCGACAGTGCCAGCTATTTCGCTTTAGCTACAATTAAAACCACCCGTGAACAGGTGGTATGCACAGGCTTAAGTCAATGACCGACTTCGGCGCCTGAAGGGGTATCAGAATCACACCCATGGCAACCCGTAATCAGGTCACATTCGCTTGTCGTAAGAACAGATATCGATTCAGATTGTTCTGTATTCTGCTTTTGCGTTGCAAAAGCTGTCTTCCTTTCGTTGAAGCTTATTCTTTTTAGCCCCCGGTTCCACCGGGGGTTTTCTCTTACTAAAGCACACAATAAAAAAACAGGCTGACTTATCAGAGTCAGCCTGTTTTTATAATTCCATCACATGCTCGTAGATCTGCTTGAGCTGTTTTCCGATGTTGGCGAGGTCGCGCTCTACTGCGACTGCATAACCCGGCTCGATCATCGAAGGGAGTTCCTGTTCAAGAATTCCGCGGATTTTTTGTTCAAACGACTCGAGCGAGTCCGCCTTGTAGATGTTTTTTCCGTCCTCGAGCCAGCCCTCATAGATCGGAATGTCCCGGATGAGCACATTTTGCTTGGTTGCCAGCGCCTCGAGCAGCACAATCCCTTCGGTTTCCTCATAGGTGGGAAAGAGAAATAGGTTTGCGCCGCAATAAGCAGTGCGCAGGATGTCGCTCTCCACATAGCCGGGAAAAAAGAGGTTGGGCAGCTTGGTGCGGACCGCTTTGCCGATTTTTGCGGGAACTGAATACAACGGGGTGTGACCAAACCAGATAAACTTGTATTCTGGCATCCGCTTGGCGAGTTCCACAAAATCGAGAATACCCTTGCGCTCTATGTACAGACCCACCGCCATGACCACCTTGTCCTCTGCAGAAAATCCAAACCGCTGGCGGAATGTCAACCCTTTGATCGGGTCCTGTTCAAAAAATTCAAGTTCAATGCCGTTGGAGACTGCAAAGATTTCCTGTTCGATCCCGTACCCCTCTAAAATGCGCTTGGAATAAGGAGTCGGTGTGACGATGCAGTCCCCGCTCGTGTAGCAGGTGATCAGCCACTTTTTAAACTGGGGAGAGAGCAGGTTAGAAAAGATAAAGGAGTTGCGGAAATCCTCCTCTGTGCTATGCGCGTGGTAAACCACCTTTTTGCCGTGTTTGCGCGCGGTCTGCGCGATGTGGAGTGAATTGGGGCCCACAGTGTTAATGTGTGCTATATCAAAATCGTCTTTTGGATCGAGTGTATATGGAATGTTGTTTTTTTCAAGCGCTTTGATCTGATGGCTCAGCGTTTTTCCGATGCCAGACTTTTTTATTAGGCTCATTCCCTCGGAATAAAGCAGTACTTTCATTTTTTCACCAACTATATTTTAATCGCATGCCTATTCATTATTGTAGTAGGTTTGCACGGTTCTGTCAACAAAAAGACTCCAACTGAAAGGGAATTGTAATCTTTGAGTACCCTCGAAAGTTTTACCAAAGCCTTGAATTTACGCTTTGTCTACGATAATGTTACAGAATCCTCACAAAAGTGAATTTTTTGTGAGAAGCGTTTTCAATCGCACAGGGTTGTGCTATAATGGCAGGGTACATTCGTTAATGCAATTACGATGAAAAAGGAGTAACAATAGTGGTTAAAAAAGTATGGCTGCCGCTTCTGACGACGATCGTGTTCGGTGGAATCTGGTTCTATTTTGCCATCCCCGCAATAAATCCCAAACACGCGAGCTTTTGGTCATTTCTGATCGCCCTGGTCGTAGTGTTTATTATCTCCCGCTTGGTCTTTACCTTTTCCCTCAAAGGGATTGTCAAAAAAGTGCAAAAGGGTACAACCACCTCTGCGGACGGAACTGTCATTGAATTCAAACAGAAAAAAGGCTTTAAAATTGCCGTCTGGGCGGTGGCCATTCTGCTGCTCGCGGGCATTGTGATCTGGCTGAGCTCTTCCGAGCTGTTCAACGCCAAAAAGTATCAGCAACAGCTTCCGGTGCACACTGCATCTTTCCAGGACGACATCGCCGAAATGCCGATTTCCCAAATTCCAATCGTGGACAAAGACGTCGCCCAGCGGCTCGGCAACCGCAAGCTCGGCGAAGTGGTCGAGCTCACCTCCCAGTTTGAGGTTTCGACAATGTATTCCCAGATCAACTACAAAAACGTGCCCACCCGCGTCTCCCCCCTGCAATACGCCGATCTCATCAAGTGGTTCACCAATCAGAGCGAGGGCATTCCCTACTATGTGACAATCGACATGGCCACTCAGGAAACACAGTTGGTGAAGCTCGAAAAACCGATGAAATACGGCACCTGTGAGTATTTTAACCGCAATCTCGAGCGGCACATCCGGTTCCATTACCCCACTCTGATGTTTGAAGACCCGGTGTTTGAAATCGACGACGACGGAAACCCCTATTGGGTTGTGCCGACCTATGATTACAAAATCGGCGTCCTGGGCGGCCGGGATATCACCGGCATCGTGCTTGTCGACGCGGTCTCGGGTGAGACCCAGCGTTACAAAATCAACGAGGTTCCCCAGTGGATTGACAACGTCTACCCCGCCCACCTGATCATCACCCAGGCCAACAACTGGGGCAAATACACCAACGGCTTTTTCAACTCGGTGATCGGTCAGCGCAATGTCATCCGCACGACGGAGGGATACAACTATCTCGCGCTCGATGACGACATCTGGCTGTATACAGGGCTCACCTCGGTGACGTCGGACAAATCCAACATCGGCTTTATTCTCACCAATCTGCGCACCAAGGAAACCCGCAACTATCAGATCAACGGCGCAGAGGAAAACTCCGCGATGGATTCCGCCGAGGGCAAGGTGCAGGAGAAAAAGTACCAGGCGACCTTCCCCATCCTCATCAACGTCGCAGACCAGCCGACCTATTTTGTCAGCCTCAAGGACGACGCGGGGCTCGTCAAGCAGTTCGCCTTTGTCTCGGTTGAAAATTACCAGGTCGTCGGCGTCGGGGACACGCTGCAGACGGCGCAGGAATCTTATATCCGCCAGCTCAAGTCGATCGGAAAGGAAACCGAAGGGGTTCAGAACGAACAGAGCGGCGCAGTCACCGAGATCACAAGCGCAGTCAAAGACGGCAACACCAACTATTACTTCCGTCTCGACACTGGAGAGGAAATCTACGTTGCCTCGGTCCAGCTCAGCGATCAGCTCCCGCTGCTCAAGGTCGGGGACAAGGTCAAAATCAGCTTTACTCCCGATGCTAAAGGGATGAACCAAGTGAGTTCGTTTGAACGAGTCTCCTAGTTGCGAAAAACTTTACAAATCATTCGCATTCAGTCAGTTTTTCAGAAAAACCAATGTGTTATACTGAAACTATGTGAATGATTTCATAGGAAATCAGATAGTATCAGCGGGTTCCCGCTGGTACTATCCTGCTTTTAGAACGACAATCAAACAGACGGGAGGTTGGATATGGAGCGGAATTTTCCCCAGCTTGGGCAATATCAGCAGTTTTATTACCGCCCGGACAGCCCTCGCCTTGTCGAAAAGCGATCCATCATGCGCACTGTTTCGGCAGTGGGCATCACCATGCTTGTCTACATTCTGCTCAAACGCCTGATGCCCCGGGTGGTTCTGGTCACGATGATGTCAATTGGATTTCCCACCAAGGTGCAGGGCAATGTGCTGGTCGGTACCGAGCTGACCCAGCAGCTCGCCGGGGTCATTTCTACCACCATTACCCTGGTCTTCCCCGCGCTGATGCTTTATTTCCTGCTCGGAACTCACTCCCAGTTGCACAAGCTGTTCAAAAAACCAGCTCCGCGGTATGCGATCGCTTCCCTGCCCATCACAGCCGCGGTCGCGATCATCTCTGCTTTTGGGATGGAGGTGCTCCGGTCCACTCTTGACCGGCTCGGCATCCAGGTGTTTCAGGTGGAGGAGCCCTATCTTGCGACTACCGCGGGAAAGTTTATCTATCTGCTCTCCCTTACCCTGATCCCCGCAGTGTTTGAGGAGCTGTTTTTTCGCGGTGTGCTCATGCACAGTCTGCGCAGGCACGGGGACGGATTTGCGCTGATTCTATCCTCCACCCTGTTTGCGCTGATGCACTACAATATTTACATGGTGCTCAACGCCTTTCTCATGGGGCTGCTCATCGGCTATTTTGTCATCCGCACCGGGTCGATCATCACCGGGATTCTGATGCACCTTGCCAACAATCTGCTCACCGTCGGGCTGTCTGAGCTCCAGGCTTCTCTTGACCCTTCGATCGGGGCGATTGCCGTCAACCTGATTTACATCATTCTGCTCCTCTTTGGCCTGCTTTCGGTGGTCTATTTGGTGGGGCAGGACGCCAGCCTCTTTTCGCTCCACGAGCGCAAAAGCTGTTTCACCACCGCCACAAAGGTGCGTTACGCCGCCGGTAATGTCTTCCTGTTGGTGGTCATCATCATTTCGGTTTTTGATCTGCTTGCTTCCTTTGGAACATGAGCGATATATGAGGCTCGCGCTCGAACAGGCGGCTCGGGCGGCAGAGCTTGGCGAGGTGCCGGTCGGCGCTGTGCTTGTACGGGGCGGCGAGGTCGTCGCACAGGCATACAACCGGAGGGAAACCGATAAAAATGCACTCGCCCATGCGGAACTGCTTGCGATTGACCAGGCCTGCCGCGCGCTCGGCGGTTGGCGTTTGTTTGGCGCAACGCTCTATGTCACTCTCGAACCCTGTCCCATGTGTACCGGAGCGATTATTAACGCCCGCATCGACCATGTGGTGTATGGAGCGAAAGATCAAAAAGCCGGATCGTGCGGTTCGGTGATCGATCTTACAGAATACCCCTACAACCACAAGCCACAGCTGACCGGCGGCGTGCTCGAGCAGGAATGCGCCGGGATGCTCAGCCAGTTTTTCCAGCAGTTGCGCCAAAAAAAGAAGCAGCAGGCGGATGCGGCGAAAAACAACGGAAATCCTATTAAAGAAGGAGGAGTTGTTTTGAACGAGAAAGTCTATGAGTTTGACGCGGTCATCCAAAAGGTCCCAGAGATTGACGGGGCGTATGTGGAGGTGCCGTTTGACGTCAAAGAGGAATTCGGCAAGGGCCGGGTCCCAGTGTTTGCAACCTTTGATGGAGAAACGTACAAGGGCAGCTTGGTGAGGATGGGAACTCCGGGGCACATCCTCGGGGTGCGCAAGAAGATTCGCAAAAAGATTAAAAAGCAGCCGGGGGATACGGTTCACGTCACGCTGCGGGAACGGGAAGGCTAGTCGTCCAGTGGCGGCAAGGCGGACGGCATTTTCACAGGGACGCAGAGCGTTCACCGATTTGAGCTTGAATCAGGCGCCCTGACAACTGCGCATCTTCGGACCGGCTTGTGGCGGAAATGCAGGTGTAAGGACATGTCTTTTTGTTGGAAAAATCTGAACTTAGAGCGCTTTGCAAATGACGTTCCTTTTTGGATGGGGGTGCGCAGGGCGTCCGCATAGAATTCTTTCTTGATAATACCGACTGAGCTTGTTGACAAAATTGTCCCTTTCGGGACAATGACGCACATTCCTTGCTCTCTACATCGACACCGTTTTGTGGGATTTATATGAAGTGATTCAGAGCTATCTGTCACTACAATCAAAACCAACAGTTCAACGGGTGGTATACGCCAGTTCTATTGGGCAAATCATAGCGGGCTACCTCACAGAGGCAGGAAAAGCAGTCAGTTGATCCACATACTGCAACTGGCGATGCAACGATCTCCCTACAGCGATTCAATCTGTGCGAAACGATGTTTGTTGTTCACTCTAAACGCATGGAATTTATTTCACCGGCATAACCGGTGTTTTTTTCATTAAAGCTATAAGCAAAAAATCATTCACCCGCATAGCGGGTGCTTTTCCTTTTCGGGCATAGCCCTAATACCATTAGCTACACACAAGTGCGTTTTTATTGCCCTGCCAGCCACGTCTGGGATTACTTGCTACCCGTAAATGGGTCTCCCGGGTCAAATAGACTGAATTGATGCATCTCCCGATCCTGCTTTAGCTGGTTCGCATATAACTTTTTATTTCTGCTGTATTCTTTCCTACCGCATTGGCATAGTATCCCTTGCACCAAAACTCTCGGTTTTGGTATGCAAACTTTATATTTCCATGCTTCTGAACTATCATTAAATTGCTCTTTCCTTTTCAATACCCTTTAAATCCGAAACCCTCATTTTAGGCGGGATACTGAGCAGTAAGTGAATATGATCTGGACATCTTTCTCACTTGGTGATATCTACGCCCTTCCACTGACATAACGTTCTAATACTCTCTCGGATGTCTTCTCTTTTTTCATGAAAGAATACTTCTCTTTAATATTTTGGTATAAACACGATGTGATATTTGCAATTCCATTTTGTATACCCTAAGGGGCAGGCTCTGTGCTAAACTTTTTGCATCTGTATTTTGTTCTGACATGAACTGGTCCTCCTAACGCGCTTTACTTACGTAACTGGAAGGTCATGTTTTTATATCTGAATACATCGCTATAGCTCCTATCCAACCACGCGACTATCGCGTGGTTTTCTTCATACAAAAACCGGGGCCACCCTCAAGGTGGCCCCGGTTTGCCATTTGAGTTGAAATTGTAATTTTCCAGTTCTAATGCAGCTACAGTGCCGGATGGAACCGGAAAAAAATTCAAAATGAGTTTTCGTCAAAGGTGTAGTCATCAACCATTGCAGCGTTCCTCCAATGCAATCGTCCTGTCTCGGTTGTGAAGCCGTTCTTTGGGTGGTGTTCCGATGTGAAAAATATGGGCTGTCAACTGCACATAACTGAGGCATTTGATGCCCCAGGGATAAGAATTGTTTCGCGCTGGTCTCGGGTATTTTAGAATACCTCTCGCTGCAGCTGCATTGCCAGCCAGCAGTATAGTATCCTAGCTGACGCGAGATCCCCAAGGGCGATCTTGAGCTCCCCGTTTGCATTGAAGGTGGCGTTATGCGGTTCCATAGCGTTCGCGGTAGGATTCGATTGCCCGGGTTACAATATCTATCGCCGCAGTGGGTCCTTTAACCTCATCCACCGCCGTCTCTTTGTGTTCAAGCGCCTTGTAGACTGAGAAGAAATGGATCATCTCTTCAAAGATGTGCTTGGGAAGCTGTGAGATGTCGGTATAGCCATTGTAGGTCGGGTCGTCAAATGGAATGGCAATGATCTTTTCATCATTTCTCCCGTTGTCGATCATCGAAATCACACCCACCGGATAGCATTTGACCAGGGTCATCGGATAAATCGTTTCGGAACAGAGCACCAGCACGTCGAGCGGATCAAGGTCATCCGCATAGGTCCGGGGAATAAACCCGTAGTTCGCCGGGTAGTGGGTGGAGGTGTGCAGGATGCGGTCGAGCTTGAGCGCTCCGGTTTGCTTATCCAGTTCATATTTCACCTTGCTCCCCTTTGGGATTTCTATGACCACCATAAAATCCTCCGGATTGATGCGGGAGGAATCAATATCATGCCAAATGTTCATCGCTTTGCACTCCTTTTTCTTTTTATTATACCAGAAACATGCAAAAAGATAAGCTCAGATGGGACGATTGCCCGATCTGAGCTTTTTTGATACAATGGCCTGAAAGAGGCTTTTTGCTTCTGTCAAGCTGGGCCAGACTGCGTTTTTCGTCCCACAAACGGTCGGACCCGTCAAACTACAGGGTCATTTCTTCCAGAAAGCCGTCTACTTGACTGAATTCACACTCTGGTCCTTGAGCAGCACATCGTGCGCGCCGCCCTCCACAATGCTGGTGGAGGAAACGAGGGTGAGCTTAGCTTTTTCCTGCAGCTCGGGGATGGTGAGCGCGCCGCAGTTGCACATAGTGGATTTTACCTTGTTGAGGGTGAGGGTGACGTTGTCCTTCAGACTTCCCGCGTAGGGGACGTAGGAGTCCACACCCTCTTCGAACGACAGCTTGCCCGCGCCGCCGAGGTCGTAGCGCTGCCAGTTGCGCGCGCGGTTGGAGCCCTCGCCCCAGTACTCCTTCATGTAGCTGCCGTTGATGTTGACCTTGTTGGTCGGACTCTCATCAAATCGGGAGAAGTAGCGCCCGAGCATGACAAAATCCGCTCCCATGGCGAGCGCCAGGGTGATGTGGTAGTCGTAGACAATACCGCCGTCCGAGCAGATCGGGACGTAGATTCCGGTCTGCTGGTAGTACTCGTCCCGCGCCTTGGCAACTTCGATCACTGCGGTGGCCTGTCCGCGCCCGATGCCTTTGGTCTCGCGGGTGATGCAGATCGAGCCGCCGCCAATGCCAATTTTCACGAAATCAGCCCCCGCCTTGGCGAGGTAGAGGAATCCTTCCCGGTCAACCACATTGCCTGCGCCCACCTTGACAGTGTCGCCGTATTTTTCCCGGATAAAGTCGATGGTGCGTTTCTGCCACTCCGAGAATCCCTCGGAGGAATCGATGCAGAGCACGTCCGCACCCGCTTCCACCAGGGCGGGGACGCGCTGCTCATAATCGCGGGTGTTGATGCCCGCGCCCACCACATAGCGCTTGGAGGCGTCGAGCAGTTCATTCGGGTTTTCCTTGTGGGAGGAGTAGTCCTTTCGGAATACAAAATAGAGCAGATTTTGTTTGTCATCCACGACTGGGAGGGAGTTGAGCTTGTGATCCCAGATAATATCGTTGGCCTCTTTGAGGGTGACGCCCTGCGTCGCGTAAATCAGCTTGGAGAACGGGGTCATAAATTCGCACACCTTGGTGTCAAGCTCCATCCGGCTGACGCGGTAGTCCCGTCCAGTTACCACACCGAGCAGCTTTCCATTGGGGGAGCCGTCCTCAGTGACGGCGATGGTGGAGTGTCCGTTTTTCTCCTTGAGTTCGAGAATGTCCTGTAAGGTTTGGTCCGGCTTGATGTTGGAATCGCTGCGCACAAACCCCGCCTTGTAATTTTTGACCCGGGCGACCATCGCCGCCTCGCTTTCGATCGACTGGGAGCCGTAGATAAATGAGATGCCGCCTTCGATTGCAAGGGCAATCGCCATGTTGTCGTCCGAGACTGACTGCATGATGGCGGACACAAGGGGGATGTTCATCTTCAGAGCGGGTTCTTCGCCTTTTTGAAACTTCACCACCGGCGTTTGCAGGTTGACATTGGCGGGGACGCACTGGGATGAGGAATACCCTGGGACCAGCAGGTATTCGCTGAAGGTGTGGGACGGTCCGTCGTAATAATATGCCATATCATCTACTCCTTACATTATTTTGAATCATCCGAATGAAAGTTATAATTAATTTTATTATACGACTCCCACCCCGTAAAGTCAATGGGGCGAGGCGATTTTACGATGCAGACAGCCCCCGGCCTGGCTGGACCGGGGGCTGTCTGCATCGGTTCTAGGAGATTTATGAAAAAGATCGTGGATAGCAGTTTAACGGGAAGAGGTGGAGGACTGCTGGCTGCTCGTCTCGCCGAGTGTGACGGTGAGTGTCAGCGTCTGGCCAAGGCGGAACACCTCGATCTGCACCTGCTCGCCGGGGGCGTATTTGGTCAGCTCGCTCACCAGGATGTCATAGCTCGGAATCGAGGTTCCCTGCACCGAGGTGATAATGTCGCTTTGTTTGAGGCCGCCAGTTTCCGCGGGGCCCCCTTCGACAACTGAGGCCACGACAACGCCGGAGGGATAGCCCATCTGCTCGAGCACCTCAGCGGTGTAGCGGGAGTCAATGCTGATGCCGAGATAAGCGGATTTTTTGCCCTGGTTGTTGATCAGGCGGTCGGTGATCGTCTTGACATCATCTGACGGGATGGCAAAGCCCATGCCCTCAAAGCCGTCGCTTGCGAGTTTTGCGCTGTTGATGCCGATGAGCTTTCCGGTGCCATCCACCAGAGCGCCGCCCGAGTTACCGGGGTTGATCGCTGCGTCGGTCTGAATCAGCTCCATCGAGACGCCGCTTTCAAGGGTGATGGTGCGGTTGAGACCGCTGACAATTCCCTGGCTGACCGAACCCATGAAGTCGAGTCCGCCTGGATTGCCGATTGCCACAGCCAGTTGGCCGACTTTGAGGGAAGAGGATTCCCCAAACTCAATCGGAGTCAGGCCGGTTTTTTCAATTTTGAGCACCGCGAGGTCTGCGCCTGCGTCGTAACCGACCAGGGTTGCGGGATAACTTTCGTCTTTATTCTCATTGAGATAGACGTTGATCGTTCCTCCATTTGAAGAGGAAGCATCCTGAACAACGTGATAGTTGGTGATGATGTAGCCGTCTTGGGTGTAGACAACTCCTGAGCCCTCAGAGGATGCCTGACTCGACTGGCCGCCGCCAAAGCCGAACATCGACCCGCCCGAGGTCTGGCGGTAGGTGGTTTTGATGCCGACCACAGAGGGGAGCACCTTGTCTGCAATCGCCTCAACCGACGAGTTGTAGGAATCGTCAATCTTGACGTTCTGCACCGTGTTGCTGCCGTTGAGCGATGAACCTGAGGAACTGCCGCGCGACACCAGAGCATAGGTGGCAACTCCCCCGACCGCTCCGCCTGCAAGGGCGCAGACCAAGGCGATTGCGGCGATTTTCAGCGCTGCGCCGCTTCCCTTTTTGCGTTCTTTGCGCGGTTTTGGTTCCTGCTGTACCGGGTTTTGCGGCACAGTGTTGTACCCATAGTAGGGGTTTTGATATCCCCCCGCCTGCTGACCATAGCTTGCACCGTAGGGGTACTCCTGGTTGTACTGATAACTCGGTTGTTCCGGCTGAATTCCCGGATTGGAGTAGCCGGTTGCGCCGTTATATGCGTTTGCGCTGTAAGCTGTTTGCTCCTGCGGAATGTCTTGGCTGTGATAGATATCGTCCCCTGTTTCGGAGTAGGAACTGTGTGGTTGTTCCGAATAGGAATCTTGGATCGGGGAAGGGGTTTCCGGCTGGATGGACTCCGGTTCGCTGTCCGTCTGCTCTGGCTGGGAGACCGAGTAAATCTCCTCAACAGGGGGAGCAATTGGCTCTTCGGGGAAGTCGGATGAGGTGGATTCAGCGGAGAGGATCGATTCGGTTTCATCTGTCGGGGGGAGTGGGGTGTTTTCCAGACTGTTCTCTGTCAGATCATCCATATTTTCAAAATTGTTGTTTTCAAATTCTTTATTCATAACAATTCACCTTTGCCTTTCTGTTTGGGTGTCTGTCTTTGTTTCCATGTCTGTATTCTAACCCCAATTTGTGTTCAAAAGGTGATCAATCAATGACAGTTTCGATAAGGTTGCATTTTTTATGGGAAGCAGTGTACTGCTTGCTTTGGGCAAAAATCGTGTAGCATCAGCCGTGTCGGCAGGATGCGGGTTGTATTTTTAGAAAAGCCAACGTCCTCGGTGTTTTTGATGCAGGCGGGGTTTTATGGTATAATAGGAGTCAAACAGGAAATTTTGTTTTAGAAAGGAAACGATTGCATGGAACTCAAACAAGCGATTGACCAACGACGCAGTGTCCGAAAATTTACCGACCAGCCTGTGGAAAAAGAATTGCTGCGCAGTGTGCTCGAACTCTCCCTTCAAGCGCCGTCCTGGAAAAACAGCCAGTGTTGGGAATTCATTGTGGTGGAGGACCCAGCTTGTAAAAAAATACTCGCTGAATCCATTCCCGAGACCAATCCAGCGTTTCAATGCCTTCACACCGCGCCGTATGTCGTGGTGGTAGTGGCGGACCCCGCCAAAGCAGAGGAAGTGCAGGGAAAACAGTATTTTATGGGGGATGCGGGCATGGCGTTTTACGCATTTTGGCTCGCCTGTCACGATGCAGGACTCGCCACTGTCTGCGTCGGTGAAATCATTGACGAGACACCGGTGAAACAGGTCCTGGGGATTCCCGACGGCAAACGGGTCTATTGTTTGGCACCGGTCGGATATCCGCTCTACCAGCCCAAACAGCGGCCGCGTGACGCCTTTGAACAAAAGGTGTTTTTTGGCAAGTATGGCCACGGATTTGACGCATAGCGCAAAAGTTAGCTGTTGCAGGCGTGCACGCTTATTATCCGCACCTCCACGCCGAAAAATGAGGGCAGGCACTTTTTTTCGAATTGCTCGCAATCGAACCGCGGGATAAACGTATTTAGGAAAATAGGGATTTGTTGCAACCAGAAACCCAGAGGATTGGCCGAAATAGAGTGGTTTAGCGCTGTAAGCTGTTCGGAACGTGTCCGCACATCCAGCGTGGAGAGAGCGACAAGAGGGAAGGATTATCTGAATTTTTAGATCATACAGCGTCCGTCCATCTTCTACTCTGTAAAAAGGCGATTCACTGTGGTGTCAACTGTGCGACTCGGAAGATATGGCGCCGTGGCCCTACCGTGGACCGTACCGCTGTATAAATTGCGCTCACCTATTGCTATGCAATCTCATACGGGTTGGCTGCTTTGTTCGCAATTGCGTTGTGCCTTGATTGAGTCTGTCCGCGAGGAGTGAGACAGGTATCTTTTTCGATTTGTAATTACCATAGCTCAGAGAGAAGGGCCCTGGCAGACGGTCATCTGCCAGGGCCCTTCTGTATATTGTTCATGAGGTTAACCACTCTGTTCGCTTTCAACAGGCTGCTGTGTCAGGGGAATTGCCCTAAACCCGCCAATGTTGTTTCTATTGGAGTCTAGGAAATTCACCATGATTTCCTTACTGTCGTATTCCTGTGGAATCCGTTGATATTCGATCATGATATAATTCTTACCTTGATACTCATACTGGTAAACGATGTCTTTCTCATACAGAGGGATTTGTTGGCCGTCTATCGAGGTAAATACCACTTCAACCTCAGGGTAGTCCACTGGAATGTGATACCCCAGCCAGGTCCCGTCAGGGGTGGTAATCAGCCTTGTATCGTCAAAGTCATGACTGTCGATATAATATCCTTCCGCATCGCCGTAGGCATAGGTAATCGTCTTTTCCTGCAGGTTGATCAGCTCTGCCTGGAAGACGCAGTTGGTAACGAAGGTATCGGATTGCCCATTCATATTTTTGGCCGAATTGACCGGAGTGAAGCCCGGATAGCAGATCGAAATCTCGAGTTTTTCCGGCATCGGCTTGTTGTCGGGTATGAGCACAATTTGTTCACTTTCCTGCTGTTCTGAAGTGAACCGGTAGCGTGCAAGGCTGTATTCTGCCGTGCAGGTATAGGTGTTTTCTCCTGACAAGGTATACACCGAGTTGGAGTGTGCACCAATCTTGGTGCCGTTGATCTTCACATATTCGCTTAGAATGGTAACTGGCCCATTTGGTGTGGTAGTTCTAGTGAAAGATTCGTATCCGTCCTCTTTTTTCGCCTGATTTTTGACCCGCAGGGTGGTGGTGATTAAAAGCTTCATTCCATCCGAGGAAATGTCCTCAACCGTCACTTCGACATTGTCGTCGGTGTAGGTTTGGCCAAAGCTGATTTGATCGGGCGGTGTATTGTTGATGTCATAGTTATTCGGGTCTTTACTGTTGGCGGATACCCGTACCTGGTTGCGGAACAGCGTGGTGAAATCGTTCAGCAGATCGCTGTTCTGGCTCAGGGCGGTGCCTGCCCACAAACCGGTGACGAGCAACAGGCAGGCTGCCGAGGCAAGCGCACAAACAGTTTTCCATTTTATCTGGTGTTTTTTTCTCTGCCGCTTCATTTTGCATTTGCCTGCGCGGATCATCGCGTAGGCCTGCTGGGTCTTTTGTTCGACTTCCCATGGAATGGGGGTGTCCTGGCACAGGAGTTCTTCAAAATCTCTATCGTCAACCATAGATAAATCCCTCCTCATTTCCCGCAAGATAGGCGGTTTTAAATCGTTCCCGCCCGCGTGACAGCCTTGTTTTCACCGTGTTTTGATTCAGGTTTAAAATCTGGCTGATTTCCCGGATATTAAACCCGTGCACATAGTAGAGGACAAGGATGATGCGGTAATCGTCTTCGAGACTGCGGAAGTTTTCTTTGAGTGAGATCTTGACATCTGAGTTCTCGGAATACCCCTCTTCCCGGATTTCCTCAACGAGCACCATGTTTTTATTTTTTCGAATGATGTCGTTGCATTTGTTGATGAGTATTTTTGTCAGCCAGGTTTTAAAGTAGCGCGGTTGTTTCAGGTTTTTGATGTTTTGAAAGCAGGAAAGTATGGTTTCCTGCATGGCGTCCGCGACATCCTCGGTGTTGCGCAGAATGGCCCGAGCTGCCTTGTACATCGATTGTTTGTTGAGTTCTATAAGCTCGATAAACGCTTCGGGATCACCCTGCTGGGCTTGTTTGATCAGTTGTTCCACCTTTGGACATCTCCCCCCCGTTTTTCCTGACGTTATCTATTAGACAAGGCAAAAACTAGAATAGTTTCAGATAGTTCGGCTTTTTTCGACTGTTTTCCCCATAGCTTTTCAGGGAAGGATGATAGGGCGCTCCAAAAAATCGCGGCCACAGCGTTCTACTTGAGGAAGGGCAAGGCTGAACAGATCGGTTGCACGCACCTCTAGGGCGGTCTGACGGGGAAACTGTCTGGAAAGGGAAGAAAAGTCAGGTGAAACCACAATGTTGGACGACTTGCGTGCGCGGGCGAGCAGTTTCTTTCCCTTTGTAGTACAGCCGAGAACACGTGCGTAGGGAGGAAGCTCCTCCTGATCCCGTTTGGTGAGGCCGAGCAGCGCGGCGCAGAGGATGCGCCGCAGGCGGGAGTGGGTGTAACGTTTGGTTTTGACTTCATGGAGAAAATCCTCGACTGAAACTGCCTGGCGGGCAGCTGCGTAAAGCCGGTTTTCTAGCCCTTCGGTCACATCGGGCAGGATGGCGAACTCCTCCTTCCCCATGGTGCGCAGGCGGTAGAGCAAGACAGTTTCAAGTCGGGAAAAATCTGCCACAGGTTCACCCTGGAAGCAGGTGAGCGCCTGCGGAGGAAGGAATTCATCCAGCTCCAGCTCTTGTTTGAGCTGGCCGCGCAAGTAGGAGGCACTTGCAAAGCAGTTGTCCGGTCGTGGGCTGTCGTGATGTGCCCCCGTTCGCTTCACTGTCAGGAAGGAGAGCGGGACACCCAGCCTTTTTGCGGCTTTGATGTATTCGATGCCCAGCGTGTTGTTTGGCTGGGAGAGGAGCTCGCCCGTCTTACCCAACGCCTGCTGACGCGCCCTGGGGTAGGAGAGACCTTTGCGCAGCGCAATCTGCATTTCGGGCGATCCATCTACCTCGAGGCAGGCCTGCGCGCAGGCCTCGAGCGCGGTAAGATCCCCCGATTCACTGCCAAAGCTCACCAGATCCACACAGCCGAGCCCTGCGAGGATGCCGATGCTGCCCAGCGCGAACCGCTCAGCTGAGGCGCAGGCGTATGAGACGGGAAGTTCCACGACAAGGTCTGCGCCGCACAGCAGGGCAGCCTTTGCCCTCGCCCATTTGGAGAAACAGGCTAGGTCGCCCCGTTGAGTGAAGTGTCCGCTCATCACCACGGCTATGCAGTCCGCCTTTTCCCGCGTTTGCTCAATTTGATAGAAGTGCCCGTTGTGAAATGGGTTGTATTCTGCAATGATTCCGCAAACAGTTTCCATAAAACGCTCTCCCACTTGAATTTTTCTGTCGAATCGGGTAGTATTAATAAGTATAGCATAAATGACTACAGGAGGAAACAAAATGAAGATATTGGTATCAAACGCTGGGAGCTCTTCACTGAAATACCAGCTCATTGACATGGCGGATGAACAGGTGCTGGCCAAGGGGGTCTGCGGCCGCATTGGCATCGGCGGGGAAATTCAGCACAAGACGGCGGATGGCCGAACGTTTTCTGCTGCCTGTGACTTTCCCACCCACACCGAAGCCTTTCAAAAGGTCGTCGAGCTGCTCGTGAGCAGGGAGTATGGCGTAATTTCAAATATGGACGAGATCTCTGCGGTGGGTCACCGCGTCGTCCAGGGCGCAGAGTATTTTGCTGAGTCGGTTGTCATCACCGACGAGGTGATCGGCATCATTGAAAAAGTTTCTGATCTTGCCCCGCTGCACAACCCCGCCCACATTCTCGCCATCAACGCCTGCAAAAGCGTCCTTTCCCCGGGAACCCCACAGGTGGCGGTGTTTGACACGGCATTTCACCAGACTATGCCCAAAAAGGCGTACCTGTACGGTCTCCCCTATGAGTATTATGAGAACTACAACATCCGAAAATACGGATTTCACGGCACCTCTCACCGGTTTGTCAGCGCCCGCCTGGCAAACTTGATGGACAAGCCAATTGAAGAACTCAAGATCATCACCTGTCACATGGGGAACGGCTCGTCGATCACTGCGATCAACGGAGGAAAGTCGGTTGACACCACCATGGGCTTTACCCCCCTCGACGGCTTACTCATGGGAACCCGGTCAGGCAGTCTCGATCCCTCGGTCGTCACTTATATCATGGAGAAGGAAGGTCTTACCCCTGCTCAGATGAACGACCTGCTCAACAAAAAATCCGGCTATCTCGGGCTGTCGGGGGTATCGAGCGACGACCGCGACCTCCGCGCTGCGGCAAACGAGGGCAACGAACGCGCTCAGATCACCGTTGAGATGCAGTCCTACCAGGTGAAAAAATACATCGGCGCCTACGCTGCCGCGATGGGCGGTGTGGACGCGGTGGTATTCACCGGGGGAATTGGGGAGCACTCCAAACTGCTGCGCCAAAGCGTCTGCGCGGACATGGAGTTCCTCGGCATCCGTCTCGACGAAGAAAAAAACATTTCCTGCAACGGAAGCGAGGCAGAAATCTCCACGCCGGATTCCAAAGTCGGTGTCTGGATCATCCCGACCAACGAAGAGTTCCTCATCGCTCAGGATACCATGCGGCTTATTTCGCGCTAAAGCACCGGCTCGTTTTGGGTGCGTTACATTCAGGCAAACAACCTCCCTATGCAGATTTTTCTGCGGGGGAGGTTGTTTTACGTCTGCTGTGACCAAACTGCCTGGTTCCTGTCTTAGGGGCAGGGTGAACCTTTCACTGGCAGCAGTGGGTGTCGGCGGTAAAAAGATCTTTTGCATTGCGCGAGGCCGTGTTACTCTCAGAGGATCCTCCTAAGCGGTTTAAAAATAGTGGACATATCCTCCAGAGGGAATTTCACTTTCCAAGCCGATCATCCTCGGCCAAAGCCCGGTTTCCAAAATGATAAATCGCATGATCATGCCCATATGGGTGTGCAGGTATCTGTACTGCGTCACAATTAAGAACCCTGTGCCGTTCCAGCTGTGTAGCATGTGCAGAGTATCGGTGAGTTTTGACAAAGAAAACGGTTGATTTCGTACTGTCCTAGCCATTTGCAGCTGGCGGTATCGGGGTCGTTGAGGCCTTTTATGAAAGGACGGTTCCGGGAATTGACTGTCCCTCGGAATTGATCGGCCACAAATCCAACGAGTGCAGCATGCAATAGATGTGTTTCCAGAGCGACGCCTTGCAAATACTTTTTGACCAGATTACATCAGCACGCGCTCGGTTTGATCGGCAAGGATGTTGAAGGACTGTCTCGCTGTCTATTCGGATCGATCGGAGCCTACAGTTCGCCCTATTTATCGCCATTGTAGGTAAACGCTCGCTGACTGGAACGGACTGAAATTTTTAGCAGAGCTGGGATTGTAAAATAACGAGAACGCGCTTTGTTTTGATATCCCAGATATGCGGGCGGATTGTTTACCAGACCAGCTTTTGAGTTGATGGAGTACCCTGTTGGTCGCTACAGGATGTCCTCCCGGATGGGGCACAGTTGTGATGATCTTGGTATCATTTAGAGCGATGTAGCGTTTGGAGAGCGGAGAGGATGGTACAAATGAAATCGAACGGTAAAGGCGGATCCAAAAAAGAGGATGGAACGGGTGGCATTTGCGCCGCCCCGGCCGGAAAGAAGTTGTTGGATCAGAAAAAATTCATTCGGTGCGGAGAAGGGGCCGGCCTGTGTTTAGAAATATTCGGCATTGCAGGCGCGCTCAAAAAAAGAGGAGAGCGATTCGCGGACGCCAGATAAGGAAGTTTTTATGTAAGGTACGGAGTAACTCAGTAAAATGGGTTACTCTGTTTTTACTGGAAACTGTAAATACAGTTTCCCTGCTTGTTACGGTATGTGATATCCCCCGCTTCCTTTTCTGTAAATTTTTACTGTTTTTATTCGCTGTTCGGCACTTTGAGAAGCGGGTCTCTGTGATTTGCTTTTGTAATTTCATAAAAAAATCCCCCCGTTTCGGTACATTGTACCAAATCGAAGAGATAATGGTGATTGTGTGAGGGAATGCGGTAAATTCCGATTTGTTATTAAATATTATCTTTCCATACCGGTATGGATTTAGCCCTTTGTTTTTCGTTTCAAATACCCGATATGTATGATGAACCATAACTGATAACACTTCATTTCATCGTTTTTTCAAACCAGAAGTTACTTTAGTCAAAAATTGTAATATGGCAACCAAACATATTCTTTTGGCAGATTTTTTTCGTCATACACATGAGCGAGCGTTTCAATCAATAAAGATTGTTTATCACAAATGTATTGATTGAGATAATCTATAAATCTCTTTCGTTATAGCATACGCCGGTTGTCCCATCCATTTTAACACGATACTTCGCTGCATCAGGGCATTCATACAACCAATGACAAGAAAACTCTAAGCAATATTTCTCAAGGTTATCAGCCACCTTATCTGGAACAGCAAACACACTTATTTCATTATCTGCACTTAACAACACTTTCTTCATAAAACTTTCCATAAATTGTGAGTTTTTGCTAAGAAGTATTATTTTTGATTAAAAATATTTTTTTGAAAAATATATAGCAAATAACAGAATTAGCAACATTACTGCTGCTACTATTAAGAGTGAATAGGCTTTCGTTGTTATAGAATAATAAATCACATACGATAAAAAGCCAAAAATATAAACAAAAAAACTGTTACGAAATACAAGTTTAAAAAAATTCGATATTTTTATTTTGTTTAATATAAAAAATAGGTTTTCCATCAGTATTGCAAACGCACATATTAAGAATGGAATAATTATTATTTTTGCCCAACGATCATTTTTGAAAAAAGCCCAAGTAAGAAATACAAGTGCCACAAGAGATACAATCATTTGCCTTATTGCATATATTTTTTTCATTACTATTCCTTTATTTCAACAAATTAGGATTTAACGTTTTGCTTTCAGTTTGCATTATTAAGGGCATTGTATTTATAAAGTATGACAAAATCAAGAAATAGCTTAAAAAGTGCACTGTAAGTTCAAACTCTTTCAACGATACATTCTGACTTTTACACTGTCTTTAATTGCCTTTGCAACGTCCATAAGTTTATATTTCAATAATGGTTTCAAATTATTTCCCTATGTGACGTTAGCGTTCGCTCTCCCCTTTTTTTGAGTTGTCAGCAAAACAAACCATGGATCAGACAAGGCAATATCGGATGCCGTTGTTACAACCAAAAATCTATCTGCATCCTGTTTCAATGCTCCCAAAAGACAGAGCCTGCGGAGCCGGTCATGTTTTTAGAACGCCATCATGCGCCAGATCAGAATCAGCGCAGGGATCATAAAGAAGAGAATCAGGATCATGCTGATCTTAATTGCAGTTTTTACATTCCCGTTGGCACGCAGTCGTTCACGCATAGCCATCCCTCATTCACTGTGAATTTACTTTATTTGGTTTCTAAAAACATTATAGCACATTGTTTACAATTTTGCAATTATTTTTATCAGATAAATTCACAGTTTATTTTTATTTTATCGACATTTTATTTTTCTTTATCATAAACGGGTGCTTCTCCAATCTGAGGGAGCAGCAGCGTGGAGGCTTCTGTGTAGTTGAGGTTTTGCACAACGTGCTTTTTCGTCCCCTCTGAATAGGTATAGACGATGACGTCACAGCAGTTGGTGGTGCGCTGAAACAGCGTCTGGCTGAACACCACTTTGGACACCTTTTCCACCGGGATGGAAACTCGGTTAAAGAGGAACCGTTTGGTGTAGTGTATTGTAAAAATCCCGTCCCGTACCCCTGCCCCGGTGTGGGTGAAGGAAAAAATTCGCACGAGAAGGTACCAGACAAGTGGGATTTCCAGCATGATGCCCAAGAACAGGATCAGTCCGCCCCAGCTGGGGAACAGTCTGTTGCACAGCCAGATCGCAACGACAACCGAGGCGATCAACACGCTGGGGACTAGGATAAAGCGGGAGAGGTTGCGCAGCTTTGGCTTGATTGACTTTTTGACGAACGGAATTTCAGGCAGCAGCAGCTCGAGATTGCGGGTTGCCTCGTGCTTTTCCGCGGCCGGGATCAACACCGAAATGGTATTTTTCTGCTTACCGTACCCTGTACAGTGGATAAATACCGAGTAAAAGCCGAGAATTTTGGTTGTCAGCGTCTGGTGGATTTCCACCAGATTGATCTGATTGACATCAATCGAGATTTTGCGGGGGGTGATGATCCCCGCCTCGACGAGCAGGCTGCTATCCCGACGGGTCACAGTAAAATCCTTGTGGCGAACGATGTTGATGATAAACGAAATAAGCCACCCGCCGATGAGAAGGTAGGCGATGATTGCCGCTGCGGGGGGCAGCCCTAGGGCGAGGAATTCCGCCAGCCGGGTGAGGTTGTTCATGATCAAATCCTCAAATTCCTTGCCGAGCAACCTGCCGCTTTGAGAAATCAGGGTGGAGGCAAAGATCACCCCAGTGAAGCTGTTGGAGGAAATCAGGGAGAGCACCCCGATGTAGAACAGCTTGGGGCTGTAGCTCTTGGTCATCTGGTCGCCGGTGATCAGCCGCGCTTTGGACTTTTCCAAAAGCTCCTCTGCATCCCGTCTGCGCATGGTCATGGAAAAGTCCGCCCTGCGCTTGCGGCCGGCGTCAGTGTCCACCTGCACACGCACTGCGCGCAGCGGTTTGAGGTAGAACGGATACTCCACCGCCACGCTCGCAATCCGGTCGTACTGGATGAACTCCTTTTTAATGAGAAAGATTCCGCGGAAAATGGTCAGCCCGTCCTCATCGATGCGGAACATGTTAAAGTACCACCGAATGTAGCCGAGCAGAATAATTGCGGCGATGATCAGGATATCAAACCACGCGCCCTTGAGCCAGATGTACAGGTTGCCCCCCGAGAAGAGCAGACCGCGCAGGATGGGGAGCAGAAGCAGGATGTAGAACCGGGAAGTGCTCTCCACAATGTTGACCGGATGGGCCTTTTTGTATTCCATCGCGCCCTCCTCAGAGTTCATTGCCCGGTGCGAGAAATCGGACGATTTCCTTTGCCCGGTTCAGGTCGAGATACTTGATTACAATCGTCGCCCCGGTTGCGCGCACGATCACATCCGCTGTGTGGAATAGCGGGGTGAGCGGGGTGCGCATCAGGGTGACGTATACAATCCGTTTGCGCGCCATGATCTGCTGGCGGCGGATGATGACCCCTCTCTGATAGATCACCTTGGAGGTATTGATCAGGTAGCAGGTGTTGCGGTAGGCGGCGGGGATGTAAAACAGCGCCGCACCCAGGTAGAGGACGAGGGGCGGGAGCAGTACAGCCCACCACCAAAATGAAAAGGTGTCAATATAGATAAATGGAAAAATAGAAATCACAAACCACAGCAGGAGTGCTGCCAGCTCCTCAACGAGGATTTTTTTTCTAGATACTTTGCAGTATTTCATCGCAATTCTCCTTTGAGCCTATTATAACAGATGCTGGAAAAAAGGCAACTTGTTTTGTGTCGGAAATTGAGAGGAAACACGCAAAAGAACAGCCCGGCAGATGACTTCCCTTCGCAAAAAACGGAGCGAAGCGAGAGGGCTGCACTGTTTTTTCGGCTGGGAAACCCCTTGAAGGAGTCAAAACATGCAGTAATGAGATGCGCAGAACCGCGCACTGAAACCCAGAGTCAGGCGCTACAATTCGCTGGCAGCTCCTTCGGGAAACGATGTAGTGCGCATGGTATTTCTACCGCAGTGCAAAACACCCCATTTGCCTCACCTGGGATGGTGAGGCAAATGGGGTGTTAACTGGTTCGGTTTTAGCCGAGCAGCTTGACGAGAACCGCTTTTTGCGCGTGCAGACGGTTTTCCGCTTCGTCAAAAATCTCTTGTGCATGTGCTTCAAAGACTTCGGCGGTGATCTCCTCACCGCGATGGGCGGGCAGGCAGTGCTGTACCATTGCGTCGGGGTGCGCTGCTGCGAGGAGTTCGTCGTTGATCTGATAGATTCCTTCAAAGACAGCGCGCCGCTTTTCCGCTTCGCCCTCCTGGCCCATTGACGCCCAGACGTCGGTGAAGAGAACATCAGCATCCTGCGCCGCTTGCTTCGGATCCTCAGTCAGGGTAAAGCCGCCCTGCTCCTTGGCAAACGCGAGCACCTGTTCATCCGGCTCATAGCCCTTGGGGCAGGCCACCGCAACCTGCATGCCGACCTTGAGTCCTCCCACGATGAGGGAGTTTGCCATGTTGTTTCCGTCGCCGATGTAGCACATTTTGAGGCCGTCAAAGCTCCCCTTGTGCTCCCGGATGGTCTGAAGGTCAGCGAGCACCTGGCAGGGGTGGCAGAAATCGGTGAGCCCGTTGATGATCGGAATCGAGCCGTACTCGGCGAGATCCTCCACCTCCTGCTGCGCAAAGGTGCGGATCATGATGCCGTCGAGATAGCGAGAGAGGACCCGAGCGGTGTCCTGCACGGGCTCTCCCCTGCCGATTTGGAGGTCGTTCGAGCTCAGGAACAGCGGATAGCCGCCGAGTTGGACCATACCGGTCTCAAACGAGACGCGGGTTCTTGTGGAAGATTTTTGAAAGATCATGCCAAGCGTCTTTCCCTTGAGCAGGTGGTGCTCAATTCCGTGCTTGTTTTCAAATTTCAGCTTATCCGCGAGGTCAAGCAGTTCGGTGATTTCTTCTTTGCTCAGGTCGAGCAGTTTGAGTAGGTGTTTCATCGGTTATCCCTCCATCAATGTGTTCAGCTGCTGCTTCGCCGCTGCAATCTGGGCGGTTACACTTTTTGCGGATGGCCCGCCGAGTGTGTCCCGTCCGTTGACGCAGGTGAGCAGGTCGATTGCCTCATAAATATCCTCTTCAAAGGTCTCACAGACCTGTTTGTAAGTTGCAAGCTCGAGTGTTTCAAGGGTTTTGTCCTGATCAATGCAGATGGCGACGAGCTCGCCGGTGATCTTGTAGGCGTCGCGGAAGGGCAGCCCCTTTTTGACCAGGTAGTCGGCGCAGTCAGTCGCGTTGATAAACCCTTTTGCCGCAGCCTTGCGCATGTTGTCTTTGAGCACCCGCATGGTTTGGAGCATTGGCGTCATGGTTGTAATGCACAGCTTTGCGGTGTCGATCGCGTCGAACGTCGCCTCCTTGTCCTCCTGCATGTCCTTGTTGTAGGCTAGGGGAAGTCCTTTCATCATGCTCAGAAGTGTAACAAGATCCCCTACAACTCGGCCGGTTTTGCCCCGCACGAGCTCTGTGATGTCGGGGTTTTTCTTCTGCGGCATAATGCTCGAGCCGGTCGCATACGCGTCGTCGAGTTCAATGAATTTGAATTCCCAGGAACACCACTGGATAATTTCCTCCGACAGGCGGGAGAGGTGCATCATGAGGGTTGCGAGCACAGAGGTCAGTTCGATCGCATAGTCCCGGTCAGAGACGCCGTCGAGGCTGTTTTGGGTTGGAGCCGAGAAGCCGAGCAGGTCGCTCACCATCTGCCGGTCAATTGGGTAGGTGGTCGCGGCGAGTGCGCAGCTGCCAAGCGGCATGAGATCGAGCCGCTTACAGCAGTCGTTTAACCGGTCGATGTCGCGCAAAAACATCTGCACATACGCCATCAGGTGATGGGCAAATGTCACCGGCTGGGCGCGCTGGAGATGGGTATAGCCCGGGAGAATGGTGTCGAGGTGCTGCTCTGCCAGGGTATAGAGCGTGCGTACAAGCTCTGCGGTGATCGACTTTATTTCCGCGGCTTCATCTTTTAGATACATTTTAAAGTCAAGTGCTACCTGGTCGTTGCGGCTGCGCGCTGTGTGCAGCCGTTTGCCAGTATCCCCGAGCCGTTTGGTGAGCTCGGCCTCCACAAACATGTGGATATCTTCCGCCGTGGGGTCGAACTCGAGCTGTCCAGCGTCGAGGTCGGCGAGAATCCCTTTGAGCCCTTTGACAAGGGAGTCCGCTTCAGATGTTGCAATAATTCCGGTTGCACCGAGCATCGTCGCGTGCGCGATGCTGCCCTGAATGTCCTGCCGGTACATCCGGGCGTCAAATGAAATCGAGGAGTTAAAGTCGTTGACTTTTTCGTCAACCTCTTTTTTAAAACGCCCCGCCCACATTTTTGCCATGGTGATTTCTCCTTTGTACTGACAAGGGGCCTCTGCGATCGAGAAGCCCCTTGATGATTTTATTTGTTTCTCTGCTCGTCAAGCAACGCCTTGACTTTGATCGGAAGGCCGAAGAGGTTGATGAATCCCGCAGAGTCGTTCTGGTCGTAAACGTCGTCCTCGCCGAAGGATGCGAACTCCTCGCTGTAGAGTGTATACGGAGAGGTTACGCCTGCATTGATGATGTTGCCCTTGTAGAGTTTGAGTTTGACGTCGCCCGTCACAGTTTCCTGAGTTGAGTCGACAAAGGCGGAGAGAGCTTCCCGCAGCGGGGTGAACCACTGGCCGTTGTAAACGATGTCGGCAAATTTCAGCGCAATCTGCTGCTTGTAGTGTTGTGTCTCCTTGTCGAGGCAGATCGTCTCGAGTACCTCGTGGGCGTGGTAGAGGATGCTGCCGCCGGGGGTCTCGTAAACGCCGCGCGATTTCATGCCGACAAGCCGGTTTTCCACAATGTCCGCAAGGCCGACACCGTTTGCGCCGCCGATTTCGTTGAGCTTTTTGACCAGCGTCACGCCGTCCATCTTTTCGCCGTTGAGTGCGACCGGCACACCCTTTTCAAAGCTGAGGGTGATGTAGGTCGGTTTATCGGGCGCCTGCTCAGGAGAAACGCCGAGTTCAAGGATTTTCTCGTAATCCGGCTCGTTCGCAGGGTCTTCGAGATCAAGACCCTCGTGGGAGAGGTGCCAGATGTTTTTGTCCTTGGAGTAGTTGGTCTCCCGCGTCAGTGCGATCGGGACGTTGTGCGCTTCAGCGTAGTCGATCTCGTCGTCACGCGATTTGAGCTCCCAGGTTCTCCAGGGGGCGATGATCTTCATGTTGGGGGCAAACGCCTTGATGGCGAGCTCGAAGCGGACCTGGTCGTTCCCTTTTCCGGTGCAGCCGTGTACGATTGCGTCTGCGTTTTCCTTTTTTGCAATCTCAACCAGTCGTTTTCCGATCAGCGGACGCGCGAAGGAGGTGCCGAGCAGATATTTGTTTTCGTACACTGCGCCTGCTTTGACGGTTGGGAAGATGTAGTCTTCGACGAATTCTTTGGTGAGGTCTTCAATGTAGAGCTTGCTCGCTCCGGTTTTAATCGCTTTTTCCTCCAAGCCGGACAGCTCTGCACCCTGCCCTACGTCTGCAGCAACAGCGACAACCTCGCAGTTGTTGTAATTCTCCTTGAGCCACGGAATGATGATGGATGTATCTAGGCCACCGGAATAGGCCAGGATCACCTTTTTAATCTCTGCCATGTGAGACAACTCCTTACGTTTTTGATGTTGACCTCATTATACATCATTCAAACTGAAAATACAACCCCTAAATTGAAAAAATATTCATTTTATGCATAATATATACTCGTATATGCATAATAAATAAAGTTATATGAATATTTATACAACGACACCAATCTCTTGACGGCTGTGCTATAATAAGACCAAAAGGAGCTGATTTTAGATGGATTTTCGTGAAATCAACATTGCCGATCTTTCGTTCAAACCGTTCGAGCTGATTTCCAAAGACTGGATGCTCATCACATCGGGCGATGCACAGGGGTTCAACACCATGACCGCCAGCTGGGGCGGCCTCGGAGTACTCTGGCACAAAAATGTGGCGACCGTTTACATTCGGCCGCAGCGCTACACCTATGAGTTTGTCGAGAAAAACGATCTGCTCACCCTCAGTTTTTTTGGGGAGGAGCACCGCTCTGCGCTCACCCTGTGCGGCAGCAAATCCGGTCGGGACTGCGACAAGGCAAAGGAGGCGGGCCTCACCCCTCTCTTTGTGGATGGAACCACTGCCTTTGCGGAGGCAAATCTGGTTTTGGTGTGCAAAAAGCTCTATTTTGACGACCTTGAGCCAAAGCAGTTCCTCGATCCGGAGATTGAAAAAAATTACGCGGCAAAGGATTACCACCGCATGTACATCCTCGAGATTGTCAAAGCCTATCAGAAATAGCACAAAAAGCGCCGTCGGTTTATCCGGCGGCACTTTTTACGTTGCGGCATTCCAGTCCGCGCGCTTGCGAAGAAGGGCAGGGCATCCCTTTGTACTTGCGTGTAAAGGAGCGTGCGATGCCTTGGAAAACGCGTCGCACGGCTCCGTTCTCGTTTTAGCGCGGCTGATATTTGTGAGTCGGCTGCAGCGAATGAATGGGGAACCTGCAATTTTCCTCATTCCCCAGTTGCTGACCGGAATGAGCTGCAAGAAAGATGCTTTAAAAAGCGGAAACCCGCGTGTTTCAAGATCATACCAAGGAACAACTTTTGGCTTCAACAACACTGCTGGCCGTTCGGATCTCAAGGCGTTGGTTGTCCAGCTCCCGTGGACGATAGTTGGAACAGAAACTGCTTATAAGAGAGGGTTCGTCTACTGGCCGGATCGGACTGTCCTGTATTTTTGGGATGCTTTGCCTGTTTATCCGCCACCTTCTGCGCTGTTTTCTCTTTGGTCAGTCCTGCTCAAAGGGCGCCCAACACAGGGTGTAGCCGGATGAGCGCAGATATTGCTCCACGATGGATACGGCCTGTTGTCGTTCCTCTTTGGTCATCCGTTTGGATGTTGGATAGATCCAGCGGAGCTTGTTTGAGGGCAAAAGCGTCAGGGCATCCCAGTTTTTTCTGTGGTGCATCATCTCCTGGACAAAGCCCCGACCTCCTATACGCACATAAAGCGAGGCGATATCCTCCTGAACATCGACATCTTCAAATAAAATTTGGCCGTCGTACATTGACGCGAGCTGCTCTCGGTCTAGTTCTATTATTGATTTTTCCATTTCAGAAAGTTTTAGCTTTGAACACTTTGCATTTCGTCTGGTTGTCCATATTTTTTTAAAAATTTTCCAAATACTCATCGATTCGTACTCACGCCAAGGTTCATACAATTCCTCCGGTCCTGCTGCCGGTAGGGAGCCGTCTGGTACCTCAAGCAGAAAGCGGCAGATCATCTGAATTGCAAGGGCATTTTCCTTTTGCACCGTTTTGCAGCAAGCAAAATATACCTTGCTGTTTGTGCTGTCATACACAACCGGCAGGCATTGCCCCTGCGGATAGGTGTCCACTGTCCAAAAGAGCTTGAGAAATGCAGGGTCGGGTTCGCTCGTCAGAAAACAGGGGCAGATCACCCGCTGTTTCACCGCAAGCAGGCTTTTGGCCTTTTTGGAGAGCTGCGCGAGATATTCATCGACCAAGGGAAAGGAGAGGCTGGGGGCGTCGATAAAATCAAACAGCACCCCTACCGGACAGGGCAAGCCGTCGGTAAGGATGCGGGTGACCCGGAGCTGACAGCAAGTTTCTCCAACCCGCTGATTGCTTTGGACTGTGAACCCCTCAGTGTCAAAAAAACTGTGCAGCTGCTTCAGTCGCTGCTCCGCCGAGCAAGGAGCACTGCGTAGGGGGAAGAAGACACGCTGGCCCTCATATTCCGCCGCATCGAGTTTTAAATCCAGTTTCAGATCACTCAAGGGTTGCAAAAACCAATAAATTGTAAGGCAGAGTAGAACGACAGAGACCGCCGACCAACCACACAGAGCGACGATGATGGGCCAGCTCTGTGGCTCAAAGAGAGTGAGAACCGGCAATGAGCCAAAGGTAACGAGTAAAAGGGCGAAAACAAAGTTGAGACTCGCCCGGTCAATTCTGCGCATCAGCTGTTTCAACACAAACATCCCCTTTTTAATTTTTTAGCATAGCATGCTTTTTAAATAAGTCAACAGGCGATTGTAAAACTTCTATTAAATTTGGTTCATCTAAATAATTTCACGATTGTGACTTGATTTTTTTTAGAAATAGTATTAAAATAAAAGGCGAAAAATGATTGTTAAAAAACAAACACAGTCGTTTTATCCCTTACATATTGAGGAGGAACTACAATGGCAAGATTTACGTTACCCAGAGATCTGTATTACGGCCCCGGAGCAATCGACGAGCTCAAAAACCTCAAGGGGCACAAAAAGGCGATCATCGTCACCGGCGGCAGTTCGATGAAGCGAGGCGGATTTCTTCAAAAAGTAGAGGACGTCCTCCATTCTGTTGATATTGAAACCCAGCTGTTTGAGGGCGTTGAACCCGATCCTTCGATTGAAACTGTCTTTAAAGGCGCCAAAGCCATGCAGGAGTTTGAGCCGGATATCATCGTTTCGATCGGCGGCGGTTCCCCAATCGACGCGGCAAAGGCAATGTGGGTGTTCTACGAGTACCCTGATAAAACCTTTGAGGACATCAAAGATCCCTTTACCATGCCCAAGCTGAGAACCAAGGCGATCTTTGTCGCGATTCCGTCGACGAGCGGCACTGCGACCGAAGTCACCGCATTTTCGGTCATCACCGATTACTCCAACAACGTCAAATATCCGCTTGCGGACTTTGAAATTACCCCGGATGTAGCGATCCTCGACACCGACATCCCGCTGACCATGCCCAAAAAACTGACCGCCCACACCGGTATGGACGCGCTCACCCACGCGATTGAGGCGTATGTGGCAACCGCCCGCTCCCCCTTCTCTGACCCACTCGCCCTCCAGGCAATTTCCGATATTTACGACAGCCTGGTCGACTCCTACAACGGTTCGGAAGAGGCGCGCGGCAAGATGCACATGGCGCAGTGCCTCGCCGGCATGGCGTTTTCCAACGCGCTGCTCGGCATCGCCCACTCGATTGCTCACAAGACAGGCGCAGAATTTGACATTCCGCACGGATGCTGCAATGCAATCCTGCTGCCATTTGTCATCCAGTACAACTCTAAGGTCTGTATGGAGCGGTACGCGCAGATCGCGCGCTACCTCGGCCTGCCGGGTTACACCGACAAGCAGCTCACCGATTCGCTGGTCGCCTCGATCAAAGAGCTCAACAAAAAGCTCGACATCAAGCAGACTTATACGGAAAACGGCGTGACCAAAGAACATCTGGAACAAAAGATCGACTTTATCGCGGAACAAGCGGTTGGTGATCCCTGCACCGCCTCCAATCCCCGCCCGATTGATGTTGAAAATATGAAAAAGGTCATCACCTGTGCCTTCACAGGAGAAGACGTCACATTCTAAAACCCCAATTATTTTTCACAGCCTACGGCAGACGGGTACCGCCTGCCGTTTCGGCTTGTACCAAGGAGGAAATGATTAAGATGTTAAGCAAGGAAGTTAGCACGCTGCTGTGCGACCAGATCAACAAGGAATTTTACTCAGCCTATCTTTACCTGGATATGTCGAATTACTACTACGATCAAAACCTTGACGGATTCGGAAACTGGTTCAAGATTCAGGCGCAGGAGGAGCGGGATCACGCGATGCTCATCCTCACCTATCTCCAGAACAACGGCGTTTCGGTCAAGCTTGCAACAATCGACGCGCCTGACAAAGAGTATCACACTTTTAAAGATCCTCTTGTCGCTGCGCTGGCACATGAGCAGTATGTGACCTCGTTGATCAATGCAGTCTATTCCGAGGCGTTTGCAGTGAAGGATTTCCGCACGATGCAGTTCCTTGACTGGTTTATCAAGGAGCAGGGTGAGGAGGAAAAGAACACTGACGACCTGATCAAAAAGTTCGACCTCTTCGGCAACGAGGCCAAGGGCCTTTATATGCTCAACAGTGAGATGGGCGCACGGACTTACACCGCCCCTTCGCTGGTTCTGTAAGCCTCGGAAGCCGTTGTACCCGGAGATGTACGCATAGATCAAAATAAGCGGGAGGAAACCGATAGAGTTGCCGGTTTCCTCCCGCTGTTTATTGCGCCAAAAGAGGTTTGCCAAAACAGATACAGACATCGTCCCCTATGAAGGAACCGAAATTTGGGATCACCTCGTAGCCGATCTTTTGGTAAAAACGGATTGCGTCTTTCATCTCCGCCCCGGTTTCTAGCACCGCATAGGCAAACCCCTGCTCTATGGCAAGTTTTTCGAGTGTTTTCATGATCTGGGAAGCGAGGCCCTGCCGGCGGAATTCACTGCGCACAAAAATTCGCTTCATCTCTACAGATGTCTCGTTGTACACTTTCAGCGCCCCGCACGCCGCGGGCTGCCCGTCCACATAGGCAACCACGCCGCATTTCATGGTGCTCAGATCGTGGTGCTGCTGATAGTTGAGCACAATGTCGCGGAACCGCATGTAGTAGTATTCGTCGAGCTGGTGGACGAGTTCGACAAAATCGGGGTGTTCCACCCCGGTTTCGACAAGTTGAAATTTCATTTTTGTACATCCTCCGTAATCAGCTCCAGGCGTGCGCTGTGTGGGGGAGACAAATCCCTCCGGAGCGCGCTGTCCCCACACAATTAAATGGGTGCGAAATCTTTCGTTTTACGCATCACGCCTATTGCAACGTCCAAATGGTGTTTTCTATTATTTTCGCAATGGCACCCACGATTCTCTTTTGTTGGATGTGGTCTCCCGCAGCCATCGCTTTGGGTAGAGTCTGGTATCTACGGCCGCCCTGTAAGGCTCCAAAAGTTTGGTGCCTCGAACAGGAAACGGCGTTCGGGCGGTGGGGAAATACGCCGAGAGCTCCACCTGACTTCTTTGTGTGTGAGCTGACAGCCAGGAGTGTTCCAGCTGTAAAAAAACGCCCCCGCCTTCCGGGCGGGGGCGACCTCTTTTTCTATTCGCAGATGAGCAGACCGTAGCCCTTGCCTTTCTGCCGCGCGTAGACAATGCGGGTGAGCCCGTCCTCGCCGAGATAGACAAAATAGGAATGCCCCAGCATTTCCATCTGCACAATCGCTTCGTCGTCGGTCATCATCTGAAGCACCACATGCTTGGTGCGTTTGATCTCGCTCGAAGGGGTTTCGGAGAGTTCTTCCGCACTGTCGCCGAGTTGATTCATCGCGCCTGCGAGGTCATCGATGCCGGATTTTCTCTTTTTGTCGACCAAGCTGGTTTTTAACTTGCGCAGCTTGCGTTTGAGGTCATCCACAGCGAAGTCAATACTCGGTTCTATTTTTTCGGCGGCAGCTTCGCCGCGGATAAAGCTTCCAGTGTATTTTACCGTGATATCACATTTGTAGCCAGTCGTCACCTTGGAGAGCGTCACGTCGAACAGCGCCGATTCTGGGAGCATTTTGTCAACGCGTTTTAACTCCTTTTCAATCCCATCCTTTGCACCTTGTTTGAGTTCGAATCCTCTTGCTGTAATGTTGATCATAATTTGTAGCCTCCTTTAGAAATTGAAATTCTGCGGTGTGGAGACAGGAGGATATGTCCTCCCGTATATCTATTATACTGCAATATCGCTGAATAATCAAACAATATTTTATGAATAAAAACCAACTTTTCTATGGTAGGCAGTAAAAATTCGTCTCCCAGGCAGGCACATAGGGGTGGTGCCGCAGGAAGATGCGGTAGCCGGGGCTGATCGACTCGAGCTGCAGCGGCAGGGCGAAGAGATCCTCGTTGCGGTGATAGGCGCAGAGGTAGAGCTTTGGCCTGTCGCGGCGGATCGTTTGGCGAGCGCCGTCGAGTGCGCGGGCTTCGCTGCCCTCCACATCCAGCTTGAGCAATGAAACCGGGTGGTTGGCGAGATTGTCGAGCGCATCGGCCCGGACGGGTTCCCCCTGTTGGGCAAGGCGGGAGTTACGCCCGCCTCGCTTGCTGAGCAGCAGAGTGGCGGGTCGGTCCCAGGCGGCCACCTGGAGCAGGTCGATGTTGACAAATCCCTGGGTATTGCGGGTGAGCTTGCGGAAGTTTTTTTCATCCGGTTCGAGCGCGAGAATACGACGGTAGCAGCCCCCGGTGTGGGCGAGCAGCTCCCGGATGGTGTCCCCATCATAGGCGCCGAGGTCTACAAAGTCCTCCTGCGTGGAGGGGTTCAACAGCTGCCACGCCTCGTCTTTGTCCGTTTGGCAGCAAAAAAGGTGGGCGGGGTTTCCGCTCACCTTGAAGCGCAGCACTTCCAGGAAGACTTTGCGGGATTGTTCATCCGCGAGCAGCTGGTAGGCGCGGTCAAACTCTGCCTCGTGCTGTGCGAGATACTCCCGGGTGAACAGCCCGTCTCCTGCAACAGGGACGTCGGGGGCGTAGAGCTCGTGAATGCTGCTGAGCTCCCGTATGCGGTCGAGCATCCCGCTGTGGTGCACCGCGAAGGAAAGCAGGATCACAAACTCCCCGAATTCCCGGCATACTTCGTCATAGCTGCGCACTGGGAAGCCGCGGAAGGAGTGCCCGCGGACGAATCCGTCGCTTGCAAAGACCGCCTGGGCACGGATGCCCCGCTGTTCCAAGACGTCGAGGATGCTGTCTGCCCCATTGCCCATCCCGTAGAGAACGATGGGCTTTTTTGTTTTCGCTAGAGAATCCCAGCAGCTGGGTTCTCGGATTGCTTCGAGCATGGGGCCTCCTTTACAAATGCAGCCGTTTTTTCAGTTCAATTTTGGTCGCGCGGTCGGCGAACACAAACGCGCCGATCAATGTGAACCCCGAGTAGGCGGCGCTGACAAGGATGAGCCAGCTCGCAGTCGCGGCTCCGAGCAGGAAAAAGAGGGGCAGGAAACCGATCGCGACCGTCATCAGCAGATAGATGATATAGCCTTTGAGGTTGAAATGGTCGATCATCAGGGTGATTGTGACGCTCAAGTTTCCCGCAATGCAGACTGCGGGGGAGGCATAACTCGCCCCCCAGCCGTGGTTGCCGGTGAGCAGGTCGATGAGCACCACAAACACCGCGAGCGCCAGGGTTTGAATCGCAATGTTAAACCCGATGTTGTACCGCTTTTTGATGGCCGACATCGCCGCGGCCCAGCTGTAGACCACCCCGCCGACAACCAGAAGAGACCAGAAGTATCCGGTCGGGTAGATGAAGTTGAGAATCAGGCAGGCGGCGCACCCGACGATCGAGACGAAAATCAGGATGCGCATGAGCAGGTTGTAACGGCTGAAAAAATCCGAGGTGCGGGGGTAGCTCTGGGTGCAGCCCTCCTCCTCTCCGCTGAGCGTAGTGTAGCAGAGGGGGCATTTGTCGAGCGCTTCCCGCACCGTGAGATTGCATTGCTTGCAGGTTTTCATCTGGGCTTCACCTCGTTTGTCGTCAGAGTGATCTCCACCCCTTGCCCGGCCAGGGAGCGGAAAAAATGCCGGGCGATATCCGGCTGTGCGATCGAGGCGGAGAAGGTGACTGAAAGGGTGTCCCCAAAGGAAGAGACGCCAATTTTGACCGCCTGATGCTTGGACGGGCTCATGACCAGGGTTGCGCCCCGCAGATAGGGCATGAGGTACTCCGGCATTTGGATCCGCCCGAGATTGGACAACGCCGCCGAATAGACAACCTCCCCCTTGTTATAGGCGATTCTGAGCCCGATGTTTTTGAGGAACAGCGGAATAAACCGGATCGCCACATTGCGCTCAGTGGCCACCTGGTAGTTGATCCGCTCCGAGAGGTCCTCCCGGTTGAGCTGCTCCTTGAGCTGCTTGTTGACGGCGTGCAGCAATTCCTCAAAGGGAGGTTCCCCCTGACTGAAGTCAAAGCTCGCGTCAATGCAGGAGAAAAAATTGCGGGAGGTGATCGACGGGAAATGGTTGCGCAGGTTGACCGGAATGTTGATCTTGATCGGGTGCTTGCGCTGGCGCGCCGGCATATTCTCATGATAAATGGCCGAGATCACCAGTGCGGAAAGATAAGCGGTGAGGGTGACCCCGCTCTGTTTGGCGAGGGCGAGCACCTGGGCAACCGGCATTTCGCCGGTGATAATTTTGATGTCGCCCGGCATGAGCTTGGTTCCAGTGATGTGGTACGCCTTTTTCTCAAACGGTGTGCTCTTTTTGGATTTGTCGTAGTATTTGCTGAAGCTGTCCTCCGCCCGGGAGAGAGGCGGGGCTTCGCAACCGGAAGGCGGATAGCTCTCGCTCAGCTCCCCGGCGTGGGAGAGCAGCAGGTAGTTGTAGACAAGCGTGCGGATGAGTTGCAGAGCGCCGGTGCCGTCGGCGAGGACGTGGAACAAATCGAGATTGATCCTGTTTTTAAAATAGGTCACCCGGAAGAGGAACCCCTTGTTTTTGATCTCTTTAAAATAGGTGCAGGGGGGCAGGCGGTCGCGGTGCACCTTGGCCTGATCGGGATTGTGCTCGAGAAAATACCAGAACAACCCCCTGCGCAGCCGCACTCGGAAGGAGGGAAACCCCTCGAGCGTCCTGTCGAGCGCCTGCTGCAGCAGTTCCCGCTCCACCGGCTCATACAGCTCAAACGAGAGGCGGAATACATTGGAATTCTGTGTGTCGCTGACAGCGGGAAACAGCTTGGCCGCATTGTCGAGCCGGAACCACTGCAAATCCTCTGTCGGTTGTTTTTTTTGTTTCATAATCTCCATCGATCCTTAATGTTGGTCGTTTCAGTGCCTTGAAAAAGTGTTTCTACCTTCTATTATAGAACAATTCCTGGCGGATTCAAGCAAATTCTGTGAATACAGCCTTTTATTTTTTCCGCGAGTGTGATAAAATAAAATCATTCACAAAAAAGAAAAAGAAACTATCTGGAAAGAAGGACTCACTATGGGTTATAAATTCGATGAGAAGATGGAGAATTTAAAGCCGTCCGTCATTCGTGAAATTCTCAAATATTCCTCTGACAAAAGCGTCATTGCTTTTTCTGCCGGAAATCCCGCCCCTGAGGCGTTTCCGGTTGACGCAATCCGCAAAATTACTGCTGAGATTCTCGAAAAAGAGCCGATTGACGCGCTGCAATACAGCCTCACCGAGGGGTACACTCCGCTGCGCGACGTTGTCAAAGCGGATATCAAACGCAGAAATGGGATTGGAAAGGAATTCGACGAGTTGATTATGACCTCGGGGGCGCAGCAGGTGCTTGACCTCGCGACCAAAGCATTCTGCGGCAAGGGGGATGTCATCCTCTGCGAAAGTCCGAGTTTTGTCGGTGCGCTCAACGCATTTAAATCCAACGAGGCGACCCTCGTCGGCGTCCCCATGGAGGAGGACGGCATGAACCTCGAGCTGCTCGAACAGGCGATGAAGCAAAACCCGAGCGCAAAACTGCTCTACATCATCCCGAATTTCCAAAACCCTTCCGGTATCACCACCAGTCTTGAAAAAAGAAAAGCGATTTACGAGCTGGCAAAGAAATACAGCATCTGTATCCTCGAAGACAATCCCTATGGGGAGCTGCGCTTCTCGGACGAGGCGGTTCCCTCCATCAAATCGTTTGACGAGGACGGCATCGTCATCTACATCGGCAGCTTTTCCAAAGTGCTCTCCCCCGGCCTGCGGGTGGGTTACGTCTGCGCGCACAAAGACATCGTGCAGAAGATCACCGTCCTCAAGCAGACAAACGACGTCCACACCGGCATCCTGCCCCAGATGATCGCCCACCATTTCCTGACCGAATACGACTTTGACGCCCACCTCGAAAATTTGCGCAGCATCTACAAACACAAGGCGCAGCTCATGCTCGACGGCATCAAAGCCGAATTTAATCCCGCGGTCGCTTCGACCACCCCGACCGGCGGCCTCTTCCTCTGGTGCACCCTGCCCGAAGGGACCGACATGCTCGCATTCTGTGAAAATGCGGTCAAAAACCACAAGGTTGCGGTGGTGCCTGGCAACGCCTTTATGACGAGCGACGACGAGCCGACCACCTCCTTCCGAATGAACTACTCCACCCCCACCGACGAGCAGATTGTCCGCGGCGTTCAAATCCTCGGCAAACTCACAAAAGAATTGTAGGAGATAAGATAGATGGAAACAACAGCTACCAAACCGGAGCGCAAAAAGGTCATCCTCAGCGGCATCCAGCCCACCGGGGTTTTCACCCTCGGCAACTACATAGGCGCTATCCGCAACTGGAAGGCCCTCCAGGAGGAGTACCTCTGTGAATACTTCATCGCCGACCTGCACGCGATTACAGTGCGGCAGGATCCGGCCAAGCTGCGCAGGCAGACGCTCGAGGCCTACGCCCTGCTGCTCGCCTGCGGTATTGACCCCGAAAAGAGCCTTGCCTTTATCCAAAGCCATGTCCACACCCACGCGGAACTTGCCTGGGTGCTCGAGTGTTACACCCAGTTCGGCGAGCTCTCCCGCATGACCCAATTTAAGGACAAGAGCGCCAAACACGCCGACAACGTCAACGCGGGCCTGTTCAGCTATCCCGCCCTCATGGCGGCGGACATCCTGCTCTACAAACCGGATTTTGTCCCAGTCGGAGCAGACCAGAAGCAGCACCTTGAAATCACCCGCGACATCGCCATCCGGTTCAACAACCTCTACGGAAATGTTTTCCGCATCCCTGACGCCTACATCCCCAAAACAGGCGCGCGGGTGATGTCGCTCGCCGACCCAACCAAAAAGATGTCCAAGTCGGACGAAAACGTCAACGGCTTTATCTCGATTCTCGACAAGCCTGAGACAATTGTGAAGAAATTTAAACGCGCGGTTACCGACTCCGAGATGGAGGTCGCCTACCGCGAGGGCAAAGACGGCATCAACAACCTGATGACAATTTACTCGGTCATTACAGACAAGAGCTTTGAGGAAATTGAACAGGAGTTTTCCGGCAAGGGATACGGCGATTTCAAGACAGCGGTCGGCGAGGCAGTCGCCGAGCATCTGCGTCCCATCCGGGAGAACTTTGATCGCCTGATGCAGGACAAAGGCTATCTCGAACAGTGCTACAAAACGGGCGCGGAGCGAGCGCTGCAAATTTCGTCCCGCACCCTTGAAAAGGTATACAAAAAGGTGGGCTTTCTGGCGAACTAGAGCTGTTTTAGCAAATAGGTTCAGCAAAGAAGGCGAAACCGCAGCGCTGTGGCGAAGCAGAGAACGCCTGCCAAAAGTGGTATCGCAGCCACAGGGTATCCGGACCTGCTGAACTGCTCAAACATGTAGCTGAACTATCTCTAAGCCAGCAACCCCGCAACGAAACGGAGGAACCGATTGTGAACAATTTTGAACTCTGTATCCCAACCAAGATGATTTTCGGCCGCGACACCCACAAACAGGTGGGTGAACAGGTCAAACAATATGCAAACAAGGTGCTGCTGCACTACGGCGGCGGGAGCATCAAGCGCAGCGGGCTGTACGACGAGGTCGTCGCGAGCCTCAAAGATGCGGGCGTTGCGTTCGTCGAGCTCGGCGGCGTCGCGCCGAACCCCCGTTTGAGTCTGGTGCACGAGGGCATTGAGCTCTGCCGCAAAGAGGGGGTTGAGCTGATCCTCGCCGTCGGCGGGGGCAGTACAATCGACTCCGCCAAGGCGATTGCCATGGGCGTTCCCTATGACGGGGAGGTGTGGGATTTCTACGAGAGCGAAGCGATGCCAGCATCCGCCCTGCCGGTCGCCACAATCCTCACCATTCCCGCTGCGGGGAGTGAGAGCAGCCCGAATACCGTCATCACCAACGAGGAAACCAAACGCAAATACGGCGCTGGCAGCCCGCTTCTGCGCCCCGTGTTCAGCATCCTCAATCCCGCGCTTTGCATGACGCTGCCCAAAAACCAGGCAGCCAACGGACTTTCCGACATGCTCGCCCACATCATGGAGCGGTATTTCACCGACACCCCCAACGTCGACGTCACCGACCGGATGTGCGAGGGGGTCATGCGCTCGATTGTTGCCAACGGCCCCAAGCTGATGGAACACTACGACAGCTACGACCTCTGGGCAGAGGTCATGTGGGCGGGCAAGGTCGCCCACGACGGAAGTCTCGGCGTCGGGCGCAAGGAGAGCTGGATTTCCCACGACATGGAGCACGAGCTCAGCGCAATTTATGACATCCCGCACGGCCAGGGACTTGCGATTGTCTTTCCGGCATGGATCAAGCATGTCTGCGCTGCCAATCCGACCCGGTTTGTCCAGTTTGCGGTGCGTGTTTTTGACGTGGACCTCGCTTTTGCAGATCAGGATGCGATCATTGCAGAGGGCATCCGCCGCCTCGAGGCATTTTATAAATCTCTCGGTCTGCCGACCCGGCTGACTGAAATCGGCATCGACGACAAGGATTTCGAGACGATGGCGCGCTCGCTCGACCGCGACGGGACCATCCCCTACAGCGACGCAATGGCAATTTACCGCTTGGCATTGTAATATCCCCGCTTTTATGCTATAATAAAACCAAATTTTTGGGAACATTTTTCCGAACATCAAGAAAGAAGGAACGGCTATGTCCAATATCAGAATCGAGCTGACCGCCAATCCGAAACAAAAGCCGCAAGGCCCCCTTCATTTTGGCAGATACTTTACCGACCATATGTTTCTTATGAATTACGACAAAGGGGAGGGCTGGCACGACGCCCGCATTGTCCCCTACGGACCGTTCCCCCTGGATCCAGCCGCCATGTGCCTGCACTACGGCCAGGAGGTTTTCGAGGGGATGAAGGCGTACTTAACCCCGGACGGGACGATTCAGTTGTTCCGGCCAGATGAGAACTTTAAACGCCTCAACTGCTCCAACGAGCGCATCTGCATTCCGCAGGTGGATGAGGAGCTTTGTCTTGAGGGCCTGAAAAAACTGATTGAAATCGACAAGGACTGGATGCCCACCGAGAAGGAGACCTCCCTCTACATCCGTCCGTTCATCATCGCGACCGACGCCCACCTCGGCGTCAGCCCGGGCGAACACTATCTCTTTGCGGTCATCGTCTCCCCGGTTGCGGCGTATTACGAGACAGGGCTCGACCCAGTGAAGATTTACGTCGAGAAATCCTACACCCGCGCCGTCAAGGGCGGCACCGGCATGGCAAAGACGGGGGGCAACTACGCGGCGTCCCTCATCGCGCAGGTCGAGGCGTATGAGGAGGGGTTCTCCCAAGCGCTCTGGCTCGACGGGGTAGAGAAGAAATATGTCGAGGAAGTCGGCACCATGAACGTCTTTTTTGTGGTGGACGACGAGGTGATCACCCCGGCGCTCAACGGGAGCATCCTCTCGGGCATCACCCGCAAATCCTCCATCGACATCCTCAAATCCTGGGGTGTCAAGGTCACTGAGCGGCGTATTGCGATTGACGAGATCGTCGAATTCCACAAACAAGGTCGCCTCAAGGAGATGTTCGGTACTGGTACGGCTGCGGTCATCTCCCCTGTCGGAATGCTGCGCTACGATGGGCATGATATGCCGATCGGCGACGGTACGACTGGGGCACTTACCCAAAAACTGTACGATGCCTTAACTGGCATCCAGTGGGGTACTGCTGAGGATACATTTGGCTGGACAGTTCCCTGCTGCAAGCTGTAAGCGGTTCCGTTTGAGGGGCGGTGTGTTTGCGCCGTCCCTTTTTGTATTCAAACCCGCCGGTTTTTTGCAGGGTGCGCAGGACAATGCAATTGCTCCCTGGGCTAAAAGCGGCTGGCAACCACTGCTTTTTCAGTTGTAGAGGGGACAACCGTTCTGTTTTAAATCCGCCCATTTCGAGTTTGTACATTTGGGTGATTTCTGTGAGCGGTAAACAGCCTGCCTGAAGCCAAGATTTGAGACGGGCGGCGAAAAATGCAGAGCCTGGATCAGCTTGGGCCGGTGCAGCTCAGGCCACGCCCACTGTCTTGGGGTCAGCTGCAGGCATGGGCACAACCTTTTCCAACAGATTCATTTGACAGAGATGGGGATGAAGATGAGACAGCAACGCGAAAAGATAACCAAACGGATGCGCAACCGGATGACGATTGTGTTCTACCTGCTTGTTGTATTGCTGTTTGTATTTTTGTGCAGGGGGCTACTCAACGACCATATGCTGGACCCATATCAGCTCTGTGCTGTATCAGCTTCGGTATCAAGCGCATCTTCAGCGGATTCGAACACTGTGCAGGCGGCGGAAGAGGAGCATCTGCATAAGGCCAACGACGTCGACCTGAACGACTGGAAGCTGATTCTCTCGAATAAGACACACCCTTTGGACGAGAATTTTGAAGTCGACCTGACTCCGCTGGATAAGGATGAAACCCAGTTTGCGGATAGCCGCTGTGCGGACAAGCTGCTCGCGATGGTCAAAGCGGCGAAAAAGGATGGGATTGAGCTTTACATCGCCTCCTCCTACCGCTCGGTCAAGCGGCAGAAGGTGCTGTTTGAGGAGGAATTTGAAGCCTATAAGTCCCGTGGCTTCAGCGATGAGGACGCCTATGAGGCTGCCGCCGTCTACCAGGCTCCTCCCGGCACCAGCGAACACGGCACAGGTCTTGCGTTTGATATTGTGGACGGCGACTGGTTTTCGGAGCACAACAACCTCAACGAAAAGTTTGAGAAAACCGAGGCGTTTGCCTGGCTCAGCCAGCATGCGGCGGACTACGGCCTGATCCTGCGCTATCCCAAGGACAAGGTGGAGATCACAAAATACGGCTACGAACCGTGGCATTACCGCTATGTCGGGGAGGAACATGCCAAAAAGATCAAGGAGCAGGGCCTCTGTCTCGAGGAGTACCTCGGTATTTTAGATTGATTTGGGACATCCTGCACCGAGAAATCCGGCAGAGATGGTTTTTGAGAATTGGTTTTGTCGGTGTGGAATGGCGTTGCTTTTTATCGAGCACCTACGGCATGGCCGATGCGTCGCTCCTAGAACCTTTTTATAGATCTAGTGTTGAGTTCCTCTTTAGGACAAGCTGAACTTGTCAGAAGAGATTTGATGAATCATTTCAATGACAATAAAAAACACCAGCCAGTTGGTTGGTGTTTTTTGTTATCTGTGTAAGAGAATCCAAATTGTCCCCGGTGCGCTCCGGCCCTTGTGCGGCAAGGAGTACGCAGTGTCATGACAGCAACTGGCCGGGCCTATTGCAGTGACCAGAAAGCGATCTTCTCATTGGGCAGGCCCATGCAGCAAAAACTCGGAATGACAACCCATCTGGGCAGATTCCAATGCATCTTTGAATGCTCAACCGGCTCTGATCAAAAGGGGAAAGCCGGTCGGTTCGCTGCATCCTGCAGGAGGGGAATCTGATCGCTCGTGACGTTACACTTCACCCACTGTATCAGCTGGTTTGACGGGCGGAGCATTGTGACGCGTTTCCGGACTGGATCACTGACAGGCTGGATGCTACAAGCTTGTTGAAATGTCGCCGTTTCGACCGAAGATCATATTTACAGACCGAAATTTGCCCAAATTGCGGCCTGAAGAGCTACACGTTTCCGCTGCGCATCCTATGGTGGAATACAGCGACTGCAATCCCAAAGACAACCACCGCATAACCGATAACCCACCCGAGGTCAGGAAGGATACGGCTGAACTCTCCGGCCAGGGCATACCTGCCCGCATTGACCGCGTGGGAGAAAGGTAACAGATCGGCGATCCGCTGAAACATCCCCCCGACCAATTTGGTGTCAAACCAGGTGCCCGAAAGCCAGGCGCTCAGGTTGGTCAGCAGCGCGCCGCACACTCCGCCTACCTGCTTGTCGGTGAACAGCGTCCCGCAGAGCAGGCCGATGCCGATGTAGAGCAGCGCCGCGGGAAGCAACACGAGAATTGCCAGCAGGATGTTGGCATTGAAACTCAGCCCGAGCAACAGTGCGGCTCCAAAACAGACACACATCTGTGCAACCGCGAGTGGGAGCAGTGGGAGGGTGTAACCCGCGAGAAATCCGCGCGCTGTCAGCGGGGAGGTCAGCAGGCGCAGCATAAACGAACTGGTCCGGTCTTTTGCAATGAGAAACCCTGAAAAAAGGGAGATAAACGAGAGACCGAACACAGCGATACCTGGGGCGAGCTGTCCGATTGCAAAAAGTTCCACCGGTACATTGGACTGGATGAGGCTCAAGAGCAGGAGCAGCACGATGGGAAACCCGATGCCAAACACAAGATTGAGCCGGTCCCGAACCAGCTCTTTGGTGTTGCGCAGAGCGAATGCAGCTGTTTTCACCGTTTATCCCCCCTTTTTGTTGGTTCGCCGCAGAGGGCGACAAAAGCATCTTCAAAGCGGTCTGTTTCGGCCTGGCGCATCAGTTCTTGCGGCGTACCAAGCGCTTTGAGCCTTCCCTGTGCCAGGATTCCGATGCGGTCTGACAGCGCCTCCGCCTCCTCAAGGTAATGGGTGGTCAGGATGATGGTGATGCTTCCCTTGACCTCCCGGATCGTGGACCAAAGATCGCGGCGCGCGAGGACATCGAGCCCGAGCGTTGGCTCGTCGAGAAAAAGGATTTTGGGGTTGGAGATCAGCGCCATGGCAATGGACAGCCGCCTCTGCCACCCCCCGGAGAGGGTTTTGGCCTTATCCCTGGCGATTTCCTCCATCCCGAAGGAACACAGCATTTCCTGTGCCTTGCGCTTCGCCTCTTTTCTTGCGCTTCCATAGATGCCGCAGATCAGCTCGAGGTTTTCCCGCACCGTCAGGTTTTGCGCAACAGCGGTTTCCTGTGGGGAGACGTTGATCAATTTTTTGACCTCCTGCGGGTGGGCAAGGATGCTCTTTCCCAAAAGCACCGCATCTCCCGATGTCGGTTTCACGAGGCCGGATAGCATCTTGATGGCGGTTGTCTTGCCCGCACCGTTGACGCCGAGCAGGGAGAACAGTTCTCCCTGTGCGACCGAGAGGTTGAGATGGTCAACCGCGGTTTTGGTTTTGTACACCTTTGTGAGGTCGGTTGTTTCAATCGCGTTCACTTTGATCTCCTTCCTCTCCGAGCTGTTGGATGGCCGCAGCGAAAGTTCGGGAATCCTCTTCGGTTTGTTCGGGATAGATTTCCTTTGCCTTGCCCGCAAAGATTGCGTCCGCAATTTTAGCAAACACGCCGTACCGTTCAATTGCAATGCCCTTGTGAACATCCGCGAGAAGCAGCAGTGTATCGCCAGGATTGATATCAAACATATCCCGCACTTCTTTGGGAATGACAATTTGGCCTTTTGGACCAACCTTGACAGAACCCATATATCTTTCGTTCTGGTTTGGCTTTTTTTTCATACTGTCCTCCTTTGCACCTCATGTTTTATAAGTATAACTTATAATACTACTGTGACCTTGCACTGTCAAGGGGGAATAACCTGCCACAATTCTGTTGTTGTCGTTTTGTTTCAACTGAAAACGACAGGTTTCTTGAGAGAGTGTTGAAAACTTTCCACAGGAACAGGTGTTTCAACAGTTTCAACCGAGTTTTCCACAATATATTGGCAGGGCTTTCAGTAGGGCACAATTTCTTGTAGACAAGCATTGTTGAAAGCACTAGGGCAGCCTGGCGCAGTGGCAACAGGGGTAAAAAACATCTCCGCAAATGTACTAAATGCAGCTGCGTGTTTTGGGATAGATCGCTTGGTGTGAAGAAAAGGGACGGGAGAAAGCTCCGCAAGCACAGTCCGCTTCCCCGAGACCTTGCACTGCGAATCCAGTTAAATTTATAAGTTTCCTGTTGGCCGGTTGCCGACAAGCAAATCTGGGCGCTCTGCTGTTTCTTTGGCAGGATACCACAACCGGAATTCTGCGCCTTTTGATAAATACAGTGCGGGCAAGCTGAACCCGCCAACATCTGCCCCGATGGGCAGAATGCAGGCTTCTTATCGCAGGTGCGATGGTTCAGCCCGAACGAGACAAATAAAGGCCTGTGCTACAGGGAGTAGCCAGCCTAGGGGAAATCATGAAATGGCACGGAATGCGGCGCCATTTATTTCAGAAGCAATAACAGGTGGTGTCAACAAGCTTTTCGATCTCCCTTTGGATTCAGCAGTATGCGACAAAGCAAAAGAGGACCTGCAATAAATCCAGATAAAACAAGTGCACAGAAT
>EQ973338.1:409910-480185 GCA_000158655.1 [Clostridium] methylpentosum DSM 5476
AAGCGACGCCAGCTTGCCTAATTCTGCGTTTTTCTACGCCTGGGGCTTTTATTCTCTGTCCGTTCCCTCTGGTGCACTGTACTGTATATCCTCAAGCGGATCTGGATTTATTTTGAAGAAGTCTCATGGTTTTTCCATTTTTTCTGCATTCTACGGTAGAGCAGGATCGAGAGGACAGAGATCACCACAGTTGCGGCCGCAGAGCAGAGAAAGCCGGGGGATGTCGGTGTGAGGATGGTCGACCCGAGAAAGGTTGCTGCGAGCATGGTGGGAAGCAGTCCAGCCAGAGAGCCGAGCAGATAGTTTTTGTATCCAATTCCCATCGAGCCGAGGAGCAGGCTCACAATATCCCCGGGCAGCAGGTTGATCACCCGGAGGATGTAGCAGATAAACCACTGGTTTTCCAGATTGAACCGCTTGATCTCCTCCGCTTTTTTGTATTTTTTAAACAGCTTTTCGGTGAGTCCCCGCCCGGAGAGCCTGCCGAGCCAATAGGGGATGGATACGCAGACAAACAGGCCTACAAGGTTGACAAGGATTGCCCACCAGGGGGAAAAGAGCGTCCCCGCGCTGACATAGAGCACCAGCAGGGGGAAAAAGACCGACATCGACTTAACCGCATAAATCCCAACGAGAGCCAGGGCTGCGAGCGGGTAGCTGGACGGGGCAAAATTCAGGATGTCAGCCACACTCACTCGGCCTACCAGCGAGCTGCACAGGATGATGACAGCTACTAGCAGCACAATCGGCACGATTTGAAACAGCCTAGTGGCGCCTTTGGTCATTTTTTCACGGTTGAGCTTCATGCGGCCCACCTTCCTTTTATCGTTTTACGTCTGTTGATTGCATTTTTTCTTGGCGGCCAGCGGACCATCCTCCGAGTCGCCGCAGTTGGTTTTAATATGTGGGTTTTTGAGGTTGATCTGCTTGATAAACTCTTCTTTTTCCTTGGGGGAGAGCAGGACCTTGTGGAGGTTGCCCTGTGGGTCCCGGAAGACCAAAACCAGCCGATCCAACGACAGTGCGCAGGAAATTCCGGGATTGCGGCAGGGGGCGAGTTTGCACATACAGCCGTATGGGACGCGGAGCTTGACACACAGTCCGCAGCTGATGCAGAGATAATCGTCCCGAATATCATAGTGGGTTCCGAGATAGATCGGAAGCACCATGAGCACGAGGAACGCCCAAAAGATGAGGGTGCAGAAGAGCAGACCGGGTGAAGCCTCCTGTATTACCTGCCAGGTCAGATTGCCCGTCTCAAAGACAAAACACCACACAATGAGATGGACCCACCAGTCAATTTTAGTTTTGAATTTCATCCGATCCCCCCTTTGCACTACATTATATAGCAAAAGTCCGGAAGAATGCAACTGAATTCTAAAAATCTTCTGTAAAGCTTTTATTTTTTATTCAATCGGTCAAATGGGTTGCGGGAGTGGTAGAGTTTTTCCATGGTGCGAACTACAGTGTCACTCTCCGGTCCGCCGATGAGGAAATCCGCTTTTTTTTGCAGCGGCCCGATGGCTCCTTGTACCGCAAAGCTCAGGTCGGCGAGCTGGGCGAGCCCCAGGTCGGTTGCGTCGTCTCCAAAGGACACAACTCTGTCGATCAGCAGATGCTGCTTGAGGTCGCGCACCGCCTCTGCCTTGGATGCCTCCGCGCTCGATATTTCGAGAATGTAGTACCCCTCAAATGCATCATCGGGGTAGTAAGAAGGGTGGATCTGGTTGGCGCAGCTGAGGGCGCACAGCGCGCCGTACAGCTGCTGTATCACCTCGAGCCGGTCGATTGCCATGAGGTAGACGACATCTCGCTCGTCCGGCAGGGCAGAGCAGATGTAATTGCGCAGCGGGAGCAGCTTGGTGCGGTGATAATAGCCCTCTTCTGCGGCATTGAGCAAGTCGCTGTAATAGACGTGCAGCACGTCGTTGACAATGGTGTGCACAAAGCAGTTGAGATTTTTCTGGGCAAATACATTGAGGATTTCCCGGGCAACCTGGGTGCTCATCGGTTTGCAGTTGAGGTAGGTCTTTTGCTGGGGATCGTAGAGGGTCGCCCCATTCATTGTGATAATGGGAAGCCGGAGGTTCACATCGGCGAGCAGCGGGGCGACGGTTGCAGAGGATTGTGCGGTTGCGATGACGATCTGTGCGCCCTGTTCGAGCAGCCGGTTGAGCTTGACCTCGGTATAGTTGCTCAGTTTACCGCTCGCCCCGGTCAGCGTCCCGCCCAGGCCGGTCACAAAGAGGATGTCGTTGTTTTTGTGTCGGGGCAGGTGAAACGCGTTGATCCCGAGTGCAATCAAAATGCCGATTAATGTGTCAAAGACGCGGTTGATCGCAAAGAGATAGGGGCTCACGTCCAACCCGTGTGAAACGGTGACGCTGAGAAATACCACGCAGGTGATGTAAGATGCGGAGTTCTTTTTGAACACTACGGTGATGTAGATGAGTGGGATGATGGCGGCCGAGACGAGCAGATACTGTAAGATAGCCGGTTCAGTCGGGATGAAATGGCGCTCAAAGAGCAGTACCAGCATCCCAAATCCGCCCCCGATCAGCGTCCCGACAATGCGGTTGAGCGCGACTTTGACGCTGTTTTTGACATAGGGTTGCATGCAGAGTACTGCGGCAATTGCCGAATAAAACGGAATGCCCTCCCCCCGGAAGAGATACACCACAAAACACAAAAAGACTGCGAGGGAGGATTTTAGTATTCTCATGCCGATGCGGGGAAACCGAATCTTGCGCATCTACTCAACCTCTTTCCATTGTTTTGTAAAAAGTATAGCACGCCGTGGGAAAAAACTCAACACAAACAGGCGCCTCCGCAGAGCGGAAGCGCCTGTTTGATATCAGGAAGCTTTGTCAAGGCACATCTCATTGGAGACTGAGAGCATGTTTTCCGCGAAGATGCCGTAGCCCTTGGTGGGGTCGTTGACAAAGACGTGGGTCACTGCGCCGACAAGCTTTCCGTTTTGGAGTATTGGGCTTCCGCTCATGCCCTGGACAATGCCGCCCGCCGCTTCGAGTAGGCGCTGGTCGGTCACCCGGATGACCATATTTTTGGTGGTCGTCTGTTCATTGAGATCAATTTTATCGATTTCAATTTCAAACTCTTCCGGCTGAGTGCCGTTGATGGTGGTGTAAATCGTCGCTTTTCCGGTGGTTACCTCCTGCTTGAGCGCCATTTTTATCGGCTTGGCGGTTTGCTGAAAGGAATACATTTCACCGAACACGCCGGAATCGGTGTTGCCGAGCAGGCTTCCGATTGCCTCTTTGCTGGTGAATGCGCCGATCAACTCGCCGGGATTGCCGACAACGCCTTTGTGAACCCCGTTGATCGTCGCGCCGACAATCTCCCCAGAGGAGAGCGGGAGGATTTGGCCGGTATCCACATCGCAGACTGCATGGCCGAGTCCCCCAAACATCCCGGTTGCGGGGTTGTAAAAGGTGATTGTGCCAATGCCTGCGGAGGAGTCACGCACCCAAATGCCGACTTTGTTTTTGCCGTCGACCCGGGATTTGATCGGGCTGATCGAAACGCTACCCGGCTGCCCGTCGCGGGTGTAATCGACAGTGATCGAACCATTTTGGCAGGATTCGACTGCCTGGGAGATCTGCTTGTTTGAGGTGACGGCGTTTCCGTCAACCGAAACAATCACGTCTCCGATTTTAATGCCAGCCTCTTTGGCCGGGTTTTTGAACCCCTCTTCACTGTCGATGTTGTTGAGTCCGACGACCATGACGCCTTCGGTAAACATTTTAATGCCGAACGGGGTGCCGCAGGGGATGAGTTCGGTTTCTTCCAGAACCTGGACATTCGCCTGTTTGATGGGGAGCACGCCGAACAGCTTTAAGTCGACCGTTTGGCCGTCGCCGGCATTCATCGCCGGGAGCGATTTTGAGGTCTGGGTGTGGGAGGAAGTTTGAATATCAAAGGTGGACTGGATGTCAAGGTTCTGCCCACGGTAGAGATAAAAATTGTCAGGCAGTTCCTGCTGGTAATAGAGTGTCACGCCGAGTGCTGCCATGACCACAGATGCTGTCACGCCGCTGATAAAACGGAGAAACTTTCTCATTGGAAAACTCCTTTGCAAGTTTTATTAAATGAGAAAAAGGAGCTGGGCGTTTTTCACCCAATACTACTATGTGTAGGCGGCGGGGTTTTATCAGAGGAAATATCCTGTGTGTCTCTCAAACAAAACCAAATGCAGAAATAGTTTACATTTGATCAAAAACAGGGTACAATAAGAAAAACGGGAGGGATTGCGATGCGAGTGGCTGTGGTTGGATCGAGGCAGTGCGGAGATCTTGATTTTTTTAAAATCAAACAAAATCTGCCAGAGGATTGTACTGAAATTGTCAGCGGGGGCGCGCAGGGAGTCGACACCCTTGCCAAGAAATGCGCCGAAGAATACGGATACCGCTACACCGAATTTTTGCCGGATTACGCGACACACGGCAGGACCGCGCCACTGGTGCGCAACCGGCTGATTGTCGATCACAGCGACTTTGTTCTCGCGTTTTGGGACTACAAGTCAAACGGAACCCGCTCGACACTCGCCTATGCGCTCGAACAGGACAAACCTGTGAAAATCATTTTACTATAGTTTTTGCAGTTTTTTGACCGTTAGACAATTTTTTAAAATTATGTATCGATATTTTTTCTGAAAACTTGAACATCAGCAACGGGCAGACAAGACGGATCGTTGCGTCGACCCCGCTCACCTAAAATGGACCACCTGCATTCGCAGGTGGCCCATTTTGTTTGGCCGCCTTAACGTAAAAAACCGCGATTCTACCCAGAAAAATAAAAACTTGAGCATATGAAAAGATCACCTCCGATGATAGGATGATAGTGGTTTGACAATCGCAATACCAGGGATCAAAGGAGGTAATAAACATGAAAAAATGAAGTAAATCACAGCGCACACTCCACATGGAGATGTCAATACCACATCGTATTGGAGCCCAAATTCCGCAGGAAGGCGATATACAGGCAATGAAAGGCGGATATCGGACACATCTTGCGGAAGCTGTGCGAAGAGAAGAAAGTGGAAATCATCGAAGGCGTGTGCCGACGACAACCACATGCTGGTAAGGCTTCCACTGCATCTAAGTGTAGCCCAATTCACGGGATATCCCGAGGGAAAAAGAAGTCGAATCATATTCGATCGACACGTGAGTCTCAAAGACGAGTATGGGAGCTGGCATTTTTGGTGCCGTGGCTACTAGACAGGGCAGGAAAGAACGAGAAAGCGATAGAGAAATGCATCTGCAACCAGTTAGTAGAGGGTGATACATCAAAGGAATCTACAGACCCGTTCACGTGTAGCAAAACCGTGAGGCATAAAAACAGGTCGCCTAAGCTGCGGCCTGTACGTGTAATGGGGTGTCAAACTGTTCAATGATCCTTTTAGGGCCTGTGCAAACCATCTCTTTAGTGGCGGTTATGGTTTTACAAAAAAAGACAGCTGCTCAAGCAGCTGTCTGAGATTACCGTCGGTCAAGTCTTTTGGATTCTTCTAAGGCCTGTGCATCCCAATCGTTCACGGGTGGTTTTCTGCATGTCACTCCCTGCGCTATCCGGGAGAAAAAAGAATTTGCGTCAGTCCTCTCACAGGAAGCCCTCGGTTAAAAAATATTTACCAGAGGAGACCAATTACCGATGGGAGATACCCATTTACAGGTTGTGGGGTGTTTCATGTGTTGACGGGATTTTACACGTGCGAGTTCCAGCCGGGCATCCCCTCTTATGGGGCGGTTTCGACGGTCGCGATCCTATCCCAGTGTGAATTGGCGGCGGGAAGTCCAGTTGCATCTGGATCCGCAGCGCGCCGTCCAAACCAAAAGATTTTGATTTTTCACGCAGCGCCATTTCTCCGAAACAAGGGCTATTTGGATGTTTTGCGGATTTCGGTGTGCGCTTCCTTGAGTTCGCGCAGGTTGGTGAGCAGCGCTTCCTCTGATTTGGAGAGGATCCGCTCGACGTAATCGTTGGTGATTTTTTTGATCTCGTTGGACTGGGTGTGCGCCTGGGAGAGCATCTGGTTAGCGCGCACCTGTGCCTGCTTGACAATCTCCTCTTCTCCGACAAGGCGTTTGGCCTTGGTCTGGGCGTCGCGGATGATCTGTTCGGCTTCCTTTTTTGCGTCGCTGATGATCTCCTTGCGGTCGTCCACAATCATCTTTGCCTGCTTGATCTCGGGCGGCAGGTTGAGACGGATCTCGCCGATCAGCTCGGCCATCTGATCGACGTCCACCGCGGACTTTCCGCCAGACAGGGGGAGCGTCCATGCCTTTTCGAGCAGGTCGTCCATCGTATCCAAGATTTCGCTGATTTTCATTGCGATCATCCTCTCCTTATTTCTTCAACGCTTGTTCAATGTCCTTTTGAATGACCTCCGGGACAAACCCGCTGATGTCCCCGCCGAGCCCTGCAATCTGCCGCACCAGGCTGGAACTCAGATACATGTTTTCCCCCTGCGTGGTGAGGAACACCGTCTCCGCGTCAGGGTTGAGCTTGCGGTTGGCAAGCGCCATCTGAAACTCGTATTCAAAATCTGAAATTGCGCGCAGGCCCTTGACAATGGCGCAGGCGTTTTTGTCCCGCATGTAGTCGGCGAGCAGGCCGCTGGTGTAATCCGACTCCACCTCGGGCAGGTGCGCGGTCGCCCGGTCGATAAAATCGAGTTTCTGTTCCACCGTAAAGGTGGCGTTTTTGTCGGGGTTGTCCGACACCAGCACGATCACCTTGTCAAACAGTTTGCAAGCGCGGGTGATGATGTCCAGGTGCCCCATTGTAATCGGGTCAAAACTGCCCGGGCAGATCGCAACCCTCATCGGCTGAATTCCTCCTCTAATTTCCCACATGATAGACCGTCACCTTAATCTTTCCATATTTATAGTCTTTGTGTTTTACGAGCTTGCCGATCTGTTCGGGCAGATCCTCCTTGAGCTCGTGCTCACACAGCACGATTGCGTCCTCTGCGAGCCGCTTCTGCAGCATCTCAAGCACCGGAGGGATGAGATTTTGGTTGTAGGGCGGGTCGAGTAGAACGATATCGAATACCTCTTTGGTGCCGGCGAGAAACGACTCAGCTTCGCTGAGGACCACCCGCGACTGCTTGAACAGCCCCACGGTTTTGAGATTTTCCTTTTCCACCTCATGGGAAGCGCGGGAACTGTCCACAAAGACGCAGAATTTTGCGCCTCGGCTGAGCGCCTCAATGCCGAGTTGGCCCGAGCCTGCGAAGAGGTCGAGCACATTCGCGCCCGGCAGGTCAAACTGGATGATGCTGAAAATGCCTTCTTTGACACGGTCGGTGGTCGGGCGGACGTCCTGCCCCTCGAGGGTGCGCAGTTTCCTTCCCCTGGCCGAACCTGTGATTACTCTCATAAAGCGTACCTCCATTTCCCCGCGCAGCGTATGCGGAGAACATTTGATGCTATTAGGATTGTCGATTTAAAACATATAATTCTTGCGGCTGTTGTTGTGCACGCTCAGGGCGATTCCCATGAGCATGTACATCGCGAGTACCGACGAGCCGCCCGCGCTGTAAAACGGCAGGGTGATGCCGATGACCGGGAGCGCGCAGAGCACCATCCCGATGTTGATCACAGACTGGAAAAAAATGACCGCAAAGCAGCCCACACAGATGTAGGTGCCCAGAGAATCCTCCGCGCCCCGCGCGTTGATGAGCAGCTTGGTGCAGAGCACTGTGATGATGAGGGCGACTGCGATGCACCCGACAAAGCCAAACACCTGACCGATGTGGGCGAACATCATGTCGTTGTAAAGCTCTGGCGTGTTGGTGAGCAGCGAATCCGAGTTGAGTCCCTTGCCGAACAGCTTGCCCGAGCCGAGGGTGATCCGCCCCAGATACTGCTGCATCCCCTCGTTGAGCCGGTACTCCTCAGGGTGCCAGGCGACAGAAAAGCGGGTTTTCAGATAGGTGGGGACGACGTATTTCCACGCGATGGGAAAGGCGACCGCCGCCAGGGCGCCGCCCGCGAGCATATACTTCCAGTTGACGCCTGCCGCGAAAAAAATGCAAAGAAAGATAAAGACAAAGACGAGCATTGTGCCAAAGTCGCCCTGCTTGAAGATCAGCCCGATCGGCACGGCCGCGTGCAGGCAGAGCAGCAGGATGTTTTTCGGCTTGTTGAGATTTTTGCGCACCGTAAAGCAGTGCAGTGAAAAGGTCAGGATAAAGCTGAGCTTGAGAAACTCAGAGGGCTGGATCATGATAAATTTTAGATCCAACCAGTTGCGGTCGTCCGAACCCATGCCGTCGCCCCCGCGCATCACGCCGAGCGGGGTGAAGCAGAGCAGGGTGAGGAGCACGGTGAACGGGGCGTGCAGCTTCCAGAGGTTGGCGAGGGTGTGATAGTCAAACAGCGAGATGATAATCATAGCTACAATGCCGACAACGGTTGCACCGATCTGGGTGATCAGCGTCTTCCAGCCGATCATTTCGGGGATCAGCGAGTACAGCAACAGGCAACTGAGTGTCGAGGAAAGGAGAACAAGCAGGATCAACAGCTTGTCAGTGGTCTTGACATAGGAGCGGATTGCGCCCCCCACCAGTGCGAATAATTTTTTCATGACAACTCCTCGATCGTAAAATGCATGGTTTGGTACCCTCTATTATATATTTAATATCCCCAAATTTCAACCTTTTGGTAGTACTATTCACAAAATTGTGATATAATAAAAACACTATACTTTCAGGGCTTTGTGCGCATGCACAGCCCGGTAGGAGGACAGAACATGCTTAGCGATATTGAAATTGCACAGGGTGCGAAAATGCTTCCAATTGCGGATGTTGCGGCGCGTTTGGGGCTCGGAGAAGAGGACATCGAACTCTATGGCCGGTACAAGGCGAAGATTTCGGCCCGGGCCGAGCAGCGCCTGAGCGGCGCGCCGGACGGAAAGCTCATCCTTGTCACCGCGATCAATCCCACCCCCGCAGGCGAGGGAAAAACGACGACGAGCGTCGGCCTTGGCGAGGCGATGTGCAAACTCGGCAAAAACGCAGTGCTCGCGCTGCGCGAGCCCTCCCTCGGCCCGGTGTTTGGCATCAAAGGAGGAGCTGCTGGTGGCGGCTACGCCCAAGTGGTGCCGATGGAGGACATCAACCTGCACTTTACCGGTGACATGCACGCCATCACAGCAGCGAACAACCTGCTCTGCGCCCTCATTGACAACCATCTCCAGCAGGGAAACGAGCTGGGGATTGACCCCCGCCGCATTGTGTTCAAGCGCTGCCTCGACATCAACGACCGCGCGCTGCGGTTTATCAACGTCGGCCTCGGGGGAAAAGTCAACGGAGTGCCCCGGGAGGACGGCTTCAACATCACGGTGGCGAGTGAGATCATGGCGATCCTCTGCCTGGCGGAGGATGTCGACGACCTCAAAAAGAGGCTCTCCAACATCTTTATCGGCTACCGGTATGACAACAGCCCGGTCTTTGTCCGCGACTTAGGCGCGCAGGGTTCGATGGCCGCTCTGCTCAAGGACGCGCTCCAGCCCAACCTCGTGCAGACGCTTGAAAACACACCGGCGATCATGCACGGCGGACCGTTTGCCAACATCGCACACGGCTGCAACTCGGTCAAAGCGACCAAGCTCGCCCTCAAGCTCGGGGACTATGTGATCACCGAAGCGGGCTTTGGCTCCGACCTCGGCGCGGAGAAGTTTTTTGACATCAAATGCCGCTACGCGGGACTCAAGCCCGACTGCACCGTCATTGTCGCGACGGTGCGCGCCCTCAAATACAACGGAGGCGTGTCCAAGGAAAACCTCAAGGAGGAAAATGTCGCCGCAGTCGAGGCGGGCATCGTCAACCTCAAAGCGCACATTGAAAACATGCACAAATACGGCGTCCCGGTCGTCGTGGCGATCAACCGGTTTGACACCGACACCGACGCAGAGCTCAAGGTCATCAGCGACTGCTGTGAGCAGCTCGGCAGCGAGTTCGCGCTCAGTGAGGTGTTCGCAAAAGGCGGCGAGGGCGGCACCGAGCTCGCCGAGAAGGTGCTGCTCGCCTGTGAAAAGCCCTCTGATTTCCATCTGCTTTACGACGTGGAGGACACGATTCAAAATAAAGTGACCACCATTGCAAAAGAAATCTACGGTGCGGATGAGGTGGTCTTTACTGCGGCGGCGCAGAAGCAGATTGCAGAAATCGAGGGATTCGGGTTCGGCAACCTCCCGATTTGTGTTGCGAAAACCCAATACTCCCTCTCGGATGATGCGGCCAGGCTCGGCCGTCCACAGGGCTTTTCCATCACAGTCCGGGAGGCGCGGCTGTCCGCAGGCGCCGGGTTTATCGTACTGCTCACCGGCAGCGTGATGACCATGCCCGGCTTGCCCAAAAAGCCGGCTGCTTTAAGTATTGACGTTGTGGACGGAAAAATTACAGGGCTGTTTTAAGTATGAGACACTACCATTCTACCAGCGCGCAGCAGACCGAGCAGATCGCCGCACAGCTCGCCAAAGAACTGCGCGGCGGCGACGTGCTCGCCTTCCGCGGCGGCCTGGGAGCGGGCAAGACCGCGTTTGTGCGGGGGCTCGCCGAAGGGCTGGGAGTGACCGGAGAGGTGGCGAGTCCGACTTTTTCGCTGGTCAACGAATACCGCGGCAATCCCCCGCTCTACCACTTTGACATGTACCGAATCTCCACCATGGACGACCTTTACTTCACCGGTTTTTTCGACTATCTCGAAAACGGGAGCATCCTGGCGATTGAGTGGAGTGAAAATATCTCTGACTGGCTGCCCGACGGGGTGATCACCGTGACCATCAACCGGTTAGGTGATGAGGAGCGGGAAATTTTGATCGACGGAGGGGATCGCTTTTGAATATCATGGCTTTTGACACCTCTGCCAAGGCGGCGGGTGTCGCGGTGTGCAGTGAGGAGAAGCTCCTCGCCGAGTTTTCGGTCAACACCGGGCTCACCCATTCCCAGACCATGATGCCCATGGCCCAGGCTGCGCTCGACTGCGCCAAGCTCACTTTGAATGACATCGACGCGTTTGCCGTCGCCGCGGGCCCCGGGTCGTTTACCGGGCTGCGCATCGGCATCGCGGCAGTCAAGGGGCTTGCCCAGACGCTGGGGAAACCCTGCGTCCCCGTCTCCACCCTCGAGGGGCTTGCGCAGAACCTCCAGGGCTTTGAGGCGACTGTCTGTGCGGTGATGGACGCGCGGTGCAAGCAGGTGTACAACGCCCTGTTCACCTGCGGAGGGACTCCCTCCAGACTGTGCGAGGACCGGGCGATCTCGATCGAACAGCTCACCCAAGAGCTCAAAACTGTATCGGACCGCATCCTTCTTGTCGGCGATGGGGCGGAGCTCTGCTATGCGCAGATGCATGCCTCTCTGCCTCAGGTGGAGCTCGCGCCGGTTGCGCTGCGGCACCAAAAGGCGTCGAGTGTCGCCCTGTGTGCCCACCGGCTGTACGCGCAGGGAGTGCGGGTGGAGGCCGGGGAGCTCATCCCCACCTATCTGCGCCTCTCTCAGGCGGAGCGGCAGTTACAGGAGAAAAACCGGAAGTGAAAGAAATAAAGCTTCAGGTACTGGACGGGGACTTTTCAATCTGTCAGGTTGAGGAACTCTCCCAGGCCGATTTTTCGGGTGCATTTTGTTTTGTGGCAAAAACAGATGAGGAGATTTCCCTCGTCTGTCCGGAAGAGCGGGTCCCCAAAAATGCCACGGCCTGTGACGCGGGCTGGCGGGCGCTCCGGGTTGCGGGGACGTTGGATTTTTCTCTCATCGGGATTCTGGCCAAGCTCACGCGAACGCTTGCAGACAGCGGCATCGGCCTGTTTGCCATATCTACCTACAACACCGATTACATCCTGGTCCGGCAGGAGAGACTCGCTGACGCAGTGCGGGCGCTCAGGAGCGCGGGCTATCCGGTCTCAGAGCAGGGGGCCGCGAGAAACTGACTCAGCGCTGGTTGAATCCGGTGTACAGACTGCGAGACAGATTTTGAGACAGTTCAGGGAAAAAGCGGACAAATACTACCGTGTTCCGAGTGTTTTTGGCGCGGAAATGTCTAAAATTCAGCCGCAGGATGTGCGCTGAGCCGTCAGGCGTGATTGATTCAGCGGTTATTAGAATACATTTTATTTGGAGGTCATACCCATGATAGCGTTAGGCAGCGATCACGGCGGTTTCGAGCTCAAGCGGGAAATCGCCAATTATTTGACTGAACGGGGCATCCCGTTTGAAGACTTTGGAACCCACTCCCCCGACTCGTGTGACTACCCCGACATGGCGGTTGAGCCCTGCGAGGCGGTGGCGAACGGCAGGTGCGACCAGGCGATTCTCATCTGCGGCACCGGCATCGGCATTTCGATGGCCGCCAACAAAATCCACGGTATCCGCGCCGCCGTCTGTTCCGATTACTTTTCAGCCAAATACACCCGTCTGCACAACGACGCGAATGTGCTCTGCTTGGGCGGGCGCGTCGTCGGCCCAGGGCTTGCCTGCGAGCTCGTCGAGGTGTTTTTGAACACCCCGTTTGAGGGGGGCCGCCATTCCGGCCGAATCGAAAAGCTCATGAAACTTGAGGAGAAATAAGGAGGGAATCCCGATGTTAAAACCAGTTGTACTAGACCATCCCCTGATTCAGCACAAGATGACGCTGCTTCGGGACAAAAATACAGGCTCCAAGGAGGTGCGGGAGCTGGTTGCGGAAATCGCCATGCTGATGTGCTATGAGGCAACCCGCGATCTGCCGCTCGTGGAAGTGGAGATCGAAACTCCGCTCGCAATTGCGAAAAGCAAGGTGATTGCCGGGCGCAAGCTCGCATTTATCCCGATCCTGCGCGCCGGGCTCGGCATGGAGCAGGGGGTGCTCAACCTCGTGCCCGCGGCCAAGGTCGGACACATCGGGGTCTACCGCGACCCCGAGACCCTCAAGCCGGTGGAATACTACTGCAAACTTCCGGTTGACATCAAAAACCGCGAGGTCATCGTGCTCGACCCGATGCTCGCGACCGGCGGTTCGGCAGTCGACGCCATCAACTCGATCAAGGCAAAGGGCGTCACCAACATCAAGTTCATGTGCATTGTGGCAGCACCCGAGGGGCTTAAGGCGCTTCAGAGCGCCCATCCCGACGTGCAGATTTACTGCGCGGCGCTCGACAAAGGACTCAACGAGCACGGCTACATCCTGCCCGGCCTCGGAGATGCAGGCGACCGGGTATTCGGAACGAAATAGATAGTTTCGTTCCGTCGGGAGCTGTTCTGTAAAAAACTGCTTTCATAAAACAAAAAATTCGGCGACAAAAGCGAGATGTCCTGAACGGAGAAATATAAAAACCGGATAAGATAAAATGACAAAGGGCTGTCGTACTGTTATAGTGCGACAGCCCCTTGCCGTTTATATACGATTTATTTTTCGCCGAGATAATACCTTGGCTTACCCTGTGTTTTCTTTCCGTATTCAATAGCTTCTGTCGGACATCCTGCTATACAGGCCATACAATGGGTACAGTTTTTTCCCCACGATGGTTTACCATTTTCGATCTTCACATTATTCAGCGGGCAGCGATCGGCACACTTGCCGCAGCCGGTACATCTATCTGTTACGGTAAATCCTTTGGCGCTTATCATCATCGAGTACATAATCGGATTCAGGACCTTTGACATAACCGCTTTACCCGGCTGTTCCTTGGGCAATATCTGTTTATCCCGTATCGTTTTCGCAATCTTTGCGATTTTCGGTTCGGCATCTTTTAGAATCTTATCGTTGATTTCTTTCGGTTGTGTGCCGCCACCTGCAATATAACCCTGCGGCATGACAACGGAATTGAAACCAAGCAGAGAGAACTGCTTTTGTTCGCACATTTTTTCGACATAGCGAACTGCCTGCCAAGGAGTAGCCGCACAGGTACCGATAAAATACACCTGTTTTGTTCCGCTGAAATTTACTTTGCTGATGTATTCATCCATGACGCGAGGCAGTCTGCCTGCGTAAACCGGTCCGACAAAAACAAGCGGCCTGTTTGATTTTACAGGACTGTAATCATTCTCTTTTATCCGCTGATTGATCGAAATAATTTCATCGCCGGAAATCTCTGCGATTTTCTTTGCGACATATCTTGAATTGCCAGTTCCGCTGAAATAAAGTACCATATCTGTATCCTCCTAATGTGCATATCTGCCTTGATTGTATAACAGTATAGCGCAGCAAGAAGAACTCAAGGTAAACTGATGACCGCATTTTTAACTTTTTTCTACTTTTCAACAGATAACCGTTTTGTATAGCGTGTCATCATGATTGCCACATAAATCGCAACGGTCAGTTCCGTAACGGGCATAGCAAACCAAATGCTGTCCGCACCGGAAATTATCGGAAGAAGATAAATCAAAATACCGCTGATAACGGCACCCCTTGACACCGATACGATAAATGAAACAGACGGCTTCATGAGCGCTTGGAAATAGTATGTCGAAAAGATATTGAGCGGCAGCAGCAAAAAGGAAATACCGTAGCTGCGTATTATGGCAGGTGCGATTTTTAAAATACTGTCTGTCGGCGTCATAAAGATACGGACAAAAAAATTGGGAGCAAATTCAGCCAGTGCTGTCCAAATCAGACCGAATACGGCGGCTGTTCCTAATGCGTATTTCAGAATCTCACGGATTCGTTTACCTTGATGTGCGCCGAAGTTTGTGGAGATAATCGGTTGTGACGCCTGACCGATACTGTAAGCACAGCATTGGACAAAGGTGCTGATGTTGATAATAATCCCGTAAACGGACAGCGCATCCGTTCCTGAATAGCGCAAAATCTGACGGTTGAACAGCATTGTGAGAATTCCCATTGCCACATCAATAAAGAAGGTGGAAAAGCCGGTTACACTGATGGATTTTAGCATGGAAACCAGCTTTGCCGGTCTTTCCAGCCGCAGGGTGTTTCTTTTGCTGAAAAAGTGCGTGAGCATAATGAGCAGGGAGAACACGGAACCCATAACGGTAGCAAGACCGGCTCCCATAACGCCCATATCCAGAGCAAACACAAAGAACCAGTCTCCGAAAACATTGAAGATACCGCCGGATAAAACTGCTTTCGTTGCAAGTCCCGGATTGCCGTCATTGCGCAAAAACGCCGCCATAAGCTGCGTCAAAAGGAAACTCGGTACGGCAAATTTCACCGGGAAAAGATAGCGTTGCGCCAACGGGAGCAGCGTTTCCTCCGCCCCGAAAAGCGTAAGCAACTCACGGTCAAAGAAAATGATTGCGATCCAAGTGATGACCGCCAAAATCGCCGTACCCATCAAAGAAGCAGTAAAATATTCGTTTGACTTTTTACGGTTTTGTTCCGATTCCCCGCGCAGGGTACTGAAAAGGACTGAACCGCCGATTCCCATAAGTAGCCCTAAGCTGTATATAATGTTCCAGATTGGACTGACCACCGCCAGAGCCGCCGTTCCATTCGGTCCCTGATACTGACCGACCATTGCCATATCGACCACGCTGTAGATCGAGGAAATCAGCGCGCTGCCAAAAGCAGCAGTCAGATATTTGAAGTACAGTGGTTTGATTTTTCCGGTAAGAACGTCGTTACTTCCGGTGTTTTTCATTGCTTGTTCAGACATATGCAACCTCCTTTACCTGTAAAGTATGCCTTTTCGCTCAGAGACTTTTTTCAGGATAACCGCGACGATCAGCACAAACACCTCATAAATACCGAAGGCATGCCATACAACTGCGCTTCCAAATAGTTTTGGCAAAAGTGTTATTATCAGCGAATTCATCACAAGGCTGCGGGCAACGTTGAGGGCAATCGCCTGACCGGAGCGCTTGGTGGAATAAAAATAGGCGGAAAGCATACTGTTGACACTTCCCACAATAAAGCCCCAGCAGTATTCCCACATATGGATTGCCGTAAATTCAAGCGTTTGAGCATCTGCACCAAACAGCTTACAGAGAAAGTGCGGAAAAATCACATAGATTGCCACACAAAGCGCGCTTCCGATAACGCTGATCAACTGCCCTGCGCGGTAATAGTGTCTTAGATTGTCGTCCTCTTTTGCGCCATATGCCTGTCCGAACAAGGGCTGCATACCTTCCGAAGCGCCGAAGAATACCGCCATCGTAAAAGAGGACAGATAAGAGATAATGGCAAACGCGTTAATACCGATATCGCCGTAGGCTGCTATCAGGGTATAGTTCATGCAAAGCGTCGTGACCGGCGTGGAGAACTGGGCGATCGCTTCGGGCAGTCCCCGGAAAGCAATTTTGCGAAACAGCTTCATCTGCGGTTTGTATTTCTGAATACGAAGGCTGCCTTTTTTAAACACATAATGTGTTAATGCAACCAACAAACCGACGGTCTGCGAAATGCCGGTTGCGATAGCCGCACCCATAACACCCATCTGTAAAGGAAACACAAACAGCCAGTCAAGAAAAATATTCAGCGACGTGCTGACAACGTTCGTGACTGCTACAAGTCCGGGAGAGCCGTCGTTACGGCAGAAAGATTGCAGGTTCAAGGAAAGCGCATTCGGAATCGCAAAAAGCGCATACCAAAATACATATTCCCTGACAAGCGGCAAATAACTCTCTGAAGCGCTGAGCAGACCGCACACTGCGCCTGTAAATACAGAGCCGGACAGAGTAATCAAAATGCCGACAGCAAGGTTTAAGGTAAACGAGTGCATGAAAGCATTCTGCGCGCCTGCTTTGTCACTGCGTCCGAATCGGATAGCCGTAATCGTAACGCCGCCGATACTTGCCATTGCATTGAGTGCTTGGGCGAGTAAAACAAAGGGCAGCGCCAGATTGACCGCACCGAGAGCCTGACTTCCGGCGCCATTGCCGACAAAAATACCGTCCACAACCGAGAACAAAAACACGCAGGCATTCGCTAAAATTGCCGGTGCTACATTTTGAAAGATCACTTTTCTGCTTGAAGATGCCATGAAATAATCACCCCGTTTTATTCCTGACCGAACCAAAGCCTTACATAGTCCGCAACGGCAGGGATCAAAGCTTTGATTTCTTTGCCGGAAGTATTGATACAAAGATGATAGGACTCTTTTTTGCCCCAATCCTTTTCACAAAACAGAGAGCGGTATGCAGCACGCTCTTTATCAATTTGCTTCATTTTCTTTAGTATTTCTTTTTCCGAGAAATGCTCGCTTCCATCGGCACGGTTCTTGCAGCGATTCAGCTTGGACTGCCAATCGGCATAAACAAAGATGTTCATGGGATTCATTTCTCGTAAAACAATGTCTGCCGAGCGCCCTACAATCACGCAGTCGCCTTGCTGTGCCAGTTCTTGAATCAGTTGGTGTTCAGAGACAGCGATGGATACGGATTGTTGCGTCATAAGATGCGGCGCAATCAGGCGGTGCGCTATGGTTGTAGGATAGAATACACGAATGTCTTTTTCCGAAACATGTGAAATATAGTTTTTATCAAAACCGTATTTCTCTGCCACCATATCCATAATCTCATGGTCATAGCAAGGGATACCGAGGGCGTCTGCCAAACGCTTTCCAAGCTCCCGTCCGCCGCTGCCGAATTCCCGGCTGATTGTAATAATTCTCATCATGATACCTCCGTTTTTGATTTCCATAACAAAGCGCCCGGCTATTTTCAAAAATAACCGAGCGCACCCGACATCTTTTTCGACCTTGCGGCTGCGGCCGCAGATCCTCCGATGACCGATTTATTTAGCTGCTTAAAAACGCAAAAAAGCCGAATAAGTCATACAGGCATCTCAGCCTGTTGCCTTATCCAGCTCATCATTTCTACTGAATGATTTGCCCTCCGAGCAAGCACAATATATTATACCCAAAAATGCAATTTTGTCAAGTACTTGCGTTTCATTCTATTGTTTTCGGAAGCGCAACAAAAAATTTCGCGCCCCTTCCCGGTGAGCTTTCCACTGTAACCGTGCCTTTGCAAAGTTCAACAATCCGTTTCACAAGGGCAAGCCCAAGACCGTTTCCCTCCGCCTTGCGGGAGCTGTCCCCCTGATAAAACTTTTCAAAAATATGCTTCTTCACTTCTTCTGTCATTCCGTCACCGTGATCGGCAACGGTCACAGTGAATTGAGTATTCGTTTGCAGAATACCCACATGAATTACACCGCCGACAGGAGAATGCTTGATGGCATTGTCAAGTATATTGCTCCAAACCCGCTCTAAAAACGATTCACTGCCGTAATAGATTTGCCGAGGCAGCTCCAAGTCAAACTCAATGTTTTTTGCTGTCCATTTATTCTCCAACATAAGAATACATTTGCGTATTTGTTCGTCAAGTCGATATTCCGTTTTTCCCAAAACCATTTCCTGATTTTCCAATTTGGAAAGCATCAGAATATTGTCGGAAAGATTGGTGAGCCGGCGGGAATTTTCTAAAATCTTTTCTACATAACGGTCGTGCTTTTCCTGTGACAGATTATGATTTTGTAAAAGGGTTGCGTATCCCTCAATCGAAGCAATGGGGGTTTTGAACTCGTGAGAAACATTTGCCACAAAATCGCTGCGCAGCGTTTCAATATGGGAAAGGTCATAGGTCATAGCGTTAAACCGCTGTGCCATTTCCCGAATTTCCGTAATCTGCTCGTTCTCAGGAACTTTAACCTCAAAATTCCCTTTGGAAAGCTCGTCAAAGGCGTTTCCAATATTTTGAACGGGGCGGACGATCAGCTTTCCCACATACAGCGCGATAACCGTTCCGAGCAAAAGACTTCCTAAAGCAAAAACGACAATCGGAGCAGGTTTATCCCGGGGATCAACCTGAATCATATTCAGTTCAAACAATGCAAACCAAATCAGTGTTACCAATATAAAAACTGCGAAAATCGTCGCGAATACCAAACCGGTAAAACGCAGCCACAATTTTGAATGAGGCCTTTTAGTCAATATTTTTCACCGCCTTATAGCCAAGACCTCTGACTGTTACAATTTCAAAGTCTTTACAATCGGAAAATCTGTCTCGCAGACGATTGATATGCGTGTTCACGGTGCGTTCGTCCGTTTCGGAGAACATACCCCATATTTCATCCATCAACTGTTGGCGTGTAAAAATTTTGTTCGGATAGGAAAGCAGCTTATACAGCAGATAGAATTCCTTTTGCGGTAAAATGCTTTCTTCCCCGTTTCGTGTAACGGTCAGCGCGTCATAGTCAAGCACCGTCCTGCCGACAACGATTTTCTTCTCACTTGAAATCTTTGCCCGACGAAGCAGCGCCTCCACCCTTAAAACAAGCTCGTTGATATTGATAGGCTTGATCATATAATCGTCCGTTCCTGTGCGGAACGCTTTTTGCATATCTTCAAACTGATCCTTTGCCGTCACCATTAAAATCGGCAGATCGTAATTTGCCTCACGCAGGGATTTTGTCAGCTCGTATCCATTCATATTCGGCATCATAATGTCCGCCACAATCAGATCAATGTATTCTCTATCCATTATTTCAAGCGCATCCATACCGTCTACAGCCGGTATAGCATGGTAGCCTCCATCGGCAAGTACCGTGCAGAAAAGCTCACGCATATCCGCATTATCTTCAACAACAAGAATATTAAACGTACTATCGCCTCCTATTTTTAATATTATACCACAAAGCGAAAATGCTTGCTTGCAAGAGCACTTTCGCGAAGCCGTCAATTACGCAGCCGTGCAAAGCACGGAGGACGGAGTCCAAAGGCTAGCCTTGCAAGCCTTTCGGCGTTTATTATAACATACAAAAGTAACGCCACGATAAACAAATATAAACTTTATGCTTTGATCCATCTTTCAAAATACAATCGTCTCGATTTTCTTTACCAATAAGATTTTTTTACAAATGCGTGGTATAATGGTTTAAACGGATAAACGGAAAGGGGCATACGCATGTCAGACCACAACGAGGAAATCCGCCAGTTGGCAAAGGAATTTGAAAGCTGTCAGAAGATTCTTTTGGCTCTTGGCGATGAAAACCGTCAGCATCTGATGCTGGAAATGATGCGCATGGAAGACTGCGGAGGCGTACGTGTCGGTACGATTACGGAAAAGACCAATTTATCCCGTCCTGCGGTATCTCACCACATACAAATTCTCAAAGACGCGGGCATTTTAAAAATGCGTCGGGAGGGTACAAAGAATTACTATTATTTTGACGCGGACATGGATTCTTTGAACCGCCTGCTGCAAATGTTGGAGCATGCAAAACGGGTTATGGAAAGTCTGCCGGATCGGAGCGGAAATACATGCTTGCAAAAATAATCGTATGTTTGATTGCCGGCGCAGGAGCCGGTTTCGGCACTGGGCTTGCCGGACTTTCCGCTGCGGCTGTGATTGCGCCAATGCTGATAACATTTCTTCATGTGAACGCATATGAAGCAGTTGGAATTGCATTGGCTTCCGATGTGCTGGCTTCGGCAGCGTCGGCCTATACCTATAAAAAGAATAAAAACATTGATATCAAAAACGGACTGATTATGCTTGTTAGCGTTTTGCTCTTTACGCTTGTGGGCAGTTATATTGCATCGCTGCTTCCTCAAGCTACAATGAGCGGTTTCTCCATGTTTATGACACTGTTTGCAGGCCTGAAATTTATCATCAGACCGGTCATGTCGGCAAAGGAGAGCAATCAGAAGAGAAGCAAACGGAAAGCTGCGTTTCAATCCATTGTCTGCGGAATGGCCGTTGGTTTGATCTGCGGCTTTGTCGGCGCAGGAGGCGGCATGATGATGCTTTTGGTTCTGGTCAGTGTGTTGGGTTATGAACTGAAAACTGCTGTGGGAACCAGCGTATTTATTATGACCTTCACCGCGCTGACAGGCGCCGTTTCCCACTTTGCCATCGGCGGCGGAATCACAGATTATTCGATTCTTGTCCTGTGCATAATTTTTACTTTAATCGGTGCTATGTTTACCGCAAAATTTGCAAACAGGGCGTCGCCAAAGGTGATGAACCGCACGCTCGGCTTTGGTCTTGCTGCGATGAGCATTGCAATGATTATAATAAACTATATCTGATGGGGGAATCAAAATGAAAACAGGAGTAATTGATGTTGGCGGCGGACTGCGAGGCGTATATGCCGCCGGAATTTTTGATTACTGTTTAGATGAAAATATTCAGTTTGATCTTTGTATCGGGGTTTCTGCTGGAAGTGCGAATGTCACCTCATATATAGCCGGGCAGAAGAAAAGAAATTATGCGTTTTATACGGAATATCCGTTCCGAAAAGAATATATGAGTCTGCGTAATTTCCTCTTCAAAAAATCATATTTGGATCTGGACTATGTTTATGGAACGTTGAGTAATGCAGACGGTGAAAATCCGCTGGATTATCAAAAAATTGTTAACAGTCCGATTGACTTTCTTGCAGTGGCCACCGATGCAAAAACCGGAGAAGCAAAGTACTTTGGAAAAAACGATCTTCATCTGAATGACTATAGTATTTTGAAGGCCTCGTCAGCAATTCCTTTTGTGTGTCATCCTTATGAAGTAGACGGTATCCCCTATTATGACGGCGCTTTGAGTGATACAATCCCTATTAAAAAAGCATTTGAATGCGGCTGTGATAAGGTGGTTTTGATTCTAACCAAACCAAAGGATATTGCGCGGACAATCGGGAAAGACGGAATGTTCGCCGACAGGATACAGAAGAAATACCCTTTATCTGCTGAGCGGCTGAGAAACCGGGCAAATCAGTATAACTGCGGCGTTGAACTGGCAAAGGAATATGAATCCAGAGGACAGGTACTCATTATAGCACCGGATGATACCTGCGGCGTAGATACATTAACAAGGAACAAAAGTGCCCTGAAGAAGTTTTATGAAAAAGGGTATCAAGACGCAAAGGCGATCAATGCCTTTATCAATAAAACAGAATATGAGGTATAAATCATGAATCTAACAGAAGCAATGAAAGCACGCCACAGCGTGCGTCAGTACAAGAATAAACCTTTAGAGGCAGAAGTGCTTTTAGCATTGCAGGCAGAGGTTGCTGCTTGCAATCAGGAAAGCGGTCTACATATCCAGCTTGTTACAAATGAGCCAAAAGCCTTTGATGGCTTCATAGCTCATTACGGAAAATTCAGCGGAGTTACAAACTATATTGCAATGATCGGAACGAAGAGCTCCGAACTGGACGAAAAATGCGGATATTTCGGAGAACGCTTGGTGCTCAAAGCACAGCAGCTTGGTCTCAATACTTGCTGGGTTGCGATGACTTACAGTAAGATCAAAACCGCTTTTGTGATTGATAAAGGAGAGCGTCTCTGTGTTATCATTGCGTTGGGATACGGTGAAACGCAGGGAGTATCTCACAAATCCAAAGCGATATCGAAAGTGACAAAGGCAGATAAGGAAATGCCTGATTGGTTCAGAAACGGTGCAGAAGCCGCGCTGCTTGCACCTACTGCTATGAACCAGCAAAAATTCCTGCTTTCACTGGACGGCAATCAGGTGTCAGCAAAAGCGGGAATCGGATTCTATTCCCATATTGATCTTGGTATTGTCAAATATCATTTTGAAGTTGGGGCTGGAACAGAACATTTTGAATGGATATAAACTTTATGGTTGCAAAGAAGAAATTCTTGCAGCCTTTTTTCTTAAAAGAAAACGGATTTGAGTTTATCCCCGGTTTATCTTTAGATGCTATAATGACCGCACGAAACAGGAGGTAGTTTTATGTTACAACTGAAAAATATTGTCAAAACCTATGTAACCGGAGATATGAAGCAGGATGCCTTAAAGGGCGTCAGCATCTCGTTCCGCGAGAACGAGTTTGTTTCCATTCTCGGTCAAAGCGGCTCCGGCAAAACAACAATGCTCAATATCATCGGCGGTCTTGACCGCTACACCAGCGGCGATCTTGTCATTAACGGTGTTTCAACAAAAGAATATAAGGACGCGGATTGGGATTTCTACCGCAATAATTCGATTGGTTTTGTATTTCAGAGCTATAATCTGATTCCGCACCAAAGCGTACTTGCCAATGTGGAAATGGCGCTGACTTTAGCCGGCGTTTCCAAAAAGGAACGCAAGCAACGAGCTGTTTCCGTACTGAAAAAAGTGGGGCTTGGCGATCATATCCATAAAAAGCCGAATCAAATGTCGGGCGGCCAGATGCAGCGCGTAGCCATTGCCCGTGCGCTTGTCAACAATCCGGATATATTGCTTGCCGACGAGCCTACCGGAGCGCTTGATTCCGAAACAAGCATACAAATCATGGAGCTGTTAAAGGAAATTGCAAAGGATAAGCTGGTCATTATGGTTACGCATAATCCGGAGCTTGCCGAAAAGTATTCCACCCGAATTGTGAAGCTGCTGGACGGGAGAATCGTCAACGACACCAATCCTTACAGCGAAAAGGAAGAACAGGTGCAAAAGATAAAGCATAAGAAAATATCCATGTCGTTCTTTACGGCGTTGTCCCTTTCTTTTAACAACCTTCGCACAAAAAAGGGACGCACTCTGCTCACTTCTTTCGCCGGTTCCATCGGTATCATCGGCATTGCCCTGATACTTGCCCTTTCCACGGGAATGAACGCCTATATCGCCGATGTTCAGAAAGACACAATGGCTTCCTATCCGATTACGATCAGTGATGAAACCATTGATGTTTCAAGCGTTATGGGTATGCGCGGTGAAGTGATAGGCGAAATGCGAGGCGAAAACAAAACCGAAACTGAAAACCGTACCGGTGTATTTGCGGATTATAAGGAGATTGAAACCAGCGAAAAGATTTCCTCTAGTATCGTAGAAAACAATCTAACTGAATTTAAAAAGTATCTGGATAATCCTGACAGCGAAATTCAGCAGTATCTCGGTGAAAACGGAATCGTTTACACCTATGATGTGAATTTCAGCGTGTATTCTCACGATGCAGATGGGAAGCTGATCGACAGCGACAGCGAGGTCGGAGATACCGCTTCTCCGATGGCCGGCAGCAACGGTAAGGTTGAAATTATGAATAAACTCAATGGCTCGGCTGCCCTCGGCGGCGGTTCTTCCTCCGGCGCTGCCAACTTCTCCGAGCTTATGGCAGGATTAGACGGAAAAACAGCCAGTCAGGTTATCACCGACAGCTATGATGTTCTGTACGGCACTTGGCCGGAGGAATACAACGAAATCATCCTCGTTTTGAATGAGAACAACGGTATCTCGGCGGGAACGCTTTATCAGTTAGGACTTATCACGGAAGAACAGTATGAAGCGGCTGTCGAGAAAATTGAAAACGGTGAGGATGCGGACGAAATCAGCTTTGCCTATGAGGATATTTGCGGTCATACTTTCTATCTTGTTCCCGCTTGCGATCACTATATCGAAAATGAAAACGGTACTTTTACTCATATTGATGACATCACGCTGAACGAAGAAGATTTGCTTGCAAACGCAGTAGAACTGAAAATCACCGGTATCATCCGTCCGAAAGAAGATGCACAGAACGCAAGCATTTCCACCGCTGTGGCATACACCTCTAAACTGACGGATTATGTGATTACCCATACGGATGAAAGCGCCGTTATTAAAGCACAGGAAGCCGACAGAGAAATAAATGTACTGACCGGTATGGAATTTGAGTCTACTGATGATGAAGCAAAAGCAAATGATGCAAAAGAATATTTAAGCTCTCTCGGTATTTCCGAAAAAGCGTCTTTCTACAAGCTGATGATGTATTACGCATCGAGTCATTCCGAAACAAATAATGCCGGGACGAGTCAAAACGGAATGGCTGCCGGCAATGGGGCAATGGATGAAACGACTATGGCAGCCGCGCTTGACCGTTGGCTCGCAGGTGAGCCTGACCAAGAAATATTACTGAAAGTTTATGATGAATATATTGCCGGCTCTACCTACCAGGACAATCTGAAAGCCTTTGGTAAGGTAAGCTTTGACGCTCCTGCATCCATCAGCATTTATACCGACAGCTTTGAGAGTAAGGACGCGATTGCTGCTTGTATCGAAAAGTACAATGAAACCGCAACCGAAGAGACCCGTATCACCTACACCGACTATGTTGCAATGCTGACTTCCTCCATTACAACAATCATTAACGGTATTTCTTATGTGCTGGTTGCATTTGTGGCGATTTCCCTGATTGTTTCCTGCATTATGATCGGAATTATCACACACATTTCGGTTATGGAGCGCACAAAGGAGATTGGAATTCTCCGCGCGCTCGGTGCGTCCAAGCGCAATATTTCGCAGGTATTCAATGCGGAAACCTTTATTATCGGCTGCTGTGCAGGATTGCTCGGCATCGGTGTGTCATTGCTTGCTCTTATTCCGATTAACTCAATTATCGAAAAATTGAGCGGACTTGCAGAACTTGAAGCACAGTTGCCCATAACTTCTTCCATAGTTCTTATAACAATCAGTATTTTGATTACAATTATCGGCGGCCTCCTCCCCGCAAAGAAAGCCGCAAAGAAAGATCCTGTTATCGCGCTGAGAACCGAATAAGCTTACCGTGCAGTCTCTTGCTTTTTCAACATGGAAAGCGAGCCGGGACTACCATTCCATACGGATATATGAAAGGCCCCGACAATCCCAAGCAGTATATACCTGATCCCGAAACCGCACCTATCGTGAAACGGATCTTCGAGATGTATGCAAGTGGCATCGGTATTGTGAAGATCTGCGACAGACTCTCCACCGAGAAAGTGGTAGCCCCGAGCGTGTATGCCTTTCAGAAAACGGGCAGCCGATGCGGTAATCCCGATTTGAACAGATCATATCATTGGGCACAGACTCCGTTCGCAGGATACTCTCCAATCAGGAATATGTGGGAGATACCGTGAACTTCAAAACCTATTCCAAGTCTAACAAACTGAAGAACGATTCTGAAAACATCCTGATATTCAAAGATACCCACGAAGCGATTATTGACCGCAAGACCTTTGAGATGCTGCAAAGACACTTTGCAGGCCGAAAACGCCCCGACAAGCAAGGGCGGAACGTGACACTGTGTCGTGTAGTGGAGGTAAAACCATTGTGGGAGCAGGGCGGAGATCTCGTCGGTATCGGTGACGCCGCAGCGGCGGAACCATTGATAGAGCGCGTCTTGCTCTCGGAGCAGGTGGTTGCGCACCCACGGGCCAAGGCCAAAGTGGCACTGGTGCAGCTGGGAAAACGGGTAGTCAGGAAACTCCTATGTCTGTTCAGGGGACAAATAGTTTTTTATCTCTCCAAATGCATGTCTGAGAAGAGTGCAAAGCTTCATTGTAATCACCAAGATATAGTGTATCATTGCGGTGTTTAGAATAAAACAGGATGTGAGCGCGCATTTGTAGAATGTAATTCTATTACAATACTGGAAAATCCATGTTATACTTTTGTTGGTGATCAAATGAATTTTCAGTACAAAGACCTGTATATCAAACTGGGTTTGAATATAACTTATTATCGCAGGGCCAACAGCATGGCCCAAGACGCCCTCGTCGAAAAAATCGGCATCGACCGCACTCACATCGGCAAATTTGAGACCGCCCGCTCTGGCGTGTCGCTCGACTGCTCTTTGCCATCGCCGAGGCGCTCGACACCCCGATCCAAAAATTTTTCGAGTTCCGGGATTGATCGAGCAGTCTATCCGGCCGGGCAGCTTTATTCTCTGCTCTGTAAAACCGGATGGCGGAGAATCCGACAAGGCTGTGATAGGAAAAATGACAGAATCAAAGCAAGGGGCGTTTGAGCTCAACTGGTTAAACCTGCCGCTTTCAGGACTGATGGGAAAGCCGGTCTAGTGGGAACTATTTTATCCTCACTTTAAGGAAAGCCAGCTGACGGGCCACCGTGCAAAACGCCGATCAGGAAGATTTGGGAATCCTGGGGAGCATGGAGCCGCCCGCCCTGCCTGCTGCCTGCAGTCACCAGGGCATTTGTCACCTCAATTCTTTGCCCGAGTTTTGAAATGCGTTGCCGTGAAATTCAGCATCTGAAAATAGAATGTTTGACAGGAAAGACTTTGAGAAAAGAATAGTAGTTAAATTTATGCGTATCTCAATCAGGAGGTAGTAGATGTTTCGTATTGATGTTCAAAATTTATCCTGGGTTCAGGGAGGGCTTGCCTGTGAGGATTACTGTGCACATGGTCATGTCACCGCATGGATTGGGCAAGAGGTGTTTGCGGATGATTGTACTGTGAGTTCCACCGCACTGTATTTGCTCAAGTCGCTCACAGAGGATCACATCATCTATGAGGGTCAGCAGATGCTGCCCTGTTGTGGGCATACAATGATTGCCCGGGAAAACGGACGGCTGGACACGGTAGATATTTCCGGCTGCGACAACGGAATTGACTGGTCAGTCCTCCACGAGGATGACACAGTGAGACTGATCACCTGCACAGGATGTGAAACGGTCCTGCCCTTGCAGGAATACAAAAAGACCGTGTTTGCCTTTGCCGATAAAATCGAAGCTTTTTACCAGCGAAGTACGAAAAAAGCACCTTTGTCAGATGAATTTGAACAAAAGGGGTATACCGCCTTTTGGAATGAGTGGCACAGGCGCAGGAGAGGCTGAGAACATATCAGCCATTGTCCCATTCTCCACTTGATAATCCGCCCAACCCTGCGAAAAAACACCGAAGGGATGCTACCCGGTGTTTTTTAGGCTTTCGAAGGCCAGGAGACTTGCGCGCCCAAGGGTTGTTTTAGGATAGACAGTTTACAAAAAGGGATCCAACGCATATGCCGTTGGATCCCTTGATTTTATGTTAGTGCGGAAAATTGTCCTCTTACCGGTATCACTCTATTTCTTGGGTGCTTCCAGGATTGCGCCCCGGTTGCCCGAGGTGACCATCGACGCGTAGCGCGCAAGATAACCGGTGGTGATGCGGGGCTGTCGCGGGGTCCACGCCGCGCGGCGTTTCTCGAGCTCCTCCTCGCTGAGCTTGACGTTGATCTGGTTGGCCATGATGTCGATTTCAATAATATCGCCGTTCTCTACCAACGCAATCGGGCCGCCGACTGCCGCCTCAGGGGAGACGTGTCCAATCGCTGCGCCGCGGGTCGCGCCCGAGAACCGCCCGTCGGTGATCAGAGCCACTGTGCTGCCGAGCCCCCGGCCCATGATCGCGGAGGTCGGGTTGAGCATTTCCCGCATGCCGGGGCCGCCCTTAGGGCCTTCGTAGCGGATGACCACCACGTCGCCGTCCACGATTTCTCCGCCCATGATCGCTGCCATTGCGTCCTCCTCGCAGTCGTACACCTTGGCCGGACCGGAATGCTGGAGCATTTCAGGTGCAACTGCCGAGCGTTTGACCACGCAGGAGTCGGGTGCCAGGTTGCCGCGCAGCACCGCGATGCCGCCGGTGGTGCTGTAGGGGCTCTCGACTGGGCGAATGACCTCAGGGTCTTTGTTCACACAGCCCGCGATGTTTTCGCCCACCGTCTTTCCGGTACAGGTGATGAGGTCGGTCTCGAGCAGGCCGAGCTTATTGATTTCGTTCATCACTGCATACACGCCGCCCGCGTCATAGAGATCCTCGATGTGGTGGGGGCCTGCTGGGGCGAGGTGGCAGATGTTCGGGGTCTTGTCGCTGATTTCGTTGGCGATGTCGAGGTTGAGGTCAATACCGCACTCGTGTGCAATCGCAGGCAGGTGGAGCATGCTGTTGGTGCTGCACCCGATCGCCATATCCATGGTCAGCGCGTTGCGGAACGCCCCCTCGGTGAGGATGTCGCGGGGCCGGATGTTCTTTTTGAGCAGTTCCATGACCTGCATACCGGCGTGTTTGGCCAGTCGAATGCGCTCGGAGTAAACCGCTGGGATGGTGCCGTTGCCCGAGAGACCCATGCCGAGCACCTCGGTGAGGCAGTTCATCGAGTTCGCGGTGTACATGCCGGAGCAGGAGCCGCAGGTCGGGCAGGTCTTTTCCTCAAATTCACGCAGTTTTTCTTCCGAAATCTTGCCCGCACCATAAGCGCCGACAGCCTCAGAGGCCGCCGAAAAGCTCACCTTGCAGCCGTCCACCTTGCCGGCGAGCATCGGGCCGCCGCTGACAAAGATGGTCGGAATGTTGAGCCGTGCCGCCGCCATGAGGAGGCCGGGGACGTTTTTGTCGCAGTTGGGGATCATGACGAGTGCGTCAAACCCGTGTGCCATTGCCATCGCCTCGGTCGAATCGGCGATGAGGTCGCGGGTGACGAGGGAGTACTTCATCCCCTGGTGGCCCATGGCGATGCCGTCACACACTGCGATTGCTGGGAACACGGCCGGGGTGCCACCTGCCATCGCGACGCCGAGCCGAACCGCCTCGGTGATCTTGTCGATGTTCATATGGCCGGGGACAATCTCGTTGTAGGAGCTCACGATGCCGACGAGGGGGCGCTCCATTTCTTCTTTGGTAAAGCCGAGCGCGTTGAATAGCGCGCGGTGGGGGGCGTTCTGCGCGCCCTGCATGATTGCTTCGCTTTTCATGGGAACCATCCTTTCATTTCTTGAGTTGTATAACAACATTATAGCTTGTTATACAACTGTTGTCAACCCGTTATTCTTCTTGAATGCCAAATCCGCGCATCGCGTGGATGATATGCAGCTCCATCGCGGTTTTCGCGCCGAGCGGGTCGCGGTTTGCGATGAACTCCATGATCATCCGGTGGTCGTTCAGGGTGTCCTCCACCACTGCGCCGGAGCGTTCCGACAGCCGCACCCCCGAGTCGATCGCCTTGTAGATCACCGGCATCAGCCGCTCGACAAACTCATTGTGCGCCGCTTGGTTGATCGCCTTGTGGAACGCCTGCTCAGTGAGAGTGCGGTCCTCCCCGTTTTTGATCTGCTCCTCCTCGAGCTTGCCGTAGCGCAGGATGCGCTTGATCTCCTGCGGGGTCGCCCGTTTGGCTGCGTAATAGGCGGTTTGGGGCTCCACCATCAGCCGCATCTCGTAAAGCGCCCGGATGTCTGGCTGAAGGGTCTCCAAATCATCAAAGCGGATGGGATGCTCATGGTTTGCCCGCTCGACGACAAAGGTGCCCCTCCCCCGCCGGATTTCGAGCACGTTGTGGGAGGCAAGAATCCGGATCGCCTCCCGCAGCGTTGTCCGGCTCACCCCGAGCGATGCGGAGAAATCGAGCTCGTTGGGCAGCTTGTCCCCCGGCTTGAGGGTTTTGTCGATCGTGATCATCGACAGAATCTGTTCCGCGACCTGCTGCGCGAGATTGTGTGTTGGGGTCTCCAATCTGCCTCACCTCCTGTTGTGTGCAGTCTTATTATAGCAGAAAAGGGCGCAAACGCAAAGTATAAAATGGGGGATGCAGTTTGCATCCTCTTTTATTTGTGGGAGCAAGGGCATCGGGTAGCCAGCCGATCTCCTGTGCAGACCTGAGAGGGTTGCAACCGCGCTGTCCCCAGCCGTTGCAACCAAATATGGGCTGTACCAGACAAAAAGGGATTCCGAAGCAAATGGAAACATACAACAAGAGGTTATAATGATAAGCAGGCTGTAACGGACAAAAAATCGGGGGATTGGAAACGGATCGCAATCCCGCTGAATCTATGTGACAGTGGAGTTCCCCTCTGTCGCCGGGCCTGTTCAGGTCAGTACAGGCCGACTTCGCAGAAGGCGCGGCGGTTGATTTGAAAGATGTGCAGCGACTGGTTTTACACCGGCGGCGGGGATCCAGGATCCATCAGCAGGTTTTCCGCCCAGGTCATCTGCTGCGAGCAGCTTGCCCGTCTCGTTGTTACGGACCTCGAACTGCTCCGAATTCGCCCCCTTCATAGACGCCGCTTCCCGTCACCGTGCAGTACTCCTTGAAGGAGGCTACCGTAATTTTGTGGTGGGGGATATCTGTGAAAAGCGAGCTCGTTGAGCTTGATTCTTTCTTTGCTTTCAGCACAGAACTGGGAAAATCGGGCTGTGCCGGGAGTTGTGCAAACAACCTGCCTTTCACTGCTCTGTTCTCCACCTCTGACCATTCTTCTGCTGTCGCCATACATGCCTCCGCGGCAAAGCGAACAAGGCACCAAAATGACCCACAAAACCAGAGGGGAGGCTTCTCTATTCATGTTTTGGAAAGGGCGTCTGTTGCACATCAAAATTTGTTTACAATTGGGACGTTCTTGTAAAGGCTTTTACAAAGAGGTATAATATCCACTACAGAAACTGACAAGCGCCCAGCGCTTTTTTTATTCCCCAAAAGGAGGTTTTTCCATTGAACAAAGCCCAGAAAATCTGGACAGAGATCAAGAGCAGTGTGACAAAAAACTTCAGACACGCCACGGTGAATTTTGTTTTTATCATTGCCTTTATCAACCTATTTCAAATGGTCTTTGGTGCAGAAAATTCAATTGTCGGCGTCATCTTTGCCATTATGATGTCCGCCTCGATGGTGCGAGACTTGACGGCGAATCCGGTCAGGCACCTCTGCGTTCAGGGGATCGTCCTGGTGTTGATGGCCTCGGCTGCCTGTTTTGTCACAAGTGTGCCGCCGCTGCTCGCACTGCCGGTTAACCTGGCGATGCTGTTTGTCATCCTGTATGCCTTTACCTATGAATACGTCAGCCAGCTGTACTTTCCCTACATCCTGTCCTACCTGTTTATGGTGTTCATTTCCCCGATTACCCCCGACCAACTGCCCAAGCGCCTGCTGGGAATGCTGGTGGGGGCGGTGTGCATCATCCTATATCAGCTCTTCAACGGGAGAAAACGGATAGTCGAGACTGCCCAGGATGTACTGGTAACGATGTGCGACAGCGCCAAGCACTGCATCGACTGCCTGCTCACCGGAGAGGGTGTTCCACAGGATCCCGAAAAGCTGCGCAGCGACCTGTGCAGGCTGAGCAAGATCATTTATGACCGCCGCAAAAAAGCGCTGTGCATTTCAGAGGCGGGCTTCTCAATCATCGATGCCGGACGGGGGCTCGAAAACCTCGTGCTGCTGCTTTACGAGCTGGAGGGCCCAGTGACGGAACAGCGGGCTCAGATGTTGCGTCAAGTTTCCCTTCAGCTCGATGAGATTCGCTCGTTTTTGTTGCGACAGGTGCAGACCATTCCCCCATTTGAGCCCGCTACATGTGGCGTTTGCGGGGATCCGCAGGCTGGGCAGTTCACACAGTGCCTTTCCTACATCCGGGAACACACCCTGCAGATGACGCTCCCGGAAAAGAGGACCCGCTACCGCAAGACACTCCTCTCGGTGTCGACCCGCCTCAAGGCCGCTCTGGGCATCAGCCCTGTCCGGGTTGTCTACGCACTGCGGGTCTCCTGTCTGCTCGCTTTGGGGTCGCTCGCCGTGCAGTTGCTGCAGCTGCCGCACGGAAAATGGCTGCTGTTTACCATCGCGTCGGTCTCCCTGCCCTATGCGGACGATGTGGGGGCCAAGGCAAAAAAACGCCTTTTGGCCACAATCATCGGGGGGATCGCAGGGGCGTTGCTCTATTCACTCATCCCCAATCCAGTGGGGCGGACCACTGTTATGATGCTGTCGGGCTATCTTTCTTTTTTCTTTACCGGTTACTCCGCAACCTTTGCCTGCTCTACAGTGGGGGCGTTGGGTGGCGCTGTCTTTGCGGGCGCATTTGGCTGGACGTCGGTGGGCGGTATGCTGCTCGTCCGGCTGTGCTATGTCCTTCTGGGGATTGGAATAGCGTTGCTGGCAAACTGCCTTGTTTTTCCTTTCCATAAAAAGCGGGCAACCCGTCAGTTGTGGGAGAAATACGAGGCCACGACCGGACTGCTCTCCAAACTCTGCCATTCGAAGCAGAACGATGCACAGCTGTACTACAATTTGGTCATTCAGGCCCATTTGCTCGAAGACAAACTCCTTGCCAATGCAAAGGATCTCAACTGGGAGGGCGCTGCAGAGGGCCTGGCCAAATGCAGGAAGGCCGTCCGGCTGGCGCACCGTTCTCACTCAGCTGAAATTCAGCCAGCTTAGGTCTTTTGCAGTGAATCGGAAGGACATGCGGGACTACGGGAATAAGGTTTATCTCTAGTTGAGACTGTATGCTGTATTCTCGGCACTCAACTTTTTTGAACGGGAAAATAAATTTTATCCAAAAGGGATGTCCACTGACAGTGCAATTGAAAAATAGGTTAATCAGCAAGCTGATTGAGAAATTCAGGCACAAAAAACACATAAGTTTGCAGAAAACAAATATCTCGTTATTTTGAGTGAGCGGGAGCAGCACAACAAAGTGCTGCTCCCGTATCTCTTTTTGAACAAGTATTGCTGGATCATAGGAACAAAATACAGAAAGGTGCGTAATTTTAATAGTGAGGAGATGATAATCGTGTACACTGAACATGAACTCAAAGAATTACGCAAGGCAATTTACGAGTTTACTGCCGATCAGCTGATGTGGGAAATACTATGCATCAACGCTGTTGCGCAGCACTCGCCTGCCCTTGACGTAGTGCGAAATAAATTGTTGTCATTGCCAAAAACATTTGGATTAATCATGCAGAATTCAGTGCGTTCTCCTGATATTAAAAAATTAACACAAGCAGTCAACCAGGGCACCCAGCTGTTTATCCAGTATGTGAATTGTGTTTTTCAAGGGGGGACCGATGCGACTGCGCTCAAACAAAAACTCAGTGAGAACATTGAGCTGATTGCCAAGTGTTTACACCAAATAAATGCACAATGGGGAACCCAGCAATGGATGACTTTGATCCAACACCAAGTTGAACTCACAGACGCAGTGATGGACAGCGCAAAACAGGGGAAATATGAAACCTGGGAAAATATTCTTCCAATCATCCGCAAATTAAAGATGGATATGGCAGACTATTTGGCGCAGGGCATTTGCAGCGCGAATCCGTAAGTTTTTCTCCGGCAATCCGTCAGCCGGCACGTCGTATTCAATCGGAACGGCAAAAGGGCCTGGAATCCGAATTGTGTCCAGACATCTGTGAAAAAAAGACTATTAGATGAAAACAGAGGCATTCGGCTGAGATATAGAAACACCTGCGGCGCGCACTATTTCGCCGCAGGTGTTTTTTGTATTAGGAAAACCACGTGCTGTGCGCGTGGTTCAAAATAGGCGGTAGCCGGTGAGTAGAAAATAAAAACTCCTTCATGAAAAATAGAAGCAGGTTTGCCAACCGCAACAGCACATGAAGGAGGCCATTCAAGATGAAGGACATAAATAGTTTAGCGCAGAGTCTGCCCCTTGGGTATACGAAGTGGAATTGCAAGTACCATATAGTATTTGCACCAAAGTATCGTAGACAAGTACTCTATGGAAAAATAAAAGCAGATATAGGACAAATACTGAGGGAACTATGTGAATACCAAGGCATAAAAAAACAGGCTGCTTTAGCGTCAGCCTGAGAAAACGCTGCGGTTGGTAAACCTTTTAATGAGCCTTCAGGCTCAGCTAGTTTGAAACCCTTATAGGGTTTGTTCATGCCACCCAATTGCTTGATTAATTCTTGATTTTGCTGTAGTTGAGAGAAAAAGCGAAAGGCTTGTTAAAGGAAGGGGATTCTTTTACAACGCAAAGATAATCAGTTGAACCCATAGCTATCATCAGCCGCATAAACACTCCTCCTATTTTATTGCGATTGTAGAGTTCCCAAAGGTTTTTCTTTCTTGGTATAACATACAAAATGTTAATTGGATGGTAGTCTGTAATTTTGCAAAAATATTTTTAATAAAAGGTCTTATTGTACATACAGTGTTACGCTATTTTTTAGCGCTTTTGATAAGGCTCAGCGGGCAGAACCCAATTTCAAAGATGCACACACCATATAATTGTGGTAACCATGACAGATATTATATGATAAGATAAATTGCTGATGGAAAAGACATCGGTTAAAATTGTCCCAATTTTACTTTGTTTTGGCGCTGTTTTGCATGTAATTTCACGGTTGTCTTTGCTATACTAGAGGTATTACATCAACAATTTTCAGGCAACAATACGAAGGAGTGATTGTATGAAACAGAAAAAAATACTCTCGATTTTGCTTTCCATTCCGCTCATTTTGGGCTGTTTGAGCGGATTTATTACAGCAAATGCGACACAGGGAGACAACAGCAGCTTTGTGGAGTCATTTCAAAATCCAACAAAAGAAACTCAGCCAAAAATCAGATACTGGTGGCAAGGGGCAAATGGAAAAACAGACGATGACATTTACCGTGAAATAAAATCAATTGCTGATGCCGGGTTTACAAGCGTTGAGATGATCAAGATGGACAGCCGAGATCAAATTGATCTAGAAGAATATGGCTGGGGGACTGATCGATGGAACCACGTCTCTGAGGTTGTTATTGCCGCTGCCGAAGAATATGGCATAACCGTTGACTTTACCATTGGTCCGCGTTGGCCTTCGGCCAGCACAGAGATTACCGTAAACGACGAACTGGCATCCCAAAAGATGGTCTATTCGGTCAAAGAATTGAGCACAACAGATTTTGTACTGGAAAACGGGCAGTATGTTTATCAAGGCGGGGTACCAAAAGAAACGGAATCCGATTATGAGCAACGGTTCATTGCAGCGACGATTGCCAAAAAAACCGGCGGTGTACATACCAAAAAAGTTTCGTTTACTAAATTCGGAAATACAATTGAAAGTGAATTGTCCATTTATGAATTGGATGAGAATTCCTTGCAGGCGGTTGAGGTTTCTGAGGAATCGGGATTGGTAAATTGGTCCATCCCATCTACGGAAAATCCAGAAGACTATATCATGTATGGATTTTACGCCCAGGGGACGGGTCAGACTGTCAGTGGCGTTACAGCAAAGGATTCAGTTGTAATCGATCATTACAGCGCGGATGCAACCAGGATGGTTCTCAGCAAATGGGAAAACGAGCTTTTTACCGATACCATCAAAGAGCATTTTAAAGAATACGGCGGGGATTTTTTTGAGGATTCTCTGGAACTGACGGAAAGCATCGTCCCTTGGACAAAGGGAACGTTGGATTTATTTAAACAGGAATACGGCTATGACCTTACCAAATATCTTCCTGTTTTGGTGGAGCGTTTAAATACCAGTGCGACTACCACACCTCTTTATGGATTTAAAGACCAGTCCGACGAGCTGATTGTTAACGATTACATTGATCTGTTCAACCATTTATACCAGAAAAACCATCTTCAGGTAATTACAGAATGGGCGAAGGAATATAATATGAATTATCGCGCCCAGGTTTATGCGGGGATGGATACTGGGATTTATGATTCCAACTATTCCGCTGCAATCGTTGGCACTGCAGAAGGCGAGTCGTTGGCGTTTTCTGTAAACGATGACGGGATGGACAGTAGTGAATATGACTGTTTCCGCAACCTTTCCGGCGGGGTACATATGGCTGGAAAACAAATCCTTTCAGACGAACTGGGGGCTGTCAGGAATTATAACTATCGTTTGAGCTTTACCAAGCTGGTAGAAACCATCAACAAAAATGTTTCCGGTGGAGTAAACCAGTTTGTGTTGCATGGGACTCCTTCCCAAAGCGACAATGAGTATGTAACATGGCCCGGATACCATGGATGGATTGGTAAATACTGGTCTGAAGACTGGGAGGATCGTCAACCTGTATGGGAAAACATGGAAATCCTCACAGATTATATGGCGCGGATCCAACAGGTGATGCAATCGGGGACAGCGAAAATGGATCTTGCTGTTTTTTACGATGAAAAAACAGCAACTAGGCAATTTTTCGAGAATGACAGCTTGACAAGCTATGGCTACTCTTATGAGTTGCTCAGCCCAGATACCTTAGAGCTGCCGATGGCAACTGTCAAAAACGGCGTGTTGGCCTCAGAGGGAGCAGCCTATCGGGCCATGGTATTCTACAACCAGAACGATATGTCATTATCCATGGTGGAAAAACTGCAGGATTATGCGGACAATGGGTTAAAACTGATCTTTATTGGCGATACCCCTACCGAGATTAAAAATTACGCAAACTACCAGCAGGAGCGGGAACAGATGAACGCAGCAATGCAAAAACTGCTTGTTTCTGAAAATGTGTATCAGATTTCTTCTACAGATGAATTGGCAGGAAAATTAGAAGAAATTGACTTGGACGGCAATGTGGAGTACAGTACTCAGGTTGGTGTAATGACTCTTCGGCGTGAAGATGGGAAAACCAATTACTATTGGATGTACAACAAAAGCGAACAGAACCAGAATGTTACGGTATCCCTCACAGGGACAGGAATTCCATACGTGCTGGATTTATGGACAGGGGAAATTACGCCCGTTGCACAATATACAGTTGAAGATGGAACAGTCACCATTCCAGTTAATCTGAATGCTGGAGAGGCGAGAGTATATGCCATTACCCCGGAAGCGTTGGTAGAAACGCCGAAAACCCATGTAACCGCTGGAACAGCCAGCCGGTATATCTATGATCAGAATGGTAATATTATTGTATCATCCGATCAAAAGGGAACATATGCTACCGTTCTGTCGGATGGGACTGTCAAACAATCAGAGCTCTCCTTTGAAAGTTATGCAGTTGCTTTGAAAGACCAAACCTGGAATTTAGCAATAGAACGTTGGAGCGAACCAGACAATGGAGACCCCAACGGCATGAAAAAAACTATTTTGAACTATCAGCTTTCTTCTTTGGCAGCATGGAAAGAATTGGAACCTGATATTCCTACTATGAGCGGTCGCGGAACATATACTACTACCGTAAACTTAGAGCAATGGCAGCCAGGTAAGATTGCCCAATTGCAGCTTTCTGTTGGATCAGGTACAGTTGCCATTACAACTATCACGGTAAATGGTACAGAGCTTCCAGTTGTGGATCAGACGCTCAAGTCCGTTGATATCAGCAATTACGTAACACAGGGAGAAAACACCATTCAAATTGCGATAGCATCCAGCTTATACAATGAAGTGTTCCAGGGTGAGGATGAAATCGGGTTGTTAGATGCTGCAATTCAAATATCGGATTGCGATGTCATTTCAATACAGCGGGAAGTAGACAGCGACAGTTCTGATGAGCAGCCTTCTCAACCTTCTGAACCATCCAACCCAGTAGAAGATGGTTTCAATTCCTCTACAGACCAGGTTGCCGTTCCTTCTACAGGGGACCACAACATGATTCTGGTTGTTTTTGGTGTCATCATGGTGTTGGGAATGATTATTTGTATCATCTGCCGAAACAGAAAACACAGTTAAAGGTATTTATTGTAGTTGACAAAAGCCTAGCGTTGTGCTAGGCTTTTTATAATTGTGGAGGTATGGCGTATGATCGATTTATCTTATTATATAAAACACGCAGTGGATGTTCATCCGGTATTGCAAAGGGATGTAAAACACCAAAGGAAATTTAACGATGAATTGCTCACTGTATTTGATGAAGACAGTATGTTTGCACAAGAAGAAGCGATTAAAATACACCTCCACCCCCCAACAGCAGTTTCTGGCCCCGTAATTCCGCCAGAACACAGCCATGATTTTTTTGAGATTATCTATGTCTATTCGGGGCAGTTTTTCCAGGAAATAAACGGTATATCCATTGTGCAGAACAAAGGGCAGTCAGCTTTGCTGAACCTAGGGGCAAAACACAAGGTTTGGGTGGAGCATTCGGATGATATTGTTTTCAATATTCTGATCCGAAAGTCAATGGTAGAACAGGTATTTTTACAATTGATTTCTAAAAATAATTTGATCTCCAGTTTCTTTTTAAACTCACTGTATGGAATGAATTCCAAAAAGAATCTATTGCTGTTTGACCAAATGGAGGAACTGGACGAAATTTTCTGTGGGATCATCAGAGAATACTACGATAGGGATTTTTTGTATGAAGAGAACATTATTGGTAGGCTCGTCCAGCTCTTTTCTATTTGGGCTAGGATCTATTATAAGAGGAATGACCAGGAGAAGAATGAAATCACTGAAATTGAAAACGACAGTGTGATTAAAATGTTGGACTATATCCAGAGCCACTACAACACAGTAACATTGGACGATTTGGCCAACTATTTAGGGTATTCCAGAAGGCATGTCAGCCGACTGTTAAAAATGCATACCAATCGCAATTTATCAGAAATTGTAAACGACTTAAAAATAAAAAATGCCTGTATTTATTTAAACAATACAGGGCTGCCGGTTGATAAAATTAGCGAAATAATCGGGTTTAAAGAGTCAAGCTATTTTTATAAAATATTTAAAAAGCAGATGGGATGTTCGATATCAAAATACCGCCAAACATTAAAAACAGGTAATCTGCAAGAAAAGGCTCAATAGAACTCTGAATTCTTAAATTGCTCCGAACAATTAGCGTTTGAGAGTATTGACCAAAAATTGATACCATGACGTACATCATAGTTGGAGTGTGTTCCTGTTAGAAAGTGGAATCCAATGTAGAGAAAACCAGCAAGATGTTTGGTATCTCCCAATCAGATTTTTCTATGCAATTAGATTCATGACAAGAAAAATCTGCACAAGCAATCGGTTCCATAACAGTAATAAAAGAATTTATATTTTGCACAATGAAAACCATCTGGAAACGGCGCAGTCCAGGAAGGGATAGTCACCAATTTCATCCCCAAGGGGCATCGGATAGAATTAGAGTATCACATGCACGGTAACCGGTAAACAGCTCAAATTTGCTCCCCATGAAAACTGATTTGGATTCAAATTACAATGAATTCTGCTTTTGCATTGCGAATGCTTTCTTTGATCTCGGGTATACGCTGTGAAAAATATTCGCTATGAGCACGAGCGTAGCGCTCCCTAAAAGAAAATGAGTCCGAACGCAATTCGCGTTCGGACTCATTCTGGTGCCGCTGACCGGACTTGAACCGGTACGTTGTCGCCAACGAGGGATTTTAAGTCCCTTGTGTCTGCCGATTCCACCACAGCGGCGTAAAAGAACTACTTTATTATAGCGGTTCTGAAATTGTTTGTCAAGGATCAGTTGAAAAACTCCGCATTGGACGCAAAAGGAGTTGATTTTTTTCTCAAGGTGATATATAATAGTAAGGTCTCATTTGCCCCCATAGTTAAATGGATATAATAAACCCCTCCTAAGGGTTGGTTACAAGTTCGATTCTTGTTGGGGGTGCCAATGAAACTGATGCTGCACACCGCTCAAGCCGGGGTGCGGCATTTTTTAACTCTTTCAAAATCATCGGGCGGAACCAGTTATAAAGACGCGTTTTACCTTCATGCCGGCAATGTGGACTTGCCCCACAGACAAGGCTGGCAAGAGTTGCAGTTGGGTCGTTTTACCATTGAACTGCCAGTGATGCAGGCTGTTTTAACCGCTATCAGGGCTGTGCGTTTTATTGGCAGACAATCGGGACAGTTAAAGCTGCCTTTTCAAAAAACAAAGCGCACAGCCCACGGTCCTGCGCCGCCGGTTCTGTCTGCAATAGGCTGATTTTTCCACTTGACTTTGGGCGGCAAACCCGATACGCTCTGAATGCACCAATAAAAAGGAGAATTTCAATGACCAGGGACCTCACGCGGGGCAATCCCGCAAAACTGATTTTGACCTTTACCATCCCTCTTTTGATCGGCAATATTTTTCAGCAGCTGTACAGCATGGCCGATACGATCATTGTCGGGCGCACCATCGGCGTCAATGCGCTCGCTGCAGTCGGCGCGACTGGCTCGCTGTCCTTTTTGATTATCGGTTTTGCCCAGGGTCTGACCGCCGGTTTCTCGGTGATCACGGCGCAGCGGTTCGGCGCGGGGGATTACAGCGGGGTGAGAAGGAGCGCTGCGGTGAGCGCAGTGCTCAGCGGCATCATCACTCTGCTGCTCACCGCCGTGAGCGTCGCGGGGGTGCGCCCCCTCCTCGAGTTGATGAACACCCCGGCAGACATCATCGATGGCGCCTATCACTACATCGTCGTCATCTTCTGGGGAATCGTTGCATCCATGCTCTTTAACCTTCTCTCCAACATCATCCGCGCCCTTGGGGACAGCAAAACCCCGCTGCTCTTCCTTGTCGTTGCCTGTCTGCTCAACATTGCCCTCGACTTTTTGTTTATCCTCGCCTTTCACATGGGGGTGGCCGGAGCGGCCTGGGCAACGGTAATTTCACAGTTTGTTTCAGGGGTTCTCTGCCTGCTCTACATCGGAAAGCGCCTGCCCATTCTGCGGGTGGAAAAGCAGGATTGGAAGTTGCGGCGCGATGTTGTCTTTGCCCATCTCAGAGTCGGTTTGCCCATGGCGTTTCAGTCCTCCATCATCGCAATCGGCGCGATGATTCTCCAGGGCGCCCTCAACGCACTCGGCTCGGTTGCGGTTGCGGCGTTCACAGCGGCGCAGAAGCTCGACACCCTGATCATCCAGCCGCTGATGTCGTTTGGCATCACCATGGCGACTTATGTTGCACAGAATTACGGCGCGGGCAATCTCCCCCGCATCCGCAAAGGGGTGCGGCAGTGCAGCGTGATGTCGGTCGCCATCAGCCTGCTCGGCGGGCTGCTCGTCATCCTCGCGGGAAAACCGCTGGTGCGCATTTTTGTGGGCAGCGGTCAGAATGAGGTGGTGGATCTCGCACAGGTGTATCTTGTGATCAACGGGGCGTGCTACTGCATCCTCGCACTGCTGTTTATCTACCGCTATACCCTTCAGGGACTCGGAAAAAGTTTGGTGCCCACAGTGGCCGGAGTGATGGAACTTGTCATGCGCACCCTCGCAGCAGTCTTTCTCGCCCAGGTCATCGGGTTTGCAGGGGTCTCGTGGGCCAACCCCATTGCATGGGCGGGCGCTACAATTCCACTTGGTATTGCCTATTTTGTCATGATCTCCCGCCTCGGAAAGACAGCCGGCCAGCAGCAAACGGCAAGCCAGATAAGGTCAAAATGCGGTGATTAGTCAGATTTTATACATTCTTTATTCAATTTTTGTATGATTATTCATATCTCATTCGAATCTCTTGCAAATTGAGCTCGTTTATGGTAAAGTAGTGTCAAATGAAGATGAAAATATAGGAGGTTTCTTATGAAAAAGGTATTAGCACTCGTTCTTGCTGCGGCACTGAGCGTGTCTGTGTTTGCGGGATGCGGCGGTTCCGGCAAAAGCGGCAGCAAGCTCGACCAGATAAAGAAATCGGGCGAAATCGTAATGTACACCAACGCGGAGTTCCCGCCTTATGAATACCTCGGTGACGACAACAACGTCGCAGGCGTCGATGTCGAAATCGGCCAGGCGATCGCCGATTCGCTCGGCGTAAAGCTTAAAGTGCAGAACACCAACTTCGAGGGCATTGTCGCCGGCATCGCGTCGGGCAAGGGCGACCTCGGCCTCTCCGGCATCACCATCACTGCGGAGCGCAAAAAAGAGGTGGACTTCTCGGTTCCCTATGTCGAGTCGGTCCAGTACCTCGTCATTCCTGAGGACAGCGACATCGAGACCATGGAAGACCTCGCGGGCAAAACCTGCGGCGGACAGACCGGCACCACCGGCTTCATGCTCGTTGACGACGAAATCAACGGCACCAACGGCGCGGCGGGCGTCCTCAAAGGAAAAGATGCAACAGCTAAGGCGTACAACAGCGCCCCCACCGCAATGCTCGACCTTCAGGCAGGGAGAATCCAGGCAGTTGTCATCGACGAGCTCGTTGCTATTGAGCTTGCCAAAGCAAACCCCGGTTACAAGGCGATCCCCTTCAAATACGAGGATGGCAACCCGGTTGCAGAGCAGTTTGCAGTCGCTGTGAAAAAGGGCAACGAAGATCTGCTCGAAGCAGTCAACAAGGTGGTTCAGGACCTCGTGGACAACGGTAAAATTCAGGAGTTCATCGACAAGCACGCCGACAGTACGGGTGACGCTGAATAATCCGATCTAAAGTGCGGTCGTTTGCGCAGAAATTCTGCGCAAACGATTGTTTTATAGTACAAACCAGCAGGGAGGTTTTGTAGAGATGGGTTTCATAGACTCTTTTGTTGACAAATTTCAAACCACCTTCATCGTCAATGACAGGTGGCTGCTCTTTCTCGACGGCTTTAAGGTCACAATCATCATGGCGGTTTTTGCCACCCTGCTGGGTGTCATCATCGGCACGATTGTGGCAATTGCCAAGGTGTATAGCTTTCAGACAGGCAAGCTCAAGATTCTTGATAAAATTCTGAGCGTTTACCTGACGGTGTTCCGCGGCACGCCAATCGTCGTCCAGCTCATGATTTGGTACTTCATTATTCTCACGAGCGTTGACAATGGGGTGCTCGTCGCGATCATCGCATTCGGTATCAACTCAGGCGCCTATGTCGCCGAGATTGTCCGCGCCGGCATCCTTGCCATCGACAAGGGCCAGACCGAGGCGGGGCGCTCTCTCGGCCTCAGTTCGGGTCAGACGATGAAATCGATCATCCTGCCCCAGGCGTTTAAAAACATCCTGCCCGCGCTCGGCAACGAGCTCATCGCGCTGCTCAAGGAAACTTCAGTCGTCGGTTACGTGGCGGTTGTTGATCTGACCAAGGTCGGCGACCTCGTCCGCAGCAGGACGATGGACGCGGTGTTCCCCCTGCTCGCGGTGGCGCTTGTCTACCTGCTGCTCGTCATCGGGCTTACGGCAATTCAGAAACGGATTGAAAGGAGGCTGAGACAAGGTGATCGACGTTAAGAATCTCGAAAAAAAGTTCGGCGACCATGTTGTGCTCAAGGACATCAACGAACACATTGAAAAGGGCGAAAAGGTCGTCATCATCGGCCCCTCTGGTTCAGGAAAATCCACCTTTCTTCGCTGTCTCAACCTGCTCGAGACCCCGACTGCGGGGGAGATCTGGATTGACAATGAGCAGATCAACGCCCCCAAGGTCAACGTCAACAAGCTGCGTCAGAAAATGGGGATGGTGTTCCAGCACTTTAACCTCTTCCCTCATCTGACGGTCAAAAGAAACATCACCCTTGCCCCGGTTAAACTCGGCCTGATGAGCCAGGAGCAGGCGGACAAACGCGCCCTCGAGTTGCTCGAACGGATCGGGCTGCCCGACAAGGCGGACGAGTACCCCAACATGCTCTCGGGCGGACAGAAGCAGCGCATTGCGATTGTGCGGGCGCTCGCGATGAACCCCGAGGTGATGCTGTTTGACGAACCGACCTCTGCGCTTGACCCCGAGATGGTCGGCGAGGTGCTCGAGGTCATGAAGGAGCTTGCGCGCGACGGTATGACCATGGTTGTCGTCACCCACGAGATGGGCTTTGCCCGCGAGGTGGGCACCCGAGTGCTGTTTATGGATGAGGGAAATATCCTGGAGCAGAACAGCCCGGAGGAGTTTTTTGACAATCCGAAGAACCCCCGTCTCAAGGACTTCCTCTCCAAAGTGCTCTAACTTGAAGAATGAAACCCCCTTTGCCGCTCATACACTGGTGGCAAAGGGGGTTTTTGTATGCTGAGGAAAAAAATTCTGCCTGTGCTCGCCGTGTTGGCACTGGTTGCGGTACTGGTCGGGTGTTTCAGCCAGCAAAACACTGCGCAGAACGCGGCGCTGCAAAATGAGTTTTCACTGGTTGCCTCGATCAGTTATCAGGGGATACAGGCCAAGGGAACGGTCAGCAAGGCGGGGGAATCTTATCAGCTCCAGATCACCGAGCCGGAGGCGCTCAGCGGCATGGGGTTTGAATACGACGGGGAAAAGGTCAATGTGAGCTATCTCGGACTGAGCGTTGGGGTAGACAAAAACACCATCCTGACCTCTGCCGCAGCCTCGATCGTCACCTCATTCAACCACGCGCTCGTCGGCAGCGGAACGAGTGTCAAAAACGATGGGGACAATTTTGTGATCACCGGAAAAACCGAGAGCGGCACCTACAAGCTGACGGCCAGCAGGTCGGACGGAACCCCGGTTTCCCTCGAACTGCCTGACAGCAAGCTCAGTTGCGCGTTTTCAAAACCAGAGGGATAAGCTGTGAAAAAATTTGCTTTTTTCTGTCGCCTGTGGTAGGATAAAAGAAAAACAACGGAAAGAGGCTGATTCGATGAGGAAAAAACAATCGGGCAGCATCGCTTTGGCGATCCTGCTCACCTTCTTTATGGTGTTGAGCGGAACCTTTTTTGTCAACTCCGCCGTTGCGCGGGACACCCTAAAGCCGGAGAACATCCGAGCGGAAATCGATGCGTCGGGATTGACAGGCAAGGTGGAACGCAGGATCGGAGCCGCATCGGAGGGCCTTGAGGCCGTTGCGAAGGAAATTGTCGAGTCCTCAGAGTTCAATCAGCTTCTCGACAGGTATTCCGAATATATTTCGGAATACCTGCTCTCAGGCAGCACCGACAAGCAGATCAGCAACCAGGAACTCAGCGACTTGGTGAGTTCCTACATCAAAAAACAGGCCTCCGGGCTCGAAGCCGCGGAAGACCTCGTCGACCGGATGGTTGAGGGCGCGGTAAAAGCGGCGGATTTGTCCAGCATTTTTGCCCGGATCGACCAGGCGATTCCCGAACCGGCGGGAGGACTCATGCTCTTTGCGCTCAACCGGGTGACCTGCCTCGTCTGCCTTGGGCTGACCATTCTCTTTTTGGTTCTGCTGCTCTTTGCGGCGCGTCCGCGCAGACTGCTCGGTTTTGCCGGCGCTGGGGTCGCTCTGATCGGTGTGGGCACGATTTACGGCTCAGACTTTATGGTCAGCATCTTTGGGGATGTATCGAGCAATGATGTGGTGACAAGCCTCCTCTCAAAATATGGGGAAGCGGCCGCTTCGCTCGGCACTATCTTGGCAATTGCCGGCGCAGCTGCGCTGGTCGTAGGCATTCTGATCGCGATCGTGACGGGGCGGATCAGTCGGAACCGTTATTGGTAAACTGCAATACAAGCGCGCCAGGCTCTTTGTGTGCGCCGGGCCCAAAAGGGGGTTCGGTGCGCAGAGGGGTCTGGTTTTTTGTTTTGCGGTATCCTTTGCTGTGTTCGTCGTCCTCACTGGCATCGTCACCTTTGGCATGTCAGCCCCTTGTGTAAGCTCGGTTGTTTCTCTGTGGGCGACTGGTGCCGGGAATACCCTGGTTTCAGTTTTTACCGGAGCAACGGTTGCCCACTTGGAACAATACGCCATCGGATTGACCGGGAACCACTGTTTCCTATTTCTGCGGCGAATCGCCCTGAAAGGGGGTTTTTCGGAGCGGCAGAGACAGAAGGGAGGGCGTGACAAAACAGAGATACGTGAGATACTGTAGGCTCTATGCCAGCGAAAAGAACTTAAAATCATGGGAGAAGTATGTGGGATTCGCTGTTGGACAAACCGCCTGAAAGCGCGTTGCTGGAGAAATGGGATATTAAAAAGGGAAAGCAAGCGAATGAGAGCTGCATGTCAACGGCGTATGGGTGCAAGGGATGGAATGCAATAGAAAATCATGTAATACAAGAATACCGGGCAGATGAGTTGGAGGCAGGGGACGGGGCTCCAATACTGGCAATCAAGAGGTCTATGTATGGCTGGAGGGCCATGTGCACGCGGTCGTGAGAGAATTTGAAGCCGATGGTTAAGAGGGCCATTGGAGCCGAATAGAACAAAAAGCATCACATGCGGCAACCTGGAAGCCAGTCAAATTCGCTCCCCATAGCAACTGACATGTGTTCAGATTATTTTGCTTTACAAAAGCTCGCTATCCATCGGGAAGCCTTTCGCAAAGACTTTTTCTCTTTGCTTCCGGTATAATCGGGAACTTTGGTAAGAGCGTGGGTACAAACAAATATCCCCCGCTGCGAAGGGGATATTTATCGCAATTACAGAAAAGCCCCGGTTTTCACCGGGGCAGATACAATGCTGAAACAAATCGGCTTTTTAGAGATACTTGCCCTAAAAAAGAGAATCAATGTCACGCTGGGGACTTCTGGCGATTACAGCTTGCCGCAGGGACTGATCCGCGGGGCGTGTTGCTATTTTCCGGGCTTTTTGCGTACCGGAAAGGGGAATTGTTCGGTGTCCTGCCCAGTGGACTGTTCTTTTTCCTGGATAAAATGTTCCAGCGTGATCTGGTGGTACACGTTGTAATCAGGCAGTTTTACGTCAAACGGCAGGCCGCCGTAAATCAGAGCCTGATGGATAAACATGTTGACTGCATCGGATATGGTAATTCCGAGGTCTGCGAACAGCTCCTCGGCCTGTTTTTTTACGTCCGGGTCAATGCGGACATTTAAATTCGCTGTTTTGGGCATTTCAGTACCTCCTGCCGCGAGAGAGCCGATTGATTCACCCTGCACGGCCTCGCTTTGCTTGTATATAGTGTGAAAAATCCGCCGACTTGTCGGGGTTTGCCTTTCGCATTCCCGGAACATCCCGATGAAGCGGGCGGCTTTCAGATGTTTTTGTTGACAGTATTGCTGCAGACCAGTTTGTCGAACTCTACATGCTTCTTATTTTATCACCAATTTGTTTTTCTGACAATCCTATTTTGGCGTTTTGCAACGATTTTGTGCAACAAAGGCAAGAAAGTCAAATCCCACTGCTTTGGTTTTTAAGCTGCTACAGCGGGGAAGCTGTGCCGACACACTGCGAAAGCGAGGCAGTGGTGTTCTAACAGCTTGAATAAAGCGGATTCTAGGCTGTTGCATCAGCTTATGCAAGATGTGGAACGCATTCATCCCAGAGGCGGAAGGGTGCCTGAACCAGGTGTTTTAACCCGTTTGAAGATGGAATTGGGGAGGTGCTCTCCGATCAGGGAGGGTGGCCTCTGGACTCCGCATCCCCTTTTTGGCTAGACCTGACTGTGGATTCCCGGAGCACGCGGTGGGTTGGGGTTCAAAGCGGGATGGCCTGCCTGCTTCTCCAGCGCTCGGTTTATGAATGAGCGCCGAGCCGGGCGACGTCATCTTCGTGGTCGCCGATTTTTCCATTGTGGTAGTGTCTGGCGGGTTGCGCTGCCACCTTGCCGACAGGTTCAGTATCCTTGTAAAACAGCTATCACTGGATCAGGACCACCGGATTCCCCTGGATATAGGTGCAAAAGACGCTAGGCGAGAAGAGATTGGTTCCACCCAGATAAAATACCCGCCGCATTCCCCGTTTCGGCCATAGACTCGAGAAATTGCGGCGGGCATTTTATTTTTACATCCTTTTACGGCATTGCATCGGTGTACACTTTTCCTGCCGTTGGGGTGATCGAACGGGCGTTGAGCAGCTCCGAAACTGTGACAATCTGGTAACCCCGCTTCACAAGCTCGGGCACCGCTATTTCCACTGCGTCAGCCGTTGAGCCGTAGAGGTCGTGCATCAGGATGATGTCTCCGTCCGACACGTCCCGCAGAATCGTGTTTGCGACTGCGTCCTTATCGCGGGACTTCCAGTCGAGGGTGTCGAGATTCCACAGGGCGAGCGGTTTGTTGACCATCGCCTTGACCGTGTCGTTGACCGCACCATAAGGCGGGCGGAGCAGCGCGGGGGCGACACCAATGAGGTTTTGAATCCGGCTGTCGGTCTCGTTGACCTGGTAGTTGAGGTCCTCTGTCCCGAGCTTGTTGAGGGAGGCATGGCTGAAGGTGTGGCTCCCGATTTCATGCCCCTCTTCGTACTCCCGCTTGAGCACATCGGCATAGCTGTCCACCCGATTTCCGAGCACGAAGAAGGTTGCACGGGCGCCGTTTTGTTTGAGGGTGTCGAGGATGCGGGGGGTGTTGACCGGATGCGGCCCGTCGTCAAACGAGAGGGCGATCATTGGTTTGCTCGGGTCAATGGCGGGCGCCTGTACGGGTTGGGACGGCTCAGGCGGCGTATCTGTTTGTGCCGGTTCGGTAATAGTGGGGGCGAGCTTTCCCTCGGTGTTGATTTTGAGAAATCCATCCAGATCGGAAAACGGGATGGTGATCATCGGGATTCCGTAGCTGCCCGCGAAGAGTTGGTATTTATCAAAATACAGCAGCAGATTTCCATCCTTGAGAGCGAATTTTTGGAAGGCTTTGGGGTCGTTGATCGCGGCCTGGAACTGCTCCTCCTGGATCGCTTCTTTGTACAGGTCGCTTTGCTCAAACTGTTGTACTGCGAGTTTGGAAAGAACCGGGCGGTAATCTCCCTGGAATACATCGTCGAGTGTCAGCTGCTTTTCCTCCTTGAGATCGAACACCAGGGTGTCAACCTGCGCGTCGGGATGGGCAAGGGAGGAAAAGTTGTAGTCATAGGAGAGGACAACCGATGCGGTGTGCTCCCCCATCACATAGGAGGAGTACTCCACCAGCAGCTCGGACTGAAGGTTTGGATCTTTTGCGGCGAATTCTGCCTTTTGGCGTTCAAACTCCGCTTTGATATCGTCCACTTTTTGTTTGATCTTCTGGTCGATTGAATCGATGCCGAGAACAGGGTAATGAATGCTCTCGGCATTTGCCGCATCGTCGTTTACAATCGATTCTGTGGTTCCGATCTCATGATCTTCCGAGATCTGAGGGAAGTTGAGCTGCTGCGCGAGCACCTGTACCTCGTTATAGGTAGGACCGGAGGAGGCTGGGGCGTTTTGCTGCGGAGGATAAAACAGCCACAATCCGGACATAATCAGTACGACGACAAGAAGGACAATCAGGAGGACCCTGATAACTGGTTTTGTTTTATTCATATTAATCCTCTTTTGCATTTTGTTTCAATGTTTAGTGTGTAACACTGGAGTCTGGAATATAAGTGGACTGTTTTGGAAAAGGCTATTCCGCAGATTTAAGCGCTTCCACCATATTGATTTTTTTGAGCTTAAAATGGATGACAAAGTTTACAATCAGCGAAAAAGCAAAGGTGAGCGTCCCGGCGAGCAGGTAGCTGAGCGCCTTGATCGAACGGTTAAAGATCACGATATCAGTCTCCACCGTTGAGATGACAAACTGGGCCAGGAAGACGCCGAGCACCAACCCAACAGCCACCCCGATGAGGGTGAGCACGATGTTTTCCCGGTAGACATAGGCGGAGACTTCCTTGTCGTAGAACCCGAGCACCTTGATGGTGGAGAGCTCCCGCATCCGCTCCGAGACGTTGATGTTGGTGAGATTGTACAGCACGACGAACGCGAGCGCAGCTGCCGAGAGGATGAGCACCACGATGACCAGGTCAAGGCTGCGGATCGTCTTGTCAAACGCCTCGCGAATGCTGCCGTAAAGCACGACCTGCTGGACAACATCCTGTTTGGCGAGGAAGGAGGAGAGCGTCTCCTCGGTGGAGGCATCCCCGTCGGTGAGCTGGATGAGCAGGGCATTTGTCTCGGGTTCCTCCCCGAACACCTCTGTGTAGTAATCGGGGGAAAGATAGATGTAGTGCTGAATGTAGTGTTCAGTGACCGCTGCGATCCGCACCTCATGCTGCTCATTGTCGCTGTCCACGAGGGTCAGGGTATCCCCTGGGCCGACGTCCATCAGCTGGGAGAGGCGTTTGGTGATCACTGCGCCGCTGTCGTCCAGGGCGATCGGATCAGGATTGCGCAGCCGGACAAACTCGTCGATTTGAGAGAGATCCTGCGGCACGAGCAGGCTGACCGACTGTTGGCGGTTGTTTCCGCTCGCATCAACGGTGTTCTGATACACTTTGCAGCTGCCCGTGACCTCGGCTTCCCGGTTCAGTTCGGCGTAAAAGTCGTCGAGTTCCTCACTGTCCGCCTTGGTGTTGAGCGCTGCGATGGCGTCATACTGGTAGATGTCGCCGAACTGCGCGTCCCCGATTCCGGAGATCGAGTCCTTGATGCCAAATCCGGTGAGCATGAGCGCAGTGCACCCAGCGATACCGATGACTGTCATGAGCATCCGCTTTTTGTACCGGAACAGGTTGCGCGAAGTGACTTTGACGATAAATGAAAAGTGGTTCCAGAGAAAGGGGATCCGTTCGAGCAGGATCTGCTTGCCCGGCTTGGGCGCCTTGGGCCGCATGAGGGTCGCGGGCATTGGGATGAGTTCAGAGTAGCTGACCGCGACCGCGGTGACGGTGGTGCAGATCAGAGCTGCGGCGATCGAGACAAGGGAATACACAAGAGGATACCCCACAATCAGGTTGGGCAGGGTATAGAGCATCCCGTAGGCGTCGAAGATCAGGCGGGGGAAGAGGTTGTAGCCGATGAGCAGGCCGGAGATACTGCCGAGCAGCGCCGCCAGGGTCGCGTAGAGGAGGAATTTCCCCATGATGTCGAACTTGCTGTAGCCGAGCGCCTTGAGGGTGCCGATCTGGGTGCGCTGCTCCTCCACCATGCGGGTCATCGTCGTCAGGCAGACGAGGGCGGCGACCAGGATGAAAAAGACGGGAAACACCGACGCCACATTGTCAATGCGGTCAGAGTCGTCCCGATAAGAGGTGTATCCGGGGTTGACCGAGCGGTCAAAGGTGTAGTAGGAAACCGGAGCGAGGCTGTCGAGCTGCTGCTCAGCGTCAAGTAGCTTCTGCTGGTTTTGCGGCAGCTCCTTCTCCGCCTTGATCCGGTTCTGTTCGTACTCCGCAAGGCCCTTGGCGTATTCGGAGCGGCCGTCGTCGAGCTGCTGTTTCGCTTCGTCGAGCTGCCGCTTCCCTTCAGCGCGCTGAGTCTCGAGCTCTTTTTTGCCGCTCTCATACTGGGTCGTTCCGCTGTCGAGCTTGAGCCGGGCGATCTGCAGCTCCAGTCTTGCGTTCTCAAGCTGCTGCTGCGCCTGCTCGAGCTGGGCCTTGCCCGAAACGAGCTGGTCGAGCTGGGTGAGTCCATCCTGGACCTGCTTCTTTTGAGTATCGAGCGCTGTCTGCGCCTGCTCGATCTGTGCCATCGCCTGGGCGTAGAGCTCGTCGGCGTTAGAAATCTGGCTGAGCTTGTCGAGTCCCGTTTGCAGCGTTGACTTGGTTGACGCAAGGCTTGCGCGGATGCGCTGAATCTGCGCGAGCTGTTTTTCGAGCTGTTCCCGCTGCTGCACGATACCGGGATCGTCGCTTTCTGCGGGCAGTTCGGCGAGTGCCTGCTCCACTGTCTTTTGTTGCTCTGCAAACGCTGCGTCCTGCTGCTCCGCGACAGTGAGGAGATTCTGGAGCATCGAGGTGAGGCTGTTCACCAGCTCGGGCGGGAGGTCGGGAAGTTCGGCAAATGCCTGCTCAATTTCCTGGCGCTTTGCAGCGAGCTGCTGTTCCCCTGCTGCGATCTGCACCAGAGCCTCGTTGAGCTTGGCGCGCTGTGCTGCGATCTCTTCGTCGGTCATGCCGGGAAGCTGGGCAAGTCCGGCTTCGAGCTTCTTCTGTTGCTCTTCGAGCTGGCGTTTGCCCGACTCGTATTCCGCCATGCCCTGCTGATACTGCGTCTCCCCCGCGTCGAGCTCCGCCTTGGCAGCGGCGAGCTGGTTTTCCGCCTGGCTGATCTGCCGGTTGTATTCGGCCAAACTTTGGTTGTACTGCTCCTCTCCTGAGGTCAGTTTGGCGAGCGCGTCGTCCAGCTGCTGCTTGGCGTCGTCGAGTTGGCGTTGGGCATCGTCGAGTTTGGCCCAGCCGTCTTTGATTTCCTGGAGGCCCTCTGCCTTGGCTTCCTCCAGCCGCTCCCCTTTGCGCGCGCCCAGCGCTTCCTCGATTTCGCTGCGCTTTTGCTTGATAAGGGAAGTGTACTCCTCCGAGTAGATCTCCTGTATGTCGTTTTGCAGCGTGACGTACGCCTCGGTGTAGACGTTTTGGGTGAACTCCTGCTCCGGGACTGCGAGGAAGAAGGTGGCCACCCCGTCCCCCACTGTACTGGAGCCGCGGTCAATGGTGATGTACTGGGGGGAGTTGGCGATGCCGACGATTTTATATTCGCTGTGTTTGAGGGAGATATCATCACCGTTTTCCCCTTCAAGGGTGATGGTATCCCCCACCTGGTAGCCATCGGCATTTTTGCCGCGCTCATCAATCACCGCTTCCCCCTCCGACTGGGGAAGGCGGCCCTCAATGATGCGCAGGCGATTGACCGACTGCTCCTCGTCCTCCGGGACCGAGAGCACCTTGACGACGTCCTGCTCTTTGGTTTCAAGGGCGTCGACGGTGTAGGAGGGCATGACGGTTTTCACACCCTCTATTTGTTGGATGCATTTGAGGTCGTTTTGGTTGATGCCATAGCTCGAAACTACCTTGATATCCATTAAATTTTGTGTTTTGTAATATTCCGCCGAGGTGCGCTTCATGTCCGGGCCGGTCGCCTTGATGCCGGCGAAAAAACTGACGCCGATGAGAATAATGAGGGTGATCGAGAAAAACCGGTTGCGTGATTTGATAATTTCGCGGAAATAGTCGCGGTGCATAGCGCGTTTCATCAAGGGTCCCCCTTTCTGTGGAATTGCCCTACCACTCGATCTGGTCTACCGAGACAGGATGGGGGTTGAGCTGAATGTCCTGAACCTTGGAGTTGTTGATCTTTATGATGCGGTCTGCCATTGGGGCGATCGCTTGGTTGTGGGTGATGAGCACCACAGTGGTCTTGGTCTGGCGGCAGGTGTCCTGCAGCAGCTTGAGGATGGTTTTTCCAGTTTCGGCGTCGAGCGCGCCGGTCGGTTCGTCGCAGAGCAGCAGCTTGGGGCGTTTGGCAAGCGCGCGGGCGATCGCCACCCGCTGCTGTTCACCGCCCGAAATCTGGGCCGGAAAGTTTTTGAGCCGGTCGCTCAGACCCACCTGCTTGAGCACGGTTTCGGCGTCGAGTGAATCCCGGCAGATCTGTGCTGCGAGCTCGACGTTTTCCTTAACTGTGAGATTGCCCACCAGGTTGTAGAACTGGAACACAAAGCCGATGTCATACCGGCGGAAGGTCGTCAGCTGGCGTGCATTATACCGGGCGATGTCGGTCCCGTCTACGAGGATCTGCCCCTCGTCGCAGGTGTCCATCCCACCGAGCATGTTGAGCACAGTCGATTTACCGGCGCCGCTCGGGCCTAAAATGACGGCGAACTCACCTTTTTCTATGCCAAATGTCACATGGTCGGAGGCGGTGATCGTCACCTCTCCCATGTGGTAACGTTTGCAGACCTCTTTGAATTCGACAAACATTTCGAACCATCTCCTCTCTTGTCAATTTTATCATAGCATATTTGTATTTCAAATTCCAACAATATGTATGAAGATTTCTGCGGAAGTGGGACATAATTTATTCACACAAGAAGTACAAAAAGATTTCTGTCGGGATTTCACGGTTATTTCACAATTATGTGGTATCCTCTAGGATAGAATTTCTAAACAAGCGGAGGCGACCATGAACATACTTTTTATCGGCGACATTGTCAGTCAGCCGGGATGCAACATGCTGAGGAAACATTTGCCCTCGCTTAAAAAACAGTACGCGGTGGACCTGGTGGTTGCCAACGGCGAAAATTCGGCTGTGGGCAACGGGATCCTCCCCAAATCAGCTGATTTTATTTTCGACAGCGGCGTTGACGTCATCACGTTGGGCAACCACACCTTTAAGCGCCGAGAGATTTACGATTACCTCGACTCCACCCCCAACATCATCCGCCCTGCCAACTACCCCAAGGGGAGCTATGGCAAAGGATGGTGCATCTACGACATGGGGCGGGTGCGGGTGGCGGTGATCAACCTCATCGGCCAGGTTTATCTCGAGCCCAACGGTTGCCCGTTTGAGACGGTTGACAGCATTCTCGAGCAGCTCGACACCAACATCATCCTCGTCGACTTTCACGCTGAGGCGACGGGGGAAAAGGGCGCGCTCGGCTATTATCTCGACGGGCGGGTCAGCGCGGTGCTCGGCACCCACACCCACGTGCAGACGGCGGACGAGCGCGTTCTGCCCAATGGCACCGGCTTTATCACCGACGTCGGGATGGTGGGTCCGATCGAGTCGGTCCTCGGCGTGAACCCCAAATGCATTGTGCGAAAAATGACCACCCATCTCCCCACTCGGTTCGAGGTGACCAATGACCCTTGCAGGCTGGATGCAGTATTGCTAAAAATAGACGAAAAAACTGGTAAATGCGCTGAAATCACTCGTTTCGACCTTGTATAACACACCAATTTTTTTGAAAACTCTTGAATATTTTATAGAAATAGTATAAAATTATGGATAGAACCACTCATACATTTCCGTAAGACATTCATTAAGGGGGTTTTTAGCATTGGATATTCTAAAAGTTTCATCAAGATCAGTTCCCAACTCGGTTGCCGGGGCAATTGCCGGCGTCATTCGGGAGAAGGGCGCAGTGGAAATTCAAGCGGTCGGCGCAGGCGCCACAAACCAGGCGGTCAAGTCTATCGCCATTGCCCGGGGCTATTTGGCGCCCACTGGCATTGATTTGATTTGTATTCCTGCTTTTGCGAATGTGGAGATCGATGGCATCGAGCGGACCGCCATCAAAATGATCATCGAACCGCGATAAATTGGATGGAGGATTCCTGCGGGGGTGTTGTGCGCAATGCCCCCGCTGTTTTTTGTTTATTTTCATTTGTTGATACCCAAACCTGGAGGTTGTACTATGCTCAAAAAAGTCCTGTTTTCCTCATTGTGCTTGTTGCTGGCCTGTTCACTCAGCGCCTGCGACTGGAACGATCCGCCGAATGATTCCTCATCCGGCGTTTCGCAGCAACTGTCCTCCTCTGCATCCTCCTCCGGTTCCACTGAGCCGGAAGGGCTCGAATCGCTTTCCCTCCCCATCGACGCGAGCGACTCGTTTCACCCCTACAAGGCGAGGAGCCGGACGAACATCTCGCTGCTCTCGCTGCTCTATGACCCGCTGGTCAAGATCAACCCCGACTACGGGCTCGACTACGAGATCGCACAGAGCGTCACCGTCTCGGGGACCACGGTCACAGTGACGCTGCGGGAAGGGATCGCTTTCACCGACGGTTCGCCTGTGACAGCGGCGGATGTGGCGTATTCCCTCAGCGAGGCCAAGGCCGCGGGGAGCAGCTTTGCCACAAAGGTGGACAACATCGCCTCAGTTACTGCTCAGGGAAACACGGTGGTCATCAATCTGACCTCCCCGGACTCCCTTTTTGCCTATGCGCTCGACGTGCCGATTGTAAAGTCGGGCAGTCTCACTGACTCGGGCGCAGTCGGCTCGGGCCGCTATCAGCTTGTCAATGAAAACGGCGCTTATCGCCTCACCTACAATACGGCGCACTACAAACAGCAGACGCCAAAGTTCACCGAAATCTCTCTCATCGGTATGCCGAGCTGGGATGCCATCACAGCGGGCGTCAAAATTGGTACGGTGAACTATGTCTACACCGACGACATCAACAGTGCGCTCACCGGCAGCGGCGCCGCAGTCGGTTCAGCGCCGCTCAACCACCTGCTCTTTGTCGGCATCAACTCCTCCACCGGCGCGACCGCCGACCCCAAAGTGCGCCAGGCAATCGCGTCGGTGATCGATCGCGACAAAATGGTGAGCGACGTTTACGGCGGCAAGGGGACAGCTGCAGCGCTGCCCTACCGAGAGGGGATGGGACTCGGGGAGCTGCCCGACGGCTTTGGAACAGACACCGAACGCGCCAACACCCTGCTCGACGAGGCGGGCTTCACCGAAAAGGACACCTATGACGTCCGCCAGACAAATGGCGGCGCGCTCACCTTTGAGATTCTCGTGCCCCAGGACAGCGCTTATAAAGTGGTCGCGGCCAACACTCTGGTTGAGCAGCTGCGCGCCTGCGGCGTCAAGGCGACGGTGACCGGGGTGGACGACGAGACCTATACCGACCGGATCGCAAAAGGGAACTTTCAGCTCTACATCGGGGAGATTGTGCTCGAGAGCAACCTCGACCTCACCCCATTTTTTGGCGGGGGTGCGGCTTCTTACGGCATCGTCCTCCCTGATGAGTTCAAGGCGGCTTACGACGCGTTTTTAAACAGCGCCGACAGCTACGGCGAATACGCCGCCCAGTTTGCCCAGGCCATGCCGTTTATCCCGATCGCATTTGCCAATGCGACGGTGATCTACAGCCGCAATCTCGGCGGAACGATCACCCCGTCGGTGTCGGATGCATTTTACAACATCGAGCAGTGGCAGTAGGGAATTGAATTGAAGGTATTTTTGTGGTATAATAATAGGAATCGCATAGAATTGAGATGAGGGGGCGGACGTATGATTCAACTGGAAAACCATCTGGGCTGTATTGAGATCTCCCACGAATTTTTTGTGGAGCTGCTCACAAGTACTGTGACCGGGTGCTTTGGGGTCGCCGGGATGTCCAGTCGCGACCACCGGCAGGGGCTGCGCAACCGGATCTTCCGTCAGGATGAGCCGGATCAGGGAATCCGGGTGCGGTACTCCAAGCAGAATATTGTTGTGGACCTGCACATTATCGTCATTTATGGTATGAACATCACCGAGGTTGTCAAAAGCATCATCAACAAGGTGCGCTATACGATGGAGGAAGTCACCGGGCTGTCGGTATCCCGCGTCAACGTCTTTATCGACGGCATGAAAGCGTAGCCGAGCTAGAGGAGTGTTAGAGAAAGTGGTAAACGGACTTATATTTAAAGATGCGGTCATTTCGGGTGCAAATAATATCGCTAACCAGAAGGCCAAAGTGGACGAACTCAACGTCTTCCCGGTCCCGGATGGCGACACAGGCACAAACATGTCAATGACGGCAACGGCTGCGGCAAAGGCGCTCGACGCGCTCGACAACCCCACGGTTGCCGAGGTGGCGGACTGCACTGCCTCCGCCATGCTGCGCGGAGCGCGGGGCAATTCAGGGGTGATTCTTTCGCTGCTGTTCCGCGGCATTTCCAAGGGCCTCAAAGGGGCGAAGGAGCTCACGCCGAACAATTTGGCGGATGCCCTCAGTCAGGGGGTCAAGGCGGCCTACAAAGCGGTGATGAAGCCGACCGAGGGCACAGTGCTCACAGTGGCGCGGTTGGCGGCGGAACACGCCACAGCGATCGCAGGCCAGACGCAGGATGTTGTCGCGCTCTTTGACGAGATCGTCTCCGCGGCGGCGGACGCGCTCGCCCACACCCCGGAGCAGCTGCCCGTACTCAAACAGGCGGGCGTTGTGGACGCAGGCGGCAAAGGGCTGCTCGTCATCCTCGAGGGGATGCGCAGCGTCATCCGGGACGGCAAAAAAATTGAACGGCTCGAACAGGGCGCAGTGGAGCAGCCCAAGCTGCAAAACGCGGCGGCGGAGTTTGAGGGAGAAATCGCCTTCACCTACTGCACCGAATTCATCGTCAACCGGGGCTCCCACGACAAGGGGGCGCTCGCGCTGCGCGCCTACCTCGAATCAATCGGCGACAGCGTGGTCGTTGTGGAGGATGAGGACATCATCAAAGTGCATGTGCACACCGACAACCCCGGCAACGCGATCCAGGAGGGGCTCAAATTCGGCTACCTCACCAACATGAAGATCGACAACATGCGCGACCAACACGAGAGCAAGGCTCACCAGGCCCGCCAATCCAAAAAGCAGGAAGAATACGTCGCGGTGGACGAAAGTATTGAATTCGGCTTTGTCGCCGTCGCAGCGGGCCAGGGCATTCAGACGCTGTTCGGAGACCTGGGAGTCAACAAGGTGGTCAGCGGAGGGCAGACGATGAATCCGAGCACCGACGACATCCTCAGTGCAATCCACTCGGTGCCCGCAAAGACTGTCTTTGTGCTGCCCAACAACAAAAATATCATCATGGCGGCAGAACAGGCGGAAAAACTTGCTGACCGCAAGGTGTGTGTCCTCCAGACCCGCACCATCCCGCAGGGAATTTCCGCCATGCTCGCGTTTGACCCCGACCGCAGCTTTGCGCAGAACCGCGTCGACATGACCAAGGCGATCGACCGCGTTGAAACGGGACAGGTTACATTTGCTGCGCGCGACTCGGAATACGAGGGGCACAAGATCAAAAAGGGAGAAATCCTCGCGATCGAAAACGGCCGGATGAGCTTTATTGAAAAGGATGTCACCAAGGCGGCCTACAAGCTGATCAAGAGCATGTACAAGCGGGACAGCCAGTTTGTGACGATCATCTACGGCGCCGACGTGACCGACGACGCGGCGGAGCGCCTACAGGAAATTGTCTCCGCCAAACTCGGCGACGGCGCCGAGGTCAGCCTCATCAACGGCGGACAGCCGGTCTATTATTATATTTTATCGGTAGAATAAAGCTGCGTCTGGTTTTACAGCCGGCTTTTAGAAGCTTTTTACAGCTTGTGAATTTTCCCGATGCGAAGCCGTTGCGCCCGTCTTTACCGATGGGCGCATTTTGGCTTCTCAAGCGGTTTTGAACACGGATTGTGAGCACAGGGCAGGACTACAGGGATCCTGTCCTGTTGGGGGGAACGGCAATGTTGGAACTATTTGAGCGCAGCGTCCAAGAGCTCCACGGGGTGGGGCAAAAGCGCGCCCAGCTCTACGGCAAGCTGGGCATCGCGACCATTGGGGAGCTGCTGCACCTGTTTCCACGCAGCTACATCGATGTTACCAACCCGATTCCAGTCCCTCAGACGGTGATCGGGGAACCGGCGGCAGTGAGGGTGCGGGTGTACAAAAAGCTCGCGGAACAGCGCATCCGAAAAGGACTGAGCTTGTTTAAGGTCTACGCGACCGACGGGGCGGGCAACCTTGCAATCACGATCTTTAACAACCGCTACGCCTACGACGGGCTCAAGCTCGAGGAGGAGTATCTGCTCTACGGCAAGGTGGGGGGCAACTTTGTCATGCGGGAGATGAATTCCCCGTTGATCCTCGAGGCGGGGGGAGATCTGACCATGCAGCCGGTTTATCCGCTCACCGAGGGCCTCACCTCCAAAATGGTGATCACCAACCAGAAAGAAGCCCTCTCGATGGTGACGGGCGGGGCCTACGAACCGCTGCCAAAGGAGATTCTCGAGCAGTACCAGCTATGCAGCTTCAATTTCGCCCTGCAAAACATCCACTTCCCTGTGGACCCGTTTTCCCTGGGGTTAGCGCGCAAGCGGCTGGTGTTTGAAGAGCTGCTCACCTGGCAGCTCGGCCTGGCTTTGGTCAAGCAGAAAAACAGCACCTCAACCGATGTAACTTTATCTGATACGTCGATTGAACCGTTTCTCCAGGCGCTTCCGTTCACCCTGACCAGTGCACAGCAACGGGTCATTGGGGAGTGCCTTGCCGACGCGAGTTCCACTGTCCCGATGAACCGGCTGGTGCAGGGAGACGTGGGGTCAGGCAAGACAATGGTCGCAGCTGCACTGTGCTATGCCATGGCGAAGAACGGCTATCAATCGGCCATGATGGCGCCAACTGAGATTCTCGCGTCGCAGCACTTCAAGACACTCAGCCAGCTGCTCTCCCCGCTCGGGCTGCGCACCTGCCTGCTCACCGGATCGCTCACCAAAAAGCAGAAGGAGCTGCTCAAGGAGCAGATCAGGGCTAAGGAGGTCGATGTTGTCGTGGGTACCCACGCGCTGGTGCAGGACAGCACCGAGTTCGCTTCTCTCGGCTTGGTCATCACCGACGAACAGCACCGTTTCGGGGTGAATCAGCGGCAGAAACTGGTGGACAAGGGGGAGCATCCCCATGTGCTCGTCATGTCTGCAACCCCGATTCCCCGCACCCTCGCCCTCATTCTCTACGGCGATCTCGACATCTCGATCATCGACGAACTTCCCAAAGGGCGGCAGAAGATCGACACCTTTTTCATCCCTCCGAGCAAGCGGGAGCGCGCCTTTGGATTTATTAAACAGCACCTCGACGAAGGGCGGCAGGCCTATATCGTCTGCCCCATGATTGAGAACGGGGAGCAGGAGGTCGCCAACGTCACTGGCTATGCGCAGCGGCTGCGGGAAGGAGTGTTTGCGGGTTACACCCTCGGGGTGCTGCACGGCAAAATGAAGGCGGAGGAAAAAGAGCAGGTCATGCGCGCCTTCCAAACTGGTGAGACCCAGCTGCTTGTCGCGACAACAGTCGTCGAGGTTGGCGTCGACGTACCAAACGCAGTGATCATGATGATTGAGAACGCTGAGATGTTCGGTCTCTCCCAGTTACATCAGCTGCGCGGCCGAGTCGGGCGGGGGGAGCACAAATCGAGCTGCATCCTGGTGTCCGGCCTTAAAACCGAGGAAAACCTCAGCCGGCTCGGCACCATGTGCAGCACCTCCGACGGCTTTGCCATTGCGGAACAGGACCTCAAGCAGCGCGGGCCGGGGGACTTTTTCGGCAAGCGGCAGCACGGTCTGCCCGCCTTCAAAATCGCCGACATGGTGGAGGACCTTTCGGTGCTCAAGGAGACCCAGCGGCTCGCGCGGGAGATTGTTTCACAGGACCCGGGGCTTGCAGAGCTCGGGCACAAGGGACTGCGCGGCCTGGTGTCCGCCCTGCTGCCCGATGCGCCCACGGTGTAAAATTCCCTCTTGACAGCGGATGGCAAACGTGATACTATGAAACACAAAGAAGACGACAAAGCGTAGAAGAGGACGGCGCTTGCACCACGTCTGTTTCAGAGAGAACCGCCACCGGCTGAAAACGGTTCACAGGCAGCATCGACGCATACCACCTCGGAGCGTGTGAGAACCACAACGGCTGCCGGCCGTTATCCCGGCGCACAAAGTGGCAGGAGATCTCCTGCAATTTGGGTGGAACCATGGAGTTTACGCTTCATCCCATTGGTTTGGGATGGAGCGTTTTTTAGTTTAGAAAGGGTGGAATGAAATGATCAAGGTTACACTGAAAGGCGGCACGGTCAAAGAATTCGAACCGGGCGTATCGATTGCGGACATCGCAAAAAGCCTCGGCATGGGCCTGTACAAGGCGGCGTGCGCGGGTAAAATAGGCGGAAAGGCGTGCGATCTGCGCACCCCGGTCACCGAGGACTGCGAGGTGGAGATTCTCACCTTTGACAACGTGGACGGCAAGCACGCCTTTTGGCACACCGCCTCCCACATCCTCGCGCAGGCGGTGAAACGGCTTTACCCCAACGCAAAGCTCGCGATCGGTCCGGCAGTGGAAAACGGATTTTACTATGACATTGAAAATGAAAAGGGCTTTACCCCCGAGGACCTGACCAAGATCGAGGCGGAGATGAAAAAAATCGTCAAGTCAGGCCTTGAGCTCGAGTGCTTCTCGCTCGAGCCGGACGAGGCGGTCAAGCTCATGCAGGAGGCGGGCGAACCCTACAAGGTGGAGCTCGCCAAGGAGCACGCCGAGAAAGGCGAGAAAATCAGCTTTTACAAGCAGGGCGAGTTTGTCGACCTCTGCGCAGGCCCTCACCTCATGAGCGTCTCCCCCGTCAAGGCGATCAAGCTCACCCAGGCGACCGGCGCCTATTGGCGCGGCGACGCGAACAACGCCCAGCTTGTGCGCATCTACGGCACCGCTTTCCCCAAGGCGAGCGAGCTCGAGGCCTATCTCGCGGCGGTGGAAGAGGCCAAAAAGCGGGACCACAACGTGATTGGCCGCAAACTCGGCTATTTCACCACCGTCGACGTCATCGGCCAGGGTCTGCCCGTCCTGCTGCCCAAAGGGGCAAGGGTTATCCAGATCCTCCAGCGGTTTGTGGAGGATGAGGAAGAAAAACGGGGCTACCTGCTCACCAAAACCCCTTATTTTGCAAAGAGCGACTTTTATAAAATCTCCGGGCACTGGCAGCACTACCGGGAGGGGATGTTTGTCATGGGGGACGAGGAAAAGGACAAAGAGGTCTTTGCCCTGCGCCCGATGACCTGCCCCTTCCAGTTCCAGGCCTACCTCAATGAGATGCGCTCCTACCGCGATTTGCCGCTGCGTTACAACGAGACCTCCACCCTCTTCCGCAACGAGGCCTCGGGCGAGATGCACGGTCTCATCCGGGTGCGCCAGTTCACCATTTCGGAAGGCCATCTCGCCTGCCGTCCCGACCAGGTGGAGGAGGAATTCAAGCAGTGCCTTGAGCTCGCCAAATTTATGCTCGAGACGCTCGGCCTTGATGAGGATGTCACCTATCGCTTCTCCAAATGGGACGAAAACAATCGTGACAAGTACATCGGTTCGGCAGAGGAATGGGAGAACGTGCAGAATCTGATGCGCGGCATCCTCAACCACCTCGAACTCGACTACACCGAGGCGGACGGCGAGGCGGCGTTTTACGGCCCCAAGCTCGACATTCAGATCAAAAACGTCTATGGCAAAGAGGACACCCTCATCACCATTCAGATCGACTTCCAGCTCGCCTCCCGGTTTGACATGGTCTACACCGACACAGACGGGCAGAAAAAATATCCCTACGTCATCCACCGCACCTCGCTCGGCTGTTACGAGCGCACCCTTGCTCTGCTGCTTGAAAAATACGCCGGAGCGCTCCCCCTCTGGATTGCGCCAGAGCAGGCGCGCATCCTCCCGATCGGGGAGCGGCAGCACGACGCAGCTTATGCCTGCCGCGATGAGCTGCGCAAGGCGGGCCTGCGCGTCGAGGTGGACGATCGCAGCGAAAAAATCGGGTATAAGATCCGTGAGGCCCAGCTCGAGAAAATCCCCTACATGCTCGTAATTGGGGACAAAGAAGTGGAGGCTAACGCTGTATCCGTTCGTTCCCGCAAACACGGGGAGATGGGGGCGATGCCAGTCACGCAGTTTATGGAACACGCGCTCAACGAGGTGCGCACCAAAGAGAAATAAGACTGGCGGTTTTCCAGTCAATACGAGGGATTCCAGTGCAGCGGCCTGAAGCAGGCCCTAACTGGGATCCCTTTCTGTTTACCGCTGGACCGGGGTCTGCTTGCCCGGTCCAGCTGTTGTTTCCGCTCATGGGCTGAAACGATTGCAGCTAAATAGCCTGCATTTGAGGGGAACAGCTGGTATTGAGTAGCTGTGTGACGCGCCCGCCTGTGTGAGAATGTCTTTGTCCTGTCCGCTGATAGTTCGGCTTCATCCCATAAACCGTTTTTAAGAGAGAGATTTGGCTGGCTGATATTGGCATTGTTGCGGTGCGGTGAGAATTCCAAAGCAGAAGCAATCGCGGAAAGACAATGCGATACCGATTACTTACAGTTTAAAACAGGATCATGTTTTCACTTTTGAGCGGCATAGGGTGTGTTTTGTCAAAAATCGCCGTCCTCAAATTGCCCAATTATCTGATCCGCTTTCTGTTGTCCAGCGCAAGTCCCCAACTCGAGCGAGCTCTAAACAGCTGATACCACAAAAGCCGCCCCGCAGAATTTTACCTGCGAGGCGGCTTTTATATTTATAGAAGGATCTTTTAAATATAAGAGATGTTGTCAACGAGTTTTCCGTCCTGGTAGTATACCCGGGGAACCCGCTTGCTGATCATGCAGACAATTTCATAGCTGATGGTGCCGATCAGGTCCGCAAGGTCATCCGCTGACACCGAGAGGTTTCCATCCGTCCCGATCAGAGTCACCTCATCCCCCGGCGCCGCGTCGATGCCGGTGACGTCAATCATCATCTGGTCCATACAGACGTTGCCGATGATGGGCGCCCGTTTTCCGCCGACAAGCACGCTTCCTTTGTTGGAGAGGAGTCGGGAGTAGCCGTCCGCGTACCCCACCGGGACTGTGGCGATCCTGGTCGGCGCGGAGGTGACGTAACTGCGCCCGTATCCGACTGGGATCCCGTTGCCGACCTGTTTGACCATTGAGATCACCGATTTGAGCTGGAGGACGGGTCTCAATTCCTTGTCGGTCACCTCTGCGCTGGGGTTGAGTCCATACAGGCTGATTCCGGGGCGGGCGAGGTCATATTTTCCCCCTGAAAGGCAGATCACCCCCGCACTGTTTTGCAGATGGGTGAGTCCAGGGTCACAACCAAGCTGTTTCAGAGCGGAGACCGCCTCGTCAAAATGCCGGGCTTGTGCCTGGGTAAAGGCGATAGCGTCCGGGTCGGTGCTGTCTGCATGGGAGAGGTGGGAAAAGGTTCCGGTGATGCGCAGCCCTGGAAGGGAGTAGAGGGAACGCACTCCCTCTAAATCATTTTCATAGCCGTTGCACAAAAAGCCAATCCGCGTCATACCGGTGTCAATTTTAATGTGAACCGGGAGGGTCACTTGATGCGACTGTGCCCAGCTGCTCAGTTCGCGGGCGTATTCGTGGGAAAAAATTGTCTGGGTGAGCTGGTGCTCTGCGAGTTCTTTGGCATCCTCCAAAGGGGTGAAACCGAGAATGAGTATATCGCCCCGGATGCCGTGGCGGCGCAGCGCCATCGCCTCGTCAATATTGGAAACGCTGAACCACTGGGCGCCGAGCTTCTCGAGCGTGGATGCAACGTGTTGTTCGCCGTGGCCGTAGGCATCTGCCTTGACAGTGGCGATCACCCGGGTCGTTCCGAGCTGCCGGGTGATGTGGCGGTAATTGTGTGCCAGGTTGTCAAGGTTGATCTCTGCCCAGGTTCTGCGTGTGTAAGAATGCAATTGAATCCCTCCGCTAAAGTTGGTGTTTCAATTATACACCTTTTACCATCGAAATACAACGTTCGGATCGGGTATTACAAAATGTAATAACTTTGGGAAATATACGGTTTTCAACTTTTTCAACTGAGTTTTCAACAAACGTTGTGAAAAACATAAAACTGAAAAAAATTATCGATTCCGCGGAATGCCGTGAAAATACAGCATTTCCCTGGAAAACCCGCCGCAAAAAGACAGGCGAGACAGGTTTTTTTCAACAACTGTTCAACAAATGGTTGAGAAAAAACAACAGCTGCGTGAGGGACTGGTAAATTTTCACCTATCCACCGGTTGTAGGGCAGTCAGATTGACTTTTTTTCGGAATATGATATAATATTAGATACAAATGAACAAATTTGAAATCGGGATTTTTACATTTCTATACACTTGTAAAAATTGGAAGGTACCAGGGGGAACTGACCTATCCAAGGCCTAAAACAAATTTGCTCATCTGCGATCTACATTTTGGCAAAAGAAAGAGAGGCTAGAAGATGAAAAAAACAAACCGTTTTCTTGCGGCTTTGCTCTCCGTTCTGATGGTCGTCACCATGTTGGCGCCGCTGACCGCGATGCAGGCAATCGCTGCAACCGACGTGACGATCACCGATCTGATGACCGACAACGTCAAAAATCCGGTGGGAATCGACAACACGACCCCGCACTTCAGCTGGAAAATGCAGTCTTCCACCACCGGACAGAAGCAAACTGCTTATGAAATCATCGTGTCCACTGACAAAACCTTCCAGGACAGCAGCGCTGTTGTGTGGAACCCCGGTAAGGTGAGCTCTGACCAGTCGATTGATATTGCCTATCAGGGCACTCCCCTCCAGTCTTCCACCACCTATTACTGGACTGTCAAGGTCTGGGACAAGGACGGCGTAGAGGTGTCTGCTTCCGAGCCGGCGAGCTTTGAGACAGCACTGTTCGAAGGCGACGCATGGGATGACGCCGAGTGGCTGCGCCTGCGCAAATCCACTGATCCTGATCCGGATGCCCCCCCGGAGGAAGGAGCAGATCTGAGCAAATATACAATTGAAACCAACCTCAAGTTCCAGGACGCGGTCGGCATTGTTTTTGCTGCGACCGATGCGAGCCACTTCTTTATGTGGCAGATCAACAACAACATGGAACAGGGTGTCGAGGGCACTTGGGTGCGTCCGCACCGCTGGAATCCCGGCGGAGCACTCTTCAACCCCGAAAATATCCCGAACTTCAACGGGTATAAGCTCCCAATCGACCTCGTAGCCGGGCAGGACTACAACATCGCGCTGGTCGTGGATGTGACCGCGTCAACTGTTGAACTGCTCATCGACGGTACCTCGTTGAGCAAGATCAACTGCGGCGACGTCGACCTCAGCTACGGAAAAATTGGTTTCCGCCAGGCGACCAATACCAACACCCACATCGATGAAAAGGCCTGGGTAGATGATCTGAAAGTCACCGCCAACGACGGTACCATCGTCTTCTATCAGGACTTTGCTCTCGCAAACGACACCCAGTTTAACGCCGGCTCTGTCGAAGACGGCAGACTCTACGTTTCCTCCGAAGGTGGAAGCGACAAGGTCACCCTCCAAAAGGAAAGCGCAAACTACTACCGGCTCGACGCCGATTTCACCATCAACGAGGGCAAGGCGGCCATTCTCTACGGGTCCAACCCGGAGGGTACTCAGTACTTCTACAGCACCATTGACCCGGCCTATAAATCCGGCACCCCTACGGTTGTGCAGGCGGTGCAGTATGCACACGGTGGCCAGGCCTATGACTTTGACCGCGGCTCGATCAACAACGTGAGTGCGGCGGATCTCGTCGGCAAGCAGCACCACATCACCGTGGTTGCAAACCCCAACGGCAATCGAAATGAAGTGCGGGTGTACATCGACGGCGTGGAGGCAAAATATCACGACAACCTCGACATCTTCGCTTACGATGGCAAGGTCGGGTTTGTGAGCACCGAAGGCAGCGATGCGTCGTTTGACAACATCTGCGTCAAGATCAATGGCGAACCCAAGCTCTACGAGAATTTCAGTGAGGAAAACACCTTTAACGGCGGCAGCGTCGAAAACGGCACCCTGCGGGTGTCCGGCAGCACCAGGGTGTTCTCCAACGGCTCAATCGGTAGCTCGGTTCCGGTGGAACCCGTAGGTCCTGCCCATTACCGCATTGACACCGACATCACCATGACTGGCGACGCTATTGGCGTCGTGTTCTCTGCGGCTGACACCAGCAACATGTACATGTGGCAGCTCAACGGAGTGGATCACGCGGGCGAACTCTACCTGCGTCCCCACATCTGGGTAAACGGCACCCCGCACTACGCAGAGTACGAGCGCAACATCAACCAGTTCTTTACATACGATCAGATGCTGAACCAGGAGCATCACCTCACCATTGAGGTCAACGACAAGACGATCACCACTTCAATCGACGGAATCGTGGTTGATACCTTTACTAGCTCCTTTGACGTCATCGACGGAAAAGTCGGTTTCCGTTCAGGCGCAGCTGGTGAGACCGGATTGTTTGACAACTTTAAAGTGACCACCATCGCAGAGGATGGGGTCGAAACCGTCCAACACGAATACAATTTTGACGACAACAAAAACCCGTTTGAAAACGGCAAGGTTGTGAACGGAAAGTTCATGGTCACCGATAACAGCGGCGCTTTCTTCCTCAAGGATACCTCCAAGCAGGGCACCCCGATCTTCCGCAAGGAGTTTGAGCCCACAAACAAGGTCGTTTCTGCAAAAGTGTATGCGACTTCCCTCGGTGTTTATGACCTTTATGTCAACGGACAGCGGGTGGGATACACTGCGGAAGACGGCTCGGTCAAATACGATGAGATGAAACCCGGCTGGACCGATTACAACTACCGCGTCCTTTACTACACCCACGATATCACCGACCTGATCAACCAAAACGGCGTCAACGCCATTGCAGCCATGGTCGGCACCGGCTGGTGGACAGGACGAATTTCCTACAACACCTACGGCACCAAAGACATGGCATTTATGGCAAAAATCCTGCTGACCTATGCAGACGGCACCACTCAGGTCATCAACACCGACCAGACCTGGAAAGCCTCTCTTGGTGGCCCGATCCGTGAAAACGACATCTGGGACGGCGAGACCTACGATGCAAACTACGACTATGCCTGGTCCAACCCCGGTTACGATGAGACCGAGTGGGAGACGCCGGCAATCAGCACCGACTTTAAAGGAACCGTTTCCGCACATGTCGGCCCGACCATCCAGGTGCGGGACGAGCTTAACCGGACCCCTGAGACGGTCACTGTCTACCAGGGCAGCACTGAGACTGACACCACCTATGGTGAAATCAACGTCGTCTCCACACCGGAACCGGGTGAGACCTTTACCCTCAAAGCGGGCCAGACTGTGGTCTTTGACCTTGGTCAGAACATGGTCGGCTGGCCGAACATCACCGTCAAGGGCGCACAGAACACCGAAGTCACCATGCGCTTTGGCGAGATGCTCAACGACACTGGCGCGAGCTCAAGGGGCAACGACGGCCCTGCGGGCAGCATTTACACTGCAAACTACCGCTCGGCGAAATCGACTGGAACCTATGTGCTCAAAGGAGATGAGAACGGCGAGAGCTATCGCCCGACCTTCAGCTTCTACGGCTTCCGCTATGTCGAGATGACCGCGAGTGCGGATATTGAAATCAGTAACTTTGTCGCCGAGGTGCTGGGCTCAGTTACCACTGAAACCGGTTCGATTGAGACCTCGAGCGCAGATATCAACCAGCTTTACAGCAACATCCTCTGGGGCCAACGGGGCAACTACCTCAGCGTGCCGACTGACTGCCCGCAGCGCGACGAGCGCCTCGGATGGACAGGCGACACCCAGATCTTTGCGGGAGCCGCATCCTACAACGCGGATGTTGACGGCTTCTTCCAGAAGTGGCTCCAGGATGCACGCGACAGCCAGCAGGCTGCAGGCGGCGCATACACCGACACTGTACCGCGTTCGGCGGCAGTCGGCGCAGGCAACGCCGCATGGGGTGATGCAGGTATTATCGTCCCCTACACCATGTACAAGATGTACGGCGACACTCAGACGGTCAAAGATATGTATGAATCAATGACCACCTATATGAATTGGCTGGCAGCCCGCGGCTATGAAGGCGCAGGCACCGGCTACGGCGACTGGCTCTCCTATGACGACAACAACGACGGGGAATTCAGACGCCTCATCGCGATGGCCTACTACGCAACGGATGCCCAGATGATGGCGGAAATGGCGCAGGCAATCGACAATACACAGGACGCCGAAAAATACACCACCCTCTACGGCGAAATCAAGCAGGCGTTCCAGGATCGGTTTGTCAATGCGGACGGCTCTCTTAAAAAGACACAGCAGACCGCATATCTGATGGCGCTCAAGGCGGATCTCCTCCCCAACGAAGAGTCCACCCAGATGGCGCTCAATTCCCTGCTTGACCGAATCAAGAACAACGGCAACAAGCTTGCCACCGGCTTTGTCGGCACAGGCACCATCACACAGACGCTGAGCGATTACGGTCAGAGCAATATGGCTTACACCCTGCTGCTCCAGCGGGAGAATCCTTCCTGGCTTTACTCGGTAGACCAGGGAGCAACCACCATTTGGGAGCGCTGGAACTCCTACACCTTAGAAACTGGCTTTGGCGATGTGAGCATGAACTCCTTCAACCACTATTCTTACGGCGCGGTCGCCGAGTGGATGTATGCGGACATGGTCGGCATCGAGGCGGATTCCGCCAACCCGGGCTTTAAGCACATCATCCTCCAGCCGCAGCCCGATACGAGAACTGCGGAGGAGATCCCGGCAAACGAGACAAAGATGAACTGGGTCAAAGGCAGCTACAATTCGATGTACGGCGAGATTGTGAGCAATTGGTCCACCGAAAACGGCGTGTTTGACTACAGCGCCGTGGTACCGGCAAACACCACAGCAACCTTTAGAATGCCGATGATCAACGCGGACAGCGATGCGATCACCATCAACGGCACCGAATACACCCTTGCAGAGCTCAAGGTCGGCGGATGCAGAACCGAGGGTGTCACCTTCACTGAGATGGATGGAACCACTGCGGTCTTTGAACTGCTCTCCGGCTCCTATAGCTTTGTGGAAGGCAAACAGACGGTTGTTCCCGAAGACACCGACAAGAGCATCCTCAACCGTGTGATCAAAGACGCAGAGGAACTGCAAAAGACCGACGAATATC
>EQ973338.1:481410-483035 GCA_000158655.1 [Clostridium] methylpentosum DSM 5476
TCTTTTTTTATAATCAAACCCCTCGTCAAACGGGTGGTTTTCTCAGCAGCTATAAGCCGCTGTTACCGGCCAGTGCCTAAAGACGCTGGCTTTCACTTTATTCAAGCCACTACGCCCTTGACTCGTCTCCGCCCTTCAAAGGCGTTCGTAATACCGGCTACCAGTCCTCGTATTCCTTCTCGCTCAACGTATCCTGCATAATATCACTTTTCTCCTGGTCTTGGATATACTTCTTTATGGTTGCCTCATTCAAACCTTCCGTGCTGACATAGTATCTCTCCCCCCAGAACGGTCGGTTCCTGTATTTGTACTTCAGATTTGCATGTTTATCAAATATCATCAAACTGCTTTTCCCTTTCAAATATCCATTAAAGCTTGACACTCTCATCTTCCGTGGTATACTCACCAGCATGTGGATATGGTTGGGAATCTGATGCCCTTCTATATTCTCCACTCCCTTGTATGCTTTTTGATATCACGTATACTTTCTTTGTATTGATTCTAAATTGCTTTTCGTCTTTGCTTAGGAGTAAAGACAATGTGGCACTTGCACATCCACTTCGTATGCCCATGCTATTTGTCTTGTTCGCCATAAAATCATCTTTTCTTTCGTTATATAGTAGCTTGAACAACCCTATGAATAGAGGCCTTCGGCTGTGCCGGAAGTTCGAGAAAGCTTTAGAGACGAATATGAAAGAATAACTCCTTTTGGTAAGAAGAAAGGTGCGGTTTGACAACTGCACTAAAATACCAGAAAGAGGATATTCGAATGCCGAATTCCAACTAAAGTTTAGCACAGAGTCTGTTCCTTAGGATATATCACCTGGAACTGTAAATTATATCCTGTTTGCGCCAAAATACCGGCGAAAAATGTTTTATAGAGAGCACAAAGCAGAGATAGAGGAAATTCTGCGGGAATTATGTAACTGGAAAGGGATTAAACTCTTGGAGACAGAAATATGCCCAGACCACATCCATCTGCTGGTGGAGATACTGCCCAAAGAGAGCGTAACAGGATTCAAGGGATTTCTCAAAGGGAAGAGCAGGTTTTTGATCTACGACAGAGATGGAATTCTGAAATACAAATATGGGAATCAGGGCTTCTAGTGCAGAGGATATTACGTGGATACAGTAAGAAAAAACTTGAAAAAGGTTGCAGAGTATATCCAGAACAAGCTCAAAGAAGATGAGTTGCACGATCAACTGACAATGAGGGAATACACCGACCCGTTGACGGGGAGCAAACAACAATCCCCTCCCAGGAGTCAGGTCGCAAAGAGCGCCAGCAGGCGCTGCTGGGATCAGAGCCTCACAGGCGTTTTCGGCAAAGCTCCCGGCTATGCCGGGGGATATTTACTTTGGAAAAAGCTCATGTGCTATGGCAATGCGGAGAAAAATAAATGAAAATAGAAAGTAAGGAAAGGGAATTTTTTTGAAGGTAGGTATGGCTATAAAATAAAAGGAAAGGTGAAGCGAAGAAAAGTCTCGAAGAGACAAAAGAAATTGAATCCCACCGCCAATCAAAAATCAGCCGCAGCGCACAGATGCATTGGAAACAAAATTCGGAAGCTTTAGGCTTTGCCTGGCAAAAGCCCCTTATGGTAGTACAGTCCACCCATTATATG
>EQ973338.1:483684-490709 GCA_000158655.1 [Clostridium] methylpentosum DSM 5476
TCGCCTTCACGCTCCCGATTGCACCTGCGTACTCGCTCCCCGCTTTCGCTTCGGTCGCGTAGTCGTACACTTTCTTGAGGATTGTCTTGTTGGTATCCACCGGTACCGGAGGTTCCGTCTTGATCAGGCCGGCAATCGCCTTATTGAGGGCTTCCGCCGCTGCGTTGACAGCATCCTGGGTAGCCGCCGGATCGTTGTTGACGTCGTTCGCCGCTGCGAGGGCGTCCTCAAATACTTTCCAGCTGTCCGGCGTGTAATCCGATTCTTTGCCTTCATACGCCGCCGCTGCTGCAATTGCGTTTTCGAGCTCGGTCTTGTCAACAGAAGGAACGATCACTTCTGTGAAGATCGGGTTGTTCTCACCCTGCTCCCAAACAGCATCTCTGTCTCCATTGAGGAGAGCGACGACGGTGCCGTCTTTCAGCTCAGCTGCGGTCACAGTTCTCGAGTTGTTGACAGTGCCGCTGTTGCCCGAAGTGATGCTTCCATCTGCGTAGCAGTTGTTGATGGTACCCTTGTTGTTTTTGTTGTCATCCGCGTTGTCACTGACAAAGGTTGCTGAGCGGCCAGCGCGAATGATCTTGACGTTTCTGGTAAAGGAGTTTTCAACTGTGCCGTTGTAGTTCTGGCCGATAAAGCCAGCGCCAACGCGGTTGTTTGCGTCGACTGTGACGTTTGCGGTGTAACAGTCGGTGACATAGCCGCCGATCAATGTGCCGATCAGTCCGCCCGCACGGCAGTCAGCGCTGCCGCATTTGATGTCGACATTTTCAATGCCGAGGTTCTTCACCGTGCCAGTGACGGTTCCGAACAGGCCAAACGTCGCGTAAGCAGTGGTGTCGGCAAGTGTGAGGTTGGAGATCACATGGCGGTTGCCGTCAAAGGTTCCGGCAAAACCGGTGCCCGAAGTGATCTGGGATGCGATGCCGATCGGAGTCCAGTTGATACCGGAGAGATCCAAATCAGCAGTGAGTTTGACAAATTTGTCCTTGAAAGTAGTTCCTTCGTTGACTGCATCAGCAAATTTCTGGAGTTCTTCCACGCTGCCAATGAGGATCGGATCGCTCTCGGTACCCTGCTGCGGGATGTGCTCGAGGTTGCCAATCGCTTCTTCGAGTTCTGCGATGACAGCAGCGATCTGCTCGTTGGTAACGGTGGGATCGGTCAGATAGCTTTCAGCTTTCGCGCGCACCTCAACAAACGGTGCGTAGCTCTCTTCGGTGTAGAAGAAGGAACCGTAGGTTCTCGCGTTGTCCACAGCCTTCTGGAGGTCAGTTTTGTTGACAACCGAGGTGGAGAAAGCATAGCTTCCCGAGACGAGGTTGAAGACCGCTTTGCCGTTTTCGTAGCCGACAAAGGTGATGCCGTCAACCGCCTCTTTGGTGATGTCTTTGCCGCTCTCGTAAACTGCCGCACCGTTTTCAGCGGGCAGATAGAGGGTTGCTGTGGTATTTGCCGGGACAGTTGCGTTGTAGGCGTAATCGTTTCCTGCGAGCACCCAACTGCTTTCGATGGTGCCGTAGGAGGAATCGTAATAGCCTTCTGCGCTGGTCAGGCTGCCGCCAAAGGTCGGCTGGAGGATAAACGCCTTGTAGCCAGGAGCGTCTTCGTTGCGTTCGATGCCGAGGATGTCACGGAACATCCACTCTGCGATTGAACCGAAGGAGTAGTGGTTGAAGGAGTTCATGGAAACCGGACCGAAGCCGTCTTCCTTGGTGTAGGAATTCCAACGCTCCCAGATGGTGGTTGCGCCCTGTTTGATCGAGTACAGCCAGCTCGGGTAGGTCTCCTGCTCGAGGAGTTTGTAGGCTACATCGTTGTAACCCTCCTGAGTGAGGATCGGGCAGAGGTAGCTGACGCCGACAAAGCCGACGGTGAGGTGATAGTCGTGCGCTTTGATGTCGTCCGCAAGCTGTTTTGCGACAACTGCACGGTCTTCTTCTTTGAGCATTTCAAACTCGAGCGCGACGAGATATGCCGTCTGAGTCTGAACGTTGAGGGAACCGTCTTCGTTCTGATATTTCGCTCTCCACTGCGCCTTGATGTCTTCTGCAAGCGTTGCATAAGTCTGCGCATCTGCATCCTCTCCAACGACAGCAGCCATTTTGGAGAACAGATCAGCGGAGTGTGCAAAGAATGCGGTGTCTGTGATGCCCTGCGGGGTGGTAACCGGTGCGAGCCAGTCGCCGAGGCCCTGGTCGGGGCGGAGCAGAGTGCCTGCGATGGTGTTATTTTTCAGGCAGTCGACCCAGGCTTTCATCGCGTCGTAGTTGTCGCGGATGACCTGGACATCGTTGTACTGCTGGTAGATCTGCCACGGGATGATCGTGACTGCATCGCCCCAGCCGTTGTTGTAGTAGCTCTCATAAACGTTGAGGGCGGGAGCGACATTGGAAATCGCACCGTCCGAACGCTGAGAGGTTCTCACGTCGCCGAGGTATTTGGTGTAGAACTGGTTCGCGTTGCTGTTGTAGGTTGCGGTGCGCGCGAAGATCTGCGCGTCGCCTGTCCAGCCCATTCTCTCATTTCTCTGCGGACAGTCGGTCGGGATCGAGATGAAGTTGCTGAGCTGACCCCAAATAACGTTGCTGTAGAGCTGGTTGATCATATCGCTGGAGGTGTTGAAATCGCCTGTGGTTTCGAGCGCATTGCTCAGCACGATGCCGGTGACCCACTCCTTCGGGAGGGGCTCGTCAATGCCGGTGATCTCAAGGTACTGGAATCCGTGGAAGGTGAAGCGGGGGGTGTAGACCTCGCCGTTTTCATCACCGCGGATGGTGTAGGTGTCGATCGCTTTAAAGGTGCGCAGGTTTTCGTCGTAGAGGGAGCCCTCCACGTCGTCGCCTGTGCCGGAATCATCGTTGAGCATCTCGCCGTGGCGGAGGCTGATTTTCAGTCCGGGGTTTGCCTTGGTGAACTCGCCGGGCAGATTGAGGCTGACAACGCCCGCAAAGTTCTGGCCGAAATTGTAGATAAATGCATTTTCCTTCGGCTCGGTCGGATCGGAAACTACGTTGAGAGTAGCCACCTGCTGAACGGTTTCGCCGGTCTGCGCTTCGAGCGGGCCGATGTTTTTCGGTGTGGTAACGCTTGCATTGGTCCAGCCGGTCTCGTCGAAATTGACCTCGTCCCAGCCGGGCATCTCTTTGGTCGCGTCGTATTTCTCACCGTCGAGGAAGTTGTTGTCGACGATCGGGCCGTCTCCGCTGTACTTCCAGGAGTTGTCGGTGACGATCTCCTGCTTGCTGCCGTCGTCATAGGTGATGACAAGGCGGGCGAGCAGGGCGGGATCTGTGCCAAAACGGTTGGGGCCGACGTGGGTGATGTTGCCGCAGTACCAACCCTTGCCGAGCATCGCGCTCAGGGCGTTGCCGCCGTCGTTGACCATCTCGGTCACGTCAAAGGTCTGATACATGGTGCGTTTCATGTAGTCGGTGTAGCCGGGGTTAAAGTAATCCTTGCCGACTTTTTCGCCGTTGAGGTACATCTCGTAGAGACCTGCCGCAGAGGCGTAGAGGCGCGCATCGGTTACTTTTCTTTCCGCATTGGTTTCAAACTCTTTGCGCAGCATGGGGGCGGAGTTGCCCTTAACAGCCGCGTCGTTCTGGAACACGATGGTCTCGCCGCCGGTGGTTTTGCCGATTTTGAGCATGCCGTCTTCGACAGTGCCGCCATTGAAGTTCGGGTTGGTCGCATCCGAGAAATCATCCTCGAACAGAACATTTCCATCCCCGTCCTTAACAACGATGTTGTCGTATTTGGCAATTTCAGTTGCGTTTTGGTCGGTGTTATGACGGAACAGGATTTTGCCGACCGGGATGACCTTGCCAAAATCATAGTGGAGCACAGAGGTATCGCTGCCATTGAAGTAGGTGTCGATCACGCCGTTGTCCACTGCGATCTTCATGTGGATGGTCTTGTCGATCAGTTCACTGCCGGTGTAGCCGACTGCATCGGTGATGTTGACCTCCGGCCCTTTGCCGTTTGAGGAAGCAGGCAGGACGACCCAGCTGTTGCCCTGCTTGATGTGCGGGCGCAGATACACCGCGTTGTCCGCACGGAAATCGTAGGTGTTGACCTGCCACATAAAGAAGTCGCCAGAGCCCTTTGCGCCAAACGCAAAGCCGGCGCTGTCGCTGACAATCTGAATGTCGACATCAACTGTGAATTTGGTGACCTGGTTTTCTTCTTCATTGGTTTTGCCGATCCATTTGGCTTCTCCCCAGCCGGAATCGAGCAGGCTTGTCTCAAAATAAGCCTCTTCGGTCGAGGTGATTTCATTGTTCGCTTCGTCCCACACAGTCACTTTCCAGAAGTAACGGGTGGATGCCTGCAGCGGTTCGCCTTCGTAGCTGATGCCCACGGATTCAGCGGACTCCACCCGGCCGGTGTCCATCATGTCATAGGTGCCGGCTTCCAGGTTTGCTTTGGAAGAAGCGACCATGACGCGGTAGGCCTGCTGGGATTTGCCGCGAGTGGTCTCATCGTGCATCTTCCAGCCAAAGTGGATGGAATCGACGTCGATGCCAAGCGGGTTGGTCGTGTACTCAACAGTCAGGTCCCCGATTGTGGTGGAAGCGGAACCGCTTCCGTCCTGGGCGGAAACCAACGTGACACCCATCTGCAAGATCATGCAGACAGCGAGTACGAGCGCCAAAAGCGATTTGGAGAATTTGTTCTTTGATTTCATGTTTTAAAAGTCCCCCTTTGTCTGTGTACTATCCTCTGTCTCTTGAATTAGCTGCGCGCACAGGGCTTGGCCGGTTCGGCTGCCAGTGTGCGGTCAACTCAATTGTCCTCCCCTCCTTTTCTTAGTTCAAACACAATGTGACTTGTGTTTTCAACAGGCAATCTGTCTAAAACAGTTCAAACAAAAAATCCCAATGAGCCTTATTTTTGATGATTGCCTGGAACAGTTTCATTTTACCTACAATTTTTCATCGTGTCAATGGAAAAAAACAAAAATCTTATGTAAAAAGCGAAACTTTCATGCAATCAGCCAAAGAGGCTCTTTTTTCCCGTTTTCTGGTTCAAAAATCAATTCTTACTACAGCCCATTTTCAGCGAAAACTTCTAATTTCAACTGAGGTGTGAAACAGCGAATCTCTCTAACACCTTGAAGAGAGATTCCCCATTCAGTCTTTTTTCAAGCAGATGACTCCACCTCGTTCTCCATTGATTTGCAGATAGTGTTCTCAGTCGGTATCCTGATTCGTCAATCGCCACTCAAATCTGCATGTTAGGGATGAGAATTTTGACGGTTGTTGCGCTATTTTTCAAACTCTAATAAATCTGATTCTGGAATTTCCTGCCAGTGAACATCATAAGACCCCTGATTTCTCACAGCGAATGCAAACCATGACCAAAGGGTATAGAGGACATCCACTCCCCCGAAATGCAATTGCAAGGGATGCTAACCTCCCGCATGGCAGCCTGCTAAACGGGTTTCATCCGTCCCTATGAGAGGAAATCTGGGAGCAGTCAACTATTTGATCCTGCTTTGGTTGTGATAGAACAGGGTTCCCTACGGTAAGACCTTTGTAAACGTTTTATCTCCCAAATGAAACAGAGCGTTTTTGACCCAGAATATGATAATCCAAACCGCCCGTGAACGAGCGGTATACCATAGGCCAATTGCCGATTTCGCCCCTCAAAGGACATCATTGCATCACACCTACGGCAATCCGTAAACAGGTCCCATTCGTTTGCCATAAGAACTGACCTGAATTCAGATGGCCTTTCTTCTGCTTTTGCTTTGCGAGGGCTTCCATTCCTTCGGCAAGCCTTTCGATGTTTCTCTCTGCCCTCGGCAAAACCGCGGATTTTCTCAAGTATAAGTGTACAGTAAATACTTTGTAGAAAACGCCTGTAAGGCTCTGATATTAGCAGCGCCTACTGGCGCTTTTTGCAGTCTGATTCCTGCGAGGGGATTTTTGCTTGCTATCCGTGAACGAGTCGGTGTATTCCCCTATTGTCAGTTGGTCGTGACCCTCATCTTCTTTGAGTTGATTCTGGATATACTCTGCAACCTTTTTCGGGTTCTTTCCTGCTGTATCCACGTAATATCCTCTGTACCAGAAGCTCCGATTTCCGTATTTGTATTTTTGAGTTCCATATCTGTCGTGAATCAAAAACCTGCTTTTCCCTTTGAGAAATCCTATGAATCCTACTACCTACGCTCTCTCTGGACGGTATTTCTACCAGCAGATGAATGTGGAGCTGGACATACCTCTTCCTCCAAGAGTTTAATCCCTTTTCAGTTACATAGTTCTCGCAGAATTTTCCCTATCTCTGCTTTGTGCTCTCTGTAGAATATTTTTCGCCGGTATTTTGGCGCAAACAAATATGATCGTTATAGTTCCATGTGCTATACACCAAGGGGCGGGGCTCTGTGCTAAACTCGGCATTCAAATGTTCTCCTTTTGGTATTTGAGTGCAGTTGACAGGTCGCACCTTCCTGCTTACCAAAAGAAGCTATTTTTTCATACTTATCTCTAAAGCTTTCCCGAACTCCCGGCAAATCAGAGAATTTTTAATTACAAGAAAACACCGCGCCGGCTACATTGCCGGCGCGGTGTCCTGCGATCTACTATTGTTCCGTACCTCTTTTTTTGCACAGGACAACCGCAGCGCCTGCAAGCAGCAGGGCCGATGCCAGTGCAATGGGAGCGGTATCTCCGGTTTTAGCAGAATTTGTCGCTGTACTGAGGGTTCCGTCCCCGTTGACCGCAAGGGAAGAGGTTCCGTCTGCCTGCGCCAGTCCCTCTATTGCCTTTTGAAGATCATCAAACGCTCGGTCAACAACCGCTTGGTCATCTTGGGAGAGTGCCTCGTTGTCAAGCGTTGCTTTTGCATGCGCAAGTGCTGCTTCAAAGCGCTCCACACTTTCGGAGGTGTAGGCGCTCAGGTCAATCTGTTGCGCCGCTTCTGTCAGCTGAGTCAATAGGCTCTTGTCCGCTTTGAAGCGCAGGTTCAGCATCGCGTTGAGCAGCGCTTCTACCGCTTCCTCTACGTCGCCCTGCAGA
>EQ973338.1:490965-494843 GCA_000158655.1 [Clostridium] methylpentosum DSM 5476
CCATTTCCACCTCCAACTATATTTTAGCATAAAAAAAGGTAGACATCATGGTGGTTTTCCATGTGTCTACCTTTATCTTACAACTTCACCTAGCGAGTGGTTTTACACGACAAAAAGGCCGGACAGCAATTGACTGTCTGGCCCTTTGATCTGTAATCAATTGTGATTAATATGCAACGCCCTGAGCGATCATCGCATCAGCGACCTTGAGGAAGCCTGCGATGTTTGCACCGGCAACGAGGTTGCCGTCCACGCCGTAGTCTTTTGCAGCACTGTACGCACTGTGGAAGATGTCTTTCATAATGCTCTGCAGCTTGCCGTCAACCTCCTCAAAGGTCCAGCTGTAGCGCGCCGAGTTCTGCGCCATTTCGAGGCCGGAGCAGGCAACGCCGCCCGCATTTGCCGCTTTGGCAGGTCCAAACAGAACTTTAGCAGCCTGGAAGGCTTCGATTGCCTCGGGAGTTGAGGGCATATTCGCACCCTCTGCAACCGCCATAACGCCGTTTGCAATGAGCGCTTTTGCAGACTCTTCATCGAGCTCGTTCTGGGTTGCGCAGGGGAGGGCGATGTCGCATTTGATGGTCCAAATGCCTTTGCAGCCTTCAGTGTAGGTAGCCCCTTCGACGCGTTTTACGTACTCGGAGATGCGGCCGCGCTCCACCTCTTTGATCTGTTTCACAACGTCGAGGTTGATACCGTTCGGATCGTAGACATAGCCTTTGGAGTCGGACAGCGCGACCACCTTGCCGCCGAGCTCAGTTGCCTTCTGGGTCGCATAGATCGCGACGTTGCCCGAGCCGGAGATGACGACAGTTTTGCCCTCAAACGAGGTGTTGGCCATGTTTTTGAGCATTTCCTGGGTGAAATAGCACAGGCCGTAGCCAGTTGCCTCGGTCCGTGCGAGAGAGCCGCCGTAGGTCAGGCCCTTGCCGGTGAGAACGCCGGTGAACTCGTTGCGCAGGCGTTTGTACTGGCCGTACATAAAGCCGATCTCACGTGCGCCAACGCCGATGTCACCCGCCGGGACGTCGGTGTCCGCACCGATGTGCTTGCTGAGCTCTGTCATAAAGCTCTGGCAGAAACGCATGATCTCCCCATCGGATTTACCCTTGGGATCAAAGTCAGAGCCGCCCTTGCCGCCGCCCATCGGAAGGGTGGTGAGGCTGTTTTTAAAGATCTGCTCAAAGCCGAGGAATTTGATGACCGACGCGCAGACGGTCGGATGGAAACGCAGGCCGCCTTTGTACGGGCCGATCGCCGAATTGAACTGTACACGGAAGCCGCGGTTCACCTGAACCTTGCCGTTGTCATCCACCCAGGAGACGCGGAACTGAATAAAACGCTCCGGCTCGACAATGCGGTCGATGACGCCAGACTCAGCGAGCTTGGGGTTTTTCTCAACAACGAGTTCAAGGGATTCGAGAACCTCACGGACCGCCTGGAGAAATTCGTTTTCACCCGGGTTTCTTTTGCACACGGTGTCGTATACCTGTGCAAGGTATTGGTTTTTCATAGACATATATTTTTTCTTCCTTTCATGGATGATTGTGAACACACTCTTATTATAATAACCACAGGTCGAAAAATCAAGGATTTTTTGCAATTTCATTTTGTAAATTATTCATGAAATCATCTCCAAATTTGCTTTTATACGGATTTATTGGTTCTTGAAACATTTTTTTCGCAAGTTTTTACTCTTGATCCATCATTTCTTGAAGGAAAACCTGCATAAATTTGTAAAACAGGCTCGAATGTGGTATAGTAGAAGATATTCTTACGGAAAGGACTGCCGCCCTATGCTGCACGTTACCAGACACTGGTTTGGGCCGGAAGAGGACAAAACCGACTGTTTCCGGCTGCGCACCCAAGTTTTTATCGAAGAACAAAAGTTTCAGGAGGAGTTTGACGACATCGACGACATCGCACTTCACCTGCTGCTCACCCGGGAGGGGGAGCCGGTTGCAACCGCTCGCATTTTTGAACAGGATTCCCGCTGGTGGATTGGGCGCATCTGCGTCGCCAAGCGCTGCCGCAAAGACGGAATCGGGACGCTCACCCTGCTGCTGTGCGAGGATAAACTGCGCGAGCTGGGAGCGGGGGAGAGCTATCTCAAGGCGCAAATGCAGGCCAAAGGTTTTTATGAAAAGGCGGGCTACCGCGCACAGGGGGAAACGTTTGAGGACGAAGGCTGTGCCCACATTCTGATGTGCAAAGATTTGACTGCCCACTGTTGCGGATGTCATCAATAAGGAAAGGATACCCATTTACACAGCGCGAACAAATGTGTTATAATAGAACGAAAGGAGGAAAGACCCATGACAAACCAAAAACTCGAGCAGATTTATAATTATATCAAGCAGCGTTGTCAGGAAGGCATCCCTCCGACGATTCGTGAAATCTGCGGGGCGCTGGGGATCAAATCAACTTCCACCGCGCACAAATACGTGGGGCAGCTCGTGGAGATGGGGGCAATTGAAAAAGACCCCAACCTCACCAGAACACTCAAAATCCCCCACATGAACACCGCCCTTGTTCCGGTCATCGGCAAGATTACCGCAGGCCAGCCGATCACAGCGATCGAGCAGATCGAGGGCTACATCCCATTCACCCCACCCCACAGCGCGGACAAGCAGCTGTTTGCCCTCAACGTACAGGGTGACAGTATGATTGAGGCTGGGATTTTCGACGGGGATGTGGTGATTGTGGAGCAAACGCCGGTTGCCCGCGACGGGGACATTGTCGCAGCCCTCATCGACGACTCAGCGACGATCAAACGGTTTTACAAGGAAAACGGGGGCTACCGCCTCCAGCCGGAAAATTCCACCATGGATCCAATTTACACCGACACACTGTCTATCCTCGGCAAAGTCACCGCTTCCATTCGGTATTTTTAAAATTCAAATATTGCAGAAAAACACATTTCTGCGTAGAATGTACTGGCAAAGCCGGTGTGTTGAGGAAGAGGGAAATCCCTCTTCCTCAATTTTTTCGCAAATTCCGGTTTTCCGGAGTTTTGTGCTGAGGAAACCAGCTCGTCAGCCACTGGATCCCCCTTTTTCCAAGCAAAATGAAGCTTTTTCACAGCCTAAGCCTAAGCGCAGGAGGAAACTCCTGCGCCTTTTTTCTTGATTGCTTTAGCGAAATAAAACCACCGGCTATGCCGGTGAGAATAAAAATCTTCAGATAAAAGAATTCCTCCTTTTGCAAAAATACAAGAATACAAAGGCATAAAAACAGGCCGCATAAGCTGCGGCCTGTGATAGTAATGCGGTTGTTAAACCTTTCAGTACCCCTTAAGGGGTGTGCTTGTATAATGCCCTTTTAGAGCTTGTGCAAACCACCAGTTCAACTGGTGGTTTGATTTTGCAAGACTCAGTCGTACAAATAACGGCAAAATACCGATTCTCTTTGGCCGAAACAGCGTTTCGTTTTACAAGGACATAGTAAAACTGCCATTTTAAAGACGTTTCAAACAGGATCAGTAATTTTACTTTTTTCTTAAATACACAGCAATCATGCTGTGTATTCAACTCAATTTTTTCTAAGGTGTAATGACGGCACACAAAACCAGAAAATTTCTTTTGCCACGGTGATTCTCCGGCAGCCCGTCCTCTCGTTCTCCTATCCCACGCCCTGTTACTCAGACGCGCCAGCAGCCTATGTGAAAAGTCTCGCCCTAGACTTTACAGTGCACCAGAGGGAACGGACAGAGAATAAAAGCCCCAGGCGTAGAAAAACACAGAATTAGGCAAGCTGGCGTCGCTTTTGAAGCGGCGTCAGCTTTGTTTTGAGTTGAATGCGCTCGTTGTTGTAAAACCAGATAAACTCGTCGATGAGAGAACGAGTCTGAGAAAAAGAGGAAAGCTTGTGGCAGTTGA
>EQ973338.1:495632-536427 GCA_000158655.1 [Clostridium] methylpentosum DSM 5476
GCTTTCTGGGGCGGTGCTTTGATGCAGAGGAACGCTCTGTCCGTGAATCAGAGGCTCCCAAGCAGAGAGAATCCATGTTGCGAATAACCGGTAACGAAGAAAACGGTTTTCTTCTCATCCGAGGCCCGGATGAATGACATAGAAAACACAAACCTCCCCAATCCCGCTCTGTAATTTCGAGTTAGATACTGTCAAACATTTATCCAGCAAGCTTGGTGAGGCATCATCGAGTGTTTCCCCTGTGCTCCCCAGCACCTAGCAAAAATCAGCAGGAACCGCTGCCAAATACCGCTTCGTAATCTTTGCGAAAGATCTCAATTCCCTTATCGGTCAGCGGATGCCTGGTCATCGCCATGAGTACCTGATAGGGAACCGTCGCAATGTCTGCCCCCGCGAGCGCGCAGTCGGTGACGTGAATCGGATTTCGGACACTCGCCGCAATGATTTCGGTTTCAATCTCATGCACTGCAAAAATCTCTGAAATCGTGCGCACAAGTTCGATGCCTGGCATCGAAATATCGTCGAGTCTCCCGAGAAAAGGGGAGACAAAGCTCGCCCCTGCCCGAGCCGCGAGCAGCGCCTGATTTGCGGAAAAGACAAGGGTCACATTCGTCCGGATTCCCTCTTCGGCCAGAGCCTTGACCGCCTTGAGCCCCTCGGCTGTCATCGGAATTTTAACCACCATGTTGGGATGGATGGCGGCAATCTCCCGCGCCTGGGCGATCATACCGGGTGCGTCGGTTGTTGCCGCGCTGACTTCGCCGCTGATCGGCCCGTCCACAATGGAAGTAATCTCAGAGATCACCTGACGAAAATCCCGCCCTTCACGCGCAATTAGCGAGGGGTTGGTCGTCACGCCGCAGATGATCCCCATCTCGTTTGCTTCCCGGATTTGATCGATATTTGCCGTGTCGATAAAAAACTTCATATGTATCCCCCTTTTGATTCAAGATATCTGCATTTATTATACTACTGTTTTGCACCAAGTGCAGTCGTATTTTGTAAAATTTTTAAACCGTTTCCTTCGTTCAATCTGTTTTACCTTGCAACCCTGAGGGGAGTGGGTTATAATTAAAAAATATGATACAGAGGTTCGACAAGTTATCTATTTGGAAATCGAACAATCAGGAGGTGTGCAAAATGATCAAACGAGTACTCCCTGCGATTTTGGCGCTGTTCCTTATCGCAGGGATCCTTTCCGCTTCCTCTGCGTCTGCCTCACAGACGAGCGCCCGCACCCTTCGGATTGGGTTCCCCATTCAGCCCGGCCTGACGGAGATCGACGAGGATGGAAACTACGCCGGATATACCTATGAGTATCTGGAAGAGATCGCCCAGTACACCGGCTGGGATTATGAATTTGTACAGCTTCCCGGAACCCTTAACGAAAGCCTCTCCGCCATGCTCGAAATGCTTGAAAACGGAGAACTCGACCTCATGGGCGGATTTATCTACAACGATGCGCTCGCTGAAAAATACGACTACGCGGGCCAGAGCTACGGAAGCGCCCACACCGTGTTCAATGTCCTGTCCGAGGACACACACATCACAAAAAACAACTACCTATCCCTCGATTCAATCCGGGTTGCAGTGATACAAGGCGCAAATACCCGCATTGAGGAAATGAAACAGTTTTGCGCCATGAACAACCTGGACTACGAGCTTGTACCCTGCGAATCATCCGAGGAACAGATGACAGCGTTGCAGGAAAACCGGGCGGATGTGATTTTAGAAGTTGACCTCAATATTGTGCCGGAACAGCGCACCATTGCAAAATTTGCCCCCCGTCCCTACTATTTCGCAACCACGGTCGGAAATGACGACATCGTTCAGCAAATTAATTCTGCTCTATTAAGCATCGAAGAAGCAGATCCCTGTTTCTCCACCAGACTGTACGAAACCTATTTTAACCCTCAAGAAAAGTCCCTGGTCCTATCGGACAGCGACCGGGAGTTTATCCGGCAGTCAGGTCCGCTCAAGGTCGGTGTCCTGCTGGATAACCCTCCCTTTCAGTCCCAAAACACTGAGACAGGGGAGCTGACCGGCATCTCTCTGAAACTGCTCGACAACATCTCCAAGACCACAGGCTTAAAATTTGAGCTGGTTCCAGTCACCAGCCAGGAGCAACTGGAAGAAAAGATTCTGGCAAACGAAATCGATTTGGTGAGCAGCACTGCCTATGATTACCTCCTGGCGCGCAAGCAGGGGATTGCCCTGACTCGTCCGTACGCCTCCTCCCAGTACATCATGGTGGTGAACAAAGACGCCAACCTTGACTCCATCAAAAACCAAAGGTTCGCCCTCCCAAAACAGATCGAATACGAGGAGTTCGCATTCGAACAAATCCTCTGGTACGACAATCTCCAGGACTGCCTGGACGCGGTTCATTCCGGTCAGGCGGACTACACCTACGGAAACGGCTATTCCATCCAATACTACCTCAACAATCCCAAATACCGCTATCTGCGCTCCATTCCGCAGTCCTCCAACCCCTACCAGGTGAGCCTCGGCGTAGTGCAGACCGAGAATACGGACTTGTTGAGCATTCTCAACAAGGTAATTGGCAGTCTTTCGGAGGAGGATCTCCAATCCATCATCTATCAAAACACCATCCAGCCCCAGGAATACACCCTCTCAAATTTAGTTGAAAGCAACCCTGAGGCCTTTATCCTGATCATCGGCGGGCTGGCGCTTTTCATCATCGGCGTACTCTTGTGGATTCTCCATATTCGAAACCGGATCAACAGAAAAAATACTATGAACCTCAAAAAGCACTACCAGCTTTACGAGCTCTCCAATGAACATTTTTTCGAATACAACTATGCCACCGGTTTATTTGAAGCGTTTTTTGATCAGGAAATGAGTCCCGAGGAGCTGCTCAATGTCACCGCCTACACCTATGAAGACGATTTAGAGGAAGGAAAAGCATGCGGCTCAAAGCCGCAAAAGCCCTTCCTTGAAATCATTGCATCAAAAGGAGATGGAATTCGAGATATCCACTGCGCCGTGCCGGACGGCTCACCCCAATGGCTTCGTATCACCTACCGAACCATCCGTGACGACGGGGGAAAACCCGCTTATCTGATTGGAAAAATCACAAATATTGACCAGGAAAAGCAGGAAAAAGCAATGCTACTCGATCAGGCCCGTAAGGACAGCCTCACTCAGCTGTTCAACGCCGCCGCCTGCCGCAGCTTGATTTCACAGAGGTTGTCCAAGCTCGAGAGCGATGGACACGGGGCCTTAATCATCCTCGATGTGGACTATTTTAAAAATATCAACGACCTCTACGGGCATTTCGTCGGTGACAAGATGCTCGTGGAGACAGCGACAGCGATCAACTCGACATTTCGCAAACAGGATATTGTCGGCCGCCTTGGCGGGGATGAATTTATCATCTATATGGATGGGGAGACCGGGGAAGAGACGGTGCGGGAAAGATGCAGCATGCTGTGCGAAAAGATCGGCAGCATCAATCTTCCCAACGCTAGTAGCCGGATATCGGTCAGCATCGGGGTTGCAATCGCGCGGTGCAACCAGTCGTTTAACGCCCTTTACCAGCAGGCGGACCGAGCGCTGTACCAGGTCAAGAACAGAGGGCGCAACGGGTTTGAAATCCTCGGGCTTTAAACGCCTGAACACGCCCCTCCTGCTACGCGGAATTGCGTCTTTTCGAAATGAAACTGTATGCAGACCACCTGGTCTGGATCAAACAACAATATTGCAGACAGTCCAATGCAAAGGGCTGTCTTTTTTTCGCATAACAACCAATTTGACAGCGCGTCCTCCCGCAGGGTGGCGATTTCTGCACTTGACTGGGATCGCTGATCAAAAAAAGAAAGTGCAGAAAATCTCCGTTCCCCATGAGGCAAAACCTCTTTTATCTGTTTCACTATTCCTCACATGTCGTTTTTTCATTTCCCTGACTCTCCAACTGCAGAATGAGCCGTTCGATCGAGTCAACGGTGCGCCGGTTCATAAAGTGTTCGATCTGCTCGGTCTGTTCAAGTTCCTCCTCAGTGTGGTTGATCAGGCAGAAAAACCGGTTGAGCACTTCGTGGCGGTGCAGAAGGTACTGGCCGAGCTTCCAGCCCTGTTGGGTCGGGCTCACCAGTCCGTATTTTTCATAGTCCACCAGTCCACATTCCTTGAGATGCCCCATCATTTTTGAGGTAGAAGATGGCTTGACGTGCAGCTGTTCCGACAGGCTGCTGATGCGGACAAACCCGTTTTCCCCGCAGGAGCGGCAGATCATTTCGAGATAATCCTCCATCGCATAGGTGATTGGGCGGCTTTGACTGAGATCGTAGCCTTTCAGTGTTCGGAACTCGTGTTCCCTCTCTTGTTCCATATCTCCACCTCCAGAATTTTGTAGCACTCTCAGGCTCACGATCATATGTTGGTATCAAGAAACAAGTTTTCTCAACACTAAATAACTATGAACAGGTGAGTCTGATTATGAATACAAATACGATAACACTTAACACAGTGAAGGAAGGGCAGACTGCGCAGGTACACGATCTGCTCGCATCGGGCAGCATGCGCAGACGGCTGCAGGATATCGGTCTGATCAAGGGGACAAAGGTGGAGTGCCTGCAAAAGAGCCCGGCCGGAGATCCGATTGCCTACTTAATCCGCGGCGCGGTGATCGCGCTCAGATCCGAGGACTCGGCGAACATCGTCGTTGAGTGCAACTAACATAGACTGGGGCTTTCGCAGATGCGTCAGCCCCAGCGTTCTAATATGAATTCAGGAGAGTGATGAAGATGGGGCTGACAGCTGGCTCTACGGGTACAAAAGCGGCAGATACGGGGCTTGAGATCAACCGGGAAAACGAGACCGACCGGGTCATTGCCCTCGCCGGAAACCCAAATGTCGGAAAGAGTACCGTGTTTAACGAATTGACCGGGCTCAACCAACACACCGGGAACTGGCCTGGAAAGACAGTGACCAACGCGCAGGGAAAATACACCCATCAGGGCAGGGAATACATCCTCGTCGATATTCCGGGCACCTATTCTCTGATGGCCCATTCCGCAGAGGAACAGGTGGCGCGGGACTTTATCTGCTTTGGCGACGCCGACGCGGTGGTTGTCGTGTGCGACGCGACCTGTCTGGAGCGCAACCTCAATCTCGTTTTACAGACAATAGAAATTACCGACCATGTGATCGTCTGCGTCAACCTCATGGACGAGGCGGAGAAAAAACACATTCACATCGATTTTGCCCAACTCGAGGAGAACCTGGGGGTACCGGTAGTCGGAACGAGCGCGCGCAGCCGCAAGGGACTGGACCAGCTGGTGGAAACGATTGCAGAGGTCTCTACATATCAAAAACACAGCGAGCCGATCCGCATCCACTACACCGAGGCGATTGAGCAGGCGATTGGGATGGTCGAGCCGGTTGTCTCACAAAAAATCAGCGGCAACCTCAACACCCGGTGGATCTCCCTCAAACTCATTGACGAGGACGAGACCCTGCTCCAGAGTTTGGATGAGTATCTTGGATTCTCTGTCGCGCAGGATGAGGAGGTTTCCCGGGCAATTCAGCAGGCACGGGATTTTTTGCAACAACAGGACATTTCAGAGAGCAAACTCAAAGATCTCATTGTCTCCTGCATCGTCATGGTCGCCGAAGGGGCTTGCCAGAACGTGCTGTCCTACGACAGCGAAAACTACAATGCCCGCGACCGAAAAATTGACAAATGGCTCACCAGCAAGTGGACCGGAATCCCGATTATGCTGCTGTTGCTCGCGGTGATCTTCTGGCTGACGATTACCGGCGCAAATTACCCCTCCCAGCTCCTCTCTCAAGGCCTATTCTGGGTGCAGGACCGGCTCACCGACTTTTTCACCTGGCTTGGCACCCCCGAGTGGGTGCATGGTGTGCTCGTGCTCGGCGTTTACCGGGTGCTCGCCTGGGTGGTCTCGGTGATGCTTCCGCCGATGGCGATTTTTTTCCCGCTCTTCACCCTGCTCGAAGACCTCGGCTATCTGCCCCGCGTCGCGTTTAACCTTGACAAACACTTTAAAAAGTGCTGCGCCTGCGGCAAACAGGCGCTCACTATGTGTATGGGCTTTGGCTGCAATGCGGCAGGGGTTGTGGGCGCAAGAATCATCGATTCCCCGCGCGAAAGGCTCATCGCAATTGTCACAAACAATTTCGTCCCCTGCAACGGGCGTTTTGCCCCCTCTGCAAAAGGGCAACGCCGCACATGGCCCCGCCTGATCACAACCGACTGCGCGGATAGACAGAGAGGCTTGCGCCGTCCCATTCGATTCGGTGGATCAGGCTTTGCAGCAGTTCCCGGCGTTCTGGAACCGTCGACCACTCGAGACATTGATTTACATCCAAAAGCGCCCGGGCTGTCTGGTCGATTTGCTCTGTTGTTTTGTCCGACTTTTCCTCTGTTTCCCGCTGCCTCTCTTTCCAATACGCCTGTTGTTTCTCCAATTCCACAATCCTGCGATCCACCCGCTGTATCAGTTGTTCGCTGACAGGGGAGTTTCCAAGGGTGGAGAGCAGCGTTTCCATCTCCGTCTCACACTGCCTGATTTGCTTTGCGCAATCATCCCCAGTTGCTCCGCCCTGTTCAAACTGATACTTTTTTCTGAGCAAATCGAGTTGCCTGAACAGGCTGCCGTTCTCTGTGAGGTAGCGTTTTAAAAAATCAAAAACCAAGCTGTCCGTCGCGTGTCCGTTTAAATTTTTGCAGTCACAGGTTGCGCGCGTTCCTTTCAATTTTCCGCTGCAAATGTAATCAAAGGCGCCCTGGCTGCTCGGATGTGACCGGGTCTTTGCAAACATTTTGCTTCCGCACTTGGCGCAGCACAGCATTCCGGAGAGCAGAGAGTATCCATTGTGTGCCTTTACAGCCCTCTTAACGGGTTTGTTGTCTTCCAGCCGTTGCTGTACCATCACCCAATCTCTGCCCGACACCACCCCCATGTGCTTGCCCCTCGCGATAATCCAGTTTGAAACATCGGCAAACGACTCATTCCCCCCTTTGCATTCCCTTTTGCCGTAGGCGAGCAAACCGCAGTGTGCACTGCGCGGATCCGGCTCAAAGCAGAGATCCGAACCGCGCTGCTGAAAATAGCGGTAAGCATCCCCATCTGCACAGCAATACACCGGATTGGTCAGAATCTGTCGGATTCCCTGATGGGAAAACTCGTTTCCCTTTTTGGTTTTGATGTTTTGAGAAGCAAGCTGCCTGCGCACGCTGGTAATCGAATAGTGTTCCAAAAACAGACCAAAAATTTGTTTTACGGTGCGCAGTTCGCAGGTGCTTTTGAGCTGATAGGATGTTTTTAACTTTCCCTCAATCACCAGCTCGGTTACTTTTTCAGAGTCAAATCCCGTCGGGGGCGTTCCCCCCAGCCACCGCCCCGTCCGGGCAAGCATCAGCATGTTGTCTCGCACCCGCTCTGCCAGCGTCTCACGTTCGAGCTGTGCGAACACCGAGGCGATATACATCATCGCCCGCCCCATGGGACTGCTGGTATCGAACTGTTCCCTGATACAGACCAGCGAAATCCCCCTTTCATTTAACTCTTCCATAAGGCTCGAAAAATCACTTACATTCCTGCTGATCCGGTCAAGGCGGTAACAAATAATGAAGCAAAACCGCCCCTCTCGGCTCTCCCGCATCATTTTTTGAAACTGCGGCCTGTTCAAATCTTTGGCGGAAAACCCCTCATCCTCGTAAACCAAAATATCGCGGCTGTCCGTTTCAGGAAAATGGGAAATAATATATGCGGTGCACATCTCAACCTGATTGCCAATGCTTTCCCCCTTTCCCGTAAACTTTGATTTCCGGCTGTAAACTGCAAAGCGCATGTTGATCACCTCTGTCTCATGTATATGAAACGGTCGCGAGCTCATGCCTTTTGCCCAGCAGGCAAATGGATTGAATTGTTCCGGGAAGTATTCTTTTCCCTCCAAACTGTGGTTACAAAACGACGTATGCAACTCAAAATGAGCAAAAAGCTGCCGTAGAGGGGCCTGTGCGCCTGGGGCTGTGAGAACAAATAAAACAAGTGCTGCTCAAAATGCAAAACTATCATACAATCATAATCCTGTAGGAATTTAGTATCAAAAGATTGACATTGCAATTCTAAAAAGGTACAATTATATAGTTGATTAATGTTCAAATAGGCAAAGCCTGGTCTTGTGTTTGAATTTTTGAACAATAAAAGGAGTTATTTCACAATGCTTTCAAAAACAGTGCAAATACAAGCGGTCATTTACCACAATGAAAAAAAGGCGCTCCTGCGCACCCTCGACAGTTTAGCACAAGCACTTTTGCTCAGTCGGAAGCAACAGGCAGCAATCCAGCAGGCTGTTTTTATTTTTGGGGACGCCTCCTCCAGCCCCATCTTTACCCAAAAGGAAATTCAAGAATTAAACGACTCCTATCCGGATTATTTGGAGATACAGTACCGCTTTTTTGGCTTTAATTCGGGTTTTGGAAAGGGACATAACTTGCTGGCAGAAAACGCAACATCTGACTTTTTGCTGGTGATAAACCCTGATATTTTGGTCACGCCCCGCTTTTTCACCGAAATGGTCAAGCCCTTTTTGGACAGCACTCTTCAGGCCGGTGCGGTTGAGGCGCGGCAAACCCCGATCGAGCACCCAAAGGATTACGATATGAACACCGGAGAAACGCTTTGGTGCTCCGGGGCATGTGTCTTGTTCCCAACTGCCCTGTATCAACAGGTGGGCGGTTATGACAGCGACACCTTTTTTATGTACTGCGAAGATGTCGATTTATCCTGGCGCATTCGCTTAACGGGGAAAAAGATGATCTATCAGCCCAAAGCGCCTGTTTTCCACTCAAAGCATCTGTCTGTGAGCGGTACCTGGGACCCCACCCCCACCGAAGTCAGGTGTTCTGTGGAATCCGCTCTGCTGATGGCTTACAAATGGGACAACCCCGCGCTCCTCAAAAAACTGCTGAGCACGTACAAACGCGATCAAAACGAATATGTGCAGCAGGGGCTCAGAGATTTCAAACAAAAACAGGAAAAAAATCTTCTGCCGCAGCAAATCAAGCACGCGCAGCACGTCGCGCAGTTTGTTGGATTTGCTTATTCCAAACACCGGTTTGATTTATAGGAGAGGATTAAAAAGATGAAAAAACCAGAAATAGGATTGTCTGCTGGGAGCTTTTCAGGCCCCTGCGCAGCGCTTTTATCCCAGTTAAATCTGAAACCGGGCCTTCTGATCGACTTCGGCGGTCGCCTCTCCTCGATGCAGGCTGATTTGCCGAACTCGATTTCCGGTTATAAAACAATTGCTTTTGACGACGAACTGCCCGTTCCTTCCACTGCAATCGAAACGGCCAGAAAGCAGATAAATGACAGCCAAGATCAACCGGTTGCAGCCATTGCAGCAATCGATTTTCTCAACCATTGTGCAGATGCAGACGAATGGCTTGCCCTGTTCGCCGAACTGGCGGAACGGTTTCACTGCCCATTTTTGTGCGGTGTCCCGAACTCGTCGAATAAAAAGCTGATTTTTGACCTGCTGGATGTCAGAGGAACTCACATCCAGTCCTCTCCTCTGTTGGGACAGACAAGGTTTTTTACCGAATCTGTCCTTCTCGGGCTGACGAAACAGCACGGGTTTCAGCCGGCCGGAAAGTCGGATCTTTGCCTGTCTGATGAGGAGTTGACTGCCTGTGAACCCGACGATATTTTTTCAGCCTCGGGCAGCATCACCCACTCCTATCTCGAATGGCTCAAGCAGTTCACCGACCCAAATGCGGAAACTGCCTTTTTTTTCCGCGCATTTGAAAAGGCGGAACATGCAGAACCTGCCCCCGTCCAAACAGGGGAAGAGACCCCATTCCTGAGCATCGTCACCCGGACGCAGGGCAAACGAATCGATGCGCTGGAGGAAACCCTTCTCTGCCTGACGGCGCAGACAAACACCGACTTTGAACTGCTTTTGCTCGGTCACAACGTAGAACCCTCCGATCGGGCAGCGGTGCTCGACCTCGTCTCCCAGACGCCGGCCTGGCTTCAGCAAAGAATACAGTACATCGACGTCACCGGCGGCACGCGCACCACGCCGCTCAATGTCGGTTTTACCAAGGCGCGCGGGGACTATGTCGTGATTCTGGATGATGACGATTTGGTCACGGATGACTGGGTGGATTCCTTCTACCAGCTCTCGTTAAAATCCCCGGGATCCATCCTGCACGCGTATGGCGTCGCACAGGAATGGCAGACCATTCAAAACAAAAACAATGACACCGCACTGCGGGCGATCGGATCCCCTGATCGAATCTATTGCAGGGATTTCAATTTGCTGGAACAGCTGAATTTAAACACCTGCCCAACCATGACCTATGCATGCCCCAGATACGCCTATCAGACATTGGGCATCCATTTTAATGAGGACTTAACCACGACAGAAGACTGGGATTTCCTGATGCGCACTGCATTTGTCTGCGGCGTTGCAGATATACCAGTTGTCACCTCGATTTATCGCCTCTGGAAAAACAATGAAAATTCGCAGACTCTGCACAACCGCAAAGAGTGGCTGACCAATGAAAAAATGATCAAAAAGCAGTTCAATCAAATGCCGATTGTTTTTCCAGCCGGTTTTTTCAACAAAGAGGCCAAATCAAAAAACAAATCTGATTTTCAATCACGTCAATACCGCACATCCGATTCGGTTTTATATCTGGATCACGGAAAAGGATTCAACCAAGACTGTATTTTATTGGGCCAGGACCGCCCTGAAATGGAATGGACAGTTGGCTTTCCCATAGCGGAATCTCTGCCGGAAGTGACTGCAGTCCGATTTGACCCCATGGATCAGGGCATGTTCTGGATGAGAAAATTTGAAATCCACTTCACCTTTACCGATGGCACCAAGGAGATCCGTTCGTTCCAAAAATCTGCCCACAACGGTGTATCTATAAAAGACAGCGTATTGTTTTACAAGGACGACCCGCAGATTTTAATTCATTTTCAGACGCCGAAAAAGCTCAAATCTGTAAAAGCAAAATTTGAAATAGACTTTTACATTCCGGATGAAGTGTGGAAAAAGGCATTTTTGCAGCCAAACTGGAAGTTGAGCCGGCTTTATCGGTTTGCCCTGAAACTCAAACAAAAATTGTTCCGTTAGGAGGGTCACATGTTCTTATCACCGGGTTTATCCGTCTTTTATCTGATATCCGTTGCCATCCTTTTCAGCGGTCTGTTTTTGTTTAAAAAATCAGATCGTCCGTTGAAAAGTGCGACCTGGTTTATCGCGTCCATGATGCTGTTTTTGTGCATCAACGTCTTTGCCGCCTCGATCATAAACTTGATTCACATCCCGATCAACCTGCTCACCATGGGCATATTCAACTGCATTGCAGGGGGCGGGCTCTGGTTCCTGATCCTTGTAAAAAAACAGAGGCAGCGCTATACACTGGAGCTGTTTGATTGGGTGAGTGTCGCTTTAATCGCAGGTGTGGCCATCACCTGCGGAATCATTCAATTTGGAACATCGCTCACCCCTCAATACATCACATCCGATCCAAGCGTCCACATGAAGATGGCCATGAATATCATCAACACGCAATCGGTGTCTGAAATGTTTTTTGGCCCCTTGAACAACGCGCTGTTCATGTCAATCGGTATGCCGTTTGTCCACACACTGAGTGCAGTCAAGTTTTTCATTCTGTCTGAATTCGGCATGTTCGCACTGCACGGCTGGGTTTTTTATATCCTGATCAACCGGTTCAGCAAAAATTTGTTTACAAAGATTTTTTCAGTTGTTGTAACAGTCCTCTATATGCTCGGCTATCCGCTCAACAACATGATTTTTGGATACAATTATCTGGGCACAGGGGTCACGGTGCTCGCCTTCCTGTTATTCTTAGCGGATGCTTACTATAAAAGGGAAGTGCATCGCCGCATTGTGATCCCCTCACTGATGCTGGCCTGTTTAGGACTCTTCCTTTGTTACATGCTGTTTATGCCATTCGCCTATGTCGCGCTCTTTTTGCTCGTGGCCTGGGATTATTTCCAGCAGAAGAAACTGATTACCTGGGAAATGGTCCGCACACAGCTTGAGATCTTTTTACTGCCTGTGATCATCGGCCTGATCTACTGCTTTTTCGGCTGGTTTGGGTCAGCGGGCGCTGCGGGAAATGCAATCGCTGCAGAAGGTTATATCTACCGCGACCTCTACTCCAACTTCATCATCTGGCTGCCTATAGCGCTGTACGGGTTAATCCACAGCCTAAAGAAAAAGCATTGGACTGCTTTGCAGCCGATGAGTATCCTGTGGTTCTGTTTCATGATTGGGCTGCTTGTACTCGGCTTGAATACAAAGGTCTCCTCCTATTATTATTTCAAGACTTATTACGTCATGTGGATGATCACCTTGGCCCTCTTCTACCTTGGAATAACCTATTTCTCCGAAAAATCCAAAGAAATGGTGATCTCGTACTTTCTGGTTTGGGGATTTGTTGCCACGATGTTTTTCAGCGGGACGGATGCAAAAGTCAAAGAACACAATATCCTGTTTAATCCCGAAATTCGATCCGACGCCCAATTCCACATCTATTTGTTTAATAGATATCAGCTTCAAACAGCCACGCCGTCAGTCACAGGGGAAGAGTTTGAACTGTATTCCTATCTGCTCAATCATGTTGACCAGACGGAACAGGTCCCAATCGCAGATCTGGAGGATACGACATATTGGTACGAAGCTCTCACCAACCAGCGGGTATACGATCAGTATTTCTGGTTAACCGACGTGAAATCCTGGTGCAAAAACATTCAGGAAAACTTCAACTATGTCATCATTATGAATGATTGTGAAAAAATTCAGGGGCAAACAGAGTTTCTGCAGTCTCTGGAAATCATCTATTCAAACAGCGCGGGGTATCTTGCCAAGACGCCGAAGGGGACAGGTAGCCTCAACGCGATTCCCGCTCACTCATAGGTCCACAGTTACAGGGGAGTTGAGACAGTGTCATCACTCTCTGAGACCACAAAACAAAAATCCGCTGAAACGTGTGTTCAGCGGATTTTTTTGCTTTAAAACCAAACGCAGGTTATACCAACTGTATAACACGACATGTTAGAACAGCTGTTAGAGGAAGATTGAGCTGCGTCCCACTTATAAATGACAAAGAAAACGAAGCGCACCAAGACAATTCGCCTGTTCTAACCTTACTATAAATCTGGTCGACATACGCTCATAAACTGATCTGTTTGCCGCATAAAATTCTCATAGATAGGGGGAGATTCCAATGAATGAACAAATCGACCGAATTCTACTTTCTGCATCTATTGACCAAAAAATGTGGTCAAATGCGGTCATGCAGATGCATCTGTACATCATTGAGGCCTATCTGGATCGTACCGGCTACTCCTTAGACTCAAAGATCAAAGTGATTGAGAGAATGATACAGCTTGTGCAGCCCCCAAAACCGTAGGAGAAAATTTGAACCGACTGGTTGTATTCTCCCGCTGACCACAACGCTTTCGTTCAGCCCATCCCCACAGTTGCCCTTTTAGAGGGGGAGCGTTTCCAACAATGATTGCAATTATCACAATGTTTTTTGTCGGCGGTTTGGTCGGCCCCCTGCAATCGCTGTTTGCAACTCTGCTTCTCACTGTTGTGATCGTGCTGGGGGTTCTGATGACATTTGCCGTGTCCAAAGTGCTGTCGCGGACAATTCTCAAAGGGGTGCCATCCTCTTTTACCCTGGAGCTCCCGCCCTACCGAAGGCCGCAGATCGGCAAAGTAATCGTGCGTTCCATCTTTGACCGCACCCTGTTTGTCCTGGGCCGCGCAGTGGCGGTCGCAGCGCCCGCCGGGCTGATCATCTGGCTGATGGCGAACATCACGGTGGGGGATATGAGTGTTCTCGCTCACTGTTCAACCTTCCTTGACCCGTTCGCCAAACTCTTTGGACTCGACGGCGTCATCCTCATCGCGTTTATTCTCGGTTTCCCGGCCAACGAAATTGTCGTGCCAATTATGATCATGGCCTATATGGCGTCGGGCAGCATCATGGAGTTTGACAGCCTGCTTCAGCTCAAGGAGCTGCTGGTCAACAATGGTTGGACCTGGCTCACTGCTGTGTGCGTTCTGCTCTTTTCCCTCATGCACTGGCCCTGTTCAACCACCTGCCTTACTATCCACAAGGAGACGCAGAGCGCCAAATGGACCGCCCTCTCGTTTGCAATCCCCACTGTGATCGGGTTACTTGTGTGTTTTGTCTTTGCAAATGCTGTCCGGCTCCTCGGGTTGGTTTGAGGATGCTTTCCAGAAAAATAAAAAAGGTCGAAGCTCTTATGATACCTCGTCTGAAAAACAGGTTCCAATTAGTGATTTATGCGGTGCAGACAGATGGAACTGTCTGCACCGTGTTCTTTCATCGCTCTTCTTAAAAACCGCTAGTGAGAGCGTTACCCCGTTGCAGACAGTCGGACGGATACCAGCCGCCCAAAGCTGTACCCGACCAGAATAGGGCATTGATAGGGCTGAGGGGTGTACACCAAACAAAATCTATCTTATTTGCAGCTGTTGAAACCAACAAGGCGACTCTGTTCGGCTTATTCCCAAAAGGACATGTTATTTGATTTTTTTGCCCTATCCTCTTTGAATAACAAACAGATGCCATAGATTCCAGAAATCAATAAGATAATATCTTCATACGCACTGAATATCAATGATTTTATTCCAGTCAGTCCCCAAATAATCAGCAGAATGAGTAAAAGCCGGTTCTTTCTGCGATAACCGGAGTAAACCGCAATGCTTACGCTCACAATTGGACAGGGCATTATGTAAGTCACCATTTGGGGAAAGGTATTTCCCAAAAGATAGGAAATCATGGGGTATAGAATGAACAACAGCAGCAAGATGGTCTGCCACTTATCTGGCTTTTGCAAAACGTCCTCTCTGTTCCTTATGCACTCAAATAGAAATAGCCCGCCACAGCACAAATACAGCGGCAGGGCGAAAAACTTCTGAATCGGCTCTGTGCCATACACGCCAAAAAATTGAATTCCAATGTATAAGTGAGTAACCCCAAGAGCCAACTTTGCGCCCCACTTCACCTTACCTGTATAAGACAGCGTCAGTCCAGCAATGAGAAACAAAATCAAGATGACTTGGTCAATTACGGTTTGGTTGTTGTATTCACTGATAACCTTCCAAAAAACAGTTGCATCCATCAGGCCTTACCGTCCATTTCCATTCTACTATTTATACAAGTTCTGGCTTTAACAGAGCAGACTATCCCGCGTTGTAAATCGTTGTATCTCTAAATAAAATCCGAACGGGAATAAGAAGTTCTGATTCTCCTCTATGTGCGCCTTTTTGCGGTGTTCCACTCTTCGGGCTGGCAACGAACTCGGCCCACACAGCTTTGGCTGTGCAAAGAATGCTCCCGGATACAATGAGTTTCAAACGTTGGACCACACAACTGTCAGTAAAGAAATAAAATTTTCGAAGAGGGGCAAACGCGAAATTGTGCCCGATTACATAAGAGGTCATTGGCTGGTCAGAGCACACAAACTCCGCGAAGAAAGCCGGATCTTGCAACTCCAAGTTAACAAAAGGGGAGGGAAGGGCTCACGCCTCCCACTGCATCGTCCCTCTCGAAATGAGCGAGGGAGCAATTCAGCAGAAAATGGTGATGAATCGGGCCGACTGTCGGGCGATCACACACATGTTAGACCATAAGCTCCCGCATTACAAGCAAAAATTCCTCTGCACAGTGACGAAGCTGGAGGTACAGAAGGGAATTCTCGACAGCATGAACAGGGGCAGTCGTCCGACTCGCCGCTCGATGGCCGGCCAAGCAAATGTGCAGCAGCAACCCAACATACCATCGGTGAATACCGTCAGGAGTCTATCTACAAGGCCAGCGGATTTCCCGCAAATATATGGTGGATACCATCCGTTGGTTTTCACAGCCAACGCACCGCAAGGGGAGATTGAATCTCAGTATCCCGTGCCCCACGTCCTGCAAAGCAGATGTCCCTCACCGAGAACCCGTTGTCGCCAAAACAGCTCCTTGCCGAGACTTTTTCTACAAAAAGCCTGAGGCAAAAATCCTTTTGCCCTATTAAAATCGCGACTGGGTGAGTAGGCAACGACAAAAAGGCCCCAAAGGACACAGCCTTCGGGGTTTAAACAAAACAAACCGTTGAATTGACATTTTAAATACCATTCGCCACTCCGAGCATACGCGTCATCGCAACGGACACAATTTAAAATATGAACTCAACGGTCTATTTTTTTGGTGAGCCACCGGAGGCTCGAACTCCGGACCCTTTGATTAAAAGTCAAATGCTCTGCCAACTGAGCTAGTGGCTCTCACACTTATTAAAAGCACTTTTCAAGGAAGTTTTTCCCGAAAGAGTGCTTATTTATTATATCAAACCGCAAACTAGTTGTCAACAGTTTTTTTCAAAAAACTTCATTTTTCGTTTTCATCTGAGTTTTCGCGCTGAACAGTCATTAGTATGGGCGCAATCCGCGCAAAATATTCAGTTGTCATTAGAACAAATTTTGTGGTATAATAACCTCACATTATTTTATTGTAGGAAGTGTTAGTTTGGCCACAAAACGCGAAAACATTCGGAACTTTTCGATCATCGCTCACATAGACCACGGCAAGTCCACCCTTGCGGACCGCATTCTCGAAAAAACAAGCACCGTCGCCCTGCGCGACATGGAGGCGCAGCTGCTTGACAACATGGACATCGAGCGGGAACGCGGCATTACCATCAAAGCGCGCGCTGTCAAACTCAACTACACAGCAAATGACGGCGAGACTTACGAATTCAACCTGATCGATACCCCGGGCCACGTCGACTTTAACTATGAGGTTTCCCGTTCCCTCGCCGCGTGCGAAGGGGCAGTCCTTGTTGTGGACGCCTCCCAGGGGATCGAGGCGCAAACCCTTGCCAACACCTACCTCGCGATTGATCACGATCTCGAGGTCATCCCGGTTGTCAACAAAATCGACCTGCCGGCTGCCGAACCAGAGCGTGTCTGCAAAGAGATCGAAGACGTCATCGGCATCCCGGCGCTCGACGCGCCGCAGATCTCAGCCAAAGCGGGCATCGGCATTGAGGAGGTGCTCGAACGGATTGTACGGGATATTCCCGCGCCACAGGGAGAGGACGACAAGCCGCTCAAAGCGCTCATCTTTGACTCCTATTACGATTCCTACAAGGGCGTTATCGTCTACGTGCGCATCAAAGAGGGGACAGTGCGTCCGGGAAGCCAGATCAAAATGATGGCGACCGGGGCGGAGTTCACCGTTGTAGAGACCGGCTACATGGGGGCGACTAGCCTTGTCCCCTGCGACGGGCTGCGCGCCGGTGAGGTCGGCTACATCGCCGCCTCGATCAAAAGCATTGGCGACACCACAGTGGGCGACACGGTCACCGATGCGCAAAATCCGGCGGATGAGCCCTTGCCCGGTTACCGCGAGGTCAACCCCATGGTCTTTTCGGGTATTTATCCGGTGGACGGGGCGAAATATGGCGACCTGCGCGACGCACTCGACAAGCTCAAGCTCAACGACGCGTCGTTGAGCTTTGAACCGGAAACCTCAATTGCGCTCGGCTTTGGCTTCCGCTGCGGCTTTTTGGGGCTGCTGCACATGGAGATCATCCAGGAGCGCATCGAACGGGAGTACAACCTCGACATCATCACCACCGCGCCGTCGGTTATCTATCGGCTCACCATGACCGACGGAGAGACGATCTACATCGACAACCCGACCAACTATCCCAAGCCGGAGCTCATCGAACTGGCGGAAGAGCCGATGGTCAAGGCTTCGATCTTTTCCCCCGCCGACTTTGTGGGCAACATCATGGAGCTCTGCCAGGACCGCCGCGGCGTATTCAAGGACATGCAGTACCTCGACGAGAGCAGGGTGGAGCTGCACTATGAGCTCCCCCTCAACGAGATTGTCTACGACTTTTTTGACGCGCTCAAGTCCCGTACCAAGGGCTACGCTTCATTTGACTATGAGATGATGGGCTTTGCCCCCTCCAAGCTCGTCAAGCTCGACATCCTGCTCAACGGAGAGATCGTCGACGCGCTCTCCTTTATTGTGCACACCGACAAGGCGTACCCCCGCGCACGCAGGATTGCCGAAAAACTCAAGGAGCAGATTCCTCGCCAGCTCTTTGAGGTGCCGATTCAGGCGGCCGTGGGCGGCAAGATCATCGCCCGCGAAACGGTCAAAGCAATGCGCAAAGACGTCCTCGCCAAATGCTACGGCGGCGACATCACCCGAAAGAAAAAGCTTCTTGAAAAACAGAAGGAGGGAAAGAAGAGGATGCGCCAGCTCGGCTCAGTCGAGGTGCCGCAGGAGGCGTTTATGGCGGTCCTCAAACTCGACGACTGATGCTCGGTATTTATGTGCACATCCCGTTTTGCAACGGGAAATGCCCCTATTGCGATTTTTACTCCCTTGCCGGAGATGAGGAGATCAAAGAGCGATATGTGGAAGCGGTGCTGCGGGAACTTGAAGAGGCGCACCGCGACGGCATGCGGGCGGACACCCTTTATTTCGGCGGGGGCACCCCCACGCTGCTCTCCCCTCAGCAGCTAGGCCGGATCACAACACAAGCGCGGCGGCTTTATGAGCTGCAAAACGCTGAGATCACCACCGAAGCAAACCCAAACTCAGTGACCTTCAACCAGCTTGACTCGTTGCGCCAAAGTGGAATCAACCGCATTTCCTTTGGCGTCCAGTCAGCGGTGGACGCTGAACTCAAACTGCTTGGCCGCAGGCACACTGCAGCGCAGGCAGAACAAGCGATAACTCTTGCCAAACAGGCGGGATTTGACAACATCTCCTGCGACTTGATGCTCGGCATCCCCAACCAGACGGCTCAGAGCCTCGCCCAATCGCTTGACTGGATCAACCGGCAAAACATTCAACATGTTTCCGCTTATCTGTTGAAAATCGAGCCGTCAACTCCGTATTTTGGGAGTGAAGTGTTAAAACTCTGCCCCAGCGACGATACCTGTGCAGATCTTTATCTTCAAACAGTGCGCTCCCTCACCCAGATGGGCTTTGAACAGTATGAGATTTCAAATTTTTCGATACCGGGCCTTGAAAGCAGGCACAACCTCAAATACTGGCAGTGCGAGGAATACCTCGGTGTTGGGGCGGCAGCGCACTCCTTTTTGAACGGCAGGCGGTACGGCCACAGTCGGAAGCTCGAGCGCTACCTCGCGCTTGGTTTACAGGATGTGCAGTTTACCGACGAAAATGCAGGCGGCATGGAGGAGCGCCTCATGCTCGGGCTGCGTCTCAACCGGGGGATGGCGCTTGACAGCCTCAAGGGGCTGCACAACCCCAAAGGATTCCTAGACCGAGTGGATGCCTATAAAGCGCTCGGGCTTCTCACCGTCAGTGGGAACCGGATCGCACTCACCCCTGAAGGATTCCTCCTCTCCAACACCATCCTTTCGGATCTCATCAGTTATGCTCTCCCGCCGGACTGATTTTTCTGCAACACCCATGTCGCAGAAAACCCGAGAGCGAGGTTCGCTGCACAAAGATTTTCTTAAAAACTGACTGAAAAGGCCAATCAGAGACAACTACCGGCTATTCTTTGGCCTGCGACAAAACAGCCCTTTTTACAAATGCCCTGTATCAATCTCGGCTAAGGCGGCGCAGAACAGGAAACAATTCAACCCTATCACAAAAACTGCCAAGCGTCGGCAATAATATAACAATAGGGGACACGAAAAGCCGTGTCCCCTATTGTTATATTATTGCAACGTTTTGTTGTTTTTCAATGTATTTTGAAAATTCTAGAAATCTTATTTCTTTTCCATCTGCTATTTCTAACAGTTATATTATTTTTGGTTCAGTCAAAACTTACATTGCTTTAGCTTTTCGTTGCTGTATTTAATCCTTGCGAGTTTGATTCTGTGCTTTTGGTCAAACGATCAACTCACAACTTATTGCAACATTTCCAGAGCCTTTTGCTCGTATCATAACGAACTCCATTGCAAAACCATATTTTTGGTTTTTTCAAGCTTTTCCTTTTACTTGCAATCCCATACTATCCACTTTAAACGAGCATACGGTTAAAACGATTCTCGTGCAATCCATATTTCCTCTTAAAGCATGTTTTTCTTTTTCAGGATCAGCGCACAGATGAGCACCAGCCCAACCGAAATTGCTGCGGGGAACCAAAAAAAGGGCATTGGAAGGCCTTGGACGTTCATCCCATAAAAACCGCTGATCATGGTGGGGATTGCCATCAAGATGGTGATTGAGGTGAGCACCTTCATGACAATGTTGAGGTTGTTCGAGATGATCGACGCATAGGCGTCCATTGTTCCGCTGAGAATGTCGCGGTAGATGGTACACATCTCAATCGCCTGCTTGACCTCAATGAGGACGTCCTCAAGCAGATCCTTATCCTCGTCATAGAGCTTGAGCAGCCGGCCGCGGAAAATCTTTTGAAGCGTCACCTCGTTTGCCTTGAGGGAGGTGGAGAAATAAACCAGGCTCTTTTCAATCTCCATCATGCGAAACAGCTCTTTGTTTTTCATCGACTTGTGCAGCTGCTGCTCAGCGTAGTCGTTGATTTTGTCGATCTGTTTCAGATAAGTAAGATAGGTCTGTGAAATGCGGTAAAAGATCTGGAAAATGGTCCGAGTGCGGTATTGGGTATTGACGTGGCGCACCAGCCCGTTGGTAAAATCCCGAATAATCGGGGAATCCTTAATGCAGACGGTGATCATCGTCTTTCCCTTCATAATGATCGCAAGGGGGATGGTGTAAAAAACGATATTTCCCTTGTCGTCGCTTGTCCGGTCGGGGATATCGATGATGATTGCAGTCTGGTCATCCTCGGTGTCGATGTGCGAGGTCTCCTCTTCGTCGAGCGCAGCGTTGAAAAACGTCGGCTCCACACCGACTTGGTCAATAATCAGCTGCTTTTCTTTTTCATTTGGAGCAACCATATTGATCCAGGTGTACTCCTCTATTTTATCAATGGGTGTTATGCGGCTGTCAATGGTTTTGTAAAACTCAATCATTGCTGATCTCCTCCTCAGCGACAGCCACCTCGTTTCCGCATGGCTGCCCGGTATATAATTTTTCTACTTCGACCGACATCGTCTGCCATACGGAGTGTACCCTCTCTTTCTAAAAATTTATCCTGTCAATAGGATGTGCAAAATGCTGGCGAGTATTTGTCTGAACGCCAAAAAAGGCCGTTTTGCGCGCTCGACAAAACAGCCACACCCCTGTTCGTCGAGCTTTGGCTCTCTACGGCATAGACAGAACTGTCAGCTATATTAGACAAAACCTTGATTCGATAGTGTCAACTGACCCGTTGGCGTCTCTCGACATTTCCGGGCAATAGCCATATCCGTAAAGTAACCTCACCTAACGGTGTTCTTTTTTATTATATGCCCCGTAATTTGATTTGTCAACAAGTATCTTGTGTGGGGGATGTGTTAAAAATTCTTAAAAAATGTCGGGGAACGATGGACGAATCACATAAAGTATTGTATCATAGGAATATACTAAGCGTAAGACAACATTCGAAGGGAATGATAACTCATGATCTGTCCAGTATGCAATTGCGAAGTTGAAAACAACACCAGATTCTGCCCGAGCTGCGGTGCGCAGCTTGAATTTCCGAATACATCTGCCACAACTCCCCAAAATGAAGCTTCATCCAACCAGTACGCCGGCCAGCAGAACTCCTATTCGGCGCAAACCTTAAACAGCGGGTCGGACCCGTCTGCGGGTCAAAGCACAAACTATGGCCAAAATCCGGGGCCAAATCCCAATTACAACCAGGGATACTCAAACCCCGGTTACAACCAGTCCGGACCGGGATACCACTTCTGCAAGCACTGTGGCCAGCCGCTGAATGCCGGGTCGCCCAGCTGCACCAACTGCGGCGCACCGGTGGGTGCGGGCAACTACTACTGCCCAAACTGCGGCAGCCCGGCAAACAATGGGGGAGCGGTGTGCACCAACTGCGGCTCCATCCTCAATCCAGCTGCCGCCAATCCGCTCAACCCGCCGAAATCCAAGCTGGTCGCCGGACTGCTCGGCATCTTTCTCGGTTGCTTCGGGGTACACAACTTTTACCTCGGCTTTACGGAAAAGGCAGTCATTCAGCTGATTTTGACGATTGTCGGTATTCCGCTGTGCTGCATTGTGATCGGTGGGTTTATGATCCTCGGCGCTGCGATCTGGGGCCTTGTTGAGGGCATTATGATTCTGACCGGCTCAATCCCTGCCGACGCCAAAGGGGTTCCCTTGGTCGACTGACCGAAACCGGTGAAATCCGAGCATCCGCCGGAGCTATCTGAGGAGCCGTGAAATCAAGATTGCATCGGCATTCTACCGGCGCGCCTTTTAAAAAGCAGTAAAATTTTCTATTTGCACTGCATGATACTTACAAAACAGCTGGGCTGTCAATTAGGTTTTCTGCTCATTCGCTTTGCTCTATGCCGCCGCTTGAAGGAACAGCGTTTCTCCATTAACTGAACGGCGGTTTTCATCACAACAAGGGCCGGATTGCTTTTTAAAAAGCAGTTCCGGCCCTTGTTGTATTCATCTGTCCCACTCCAAAACCGCTTTATTTTGACGCGGTGTGCTGCCAAGTCAGGCACAGCACTATCCATTGACTGTAAAAGGAGGATGTTGATGCAAAAATTGCGAAAAATGCTGGGAGATCCCAAATCACCCGAATGCGTTTCGCTGATGCGATTGATGGAAACCCAGAGCAAAGCAACGCTGGCAAATTGGGCAATTGCATTTGCCAAACAGGAGTATTTGGAAATCTATCAAGCAGAATGTTCCCGCGATACCCGCTTGTGTGACGCAGTGCGAGCCTGTGAAGCATACCTCGCTGGCAACAAAACATTGGGCGAGACCAAGCCTCTGCTCAGAGCAGCAGTACAGGCTGCCCGCGACGCTGCAGACAAACCCGCCGCACAGGCCGCGGCCCGCTCTGTTTCAACCGCATGCTCCACCATTCAGACCCCAACCAATGCGCTGGGATTTTTGTTTTACGGCGCTGCGGCCACTGCATACAGCCGAGCAGGTCTCGCCCAAACAGCCGAAGTGTACAGCCGTTTGGCCTCAGAGCAGTTCAAAAGAGCGCTCGACTCGCTGCGGCGGGTCTGTATTTCAGACGAACAGCATCCAGTGAAAATCAACTGGGATTGCTCAAAATAGCCTGTCGACCAGTTTCAATGTGGTCAGTTGTTGAGAATAGAAAAAACGACAGGGACTGCACGCGCGAGATAGAGTTGAGAAATCGGTAACTCTCTAAATCGCCTCTCCAACCCAGTCAATGCCCACAATGGACCTCTCTATATCTGTCAGGCCGTCAGACGGTACCGTCTCCCGGAAGTAGGCATTCATATTTTACAGCGAAAAAAACGGTGGGGACAGCTGTCTCCACCGTTTTTGCATTACCAAACAGTCTCATCCTTCTACAGAGAGTTGTAAAACGCCCGCAGTTCTGCTTTGACCTGGCTGGAAAGCTCTGTCTTGCGCACCCCCTGCACCGCTCCCTCGAGCGCTGTGAGCATGTGCAGACAGGCCGTATGGTCAATGCGGCGGATTTTTAAAAACGCCTCCTTGCTCCCCAGTTCACGCAACTGCTGAGGTGTCCCGATCCCAACCTGAACCAGTTTCTGTTCCAGTATGCCGCCGATGTTCGGCAGCTCGTGCAGCGATTCCATTGCGCCACCCCCTCGTCTCTTATTGTAGCGCAAAGAGCTGCACAAGTCCATCTTTTTCGACGGGGAAAGGTGGTATAATAAAACAGTTAGAGAAGGATGCTCATCAGCATCATCTCGCAAATTTTCGCGTAGACAGGCTCGAGGTTTTCCACAGGCAGCGGATTCTCCCCTCTGCCGATTTCGATGGTAAACCCGTTTCTGCCCGTCTTGTCAATAAACCAGTCCTTGAGCCCGCCATGAGAGGCAAGCCCGGTCGGGGAGATGACTCGGTACCCGCTCGACGCGGCAAGTGCGTCTGCCATGATGCGGGCATTTTTGGGGGTCTTTTCCCCATAGGAATAAAAGATTTCTTCCCCTTGGGAGTGGAAGGCGAGCACCTTTTGTATATTGAGCCCAGTGCACACGCTGACCAGCGCTTTGGTCTCGGGCTCAGAATTCGGCTGGTATCCGCCAAACTGCCGCTCACATGGGCCGATGATCCCGCTGTCGATCTCCATTTTTCTCAGAATGCCAAATCCCGCGTCAAAGTTGTGGTTGAGGTCCACCCCGCGGGCATTTGCCTGCCAAGAACGGGTGCTGCGGGCGAGCATTCCCTCGACCTGCCGGCGCAAATGTTTGGCGGATTTTGCCCCGTTGAGGGCGATCTCCACCCCATCGGGATTGGCCATTGGCACCACGACAAGGCCTCGTTCGGCAAATACCTTTTTGAGGTTGACCTCCATCCACTCCCGTCCCGCATGGTATTCCTGGCACAGCTGTTCAAAAAAACGCAGCACAAGCAGGGTCGTCAGCCACTCCTGCGCATGCACTGCTGCGACAAACAGCGTCGCGTTTTTGAGATTTCCAATCCCGAGCGCCTGGATTTTGCGTCCGAGCACCGATTTGCCGATGGAGAACAGCCGCACCCCGCTGTACTGCCGTTTGAGCTCGTTGCACTTGTCTGCCACCGCCTCGTACACCGGCGGCGTCTGATAAAATCGATCCATTCCAAACTCTCCTTCGCGATTTGTTCAAAGCTCCTCTATGAAATTATATTGAAATCTCACCGGATTTATGTGATAATAAAGAAAGACGCCTCCAGGGAACTTGGTCTGAGGCGGCTACCCTAGGAAAGGCTGTGAATACAGATGGAACTGACGGAAAAAAAACTCTCGGGTGAGACGATCTACAGCGGTCGCATTGTCTCGCTCGAAAAAGATATGGTAGAGCTTGAAAACGGAAGGACAGCGGAGCGCGAGGTGGTGCGCCACCCAGGCGGCGTCTGCGTCGCAGCGCTCGACGACGAGGGAAACACCTATCTCGTGCGTCAGCTGCGCTATCCCTATCAAGAGGTTCTTCCCGAGCTGCCTGCCGGCAAGCTCGACAAGGGAAACGAGGACCCCCTTGAGGCGGGCAAACGAGAGCTGCGGGAAGAAACCGGGCTGATCGCACAGGAGTATTACGATCTTGGCAAGCTCTATCCCTCTCCTGGTTACTGTGACGAAATCATCCACCTATACGCTGCCACCGGGCTGACCAAAGCAAGCCAGGAGCTCGACGACGACGAATTTCTCGAGGTGGATCAAATCAAACTCGATAAGGCGGTGGAGATGGTGCTGGAAGGCGCCATCCGGGACGCCAAAACCCAGGCTGCGCTGCTCAAACTCAAACTTCTCATCGACGCGGGCAGGCTGACCAAAGCGTAGGAGGACAAGATGAAACACCATTCTATTCTGATGCGGATTCTCGCGGCAGCTGCAGCGGTTGTGCTGATGGCGTCCGCGCTGTCCGGCTGCAAAGGGGAACTGCAGACGATGCGCCTCTCAGTTCCCAGCAACATCGGCTTTGACAACCAGCCAAACGAGATTGTGCTCGCTTACGATGCAGTTTCTTCCACCCGCTACCGCGACAGTCTCGACGGGCTGCAGCAGCAGGTGTACGACCAGATGAAACTCGCCCTCTCCAACCCTCAGCGGCCGACCTCCCAAACCTATGAGACAAGCCCTGAGCTCGACCAGGAGCAGATGACCTACATCGCCAACTGCGTCTGGATTGACAATCCGGTGTTTGCCCAGACCCAGACCGGTGCGATTGAATACGCGGTCAACGGCAACATGTTGACCATGACGCTCAAGCAGTCGGTGGAAGACTACGAGGAACACATGCAGCGGGCGAGTGAAGCGCTGGACAGGGCAAAAGAGATCGCGGCAAAGGTCGACTCCAGCTGGAGCGATTACGACAAGGTAAAGTACCTGCACGACTACATTGCCCAAAACTGCTTTTACAGCGTCGAGACCAAGGACACCAACAACGAGGCCTACGGGGTGTTTGTGCTCGGGGAATCGATGTGCGAGGGGTACACCGACGCGTTCATGATGCTGTGCAACCTCGTGGGGGTGGACAGCACGGCGACCTGGTTTGACGGCTATATCAACGACGGAGAGGATCCGGTCAACGGCCACGTGTGGAACGTCGTTCAAATGGACGGGGAATACTACCACATCGACGTGACCACCAACGACGGAAACGCCACCACCAATGGGGAAACCCAGATCCGCCCGGCAGACCAGATTTCCTATGTCCGGTTCGGCCTGACCACCGAAGAATACAAGGCGGTTTTCCCCGAAGGGGTCACCTTCAACGAACACAACGAAGTCGCCCTTCCCCCCTGCACCGCGACCAAATACCAATACTACCGCTATCACAACCTGCTGTTCGACAGCTACGACCGCGCGACAGTGGCGGAGGCGCTCGCCCGCAACTACAAAGAAGTCTCAAGAAACGGCAACACCCTCAGCGAAGTGCAGTTCACCAACCGCACCGCATACAACCAGGCGCTGGCAGACGCGGACTACATGGTGCACGACTATTTTCAACTGGCAGGGATCTCGGAGGAACGCTATGTGTCCAACTTTGATGACAGACAGCTCGTTCTGGGCATCACCCTGCCCGAATAAGGGGAGACAGTATGACCAAAAGACAGGAGGCGGCTGTGGAGACAGCCGCAGAAAAGCCGAAAAAGCGCATTGGGTTTGTCGACGAGGTGCGGGGATTTGCCATCCTCTGCATGGTCGTCTACCACACCTGGTTTGACTTAGCGACCCTCTTTCACGTCGAGCTGCCGTTTCTCTTCACCCCCCAGATGAACTTTGTCCGCGATCTCTTTGCCGGGCTGTTTATCTTTATATCGGGCTCAGCCTGCCGGCTCTCCCGCAGCAACCTCAAGCGGGGGTTCATCTGCCTGTGCGGCGGCCTCATCCTCACCGCAGTCACCTACTTCTTCATGCCGGAGGAGAAAATTCTTTTTGGCATCCTGCACTTCCTCGGCCTCTCGATGATCCTGTTCGCCCTGCTGCAAAAGCTCATTGACAAGATCAAATTTCCGATCATTGGCATACTGATATTTGGGCTGCTGTTTGTACTCACCTGCAACATTAAAGAGGGCGTGCTCTCTCTCGGCAATCTGTTTTCGGTCGATCTTCCGGACTTTCTCTACCAGACCGACATTCTGTTCCCCCTCGGGTTCCACAGTGAAACCTTCTTTTCCTCCGACTATTTCCCACTGATCCCGTGGTTTTTCATCTTTCTCACCGGCTCCTACTTTGGTGTGCTGCTCGTCAAGCACCGGCTGCCCAAATTCTTTTACAAGGATCACATCCGGTTTCTCTCGTTTATCGGACGCCACACCTTTATCATCTATCTGCTCCACCAGCCGGTGGTGTACGGGGTGCTCTATCTGATCTTCCATTTTGTGCTGGGACAGGGATGACGATGCTCAAACAAATTCTGAACCAAGCGGGCGTTCGGGAATTCGGCGTCTGCCCCATGCCGCCGGAGGATGCGCTGCTCGACTGCCGCGCCAAGAGCCGGCTGCCTGAGAATGCGCGGTCGGTGATTGTCTGCCTGTTCCCGTATTACTCCCCAGGGCTTGAGGGGAACATCTCCCGCTACGCCATGGTGGAGGATTACCACAAGGTCGCCCGGGAGATTCTCACCCCTGCCTGCGAATCGCTCAGGCAGGCGTATGCCGCAGAATTCAGCTGGTTTGCCGACAACTCCCCTATCCCTGAGGTTTCCGCGGCCGTGCAGGCGGGGCTCGGGGTGCAGGGAAGAAACGGCCTGCTGATCACTCCGGACTATGGAACCTATGTATTTCTCGGGGAGATTATCACCGATCATCTCTTTGACTATTCCGCCCCGGCACAGGGGAGTTGTCTTGGATGCGGCCGGTGTGAAGCGGCCTGTCCGGGCGGGGCGCTGTGCGGCGGTGCGGTGGACATCAGCCGCTGCGTCTCGGACATCAGCCAGCGCAAGGGGGAGCTCACCCCCAGTGAGACAGAGCTCGTCCGGGCAGGCGGCCTGTTGTGGGGGTGTGACCGATGCCAGCTGGTCTGCCCCCACAATCGCGAAGTCAAACAGACCCACATTCAGGCATTTCAAAAAAACATTGTCGCAAGCGTTGCGTATGGTCAGATCCGCCCGCTCTGTAAGACGCGCGCATTCGGGTTCCGCGGCCCGCGGGTGCTGGAGCGCAATTACCACATTTTGTACGGCGTTGATTAAAAAACCTCTGTTCGGGCAGACTAAAAGGGAAACAACCCGAACGGAGGTAATGAAAAATGATTGTAAAAGACGTTATGAGTTCTCACGTTGCAACGGTCAACGAACAGGACACCGTTTCCAATGCGGCTGAGATTATGTGCCGTCACGACATCGGGGTGCTGCCTGTGATGAAAAACGGCAACAAGCTCGTCGGGATGCTCACCGACCGGGACATTGTGCTGCGGTGTGTAGCGGACAAGCGGGACCAGGAAAACTGTAAGGTGGGGGAGATCATGACCTCGACCACCCTCTCGATTGACCCCAACAAATCGCTTGCCGAGGCGCTGCAGATGATGTCTAACCATCAGGTCAAACGGCTCGCGGTCACCGAGAACGGCAAGCTCTCTGGCATTGTCAGCCTGTCCGACATCGCCCGCATTCGCAGCGGTGCGGAGACGGCAAAAGCTCTCTGTGAAATTTCGATGCCGTAAGACGGTCTCAACTAAAATATCCTCTCACTTGCTGGGCAACCCGATGTACAACCGGGTTGCTTTTTTATGTTTTGATTAAATGGCTCTTGTGACACCAAATAAAATTCCACCTGTTCTACAGCTGCAGTTTTTCTTTGCTCCACGAATCAGACCCTAGCATCCCCGGATGGGGCTTACCCCTGATTCGCTATCCGGATAAGGATAGCGCTACCAAGATGCAACGGGCAACATGTAACCATCAAAAAGGCGTGTATTGGTTGGTTCAATACACGCCTTTTTACTATTCTTCAAGGAATCTCCATTTGAGGTTCTCTGCAATGACAAATGAAACTGCGGGTACATCCAAAGAGGACTGCTGAAAAAGTTCGTCGAAGTCATAGCCGGGTGAATCCGTCCACACAATCAGTTGCTCACCCGATTTGTCGGTGAGATCATGATGATAAGTGAGGGAACAGCCAAACAGATCGCAGAAGTAGTTTTCCTGCCAGCCCTGGACAAAAAAACGCCGCACGCCGGAGAAGCACAGCTCTATTGTGATTGGCAGCGCCTGCCGCTGCAAAACAAGGTGCAAGGTGTGCTGCTGCGCGGAACCCATACCCATGCGCAACTCGTCATCCACCCCTGCGCCGCTGCGGTAGCTGAGGGAAACGATGCAGCTATCGTGAAAATTTCCTGCTTGTTGCAGGAGAAATTCAATGTCCTTTTGAGTATGTACTTCTTTCCATTCCATGTAACCCCACCCTTTCTAGTTGATAAATCCAGGTATATTCTAACAGAAAAAGAAACTTAATTCAATTACAACACAAAGGATAAAAATATCCGCCTTGTTTCACAATCAATGTGATAACCCATTTTGCTCTGTAGTGCCCTAATCCAAACCAACTTTTTAGAACAGATTCACTGCAATATTTCAAATCAAAAAATCAAATAGTCCAATAAAATTAGATACCTCAAGGAATTCTCCCAGATAAATATATGAGAAATTTTTCATATACTTTTTCCATTTGATAAGCGATACAATAGAGTTGATAAATCGACAGGGGGCACCGCCACATGGAATTTAAAATAAGGTTGCAGAAAGAAAAGGAAGAAACTGTTTATAAATCGCTGTATATGAGGCAAAAACAGGTCGATCAGATCAACAAAATCGCCAAGGAATACAACACCAGCTTTAACAACGTCGTGATCTCGATGATCGAAAGCTGTCTGGATGAAACGGATGAAGAAAGATGAACTGTGAAAACCGGCTTTGCTGCTATTTTTCCGATAATCGCTGCATCCTCCAGGACGTCGAAATTAACGAGCTGGGAATGTGCGACTGTCAGATCCTCGTCCCATTCGATGAGGAGGAGCTCTCCCCCAAAAGAGAGGCGCTTTTGGCCCGGTTTGAGCAACAGGAGCGGGAATGGGAGAGCGCCGACGAACCGAATTAATTATCTCATTAAATTAAGTTCATACAATATCGTCAGTTTGGCTAATCAATCACGGGAAGTTTTTCAAGGTTTGTTCACCTTTTAAATTGTTAATATGTTATAATAAGAGTGGAAATTAACATTTACCTGGTTTCATATACCATTTAGGAGGTAAGAACAATGGCCGTGGAAAAAATTCTCGTGGTTGATGATGATAAAAATATTTGCGAACTGCTCAGACTGTATTTAGAGAAAGAAGGATACGGCGTAATCCTCTCGCATGACGGCGAGGAAGCGCTGGTTAAATTCAACGCCCTCAAGCCGGATTTTGTGTTGCTCGACGTGATGCTGCCCGGCCTCGACGGCTGGCAGGTCTGCCGTGAAATCCGCAAGAAATCCAACGTTCCGGTGATCATGCTCACCGCAAAAGGGGAGACCTTTGACAAGGTGCTCGGCCTTGAGCTCGGCGCGGACGACTATGTGGTCAAGCCGTTTGACACCAAGGAGATCATCGCCCGCATCAAGGCGATCCACCGCCGCCTCGGTCAATCCAACCAGCAGGCAGAGGTCAAAGAGGTGGTATATGACAAACTCGTGGTCAACATGACCCGCTACGAGCTCAAAGTCGACGGCAAGGTGGTCGACACCCCGCCCAAAGAGCTCGAGCTGCTCTTCCATCTCGCCTCTACCCCCAACCGAGTCTACACCCGCGACCAGCTTCTCGACGAAGTGTGGGGCTTTGAGTACTACGGAGATTCACGCACCATTGACGTGCACGTCAAGCGGCTGCGCGAAAAGCTCGAAGGCGTCTCGGACAAATGGGCGCTCAAAACCGTTTGGGGAGTCGGCTACAAGTTTGAGGTAAACGAATAATCCAGCAATTTGAGCATGAACGCCCTTCATGCTCAATTTTTTTAAGGAATGGGTAATGACATGAAAAAAAGCCTGTTTGCAAAATATTTCACCATCTGTATGTCGGTGATCATTGTGAGCATCACCTTTCTCGGCGCGATGATGCTGATTTTCTCCTCCCAGTATTTCCGCAACGATCAATTCAAACGCCTGGAGGACAGCGTGCAGTACGCCGCTGAGCTCACAGTGCTCCCCTCCAACACCCAAAAGAACAACGACGGGAGCTACACCCTGAGTGAATCGGTTGGAAGCTCCTACCGAATGCTCTCCCGCACCAACGACGCGCTCTATTTCCTGACCGACACGAGCGGTGCGCTCGTCGCCTGCTCAGAGGGCAAGCGGTGCATTCACTCCGCGCCCTACACCGTCCCGGTTGAAATCCGCCAAAAGACCACCGAAGGGATATACAAGGAAACCGGGACCTTTGCAAAACTCTACAAAAACGATTACTACACTGTTGGCGTCCCGATCACCATTGACGGCCAGACAATTGGCTATCTTTACGCCTCTTCCCCCTCTAAAAACCTGAGCATCTTTCTCTCGGAAATCTTTAACATGTTTATCATCTCCTCCGGGGTAGTGCTCTTCCTCGCATTTGCAATCATTTTTGTGGTGACCTCCCAGATGGTCAAGCCGCTCAAGGAGATGTCCAAGGCTGCCAAGCAGTACGGCGAGGGGGATTTCTCCCGCAGGGTGCAGATTGACCGCAATGACGAAATCGGGGAGCTCGCGTCAGCGCTCAACACGATGGCGGACGACCTCTCGATCATCGAGAATTCCCGCCGCAGCTTTACCGCGAACGTCTCACACGAGCTCAAAACTCCGATGACCACCATCGGCGGGTTTATCGACGGCATCCTCGACGGAACCATTCCCGAGCGGGAGCACAAAAAATACCTGCGCATTGTCTCGGACGAAGTCAAACGGCTCGCCCGGCTGGTGCGCTCGATGCTCAACCTCTCCAAGATCGAGGCAGGAGAAATGACGATCAAATGCACCTCATTTAACATGATTGAGACGATTGCACAGACGTTGTTCAGCTTTGAGCAGGTGATCAACGGCAAACAGCTCGAGATCCGCGGGCTCGACGAGGTGAGCGACGTCTGGATTGAGGCGGACGAGGATCTTATCCATCAGGTGATCTACAACCTCATGGACAACGCGATTAAATTTGTCAACGAAGGGGGCTATATCGAGTTCTCCTTCCAGACCATCGGGCGCAAGACGCAGATCGGCATCAAAAACAGCGGCAACGGCCTCTCCAAGCAGGAGATGAATAAGGTGTTCGACCGCTTCTACAAGACCGACAAGTCGAGAGGCCTTGACAAAAACGGTGTGGGCCTCGGGTTGTACATTGTCCGCACCGTGATCAACCTGCACGACGGGGAAATCAAGGTGCGCAGCAAGGAAGGGGAATACACTGAGTTTGTCATCACGCTAAACACCGGAAAGCCCCCATCCAAAAACCGGAAATCGTCAGCTGACAAGCAATAGATGCGGCGATTACAGTATATTTACTGCAAATTTACCGCAGTTTCACAATTGTGCTGTAAACTGTATCGTAAGTATTAGAAGAGGGGGGGTTGTCTATGGACGAATTTTATCCAAACGACAATCAGCATCCGGACGATCCGGATGAACAGGACAGCAACAGGCAAGCAGGGCAGCCACAACAGCCCTCCGACCCAGTGTACAGCGGACAACCAGATCAAAATCCATATTTTCACCCGGACGGCTCGTTTCTTGGACAGACCCCGCCCCCTTATCAGCAGGCGGAACCCGAACCCGAGGATGAGATTTACGAGTGGAACTTTTCCGACTATGAAAAACTCGACCAACAAGCCGCAGAAAAGCCGCGTCACAGCAAAGGGCTTGTGGTGCTCGCCATCTCCCTCTGCCTGCTGCTCATCGTAGTTATCATGATGTTTGCGCTCTATGTGGCGTTTAAAGAAAACCAGATCGAAGCCCTCCCCCAGCAGGGAGGGCAGCAGCAGATCCAGGAGGGCCCCAACCTCAAGATCAGCGACTCCCCGAGCGAAGCTTCAGAGGACGGCGCATCTGACGACGGCCTGTCCACCGCGAGTATCGCCAACAGCGTCACCCCATCGGTGGTGGGCATCCAGACCTACACCAAGAGCCTTGATTACGAGGCGGCGGGAGAGGGATCCGGCGTGATCATGAGCGAAGACGGATTTATCATCACCAACGCCCATGTGCTCACCGACGACAACGGCTTCCAGGTGGCTGCAGTCAATGTGATTCTTAACAACGGAACCGAGTATGAGGCAAAAATCATCGGAGTTGACACAAAGACCGACCTTGCGGTGATCCGCATTGAAGCCACTGGCCTGATCTGCGCGGAGTTTGGAAACTCCGACCAGGTGCAGGTAGGGGAACGGGTAGTCGCAATCGGCAATCCGGGCGGCATCGAATTTATGGGTTCGGTGAGTCAAGGCATTGTGAGCGGGCTCAACCGCACCCTCAAGATGTCCTCCGGACTCAACATGAACCTCATCCAGACCGATGCGGCGATCAATCCGGGCAACTCGGGCGGCGCGTTGGTCAACCGCTACGGACAGGTCATCGGCATCAACTCGGCCAAAATCGTGGGAGCCGACTATGAGGGCATTGGGTTTGCAATCCCGATGAATGATGCAAAGCCGATTATCGACGATCTGACCAAATACGGCTATGTGCAGAACCGTGTAAAGATCGGCATCAAATACCGCCAGATCGACGAAGCGCTCGCCAAGGCCAAAAACTCCCCCACCGGGCTGTACATTGTGAGCGTGGACACAAACTCGGACGCCGCCTCCAAAGGCCTGCGGGAAGGGGACATTATCACCAAGGTCGACGGCAAGGACATCGAGAACACCCAGATGCTGCTCGACATCCTGGACACCAAAAAGGTGGGCGACAGCATTAAGATCACCGTGTACCGGGTATCCAGCACCAACCGCACTTCTACTTTTGAGATCAGCGTTCTTCTGTCTGAGGACAAAGGCACCCTTGCTAAGGCGCCCGCTGTTACAACCAAAACAGAAAATTGAGCAAGAATCCATTTTTACGTTCCCTCGGAGTATCCGGGGGAACTTTTTCTTGCAAAACGGGATAGATTGCGTTACAATAAGAGAACTGTCCGAAAAGCGCGAATTGCGACCGTCTACCTGAAAAAGGGGTTGTATCCAGTCGATGGGTTGCAACTCTGCGCCAAATAATTTTGAGTGTTCGTGTCCCTACAGCCACCAGCGCTCCTACGAATCAAAAAATGAAATGGAGGAAGTATGGAACAGATCAAACAAAACAAAATGGGTATTGCTCCCATCCCAAAACTCATTGTATCGATGTCTCTGCCGGCAATGTTCTCAATGCTGGTGCAGGCGCTTTACAACATCATTGACAGCATGTTCGTCGCCCAGCTCGGCGAATCTGCCCTGACCTCAGTTTCACTCGCATTTCCCGTCCAGACGCTCATGATTGCTGTGGCCGTCGGTACGGGAATCGGCATCAACTCCCTCGTCTCCCGCCGCCTCGGGGAACGCCGCAGGGAGGAGGCGAGCCGCGCAGCCACCCATGGGCTGCTGCTCGCAATCTTCAGTTCGCTGGTGTTCGCCCTGCTCGGGCTCACCCTCACCCAGACTTTTTTCCAAGCCTTCACCGACAATCAGACCGTTTTGCAGATGGGCTGCGATTACACCTATGTTGTCACCATCTTTTCGTTTGGCATGATGATCGAAATCGGCCTGGAAAAGACACTGCAGGCAACCGGAAACATGATCTACCCGATGCTGTTCCAGCTCTCGGGAGCGGTGATCAACATCATCCTCGATCCGATCTTTATCTTCGGAAAGTTTGGCGTTCCCGCCCTTGGGGTGCGTGGCGCAGCAGTGGCGACTGTTATCGGACAAATCGCCTCAATGGTCTTTGCAGTGGTTGTGATCATTGTCAAAAAGCATGAGGTGCACATTTCCTTCCGCAACTTCAAGTTCAAATGGCGCACCGTTAAGGAAATCTATGCGGTCGGCTTTCCGTCCATCATCATGCAGTCGATCATGGCATTTCTCGTCACCATGCTCAACACCATCCTCATCTCCTTTTCAGAGGCCGCTGTTTCGGTGCTCGGCGTCTACTACAAACTGCAGTCTTTTGTCTTTATGCCGGTGTTTGGGCTGACCCACGGCGTGCTGCCGATCATCGGCTACAACTACGGGGCAGGGAACAAAAAGCGTCTCCTCTCCGCCCTCCGACTCGGCACCCTGATCGCGGCCTGCATTATGACAGTGGGAACCGTCCTGTTCTTAGCGATTCCCGATAAACTGCTCATGATCTTCAACGCCTCTCCCCAGATGCTCGAAATCGGTGTGCCCGCGCTGCGCATCATTAGCATCTGCTTTATTCCAGCCGCAGTGGACATTTTGTTCTCCACCTTCTTTCAAGGAGTTGGCATGGGCTTTAAAAGCTTGATCGTCTCGATCATGCGCCAGCTGGTAGTCATCCTGCCGGCAGCCTACCTGCTCTCTAAAATCGGCCTGGGTTACACCTGGTATGCCTTTCCCATCGCTGAAGTCGTTTCCTTGGTGCTGGGCGGCATCTTTTTCTGGACGACCTACCGCAGCAAAATTCGCAACCTTCGTCCAATCAGCGACTAAAGTCCTGCGTTTGCTCTATCCGGAAGATGTTGACTTGAGACAAGAAATTCAAAGTGATCCGCCACATCTCTGCGTAGCATAGAGAACAAAATCTATCCGTGTCGGTCCGGTCTGCCATTGAGAGACACCGGCACTTTCCTGGGAAATATATGTTGAGATCGGTATTTCCCAAGAAATGATGGATCGTTCCTGCACCCTGATTTCCCATCCTATCGCCTGTAATGGGACTCCGACCACCGAGGCGATACAAATGAAATTCAACTCCAATACTTGCTCCATCAAGTTTCTTGGCAGAACCAGCTGTTTGCATTCTAGCAAACACAAAAGGAGCACGAAAATGAATATTTTTGTCCGCAGAGTGACAGAAATTGTAGCAAAGTCATATCGCATTGTTTTTTGTAAGCAGTGCAAAAAAGAGAGGCAAAGGGCAATTTTCAATATGATCGAAAAGCATATGGCTGAAAAACAACTTGTTTTTATTCAAAGGCAAGACAAAATCTTTGTCATAAATTCCAATTGAAAAATTCCAGTTTATATAATATAATAATTTATGGACGCGTATAATGGTTCAGCGTAAAATCAAGTTAATTGATTTTACGCTTTTTTTATTACCAAAAGGAGATAACAATTATGGATTTTTACATGAAATTACCACGCAACAAAAAAGAATTTATTTTATTTATGGGGATCATTTCAATTATTTCTGTGAATATCATAGCCCCTTTAATCACTTGTTTTGAAGCAGGTTTTCATCTATATGTTTGGCAAGATGTTTTAACTGTACTTCCTTTTATATGGTTGAGCGTTATCGCTATTGTCCTATTAACGTATATCCCAGCAGAAAAATTGACAAAAAAGATAGTTGCAAAAGATGACAGCTTTAATTCTCATACAGTAATTAACATTCTTTGTACTGTTTTTCTTATGTCAATTTTATTAACTGTAATTGGAACATGGATTGGTACACGTTCTATTACATTGGAACCTATCCATATGTTTTTTTATAAGTGGCCTCGTAATTTTGCTATTTCATTATTTGTCGAAATGTGTATAGCTCAGCCAATTGCACGGTTTGTAATTTTTAAGCTTCACTTACGGAATGATATGAAAAGAGAAAATATATTAGAAAAAAGTGAAAATTAGTCAATAATAGAAACTCTTATTTCACTTTAGTAGGTTTGAATAATCTGATGAGAAAAAGCTCATAGAAACACGATGTTTTCTATGGGCATTTTTCATTCCCCTTTTTATCTGTATTTTATAAAAACTGAATAAAACTAAATTCTACGGAAAAAATAGCGAAAGAGCTTGACAAATCAGGTTTTATATAGTATAATATTTCTACCGAAGATTGCGGACGATTTTTTGCTAAAAAAGAAAGATTCCTCTTGACAAAAAAGCAAAAATCGTGTAGTATATTAACTGCTCGTTGTTTTTTGATATGGCGATATAGCTCAGTTGGCTAGAGCATGCGGTTCATACCCGCAGTGTCATTGGTTCGAATCCAATTATCGCTACCAGATGGTCCGTTGGTCAAGTGGTTAAGACTCCGCCCTTTCACGGCGGCATCACGAGTTCGAATCTCGTACGGATCACCAAAAACACTCTTTCCTAAGGAAAGAGTGTTTTTTATTGTATAAAGGAAAACCACCGGCTGTGTCCATGGTTCAAAAAGGCAGAAGCCGATGAGTAGAAAATAAGGAACTCCTTCATGTGAGGTTTACCAACCGCAAGAAAACATGAAGGAGGCCATTCAAAATGAAAGACATAAACAGTTTAGCGCAGAGCCTGCCCCTTAGGGTATATCAAGCGGAATTGCAAGTATCATATCGTATTTGCACCAAAATATCGCAGATACGTAATCTATGGAAAAATAGGAGCAGATATGGGACAAATACTACTATGTGAACACAAAGGGATAGAGATCATACAAGCCCAAGCATGTCGGGATCCTATACACATGTTGATAAGCATACCGCCAAAGTATAGCGTATCACAGATTATGGGATATCTAAAAGGAAAAAGCAGTTTAATGATATTTGATAGACATGCAGATCTGAAAAACAAGTACGGAAACCGACTGTTTTGGTGTGAGGGATATTATGTGGACACAGTGGGGAGGAACAAAAAAGTAATAGAGGAGTACATCCGAAACCAATTGCAAGAGGATATAGCAAGTGATCAGATGACACTGAAATAGCGCATAGACCCGTTTACGGATAACAAGAATACCAAGGCATAGAAACAGGCCGCGTAAGCTGCGGCCTGTGAAAACGCTGCGGTTGGAAAATCTTTCAATGAGCCTTTAGGTTCAGCTAGTATGATACCCTTATAGGGTTTGTTCATGCCACCCGTTGTCACGGGTGGCATGACTGTTTTATCGGGAAATTCAACATGCTTTTGTGACTGGATCTGCCAGATCCGGGTTGTTGTTTAAAAAACGTCTTGACAATGTCTGGCTTTTGCGGTATTCTATTTTAAGAAAATAAGATTGGAGTTGAAAAGATGCGTCATTTTTCTTGCTAATGAATAAAAAGGTGCAGTGCCCACAGGGAGAGACCTGTGTGTTTTGTTGTGCCTTAGGCAAGAAAGTGATCTGTTTTTGACTCGAATTCAGACGTCCATCTCTACGACAGAGGTGCGCTGTCCTGATTATTTTTGAGCTGCAAGAAGGTGCTTTCTTGCAGCTCATTTTGATTTTAGGAGGCGGCACAATTGTCTATGATTTCGATCAGCCATCTTTCCTTTTGTTATGATGGCAGTTTTGATCCAATATTTGAAGATGTTTCGATTCAGCTTGACACCGATTGGAAACTCGGTTTTATCGGTCGCAACGGCAGGGGAAAAACAACCCTGTTAAAGTTGCTGCAGGGCGGACTCTCATACACTGGAACCATTCATTCCTCAGTTCAATTTGATTATTTTCCATTTGAAGTGACCGATTCAACCCTCGATGCGCTTTCGGTCATTGAAGAAATTTCTGGAAAACTTCCCCTTTGGCAAATCCAGCGGGAACTCTCTCTTCTCCAAGTGGACAGCGGAGCGCTTTACCGACCATTTGATACCCTGAGCAATGGGGAACGCTCTAAAATGATGCTTGCAGCGTTGTTTTTAAAAGAAAACAATTTTCTGCTCATTGATGAACCCACCAATCACCTTGATTCCGAGGCGAGGCAAGCGGTCAGCCGCTATCTCAAGAGAAAATCAGGCTTTATCCTCGTATCGCATGACCGTACATTTCTGGACGGCTGCATTGACCACGTGCTGTCAATCAACAGGCTCAACATTGAACTGCAAAAGGGGAACTATTCATCCTGGCAGAAAAACAAAGAGCTGCGGGATGAATTTGAACGCAGCCAGAATGAAAAACTCAAGCAAGAAATTAAAAGTTTGAGTGATGCGGCCCGACGAACGTCAAACTGGTCAGACCAGGTTGAAAAGACGAAAAAAGGAACCCGGAATTCCGGTTTGCGGCCCGATCGCGGATTTATCGGACACAAAGCAGCAAAGATGATGAAACGCTCCAAGGCAATCGAGGTGCGCAAGGAGCAGGCTGTCGAAGAAAAATCTCATTTGCTCAAAAACATCGACATTGCACAGGATCTAAAACTCTGTCCATTGGCTTTTCCCAAAGAAGTTTTGATTTCGGCTGACGGAATTTCGGTGAATTACGGGGAGAGAACGGTGTGCGGCCCGCTCGGGTTTGAAATCCGGCGGGGAGATCGGATTGCCCTTCAGGGAAAAAACGGATCTGGGAAAACGAGCTTGATCAAACTCATCCTTGGGGAAGACATTCCACACAGCGGCTCAATCAAAGTTGCAAACAATCTTGTCATTTCTTACGTGTCACAGGATACATCGTTTTTACGTGGGGGTCTCAAAGAATTTGCATGGGAGCGCGGCTTGGATGAGACACTGTTTAAGGCCATTTTGCGCAAGCTGGACTTTAGCCGCATGCAGTTTGAGAAAAAAATGGAGGATTACAGCGAAGGGCAGAAGAAAAAGGTGTTGCTCGCAGCGAGCCTGACTCAGCCCGCGCATCTTTATCTCTGGGATGAACCTCTCAATTATATTGATCTGCTCTCCCGCATCCAAATTGAGGAACTGCTCCTCTCCTGCCAACCGACAATGCTGTTTGTCGAACACGACAGCTGTTTTACAGAGAAGATTGCCAACAGGGTGATCCCACTTTAAAGGATTTGTTTTATATACCTAAATGGGGGTGACATTGCTTTGCTGGAAATTACCTTAAATCGTCCGATGCAATCCCATGAGAATCACAGGGGAGGGAGAAGCACCGCCACAGGACTTGATAGCAAAGATTTTGTTCTTGGATTTCTGCACAGTCCTGAAAAAGCAGATAACTGTAGGAGTCAAGCATTGCGGTATATGAGCAGAAGTGAGGCTGCTTGAGAGGATTGGATTGACCGGGTGCGAAACTGATATGGGATTCTATCTGCTGCAAGCAATTCCAAAGGGATTGCCCGAGATGGGCATAGGATTTCTAAATTATAAATAACAAAGGCCCGGTTAACATGAAGTGACCCCAAAAGGTCAGACAAATATCTCCAACCCAAATTGTTCAAGCAGCTGAAAGGGCTTGTTGCCTGTGGAGAGCAGGCGGCAAGTCCTTTAGTTTCACTTTGATACGGCGGTTATTGTAATAGTCGAGATATTTCGATGAGTTCTTGTTTGAAGTGATCCATGGATTCAAACTCTTGTAGATAGAGCAGCTCACTCTTGAGCAGGCCGAAGATCACGGCATTGTCCAGGCAGTTGCCTTTTGGCTCATACTCTGTCGGATATCTTTCCCATTGATGCACTCAGCAATAGTCATGGGTACACAGAACTATAAAAAGATCAGCTGGCGCCGTTGTTTGGACTGTGCCAGTTTTTTGTATGAAGAAAACCACTCGCTGGGCGCGTGGATGAAAAGAAGGCTTATGCCCTGGAGCACTTACTGCTACTGTTTGTGCTGGTATTGCCATCCCTGGTCAGAATCAAGGATCAGATTGGTTCCATCCGAAATCTTCTCAAAAGCCTTGTCCAACATAGTCGTAATCATACTCAAAACAGGACA
>EQ973338.1:536624-621598 GCA_000158655.1 [Clostridium] methylpentosum DSM 5476
TATAGCAAACCAAGCTCAGCTCCTTCATGGGCAGCTGGACAGTCTTGTGATTCAGAAAAAATTGCGGTTGTGGAGTTCTGTTGGAATGCGGCGATAACCATACTTCCTTTGTTTTCGTGGCAGATCGCTTTGGCAAGCCTGGGCGGTTCATCCGCTTCAGATGATAGTAGAAGGTTGTACGGGGCAGTTGAGTGATGGAAAGAAGAATATCCAGAGAATGTCTTTGCCTCAGCGTTTGAACTACCTGTGTTTTCTGCGCTGGCGTCGCTCGTCTTCCAATACCAAGGCCTGCAAGTTTTTTGGTATTCGTTCTCCGCACGCAGCCACTGCACTTCGGCCGGAAGATCTCCCTCTACCTGTCTCGGCAGTTTCTTTGGTCTGCCGGTACTGCCGCGTCCACGACGTTCTACAGCAACTCCTTCCGCCAGATAGATGCGCTCTCACGCTATGATTCGTTTGTGATCGTTGATCTCAAATGTAGCTCAGTTTTTCTTCTTGCATGGTTTCTATCACCAGTTTCTTAAATTCTGGTGTGGTATCCTTTATTTGGAATTTATTTTGGCATAGAAAACACCCCACTTGTTAGATCGTATATCATACTGTCTAACAAGTGGGGTGCATTTCAAATGCAGAAAACCGGGTCTTTCACGCTTTATATCGCAGAACATTTCCTTACTTTCCCAATTTTCAAAGACAATTATCCGTTTACTGAATAGTTCGGCGCTTCTTTTGTGATTGAGATGTCGTGCGGATGGCTTTCGCGCAGGCCGGCGCCTGTAATTCTGACAAACTGGCCCTTTTGCTGAAGCTCGTCGATCGTCCGGCAGCCACAGTAGCCCATGCCCGCTTTGAGACCGCCCATCAGCTGGAAAATAGTATCTGAAACCGGTCCACGGTAGGGAATGCGTCCCTCAACACCTTCTGGGACGAGTTTTTTGTTGTCCTCCTGGAAATAACGGTCCTTGCTGCCGTTGGCCATGGCACCGAGGCTTCCCATGCCGCGGTAGACCTTGAAGCGCCTGCCTTGATAGGTCTCGCTCTCACCTGGGGCCTCCTCACAACCAGCGAGAAGGGAACCGAGCATGACGACGTTTCCGCCCGCTGCAATTGCCTTAACGATGTCACCCGAATACTTGATTCCACCGTCTGCGATGACAGGAACATCATATTTCGCTGCGACACAGGCGACGTCGTACACCGCAGTGATCTGCGGCACGCCGATGCCCGCAACAATGCGGGTGGTACAGATCGAGCCTGGGCCAATACCGACCTTGACTGCATCCGCGCCCGCCTTAATCAGATCCTCAGCCGCCGCTCCGGTCGCAATATTGCCTGCGATGAGCGCAACCTGAGGAAACGCCTCCTTGACCTTTGCCACACAGTTTAAAATATTCTGGCTGTGTCCGTGCGCCGAATCGAGGGTGAGCACGTCAACCCCTGCGTCGACAAGCGCTTTTGCGCGCACGAGCACGTCCGAGGTCGCACCGATTGCCGCCGCGCAGAGCAGTCGACCGCTCTCATCCCGCGCGGAATGGGGGTACTGTACCGCCTTTTCAATGTCCTTGATGGTGATGAGACCTTTGAGATAGCCTTCGTCGTCCACCAGAGGAAGCTTTTCAATCTTGTGCTTGCTCAGGATCGCCTGTGCCTGTTCCAGCGTGGTTCCCACCGGCGCGGTGACGAGCGGGTTGCAGGTCATCACCTCGCGGATTGGCACGTTGTAATCGGTGAGGAAACGGAGATCACGGTTGGTAATGATGCCGACGAGCTTTCCGCCCTCTTCCACGATCGGCACGCCCGAGATCTTAAAATTGCCCATGAGCTTGTCCGCATCCGCGACAAGGCGATCCGGGGTGAGGGAAAAGGGATTGTCAATGACCCCATTTTCCGACCGTTTGACCCGGTCAACCTCCTGCGCCTGCTGCTCAATCGGCATGTTTTTGTGAATCACGCCGATGCCGCCCTCCCGCGCAATCGCAATCGCCATATCAGACTGGGTGACTGTGTCCATTGCAGCGGTCATGACAGGGGTATTCAAATAAATATTTTTGGCAAGCCGTGTTTTGGTGTTGACTTCAGAGGGAAGTACCGAGGACTTTGCCGGAATGAGGAGCACATCGTCAAACGTGAGCCCTTCTTTGACGAATTTTTTTTCAAAAGTGGTCTCGAGCATATTGCACATCCTTACTTTCAGAGATTGTTGCATCTATTGTAGCATTTTTTGCAGGTTCAATGCAAGAGATCGCAAAAAAAGAATCCTTCCCTCGAATTCTCTTTTTTTAGCGGATATTAACAAATCACATGAGACTTTCCGATCAATCGGTAAAAAAACTGTCGCTAGCTGCGCCGATTGACGAAAAGGGCGGATTGTGATACCATTAAGGAAGGCATTTTTACAGTGAAAAAGTTCAGAATAGAAGGGAAAATCAACATATGAAACTCGGAATGGTAGGCCTGCCAAACGTGGGCAAAAGCACTCTGTTTAATGCGATTACAAATGCGGGCGCGGAGTCGGCCAACTACCCGTTCTGCACCATCGAACCCAACGTGGGGGTGGTGTCAGTCCCCGACGAGCGGCTGGATCAACTCGCAAAGATGTATGACCCGGATAAATTCACCCCGGCAGTCCTCGAATTTGTGGACATCGCAGGCTTGGTGAAAGGCGCATCCAAAGGGGAGGGCCTGGGCAACAAATTTCTCTCCAATATCCGCGAGGTGGATGCGATTGTGCACGTTGTGCGCTGTTTCCAGGATGAAAACATCGTGCATGTGGACGGGGAAATCGGCCCGGCGCGGGATATTGAAACAATTAACCTAGAACTGATTTTCTCGGACATCGAGATGCTTGACCGCCGCATTGACAAGACGCGAAAGGCGATCAAGGGAGATAAAAAGTTCCAGGCAGAATACGATCTTCTCGTCAAGCTCAAGGAGCACCTTGAAGCAGGCAACTCAGCGCGCAGCTTTGAGTGCAGCGAGGATGAACAGGAGATCATCAGCCAGATCGACCTGCTCTCCAACAAGCCGGTGATTTACGCCGCCAATATGTGTGAGGATGATTTCATCAACAACATCGAAACCAATCCCTTTTACCAGGAGGTGCGGGAGATTGCAAAACGAGAGCACTCTGCCGTTCTCCCGATCTGCGCAAAGATAGAAGAGGAGATCGCCGACATGTCGGATGAGGACAAGCAGATGTTTCTCGGCGAGCTCGGCCTCCAAAAATCGGGGCTTGACCGCATTATTCAAGAGGGGTATTCGCTGCTCGGCTTGATTTCCTTCCTCACCGCTGGCAAGCCGGAGGTGCGCGCCTGGACCATCAAACGGGGCACCAAAGCGCCCCAGGCGGCGGGGAAAATTCACACTGACTTTGAGCGAGGCTTTATCCGCGCCGAGGTCATCGGCTTTGACACTCTGATGGAGTGCGGCACTATGGCCGCTGCTAAGGAAAAAGGCTTGGTGCGTCTCGAAGGCAAGGACTATGTGATGCAGGACGGCGACATTGTGCTGTTCCGCTTCAATGTTTAGGAGGCGGAGATGGACTGGACTGAAATTAAGGTTTCCATTCCCTGCGAACAGGTGGACGAGGCCTCGGCCATCGCGCAGATGGTGGTACCCTATGGCATTTACATTGAGGATTACTCCGGCCTTGAGGAACAGGTGGAGCAGATTGCCCACATCGATCTGATTGATGAGGAACTGCTTCAAAAGGATCGCAGCAGGGCGATCATCCACATCTACATTGAACCCGACCAAAATCCACTTGAAGCGGTGAGCTTTTTGGAAAACAGGCTTTCCATAGAAGGAATCCCCTACCAAATCGGGACGGACAGCGTGGATCAAGAGGAATGGGCAACCGCTTGGCAAAAATACTACCATCCCATTCAGGTGGGGAAGCGTGTTGTGATCTGTCCCGAATGGGAAGAGTGCTCCATCCAGCCGGATGAGGTGAAAGTCACCCTCAACCCAGGTATGGCGTTTGGCACCGGGACCCATGAGACAACCCGCCTTTGCATGCAGTTTTTAGAGGAATATGTGACTCCCTCATCGACCATTCTGGACGTCGGCTGCGGGAGTGGCATCCTCTCGATCACCGGACTGCTGCTCGGCGCGCGTCATGCCGTCGGGGTGGACATCGACGAACTCGCTGTCAAAGTGGCGGGTGAAAACGCGGCGCTTAACCGGATCACCGAAGAGCAGGCGGAGTTTCTCTGCGGTGATCTCACCGAACAGGTGAGTGGTCAGTATGACATCATCTGTGCGAACATTGTCGCGGATGTGATCATCAAGCTGTGCGAAACAGTCACCCAATTTATGCACAAGGACTCGGTGTTGCTCTGCTCAGGTATCATTGACCAGAGGGAAGATGACGTATTGCTCGCACTCAGTAGCGCTGGCTTAAACGTCCTTGAGATCAAACGCGAAAACGGCTGGGTCGCGATCAGCTGTAAACTATAATTTCAACAGATCGCAAAACTGCTTTCAATGCAAAAGCAACAGCAGACACGTTTTTAAATACTGCATGAATAGCAGTATAGAATTTGATTGAAAAGCAAAAATCCGGCGCTCAGTTCGCGCCGGATTTTTTCATACCTCATTGCTCTTTGTGCGTATCAGACTGTAGACTGACATACCGATTGCTATGCCGAACAAGCCCACAAGCTCATCCAGAGACGGCCGGGGAAGGAGCAGCCACCAGCCCCACGCCCAAGTCAGCAACAGCAGAATCCCTGTGTGCAGCCCAAGCCAAAGCAGTTTCCGTCTTTCATTTTGTAGCAGACGGTGAAGAACCAGCTGCAAAAGCGTGAAGGACACATACTCGAGCAGGCAGACAACCGAAACAATTCTCCCATATGAGGCCGAATAAACTATTTTGTTACTACATGTTTTTTATAAAAATAATTACTTTAAATAGTATTTATATATTTACTAATGAGGTATTACTTAATTTTATTGTAAAAATAAACTAAATAAATGCTGCTCTGTGTTTTCGGTTCAGCAGTAATTTTACCGAAAAACAGATTTTTATGCTAAAATAGCAATTTTTTTGCATAAACTGGGCAATATATTCTATTGAAAGATGGAGTGATCTGTATTATTATAAATACATGATACAAATTCGATAAAACAACTATCGAATGCTTTACAGAAATGTATCAGATATACCATACTCTTTTTCCTTTCTTTAATATACAAACAACCGCAGGACCGATCATCCTGCGGTTGTTTGTATATTAAAGAATAAGATAACCTTACCCTAATCTTTAAAATTCTGATCGTCTCTAACAAACAAAACAATACCCGCAGCATCTGCTGCGGGTATTGTTTTTTATAAAAATCAGATTAATACATTCCGCCCATGCCGGGTGCTGCCGGCGCTACGGGAGTTTCTTCTTTGATATCGGTGACAAGGCTTTCGGTGGTGAGCACCATTGCAGCAACCGAAGCGGCGTTCTGCAGCGCACTTCTGGTGACCTTGGCCGGGTCGACAATTCCTGCCTTGATCATATCGCCGTAGGTCTCTCTTGCCGCATCGTAGCCGTAGCCAACCGTGTCTTCGGTGAGGATCTTGTCAACGATGACCGAACCCTCTACTCCAGCGTTTGCTGCAATCTGGCGAACAGGCTCTTCAAGCGCCTTGACTACAATCTGGATACCGGTCTTTTCATCGCTCTCAGCGGTGTCAAGCAGTTTCTTAACTGCCGGAATGACGTTGAGCAGAGCGGTTCCGCCGCCTGCGACAATGCCTTCCTCAACAGCTGCCTTGGTTGCGGAAAGAGCATCTTCGATGCGGAGCTTCTTTTCCTTCATCTCGATTTCAGTCGCTGCGCCGACTTTGATGACCGCTACGCCGCCCGCGAGTTTTGCAAGGCGTTCCTGAAGCTTTTCTTTGTCAAACTCAGAGGTGGTGTTTTCGATCTGTGCGCGGATCTGAGCAACTCTCGATTTGATCGCTTCTTTATCGCCCGCACCATCAACGATGGTAGTGTTTTCTTTATCAACTTTAACCTGACGTGCGCGGCCGAGCATTTCCATGCTGGCATCCTTGAGCTCAAGACCAACTTCTTCGCTGATCACAGTACCGCCGGTGAGGATCGCGATATCCTGCAGCATCTCTTTTCTTCTGTCTCCAAAGCCCGGCGCTTTAACCGCGACAACAGTAAAGGTACCTCTGAGACGGTTGACAATCAGGGTGGAGAGGGCTTCGCCTTCCACATCCTCTGCAACGATCATGAGTTTTTTGCCCGACTGCACGATCTGCTCGAGCAGGGGGAGAATATCCTGGATGACGCTGATCTTTTTGTCGGTGATCAGGATATAGGCGTCGTCGAGGACTGCTTCCATCTTGTCGGTATCGGTGCACATATAGGGGGTGATGTACCCGCGGTCAAACTGCATACCTTCCACGACCTCGCTGTAGGTCTCAGCTGTTTTGGATTCCTCGATGGTGATGACACCATCTGCGGTGACCTTTTCCATTGCCTCGGCAATGAGCTGGCCGACGACCTCGTTATCCGAAGAAACAGTTGCGACCCGGGCGATGTCGTCGCTGCCGCTGACCTGCTTGGAGTTTTCGCGGATCGCCTCAACCGCAGCGTCAACTGCTTTTTGAATCCCGCGTTTGACGATCATCGGATTTGCACCCGCTGCAACGTTCTTCATTCCCTCACGGACAAGCGCCTGTGCGAGCAGGGTCGCGGTGGTGGTTCCGTCTCCGGCCGCGTCGTTGGTCTTTACAGCAACTTCTTTGACAAGCTGCGCGCCCATGTTCTCAAACTCATCCTCCAGCTCGATCTCCTTGGCGATGGTCACGCCGTCGTTGGTGATGAGAGGGGAACCGAATTTTTTGTCGAGCACGACGTTTCTGCCTTTCGGTCCGAGGGTGATTTTTACGGTGTCAGCGAGTTTATCAATACCGTTCTGAAGAGATTTTCTAGCTTCTTCGCCATAAACGATTTTCTTTGCCATGGGTGTTTACCTCCATATCAAACTGAATTTTCTATTTACAAGGAAACTATTCAACAATTGCGAGAACATCCGACTGGCGGAGGATGGTGTACTCGACCCCGTCGATCTTGACCTCGGTGCCGGCGTATTTGCTGATGAGAACCTTGTCGCCCACTTTGAGTTCCATGGTGACTTCCTTGCCGTCAACCACACCGCCGGGCCCTACTGCGACAACTTCCGCTACCTGCGGTTTCTCCTTGGCGGAACCTGTCAGGATAATGCCGCTCTTTGTTGTTTCCTCAGCCTCTACCATTTTGATAACTACCCTATCAGCAAGAGGTTTCATAGTCATCTTAAAACTCCTCCTTAAAATGTTTCTTTTGTTTTAGCACTCAAACTACCTAAGTGCTAACTATCTACTATTGTACCGATTATTTGTGAAAAATCAAGCAGAAAAAGATGAATAATTTGTTTTTCGTTTCAATGACTAAATCTAGTTTCACATTTTCAAAATCCCTTAGCGGAATCGCCAACAGTTCCCACCTCATTTTGTCGCATCATTTCTAAACTCCCGCATATACTGTAGTGGTACCTTTGTTTTTGGAAGGAGGCGGGACGATGAAACAGCTACAACCAATCAGCCGGAACACACCTGACCACCCAGTCAGTTGTCCGGACGATCATATACTTGAGGATAAAATTGATTCCTGGCGCAGCGTGCCAGGGGATGTAGATGACTTTATTTTTTCTATGCAGGAGCATTTTGAGAGTGAACGATAAAACGGTATTTTTCTAAAATGGTGTACGTGAAAAAATTGTACGCCATTTTTTAATTGGACTAAAAACCGACTCTCACAACTGCGATGGGAAATTGGATTATTTCAGGACCGCGCAGCAGCACTTCGAATGTGAATCCTTTGTCAGAAAAAGGCGCTCGATGGATTCGTAAAACTGGGGGAGGGTAGGCCGCAACAAATCCACTTCCAACAAACAGCCCCGCAAGTGACAGCATGTGCCTGTCACTTGCGGGGCCTTTCTTTGAAATGTATGCCATTTTAAAAATTTTGCAGAGACAAACAGATCTGCTGCTGATCCAAAAAATCCATCATTGGAAAGCTTGTACAGATTGCGACTATGCTCGGCACCGTTAACCTGAAACTTGAATCCTCCACCTGTCGCCTAAAATCTTGGGGTCAGTGATTTTGTTTAGCTTTGATTTTTTTAATTCCTACAGATTAAGCACTGTTGAAATCCGGATACGGCCGATGTAAAAAAGCTGAATGAGGATGTTTCGTTTCAATTAACCTAGTTTAGCTGCCCTCAGCCGATGATTTTCACAGCAGTACCATAGGCCATGACTTCTGCTGCCCCTGACATCACCGAGGCGGAGGAGTACCGCATACAGACAATTGCGTCCGCGCCGAGCTGTTCCGCTTCCTGCACCATTCTCTTGGTGGCAAGTGCACGCGCCTCATCCATCATTTGCGTATAGGATTTGAGCTCCCCACCGACAATTGTTTTAAAGCTCTGGGAAATATCCCGGCCGATGTTCTTGGACTGGATCGTACTGCCTTTGACAAGGCCAATCGCTTCAATTTTCTTGCCCGGAAGGTCATCAGTAGTTACTAAGATCATCTTCTTCACCGCTTTCTATTTCTTGTACGCGTTCCACCATCACCCAGATGGAGACCCCCACCAGGGCGAGCAGAATCACGCCAGCAACAATTTTCATGAAAAGGGGAATGGGGAGAAGAAAACAGGCAACCAAATAGCCCAAAAAAGTTAGAATCAGCCAACAGGTGATCAACACAGGGGCAATCAGTTTCTTTCTTCTCACAACACCACCTCATTTCTGGCTATTCGTTTTCCTCGAGTTCTTCTTCCAGCTGCTGCGCATGTTCAATGAGCTCATCCGCAGCTTCTGATGCGTCGATCTCGCTTTCCTGCGCTTGGAGTTCGGCAATCTCTTCAGAAGTGGGCTCACTCTCTTCAGCCGTTTCAACCTCAGCGATTTCCTCTTCCTCTTCGTGATCTGCCCGCGCAAAGGTGACGACACGTGCATCTCCCTGTACCCGCATAACTTTGACGCCGCCCGCATAACGGGACATCACGTTGACATCGCTGACACGGATTCGGATAATCACGCCGTCGTTTGAAATGAGAATGAGATCATCATCCTCGTCAACGACTTTGACTGCCACGACATGACCTTTTTCATCGCTGACATGGTAATTGATCTTACCGTAGCCGCCCCTTGTCTGGATGCGGTAATCTTCAATTTTCGTCCGGCGGCCAAGACCGCGGTCGGTGACTGTCATGACAGTGGCGCCTTCGCGCAGGCGAGCCATGCCGACAACCTCGTCATCCCCGCGCAGCTTGATCGCTCGAACCCCCTTGGCGGAACGGGAGAGGGGACGGGCGTCATTTTCATCAAACCGAATCGCCATGCCGTTTCGAGTCGCCACAATAAGCTGCGAATTACCGTTGGTCAGACGCACCCATGCGAGCTCGTCGCCTTCGAGCAGCGAAATCGCAATCAACCCGTTTTTGCGCACGTTTTTGTAAGCGTCGAGAACAGTTCTCTTAATCATGCCGCTTTTGGTGACCATCACAAGGTATTGATCGGGATCAAAATCGGTAATTCTGATCATCGACGTGACCTTTTCATCCCCTTCGATGGGAAGGAGATTGACGATGTTGGTTCCTTTGGAAGTCCTGCCCCCTTCGGGAATTTCGTAGCATTTGAGCTTATACATCCGCCCACGGTTGGTGATAAACAGCACATTGTCGTGGGTAGAGGCTATAAAGAGCTCCTCTGCAAAGTCCTCTTCCCGCTGCTTCATACCAGCCACGCCCCGGCCGCCGCGCTTTTGCGTTTTATAGATATCGGTCGGCTGGCGTTTGATGTAGCCGTAGTGGGTGAGGGTGACGACGCAGTCTTCCTCCGGAATGAGGTCTTCAATGTCCACCTCTCCGCTCACCGCGAGAATCTCGGTGCGGCGCTCGTCGCCGAATTTGTCTCGGATCGCCGCGAGCTCTTCCCGCACAATCACGAGGATGAGTGCATCGTCCCCGAGGATTGTCTCGTATTCTTTGATCTTTTCGAGAAGCCCGGCGAGCTCCTCTTCAATCTTCATTCGCTCGAGTCCGCTGAGCTGTCCCAGACGCATTTTGACAATGGCATCTGCCTGAAGCTCATCAAGGCCGAACCGCTCGATCAGATTTTCCTTGGATTCGGCGATCGTCTTGGATGCGCGGATCGTCTTAATGACCTCGTCGATGAAGTCAAGCGCAATTTTTAATCCCTCAAGAATGTGCTCCCGCTCCCGCGCCTTGCGCAGGTCGTATTCGGTGCGCTTGCGGATGACCTCGGACTGGAACTCAATGTAGTGCTCAAGCATCTCCTTGAGCGTCATGACTTTCGGAACACCGTTGACAAGCGCGAGATTGATGACGCCAAACGTCTCCTGCATCTGGGTAAAGGAGTAGAGCTTATTGAGAATGATCTGCGGATTCGCGTCCCTCTTGAGCTCGATGACAATCCGCATGCCCTCGCGGTTGGATTCATCCCGCAGGGCGGAAATTCCTTCAATGCGCTTGTCTTTTACATGATTGGCAATGCTCTCAATGAGGCGTGCCTTGTTGACCTGATAGGGGAGCTCGGTGACAACAATGCGGAACCGCCCGTTGTTCATCTCCTCAATTTCAGCGCGCGCCCGCACCTGAATCTTACCGCGTCCCGTGGCGTAGGCCGCACGAATACCCGACTGGCCCATAATGATGCCCGCGGTGGGGAAGTCGGGACCCTTGATGCAGCTCATAATGTCGTATAGCTCTGCATCCGGATTGTCAATAAGCAGGCTGATCGCGTCAATGACCTCCCTCAGGTTGTGGGGAGGGATGTTGGTCGCCATGCCGACTGCAATACCAGTGGATCCGTTGACCAAAAGGTTGGGGAAGCGCGCCGGGAGCACAAGCGGTTCCTTGAGGCGGTCGTCGTAGTTCATGCCGAACTCGACGGTTTCTTTGTTGATGTCGGTGAGCATCTCCATCGAGATCTTGCTCATCTTCGCTTCGGTGTACCGGTAAGCTGCCGGCGGGTCGCCATCGACCGAGCCGAAGTTTCCGTGCCCGTCGACCAGGGGGTAGCGCAGAGAGAAGTCCTGCGCCATGCGCACCAGCGCGTCGTAAACCGAGGCGTCGCCGTGCGGATGATAGCGGCCGAGAACCGAACCGACGGTATCCGCCGATTTGCGGTAGGCCTTATCGGGAAAAATTCCGTTTTCGTATAGGGTGTAGAGTATTCTGCGGTGTACCGGCTTCAGGCCGTCCCGGACGTCGGGCAGAGCGCGGCTGACAATCACCGACATCGAATAGTCGAGAAATGATTTTTTCATCTCCCGCTCGATGTCGACCGGAATGACCTTGCCGATATTGGGGTCAAATGTAATCTCGTTGCTCATGGGGTTCCTCCATCCTATTTGTAGGGTAATCTGGCTGTCAATCCTGCTTCAGATTGGTAAAACGCTCTCCTAAGCCGCTGAAAAATTCGGTGATTTGATTGAGCTGCTCTGCATCGAGGCAGCGTTTGGGGAGAAGAAAAATTTGCTCCCTGCCGATTCCTATGATAAATTTGTCGCTGTCTTGCAGGATAAAGACCTTTGGATCGTTAAACATGATCCGGAAACCGCCGTTTTCCTGCTGAACCCAAATATACTCTTTGTATATTGTCATTGTAAAATCATCTTCTACTGTAGCCATCGCCTTGGCCAACTGCTCGCGGTGGCGGCGGGGATTGACCCAGAGAAAGACCAGCACCACAATGCACAGCACAAGCCCAACATAGTGAAACGCGGAGCGGCTGTTGCGGAACAGGATGTCAATCACATAGAGCAGGAAAAAGACGGAAAACACCACTGTATAGACAATATTGCGTTTATACAGGACTTTTTTCTGAAATGCGTATAATCCAGAGCGCACCTCGTCCTCAGTGAGATTGTACACCACATCCACATGCGGCTGACTGGACGGGTCCTGATACTCCTCTTCTTCCGGCAGCACTGCAGCGAGTTCCTGCTGATCGGCAGGTTCCACTGCACCTGTTTCCGCCTTGTTTTTTTCTTCGTGATCCATCAAATTCCTCCAATTAATTTACTTCTTGTATTTTTAGATAATTATTATACATCCAGGTTTTGAACATACTGCGCGTTTTTCTCGATAAATTCCCTTCTCGGGCCCACCTTGTCTCCCATCAGAATGGTAAAGACTTCGTCGGCGGCAACCGCATCCTCCATCTCCACCTTGATCATCACGCGGTTTTCCGGATTCATGGTGGTTTCCCACAGCTGTTCCGGGTCCATTTCACCGAGACCTTTATAGCGCTGAATATCCACCTTGGCGTCCGGGTTTCCATCCCGGAGCTCACTGAGGTATTGATTGCGCTCTTTGTCGGAATAGGCATAGCGGTGCTGCTTGCCCCGACTGAGTTTGTAAAGCGGAGGCTGGGCAATATAGACATGCCCCTGATCGATCAGCGGGCGCATAAACCGGAAAAAGAAGGTGAGCAGCAGGGTGCGGATATGGCTGCCGTCGACATCCGCATCCGCCATAATGACGATCTTGTTGTAACGAAGCTTGGTGATGTCAAAATCATCCCCGATTGAGGTGCCGAGCGCGGTGACGACCGGCATGAGCTTGTCGTTTCCATACACTCGGTCCAGCCTGGCCTTTTCTACGTTGAGCATTTTGCCCCAGAGGGGGAGGATCGCCTGGTATTTTCGTTCCCGCCCGCTCTTGGCAGAGCCGCCTGCCGAGTCACCCTCGACGATGTAGAGCTCAGTGAGAGCAGGATCGCGCTCAGAGCAGTCGGCGAGCTTGCCGGGCAAGGAAGCGGTTTCCAGCGCAGATTTTCTGCGGGTGAGCTCCCGCGCCTTGCGCGCCGCTTCCCGGGCACGCTGAGCATTGAGCGCCTTGTCAAAGATCGAACGGGCGACGGACGGATTTTCCTCAAAGAAATTCGTCAGCTTTTCGGATACCATCCGGTCCACCAGTGCTCGCACTTCGATGTTGCCGAGCTTGGACTTAGTCTGGCCCTCAAATTCACATTCGGTGAGTTTCACGCTGATGATCGCGGTCAGCCCCTCCCGGACGTCGTCGCCCGAGAGGTTTTTGTCCGCCTCCTTGAGGAGGTTGTTTTTGCGCCCATAATCATTAAACACACGGGTCAAGGCGTTTTTGAACCCGATTTCATGTGTTCCGCCCTCCGCAGTGTGGATGTTGTTGGCAAATGAAAGAATCAGCTCATTATAACTGTCGTTGTATTGCAGCGCCACTTCAGCGACTGAGTCGCCCTCCTGTGCCTTGAGGTAGATTACATCGGGGTGGAGGGTTTCCAGGCTCTTGCGCTTGTGGATGAATTCGACAAAGCTGATGATTCCGCCCTCATAGTGCAGATTTTCCACAACAGGTTCGGGCTGACGGCGGTCAGCCATCACAATCTTAACGCCTGCGTTGAGGAAGGCCTGCTCCCGCAACCGGGTGAGCAGCGTGTCATAATCGTATTCGGTTTCGCTGAAGATCTCAGGATCTGCTTTAAAGGCAACTTCAGTTCCGGTCCGGTCGGTTTTTCCGATGACCTCCATCTGCTTGTCGTAGTGACCGCGCTCAAACCGCTGGTAGTGGATGTTTTCCCCGTCGTAGACCTTGAGTTCCAGCCACTCGCTCAGTGCGTTGACCACCGACGCGCCGACGCCGTGCAGACCGCCTGCGACCTTGTAGCCGCCGCCGCCGAATTTGCCGCCCGCATGCAGGATGGTGTAGACCACTGTCGCAGCTGAAATTCCCTCCTTTTGGTGGATACCGGTCGGAATGCCGCGCCCGTTGTCCACAACGTGGATAATGTTGCCAGGCAGTATTTCCACATCAATCTGGGTGCAGAAACCGGCGAGCGCCTCATCAATGGCGTTATCCACAATTTCATAAACGAGGTGGTGAAGGCCCTTGGGTCCGGTCGAGCCGATGTACATTCCGGGCCGTTTGCGCACCGCTTCCAAGCCTTCGAGTACCTGTATCTGATTTTCATCGTAATTTTGATTCAACTTTTCCAAGAGATTCTCCTCCGTTGTTTCTGTATTTCACTGTGGTGGATGCTCTGAGATTTTTCTCAGACTCCGGTTCAGAGCTTCTTGAAACAAGTCCCTTAGCAATCCCAAGAACTTTTGAATTGCGCTCATTCGGAATGGGCGCAATTCAAAAGTTTTCGGGGTTTTTAAGAGACTTTTTTTGAAATGCTCTGAAAGAGATTTAGGGCTTCGCCCCAAACGATCCATTCAATTCACTGCAAGGCCTTTGCGGCTCTGAGTTTAAGGGTAGCTGTGCTGATCTGGGAGATGTACACCCGAGTCTTTCCCTGTTCCACGCAGACGATAAAGGAGCGTGGCAGCTCGTAGGACACGTTGGTGACCTGGCCGGCCTTTTCAGCCCGCCCCAAAAAATCGCGCGTATGCTTGGAAACCGAAGTGTTGTCCAGATCAAAAATACCGAGAATGTTTTCGGCGCGCACAACAGTGGTTTCTCCTAAGTGGACGTACATTTTGCACTCTCCTCGTCTAACAGCTTTCCGCCGTCTATGTGAAAGACCCGGCCGCTTTGCAGCCGCAGGGTATTTGAACTGTCGCAGCAGGTAATGAATACCTGATTTTCCCGGATGTGATTGAGCAGGTAGTCCTGTCGGGAGATATCGAGCTCGCTCATCACGTCGTCGAGAAGGATGACCGGATGGTTGCCGGTAATCGACTTGAGAAGGCGAGCCTCCGCGAGCTTGAGCGCGAGGATGGTGCTGCGCTGCTGTCCCTGCGAACCATAGGTTTTCACCGCCAGGCCGTTGATGAGCAGTTCCAGATCGTCCCGGTGGACGCCGATGCCGGTAAAGCCCTGCCGGATATCCTGGTCGAGCGATTCCTCGAGACGTGAAAAATAACAATCCACCTTGTCCTGGGTGTATGCGTGATCCAACAGGCTGTCAAACGCAGTGGACTGGTAGGACAGCCCGAGCTGCTCCCGATCAGAAGAAATCCCCGCATAACTATGTTTGGCAAATTTCTCCACCTTACACACATAATCCTGCCTTAAAATCGTCACAATTGTGCCGAGCTTTGCGAGCTGGCGGTCCCACACCTCAATGGTATCACGCAGGTAGGAGTACCGTGCGATCTCCTTGAGAAGGGAATTACGCTGGGCGAGCACCCGCTCGTACTGGCCGAGATACCCGTGGTAATCTGGGCGGATCTGGCAGATGGCGCTGTCGAGAAATTTTCTGCGAAGAGAAGGCCCCCCCTGCACCACCGCAAGGTGGGTTGGGGAAAAAACCACGCATTGAAACGCCCCCGCAAGGGCGGAAAGCGATTTTTGCTCCACCCGGTTGAGGGTACAGCTGTTCTTTTCCCCCAGGCGTATTTGGGCGTGCTGCTCCCTTTCTCCATCGTCAAACGAGAGGGAGAGGGTAGCAAACTGCTCCTCAAACCAGATCATGCGGGAATCTTTATTTCCCCGGAAACTCTTTTCCCCGGAAAACAGCCAGATCGCTTCAATGAGGTTTGTTTTGCCCTGTGCGTTCTGCCCATAGATCAGGTTGATGCCCGGATCAGGTGTGAGCACAATGTCCTGCAGATTGCGAAAATTGTGCGCTTTAAACTCAGTGATTTTCATGTGCAATCAAGTATTCAATCTGCCCGTCCACCGAAACCCGGTCGCCCGGGCGAATTTTTTTCCCCCGCATCAGACAGGGTTCCCCGTTGACCGTCACAACACCCTCGGCAACCAGCTCTTTGGCATGGCCTCCGGTTTGAGCGGCACCGGTAAACTTGAGCAGCTGATCCAATTTAATGAATTCAGTGCGAATTGTGACTGACTCAGTTTTCATTTTTCAGCCTCACGGGAAGGACGAGGAATAAAAAGTCGTCGCCTTCAGTCGGTATGATTTTGATGGGGGAGAGGGGGCCGTTGATATCGATGTAAATCTGATCGCACTCGGTGTGTTTGAGCGCGTCAATCATGTATTTGTTGTTAAATGCGATGCGGATGGGGTCTCCCTCCACTGTCGCTTCAAACCGATCGCTCACCTTTCCAATGGTGCTTTCACAGGTGAGGTTGATGGTAGAACCCTCTGTGACCAGTTTGACCGGGCTTTTGTTGCGGTCGTTGATGATGATGGATGTGCGCTCAATGCTTTGCACAACCGTACGGGTGTCCGCGACAATGCGGGTGGTGTGGCCTTCGGGAATCGCAGATTTGTAGTCGAGGTATTCCCCTTCGAGCAAGCGGGAAATTACAGTATATCCATTAATTTCAAAAATGATGTGACGGGAGCCAACGCTCACCCGGGTCATTGCTTCTTCCTGGTCGGATAAAAGCTTGGTGATTTCCGCAAGTGTCTTTCCTGGGACGACAAATGAAACGTCCGTATCCGACGCAATATTCTCTTTGCGAAGCGCAACACGGTAGCCATCCACCGATACCACACTCATCTTGCCGCTGTTTAGGTCAAACAGCGATCCTGTGAGCACAGGAGTCTGATCATTCACTGAGATGGCGAAAAGGGTCTGATTGATCATATTTTTGAGCAGATAGTCGGGTGCAGTAAAGCCCTGGCTGTCGTCCACTGCCGGCATATCCGGGTATTCATCCCGGCTCATGCCGAGAATGTTAAATTCGGTATCTATGCCTTCGATCCTGGTTAAGAGTTTCTGATCGGATGTAATAGTGATCTGTTCATCCGGCATTTTTCGAAGAATATCACTGAACAGGCGCGCGTTGAGTACGATTGCGCCAGGTTCCACGGTCTCCACCTGAATTGTTTTGGTAATGCCGAGATCCAGGTCATAGCCGGTGAGTTTGAGATTGTTGTTCTCACATTCGAGAAGGATGCCCTCCAAGGCAGGGATGGTCGATTTATTTGAAATCGGAAGGGATACGTGGGAGACTACTTCGTTGAGAAGTTTTAAATCACATTTGAATTTCATCTTGCACCTCTTGCTTTTTATGTGTGGATTTTTCCACTGGTATTCAGCGGTGGTGTTAATAACCAAGCTGGAATCAAATTATATGGGTATAGAGTATTGTTTAAAAATAGTCGTAGTAGTAGGGGCGGTTCAAAAGTTGAAAATCGAAAAAATCCCGAAAAATCGGCTGTTTTTGGATTTTTTCTTTCAGTGAGGCTCTGTTTTGAAATTGTTGATAGGTTGAAAAGAAAAATCTATTCAACGACTATGTTGAAAACTCTGTTGGGAAAGTTGAAAGATTGTTATATTTCTTGTTTAAAACAGGGTGATGTCATTTTTTTACTGAAAACTCTGTTGAAAGAGTTGAAAAGTGTTGAGGTTGAATCTGTTGAAAAGAGGTTAATTGTCTCGGATATTTTTGATGATATCCTCAATAATCTCCTTTTGGTGGCTGTCCTTTTGAATCATGTTTTCAACTTTTTGCAGTGCATAAACGATGGTTGCATGGTCGCGGCCGTTAAATTCCTTGCCGATTTCGGCAAGGGGCATCTGGGTGATTTCCCGCACAATGTACATGGCAATCTGACGCGCTGTTGAAATTTGTGAAGAACGCTTGGAGGAGCGGATGTCCTCTTCACTGACTCCAAATGTGCGGCCAACTTCCTTAATAATCCGCTCCACGGTAACTGGTGTGGGCTGGTTGTCGTTGAGAATGTCTCGGATGACGGTCTGCGCCATGGAAATGGAGGGGGGAGAGCCGGCGAGCAGCTTGTACGCCTTGATCTTCTTGACAGCCCCTTCGAGCTGGCGGATGTTGTTTTTGAGCCGGTTTGCGATAAATTCAGCGACCTCATCGGGCATTTCGATGTCGAGCAGCTGCGCCTTGCGCCGGATGATCGCGATGCGTGTCTCGAAATCCGGCGGGGAGATATCGGCGAGCAGGCCCCATTCAAACCGTGTCCGCAGCCGCTCTTCAAGGGTTTTGATGTCCTTGGGCGGACGGTCTGAGGTGAGGACGATCTGTTTTCCCACCTGGTGGAGGTCGTTAAAGGTATAGAAGAACTCCTCCTGCGTCTGGGTTTTGCCGGCGAGGAACTGGATGTCGTCCATGAGCAGAATGTCCACTCGGCGGTATTTCTCCCGAAATTCGTTGGTGGCTTGACGCCCGATTGCAGTGATGAGCTCGTTGGCAAACGCTTCGCCATTGATATAGAGGATGTTGGTATCGGGATTTTGCCGTTTGATCTCGTGGCTGATTGCCATGAGCAGATGGGTTTTTCCCAATCCACTCGGTCCGTAGATGAACAAGGGGTTGTACGCGCCCGACTGCTGCTGGGCAACTGCCTTGCACGCGGCGTAGGCAAAGGTGTTGGAACTGCCTACGATAAAGGTGTCAAAGGTGTATTCGTATTCTCCGCCATTGTAGCTCTCAGCGAGCTTCTGCTTTTTGACCGGCTCGGCGGTCTGTGTGATTCCTTTGAGATCGGATTCGTGGGGAAGAAGCTGGGAGTCGATCGCTTCCTCTGTAATGATTTCAACTGCTACATCAAAGCCCAGGATATCTTTAAATGCTGCCGAAAGCATGTGCATGTATTTGGTCATTACGATGTTCTTCTGGAATTCACTTTTGAGATATAAAACAGCGGTTCCTTCTTTGAATTCAACAGGTTCAATGGGTTTGATCCATAAACCGTATGCAGTCGGAGAAAGCTCGGATTCACAGCTCTGTTTGACTGCGTTGAAAACCTGTGAAAAGGATTCCATGTGCGCATTCCCTCCAGTTTTTATTTTTGCAGTCCTCAAACAAGCCGGCCTGCAGCGCGTGGAGAGCCGGTTGAAAGTTGAATAGACTTATACGATTTCAAGTATAACATTTTTTCAACATTTTTACAACCCGTATTCACAGGTTCTTTCCTTAATATATAATAGTTTTATTACCGAGAAAAAAATGTGGAGTTTTGTTGAAAGATTCAAAACATGAAAAAATTATAAAAATACGCAAAAAAAACTTGACATATGGCCTCTCTATCGATTATACTTATAACTTGCAAGGTTCTGTTATCAGAACAAAGGGTAAAATCAGGTTTACCAATGGAAGGTGCTTCCATTTTTGACTACATTATGCTGTTTGGCGCAGCACACGGAGGATGTGATAAAAGATGAAAAGAACTTACCAGCCGAAAAAACGTCAGAGACAAAAAGTTCACGGCTTCAGAAAGAGAATGTCTACGAAAAACGGTCGTAAGGTTTTAGCGCGCAGACGTGCGAAAGGTAGAAAGAGACTTTCCTACTAAACCAACCGGCGAATACTCTGAATTTGAGGGCTTTGGTTTGCGATGCACCAGGGGCCTGCAAAATTGCAAGTGAACCTGACCACATAAGTTTTTTATGTGGTCTTTTTTGTTAGACTACAAAGCTAGGAACGATCTATGAAGTATACGGTATCACTCAAGCTCAACAAGGATTTTAAGCGGCTGTACTACCGCGGAAAATTCAAGGCATCCCCCGTGCTTGTCACCTACATACTCAAGTGCAGGGGAAAACAGTGCCGGATGGGGATCACAGTGAGCAAAAAGATCGGCAAGGCGGTTGTACGCAACCGGGTGCGCCGGATTATCAAAGCCGCTTACCGTGAGGTTGAGCCTCAGTTTCATCTGGCTGGCTATGACGTTGTCTTTGTGGCGCGTTCCAAGGCTGTGGAAAAGAAATCGACCGATATCAGCCGGGAGATGAAAAAACAGCTCGGGGCGCTGCTTGCGAAAAAATAGCCCTTTTTCGAGGTTATCATGAAAAAGATCTTGATGGGGATCATCCGTTTTTATCAAAAGGCGATTTCCCCGCTGTTTCCGCCGACCTGTCGGTTTTATCCCACCTGTTCCCAATACGCGTTTGAGGCAATTTCGGTGCACGGCGCGCTCAAAGGAAGCTATCTGGCGATTCGGCGGATTCTAAAATGCCATCCGTTTCACAAGGGGGGCATTGATCCCGTTCCGCCGAAAAAAGAAAGAGGCAATACGGGAAAAAAGAAATAGGTTCGCCGGGACTAGCCCGGTACGGAGGATGCAGATGAATTTTATTTACGAACTCTTTGGAACACCGCTCGGCTATGTGATCTGGGCGATTTACCAGGTAGTGAAAAACTACGGCGTCGCGATTATTATCTTTACAATTATCCTGAAAGTGGCTATGCTTCCCATCGCGATCAAGCAGCAGAAATCCAGCGCAAAAATGGGCGCGTTTCAGCCCAGAATTGCGGAAATCAACAAGAAATATGCCAAAAATCCGCAAAAGAAACAAGAAGAGCTCACTAAGCTCTATGAAGAGGAGGGTTACAGCCCCATGAAGGGCTGCCTGCCGATGCTCATTCAGTTTGTCATCCTCTTCGGCATCATCGACGTTGTTTACAAGCCACTGACGCACATCCTGCACCTTTCTAAAGATGTGATCGCAAAAGCAGCTGAAATTATCGGCGGCAATGCGGGGGCGATGAACCAGCAGCTCAAAATCGTTGATGCGATTCAGCAGGATCCCAGCAAGTTTTCCGAACTCGGACAGAATGTCATCGACAAAGTCAACAGTTTGGATCTGAATTTTCTCGGCCTCAATCTCGGTTCGGTTCCGAACTGGACCTCTATTTTGATTATCATCCCGATCCTTGCGGGTATTTTCAGTTTCCTTCAGATGTTCGTATCGATGAAGATGAACCCGATGGGAGAAACCCCTGGCGCGGGCTCGATGAAGATGATGATGTTTGTCATGCCGATTTTCTCGGTCTGGATTACCTTCTCGGTACCGGTCGGCGTTGGCATCTACTGGATTCTCACCTATGTTGTCGGAATCGGACAGGTTCTCCTGCTCAACAAGCTCTACAATCCAAAGGAACTGAGGGAACAGGCGATTGCTGAGATGGAAGAGAGGCAAAAGGCAAGGAAAAAGCCGGTTGTAAAAAAAGAGATTAAAAAAGATGAAAAAGGAAACGAAGTGGTTGTCGAGGAGACAGTTTCTCAAAAAGAGATCAACCGCAGACGGCTCGCAGAAGCGAGAAAACGCGATGCGGAAAAGTACGGCGAGGAATATGTCGAAGTAACCGACGACGACCTCAAATAGATCGGGCGAAACGCCCATTGCTCAAGGTAGATTGGAGGGTTTGACATGGCAAAAGAAATAATTATTCAGGCTGACAGCGCAGCACAGGCACTGGAACAGGCGTGCAGACAGCTTGGGAAAAAACAGGAAGAGCTTTCATTTGTTGTTCTCAAAGAGGCAAAGAAGAGCATTTTTGGAAAGATAAAAGAACAAGCAGAAATAAAAATCACCTATGACGACCAAGAGGAACCGGACACAGCTGTTGAAACGGGTGTGGAAGCATCCGCTGAGCGGCCCGCTGAGGAAGACACCACTGCGAATAAAATTTGGGAGGCACAGGAGTACCTGAAAAATGTGCTTTCCGCCATGGGGCTTGTCGACATTGAGCAGCAGGTAGAACGGGATGAGGACAATGTCCGCATCATTCTGAAAGGTGACAATCTCGGCGTTGCAATCGGCCGCCGGGGTGAGACACTCGATGCGTTGCAATACCTTGTGTCCCTTGTCGCCAATCGCATTGAAGGGGATTATGTCCGGTTTATTATTGACAGCGGAAATTTCCGTGAAAAGAGGGAAGAGACGCTGCGCAACCTCGCGTCCAAAATTGCCCGGACAACCCTTAAAACCGGAAGAAACTCCACCCTTGAACCGATGAATCCTTATGAGAGAAGGATCATCCATTCGGTGGTTTCGGAAATTAACGGGGTTTATTCCAAATCGGTTGGAGAGGAACCCAACCGCAAGGTCGTTGTGTTCAGTGAAAATCCTCGCAAGTTTAATAACCGTCCGCCGCGCGCAAACCGGGGTGGCGGTCAAAAGAGAGACCGTCAGTCGGGCAACCGTGGGAACAGCCGTCCGCGCAAATACGACAAGGACTATATTCCCACCAATGTCTCGAGTGAGCCTTCTACCTATAATTTTGAGAAGGAATTCCTCAAGAGCGAGCGCAAAGACGCAAAACTTTACTCCAAAATCGAATTTGATGACTAGAAAATCGGCTCTGCCGAATACGAGGACAGGCATTGGACGGGCCACACCCGCCCAATGCCTGTTCTTCTTGATTAGGGGAACCGCCGACTCTGCTGGTGGAGGTATCCCGTAAAAGAGCTTTAGCTTCAATCATCGAGCGAAGTAAGCCGCCAACAGGAAACTTTTAATAATAGAAAGTTTCCGTTAGAAAGGCAATCGCCTGTTTACGGGCTGTAGGGCAACTGTTGCAGGCAAAATGAATTCAGTGCCTCTTGAGATGTTTACCAGTAATAGGCCCTTATAGGGCCAATTAAGCTACTGGTTTAGCCGGTGGTTATGAAAATAGCTTGTTGGCAAAGTTATTGGAAGAACTGCCCTTGACGGATAGGTGGTTTTGTGTTTGACCAGATCAAAAGAAAATAATCATTCTGTTGGATGAGTGAGATAAAAGACGGCATGCTTTGGATTGATAATCTTGATAAGAATGGAGAAGGTCCAGCTGCTGCGGTAATTTAGAAGAAAGGTAGAGAAGTGATGCATACAATAGCGGCGATTGCAACCCCCCACGCGGTGGGAGGAATTTCTGTGATCCGGCTCTCTGGAGATAAGGCAATTGAGATAGCACAAAAAATTTTTCATCCTCTCTCCGGTAAGCCATTGCAAAAAATGGATGGATATCGGGCGGCTTATGGAACAATCAACAACCAGGCAGGAGAAATTGACGACGGGGTCGCTCTTGTTTTCCACGCCCCCAAGAGTTATACTGGAGAGGATGTTGTTGAAATCTCCTGCCATGGCGGGCTTTATATCTCCCGCCAGGTCCTTCGTGCAGCACTTGAGGCTGGAGCGAAAATGGCGGAAAACGGAGAGTTCACAAAACGCGCTTTTCTCAACAAAAAGATGACGTTAACCCAGGCAGAGTCGGTGATCAATCTGATCAATGCCCAGTCGGAACAGGCGGCAAAATCCGCTTTGACCACAATGGGTGGCGCGCTCTACAAAGAGATACGGAGAATCTGTGACCGTCTTATCACCATTGCAGGGCATCTGGATGCCTGGGTGGATTATCCTGAGGAGGAAATTGAGGAGATTGAGGCGGATTCCTTGCTCAAACAACTGAAGGAATCCCACCAAGCATTGGTTGGGCTCCTCTCCCGTTATGACACGGGCAGAATCTATCAGCAAGGGGTGGAAACGGCGATTGTCGGCAAACCGAATGTCGGAAAGTCCACCTTGATGAATCTGCTTGCCGGCTATCAAAAGAGCATTGTCACTGAAATTGCCGGTACGACACGGGACGTTGTCGAGGAGGCAGTGGATATCGGCGGGGGAATTATACTCAGACTGGCCGATACTGCGGGTATCCGAGAGACAGAGGATCTGGTGGAGCGGATCGGAGTGGACCGGGCAAAGGAACGGATCCAGTCAGCTTCCCTTGTGCTCGCCCTTTTTGACAGTTCAGAACCGGTTGAAGAGCAGGACGCCTCTTTTATCGAACAGCTGAGCGGATTTCCGGTAATTGCGGTTGTGAACAAGTCCGACCTGCCAGCGCGCATTGATCTTGATCTTCTCAAAAAGAAATTTCGGTGGGTTGTCTCAATCTCTGCAAAGCAAAACGAGGGAATCGAACAGCTCAAAGAGTCTATATTTGATCTTCTGCAAATGGAGGAGATCGATGGTAACGCGCCGATGCTTGCGAATGAGCGTCAGCGGGTCTGTGCCCAAAATGCAGAGAACTACCTTGGTGAGGCGATCGATGCGTTGAAAGTGGGATTTACCCTCGATGCGGTGACTGTTTCGGTTGAATCGGCGATTCAAGAACTTCTTGAGCTGACTGGAGAGCGTGTTACCGAAGCAGTTGTGGATGAGGTGTTTTCCCATTTTTGTGTGGGCAAATAAACAGTTCATGAAGTGCGGCGTATTGATCAAATGTGTATGTGAGGTCAACGCGCCGCAATTTGTAGATGGGAGTTCTTTATGGAATATAAATTAGATGCCTATGACGTGATTGTTGTCGGAGCAGGACACGCAGGTGTTGAGGCAGCACTTGCCTCCGCCCGCTTGGGGATGCGGACCGCTCTGTTTACCATTTCGCTTGATCAGATTTCCAACATGCCCTGCAACCCTTCGATTGGGGGAACGGCAAAAGGCCACCTGGTGCGGGAAATTGATGCGCTGGGTGGGGAAATGGGAAAGGCGGCGGATGCGACTTTTTTGCAGAGCAGAATGCTCAATCGCGGAAAGGGCCCTGCGGTCCACAGCCTGCGCGTTCAGGCCGACCGGATGAAATACCATGCGCTAATGAAACAAACAGTGGAAGCACAGGACAACCTGGATCTCCGACAGGGAGAGGTTGTCGATGTGAGATTGGATGAGAATAACAATGTAACATCTGTGGTTACAAAGTTGGGAGCAGTCTTTGAAGCAAAAGCGGTCATTCTAGCCTGTGGAACCTATTTGAACGGAACTATTCATGTTGGAGAAGCCTCCTATACTGGCGGTCCGGATGGAGCGCTTGCAGCGACAACACTGACTTACAATCTTGAAAAACTGGGAGTAAAGCTGCGCCGTTTTAAGACCGGTACGCCGGCCCGTGTTCACCGTAGGAGCATTGATTTTTCTGTTTTGGAGGAACAGTGCGGGGATGATCCTATTGTTCCCTTTTCGTTTGAGACAACAGGTAAGCTTGAGAATCAAGTGAAGTGCTATATAGCCTATACAAATGAGGAGACCCACCGTGTAATTCGGGAAAATCTACATCGCTCACCGCTATATGCGGGGCGAATTGAAGGAGTTGGACCGCGGTATTGCCCTTCCATTGAGGACAAGGTGGTTCGTTTTCCCGATAAACTGCGCCACCAGCTGTTTGTGGAGCCAATGGGATTGGATACAGATGAAATTTATTTACAAGGAATGTCATCATCTCTTCCAGAAGATGTTCAAATTCAATTTCTGCGCACGATCCGTGGATTGGAACGGGTAGAAATAATGCGAACCGCATATGCAATTGAATACGACTGTTGTGATCCGTTGCAGCTGCTGCCGACACTGGAATTGATACAGATTGGGGGACTTTACGGGGCAGGGCAATTCAACGGGACTTCAGGTTATGAGGAGGCAGCAGCTCAAGGGTTGATTGCCGGAATCAACGCGGCATTAAAGATTCAAGGAAAAGAGCCGTTTGTTTTGGATCGAGCAAGCTCTTATATCGGCACATTGATCGATGATTTGGTGACAAAAGGTTGTTCGGATCCCTATCGAATGATGACCTCGCGCAGTGAATACCGGTTGATTCTACGACAGGACAATGCAGATCAGCGTCTCACACCTTTGGGGTATCAGCTCGGTTTGATTTCAGAGCAAAGGTATCAGCAGTTTTTAAATAAGCTTGAATTGATCCAGCAGGAAAAAAAGAGAATACGCAAGGCAAATATAGGACCATCGGAACAGTTGAACGAGTTTCTTGTTTCACGTGGAACATCTCCGCTCACGACAGGGACAAAGCTGGCTGATTTGATTCGGCGGCCACAGATTCGATATATCGACCTTGCACCATTTGACGGAGAACGTCCGCCACTGCCCTTTGAAGTTGCAGAACAGGTGGAAATCGAACTCAAATATGAAGGTTATATCAAGCGGCAGCTGATGCAGGTGGAGGAAATGCGAAAACTCGAGCAAAAGCCGCTTTCAGCTGCACTTGATTACACAACAATTGAGGGATTGAGACTCGAAGCACAGGAAAAACTCAACAAGGTAAAACCGCTGAGTATTGGACAGGCCTCCAGAATTTCGGGTGTGAGCCCGGCCGATGTCTCAGTTTTACTCATCTGGCTCGAGCAGGCTGGAAAGGGGAAAGAAAAATGATCAACAAGGATTTTCTTCAAAGTGCTTTAGCGAAATATGAGATCGATATTACCCAAATGCAGCTCGATCAGTTCGATCTTTATGCAAAGCTGCTGGTGGAATGGAATGAAAAGATCAATTTAACTTCAATTACAGATCCGGATGAGATTGTGATCAAACACTTTGTGGACAGTCTCCTCCTCTTACGTGCGGCTAACCTTCCACAGGGCGCCTCGCTAATCGATGTCGGCACCGGGGCAGGGTTTCCCTCGACACCACTCGCAATCCTAAGAGGGGATCTTCAGATCACCCAACTCGACAGCCTCAACAAGCGAATTCTTTTTTTGCAGGAGGTGTCGGATCAGCTTGGTCTACCGATCAAAACGGTACACATTCGGGCAGAAGAAGGGGGAAAATCCGCAGAATTTCGGGAAAAATATGATTACGCCACCGCGCGTGCAGTGGCAAATCTGCAAACTTTGAGTGAATACTGCATTCCCTTTGTAAAACTGGGCGGTTTTTTCATCGCCCTCAAAGGGATTGAGATTGAAGAGGAGCTTTGTTCAGCAAAACGGGCGATACAGACATTAGGAGCTCAACTAGAAGGGGTTGAAAAGCTTCAGCTGCCCAATCAGGATGGAAGATCAATTGTTTTGATAAAAAAAATATCGCAAACTCCGCAGAAATACCCCAGAATGCAAGGAAAAATCAAAAAAAATCCTCTTTAAAAAGGAGAATCATGCAATTCGAGCGGGATTTCAGTCAGTTTTGCCCGATGAAAATAGATAGAAACTTTCGTTTCTTTGTGTTATAGTGAAAGAGGACAGGCTGTATAAATTCAAGCTTGTTGAGAGGAGGAACGAAATTGGGTATCTTTTCAAAGGGAAAGGTCGTGAATAAAGTTGTTTTAATACCAGTCTCTGAGATTGTGTCAAATCCGGCGCAGCCCCGGACACTGTTTGACCTCGAAGAACTGCAATCACTGTCTGACAGCATTCGTGAAAACGGAATTTTGCAGCCATTAACGGTGCGTTTGAATGCAAGATCACAATACGAGCTGATTGCAGGCGAGAGGAGGCTTAAAGCAGCTCAGATTGCCGAGATGAAAGAAGTTCCCTGTATCGTTGTAGAGACGGATGCAAAGCAGTCGGCCGTACTTGCGCTGCTCGAGAACATTCAGCGGCAGGATTTAAACTTTTTTGAGGAGGCAAAAGCGATCTCTAACCTCATTGTGGAGTGGAATGTGACGCAGGAAGAAGCTTCAAAACGACTTGGCAAGGCACAGTCAACGATTGCAAATAAACTTCGGCTCTTAAGACTGGATGAAAAACAACAGATGAAAATCCTAGATGCTGGACTCACCGAACGCCATGCAAGAGCGATTTTAAAACTCACTGATCCCGGTATGATCGACAAGGTTATCTATTATGTTGGGGCAAAACGGCTCAATGTAAAGCAGACTGAGGAGTACATTGACGGTATTCTCAAGGAACAGCAGAAATCTAAGCGGAAATACATACATGTCGTCAAAGATGTTCGGCTCTTTTTAAACACGATTAACAGGGCAATTGAAACCATGCAGAACGCCGGTGTAGCAGCAAAAGCAGAAAAAAGAGAACAGGAGGACTGCATCGAGTATATTGTGCGGATACCAATTGAAAACTATAAACAATCCTAGCGATTAAAGCTCCATCCTATTTCGGATGGAGCTTTTTGTTTCACGTGAAACAGTAAAAATCTCTTTTAAAGCGCCGACTTTTGTGCTATAATAGAATTATCTTATGAGAAAAGAATAGGAGCTTACTAGAATGGGGAAAGTGATCTCGATAGCAAACCAAAAAGGCGGGGTTGGAAAGACAACAACCACAGTGAATCTTGCAGCATCGCTTGGACACAACAACAAAAAAACACTGCTGATCGATACTGACCCACAGGGAAACGCATCCAGTGGAATGGGCGTCAACAAAAAGGAAGCTGGACAGACCTCGTATGACCTTCTGATTGGAAGCGCCACAGCAGAGCAGGTGATCCGCAAGACAAAATTCAAACAGGTGGATATCATCCCCGCAGGAATCCAGCTTGCAGGCGCGGAAATTGAACTTGTTGAACTGGAGGATCGAACCTACCGGCTCAAAAAAGCGATTGCACAGGTGAAGGATCAATACGATTACATACTCATCGATTGTCCGCCTTCTTTGGGACTGATCACTTTGAACGCGCTCACCGCCTGTGATACCCTTCTTGTTCCAATTCAATGCGAATACTATGCTTTGGAAGGGCTTTCCCAATTGATGGCTACAGTCCGCCAGGTAAAGAGAATGTATAACCCTTTCATCGAAATAGAAGGGGTGCTGTTGACAATGTTTGACGGCAGATTGAATCTGACCATGCAGGTTGTCGCAGAGATTAAGAAGTTTTTTCCGAAAAAAGTTTACAAGACGGTCATTCCGCGCAATGTGCGCCTCTCCGAAGCGCCAAGCTATGGGGAACCGATTTTGTATTATGATAAAAGCTCCAAAGGCACAAAGGCGTATCTGGAGCTATCAAAAGAATTGATCAAGTCAAATAAAAAAAGAGCGTAGAAGGGAAGTGACGGCAAACAATGGCGAGAAAAAGCGGTCTTGGAAAAGGACTGGATGCGCTCTTTTTGGATAACAGCGCAGAGGAGTCGAGTTCGACGACAATGAAGCTCACCGACATTGAGCCGAATAAGAATCAGCCGCGAAAGACGTTTGATGAGGCGGCGCTCACCACCCTTGCGGATTCTATCCGGCAGCATGGTGTGATCCAGCCATTGGTGGTGCGTCCGCTTTCAACGGGCGGATATCAAATTATTGCTGGAGAGCGGCGCTGGCGTGCCTGCAGAATGCTTGGGTTAGCAGAGGTTCCAGTACTCATTAAGGAGATGGATGACAAGCAGGTCATGGAGGTTGCCCTGATCGAAAACCTCCAAAGAGAGGACCTCAATCCCATTGAGGAGGCACTCGGTTATAAGCAGCTGATGGATGAATATGATTTAACTCAGGATCAAGTAGCGACACGGGTTGGAAAATCCCGTCCAGCAGTCGCCAACGCGCTGCGGTTGCTCAACCTGCCCAAACAAGTTATCGGTCTTGTGGAAAATGGAAATCTGAGTTTTGGACAAGCAAAAGCAATCCTCTCTTTTGAAGATGAAACTGATATGATTACAATGGCGAATCTGGCTGTGCGCAAGGGTATGACAGTGCGGGAGTTAGAGAAACTATCCAAGAAGTCAGCAAAAGCGGAACGAACCGTCCCACTGAAATCCAAACGGGATCATTATTATGACGAGCTTGAGATCGCCATGCGTGATGAACTTCACCGCAAAATCAAAATTGATCTTGCAAAAGAGGAACAGGGAACGCTGCACATTGATTTTTACAGCAAAGAAGAATTAGCCGATCTTGCAAGAAGGCTGACAAATATGAATGAAGAAAGGTAGTTAATTATGTTGGACATTAAACTTATCCGGACAGATGCAGAAATGGTCAAAAAAGCGATGCGCGACCGCAACAAAAATATGGACGAGACGATTGACGAGATTCTCGAAATCGACCGCGAACGCCGTGAGATCAGCACCCAGAAAGATGCAATGAAGGCGGAACAAAACAAGGTGAGCAAGCAAATTCCCATCCTCAAAAAAGAAAATGGGAATGTCGAAGAAGTCATGGAAAACATGAAAAAGCTATCAGATGAAATCAAGGAGCTGAATGCGAAAACCAGCGAACTTGAGGCAAAACAGAAAGATCTTCTTCTGCGGATTCCAAATATTCCTCATCCTTCAGTGCCGATCGGAAAAAGCGAGGATGACAACCAGGAAATCAGAAAGTTCGGGACTCCTACCACATTTGATTTTGAACCCAAGGCGCACTGGGATCTGGGTAAGGATTTGGGCATCCTCGATCCCGATACTGCTGCAAAGGTGACTGGTGCACGGTTCCATTTCTACAAAGGTGCTGGCGCAAGGCTTGAACGCGCAGTGATTAACTTCTATCTAGATACCCATACCAAAAATGGTTACACCGAAGTGTTCCCGCCGTTTATGGTAAACCGCGCTTCTATGACTGGGACTGGGCAGCTGCCTAAATTTGAAGAAGACGCCTTTCGGCTGGCCAATATGGATTACTTTTTGATTCCGACCGCCGAGGTCCCGGTTACCAACATGTACCGTGATGAGATCATTGACGGAGATAAGATTCCTGTTAAATTCTGTGCCTATTCGGCTTGTTTCCGTGCGGAGGCAGGATCTGCTGGCAGAGATACCCGCGGTCTTATTCGTCAGCATCAGTTTAACAAGGTGGAACTGGTGAAGTTTGCTGACCCTGAAAACTCATATGAGGAGCTTGAAAAGCTCACAGCAGACGCCGAACGCGTTCTCCAGCTTTTGGAACTCCCATACCGCGTTGTCTGTCTCAGCACAGGAGACCTGGGCTTTTCGAGCGCCAAAACGTATGATATTGAGGTTTGGCTTCCCTCTTACAACAATTACAAGGAAATTTCCTCCTGTTCCAACTTTGAAGATTTCCAGGCGCGGCGCGCGAACATTAAGTTTAAGAAATCCGCGAAGGAGAAAGCACAGCTCGTTCATACCCTCAACGGATCAGGGGTTGCAATTGGGAGAACCGTTGCCGCAATCCTTGAAAATTATCAGAACGAGGACGGCAGCGTGACGGTACCAAAAGTTCTCGTTCCCTATATGGGATGCGAAGTTATCCAGGCAGAATAACGGTGTTCAAAAAACGTTACTGTATTTGAGACACTTAATTTTCTTGTAGAATCCATGTGTATTGAAGCAATCAAATGAGATCGGTTGATCACACCGAAGTGTTCTAGCGAAAAAATTCTATCTGTTTCTCCTCGACTCGTTCAGCGGCTGGTATACGAGCTGTATGCAGGTACACGAAAGGTGTTTGATACCAGACTTTCAGACACAAGGGCTTTTGCTGTGTGCACTTGGAGCGGCCGTAATACTCAAATCTTTGAAGTGAAAGCATTCACTTTTTCGCCTTATTTGAATCAAAAAAATCCGATGCATTTGCATCGGATTTTTTGAAAGGAAGAATATATTTTGTTACATCGTAAACCATCAGAAATCTATCAAAAGCCGGTTGAAGTTGCTTTTCGTGATTGCGATAATTTGAATCGCATCAAGCTCTCTACTTTAATGTCCTATGTTGCAGACATTGGGGGAGAGGACTATACTATAAAAGGTTATTCACACGATTATTTATGGGATCATGGATTTGTCTTCCTCCTTTCCCGGATGACTGTTCGCATCCATCGTTATTTTCAGTCCTATCAGCCGATTACAGTTGAGACATTTGAACGAGGGGTCAAAGGTCCTCTCTTTTATCGAGATTTTGAAATGCTCGATGAACAGGGAGAAGTAGCTGTGTCAGCACATTCCGCATGGATTTTAGTTCAGCCGGAGTCTAGAAAAATACTTCGACCTTCCGATTTTCCGAAAGCTACACCGGATAATTTCGATATGGTGATCGATTGCCCAGAACCTGAAAAAATAAAGGTTCCAAAAGAGATGGAATTGGTGCGGACAAAAACAATTCGCTACACAGATCTGGATTGTAATGGACACACTTACAATGCTGTTTATGCGGATATTGCATACGACAGCATTCCGTTTGAAAACACACAAAAGCCGTTACGGGATTTTTCAATCAATTTTGTCAATGAGGCGAAACTAGGTGAAGAGCTTAAAATTTATCGGGCAGACGAGAAGGGAAAGACTTTGGTTCAAGGTCGCGGAGAGAAAGGCGTTTGTTTCACCTGTTCCTTTGAATTCGCGAATATGTAATTGAATTGAATACAACGAAGGAAAATGCGAAGTCTAAAAATCTACAATGAATGCTGTAAAAAAGGAGAAGTCGAATGAGACTTCTCCTTTTTTACAGCGGATAAAAATCGCCTGATCCCTATTTTAAATTAGCAGTTTTGCAGCAGGTGAGCCCAATGATCATTTTTGCAGAACTGTTCTACGTATTGTAAGAAGGCAGAGAGACATAACGTTCAAAAGCAATTTGAAGTAAGTTCTATTTAATAGAACATAGAAATAGTGATTAAAAAGTCCAGTGCCTTCAAAGAGAGCTGAAACACTCACTCGTTATTTTCATTTTTACGTATATAAACTGCTAGTCCATAAGGTCCTATCTCCAATTGATGGGATTGTTGCGGTCGATAAAGACAGTTGTAACCTTTTAAGTTGTGAGAAAAGTTGTGCGAAACATTTGTATAGTTAATAATCGCAATCGTCTCTCCAGTGTAATCTTTTCTCTTTAGGGCAATGAGGCCTTCTTCACTATCGAGAAACTCGAGCGCACCTTCCCCGAGCGCAGGAGATGCCAAGCGCAGCTTTCCGAGCAGACAGACATAATCAATGAGTTCTCGGTTTTCACATCCCCAGGGATAGCAGCCGCGGTTAAACGGGTCTTTATATCCCTGCAGCCCCGCCTCATCCCCGTAATAGATACAGGGGAGCCCGGGCAGAAAATATTGAAGAGCCATCGCTGCCTTGAGGAGTTCGACACCATGGCGGTACTGTTCAAAGTTAAGGTGGTGATGTGACTGCCAGCCTCTGTCCTTTCCCTGACAAGACAACCCAGCAAGCACTGTGATCGCGCGTTCTGTATCATGGGTAGAGAGGGAGTTCATCGCAACATGAAGGGATTGTGGAGGATAGTTTTCAACAATATCAGAAATTCTGTTGATAAAATGACTGCGATGTCCACCCCGCAAAAGATCCAAAATAGCCTCTTTAAAGGGATAGTTCATGACACTGTCAAGTTCATCCCCCAAGAAATATTTGCGTCGTACACCATAGGCCAGTTTGTTGGATGCGTCCTCCCACACCTCGCCGATGAGAAGATTTTCTTCCCCTTCCGCTTTGACTGCTTCCCGGACCCGGGCGATAAAACTGTCCGGCAGTTCATCTGCGACGTCCAGCCGATAGCCCGACGCCCCGAGCCGCAGCCAGTGGCGCAGGATACCGTCCTCCCCACAGATAAAATTGATGTAATCGGGATTGTTCTTGTCAAGCTCAGGAAGAGAGGTGAATCCCCACCAGGACTTGTAAACATCGGGATATTTGAGAAACTGAAACCAGTTTTTATATGGGCTTTCCGGCGTGTTGAAAGCGCCTGCGCTGTTGTAACGGCTATTCTTGTTAAAATAGATGCTGTCGCTTCCGGTGTGGCTGAAAACTCCGTCCAGGATGATCCGAATACCGCATTTTTTCGCCTCACGGCAGAGGTTGATAAAATCCTCTTCTGTGCCGAGCAGGGGATCGATCTTTCTGTAATCAGCAGTGTTATAACGGTGGTTGGAATGCGCCTCAAAAATGGGATTGAGATAAATCATTGTGACGCCGAGCTGTTGGAGATAAGGGAGTTTTTTCTGGATTCCGAGCAGGTCGCCCCCAAAATAGTCGCTGTTTGTGATCTCCCCCTGCTCGTTTGGGAGAAAGTAGGGAAGCCCTCCCCAATCCGAACGCAGTTCACGGTCCTGGGGTACATTCGGATGCTCCACACCGCTTCTGCAGAATCGATCGGGAAAGATCTGATAGAGAATCCCGCCTTTGATGCTGCTGGGGGTAGTGTAGCCGGGTTTATAAACTGTGAGCTGATAATCCCGGCCGGATTCACCGTTGTTGATCACACCGCTAGCATCCTCAAGCGATTTGATGTAGCGGATTTGGTCCCCTTTTTGCAATTTAAACAGATAGAAGTACACACCTGTATCCACCGGGGTAAAAGAGGCGCGGTAATACAGACAGTCCCCCTTGGTCTTTTGGTATTCCATAGTGACATTGTGCTCATATTGTTCGCTATAGATAATCAAAGTGACTGAGGAGAACACCCATTCAATCGGAAGATGAACGGTGAACTGAACTTGTGTCCCTGTTTCCACTGCGCCAAAAGGCCGTTTAAACACAAGGCTGCGACTGTTATAGATGGGTTGCTGCATGATTCACCTCATTGTATCATAATTTGTATTTGCTTTAAGAAAGCAAATGTCACCCATACAAAAGATGAGTGACATTCATTTTATTCGCCTGAAACCAGCTTAGTTGAGTTTCCAGATTTTTTGCGCATAGTCCTCAATTGCCCGGTCAGCTGAAAAATATCCAGCGCCTGCAATGTTGATCGCAGACATTTCGTTCCACTTTTTGCGGTCAAGATAGAGTTCACTCACCTTATTCTGCGCCTTGCGGTAGGAATCAAAGTCAGCCAGTACCATATAGGGGTCATTGAATTTCAGAGAGTTTGCGATGTCCTCAAATGTTTGGCCGTTGATTCCACTGAGCATCAGGTCAATTGCACGCCGAATGGTCGGGTTTGAGTTGTAAATCTCGATCGGGGAGTAACCAATTTCTTTGCGCTGTACAACTTCTTCAGCCGTCATACCAAAGACAATCATGTTGTCATCCCCGACAATGTCGTGAATCTCCACGTTTGCGCCGTCAAGGGTACCCAGTGTGATCGCCCCGTTGAGCATAAATTTCATATTGCCAGTGCCGCTTGCCTCGGTGCCCGCAAGGCTGATCTGTTCGCTGATTTCACTCGCCGGCATAATCAGCTCGGAGAGGGTGACGCTGTAATCCTCAATATAGACAACGCTGAGTTTGTCAGAAATCTGGGAATTCCGCGCAATCTCCTCAGAGAGGCAACAGAGCAGTTTGATGATTTGCTTGGCCATGTAATAGCCGGGGGCAGCCTTTGCTCCAAAAATATAGGTTTTGGGGACAAACGGCGCATCCGGGTTGTCAAGCAGATAAAGGTAATCGGTGATGATGTTGAGCGCATTCAGATGCTGGCGCTTGTACTCATGCATTCGTTTGACTTGCACGTCAAAGATCGAGTCGACATTCATGCTGATTTTTTGTTTTTTCAGCATGTAGTCCGCAAGCGCTTGCTTTGCGGTCTGCTTTGCTTGCTCGAGCTTTTTCTGAACAGCAGAATCAGCGGCAAATTTTTTGAATTTTGCAAGCTCAGAGGCGTCTTCGATAAAGCCGTCGCCAATGGTCTCTTTGAGCAGGGAGGTCAGCGCTGGATTGGACTGGCTGAGCCATCTGCGGTAAGCGATGCCGTTTGTGACATTGGTGAATTTATCCGGTGTCATCTTGTAGAAATCGTTGAACACATCGTCCTTTATAATTTCACTGTGCAGCCGGGAAACACCGTTCACCGTATGCGTCGCGTAGACACAGAGATTTGCCATGCGGACCTGATGGTTGGAGAGGATGGCCATGCGCTCAATCCGCATCTGATCCCAGCCAAAGCACATATTCATCTCTTCGACAAACCGGCGGTTGATCTCAGCGACAATTTGGTAAATTCGGGGAAGGATTTCCTTGAAAATATCCTCGTTCCAAATTTCCAGCGCTTCTTTCATAACCGTGTGATTGGTGTAGGCAAAAGTTTCCCGCACAATTTTCCACGCCTGATCCCAGCCATAGCCGCACTCATCGAGCAGAATTCGCATGAGCTCGGGAATTGCAAGGGTTGGGTGGGTGTCGTTGATGTGGATTGCGTTTTTCTCAGCAAAGTTGTCAAGTGTGCCGTAATCCCGCATATGCCGGTTGGTGATGTCCGCGATGGAAGCTGCGCAGAGGAAGTACTGCTGGCGCAGGCGGAGCATCTTGCCCTGGGTGTGGTTGTCGTTCGGATAGAGAATTTTAGAGATTGCTTCAGCGGAGATGCTCTGGCCCAGCGCGCCGGTGTAATCGCCGCGATTAAAGCTCTCCATATCAAACGCAGGGGATTCCGCCTTCCACAGGCGAAGGACGGAAACGCCGGTGCTGTTGTAACCGGACACATACATATCATAGGGGACCGCTTTGACGACCGAATAGTTCTTGTGGCTGCTGTAGTGGTAGCCATTGTCCCAGAACTCGTCGATGTGTCCGCCAAAGTGAACGTCCACCGCGAGCTCGGGCTGCGGATTGAGCCAAACCTCACCGCCAGGCAGCCAGTTGTCGGGCAGCTCAGTCTGCCAGCCGTCGATGATTTTCTGTTTAAAGATGCCGAACTCGTAGAGGATGGAATATCCATAGGAGTTGTAACCGCGGGTGGCAAGGCCATCGAGATAGCAAGCAGCCAAGCGGCCGAGTCCTCCATTGCCGAGACCTGCATCCGGTTCGCACTCATAGATGTCTGAAAGATTGACGTCAAACTCTTTGAGAATCTCCCGGATATCCTCGGTGAGCATCAGGTTGTGCAGGTTGGTTTTGAGGGAACGGCCCATTAAAAATTCCATGCTCAGGTAGCTGACCTGTTTTCTGCCGGTGGAAGCGTTGTGGGCCTTAAAATGTTTGGATTTATTTTCGAGCAGTTTGTTGACAACCATCGAAACAGCTTTGTAGTATTTTTCGTTGGAGGCGGTCTCCGGCTTGACACGGAGTGTCCCAAGGTTTTTTACAATTTCACTTTTTAAGTAGCTTTTTGAGTAGTTCATAATGTGCTCCTCTCTTTGGGTACCTGCGGCAAAACCTGATTTCTGCGGCAATGCAGATACATAATTTTATTATATCTGGTTTTTTCAGAAAAATCAAACGCCAAAAGGTGTGGATTTTGCCTATATTTCGGGAGTATAACTGGTGATATCCCACAACTGGTTACTTCATTTACTCAAGTAGTTCGATTTTAAACAGTTTCTCCCCCAAATATTTTTTGAAATTCAGGTAAACTGCGGCGTGAATTTTTTTCGAAATGCCTTTTCCTAACGGGAATAGTATTGTATAATAGAGTTTATATACCAATTCCTTTTAGATGAAAGAAGAAAAATCAGCCGTTTGACGGCGTGGAGGTTAAACATGCAGTACAACAGAGTGGAAGTTTACATATGCGGGAAACGGTACGTGCTCCAGACTTCGGACGATCCCGAGTATATTAAAGAGCTTGCCCGCCAGCTGGATAAAAAACTCAATGATATTTTTAACGTAGACGATACGATTTCTTTAATCGACGCATCGATTCTCGTTGCAATGGAGATCATGGACGAAAGCCTCAAAAACACCTCGAGCATCGATAATATCCGCGCCCAGGTGAAAACCTATGTGGAGGAGGCGGCTCAGGCTAGGGCGGAAACGGAGCAGTACAAAAAGCGGATCGCCCAGCTCGAGCAGGTAATCGAAAAACAAAAAACAGAACTGGAGATTTACTCTCTGAGGGATCATATTGAAAAAAAATCCAATGAACCAAAAAACAATTACCCAGTCAACAACCGCCGCTGAGTGCGAAGTGCTTGCGCCAGCCGGTCAGCCTGAGAGCGTCCTTGCGGCGGTCCGGAACGGCGCGGATAGCATCTATCTTGGAATGCACGCCCTGAACGCCCGCCGCAGCGCCAAGAATTTTTCCTATGATCAGCTTGAAGAGGCGGTGAAATTCTGTCGCCTCAACAGTGTCCGGGTGTACGTTACCCTCAACACAATTTTTTTTGACAGCGAGCGGGAGGAATTGATCGACTGTATTCAAGCCGGTTGTGAGCTGGGGGTTGACGCCTTTATTGTGCAGGATCTCGGGGTTGCCCAACTGGTCAAGCAGATGGCGCCCGACATACCGCTGCACGGTTCGACCCAGATGAGCATTCACACTCCCTCCGGGGCACAGCTGCTCAAGGATTGGGGATTCAAGCGGGTGGTGCTTGCGCGGGAGATGAGTCTTCGGGAAATCGCCGAAGTCGCGGATCGGGTGGATATCGAGCTCGAGGCATTTGTGCACGGAGCGCTCTGCATGTGCGTTTCCGGGCAGTGTTATTTGAGCGGGATGCTGGGCGGGCGCAGCGCCAACCGCGGCATGTGTGCGCAGCCCTGCCGCCTGCCTTTTTCAGCGGGACGAAAAGGGGCGTGCGACCTCTCGCTCAAAGATTTGAGCGCTGTGGAGCGGGTGGATGAACTGCGTGCAGCTGGGGTATGCTCCCTTAAAATCGAGGGGAGAATGAAGCGCCCGGAATACGTGGCAGCCGCAGTGCGCGCCTGTCGCGACGCGGTGGACGGGAGATCCCCCGATCTGGAGACTCTGCGCGCGGTGTTTTCCAGAAGCGGATTTACAGACAGTTATTTGGACGGCAGGCCTGGGCCTGCCATGTTTGGCGTGCGGGAAAAACAGGACGTTGTCGCGGCCTCCCCCAAGCTGCTCAAGCAGTTGGAAAACAGCTACCAAAAGCCGGTTGGCCGGGTGAGCGTTTCACTCACCTTTCACATGCGGGACGGGCTCCCCTGCGAGCTCTGCCTCAGCGATGGTCAAAACACTGTCCGGGTTGCGGGGCGGGAGCCTGAGCCCGCCCTCCGAGTTGCTCTGGATGAGCAGAAGCTTATGCAGTCGCTGACTAAATTCGGCGGCACCGTATTTTCCGTTCAGGATTGTCAGATTACCCTCGACGAAGGGCTCAGCCTCCCTGTTTCGGAACTCAATCGGATGCGCAGAGAGGCTGTGGAACAACTCACCGAGTTGAGAGGACAGGTACAACCTAAGCGGTTTTGTCCTTCTGTTGAGGACAGTTTGGATTTCAGCATGCAGACGTTTTGCGGACTGCGCGGAGAATTCGACCGGTTCGAGCAGATTCCGTTGGACCAAATCGATTTGTTTGACTGGATCGCCGTGGATTTGGACGAGCTTGTTTCAAATATTAAAAAATTGGACAGACTAAAGGAGAAACTCATCATTCTCCCTCCTCGCGGGATGTTTGGCAGGGAAGGAGAAGTAAAGCAAAAGTTTCAACAACTTTTTGAGAGTGGGTTGAAAGATTTACTGGTGCTCAATCTTGCGCAGCTTCAGCTGGGCAGAGAAATTGGATTTCGGCTGCACGGCGGATTTTCGCTCAATTTATCCAATACAGAAAGTATTAGATATCTTGAACAATACGGTTTGTTGGATTGTGTCCTTTCCCCAGAACTGACACTGGCCCAAATTCGATCTCTCGGCGGAGCGATTCCAAAGGGAATCTTGGTTTACGGGCATCTCCCACTGATGCTCACCCGCAACTGCCCTGTGCGAAACGCCAAAAGCTGTGGGGAATGCGCAGGCAAATCACATCTGACTGACCGCAAGGGACTTCGTTTTGAAGTGCGCTGTCGAGGTGGATGCAGCGAACTCTACAACCCAGCGCCTCTGTGGATGGCCGACCGGATGAGGGAGGTAGAGAATATTTCATTTGGAGTGCTGAAATTTACCTATGAGTCGCAGTACCAAGTGCGCCAGGTGATTGAAAAATTTCAACAAAAAGTAAAACTTGATGAACATATTACCCGTGGTTTGTATTACCGCGGTGTGGAATAGAGGGATTATCAGTGAAAATTATTCTTGCTTCTCAATCGCCTCGGCGCCGCGAGCTGCTCAAGCTCGTCACCCCGGAATTTGAGGTGATACCGTCTCAGCTCGACGAGAGCAGTGTAGCGGTCGAACCGGTGGATTATTATGCGGAACGGCTGGCACGCGCCAAAGCGCTTGAAATCGCCCAGAAATACCCGGAGGATGTAGTGATCGGCTGCGACACTGTGGTGCTTTTGGCAGAGCGCATTCTCGGCAAGCCAAAAGACCGTGAGGAGGCGCAAGAAATGCTGCGCTTTTTATCCGGCCGCACCCACAAGGTGATCACTGGAGTGTCCTTGATGAGAGGACAGCGCGCAGTCAGCTTTTCTCAAGTGACTGAGGTGGAATTTTTCAACCTCACCGACCGGGAAATCGATGAGTACATCGCAACCGGCGAGCCGTTTGACAAGGCGGGCGGCTACGGCATCCAAGGATATGGCAGCCTCTTGGTTGAGGAGATCCGAGGGGATTTTTTCAACGTTGTCGGACTGCCGGTGGCGCGGCTTAAGAAGGAACTTGACGTTTTTATGAATATACAGTGAAATTTCGTCCAAACAGATTGAGAAAAAGTTTTTTTAGGGTTATAATAAATGAGTTAATAAGTCAACTGGAATATTCTGGTTTTTACGTATAGAGAGGAGCACACTATGGGAGCATTTTCTAGGGATATTGGTATCGATTTGGGTACCGCCAACACGTTGGTGTTTATGAAGGGGAAGGGCATCATCATCCGCGAGCCTTCGGTTGTCGCGGTGGACACTCGCACCGATGTGGTCAAATGTGTTGGACAGGAAGCAAAGGACGTTATCGGCAGAACTCCGGGCTCGATCAAAGCGGTTCGTCCGCTCAAAGACGGGGTTATCGCTGATTTTGATATTACCACCAGTATGCTTGAACAATTCATCCGCAAGGCGCTGCACAAGACCTTTATGGCTCGCCCCCGCGTCATCATCTGCATCCCTTCGGGCGTCACTGCCGTTGAAAAGAGGGCAGTCCGCGAGTCCACCGAAAAAGCGGGCGCAAAGAGGGTTTCGATTATTGAGGAGCCGATGGCAGCCGCGATTGGCGCAGGGCTTCCGGTCGCAGAGCCGACCGGCAACATGGTCGTGGATATCGGCGGTGGAACCTCCGAGGTTGCAGTCATTTCGCTCGGCGGCATTGTTGCGGCAAAGTCTGTCCGCGTCGGCGGAGATGAGTTCGATAACTCCATCATCAATTTCATAAAGAAAAAATACAACCTGCTCATCGGCGAGCGCACTGCGGAAAACATTAAAATCACCATCGGCTCAGCATTCCCGTTTGAGACTGAGGAAACGATGAACATCAAGGGCAGAAACCTACTCAACGGTCTGCCGGAAAACATTCAGATCTCCTCGGATGAAATCCGTGAGGCGCTTGCAGATCCACTCGCAAACGTGCTTGACGCGGTGCGGGTTACGCTCGAAAAAACTCCGCCGGAGCTTGCTGCGGACATCATTGATCAGGGAATCACCCTCACCGGTGGCGGCGCGCTGCTGCGCGGCCTTGACCAGCTGATTGCACAGGAAACCGGTATGCCGGTCTACATTGCGGAAAATCCGCTTGACTGCGTGGCTGAGGGAACGGGCAAAGTCCTCGAAAACATTGATAAGCTGCACGATGTGCTCAACGACGACAGCAAATTCTAACTCTGGTTACAACCCAAACAAAATCAATTTCAAAAGACTGAGTTTCGGACAACTGGCAACACGAGGCTCGGTCTTGTCCCGTTTTCAATTCTATACAGACGAGGTGGCTTATGCGCGAATTTTTTAAGAGCTGGCGCTTTAAAATCCTTCTCGGCGTGGTGGCGGTGTTTATCGGTGTCATGCTGTATGAGGCGTCCACCGGAGGACTGTCGGCCCCGAACGGGTTGATCGGCTCTCTGACCGCCCCCATTCAGCAGGGCGCTTCGGCGGTGTCCAACGGCGTGAGCGGTTTTTTTGATAAATTTCTCAACGCAGGGAATTACAAAAAGGAAAATGAAGAGCTCAAAGGGCAGATCGCTGATCTGCAGCAGCAGATTGTGGATTACGAAAAGATGAAGGAGCAGAATGAACAGCTCAAGGAAATCGCGGGCATCAAGGAGACAAACCCCGATTTTGATATGGAACCGGCGACTGTCATCGCCCGCGATCCGAGCGATGCCTACGGCTCTTTTACAATCAACAAAGGCAGCGTAAACGGGGTCAAAAAGAACGACCCGGTAATCACCTCGGCGGGCCTGGTGGGGCAGGTGACGAGCGTAGGGCTTACATATGCTCATGTTACAACGCTGCTCAGCCCTGACCTTGAGATCAGCGGCTACGAGGTGCGTACCAAGGACACCGGCGTTGTGTCCGGTGAACTCGCCCTTTCGCAGGAAGGGTTCTGTCAGATGAAACACCTTTCTAAAGAGACAAGTATCGCAAAAGGTTACATCGTCTGTACTGCCGGTTCGAGCGGTCTCTATCCGCAGGACCTGATCATCGGCACCGTGCAAGAGATCAAGGTGCAGAACAACGGCATCTCCGCTTACGCGGTGATCAAACCCTCAGTCGATGTAACTGAAGTGACGAACGTCGCTGTGCTCAAGAGCTTTTTAGGACAGGGCGTAAACATTCCCGGCAATGAAGCTTCCTCCGAGCAAGAATAGGAGGAAGGAATGAGAAAACAAACCAAGAACATATTAAAATGGATTGTTTATATTGTAACTTTGTTGGTTCTATTTATCATGCAGACCACTCCCGGCCTGTTTCAAATTTTTGGGACCCGTCCGATTTTAGTTCTCCCATTCGCCGTCTGCCTGTCCATGTTTGAAACCGAAAAAACCGCCGCAGTGCTCGGCGCACTTGCTGGCGGCCTTTGGGATATTTCCTCCGGCAAGCTGCTCGGATTTTCTCTGATCATAATCATGTTGTGCTGTGTATTCTGCTCGCTGCTGGTGATGTATCTTGCAAAGCTCAACATTGTCAACGCGCTTTTCCTTTGTGCTGCAACTATTGTGATCTACATGTTTTTCAACTTTGTGTTCTACTACGCGATGTGGGGATTTGACAATTTGAGTGCCGTCGTGCTGCACAAGCTGCTTCCTGTCTCGGTTTATACCCTTGCGGTTACACCTATTATTTACTTTTTAACCAGGAGGATTTACTTTTGGTTTCACGACCCGGCAGACGAATAAAATGCATACACACGGTTGCTTGCAACCAGCCATTTAGAAACGGAGTGCTGTCCATATGGCAACAGAATCGAAGAAAAAGACTGGGCTGATCCGTCTGATCGTTTTGATCTTGCTTGCTGTCGCCGCATTTGTGCTCTGCTTAATGCGCCTGATGGATTATCAGGTGGTTAAAGGGGATGACTTTGCAAAAGCGGCTCAGGCAACTACCGAAACATATGAAACGATCGAAACCTCTCGCGGTGAAATCACCGACCGCTACGGAAGGCCGCTCGTCACCAACAAGCTCGCTCTGAACCTCGAGATTGACAGGGCGGTGTTCTCGGACGAGGACAAGGAAAAGGAAAATGCCCAGATCAACAAAATGATCTACGAACTGACAAATCTCCTGAGCGAATCAGGGGAAGGATGGGTTGACACCTTCCCGGTTACTGCAACTGCACCCTACGAGTTTCTGTCGGGAGCAGACAGCGACATTGCGAAGCTCAAAAAGGCGCTCAATGTTCAGGATTATGCCTCTGCGAATGATTGTGTGCAGATGCTGATCAAAAACTGCAACATTGAGGGCTATACGGAAGAAGAGACCAGAAGAATCGCGGGTATCCGCGCGCAGATGCTCATGTCGGATTGGGGAAATAACAATCCCTACCTCTTTGCAGAAGACGTTTCAAGCGCCACTTCGACCAAGCTCATGGAGCTCGGAGATTACATGCCCGGAGTGCGGGTTTCGGAGTCCTATGTGCGCGAGTATGTGAGCGGGACAATTGCTCCCCATCTCATTGGCTCGATGAGCAAGATCTTTGCGGAAGAGTATGATGATCTGAAACAGAAGGGCTACAAGATGAACGACACCATCGGACGCGATGGGGTGGAAAAGGTGATGGAGGATGAGCTGCGCGGCACCGACGGTGTGATGGTCGTCACCAAAAACAAAGACGGGGAAATTGTCGATCAATACATGAAGCAGGAGCCGCAGCCCGGCAACACCATCATGCTCACCATTGACAAGAACTTTCAAAAAGAGGTGCAGGACGTGCTCGAGAACCGCGTACTGCAGCTGAGAGCGGGCAAGTACCCGGGGACCAAGGGCGCGGCAGCAACAGTACTCGATGTCAAGACAGGTGAAGCGCTTGCGCTCGCAACCTATCCGACCTATGACATCAACCAGTACAAAACCAACTACTCCGAACTGCTCGCCGATCCGCTCAAGCCTTTGATGAATCGCGCGCTTAACGAGCTCTACCGTCCGGGCTCCACCTTTAAAACGGTGATGACAGTCGCCGGGGTCAGCGAAGGAAAGATCACACCGACACGACAAATCAACTGTCAGAACCCCTACCGTATTTCAGACCGAGAATTTAGATGCCAGCAGTACGGTCACCGCGGACTGACGAATATTTACACTGCGTTGGAGCATTCCTGTAACATTTATTTTTATCAGGTGGGCGAGGATTTAGGAGAAGAGACGGTCTATAATTATGCACATGCTATGGGAATGGGCGAAAAGACAGGGCTGGAAATTAAGAATGCGGTCGGCCGTGTTTCGAGTAAGAAAACTTCTGAGGAGCTGGGAATTCGCTGGAATATCGGAGACATCTGCCAGACAGCGATTGGACAGTCAGAGACCTATATCACCCCTCTCCAGATGGCAATTAGCACCATGGTGATCGCGAACAAGGGCACCCGGTACGAGACTCATCTGATCAAATCGGTAGAAAAATACGATTACAGCTCTACCATCAAGGCAACTGAGCCGGTGGTTTTGGGGACGCTGGAGGACAAAAACAACGCCTTTGAAATTGACACCGAGGGAATGAAGCTGATGGCAGAAACAGTGAGTACATTAAAAGGGAAGAACGTTGCTGCTAAGTCGGGAACACCTCAGAAAACCGAAACTATTACCCACTCTGCTGCTGTTGCATTCTATCCCGCAGACAACCCGGAAATTGCAATTTCTATTATGATTGAAGAGGGTGAAAACGCCAAGGAAACCGTTGGCGACATCATTGACGCCTACAACCGCACCAAGACGCAGGAGGATGCGCTCCCGCAGTCTAAGGAAGTGTTGATCGTCAAATAGCCGAACTCAATTGGTTATATTTTGAAAAAAATAGTTCAGTATAGATAATATATTGAACTATTTTTTGCCATTTTATGAAAAAAACAAAAAACAGGTTTACATTCTCTTTTTTTGTGTTAGAATTAGAGTAAGATTATTATGCACTTTGCCGACCATGTGTCGGGTAGGAGGGACAAATGAGCAGGGTGATATCCGTGACGTCAGGAAAAGGCGGCGTGGGGAAGTCGTCTTTTTGCTGTTACCTCGCCAGGGCGCTCGCCAGCCAGGGGAAATCCACGGTCGTCGTGGAGCTGGATTGCGGCCTGAGAGGGCTGGACATCATGCTGGGGGTCTCGGAATCGGTCTACGATTTTGGCGATCTTTTGAGCGGGCGCTGTGAGCTGTCCGACGCGGTCTGTCCCGTACCTGGAACCAGCAATTTATTCCTAATTGCAGCGCCGTCGGCATTTGAACGTTTTCCGACCTGTGACGAGGTTTCTTTCCTCTGCCGCAGATTGAAAAGCAAGTTTGATTACATTGTAATCGATACGTCCGCAGGGTATGCGCTGACGAAAATTATTCCACAGGTATCGGATCAGGTGCTGCTGATTGTGACGCCCGATCCGGTCTGCGTCAGGGATGCATCCCTTGTTGCAGGCTGCCTGCGGCAGGCGGGAAACCAGTCGGTCCGGCTGGTGATCAATAAAGTGAACAGGAACACAGTTAGAAAAGAGCTGATGCCTGATCTTGACGCTGTCATCGACCGCGTCGGGGTGCAGCTGCTGGGTGTTATTCCCGAACACCGGGAAATTCTATTTGGATCTGCAAAAGGGCTGCCGCTTGAACCGGGCCGACTACCGGCCAAAGTATTCCGAGCGATTGCTGCCCGACTTGATGGGGAGCATGTCCCGCTGACCGTTCACTGACACTTTTGGTATAAAACAGCATGGATTGAGGAAATAAGGATCATTACTTAAGGAGGAAAAGCACAATGAACATCGCACTCATCGCACACGATTCAAAAAAAGAACTCATGGTACAATTTTGCATTGCTTACTGCGGTATTTTGAGCCGACATACCCTTTGTGGAACTGGAACAACGGCCAAGCTCGTCTCTGAGGCAACGGGCCTAAATATACAGCGCTTTCTGAGTGGAAAGCAGGGCGGCGACCAGCAGATTTCAGCGCGTATCGCCTATGACGAAGTCGACCTTCTCTTATTTTTCCGGGACCCGCTTGCGGACAAGAGCCGGGAGGTCAATGAAATCGACATGCTCCGCCTCTGCGACGTGCACAATATCCCGCTCGCAACCAACATTGCGACCGCTGAAGTTCTGATTCACGGCCTTGAGCGCGGTGACCTCGATTGGCGCAACATCGTCAATCCACAACAGAGATAAACAGGATTGTCTAAATAGAAATCTAAAATAAAACAATGCTGCCCTGAATTGGGCAGAGTTTAAATGCCTTGATGGGGAGGAGTACCCACGCGCGCGGATTCCAGAGAGGACGGCATCTGGTGCGAGCCGTTTTCCGGCAGCGGTGGCGAAGACACCTCTGAGCAGCCCTGTGATCTAAAGCAGGGCCGTACCCCCGCGTTAAGGGGAGTAGAGAGGTGCGGTTATTTTTGCCGCATGAACTGGGTGGCACCACGTGGAGTTTGCTCCTCGTCCCTTGACAGGACGGGGGGCTTTTTCTTTTTTTGTGCGCCTGGATCAATTCAAAAAGTGAATTCCAGCCCCTGCCACCCGAGCAGGGCGCTGATCTGAAAGGAATGGGATGAATAAAATGAAACTGTTAACCAAAGCGCCGCGGGGAACCCAGGATACACTGCCCTCCGAGAGCCACAAATGGCAGTTTATCGAAAACCTGGCACTGGATACGGCAAGATTGTACGGATTCCGGGAAATCCGGGTCCCCACCTTTGAGCACACCGAACTGTTCAAGCGCTCGGTGGGGGACACCACCGACGTGGTTCAAAAAGAGATGTTCACTTTTGAGGACCGAGGCGGTCGATCCCTTTCGCTCCGCCCCGAGGGGACAGCGGGCACGGTGCGCGCCGCACTCGAAAATGGCTTGCTCGGCGATGCGCTGCCGGTCAAACTCAGTTACGTAGTGTCCTGTTTCCGCAATGAACGTCCTCAGGCGGGCCGGTTTAAGGAGTTCCACCAGTTTGGCGTTGAGATGTTCGGCGCTGCGGCGCCTGGCGCGGACGCAGAGGTCATCGGGGTTGCAAATGACATCTTTGAGCAGCTCGGCATTCAAAACCTTGAGCTGCAGATCAATTCGATTGGATGCCCTGAATGCCGTGCGAAGTATCAGCAGGCGCTCAAGGACTATTTTTCCGCGCACCTCGGCACCCTCTGCGGCACCTGCGAGGAGAGGCTGGAAAAAAACCCGATGCGTCTGCTCGACTGCAAGGTACCGGAGTGTGCGGAGATTGCCAAGGACGCGCCGGTGATTTTGGACTACATCTGCAACGACTGCCGCAAGCACTTTGAGCTGACCAAGGTCAACCTCCAGGCGATGGGCATTGCATTTGTGGTCAACCCCCGCATTGTGCGCGGTCTCGATTACTACACCCGCACAGTGTTTGAGTTTGTCTCAAACGACCTCGGCGCGCAGAGCACAGTGTGCGGCGGCGGACGGTACGACGGCCTTGTCGAAACCCTCGGCGGGAAACCCACTCCGGCGCTCGGATTCGCAATGGGTCTCGAGCGTCTGCTCATGATCCTCGATAAGCAGGGGATTGAGCTCCCCTCGCCACAGTCCTGCGACCTCTACATAGCCTCGATCGGGGAGGAGGCCGCGCTCAAGGCGGCGCAGCTCACCTCGCTGCTGCGCAAAGAGGGCTTTTTTGTCGAGTTTGACACAGTGGGCAGAAGTCTCAAGGCGCAGATGAAATACGCTGACAAGCTCGGCGCAAAGCTGTCGATGGTCATCGGCGACGACGAGGTCAGCTCCTGCAAGGCAAAACTCAAGGATATGGGTGACGGCGAAACCAAGGAAGTCGAATTTAAGGATTTGCCCGAAGCGGTCTATCAAAAGCACCTCAAAGATCTCGCGGACGAAGTGACCGACGAGGAAATTCAGTTTTAAATACAAGGAGATAAAAAAGATGGCAGACAAGATGAACGGACTCAAAAGAACCCACTACTGCAACGACGTGCGGATGGACTGCGTGGGTCAGACTGTGGTAGTTGCGGGATTTGTGCAGAAGCGGCGCGACCTCGGAAACCTCGCTTTCCTCGATCTGCGCGACCGCACCGGCATCGTGCAGCTTGCGTTTGACGATGCCTCTGACCGGACTGTATTTGACAAGGCGACCACCTGTCGCGCGGAATTTGTGCTGATGGCAAAGGGAACGGTGCGGGAGCGGGAGAGCAAAAACCCCGACCTCCCCACCGGCGATATCGAGATTTTTGTCGACGACCTGCGCGTTCTCTCCGAGGCTGAAGTTCCCCCGTTTGAAATCACCGACAACACCAATGTCAACGAGGAGCTCCGTCTTAAATACCGCTATCTCGACCTGCGTCGCGGCGAGATGCAGCAATCGCTGTTCATGCGTCACAAGATCACCAAGGCGGCGCGCGACTACTACGATGAAAATGGCTTTATTGAGATTGAGACCCCGATTCTCATCAAATCCTCCCCTGAGGGTGCGCGAGACTACCTCGTTCCCTCCCGCGTGCACCCGGGCAAATTCTTTGCCCTGCCACAGTCTCCCCAGCAATACAAACAGCTGACTATGCTCGCTGGATTTGACCGTTACATGCAGATCGCCCGCTGCTTCCGAGATGAGGACCTGCGCGCCGACCGTCAGCCCGAATTCACCCAGATCGACCTCGAAATGAGCTTTGTCGATGTCGACGACGTCATCGAGGTCAACGAGGGGTTTGTGCAGTACGTGTTCAAAAAGATCCTGGATGTGGACGTTCAGTTGCCGCTGCGCCGCATTCGCTATGAGGAGGCAATGAACCGATTCGGATCGGATAAGCCAGACACCCGGTTCGGCCTTGAACTCACCGACCTGTCCGACCTGCTGCGCAACACCGAATTCAAGGTGTTTGCAGGAGCGCTTGAAACGGGCAGCGTACGTGCGATCAACGTCAAGGGGGGAGCGGACAAGCTCTCCCGCAAGGAAATTGATAAACTCGTTGAGTTTGTCAAGACCTACAAGGCCAAGGGGCTTGCCTACACCCGTTGGACCGCCGACAAAGCGACTTCGAGCTTTGAGAAATTCCTCAGCGAGGAGGAGGTCACCGCCCTGCGCGCACGGATGAACGCTGAGCCGGGGGATGTGATCCTCGTTGTGGCCGACCCCTCCAATGCGGTGGTGTTTGACAGTCTCGGCGCGCTGCGCTGCCACCTGGCCGATAAGCTCGGCCTCATTGAGGACAACAGCTATGACCTGCTGTGGGTCACCGATTTCCCGTTGTTTGAATACGACGAGGAAGAGGGACGTTACGCGGCAAAGCACCACCCCTTCACCGCGGTGGCGGACGAGGACGCGGACAAGCTGCTCAGCGACCCGGTGCACTGCCATGCCAAGGCGTACGATCTCATTCTCAATGGCTGCGAACTCGGCGGCGGATCGATCCGGATCAATGACCCAGAGATGCAAAGCAAGATGTTCAAGGCGCTCGGTTTCACCGAAGAACAGGCGCAGGAGCAGTTCGGCTTCCTTATCAACGCCTTCAAATACGGTGCGCCCCCCCACGGCGGCATGGCGTATGGACTCGACCGTCTTGTCATGCTCATGCTCGGCAAGCCGAGCATCCGCGACGTCATCGCCTTCCCCAAGGTGCAGAACGCGAGCGAGCTCATGACCCAGTGCCCCGCTGAAGTCGATCCCAAGCAGCTTGAAGAGCTGTTTATCGAAACGGTGGAGAAAAAATAGAAAGAATAAATCCCTGAAGGAAACATCCTTCAGGGATTTATCATTGATGTCCTGTTTTTCAACTTTCACAATATACCCTGCCGATCTTTGCGGCCGTGCAAGTCTGATTGCCAGAGCATTCCCTCCAACTGCACTTTTTAAGAGTCAAGATCACCGGTTCAACCGGTGGCTTGCGCCACCCCTAAAAGGGGTTATTACCGGCTTAGTCCCTAAAAGGGGCACTGAATTATATTATCGCATCACACGCACTGCAACCCTTGAACGGGTCGCAAGATTTCTTCCGACTTTGTGCGATAATTTTAAGCATGGTTTTAACGTCAGATGGGCTTGCATAAAGCTCACCCTCTTTCTTGTAGCTCTGCTCTTTTTTCTTCCCCCGGTAAAACCGGAGAATTTTTTCCACGTCTAAAGACACCATCAAAAAACCGGACGGCACATACCTGCCGTCCGGATTCCAGTTCTAGGATTCATGTGATTCATCATCACTGAGGGACTTGACATACAGATCGGGGTTTTCGTCCGGATCGACTTCAGGGTCCCCGGTTTCGAGCCCCTCCTTCACCGCCTTGACGCGCTCCCGATCGCCCACAAACTCTTGCACCAGCTCAATGATGATCGCCATGAGCGGGGGCCCGATGAGCATCCCGACAATGCCGAACAGCCCGCCGAAGAGGGTGACGCCGAAAATGACGTAGAGCGGCTTGATGCCGATCGCGTTGCCGATGATTTTGGGGTTGATGATGTTGCCGTCAATCCACTGCAGGATGGTGATGAGGACAAACGCGAGGATCAGCTTGGTAAAGCCTCCGGACAGGAAGGTGAGCAGGCAGACGGTGAGCACGCCGAACATCGCACCGAAGTAGGGGATGAGGCTGAACAAGCCGTAGATCAGGCCGAGAACTGCGGCATTAGGCACCTGGATTACCGCGAGGATGATCCCGGTCACAATGCCGACAAACAGTGCGTCGAGCGCCTGGCCGTACAAAAAGCTGTAGAGCACGTCGGCGATTCTGGACAGCAACGCGCCGAGGTTTTTGGCGCGGCGGGGCTTGAGCGCCAGCACGACCACCCGGTTGAGGTTGCGCTTGATCGACGCGCGGTCAATGAGCATGTAGATCGAGAGGATGATGCCGAGAAAGAGGTTGACCACCACCCCGATGAAGCTGGTGATTCCCTTGGCATAGGTGCCGATATCAGCAGCCTGCACCCAGCCCATGATGTTGTCAAAGGTGAGCTGGCTCTGGATATTTTTGAGGATGTTGCTCAGCCAGTCTGCTCCCTCCGCGTACTGGGTGATGAAATTGTACGCGTCGTTGAGGTAGCCGGGGATGGAATTTGCAAACGAGACGATATTTTTGTACATGCCGGGGATGAAGAGCAGCAGCAACACGGCAAGCAGTGCGATGAAGAGCACCAACGCGGAGAGTACGCTGATCGATCGCGCCCGCTTTTGCAAAAATTTGTTGTTGGTCTTTTTGATCAGCCCCTCGAGCTTGCGGGAGGGGAGATAGAGCAGGAAGGCGATCACAGCGCCATAGAAAAACGGCGCGAGCAGGCTGGTAATTGTCCCAAACGCTGAGGCGATGCCGCTGAAATCGTCGAACGTCTTGTAGACTGCGATGAGCGCTGCGCCGAAGACAAAGCGGGTCAGCCACACTTTCCAGTCGGTTTTAAACATCAGTACAACCCCGTTTCTTTTTCACATTTCTTTCATTATAGCATACAATGGGATAACTTTGAATAGAAAAATGGAAAACAGCCGGGTGTTTTTGCGGGCTTGTTTTTTTCTCTTGCCTTATGCTATAATGAATACGACTAAATCTCTAGGAATAGGCGGGCGGACGATGCAGAAAATACTTGGCTATATGCGCAGAGCAGTGGAAGAATTTGATTTGATCCAGGATGGCGACCGGATTGCAGTTGGAGTCTCAGGTGGAAAGGACAGCGTGGTGCTGCTGGCTGGTCTGGCGCAGATGCGTCGTTTTATCGGGATTGACTATGAACTTGTTGCGATCACTTTGGACCCCCGGTTTGGCGGTGTGGAAATGGACTATTCCCCCATTGAAAAGCTCTGCGAGTCCCTGGGGATCGAGTACGTCGTCAAGCGAACCGATATTGGGCAGATCGTCTTTGACATCCGCAAGGAGGAAAACCCCTGCAGCCTCTGCGCCCGGATGCGGCGCGGCGCGCTGCACGACGAGGCCAAGGCACATGGGTGCAACAAAATTGCGCTTGGTCATCACTACGACGACGCGGTGGAGACCTTTGTGATGAACCTCTTCAACGAGGGGCGCATCGGCTGCTTTTCCCCGAAGAGTTATCTCTCCCGCAAAGAGCTCACCCTCATCCGTCCGCTGGTATTTGCCCCCGAAAAAGAGGTGCGCCGCGCGTCAGTGCGGTGTGAGCTGCCGATTGTCAAAAGCGTTTGCCCTGCGGATGGGGTGACCAATCGCCAAAAGACCAAGGAATTCCTGCGGGAAATGGAGCGCGAAAGCGACGGGTTTAAATTCCGGCTGTTTGGAGCAATGCGCCGCGCGGGGATCGACGGCTGGGGCATTCGGAAACAGTAGGCAAGGTGAGAAAACCACCGTCTTGCACACCGTCGGCAAGCTGGCGAGAGAATCTGACCGAAAGAGGGAAAAACAGATGAAAAAAGTGAAAATTACGGTGCTTAAAACGACGCTTGACAAAGAACTGGCAAAAGAATACGGTGTCCAAGGGCTCAAAGCCTGCCCGATGCACAAGCAGGGCCAGGTGTTCTACGCGGACTATGCCAAACCGGAGGGATTCTGCGACGAGGCGTGGAAAGCGGTGTATCAATACGCCTTTGCGCTGTCCCACGGAGCGGACGGCGGCTTGTTCTATTACGGCGATTGGATCAACAAGCCCGGGGTTGCCATCTGCAGCTGCAACGACGGCCTGCGCCCAGTGATCTTTAAACTCGAAGCGACCGACGAAGAGGCAGTCATGAATTACGAGCCGGTTCGGTAATCCCTCCCCTGTCCGCGCTTTTTTTGGCGCTTCACCTGCGTTAGAGCGGACGGCTTTGGCCCTTTGCCTGTGGCATCAGCCAAAAGGCGATCACCTGTTCAGACAGGATGAAACAGGCTGGGTTCGGGCCAAATCCAAAGAAAACGACAGGCTTTGCCAGATAAAAAATTTCAAAAAAGCCCTTGCCAAATAAAAAAACATGTGCTATAATGCAAAACAAAGAAAAAACCGTTGAATCAGACTGGCTGTACAAACGCCATTACCAGAGAGTCGGTTGTTGCTGGAAGCCGATGTGGAAGATGTACACACGCCGTTGGACTGAGGAGGGCGGGACGAAATTCGGATTCCCGGAGAGTAGACCCCGACGTAGCGCCCACGTTACAGGGTGGAGGATGTGTTAGCATCCGTTGAGCGGGCATTTTTATGTCAATTAAGGTGGTACCGCAGGCTTTGTAAAGAATTTTACAGCTTGTCCTTTGTGAAACAGCAGAGGGCAGGCTGTTTTTGTTTGCCCTCAATTCCGATACGAGTCATTTTGAGAGGTGATCAATTTGTTTTACCCAAATCTTGAAACCGTGAAAACACTGGCGCAGGAGTATCCGATCATCCCGGTTGCAACTGAGTACTACGCCGACACCGAAACCCCGATCAGCGTATTTAAAAAGCTTCAGACTGAGCGGCACTGCTTTTTGCTCGAAAGCGTGGAAAAGGGCAACGACCGGGCCCGCTATTCCTTTGTCGGGCGCAACCCCTTTTTGATCTTCAAAAGCTGCGGCGACCGGGTGACTCTGACCGACAGCGACGGAAAGACAACCGAACGCACCGGGCACCCGATGAAAATTTTAAGCGAGATCTCACAGCGGTACCGCTCCCCTGTTATCGAGGGGATCCCCAGCTTCAGCGGCGGCGCGGTCGGACAGTTTGGCTACGATGTGGCGCGGATGTTTGAAAAGCTCGACAGCCCTCCGCCCTCCGACCTGAACCTCCCCGAAATGCACTTTTTGTTTGTCGATGAGATCATCGCGTTTGACCACAAAATGCAGCGGCTCATCCTCATTGTCAACATGCGGACAGATGGGGATGTCGAAAAAAATTACGAGCGCGCCCAGCGCCGCATAGTAGAGATCAAGCAGGAGCTCGACACCCAGCCAGCCAACCACATTTCCCGGGCAATCCGCTACCGCGACAAGCTCGAAATCAAGAGCAACATGACCAAGGAAGAGTACTGCAGAAAGGTTGAGCGGGCAAAGGAATACATCAAAAACGGCGACATTTTCCAAGTCGTCTTTGCCCAGCGATTTTCGATTCAGACCAATGTCGACCCGCTCAACGCCTACCGCGCGATGCGGCTGATCAACCCCTCTCCCTATATGTATTACCTCAAGTTTGACGACTATCAGATCGCGGGAGCTTCCCCCGAGATGCTGGTGCGGGTGCAAAACGGCGTGGTGCGCACCTGCCCGATCGCCGGCACCAAGCCTCGGGGAAAGACCCCCGCGGAGGATGAGGCCAACTGCAAGGCGCTGCTGGAGGACGAAAAGGAAAACGCCGAGCACGTCATGCTCGTCGACCTCGGGCGCAACGACATCGGCAAGGTCAGCGAGTTCGGCACCGTGGAGGTCAGCCGGTTTCAGTATTTGCAGAAATTTTCCCACGTCATCCACATGACGAGTGATGTGCAGGGGCGCCTCGCCAAAGACAAGACGGTGTTTGATGCCCTCGCCTCCGCCCTCCCGGCGGGCACCCTCTCAGGCGCTCCGAAAATTCGGGCCATGGAGATCATCGACGAGCTCGAGACAGTGCGCCGGGGCATCTACGGCGGGGCGATCGGGTACATCAGTTTTAACGGCAACTTTGATTCCTGTATCACCATCCGCACCGCCCTCTTCAAAGACGGCACCGCTTATGTCGGGGCGGGCGGGGGAATCGTCTACGACTCCGACCCAGAGACCGAGTACCAGGAGTCGGTCAACAAGGCGGCCGCAGTCATCAAATCCATTGAGGAAGCAGGTGAAATCGTATGATTCTGATCCTAGACAATTACGACTCGTTTACCTTTAACCTGTACCAGTACATCGGCTCGCTGGGCAGGGAAGTGAAGGTCATCCGCAACGACGCGCTTTCTGTGGAGCAGGTGCGAGAGCTCCACCCCACCCACATCGTCCTCTCCCCAGGACCTGGCTATCCGGCGCAGGCGGGAATCTGCACCGAGTTGGTAAGACAGACGCACCACACCCCAATTCTAGGCGTCTGCCTGGGACATCAGGCGATCTGCGAGGCATTCGGCGGGAGGATTGTCCGCGCGCCTCGCATCATGCACGGCAAGGCGGACACCGCCCAAATCGACACCAGAAGTCCAGTGTTCGCCGGCCTGCCCGATCAAATCCCAGTGGGCCGCTACCACTCGCTGGTGTGCGACCCCAGCACGCTGCCGGGGGAACTCGCAGTCACCGCCACAACCGACGACGGCTGCATCATGGCGGTGCAGCACCGGGAGCATCCCATTTACGGAATCCAGTTTCATCCCGAATCGGTGCTCACCCCCAATGGAATGAACATCATACAAAACTTTTTGAACCAATAGATGGAGGCGTTTGCAATGATTAAAGAGGCGATTAAAAAACTTTCCAATAAGGAGGATCTGACGCTCGAAGAGGCAAAACAGGCAATGGATGAAATCCTCACACTCGAAGGGGGCGCGACTGATGCGCAGATCAGTTCTTTCCTCTCCCTCCTGCGGATGAAGGGGGAGACGATCGACGAGATCACCGGCTGCGCGATCACCATGAAGAGCAAGGCGACCCACATCAAACCAAAGGTCAGCAACTATATCGACTTTGTCGGCACCGGTGGGGACAGCGTCAACACCTTTAACATCACCACAACCTCGGTGTTTGTCACCGCAGCGGCCGGCGTGCCGATTGCAAAACACGGCAACCGCTCGATTTCGAGCAAGAGCGGGAGCGTCGATTTGCTCGAGGCGCTCGGCATCAACGTCGACCTCACCCCCGAGCAGGTGGAGCAGTGCGTCAACGAAACCGGCATGGGCTTCATGTTTGCAAAAACCTTCCACAAGACGATGAAAAACGCCGGCAAGGTCCGCAGTGAAATCAGCATCCGCACCATCTTTAACATTCTCGGACCGATCTCCAACCCCTCGGATGCCAAACGGCAGGTCATTGGGGTGTTTGACAAAAGCCTCACCAACCCGCTCGCAAACGCCATGCTCGAGATGGGGGTGGAGCGGGGCATTGTCGTCAACTGCGAGGGCATCGACGAATTCACCACCATCGGGGTCAATTCAGTCTCGGAAATCAAGGACGGCATTGTGATGGACTACATGCTCAAGCCGGAACGGTTCGGCTTTGAGCGGGCGGGAATCGAGGACATCCGCGGCGGCACAGCTGAGGAAAACGCCGCGATCACCCGGGCGGTTCTCGCAGGGGAGCGGGGCCCCAAGCTTGACACTGTGCTCCTCAACGCGGGCGCGGGCATCTACATCGGCGGCAAGGCGGATACCATTTTTGAAGGGGTTGACAAAGCGCGGGAAATCATCGAGTCGGGCGCAGCGCTCGCCAAGCTCAACCAAATGATCGAATTCACCAACCAATTTTAGGAGAATCGCCATGATACTGGATCAAATCGTCGCAAAAAAAGCAATCCGGTTGGAGCAGCGCAAGCGGGAAAAGCCCCTGTCTCAATTGAAAAGCGAAGCTTTGAAGTTTGGCCGCACCCCGCTCGATTTTACAGGCGCGCTGAAAGAAGAAGGGCTGTCCATCATTGCGGAGGTCAAAAAAGCTTCCCCCTCCAAAGGGGTGATCCGGCGCGACTTTGACCCCCTCGCCATTGCGCGGGAGTATCTGTCGGCAGGGGTGCAGGCGATGTCGGTGCTCACCGAGGAGGATTTCTTCCAGGGCAGCGACCAATATCTGAGAGAAATCCGAGAAATCGCAGACATCCCCCTGCTGCGCAAGGACTTTATCATCGACGAATATCAAATTTACGAAGCTTATCTTCTCGGCGCAGATGCGGTACTGCTCATCGCCGCGCTGCTCGACCCGCCGACAATGCTCCATTTTTACGAGCTGGCGACAAGCCTTGGGCTGCACTGCCTGACTGAGGTACACAACCAAGAGGAACTCGACCAGGTACTCCGGCTCGGGATGCCGATTGTCGGCATCAACAACCGCAACCTGCACGACTTTTCGGAAGATATCCACACGACTGAGCGATTGGTGCAGCAGATCCCGGAGGGCAGAGTGGTTGTGAGTGAGAGCGCGATCCGCACACCGGAAGATATCCGGCTGGTGCGGGAGTTCGGCGCGGACGCGGCGCTGATCGGGGAGGCGTTCATGAGAAACCCCGACGTAAAGCAGGCGGTGGCGGAATTGAGGGATGCAGATGAGTAAAATTAAAATTTGCGGCCTGTTCCGGCCCGAGGACATTGCGGCAGTCAACAAGGCAAAGCCGGATTACGCCGGGTTTGTCTTCGCGCCCAGTCGGAGGCAGGTCAGTCCCGACCGCGCAGCGCGGCTGATTGCCCAGCTCGATCCCGCGATCCTCCCGGTCGGAGTGTTTGTCAACGAATCCCCTACCGCAACTGCGCGGATCGCCGCGCGAGCGGGGCTGCGTGTGATCCAACTGCACGGGGAAGAGGACGCAGCTTACCTAGATCAGCTTCGCTCCCTCACAGACTGTGAGGTCTGGAAGGCAATCCGAGTCAAGGATGCCAGCTCTCTTTCAACAATGAAGGGATTAAATGTTGAAAGATTTCTGCTCGACGCCTATGTAAAAGGGGAGTACGGCGGCTGCGGCGAATCGTTTCGCTGGGAACTGCTCAACGGGCTAGGCCGCAGCGACTTTATCCTCGCCGGGGGCCTGCACGAGGGGAACCTCGGCGAAGCGCTGCACACCGTTCGCCCCTACTGCGTCGACCTGAGCAGCGGCGCCGAGACCAAAGGGGTGAAGGACGGGGGCAAGATCGCATCCCTCGTTTCAATCGTCCGTTCGTTTTCCTGACACAGCTGGCACACAGAACAACAGCGGCCTGTCCGCAAACAATACGATACAATCTGGAAAGGTGGAACACCATGAGTACGATAGGAAGATTTGGTGAGTTCGGCGGCGTATTCGCCCCGGAGACGCTGATGCAGCCGTTGCACGACCTTGAGGAGGCCTACAACAGCGCAATGAAAGATCCGGAATTTCTCGCAGAGCTGAAATTTTACCTCGAGGAATACGCGGGGAGGCCGTCTCTGCTCTATTATGCGGAAAAGATGACCAAAGATCTGGGCGGCGCGAAAATTTATTTAAAGCGGGAGGACCTCAATCACACCGGTTCCCACAAGATCAACAACGTCATCGGGCAGGCCCTGCTCGCCAAACGGATGGGCAAGAAAAAGGTGATCGCCGAGACGGGCGCAGGACAGCACGGGGTCGCTGCGGCCACGGCGGCCGCCCTGTTTGACCTCGAATGCGAGGTGTTTATGGGGAAGGAGGACACCGAGCGCCAGGCGCTCAACGTCTTCCGGATGAACCTGCTCGGCGCGACAGTCACCCCGGTCACCTCCGGCACCGCGACCCTCAAAGACGCGACGACCGAGGCCATCCGCGCCTGGGCTTCCCGCGCGGACGACACCTTTTACCTCATCGGCTCGGCGCTCGGCCCTCACCCGTACCCGGCCATTGTGCGGGAATTCCAGAGCGTCATCAGCAGGGAAATCCGCCAGCAGCTGCTGGCAAAAGAGGGGAGGGAGCTCCCCGACTGCGTCCTCGCCTGCGTGGGAGGGGGGAGCAACGCAATCGGCACCTTTGCCGAATTCATCGACGAGCCGTCGGTCGAGCTCATCGGAGCCGAAGCAGCGGGGCGGGGAGTGGATACCGAGCTGCACGCCGCGACGTTTGCCCGCGGCAAGGTCGGGGTGTTCCACGGCTACAAGTCCCTCTTTTTGCAGGACCAGAACGGGGGAATCACCCCTGCCTATTCCATCTCCGCAGGGCTTGACTATCCCGGTGTCGGCCCGCAGCACGCCTACCTCGCCCAGTCTGGACGCGCGAAGTATTACCCGATCACCGACGATGAGGCGGTCGAGGCATTCAAATACCTCACCCGTGTCGAGGGGATTATCCCAGCTATTGAGAGCTCCCACGCGGTCGCTCAGGCGATCAAGCTCGCGCCTTCGATGCGGAGGGACCAGATCATGGTGATCACCATTTCGGGGCGGGGAGACAAGGATGTCCAGTCTATAGCAAAATACATGGGGGTGCAAATCAATGAATCGAATTGACGCAATGTTTGAAAAACTCCGGGAGCAGGGCAGGAAGGCATTTATCCCTTTCGTCACAGCGGGAGATCCCGACCTCGCCACCACCCGGCGGCTGGTGCTTGAGATGGAAAAAAACGGTGCAAACCTGATTGAGCTCGGGGTGCCGTTCACCGACCCCATGGCTGAGGGACCGGTCATCCAGGCCGCCAACCTGCGGGCGCTGCAAAACGACGTGTCGCTTGACCGCCTGTTTGAATTTGTCACCCAGCTGCGGGAGGAGACCCAGATTCCCCTCGTCTTCCTGATGTACTACAACAGCCTGCTGCACTATGGGCAGGACGCGTTTTTTGCCCGCTGTAAGGAGGCGGGAATTGACGGTGTCATCCTCCCAGACCTCCCGTTTGAGGAGAGCGACGAAATTTCCGAATACACCGAGCGATATGGGGTGTATCAGATCTCCCTCGTCGCCCCAACCTCCTCCGAGCGGCTCCAGCAGATCACAGCAAAGGCAAAGGGATTTCTCTACTGCGTCTCCTCCCTCGGTGTAACCGGGATGCGCAGCGAGATTCGAACTGACCTCGCGCAGTTTTTTGCACAAATCGACCGCTGCTGCACCATTCCGACCTGCATCGGGTTCGGCATCTCCACCCCCGAACAGGCGGCCGCTGTCAAACAGTACTGCGATGGGGTGATCATCGGCAGCGCGATTGTCAACCGGATTGGAACCGCCCAAACCCCGGACCGCGCTGTTGAATCGGTTTCAGAGTTTGTCCGCCAGGTCAGCGCGGCAATTGCCAACTGACTTTTGCCCAGCGCTCCACTGTTGTGATGGGATAATCGGCGCTGCTGCTTTTGTGAAAACAGTCGCCCTAGTTGCATTCGCTGCCCCTTTTGGAATTGCTTCGCGTGGCTGAACTGCATTTGAACTCATTCCGGTTGAAACGGCTATCTCCCTGCCTGGCGTGCGGATAGCTTTATGCGGCGCACCCGACGGTTCGCAGGCCTTTGCTGTGTTGGCTTCTATTCCCGTTGTCCATGAAAGGAATACCTTTCCTCAGCAATTGGAGTTCCCGCCTTGCTGTTTTGCTGCATAGCGCTGTCTGGAGCCATATCGTGCATGCCACCCGGGGAGCCTGTGGCGGAAAAGCTTGGTCACACAACAGCAACCGAGTGAGAACCTCAGTCTATATTGAAAAAACGTTCAGGCTGGGTTTCAGAATTGAGACTCATCGTGCAATCTGAATGGAAGCTGGTAAACACTCGCCCGCCCGATTATCTCCATACAAGAAATCAAGCGCCGGGATCCGACAAATAGAGCGCACCAACAAAACGGTTATTCACAATAAGCTCACAGACTGTCCATTGCTATTCACATTTATTTGTGGTATCCTAATTTCAAAAAATTTGAATGGAGTGCCATTATGGACGACCCTGACCCTGCAAATATTCTTCCGCAACTCATCCTCATTCTGGTACTGACACTGGTCAATGCTTTTTTCGCCTCCGCGGAGATGGCTGTCGTGTCAGTCAACAAAACGAAAATCAAACGGTTTGCCGAAGAGGGAAACGACAAAGCAAAGCTCATCAGCAAGCTGCTCGAAGAGCCCTCCCGGTTCCTCTCCACCATTCAGGTGGCGATCACCCTGGCCGGGTTTTTCTCGAGCGCATCTGCGGCAACCGGTATCTCGAGCATTGTCGGCAGCTGGCTGGGAGGCTTAGGCGTTCCCTATGCCCAGCCGATCTCCCTTGTCGCGATTACGTTGCTCCTGTCCTATTTTACCCTTGTCTTCGGCGAGCTCGTTCCCAAGCGGATCGCCCTGCAGAAGGCGGAGGCGATTGCGATGTTTTCGGTCAAACCGATTCTGCTGGTGCAGACGATTGCCTCGCCGTTTGTCCGTTTTCTCGCCTTCTCCACCAACCTGGTGCTGCGCCTCTTCGGCATGAAGACCGAAGGGCTTGACGAACAGGTTTCCAAAGAAGAGATCAAGTCCATGGTGGAGGTTGGACAGGAAACCGGGGTATTTAACGAAACTGAAACCGAAATGATCAACAGCATTTTTGAGTTTGACGACATCGTCGCGGAGGAGGTCATGACCCCCCGGACCGACGTCTTTCTCATCAATGCCAGCCGCCCGGTGAGCGAGTATCTCGACGAGCTGCTCGCGGCAAAATACTCCCGCATCCCGGTTTACGAAGGGGACACCGACAACATCATCGGCGTGCTTTATATGAAAGATTTTATCATCGAGGCGCGCAAAAACGGGTTTGAACAGGTGGATGTGCGCAGCATCCTGCACCCGCCTTACCTGGTGCCCGAGCGCAAGAACATCGACGTTCTCTTCAAGGAGATGCAGGCGGCCCACCGGCAGATAGCGGTGCTCATCGACGAGTACGGCGGATTTTCCGGCATCGTCACAATGGAGGATCTCATTGAGGAAATCACCGGTGAAATCGACGATGAACACGAGGCAGAAGATCCCGATATACACTCGATTGACAGCAACACCTTCCTTGTCAAGGGCGGTGTGTCGATTGAGGATTTAAACGATGAACTGGGGCTGTCGCTTGACGAGGAATCCGACGGATACGACACGCTGGGCGGCTTTCTCATCACCTTACTCGGAAGGATTCCAAAAGAAGGGGAACAGCCGGAACTGGAATCGGATGGACTTTTGTTCAAAGTTCAACAGGTGCGGGACAACCGGATTGAGCAGGTGAAAATCTGCCGCCAGCTCGAAGCGGAAAAACAGGAGTAGCAGAAGCGGCAAACGAGTTTCCCTGGGCAAGTTCGGTCCGCGATACCAATCAATCTGCACGATGTACCAAACCATACAGGAACCTGAAAACAAGGCGGGCTGGAATTTCCGGCCCGCCTTGTGGCGTGAAAAGGTGGTCAGCCACAAGTAATGCAATCGATTGACGGGAACAAGCAGCCTTGAAATGCCGTTTATCTTTTCTCGAATGCAAAAGAGCATTTATTTAAAGACAGATTTTGCGGTTTTCCGACATGCAGTTTGAGCAAATATGAATATTTTGTATCCCGTTGGGAACTTCTTGCGATTTTGCTTGACATTGCCCTGTAATCAGGATAAAATATATTTACAGTGCGTTTTTGTACGTATTTTACTGATAGATCGGTTTCGATTTGATTTATTATACATTTTGCACATCAAAATGAGTGCATCGGATTTCGTATATAGAGATTGTGAATAATAGGAGTTTTGCAGGAATCTATGAAAGATAACCTTTTTGTACGTTAGTTTTGAATGCAACTTGTCCCGAACTATCGGGTGAAGTTCGTCGCGCACACCTATCTAAAATAATAAAAAAACAGAAAATAACTCAAAAAAGGAGGTACAGCAGGTATTATGCCAACCGTAACAGCCATACTTTGTATTGTTGTTGCTTTTGTAGTTTCAGGTGTGCTTTTTGGATTCATTGCATTTAAAAAGGGCGTTGCCTATCGCAAACAGGTAGCGGAAACCGAGCTCGGCACGGCTGAGGAACAGGCCCGCCACATTATCGAGGACGCCCAGAAGGATGCAGAAACCAGAAAAAAAGAAGCATTAATCGAGGCCAAGGACGAAATACATAGACTTCGCACCGAAGCCGATAAAGAGATAAAAGACCGCCGAATTGATGCCAACCGCCAGGAACGCAGGCTCCAGCAAAAAGAAGAAACACTCGACCGCAAAATTGACAACCTCGAAAAGAAGGAAGAACAGGTCCAGAACAAACTCAAAAACGCTGAAGCAAAGCTCGAAGAAGCTGAAGCAATCAAAAATCACCAGATGGAGATGCTCGAAAAAATCTCCGGCCTGACCGCCGAGCAGGCAAAACTGCAGCTGCTCGACGCACTCGAAAACGAACTCATTCACGAAAAGGCAGTCAAGCTTTCCAGCTATGAACAGCAGCTCAAAGACGAGGCGGAAGCCAAGGCGAGAGAGCTCATCTCCCTTGCCATTGCGCGTTGCGCCGCCGACCACGTCTCCGAAGCAACCGTGTCGGTCGTCACCCTGCCCAACGATGAGATGAAAGGCCGCATTATCGGCCGCGAGGGCAGAAACATCCGCACCCTTGAAACCCTCACTGGTGTCGACCTCATCATCGACGACACCCCAGAGGCGATTACCCTGTCCTGCTTTGACCCTGTCCGCCGTGAGATTGCCCGCCAGGCGCTCGAACGGCTCATCACTGACGGACGCATCCACCCCGCACGCATTGAGGAGATGGTCGAAAAGGCCCGCCGGGACGTCGACCAGACCATCAAGGCAGAGGGCGAACGCGCCGTCATGGAAACCAACGTTCACGGCATTCACCACGAACTTGTCAAACTCATTGGACGTCTCAAATACCGCACCAGCTACGGTCAGAATGTGCTCAACCACTCGATTGAGGTGGCGCACCTCTCCGGCATCATGGCGAGCGAACTCGGCGTTGACGCCAACATGGCCCGCCGCGCTGGCCTTCTGCACGACATCGGCAAGGCGCTCAACCACGAAATTGAGGGCTCCCACGTCGAAATCGGCGTAGATGTCTGTAAAAAATACAAGGAAAATCCGCAGATTCTCCACGCGATCGAAGCGCATCACGGCGACGTCGAGGCGAAGACCGTCATCGCCTGCATCGTTCAGGCCGCTGACGCGATCTCGGCAGCCCGCCCGGCAGCCCGGCGCGAGAATCTTGAAAACTATATCAAGAGACTTGAAAAGCTTGAGGAAATCGCAAACTCGTTTGAGGGCGTACAGAGCTCCTTTGCCATTCAGGCGGGCCGCGAGATCCGCATTATGGTCAAACCCGAGGTCATCAAGGATGAAGGGATGGTCCTCGTTGCGCGCGACATCGTCAAGCGCATTGAAAATGAACTCGACTATCCGGGTCAGGTCAAAGTCAACCTCATCCGCGAGAGCCGCGCAATTGATTTTGCGAAATAGCAGAGCGGGGACGGATTTTTCCGTCCCTGTTTTCTTGCAGCTTTTACGGAACAGTCGGTTTGATCAACGGGCGGGTAGCACCGCATACATCGAGAGCTTGGCCAAAGAGAACGGGCCGAAAAGGCAGATTAGGGCGGTTTGACAGAATAATAACGCCACGGTTTGCGCAGCTATACGCGGAGCTACGGATGGCTTTTACCGGCCCAGCAGTCCCTGCTCTGTCCAGAGATAAGCCACAGGGCGGGGGAGTTGGCGACACCTTGCCCCCTCTCTGCCATTCAGGGGGCTGCCCTGCTTAACGCGTCGAAGTTCGAAGGAGTGAGCTGGAGCAGGGAAGATGCCCGGCGGGAACTGTTGGACTGGTGGGGCGTGGCTTGAAAGGGATGGTCAACCCCTCGGGACAAGGCGGCGCGCACTGGACAGCGGATGAATCCGGCCGCCATACGGCTGCTTGGATTGGTCAAAAGCCAATTTTACCTGGACAACGCGGCCATCTGATCGGCAGATCCAGCGCATTCGGAATATTCGCAGCCAGCAGGAAAACACACAGCAATAAGGAGAACACATGCAGAATCTTTCAAATATTTCGGTTATTAAGGAAATCCTCAACCGTCACGGGTTTACCTTTTCCAAGTCGCTGGGGCAGAACTTCCTGATCAATCCTGGAATCTGTCCGAAAATTGCCGAGCTCGGCGGCGCGCGGCCGGGCGGTGGAGTGATTGAGGTCGGCACCGGTATCGGCGTGCTCACTCAAGAGCTCGCCAAGCGGGCGGACAAGGTGGTGGCGGTGGAGATCGACAGCCGCCTTTTGCCGGTGCTCGACGAGACGCTCGCTGAGTTTGACAACGTCAAAATAGTCAATCAAGACATCCTCAAGGTGGACCTCAAGCTGCTCATCGCCGAGGAGTTCGGGAATATGCCGGTGACGGTCTGTGCAAATCTGCCCTACTATATCACCTCGCCCATCCTCATGCGGCTGCTCGAGGAGCGGCTGCCCATTGAGTCAGTCACCGCCATGGTGCAAAAAGAGGCGGGGGTGCGCATCTGCGCCGAGCCGGGAACTAGAGAGGTCGGCGCTGTCAGCCTGGCGGTGCGCTATTTCAGCGATCCAAAGATCCTCTTCAACGTCTCGCGGGGCAGCTTTCTGCCCGCGCCCAACGTAGATAGCTGCGTCGTACGGCTCGATGTGAGAGGGGAGACTCCCCGCGGCGTGGCGGATGAAAAGTTCTTCTTCCAGCTGGTGCGAGCCGCGTTTTCCCAGCGGCGCAAGACACTGGTCAACCCGGTGTCGTCCGCTCTTGGGATTTCCAAGGACGGGGTGCGCCAGGCGCTGCTCGACAGTAGGATAAAGCCGACTGCACGCGCTGAGGAGCTCAAGCTGTATGAGTTTATTGAGCTGTCCAATTACCTGTTTGCCCTAAAAAGGGGCGCAGAATAACAACGGTCCTGCCGCCGGAGCCCAGTTGCTCCGGCGGTTTTGTCGTTTTTCACAACGGTTTCCCTGAGCAAACTCAAAACTGAGAATGACTCTCGGTTTAAAATGAATAATTTGTAATTATTTTATGTATAAAAAAAGAATGAAGAGGTCCAAATTTGTTTTGTTCTTAAATTATAATCATATTTTTGTATTTTATATACAAAATAAGCCCCCTCGTTTTTGTCATTTTAGTTTTGGGAAGCGTCGAGAGAAAATTGCACAAAATTCTATTAGCAGCTGCTAATTCTTTCTCCCGCAGATCATTTGACAAACTACGCCGGAGTCTGATACCATAGGGGTGTAATCAGATAAACCGCAACTTTGATCTGCTGTCCGCCCCTTGCGCGGCGGCTAAAAATACGAACTGGAGGGAACCCTGATGGCATTTGTAGAAGGAACCTGGAACAAGGAAATCAATGTTCGCGATTTTATTGTAAGCAATTATACCCCCTATGACGGGGATGAGAGCTTCCTTGTCGGACCCACTGAGCGCACTGTCAAGCTCTGGGATGAAGTGAAGGAACTCATGAACAAGGAGCGCGAGGCGGGCGGTGTGCTCGACATCGACGAACATACCATTTCGACCATCGATGCCTATGCGCCCGGCTATATCGACAAAGATCTCGAGCAGATCGTCGGCCTGCAGACCGATGCTCCTCTCAAGCGCGCAATCATGCCGTTTGGCGGCATCCGGATGGTGCGCAGCTCCCTCGAAGCCTATGGCAGAGAGATGGATCCCGAGGTGGAAAACGTCTTCAAGTACCGCAAGACCCACAATGACGGAGTGTTTGACGCCTACACCGACGAGATGAAAACCGCCCGTCACACTGCGATCATCACCGGACTGCCCGACGCCTACGGCCGCGGCAGAATCATCGGTGACTACCGCCGTGTCGCCCTCTACGGCACCGACCGACTGATCGAAGAAAAACAGGCTGCAAAAAAACGCCTGGTGTTTGACATCATGGACAGCCCGACCATCCGCCAGAGAGAGGAGCTCTCCGAGCAGATCCGCGCGCTCAAAGAGCTCGCGAGCATGGCTGCCAAATACGGCTGCGATATCACCAAACCTGCAACCGATACCAAAGAGGCGGTACAGGCAGTTTACTTCGGTTACCTTGCAGCGGTCAAGGATCAGAACGGTGCGGCGATGTCTCTCGGACGCGTCTCCACCTTCCTGGACATTTATGCAGAGGCTGACCTTGCGAGCGGCAAATACTCCGAGAGTGAAATCCAGGAGTTGGTCGACCACTTTATCATGAAGCTGCGTATGGTCCGCTTCCTGCGCACCCCGGCTTACGACGAGCTGTTCAGCGGCGACCCGACCTGGGTTACCGAGGCGATCGGCGGCATCTGCATGGACGGACGCCATATGGTCACCAAAATGAGCTTCCGCTTCCTGCACACCCTCGTCAACCTCGGCCCAGCGCCCGAGCCGAACATGACGGTACTCTGGTCGCAGCGCCTGCCTGAAAACTTCAAAAAATACGCTTCCAAAATTTCAATCGAGACCTCTTCAATTCAGTACGAGAACGACGACCTCATGCGGGAGAAATTCGGCGACGACTACGGCATTGCCTGCTGCGTCTCGGCGATGCGCATCGGCAAACAGATGCAGTTCTTCGGCGCGCGCGCAAACCTCGCCAAGGCACTGCTCTACGCCCTCAACGGCGGCAAAGACGAGCGCTACGGCATCCAGGTCTCGCCCGAGCTCGCACCGGTCGGCGACGGCCCGCTCGACTACGATGAGGTGATGAGAAAGTTTGACTTTGTCTGCGAATGGCTTGCAAAGCTCTACATCAACACCCTTAATATCATCCACTACATGCATGACAAATACTGCTATGAGAAAATTCAGATGGCGCTGCACGATGAGGACATCCTGCGCACCTCTGCCTGCGGCATCGCCGGCCTCTCGGTCGTTGTCGACAGCCTCTCAGCAATCAAATACGCCAAAGTCACCCCCATCCGCAATGAGGACGGCCTGATCACCGAGTTCAACATCGAGGGCGACTATCCGAAATTCGGTAACAACGACGACCGCGTCGACGATATCGCGGTCAACCTCGTCAAGAGCTTTATGAACAAGCTCTCTAAACACCGCACCTACCGCGAGAGCGTACCCACCCTCTCGATTCTCACCATCACCTCCAACGTCGTTTACGGCAAGAAGACCGGTTCCACGCCGGATGGCCGCATTGCGGGCGAACCGTTTGCGCCGGGCGCGAACCCGATGTCTGGACGCGACACCCACGGCTGCGTTGCCTCGATGAAATCGGTTGCGAAACTGCCCTACGACTACTCGGAGGATGGAATCTCCTACACCTTCTCGATTGTACCTGGTGCACTCGGCAAGGACGACAGCGACAAAGTTGAAAACCTCGCAGGACTGCTCGACGGCTACTTTGGGGACACCGGGCACCACATCAACGTCAACGTCATGAACCGCGACGTGCTGCTCGACGCCATGGACCACCCGGAGAAATACCCTCAGCTCACCATCCGCGTATCCGGTTATGCGGTCAACTTCATTAAATTGACCAGAGAGCAGCAGCTCGACGTCGTCAACCGCACCTTCCATTCCAGATTCTAATTTGGAGGCAATCTGCTCCCATGCGGCTGGCGCATGGGAGCATTTTTTCTCCTGTTGGACCCTTTTGTGGAATGCTGTTACACACCTTACCCTGTCTGCAAAGCAACGGGCGGAATTGAGAAGAAGAAAAAATAGAGTTGGTACCTAGGCTGTCTTGCCGCACTTGCTGACTCAGCTGCGGCGTGAGCCGCTGTAACTGAAATGGACAGCTGTCCTGCGAAAATCACCTGTTTTTAGGTGATGCGCACGGATTTTATTGCAGATGGAACAGGGAACGGGTATAATAAAGGAAAACGCACAGGAGGGAAACAGATGGCTGATCAAATGAAAGGACGGATTCACTCGGTGGAGAGCTTCGGCGCGGTGGACGGGCCGGGCATCCGGTTCGTCGTGTTTCTGCAGGGGTGCCCGCTGCGATGCCTGTTCTGCCACAACCCAGACACCTGGGACGGCAAGGCCGGTCGAGAAGTGAGCGCCCAGGAGCTCGTAGACGAAATTCTCACCTACCGCAATTACATTAAAAAAGGCGGGGTGACGCTCTCAGGCGGGGAGCCGCTGCTTCAGGCTCAGTTCACCGCAGAGGTGCTGCGCCTGTGTAAGGAAAATGGACTGCACACTGCGGTCGACACCTCAGGCTGTATTCCGCTCGAGCGCGCCCTTCCGGCGCTGCAGCAGGCAGATATGCTGCTGCTCGACATCAAGGACATCGATCCGGATGACGCCAAGGCCCTCACCGGGATGACCAACCAGAATGCGATCGCCACCCTTGACTACTGCGAGAAGGTTGCAAAGACCGTCTGGGTGCGGCATGTGGTGGTGCCGGGCTACACCTTGAACTACGACAAGCTCGAACGCCTTGCGGAATTCCTCTCAGGTTACAACTGTGTGGAAAAGGTGGAGCTTCTCCCATTCCACAAGATGGGGGAGTACAAATGGGAGGTGCTCGGGGAGGATTACAAGCTGTTTGACACCGAGGAACCGACTCAGAAGGAAATGGCAAAGGTCAAGGGGATTTTTCGCTCCAAGGGAATCCTCGTCTAAAATACAGGATCGACAAGTGGGCGCGCCGGATACGGCGTGCCCTTTTTGTATATAAAGAAAACCACCCGCTGGGGAATGGTTCAAAAGAAGGCTGATGGCGATGATGTAGGCAGAAGAACGCCCTTTGCTAAAAAATATGGGAGCGGTCTGGCAACTGCCCAAGAAAAACAAAGGGAGGTGATTCAAAGATGAACGACGTAAATAGATGATCACACACGAGTTGGAATTGCAAATATGACATAGTGTTTGCACCGAAGGATCGACGAAAGGGATTCTACGGAGAAAAGCAAAGAGAAATAGTGGAAATACTGCGAACGCTGTGTAACTGAAATAAGATGGAAATTGTAGAAGCGGAAGTGTGCCCGGATTATGTAGATATGCAGGTAGAGATTCCACCTAAGAATTTGATAACAGGTTTTATGGGATAGTTGAAGGAAAAGAGCAGCCTCATGATATGGAAAATTCGGTGCAGAGGGTACTATGAAGACACGGAGTGGAAGAATACGAAAAAGATACAGGAGTACATACAACAATCAGATAGAGGAAGACCAAGCAGGGGAACAACTGACGATGGAGAATATCTGAGCCGGATTACGGTCGGCAAGGAACGAAACTCTTGCGGCTGTCAGACCGTACTTGCGCGACGGGACGCGCCTGCTAGTATCAAAGGGCTTTGCCCGTCTATGAAGAACTCTCGGCTTTACCGGGGGTTACTATTAATATGAAATTTCATCAGGTTTTTATTATTTTCCATTGATTTTATCGTCGAATTTTTATATAATTATGATAATATATGCCGTACCTTTTTGGCATATAGTGGAACTCCAAACAAATGATAGAGAGGAAGGATATGCGCATGAAGAAAATTTTGTCCGGGCTGGTTGCGGCGACGCTTGTGTTCTCAAGCATCCTCAGCAGCGGCATCCTGGTCTCAGCGCAGACCGGCAACCGCGCCCCCCTTGCTCCGAGCAATCTTAAAACCGAGCTGCTCGAGCAAGCGTATGGCATCAACACAAAGGACCCTTCATTCTCCTGGGTTGTCAACGACCCCGATCAGAATGAAGAGCAAACCGCTTACCGCATCGTCTTCGCCAACACCCTGGCGGATGTGGAGAGCGGAACCTACCTGCATGACACCGGCTGGACTGAATCCAGCGAAAACACCTATGTCAAGGTGGAGGGCCTGAGCGCGCTGCTCAGCGACAACGATCTCTGCTACTGGCAGGTGCAGACCAAAGATAAGGACGGCAAGGAGAGCCCTCTGTCCGAGCCGCAGGCATTTACAACCGCAGTAGGCAGCGAATGGGCGAGCATCAACGGCATCTGGGCCGGAAAGAGCGACGTAGACCCGTATGCGGACTGGACCGACTACCGCTTTGAGGCGGATGTGACGGTCAAGGAAAACGCGCTCGGCCTGATCTTCCACTCCACCGACAACACCCACAACTATATGTGGCAGTTTAACGCTGTGCAGAACAAACTCAACCCGCACATCATGAACGGCAGCTGGTCCCAGATCACCTCGGTCGACCTTGCACAGAGCGGGGTGAAAATCGCCGTCAACAGCACCTTCCGCGTCCGGATTGACATTGTGGACGGCACGGCAAAGACCTATGTCGACACCACCGTAACAGGGGATGCTTACACCCTCGTCGACACCCGTGCGGCGGATAAATACGGCAGAGGCATTATCGGATTCCGCACCGGCGGCAGCGAGACGGGCAGCGTGGACAACCTTCGCGTCGTCAAACTCAGCGCTGACGGAACCGAGGGGGACAGCCTTTACGAAAACGACTTCTCAAACGCGACGACCGAGTTCAGCGGCTGTTCGGTACAAAACGGCGCGCTCAACGTCCCGAAGGGACAGGGCAATGGCTCGATCCTGAAACTGGGCGGCGAGTCAAAGGTCGAAAAAGGCAACTTTGTCTTCCTCCGGGATGAATTTAACGTGGAAAACCTCGGAAATGTGGAAAAAGCAGTTTTGAGCGTCACCGCAAAATCCCCTGAAAAAACCCGCCAGTACGTCTTTAACATGTACATGAACGGCGAGTTTGTCGGCCTTGGCCCGGCACGGTACGGCACCAATACCCTCTACTATAACACCTACGACGTCACAAGTCTTCTGCGGGAGGGAGCCAATGCGCTCGGTGCAATCAACTACACCCAGGATGAAAAATCCTTCCTCAGCCAGCTGACGCTGTATTACAAGGACGGCAGCAGCGCGGTTGTCTCCAACTCGGGCCGCGACAAAGACGGGTGGAAATCACTCGACGGCACCGACATCTTTGGCGACGACGGCTATAGCATCGGCACCAGTTACTTTAATGCCAATGCCGAAAACATCAACGCAAATCTCTTCCCCTACGGCTGGGACGAGCCCGGCTTTGACGAGACCGGCTGGAACGCAGTCGAGGACAAGGGGGCCATTGTCGACAGCTTCAGCCTCACCCCCTACGACGCAGACAATGTTGACCGCTACCTCTACGATTCAGCGGTTGTCGAGAACAAGGGCGACGGCGTCTACTGGATCGACCTCGGCAAAGAAATTGTCGGAGGACTCCATCTCGACGTGGACAGCCCAGTCTCTCAGCAGATGACGCTTTACTACGGCGAAGAGGGCAACCGTGAAGCGGGCACCGTCCAGTGGCAGATGAACACCGGCAACAAATACCGCGAGTACTGGACCCTCAAGGAAGGGCAGCAGACGATTGAAAACATCGGCATGAAGACCTTCCGTTATGTCCGGATCGAAAACTGCCCGGTGGAGCTCACCACCGAAAACGTCAAGGGCCTTGCGATGCACCAAGAGTTCAGTGAGGATGAATCGAGCTTCACCTCCTCCAACGAGATGCTCAACGAGATCTACGACATGATGAAATACACCATCAAGGCGACCAACCAGGACCTGATGGTTGACTCCCAGTCGCGCGAGCGCGGCGCTTATGAGGGCGACGCCCTGATCAACATGCTTTCGAGCTATGCGTTTGAGGATGACTACACCCTTTCCCGGTTCTCCTTCGAGTACCTCAACACCCACAGCACCTGGCCGGCGGAATACGTCCTGTTCTCGGTCGAAATGCAGTGGTACGATTATCTTTACACCGGCAACATCGACTCGCTCCGCGAGAACTACGAGATCTTAAAGGGCAAGCTGTTCAGCCAGTACTATGACGAAAAGATGGGCCTGATGGGCAAACCCAATCTCGCTTATCTGGTCGACTGGCCGTCATCTGAGCGGGATGGCTACATGTTTAACGAGGCTCACTACAACACCGTCTTCAACGCGGTCGCTGTAGGCGCTTATAGCGACATGGCTAAAATTGCGCAGGCTCTCGGAAACGAAGAGGATGCTGCGTTCTACCAGACCCGTTCCAACACCATTAAGGAAAACATGATCAGCAAGCTGTACAATGCCGAAAAGGGCGCGTTCCGCGACGGTCTAACCTCGGACGGCACCCCCATCGACCACTATGCACAGCACGCGACCGCCTTCCCGCTCTCCTACAACGTCTTCTCGGACACCGAGATGGCGGAAAGCCTTGCGGGCTACATCAAGAGCCAGGGCAAGATCCGGATGAGCGTTTACGGCTCCTTCTTCCTGCTGCGCGGCTTGTACAACGCCGAAGCGGGCGACGTCGCGAACGCACTCATGGCGGACACCGACGCGAGCCAGGGCCAGCGCACCTGGGCGTACATGATTCGCACCCTCGGCGCGACAATCAGCACCGAAGCGTGGAATGAAGCGAACAAATCCAACATGACCTATTCCCACCCGTGGGGTTCTGCTCCGGGCAGCCAGATTCCGCAGGGTATGTTCGGTATTCAGCCCACCACCCCGGGCTTTGACACCTTCCAGGTGAAGTTCCAGCCGGGTGATGTGGAAAACGCATCCATCAAGATCCCGAGCCTTAAGGGAAGCATCGAGGCTTCCTTCAACCAGAATACTACATCGAACTTTATGGAAACTTCGGTGACCATTCCGGTCAACACCAAAGCGGAGGTATTCCTCCCCGCAGCGTCCTCCGGCCACGATTACCTGATCGTTGACGGAGAGAGTGTGGAAGCGGTCCGCGACGGCAACTACCTCAAGGTAGAACTCGGCTCCGGAGTGCACACCGTCTCCCTCCCGATCGCAGCCAAGCTGACTGCGTCGGTGGAAACCTCCTCCCCGCTGTTTGTCGGCGAAGAGGGCAAATTGATTCTGAACGCAGTCGATGCAAACGGAGAGTCAGTCTCGTTTGACGGCGCGCAGATTTCCTACAGCAGCTCGGATGAAACCGTTGCCACTGTAGCAGAGGACGGAACAATTTCCTACCTCGCTGAGGGCAACGCAACACTCAAAGCAGATGTTGTCTTCCCGTCGCTCACCATCGGCGGACAGGTGATTCACAACGTGGCAGTGACAGCAACAGCCGACATCACCATCCAGCAGCCCAAGATCACCGAAGTGTACATCAAACTCGGCATCGACGACACCAACGGCGAACTGCATGTCGGGGACACCACCAAGGCATCCCTCATGGCAACGCTTGAATCGGGCAAACAGTTCGAGATCAGCAACGTCGATTTCACCGTTTCGGATGACTCGGTCGTCACGGTGGATGAAAATGGAACCATCACCGGTGTGACAGGGCTCAAAGAAGCGCTTCTCACAGCAACCACCAGCGATTACCTCGCAGACCTCGTCAGCACCTTTGACATCTCCCGCTTTGAACTGCTGACCTTCTACATGGACGGCTTTGACGGTGGGAATAGCACCTTCCCCGGACTGCCTCACCAGGATGGAAAGCTGTTTGTCGACAAGGGCAAAAAAGTGATGTACGACGGCGGCAAGGAGTGGACTGACTACACCATTACAGCGAAGTTCACCGTTGTCAGCAACGCTGCAAACATCACCTTCCGTGCCCAGGATGCAAACAACTTCTATCTCTGGCAGTTCCGCTCGGATAACAAGACGCTCAAAACCCATGTGTTTAAAAACGGGTATAGCGGCGGCTTCAAATTGCTCGCTGAAATTCCGATTCCGAACATCAACACAACAGGTGAAAACGAAGTGATGATCGCCGTCGAAGGCAATCGCTTCATGACCTATCTCAACGGCGCGCTCGTCGACATTACCTATGACAATGATCTCGCAACCGGTTCGGTGGGTGTGCGCAACGGCAGCTCTGAAAGCTTCCTGCTCGACGACCTCGCAATCAGCGACAGAACCCTTGTCACTGAGCGTGAAATTTCGGTTGCAGAAGCGACTGACAAGACGATCCTCAACAAGGTCATCGCTTACGCGCAGTCCGCGATTGACAACGGCGAAGTCGATGTCCTCATCCCGAGTGTGAAGCAGACCTTTATGGACGCGTTTGACCATGCAACCGCAGTGGCGGGCCGTTCTGAGGCCACGCAGAAACAGATTGATCAGGCTTGGGCTGGGCTGCTCACCGAGATTCACAAGCTCGGCTTTGTGGCCGGCGACAAGACCGAACTGCAGGAACTCTATGACATGGCGAGTGCTCTTGATCTGAACCTGTATGAGGACGGCGCTGCCAAAGATGCGTTTATTGCCGCCCTTCAGGCAGCCAAGGCTGTGCTCGACGATCCGGACGCTCTGGAAGGTGAGATTACATCGGCCTACGAAACGCTGCTCAATGCAGTCGACGCGCTTGTCAAGCTCGACAAGACCGCCCTGCTCAGCACCATCGCACAGGCCGACGTGATCAATGGCCAGCTCGATAAATATGTCTCGACCGATGCGTTCACCGCGGCGTACGCCAAGGCGATTGAGGTTCGGGACGCAGAGAAAACCACACAAGCTGAGATCGATGCTGCACAAGAGGCCCTCCTCAACGCAATGCTCGAGCTCAGATACAAACCCGACAAAACCATCCTCGGCAACCTGCTTGCTCAGGCGGCGAGCATCGATCTTTCGGCCTACACTGCAGAGAGTGTTGAAGCTTACAATGCGGTAGTCGCAGCCGCGCAGGCAGTCTATGACGACGAGTCCCCTGAGCTCAAACAGTCGGATGTTGACAATGCGGTCCAGCAGCTCAAAGAGGCGCAGAGCCTCCTCGTAGCGAAGGATGGCGCAGCGATCTCAGACAGTACAGTCAACGGCGACCAGAATGCCCAGACTGGCCTCCAGTCAGTTAAGACAGGCGAGCAGAACAAACCGATTCTCTACGTCATCATCGTTTTGGTGGCAGCAGCAGTGATCGCAGTGGTTCTCCTCCTCGTCAAAAAGTTTAAGAAATAAATCCAAGTAAAAAACGCCCGCGATGCATGCATCGCGGGCGTTTTTCTATTCTACTCATCCGCTCCCGCCTCTTTGGAACCACTCGCCTTGCGAGCGTTTTTACATACAAAAATAGATAGGAAGTCGGAAATATCCGAATAAATACGGTATCTATCAGCAAAACAACTAAAGGAAAATTACAACAAATGAAAGAGTCTTATGTAACGACTTATGGAGAATTATGCAAAGTTATAGAAGAAAGACACTTGAAATAGGGTGTCTTTTTCTATGCAGTGAAACAGCAGACTATTTCATTTCTGCTTGAATACCTTAAAACTTATTAGACTTTGATTTGTCAAGGGGTTATTGCGTAAGCGATGCTTTCACACCCTTTACAAAATATAGGCTAATAAGTAGCTTTTCAAAAGCAGAAAAGAAATGACAATGCTTAAAGTGACATGATATAATAAGTATAAAGACAAATCCGAATTTAGAGGGGAGAAAAATGGAGAAGAAGTTATCTGAAATGAGTTTAGAAGAATTATGGAAGCTATTTCCTATCTGTTTGACAGAGTATAAGCCTTGTTGGAAAGAATGGTACACTGATGAAGAAAATTTTTTGAAAAACAGAGTTCCTAAAATAGAGAGAATAAGTCATATAGGAAGTACAGCGATTAGTTCTATTTGTGCAAAACCAATTATTGATATTCTTGTGGAAATTTCAAAAGATTATAAGTTATCTGACTATAAAGAAGTGATTGTGAAAAGTGGCTATATTTGTATGTCCGAAACTTCTGATAGAATTTCTTTTAACAAGGGATATACAGAAAAAGGGTTTGCCGAGAGGGTGTTTCACTTACACCTAAGATATGTTGGAGATAATGATGAGTTATATTTTAGAGATTATCTCATTGAACATACCAATATTGCTATTGAGTACAAGAAAATGAAATTGAAATTATGGAAAAAATATGAATTTAATAGAGATGGTTATACAAATTCTAAAACAGATTTCATTCAAAAGCACACCGAAAAAGCAAAGTTGGAATATGGAGATAGATATTAAAAAATTTCAGTTTGGAAAGGAGAATGTATATGGAGAAATGCGAATATGATGATACACTAAAAGTATTATACAAAAGCACAAGAAAGACACCTTTTAATGAATTACATAACTTATAGTGGTAAAGGATACCCCAGTGGCGAGGACTTTCAAGAGGTTTGTAACTCTTTATTTTCCTTATCCTATACAATTAAATTTAAAATTGCAAGATTAAAGGGATTTGATTATAAAGTCAATCCTCTTGAAGTAAATTGGTTTTTAAAAATGAAAAAAGACAGCCGCTGGAGCGGCTGCCGATGTTTTTAATGCGCTGTCAATCTTTTAGGGGCAGAGACGGTATTTGGTCCCTCCAGGACTTGTGCATACCACCAGTTAAGTTGGTTATGATTGCTGGTTCTGCCAAGGAGACGGCGTTCTGGAATATGCCATTTATTTCCGCTTTAGTAGGCAGCGTGCTGTTAACCAAACAGAAGCTTGATCTGCTCAGAAATGCTTTTGGGGGAGTGGGAGGCATCGACTGAATAGGTCGCGTGGGCACGATAAAGGGGGACGCGGTAGTTGAAGATTTCGAGCAGGCCGGCGCGGGAGTTTGACTGGACAACTGGGCGGTTGCTGTCCCCGGCAATCCGTTCATAGCAGGTGTCAAACGGGAGGTCAAGAAATACGATCGAGCCGTTTTGCCTGGCAATCTCCGCGTTGAGAGGACTGACCATCGTCCCGCCCCCAGTCGCAATGATGTAGCCCGACGTTGCGGCGAGCTCGCGCAGCGTCTCGGTTTCGAGTGCCCGAAACGCCTGCTCTCCCCGCTGTTCAAAGATCTCGGGGATGGTGCAGCCGTGTTTTTTTTCTATGTACTCGTCCAGATCAAGGAATTTCATGCTCATCTGTTTTGCGGTCAGTCTGCCGACGGTTGATTTGCCGCATCCCATGAACCCGCACAAATAAATATTCTTCATGCCGCCCTCCTACTTGCCGAAATCGTGTTCTACATAGTCTTCCATCTCGTTGACCAGGTTGTGGATGATTTCTGGGTCATAGGTCACCCCATCCCAAATCTCATGGGCCACTGCGGCCTGCCAGACGAGCATCGCCATGCCGCCGGTGGCTGCCGCCCCATTTGCCCGCGCTGTCTGGACAAGTTCAGTGGCTCTCGGATTGTAGACTGCGTCAAACAGGTAGGGGATTCCCTCGACTACCTGTTTGCTGACCGGCATCTCCTCACTGTGTGGGTACATTCCGCATGGGGTTGAGTTGAGCAGAATGTCATATTGGCCTGAGACGCTCTCAAGCGTGGTGAGGGACACCTTGGCGTCTTCCGCGAGCATGTGGATGTTGGCGAGGACGTTCTGCCCCTTTTCAATGGATTCGGGGCGGTTCCGCACCGCGATCGTCAGCTCACCGCCTCGCCGGATCGTCTCAATTGCCATCATCCGGCCCGCACCGCCGCAGCCGAGCAGCAGCACCCGGCCTGAAAGATCGGTGCCGAGCGATTCGATCGAACGGAGAAATCCGTCTACATCGGTGTTGTAGCCGATATTCTGCTCACCGCATTTGACTACATTGACTGCGCCGTAGCGTTTGGCGGAGAGGTCCAGTTGATCGAGGTATTTGATGATGTTGAGCTTGTGGGGGATGGTTACGTTGAAACCGGACAGCTCAAAGAGCTCGGGTGCTTTGGTCCGGAAGTGCTCCGGCTTGATCTCTACCACCGAGTAGCGGGAGGAAAAATCTTCCGAGAGTTCAAACAGCCTTTTGTGAATCACAGGGGACATAGTGTGACCCAGAGGGTATCCGATGAGTGCAAAATTTCTTTTCATCAATACAGGAACTCCAATCTTGAAACAGATAGGCTGCGGGGATGGGAAACAGGTTATTCCGCCATCAGTTTTGCCATCGCAGCGTCAAAGGATTTTTGATTTTCTACATTGTAGGCGTTGGCCTCTTTCAGCGTCTTTTTGACGAGACCTGTGAGCACCTTGTTGGGACCGAGTTCCACAAAGTTGACAAAGCCCGCCTGCTGCATTGCGTCGAGTTCTTTGACGAATTGGACGGGGGAGACGAGATGTTTGGCAAGATAGCTGGGCATGTCAGAGCAGTCTTCGAGCGCCTCGCCGGTCACATTGGAGTAAAAAGCCACCTGTGGGGCGGAAAACGGGATGCCCTGTATCGCCTCGTGGAACCGGTCAGCCGCTGGCTGCATGAGCTTGGAGTGGAACGCGGCGTTGACGTTGAGCTTTGCCGCGCGGCGTGCCTTGCCGGAAAACGCTTCGACCGCCCGTTCGACTGCCGGAGTCTCCCCCGCAATGACCGTTTGGACCGGGCTGTTGAAGTTCACAGGGACAACATAGCCCTCCACCTGCTCACAGACTGCCGCGACCTCGTCGCTCGCAAGCCCGAGGATGGCATACATGCTGCCGTCCTGGTGTTCGGCGCATTCCTGCATTGCGGCCGCACGCTCCTTGATGACTCGAAACCCATTTTCAAGTGTGAGCATACCGGAGGCGACCATGCCGGCGTATTCGCCGAGCGAGTGGCCGGCAACTGCTTCAAACGCAACACCGCGCGCCTTCATCAACTCAAATGCGGCGAGGGAGGTCGCGAGGATCGCGGGCTGGGCAACGCCTGTGGGGCTGAGCTGCTCGTCCGTTCCCTCAAAACAGAGCTTCGCCAGGTCAAAGCCGAGGATGTCTCCCGCGCACTCAAACACCTGTTTGCTCGCCGGGTTCAGTTCACAGAGTTCTTTGCCCATACCAGCATATTGCGAACCCTGACCCGAAAATAAAAATGCTGTTTTTTCCATAATGAACCTCCATTGAAATTCGACAAAAAGCCGAAGGATTTTGTTGTAAAATAATTCTAGACAACTCTACTAAAACCAAAAAGGATGTTACACAATGATGAAAATAAAGTGAATATAAATAAAATTAATATGAACGCGCTGTTAAACCTGCCGGCCTGCTTTTGAAAAGTTCCGCAGAATCATTGACAAAGCTTTTTTAGACTAATATCATTATAGTATTATGGAGCAAAGCAAAGCGGCGGTTTTCCTTAAAATAGTATCACAACTTAGCGCATAAATGCAAGCGTTAAAATAAATAAAATCAAACAGCAAGCCCGATTGAGAAACGGAGGAAGCAAACTTTGACAGGGATCAAAATTATAGGGACGGGAAGATACGTCCCGGATCTGGTGGCAAGTAACGAAGACTTTACAAAAATCGTCGAGACAAGCGACGAATGGATTACCAAACGGACCGGAATCAAAAACAGGCATGTTTCAAACGGAGAGCCCACCTGGTATATGGGGCTCAAGGCAGCGGAGCGCGCAATTGAAAACGCGGGGATCGACCCGCAGGAAATCGACATGCTCATCTCAACCAGCGTTACCCCGGACTACGCGTTCCCCGCGCTGTCCAACCTGCTGCTCGGAAAGCTGGGGATTCACGGCGCATTTGGCATTGACATTGAGTGCGCCTGCGCAGGCTTTGTCTTTGCCCTCGACATGGCGCAGCGCTACATCGCCACCGAGGACGATGTCAAGACGGTGCTTATTGTGAGCCCTGAGAACATCACCAAATACGTCGATTACACCGACCGTTCCACCTGCGTGCTGTTTGGCGACGCAGCGGGTGCGGCAGTTGTCCGCAAGGGGGACAAACGCTCCTACTCCTACCTAATGACCGAGGGAGAAGGCGCGGAGAGAATCTATGCACACGGCATTCCGGCGGGCAACGCGTTCACCGACCCGGAACAGGCGGCAAAATACGCCGAGCTGTTTCCAAAAGGGAAAGCGCATTACATGCACATGGACGGGCAGGATGTCTATAAATTCGCCACCCGCGTGCTGCCGGTCGCGGTGCGCAAGGTGTGCGAAAAGGCGGGGATCACCCCCGAGGACATCGACTTGATCGTCCCGCACCAGGCAAACAACCGCATCATCCAGACTGCAGCGAAAAACTTAAAGCTCCCAATGGATCATTTCTATATGAATATTGAAAACTACGGCAACACCTCGAGCGCCTGCATCCCCGTCTGCCTTTCCGAACTGCGGGACAGCGGACGGATCAAGCAAGGCGACAAGGTCGCCATCGTCGGCTTCGGCGCGGGGTTGATCTACGGCGCAGTGCTGTTTGAAATCTAAAAGACGGAGGGTGTGCAGTTGGCTGGAATCAAGCTGATCGGGACGGGACGATACCTCCCACAACGAACTGTGAGCAACGAGGACTTCACCCGGTTTCTTGACACCTCAGACGAGTGGATCACCACCCGAACCGGCATCCGGCAGCGGCAGATCTCAAACGGGGAGCCGACTTGGTATATGGGGCTCAAGGCGGCAGAACGCGCGATTGAAGACGCGGGGATCGACCCGCAGGAGATCGACATGCTCATCTCGACCAGCGTCACCCCAGACTACGCGTTCCCCGCGCAGTCCAACCTGCTGCTCGAAAGACTCGGTATCCGCGGCGCATTTGGGATTGACATTCAGTGCGCCTGCACCGGCTTTGTGTTCGGGGTGGATATGGCGCGCCGCTATCTCGCGACGCAGGAGGATGTGAACACCGTGCTCATCGTGAGTGCGGAGAACATCACCAAATTCGCCGATTACGCCGACCGTTCCACCTGCGTGCTGTTTGGCGACGCAGCGGGTGCGGCAGTCGTTCAGCGGGGTGAAAACCCCGCCTACTCCTTTTTTGAGACGCAGGGGGAGGGCGCGGAGCTGATGTACGCCCACCTCGTGCCGCCTGGCAACCCGTTTTCCGACCCGGAACAGGTGGAGCGTTACGCAGAGCTGTTCCCCAAAGGGGAAGGGCACTACATGTATATGAACGGCAGCGAGGTCTATAAATACGCTACCCGGGCGCTGCCCGACGCTGTGGAGCGTGTCTGCGCCAAGGCGGGGATCGCCCCGGAGGAGATCGACCTGATCGTCCCCCATCAGGCGAACCTGCGCATCCTTCAGACAGCGGCGAAAAACCTCGGACTGCCGATGGAAAAATTCAGCATTAACATCGACCGCTACGGCAATACCTCGAGCGCCTGTATTCCAGTCACCCTCAGCGAGCTGCGCGAAAGCGGCAGACTGCGGGAGGGGGACCGGGTGCTGCTGGCTGGCTTCGGCGCGGGGCTCATCACCGGTGCGGTCCTCTTTGAGGTAGAAAGATGATCAAGACAAAAATCACCGAGTTGTTTGGGATCGAGTATCCCATCTTCCAGGGCGGCATGGCTTGGGTTGCCGAGGCGCAGCTCGCCGCGGCCGTCTCGAACGCGGGTGGAATCGGCTTGATTGCGGGCGGCTCCGCTCCGGCCGAGGTGATCCGCGAACAAATCCGTCGGGCAAAAGAGCTCACCGACAAGCCGTTCGGCGTCAACATCATGCTCATGAGCCCTTATGCCGGGGAACTCGCCCAGCTCGTTATCGAAGAGGGCGTTGCCGTGGTCACCACCGGCGCGGGGAATCCCGGAAAATACATAGCCTCCTGGAAGCAGGCGGGGATCAAGGTCGTCCCAGTCGTCCCCAGCGTCGCGCTCGCCAAGCGGATGGAGCGCGCGGGCGCGGATGCACTCGTTGCCGAAGGCTGTGAAGCGGGCGGGCACATCGGCGAACTCACCACCATGGCGCTTGTTCCTCAGATCGTCGACGCAGTGGCCATTCCCGTTCTCGCGGCGGGCGGTATCGCAGATGGCAGGGGAGTCGCGGCAGCGCTTATGCTCGGCGCGCAGGGCGTCCAGGTGGGCACCCGGTTTCTCGCAGCCGAGGAGTGCCAGATTCACCAAAACTACAAGGAACTTGTCCTCAAGGCAAAGGACACAGACAGCGCGGTCACCGGCCGGGGCACTGGGCATCCGGTCCGCCAGATCCGCAGCAAGTTCACCCGGCGGGTTCTCGAACTCGAGAGCAGAGAGGCCGATCCGGAGGAGTTTGAAGCGCTGACGGTCGGCTCGCTGAAAAAAGCGGTGGTCGACGGAAATGTCAACGAAGGCAGCTTTATGGCGGGGCAAATCGCGGGTATGGTCAGCAAAATACAGCCCGCACAGGAAATTGTTGACGAGATGTTTGGCGAAGCGAAACATCTTTTAAAAAATGGAGGGAATTTCATTGGCTAAGACAGCACTTATTACCGGAGCATCCCAGGGGCTTGGCGCGGCGATGGCAAAGCGCCTGGCTGAGGACGGATTTAATATTGCAATCAACTGCTACAGCGAGCGGGAGGTTGAAAACGGCGGGACCCAGGTGGCGGAAGAGTGCCGCGCATTCGGCGTAGAGGCCGAGTGCTTCATCTGCGACGTCTCAAAATTTGAACTGTGCGCTGAGATGGTCAAGGCGGTCAAGGACCGATTTGGCACCATCGATGTTCTCGTCAACAATGCGGGCATCACCAAGGACGGCCTGCTCGTGCGGATGAGCGAGGAGCAGTTTGACGCGGTTACCAATGTCAACTACAAGAGCGTCTTTAACATGACCCGCCACGTCGGCGCGGTGATGATGCGCCAGAAGAGCGGCAGAATTATCAACGTCTCCTCAGTTGCGGGTGTTTCGGGCAATGCGGGGCAGTTCAACTACTCCGCCTCCAAAGCGGGCATCATCGGCATGACGATGACCACCGCAAAGGAGCTCGGTCCGCGTGGAATCACCTGCAACGCGATCGCCCCGGGGTTTATCAACACCGCGATGACCGCAGTGCTGGAAGACGAGTACAAAGAGGCGATTAAAAAGCAGATTTCCCTGCGCCGCTACGGCGAGCCGGAGGAGGTTGCGGGCGTGGTATCCTTCCTCGCCGGCAAGGATGCGAGTTATGTGTCCGGTCAGGTCATTGTGATCGACGGCTGTTTGAGTATGTAAAGGATTGTTAAAAGGAAAGGTGTGAACCGATGAGACGAGTAGTGATCACCGGCGTGGGCGTCAAGACCCCAGTCGGCAACCAGTTGGATGTATTTTGGGATAACATTAAGAACGGCAGACATGGCATCAAACGGATCGATACCTTTGACACCTCGGATATCGAGGTCAAGGTAGCGGCAATCAACAGCGATTTTGATCCGCTTGAGTATATGGAGAAAAAAGAGCTGCGCCGAACCGATCTGTTCTGCCAGTTCGCAATTGCCGCAGCGCAGGACGCGCTGCAAGACTGCGGGGGAGACCTCAAAGAAAGCTATGACCCCTACCGCATCGGCGTCATCGTCGGCAGCGGGATCGGCGGCATGCCCACCATTGAGGCAGAGCACCAGAAATTCCTTGAAAAAGGGCCCAAACGGATTTCTGTCTTTTTTGTCCCCGCGATGATCAGCAACATGGCGGCGGGTATGATTTCAATCCGCACCGGCTTCAAGGGCGCGAATTACTGCCCTGTCACCGCCTGTGCCTCCTCTAACCACGCGCTCGGCGAGGCGTTCCACAAAATCCGGGACGGCTATCTCGACGCCTGTGTCACCGGCGGAACCGAGGCTTCGCTGACCAAATTTGCGGCGGCCGGCTTTATGAACATGACAGCTCTCACCAAATCGGATGATCCCGACCGCGCGTCGATCCCGTTTGACAAGGAGAGAAACGGATTTGTCATGAGCGAGGGCGCGGGCATCCTCATCCTGGAGGAGCTCGAGCACGCAAAAGCGCGGGGCGCAAAGATCTACGCGGAAATTGTCGGCTACGGCGCGACAGGGGACGCCTATCACATTACAGCCCCCGATCCGAGCGCAGAAGGCCCTGCAAAATGCTTTGAGTTTGCGATTCAGGACGCTGGGATCACCCCGGACCAGGTCGACTATATCAACGCGCACGGCACCTCCACCGGTCCGAATGACGTCACTGAGACGCTGGCGGTCAAAAAGGTGCTCGGCGACCACGCGAAAGAGATTTACATGAGCTCCACCAAGTCGATGACCGGGCACATGCTCGGCGCGGCCGGCGCGGTTGAGGGCATCATCACCTCGCTCGCACTGCGGGATGGAATCGTGCCGCCCACCGCGGGTTACCGGGTTCCCGACGAGGAGTGCGACCTCAACTATGTCACCAACGGCGCAGTGAAAGCCGACATCCATTACGCCCTCTCCAACTCGCTTGGATTCGGCGGACACAATGCAACCATCTGCTTCAAAAAATACGAAGCATAGGAGGAAACCACTATGGCAAACTTTCAGTTTGAGACCGAAACGATTGACTATTTGATCGATAAAGTCGCAAAATCAGGCATCACCCGCCTCCGCCTTGCCAACGACGACTTTGAAATCGAAATCGAGGCGGCAAAGCCCCAGCCAGTGTTCACATCCGCTCCCGCCGCTGCCCCGGCTGCCGCTCCCGCAGCAGCTGCTCCAAATGAGCTTTCCTCCTCGAGCGAGCCGAGCGGAAACATCATGCGCTCCCCGATCATCGGTACCTTTTACTCCGCGGCATCCCCCGACAAGCCTCCGTTCGTGTCAATCGGCCAGTCGGTGAAAAAAGGCGATGTGCTCTTTATTGTGGAGTCGATGAAGTTGATGAACGAGATCAAAAGCGAATACGACGGCGTGGTCAGGGAACTGCTCGTACAGAACGGCGAGAGCGTCGATTACAACCAGCCGATCATGGTCATTGAATAGGAGGGGACAGCATGGCACTGCTCAATCAGGAACAAATTAAAGAGATCATTCCCCACCGCGACCCGTTTCTCCTCATTGACGAGGTGCTCGAACTCGAGCCGGGTGTGCGGGTGGTTGCCACCAAGCACCTCAAAGAGGACGAGGACTGGTTCCGCGGGCATTTCCCTGAGCATCCGGTGCAGCCCGGCGTGCTTATGATCGAGATGCTCGCTCAGGCGGGTGCGGTTTGCGCCCTCTCCCTTCCGGAAAACAAGGGCAAGCTCGCCATGTTTGCCGGCATCGACAAGGCGCGCTTTAAAAGGGAAGTCCGCCCCGGCGACACGTTGCGCCTGGAAGTCGAGATTATTAAAAACCGCGGTGCAGTCGGCGTGGGGAAAGCCCTTGCCACTGTGGACGGCAAAAAAGCCGTCTCCGCCGAAATCATGTTCGCCATTTCATAATGTTTGCGGGGGAATTGGGGCTCTGCCCCAAACCCTGCTTAGGGAGC
>EQ973338.1:621852-626701 GCA_000158655.1 [Clostridium] methylpentosum DSM 5476
CCTTAACCGGGGTCCGGGGCAGAGCCCCGGTTCTTCCGGCAACCATCAGGAGGAAGAAAATGTTTGATAAAATTTTGATTGCAAACCGCGGGGAAATCGCGGTGCGGATCATTCACGCCTGCCGTGAGCTTGGCATTCGGACGGTTGCGGTGTATTCTGAGGCGGACCGGGGCGCGCTGCATGCCCAGATTGCGGACGAGGCGGTGTGCATTGGCCCGGCGGCGACCAAAGACAGTTATCTGAACATCCAGTCGATTCTCGCCGCGTGCGAGGTGACGGGCGCAGAGGCGATTCACCCGGGCTTTGGATTTTTGTCTGAAAACAGCTCGTTTGTCAAAACCTGCGAGCTGTGTGGCGTCACCTTTATCGGCCCCAGCCCCAAATCAATGGATATGATGGGGGACAAGGCGCATGCCAAACAGACAATGCGGCGTGCCGGGGTTCCGGTTGTCCCGGGGTCGGATGGAGTGGTCACCGACATTGAAGAGGCGAAGAAGATCGCCGCGCAGATCGGCTACCCGGTGATGGTCAAGGCCTCGGCGGGTGGCGGCGGCCGCGGCATCCGCAAGGTGGACGACGAGCGGGAGCTCGAGAGTGCGATGACGGCGGCAAAGACCGAGGCGCTGAGCTTTTTTGGAGATGATGGCGTCTACATAGAAAAGTTTATCGTCAATCCCCGGCATGTGGAGATTCAGCTGTTGGCAGACAAATTCGGTAACGTCGTTCATCTGGGAGAACGCGACTGCTCGGTACAGCGGCGCAACCAAAAGATGATCGAGGAATCCCCGAGCCCCATTATGACGCCTGAGCTGCGCCACCGGATGGGGACGGCGGCGCGCGCTGCGGCAACGGCCTGCGGCTATTACAATGCGGGTACTGTTGAATTTCTCGTGGATAGCGACCTCAATTTTTATTTTATGGAGATGAACACCCGCATTCAGGTGGAGCACGGCATCACTGAGCTTGTCTCGGGGATTGACCTGGTGAAAAACCAGATCCTCATTGCAGCGGGCGAGCCGCTCTCGTTTACCCAGCAGGATATTGAACTGCGCGGTCACGCAATCGAGTGTCGCATCAACGCAGAGTCCCCTCAGCTCAACTTCCGCCCCTCGCCGGGCAAAATCGAATCGCTGCACATGCCGGGTGGAAACGGCATCCGCATTGACAGCGCGGTGTACAGCGGCTATGAGATCACCCCTTACTATGACAGCATGATTGCCAAGGTGATGGCTTATGCGCCCACCCGGGACGAGGCGATCCAAAAGATGAAGTGGGCGCTCGCTGAATTCATTGTCGAGGGGATTGACACCAACATCGATTTTCAGCTTGATCTTCTCCGGGACAAGGATTTTGAGGCGGGAAATGTGGACATCGGCTTTTTGCAGCGCAAAGGATATTGTTAAAATATAAAATCAATTTCTTGTTTGTTGAACTACTGTTATTCCTGCGTACAAAAAATAGTGATATAAATGTTTAGATACACTACGGAAAGGACGGTGAAGCCGTTTGCTGGAGGATTTGTTTAAAGTAGTAAAATCCCGTGTAGGCGAAGAGGCAAAGCAGAGTAAAAAGAGCAAGGTCAGCATTCCGTCCGACCTGCTGTTTAAATGCCCGCGCTGTCAGAATGTGGTTTTCATGGATGAGTTCAAGAAAAACCACAGCGTCTGCGCAAAATGCGGTTATCATTCCCGTCTCACAGCGAGGGAACGACTTGAAATCACCGTGGACAAAGGCAGCTTTGAGGAATATGATGCACAGATGAACAGCCTCAATCCGATTGACTTCCCCAACTATGAGATGAAGCTCAAGGCGCTTCAGGACCAGACCGGGCTCAAGGATGCGATCATTACCGGCGAGTGCACCATCCGCGGCCAGCGCTGCGTGATCGGGGTGATGGACTCCCACTTTATGATGGCCTCGATGGGTTCGGTGGTCGGCGAGAAGGTCACCCGTGCATTTGAACGCGCCATCGAAAAGCGCCTCCCCGTTGTCCTCTTCACTGCGAGCGGCGGCGCGCGGATGCAGGAGGGGATGGTTTCCCTCATCCAGATGGCCAAAACCTCTGGAGCAGTCGGCCGCCACAGTGATGCGGGGCTGTTCTACATCACAGTGCTCACCGACCCGACAACCGGCGGGGTGACCGCCTCGTTCGCGTCGCTCGGCGACATCATGATCGCTGAGCCAAAGGTGCTCATCGGCTTTGCAGGTCGGCGGGTGATCGAAAACACCATCAAGCAGCGGCTTCCCGATGAATTTCAGTCAGCGGAGTTCCTGCTCGAGCACGGCTTTGTGGACATGATCGTTGAGCGCACTAAAATGCGCCGCACCCTGTCCTCCCTGCTCAAGATGCATAGCACGGAGGTGGACAAATGAGCGGATTGACTGCGTGGGAACGCCTTGAAATCGTGCGCAACAAAGAGCGTCCGAACATTTTTGACTATATCCCGCTGATTTTTGACGACTTTTATGAAATGCATGGCGATCGCTATTTCGGCGATGATGCCGCAATCCTGGGCGGAGTGGCGTATTTTCAAAAGATTCCGGTCACGGTAATTGCCCAAGTCAAGGGCAAGGACATCGAGAGCAACAAGCGCGCGAATTTCGCCATGCCGCATCCAGAAGGCTACCGCAAGGCGCTGCGACTGGCCAAACAGGCGGAGAAATTCCACCGCCCGGTCATCTGCTTTATCGACACGCCGGGCGCGTACTGCGGTATTGGCGCGGAGGAACGCGGACAGGGTGAGGCGATTGCCCGCAACCTGATGGAGTTTATGTCTCTGAAGACCCCCGTGATTTCAATTGTGCTCGGTGAGGGAGGAAGCGGCGGAGCCCTTGCGCTCGGCGTCTGCGACGAGCTTGCGATGCTGGAAAACGCCGTCTACTCGGTGATCTCTCCCCGCGGTTTTGCGAGCATCCTGTGGAAGGACGCGTCCCGCGAGCGAGAGGCAGCCAACATGATTCGCATCACTGCGGAGGATCTTGTAGGCCTCGGGATTGCGGAACAGATCATCAAAGAACCGCCGGGCGGAGCGCACAACAACCCCACTGTGATGGCAGAAAACATCGCCGATTATATTTTTGAGGCTTTGCAAAGAATTTCTCAAAAAGAGGTTGCTTTTTTACTGGATAGCCGTTATAATAAATTCAGAAAAATTGGAGAGTTTACTGAATAGTTTATAAAAATGATTCGGCAGCAAGCTGAACAACATTTTATAAAATAGACAGAACACATTGATAGGAGGCGAAAACGAATGGTATTAGAGAAAGTAACAAGCATTCTGGTTGACCAGTTGGATGTTGACGAGGAAAAAGTCACTATGGAGGCATCCATCTCGGACGATCTTGGCGCTGACTCTTTGGATGTCGTCGATTTGGTTATGTCCCTGGAAGAAGAGTTCAATATCGAAATTCCGGACGAGGAAGTAGAGAATATTAAGACTGTCGGCGATATCGTCAAATATGTCGAAGACAGAATCTAATGATTGTGTTTGCAAGGCTGTCGTATTCGGCAGCCTTTTTTCTATGGAAAGGAGAATAGATATGACTGTCGGCCTGATGTCCAATGTCATCCGGGTGCTCAGCATCCTGCTCGCCATTGCAGGCGGAGCGCTCTCGGTGGCGCTGCTGCAGGGGAATGTCCCCCTGATGATTGTGTTGATTCTCGGCTGTCTGCTGTTGCTCGTTATGGGGCTTGCGCTCGCCTACTGCATCGATTCAGTGAGCTTCCTCAACAACCAGCGCAAGTCACTCCAGCAGCGTCTGAGCCAGATTGAGGTGGAGTTCAACGCAATCAAAGCAAACTCAAAATAGGAAAACACCTGCCAGACTGTCAAAAAATCGACTACAGGCAAAAAAATGAGCAATCCGGCGGTATGCGTGTCGGATTGCTCGGTGACAAATGCCAGCATGGGGAGGTTGCAGTTTCCTCGTTCGGAAGAGTCGATTATGTCTATAGGTCCACACCTGCCAGCGCTTTTGGCAGGTGTTTTGTATTGTGCAGAATATTTTTGCGGTGCAGATGTGCAGCACACATCTGGCGTGAAAGGGAAGATAGGAACGAGCTTGCAGAGGGAGAGAAGTCTCAGGGGGCTAACTGCAAAAGAGATGGTTGCCGATTCGTTTGATCACTGGGCGCGAGCGGATCCACTGGTTGGAGGTTTTGCTGGGATTATAATAGTAAATAGCCCCTCCGCTCGGATCCCAGCCGTTGAGTGCATCCCGCGCGGCGTCGTAGCAGGAGGAGGCAACCGGTTGGTTGAACTGGCCGTCGGTGACTGCGGTAAAGGCTCCAGGCTGGTAGATCACGCCTGAGAGGGTGTCTGGGAAGGAGGGGTGTTCGATGCGGTTGAGGATGACCGCTCCGATTGCCACTTGACCGGTGTAGCTCTCGCCGCGACCCTCTGCCGAAATGATCCGTGCGAGAAGGTTGACATTTGCTGTGGTTGCGCTTGGAGTGGAGCCGATGGTGATCCCGAGACGTTTGAGGGTGGCGGGCCCTGCAATGCCATCCGCGCTCAGTCCCTGCTGTTTTTGAAATTTAATCACAGCAGACTGGGTATTGGGGCCATAGATTCCGTCGACATTTCCGGTGTACAGCCCGCGTTCCTTGAGTTTTTGCTGGATTGCTGTCACCTCATTTCCAGTAGACCAGAGGCGGGAAAGCGTCTCAGTGGCTGGGGGATCGGGGGAGACAAAGGCGCTGAGGGTAATCATACCGATCAAAAGGACAATGATCGCAATCAGGGCGGTTGATTTTCTTTTCTTTTTCATCTAGTTCACCTCACAGATTCTACCATTACTGTTTCCAAATGCAGTTATTCTTATGCAGAGGAAAAAAATCAAAAAAAGA
>EQ973338.1:627701-631578 GCA_000158655.1 [Clostridium] methylpentosum DSM 5476
TTGCCTTCACGCTCCCGATTGCACCTGCGTACTCGCTTCCCGCTTTCGCTTCGGTCGCGTAGTCGTACACTTTCTTGAGGATTGTCTTGTTGGTGTCAGCTGGCACCGGGGGTTCCGAGGTCGGCTCTTCCACCACAAACACACCCTGAATGGCGGAGAGGGACAGCTCGACAAGCGTCACTTTTTCTCCGTTCTCTTCCGTCACCTGGTAAGAGGCTGCTGTCTTTTCCCCGGTTGCCGGGTTCCACAGCATCGGCTGATGGAGTTCGCCGCGGATTGCTGCCGTAACGTTGACCTCTGTGTCGCTCGAGTTTGCAAAGAAATAGAGGTTGCGATTGTCTTTGACCTTGTGGATGTAGCTAAAATTGCCGCCCGACAGGCTGGGAACTCCCCGAAGCTCCACATCATAGGTAGCAAGAGCGTCATTGAGGGCAGCTTCCAGCTTGGTTTCAAACCCTGTTTTAATAAAGTAAGCAGCTCCGCCCGATGGATTGGTGTTCTTTGTGAACTCCCCTGCCTGCGCCTCAACCGGTTCCCCGGTCGCCGGGTCAACGCCAAACATCTCCCGGATGATAGCGCTCACCTTGTCGTTGTCCCCCGTGGTGGTCGCGCGGGTGGGGAGCTGTGTGGTGGCGACCACCTTGCCGCCGCCGTCGTAAAATGCCTTGATCTTTTCGAGGTTGCTCAGGCTGATAACCTGAGTGCCCGGCAGGACAAACACCTTGTACTGCTCGTAGTTTTCTGTGTTGTTGAGGTTCAGCGTATTCCCCTCCACAGTGCAGCGTTCGTCGATGATGTCGGGATGAAGGTAGGTGAAATCCCGGCGGGCGTTGAGCGAAAGGGTTTCTCCCACCCGCATGTAATCGGCATCCGCCGGCTTGTTTTCCTGGCCGTTAAAAAGGAAACTCGTCTCGAGGTAATCGATTGGGTAAAGCATTGCGATGTCAGCGACATGCCGGCCGTTCTGGAGCAGGTGCCCGCTGCGCCCAAAGTACTCTGACATGGCGGCGAGGTCGTCCTTAAACTGCGGATTGCGGTAGGAGAGCTCCGGCACATAGGTAACATAAGATGGATCGTCGTCATACCACACTGCGTGCGGGATGATCATGTTGATGCCCTTGGCATACTGGTCGAGCGCACTGCGGTAAAAGTCCTTGCTGTCGGTGCCCCGGAACACGCCGAAGGATTCCGACATGACCTGCCCCTTGTCCCAGTTGTTGGCCGAAGAGGAGACGATTTTGTAGGACTCTTGCGACTTGCCGAAGTAGTCGATGATATCCACGCCGGGAACCGCCTGGTTCTGAAACACCTTCATCAGGTCGCCGTGCAGGCCGACGGGATTGGTCCACTCCTCAAAGAGCATGTGTCCGGTGAGCTTGAGACCGTGATCGGTACACCAGTCGTTGATCTGGCCGATGTAATTGTTTGCAAACAGCTCGGTGCGGACGTACTGCATCCGGTCGCGGGCCTGGTCGGTGTCCTCCCCGATGTCGTAAAACAGCGCGGGATAATCGAGAACAGGGCTCTGCCCATCAAAAATCTTTTCATACTCTTCGTTAAATGCCGGGGTCCAGAACCGGGCGCCCTGCGCTCCGTAGGGGGTTCTGCCGCCCGCTGGCCAGAAAGAAGGTTCGTCGAAAAACGCCATGTTGATGGTGCCGTTGTCAAAGTATTTGCGCAGACGTTTGTAGTAAGTCTCATAGGTGATGTCGATAAATGCGCGCACCGACGCGGGATCGAGATAGTCCATGCCGTTGTTGCCGTCCTTGACACACAGAAACGCCATGACCTTCCAGTTGCCCTCCGGTACCTGGTATTCGAGGTAGGAGCCGTCATAGGGTTCCTCCTGAATTTCGTCTGGGACGAGGCGCTCGCCGTTTCCATATGCCTCAAACTCCCAGATGGTCGGGTTGTAATCGCTGGTGGAGGTGATGTAAAGGCGCAGCCGCTCGGTTTGCACCGGGTCAAAGCGTAAGGTCGCCCCATCCTCCCCGATCGAAGTCCCGGATGCACAGGAGAGCCACTCCCCATCTTTGTAATACTGGATCTGGTAGCCGGTGATGCGGTTGAGGTGCTCGTAGAGGGTGACCGAATCCACAGTGCGCCCGCTGCCGAACGACAATTCGAGCCAGTGGGGGCACTTCACCCCGTCGCCCGCATTCCAGCGGGTCGTCCGGTCGCCGTCAAACGCCTTGTCCGCCGCGTAATCCGGATTGTAGATGCTCGAAGCGTAATAGCCCGGTTCGATCACCTCGGGAGCCTGCGGAACTTCGAGCTGCTGATCACCGCTGAAAATCTGGAACTCGCTGATCGAGGCGCTGTCCCCGTTGAGCTGTTTGATGCGCAACCGCACCAGGTCGGAGGTCACCGGCGCAAAGCTGTGTTCCACCCCTGCGTCGGTGATCTTTTTGCCGCTTGCGAGTTCCTCCCAACTTCCGGTTTCATAGTTCCAGTATTGGACCGCGTATTTGGCAGTGCGGTGCAACTGGGGGTCTTTGTCCTCATAAATCCGGACCGAATCGAATGTCGTGGGCTGTGTAAAGCGAATTTGGAGGTATTGGTTGCCGCCCGAAAAGGATTCGGAGTTCCATCGGGTGGTCAGATCACCATCCACCGCCATTTCCGGGCCGTATCCGGGGGACACCGAGTAGGTGGTGGAGGCGGAGACGCCAATCGGCTCTTCGGAAGGATCGTATGGCTTGGGCGGGACGATCGTGACGTTGCTCTCATCGATTTCTACCCGTTCCATGGTGTCAGTGTTCATCGCAACTGCGCCCATGAACTTGCCTTCCGGGAGGTTGACCCGCACGGTTTCCCCATCCGCGCCGTCCTTCTCAAATTTGTCGAGCCGTTTGGTGGTCAAGTCGGGATAATACTCCTCGAGAAGGCCGCCGGCGTTGTAGCTCGGGAAGCCGTTTTCGTCATAGAGGGAGAAATGCATGCCGTATTTACTCCCCTCGTCGAGCGCTGCTTCGTAGAGCTCAAAATACTCATCCGACAGATATTCCCCCTGCCACTGCGGCAGGATTCCAAACCCGTTGTATCCGCTCTGGAGATAGGATTCCCGCACAATTTCCCGCACCTGCTCGGTGGTCATGTCCTCAACTTCCCGGTTCCAGAACCACAGCGGGCGGGGTTTGGTGTCATCCGCCGGGGTCTGAAATTCTTGGTAGAGAGGATCGGATGGCGCTGACTGTGCCTGGGTGACAACCCCCGTCATCTGCACGCACATCAGACCGGCCAACAGCAGACTCAACAGCCTGGTCATTCTTTTCATTTTACACACTCCTTTTATCAGTATAGGCTTCTTCTTTTCCCTACTTTTCATTTTACCTAGCTCTTTTCATAAAATCAACCTAATATATTGCTTTATTTTTATGAAAATATTGCTACCCTTCCAAATGTCGATTTAAACGTGCAGCCCCACGCTGCTTCCCCTGGAGAATCCATCTCTTCACGATCCAGTTTGCACAGTGGAACAGTCCACCACCCTAAGTGAAGGAGATGAGCAGAAAATAGGATGGTTTTCCTAACAAGTCCTCCTATCATTCCGCGCGGCGAGTAGAAAAAGAGTCTTTCAAGTGACAGCATCGCCCCCCACAGCGTCCTGAGGCCAGCTGTGTACTGACTGCCCGTATTGCAGTACAAAAGCTTTCTTTGCCGCCCAAATGGGAGATTGAATAACAAAAAGACGCCAACCTGATGGCTGGCGTCTTTTTTGACTTGATGTGTGACAATGTCTATTCAGTTTTATCTGCGTTTTTTGAGGACAATTGCAGAACCTGCGAGCAGGAGTGCTGCCATCGCCATCGCGATCGGGGTGGCTTCACCTGTCTTGGCAGATCCGCTGCCTCCTGTGATGCTGCCATCTCCGTTT
>EQ973338.1:632194-638652 GCA_000158655.1 [Clostridium] methylpentosum DSM 5476
GGCTGCTTCGAGGGCTGCCACAAAGTTGTCTTTTGCGCTGCCATCGATGTAGAGGTCGAGGTCGAGCTTGCTGTACAGATCGTAGTGCATCTGGAGGGATTCTTTGTTGCCCTGCTGGAGGCCGAGTTTATGGATTTCAGTCATGAGGGAAACCCACGCTGCGTCCACCTGCTCCTGGGAAGAAGCCGGGCTGTTGTAGATCTTGACCGCTTCGCTCAGCGCCGCGTCAAAGCTCTTCTGAACGCTTTCGATCGCGCCCAGGTACTCCTCGCCGCCCTTGAGAGCGTTTGCCTTGTCAATCACCTTTTCGAGGATGGTTTTGTTCGCTTCCACAGCGTTTACGATCTCGATCGGGATGCGATCCATCACCGGCAGACCGTTGGTGAAGCGCGCCACCACATAGGCGGTGCCTGCAAACTGCGGGAGAAGCGACGGGGTGTTGGTGTTGGTGCCAATGAGTTCTGCGATGTCGGCGACAAAGCCGTTTTCATCCTCAAGGCTCCAACGGATGTTGTTGTTCGCGAGGTCGGAGTTCGCAACCTCTGCCATGAGCTTGATCAGCTCATCGGCCGTGGTGATCACCTCGGGGGCGTCTACCGTGTTCAGCTTAATTGAACCGGTGCCAATCGATTCGGTGGTCACATAAGAAATTCTCGTCTCGGCGAGCTGAACATAGTGCGCTTTGGAAAGCTCGTCAAACGACGGCATACCGAGCTTGTAGACCACCAGTCTGAGCTCGCTCGTGCTGACGGTGTCAAAGTTGATTTCGTAAGGGGCCATGCCGGGGTTCGGGCAGTCCTTAATCGAGAAAATGGTCTCGAACTCACCCGTTGCCTCGTTTTTGGCCTGCAGGTCAAAGTCGACCGGGAAGTTTGCCGAGTCGCCCGAGTTCTTTGTGTTCGCGTCCACATCGGAGCGCGGATACATGACGAACTGGTTGATCTCCTGCGGGGTGCTGAAGGCAAAATTCATCCAGAACGGATCGGATGAAATGTCGTTGTGTCCATTCGGACGGGCGGCGGAGGTAAAGCCCTTGATACCGCCCTCCGAGCCGCGTCCCTCAGAACGGAGTTTTCCGTCGGTGAGGTTTGCAATGCTCCAAGCGCCCGCGTTAGCTGCGAAGTCCTTGACGCTGATTTCAGCAGATTTCGCCATGTTGTCGGGAGCGGCCGGAACAGCGTAGACCTCGACTTCACAGAGCTGGAAGCGGTAGGGTCTCGCCCCAGTGGCATCGTCTGCTGCGGGAGAACCGAGTTTGGTCGGGATGATGCGGATATAACGGCCGTTCTGGATGCCGAAATCAAGGGTCGCCGGCTGGCCGTGCGGGTTTTCAACGTCTTTGAAATCGCCGATGGTGCGGTAGATGTCATCGCCGTCCATCTTGTACTCTACGCGGTAATCGACTGGGAAGTTGGGCGATTCGTCGCCGCCGCCCGCTCCTGCGATGTCGGTCCGCGGGTAGAGCATGATCTGGTGGAAATCGGTGTCTTTTCCAAGGTCGATCTCCACCCAGAGGTCCTCATTTGAGACATCCTGCGAGGCGTAGTTTTTCGAGGTGTATCCTTTGACACCGTCCGAAGCGGTTTGTCCAGTGGATACAGTCAGGCCGTCGGTGAGATAGCCGGGTCCCCACTGAGCTGCGCCGCCGTCCGAATTCGCGGCGGTGACCGCTTTGCCCAGCGCGAGGTTTGCCGACTTGGAGGCGATGGTGGATTTAAAGTTGGCGGTGAGGTTGTAGTCGCGGTTCATCATCAGGTAGAGGGGCGCTGTGCCAGTTGTGAGGTCACCGGTAAAGCCCTCTGCCCGATAATCAGCTGCCGCGACGGGTTCCACAACGATGTGGGTTCCCTCGGGGTAAGATTTGTTGAGCGGCAGGGTTTCGACTGTGCCATTGATCTTGACAGAGCCCTCTCCTTCATTGCCGATGCTGAGGAGGAACTCGCTGCTCTGTTCATCGTTGTTGTACACTTCGAGCTCAGCGAGCTGTACGCGGTATTTCTGAGCGGCGCCCTCGAGGACCGGGGGCCCAAGTTTGGTGGTTGTGATTTTGATGTAGCGGCCGGTCTGCACGCCGAGGTCTACAGAGACCGGCTTGCCCATCGGGTTGCCGCCGTCGGTGACCTGCGCGCAGGTGGTGTAGTTATCCGAACCGTCGGCGCAGACAGAGACCTGGTAGCTCTCCGGGAAGCAGAGACTGCCGCCGTCGTCAGCCGTTTTGTCGGCGCGGGGATAGAGAACCAGGGTGTCAAAGCTGCGGTCGCGGCCGAAGTCGATGATAAATTCGTGTGGAGTCGCGCTGATATCCTGGGTGTCGTACGCACCCGAGGTGAAGCCGAGCTGGCCCTTTGGTCCGATGGTGGTAAAGCCGTCGGTCAGGTTACTGGGGCTCCACAGGTTGCCTTCGCTGTAGGAGTTGTTCGCGGTCACTTCTTTGCCGTAGGCGAGGTTTTCATCCGCTTTGTACTCAGCGATGACCTCGAGGTTCACGTCGGTCGTCCCATCGAGGGTAATCTCGCGGCTGGCGGTGAATAGGTCTCCCGACCACGCGACAAAGTTGTAGCGCGCATCCGCCTTTTCAGCGACGGTCAGGGTGATTTCTTCCCCTTCCACAACTGGGAGGCTCGCCGGGAGATCGACGGTCTTGTTACCGTTCCGAACAGTCAGGCCGCAGTCTTCGGGCGCGTCAATCTTCACAATGTGGTAGACCTTGTCGGTGCGCTCCGAGAACGAGGCGTCTATGGTGGTGTTTTCACCCATGGTGAAGGTCATGGTTTTATCAAACGAGCCAAAGCTACCGCTGAAGCCGTCGAATTTCATGCCTTTGTCGGCAACCGCCTCGAGGGTAACCTCTTCGCCGTTTGCAAATGTCGCAGTGTAGGGTGCGATGACTGCTTCGCCGTTGACAAGCACTTTTCCGCCCTGCGTCGCGTTGACAGTCAGGGTGTAGTTTTCTTCGGTGCCCGCGGGTTTCGCAGCAGAGGTAAAGGTGTAGTCCCCTGCCGGGACGTCAAAGTAGATGTACTGGGCGTCGTTGCTCACATAGCTGGCATCCGATGCGGCAGTTGTTGCAAGACCATTCTCAAAGAGAACTGCGCCGCCGAGAGAGACAACGGTGTTTGCCATCTCAAACCGGGGAACGCCGATGCGCGCCGCGACCTCAGTCACAACGTGCAACGAATTGCTGCCGTCCGCGTTTCTATCCAGACGGGAGGAAATGGTCTCGCCCGCCGGGGTTTGCAGACTGCCCTCTACATAGGTGAGATCTTCCGGCAGATAGGGCTTGACCTGGACGCCGGAGTAGTTGACATCGTTGTAGGTGATACCGGCGAGATAGGCCAGGAACATCTTTGCAGGATAAGCAGTCCAGGCGTGGCTGTGGGAGTTGATCGGCTCAAAGCCCTCCCAACAAGTCTGGTAACCCTCTGCGACAAACCTACCCCATTCGAGGCCGGTGGTGCGGGTCATGATCTCATAGGCTGCTTCCTTGTGAGAGTCGTTGCCCTGGAGCAAGACGTGGAGCACCGGTTTTGTGAGGATGACTTTAGAAGGAAGAACAGAGGTCGCCTCGAGCTCAGTCTTAGCGATGTAATCGAGCTGCTGCATCCGCAGCGACTCGGGAGCCTGTCCAAGGTAAATCGCAAATGCGGTGACGCCCGGGTTTCTCTTTTCGCTGTTCGAGCTGTCCTTGTAAATACCGGTTTTTGTGTCGATGAGGTTGGCGGTGATCGCCGCGCTGATGTCGTCGGCGCGCTGGCGGTAGCTCGCAGCCTCGGCGTCCCGTCCGAGCACCTCGGAGATGAGCGCCATTTTGTCAAACGCGTCGTACATGTGCAGGTTCATCGTGGTCTGATAGGTGCCCGAATCGTCGACGATCGACGAGGGCCAGTCGCTAATCGACCAGTAAGGTGGCTTTGCAACCATGCCGGTGCCGTCGATGTACTTGGCATAGCACTCGGTCACCCGGGCAGCTGTGTCGTAGAACTCGAGCAGTGCATCGGTTTTGCCACTGTAGTAATAGTACTGGTAAAGAAGATCGGGATAGCGCATGTCGTATTCCGGAATCTTATTGTTAAACGCCTCGACAGTGGTCGGGGTGATGAACGGGAAGGAACCGTCCTTGAGCTGCGCGCCCGCAAAGTCGAGCAGCGTCTTGTAGTCGAATTCGACGAAGTCGCTAAACGCGTAGGAGAGCAGGTCGTACTGCATCTGGGAGTCGCCCAGGTATTGCGACTGTTCACGGTGCGGGCAGTCGACCGGCATGTTCTGCACGTTGTTGTACTGGGTGTTGATGCACATCTGATAGATCTTGTTGGCCATATCGTCCGACGAGCTGAAGCTCGAGGTGTTGACAATGCCGGAAGAAGCCCATTCGATCTGAACAGCATCCGCCTCAACCAGTTCGGGCAGGCCGACAATTTCCATGTAACGGAACGCCTTGTAGGTGAAGTCGGGGCAGAATTCCTCGACGCCGTTCCCTGAGAAAGTGTAATAATCGCAGTAAGTTTCGCTGCCTTCGTTGGCGACGTTGTGTTTGACCCGTCCGTCGCCGGTGAGGTCCTCGGAATACCGCATGCAGATGCGGGTACCCGCCGGAGCTGAAATTTTGATCCGCGGGAATCCCGAGACGATGCGGCCCGCGTCAAACACCTGAACGCCCGGCTCCTGGACGCCGACCGGGGTCGGGGTGATGTACTCGTGCACCGCGCCCTCGGGAATCTGCTGTTCGCGCATCTTCCAGGTGGCGGCTTCCGCCCCCGCTGGGACTGCGCTGACCCAACTGCCCGCAGTGTAGGAAGCAGTGTCGTAGCCGAACCGCGCAAACGCGAGCGGATCGGGCATTTTCTGCGCGTCATAGTCGAGCTGCGCGGTCATGCGGCGGCTCTCCTGGCTCGGCGTGTTGTTCTTGTAGGGTGTGTCTGCCAGTGCGCTCCAGCTCTCATCGGTGACAACTGTCTCGGTCGTCTGGTCTGCATAAGTAAGAGTGATTTCGGCCCAGAAGCCAGGGACGCCGTTGATGTAGTTCATTCCGTTGTCGCCAAGGTACTGCACGCTGGAGGCAAACGCCACCTGATTGGGGTTTTCCGCATCGAGCAGCGCGCTGAGTTCGTCGCCCGAGAAGGTGTATTGCATATAGTTTTTATTGTCTGGAATCGTCGAAGTCGCCGGCGAGCAAAGGCCGGTGATCAGTTCCCCGTTGAGGTAAAATTTCATGTAGTTGTGCGCTGAGGTTTTGACATTGATGGAAACCGGCGCAGCTTTGAGATCACAGTCTTTCCTAAAATAGGACACGCTGTTTTTCGTGATAACGTCGGTGCTCCAGATCCAGTTCTCCGACCGGATAAACGGAGATTCGTAGGACTGCTCCTGTGCCGGCGCCTCTCCCCCTACTGTCGGCGCGGCAATGACCGAGAACATCCCGGCCTGCGCCATCATGCCAAGCGCTAGAGCTGTTGCCAAAACCCCGCTCAACGCTCGTTTGAATCGATTCACATTCATCTCTCCTTTGTTTTACTAGATTGTAATGTATGGTTGGTTGTCGATAGAATCCATCCCCCCATTCCAAAAACATTATAAAAAACGGCGCTGCATTCTCTCCCCCTTTCCTTTGCGCGCCGGAATCCCCAACATATTCACAGTGTATAAAATCAAGTTTAAGAACCTGGATATTTTATATAATAAATTTAATATAACACACTCATTTCTCCCTGTCAAGCAACTTGTCTGCGAATTCACATGGTTTTTGCCGAAACTGCTATCCAACTCTGTGCAGTCTGTTTCTAGCAAATCAAAATGCACCCAAAAATCAGATACCGCTATTTCCTTTCTATATTCTTTTTTTAGCGAAACTACACCCGCGCATCTTGCCCGTATTGATTGACCATTCGCTCCGGCAGAATCTGAATATTTCTTCTGTTCGGTCTCCAATTCCTCTGGCTCAAAGAAATCCCTCGCCTTGATTTCGCTAGATCAATGATTTCCATCTATTCTCCGTAGCCACTGAACAGCGCGATGAATGCAGGACGATACCGTACACCTTTATCCTTCAAAGCGGCGCTGAGATACCTTCAAACCATTGAGACGCCAACTGCACCAACGAATTGCTTGTTTTAACTCGACCATCGATCGGATTGCTCAAAATCATAGAAGGCAGAGTGAACGGCACAAGGCCTTTCTTTTCGGTCCCCCTTAACAGCAACGGACACTCAAACCAAAAAAGGGCCATTCTATTGGCATTCTGTTTTTGGCATGATAATTGCTGTTGATCCCTTCCCCACACGAGCTAGACCAATGTGCACCGTTGCCTTCTGGTTCCTCTGGATATGCATCACCGTCTTTGTCTCTCAATATCAGTCAAAATCTGACAAGCTATTTCTGACAGACCCGGTACCTTGAGCGAAATAAGCATCCCCCGGCGAAGCCGGGGGTTTTGCTTATGCGGGCAAAGCCCTTTGTTCCTT
>EQ973338.1:639313-653697 GCA_000158655.1 [Clostridium] methylpentosum DSM 5476
AACAATAGTCCCCCCCTCGGCAAAGCTGGGGTTCTTCATAGACGGGCAAAGCCCTTTGATACTAGCGGGCGCGTCCTGTCGCGCAAGTACAATTTGACAGTGGCTAGAGTTTCGTTACTTGCGGGCGTTCTTCTGTCTATATTATCGCCATCAGGCTTCTTTTGAACCGCTCGCCCAGCGAGTAGTTTTCTTCATACAAAAAAGCGGTATGGAAACCATACCGCTTTTTCTTATTGGAACAGGCCGCAGATCAATCGGGGGACTTGATCTGCTTGGTTAACGGTTTCTCTTTTTGAAGAGAACTGCCGCACCCGAGAGCAGAAGCATCGCTGCCGCTGCTGCCGGAACCGCATCGCCTGTTCTTGGAGTACCGCTGCCGGTGGTCGCTGTCTTGTCACCCTGGACAGAAGTCACAGGGTCAAGCGCAGCAATCGCCGCATCGAGCTCAAGGGTTGCCGCATCAATCAAAGACTGATCGGCATCCGAAAGGTCGTTGTTCGCCAACAAGTCGTTTGCCTTGGCAAGCGCCCGGTTGTAACGATCAACAGACACGGGAGTAAACGCTGAGGTATCAATTGCCGATGCTTCTGCCACCTTCTTTTCCAGCAGAGATTTGTCCGCTTTGTAACGGAGGTTGAGCAATGCGTCGAGCAGGTTGTCGGTCGCAACGCGGATTTCCGGCTGGAACGCGCCGGCCTTCTCCTGCACCTCAATCGCTTTGGCGAGTGCTTCGGTGAACGCAACCACCGTCGAATCGGTGTAATCGTTCACATCCAGCGTCTGCGCGTATGCGATTACCTGGTTGAGCAAAGTCTTGTCAAATCTCAGCTTGAGGTTGAGCATCGCATTGAGAAGGTCATCCGCTGCTTTGGCAACTTCCTTGACGTTGGCGTTGTCGTCGTTGTAGACAGCCCACGCCGCTTCAAGCGCTGCCAGGAATTCCGGTTTGCCCTCGTCGAAATAGTCGTCGAGATAGAGGGACTCCGCCTGGTCGATGATCTTTTTCAGGTTTGTCTTGTCAGGGACGATCATCTCAAGCAGGCTCTGTGCGAGTTCGAGGTCTGCTTTTGCCTTGTCGATCTCGGGCTGCATTGCGTCGGGATCGTCGAGCACGGATTTTGCTGCTGCGATGGCGGCGTTGAAGTTGTCCTTCGCCTGACCGTCCTCATAGAGCTCCTGATCCACTTCGAGCGCAGCGTCATAAGCTGCCTGAAGGGCAGTCTTGTCGCCCTGCTGGAAGCCGAGCTTGTGGATCTCATTCATCAGCTTGATCCAAGCCTCGTTGACCTCTTGCTGGGTCGCGAGGAGGTTGGAGTCTACTGTGCGCGCTTCGGCGAGCGCTGCGTCAAAGCTGAGCTTGACGCTCGGAATGGCGTTGTTGTATTCCTCAGTGCCAACGAGTGCTTCCGCACCTTTGATCACCTGTTTGAGGATGGACTTATCCGCTTCTTTTTCCGGGGCAGTTCTGAAGATTGCCGAAAGCGGAGTCGAGTAATTGCCGGAGGCATCCACTGCGCGGACCTTCACGAGGTAACGGGTATCCGCAGCGAGTCCGGTGAGGTTGTAGCTGAGCTCTTCGGTGGTGCCGAGAAGCACGCCGTCATTGTAGACTTCGTAGTGCGAAACCACATTGTTGTCGGACGCCGGTGTCCAGGTGACTGTCGCAGTGTCACGGGTGATATCCATCACAGCGATCTCTCCCGACATCACAGGGGCTTCAGTGTCGGGAAGCGCTACGGTGCTGACAGTGTAGTCGGCAGGAGCGGATTTGTTGCCCGCAGCGTCAACTGCGACAACGTGGAAGGTGTATTCAGTGCCGGGGGTGAGGTCGTTGAAGCGGTAGGAAGTTCCGTTTACAGTGACTGCGCTCGTAGCGTCGTCGCCCTGGTAAACCTCATAGCCGGCCACTGCAACGTTATCGGTCGAGGGGGACCACTTGAGTAAGAGGGTGGTTTCCTCCACGCCGATGGCAGTCAGATCTGCCGGAGCAGTCGGAGCGGTGGTGTCTTTTTCAAGAATCAGCCCGCTACGCGCTGCAAAGAGTGCGTCGTAGGCCGAAACAACATCTTCTGCCGAAGCGGTGAGATTGTTCATGACCACAACCGCGCTGTCAAAGGCCGCTTTGTAAGCTGCCCAGCTCTCCGATGTGTAGCCGCTCTCAACCAGATTGTTAAACTCGTTGATCTCGTTGTGCAGATCGGACTTGTCTGCCCAGTCTGTGTTTTGCGGCGTGAACACTTTAAAGTAGTCGATGTCCGCATTGGTTTTGCCGCTGCGGTGCACATTGGTCAGGCGGATGGTGTGAGTCCCATTTTCCAGATCCTTTTTCTCAAAGAGGAGCTGCTGGTCGTCTCCAGATCCGCTGCCATTCAGGGAATAGTTGGTGGCTTCACCGCCGTCAATCGAAATATCAAAGCTCGAGAAGTTTGCGTGCTTCTGCACATAAACCTCGATGCCTGTGCCATTGAAGGTGAGCTCAGCGTAGGCGCCTGCCTGGTTGCTCTCTGTCTTGGTGCCTCCGTGGTGGCGGGTGGGTTCGCCTGCCCAGGTGCTCCAGGAACCATTCCAGGTAATCGCCGGGTTGGGATTGACTTTGTTAACAGAGTCTTCGATGATCGTCTCTGTCGAACCCTGAATCGCTATGGTGATTGTCTTGGTTCCAACGACACCCGAGCCGTCTTTCGCCGTCGCAGTTACAGTGACCTCGCCTCCCTGTTGTTTGGCGGTGAGCACACCGTTTGCATCGATCGACGCCATTGACGCATTGTTGACCGACCAGTCGACATCCTGAAGCGCCTCAGCAGGCTCAACAGCCGCCGTCATCTGGAGGGTACCGTTCGCAACACCAATAACATCTGTACCGGTGGATGTTCCTACATTAATAGAAGAAACCTGCGTCACGTTGGTGTTGAGGACTTCGAAGCAGTCAAATTCGAGTTTTGTCTTGGAACTTGCCGGGTTCTTGGTGCCGGTCGCAACCATCTTAATCGTGTGGACGCCGTAAGGCAGATCCTCTTTCGAAAAGACGAGCTGTTTGGCAACACTGCTGGTGTGATAAAAATCAACGTTTTCCTGAACGAGTTCGCCGTCGATGTAAACATCCATCATGCCGAACATGGTGTTTTTCGGGGCGATTGCCTTGATGCCGGTGCCGAGGAAGGTGAACTGAATCGACTCGCCGCCGACGGTTTGCTCGATAAATTTAATGGTGCCGAAGTGGTGTTTGCCGTCATTCCAGGTTCCCCACTCATCCGAGAATTTCACGCGGGGATCACGGTCGTCGATGAGGCCGGTCATGTTGCGCACATCGCCTGCAAGAGCACTGTCGGAGAGCTTGGTTTCTTTGCCGCCAACCACTGCCGAAACTTTGTAAGAGAGGCTGCCGAGCAGGATGTCGCCGTCCGAGTCTGTATAAGAGGTAGCATTCACGCCAGTAGCGAGGGGTTTGAACTCGCCGTCGTTGATCTGTCGGTAGACGTTGTAGGTGACGTCTTCGCCTGCGACTGCATCCCAGGTCAGGCTGGTCTGGTCGTCTGCCGCACGGTAGGCGGTGAGGTTCGCCGGAGCGTCCGCCGGATCCTCTGCGCCAGCCGGGAAGCCGGTGATGGTGTAAACGCCGCCTTTGTCGGTATTGAACGAAATGCGGTTGTTGCTGACAATGGTGGTGTCAACGAAGTTTCCGTCCGCGTCGCGAACCACTGCGAGCGCCATATCCGGGGTCTGAACGATGCACTCGCCGCCGTTGTTGGACTTAATGGTCGCTGTGGTGAGCGCTTTTTTCTCCCAATCCATCGAGATCTCAAAGTTGCCACGGGCAACGATGCCGTCGATGTGGCCGGCCGACCAGGCGTCGGGCAGCGCGGGAAGGAGGTTGATGTAGCCCATGTTGGACTGCATCAGCATCTCAGTCACACCGGAGGTGTAGCCGAAGTTGCCGTCGATCTGGAAGGGCGCGTGGGAATCCCACAGGTTGTTGTAAATACCCTTTTGGAAAAGGTAGTTTTTGATGATGTTGTAAGCGCGGTTGCCCTCGCCGGATCTCGCCCGGGAGTTGATTCTCTGGCCCATGGCCCAGCCGGTGCTGTCGTCGCCGCGGTCGTCCATCGAGATCTTAGCCGCTTCGAGGAGTTCGGGGGTTTCGACCGAAATAAGGTCACCAGGGAAGAGTCCGAGCAGATGGGACATATGGCGATGGCCTTTCGCACCCATGCTGCCAAGGGTTGTTTCTTCATACCATTCCTTGATCTGTCCGCTGTCGCCGATTTCGATCGGTCCCTTGAGATTGTCAATAATCTCCTGCCATTTGTCAAGAGTCGCCTGATCTTCGTCAACGAGCTTGCCGGCGATGATCGCATCGGTAAACAGCTGCCAGATCAGCGACTGCTCATATGTGTTGCCGTTGGTTCTCGGGCCGTGCTCGGGGGAGTAGGCGGGCGAGCAGACCAGCTTGCCGGTCTCGGGGTCCTCAATAAGCATCTGCTCATAGAGGCGCGCCTCTTCCTTGAGCATCGGATAGATGTTTTCTTTCATATAATCGAGGTCGCCGGTGTACTCGTAGTACTCCCAACAGTTCTGGATAATCCAGGGAGTCGCTGCAGGCGACCAGCCCCAGTCAAAGCTCCAACCCGGGCAGGTCCAGCCGTACGGGTTGTTCTGGGTGTGCGCCATAAAGCCGTTTTCAGGGTTTTCCTCGGTGCTCTCGATGCCTGCGTAAATCTTTGCAGTCACACGGCCGGGGGCGCGGAGGGCGTCAACATACTCGATGAGCGGGATGGCGCATTCGGCCATGTTGGTCGAATAGGTCGGCCAGTAGTTCATCTGCAGGTTGACGTTCATGTGATAGTCTGAGTGCCAGGGGGAGTTGTTCGCCCCTGTCCACACGCCCTGCAGGTTGGAAGGCAGCGATCCCTCTCTCGACGAGGCGATGGTGAGGTATCTGCCGTACTGATAGAGCAGCACTTCGAGCGCTTGGTTGAGAGCCGGGGTGTTGCTGCCGTTTTTGTAGTTTGTGAGCAGCTGATTGGTCGGGATCTGGGAGATCTCCTGGCCGAGATCAAGGTGAACCCGGTCAAAGATTCCCTGGTAGTCTGCAAGATGGGATTTCAGGAGCCCTTCGTACCCGAGCTCTGTCGCCGCATCGATCCGTCCCTGGATGTCGGCAAGCAGCTCAGCATCCGTCTGACCAGTCCGGTATACCGGATAGTTGTCGTCATAATCGGTGCCCATGGTCATCAGGATGACGACCTCATCCGCTCCCGTCACACTCACAGTGCCGTCCTCGTTGTCGACGAGGGTGCCGCCGGTGTTGAGCACCTTGGTCTGGGAGGCGAATTTGAGCTGGTTGTCGCTGAGCTGTCCCTGGATGGTGATCAAGCCGCCGTCCGCGGTCTGGATCCAGGTGCGCTGATAGCCGTTATTGGTGTTCGGTCCCTGGCCCTTACCGGAGGTGTTGTCCGGATTGACGCTCAGGTTAAAGGTGAGCTTGCCCGCTTCACTTGCGGTGAGCCGGGCAACCATCATATTGTCCGGATAGCTCGTAAAGTACTCTCGATTGTAGTTGACCCCGTCATAATCGTAGTTGACCGACGCGATCGCCGTCTTCATGTCGAGATCACGGACATAGTTCTGCGCGTTTCCATCCGACATGCCAGGGAATTCGAGATACATGTTGCCATAGCTGAGGTAGTAGCCGTAGCCCTGTGTTCCACCGTCGTCCGAAAGTCCGGTGAGCTGGTTGCACAGGCTGTTCGCAAGGGAGGTGTTTCCCTCGGCAAATGCCTGCTGGATCTGCTTCATAGTTTCACCGTTTTTGCCGCGGCTTTCGAGGTTTCCTCCGTTGTAGTCGCGCCCCTCAGCCGGTCCGCCCGACCAGAGGGTCTTTTCGTTGAGCGAGAGTCTCTCTCTGCCGACACCGCCAAAGACGTTGCTTCCCATGTAGCCGTTGCCAATTGGAAGAGAATTTGTCATCCAGCCGTTGTAGGTGTCGGGGGCCGGGGAGGTGTACCACAGTCGAAGGTCGTTGTCGTTGACAGAGGCTTCGGCTGCAGGTTCCTGCGCGAATACTGACATCCCGCTTCCCAGCGACAAAATCATTGTCGCAGAAAGGACTGCTGCCAGAATTCTTTGGCCCAGTTTACCATTTTTTTTCATTGAATTTCCCCTTTCTTTTTGAATCCCTTCTTACTTTATGTTAATTTCAAATGATGTACCATATAATCCTTCTTTACAATGTAGCAATATTCTCTCCCCGAGTCCAATATCCCCCCAAAGAATTGGGAGGATATTGTGTAGGAGAGTTATGTAAAGAGAGAGTGAAAGAAATGACAGATTGATTCAGGGTTTGCACCTTTTACACGAGAAGACTTGTCCCTCACATTGGGCATTCTCCGCAGTGCCATCCATTTTCTCTAAAAATTGGTTTTCAGATCAAAATCTGTTCTGTGGTTTTTTCTTACTTTTATTATAGCAAAATAAAAACCATGCGCATGTACGTATTTGTGCAATACTAGACAAATTTTGTACCTTGTTGTGCAAAAACAACAAATATTTTCCATGTTTTTTAGTTATAATTTTTGTTTCTCAGATTTTTTTGATAAAACCAAAAGAAAAATAAATAATAATCAAATTTATTTTTTCTGTGGTTCACATAAAAACATGCTATTTCAACATTATGTTAAATCAATTGTAAATTTTAGCACAATTCTGCATTTTTATACAGAAACCGACAGAATCTGTCCAACCTCTGATAAATCCAGGCATGCCACAGTTTTTGTTCAGAAGATTTATCCAAAATCGGACACAAAACTCACCGCGAAACCCATTTAAAAATGAATAGCTATTCAGTTTTTAATAAAATATCAAATAATACTCTTTATTTTGAACTATTTTTTTGAAAAGAGTTCAAATGTTGAATAAATTTTTTATTGAAAACATCGCATATAATCTCATTTTCAAGAATAATTCTCAATTTATTTTATGTTCAGTTTAAAAATTCATAAATATGCAAATCCAATTTTCAACACAAAAAATGTCTAGGTTATCACAAAAAATGGCGTGATTTTGTTCTCCTCCGTTGTATAATAATATATATAAAATTGATTTTTTTGAAAAAATATATGAAAATCATCATTTTTGTCCTGCGTGAAATCACAGATCACATGCTGTGAGAAAATAGATACACACCCAAAGAGCGGTTAGTGTTGTTTGTTCCGTTCTTATGTGAGCGTCACGAGAAAGGAGGATCCAAAAGACTATATGCCCGAAAGGGCAAGGGAATTGGGCTTTAAAAAGGAGGCTTATAAATGAACAAATCAATCACATCCTCTTCTGCGGTTGGGAACCGCAGAAAAACAAAACTCAGGACAAAAGTCTTAGCAGCAATCTTAGCATGCGCCATTGCAATGCCAATTGCCGCGCCGCTGACTACCTATGCAGCCGCCATCGGTGAGCCGCTGGAGCGTTCGTCTGTGAATTTCACGAACAGAAACGAGGCACTTAAGTGCTCGGTGCTGCTGCCGTACATCAACGGCGACGACGTGATCGGATCCACCCTGACGGGCCAGTACACCCTGTCGATCAACAGCAGTTCGACAAATCCCGGCCAGAACGGCGATGTCAGCACCTATCAGTGGTATATCGGCGACACGAGAAATGGCGAGTACACTCCAATTGACGGCGAAACAGCCCGTACATACGCAATTAAAGATTCTGACCTCAACAAGTACATTCGGTTTGAAGTGACTCCCAAGGCAAATGGTTTGACAGGCAAGGCCATCAAGAGCGACCCGGTCGGCCCGATTATGAGCGAGGAGGAATTTGCGAAGATATCCCCCAGACTGAAAAAAACCGAAACCTACATGGAGAGCCGCAACAACCTGACCTCTGAAATCACCCGCCGTTTCTCCAACGTCACCTACTTTACGGTGGATGAAAAAATCGGCGGAACCGATAATGTCGGCGAAGCGCTTCTTAACGGCTCGATTTACTACTACAAAAACGGGACAAGCATGAGCTTTAACGAGGCAAAACCGGAAGTAGTCGACGGGGTTGTCATGGTCAACAAAGCATTTGTGACCAACGTCCTCGATGCCCCCGACTATGACTTTGCGGGCAAAGACACCGTCGCTTTGGATGATGTGGCGGCAGCGCTTAACAAACAGGTCTTCTATGCGACCGAAGCCCTCAAAGAAGGCGCAAACGGCAACTACCGCTCCACTGCGCAGGCAGAGGGTCTGATTGTCATTTCGGACAATCCGCTCGACGTCGACGTTGTCGCAGACCGCGATGTCCTCAACGAGATGGCAAACCAGGTGTACAACCTGCGTGCGACCGAAGAGGAGATGCAGTGGTTCCACGACGCCAAACTCGGCATGTTCATCCACTGGGATCCCGGCACCATGACCGGTTCGGAAATCGGTTGGGGCAGAGGACCCGGACCGCGCAAAGTCACAAGTAAAAATGTTGGATACGACTTGGCGTATCTCGACTTTGATCCCACTGAATTCGACGCGCAGGACATCGTGGCAAAAGCCAAAGAGATGGGCTGCAAATACTTAATCTTTACCAGTAAGCACCACGGCGGGTTTGCAAGCTGGAACACCAACTACTTCCCCGAGCACTCCATCATGGGTACTCCTTACGGCCAGAGAGCGCAGGAGCAGGAAGTGGATATCGTCAAACAGCTCGCTGCCGCCGCTCATGCACAGGGCCTCAAATTTGGCCTTTACTACTCCCCGCAGGATTGGTACAACAACTACTGCTGGAGCGAAGAGCACTATCGCTGGATGGAGACCTATCTCGGCCACCTGACCGAGCTGATGGGCAACTACGGCGAAATCGACGTGTTCTGGTGTGACGCAATCGGCTCCGCGCTGACCATGTACAACAACACCACCCCAACCGGCTGGAAAGAAGCATGGGGCGCTTGGGATCCGAGAACCATCCTTCGCCGTGTTAAACAGCTCCAGCCCGGCATCATCACCAACGACCGTTACGTCTACCGTTGGGAAGACCCGAAACCTTGGGACCAGGGTGGACTGCCTGAAGACATCCAGGGCGACTACATCACCCCGGAGCAGACCACCGCTGGCTTTGACAACAAGCACGCTTGGGAGAGCTGTCTCACAATTGACGGTGGAAACGCTTGGTCCTACAATGGCAACACCGGAGCAAAAGACCCTGTCAGAGTGACAGGAGACCTCATCAACAACACCGTCAACGACGGCAACGTTCTCCTGAATATGGGCCTGATGTGGAACGGCCAGTTCTCCAGCAGACACGCAGATGCATTTGCAGCTGTCGGTCAGTGGGCACAGGACAACGCCGAAGCGGTTTACAACACCCGCGGCGGCCCGTATGTCGAACCCGGCTGGGGCGGAAGCACCTACCGCAACAACCCGGACGGCACCACCACCCTCTATCTGCACGTTTCCCCGAAGACCAGAGGCTCTAAAGTGATCACTGGCAACGTGCTCAACATCAGCAATCCTCCGGATGGCAAGGAGTACACCACTGCATCCCTGCTCGGCCAGCCCGACGTTGAAATCGGCTTTGAAAAGACCGAGACAGGCTACACCATCACCCTGCCGGAAGGTATGAGTTTTGCAGACGGTCGGACAATGGAGACCATTGACACCATCATCAAGCTCGAAGAAAATCTTGACGCTGCAATCGAAAACGCAGTGAAAAAGGCAAACAACTTCATCGAGGCAATGGACGGGGAAGGTTATCCCGCAGCACTCACCTCCTACCGTTCCGTGATCGAAGCAAAACGCGACGCTCTGAGCAGCGCCGAGGGCGACGATGCGAAGAAAGCCGCTCTGTCAGACATCAAAACGATCTTCTCCGCATTTGATACCGCTACTGCGATTTACGAAGCGACCGTAACCAACACTGAGCTCATCGGCAAACAGATTGTCGGCAGCAACAGCTGGGAACTCGCACCTGAGATGAAGGCTTCCATGGAGGGCAGAATTGAAGCAGCGATTGCCGCGCTGACAAGCGCAACCGTCAATGCGGAAGAACTGACCCGCATCCTCACAGGTCTCAACACCGATGCTGAGTATCTCCGCAGCCTTGCAAACATGACGGTTGTCACCTTTAACCCGGATTCCAGCTACATCCAGCCTGAATCTGCAATCAAACTTCACACCGATAACCCAGATCTCGCAATTTACTACACCCTTGACGGAACTGAGCCCACTGCACAGTCCAAACTGTACACCGGCGCAATCACCGCACCGAAGCAGGGCGCATTCCAGATCAAAGCGGCCGTATTCTCCGGCGAGACACAGGTCGGCGTCACCTATCAGCAGTACTTCTTCGTCAACAACAGCGAGGAACCTGCAAACCTCCTCAGCGGCGCAGGTATCACCTGTTCGGACGAGACCATCTCAGCTTTCCAGCTTGCAAAAGTGATTGACGGAAACCACAATACCGAAACAAACTTTGGGGCAGAAACCAACAGTCTTACCCTGACGTTTGATCTCGGCGCGGCCAAATCCTTCAACACCTTAATGCTGTATGAAAACTACTACATCGGTTTCAACGAAGTCAGAAACGTCACCGTTGAATCCTCCGAAGACGGCGTGAACTTCACTCCGTTGGGAACAAAATGGATCCAGGGCGTGGGCAGCATCTCGTTTGACACAGTCAAAGCACAGTATGTCCGTGTCAGCATGCCAGCTTGCCAGGGACCGATCCTCCAGGAAATTGAGCTTTACAACGTTCAGAAACCCGACATGAGTTACCTCAACCTGACCTCCAGCGCAAGCAAATTCATCCCCGGTGCTCCGGTTGACTTTACCGTCAACGGCGAAATCAACGACGCAGCGGTCAACCCGAGCGATGTTGTCTACGTCGTAGAGCCGGCGGAAGCGGGCGTGATGAAGGGCAATACCCTCCGCGTATCCAAAGACTTTGAGGGTGCGATGATCTCGGTCACTGCGACGGTTGAAAACGGCGAAAGAACCGTCCGCAGCAACACGGTCAAACTCACAACCGGCGCAAATCTCACCATGGATTCCGTTAAAGCGGACAACTACTATAGTTCCGACTATGTGCCGGAGAAAGCGTTCGACGGCATTATGACCACCAGATGGGCAACAAAAGGCACAGGCGCACACTGGATCGACATCAACTATATGGAAACCGGATACAACCGTTTCGTCATCAGAGAATACCTTGACGACGGCATCTTCAGACTTCCTGGTAAAACCCGTCTGACCGATTTCAAACTCCAGTACAAAGATCCCAATACCGGCGAGGATGTCATCATCTTTGACTCTGCAAATCAAACAGATTACGACGTAGTTTACGATCGTACCTCACCGACAGAGATTTTCCCGAGTTCAGATCCCAACCTCAAGTATACCTATGTAGATGCAAATGGCGACATTGCGTCAACAGTTCATGAATTTGCATTCGCCAAGACCATTCCTTCGAATAACATCAAACTCGTTTCGGACAGAGGTGAAATCACCTTCTGGGAAATCGAAGCATATGGTTCTCTCACTCCTCCGGAGCCTCCGGCATCCAACAAGACCATCCTGAACAAGGTCATCGAAAAAGCGGAAGCCCTCCTCGGCACCGACGAATTCAACAACGCAATTCAGAGTGTACAGGACAGCTTCCAGGCAGTACTGGCCGAAGCAAAAGATGTTGCCGGTTACGATTACTCCACTCAGGAAGAGATCGATGCAGCGTGGGTCAGCCTCATGACTGAAATCCACAAGCTCGGCCTCCAGCAGGGCAACAAAGATCAGCTCAGAGAGCATGTAGAACTCTACAGCGAGCTCAACCTCGACCTCTACCTCGACGGCGACGCAAAGGATAACTTTGTGGCAGCCCTCGAAGCGGCCAAGGCAATGCTCGAGAACAACGACGCTGTCCAGAGCGAAGTGGACGCGGCTGACGACGCACTCGTCGCAGCGGCGCAGGCGCTCGTCAAACGCGGCGACAAGACCACCCTGCAGAGCGTGGTGGATTCCACAGCAAGCTATGTGGAAGACCATTATGCCAAGGGCTGGGCAGAGTTCGCAGCGGCAAGAGACGCAGCAAATGTAGTCCTCGAAAACCCGAACGTCACCCAGGAAGAAGTGGATGCAGCGACCGACGCACTGATCGAAGCAATGCTGAACCTCCGCCTGAAAGCGGACAAGAGCCTGCTCAACAGTGTGATCGCAGCGGCGGAAGCCCTCGATCTGAGCGGATACACAAAGGCAAGCGTAGAGGCATTTGAGGCAGCGCTCAACGAAGCGAAAGCGACAGCAGCAGACGAGAGCCTGTCAGTTGACGAACAGAACCAGGTGACCGAAGCAGTGAACCGTCTGAGCAATGCGGTGAACAACCTCAAGAAGGCAGACGGAAGCGCAGCGAACCTGAGCGTAAACGGAGACGGCAGCATCACAGGAGGCAGCGGATCCGCCAAGACCGGTGAAGCCACCCCGATCGCGATGGCGATGGCAGCCCTCCTCCTCGCAGGTTCTGCAATCATCATCAAAAAACGCAAATAGGTTTTTGACACCCTTTCATACAAACTGATTACAAAAAGGAACCAGCCAATGGCTGGTTCCTTTTCTTTGTAGCCGAGTCCCCGGACTATGCCGGGAATTCTAAGAAAGCTTAAAAGATCGATGTGAAAAAAGTTTCAATAGAATAAAATGCGGTCTGCCAACTGCGCAAAAGTATCAAAAAGGGAAAAAGACATGAATCGTTTAGCACAGAACTTGTCCCTTAAGATATACAAAATAGAATTCAAAATATCACGATAGTAATCTAAAATAGTAGAGCATGAATCTACCAAAAAGGAAAAATCATGTTTCATATCAACCTCCCCTGTGGTCAAGTCGTACTGTAAAGTTAAATGAAAGTTGAAGACCCGTCAGCCCTTGAGGTACAATGGTTTTACCACAAACACAAAGTACCCCCAGAAAGGAGACGGGTCCTCATGACAAAATTGTATCAAATCTGCTGCTCGAAGTGCAACAACAAAACAGACTTTTATCGCTTTGGCAAAGATAAACATGGACATCAAAAATATCAATGCAAAAAGTGTAAACATCAGTGAGCCCCAGAAACACCATCCAAGAAGCGCAATCCGAATTATCCCCTCTGCCCAGCATGCGGAAAAGCCACTTTCCTACATCATGACAGGCAGCATTATGCCCACGATACCTGCTGCGACAAGAAATGCCGACATTCTGTCTTTGTACCAAAGCCTACCGTCCGTCCATATCCAAACTGTTCGGCAAGACGGACTTCAAACGAATGCGCTACCCCTTCCATGTGATTCTCATGGCCTTGAGCATGTTCTACCTGGGCAAGAACTCATTTCACAATATCGCCTTGATTCTGCGGACTGTGATGAATCTCCAGGTCTTCCACACAACCATCAGCAACTGGTGTACCCGTTTCGCCTCGATGTACCAAAACATCGCTATACAGCTCATTCCGGCGCTCAATTTCAACTCTGACGAGTGGCACGCCGATGAAACCGTCGTTAAGATACAGGGAAATGCTACCTCTGGCTCATTCTGGACAGTGAGACGCGCTTTGTCTCTCGCCCCACAGGGACAGTCCGCAGGCCTTTACCATACTGGATGCCGTAAAGCCTATGGGGGACTCCTCAAGCCATTGTCAGCGACCGTTACTTCGCTCAAATGCCTGTCAAGACGCTGCATGGGGTAAAGCACATCCGCGTGCAGAATTTCCGAGACGACATTATCAACAACCTCATTGAGTGCTTCAACAAGCAGTTTAAGGCCTGGTACAAGACCAAACAGGTCTTTTCCTCTTGCCTGGTCACGGCGGTCAACGTACAACCCTGCCGCACCTTCCTCCAGATAGATGCGCTCCCAATCCATCACCCTCTTGTGATCAACACCGTATTCTCGTGCGGTTTCGCGAAAACTCAACCCTTCATTACGCATCCATTCAATGACCTTTTGTTTGAACTCTCCAACATATGGCTTCCCTCTGGACATAAAAATGCACCCCTTCCATTAAACAATTTATCACACCGTCTAACTTTTGGGATGCACTTCAAAAGCCGGGGATTTTCCTATGCGTGCAAAGCCCTATGGTGCTAGCGGTACCTCAAGGTGCAAATATGATCTGGTATCTGCGAAAAGTTGTTACTTGGTACCCGTCAACGGGTCTTTAAATTTCCTCAGTGTCATCTGATCTGTTATTTGATCCTCTTTCAATTGATTTCTCACGTATTCTGCAATTGCTTTTTCTTTTTTCCCAACGCTATCTACATAATACCCTCGACACCAAAAGTGCCGGCTTCTATATTTATACTTCCAATCCCCATCCCGTTCATGTAGAATTAATCTGCTTTTTCCTTTTAGAAATCCCACAAATCCTGCCACTGACAGCTTTGA
>EQ973338.1:654054-683574 GCA_000158655.1 [Clostridium] methylpentosum DSM 5476
ACAGCTATGCCGATCAAACAAGTTGTTTAAGCGGCATAGCTGTGTTCCTATCAACTCCCTGACCTTTCCAATACTAGCTGACTCGAAAGGCGCAGTTATTCTCCCCACTCACAACTGCTCCACCGGGACGCGCAAAACAGTTTTAAGGCGTTCGGGAACCGTTTTGCGGGGGTCGGATAGGTAAATTTCATGGTGCTTCCGGGCCTGTCCTGAACAGTCACGATAGCGGTTGCTTTCGATAAATGCCATAATCTTTTCCATGGACTCTGTTTCTTGATCATATGTCCCAATGTGCAACATTTGGACACAAGTACCCTCTTCCAAGACCTCGAGTCTGGCCTTGGAGACGTCAATTTCCGGCTTTTTCACCTGACATTTCTGCACAGCCCATGCAAACACCTCGGGGGTAACAAACTCTGGCTGGCGGATCATCGAAGTCCACATCCATTGATCTCGCTGGGAGAGATCAAGTTTTCCCCCTGGACTCCACCAAAGCCCTTCCAGCGGTGGAATGACATAGTCAAAATATCCCTCTAATTCGGTTCCACTTTTGCGGCTCATTTTAATCGTATAATTCAGAGAATACAGAATGCCCACCGCTTCCTGATAGGCTTTTCCCTGTGGATCCCCTGTGCCATCCACCATGATGTAGTACGCGGACGGAACATCGATCACTTCCGGCCGGGTAGGCGGAAGATAAAGATGCTTGAGCTTTCTTTTATAGTCGACCTTTTGCACCGCCTTATCCCGTACAACCCGAGGCTTCTTTTTGACTGTCAACAGTCGCTTAATATCCTCCAGACAGCCACTGTCATGCACCTCGATCATAACCCATTTCCCATCCGGATAGGTTTGCGCTGCATCGTAGTCCTCCTGCACAGCTTGGCTAAATGCATCTCGTGCGAGTTCAAATCGCTCCCGCTCTTTCCGGCCAAGGGTGACCAAAAAGCCAAACGATCCATTTCGGGCGTAAAATCCACAGAGCGTGCGAGAGGCACTGCGAAACTTATATTCGTAAACTCCGGCCTTTCCCCCATTTGCCCACTGGGTTTCTACCTGATAGTGATCAAACAGATACTGTTCGATTTCCTTCCACACAGGATATGATCCAGTCAGTAACCTCTTGAGCTCCTCTTCTGAGGGCGAGTGTTCAAGAATAGCTGCCATTTTCCGTCTCCCCTTTCGGTGCATCTTTGAGCGCGATAAAAATATGAATTCGCGCATTTTCCATGCTGTCTGTGCAGCGGTATTCCTCGAAATCCCCAGTAAAACTCCTATTCAGCGGCATTTGCCAGAGCTCTTCCCAGAACGCGGCGACGTCGCGCTGCACGTCCCCATGAACCACAAATTCAGCGTAACTCCCCACCGGGATCACCGCCGTCTCGAATTGTTCCGGAATCACTGCTTCCTCAGTGACTTCACAGCAGGCGAACATATCATAGTCACCAGATTGGTCACTCGCATAATTGGTGTACAGTCCGATTCCATACCCCGTTACCTGACCGGGAATGGACGAAAACGCGCCGTTATAAAACTTTTGCCACAAAGCTCCTATTTCTCTGCCCATTGTTTTACTCTGGTTGTTTGTGCGGATTTTGAGTCCCGCCACCTTTTTTGCTTGCAGCTGTACGATTTGATAATTCATCATCCATGCCTCACTTCTTTCTTAGGATGATTTGAGTATAGCACAGCAAACCAGACAACAGTATGTCATATTTAAAAATACAGCTGATGCAACTGTTTGATTTTTTTCTTAAGCGTCTCCCGCACTGATTCGGGCTCCAGCACCTCGAGCTCTCCGCCAAACGAAAGCAAATACCCATACACCCACTCATCCATTGGAAAAGACGCTGTCACCAGCAGAGAGCCATCTTCATCCTGTCGGATCCAGGAATGGTCAAATTCCTCGTATACCCGGTAAAAAATAGATGGGGAAAATCGAAGTTTTAGTTCTACTTGAGAAAACGACGGCTTTTCTTCCTCCCAGCTCGGCGGCTGTTTGGGCTCGAACAATTCGTCTGTCACAGATAAATTTGAAATGCGAAACAACTTAAACATCCGGTACTCCTGCCGTTTGCAGCAATACGCCTGCAAATACCAGGCTTTTCCCTTGAAACGAAGTTTAACGGGCTCGACCGTACGGCTGCTCTGAATTCCATAAGCACTGCAATAACACATGCGGACTCTTTTTCGGCTGAGGATCGCATCGCGAAGCCGGGCAAATTTTTTCTTTTCCTCTTCGTCGCTGCCCCACTGGGTAAAATCCACATCAATCCAGTCCGTATTGCTCTGTTGAAATAAGCTGCTCAACCGGTTGAGCACCTCGTCGATTTCAGGATAATGTGCTGCGGACATACCTTGTAGTGAAAACAAAATCTCATTTTTTTCGCGTTCGGAGAGGACGGATTTATCGAGCACAAAATCATCGAGCAGCTGAATTCCCCCTCCCCTTCCCTTGGTTGCGTACACCGGAATTCCCGCTGCGGAGAGGACCTCAACATCTCTGTACACCGTCCGCTCCGATACCTCAAACCGCTCTGCCAGCTCTTTTGCTGTCATTCTGCGGCGGTCGAGCAACAGATAGATCATTTCAAAAAGTCGGTTAATCTGCATCCTGATCTCCTTCAATCAGCTCGTGTTTTTCTCTTCGGGAAAGGCGTTTGATTTCACATTCTCTCTTCATTGCCTCGGACTTGGAGGGCGCAGTCTCGCTGTACACCAATTCAACCGGACGACGCGCGCGGGTGTATTTTGCCCCCCTGCCCTCATTGTGCGCTTGGATGCGTAGTTCCAAATTGTTGGTCCATCCGGTGTAAAGCGTTCCATCGCTGCACCTGACAATGTAGACATAGTTCATTATTTCTCCTCCAAATAAAGTTCCTTTACAATACTCACTGGTCATTTTAAGGCTTTGCCCCTCATCAGTCAGAGTACAGTGATGTAATCCAAACTTCCTATTTACAATAACAGATGGTTTAAAAAAAGGCAAGCCATGGCGAGTCTGTTTTAGAAGATCATACGATCCGGGACCCAATTATATCTGAGAACAGTTTCCCAGGCATTTCTTCCATTCTTCCGAAAATCAAATACACGCACTGCTGCGCCCTGTGTATGCCTGTTGTTTTTAGGATCTAAAACGAAATACCCGGCTGAATACCAGCCGGGTATTTGTTATTCCACTGCCTTTTTGAGCTTTTGATACACGATTCCCAAGGCAACGACAACGAGCGCGAGAAAGAGCGCAACTGCGCCGAACCGCCACAGAAATCCATTTATATATGAGACGGCGAAGTGGTACAGCGACGCAGAGGCCAGTCCAATTCGCTGAACTTTCCCTGACAAAAAGACGATGACAGGAAGCATAATCATCATCAGGGCTGAACCGGACAAAGCATAGATATAATAGCGAAGTGCCCTGTGCTTCCAGGAATGCATAAAAAAGAGAACTGCTGCGATCACCACGATCACAACGATAAGGACAATTAGGGTCAATCGAGCCAGCTCATATCCCTTCTGAACATAGTGAGAAATCTCTGTGATATAGGGTACGGATACTGCATCCTGATAACTCTGGATACAGGCGTCCGTCAGCGCCTGCACTGCTTCCTCCAATTCAGGCGTCACTTCGATTCCGCGCTCCTGAATATCCGTTAAAAACAATTGATGCAGCTGCTGTTTAAAATCAGAGGTATCCACCTGCTTGCCGCGGTTGTTGTACAACTGGGTGACCGCATTGCCAATGTCCTGCTGCACTCTGACTGGATCGACAGTTCCATCAAAAAACTGCTCATCAAAGCCGCTAGCCGCACCAAAGGAGGAAAATTTCTGTTCAATTTCGTCCGCCATTTGTTCATAAAACTCGCTTTGGGAGAGTTTGGAACGCATGTAATTTTCGTTCAAAACCGTGGTCTGAAGAATGCCGACGCAGGTTGTCACGAACACCAACAGGCAAAGAAAAAACGCCAGTAATATACTCAGTGCGGCCCGAGCGCTGCTTTTTATATTTCTACTCATATCACCTGCTCCTTATTCATAGATGTTGATTTTTGGGCCTGAGAGGTATTTTGCATAGACAAAATAGCGCTCCGGTGTCAGCCCAATCTGATCGAAAGGATAGCAGGTGTAGAGGACGAGGTTTTCCTCCTCACTGTCCAGGTCATAGGCGGTGTTATCCTGTGCAGTGGTAATCTTTGTCCCTGTGATCTCGTAGACGTATTGGCCATAATTAGTCGATATTTCAATCGTACTGCCCACCTGTGCAGAACCCAAATCGTGGAAATAGGTGTGATTGTGTCCCGCCACCAGGACTGTTTTCCCATATCCGGGAATAAAGCTGCCGTTGTAAATGCCGACCCCGTTTTTCAGCTCCTTATCTCCATCGCCGAAAAACAGGCCCGCATCCACCTGTGTTCCCGGAATGGTCAGCTGTCCAAAGTGGGTTCCAAACTCAGGCAGGGTGAGCTCGCTCGCCTTAATCTCATCTGAAGACTGATTGGGCGTCTGAGAGGAACTGAAAAGGCTTGCGTAATCGGAGGAAAAATTGACCGGCTTGTCCAAAAAAACTAGGTCGAGCACCGAGGAAAACGGGGAGATAACCGGCGCAAATGCTACAAACAAAACAAGATATCCCAAAATGAAAAAGGTTATAGGGAGAATGATAAAATTCTTCCTATAACTCTTTTTGTAACGTCTTGACATGGTGAACTACGCCCTGGCTACTTTGAGCTTGCGCGCGCCAAAGCCCGCCGCGGCGATCGTTCCAACAACAACCAGAGCGAGGATCACAACGTTTGTAGCATCCGTTGCCTGTCCGCCGGTTGCTTTGATCACTGCATCCGCTTTAAAGACGATAGTCCCGTTTGCATCGGTAATGATAACTGTCTTGCCGTTGACAACAGTAAACTTGAGCCCGACAACCGCCGCTGCTTTCTGTGCAAGGTCCAGAAGCTTTTGTCTGGTCGCTTTGCTCATCTGGGGAAAATCCTTTGCACCAGATGCTAAGGCAATTTCACGCGCCTCACGAATATAGCTAAGAACCTCGTTGGCCTGCTCCTCCGTCATATCGTAGGAAGAATTCAACCAGTTTTCAGCCTGGTTGATGTACTGGGAAGGGATATTGTAATGGACACCGTCCACGGTCGCGCCTACGCGCAGTTCATCCAGAACGGCTTTTTCATGTGGATTGATTCCAGCTGCAAAAACAGGAAGTGCACATACGGCCAGCATCACTGCCGCAGTCAGTCCGCAAATTATTTTTTTCATCGATTTCATGCTACACTTTCTCCTTTAGATAAAAGGGTGAATGATCGGAGTTTTCTATTCATTATTATACCAGAAAATCAGAATTTGTAAAGCCTCCTCTTTCTTTTTATCAAATTTTCCCTAGACAGCCTTCTTTTTAACTATGTATTTTTATGTAACTTATAGTAAACCACTGGAAATTATATATAAAATGCGTTATAATAGGGAGATGAAACATGCTAGGCGGTGATCATATTTGAAAAAAGAGTACATCATTGCTCTGGATCAGGGCACCACAAGCTCCAGGGCAATTGTTTTTGATTCCAGTCAGCAGGTAGTTGAATGCGCGCAAAAAGAGTTTCAGCAGCTGTACCCTCAGGCAGGCTATGTCGAGCACGACCCGATGGAGCTCTACGCTTCACAATTCGGCGTGCTCACTGAGGCGCTGGTGCGCAGCGGGATCAGCGCGGAGCAGGTCGCGGCGATCGGCATCACCAACCAACGTGAAACCACCATTGTGTGGGACAAGACAACCGGGTTGCCAATCTACAACGCTATTGTTTGGCAGTGCCGCCGGACAGCGCCAATTTGTGAGGTGATCCTCAAATGTGGCCTGGGAGACTACATACGTCAAGCGACCGGCCTCGTGGTGGACGCGTATTTCTCAGCAACCAAAATACGATGGATTCTCGACAGGGTCCCCGGCGCACAGCAGCGGGCGGAACGGGGAGAGCTGCTGTTCGGTACAGTTGACAGCTGGCTTGTGTGGAAACTCACCGGTGGAAAGGTGCACATCACCGACTACACCAATGCCTCCCGCACCATGTTGTACAACATTCGCACCCTCGAGTGGGACGACACCATCTGCAAGGCGCTCAACATCCCCAAGTGCATGCTGCCCGAGGTGCGCAGCAGCAGCGAGATCTACGGCTATATGAACCTCACCGGGGTACAAGTCCCCATTGCAGGCATTGCGGGGGATCAGCAGGCCGCTCTCTTCGGACAGGCATGCTTTGCGCAGGGGGAGGCAAAAAACACCTATGGCACCGGCTGCTTTCTCCTCATGAACACTGGAGATCAGTTCTGCCAAAGCAGCAACGGTCTGCTCACCACAATCGGCATCGGGCTCAAAGATCGCATTTCCTATGCGTTAGAGGGGAGCGTGTTTGTGGGCGGCGCAGTCGTACAATGGCTGCGGGATGAGATGAAATTTATCGAGAATGCGCGGGATGTCGAATACTACGCTCAGACGGTGGAAGACAACGGAGGGGTGTACCTTGTCCCGGCATTCACTGGGCTCGGCGCGCCCTATTGGGATATGTACGCACGGGGTGGTATCTTTGGCATCACCCGCGGCACCAAGCGCGCCCACATCATCCGGGCAGCGGAAGAATCGATCGCCTATCAGACCGATGATCTCATTCGCGGCATTGAGGCAGATACCGGGATAACCATTCCCCGCCTGCATGTGGACGGGGGCGCCAGTCGGGACTCCTTTCTCATGCAGTTTCAGGCCGACATCACTGGAAAGCCGGTCTGCCGCCCCCAAATCACCGAGACGACAGCGCTGGGCGCAGCTTACCTCGCCGGTCTCGCAGTGGGGGTGTGGGGCAGCTTAGATGAAATCAAAACCCAGTGGACACTTGGACGCGCCTATGAACCGGCCATGAAAACAGAAACCCGGGACAAACTGCTCCGCGGCTGGAGGAAAGCCGTTTCCCGGTCGCTCGACTGGGAGGATCACGAATAACAGGCTTCCAACAAAGTTCATCACAGGCAAACAGAAATTCACGGACTGTAGGTCGGATTTCCCCGCCTGAAAATTCTAAACAACCAACATTTGCGGGAAGTGATTTAACCGAGGAACATCTCTTCCCAGACGTGTCGTTTTTTCCGATGCGTTTCAATATTGAAACAGGAGGGGTTGTATGCCCGGCTTGGTCGTAGAAGGGGGCGCCTTCCGAGGCGCCTACACCGACGGCGCGCTCGACGCGCTGATCGCACACAACATCGAATTCCCCTATATCATCGGAGTGTCGGCGGGCATCAGCAACGCCTACTCTTACGCCTCGAAACAGTTCGGGCGCAATTGGAAGATTCTCGAACAGTACCGGGGCGACAAGCGCTATTTGGGCGCACGTAATTTTCTGACCTGTAAAAGCCTGTTCGGGCTCGATTTCATCTACGACGAAATTCCGAACAAGCTCATTCCCTTTGACTATGAGGCGCTGCGCTCCTATCCAGGAAAGCTGCTCGCCGGGGTGACCAACGCGCGCACCGGAAAAGCAGAGTATTTTGAACCTGATTTTTCCGACCGAACCTTTCAAATTCTGCGTGCGACCTGTGCGCTCCCCCTCTTTTTCCCAGTGATACGGGTTCAGGGCAAGGAGTACTACGATGGCGGCATGGCTGATCCGATCCCAATCCGGCGGGCAATCGACGACGGCAACCGAAAAAACCTGATCATCCTCACCCGGGAACCGGGCTATCGAAAGACTGCAGGGCGCTCCACCAAGCTGAGCGCCGCTGCGATCGGTCGCCGTTACCCTGCTCTCAAAGAGGTTGTGCTCCACCGGCATATCGGTTATAATAAAACAGTAGCCCTCTGTGAGAAACTGGAACAGCAGGGACAAGCGGTGATTCTGCGCCCCTGTGCCAACATCAATGTCGGCCGATTTGAGGGGGATATCGTCAAACTCAGGCGGCTGTATGAAGCGGGTTATGCAGATGCAGAAGCGAAACTGGAACAAATACGGGGGCTTTTTTAAATGGCGGAGTATCTCAACAGGCGTTTTTCCGACCAAGACTGGGAAGAAATGCAAATCGAAGGCGACAGCTTTACCCGCTGTATCTTTGACGGAGCAGATCTCGACGGATGGGAAACCCGCCGCTGCACTTTCAACGAATGCAGTTTTGCGTTTGCCCGCCTCAGCGGCAGCATACACGATCACAGCGCATTTCTCAACTGCAGATTTGAACACGCCAATCTGTTCAGCGCTGAATTTCTCCGCTGCAAGTGCACAGGGAGCGTATTTGCTCAGGCAGAAATCGCGGGGCTGACCATAGCAGGCGGTGATTTTTCCTTCACCGTACTGTGTGAACTTGACCTGAAAGGCAGCAATCTGAGCGGCATCAATTTTTCGAACGCCGACCTGCGGGAGTGCAATTTAGAAAAAGCTGACCTGCGCAGCTGCAATCTGACCCAAGCGCTATTGCAAAACTCTCGTCTGGCCCAGGCGGACCTGCGGGAAGCAAAGCTTGCCGGAGTGGACTTTCGCCAGGTCCGAATGCACAAAACAAAGATTGACCTCGAGCAGGCAGTGGTGATCGCCGAGTGCCTCGGGGCGTCGGTCTATTAAAACAGGAGTGTAAATCATGCAAGAAATTCTCTATCTTGTCATCCCCTGCTACAACGAGCAGGAGGTGCTGCACGAAACAGAAAAACAGCTTACTATGAAGATCAACAGCATGATCGACCGTGGTCTGATTTCAAATCAAAGCAAAATCGTATTCGTCAATGACGGCTCCAAGGATCGAACTTGGGACATCATCCAGCAGTTGCACGATCAAAATCCCCTTGTGCAGGGCATCAACCTCTCCCGCAACAAGGGGCACCAGAACGCGCTGCTTGCCGGTTTGATGACAGTCAAAGAGCATGCGGACATGGTCATTTCGCTCGATGCCGATTTGCAGGATGACATCGACGCAATCGACCGGTTTGTGGAAAAGTATTACGAGGGCAACGACGTTGTCTACGGAGTGCGCAGCGTCCGCAAAACAGATACCTTTTTTAAAAAGTTCACTGCCCAGGGATTTTACAAGGTAATGAAGGGGTTGGGGGTAGACATTGTCTACAATCACGCAGATTACCGGCTGATGAGCAAGCGCGCACTCGACGAGCTTGAGCATTTCAAAGAGGTCAACCTCTTTTTGCGCGGCATTGTGCCGCTCATTGGCTTTCAATCGGCGGTCGTCCCCTACGAACGGCATGAGCGGTTTGCTGGGGAATCCAAATACCCACTTAAAAAAATGCTCAGCTTTGCAATGGACGGGATCACTTCGTTCAGCGTCAAGCCGATCCGGATGGTGACGGCTGCCGGCGTCCTCATTTTCAGCATTAGCATCCTGATGCTGATCTATTTTCTTGTGCTCCATCTGCTGCACCACACTGTTGCAGGTTGGACGACCATTGTCATCTCTGTCTGGGCCATTGGAGGACTCCAGCTCCTCGCGACCGGCATCATCGGAGAATACATCGGTAAGATTTACATGGAAACCAAGGAGCGTCCTAAGTTTATTGTGGAACGATATTTAAAATAACATTTATCGTTTCCAGATACTGGAAGGAATCCTGTCAAAGCGCAATCCGGGTGTGCACCTGCCGGATTGCGCTTTTCTATTCCATGGGCCTATTGTTTGGTGGATAATCCCAGTTAATCTCGTTCCGAAGAGATAATAAAAATTTCTTTCCAGTTCCGAACACCTTTGCAAATTCTCTGTTATTTTTCCCTGTACAAACAGTGCTTCCGCAAAAAGCGGGATGGCATCTGTATCTGTTCTCTGCGTAAAGAATGGGGTCGTCCTGCTGTGCGCAGCAGGGCGGATAAATAACAGCTTTACGGGATAAAAAACGAATCGTTTCTTCTTAATTTCGGTCTTTTTGCCAGTCGGAACATTATAGCGCCAGTAAACTGGTGCTATACACAGTTCCAAGAAGGTCCATTTGCCATCCTCCCCCCTTCTCCCCAAGGGCAATGAATCGATTCATAGCACTGTCTACGGGTCGCATTTGCTTGCTCGGAGATATGACCTCGATTCTGATTGCCTTTTCTTCTGCTTTCGCTTTTTTCCCTCTACCCCAGAGAGAATCGTGGGTTTGGTTTTATTAAGTTAAATCGATCAACAAAGAGTCCAAACTCAATTTGTGTCCAAATTCCGCCTGGTGGACGGAACGAACACTTTACGATGCCACCTCCGTCGCGAGCACCTTATCCAAGCAAAAAGAAAGAGCTTGGAACGCGATCTGCGTCCAGACTCAGTCTGGTGGAAGAGGTGGACACTTTAGATCCCCCGTCCAAAGCCTACTAATTACTCAAAAGTAAAAAATATTTATTGATTTGCCTGCTAGTACTTAGAGGCTTTTAAAAATTAGCAGATTATCATGTTTTCTCAAGTAAATACTGTTTATAAAAGTCACTTTTCAAAAGTAGGAACAGCCTGTTGACTATAATTATTGCACTTTTTTCAACAGGCCTATCGCTTCCTGAATGGATAGTACCTTCCCGTAGGAAACGACTTTGCCATCCACGACCAGAGCTGGGGTGCTCATCACACCGTAGGTAGCAATCTGTGCAAAATCTTTCACATGATCTACAGGCGCATCCATACCGAGCTGTTTTAAGGCTTCCAACGTATTTTCTTCCAGCTGACGACATTTTGTGCAGCCGGAACCAAGAATTTTTACCCTCGCACCGGTCTCCTTGTTCTTCTCTGCGTTCGCCATGGATTGCGCACTATAATTTGCATTGCAGCACGATACCACTTGTTTTTTCTTACCCAAAAGGCCCATTAGTGATTCCTCCTAAATAAACAGATATTGAAATGTGTTAAACAAATAACCGACAATGATAATACCTATTGAGCAAATCCCGATAAAGACAGCTAGCAGTTTCGGCTTTATCGCCTTTTTCAGCATAATCAGAGACGGTAAAGATAGGGTGGTCACCGCCATCATAAAACTGAGAATCGTACCTAACTGCGCCCCTTTGGACAGCAGCGCCTCCGCAACCGGAATGGTTCCGAAAATATCCGCATACATCGGAATCCCGACGATCGTTGCGAGAATGACGCCGAACGGATTGTTACTGCCAAGCACAGTTTCAATCCACAGTTCAGGAATCCAGTTGTGGATGACCGCGCCAATTCCAACGCCAATCAAAATATAAGGAAACACTTTTTTAAATGTTGAGAACGTTTGGTCTTTCGCATAGATCAGCCGTTCTCTTTGCGTAAGGGTTGGGGATTCAATATCTACCGAACTAGTATTTTTGATAAAGCTCTCTACATACTTTTCCATATGGAATTTTTCAATCAAAGTGCCGCCGACCACCGCAATCATGAGGCCGACGATAACATAAGCGATGGCGATTTTCCACCCGAAGATTCCTGTCAGCAGGAGCAGGCTTCCCAAATCCACCATGGGCGAGGAAATTAAAAAGGAAAACGTCACACCAAGGGGAAGTCCTGCACTGGTAAACCCGATAAAAAGCGGAATGGAGGAACAGGAGCAAAAGGGCGTCACCGTCCCGAGCAAGGCAGCGATGATGTTCGCCCAAATTCCATGGAACCGACCCAACAGTCTTTTGCTCCGTTCGGGCGGGAAATAGCTTTGGATATAGCTGATCAGCAGAATCAAAAAACATAGCAGCACGGTGATTTTAATGGTGTCGTAAAGAAAAAACTGCACGCTTCCTCCGATTCGGGTATTGATATCAAGCCCTAAAGCAGAAAGCCCCAGACCGAGTAATTCATTCAGCCACTGCATACCGAGAATTTGATTCTGAATCACTTCCCAGACTACTGACATGCGCAGTCACCATCCTTTGAACAATTTAATTTGGAAATAAAATCCTGAAACCCAGCAAGTGTTTCTTCAGAAATGGAGTAGTGCGTCCATTTTCCTTCTTTTCGTGCGCTTACCAATCCGCAGTCGCACAAAATTTTCATATGGTGGGATAGTGTCGGCTGCGTGATTTCAAAGGCTTCCAGCAGCTTGCAGCCGCATTTTTCTCCGTCAGATAGCATTTCTACAATTTTTAATCGGTTGGAATCTCCAAGTGCTTTGCAAATCAAAGCGATATCCATTGCCTGCATAAAGCTCACCTCACATTGATATTTGTCTATATATTATCATATGCATAGATATTTGTCAATGTGTTGTGAGTGATAAAAATATTCTACGCATTAAATCCCTAGTTTGCAGAGTAAAAATTTTAAAAGCAGGGCCTCCGGCCTGAAAGTTTCAGGCGGAAGCCCCGCATCTGCTCATGAAAAACCTTTATTTCATCATTTTGTAGAAAATACATCTATGAAAAATCAATTTGGGTTTTGGGCCCTAAAAAACCCGCAAACCTGTTTGAATACTAAGAAAAATAGGTCGGTCATCTAAATGACCGACCCATATAAGGGGTGATCACTTTAGATGCCGTTCAGATACATAACAGAGCCTATACCTGCGCTTGAATCATTTCAGCAAGTTTTTTCCGTTTTCGAATGTGTGGGACAAAAAGGCACTAATTCATCTTGTTTATCAGGTAAACCTGTCGGCATATAAAGCTTAACATTTGTCGAGGTGGATTCTAAATAATCCGGTAAAGGCCGACCATATTTCAGTGACCCCTCAAAAATACGATCCACACCTCTCCGCCAACCCTATTCTTTTTAGGGCATCGATCTCCCATGTAGTTCAGCTGTTCAAATATTTTTTAATGGTAACGCCTTCTATAAATCCTCCCGGATTGCTTACTGTCATTCCGTCATTATCGAACTGTACACCAACTCGTCCCAACCATGTGCCATCGCGATGAACAAAAGCAGATGGCAGTTTCGCTATGCTCAAAGTGATATTTCACATGACAGTCTTAGAGGGGGTTGATCCATTTCCAAAGTTTCGAAATGTAAAAAGCCCTAAGGGACAGAAAGATCGGTTTTTGAGAATCATAAAACAAAACCAGCTCTCCATTTAGGAGAGCTGGTTTTGTAAGAAAGGAAAACCGCATCATACAGATCCCCGCAGGGCCACAAAAAAGCAGTATTTTTTTCCCATTTTTGAGGAAGTTCTTCGATTCAAACCACCCGCATCTTTTTTCTTTTATCCTCTATTTAAAATAGCATCCATATCCTGCTCCGGTGCTGTGATAGGCTGCAGTCCATAGGTGTCTACCAGTACCTTTACTACCGTTTCCGATAGGAACGCAGGGATCGTGGGCCCCAGATACATATTTTTAACTCCAAGAGACAGAAGAGTCAACAAAATACAAACAGCCTTTTGCTCATACCAAGAAAGTACAAGAGTAAGCGGAAGTTCGTTGACCGTACATCCGAATGCGTCTGCCAGGGCCAGCGCTACTTTAATCGCACTGTATGCGTCGTTGCACTGCCCCATATCTAGAATACGGGGCAGACCGCCGATCTCTCCAAGGTCCAGATCATTGAAGCGGTATTTGCCACAGGCCAATGTGAGGACGAGCGTATCCATGGGCGTCTGCTTTACAAATTCCGTATAGTAGTTTCTGCCGGGGTGGGCACCATCGCAGCCTCCCACCAGGAAAATGTGCTTGATTGCTCCTGTCTTGATCGCATTGATTACCTTTTCTGCATTTGCAAGCACCGATCCGTGGGCAAACCCGGTGGTCAGCATATGACCTCCATTGATTCCGCTCATACTACGGTCGTGTTCATAGCCACCCAAAGCAAGGGCGTGTTCTATCAAGGGAGTAAAATCCTTGTTTCCATGTTCATCGCCAGTGATATGCGTCATTCCCTCATATCCTACAACAGAGGTCGTATAGACCCGGTCTGCATAGCTTGGACGGGGCGGCATAAGGCAGTTGGTGGTAAAGAGTACAGGAGCCGGAATGTCTTGAAACTCCTTTTGCTGGCTTTGCCATGCTGTACCAAAATTTCCGGCCAAATGGGGATACTTCTTCAGCTCCGGATATCCGTGGGCAGGCAACATTTCACTATGCGTATAAATATTGATTCCCTTATCCTTTGTTTGTTCCAGCAGTTGATATAAATCTCTCAGATCGTGTCCTGATACTACGATAAAGGGTCCCTTTTTGATATCCACATTGACTCTAGTCGGAACTGGCGTACCATAGGTGCTGGTGTTTGCAGTATCCAAAAGTGCCATACATTTCAAATTTATCTGACCAAACTCCATAATCAACGCCAGCCACTCTTCTACCGTATGCTCCCGGTTGATTTCAGAAAGGCCTTTATAAAACCAGTCTGTCACCTCTGTGTCTTCAAAGCCCAGATTCATGCTGTGATGGGCATAGGCGGCCATTCCTTTCAGGCCAAACAGCAGCGTGGAACGCAGAGAAACCGTATCGGTGTCCCCTTTCCAAAGTTCTACCAAATCTCCATCATATCCGCCCAATTCTTTTTCTTCCGTTACGACACGCTCGGTAAACCGCCGAATGGATTCATTATCGAAATTGACATTGGTAAGAGTGGTAAAGAGCCCGTCGATCAGTAAGCGACTGGCCGTGTGGGTGCGCTTTCCACTTTGTTCTGCGGCCAAAGCAAGGCGAATCAGCCCGTAAATCAAATCATCCTGCAAGTTGGCGGTTTCCGGCTGCTTGCCGCATACCCCAACGCGGACGCATCCCTTATTGCCCGCTGTCTGTTGACATTGAAAACAAAACATATCTGGCATATTTTATTCAATTCTCCTATACTGTAATTCCATCATTCCTGTAGGATAACGGAAAATATATTTTCTTTTTATATTTCCCCAAGACAAGGCCAATATACAGATCTTGTGTTTCAGGTAAATCCATCCTCCAGGTTTCTGTGTCCATCCGGATTTCAAACTACAGTTTCCAACACCTACTTTTATTGTGTCTGCTTCATACTTGACTTATTTTCTGTCTTAGATGTGGAATAAAAAGGACAATAGTATTTGAACAGCTTTTTGTGAACTGTTCAAAATACTATCCGTCCAATCAATTTTCTTTTTGCGCGAGTATCGATTGCACAATTGAAGTGGAACAAAAGTAACAGTAGACGAAATCGATAACAATTTGCAATTTCTTATTATTACACTTCATACCAATCATTTGGTAGGAGATTTTTGTCAATGGGCCACCAATTTTCACACATAAAATGTCTAAAGGATTTTTATAAGTCGGCGTGATCAACAACAATAACTTGAAGGTTCCCGCCAAGCTCATTGGTACGGTCAATTATAAACTGGTACATTTTATTAACTTCATTCCGGTCTATCTGTTTTTCTCCCAACTCAGACGGAAAATAAACTTGCGATGGGTGATCAAGGAATACGAATCTTGGAACTGGTCGATTTGCGTTAACAAAAAACGCTGTAAGGCAAAGTATGCAATAAGATGAACTCCTACCCAGTTCGAACCACTTCCCAACTGCTTAAATAGCACAGGTCTTTCTGGCTTCTCTACAACAGTGACCTTATTCAAGCCGAGCCTATACGAAAATTTCTGCTGGGCGTTGTATGATCGGCGGTATTTCAACACTATGTTCCAACCGTTTCCTTTGTCGAGCTGTTCAGTAAAAGAAACGAAGGATTTGACGTATTAATGGCTGCCACCATCGAAGTGACTTTCTATGCCTATGGAGGCGGGACAATTCCGCTGCTTCAGATGTGGCTGAGCGAAGGGATGAGCATGAGCAGTGCAATGGCTTTCAGGCTTACCGATCCGTCTACGAAAATCACCAATCTAGGCTCACTGAAAATTGTGCTGGGGATCAAACGGTTTTTACTATATTTCGCCTTTATTATGATTTTTTCTTTGATAACAGGATTGGTAGTAAATTTGATTGCATAAGTAACCTATTCTCATAGAATTGAGCTAAAACAGAACAACCGTGTATCTTATAGACATAACGTCATACGGATACACGGTTGTTCTGTTTACTTCATTCTTCTGCTCGAATCAAATTACTCACATATGGTCGTTTACCAGAAAGAACCTCGTCATAAAAGCCCTGCTTCCAATCGATATAGGCTACACTGTCCTCCAATTCCTTAATAGAGGCCCGCAGTTCCTCCTGTTTTTTCGCAAGCATTTCTTTCCGCGAAATAATGGTGGATTCCCCTTGTAGGCACAGCTCCAGGTATTCCTTCATCTCCTGAATACTCATCCCGCACTTTTTCAGACAGGTGAGATCTTTGATCCATTTCACATCTTTCTCATCGAAAACCCGGCGATTGTTGTGATCGCGCTTGACGTTTGGGATCAATCCCTCATTGCAGTAAAATTTTAAAGTCTGATAGGTCATGTCCAGTTCTCGGCAGACCTGCATCATCGTATACACAGATTTATACCTCCTGTTTCTACTGTGTTTACAAAAAATTCATTAAAAAATTTTCCAAAAGCTATTGACCGGTAGTAACTACCGTATAATATAATCGATTCAAACAAGCGGTTTAAACAAACGCATTGTAGCACAGAAATAACAAAATTGCAAGTACAAAGAGAGGCATTCATAAGTATTATAGGGGGATCTTACGATGGACAAATTTACTTTTTCTTATCCGACGAAGGTCTATTTTGGAGAGGAAAGCGCGGCGCAGGCTTTTGGCGCAGAGCTTGGTAAGGTTGGCAAAACGGTGATGCTTGCCTATGGCGGCGGCTCTGTCAAGAAGAACGGTGTCTATGACGAAATAAAATCGCTGCTTGAGCAGGCTGGTAAAACGATTATTGACTTTTCCGGCATCATGCCGAATCCCACCTATGCAAAGGTACAGGAAGGCGCGGCCATTGTCCGGAAGCAGCATGTAGACTTTATTCTGGCTTTGGGCGGCGGCAGCGTGATCGACTGCTGCAAGGTGATCTCCGCACAGGCCGTTCTGGATGAAGATATCTGGGAGATGGAGTATAGCAAGGGGCAATTCCCCACTGCCGGAATCCCGATAGGAGCAGTTGTGACGGCTTCCGGCACGGGCGCGGAAATGAACGCGGGCGCAGTCATCACCTATGAAGAAAAGAAATGGAAAGGTCCGGTCTTTGGAACAGTAGCTTCCTTTGCGGTACTTGATCCGGCTTATACGATGTCTGTGCCGCCTATGCAGGTTTTCTCTGGTGCTTTTGACACTTTGAGCCATGCCATGGAGACATATTTCGGCAGTTCCGATCAGAACAATGTTTCCGATGATCTGGCTCTTGCGGTTATGCGCAATACCGTCGTCAATATGCGCCGCCTGCTGAAAAATATCAACGACAGGCAGGCGCGGAGCAACCTGATGTGGGATTCTGCTATGGCGGAAAACGGTATTTTGAAATGCGGCCGTCTGACGGATTTTCAGGCGCACCAGATGGAACACCAGCTTGGCGCTTACACCGACTGTAACCACGGCCAGGGCCTAGCGGTGATTCACCCTGCCTATTACCGCCATATCGTGAAGGATGCGCCGGAGAAATTCGCCAGACTTGCAAAGGTGGTATTCGACGTGGATACCGCAGCGGGGGGTGTCCAGGCGCTGGAGAGCTTCATCAAAGAGTGCGGGCTGCCTACAAAAATGGGCCAGCTTAAATCCACTGTGGAGATCACGCCGGAGGTACTGCGACAGGTGGCAGATACCTGCAACATTATCAAGGTCGGCCCCCGTGAGCTCAGCCGGGATGAAATTTACGACATTTTGATGGAGTGTCTATAAGGAGGTCGCCATGAACAGGCCATATACAATTTGTCACATTTTGAGTGCGCTGGATGGAAAAATCACCGGCGCATTTATGGAAACAGAGGCTGCCGGTAAGGTAGGCGAAGAATATGCTCGTATCCGTACAGAATATCGGGCTGACGCGTGGCTTTACGGAACGGTGACGACAAAGGAATTTACAGGAGGACGCAAGCCGGAGCTTGAGCCTGTGTCAGAGGTTCCCGTTGGTGATTTTGTGGCAGAAGATCAAGCTTCACTCTACTTTGTCTCTGTTGATACGCAGGGAGAAATCGGTTGGGAATCAGGCACATTCCGCAAGGCCGGAAGGCCGGATGCCCATGTGATTGAAATCTTGACAGAGCAGGCTCCGGCAGCTTACCGGGCTTATCTTCGCAAGCGCGGCGTGTCCTATATTTTAGCAGGCTCAGAGGCGTTAGACAGCAGGCTCGCTGCAGAAAAGCTGCATCAGATGTTTGGCATCCACACCCTGTTGATTTGTGGAGGTGGTACGATCAACTGGACATTTTTACAGCAGGGCGCTGTGGATGAATTGAGTCTTTTGATCGCACCGACTGCCGATGGCGACCCGGATTCCGTCACTGTCTTTGAAAAATCAGTGCTGCTCCCTCCCAGTGCGCCAGCGGTTTTCCAGTTAAAGAAGATAGAACGTTTGAATGGCGATGGAATTTGGTTGGTATATTCGGTAAAAGGCAAGTAGCAAGGAGAAAGAAATGAGAAAGGGCATATATGCACTGATGCTTCTGACATTGATATTAAGCGGATGTGCTGAGAAAAACAGCAGCTCCGTATCATCGGAAATGCAGCCAGTTCCTTCTGTGGCCGCAGAAGAAAGCGAAAGTCTGCCTGCTGCGGAAAGCGGGCGCGTTCAGAGGAACGAAGCTGCTGCTTATTCTTATGAAACTCGGGAGCTTTACGCAAGACGGGATGAAAACCAGATTTACGGCGTGATCTATGTGCCCCAGGGGGCCGGAGAACAGATGCCGGCGGTGATTTTCTCCCATGGCTTTGGAGGCAATCATCAGGTCGGAGCACAATATGCCGAAGCGCTCGCCGCAAAAGGATATGTGGTCTACTGCTTTGATTTCTGCGGAGGAAGTCCCGGCAGCAAAAGCGACGGCTCCACGCTGGAAATGTCCATTTTTACCGAGCAGACCGATTTGGAGGCTGTGCTCCGCATGATACAGGAGCAGCCTTTTGTGGACAATGACAACATCTTTTTGATGGGGACCAGCATGGGCGGCGCGGTATCTGCCATCACTGCCGCGGATCATGAAGATGAAATTCAGGGAGCCATTCTTCTATACCCGGCGTTTGTGCTGACAGACGATGCAAAGGAACAATTTGAAAGCGCAGAAGATATTCCAGATACCTACTACCATATGTGGATGACCGTGGGACGCATCTTTGCAGAAGATTTGCTGAACTATGACATTTACGAGGCGATTTCCACTTATAAAAAAGATGTGCTGCTGATCCATGGCGACGCGGACAGTATCGTGCCCCTCTCCTATTCAGAGCGTGCGCTAAAGGCTTATACTTCTGCCCAGCTGGAGATTTTGCCGGGAGCCGGGCATGGTTTTTCAGGTGAGGATGCTCAGCAGGCCATCGGCTGGATGCTGGAATATTTGAATGCCCATATAAATTTTGATTGAGAAAGGACGATTTGCAATGAAAACAAAAAGAAGTATGTTGGCGCTTGTTATGGTGATGGTTCTCAGCCTTGTACTGGCAGCCTGCGGCAGCGCTTCCACAAAAAATTCTTTTGAAAACAGCGATATCGAAACTATTACCTCGACGCCGGAAACCGCATCCAGTGATGCAAGTGCAGCTCCATCAGAGGAGCCGGATGATACCTCAAAGGGCAGCAACATTCTGATCGCATATTTCTCCCACACCGGGAATACCGAGCAAGTGGCGCAGGAGATTGCGGAGTACACGGGCGGCGATCTGGCTGAGATCCAGCGTGCTGAGGAATACGGAGATTTACAGGAAGAAGCCGAGGCAGAAATTCTGGACGGCACACGCCCGGACATCACCGTATCTGTGGAGAATATCACGGACTACGACACTGTGTTTGTGGGGTACCCAATCTGGTGGGATGAGGCTCCTGCCATGATCGCCACTTTCCTTGCGGACAATGATTTCTCCGGCAAAACCATCATCCCGTTTTGCACCAGTGCAAGCGACGACATCGGCAACAGCCTTCATATTTTCAGCGAGCTTTGTCCAGACGCAGAGATTGCAGAGGGCCTTACCGCAAACGATTTGAATGACATTGAGCCCTGGCTTCAGGAGCTTGGCATCATTGGGTAAAAGTAGGAGGGATATTTTGTGAGCCGCAAAATGCTGTGCATTGGATTATGTATGGTTATGGTATGCTCGTTGGCAGGCTGCGGAATGGCTGGGCAACAGAATACGGCGGTTTCTGATCCTTTTGAAAGCACCTATGAAAGCGTCGAGGGCACGCAGATCAAAATGATTACCGAGAACACACAGGTGGTCATTACGTTAAACGGTTCACGGGCGGCAGCTGATCTGGCGGCGATGCTGCCCTTGGAAATGACGCTCATAGAACGCAACAGCTTTGCAAAAGGCATGACGCTGCCGGAACATCTTTCCTCCGCAGAAGCAACAACAAGAGAATATGAAATTGGTGATTTTGGATATTGGAGCGCCGGGCCCGACCTTGCAATTTTCTATGATGATATTTATGAACAGACCATTGTAGATGTGATTCCGTTAGGCCATGCAGAAACAGGAGCCGAGACAATGGCGAATGAACGCGGCACAGTACGCCTGGAATTTGTAAGTGAGGAAGGGGATTCAACCGAAAATGAGTAAAAACGTATTGATTCTTTCATCCAGCCCCCGTAAGGGAGGCAATTCAGATATCCTCTGCGATCAATTCAAAAAGGGCGCGGAAGAAATCGGCAGCCAGGTGGAGAAAATCCGGCTTGCGGAAATGAAAATCGACTACTGCTCCGCCTGCTATGCCTGCAAAAAGCTGAGGCATTGTGTGAAACAGGACGATATGGAGCAGATCATCTCTAAAATGCGCAGCGCCGACGTAATCGTTTTGGCTACCCCAGTATATTTCTACACCATGTGCGCTCAGATGAAAACCATGATCGACCGCACGCTGGGCGGAGCGCAGAAGGCGGGCTTAGAAAACAAGGAATTTTACCTGATCGCCACTGCCGCCGATGGAAAGGCGGCAATGGAACGAACCATAGACGGATTACGCGGCTATCTGGAATGCCTGCCGGGCGCAAAGGAGATGGGCGTCATTTATGGCGCGGAAGCCTGGCAGCTTGGCGATATTCAAAACAATCCTGCGATGCAGGAAGCTTATCAGATGGGAAAAAGTATCTGAAATAAAAAGTAAAGGAGCGGCAACGCAATGAAAAAATTCACAGTTGTATTTCTTTCTGCCCTGATGGCCCTCTCTCTGGCCGCCTGCGGCAGCAGCGAACAAAACAGCGGGGCAAACAGTGTATCCTCAGAACCTCAATCAACGGCTTCAGCGGCAGAAAGCGCGGGACAGGGCACCGAGAACAATGAAGGCGCAGCGGACTCCGCAGAAACAGGAGGCAGCAATATCCTGATCGCCTATTTTTCGGTCATGGAAACAGACGGTGTGGATACGGTGGCCGGAGCCAGCCGCGTAGCGGCGAACGGAGAGGCATTGGGAAACAATCAGTATATCGCACAGATCATCCAGCGGGAAACGGGCGGCGACCTGTTCCGCATTGAAACCGTGCAGGAATATCCCACGACGCACGACGCGCTTCTGGATTTTGCCTATGAAGAAAAAGCGGAAGACGCCAGACCAGAGCTTGCGTCGCAGATCGAAAACCTTGACAGCTACGATGTGATCTTCTTAGGGTTTCCCAACTGGAACGCCGACCTCCCCATGCCGCTTTACACCTTCCTGGAGGCATACGATTTCAGCGGCAAGACCATCATCCCCTTTACCACCCATGGAGGCAGCGGGTTTTCCAGAACCATTCAGACCATTTCTGAATTGCAGCCGGATGCTACCGTTCTTTCGGACGGCCTCTCCATTTCCCGAAACAGCGTGTCGGGTGCGGAGAGCGAAGTTATCGACTGGGTCAACGGGCTTGATCTGACGTCAGAATAATGTGTAACAGATAAGGGCCTGCCTATGATTTGTAGGCCCTTATTTGCAAGTGGGAGGAATACGATGAAGAAAAGCTTTATGTTGAAAATAGCCATAGACCTGCTGATGACGGTTCTGCTTTTGTTTCTGATGGCACGGCAGCTCACAGGAGATTCCGCCCACGAATGGCTAGGCGCGGGAATGCTGATTCTATGGATCGCCCACCATATTCTGAACCGAAGTTGGTACAGCCATCTTCTCAAGGGGAAGTACACGCCTGCGCGCATCTTACAGACGGTGACGAACCTTGCCGTGCTCCTTTCCATGTTCGGCTTAATGGTGAGCGGCATCATTCTGTCCAGAGAGGTATTCGCGTTTCTTCCGATTTCCGGAGGCATCGCACTGGCAAGGTCTCTGCATGTGCTTTCCGCATTTTGGGGCTTTGTGCTGATGGCGCTGCACCTTGGCCTGCACTGGAATAGGATCCTGGGCATGATGCGCAAAGTTGCTGGGCCGGTTTCTTCTAAACCGCTACGAATACTTCTGCGTATTGCTGCGGCCTTGATTGCCAGTTACGGCATCTATGCCTTTGTGAAAAATCAATTTATATCCTATCTGTTTTTGACGTCCTCCTTTGTGCTCTTCGACTTTGAAAGACCTGTCCTGCTCTTTTTCACAGAGTATGTTGCGATCATGGGCCTGTTTGTTTTTCTTGCGCACTATGTATCAAGGTCCTTTTGCAAACTCATACCTTATAAGCATGAAGGAGAATAAAAAACAGGTATTAGACATGGAGCTGCAGCTGATGTATCATACAATTAAGAAGAAAATGTCTCAAGGGGTTTAAAACAAGCAGGTGAAGTAAATGAAACTTTTAAAAAATATTTTTCTGGTGCTCAATCTAATTACCGCTTTGAGTTTGGCAGGTTGTACCGTGCAGCAGATAAGTGAAAAAAACAAAACAGAACGCAGCTTATTTGCTATGAACACCTACATGACTTTTACCTCTTATGGAGAGAATTCTGAAATCGCTTTACAAGAAGCCGCAGACTTCGTGAAAAAAGTGGAAGCTCTTTGGTCGGTTACGGATAAAAACAGCGAAATTTATCGGGCAAACCATAATTACGGCCAACCTGTGACCATCAGTAAAGAAACGGAGGATTTGGTTTCATACGCATTGGAAATGGCCGAGAGGACAAATGGAGTATTAGAGCCGACCCTCTATCCAGTGTTGACTGCATGGGGATTTACCACCGGTAGCAAGCAGGTGCCCAAGAAAGAGGAAATTGCGGTGTTGCTACAAAATGTGGACTATCGCCGTATTGAATTGGCCGGAAAAGAACTTACCGTACCAAATGAAATGCAGTTGGATATGGGAGCTGTGGCGAAAGGATATACTGCGGATTTGATTACTCAGCTGCTTCGGGAACACGGTGTTGATTCCGCTATTCTCAGCCTGGGCGGAAATATCCAGGCAATCGGTTCTCGCCCTGATGGTACCGACTGGAGGATTGGCATTCGGGCCCCATGGGAAGACGGCAATCTTGGAGTTTTAGAAATTAGCGACGCAGCAGTGGTGACCTCCGGCGGCTATGAAAACTACTTTGAAGATGAGAATGGGAATATCTACTGGCACATCCTTGATCCGGTCACTGGAAGACCTGCAAACAGCGGGTTGGAATCAGTGACGGTTATCGGAAGTGAAGGGCGGCTCTGTGACGCCTTATCTACCGCTTTATTCATTATGGGTGCGGAGGAAGCGGGAAATTATTGGCGAGAAAACGGTGGATTTGACATGCTGCTGGTTACCAATGAAAATGAGATTATCCTGACGGAAGGGATTGCTGATAGGTTTACTCTAGGCGATGGACGGGAAGAAACCGTCCAGGTGTTGGAATCATGAAGAAAAAATGGCCTTTTATTGTGGTCGGAGTCCTTTTACTGTTCGGTATGATCGGCAGCTTTCTGGTTCAGCGGCATCCCGATACCAATCTGGTGGAAATTGTTCAGGACGGGCAAGTGCTGCACCGGCTGGATTTGACGCAGACAGAAAACCAAACCATAGAAGTGGAATATGACGGCAGGGTTAATACCGTAGAAATCAAGAATCACCAAATTCATATGCTGGAGGCAGAATGTCCGGACAAAACCTGTGTAAATATGGGATGGCTGAATTCAGCTGCACCGATTGTCTGTCTGCCCAATCATTTGGTGATCCAATTTACTGACATTCCGGAAAATATAGATGCGGCCGTACAGTAGAGGTGATTGCAGATGGATGCGAAAAGGCTTACCAAGCTTGCCATGCTTACAGGAATTGCTCTGATTATTTTTGTGGTGGAACTGCAAATCCCCAACCCGTTTCCGATTCCTGGGGTTAAGCTTGGGCTTGCAAATATTGTTACCGTTTACGCCGTTTATCATTACCGGGCAAAGGAAGTGGCACTCATTGTATTCGTGCGAATATTTCTTGCTGCCGTTTTCAGCGGGAATTTCATGGCGTTGTCGTACAGCTTATTTGGCGGTGTGTTTTGTTTGGCCGGGATGCTTCTTTTGAAACGCATCATTGATGAAAAGCATATCTGGATGGCTAGTGTATTCGGTGCGGTACTGCATAACATCGGGCAGATTACGGTTGCAGTACTAATTACATGGACGCCGGGGCTAATCGCCTACCTTCCTTTTTTGTTAATCTCCGGCTGTCTGGCCGGAGCATTTACCGGCGCATGTGCACAAATGATAATCCATAGAACACCTGCAAAGAGGTGATTTTTTACTTTAAGACTCTATTGAAAGGGGATTATAACAAATTTTAAGGAAGGAATTATAGAAATGGGCAACTTTAATTTTACAGTCAGAACAAAGCGATGGGCAAAATTTCTCGTAAATTACATAAACGAAAGACTGCATGGCCTTGATTTCAGTATGGTGTATGTGGGCATGATTCAACAGAACATGGAGGAGTTTCATGGATACAGTATGGCCGATGCCGGAGATATGAAGCAGATTCTGAAAGCGATCCCAGTTGATATGTCAAGGGCGGACACTTTAGATGTTGCCTCCGTCGCGAGCACCTTATCTGAACAAAAGGAAAGAGCCTGGAACGCGAATTGCGTCCAGACTCAGTCTGATGGTGGCGGAAGGAGGATTTGAACCTCCGACCTTCGGGTTATGAGCCCAACGAGCTACCGAACTGCTCCATCCCGCGTCATTTTTTAGATTTATTTATGATTTTATCCTATCTTACAAGTTTTGTTCTGTTCAGCTGCAAAACGATTTGTCCAGGGGGCGCTGGAGCCGGAAACAGGCGGCTGCACACACAATCCGATATTTCAAGAAAAGAGTTGTTGTCCAGCTCCCTGTTTTTAACGAGCTGGACAACAACTCTTCCTTTTTATATTCTGCAGTTTACCGTGCAGCTTCAAATGCACCTGCTACATCCTGCAATGCGTCGACAATTTTGATGTGTTGGGGACAGGCCCGCTCACACTGGCGGCAGCCGATACAGTCGGACGCTTTTCCATAGCTTTCGGTATAGTTCTCGTAATACACCTGCTGAATGGAAAATCCTTTGTTCGCCGCAATCTTCTCAGCATTGTAAAGCGCAAAGTAATTGGGGATTGGAATCTTCTTGGGACAACCTGCAACACAGTATGCGCAGGCCGTACAGGGGACAGCGATGGAAGCGCGGATCTCCTCCACTGCACGCTGGATCACCGATTGTTCTTCTGTTGTCAGAGGCTGAAACTCCTGCATAAAATCTGTGTTGTCGAGCAGCTGCTCCATCGAGGACATCCCGCTGAGCACAATCTGCACCTGATCCAGGCTCGCCGCATAGCGGATTGCCCACGAGGCGTTGGACCAGTCGGGATGACAATCCTGGAAAAGCTGCTGGGCACTAGGAGGAATCTTCACCAGGGTGCCGCCCTTGACGGGTTCCATCACAATGACCGGCTTGTTGTGTTTGACAGCGGTTTCGTAGCAGAGCCGCGACTGGATGCTCTCATTGTCCCAGTCAAGATAGTTGATCTGCAACTGAATAAAATCCACTTCAGGGTGCGAGGTCAGGATTTCATCCAAAAGCTGCGCGTTGTCGTGATAGGAAAAACCGATGTTGCGGATTTTCCCCTCCTCCTTTTTGCGCTGGATAAAAGAAAACGCATCAAATTTCTCTGCAATCTGGTTGTGTGCCACATTGAGGTTGTGCAGCAGGTAGTAGTCAAAATACTCCACTCCGCACTTCTCAAGCTGTTCGTTAAAAATCCGTTCCAGGTCGTCCTGCTCCTTGAGGAACATCACCGGCAGCTTGGTTGCCACAGTGAAGCGGTCCCGCGGATGGCGTTTGACAAGCGCTTCCCGCAGCACAGTCTCGCTTTTGAAGTTGTGGTACATGTACGCGGTGTCAAAGTAAGTAAACCCACGCTCCAAAAAGCGGTCCACCATCTGGCAGACGGCTTCCAAGTCAACGCTTGTTGCGTCGTCTGGATCAAGCTGAGGCAGACGCATCAATCCAAAACCTAATTTTTTCACTGTAACGATCCCTCTTTCCTTTTGGCCAGTTCCGCAAGTGTTCGTTTGACCGCCTCAAGCGCAGCTTCAGGCTGGTCAAGCTCCCGCACCGCCTGTTCCATGGGACAGGCGCCGGTCCCTTCGCGGTTGACAATGGTTTCAACAGTTGTATCATACGATGACAGAATACCGTGTGCTGACAGCACCTCTACGGCGGCCCGGCTCATCACCGGCGCATAGACCTCCTTGACCCCAATCAGGCAAAACAACAGAGCAGCAGCTTTACCGACAATCCTGTCAGCAGCGGAAAAACCGCTGAGATGAGTATTCTCCGACAGGATTCTCACCAGGGGAAGCACACCCCTTTCTGTGCTGGTGTGCGTTCTCTCTCCTTTACACAGCACACAGCTGTACCCGCCGCTCTGCAGAAGAGTTTTTGCTTGTTCCAGATCATTCATAGTACTTTTTCACCCCATCGAGACGGTAGAGCAGGAGGGGAATCAGCGCCCATTGCAGCAAAATGCCGGGCAGCCCGGTCAAAACAATATTCCAGGTCTGCGCTACACTGATTCCAGTGTTTCCAACTGCATAAATTGCAAAGAGCAGCGCGGCGGCCCGAACCAGGCGACCCGCAAGCTGTGCAATCACAACTTTGACAAAGACCGGGAGATTCACCTTAGAGAGAAGCCCTGCGGCGAGCCCGTAGCCCGCGAGTTCGATCATCATGAAGGGGAGCATTGCCGCCGCGGGCATCCCGGAGAGCGCAAAACTCAAAAGCGGACTTGCCGCGCCTGCGGCGACCCCCACCACAGGACCCGCAATCAGCCCTGCGAGCAGCACTGGGAGGTGCATGGGCAGAAAAGTTGAACCAAGGGCAGCGCCGAGTCCGGAGACTGCCCCCACCGCATGAAAGAGCTGGGGCAGCAACACCGAAACAGCCACCGCCAGCAGCATTGTAATCGATTTATTTCGGACAATACGGGTATCAATTGTTGTATTCATGTTTATTCCTCCATTTCTATTTTCCAAACAGACTTGCTGCTTGCTTCATTTTTTGGATGACGTCTGTGCCGAACGGGCAGTTGCGCATGCAGGAACCGCAGCGGATGCACTCGCTCGCATGGTGTGCGAGCAGATCATAATGGTTTTGCACCGTCTCGGGAACAGCCCCCTGCGCCTCTGCCAAATCGAGGTATTTGTTGACTGCCGCGATGTCGATCCCCGCAGCACAGGGCGCGCAGTGACCACAGTACATGCAGTGGCCGTCAAACGAGCGCTTGGGCGCGTTAGCAAGAATTGGGCTGTAGTCTTTTTCCGCAGCGGATGCGGTGCAGTAAGCAGCTGATGCGCGGATCTCCTCCACACTCGCCATACCGCCCAGAACCGAGGCAACCGCGGGTCGGTCCAGGCAGTAGCTGATGCACTGCACGGGCGTCATCGCGCAGCCGAAGGGAGTCTGGCGCTCATCCAACAGCAGGCCGCCCGCAAAGGCTTTCATCACGGTGAGGGCGACGCCGGTGTTGTGGCAGGTCTGGTACAATCGGTCGCGTTTGGGGTCAATCCCTTGATAGACGCGGTCAAAAGTCTCCTGTTCAAACAGGATGTTTACGTCTTCGCTGGCAGGCACCATGTCGTAAGCTGGATTGATGCTGAGCATGATCACATCGATGAACCCTGATTCCACTGCTAAAAACGCAATGTCCGGGTTGTGAGTGGAAATTCCAATGCAACCGATCGTCCCCTGCTCCCGCAGCTGTTGTGCGTATTGTAAAACCGGGCCGTTCATCACCTGTTCGTAGTCGTTTTGGTCATCCACATAATGGATCATTCCCACGTCGACGAAATCAAGTCCCATATCTGTGAGCAGAGCCTCAAAGGATTCCTTCACTTCTTCCATTTGACGTGTGCGGCAGTACTGACCATTCTTCCAAGCCGTGCACAGATGCCCCTGTATCACAAACTGCTCCCTCGGATAGCGGCTGAGCGCTCCGCCCAGGTTTCGCCGCACAGTGGGATTGGAGGTGTAAACGTCAAAAAAGGCAATGCCCTCCTGCATCGCACAGTCCACAAGGCGCTGGGATTCCTCCGTGGATTTTCCCTCCAATCCCTCGCATCCCATGCCAATCTCGCTGACCTGGATGCCGGTTCTGCCTAAAATTCTGGTTTTCATAACTTCCTCCTTGCCGATCACTGGAGTTTGCTGATCCAGTGGTCAATTTTCCCCTCAGGGGTAAATAAGTTGGAGCCGTTCATCTGGACACTGAGCGCCCGCTCAACTGAGGCGCCGGCGCAGGCGGACTGAATGTCCTTTTCAGTGTGGCCAATCCAGCCGCCGTGTGTCACAAATGGGAACACCGTTTTTCCGCTCAAATCGTACTGAGAAAGAAATGTGCGGACAGCTGGGGCAAAGGTGTACCACCAGACCGGCGTCCCAAGGAGGATCCTGTCGTATCCGCTGAGATCAACATTGAGGGGGAGGATCTCCAGCTTATTGCGCTGGTTCACCTCTTGCCTTCCCTGTAGGACAACCTTGTCGTAATCGTCTGGATACGGCTCCAAAGGGACGATTTCTGCAAGATCCCCGCCGATTTTTGTATGGATTTTCTGTGCGATTCTCTTGGTATTCCCAGAGTAGGAATAGTAGATGGTCAGCGTGCTCATCCTCATTCCACCTTTCTGACGCAAGTACAAGCAAACGTGCCAAACGTTGCCGTAATTTCTGGCTAAAAACTTTCTTGTCTAAATCAATCAGGGCATTGAAACTGACCGCATCTGACCCGACCGTTCCTGAGAAACAGATTCTCATGCGCCTGTGCGGAGCCATGCAGGGCGGTTGATTCCTCCGCTGATTGATTGAAAAACCCAGATCAGCTGACCCGATATTATCAGTTTACTCCCTGGAGTGGACTCCAAGTCAAGGTTTTTTTCAAAAAATCCCTGTATTTTTTCAAACGTTCCCCTTTTTTGGCCCAATAGCTGTCTTCTCTTCATCCGCTTTGCTTGACTCCACAGGCAGCCTGGTTTCCAGTGCAATTGCCCGAATCCCGCCACTTGCAATTTTAGTGCAGATGGAAATGTGTAACTGGATTGGATCGATACTCTAAAAGCTGGGTAGAATGCGAAAGCTGTTTAACCCCCATGTTGATGGCCGAATATTTTTTTGAAAAAATCCAGTCCAGCAGTAAGGTGAAGCGTCCATATAAAAAAG
>EQ973338.1:684799-757567 GCA_000158655.1 [Clostridium] methylpentosum DSM 5476
GGTATTCATCGGTCTTTTGCAGTTCCTCTGCGTCTTTGATCACACGGTTGAGGATGCTCTTGTCGGTGTCCGACGGAGTGGGGATCTCTTTGTCGGTCGCGGTAAACTGGTAGCTGCCGCTGCCTGCGGTGTAGACACTGCATCCGTCCTCGTCCAGACCAACATAGGTCAAACCATCGCCGTCTTTGCCGAGGATATCCTTGCCACCCTCAGTAATCGCGGTGGCGTTTTGGATCGGAATGGTGATTGTCGCAGTTGCATTTGCGGGAACGGTGATCTCCCAGGTGAATTCCCCATCTGCATTGGTCCAATTGGAAACTGCTGTTCCGATGATGGTGTCAATCGAACTGTTGACATAGGTGAGCTCGCTCTCAACACCTGCTCGGTAGTTGATGGTGCGGTAACCGCCCGAGGTGGCGGTGATGCCGCCAAGGCCGTTGAACATCCACACGGCCGGGCCGCCGCCCATCATGCAGTGGTTTTGAGAATCCCATACCGCATTGCCGGGGGTGAGGTTGGAGTTGAAGGTCTCTCCCGCTTTGTCCCAGTACTCCCACAGGGTAGTTGCGCCATTGTCGATCATGTAGCCGAAGGAGCACTTTTTCGGGGTAATTGTCATGTCGAGCAGCGTTTTGTGCTCGTTTGCCTGGCTGAGCGCGTCGTACATCGACTTGGTGCCGAGCACGCCGGTTTTAATCGTCGTATCTGCAGCAGCTACAGCATTGACTAAGGTTTGTACGATCGTCTCCTTCTGCGAAGGGGGAACGATTCCAAAGTCAAGCGCCATCCCGTTTGCAGTCTGGGTGTTGGTGCTGAAATAGCTCTCCTTGTTGTACACCCGCTGGAGAGCGTCGTACATCTTGTTGAGGTAACTGTCAAGTTCTGCATGGTCGCGACCGGTGATTTCCGCCATTTCAGCGAGCAGCGCGCCGCAGTAATAGAAATACGGCGCCGTCAGGAAGCCGCGGTCGATCTTGCCCTCCTGGTTGTCATAGCCGAGCCAGTCGCCGTAAACATTGTTGGTGAAAATCGCGTCGCCGTCAGTGTCAAGCGATTTGTAGTAGTCAAACACCTTGACAAGGGCGTCATAAGCGATGTCAATGTAGTATCGGTCGCCTGTCTGCATATAGGTCTCATAGGGGAAGACAAAATAGGCGGACGCCCACGGGATGTCAAATTCAGCCGGATTGTTTTCCGTGCTGACCCACGGGATAATGATTCCCGGCTTGCCCTCTTCCGTGATCACCTGGTACATCGTCTTCATATACGCCTCTGCCGAGGTGTAGTCGTTGAGGATCAGAGCGGTTGATTCCTTGGTGACCGACGCGTCCCCTGTCCAGCCGTTTTTCTCTCTCTGCGGGCAGTCGGTGTAGTTTCCGATCATGTTGGAGCGCTGCGCGCGGTAATACATGTCAAACACCTTGTTGAGGCGGTCGTTGGAGGATTCAAAGAACCCGGTCTGATCGAGATCGTCACTCAGGAAACAGGCGGTAAAATCGTCAGGGTTGATCTCGCCGCTGGTGCTTGAAACCTCTACATAGCGGAAACCTGTGTAGAAAAAGCGCGGTTCAAAGGTGTCGTTGCCGCCCGAAAGGGTATAGGTGCATTTGGGATAATGGAAGGTGGTGTTGGCAAAAATGGTGCCGTCATCATTGAGCAGCTCGGAGTATTTGATCTGAATCTGGCTGTCCTTCGCCCCGGTGGTGTTGACGCGGACATATCCCTGCATGTTTTTGCCGAAGTCGAGGACGTATTTGGTGCTCGGCTCGACAAAACCATTCCATTTGGAAGCGTCGATGCGGTCGAAATTGTCCTCCCACACGACTTCTCCGCCCTGGGTGACGCGGATATAGTCCACCACACAGTTTTCAGCGATCGTCTCCCGGATGCCGAGCGGGCCGGAGGTCGCGCCGTCGGGCAGGTCGCACTCATCGACTTTTTGGCCCGCGACATAGGTGGTCACATGGTTGTCCGAAACCTCGATTTTCATCTCGACAAAGTCGCTCAGGTCAACGCCGGGCACATCGTTGAGAACCCGGATGCCGGTGGACCAGTCGCCCGGATTGTGCAGCCGCACCGACCCATTGCCGGACGTGGCGAGCTGCCACATTGCCGGATAAGGGGTGCCGCTACCGAAGAGAAAACCAAAGACATTGTCCGTCTTGGCGGCAAGTTCAACCGTGTAGTTGCCTGAGAACGACTGTTTTGTGGTGAAGGTTCCGCAGTTGGTCGGCATGATCAGGTGGCCGTTTGCGGTGTAAGGGCTGTTGAGATCTGAGTAATCCACCTCATGCATCGAAACGGGTTTGACCTCGTCGATGACCTTAACGCCTGAAATTGTTGGGGAAACCGCAGGATCTTCAGGGAAAGTCCATTTGGTGGAGTCAGCGGTGTCGAAGTTGTCCTCCCAGATGACCTCTCCGTTCTGATACACGGCGATGCGGTCATAGTCCACGATCTCATCCGGCATCGAACGGAAGCCGAGCGGGCCGGAGGTCTGTCCATCTGCGAGCGTCGTTTCGTGCACCTTCACTCCGTCAATCGACGCGGTGACAGTGTTACCGACAATATCCAGCCGCATAGTCACAGGCTTGTTTAACTGGATGTCCGCCGGGGCGATCTCGATTTTGTCCCAGTTTCCGGGATAGTGCACCCGCACGCCGCCCGGGCCAATCTGCCACATCGGCGGATTGGGAGAACCGCTGCCAAACAGGAAACCGCAGACGTTGGAGAGCACGGTTGCGGTGACCTCGACCGAGTAATCCCCGCTAAAGCTCTCGCGGGTGTAATAGGTTCCCGCATAGGCGGGGACGTGCAGCTGGCCATCGCTCGCCTGCATACCGGCGGGCGCAGCCTCTGACCAGGTCTCATCCTCGATAAAGGAAGGAGTGTCCCAGTTGGTGATCAGGTTTGCGTCAACATCCTCCCCCGCGCTGATGCTCTCCCGAGTAATTTCGGAATTCGCACAGGCGCGCCAGGTAGTGTCGGTGGAGATCACTTGGGTGGAACCGTCTTTATAGGTGATTTTGACCATGCCTATTGCACGGTTGCCTTGTGGATAAATGCCGCTGACCATCAGGCCAATGGTGTTCTCTCCGTTTTGCAGATAGGGCATCAGGTCAAAGGTGTTGTAATAGGTTTCGACGTCCGGAACCGGCTTTTTGGGGCCGAACACGAGGTCGCCGACCTTGCTCCCGTTCATACGGGTTTCCAGAATCGAAGGGCTGCTGAAGTAGGACCGGGCGCGCGCGATGTTCGCAAGGTCTTGATCCAGCGTGAAGGTCTTGCGCAGCAGACGGGGAGAGGTGATCCACATCCCCTCGAGCTGAGCGGGCGCGGTTTCAAACATCCTTTCCTCTGAGAATCCGGTTTCCCGGCCATCCTGATCCCGGACGTTGACTTTCCAGTGATAGACGGTGTCCAGACGGAGATTTTCCGGGGTGATGCCGGTCTGTTCTGCCGATTCCACCCAGCCGCTGTCCCACACGTCTGACTGCTCGTCCCGCACCACAACCCGGTACGCCTGCTGCTGAATCCCCCGGTCAGCAGAGCTGAGCTGCCAGCTGAGACGAACGTTGTCCGCCGCAACACCGAGCTCATACCGCGATGAGTTCAAAAATGTTGCGGAAACTCTTGTTCCAGTATCCTGTGCATACGCCGGGACCGTGCTGAGCATGGTGGTCGCGAGCATTGCAGCGGAAAGCAGCGCGCACAGAACTTTTTTCATGTTCATCTTCTTAACTCCTTTTCATAATAAACTGTGGATAAAAATCTTACCCCTGTTTATTATAACATTTCTATAATAAAGTTCAATGGTATTTGTTTTTTTATTTGTTTCGTTTGCGAAAATTGTGTAATCGGTTGACAATGGCGGTGTTTTTCTGTTGCTGAAAATAATCTTTCTCGCAGTAGGTCTTTTGAAACAGCGTGACCCGCACTGCGCGGCCTCTCAGTCCCCCTTTAGACTCAAACACTGCCCAGTTTGTTTGTGATGCAAATGTACCCACTTCTGCTCTATTCTTCCGCAAAGACAAGCAACGCCGAATCGGCACGTAGCTCGGCTCCAAAGAAGCCAGTGCTGGTTGACCTCTGGAAGGGGTGAATTGTTACCACAGGTAGCCGCTATGGGCTGCTTTCTTTTGCTGTCTGTAAACCGGTCCATACACTTTTTGAGCGAAATTTGGTCGTTTTTCAGATCTTCTGGTTTGGTATATATGTCTGGATGATCTTTGCATTTTCCCTATTGTATCCGCAAAATAGCCGTTGCACCAGAAGTTCCTGCTCCCGTATTTTTATTTCAGTCTGTCAGAGATCTTCGGCTGGCTTTTGCTCTTACCTGTTTCCGTAAAGTGTGATCCACTCATGTGCGGCGAATACTCACTAGAAGATGCCTCTCCGCCCTCATCTCATTGTACAGCTTTTTTAATCCGCCTTTCCGCACTGTTTGCAAATGACCCCACACCGGTCCTTCTAAACTTAAATATCACATGATACTCACACCGATAGCTGGAGTGCACCTATGTTTTCCTTTATTGCTCATCTTGTGTAAACTCTCCTGTCCTATCATGATGCAGTTGTCAAACCTTCTCGATTGCAACATCGGGATTTTATTTGCCAAGGCTTTTTGATTTACCTCCGGTAGAACCGGGGATTTTTATGCGGAAATCAATCAAAACCACGCGTTGAACGCGTGGTATACCCAGGCCCTATAAGGGCCTATCTCCTGTGGTAGTCCCCTAAAGGGGGCACCGAAAAGCCTGACAACCACACTTTTACCACAGGCAGCCCCCTACTCGAGGGCTGTTTCTATTTGCCCTGTTTTACCGGCTCACCCGTAAACGAGTCTACCAACTCCTTGAGACTAATTTGATCATTCATAATATCCTCCTGCAATTGATTCTGTATGTACTCTTTGATTGCACCTTCGTACTTCCCAACTGTGTCCACATAATACCCTCTGCACCAAAAATGTTGATTCCCATATTTGTACTTCAGCTTGGCGTGTCGGTCGAATATCATCAGGCTGCTTTTACTTTTCAAGTATCCCATGTACTGCGCCACACTCATATGCGGCGGTATCGCTACAAGCATATGGATGTGATCCGGGCAACATTCTGCCTCTATGATCTCTACTCCTTTTCGCTCACTTAACTCTCTCAGTATTTTTCCAACGTCTGCTCTCAACTTCCCATATATCATTTGTCTACGATACTTCGGCGAGAATACGATGTGTTACTTGCATCTCTCCATTTGCTGTGTGATAAACTTTTTACGTCATCCATTTGACTTGACCCTCCTGTGTTTTGATGGTGTGGCTGCCAGACCTTCTCCATTCTACCACGCTGGGGGTTCTTCCTTTTGCTAAAGCCTTTTTACCCACCCCCGGTTCAACCAGGGGTTTTTTCTTGCCTACTCGGCGACAACAGAAAAACAGGCGCCCGGTGGTAACCGGGCGCCTGTCAAAAAGCGCTCTTATTTCTGTTTTTTCGTGAGCACAAAGGCTGCGCCTGCGAGCAGAAGCATCGCTGCTGCCGCTGCGGCAGTGTTTGCATCGCCGGTTTTCGCTGTTCCGCCGGATGCCGTTACAGCCGCATCGCCCTCAAGGTCCGCTGCTCTGAGCGGAGTGAGCGCTTTGTAGGCTGCTTCGAGTTCGTCAGCCGCCGCCTGAATCGCCGCATTGTTTTCATCGGTCGCTTCGAGGTTTTGATCGCTGAGCAGGCTGTTCGCCGCATCGAGCGCGCGGTTAAACCAGTCAACGCTCTCAGAGGTGTAGCCGCTCAGGTCGATGTTTGCAACTGCAGCAACTACTTTCTCGAGGATGCTCTTATCCGCTTTGTAACGGAGGTTCATCATCGCGATCAGCAGATCGTCCGCCGCCTGATCAATCTCCTCCTGAGTGGAGGCTTTGTCAGCGAGGACATCGTTCGCCGCTTTGAGGGCGGTCACAAATTCCGCCTGGCCCGCTTCGATGTAGAGCGAGAGATCATAAGTTTCGGCCACGCGGATAGCTGCTTCGAGTACGCTCGTGTTTTTGAGCACCAGCTTTGCAACCGCTGCGTCAAGCGCTTCCCGCGCCGCGTCGATTTCGCCCTGAAGGGCGTTCTCATCATCGCGGACGACGATCGCCGCTTTGAGCGCTGCTGTGACAGCGTCCTTGTCGGCCTGCGAGTTTCCGTAGAGGTCGAGGTCAAGGCCCTGCGCCGCTGTGATCGAGGCGATCAGTGCCTCTTTGTCGCCCTTCTGGAAGTCGAGCATGTGAATGGCGTTCATCAACAGTACCCACGCCTCGTCAACTTCCTGCTGAGTGACGGTGGGATCGCCGTAGACATTGGTCGCGTGCTCAAACGCACCGGTAAACTTCGCCTGCACGAGCGGAATGAGGTGTTCCGTCCGGCCCGCATCAATCTGCGCCTGGGCGTAGTCAAGGACGTATTTGAGAATCGACTTGTCAGTGTCAATCGCCGGCTTGTCTTTCACTTCAATGGAAAGAATTGCAGTTGCAGGCAGTCCGTTTGCGAAACGGGCAACCACATAGGCTTTTCCTGCGCTGCGTGCGACGATGGTCGGGGTTTCCGTATCGGTGTTCAGAAGATCTGCGACCTCAGAGGGAGTGCCGTCAGAATCTTCTATTGTCCAATAGACCGAGTTGTCCGAAAGGCTCGACGGGGTAACAACCGCCGAAATCGGGAGCTGTTCGCCCACTGTCAACGCAGTGGAAGCTCCATCTGTCTCGATTTTGATATCCCCCATTTTAGGCGGATCGTTCGAGACATTGCCCGCCCGCAGTTCTGCGAGCTGGAGGCGGCTTGTTCCCGCAGCGGTGCTGCCTTCGTCCCAGGTTGGATACCCGAGTTTTGTAACGACAACGCGGACATACTGCGCCTCCACTGTGTCGAATTCACAGACATACGGTCCGCGCTGGTTCTGCACGCCAGTCGCTGTGTAGACAACGGTGAAGTCTTTCCCGTTGGTGCTGGTTTGGATGGTGAAGTCCTCGGGGAAGTTCGCGGTGACACCGCTCCCCTTCTCGATTGCTTCAACGTCGGTACGGGGATAGAGCTCGACATAGTTGAGCTTGTTTACAGCCCCAAAGTTCACCTGCACCCAGAACGGGTTAGCCGACACATCGCGGTTGCTCGAACCGTTGGTGGTAAAGCCCTTGATGCCACTCGGGGAATCCTTGCCTTCACTCGTCAGTTTGCCGTCGACGAGGTTTTCATACGTCCAGCTGGGCGCTGCGATGTAAGGCTGATTGGAGGTGACTTCCTTGCCCCGTGCGATGTTTTCCGGGTTGCGGTAATTGTTGTAGACCTCCATCTCCTCAAGCTGGACATACATCTGGTTCTCACCTGCAATCGGCTTGCCGAGCTTGGTGACGTAGAGGCGGACATAGCGCGCACTCTGGGAATCAAAGTTGTAGGTCACAGGTTGGTTGTTGGGGTTGTCCGCGCCTTCGACGCTGTAGACATCCCGGTACTCGCCATCCTCTCCCTTGACCTGAATCTTAAAGGTATCGGGGTAGTTGGGGGAAGTTCCCTCACCGTCCACGCTCGAGACGTCCCGACGCGGATAGAGTACCACCTGGTTGAGGGTGGTGATTCGGCCGAGGTCGATTTCAACTGAAATCGGGTTTGCCGGGGTCTGGGTCGGATACGGGTTGGAGGTATAGCCCTTAGGAGTGGTGGAACAGTCGAACTGACCGTCGGTCAGATAGCTGCTGTCCCAGCCTGAGCCGTTGTATGAATCGTTGGTGTTGACCTTGCGATTGAGCGCAAGGTTTTCATTGGTGGTGTCGTTTGTCAGAGATTTAAAGGAAGCAGTCAGGCTGATATCCTGATTCATCACCACATACATCAGACGGTCTGGGGTCGAAACACTGCCGGACCATCCGGTAAACTGGTTCATATCGTCCGGAACTGCCTCAATCGCCACGACAGAGCCCGCCGGATACGACTTGGTCATTGGCATTTCCTCATCGTTGCCCAACACAACGGCGCTGCCGCTGCCCGATTTTTTCAGAGTCAGTGTGTATTCCTGGCTCGGGTCGACTGCACGGCTGTACGCCATGATCTCATTGAGCTGGATGCGGTAGGCATTTGCAACCCCCTCATCGCCCGCGAGATCGCCGAGCCGGAGCACCCGGATGCGCATGAAGCGGGCTTTCTGACTGCCCACATCAAAGGTCTGTGCCTGTCCCTCGGGGTTCTGCTCCACTACAACATGTTTGGCGTCGGTATAGTTTGCACCGTCGTCGCTGACCTGCACGAGGAACTCTTTAGGGAAATTCGGGGTTTTGCCGTCCGCTGTGGAGGCATCGGTCCGCGGGTAGATCGTCACGGTGTCAAATGATTTGGCAGAGCCAAAGTCAAACGTCAGATCCTGCGGGCTGTCCGAGATATCCCCGTTCTCCCCGACGTTTTTGATGATATTGGTGGTGTATTTGCTGTCGACGTTGCCGTCAGTGAGGTTGTTTCTGCTCCAGGTCGGAGCGGCTTCCATCGAATCGGTGGTGGTCACAGTCGCGCCGAGCGCCACATTGGTAAGTGCCGCATAGGCGGTGTTGAGCGAGAGGTTGACGTCGTCCTCCATCGAAAGGTCAATCGTCCTGTTCGCAGAGAACCGGTCTCCTTCCCAGTTCATGAATCGGAAATTCTCTCCATCCACCGCTTTCAGGGTTGCCTTCTGTCCGTTTTTGACGACAATCGAGGCGGGCAGCGAATATGTTCTGCCGTCGTACTCCACCTTGACGTCCGCATTGTCCGGGTTAGAGAGCACAATGCGGGAGTATTCCTTCACCGGTTTGAGGCTGAAGCCCGCATTCAGTGTGAGGTTGTTGTTCACCTTCAGGGTGAGCAGATCGTCGTTCGAGCCGATGCTGCCCGACCAGCCTGCAAAGTCATACTTGCTGTCTGGAACTGCCTGAACAGTCACTTCGGTGCCTGCCGGAACCGTCTGGCTGTAGGGGAGGTCAACCGCTGTGCCATCGACCAAAACCTGTCCGCCAGCACTGCCGGTGATATTGAGCGCGTACTCGCTCTCAGTGCCGTCCGCAAGGACGTCCGCTGTAATCTCCCAGGTTCCGGGAGCTGCGTTGAAATAGATGTAATTCGCATCGTTGGAGGTGTAGGTAAATCCGTCCACCGTTCCGGCTGCCGCGCCGTTTTCAAACACCACGGTGCCGCCGACGGTCACCCGCATGTTCTCGCCCGCGAAGCGGGGCACTGCGACAACCGCCTGGGTCTCAGCCGGGGAAACGAGATTCATAGAAAGCGTTTTTGCCTCGGGGTCGCGGGTGATGTCAACGACAATGTCGCCCTTGACCGAGGGGACGGACACGCTCGCCTGGTTGAGCTCACCGAGATCGGGTTTGACCTGGTAGCTGTCATAACCAGCGGAGAGCGGCGCAACGCCCGCCATGTATTTGGACATCGAGATCAGCGGGCCGCCCGACCAGGCGTGGTTGCGGGTGCCGCCGTTTTTGTCCCAGACTTCCCACAGGGTGGAATAGTTGTCGTTGACCATCGGGGTGTAACGGCGGACCATTCTGTCCTGCGCGTCCTCCATGTAACCCATTTCGCAGAGGGCGTCGAGGACGTATTTTTCCATGTAGGGGCTTGCGTTTTCAACGGTGTTGAGCACCTCGCGCACCGCTGGGTACTGGCTCTTGTCCACGAGGCCGGCGAGTAAGGCGACAGCATTTGCGCGGTCGTCCGGACGCGCCTGGTTCGTTGATTTAAAGCCGTCTTCGGTCCAAAAGCTGTTGTAATTCATCTGAATCGAGAGCAGGCGCTCCTCCATGGCAGGGATGTCCTCGTCGTGGCCGAGCTCCTGTGCCATCTGCTTGACTGCGGTCAGCGCCTTGTAATACCAGGCGTTTTCCAGCGCCGGAACATCTGAATTGGAACCCCAGTCGGGCCAGTCCCAGCTGCCGCCGCGGTGGATGACAAGACCGTTGTCTCCCATTTCCCAAAGATTGAGATAGTTTTTCGAGGGTTCATACATCATCTCAAGAATGTCGGTTTTTCCGGTGTAGAGATAGTACTCCCAGTAGCCGCACACACCCGCGAGCTCCTGCATCGGAAGCTCGAAGTAATCCCCCTGAATCGGGACAACCGTCTGGAGGACATTGGTGTTTTCATCGAGAAAACCGAGCTTGGAAGTCAGGCCCTTCTCGTAGAGCTGATAGGACTGCTCATCGAGTGCGTACATCATCATCATCATTTCGTTGGTGACGTCGCCCCACCACTGCGCGCGTTCCCGGTCAGGGCAGTCCATGTAGTTGTCGCGCATCGTCACATAGAGGGTGCGCAGCGACATCTCCCACAGCTTGTTATAAAACTCGTTGTCGCTCGAGAACGAACCCTCAAACTCGGTGTTGTAGCCGCTCTCGCGGTATTGCAGGCTGATGACCTTGACGCCGGCCGGGATGCGGTAGTTCACGTTTTCCCCGTTGAACCAGCCCAGGGCCTCAAATTCCTGTTCACCCTCTTTGGTGATATAGGTGCTGCGCACCGCGCCGATGCCGGTGTTCTCAGTCGTCATCTGAATTTCCAGGCCGGCCGGAGCCTCTACCTTCAGGTAGGGGGTCATCTGCGCATTGTAAGGGATCTTCATCGTCAAGGTTTCCTGCGCTGTGGTGGTGTAGTTCCGGTAGTCGTCCATATTCTCGTATTCCTTGAGGCCGAAGTCCTTCAGGAGCGGAATGGAGCGCTCATAGAGCTGGTTCCACGGAGCACAGGGAGCCTGCCCGTATTCAGTTGCGTTTGCCCAGTCGGAATCGTCAAAACCGGGCTGCGTCCAATTTTCGTCTGCAAGCCGCGCGTCGTACATGATGTTCGACTCGGGGATGCGGTAGTTGGGCTGAGGATAGACGGTGTCTCGCAGGTGTGCCGGGTCCATCTTGACCTTCCAAGAGCTGTCGCTCTTGAGGCAGTTTGCGCCGAGCTCCGCCTCAAAAAGGAATCCGCCCTGTCCGCTGTCCACGTTGGAGTAGCTGCGCACCCCGTCGCGGCGGCCCCAGTACCACACCTGTACAGCGATGGTGTTGGTGCCGGTATGTAGGTATTGGGTGATGTCGACGCTGTCGTAATAGCTGTCCTCGGGTGTCGGTCCGCGTTTTAGCGCACCCTCAAAGACGACCATTTCGCCGTTGATGTAGAGCCAGTAGCGGGAATCGACCGCAATGCGGGCGGTCACCTGCTCCGGCACCTCGTCAAGCTCGACTGTTTTGCGGAAATTCATCCAGGTGTCGTACCGGGTGCTGTTGTCCTTGTCCCAGATCCACTGGGCATCCCAGGTGCTGACCGGCTCCTGTTCCTCCTGTGCAGCATCCTGCGCCGCGCTCGCAAGGCTGCTCAAAACTGGACTGCACAAAAGGCAGAGCACAACCAGCAGGCTCGCGAGTCTTTTGGTAAATTTCATTCAATTACCCCCTTTAAAATCTGCATTCGTTTGAACGTACCTTCCTCTCTGTTGTCTTCCCCCTTTTTCCTCAAAATCGGTCCCATGTGTCTGTGGCGCACGCCACTTATTCTATTATATCACAATTGAATAGAATTTTCATGATTTTAACGCTGCTTTCAGCCAAAAATTATCGGGCTTAATTTGTCGAATTTCAACAACAGCGCTACTCCATAAAATCCTCAATGGATCCAGTGCGCTGGTCGCACGCCCCGCAGCATCCCCCATAACAGCCGCTGACCGTCTCCCCCGGTGCGACGATGCAAAGGGTCTCGGGTTCTCCCTCGCCGCGTTTTTTTAATTTAGTCCCTGCGAGAAACGCCTCGCATTCCTCCAAACTCCCCTCGAGCAAAACGAGAGAAGTGTTGCCCACGACCTGATATTGATTTGTGTTGTTGGTGTATTCTTTTTTCATACCAATGCGCCTCCTACAAAATAATCTAACTATAGTATACCACAATCCCCCCGCCGGGGATACTCCCTCCTCAGCGTAAAAACACCGTTTTCCCGCATGCAAATCGCATTCCTAAAACAGGAAACCTGATATTTCTTTCACAAAAACAAATTTTTCTGAAAAAAAGATTCAAAAAACACTTGGGTTTTCGCAAGATTTATCAAATTAATTTAAGACATATGTTTAAATTCTATAAATATAAATCCACTTATTTGTCGACCTTGTATAACCGCACACAAAAAATGTCCAGAAACACACGAAAAAGTACGTGCGTTTTTCACTTTTTTGCTTATAATTTAGATTGAACGTAAATTATCCTATTTATCACAACATAATTTTTATGACTATTCCACGAAAGGGGGATCGGCTGTTTTACCGGTAACTACGTTCTTAGATTAAGGAGGATTAAAATGAAGAAAAAGATTTTAGCTGCGCTGCTTGCCGCTGCAATGCTGATGTCGGCCATGGGGACGAGCGTTTCCGCTTTTGAAATTGGGAACTCGCAGCCGGCGGGCGTGACGAGCGTGCGCAACACCAACCCGCTGCGGCTGTGGTACACCAAGCCCGCACCGGTCAATACAGACAGCAAACAGTGGCAGTACACCGTTCTGCCGCTCGGCAACGGCTACATGGGCGGGATGGTGTTCGGCGGCATCTCCAAAGAGCGCGTTCACTTCAACGAAAAATCCATGTGGACCGGCGGCCCGAGCGCATCCCGTCCCAACCACAACGGCTCTAACCGGACGGAACCGGTCACAACCGAGTGGCTCGATGAGTTCCGCGCTGAGCTCGACGACAAGACCAACGACGTGTGGGGATTGTCCTCATCCGCCGGCAACAATAAACTCCTCGATCTCATCCGCGGCCCCAAACGGGACAACTGGGACAACGGCATGGGCATGTATCAAGACTTCGGAGACATCTACATGGACTTTGCCCGCGCCGGCATCACCGACGACATGGCGGAGAACTATGTGCGCGACCTTGACCTGACTACCGCGCTCTCCACCGTCAGCTATGACATTGGCGGCGTGCACTACACCCGCGAGTACTTTAACAGCTACCCGGACAACGTGCTCGCCATGCGCCTGAACGCCTCGGAGGCGGGCAAGCTGACTTTTGACGCTTCGATCACCCCGGCGTCGTCCACCAGCTCGACCAACCGCACTGTCACCGCTGAGGGAGACATCATCACCCTGCGCGGCCAGATTCGGGACAACCAGCTGCAGTATGAAGCGCAGCTCAAAGTCCTCAACGAGGGCGGAACCCTCAAGGCGAACGAAGATGGGACGATATCGATCGACGGCGCCGACTCGGTCACCCTGATTCTCGCCTGCGGCACCGACTACAAAAACGAATGGCCAAAATACCGCGGCGAAGACCCGCACGAAGCGATTTCCGCCCGCATCGACAATGCGGCTGACAAAGGCTTTGACGCGCTCTACCAGACCCATCTCGAGGACTACCAGGAGCTCTTCTCCAGAGTTGACCTTGACCTGGGCGAAGAACTCCCCAACATTCCGACTGACGAGCTCATTCAAAACTACCGGGATGGCGAGCACAACAAATCGCTTGAAGTGTTGACCTACCAGATGGGCCGTTATCTGACCATCGCGGGTTCCCGTGAAAACACCCTGCCCACCAACCTCAACGGCGTGTGGATGATCGGCTCCGCCAGCCAGTTTTGGAATGCGGACTACCACTTCAACGTCAACTTCCAGATGAACTACTGGCCCACCATGGCGGCAAACCTCGCAGAGTGCATGCTGCCTTACAACGATTACATGGAATCCCTTGTAGAGCCTGGACGCGTCACAGCGGGGGCGACTGCCGGACTTTCGACCGAGCCGGGCACCCCGATCGGTGAAGGAAACGGCTTTAACGCTCATACCGTCAACAACATCTTCGGCACAACCGGCCCCTACCAGGTACAGGAATTCGGCTGGACCCTTGGCGGTGCCTCCTGGGCGCTGGAAAATTCCTACGATTACTACGCCTATACCCAGGATGAGGACTATCTGAGAGACAAGATCTATCCGATGCTCAAAGAGCAGGCGACCTTCTACTCCAAGTTCCTCTGGCACAGCGATTACCAGAACCGTCTGGTCGTCGGCCCGTCGGTTTCCCCGGAACAGGGCCCGACCACAAACGGCTCCACCTTTGATCAGTCGATCGCATGGGAAGCGTTTGAAGAGGCAATCAACGCCTCCGAAGCACTCGGAGTGGACGAAGACCTCCGCGCAACCTGGGCGGAGATGCAGAGCCAGCTCAACCCGATCATCGTCGGCGACGAAGGCCAGATCAAAGAGTGGTACGAAGAGACCACCATCGGCAAGGCGCAGGCCGGAGACCTCGATGAGGTGAATATTCCCAACTACAACGCGGGTTATGCCGGACCTCACCGCCACATCTCCCACCTTGTCGGCCTCTTCCCCGGTACCCTCATCAACGAAAACACCCCCGAGTGGCTCGAAGCTGCGAAATACTCCCTCGAGAAAAAGGGCTTCAAGGCAACCGGCTGGTCCAAAGCGCACAAACTCAACACCTGGGCGAGAACCAAAGACGCTGAGAACACCTACAAAATGGTGCAGGCCATGCTGAGCAGCAACTACGCCGGCATCATGGACAACCTCTTTGCCTCCCACGGCCAGGGCACCAACCACGAGGGCACCCCGGTCTTCCAGATCGAAGCAAACTACGGCTACACCTCGGGCATCAATGAAATGCTCGTGCAGAGCCAGCTCGGCTATGTCGACATGCTGCCCGCTATCCCCGAAGCGTGGGATGAAGGTAGTGTTGAGGGCATCGTCGCCCGCGGCAACTTTGAGCTCGACATGGAGTGGTCCAACAACAGCGCTGACCGCTTTGTCATCCTCTCCCGCGCAGGCGGAACCTTCACCGGTCAGTACAAAGACCTTGCCTCATACACCGTGAAAACGGCGGATGGCACACCGGTGGAGACCACAAAGCTCAGCGACGACAAAATCTCGTTTGAGACAGTCAAAGGCGAAAGCTATGTCATCGACTTCAACACTACCCCCGTCAAACTCGAAAACCAGATCAAAGTGGCAAACGAACTCTTGGCACAGATGGACACTGACCTGCTGAGCACCGCAAAACAGGTTCTCACCGACTGCATCGTGGCCTCCCAGGAGATCGTGGACAACGAGCAGTCCGACAAATACTATGAGCAGACCAAACTCCTCTCCTCAGCCTGTAAGACCGCACAGAGTGCAATTGAACTGAACACGACACTCACCGACGCGCAGGCCTTCTACAACGAACTCGACCCGAATGCAGACTGGGCAACCCTGCGCAGATACACCGAGACCCTCGCAGAAGAGCTTAGCAATGCAACCGCAGCGCTGCAAAACAGCGAGGCAACCTCCGAAACCTATACAGCTGCGCTCACTGCCCTCACTACTGCAGTTGACAACATCAAAGGCTTGGATGCACAGCTCACCGTAACATTCACCCCCAACTCAGGACAGGTTGTTTCCGGCGACCTCGTCACCATGAGCTGCCCGTTCGAAGATCTGCAGATCCGCTACACCACCGACGGCAACGATCCGTTCTCCTTCTCGAATATCTACACCGGCCCGATCGCTGTCAAGAACGGCGGTATGACAGTCAAAGCTGCCCTCTACAATGGCACCGTGCAGATGAGCGACGTCTTCACAGCAGTTTATACCACTGCAGTAAAAGAAAATGTGGCTCCGACAGCCACTGAAGTTGTCGAATCCGACTACTATAACAACTCTGCATACTACAACGGCCGCAAGGCGGTAGACGGCAGTACCTCTACCCGCTGGGCGACCAACAACGGCACCCAATCCGCAACCTTGGAGCTCACTTTTGAGAACCCAGTAACAGTGGATTCCGCGGCCATCAACCAGTACTATTACTCCTCTTCAAACGACATCAAAAACTTTAACATTGAGTACTGGAACGGCGAGGAATGGATTGCAGCCCTGACTGGCGGTTCGATGGGAACGGCTCGGAAAGAATTCTCCTTCGACGAATTCACAGCGAACAAAATCCGTCTCAACATCATCGATGGAAGCAATCCTTCCATTTATGAATTCGAGCTCTTTAAACCCGTTGTCTTTGAGGAAACCGAAACCAACAAGACCATCCTCTCCAAAGTAATCGACAGCGCCGCAGCTGCTATCGAAAGCGGCGAGGTGGACAATGCGATCCAGAGCGTCCGGGAAAGCTTTATGGCGACCTACAACTACGCAGTCGCTGTCAACGAGAATCCGACATCGGATCAGGAGACCATCGACCGCGCATGGGTCTCCCTCATGACAGAGATTCACAAGCTCGGCCTGATCGCCGGCGACAAGACCACCCTGCAGGAGCACTACGACTTCTACAGCGCACTTGATCTTGAACTCTACATCGACGGCGCAGAAAAAGACAACTTTATCGCAGCACTCGACGCAGCGCTCAAAGTCCTCAACGACGGCGACGCGATGGAGGCTGAAATCCAGGCTGCAGACAGCGCACTCATCGCAGCGGCTGACGCACTTGTCAAACGTGGCGACAAAGAAGCGCTCCAAAACGCAGTGGATCTGACCGTAAATTACGATGAAAACGATTACGCCAAGGGATGGGATGCCTTCGTCGCAGCACGCGATGCGGCAAACGAAGTCCTTGGCAACAAGAATGCAACTCAGGAAGAAGTCGACAGCGCGCTCGACACACTCATCAATGCAATGCTCGATCTCCGTTACAAAGCGGACAAGAGCATCCTCAACAAGCTGACCAAGCAGGCTGAGGCAATTGACCTGACCGGCTTCAGCAAAGCGAGCGTCGATGCATTCAACGCCGCGCTTGCCAACGCAAAAGCTGCTGCTGCGGATCCCACCCTCTCCACCGATGAGCAGGATGTGGTGAACAAGGCAGTCTCGGATCTGTCCGAAGCAATCAAAGGACTGACCTACGCAGACGGCACTCCCGCTGACATCCAGGTCAACGGCGACGGCAGTATCACCGGCAATTCCGCATCCGCTAAGACGGGCGAAACCACCCCGATCGCAATGGCGGTTGCCGCTCTGCTCCTCGCAGGCGGTGCAGCGGTTGTGCTGAAAAAAGAAAAACACTAAGCCAAACTAAAAACTTTCTTCCTTTTTAAAACCCCTGCCAGCAGAAATGTTGGCAGGGGTTTTTCCTGTGCGCTTTTCTATTAAAAAATCCTTGGGTTCTGCCGGAGATAGAGAAAAAGTGAAGGGCAAGGGCGCTTCTGCAAATTAAAAGCAGAAGAAATGAACATCTAAATCTATATCAGTATTTATGTCAAGTGGACGTGATCTATTTCGGGTTGCTGTGTGTCATGGCTCTATTCGATCTTGCGTAACCAAGCAGATAATTGCCCCCTTCTAGGGTCTGGGCATTCCATCTGTTCACAGATGGAATGGGTACCGTTCCCCTCGCCTTGTCCTGAAAAATCTGAATAAAACGACTGCCGTCAACCATATGGACATCTCAATTCTATTTCATTCACATTTTCATCCTGCGAAATCTACTCAATGTCCCAGTTCCTCCAGCTCTAGTTGGAAAGCGCCTACACAGCGGCGCTTTTCCCCACTCGCACACCGTCGGGCATTGAGCTGCTTGAAGTTCCTTCCCAGCCGTCGCATCCCAGGTCTATTTTCTTGTAAGCGGCTGTGTTTTTCACTGGGTCCGGCAGTGATCTCTCCTCAACTTCCGGGATTCAGGTGTGCATTCTCTGTGCTTGCAACACCACCCCCGCTGCGGTTTGCCGACAGTGGGGGTGGTTTCTTTGCATGTTTATTTTAACTCCAGTCGATGTGGGGCGATGGCTTGTGAAATCCAAACGGTCGGGGCAGGAAACTTCCCCTCCCCCGCCTGTTGCCTCAGTTCGAAAGGCTGAGTTTCTTGAGCCGGGAAACTGCCTCAGCAGTGCTGTCCCGGTCCCCAAATGCAGTGAGACGGAAAAAGCCTTCGCCGTTTTTTCCGAATCCCGCGCCCGGCGTGCCCACCACGTTTGCCTCGGTGAGCAGGCGGTCGAAGTACTCCCAGGAGGAGAGCCCGCCCGGACATTTGAGCCAGATGTAGGGGGAGTTCTCCCCTCCGGTAAACCAGATGCCCATCTCCCGCAGCGCGCCGGCGATCATCCGGGCGTTTTCCCGGTAGTAGTCAATCGCCTTGTGGATCTGGCGCTGCCCCTGTTCTGTAAAGACCGCTTCTGCACCCCGTTGAACAATATAGGGGACGCCGTTGAACTTGGTCGTTTGGCGGCGCAGCCACAGTTTGTTGAGCGATACCCCCTCCTGTTCAAGCGCCAGCGGCACAACGGTATAACCGCAGCGAGTGCCGGTAAATCCAGCAGTCTTGGAAAGGGAGCAAAACTCGATCGCGCACTCCTTCGCACCCTCAATCTCAAAGATGGATCGGGGCAGCGCAGGGTCGGAGAGAAACGCCTCATACGCCGCGTCAAAAAGAATGACAGCGCCGCACTCCCTCGCATAATCCACCCATGCCTTGAGTTGATCGCGGCTGTACACCGCGCCGGTCGGATTGTTGGGTGAACAGAGGTAGATGATATCCGCCTTGATCGACGGGTCGGGCAACGGCAGAAAGCCGTTTTGCTCGTTTGCATCAAGGTAAACGATCTTGCGGCCCGCCATTAGATTGGTGTCCACATACACCGGATATACCGGATCGGGAATAAGCACGGTGTTCTCAGATGAAAAGAGGTCGAGAATGTTGCCGACGTCGCTTTTGGCGCCGTCGCTGACGAAAATCTCCTGCAGGTCCAGTACTACCCCACGTTTGGCGTAGTAGCCCTGAAGCGCCTCCTTGACAAAATCGTAACCCTGCTCTGGGCCGTAGCCGTGAAAGGACTCTTTGCGCCCCATCTCGTCGACCGCTCGGTGCATTGCCTGCACCACTGCGTCGCACAGCGGCAGGGTCACATCCCCAATGCCGAGGCGGATGATCTCTTTTTCTGGGTGCTCCTGCTGGTACGCTGCAACCTTGTGCGCAATTGTAGAAAACAGATAGCTGTCCTGCAAATCGGAAAAATGCTCATTGAGTTTCATAGGCTGTTGATTTCCTCCACTATAGTTTGATGGTACCGTCGAATACCTTGTCAGCAGTGCCGGTCATGGTAACGGTTTTGTCGGTATATTTGATCAAGAGATTACCTCCATTGAGCCGGACGATGATGTCCTCTCCTTTGGCGCACAGGCCGTTTTCCACCGCAGCGACTGCGGCCGCGCAGGCCCCGGTTCCGCACGCCCAAGTCTCCCCGCTGCCCCGTTCCCACACCCGCATACGCAGGGTGTTTTTTCCAGTGAGTTTTATGAACTCGGTATTCACCCGCTCGGGGAAGAGCTCACTGTTTTCAAACTGCGGGCCAATCTTTTCAATTTCAAGCCCTTCCACATCGTCGCACAAGACAACGCAGTGCGGGTTGCCCATTGACACGCAGGTGATGTTGTAAGAGGTCCCCCCGATCTTCACAGGAGAATTCACCACTTGCGTCCCTTCAATGAGCACTGGGAGGGAGGACGGATGCATCTGGGCAGGGCCCATATCGACTGTGACACTGCGCACCCCGCTGCGCTGCTTGTGCAAAACGAGGTGCTTGACGCCGCTGAGCGTCTCGATGTCGAGCTCATTTTTGTCCCCTACGAGCCCGTTGTCGCTGAGGTATTTACCCACGCAGCGGATCGCGTTGCCGCACATCTTTCCCTCGCTCCCGTCGGCGTTGAACATCCGCATTTTAGCATCTGCAATGTCAGAGCGACAGATCAGCACAATGCCGTCCCCACCGATGCCAAAATGGCGGTCAGACAGCCGGACGCTGAGTGGTCCGGGCTCACTGAGTTCCTGTTCCATGCAGTTAAAATAGATGTAGTCGTTGCCGCACCCCTGCATTTTAGTAAATTCCATGCCCTCACTCCTTCTAATATTCAGCATTCATAGGTTTTGAGGATGTTCTCGGCCACCGCACGGCGGGTCAGGCGCAGGTCCATCGCCTGCTTTTCAATGTATCGGTGCGCCTGTGGTTCGGTGAGCTTAAGCACCTGAATCAGCACGCACTTTGCGCGGTTGACGAGTCGAATTTCCTCAATTTTATTCTGTAATTTATCATTCTCGGTCTTTAAACCCAATATGCGCCGACGCGTCACCATCACCAGCTTGATCGACTGGTAAAACAGCTGCCGGCTCAGCGGCTTGGAGACAACCAGCACGCCAAAATCCTCCACCTGTGCGGAAATATCGTCGGCAAGCTCGCTTTTGACGAGGAGAATCACCCCTGCCGAGCTGCTTTCAGCCGCCTGCACCGACAGGTCGTGCCCAAATTCGTCCGACAGTGGAGCGTTGATCACCACCAAATCGAAATCCCCCTGCACCAAACAGCGGCGCGCCTCCCCGCCGCTGCTGACGGGGAGAACGCGGGAAAACCCATCCGCCTTGAGCAGAGCGGCGAGCGAGTCCCTGCTTTTGTCGGCGCCTGCCGCAAGTAAAACGGTATCCACTCAGCCATCCCCCTTCCTGAAACCCGATCAAACGTTAGACAATGCTGAAATACGCGTCGTTTTCAAACTTGTCTTTATCCACCGACGCGAGGTAACGGTTCCACTCGTCCTGCTTGACCTCGAGAAAGGAGTCGATGGTCCGACGGGGCAGCGCGCTGTGTACAAACTCGCTCTCTCTGGCGGCCTCGACTGCCCGCTCAAGGGTACTTGGGAGCATATCAATCCCTTTGAGCTGCTCCTCGCTCGCGGTGTAGAGGTTGAAGTTGGAGGGGGGACAAAGCACCCTCTTGTGCCGAATGCCGTCGAGCCCTGCCCGGATGAGCAGGGCAAACGCGAGATAGGGGTTGCAGGAGGGGTCGGAGGAGCGCAGCTCCATGCGGATGTGCCCCTCTTTGGCCGCCGGGATGCGGATGAGCTGAGAGCGGTTCTGGTGCGACCAGGTGATGAAGTCGGGCGCGTCGTAATGTCCAAAGCGGTGATAGGAGTTGGTCAGAGGATTTAAAAAGACGGTGATCTCCCGGATTCGGTGGAGAACCCCGGCGATAAAGCTCTCCGCTTCCTTGGAGTGCTCCCCGCTCTCCCCGCTTTTGAAGATGTTGACCCCGTTTTTCTCAAGGGATATGTTGATATGCAGCCCGCTCCCACTCGTGTTGCCGAGCGGCTTGGGGAGAAAGGAGGCGAACAGCCCGTTGTTGGCGGCAATCGTCTTGATCACCATCTTGACGGTGGAGAGGTTGTCGGCGGCGCGCAGCGCCCCGCTGTACTCAAAGTCGATTTCGTTCTGACCCGGACCCTGCTCGTGATGGGAGCTCTCCGGTTTGATGTCCATCCGCTCGAGAGTGAGGCAGATGTCGCGGCGGACATTTTGGCCCTGGTCAAGCGGGGAGATGTCGAGGTAACCCGCGTTGTCTTGCGGAATGCGGGTGGGGCGCCCCGTTTCATCGGTCTCAAACAGGTAAAATTCGCACTCCGAGCCGATGCGGCAGGTGTAGCCTGCGTCGAGACAGGCGCGCTCCGCTTGCCTCAGGATGTAGCGGCCGTCCCCCTCGAACGGGGTGCCATCGGGGTAGCGGATGTCGCAGAGGAACCGGACCACCCTACCCTGCTGCGGCCGCCAGGGGAGGACGGCGAGAGTCGAGGGGTCGGGGAACAAAAACAGATCGGATTCCTCAATGTTCATAAAGCCTTTGACTGCCGACGCGTCAAACGTCACCCCGTTTGCAAACGCGTCCTCCAGGGTGTCCGCCATGATCGCCAGATTTTTGACCTGGCCGAAGATGTCGCAGAACATCAGTCGGATGAACTTAACATCGTTTTCCTGCACATATTGCAGCACTTCGCTGACTGTGTACTCCATGGATCACGCCTCCTACGCTGAATTTCTGTCTTTATTATACACGAGTTAGTTGTGTGTATAAAGCTGTTTGTAGGGATTTTTTGTGTCAGCGGTGAGAACAAAGAAATGATGGCTGAGAATTTCCTCCCGGTCCGCGCCGAATTCCACGCAGTAAGTGTCGATATACGCTTGGATTTGCTGAAGATCCTGTGGGGTGGCGTCGTTCGCCACCACCTGCTTGGGCAGGTCGTGTGGGAGCTTATCGCAGCGCAGATAAATCTTTCCCCCGTGCATTCCGGTTCCGCAGAAATACCCGACCGGAATTTCACTCTCGCAGCCGAGGCCGAGCACGATGATGATCCCGCCCGCCTGATACTCGCCGAGAAATGAGCCCGCCGCTCCGCCGATGACGAGCACAGGGAGCTTTTCCCGATACGCTTTCATGTGGATACCGGCCCGATAGCCCGCATCCCCCTTGACGTAGATCCGACCGCCGCGCATCGCGTAACCGGTCGCGTCGCCGGAAGAGCCATGGATGAAAATATCCCCGTCGTTCATCGTGTCCCCCGTCGCGTCCTGTGCGTTGCCGTTGACCACGATGCGCGCGCCGTCGAGATATGCCCCGAGCGCGTTGCCGGGAGTGCCGTTGATGGTGATTGTTTTGCCCCGGAGCCCGTCGCCGATGAAGCGCTGGCCGATGCAGTTGTCAATCGTGACCTCCGCATCCTTTGAATCCCGGATCAGGTTGTTCAGGGTTTTAAAGTGCATGGTGTTGCGCTCTGCGTTGATCAGCATACCTGGGCACCTCCTAAAATCTTGTCGCGTTTTTTCTTGGTGTACGCCATGAGCTGAGGTTTTTCCCGCACCAGCTCAAAATCAATGCTGTCGAGCGGCGTCTGCTCTCGGATAAGGGCGGTGTAGATGCCCGCCCGCTCGATGCACCCGATGAGGATATAGCCGATGAGCCTGTTGTCCTTGGTGAACAGCCGCTTGTAGCTCTCTTTCCCCTGTGCAACAAAATCCTCCCCCTCGTAGCTGCCGGCGGTGATGATGTGCAGCCCGAAAAACCCGATGGCGTTCATCGCCATTGCATGGTCATACCGCTTTTCTCCGCCCGCCATGATGATGCCGGCGCACTCCCCCTGCATGTAGGCGTTGGGGAGAAGGGCGAGCACCCTCATCTGCCCCGTTGTGATGTCGAAGCTTTCGGTGCAGTCACCCGCCGCGTAGATGTCGGGGAGACTCGTGGCACAGCGGTCGTCGGTCAGGATACCACGCCCTACCTCACCGCCGATTGACTGGATGAGGCTGGTGTTGGGGCGGACGCCCACCGCGAGAACAAGGACATCGAATTCCAACGTTTTGCCGCTCTTAAGATGCGCCTTACCGGGTTCAAACCGCTGTACGCTGTCCGAGAGGTGAAACTCGATCCCCTGCCCTTCTATATGCCGCTGCACCATGCGGGAGCCCGGGATGTCGAGGATACTCGGAAGAATGCGGTCCGCGAGGTCGACCACCGTGATGGAACCCACTTTGTCACAGATGCCCTCGGCGCATTTGAGGCCGATAAGACCCGCGCCCACAATGAGCACCCGGCTTTTCGGGGAAATTGCCGCTTCGAGCGCCTTGGCATCGTCGAGCGTCATAAAGGTGAACTGTTTTTTCACTTGGTCGAGCCCCTCCATCGGGGGAATAAACGGGCGGGAGCCGGTCGCCACCAGCAGCTTGTCGTACGGGACGATCTCGTCGTTGTCAAGCAGCAGCTGTTTGCTCTCTTTGCCGATTTTCACCACTGTGCGACCGAGCTTTGTCTTCACCCGGTTGTGCTCATAAAAGCTGTCCGGCCGGTATTTCATCCGCTGCTCATCCGTCTTGCCGTAAAGCAGATAGGAAATCAGCGGCCTCGAATAGGTGTGGTGGGGCTCATCTGAAATTAGCGTAATGCTACCCTCCTGGTCCATCTGCCGGATTCCCTCAATACAGCCGATTGCCCCGGCTGAATTTCCAATGATCACATAATTCATCCCAATCACCTCTCTTCGTACACAATCGCATTGTTCGGACAGCAGGCTACGCAGGCAGGTTCCCCGCAGGAATTTTTCAGACAGAGTTCGCACTTCTGCACCACCCCGCCCCCGTCCGCCGGCAGGATCGCGCCGTAGGGACAGGAGAGGATGCAGGTGTAGCACCCCACGCACTTTTCGTGGTCAAACAGAATCACCCCATCCTGCACCGACAAAGCTCCAGTGATGCACCCTTTGACACAGAGCGGCTCCTCGCAATGACGACAGGACACGGCAAAATTCACCTTGTCCCCCTCCTCCACCTGAATCCGCGGGTTGATTTTTACATCTTTTAGCGCTGACGCCATATCGTCCTTGCCCGAATTAGCAAAGGCACAAAAATATTCACACCGGTGGCATCCCAGACACCACTCTTCATTTACATAAATTCGCTTCATCGCACTCACCTTTCTGGGGGTAGAATTGCTTGGGGCTCCGCCCCATACCCCGCTTAGGGGCCTTTTGAAAAAGGCCCCTAAGAACCCCGAAAACTTTAAATTTCGCTCATCCTCCGGATGGGCGGAATTTAAAGTTCTTGGGATTGTTAAGGGCTTCTTTCAAGAAGCCCTTAACCGGAGTCTGAGGCAGCGCCTCAGGAATCCTACTCCCCTGCGTGTTTGATTCCGAGGATGTTGAGCTCGGTTTGGTTGAGGCCGAGGCCGCGGAGCATGAGGCGGTTGCCTCTGAGGGCCTCGATGGAGTTGATGCCCATACCGCCCATCATTTCTTTGATCTCATGTTCCCAGGCGGTGACGAGGTTGACCAGGCGCTGGGAGCCGATGTCAGGATTGAGCCGCTTGACGAGCTCGGGGCGCTGGGTTGCAATGCCCCAGTTGCACTTACCGGCGTGGCAGGAGCGGCAGAGGTGGCAGCCGAGGGCGAGCAGTGCGCTGGTTGCGATGTAAACCGCATCTGCGCCAAGTGCGATTGCCTTGACAACGTCGGCGCTGTTGCGGATGCTTCCCCCAACCAAAAGGGAGACATTGCCCCGGATTCCCTCGTCGCGCAGACGCTGGTCAACGCTCGCGAGCGCGAGCTCGATCGGGATGCCGACATTGTCCCGGATGCGGGTGGGAGCAGCGCCGGTTCCGCCGCGGAAGCCATCGATGGCGATGATATCCGCACCGCTGCGGGCGATGCCGCTCGCAATGGCCGCGATATTGTGTACGGCCGCCACCTTGACAATGACCGGCTTTTTATACTCTGTCGCCTCTTTTAAAGAAAAGACGAGCTGACGCAGGTCTTCGATGGAATAGATGTCGTGGTGGGGGGCAGGGGAAATCGCGTCCGACCCCTCGGGGATCATCCGGGTGGCCGAGATGTCGCCGACGATTTTGGTGCCGGGGAGGTGCCCGCCAATGCCCGGCTTGGCGCCCTGTCCAATCTTGATTTCGATTGCCGCACCCGCTTCGAGGTATTCCTTGTGCACGCCAAAGCGGCCGGAGGCAACCTGAACAATGGTGTTTTTGCCGTACTGATAAAAGTCCTCGTGCAGACCGCCCTCGCCGGTGTTGTAATAGATTCCGAGCTCGGTGGCGGCGCGGGCCAGACTGGCGTGGGCGTTGTAGCTGATCGAGCCGTAGGACATGGCTGAGAACAAAATCGGCACGCTCAGCTCGAGCTGGGGCGAGAGGTTGTTGACGAGGTTTCCGCGCCCATCCCGCTCAACTTTGGTGGGTTTCTGTCCGAGATAGACCTTGGTCTCCATCGGCTCGCGCAACGGGTCGATCGAGGGGTTGGTCACCTGGGAGGCATTGATGAGGATTTTATCCCAGTACACCGGGAGCTCCTTGGGGTTGCCCATTGAGGAGAGGAGTACGCCGCCAGTACCCGACTGACGGTAGACGTCCTGGATGTTTTCCGCTTTCCAGTTGGCGTTGTATTTGAATGTGTGGTCGGTTTTGACAATTTTGAGCGCGCGGGTGGGACAAAGCGTCACGCAGCGGTGGCAGTTGACGCATTTGGATTCATCGGCACGCATCGTCCCAGTCTCGGGATCATAGGAGTGCACCTCGTTTGCACACTGGCGTTCACACACCCGGCAGGCAATGCAGCGCTGCGGGTTGCGGACCACTTCGTATTCAGGGTAGATGAAATCAATAGCCATATCTTAAATTCCTCCAATTTCGGAAGTTCTCTTAAAGCGTGACGCCGGGGTTGAGCCGGACGATGACCGGTTCCCCCCCTTTTGGAGACCAGAGCCGGTCGAGCTCGGGGGCAACCACGCGGATGGCGCACTCCTCGCTCGCAATGTAGACTCGGTCGCCCCGCTCGCCCACTACCATGGAGCGGAGCTTGAGCCGGTCGTTGAGCGCCATCATGCCGCCCTCAAATCCGAGCAGGATGGAAAACGGTCCGGTGATGAGCATGCTTGAAAATGCGTTGCGCAGATAGGTGAGTTTCTCGCGCCTGTCGGGCTCCATCTGCTCAATAGTGCTCCAGAACGGGGCTGCGATCACACTTGCCATCTCCTCCATCGTCAGTTCCTGCTTGCGCAGCAGGTAATCCACCATGTAGGTGATGACCTCGGTATCGGTGAGCAGATTGCATTTGTAGCCAAACATCTCGATATAACGGCGGTTGGCGTCGTAGGAGGAAATTTCTCCGTTGTGCACAATCGAGTAGTCGAGCATGGCAAAGGGATGGGCGCCGCCCCACCAACCGGGAGTGTTCGTAGGGTAGCGGCCGTGGGCGGTCCAGCAGTAGCCGTCGTACTCCTCAAGCCGGTAGAAATCCCCGACGTCCTCTGGAAAGCCGACTGCCTTAAACACCCCCATGTTTTTTCCGCTTGAAAAGACGTAAGCACCCTGAATGTTTGAATTGATATTGATGACGCTGCGGGCGACGAACTCTTTTTCGTCCAAGTGGCTGTCTTTAAGCCTGGTCGGCAGCGGCATCACAAAATACCGCCAGATCAACGGCTCGCCGGTGATCTTTTTGGTTCTTCGCACCGGAATTTTCGAGAGGTTGATGATATCGAAATGCCGCTCTAAAAAGCTCTCACACTCTTTTTTCGCCGACAAGTCCTCATAAAAAATGTGAAACGCATAGTATTCTTTATATTGCGGATAAATACCGTATCCCGCAAAGCCGCCGCCCAGACCGTTGGAGCGGTCATGCATGGTGGCAATCGACTCGATGATCGACCGCCCGTTCATCCTCTCCCCACTTTTGGAGAAGATCCCCGAGATCGCACAGCCGGACGGGATTCTGATTTGTCCTTCTTTCAACATAACAGCTTCCTCCTCATTGAGTTGCCTGAAGATGTAAAAAAGGCGTTCACGAACCGACGCAACCCGATGCAGGTTGTGCCAATTCGTGAACGCCTTTGTTCATTGCTGTTATTATACAGGAAGTGTAGGACGATGTCAAGCAGTTTTGCAATATTTTTTTGAATTCAATTCACAATTACTGATTTTTTAAAAATATAAAGTAAGAACCTATATCTTTCTGCAAGTTATATTTTTAAATCTTGCAAATTGCACAAAACTTTTTTTCAAAAAAGAGTTGACAAATCCCTCACAGCGTTGTATACTAGCGTCAGAACAACAGCAACGGCGCTGTGGGTCACTCGACCTGCAGCGCCTTTTTTGTGCCGTTTGCTAAGGGCAGCTGCCCCGAAGAAAGGATTGTGTAGCGATGAGCAAAGTATTCATTCCCAAGGACTATCAGTCCCCGCTGGGCCTGTATGACACCCAGTCGGCTATTGAACTCGTCAAAAGAACATTTGAGGAGAAACTCACCAAAGCCCTCAACCTCAAAAGGGTCACTGCCCCGCTGTTTGTGGACAGCGCAACCGGCGTCAACGACAACCTCAACGGGGTGGAGCGCCCGGTTTCCTTTGACATCCTCGAGACCAAAACGGATGCGCAGGTGGTCCATTCCCTGGCGAAGTGGAAACGGCTCGCCCTTTACAAATACGGTTTCAAACCAGGTGAGGGACTCTACACCAACATGAACGCCATCCGGCGAGATGAAGAACTCACCAACCTCCATTCGATCTACGTCGACCAGTGGGACTGGGAAAAGATCATCACCCGGGAGATGCGCAACCTCACCTATCTAAAAGAGACCGTCACCTCGATTGTCGGCGCCATCTGCGACACACTTGACAAGGTAAAATCGGTTTATCCGGACATCCCAGTCACCCTCAGCCGGGAGGTGAGCTTTGTCACCACCCAGCAGCTCGAGGACCTCTATCCCTCCCTCTCCCCCAAAGAGCGGGAAAACGAATACCTCAAGGTACATAAAACCGCCTTTATTATGCAGATTGGAGATCTGCTCAAATCGGGCGAAAAACACGACGGCCGGGCTCCCGATTACGACGATTGGAAGCTCAACGGAGACATCGTTTTCTGGAACGAACTGCTCGGGCGCGCATTCGAAGTATCCTCCATGGGCATCCGGGTGGACGCAAAGTCGCTTGACGAGCAGCTCACCAAGGCGGATTGCGATGACCGCAGAGAGCTTCCCTTCCACAAGATGGTTCTGGATGGAACCCTCCCCCTCACGATGGGCGGCGGCATCGGCCAGTCGAGAATCTGCATGCTGCTGCTCGGCAAGGCGCACATCGGTGAAGTCCAGGTTTCGATCTGGGACAGCAGGACGCTTGAAACCTGTGAGGCGGCCGGCGTCAACCTGCTGTAAGTAAAAACGCAAACATTGTTGAAAGGGTTGGTATACATGAGTCATTTATCCGAACTGTTCGGCAGCATGGTGTTTAACGATGCTGTGATGAAGGAAAAACTTCCGCACGCGACCTACAAATTGCTGAAAAAATCGATTGCAACTGGTCAGAGCCTTGATTTGAATGTGGCCAACATCGTGGCCAACGCGATGAAGGATTGGGCGATTGAAAAGGGAGTCACCCACTTTACCCACTGGTTCCAGCCGATGACCGGGGTGACCGCGGAAAAACACGACAGCTTCATCTCTCCGACCGGGGATGGCCAGGTGATCATGGAGTTTTCAGGCAAAGAGCTTGTCAAAGGCGAACCGGACGCATCGAGCTTCCCCTCGGGCGGGCTGCGCGCTACCTTTGAAGCGCGGGGCTACACAGCTTGGGACCCCACCTCCTACGCCTTTATCAAGGACGGCACCCTCTGCATCCCGACCATCTTCTGTTCCTACGGCGGCGAGGCGCTCGACAAAAAGACGCCCCTCCTCCGCTCTCAGGAGACGATCAACAAACAGGCGCTGCGGATTCTCCGTCTGTTTGGTAACGAGGAAGTAAAAGAGGTGGTGACAACCGTCGGACCAGAGCAGGAGTACTTTCTGGTGGATAAAGAGCTGTATGACCAGAGAAAGGATCTCATCTTCTGCGGCCGCACCCTGTTCGGAGCCAAGGCTCCCAAAGGCCAGGAGCTGGAAGATCACTATTTTGGGACCATCAAACCCCGGGTGGCGGCCTACATGAAGGATCTGGATGAAGAGCTGTGGAAGCTCGGCATCCTCGCCAAAACCGAACACAACGAGGTGGCGCCTGCGCAGCACGAGCTCGCCCCGATTTTCACCACCACCAATGCGGCGAGCGATCACAACCAGCTCACCATGGAGCTGATGAAAAAGGTCGCCACCCGACACGGCCTTGTCTGCCTGCTGCACGAGAAGCCGTTCGCAGGGGTCAACGGAAGTGGAAAACACAACAACTGGTCCATTTCGACCGACACTGGGGTGAATCTGCTCGACCCGGGCAAATCCCCCCGTGAAAACCCGCAGTTTCTCCTCTTCCTCTGCGCGGTGATCCAGGCGGTCGACGACTACCAGGATATGCTCCGCCTGTCGGTTGCGACCGCGGGCAATGACCACCGTCTCGGCGCAAACGAGGCGCCTCCGGCGATTGTGTCGATGTTCCTTGGCGACGAACTGACCGAAGTGCTCGAATCGGTGCTCAACGAAACCGAGTACGACAAGAAAGAGAAAATCAACATGGAAGTCGGGGTGCATGTGCTGCCGAGATTCTCCAAAGATACCACCGACCGCAACCGCACCTCTCCGTTTGCCTTTACTGGAAATAAATTTGAATTCCGGATGCTCGGTTCCTCTCTCTCGGTCGCTGGCCCGAACATCGTGCTCAACACGATCATCGCGGATGTCCTCGAGCAGTTTGCAGATGAACTCGAAACGGCAGACGATTTTAAAACCGCCCTGCACGACCTGCTCCGCCGCACCCTCAAAGAACACAAGCGAATCATCTTCAACGGCAACAACTACGCGGACGAGTGGGTGGAAGAAGCTGACAGGCGCGGATTGCTCAACCTCAAATCCACCCCCGAGGCGCTCCCCTACTTTGTCAGCGAAAAAAACATCAGCCTGTTCACCAAACACAATATCTTCACCGAAATTGAAATGCGCTCCCGGTATGAGATCATGATGGAGAGCTACAGCAAACAGATCAACATCGAGGCGCTGACTATGGTGGATATGGTCAAAAAGGACATTCTGCCCTCCGCGACGAGTTACATCAAAGAGCTCTGTGACACGGCAGTTGCCAAAAAGCAGTTTACGCCGCTGGCTACCTGCTCGTTTGAGGAGATATTGGTCACCAAGCTCTCCTCCCTCTGCGACCAGCTCTACAAAAAGACCGAGGAGCTCGACGGGCTGCTGCTCCACGCCAAGGAACACACTGAGGTCTGCGACTGCGCGATGTTCTACAAAAACGAAGTCTTTGCGGTGATGCAGCAGGTGCGCGGGCTCGCGGATGAACTCGAGGTCAATACGGCAAAGCAATACTGGCCCTATCCCACCTACAGCGAACTGTTATTCAGTGTTTAATCAGCCTGTCCATGCCCCTACGGGCAGGCGGGTTAAAATACAAACTGGATCATGCTGCTCCACCTAAACTGAATACATATAATCTCTTTCTTAGACAGCATGATGCACAAAGGCGTGTGTCGTTGTTCCTCAAACAGAACAGCGACACACGCCTTTCCATATTTTTAGGAGGAATGTACTATGTTTTCATCCGTGGATACCATTTGGGTATTGCTCGGTGCATTGCTTGTTTTCTTCATGCAGGCCGGTTTCGCAATGGTCGAAACAGGCTTCACCCGGGCGAAAAACGCAGGCAACATCATCATGAAAAACCTGATGGACTTTGCAATCGGAACCATTGTATTCTGGGTTCTAGGCTTTGGGCTGATGTTTGCGGGCAACGGTTCCTTCATCGGGGGAATCGACTTCCTGATTCAGGGGGACTACAGCTCGACCATCCCAACAGCCGCATTCATTATCTTCCAGACTGTCTTTTGCGCGACTGCAGCGACCATCGTCTCAGGCGCCATGGCAGAGCGGACCAAATTTATCTCCTACTGCATTTACAGTGCGGTCATCAGTGCGGTGATCTATCCGATTTCGGGTCACTGGATCTGGGGCGGCGGCTGGCTCTCTCAGCTCGGCTTCCATGATTTTGCGGGCTCGACCGCAGTCCACATGGTCGGCGGTGTCGCAGCGCTCGTCGGTGCGAAAATCCTCGGTCCCCGTATCGGCAAATACGGCAAGGACGGCAAACCCAAGGCAATTCCCGGCCACAGCCTGACCCTCGGCGCGCTCGGCGTCTTTATCCTCTGGTTTGCATGGTTTGGCTTCAACGGCGGTTCCACCGTCTCAATGACAGGGGACAGCTCCCTTCTCTCAGCCTCCAATATTTTTGTCACCACCAACCTGGCGGCAGCGACCTCAACGGTAACTGTCATGATCATCACCTGGATCCGTTACAAAAAGCCGGATGTTTCCATGACACTCAACGGTTCCCTCGCGGGTCTGGTCGCCATTACGGCAGGCTGTGACATGGTTGATCCGGTCGGCGCGTTCTTTATCGGGCTCATCGCCGCTTTTGTGGTGGTCTTTGGCATCGAATTCATCGACAAAGTGCTCAAAATCGACGATCCGGTCGGTGCAATCGGGGTGCACGGATTCTGCGGTGCAACCGGTACTCTGCTCACCGGTGTCTTTTCGGTGGACCAGGGGCTTGCCTATGGACACGGCTTCCAGTTCCTCGGCGTTCAGGCGCTCGGTGTGATCTCTGTCATCGCCTGGGTTGCCATCACGATGACCATCGTCTTCTTTGTCATCAAAAAGACAATCGGCCTGCGCGTCTCCAAAGAGGAGGAAATTGAAGGCCTCGACATCAGAGAACACGGCATCGCGAACAGCTATGCGGACTTTATGCCCGCTGTTCCCGGGGCAATCCCGACAGTCAACGGCATTCCCGACACCCATGTTTCCCAGATTCCGGTTGAACAGGCGGTGCCGGTTGAGTTGATCTCCGGCTCCTCTGACGAGGGCGCACCCGCTTCGGATGTCAAGCTCACTAAGCTCGTCATCGTTACCCGTCAGAGCAAGTTTGAGGAACTCAAGGCGGCAATGAACGCCATCGAGGTCACCGGCATGACGGTCACCCAGGTCATCGGCTGCGGCACCCAGAAGGGCGCAACCGAGTTTTACCGCGGCGTGCCGGTTGAAATGAACCTGTTGCCCAAGATCAAGGTCGAAATTGTCGTGTGCAGAGTTCCGGTCAGGACGGTCATTGAAACCGCGAAAAAAGTGCTCTACACCGGCCATTACGGCGACGGTAAAATCTTTGTCTACGACATTGAAAATGTCGTCAAGGTCCGCACCGGGGAAGAAGGCTGCGCAGCCCTGCAAAACGACGATTGATTTAAATCTTATTTTCACTTGGCTGTACACACCAGCCGAAGCTTTTCAGAAATGCGAGGGATTTCCAATGAAATTCATCCGGTCAACGGCAGCGCTGATTGCCGCAATGCTCCTCTTCTCCCCCCTCTCTCTGGCCTCTGCCCAGGCGGAGCCCCTGCTGGCAAGCGAAACGTCTGTTAGATCTGATCAACAGCCCAAAAACAACGAGGCGGGACTCATCACGATCACTGCGCTCGCCGTGCTCTCAAGCGGCGTTGTCCATCTAGTGCGTAGAGGGGTTTCCAAACGCCGCATAGACACGCCAGATCAAAGAAACTCTTTCTAGAAACAACAGGCCCATGTTGCACGGCCTGAGCATGCAAAACAGCCCCCAATTGAATTGGGGGCTGTTTGGTTGAACCGATACAACTGTACCCTTGGAATCCTCTACCCTCTGTGCATACGAAATGGCCTGCACCGCTCAAAGGATATGGCAGAGAATCGCCAGCAAAAACGGCAAACAGGAAAGTTCTTCTGGCTCGCTGCAGCGGACTGGCGCCAATCTGAAGCACCGCCGAAGGTCCCCATAGCTGCCCATAGACGATTCAAAACCGGATGAAGCTCTTCTAGAAAAATCGCAGTTGTGAACACCCCATTTGTTTCATCGTAAGCATCCCTTGCGCTGAGCGAGACGCCGCGCAGGGCAAGATTCGCCATATCCGTCTGCGCAATGACGCACAGCGCATCGGGACGCTGAAAAATAAGCTCTGACAGAAGTCGGACGGTTTCCCGCCCAAGTCGTTTGCCGAGGAACCCCAGCTCCCCACTCCGGTCCTCCATGCTGTGGATTTTCTCCACCGGCAGCGTTCCCTGCCAGTCCTCTCCACTGTTCCAATAGAGGGTATCCCTGCCCCAAGTTGATCTCCCGTTCCCCATACAGCAGCAATCAGTTAAACTCTGTTTTGCGCCGCTGCATCTCGTCGATCCAGTTGAGCAGCTGCTCGTACCAACGCGCGACGTGCCCGAGCATAACCCATGTTTCAAACATGGCAATGTCGCTGCCCTAAAGCGGACGGGCTGTGAGTTGGTTCATCATTTTCCTTCTAATCCTGAGCTGCCAGCGGGAGAAACACGGAAAACCGGCTTCCCTTTCCCAGTTTAGATTCCACTTTGATATACCCATCCTGCCGCGAAACGATTTCACGGGTAAGGTAGAGTCCAACGCCAACCCCTTCTTCCTCCCGGGCATTGCTTCCCCGGTAAAACCGTTGGAACAGGCGTGGAATTTCCTCCTCTGCAACTCCGCTTCCCGTATCTTCAATGTCAATGCGCAGATAGATCTCATACGCCTCGACCCGAACCGCAATCCTGCCGCCCGGCTGGGTGTATTTCACCGCATTGTCCAGGAGATTGAAGAGCGCCTCCGCCGTCCATTTTTCATCGAGTAAAGCCACAACTTCCCCCTGAGGGAAAAACTCGACTGCAATCCCCTTGTCCTGCGCTTTCTGACAACACTGGTGCAGGGCGGAAAGAATCACCGAGTTGACCGAAGTGCGGCGTGGAGTGAGCTGAATGACACCGCCTTCGAGCCGGGAGAGCTTGATGAGGTTTTCCATCAGCCAGGTGAGCTTGTCGAGCTGAATGCAGATATTGCCGCTGAATTCCCGACGCTCGTTCGGGGATAGTCCCTCATCCAGTAAAAAAGAGGCATAGAGCTGTAGATTGGCGAGTGGGGTCTTGAGCTGGTGGGCAATATCTGAAATGAGTTGCTGAATGTTGTCCCGCTCCTGAGCGATCTGTTGGTTGTGCGCACGCAGGATCCCCGTTAGTTTAAGCGTCTGCATCTGAAGCTTGGAAAACAGGTCGTCACCCAGAGTGGAGACAGTGTCGATTTCCCGCAGATCAATGAGCGCCTCCAGCAGATCGGACAGCTGCTGGAGTACCCGTCCTGTCTCGCTGCGAAACATCCGCTGTTGTATCCAAAACAGGAACAGGACTAATACACCGGCTCCTGCCGAAACAACAGCTGCAGTGGAAGACTCAAACACAAGCCAGAGGGTGAGGGCGAGTCCCCCTTCCACAGCGGTGAGAAGAATCAACAGGATAACACCCTTAGTCCGCAAGCTCATCGCTCCTCTCCCCAGGTGTACCCAATACCAAAGACGGTAATCACATACCGAGGGTGCTTTGGGTCCTCTTCAATTTTGCGCCGCAGCCGCGCGATGTTGACGCTCAGCGCGTTTTCATCCACAAAGTTCTCGTTGCAGTCCCACAGCCGTTCAATGAGTGTTTGACGGGTGAGCACCCTCCCTTTGTTTTTGGTAAGCAGCTCAAGCAGTGCGTATTCAGTGGCAGTGAGCTTTACCGGCTTGCCGTCCTTGTGCACGCTGTAGCGCTGATAGTCCACCCGAAGCGCGCCGCTGCTAAATACGGTTTCTTGTCGGTCTGCCCGCCGCAGCACCGCCCGAACCCGCTGCTTGAGGACAGGGACGGAAAACGGCTTTGCAATGTAGTCGTCGCACCCAGTTTCAAACCCTGCGACAATTTCCCGTTCGGTGTCGTTCGCTGTCAAAAAGATCACTGGGAGAGATCGCTCTCTCCGCAGCTGAGTACACAGGTCAAGGCCGTTGCCGTCAGGGAGGTTGATGTCGAGCAGCGCAAGCTCTGCATCCCTCCCCAGCACAAGCCCCTCCCGGCAGGTGGAGGCACAGATGGACTCATGCCCCTCCTGCGAAAGAGCAAAGGCAATTCCTCGGCTGAGCATCCGGTCGTCCTCCACAAGTAATATTTTGGCCAATGCAATTCCTCCTTGGTCCGCTCTTCCGAAGTAGGGCAGTCTTCCAACTGGGCCGTCGTTGCCCCAGCTCTGCGGGCTCAACCCCTGTTCCCAATCTGTTTGCAACGCTCCATTCCAGAACAGTTTTTCCGTGTGCCATTATTATAACACGTTCAGCATCTTTCTACCAGAATCCCCACATATTCTTTCACTGCACGATTCGGGCGGTAGTAGAGCACTCACAATAGGAAGATAAGGTACAAAACTGAACTCTGTTCCAGGCTGGACTGCCACCGCAAAACAGCGACAACCCGAGCCACTGGGGGATCACTGGCCGACCCAGCGTGTACCAAGAGTTGTCGATGGCCAAAAAGCCGTTCCAACAGAAGCAGAGACGACTCGAATCCACGCAGAGGATCAACCCCTCGCAGCTGCATCCGATGGGGACAATTCAGCCTTTCTCAGGACGCGTGACGGCGGCGGTTGTTCCAGGACTGGTTCAAACCAGTATTCAGACCTCTGCACGCTTTCTCACTCCGCACTGCGCAGCCGCTCGCTGACCGTCCCGTGGCAGAGGGAGCGATAAGCGACGAGCGGCACTAGGAGGCAGATGACCAAAATCAGCAGCAGTGCGACTGCGACCGGGATCACCGGATAGGTGAACACCGCGTAGCTTGCCTCTTTAGAAAACATTGTAAACAACCAAGAGGCAGCCGCTGTCCCCAGCGTGGCAATCAGCAGGATCGAGATGACGCCATAGCCGAGCCCTTCAAACAGCAGCATTTTCCGGATCTGCTTCTTGGTCATGCCGATACTTTCAAGGACTGCAAACTCCCCCCGCCGCACACTCACACTGGTAAACATGACGTTGACAAAGTTGAGCAGCCCGATGAGCGCGAGTACAACTGCCATTCCGCTCCCCGCCACCTGCATCATAATTTTACTCTCCCGCATGGATTCCCCCATCTGCAGGCGGGAGTCGATGCCAATCTGATTGTCGTTTCCCACCAAGGCCTGAATCTCTGCGAGAATTGCCTCAGATTTGGAACGGTCGGCGTCGAGTTCAATTCGGTCGATGATCGGGTCGTCAAAAATCCGCGCGAGCTCGGATTCGCTTACAAAGAGGTTGGGGGCAGAGCCTCCCTCTCTGAATTGGAGCGTTCCGGACACAAATCCCCCGATCCGGTAGTTTCTCACCTGACCGTTGACTGTGATTTGAACCGGATCACCGAGGTTGTAGAGCTCGGACTGACGGGTTTCGAGCAGCACGGTCTCTCCCCGCTCAAATGCATCCCGGTCGATCACCTGTTCTGTTTCGGCTTCGAGCTGCTCGACTGTCTCCTCATCCGCGCCGCCGAGCAGCGCCCAATAGAACTCTGGATTCTGCTCGATACTCTGCTTTTGCTCTGCATAAGACGCGCCCCACTGGTTGCAAAACGCCTCGAACCCGCGGCCGAACACCGCCTCGTCAAACTGGATAACACAGCTCTCCTTGGTACGCAGATGCATCTTCTCAATCCCGTCGAGTTCCCTCAGTGCAGCGAGAAATGCAGGGTTGAATTTCTGCTCCGTCTCGGTTTCGCTTCCCACTGCAGCTGTTTTGTTGGTGAGGACAAAATCGTGCGCACTGTATTGATCGAGATAGTTTTCCACATCCAAACTCAGCACCACCATATTGACTGAAAGAAAGGTGGTAATCCCGAGAAAGAGGGAGAGGAACACAACCACAGCGCGTTTTTTGTCCCGGAAGATGTTGTGCCACGCCATACGGTAAAGCTTACCGCCCCGGGTTCCCCTACGGTGTTTCCGGGGCACCTTTTGACCGGTGAACCGGACTGCCTCCACAGGGGAGATCCGTGCAGCCACCCGAGCGGGCTTGACGCAGCCGATCAGGGTGGTCAGCAGCGCGAACAGCGCTGCAAACGCCAGAATAAGGGGATGAAACGACACCCCAATGCCGAATTCGCCGCCCAAAAAAGCGCTGATGAGCCCTGGGACAAAGAGGTAGGAAACCCCGGCCCCGAGCAGCAGCCCGGCGGGGATGCCAATAGCAGCGAGGCGCATCGCCTGACCCCGGACGATCCGCCTGATTTGGCGGGGAGTGGTGCCAATCGTCTTGAGCAGCCCATAATAATGAATTTCGCGGGTCACCGAGATGTACAAAACGTTGTAAATGAGCAGGTAACCGCTGAGCATGATAAAAAGCACCAGCACGCCGATCCCGACGTAGATCAGATTCAAGTCAGAGGAGCTGCTGTAGGTGACGCTTGTGTTCCACTCCTGCCCGCTGCGCTCTGGGACATCCTCGGTCAGACGGCTGATCCTCTCGCTGGCATCCCCTTGAACCCTCACTGAAACCGAACTCGGCCGCTGTGTGTCCAAGCCCGCCGCCTCTACAAAAGCCTGAGAGACAACAATGGTACCGCTGTTGGCGGCGGTGAGGGCAGATCCGTCGGTGTACAGCCCGGAAAGGGTGAATTCCCGCGTTTTCTCCCCCTGTTGCGTGCGGTAAGTGAGGGTGAATTTGGCGCCAGGCTTTGGATCTCCCAGCCCGAGCTTGTCGGCTGTCCAGCGGGAGAGCATCACCTCATCCTCTGCCTGGGGATAGTCCCCGTTGAACTGTGTCACTGCCGGTCTGCGGTGGTGTTCCCATTCGCTCTGGTCGTACCAGGTGAGCACAGCGGAAAAATCCTCATCAACTGCCTCCACTACCCCAGCAGTGACCGAACGGCCCACACTTTTTACATAGGAAAGCTCCTCGAGCTGGGCGAGCTGATCGGGTTGGGGGGAGGAGAGCTCCGCCTGCGCCGTCGTCCCTGCGGTCAGATAGGACTGTTTTTGAAACGAATCAAAATAGCTGATCCCCGTTGTGAACACCGCAGAGAGCAAAAAGGTGGTCAGCGCAATGGCGAGCACCGCGAAGAGGTTGCGCATCCGGTTGCTGCGCAGGCTGCGGGTGGTCAGCTTGTTGAGAACCGGTTTGTTGTTGATCGGGTAGTTCATGCGCGATCACCTCTTGCGATCCTGCCGTCCTCAATCCGGATCATCCGATCGGCGAGCTGGGCGATTTCTTCATTGTGGGTGATCATCACCATGGTCTGGTTAAATTTGCGGCTGGTCGTCTTGAGCAGACCCATCACCTCCATGCTGGTCCTGCTGTCGAGGTTGCCGGTGGGCTCGTCGGCGAGGATGAGGGCGGGCTTAGCCGCGAGGGCGCGTGCAATCGCCACCCGCTGCTGCTGGCCGCCCGACAGAGTGGAGGGCAGACTGTCGAGCTTCCCGGCGAGGCCGAGCGCGCCGATTACACTCTCCACAAATCCGCGGTCTATCCTGTCCCCGTCGAGTTCGATGGGCAGAGTGATGTTCTCATACACATTTAAGATGGGCACCAAATTGTAATTCTGAAAGACAAAGCCAATAAAACGGCGGCGAAAAATGGTGCGCTGCTCATCATTCATCTGAAAGATCTGCTTGCCCGCAAGTTCCACACTGCCTTCGGTGGCGGTATCAAGCCCTCCGAGCAGATGCAGCAGGGTGGACTTCCCGCTGCCCGATGTCCCGACAATCGAAACAAATTCCCCCTCTTCCACTGTCAGGCTGACCCCGTCGAGCGCTTTGGTGAGATTGGATGGGGTTCCATAGTATTTCTTGAGGTTTTCAGCTTTACAAATGCTCATAACAGGCATCCTTCCATACAAAAAAATCAAGGCTGTCACCGGGAAAATCCCGAGTACAGCCTTGATTGTAACAAACCGATCTTACAAAGATGTGACGAAACAGGCAGTAATTTTTTCCTCACCCGCTCCCCGTTTTTGGACATCCACACCATCTGAGCCCAGGTCAAAGGGCTGCCCTCTTCATTTTGTACAAATCCCTCTGCCCTTTGGATGTGTCGCACGGGGTTTTCGATCGCCAGGTCCAATGTGCCTGTCATCTAGACAGAGGAAATTTCAGAGTGCAGGGCTGCGGGGCTCTTGGTCAGACGCCGAAAATCGGTGACGTCATCCCCTGTCATGTTCAGCGAGGAGAATGGCTCAGGATGCAGCTCGTTGCTCTCGGGCAGGCCGTTGAACGGCAGGACGGCGAGGGTGGCTCATTGATCTTGTTCCAGGTTTCGCGGTCCAGCACACCGTCCGGCACCAGGGCGTACCAGAGCTGAAAGGTGGTCAGCGCGTCCTTCCTATTCTGATCAACTATTCTGTCCTGGATGCGCACTGGAATCTGGCCGTCGGGGATGTTGATGACTGCCCGCAGCTGCTGCACAGGGCGTACCTCAGCGCCGATATTCCCTTCCTCGAGTATCTTGGAAAACGCCAAATCGGCCCCTTCGGGGGTGAGTCTCTCGGATTCGAGCTCGTTGAGCCACTTGATGCCGTTGTATATGGCATTGATTCTGTACCAGGTTGACCTTGCCCACAATGCCGCCCGTTCAGGTCGAGGACCTGCTGGAATTTTCAAATTGCCGTCTCGGTCTCCAGCCCAAACTCTCCGTCGATGACAGATAGCTTAGAGGTGACAGAATAATTCTCCGCAATGCGGTTGAACTGGCGCTGAATCCCCACACATTCTCGTTTCCCAGCTGCAGCGAGTTCCCACTGCAATGGGGTTGTTGGCGTAAATGGCAGCTTCCGGCCAAGTTGGGGGGATTTGATTCACGCGACGTTTTTGACCTACTCAGCAAACAGGATACAGAGGTTTCCCGCAGGTTGATCCGGATTCCCCAGGTGGACGGCGATGGTCCCAGAGATCAATCATTTCTCTCCCTCCATCCTTTCGGGGAGAACCGAATTGGGAAGAAACTGCACCGGCTGAATGGATTTGATCCCATCAAACACAGGGACCTGGCTGTAGACCTCCTTACGGAAATCAGGATGGGTCACGTGGATGTCATACAGGGCGTAGGGTGGCTTTCCTGTCGGGGAGTCAGAGAGCGATTTATCCGGTGCTGGCAGCACAATCCCATCGAGAATTCCGTTCTCGTCGGTGACACCGGTGGCAAACACCCGATTCCCCTCCAAAAACTTCTTGTCAACCATGACCTGTGCGCCTGGGACTGGAAAAGTCCTCTGGGCAATCGAAGCCTGCACCCGCAATGTCCCTGTTTTCGGATTTTTCTCTAAAAACTCCTCGTAGCTGATTGTCTCCAGGTGAATCTCCTGCAATGGGTCCTGCCCTCGTCCGGACTCCGGCCGATTGGTTACAGGTAAAGGCCCTGTAAGCGGCGTTGTATTGCCGAAAATCTCCCCTTCAAATAGCAGAGCAGATTGCTCCATTGGCATCGCACTGGCGGGCGGCGTTGTCAGCACGTCACCTGACAGCTCAACTTCCATCGCGGAAGTCGTTCCGGCAGGTGATACCGCATTGTTGTCGGTTGGCATATCCGACAGCTTCGTCTCCACCGAAGTTTCCGCTTCCGCAGGTGGATGCGGGCTGCGAGCCGCTGTCCGCATGAGTTCCTCACTGTATCGGTCGATCATTTCCTGAAATGCCTGTGGGTCCATGGATTGTCCCTCCCATTCATCACTAACCCGTCTCGCCGGACATCTGTTCCAGCAGCATGTATCCTCTAGGGCCTCACTGAATCTTAGCCAGTACACTCCTTGCCAACGGATATTTCTCTCGAATTGTGTCAGAATTCCCGCGTTTTCTCTCTTTCCGGGATTAAAATCCTCTCGAGAATCTATCCGCTCGATTCAATCAGTGTTCCCCTAAATCAATTGGCGAATATCCGGCGGTGAAACGATGTGAAAACGGCATTGTCGCCCTTTTCTCCGCTTCCTTTTGCGCCACTCCACCCGCCAAGTTCTCTAACAGTATAGGCGGACAATTGGTTTTTGGTGACAAAAACCCCCGTATTCGGGTGAATACGGGGGTTTTGCAGCAAAATCTACAGAAATTTTTACTCGCCGAGATAGGTGAAACGGGGGAACCTCTGCCCGTCCCGCTCGACAATTTCAAAAAACATCTCTACCGGGCGTACCCAAAGGGCGTACTCCCCATATAGCTGCTGGTACACCACCAGCTCTTCGCCGGTTTCAGAATGGCGGGCAAACCCGATAACACGGTATTCATTGCCCTTAAAATGCCGGTAGCGTCCGGTCCGCCGTTCGTTTCCCTGCTCCTGCTCTGGGTGGCATACAGTGTCTCCCTCTGTCTGGAGCTCTTCGGTTTGCTTTGCTTCACAGGGCTGTACCTGTGCAGACGCAAGCAGTTCCTCCCGCTCTTCAAGAATCCGCGCGGAACATGGGGGAACGAGGACGCTCACCCGGCCGTTTTCCACCTCAAAGTGGTCCCCGGGATGGAGCAGATCGCAGAGCACCCGGCCGCCGCAGGGAAAGTCGAGCCACGCCTCACCGTCAGCGAGGTTGAGCGCGATGTCTATCGTCTGCTCCTGGCTGGCGCGGCGGTAAACGAGCTGTTCATTTTTGACAATGACCTGCTCATATCTCCCCTCTTGCAGGGCGGGGGAAGCCAGCCGCACTCCGCCGAGCGACGCGATGTGCCCCGCGAGCCGTTGATCCGCATCCTGGATGCAGTCGATCTCCAGGCAGGGGCGCAGTGCAGCGTCCGAACCATTCTGTTTGACCCCCTGCAATCCCCACTCGCTGCCGTAGTAGACCGACGGGACTCCAGGCATGGTGTAGAGCAGGGTATACACATTGTCGATGTGCGCTGAATTGCGCAGTGTACTCGCCAACCGGTTGACATCGTGGTTATCCACAAAGTTATAGGTGTAGATCGACTGGTAGATCCCCCCATTACCAAACTGGCGATTGAGGGAATGGGCGATCTCAAAGTAGTTTTTGTCGTTGTGGGAGGAGTAAAGCCCCTTGTAACACTCGTAGTTGGTGACCGAATCGAGCATCTCAGGGTTGGCCCAGCGGTTGTAATCGCCGTGAATTATCTCCCCCATCAACCAGAAATCCTCCCGTTTTTGCTTGCAGAAGCCGCGCAGGCGGCGAAGAAAATCCATATCCACACAGTCGACCGCGTCGAGGCGGAGTCCGTCGATGCCAAATTCATCCATCCACATCCCGACCGCGTTGAGGATGTGATCCGCTACCTCAGGATTACGCAGGTTGAGCTTGACGAGGTTGTAATGCCCTTCCCACGCCTCATACCAAAACGGGTCCCCCATCGGGCTGCCGCCGCCGAAATTGAGGTTGTGGAACCATCCGCAGTAGCGGGAGTTCTGCCCGTTGCGCTGCACGTCCTGAAACGCCCAGAACTCTCGACCGATGTGGTTGAACACCCCATCGAGCACAATGCGGATTCCGTTTTGATGCAGCGTTTCACAGATGCGCTTGAACGAGGCGTTGTCACCCAGGCGACTGTCCACCTGGTAGTAGTCCTTGGTGTCATAGCCGTGCTCGCTCGACTGAAACAGCGGCCCGAGGTAGAGCGCGTTGACATTCATCTCCTTGAAATGGGGAATCCATCGTTCCAATTTGTCGAGGCGGTACTGCACCTCTTCGTTTTTATTGAACTGCGGCGCACCGCAAAATCCGAGCGGATAGATGTGATAAAAGACCGCCCGATTGACCCAGCTTCCCATGGGCAACAACCTCCTTTACGCCCTGCCTCCTGAATGGACAGAGACTCTTTTTCCGAATCGGAATGCTCTTATTATACCACAAAGGCGGCTTTGTAACAAACGTTGCATTACAAAGCCCCTCTGATCAATCGCCTGATTCTTCATCCGGATACTGTTTTCCAGGCGCGATGCCGAGATCGCTGCCGAGCACCGAACCGAGCTGGACCGAGGAAGTTCCAAATTTATTCCGGATGCGGTCAATTGTTGTTTCGAGCTCTCTCTGCCGTTCGCTTTTATCGGCAGAGTGAATGAGAGAGAGCTGCTCTCCTGTATCGCTATCGATGAGGTTCATCCCGGTGATGGTCAACATGCGGATCGGCGCGTCGGGGTTCCAGGAGGATAGAATCACTCCGACTGCCGCCTCCCCAATTTCCTTGGCGAGATCAGTTGGATGGGCAAGCTGCCTTTGGCGGGAAATGGTGCGAAACGACGGGTTGCGGATCATCACCTGAACAGCCTGACATTTGAGCCGATGCCTGCGCAGCCTAGCGGCTACGGTGTCGGAGAGAAAGGCCACTCCAGCGCGGATATCCTCCAGCCCTTCGAGATTGCGGCGGAAGGTCATCCCATTCCCAACTGATTTGACGTCCCGCGCCTCATCTGTCCTCCGGACGGGACTGTCATCCAGACCGCGCGCATAGTCGGAGAGCATCTCCCCCTGTTTGCCGAGCAGCCGGGCGAGAAACGCCCTGTCCGCCTGCGCAAGGCTGCCAATGGTGTGGATCCCGCTGCGCGCAAGGAGCTCAGCCGCCGCTTTTCCGACAAATAGCATCGCTGTGACCGGGAGGGGATAGAGAAGCTCTTTGTAGTTGTCACAAGTGATCTCGGTGGTCGCGTCGGGTTTTTTGTAGTCGCTGCCGAGTTTGGCGAACACCTTGTTAAAGCTCACCCCAACCGAAATGGTCAACCCGAGTTCCTCACGAATCCGACGTCGCAGGGTGTCGGCGATCTGCCGCCCTTCTCCAAACAGCCTCTTGCTGCCGGTGACGTCCAGCCAGGACTCGTCGATGCCGAACGGCTCCACCATATCGGTGTACTCCTGATAGACCTGGTTGACCAGTTGGGAATAGCGGGCGTATTCCCCGCGGTGCGGCTGCACGAGGACGAGATCCGGGCACTTTTTTCTCGCCTGCCACACCGTCTCCGCTGTCTGGATGCCAAACCGCTTGGCGAGCTCGTTTTTGGCGAGAATAATCCCATGCCGGTTCTCGGGATTACCGCATACCGCCATCGGCACCCGTTTGAGCTCCGGACGGTGGACGCACTCCACCGAGGCGTAAAACCCATTGCAGTCGCAGTGTAAAATTGTCCGGTCCATGCTTGTCCCCCCTTTGTTTTTATGGTAGACTGCCCCTGGACAATTGTCAAGGGGATGCCGCCTTCCATTTTTAAACAGGCGACAAATCAAACACCTGGCCGCTTCCCTATAAAGATCTACACGAAATAGATCCGTTGGATACGACTGATTTGAATTGCCGCAAGGCAGATGATCGGTATTTTATCCCAGAACATCTGCTACTGCGCTTCAAAACAGTCTTTTCCCGTCAATCGCATTTTTGGTCACATCACACCGCAATTGTGTGTCTGCTTTTGTGGTACCTCCTCCCTATCACAGTTTCAACCCATTGGATCAACTCGACCGTTGCTGGACATGGCAACAATCAAAAAAGGCTTGCCGTCTGCAGAGTGCAGACGGCAAGCCCTTTTGGCTGCGTTCGATTTGCTTTTCTAAATGAAATTACTTCAAACGTCTATCTTCTCTTTTTGCTCAGGGCAAAGCCTGCGCAGGCGAGGACTGCGAGAAGCGCTGCGGCTGCAACCGGTGCGGTATCGCCCGTTTTTGCGCTGCCGCTACCGTTGGTCATCGCCTGATCTCCCTCCACCTGAGTGGCTGGAGCAGTGTTTTCAACTGCTTTGAGGCCGTTGATAGCATCCTGGAGATCCTGTGCAGCTTTGTCAACTGCCTGCTGTACGGCATTTTCATCGCTGTTGATCAGATCTGCCGCCGCTTTGGCCTCGTTGAACAGGGCCACAGTCTCTGCAGTAAAGGCCGAGAGATCCAGCTTGTCCGCATTCGTGAGCACTGCCTGGAGCACCGATTTGTCCGCTTTAAAGCGGAGATTGAGCATTGCCTGGAGAAGGCTGTCCACCGCTTCGTCAACATCCGACTGCAGGGCGTCTCCGTCAGCAAGCACGATTTCTGCATTTGCAAGTGCTGCTTTGAATTCCTCCTGACCGGCTGCCACGTAGTTGGACAGGTCGATCTCACTTGCCTGGGTGAACACAACTTCAAGCTGTTTTTTGTCTCCCGCCTGGAAGCCCAGCTTGTGGATTTCATTCATCAGACTGATCCAAGCGGAATCAATCTCTGCCTGGGTCGCCGCTTCGTCAGCGAATACAGTCTGCGCGTTGAGCAGCGCTGCGTCAAAGCTCGCTTTCACGCTTGCGATTGCCCCTGCGTATTCATCGCTCTTCTGCGCTTGTTCCGCGTAGGAGATTACCCGCTCGAGGATGACTTTGTTCGCATCCACCGGCGGCTGCGGGATCTTTTCGAGCCCAGCAATAGCGTCATTGAGCGCCGCTGTCGCGTCGTCTACGAGTTTTTGGTCATCCACACTGATGTTCTGATCCTCGTAGATTCTGTTCGCTTCTGCAAGCGCTTCTTTGAAAGCCGCAACGCTCTCTTCGGTATAGAGCGATTGGTCAATCTTACCCGCTGCCTCGATTGCCTTGGCAAGCTCCTCTTTGTTGGCTTTGAGCCGGATGGAAAGCATCTTGTCAACCAGTTGGTTCGCCATCTCGTCTACTTCTTCCTGATCCTTAGAATTGTCGTAGACGTCCTGCGCTGCGGCGATGAGCTCATCCATGCCCGCCCAGCTGTTGGGGGTGTAGTCGTCCTGATTCAGTGCTTTCGCACTTTCCAGTACCTCGTTAAGCTTGTCTTTGTTGACTGTAGGTCCTGCCGGGGTCAGGCCTGCAATTGCATCTCTGAGTTCCTGCGCCGCATTGTTGACTGCTGTCTGATCCGCATCCGAATCGCCCAGAACCCGATTTGCCTCTGCAAGCGCATCGCTGAAAGCTTTCCAGCTGTCTGCGGTGTAGTCCGCTTCCTTGCCCTCGTACTCTGCCGCCTCTGCGATGGCGTTTTCGAGTTCTGTCCGGTCAACCGGTTCTGCCGGCGCGATCAGCACCGGATAGCTCTCGCCCTGCTCCCAAACCGGGGTCTGTGCGGAGCCGTTGAGCAGCGCTACCAGCTCGCCGTTGGTGTAAGCCGCTGCAGCGATGGTCTTGCTGTTGGTTACAATGCCGTTGTTGCCCGAGGTGATCGAGCCGTCAGCGTAGCAGTTGTCAATGGTACCCTTGTTGTTGCGGTTGTCGTCCTGGTTGTCGCTGACAAAGATTGCCGAGCGGCCGCCCTTGACGGTGATGTTTTTCACGTAGGAATTCTTGATTGTCCCGTTGAAGTTCTGGCCGGCAAGTCCGCCTGCCACGCGGCTGCCCGCGTCAACATTCGCGTTGACCACATAGCAGTTGTCGATCAAGCCGCCGTTGACGGTTCCGACCAGGCCACCCGCACGGCAGTCGCCGGAACCAACTTTAATCTGGACATCCTTTACACCGAGGTTTTTCACCGTGCCGCTGACCATGCCGAACAGTCCGAAAGTCGCGGAGGAAGCGGTGTCGGCGATGCTCAGGTTGGAGACGACGTGGCTTGCACCGTCAAAGGTGCCCGCAAAGCCAACGCCCGCGGTAATTGCACCGGTGGTTCCAATCGGGGTCCAATCAATGCCTGACAGGTCAAGGTCTGCTGTGAGTTTGACGAATTCATCTTTAAAGGATGCGCCCGCGTTGACCGAACGCGCCAGTTTCTGGAGGTCTGCAACGCTGTTGATGAGATAGGGGTCCTGTTCGGTTCCGCTCTGTGCGATGCGGGAAAGGTCTTCAATCGCTGTGTCGATCGCCGCGATTGCCTCATCGACTGCAGCCTGCGCCGCATTCTTGTCCTGCACAAGCGCCTCAGCGGCTGCAACCACATCCTGAAGGTCCTTGTAACTGTCTTCGGTGTAGTAGAATTCGTAGTAGGAATTACCCTTTGCGATCGCCGCGTCGAGTCCGGATTTGTCCACGACAGTGGTTGTGAAGTGATAGTTGCCCGAGCCGAGCTCGAAGATCGCTTTGCCGTCTTTGCATTCGACAAAGGTGATGCCGTCCACCTTGTCCTCAAGCACGTTTTTGCCGCTCTCCATCACTGCGGAAACCATGTCTGACGGGATGGACAGAGTGGCTGTGCTGTTGGCCGGAACAGTGACATCGAGGGTGAAGTCGGTGCCGTTTTCCAGTTTCCAGTTGCTGACGATGGTGCCATACATCGATTCAAAGGTGGTGTTTGCATAATTGAGGTCACCGCCCGGGGTCGGTGCGATGGTAAAATGCTTGTAGCCGGGTTCCTTCTCATCGGCCTTGATGCCGCCGACATAGTTGTAGAACCACTCGCCGACCGAGCCGTAGGAATAGTGGTTGAACGAGTTCATGCCGACATCGCCGAACTGTCCGGTTTCAGCAATATAGCTGTCCCAACGCTCCCAAATGGTGGTTGCGCCGTTGACAACGCTGTACAGCCAGCCGGGATAGCTTTCCTGCTGCAACAGCCGATAGGCGACATCAGAGTATCCCATATCCGAGAGAACCGGGCAGAGCAGGGATACGCCCAGGAAGCCGGTGGTCAGGTGCCAGTCGTGCGCTTTGATGTTTTCCACCAGCTTTGCAGCTGCTTTCTCCCTCAGTTCCTGTGTCGGAAGAAGGTCAAATTTCAGTGCGAGCAGGTACGAGGTCTGGGTGTTGCTGCTCACTGCGCCGTCGGCAGAGACAAACGCGTCGTTGAAGTCCTCTCGGACGTCTAGGAAGAGCTGGTGATAGTATGCAGCGTCTTCGGTGTTGCCAATGGCATCGGCCATCTTGGAAAGAAGCTCGGAGACATAGGCAAAATATGCGGTGGAAATGACGTTCTGCGGGGTGCTGTCATTGACGTTGAGCCAGTCGCCGTTGGTTCCGACCGAGATGACATAGGTCTCGCCCGCTTTGTTTTTGTAGTACTCGATGTACTTTTTCATTGCCTCGTAGTTGTCATAGATAAAGCTCTCATCGCCGTAGGCGGTGTACATGGTCCACGGCATGATGATGACAGCATCTCCCCAACCGGTCTGGTGGAAGGATCCGCTCCAGCTGTCGCCCGGGGTGACGTAGTTGGGCGTCCAGTCCGCCACTGCGCCGTCTGCGCGCTGGTTGGTGGTGACGTCCGCCATGAATTTCTTGAAGAAGGGGCCGACGTTCATGTTCATTGCCGCTGTGCGGATGAACACCTGTCCGTCACCGGTGTAGCCGAGGCGTTCGTCGCGCTGCGGGCAGTCGGTCGGGACAGAAATAAAGTTGTCCTTCTGGCCCCAGGTGATGTTGCTCTGCAGCTGGTTGATCAGGTCGTTGGAGGTTTCAAACGAACCTGTCTGCTCCTGGAGGGAGCTCAGGGCAATACCAGTGATGTTATCCTCTGTCAGAGTGCCGTTGTAGCCGGTGATTTCGATATAGCGGAAGCCGTGGAAGGTAAACCGCGGCTGCCAGCTCTCGCCCTCCGGGTCGCCCTTAAAGGTGTAGTAATCGGTCGCCTTTGCGCTTCTCAGGTTTGCGGTGTAAAGGCTGCCGTCTTTGTTGAGCATTTCGCCGAAACGCAGCTTCATTGTGCTGCCCGCTTCCCCTTTGAGGCCGTTGAGGCGAGCAAAGCCTGCGATATTCTGGCCGAGATCGAGAATGTAGGTGCCATTGTCCGAACTGACGATTGTGGGTTTAAACTCCTGGATCGCTTTGACTGTCGGGCCCATCTGGGCGACGACTGCGCCGGAGTAGCTTCCCACTTTCGCGGCTGTCCAGCTGCTATTTTCCACAAATCCGGGAGCAGACCAGCCGTCATATTCTCTGGTGGCGTCGTAGGTCTCGCCGCCCTGGAAGTCATCTTCGAGGATCGGGCCCTGGCCTGTGATCTTCCAGGAAGAATCGGTTGCAACGACTTTTTTGCTGCCGTCCGCATACTCGATTTCGAGCTGGCAGAGCAGCTTGGAGCCGGTGCCGTAACGATTGTTGCCGCCGATGAACAGTTTACCCGAGTACCAGCCGTGGCCGGTGATCGCGCCGAGGACGTTTTCGCCCTGCTGCACCATTTCGGTGACGTCAAAGGTCTGGTACATGACGTAGTTGTTGTCGTCCTGGTTGAGCTCGTAGTTGGTCCAGCCGGGGTTGAAAAAGTCATCGCTGACCGGCTTGCCGTTGAGCTCGAGGTCGTAGATGCCGAGAGCGGACGCGTGGATCGTCGCCTTCTTCACCGGCTGGTCGACCTCAAAGGATTTGCGGTACATTGGCGCGGAATTGCCCGTTTCCTTCTGGAAGCCGAGCGCGTTGACGACATACAGCTCCCCGTCGCGGATTTCGCCGATGTTGAAGCTGTTTTTGCCGCTCGAAAAATCGTCCTGGAACAGGATTTCATCTCCCGTCTTGACGACGATGTTGTCAAATGTCGCATGTTCGTCGCAGTCGCCCGCATTGGTTGTCTGGCGGAATCCAAGCTTACCATACGCAGCGTATTCATTGGTCATCTCGTTGATCAACTGGTTGTCAATCCAGGTGGAGATTTTATTTCCGTCCACAGCGATTTTGATGTGGTGCTGGTCATGCTGCTTGTCCTGCGGAATGATGTCCTCAATCGTCTTTTCGGTGAGAACAGTCGGCGTGCCGTTCACCCACTGATGGGGACGGAAACTCGTAACGCCGTTGAATTTCTTTTCAAAGGTGTTGATCTGCCACATCAGGAAGTTGTTGCCGTCTTTTCCAGCGAAAATAATGCCCGCGTCGTCCTTGACAATGCGGAAATCCATCTCGATGGTGTAGCTCGACGGATTCGGCTTGTTGTCCGGATTGATCTCAATCCATTTTGCCTCCCAGTCGCTTTCGTCGAGCAGACCCATTTCCCAGTAAGCGGTCTCGGTGGAAGTCGCTGTGTTTCCCTTGTTGTCGGTCACAGTGACCTGCCAGTAATACCGGGTACCCGAGGTCATGGCCGGGCCGTCGTACGGGACGTTGACCGAATCCTCCGACGTCTGGACGCCGCTGTCCCACACATAGTCGCCGGATGCGAGCTCTTCCTCGCTCTCCGCAACCTGGATGCGGTAGGATTGCTGCATTACACCGCGCTCGTTGGATACGAGTTTCCAGCTCAGTGCGGGTGTCTGGTTGTCGATACCGAGCGGGTTTTCGGTGAGGTCGCACCGCAGTCCGCTGACGGTAAGCGCAGGCTCTGCCGCCGCAAAGGCGACGATTCCTGTCATCATCTGCAGCATCAGGCAGATGGCGAGCAGCAAAGCAAGCGCACTCTTGGAATGCTGTTTCATTTTCATTGATTTTCCCCCTTGTGTTATCTTCTTGTCTGCAAAAGGTAGCTTTTGTCTCCCCTTTCTCTAAGACTCATATATTGTACAAACAATATATCGTCAATATTATACAACAAGTCTCTTGAAAACTCAATTGATAAAAACAAAAAAGGCATGTATTTTTCTAAACTTTTGGGCAACCTCCCGCAAAAGGAAACCGTTTTGCTGTCTTTCGTGAAGCTTTTGTGCCAAATTTTGTTGCTTTTCAAAGTGATGAGGTCGTTTTCCATCAAAATCACCAGTTAAAGTGGTGGTTTGCTTCAGCACTCAAAGGGCGTCATATCGGCTCTCCTCTCAAGAGACGCAAAAAACTGTCCTTTGCACCACAAGCACTGCAGCTGCGAATGCATGGACTTTCCGAGCGCTTTTCACTCTCAGCAAAACCACTCTTGCCACTCACTTCCCCCTCTGTCGAAAGAGAAGATTTGTTTCTCATCGGCATTGCCAGTGGTTTCATTTCAACTCCAATTCAAAAGGGATGTGCGAACGAATCCGCACATCCCTTTTTCAGTTCAACTTGAACTAGTTACCGATTGCGCCTGCGCATTGCGACAAACACACCTGCCGAGAGCATCAACACGGCCGCCGCAGAGATGGGCAGCGCCTCCCCGGTTGCCGGGGATTGATTTGCCGTTGTCTGCTGGGCGTCACCCTGCGCCGGTGCAGAGGGCTCTGCCGTGGTGGTTTCGGAAGATTTCGCTTCCAAGCTGTCCAGAGCTGATCGGATCAGTTCCGCTGCGCGGTCTGCATCCATCTGCTCGGCGCTGCCGTCCGCAAACACCGCTTGACCTGCCTGGACAGCGCTGTTGAGGCGCTGCACCGATTCCGCGGTGTAGAGGCTTGTGTCAAGCCTGCCCGCCTGTTCGAGCAGACTTTCGAGGATTGATTTGTCCGCTTTGAACCGGAGCTGCTCGAGCACGCTGACAAGCTGGTCTACCGCCGCATCGATCTCGCCGGCGAGCATATTGTCCTTGTCGTCGAGTACCGACTTGGCGGCTGCAAGCGCTGCCGGGAAGTCGGCTTTTGCCTGGTTGTCAGCATACAGACTCATATCGAGCCCCGCTGCGTAGTCATATAGAGTCTGAAGCATCGTCGCATCGCCCTTGACAAAGCCGAGCTTGTGAATTTCGCCCATCAGCGCAATCCAGGCCGCGTCGATCTCTTGCTGGGAGGCATCCGCATTCTTCTGGACCTTCTGCGCCTCGTTGAGCGTTTGGATGAAGGAGGCCTGGACGTCTGCGATCACATCGGCAAACGACGCGTCGGCCTGGGCCGCTTCGGCGTATGCGATGACTTGATTGAGGATTGTTTTGTCAGTGTCAGTGGGCTCGGGTTCGGAATCAGTCACATAGCCGTCCTGAACCGAGACAGTGAGCTTGCCGTCGGTCAGGGCGAAGTCATAACCGCCGGCGACGAGGGAGAACTTGGCGGTCTGTCGGCCGTTGTGCTCCTCCATACCGAGATAGCGCACGCCCTGAACCTCCTGGAAGCCCTCGAGTGTGGATTCGTCAACAGGGAGGTAGAGGGTGGCCTGGGCATTGGCCGGAACGACCGCCTCATAGGAGGTGAGCTCGCCTTGTGACGCAGTCCAATTGCTCTCGATCTGACCGTAAATCGATTTGTAGCCGCCGTTTACAAAGGTGAAGTCCCCGCCCGGGGTCGGCTGAAGGACAAACTGCTGGAATCCGGGGTGCTCCTCGTCGCTGGTGATGCCGACATGGTCGTTTATCATCCAGGCGCCGACCGCACCCGCTGCGTAATGGTTGAATGAGTTCATGTAGTTGAGCCCGCTGAAGCCGTTTTCAATGGTGTAGCCGTTCCAGCGCTCCCAGATCGAGGTCGCGCCCTGGGTGACAGGATAGAGCCAGGAGGCGAATTCAGTCTGCTCAAACATCTTGTAGGCGTCGTCGATCCTGCCCGACCGGGTGAGTGCGGGCAGCAGCGGCGCGGTGCCGATAAATCCGGTGGTAATGGTGTAGGGGACGTTGTTGTAGCCGCGGGCGCAGGCATCGACTAAGTACTGCACTGCCTTGTCGCGGTTTGCGTCGCTGATGACGCCGTACTCGATTGCAAGGGCGTAGGAGGCCTGGGTGTCCTGGATGCCGCCGCCCGAATTCTGGGTCTTTCCACTGGCCGCATCGATAAACACCCGATTCCAGTCCTCTTTGACCTTGACTTCGAGGTCGCCATAGGTCTGCGCGAGCTCGGTTTCACCGACTGCCTCCGCCATCTTGGAGAAGAGGCCGAGCATGTAGGCGTAGAGCACGTTGGAGCAGAGCGGCGAGTCGGTGCCGATCAGCGCGAGGTGCTCGGTGAGCGCGGTGCCCCTGGTGAGATAGGAATCCGGGGACATCCTGTCGTTGTCAATCGAATCGAGGAACGCCTTCATCGCAGCGAGGTTGTCCTCGATCAGTCGGGTGTTTCCGTACTGCTTGTAGACCTCCCAGGTTGGGATGATGATGGCCGCCGGCCAGGCGACCTCCACCCCTGCGGCCCAGCCGAGATTGGGCGCGGTCTGGGGGATGCAGCCCGATTCGGTCTGTGCGTCGCGGATGGTGTTTTCCCAGCCCTCGTAGAGGGTGTTCATGCTGCCGTAATAGGTCGCGGTGCGGGAGAAGACCTGCGCGTCGCCCGTCCAGCCCATCCGTTCGTCGCGCTGCGGGCAGTCGGTCGGGATGCTGATGTGGTTGCCGAGCAGCGAGCGCCGAATATTGAGGTGGAGCTGGTTGGTCAGGGGGTTGGAGGATTCATAGTCCGCTGTGATCTCCTGCACCGAGCTCAGGACGATCCCCTTGATGTTCTCTGCGGGAATCGGCTCGTCGAACCCGGAGATTTCGATGTAGCGGTAACCGTGGAAGGTGAAACTCGGGCGATAGGTTTCCCCGCCGGGCGTCCCCTTCATGATGTAGGTGTCGGTGCTCAGCGCGCCGCGGTAGTTTTCAGTGAGCAGTTTTCCGCCCATCTCCCCGTAATAGAAGGGGTTGCTCGGATCAAGCTCGGGGTAGTACATTTCCGAATAGCGGATGGTGATCTTCTGTCCGGATTTTCCCTCGGGCAGCTTGATCTCGGGCACACCCGCCATGTTGGTGCCCATGTCGTAAACATAAACGCCGGGGTCGACTTCCTTGTCAAACTTCGCGGAGAGGGTCTCTGCAATCCGGACCGGATCGTCGTAGCGGGCGATGATGTGCGGGTTTGCGTTTTCCGGGAGCGGGGTGATCACAGACGCCTGCTTCCAGTTGGCACCGGTGTATCCGGGGGTGTCCCACCCCTCGATACCCGCTTCTCTGCGCGCGTCGTAGGTCTCGCCGTTGAAAAAGCCGGAATAGATGATCGGGCTGTCGCTGTTGTTGTAGGTCCAGCTCGGATCGGTGACCACAATATCCTGCGACCCGTCGTCATAGGTCAGGACAATTTTTGCCAGGAGGGAGGGCTTGTTGCCCCAATAGTTGTAACGGTTGATGTCAAAGGTCATCTGGTCGCACCACCAACCGGAGGAGAGGCGGGCGCCGATGACGTTTTCCCCGCTGTTCATCAGGCTTGTGATGTCGTAGGTGGAATAGGTGATGGTATCGTCGTACTGGGTAAAGCCCGGGTTGAACCAGTCCTCCCCGACTCGTACCCCGTTGACCGACATTTCATATACGCCGCGAGCAGTGACGTAAAGGCGAGCCGTGGAAATCTCTCTTTTTGCGGTGATCTCTCTGCGGAGCATCTGAATGGTGCCGTAGCTCGGGTCTGCGAGCGCCTTCACTTCGGCGGAATCGCTTCCCACCCGGATGATGCCGCCGTCGACCGAAACCCCTTCGGTTCCCTCAAAAATGGAATAGGTCGCGCCGGATGTTTTGCTCAGAAGCATGGATTTGGCGGTGTCGCGGGTGCGGATGGTGTAATCCCCGATCACTGCCCGCTGCCCCGCTTCGGTAAGAAAGCCGATCTGGTTGAGATAGGTGCACATCGGATCGTCGCCGGTTCTCCCAGTGGGGTTGGCAACGATCTGTCCAAAGCTGCGGCCGCCCACGCTGATGCTCAGGCCATAGCCGAACGCGGTGACGCTGAACGGGATCGGGTTGTACATCGTCTCTTGGGTCAGGCCGATGTCATTCAGGTCAAAGGATCCAAGCAGGGTGGTTGCATCCGGGTTGTTGTAGTCGCCGGAACAAAAGCCCTTGCGGTAGACGTTGAGCTTTGCGGGCGCTCCGTTGAGCAGCCCAGAGGCGTCGAGCTCCACTTTGAGGTAGCTCTCCCCCTCCACCCGGTAGTTGTTTTTGGTTTTGTCGGTCAGGCGGAAGTCATTGCCGCAGAACAGAGCCGCTGCCTTGGTGCTGCCCTGCTCGAGCTGCATGGTGTAGGACGCCTCAAAGACCGGGACTTTGCCCGCCTCAAAGGTGACCTCGGGGGCTCCGATCCACTGCGCGCCGCTCCAGCCGACTGTCTCTTCCTTTTCATTCTGGAAAAACAGCGCGTTTTCCACCCGCAGGCGGCCATCTTCGGTGATGGTGCCGGAGGGGAAACCGGGATTAGAGGGGTCGGAAAAATCGTCCTCAAACAGGACGGCGCCGTCTTTGGCGGTCACCTTGATGTTGTCGACGATGCCGATTTCGTCATCTCCGCCCGCGCGGTTCTGCCGGAAGCCGATTTTACCGAGCTCAAACGGCTCGACTGTCACAGTGCTGACCTGCTTCATCTCCTCACCGGGCAGCCCCATGTAGGTGTTGATCACGCCATTGTCCACCTCAATCTTTACGTGGCAGGGGGTGCCGAGGATGGGCCCGTTGTCCCCAAAAACCGCATTCAGGTCATTGGCGTTGAGCTCTGATACCCCGCCGCCTGTCCAGCGATGGGGGCGAAGCCTGCCCTGCGCCCCGTATTTGGCGTTGAGCTGCCACATAAAGAAATTGTTGGAATCCTGCGCCCCGAAGACGATACCGAGCGCGTCGTTGACAACTTCCGCATCCATCTCAAGGGTAAACGCAGTGATTTTGCCGGTTGTGTCTGCATTTTGGAACACGAGGCGGGAATTGTTCATCTTGAGTTTTCCGTCTTCGATCCTACCGCCGCTGAAATTCACAACCGACGGGTCGTTGAAATCGTCTTCAAACACCAGATTGCCGTCCTTGTCTCTCACCGAGATGCTGTCGACGTCCGCCGCCTCGTTGTCAAACTGACGGAAACCGAGTCGGCCCAGCTTGAGGGTGCCGACCGAGACCGGGTCGCCGATCTGGGTGCCGTCGATCAAGGTGGTCAGCACTCCATTGTTCGCCTTGACTGTCATGTGCATCTCGCGGCCGATGATGTTGTCGATGCCCAGCGCATCCTTGATGCTCGGGCGGGGATAGTTTTGATTGAGCCCGCCGCCAGTCCAGCGGTGGGGATTGATCGCCACGTCGCCCGCATGGACCTGCCACATCAGGAAGGTGCCGCTATCCTGCACGCCGAGCAGCAGGCCGAGGCAGCCGCTGTGGATGACAAAGTCAACATCCACAGTGAACTCGGTCAAATCTTCGACTGGTACCGGCTCCGGCTCGATCAGGCGGTCGGCCATCAGGCCGGTGGTGAAAAACGCCGTCTCTGAGGTGCGAGCAGCTCCGGTTTGGTCGTACACAGTGACAGACCAGCTGTAGTCAGTCTCCGCTTCGAGGGTCTCCCCTTCATAGGCGATGTATTGGGAGACTTCCCCCTCGGTTTTGCCGCTGTCCCACACAGTGCGCCCGGATTGTTTCTCTTTGACAACGAGATGGTATCCCGTCTGTTTTTGTCCAACCACATTGGATTCCATTCTCCAGCCAAATGAGGGAGTCTCAACGTCGAGTCCCTGCGGATTGGTTCGGTTATTGGTGGTCAGGTCGAGGATCTGAAAGGCCGCTTCCAGTGTTTCTGCCGCAGCTGACACTGTCCCCAGCGTCAGCGAGGCAAGCAGGAACACCGCTAGCAGCGCTGCAATGCCCTTTTGTATTCTTCTCATTTGGTACCCCTTTTCTAAATTTGGCGCTCGGTTGTCCGAGATCGCCCTTCTAAGCGGTTTCCCGACGGCGGAAAGGCTTTCCCCCCGTTTTCCGCCGTCCGGACCGCAACTTGTGTCCTACTCGTTTGATCTTTCACCGCTTAGCGGCGCTTGCGCTGTTTGAGGCAGAAAACACCGGCCAGGAGCAACAGGACGGCTGCCGCCGGGGTGGTTTCGCCTGTTCGAGGCGAACTGCTTCCACTTTGCACAGCAGCATCGCCTGTCACAGCCGCTGTTGCGACTGTCAGGACATCAATTTCTCTGTGGAGGTTGTCCGCCGCCCGGTCAATGGCCGGCTGATCCTCTTGTGTCAGCCCGATATCTGCGGCGAGCTGTTCCGCCTCTGCCTTTGCGGCGTGAAATGCCTCAAGCGACTCGGTCGAATACAGAGTCAGGTCAACGGCATTTGCCCGGTCAAGCGCCCGGTTGAGCAGCGTCTTGTCTGCTTTGAGCCGCAGCGCGAGCATCGCATCGAGCAGCTGCCCTGCCGCTGTGTCAACCTCGTTTTGGAGCGCATCGCCGTCCGCAAGAACCGCCTGCGCCGCAGAGAGCCGATCGAGAAACGCCGCCTGTCCCGCTTCGACATAACAGGTCAGATCAAACGCTCCTGCCTGGGTGACAAGCAGTTCGAGCTGTGCCCGGTCCCCTTTTTGGAAGCCGAGTTTATGGATTTCTCGCATGAGGTTCATCCAGGCGTTGTCAATCTGCGCCTGTGTCGCATCTGCGCTGCCCTCTATTTCACGCGCCTCTGCGAGGGCGGCATCAAACGAGGCGCGCACGCTGTCGATGACGTTCGCGTACTCTTCCCCCTGTTTGGCTTGGTCCGCATAGGCGAGCACTGCACGGAGGATGGATTTGTCGGTGTCAACCGGCTCTGATGAAGAGACGTTGTAAATTCCGAGCTCTGCGAGCTGGAGGTAATAGCTTCCCTCTCCGCTCGGCATGCCGCTGACCTTGGAGACGTGCAGCCGGACGTAGCGTGCGTTACAGTTCTGCTCCCAGCTGAGCACAGCCGGTTTGCGCAGTGGAGCCTGGTAATCCTCCCATCTGCCGAGTTCGGTGTATTCGGTCTCGCCGTCGCGGCGCACCTGAATGTCAAAACTCGTCGGGAAGGACGCGGTCTCCCCCTGTGCAGTCAGCAGGTCGGTGCGGGGGTAGAGCTGGATGCGATTGAAGTCTTTGTTTTCCCCGAGGTCGAGCTCAATCCAGTAGTCCACGTCTGGCGTGGAGGTGTAGTGGCTGGTAAAGCCGAGGCTGCCGGGCTCGCTTGTCAGGATGCCGTCCACGAGGTGGGGCAACGCCCAGTCGGAGACCGCCCACTCGGCGTTGCTCGACAGCTCGCAGCCCTGTGCAAGGCTGTCTCGCCCGATCCAGCGGTAGTTTGCGGTGATCCTCATATCCCCTTGCGGGACGACAGTGAGCGTCTTGTCAGTGGACGAAACATCCCCTGTCCAGCTCGAAAACGCGTAGTCCACGTCGTTGTAGGGAACCGCTTCGAGGGTCAGCGCTTCGCCGACAGGCAGCTTGACGGTTTTGCCCATCGGCTGCGGGTCGCCGCCGTTGACACGGACCAGGCCGGCCACGCCGCCCGCTGCGTCGGAGAGGGTAACGTAGCAGTACTGGGTGACTGTGGTTGCAAAGCGGTAGGAGCCCGCAGCCGCTTCAAAGGTCGCTCTGCCGTTCGCTGTGCCGGTGTAAACCAGCCCGTCGTCCTGCTGGGTCAGCTCCTCCACAGCTTTTCCGTTGACAGTCAGTTCCCTGCCCTCCTCCACTGGGACGGAAATAGTCGCCGTGGTGTTGGCGGGAACTTCTGCCTCATAGAAAAAGCTGCCGTTGTCATACCGCCAATTGCTCTGGATCATCCCATAGGGGGAATCAAACGAGCAGTTGACAAAACCGAGCACCTGGTCGGGCATCGGCTTGAGGGTGAAATGCTGGAAGCCAGGGGTGTCGAACTCGTAGAGAATGCCCGCGGCATAGCCGTACATCCACTCGGCAACCGCGCCGTAGGCGTAGTGGTTGAAGGAGTTCATCCCGTTGTCTCCAAAGCCGGACTCCTTGGTGTAGGAATTCCAGCGCTCCCAGATCGTCGTCGCCCCCTGATCCACCGAGTAGAGCCAGGAGGGATTGCCGCGCTGGAGCAGCAGCTGGTAAGCGACGTCGGATGCGCCGATATCGCTGAGCGTCTGCATGATCACCGAGGTGCCGAGGAAGCCGGTCTGGAGCTTGTCCCCATTGCGGGCAATGTTGTCCAGCAGCATCTGCTTGACTGTTTCCCTCGATTGTTCATCCGGCAGCAGGTCCATCTTGAGCGCCATCAGGCAGGCGGTCTGCTTGTCAATTTTGAGGCTGCCGTCGGAATTGACATACTGCTGCTGGAAGTATTCCTTTTCGGTTTCATACACCTGCCGGTATTTTTCCACATCCTCCGGCCGATTCATGACCTGGGCCATTTCGGCCATCATCTGGGCGTCCCAGGCGTAATAGGCGACGCCGAGCAGCCCCTTGAGTTGATCGTCGTTGCTTTCGTAGGCGAGCCAGTCGCCGTAGGCGGTGCCGCCGCCTTTTTTATTGGTCGATCCAAGAAAATCGTCGATGTACCGCTGCATCGAGGCGTAGTTGTCCTCGATAATCCCCTTGTCCCCATACATTTTGTAGACGTTGTACGGGACGATAATGCCCGCGTCCGCCCAGCCGAGCTGGCCCATGTAGCCGCCGCCCGGCGCAGTGTCGGGATAGGCGCCGTTGCTCCCCTGGCAGTCGCGCATATCCTGCATCCATTTTTCCAGAAACCCTTTGGAATCGGCGTTGTAGCACGCGGCAGTGGAGAACACCTGGGTGTCCGCCGTCCAGCCCTCTCGCTCGTCGCGCTGCGGGCAGTCGGTCGGCACACTGAGATAGTTGCTGTACTGACCCCACAGGGCGTTGCTAAAGAGCTGGTTGACATCCTGGTTGGAGGTCTCAAAGCTCCCGGTGTCCCGCTGCACCGAAGTGACCACAAGACCTTTGACCCGGTGGATCGTCACCGGCTGGGTCGCGCTCACCTCAACATAGCGGAAGCCGTAAAAGGTGTAGGAGGAGTGGTAGCGCTCCACCCCGTTCCCGCTCATAACATAGACGCCCTTTGCAGAAGCAGTGCGGAGGTTTTCGGTGTAGATGCTGCCCTCCGGTCCGTCATTGCCGCGGGATTTGAGGCCGTCGTTGTCGTTGAGCATCTCCGCGTGGCGCATTGTGACGGTCGTCCCCGCCGCGCCTTCGAGCTCGAGCTCCTCCCAACCCGCGAAGTTCTGTCCCAGATCAAACACCGCTTTTTCGTCCGGCTGGAGCACAAACGCCTCGCCGTCCTGATAGCGGCCGGTGACGTTGATCTTTCCGTACTGGCTGTCGGTGGCACCGGTTGCGCCGTTGTACACAGTCACCGACTTGGTGCTGCGTTCCAGGTCATCCCGCACCCGGACGGCCGGGCCCTGCTGCGCGCTGATGACACCCCGAAACTCGGTGTGCAGTTCGGCGTAGGTCCAGCCCGAGTCGTCGTAGTCGCTCTCGCGGTAGGAGGTGTCGCACCGCGCGTCGTAGACCTCGCCCTGATAGATATCCGCCTTGATCACCGGGCCGGTCAGAGTGGTTTTCCAGTCCCGGTCGGTCCCGATGACCTGGGAGCTCCCGTCGGCATAGGTGAGCAGCAGCTGGGCGCGGAACGCGCTGGTCTTGCCGGTGTTCCACGCGACGGCGTCGCTCCACCAGCCCGAGGTGACGGTGGCGGAAATCGCATTCGCAGCATTTTGCTTGATCATGGGAGTGACGTCGTAGGAATAGTAAGAAGCGCGCTGGTTGGGCGAGGTGAATCCAGGCTTGAGCTCATCGTAGACAACCCTGCCGTCTGGCTGCGGCTGTCCGACCCGCTCGCCGTTGAGAAACGCCTCGTACACGCCGCGCCCGGTGGTGTACAGCCGGGCGGAAACGACCTCCTGGCGGGGAATGAATTCCCTGCGGAAGGTCGGCACCCCGATGGGCGGGAGGAGGATGTCGATCCCCTTGACGACAAACGCCCCGTTTTCAATGGTTCCCGCGAGGAACGGGTTGTCGTTCTCGTCGTCAAAGGTGTAGCTGTAGAGAACTTCGCCCTCGGAATTGTCTGTGTAATCGGTGAGGGCGAAGTTGTCCACCCGGCCCTCCTCGTTGGCGCTCGAACGGAATCCCAGGTAGCCGGTTTGGACCGGGATGCCAGTTGTACCCTGGTCACTCCTCTCCCCAATCGCAAAGGTGTCAACCAAGGTCCCGTTGAGATAGGTCTTGATTTCATCCTGCGTGACGTCGAGTTTCAGATGAACAGGGGTGCTTTGGAAGGCCTCCACCCCGCCAACTGCAGCGGTGACGTTCCGGGTGTGACCACCATAGGTCGCGTAAGCGCCCCCTTTCCAGGTGTGCGGTTTGAGCAGCACACTCCCCTTGCGGTCCGCTGTGTTGAGCTGCCACATGTAGAAATTGGACGGGTCAGCTGCGTTGAAGAGGATGCTCACCGCATCCTGCTGACAGGTGACATCCGCCTCCACAACGTAGTGGACATCTTGAACGTCCGGGGATTGCTGCGACGGCTCGAGACCGGTGATGTCGCTGCTCCCCGTCCAGTTAGTGTAAAACCGTCCGTCTTTGATTTCGCCCGCGTCAAAGGGATTTTTGCCGTCGTCAAAGTTGTAGGCGGCGGTGACAAGCCCGCCCTCATCTGCGGCGTAATCAGTGATAACCAGGTTGTCGAGATACCCCGCTTCCTTGCCGCTGTCGGTGCTGCGGAAACCAACTCTGCCGCGCTGTGTGCCAAAGCCCAGCCCGTTGAGACTGGAGGAAGGAGTGGTGTCGATATGACGTCCGTTGAGATAGGTTTTGACCTCCTGTCCAGCCACTTCGATGCGCAGGTGCTGCTGTCCCAGCGCGCCCTGGTCCGCAGAGGCGGTCACATTCACATCCTTGACAACCCCGTAGCCCCCGTTCTTTTTGGTGTGAGGGCGGAAATGCAGTTCATCCCCGCTGACCGAGAACTGCCACATCAAATAGTTGCTTTTGTCCTGCGCCTCAAAGACGACGGCAATGCCGCCCGTCTCCACCTGGAAATCCAGGTCAATAGCGTAGTTGAGGGGCAAAACCTCTTCCGGCGGTTCGGTGGAGGTCCCCACCTGGATCCACTGGGAGCGGTTCCACCCCTCCATTCCCAGCAGACCGGTTTCAAACTGTGCGATGTCCGAGGAAACCACGTCCCCGTCCTTGTTCCACACCGTGACGCCCCAGTAATAAACAGTGGACGGGTCAAGCGGGGGGCCTTGATACTGAATCCCCACCGAGCGGCTGTCCAACTGCCTGTCAGAATCCCAGACGACATCGGTCAGCTCGGAATCCGTTGCCACAACAACTCGGTAAGCAGTCTGTTTCTGTCCCAGCTCTGACGACTTCATCTGCCAGCTGAAGGTCGGCGCGGTGTCGTCAATCCCAATGGGATTTGTCTGGTCCTCTGTCCTTAAATTGAGTATAGCGGTTGCATCTCCTTGTGCCGCCAGGGCATTCCACGACGACGCCATTGAGGCTGTCATCGCAAAAGAGAGCAACAGGGCAAGCATTCTCCTTGCACCTTTCAATTTCTTCCCTCCTCATGAGTTCTACTCTTCTTCCCCGCAATCCGGATCATCACTGCCCCCCTCCTTTCCAATTCAGCAACCGGATTACACCTCTATTATACAAATCACGAACAAATTAATCAACTTCTTTTTCCGTTTTTATACATTTCGATGACACAATGCATTGTTGAAAATGGATTGGATAGGAGATTCTGAGGTCGGTCTACTTCGATTTGAACTTCCGATTCTCTTGCTTCTGGATCAACCGGTAAGTCCCTAGTCTGTTTTCCATCTAAAAAAGCAGATTTCTCCCGCCAGACAAGCGTAATGCGGCCTCAATCCTCTTGTTTTGTCAGTCTTTAGACACCGCGCCACATTGTGTGATACGCACAGTCTCAGGACAGTTTTGCAATGCCTGCATCTCTGCTCTGGATAGGGTTTTCCTCCATTTGCCCCGACTCGCTTCACCTCGCACGCTTTTTAATACGATTGAAACCCCCTTTCTGGTGCGCTTTCGCGGGATAAAATCTCCGATTCTAGCGATGGCAGAGAGAAAAAACGAAAGGCTTCCCAAAGAAAAGGAGAAGGTAACAAAGCAAAAGCATCTGATCTAGCGATTTAAATTCATATCTGTATTTATGATAAGTAAAGGTAATCCGTTTACGGGTTCCCTTAGGTGTGATGTTCTGATTTTATTCGATGTCCCTCGAGGGGCGGAGCTGGTAACTTATCCTTTCCGGGCCTGTGGACATCGTCCGTTCACAGGTGGTGCTGGTTCTTTTCATTCAAGATGATTCACAGGTAAAGCGCCCCGAACGCCTGAGAGGAATGCAGTGATTGTCTGGAGAACACGCAGAAGCTCCAAAATGCCGTTTTTCCATTCTTTTGAAAATAAGTGTTGACATGGGTTGGCCGTTGTGATATAATAAATACACGCTTTAAGAAAAGTGCTTTATATAACGCGGGATGGAGCAGTTCGGTAGCTCGTCGGGCTCATAACCCGAAGGTCGGAGGTTCAAATCCTCCTCCCGCAACCAGATGGAGTAGACACTTTAGATGTCTACTCCATTTTTTCAGTATTCATGCGAGTTTGCGGGCTTTTTGAAGCCCCAAAATGAAAATGATTTTTCATAGATGCCTTTTCCACAAAATGGCGAATTAAAGGCTTTTCGTGAGCAGACGCGGGGTTTCCGCCTGATTTTTCAGGTTGGAGGCCCCACTTTTTTGTTTTTACAATAGATTTATATCGGGATAAATGTAAATAATTTGTGAATATTCTCAAAAGTTGCATAAAACAGTGCAACTTTTATCTCATTTCCGGGGATTAGTGAGAAGACTTTGTCTTTATCACAAAATAGGGAAGTGGTATAATGTATGTAAAAAAGATGTGTGGATATGTCGTTTCAGCGAATATGCTCTGCGTCTTGACAAAAGGCCGATTGGATTCCTATTCGCCGCCCACGCAGAAAAGCCGGAATTATAAAAACTGGATTGCGGTTCTTGACTTAAAAACTTGCTTGGAGTGCCGCTCCCGCCACGGTCAAATCTACCAGATGGATGAGGTGCCAGACTTAGAGCCGCCGCTCCACTTTCACTGCCGGTGTGAGATAAAACCCATGGAAGCGGTGCTTGCCGGACAAGGAACAAAGGATGGACAGAACGGCGCCGATTACTGGATGAAGTATTTTGCGGATTTGCCGGAGTACTATATTACAAAAGAAGAATTGGTAGCACTGGGTTGGAAATGGGGAAAAGTACCTGCTAAGTTTGCGCCGGGAAAAATGTTAATGAAGGGGATTTATCAGAACCGAAACAGACATTTGCCGCAGATTCCCGGAAGAGTTTGGTATGAGGCGGACATCAACTATTACAGTGGAAGGCGAAATGGCCACCGCCTGTTATGGTCGAACGACGGATTGCTGTTTGTCACCTACGATCATTATGAGACATTTTTGGAAATCATCTAAAGGAGGTTATGTGCAATGGAAGAGAAAAAAATCATTACACTGGACTTAACCGGTTGCAAGTACTTGGGAGAAATTCATCAGAGAATTAAAAAGGCATTTGATTTTCCCGATTTTTATGGAGAAAACTGGGATGCGTTTTGGGATTTGCTTTGGAGCGAGTGTGATGCAGATAAAATAGTAGTAATGGGAGGGAAGACTGTTTCGAAAGAACTTATGCCGAGCATTGAAATGATAAATGAAATATTACAGGAACTGCAGGAAGATCGTAAAAAATATGGAGAGCAAATTGAGATCGAAATACATAGTTAAGAGAAACTGACTTTCTTTGTTGATTCAGTGCGGCATCTAAAGTGCCCACCCCTTCCAATAAAAATGCGACATGTTTGGCATGTCGCATTTTTGTGTTATCAGAAACCTCCGGCTCTGTCGGAGAAGGCTACCGTAAAAAGCTTTAGCTTCCAGCATCGAACGAAGCAAGTCATTTCATTAACAAAGGGGTTACCCAATAGCAGAAGTCAAAACTGATGGAAAAATTGCCCGTTTACAGACGGCGGAGCAAGTGATGCAAGTGAAATAACTTTCAGTGCGTCTTAAGGCGCACTCCAGTAAGAGGCCCTTATAGGGCCGACACAAGACACCAGCTTAGCTTGTGGTTATGACTTAAATTTAATGAAAGGCGAGTTTATGGAGACTTTTGTGGAATATGATGATACTAAACTGTGCCCGTATGGAAGCCAAAAGCCATACAGTGCATGCTGCAAATTAAAACCATTGAAATGGGGATATGCAGGAGACGGAAAATTAGTTAAACAAATCCATATGTCTCCCGACCTTGAAGAAGCGCTAAAAAAGACAGAGCAGCTATTTGAAGAATATTACGGAAGAAAACCAGGAAAAGAAGATTATGTTCTTTCATTTATTCCTATCTATCAGGATGAAATGCTTTTTAATACTATGCAAGCCATGCAACTAGCCGGTATACCGCCCGAAAATATCTATGCGTATTATAAAACCAATGGATTGCTTTTATGCAGTTTAAACGATGAATTGGTGTCGGACAAAGACAAAGAAGATTTTCTAAATTATTGTGCTGAGTACCGTAGAGCAATAAAAGAACCTCTTACTGATTCGATGAACACCTTGCAATTCACAGCGTTGGGAAACGAGCTTTTAATATCTACTTTTGATAAATCAAAAGAGATGATTATAAATTCCTTAAACGATTTCATTCATCGTCATAGTAATGAACCAACAGGCATTTACAATTACGAAATGAAAACCGAAATAGACTATTTGTTGTTTTCAGCCATAAAAACAATTAAAACTATCAAGAGGATTGCGCTAATTGTAAACGAACAGATTCCAGAATGCATTCATGCATTGGGGAGAAGTCTTTTTGAAAATTATATGTATTTAAATAAAATAAACTGCGATCCCACCTTTTTCAAGCGTAAGCTGCTCCCAAAAATTGATAAAGATCATTTTCAGTTCATCAGAAGAAAAGACGGTAAGATAGATCACTATAGAGTATCTCACATTGAGACAGGAGAAATATATAATATTCGTGTAGTTATATCCGATTTAAAAAACTCTTTCTCAAATTTCGAGGATCAAGGTTTATGCGATCTATATTATAGTAATTCCTGCTAATATATCCATGTTGATGTTCTTAGTGCCACAAATTATTTTTCTACCTACGATCCTTATGATGAAATAAATCCTTCTCTCCAGGCCGCAATAATTGCAATTGGCATCACAATATTACTTTATAATTCGTTAGTTCATAATCAATTCGTACAATCTCAATTTCGTCAAGACGTCTCTCATCTCATAAGTCAATTGATAAAGAGTCTTCTAGTGGCAATAACACTATTAAATTCAGATTCAAAACCTGCGCAACCCATTTTTCCTACTTTGCTCAAACGGTTACAGACCTTACTTAATGACTTACCGGATCAAACGCTTTAACAGGTTATTTTTGTCTGAACAGAAATTTAAAGTGTCTCCCTCTTCCACTATGACTGAGTCTGGCATTGTTCGCGTTCTGGGCTCTTTTTACTTTAGGTAAGGTACTCGCGTCGGAGGCATCATTCAAAGTGCCCATCCTTCCACCAAACAGCACCTAAGCGCAAGTCGCGTTCCGGGCTATTTTGTACTTGAGTAAGGTGTTCGTGTCGTTGGCAGCACTCAAAGCTCCCACCTCTTCCATCAGATGGTGTCTAGACGCAAATTGCGCCTGGACTTTTTCTAACCCTTATCACAGTACTCAAGTCCAAGCTGACAAAAAAGTGGTCCACCATGGCAACAAAGCCAACCGATCTCCTATTTATAAGAGGAAAACCAAAGCGATCCCTAAACCCGATTCATGCAGTGTCAAGCTCCCGACAGCTTTTGATTGACAGTTGTTTGCAATTCGCCTCTGAGAAAAATACACGGTCAATTGATCTCACTAGAGACCCTAACACTGCACGCAGAGACAATGCGCTGACAAGGCTAGCGGTAGACACACCAACTGTCAACAGAAACAATGGAGGCCTTATAAAAATAACTGGAAACAAAAAACCGGTTTATTTTTATTAAGCCAGGCGATTTCGCTCTTAAACTTTTTCTCTATCCCCGGCAAAACCGAAGATTTGTTCGAGCAAAAGCGTACAAAAAAATCGCCCGGCACAAATCCTGTGCCGGGCGATCTTTTAACGGAACAAAACAGCGATGAGCAACAGGGCGCAGAGAATTTGAGTCGCTCCCACCATTCCGCCGTACAGCATTGCTTTTGGGCCTTCCCTTGCGAGATCGCGAAATTTTACCCGCATTCCAATCGCAGCGAGGGCAATAATTTCGAACTGCCCGCTCACGAGCTTTGCCACGTGGGAAACCGCCTCGGGGACGAAGCCAATGCTGTTGACAATGCTCAACAGGAAAAAGCCGATGATAAACCAGGGTATCCCGCAGGAAACGGTGGATTTTTTCCCTGTTTCTCTTTTGGAAAACAGCTTTTTGCTCTCGTCCATATTCATTTTGGAAAAGGTAAACGCAACGACAACGAGGAAGATGATTCGAATGATTTTGAAAATGGTGGAAAGCTCCACCACATCGTCGTTGACAAACTTCGCTGAGGCGATGACCTGGCCAATCGACTGAAGCACGCCGCCGATCAGACCGGATGTGCGCAGGGTGTCATGGTGATACAGAGCACCTGCGATCAGTGGGAGGAGAACCATCAGGATGGTGCCGGTCACATTGACAATTGTAATCGAGATTCCTTTGTCCTTGGAATCTGCATCCACCACCTCGGAAACCGTTCCGATCGCAGATGAACCGCACACCGCGTTTCCCGCCGACATCAGGAGGGAAAACTTTCTTCCAAATCCCAGCTTTTTGCCGATGAAATAGGTTGCAAAAATTGTCAGTCCCATTAGACAGACAATGTACAGAACCCCTTGCCATCCCACCCCGATGATGTCGGAGAGGTAGAGAGTGAGCCCTGTCAAGACAATCGAGTATTCCAGCAGACGGGATTCTGAAAACTTTGTCCCCTTGCTGAACGACTCGCGGTTGAGGAAGGTGTTTCCGCAGAGGATGCCGAGTCCAATGGCGAACAGAGCGGCTCCGACAGAGGGAACAAAGTATGCGATCCCTTGGGCAATGAGCGCGATAATGAGACAGACCAAAAATCCAGGGAAAAGATTTCTGACAGCAGAAGTAAATTTTTTCAATGAAATCGTCCTTTACTCGTGTTATGATATGGTAATTTTATCACAGAAGTTGTATAATATCAAATTATAAATACTTATTTAGCTATAAATTAAATTTATATAGGTGATTATCATGATGGACGCTCGTCTTAAAACTTTTCTGACTCTCTGTGAACTCAAAAGCTATACGAAAACTGCACAGCAGCTTTTTATCACCCAACCGGCCGTGACGCAGCACATCCAGTACCTCGAAAAACAATATGGAGCGCGGTTGTTCTGCTACAACGGGAAACAGCTCACCCTGACGCCCAAGGGGGAACTGCTGCACTGGTATGTACTCACTCAGGCGGCGAATGAGCGAAAAATCTGTTCTCTGCTCAGAGAACCCGACCCCCAGACGCACCGTATCAATTTTGGTGTCACTCTGAGTATCGGAGAATTTGTCATGCCGCAGATTCTCGCGCAATACCTGGCGAAATACCCATCCCACCAAATCTCCATGGCGACAGCAAACACCCAAACGCTTCTACACAGTCTCAAAGAGGGAGAAAGCGACTTCGCCATTCTGGAAGGCCGGTTTAACAAAAGCAAATATGGGCACACCCTTCTTTCTCGGGAATCGTTCGAGGCGGTGTGCTCCCCCGACTTCCCGCTCCCTCCACGCATCTCCTCACTTGACGAACTGACGGATTATCCGGTCTTTGTCCGGGAACAGGGATCGGGTACCCGGGATATCCTGGAAAATGTTCTGCACGGGTACAACCTTTCCCTCAGGGATTTCCAGCGGGTGTATGAGATTGGAAACTTTCAGACCATTAAACATCTGGTCGTCCAGGGATGTGGGATCACCTTTGTCTACCATCCTGTGGTCAAACAGGAATTGGAGCGAAAATCCCTGCGAAAAATCGAAATCGAAGGGCTAGCGCTTGAACGGGAGTTTAATTTTGTTTATCTGAAAGAAAGCATCTTTAAACAAGAGCACCTTGCTTTTCACCAGTTCTGCGCCGAAACCTACACCACTCAGACAGACTTCTCTGAAAAGACTGACTGATATGCGCGATCAAAGAAAAAATATGGAGCAATCCAACAAGCCATTTCACAGTACTTTGCGCTGTATATTATGTAATTGACACAGAACTGAAAACCCCAAAAACTCAATGCTTTACGAAACTGGGGCGTATTGAGAGAACAATGTGTCTGCAAAGTCATGACAAAAGCCAGCGCCTAAAAGACGCTGGCTTTCACTTTGTTTAAGCCATAGTGGTATGATTATTTGCTCCCCTTGAAAGGGTCTTCATAGTTTTCCCCCTCAGACTTTCTTCTATCTGATAAAGCACTGACAAAAAAACACCCGCTTAAAATGCAGGTGTTGGACTGTAAAATAAAAACTGCGGTGGGCGTCTTGCTCACCGCAGATATGGTGCCGATAGTGGGATTTGAACCCACACGGTAAAACCACTGGATCCTAAATCCAGCGTGTCTGCCAATTCCACCATATCGGCAAGCGTTCCTCTCTGGCTACCAAAAAGGAGAGGGGGCAGGTTGATGATCTGCTGTCAGAATCTGCCCTGCACAAAAGCGCTCATCTATTATACCAGCAATTTCAAAGAGAGTCAAGGGATTCCTTACAATACCGCTGCGTAACACAGCGGATGTTCTCCTGGATTGCTTTTTTGAGCTCAGGAATTCCCGAAAAACGCTGTTCTGAGCGCAAATATTCTACCAAATGTACTTTTATTCTCTTTTTATACAAATCTCCGCTAAATCCGATAATATGCGTCTCAGCAAGTGGAAAGGATGTGTTGTGCACTGTGGGTTTAATTCCCACATTGGTTACTCCCCAATATTTGCGGTGGCCAATCGTCATATAGGAGGCGTATACCCCGAATTTTGGAATCAAAAACTCGGGTTTGAACATTTGGTTGATCGTCGGCACGCCGATTGTCCGCCCCAGCTTGGCCCCATCGATCACCGGAAAATCAAAGCAATAGTCGTAGCCGAGCAGGCGGTTGGCCTGTTCGATCTCCCCTTGCTCAATGCACCTGCGAATACGGGTCGAACTCACCGGCTCGCCCCCATCCAGCAGGGGGGGCATCACCGTCACCTCTGCGCCATACTGCGCCCCAAGCGCTTGCAGCAACTCTACCGAACCTGCGGCTCCTTTGCCGAAGCGGTAGTCATAACCACAGACAATCTGTTTTGCTCTGAGTCTGTTGATCAAAATTTCTCGGACAAACACCTCGGCGGTGTAGTCTTTAATGTCCAAGAAGTCAGGTTCTATCAGCAGTCGCACTCCAAGCCCTGTCAAGATAGACTGCTTGACAGTATCGGTGATAATCGTTGAGTAGCCTTTTTTGCTGGCGGGAATGGCGTGCTGGGTGCGAAACGAGAGCACAACCGGGAGCAGTTCCTCCCCCGCTCCCTCGACCGCCTGCGCAATCACCGACCGGTGCCCCTGATGGACGCCGTCAAACAGGCCGAGCGCAACCGAGATCTCCCTCTCCATCGGCTCGAGCTTGTGCAGTATTTTCAAGCGCACCGCCTCCTCTCGTCACACAAAGAATAATTGATTTGCAGCTTGCGGCTGCGTCAGTCCGGTAAGTTGTCCCGTTGTGCCATGGTTAGCGCTCCTCTGGTGTTCTGGTGCAACCGAAAACAGCCTTGTTTTGAAAGCATCTATACCCGGACTCCCAGGATAGAAATGGTTTCCCTTTTCACTGCTGTTTCGACAGAATCGCTGGGCTGGTTACACAAACAGCTTTTGAATGCGCAACACTCCGGTATCGTGGTCCGGCTGGGCCAGTCCGAGAAACTGCCCTGTTTGGTTATAAACAGCGTGCAGGCCGCTTTCTACCCCGCTGACCCGGTCTAAATCCAGCTTGACCCCGTTGCAGAACATCCGCGCCTGGGCCTCCCCAAAACAGAGCCTTGGATAGCTTTCAAACACCCGCTCTACTGGGAGCAGGGCCTCCTCCAGCCGTCCGTCATCCTTGAGCTGCTGCACCTCATCAAATGTCCTGCTGTCCGCAAGGGAAAACCCCGCCGCCTCGGTGCGCTGCAATGAGGTCATCACAGCGCCCACCCCGAGATCCCGTCCGATGTCGTCGCACAGGGTGCGGATATAAGTGCCGGAAGAGCATCCGACGTCGAGCACTCCGGTCTGCAATTTGGTGTCAAACGAAAGCAGCTCCAGCTGAAAAATTTCAACTTTGCGCGGCTTGCGCTCCACTGTTTTTCCCTGGCGGGCGAGCTCGTAGAGCCGCTTTCCCTCCACCTTGAGCGCCGAATACATCGGGGGAATCTGGCTGATGGTGCCGCGGTACTGCTCGAGCGCTGCGAGCAGCTCTTGCTGCGTCAATGTCGAATGGGATCGGGAAAGGATGGTTCCAGTGCTGTCAAGTGTATCACTTGTCAATCCTAACTGAAAGCCGGCGGTATAGCGCTTGGTATGATCGGGCAGCAGGCTGATCGCCTTGGTCGCCCGGCCCAGAAAAACAGGGAGTACTCCAGTCGCCATCGGGTCGAGTGTGCCCGCATGCCCGATTCGCTTGGTGCGGGTAATCCCCCGCAGCTTGGCCACCACGTCGAATGAGGTGAAGCCCTCCGGCTTGTTCATACAGAGAATCCCATCCATCAGCGGGACCCCAGCATTTCCTGCGCCGCTGCGAGCAGTTTGCGCTTGACGTCTGCAATGTTCCCCTTGAGTGTACATCCCGCTGCGCGGACATGCCCGCCTCCGTCAAATTTGCGGCACAGCTCGGAGGCGTTGACCGCTGCGGAGGTACGCACCGAGATCTTGTAGTCGTCCGCCCCGATTTCACGCAGGGTGAGTCCCACATCCACCCCTTCAATCTGGCGGGTGATCGCCGAAATGCCGTCAAACGTCGTGTAATCGGCGCCCGCCTCCTCCATCATCGCGCGAGTGACCAGCACATAGGCGCACCTGCGGTCAAAATAAAACTCCATCCCGTCGAGCACCATCCGCTCGAGTGCAATGCGGGCAAACGATTTGGTCTCAAACATGTCGCGGTTAATCCGCTCGTAATCCGCGCCGAACTCGATTAGACGCGCTGCGGCCAGATGAGTCTTGACCCCTGTGTTGGAAAACTTAAAGCAGCCTGTGTCAGTGACGAGGCCAGTGTACAGACAGTTCGCAATCTGCTCATCAAACCAGATGCCCAGCAGCTCGAGCAGGAAAAACAGGATCTCAGAAACCGACGAAGCGGCTCCGTCGAGATAGGTTTCCTTTGCATACAGCGTGTTGGACACGTGATGGTCAATACACAGGTCGATTTTGTCCGCATACTGCTCGAGTTTTGTTCCAAGCAGCTTGGTGTCTCCCACATCGACCGATACAATGTAGTCCGGCTCAAATTCAGCAGTCATTTGACTGTCGTAAAAATAGCTGAATTTGGCTGGAAGCTCGTCCGAGTTGCGCAGGTATACCTGCTTGCCGAGCTGCTTGAGCCCGTAGTACAGCCCGAATCCCGAGCCAAGCGTGTCCCCGTCCGGGTTCTTATGTGTCAAGATCAAAATCTTGTCATGCTCCCGCAGCCGCTGCGCTGCCAGTTCCAGTTCAATTTTCATGCAAACACCTCTTGTAGATGATTCGCGGGCGTGTGCCGGGCAGTCTGTGAGATCCCTAAACCAAACATTACGCCCATCCTGGAGATGAGCGTAATGTAAGCAATCGGGATGCAGCCGCAAGCCCAAAGGCCCCGCTCCGTTTCCTCAATTATTCAGTTTCAATGTCGAGCAAAAGCTTGTTTAGATGTGCGCTGTACTCGATCGAATCATCCGGAATAAATTTGATGTCCGGACATTTGCGCATGTGCAATGTGTTGGAAAGCTCCCGCTTGACAAAGCCGGACGCGCTCTTGAGCCCTTCCACAGCCTCCTTGGCCGCTTCCATGCCCTCCATCGAGCTCACATACACCTTGGCAAACGACTGGTCATTGGTGACTTCCACACGGACAAAACTCAGCATTTTGCCTTTGATCCTCGGGTCCTTGAGATCGCGAACCAGCACACTCAGTTCCCTCTTGATGTCTTCAGCCAGCCTGGCCACTTTATAACCGCCCATGCGGGCACCTCCTTTGCTTGTCCGGGGGAGACTGTCGGGACTCCGTCCCGAACCCTGCTTAGGGAGCCTTTTAAAAAAGGCCCCCTAAGAACCCCCGAAAACTTTAGA
>EQ973338.1:757776-779329 GCA_000158655.1 [Clostridium] methylpentosum DSM 5476
AGCAATCTCCCGCCAGTACCAGTATAGACGAAATTAGTCGCGGTATTCTTCGAGGATGAAGGATTCGAAGATATCCCCTTCTTTGATGTCGTTGTATTTATCCAGGCCGATACCGCATTCGTAGCCTTTGGCCACTTCCTTGGCGTCGTCCTTAAAGCGTTTGAGCGAATCGATCTGATCCTCTGCGATGACGATGCCGTCGCGGACCAATCGGATCTGTGCCGAACGGGCTACCTTGCCCTCGAGCACGTAACAGCCCGCAACGGTGCCGACGTTGGAGATCTTGTAAACCTGGCGCACCTCTGCGCGGCCGAGCTGAACCTCGCGGGTCTTGGGCGCGAGCATGCCCTTCATCGCCTGCTCCACGTCCTCAATTGCGTCGTAGATGACGCGGTACATCCGCAGTTCGACGTCATTTGCCTCAGCTTCCTCTTTGGCAATCGGGTCGGGACGGACATTAAAGCCGATGATGATCGCATTGGATGCGTTGGCGAGCATGACGTCGGATTTGGAGATCGCGCCGACTGCACTGTGGATGACACGCACGTTGACCTCGCCGTTGGAGAGCTTTTCCAGAGACTGCTTGACAGCCTCAGCCGAGCCCTGTACGTCTGCTTTGACGACGATGTCAAGCACCTTCATCTCGCCTTCCTCGATCTGGCTGAACAGGTTGTCGAGAGTCACTTTGCGGTAGGCCTTGAATTGCTCTTCCTTTTCCTCTGCCTTTCTCTGCTCAACAAGTTCGCGCGCGAGCTTTTCGTTTTCAACTGCGTTGAAGGTGTCGCCCGCCGCCGGAACTTCGGCGAGTCCGGTGATCTCTACCGGGGTGGAGGGACCTGCGTTGTCGGTGTTTTCCCCGCGATCATTGAGCATGGCGCGAACGCGGCCGACCGCGGTGCCAGCGATGATCGAATCGCCGACGTGGAGGGTGCCGTTCTGCACCAGCATGGTCGCGACCGGGCCACGGCCCTTGTCGAGATACGCCTCGATAACAGTGCCCTTTGCCAAACGGTTGGGGTTGGCCTTGAGCTCCTTGACCTCTGCGACGAGGTTGACCATCTCGAGCAGCTCTTCAATGCCCTGACCGGTGTGAGCCGATACAGGAACGCAGATAATGTCGCCGCCCCACTCCTCGGGAACGAGGCCGTACTCAGTCATTTCCTGTTTGACCTTGTCGGGATTCGCGGTCGGCTTATCCATCTTGTTGATCGCGACAATGATTGAAATTTCAGCCGCGCGGGCGTGGTTGATCGCCTCGACGGTCTGCGGCATAATGCCGTCATCCGCTGCGACGACGAGGATGGCGATATCGGTCGCCAGGGCGCCGCGGGCGCGCATTGCGGTAAACGCCTCATGGCCCGGGGTGTCGAGGAAGGTGATTTTCTTGTCGCCCACACTCACCTTGTAGGCGCCGATGTGCTGGGTGATGCCGCCCGCCTCGCCTGATGTGACGTTGGAGTGGCGGATCTTATCGAGCAGTGAGGTTTTTCCGTGGTCAACGTGCCCCATGACAACCACGACGGGATCGCGGGTGACGAGGTCTTTCTCATCGTCCTCTTCCTCCTGGAACAGGCTTTCCTCGATGGTCACGACGACCTCTTTTTCCACCTTTGCACCGAGCTCCTCAGCGACAAGGCTTGCGGTGTCGAAATCAATCGTCTCACTCAGACTCGCCATAATGCCGAGCGGAATCAGTTTTTTGATGACCTGGCTCGCAGTGACCTTGAGGCGGGAGGCGAGCTCGGATACGACGATCTCATCCGGGATCAGCACCTTGAGCTGCTGCTTTCTCGCGCGCTCAAGGGCGAGGCGCTGCAGCTTCTGAGCCTCGGTCTCCCGCTGCTTGCTAAACTGCTGGCGGCCGCGCTGTGCGCTGCGCTGGTTGAGCTTTTGCTTGCGGGGAAAATTGTCCTTGCGGGTGAGCTTGTTCTGCGGGGCGATCTGCTCATAGCGGGGATTGTATTTGTCGAGCTCCACCTGTGCCGAACGGGTGTCGATGTGGCGCACGTTGCTGTTCTGCTGCTCCTGCGACTGCTGAATGGTGGTCTTGGTGTCCGCTGCTTTGCCCATGAGGGGATTTGCCGGTTTCTGCGGCTTGGGCGCGGGCTTTGCGGCCGGGCGCTGCGGCTGCTTGGCAATCGGGCGCTGCGCGAATTTGTCCACTGCCTTGGGGGCAGGCTTGTTGAGCGGCTGCTTGGGCGCGGACGGCTTGGCATCTTTCTTCGCCGGCTGGGGAACGGGCTGTTTTTCCGGCTTGGCCGGCTGCTGTTTCGCGGCGGCCTCCTGTTTTTTGACCTCTTCTTTTTTGCGGATGCCGGAGGCAAAGTAGTCGTTGAAATTGGCGACCTGGTGGTTCTGTGAGAAATGGTCAAACACCACGTCGAGTTCTTCCCCGGTCAGGGCTGTCATGTGTTTTTTGGGGCTGTCGAAATGCTTGGCCAGCAGATCGATGACCTCTTTGGTGTCTACGTTCAGGTCCTTGGCGACCTCGTGCAATCTGTATTTAATCGTCATAGATTCGGTATCCCTCCATTGATCGTTGTTCGTTACGGGCGTTTAGAGCTGAGCATTCTGGCAAAGCCCGCATCGGTGGTGGCGAGCACGCCGGTGCGCTTGCGGAGCATCTCGGAGAGCTCCTCCATCGTCGAATCGAGTTCGAGGATAGGCGCATCGTATTTTTCAGCGAGGAATCTGCATTCCTTTTTGGTCTTTTCCGAGAGGTCGCTCGCCAGAAGCACAAGCAGCGCGGTGTGATTCGCCAAAGCTTCCTTTACGCCGTCAAAGCCGGCGACGAGCTTTCCCGCTCGTTTGCACAGTCCGATACTGCACACCATGTTATTCACCGGCGATCATCTCCGTTTCCATTTTATCGTAAAGCTCATCCGGGATGCGGCACTTAAAACTCCGCTCAATGCGGCGGGATTTCCGTGCCTTTTTGAGGCAGTCGATGCTCCTGCAAACGTAAGCGCCGCGGCCCTGTGCTTTTCCGGTCAGGTCGAGTGAAATTTCGCCTTCGCTGTTTTTAACTACGCGCACAAGCTCCCGTTTGGGCTTTATCTCCCCGCAGCCGGTGCACATTCTCATCGGTATCTTTTTCGTCTGCACGTTGCACCTCCCTTAATCCTGAATCAGCTGTTCCTCTTCTTGACTCTCTATCTCATCATCCGCGGCTTCTTCGCTCGGGATGTTTTCTTCGCTCTGTTCCTCAGGCTGCCCCACATCGGACACCACTTCGTCCTCGGGCAGTTCCTGCTGCTCTGCTTCTTCAGCGTCTTCCTTTGGTTCCTGTTTGGCGGCGAGTCGTTTTTCCTCGCCGTAGAAACCGCTCTCGGGGCTGATGTCGATCTTGTAGCCGGTCAGGCGGGCCGCAAGTTTTGCATTCTGGCCCTTGTTGCCGATTGCAAGCGAGAGCTGGTGGTCAGGGACGCTCACAAATGCGATCTTTTCCCCGTCGTCGCTGAGCTGAACTTCCACCACTGTTGCGGGGGAGAGCGCTTCGGCGATGAATTTCGCCGGGTCCTCGCTGTATTTCACCACGTCGATCTTTTCGCCGCCGAGCTCGTCGATGATGTTGCCCACGCGCATCCCCTTCGGGCCGATGCAGGCGCCGATCGGGTCGACGTTTTCATCCTTGGAATAGACGGCGATTTTTGTTCTTGAACCCGCTTCGCGGGAGATGGATTTCACCTCGACGGTGCCGTCAAAGATCTCGGGCACCTCGATCTCAAACAGGCGTTTGACCAGGTCTTTATGGGTTCTTGAAATTTTCAGGCTGCACCGCTTCTCACTCGCCATGACGTCGACGACGTAAACCTTGACTTTGTCGCCCGGCAGAAGGTGGTCGGTGGGGAGTTGTTCGTTTTTAAAGAGGATAACCTCGCTCTTGTCGATCTCGACAATGACATTTCCGTTGGTCGGGTCGATCTTGCTCACCGTTGCAGTGATGACCTCGCCAACCTTGTCTCCCATCTGGGCGAGCATCTGCTCCCGCTCCGCCTCGCGGATGCCCTGGCGGATGACGTGCTTGGCGGTCTGCGCCGCGATGCGGCCGAACTGCTTGGTCTCGAGCTTGATCTCAACCGGTTCGCCGACCATGGCGCGCTTGGAGTATTTGAGCGCCTCGTCAATGAGAATCTCGTTGACCGGGTCCTCCACCTCGCGGACGACCGTTTTGATGATGCTCACCTTGTAGCGGCGGGTCAGCGGGTCGATGACCACGTTGACGTTTTCAATTCCGCCGAAATCCTTTTTGACGGCGATGGTGATCGCGTTGGAAATCTTCTCAATCAAGTACTCCATCGAGATGCCTTTTTCCTTAGCGATCATCTCAAGAGCGTCAAAAAATTCGTTGTTCATTTTTCCTCAACATTCCTTCCAAAAACTGCGCGTGCGCGCGGTTGTTCTATACTTCTCTATCTGTGGTGAACTGGTTAAAACAAATCGAGATCGTCGTTGAGCTTGACGTAGGCGCAGTCGCCGATTGCAAAGCGGTGTTCCTGCTCCCCTTCGCGGAGCACGACGGTGTTGTCTTCAAACGCGGCGAGAACGCCGACAAATTCCTTTCTCTTGTCAACCGCCCGGTAGAGTTTGACGGTTACCTCATCGCCGAGAAACCGCGCAAAGTGCTCGGGGCGTTTGAGCCTTCTGCCCAGTCCTGCGGAGGATACCTCAAGGTAATAGCTCTGTTCAATCGGATCGGTTTCGTCGAGCAGCGGGTTGAGCCGCTTGCTGACCGCTTCGCAGTCGTCCACTTCCATGATCCCGTCCTTGTCAATGAACACCCGGAGGAACCAGGATGCGCCCTCCTTCTCAAACACCACATCCCACAGGATGAGCCCGAGATCGTCCACAATCGGTTTGACCAGTGCAGTGACCGCGCTGACGGTATTTCCTTTGCCTGCCATACGTCCTCCTTGACTGCCGCGGGGGCCGGGCAATTTCCCGGCGTCCGCCTGTAATTTCACGCTAACATAAAGGAAAGACTGGGGATTCCCAGTCTTTCACATTGCTTATTTTCTACTACTAACCAGTTTAGCACAGTTCCCTTCGACTGTCAAGGGAAAAGCCCAGAAAACACAGGAAAAATGCGGCTACATCCCCCGCTGGGAACAACCATCCATATTTCAGCTTCCCACGCCCTTACCGCAGCTGAAAACCGGGGCTTTCAGAGAACGCTGTCCCCCTCTTTCCATTTTAGCATGACCGTAGTATAATAAAATATGAAGATAATCGGATTTTTATGATAAGGAGCGTTGACAAATGGAGGATACTCACAGTTCCACGAAACGGATCAACCGGTTCAGTGACTTCCGCTACAAGCTCGTCCTCAAAGGGGTGTGCGTCGGTGCGGCGGCCGGGCTCGTCGCCGTGCTGTTCCGTCTGGTACTCGAACAAGTGGAGCATCTTCTGCCCCAAACCATCAGCTACATTGCGGCCCATCCCTGGCTGGTCCCGGTGTGGGCTGCCGTACTGCTTTGCGCAGCGGGGCTGGTGACGCTGCTGCTCAAATGGGAGCCAATGATCTCCGGCTCGGGTATCCCCCAGCTCGACGGGGAAATCCTCGGATTTTTTCAGCAGAGCTGGTGGCGGGTGCTGCTGGCGAAGTTTGCGGGCGGCGTCCTCACCATTGGCGCAGGGCTTTCCCTCGGGCGGGAAGGTCCGTCAGTTCAGCTCGGCGCAATGGCGGGCAAGGGATTTGCCCGCGTCACCAAACAGAACAAAACGGAGGAGAAGCTGCTCATCACCTGCGGCGCGAGCGCGGGCCTTGCCGCAGCTTTTAACGCGCCGCTCGCCGGGGCGCTGTTCGCTCTCGAAGAGGTACATAAAAGTTTTTCCATTGAGGTTCTGCTCTCCTCTATGGCGTCGTCGGTGACCGCCGACTTCATCTCCCGCAACATCTTTGGCCTCAAACCGGTGTTTGACTTTTCCGGGGCGATCGCCATTCCCCTCTCCCACTTCTGGGTGGTCATGCTCGTCGGGCTGCTCGCCGGGGTGGTCGGGGTCGTGTACAACCGCTGTACCGATCTTGTGCAGGGTCTGTACGACAAAATCTCCAGCCGGTTTGTGCGCACTCTCATCCCCTTTGCACTCGCGGGGATATTTGCCTTCACCTTCCCCGCGGTGCTCGGCGGAGGCAGCCATCTGATCCTGGAGGTGGCGGGCGGCATCCCCCTGATCACCCTCTGTCTGCTCTTTGTGATCAAATTCTTCTTTTCTATCTTTAGCTTTGGTTCGGGGGTGCCGGGTGGAATCTTCCTCCCCCTTCTCGTGCTCGGATCGCTGTGCGGCGGAATCTTTCATGGCGTTGCGGCGAGCCTTGGGTTGCAGCTCAACCTTGAGGCGCTCGTCATCCTCGGAATGGCGGCGAGCTTTGCGGCAATTGTGCGCGCGCCTGTCACCGGTATCCTGCTCATCACCGAGATGACGGGAAACTTCTCCCACCTGCTCTTTCTCGCCCTCGCCTCGCTGACTGCCTACGCGACCGCTGACCTGCTGCGTGGAAAACCGATCTATGAGCAGCTGTTGCGGCGGATGCTGTTCAAATTCGGACGGATGAAGCGCTCGGGCAGCGGGGAAAAGGTGACGATTGAAGTTCCTGTTCACCACGGCTCCCTGATCTGCGGGAAAAAAATCCGGGAGGTCAACCTGCCGGACAAATGCCTGATTGTCTCAATCGAACGGGGGGAGGAGGAACTCGTCCCCAATGGTGAGACGGTGATTCATCCCGCCGACCTGCTCGTCGCTGTCTGTGGGGAATACGACAGCCCCGCAGTCAACTACGCGCTGAAAAAGCAATGTACCGTGATGAAATAACCGGGTATTTTCATTTGGACTCCATCCGGGTCCGACAACTGGGAATCTGTTGTTCGCCACTCATGCACACTGTGCAAACCGGCCCCCTTTCCTCCTGCACAGGATAACGGCGGCAGAACGCGGCAGCAAACTAGGTTGTCTGTTATCAGCCTGCCAGCCGAATCCATGACCTGATGACAGACAACTTGGCTGCTTTCTAGACAGTGCGCCCCCGCCATCATTTTTAAGATTTCAGAGAGGACAAACGGCGCGGGAAATTTGAAAAATAGTCTGGTACAGAACAAATCTGTTTCAGCAAATGAGAGGCCGCCCCGGTTTTGCCGTGGGCGGCCTCTCATTTGCTGGGCGAAACGCTGCGCCCTTCAGCTTTCAATTTGTTTGCCCAAAAACATCGCAGCTGCCTGGGCGAGCTTGATCACTGTCTCGTCCGGATCGGTTTGGATGTTGTCCGATACAAACAGGACAGCTCCGCCCAAATCCCCTGATGAAACAATCGGTGCGCAGACGATGGAATATCGGTCAATCCCCTCAATCGGTTTGAGTTTCTCCTCATCCTCGGCATGGCAGATGTAAGTCTTGCGGCTCATCATCGCCTCTTCCAGGGCGGGAGAAACCCGGCGCTCAAGCACCTCTTTTTTCGGCATGCCGGCCACCGCAATCACGTGGTCGCGGTCGCAGACAATCGCGGGCATGTTCACCATTTTGCACAGCACATCCGCGTACTGCGTCGCAAAGGCGGACAGCTCCCCGATTGGGGAATACTTTTTAAATACGACTTCTCCATTGCTGCTGGTGTAGATTTCGAGCGGGTCTCCTTCTCGGATCCGCATGGTTCTTCTGATTTCTTTTGGGATGACCACCCTGCCCAAATCGTCAATTCTTCTGACTATTCCGGTCGCTTTCATCTATTTTAACCTCCGCTTTTTAAAGAGTTTTTAAATACTGTATCGCTATTATTTGTATGGAAAAAGTATTTATACTCTGTTTCCTAAAAAAGACAGCAAGAGGTAAAAAATAACAGAATTGATTGTGAGTCAAGGCCGCGCCCAGATCAACCAGACGAACCGCTCCACCGAATAGGACGAATGGAACGATCAGTACCGGAGAAGATGAGACGTGAAGATTGACCAAACAAAGTATTTTATAAATCTTATGCGCTTTCCATGATTTCGCCAAAAAATATCAAAAAACAATTCATCCCGTTCTCATGGTTCCCACACAAAAGGATGATAAAATAAAGACAGTCCAAAGAGGCTTTCGAGTCACCAGAAAGTCCGGACTTCCCCTTCATCTTCTTCCTTTTTTCCACTAATATACTGTTGAAATCAAATACAGCGGCGCCTGGAAAGAGCTCTTTCCAGGCGCCGCTGTATTTTTGAAACATCGCAGCCGCAAAGCGTCTTCCTGAATTTGCGGCAGTTCGGCACTACCGAAAAAGCAAGCTTTGCTTCACCCAATCTGAAAATGGGGAAATGCAAAGTAGAATTCGAGATAGATACAAAGCCAACTGAAAGAGGGACAATTGCACGACTAGTTGACACAAAAAGAATATCTGAACCGGTTCACGGATACCTTTCTCATCTGTCCGGCCGGAAAAAGCGCCTATAGGCTTCATAAAGCCACCGGATACGCACTCTGCTCGCCTTCTCATCCCAGCCGGCAAAAATGCAGTTGTCCGATTGAACAGCTGGTATTTGGACTGAGGCGTTTTCAGAGTGCAAACTGCCCCACTCAACCCAGAGAGGTAACCGATAGAGCCCGTTGTCACAACAGCTGCTTTTATTACAACCAACACAAAACGGGCAGATGGGGAACTCCCACCTGCCCTGTCAGAGCGCGTATATGGAGTAAAATCTGCGGGGAAGGTCTATGCCTTGTCCTCATCGTCGGCGGAAACTTCCGCGGGCTCAGCTGCATCCGTCTCCTCAGAGGCAACGGGCTCGTCGATCTCCGGGCCGGCCATTGCGGCGATATCTTCGCTGTCGTAATCATCCTCGAGATAGGCGTCGTCGTTGTAATCGAGGTCTTCGCTGAGTTTTTTGCTGCCTCTTTTCATAAATTTAGCGACTGCGAGGATGATGCCCGCCGCAGCGGCGACAAATACGATAATCGAAGCAATCAGTCCTTTTTTCATGAGTATCCTCCCTTTCTTGCTTGAATTCCAATGGAAACTAATACTATTATATACGCATAATTCGAGAAATACAACAGATAATTCTAAATATTTTGGGTATAAAAAAGAAGAACCGAAAGCGCGCACAACGGCGCGGTTTCACAGCGCAGAATGCGGCTGCCGAGCGACGCGATTTGAGCACCTGCCTCCATAGCGCGCTCCACCTCGGAGGGCTCAAATCCGCCCTCGCTCCCAATAAAAATAGAGAGCTCGCTGCACCCGGCATCGACAAGCGCTGGGATGCGCTGCCCGCCGCACTCGTAAAAGAGGAGCGTCTCCCCCTCCCGCCCGGAGGCGTCTTTGAGTGCCTGGTCAAACGGGAGCAGTTCCCTCACCAAGGGAATTCTTCCGCGCCCGCTCTGCTTGGCCGCCTCATAGGCAATCTTGTTGTAGCGCTCGATTTTTTTTCGCATGGATTTTGCATCCGGACGGGAGATGCACCGCGCAGTGAGCACCGGAATGATTTCAAACACCCCGAGCTCGACTGATTTTTGCACAATCTGCTCGAACTTGTCCCCCTTGGGCATCGCCTGGTACAGCCGGATGTGAACGCTGGGCTCGGTTTTGTTCTCCACTCGCTCGCGGATCTCTACAATCACCTCATTGTCGGTGATCTGGGAAATTTCTCCGTGACAGTCGACGCCCTTCCCGTCGCACAGCACAATTTTTTCCCCCGCCTTCATCCGCAGAGAACGGGCGATGTGCCGGGCGCTCTCCCCCGTGAGGGAGACCCGGTCTGAGGGGATTTCTGATAGAAAAAAACGTGGCATCCTGTCCTCCTCGACACATTTTGTTGTTTCTATTATACCAATTCACACGATGAAAATCAACGTTTGGTCAGAGAACGTTGACAAATCGGACAGAACGTACTAAGATAAGGGGGTAGAAATTCAGAAAGGCGAACTCTCCACTCCCCGCCCCATACAAAGCGATGCCGGGCCGGGAACCGGAACGCCCCGGCCGCAGGCCGGAAATACATTGGAAAGGAATTTACTCCGTCATGAACATACTCGTTATCGGCTGTGGAAAACTCGGCAGCAGGCTCGCAAGTGTGCTTGATGTGCAGGGGCACTCCATTGCCGTAATCGATGCTCAGCCAGAGAACTTTGACATGCTCGACGATGAATTCAGCGGCCTCGTTGTCCGGGGCAACCCAATCGACATCGACGTCATGAAATCCGCTGGCATTGAGGGCTGCGACCATGTCATCTGTGTCACCAATCAGGACAACACCAACATCATGTCCGCGCAAATCGCGCACGAGGTGTTTCAAATTGAAAACATTATCGCGCGGGTGCTCGACCCGGTCAAGGCGCACGCCTTTGAGGACCTGGGCATCTGCACGATCTGCCCGACCACCCTCGCGTTTGAATCGATCTGCTCCGGCATTTTCGGCATCGGGCAGAATAACAAGATCGTCCACTACGGCGGGTGCTCCATCGAGCTTTCCACTGTACCGTATGACAAATACATGAAGGGCAAACGGCTCTCCGAGCTGAGTTCTTCCCCCGACCACAAGCTGTTCGGACTCATTGACAAACACAACATCGTCACCCTTTACAACTACCGGATTGACCGGGAAGTGCGGGAGGATGACCGGATGATTTTTGCGACAGTCGTCGACTGATCGCCCTGGCTGAAAAAAGATCGGAGATGAAATAATTTTGAATATTATCATCGTCGGCGGCGGAAATGTCGGGTATTATCTCGCGCGTTCCCTCCTGAGTGCCGGCAAGCACGAAATCAAGCTCATTGAAAAGAACCTGCAAAAGTGCTCCTTTGTAGCGGACCGGCTCGACATCTCGGTCATCCACGGGGACGGCACCAACATCGGCACCCTCAAGCGGGCCGGCGCACACAAAGCGGACATTCTCGTGGGCATCACAGGAAAAGACGAGGACAACTTTATTGCCTCTCAGCTCGCCAAAAAGTATTTTCACGTCAAAAACACCATCGTCAAGGCGAACAACCCCAAAAACATCGATGTGATGAAAAGTATCTCAGCTGACATCGTTGTCTCGAGCATCAACATCATCACCAACATCATTGAACAGGAAGTCGATGCGGTGAGCATGCGGTTCATCACCCGGATGAACATGGGGGACTCCTCGATCTGCGAGTTTGTCGTCAGCAACACCGACTCGATCAACGGCAAACGGCTCAGCGACATCAAGTTCCCCAAAAACACCCTCGTCATCACTATGCTCCGGGATGGCAAGACGATCATTCCCAGCGGAAACACCGTGCTCAAAGAGGGGGATGATGTGATGATTATGACACAGGAGAAAAATAAAAACCACCTGCAACGGCTGTTTAGCAGTTACTGATCCGCTGAGAAGCAGCCGACCGCTTGATCTCTTTCGAGTCGCCAAACCACCCGACTCTCTCATCCAGTGCATGGCAGTTGCAGTGCCAGATGGACCGAATTTCTTTGTGCGTCCAAGACAGCATCCTGACTGTCCCTCAGCTGATTTTTCGCAGTAAGAGCTTCTGGTAGCTCCCTCGGAGAGACACAATCAAAATCACCTGTTCACCGATGGTACACACAGGTTAAAAAAGCCTGTGACCAGCTTCAACTCAAACAGAACTGAATCTCGTCACAGCACCGCATGCCCCACGACTCTTCGGCAGGTATTTTCACCGCCGACAGCTGCTATCCAAAAACTTTGGAATCGGGCGCTTCTCTGTGGAAAGAGTGACGCGAATGCCTTTTTCCATCTCGGTAGAACCAGGAGCATACAAACAATAAAGTAGAAACGACAAAAATCCGGCGGGGAGTCCCGTCGGATTTTTTGACAGTCAATATCACGATTTAGGAGGAAGATTTGCCATGGAACAAATCAAATGCTATCTCGACGAATTGTTTTCACCCCTTCCCAACAATCCTGCAATGGGCAGGGTGCGGACCAATTTGCTGCACAACATGCAGCAAAGGTATACCCAGCTGATTGCCGCCGGACGTTCCGATGAGGAGGCGGGTGCGCAGGTGGTGTCGGAATTTTCTGCCCCGGGCGACTCAATGGCCGACACTGAACAGGAACATCTTGCCGCCCGCTACGAGACGCTGCACAGGCGCTATCCCCTATATATCGGATTTGGATTCGGCGGGATGCTGGTCATTCCCATTCTGATTCTCTTTCTCTTCCTCAGCCTTGAATCCAAAATCATCGCATTGACAGCCTGGATCGTGTCAGTGCTGGTCTTTGTCGCATTTCTCATCCTTGTCACCTACCGGCATGAGACGCTCAAAAAGCAGCTCGGCCTGCACTGTCCGCCCTCCGCTCCGGCTTCAAAATAGCGTTTGAAAGCAGCGGAGCCAGTCGAGACGACCCGCGGTGAAAATCGGTTGCAAGATGCCAGGACGGAAGGCAGGCGCAAACAGCATTTTATGACAAACTTTCAACCAGAGATAAAATCCCATGGACAATTTCGAGCAACTGGCTACCTTTCCCCAAAAGGGCATGTCCTTTCAGGGAGAAGATTCTGTCGTTTGGCGGCGTTGCCTTTTCCTATCCATTGTTATGGCACAACCGTTATATAGATTGCAATATAGAAACGCTTGGAAAACAATGCAATGGATGTGATTAGGGAACAGATTTCATAAATTACACTGGACTCTGTGACATATAATTCCTAGTATTTCCTAGGCTTTCAAGTTTTTTCGATAATCAGTCTCAAGATTTGCCTCTTCAAAGGTGGACATCTCGTTCATGATCACCAGCGCGTTTTCCACCAGCAGCATCGCAAGGGGACAGCCCGTCCCCTCCCCCAGCCGCATCCCGAGGTTGAGCATCGGGTTCAGGCCCAGGGCTTCCACCGCAAGCTGATAGCCCGGCTCCTCCGAGATATGGGAGGGAATCATAAAACACTTGGCAAGTGGGTTTATTTTTGCTGCAAGCAACGCGGCGGCAACCGAGATCACCCCGTCAACCACAATCGGCACCCGACAGAAGGCCGCCCCAAGGAACAGGCCGCACATCGCCGCGATATCGAGTCCTCCGACTTTGGAAAGGATGTCAAAGGCGTCATCCGGATTGGGCTTATGTAGATGCAAACCGTGCAGGATCACCTGTTTTTTGCGGGCAAACGCCTCATCGGTCAGCCCGGCGCCCCGCCCGATTGCCCGGTCGGGGTCGTCGATCTCCAGCGCAGCCATAATGCAGGCGGCGGCAGTGGTGGTGTTCGCCATGCCGACCTCCCCAGTGCCGATGATCTGATACCCCTGATTTACAGCTTGCTGCGCGCAGTAAAACCCGATCTCCACCGCACGGCTTACAATTTCTGGTTCAATCGCCGGCTGCTTGCAGAAGTTGTGCGTTCCCCCGGGCATCAGCTTGCGGTTTTCGACGTGGGGGAGATCGAGCTCTCCCTTGACGCCGAGATCGATCACCCGCAAATCGATGCCGTTGTGGTCACACAGCACGTTGATGCCGCAGTGGGCAGAACCGCCATAAAACTGCATCAAAAGGTTGGTGAAGTGCTGTGGGGTGCCCGCGACCCCCTCCTCGTACACCCCGTTGTCCGCGCCAAACAGAAAATGTACCTTTTTGTCCACCCGGTTATTTACCTTACCGGTGATCCCCGCGATCTGAATGCTGAGCTGTTCGAGCAGCCCAAAGCTCCCCGCCGGCTTTGCGAGGGAATGCTGCCGTTGACGGGCCCTGTCCATCGCCCCCTCGTCGAGCGGGCGGATTTGTGAAGCCAACTGAAGTACGTCCATCCTCACACCTCCTAAAATTCCACGCCCTGGCGCGCGGGGATTCCCTGTTCATAGGGGTGCTTGCGCAGCACCATCTCGGTGACGTAGTCCGCCCGGTCGATCAGCTCCTGCGGGGGATTGCGCCCGGTCATCACCACTTCAATGTGTTCGGGGCGGGTGTCGAGAAAGTCGAGAATTTTTTGCAGCGGAAACATCCCGGTTGTGCAGGCGCTCATGATCTCGTCGAGTACGAGCAGATCACATTTGCCGTCGGCGCACAGCCGCGCTGCCTGGCCGAACATCTCGGTGTGGCGGCGGATGGTCTCCCGCTTTTCCTCCTCATTCATCTGAAACACAAACTTCGGGGTAATCCCGTTGCCCACAACAGTGACTGGATCAAGGTTGCGCAGGATGTTGAGTTCCCCTGTCTTGCCGCTCTTCAAAAACTGCGCAACCACGACGTTGAGCCCATTGCCCGCCGCGCGCACCGCGAGGCCGAACGCCGCCGTTGTCTTTCCCTTGCCGTCTCCGCAATAGATGTGAACCAAACCGAGCTGTTCTTTCATACAGACACTCCCTGTTCTAAGATTTGATAAATTTTTTCCAGGTCAAGCGACGTCCGGACAAGCTGAGCCAGACGGTCGTACTGCTGCTGTTTGTGAGTTTCCAGGTCAATTCTTTCAACATTTGGCAGATTCAAACCCTTTTCTTTCAACAAGGCGTGCACAATCTGTTGAGAAACCGCGGGGGAATCAAACAGACCATGTACATAGCTGCCATAGAGGTTGCCCTTCTGCCCGCCTTCTTCTGCTCCGTTGATCTGAGTGAGAGGGGCCTCTCCCTGCGTGCGGCCCATGTGAATTTCATAGCCTGAAAACTCCACTCCGGTGAGCCCGGAGAAAATCCCACCGACCTGATCAAATCGCCCCCGCACCTGGGCGCGGCGCTTATCTGCAGAGAGCACCGTCTCGCAGCGGAGCAGAGAAAGCCCCCGCTCCTCCCCGCCGGCTTCCACCCCGTCCGGGTCGCTCACCTTTACACCAAGCATTTGATAGCCGCCGCAGATACCGAAAATAGGTTTCCCCATCTCAGCCAAACCATGCAGCGCGGCGTCAAATCCCTTTTCCTTGAGCCAGCGCAGGTCGAAAATTGTGTTTTTGGTCCCTGGCAGAATCACCAGGTCGGGCTCTCCCAGCTCCCCTGCCGACGACACATACCGCAATCCTACCTGTGGAATGCGGGAAAACGGGCTGAAATCAGTGAAGTTGGAAATATGAGGCAGGCGGACCACCGCGATGTCCACCAGCCCCCTCCCTTTGGAAGCGAGTCGTTCGCTCAAGCTGTCCTCGTCATCGAGGTCAAGCGGCTCGTAGGGGATCACTCCGAGCACTGGAACCCCGGTGATCCGCTCGATCTCCTCAAGCCCCGGCCGGAGCAACTCCAAATCCCCGCGGAATTTGTTGATGACCAGCCCTTTGACGAGTGCCCGTTCCTCCGGTTCGAGCAGCAGCAGCGTCCCCGCAAGCGAGGCGAACACCCCGCCGCGGTCGATGTCCCCGACAAGCAGAACAGGGGCTTGCGCCATTTTGGCCAGCCCCATGTTGACAATGTCCTCTTTTTTGAGGTTGATCTCCGCTGGACTTCCCGCCCCTTCGAGCACGAGGATGTCATGTTCTGCGGCAAGGCTGTCATACACTTGCCGAATGCAAGGGATCACCTGGCGGCGGTAGGCGTAGTAGTCCTGCGCCTGCATCTCCCCGACAACCTCCCCACAGACGATTACCTGGGAGCCCATCTCGCTTGTGGGTTTGAGCAGCACAGGGTTCATCCGCACATCGGGGGCGATTCCCGCGGCCTCTGCCTGCATCACCTGCGCCCGCCCCATCTCGAGGCCGTCGGCGGTGACAAACGAATTGAGCGCCATGTTCTGGGATTTAAAGGGTGCGGTGCGGTAGCCGTCCTGATGAAAAATACGGCAGAGGGCTGCAACGAGCACACTCTTGCCCGCATTGGACGCCGTCCCCTGCACCATGATCGCTCTTGCCATATCTATTCCCCAAACCGGATGGCGAGCAGAGCGTGGGTGAGGGCGGTGTTGTGCTCGTGGGTTTTGATACCAATCCGATAGTCGTATTCGTCGAGCCCGACATAGTCGGCGCAGCTGCGGATGAGAATGCCGTATTTGAGCAGCCGCGAATCGAGCTTAGAGTCGTCGCAGCGGAACATCAAGTAATTGGCTTCGCTCTTGTACACCCGGAAGCCGATGACCCGCAGCTCAGAAGAGAGATACTCCCGCTCCTGCCGGACGAGCTCCCTGGTCTGCTGCACAAACTCCTTTTCCTTGGTGGCCGCGATGCCGCACTGCTGAGCCGGAACCGACACATTCCAGGGGTCCCCCACCCGTTCGAGGCGGGCGATGAGTGCGGAGTCAGAACAAAGGCAATAGCCGAGCCGAATGCCTGCCATTGCAAAGATCTTGGTAAACGCCTTGAGGACGACAAGGTGCTTGTTGCCCCAGAGAAGCTGCGTCATCGAACGCGCACCCTCGACAAAGTCGAGAAAGCATTCGTCCACAACGAGCAGGCAGCCGGTCTGTTCGCACCGCTCAGCAATCTGCTGCATCAGTTCAAACGAAGTGATCCGCCCGGTCGGGTTGTTCGGGTTGCAGAGAAAGAGCATGTCCATATCCTCGGTAATGTAGGGGAGGATTTGATCGGTCAGCTCAAAATCGTTGTACTCTGCGAGCTCAAACCGCACTACCTCGCACTCCGCCACATCGAGTGCTCTCTCATACTCCGAAAAAGTCGGGGCGAGCACACCTGCCTTTTTCGGCCTCAGCGCACTGACCAGTCGGTAAATAATTTCCGCAGCGCCGTTGCCGCAGAAGAAATATTCGACCGGCATCGACTCATAGGCGGACAGGCGGTATTTGAGTTCTCGGCAGAGAGGATCGGGATAGCAGGGACGGGTGCGGGCGATGTCGGAGAGCGCCTGGCGAACGCTGTGCGGCATGCCGAGCGGGTTGAGACTGGCGGAAAAGTCAATGAGCTGTTCGGGCGGGATGCCCCGATCGGTGTAAATATCTCCACCATGAATAATCTTGTTCAACGAAAAAACCTCCTGTCAAAGTAAGATGAAAAGGGATCGAATCCCGCAAAAGACAAGCAGGCAGAGCAGCGACGTCCCGTAGAGCAGCCGGTGAGAGCGGAGGATATCCTCCGGCTCCGCCCTGCGGATGGGGTCGCCGATCGTCGGCTTGTGGACTATTGTTCCAAAGTAAGAGGCATCCCCCGCGAGCTGGATGTTGAGCGCTCCCGCGCAGGCGGACTCGGTCTGCGCGCTGTTGGGGCTCGCGTGGTTGCGCCGATCGCGCCGATAGATGCGCAGAGCGTTTTTGCCGTCCAGGCCGGTGAAAAAGGCGGACAGCACCATAAAGATACCGCTCAGCCGGGCGGGAATCCAGTTACACAGATCGTCGAGCCGCGCTGCGAACCGCCCGAAATATAGATAGCGGTCGTTTTTGTAGCCAATCATCGAGTCGGCGGTGTTAACTGCCTTGTAGGCAAAGCCGAGCGGCGCCCCGCCGAGCAGTAGAAAGAACAGCGGTGCAATCACCCCGTCCGAGGTATTCTCTGCAACCGTTTCCACTGCCGCCTTGGCAACCTGCTCTTCATTGAGAGACCCGGTGTCCCGTCCCACAATATAGCTGAGCATCCTGCGGGCCTCAGACAAATTTCCCTGCTTGAGCGGGAGATATACCTTGCGGCTCTCGTCCCGCAGCGAGCGCGCCGCCAATATTTGATAGCAAAACAGGCAGTGAAGAGCGAAAGCCAGCCACTGGCTGACCAGTCCAGCCAGCCAGAGGATCAGCAAGGGGATGCCCAGCGACAAGGAGACAACGAGAATGCAGAGCAGAGCCCCTCCCCAAAACGCACCGCAATGCGTTTTGGGGAACAGCCTGCGCAGGAGTTTCTCCCCCTTGGCATACGCACTGCCCATCAGACAGACCGGGTGGGGTAGCCAGTGGGGGTCGCCGAACAGGCAGTCCAGCAAAAACCCGGCGAGAACAGCGCAAACAACTTCCATTTTGGTTCATCCTATCTCTGTCTCAATTTCAAACAATCCGTCTCCGATCGATCGGAGAACAAAACCACAGCCATTGGCCACCTGATAGCTGTAAAAATCCCGCTTGGGCAGGCAAAATGCTTCAAGGATCGCCATCACCGTGCCGCCGTGGCAGACAACGGCCACCTTCTGTGCCTCCATCCCTTCCCGCACAATCCGGGAAAATTCCCGCCTGCAGCGCGCTTTAAAGGCAGCCGGCTCCTCCCCGCCTGGGAAAGCAGTCTGTCCCCCGCTGTCGAGAAAGGCCTGGTAGGCCGGATGGTGCTTGAGCTCTTGATAATTTTTGCCTTCAAACGCACCGAAGTCGGTTTCCCGAAGGTCCTCTGCAATGCGCAGCGGAACCTGCGGGTAGAGAATCTCAGCGGTCTGACGGCAGCGCAACAGGGGACTCGAATAAACGAGCTGGACGGCGGGATAAAGCGTCCGCTTTTGAATCATCTCCTTTTTCCCCTCAGGGCAAAGGGGCTCATCGGTACGCCCGATGTAGCGCTTTTGAAGATTCCCCGCTGTCTTGCCATGGCGAATCAGCACAAGGGTAGACATCCCGGTCCCCCTTTGATACGGGTGGCAATCCCGCACTGCACCCGGTCGACAAACACCGCTTTTTGGGCGAGGGCGCAGCAGACTCGGCCGACCGCTTCCCGCCACTCCCGCTGCGCAGGGTCGATGGGGACAACGCCGCATCCCACCTCGTCACAGAGGATGACTAAATCCCGTCCTTCCACCAGTTCATCAATACGGGCCAGCGGATCGATTTGCTGCGCAAGGAGCTTGCGGACCCATTCCTGCAGGCGGTTGACAATGGGGCCGTCCAGGTTCCCCTCACTGACCTGCTGTTCCGTCAGGCCGTAACAGGAAAGCGCATAAGCGAGCTTTCCCTGCGCCGCTCCTCCGACAATGAGATGGATCATCTGACCGAACCTCCTCTTAAAGAAAACTGTACAGCACAACCGCGCCCAGCGTCACAAGCTCGGACAGTTGCACCAAATAGCCCGCGAGATCGCCGCTGACGCCCCCGAACTGTCTGCGCGTCATCCTCTGCCACCAGAGAAGCAAAAGTCCCTGTCCTGCAAGGAGAATTGTCCCACAGAGCGGTGCAATCCACACCATGCCAAGGGCACAGAAGGCGCCAAACACGAAAACCGTTGTAATCGAAATTGTTCTTTGCGAAAATCCCACAAAGGTGTGCACCAGCCCTTCCTGTTTTGAGCTGCGCATCACAAGAATTGCCACACCCGCAATGCTGCGGGAGAACGGATACCCCAGGGCGAGAATCCAGACCAATTTCCCTCCGACAAAAAGCTGGACGAATAGGCCGAGCTGCACCAGCAGATAGACTGCGCAGTGAATTACGCCAAACGCCCCGGTGTGCGGGTCGTCGAGGATGGCGCGTTTCTTGTCGGGATCGCCATAGGAGGCGCGCGCATCGCTTGTATCGATGAGCCCATCCAGGTGGATTCCACCTGTAATCAGGATGGGGAGCGCCACAGCGATGCTTGCGTATAGCAGCGGCTGCACGCCGAGTGCGTTTGCCGCAAACCACCAGCCAGCCTGAACTCCGCCGACTACTCCGCCGACCAACGGGAGAAAACAGAGGGCAAACCGCATGCTCTGCTTGTCCCACTCCACCCGAGGCATGGGGATTTTAGAATACATTGCAAACGCGATGACCAGCCCCCGAATCAGCACCATGGCAGTTCCCCCTTATACACTACTGGAATTCCGCACACCGTTTCAACGACCAGATCCGCCGTCTGTCCAATCCTTTGGTTGATCCATCCCAAGCTGCGCAGATAATCCGCCGTCTCTCCTTGGTACTGCATTCCGCCTGAAAAAACCTCATTGGTTACAACTACTAGATTTTCGTACTGTGCTGCTAGATGAATCACTTGGCGGGCAATCTGTTCTGTGCTGAACCGCTCGTCTCCAAATGTACAATTTGCCACCAGGTTGGACATGCACTCGAGAAGCGCGGTGCTGTATCCCCCCGGCAGGTTACAAAGTCCGCCGTAACACTCGGCTGTGTCAAACCCTTTGCCAGAGCGAAGTCTGCGGTGGCGCTCGACCCGGCGTTTGCTCTCCTCATCCAGCGGCTGCATCGTCGCGATGTAAAGCCGCTGGCCAGTGGACAGCGAGACGGCAATTCGCTCAGCGAGCTCTGACTTTCCGCTCGCCGCGCCTCCTGTCACCAGAGCGATCACAGCTGAGGCCTCCCGTCTTTCAAAGGGAGAATTCGTTGCATCGACATCTGTATCCTATCACCTTTACCCAATCTTAAGCTCTGCGGCGAGCTCGAACCCGAGCCGTCCGGCATCTTTGCGGTCGCCCGACATGCTGCTCATCCGGTAAATACCCTCCGCTTCGTCCGCATAAAACCCGACAACCGACAGAGTCTCCCCCTTCACCTCCGCGTGGACGGCAATAGGTCCTGGCTCCTCTTCAAGCGCCCGGGCAAACTCCCGCTCGCAGAACACCGCGTCCCAGCTGTCCCAGCTGTGAAAGCACTCGAGAAGTCCCGCGTCAAATTCCTCCCGCGCCTGTACCGCTATAGCGGCATGCCCAGCAGCGGGCACGAGTTCTTCGACACAGAACAATTGGCCAACCCTCTGTTGCAGTCCGAACCACCCGAGCTGTGCGGCTGGAAGGACGAGCGCCCCGTATTCTCCTTGATCCAGTCGAGCGAGCTGCTCCGCAACTGTTCCGCCCACCGGGGCGGTGATGCAGTCGGGAAACACTCTGTGCAGCTGTACCTGCTGCCGCCTCGAGGTGCAGCCGATCGGCTTGCTGAAATCCGGCTGCTGCTTGCCCTGTGGAAACACCAGGGCATCCCGCACATCCTCCCGAGAGGAAATGGCGACAATCGGCAACTCGGGGTGAAGTTCGAGCGGCAGATCCAACGCATGGTACACCGCCAAGTCAACCCTACAGTCAATCAGCGCTTGTTCCAATCTGCGCGCAACCAGTGTCGGCTCCTCGTCTGCTCCTGTGTTCTTAATCGGCACGAGTTCAGCTGTCAGTTCCGGGTGATAACTGTGAAGGCATTGAGCGAGATGATCGGCAAAGTTGCGGGAAAGCTCGTTTTGAGCGCAGCCTATGTGAATTTTCTCCATCTTATTCCACCTGTTGAAATTCAGTCTCTCCATCCGGCGGCAAGCCCTGTTATTGTATCCGTCTACGCTACAACCAGCCGACAACAGCCTTTCGACGTGCTGTCCGAAAGGCTGTTGTTCGGTTCCCTGCTGAAATCGGCAGACAGTTTGGTAAGCGCACCAGATGCCATTTTACATAAATCTTTCTTCATTGTACCATTCTCAACAGCGGTTGTCAACCAAAAACAGCAGTGCTCAAAGAGGGCTTTGAGTCTCTGTGCCCCTTCCTTTGGGCATCGTTAAATGGGTCTGCGCCTAAGCTGTATCTGTCCCCCAAACCCACTCTGTGCAACAACTAAATGCTCACTCCACTGCACAAGTTATGTATGAAACATTTTCAAAATAAAACCTGTCAACCAATCCGATGCGCTGAGGAGGAAGCAACCTGATTCAACCTTTCCCTACATTCCGTTCTCCGCGTGTACTGCTGAAGAAATTAAGGCGCATGCCACTGGATTTGCCACGCTTTCTCTCAAGGGAAAATATTTTGCAGCCTACTCCATGAAGTGTTCGTTATGAAATTCACTGAAGAAATGAAGAAGCGTTTCACGTTCTCTTTGCAGTCAAGACCACCGGTTCAACCGGTGGCTTTCT